>NC_019738.1:5045000-7460000 GCF_000317515.1 Allocoleopsis franciscana PCC 7113 | reverse complement strand
CCTTGAATGGTCACGCTTTGTTCTCGACCTGTGGTTTTGTCTAAAGCCGTAACCTGCAAAATTCCATTGGCATCAATATCGAAAGACACTTGAATTTGAGGAACGCCTCGCGGTGCAGGGGGAATCCCTGTCAGCTTAAATCGACCCAACGACTTATTATCCGCCGCCATTTCCCTCTCACCCTGGAGAACATGAATTTCCACCAGCGTTTGATTGTTGTCACCGGTTGAGAATATGTCTGATTTCCGGGTAGGAATTGTGGTATTTCGGGGAATCAGCTTTTTCATGACACCCCCAATGGTTTCTAACCCCATCGACAAAGGCGTCACATCTAATAAAAGGATATCCTTCACCTCATTGCTGAGAATTCCCGCCTGAATAGCGGCTCCCACGGCTACCACTTCGTCGGGGTTAACGTTCTGATTCGGTTCTTGATCAATAAAGCTCCGCACGAGTTGTTGCACCAGTGGGATACGTGTCGAGCCACCTACCAAAACCACTTCATCAATTTGGCTGGGACTTAAGGCCGCGTCTTGTAGGGCACGTTTCAATGGGCGGCGCAATCGACCGATCAGATCTGCACATAGAGTCTCAAACTGGGCACGGGTGAGCCGAGTTTCTAAATGCTTGGGTCCATCTTCTGTCGCCGTGATAAACGGTAAATTGATATCTGTAACACTCACCCCTGAAAGCTCAATTTTGGCTTTTTCCGCCGCCTCATTTAAGCGTTGCAGGGCTTGGCGATCGCGTCTTAAATCCACCCCTTCGGTTTCCAAAAACTGCTCCGCCAACCAATCAACAATTTTGCGGTCAAAATCATTCCCACCCAGTTGAGTATCACCACTCGTGGCCTTGACTTCAAACACCCCATCCCCAACGTCTAGGATGGAGACATCAAACGTACCCCCTCCCAAGTCAAAAACCAAGATAGTCTGACTCTCTTTGCGATCCATCCCATACGCCAAAGAGGCTGCCGTTGGCTCATTGAGAATACGCAGAACTTCTAAACCTGCAATTCGTCCGGCATCTCGTGTCGCTTGCCGCTGAGAATCATTGAAGTAAGCAGGAACTGTAATCACGGCACCCGTCACGGGCTGCCCCAGATAGCGACCGGCCTCATCTGCCAATTTCCGCAGCACCATTGCCGAAACTTCTTCGGGGGCAAATTCCTTCTTCAAACGGGGGCACCTAATTTTCACGCTGCCAGTTTCATCTCGGCGAATCGTGTAGGAAACGCGTCTAGACTCTGGACTGACTTCGTCATATTTGCGTCCAATGAATCGCTTGACGGCATAAAACGTATTCTGGGGATTGAGCACGGTTTGGCGACGTGCCATTTGTCCGACCAAACGCTCCCCATCCTTACTGAAGCCAACGACCGAAGGTGTTGTCCGCATCCCTTCTGCATTGGCAATTACAACCGGCTTGCCACCCTCCATGACCGCTACCACAGAGTTTGTTGTACCCAGGTCAATGCCGACTACCTTGCCCATGCGTGCTTTTATCTCCTCTCGGTTTCGGTGCCAAATCGCTCAACGACTTTACTTATCCTATATACTGCTGACAATAGAGTCTCCTGGATAGATATTGGTATAAAGGATTGCATCACACAAGACTCTTCATTTTCAGCGACGTTTAAGCTGTGTCCTGAAGTGCTGAAACTATTGTATCGTGCTGAAGTTGCCTGTCTGGTCAAGGCGATTGCCAAATGCACAGCGACTGACCTCAACAAATCATTGCTCCTCTGTATCATCGCTTAGTTTAAGGCTTCTGAAATATTCTCCTATTGCCTTGTGGAGCTTTTTCACTAACCTTACTTGCCATTGCCCAAGCCGGAGTTCCTAACCTAAAAGGAAACCAGCAAAGGCGATCGCATAACATCCAGCGACAACACCGAATCATCGCCATTCATTACTTCATAACCTTGTTTTTTGTCAACCCATATCCGTTCACCCAAACACTAGAACTCGGACACCTTAGCAAATCTTTGATCGGGGGTAATAGCCTATATAACTTTCTTACTTAATTGTGTTATGCGCTCATTTATGTATTACGCTGTATAACGTTAGTGTTGCGACTGTGTCCAATAGGTTTAATGACCTCAGGCAATTACGAACTGGTACCTCCTCGTTGCCTGAGGTTTTCTCTTTGGAGCCTGAAATCTCGTCGGAAGGATTCTCAACCCCAACATTAACCTGACCTAAATAGCTTGGAACGAAAATGATGATTAACCGATTGTCGTCACATTCGCCAAGAACCGATGGATCAGTTTTGTATTCAATTTAACATTATTAGTACACTAATTACGATAAATGCTACTGGGAAGATAGAAAGCTATATCACCCAATCTGCTTTCACCGTTAATCCCTAGAAACCAAATATATGTCCACAGCCCCTAATCTCATTTCCAAAAATAAATGCTTTGGCGGTACAGTGAACTTTTACCAACACCAATCTCAGACTTGTAATGGCGAAATGCGATTTGCCATTTACCAACCCCCTCAAGCCAAATTAGAACGAGTGCCAGTGCTCTATTTTCTCTCTGGCTTAAGCTGCACCGAAGAGAACTTTATGGTTAAAGCAGGTGCCCAACAATTAGCGGCTGAATATGGATTGATGCTGGTTGCACCCGATACCAGCCCTCGTAATACAGGAATTGTCGGTGAAGAGGATGACTGGGATTTTGGCGCGGGTGCGGGTTTTTATGTGGATGCGACGGTGGAACCGTGGGCGTCGCGCTACCGGATGTATAGCTATGTCGTCCACGAGTTACCCGATTTGATTGCTGAACATTTCCCGGTGCAACCCGATAAACAGGGCATTTTTGGCCATTCCATGGGAGGACATGGAGCACTGATTTGTGCCCTAAGAAACCCTGAACAGTACAAATCGGTTTCTGCCTTTGCTCCCATCGCAGCACCCAGGCGCTGTCCGTGGGGGCAAAAAGCCTTTACAAATTACTTGGGTTCCGATCCAGAAAGCTGGCGTCCCTATGATGCCAGTGAACTGGTACTCATCGCCGGCTATAACCGTCCCATCCTAATCGATCAAGGTACGGCAGACCCTTTTTTAGAAGAGCAGTTACTGCCTGAGGTATTTCAACAGGCTTGTGAAACGGTCGGTCAACCCTTAACATTGCGCTTTCAGGAAGGCTATAACCACAGTTACTACTTCATCGCCACCTTTATTGCAGACCATATCCGTTACCATGCGGCGGCTTTATGTAGCTGAACGCCTTAGCGTGTGACTCTCCTCACAACCCTAACTCCAAACAATCACGTGAGTTAAAAAGACTTCATCACAACCGATCTTGGGATTTTCCTTGATATTAGAAATAGCTACTACAATTCTCATGCCTATGCAGTGTCCGACGATTCTGCAAGAACCCCCCAAAGAGGGTATAAAACCCTCATCCCTTCACTTGTTTGTGAGAGGTAGTTTGGACTTCTTGTGATGTCAACCGATGCTGCCTGATTCCCTCAAATCCCCCTATTGATTCACGTTGAGAGACTTCTCTATGTTTGACCCTACCCAATTACTCATTGACCACTTTGTACAACAGATCCGAGAAGGGTACCACCGTACCTACGGAGGCTGGAAATCTGACTATGCAGACATTATTGGCTGGGCGGGTGGCATGGCGTTGGAAAACATTGCCAACAGTGATGCCCTTTATCACAATGTCGAGCATACCATTCTAGTCACCTTGGTTGGACAGGAAATCTTGCGTGGCAAGCACATCCGGGAGGGTGGCATTTCCTGTGAAGACTGGATGCACGGTATCATCTCCTTGCTTTGTCATGACATCGGTTATGTCAAAGGGGTTTGCCGTCTAGACCGACCCACGGAAGGCTTGTACGCTACAGGTGTAGGCGATGAGATGGTGGCTTTACCTCCAGGTGCGAGTGATGCCTCCTTGACTCCCCACCACGTAGACCGAGGCAAACTGTTTATTGAAGAGCGCTTTGGCGGTCACATCCTGATTGATGCTGATGTGATTAAGCGCAACATTGAACTGACTCGTTTCCCAGTTCCTACCGATGAAGACCATCAAGATAGAATTAACTGTCCGGGTTTGGTGAGAGCGGCTGATTTAATTGGTCAGCTTTCTGATCCTAGATACTTGAAGAAAATTAGCGCTTTGTACTATGAATTTGAAGAAACTGGGGTCAACAAAGCGTTAGGTTATCGTCATCCTGGAGACTTACGCCAAAACTATTCCAAGTTTTATTGGAATGGGGTTTATCCCTATATCAAAGATGCGCTGCGCTATTTAGAGCTGACGCTTGAGGGGAAGCAAATCATGGCGAACCTTTACGCCAATGTGTTTGTGGTTGAGCATGAACAAACTGCTGCTGTTGTAACGGCAGCTTAAGGGGTAAAGGGGTATATCTCTAGTTGAGGCTTCATTTAAGTTGGATCAATTGGAATCTGAAAGCCTGAAATTCCTCTAAAATTGGAGGAATTCCAGGTACTTTTACATTCATTCATAAACCCCAGATTTAACGATTTCCTGAAGATTCAACAATGGCACCACGAGTTTTGAGGTCTTGGCGTTGCTGATGGCTTAATCCAATTCCCGTTCCCAAGTAGCACCCTTCGACTAAAGCCTCTGACCATACCGTTTCATTCAGAGTTGCACCGCTCAAATCGGCTTCTCTCAAATCCGCTCTAGTAAAATTAGCAAAGATTAAGTCTGCCTCTAACAATCGACTTTTTTGCAAATTTGCCCCGGTCAAATCTCCGCGAATAAAATTGACCCCATCCAATATTAAGCCCGATATATCAGCTCCTCGAAGATTCGGAAATTTAATTTGATTTGGAGCCTGAAAAAAACGCATGATACAGGTGATATTGGCCTGATTTAGCGGTATTTTTGCTAAAAAATCGTATCTGGCTAGTCCAAGCTGCTTCAGGATTAATAGACGTTGCTGACTATTTTGCTCTAGAAAATGAATGGAGTTCAAATAGAGGTCTTGAGTGGGCGAATTGAGCATTCAATCAAAATGTAAGAGTGACCAGGTGTTGAATATTCTTATTCTATTTTGATCAAGATGGTACTTTCCAGATGGATGGGTGGGGATTGGATTAAAAAATCGATGGAGTGCCAATCATTCCTCTTAACCAAAGACACTTAAATTGAGAGTTTGTACCAGTTGCTGCAATAAAAATAAACCCGCCTTGGAGTTACCGGCCTCATCTAAGGGTGGACTGTAACACGCGATCGCACCTTGAAAAGGTATCACCGCTAACACGGCACCACTTACCCCTGACTTGGTCGGTACTCCCACCTGCACAGCGAAGCGGCTGGACGCTTCATACAAACCACAGGTTGTGATTAAGGCATTAACGATTCGGCGATTTTTTGGTAAAATATTTTTATAATCCTGTACCAGAATCATGCCCAATTGAGTTAAATCAGCAACCGTTCCAGCTAAGCAACAGATGTGTTGGTAGGTATCCAAAGCCATTTCCACGTTGTCCAGATAACCTGACTCAGCCAGCAGGTTAGCCAGGTTTCGATTACGTTCATTCGACCGGGAACGCACCGAATTCAGCATGGCTTGATCTAAAAACAGATGGCTATTCGAGCGTTGATTGAGCCACTGACGAAGGGTTTCGCAACGAGACGAAGCATCTTCACCGGGGAGCAAGTCAGCCAGTGCGATCGCACCACTATTAATCATCGGGTTACGAGGCCAACCCTTGTCTGTTTGTAATTGTATTAGAGAATTATAAGGTTCGTGAGAAGACTGGATGCCGACACGGGAAAATACAGTCTGTGCGCCCAACTGCTCTAGCAAAAATAGCAGCACAAAGGGCTTGACCACACTCATCAGGGGAAACGATAGACTAACATCACCTGCCGAAACAATTTGACCCTCGATACTTCGCGTCTGTATTGCCAACCCGGTGGGATTAGCCTGAGCCAGCAGCGGGATATAGTTGGGTAGTTGTCCCTCTTGGCTGTGAGTTTGTGCTTGAATTGCCCAATCATTCAGTTGAGCCTGAGTGAGAGCGGCTAATCCTTTAGCGGATATTCTGGACACGCTATTCCCTGATTCAGACATGAGTTTCGTCTATACAATCCTGCTACCAATCTATATTTGATGGGTCGGAATGATTAGTAAAAATCTAAGAATCAATCCGGAAACTGATCACTTCAGCAAGTAGCTAAATGTATTCCCCCAAGCATGAAAAATGTAAGTCAACAGCAGAGAAATTACAGCCAACCACAGCGAGCTCTCTTCCACTCGCGTTACTGAAAATAGTTTAAAACAAGAGCATCACCTTATGACTAATCGAATTCACGGGTACGGTTGGATTCCGGATACACCGGATGCAAGAGACATCAAATATTCAGCTCCCCAACCCCTCCTTAAGAGTTTACCGTCCAAAGTAGACTTACGGGCACAGTTACCCCCTGTTTATACTCAAGGAGTGATAGGAAGCTGTACCGCGCAGACGATTTGTGCTGCATTTCATTTTTGTCAAAAGAAACAAAAGCTTTATAATTTTGCCCCCAGTCGATTGTTTACTTACTACACCACCAGAGACATTGAGGGAACTGTCTATGAAGATAGTGGTGCCATGTTAAGAAATACGATCAAATCCATTAATAAATTTGGAGCTTGTCCTGAATCAATCTGGCCTTATGAAATTAGCAAGTTCACCGTAAAGCCGACTCCTACTTGTTACGATACGGCGAGTAGGCATACAGCGGTTTCTTATTCGCAGGTATCCCAGACACTTCAGCAGATGAAAGGATGTCTCGGTGAAGGATTTCCGTTTGCATTTGGAATGCTCGTTTATGAGAGCTTTGAAGGTGACCAAGCCGCTAAAACTGGAGTATTACAGATGCCTGCCAGTGGGGAGCAACAAGTGGGAGGTCATGCCGTATTAGTGGTTGGCTATGATGATTCCCAAAAAAGATTCATCATTAGAAACTCTTGGGGAAGTGATTGGGGCATAGGAGGGCACTTTACCCTACCCTATAACTATCTTTTAAATCCTGATTTAGCCACTGATTTCTGGACAATCAGGCTCGTGCGTTAGGAAGATAAAGTTAAGTGAAATCTTGGCTGATTAGGTCGCACACTCAAAGCTCTAAACCTGAGGTCGCTTCACGCCAACGGTAACGGTAAGGTATAGGGAATGCTGATAAGTGATAGCGATGCTCATTGAGTCATACCAATTCACTAAATGCTTGCTACAGATAGTTTTCTTGTTCCCCCCTTGATAAGGGGGGCTAGGGGGGTCGATGTGTAACGGATTAAAAGTGAAATGGTATCAGCAAGGCAAAGCAGGGTGGAGTAGGGTTAACGGTCGGAAGCGCTAGTCGTAAACGCCAATGCTATCATTCAACGGCGGTTCCTATTTTCCAGTAATCTCTACTCATTTCCTGCTCTCTTAGCTCACCTATCACGAGTTGATCGTTAATTTTTTCAGGGAAGTCTGGTCAGGCTTCTCTTTTGTGCTGTGTATCTGCTATTAAATTACAGGGGTCGCAAATCAACATCGATCAGAGAACACACAAAAGAGTCAGAATCAGGAGCAAAGCCTAGAATGTGGGTTTATTCATCACAAAACCGAGTAGGATGTTGGCGTAGCGTGGGTGTACTGCGCTGGAGTGATAACCAGAGCTTTAGTGAGGATATGGAAAGAATGTGAAATCAAGCTTCTCTCTATCTTCTTCCTTCATATAGGATGATTCACAGGATGGGAGGAATGTTCTAGTAAAAACAAAGCAGTACGTTAGGCATACATCACCTAAAACTCGTTGGTTTTGAGGTTTAACATACTGAAGTTTAATTTTATTGACTGAATTTATTAACTAAACCCTTGATACAGGAAGCATAAAAATGAACCAATATGACCGTATTTTTAATTCAGAAGAAACATCAACAGAAGGCTTAAGTCCAGAAGAAGGTGTGGCGGCAATTGCCGTAATTACCGTCACATCAAATTCTCAAGTCCCGCCTATTAGTACAGACTATTTAATCGACTTGCTGTGGGAAACCGAACTCTTTGATGATTACTCAGAAGAGGAAATGGCAGAGATGGTCGATACACTCCGAGGACTGGCAGCGCAAGAGGGACTAGGAGCAATGTTTAACGCGGCTTATGATTGCCTACCCGACGAGCTTTTACCCGATGCTTTTGCGGCTGGGGTGATGATGCTTGTTGATGAAGCCGGAAATATTCCTCTGGAAACAAAGGGTTTTCTGAAGGAGTTACAGCAAGCGTTGGAAATTGAGGATGAAGAAGCGCACGCTATTATCGACGAGGTTATTACAATTCTGAATGAAACGGAAGAGGAAGATTATGACGAAGAGGAAAGCTTAGAGGCAGAAGATGGAGAGGATGAACCTGATGAATCCAACTCAGTGATTTATCAGTCACCAGCGGGTAATTTTAGCGTTCCAGTTCCGGTTCACTCCGAAAAAGGAGGAAGCATTGAAGAACAAGAAGGAGTGGTCGGATTTTCCGACGACTTTGGTCGTTTACTGAGAATCGATTATTACCCTATTTCTGCGGAAGAAGCGGATAAGATGGAGTCGCTGGGAGAAGAAGACTATCTTAACTTCTTTCTCGTAGATAGTTATGTTGAAGAAGCGATTTTTGGCAGTATACCCAATTCCAAAATTGAGTATAGGGAATATCTAAAAGATGCGATGGAGGGGTCTTATTTTGTAGTTGTCAATATGCCCCATGGTTCAACCCTTTCTGTACAAAAAAATAATGAACTGTCTGTGAGATTGGATGCACTTCGTGGCCTTATCGCCTTTCCGGTGGATGACTTTTTGTATGTAGTAAGCTGTCAGCGAACTTTTTTTGAGGGAGAAACTCCGACTCCCATGGAGCAAGAAGTGGAAGGGTTAAAAACCCAACTGTTAAATTTCATCGATACAGTGGAGTTTACTTAAGTTCATGATTACAGTTTGAATTGATGGGAACACTCCAATTATCGTAGGAGCATGATAAGTTGTGCTCCTAGATATCTTGCCTCAGGTTGAGGGCGGTTGAAAAGCGATCGCTTACATCGAATTCAGGCGGTATTCAGTCGGAGGATGATTCCGGGTTGAACATCCCCGACAATTAAGAATCCAACTCTGCCAATTCTAACCAGCGTTCAGTTGCTGTTTCAATGGCCTGATTTAAAGTTTCTAATTGCTGATACAGTTCCTGAACTTGAGTCACTTTACCAGGGGGAGCATTGAACAACACTTTTTCTGTCTCTGCTTTCTGAGCTTCCAATTGAGCGATTTTGCCCTCAAGCTCCTCAAACTCGCGCTTTTCCCAGCTAGAAAGCTGACGCGATTTGCTATTACGAGATGAGTTTTTCTCCGACTTCTCGGCTTTTGCGATTTCGTCTTTTTTCGGCTCAGACTTAGCTGATTGTTGAGGACTTGTTGTCTCTTCTGCCTGCTTGTAGTCCAGATAAACCGAGTAATTGCCAGGATATTGCCGGATGTTTCCCCCAGGCTCCAAGGCAAAGATTTTCTGTACTGTGCGATCAAGGAAATAGCGATCGTGAGAAACCGCAATCACACAGCCATTGAACTCTTCTAAATATTCTTCCAATATCGAAAGTGTCTGCACATCTAAATCATTCGTCGGTTCATCCAAAATCAACACATTCGGGGCACTCATCAGCACTCGCAGCAAAAATAAACGGCGTTTTTCTCCCCCAGAAAGTTTATTAATCGGCGCATATTGCTGGTTTCCAGGAAATAGGAAACGCTCTAGCATTTGCGAAGCCGTAATTAACGTTCCGTCTGCGGTTTTAACGTATTCTGCAATTTCTTTCAGGTAGTCAATCACCCGCTGATTTTCGTTAATCGCCTCCAACACAGCCTCAGAATGTTGGTCAAAATAACCGATGTGAATGGTGGAGCCAAGCTCAACCTTACCGGAATCGGGTTGCACTCGTCCGGTAATCATATCCATCAGCGTGGATTTGCCTGCGCCATTGCCGCCAATAATTCCCACACGGTCATCAGGGGTGAATTCGTAGCTAAAGTTTTTGATCAGAGTCCGTTCATCATAAGCTTTAGAAACATTCTCCAATTCAATCACTTTCTTGCCAATCCGACGACCGGGAGTAGAAATTTCAACCTTACCCTGAGCTTGTTTAAACTCCTTCCCCTGCATCTCATGAATGCGGTCAATTCGCGCTTTTTGTTTGGTACTCCGCGCTTTTGGCCCTCGCTTGAGCCATTCCAACTCGCGGCGCAAAACCCCCTGATGTTTACGCTGACTACTAACAGCCGATTCTTCCGCTAATGCTTTTTTCTCTAAGTAGTAAGAATAGTTGCCAGAGTAAGTGTAGAGGTCGCCTCGGTCAATTTCCAGGATACGATTAGTGACCCGATCCAAAAAATAGCGATCGTGAGTAATTAGCAGGAGTGCACCTCGGAAACCCGCCAGGTAACTCTGTAACCACTCCACGGATAGGGCATCCAGATGGTTTGTCGGTTCATCCATTAGTAACACTTCAGGTTCCGATAACAACGCGGCGGCTAAAGCGATGCGCTTGCGATAACCACCGGATAAGTTACCAATCCGAGCCTCGAAGTCTTCAATCCCTAATTTAGTCAGGATAATTTTTGCCTTTGTCTCCAAATCCCAAGCGCCGATTGATTCCATGCGCTGTGTCACCTTAGAGAGACGCGCTAGGAGTTGGCTATCCTCTGGATGGTGAGCTAATTTGTGAGACAGTTCCTCATACTCGCGGATTAGGGTCATTTGTTCGCCACTGTCGGCAAACACCTGTTCTAAAACGGTATTATTTTCATCTAATTCGGGCTGCTGGGGCAAGTAGACAATTTTCTCTCCAGGATTGACTATAATTTGACCGCCATCAATGGGTTCGATGCCAGCAATCATCTTGAGTAAGGTCGATTTACCGGAACCATTGGTGCCGATTAAGCCAACTTTATCGGTGGTGTCTAGACTAAAACTGGCATCTTTGAGGATTTCCTTAATGCCAAAGTCTTTTTTAACGGATTGCAGTGTGAAAATACTCATCCAGTTTGTGTTCAGAACCTCTCATAAAGCAGGTTAGCACTCTGATATCGAGTCTGGTGGATTGCTCAGCTTCTAGGAAGTTGAATCTTTTCTTGAGTTTGTTAAAATTTATTAAAAAAGTAGAGATGACAGCACAGTTCCAAAATTGATGGCACCTTTCTAGGGTCTGTCAGACTAAAGAGCTGCCTAGAGTGCCGAAAGATTACACTCTTGCGTTACTACAAGCGCATAACACAGATCAACATGCAGGATAGTAATTTGGTGATTCTGTCTAACAAACAGGAATACAGCCACGGTAATCACATCCTGAGTCGGTTCCTCATCTGGCTCTTCGCTGGGATACTCGCCTGTGGAATCTTCGGTGGGTTGCCCAAACCTGTATGGGCAAAGCCCTTTAAAAGCGCTCGCACCGAAGTACAACTCATCAGCGAAGTCAAAACCATCCAACCGAGCACGCCGTTTTGGGTGGGGCTACAATTCAAAAGTAGCCCCGGCTGGCATACGTACTGGCGCAATCCGGGTGACTCCGGTGCCCCCACTCGGATGGAGTGGACACTCCCCAATGGGTTTAAAGTCGGTGAGTTGGTGTATCCTTACCCCCAACGGATGCCAATCGGTCCACTGATGAATTTCGGATACAAGGGCGAGAATTTACTCCTAACGGAACTGACACCACCCGTCAATTT
This sequence comes from Allocoleopsis franciscana PCC 7113, assembly GCF_000317515.1. Classification (GTDB taxonomy): domain Bacteria; phylum Cyanobacteriota; class Cyanobacteriia; order Cyanobacteriales; family Coleofasciculaceae; genus Allocoleopsis; species Allocoleopsis franciscana. The sequence continues at coordinate 7,448,283 of NC_019738.1, read as the reverse complement.
GCCAACCCAGCAGCCTGTTACGCTGCAAGCCAAAGCCTCTTGGTTGGTGTGTGAGGTGGAGTGTGTACCGGAAGAAGCGACCTTTGAGCTAACCTTGCCTGTTACCCCGGATGCTCCTACCGTTGATGCCACTTGGGCAGATGCGTTTGCGAAAACCCGTCAGGCACTGCCTCAGCCCTCTCCCTGGAACGTCAGTTTCCAAGCAGAGCAAAATAATCTGGTACTTCGGGTGAACGCACCAGCACTCAAGGCTGGACAGATTGAGCAGGTTTCGTTCTTCCCCTATCAAGATGGTGTAATTTCCAACGCGGCAGAGCAGACTGTTGCCTTTGATGACAAGGGATTAACCCTGCGAGTTGCTCAAGGTAATCAGGCGGCACCGGATAAAGTTGAGGGCGTACTCGTTGTACGGGAGAAGCTGGATAGCCAAACCACGACTCAGGCATTCGTTATTGCAGCACAACCTGCTGAAACGTCAGCCGCCACCTCTCCTGCCAATGCTCAATCAACTGTAAACCTCTGGAATACCCTACTGCTAGCGTTGATAGGAGGCATTGTCCTCAATCTGATGCCCTGCGTGTTCCCAGTGCTGTCGCTCAAAGCGTTGGGGATTGCTCAAAAGGCGCAGCAGAGTACCCAACAAGCTCGAATGCACGGGTTGGCGTTTACGGCAGGAGTGCTAGCGAGTTTTGCGGCAGTGGTTGGTGTACTATTGGTTCTGCGGGGGCTGGGGCAGCAGATTGGATGGGGCTTTCAGCTTCAGTCGCCTGCGTTCGTCCTCGTCATGGCATACGTATTGTTTGCGGTGGGACTGAACCTGTCTGGGGTGTTCGTCGTGGGAGCCTCCATTATGGGACTGGGACAGGGGTTAGCCTCTAAATCGGGCTATGTCGGTGAGTTTTTCACTGGGGTGCTAGCAACGGTGATGGCAACTCCTTGTACTGCTCCATTTATGGCAACAGCAGTGAGTGCGGCGCTGACTCAACCCGCACCTGTTGCGATCGCAATTTTCCTTACCCTCGGTTTGGGACTAGCACTCCCCTACCTAGTCATCAGCTTCACCCCTGCTGTGCGGCGCTACCTGCCCAAACCGGGAGCCTGGATGGAAACATTCCAACAACTGCTAGCATTTCCCATTTATGGAGCAGTGGCGTGGTTGTTGTGGGTGCTGACGCTTCAAACCGGGACAGATGGTTTAAGTGTGGCACTGGCGGGTTTGCTGGCGATCGCCTTTGCCGCATGGCTCTATCATAAAACCCAAACATCTCGACAGTTCTGGCGGCGGATATGCTGGGTTGGTTCGATCTCAACCCTCGTCCTCGCACTCACTCTTACCCCTCTCGTTGAAAACTCTCCAGCCCCAAATTCACAGGTAACAAATTCTGGGACAACCAACCCATCTCAGTCAGGTTTGGCATGGCAACCTTACACCACTGAACAATTGGAGAGATTGCGTCAGTCAAATCAGCCCGTGTTTGTCAACTTCTCTGCGGCTTGGTGTGTTACCTGCTTGATGAATGAACGAGTCGCACTGAATCAACCTGAGGTGATATCTGCCTTCCAGCAAAAAGGCGTAGCGTTAGTCAAAGCCGATTGGACAAACCGCGACACAGTTATCACTGAAGCCTTGAGCCAGTTTGGACGCAGTGGTGTACCGCTCTACGTCCTCTATCCCCGTGGGTTAGACCAAGGAGAACCCGTGATTCTGCCTCAGGTTCTGGCTCCCGCCACCCTGCAAGACGCCCTAAAACAGGTGTCATCTTAGTTCAATAAATCCCTCGTTTCAATCTCCAGATGCCAAGAGATGGTATCATATGATACCGTTTTGTTTGATTCTTCAGGGCAGTTGAACGCCCCAAACGACCAACTGACAATAGTTCTAAAATCCAAACCTAAAATCTAAAATGGTTATGAGACAGTCCATGCTTCAGAAAAGCTTTTTGGTTGGTGCGATCGCTACTTTGGTCACCCTCACGACGGCTTGCAGCACCCCAAATCAAACAGCTTCCAACTCCGGAACCACCAACCCAACTGAATCGACGACTCAACCTGCCAGCAACCAACCCGTCACCTCAACGCAAGCCAGTGCAACTGTAGCGCGTGTTGGCGAACCAGCACCTGACTTTACAGGCGTCGATAGTAACGGGAAGACGCATCGCCTCAGCGACTTCAAGGGTAAAACCGTTGTCCTAGAGTGGACGAACCACGAATGTCCCTTTGTCCGCAAGCATTACGAATCGGGCAATATGCAAAAGTTGCAGAAAGCTGCCACCGGTGATGGCGTTGTCTGGCTATCCGTTGTGTCTTCGGCACCAGGACAACAGGGCAATGTCGAGGGTCAAAAGGCTAATGAACTCACCAAGAGCCGCAATGCTGCTCCCACAGCCGTTTTGCTCGACTCTGATGGGACAATCGGTCGTACTTATAGTGCCCGCACAACACCCCATATGTTTGTCATCACGCCAGAGGGCAAGCTAGCCTATGCAGGTGCCATTGACAGCATCTCTTCGAGTAACAAAGCAGATGTCTCCAAAGCAGAGAACTATGTAACGGATGCTTTGAAGGCAGTGAAGAATGGTCAACCAGTGAGCAAACCGACGACGCAGCCCTATGGTTGCTCGGTGAAATATAAAGCCTGACAAAAATCTCACCCTTTCTGCCTCTTGCCCCCTCTCCCCTCTAAAATTTCATGAGTTAACCCATAACTAATTTATGACTAGTTACCAATTTCCAGAGGGTTTTTTGTGGGGTGCGGCAACGGCATCCTATCAAATTGAAGGGGCGGCAGAGGCTGGGGGGCGTAAACCGAGTGTTTGGGATACCTTCAGCGCTACTCCTGGACGGGTTCTCAATGGTGATACGGGTGCTGTGGCTTGTGAGCACTACTATCGCTATGAAGACGATGTGCAGTTGATGGTACAACTGGGTATCAAGCATTATCGCTTTAGTATCGCTTGGCCTCGGATTATTCCTGATGGGCGGGGGGCTGTTAATGAAGAGGGGGTGGACTTTTATAAGCGCCTGGTAGACTGCTTATTAGCACATGGAATCACCCCCCATGCGACTCTGTTTCACTGGGACTCTCCCCAGGCGTTGGAAGATTTATATGGTTCCTGGCAAAGTCGGGAGATGGCGTTTGACTATGCAGACTATGTGACGGCGGTGGTGAGTCGGTTGGGCGATCGCATCCAGCACTGGATGACGATCAATGAAATCATGTGCTTTACTCACTTGGGTTATGCTGTGGGCAAGGAACCCCCTCATGCTCCCGGAACACAGGTTAATTCGCTCAAACAAATCTGGCAAACGTCTCACCACGCCTTACTGGCTCATGGTTTAGGGTGTAAAGCGATTCGCGCTGTCTCACCAGTGCCTTGTTTGATCGCCTTGGTAGACAATATTTCTGTAACGGTTCCCATCAACGAGTCACCCCGTCATATCGAAGCGGCAAAGCAGGCATTCCATACCTGTGGACAAAATGGCGGCATCATTTTTCCTGTCCTCACTGGCGCTTATAGTCCGGCTTTAATCGAACAGTTGGGCAGCCATGCGCCGGATATCCGCGAGGGGGATTTAGAAACCATTCATCAGCCCTTAGATTGCCTAGGTTTAAATATATACACAGGCACTTATGTCCGGGCGGCTGACAACAAAGTGGGTTACGAGTTCCTCGACTTACCCCAGGGCTATCCTCGGATGCACATGCCTTGGCTGAATATCGTGCCAGAGTCGATTTATTGGGGCATCCGTCATGTTAGTGAGACACTGGGGTGTGAGGATTTACCCATCTTGATTACTGAGAGTGGCTGCGCTGCACAAGATGAGTTAAATGTCAATGGTGAAGTCATTGATACGGATCGAATTATGTACTTGCGGCAGCACTTAAAGGCGGCACATCGAGCGGTAAGTGAGGGGTATCCGCTTAAGGGTTATTTTGTTTGGAGTTTGATGGATAACTTTGAGTGGGCGTGGGGGTACGATCGCCGCTTTGGGATTACTTATATTGATTATGAAACCCAAAAACGAATTCCTAAGGCTAGTTTTGATTGGTATCGGGAGTGTATTCGTAGCGATCGCGTGGTTTAATTTTTAATTCTCTGGTAAGGAGATGAAGCCGTATTAGCTTATAACGCTACAACTGAGAGAGTAACTTATCTGAGAGCTTGCACCATTCTCTACGGAGCAACATAACCCGCCAAGAGTTTAAACTCTTGGCTCATAGATGAAGTCCACTTAAGTGGACTAAAATGCCTCTTCCGTCATCGCCTCGGCTGCAAGAAAAGCTAGGGCATCTTTAGAACGCTACAAAGAGGGTGATCGCCTATCAGTAAAAAAGTGAAGGGCGCGCTTGTTTTCCCCTCATCTTCTCACCAAGATATTTGTTACGTCCGCTCCATCAATTTATTATGCTGCTGGCGCGTCACATCTATTGAAGAGCTTTACGATTGGTACGCCGTTTGAGAATAATTCCAGCCAATGCCACGATGCCCAGCGAGAGGACAGAGGTAGGTTCGGGAACGGCTACTGCACCTGAATCAGGCACACTAACATCTGGTTCAGATGGTTCAGAAGCAGCAACAGTACTCAGGTTAAGACGGGCAAATGAATTGGAATTAAAGCGAAGCCCCTGGACGTTTACGGACAGTTCATTTCCGTCAAAAGTAACGCGATCGGATGTTAAATCCAACGTGGTGCTTGGGTCAATCAACACATCAGTAATTTGCAAGGCAACGGGTGCAGAGAATGCGAATACGTAGCTGTTCTTAAATGTGTTGGCAAATGTACCAATTCCTGCATTATCGAAATCTATTGCCAGGTAATCTGCGCCAGCATTGATCGCAACATTTACAAGGGAGAATCCTGGAACTGAACCTAAGCTCTGCGCGTTTGGAAACTCCACTGCCGATTCGCTCACAATTGCAGATGCAGGAAAGGAATTAACGAGGAGTTCACTGGTTGGAGTGCGTTGTATCTCAACACGAAGGTTCAGTTCTGACCCAACTAGGGTAGCCCCCACAGCGGAGCTACCACTGAAAGCAACCATCGCTACCGAGGCAAAAAGCGGAAGTACTCTCATCATGTAGTATTTCTCTTTGTATTTAAATGCACCACATCACACTTAGTGCTTATGTACTATTCTTAGCCATTATAGAGAAGACGATTTAGTATTTTTCTTCCCCTCCCATCAAACACTTCGAGACGAATGATTTGCGGCTCACTAGGTTTCCATGCAACTTGATAGCGGATATTGCCATTAGTCCAGGTATAAATACGACGCTGGCTATTGCCTGAAACTTTTGCCCCTCTTAGCCTTATGCTATCGCCTGTTCTCAGATTTTCCCCGTAGTAGCTCAAGGCATTTCCATCGTAGCCAATAGTCACTTGCCATTCGCTATCAGTATACGTGCCTTCATTGGCATAGATTTGGGCAACAGCGTGAGTGTCAAGAGCAATATCTGCGATCGCAGGTACAGATAGACCGATGATTGTAGCTAATAGTATCGCTTTCAGATTCATGAATTTTCCGCCGTTGGAGAAAGTTGAATAAATTTAGCCCTACAGACTGCATTAATTCTCAATCAAAGGAACATGATACATAAGGTATGAAAACCCAACCCCGTGAATGAACAGCATCGCTAATCAGAAGCCAATGTCGATTTTTTTTGTCATAAGCAACTTTGCGAGGAGTAACTTTTGTACCATGAGGCAACGTTAGTAATAGAAACTTTGTCTACTTCTTAAAAATCGTTTCAACCTCGTCTTTGACTGCTTTTAGATCTCTCAGGTGACTCGCATTAGGCGTCTTTGGAGTTGGGTGGATAAAACTGTTCCTAGCTGTCCTAATTTTATCTAGCGGTTCAACCAGACTTTCTGGAATCATTCCTCTGTTTTGCAAGAACTTAATGTTTTCAGAGAGGTTAGAGCTTACTTTTGAAGGATCAATTTTTTCTACAGCTTGTTTGAGTAACTCTTCTACTATTTCCTTTGAAACTTAGCTAGCTAACGACAAAGCTCAACCGCAGCCGCTACGGGACTGTAGATTTGAGCTTGTTATTTGTCATTGATTGAATCAGGCAAAATCCAACATCAATTGGCTCGATCGCGTCTTATGTGTTGGATTTCATGCTTTAACCCAACCTACGAGGCTACTTCCTACGGACAAATTCGCACATGTTCCCCTCCTATGTATTCGTAGCGGCAATTAGGAGCATCATACTCGTATGATGGTTTTGCGGGTTCTTGGCTTGATGATCCTCCAAACATCCCCATTAATCCAAACCCAAGTAGGCCTATCGCAAATTGGTCATATCGCGCTTGCCTCTCCCTCTTTTCTGCCAAGTAAGCTTGTTGCTGTTCTGGAGAAAGACTTTCAAAATATTTTCGCTCCCGTTCTGCTGCTTCTCGCTGAGCAGCTTCCTGTTCTCGCTGTCTTCGCTCAGTTTCCTGCCTACGTTGCTCTTGCAACCTGATTTGATTTACCTGATCTATTATTCGGACACCCTCTCGGATCTTTCTCAAGGGGTTAGCAATTCTCACAGGCTTAGTTTGAGCAGATGAAGTTGGATTGGATACTTGTTCCGTCACTTTAGCCACAGCAGCACCTGAGCTAACACATAGGCAAGACACAAGAGTAATGCTAGACAAACGACAAATAAACTTCATTAGACATCTCCTCAATATAATATGAACCGAGAGTCCGCCGAGGAATCATCCTACTTAACTAAAAAGCTAACCGTTTAAATTCTTTACTGGCGGCGCTTGAGACAAGCCAATCCACCACCTGCCAAAAACCCTTAGGGAACGTTACCAGGTGCAGGTGTTAGTTGATACAGCCTTTGGTAGTATCGATTCCCAAAGAGTTGATAGAACATCTGTTGAAGGGACATCCGTTGATGGAACATCCGTTGATGGAACATCTGTTGATGGAACATCCGTTGATGGAACATCCGTTGATGGGACATCCGTTGATGGGATATCCGTTGATGGGATATTCGTTGATGGGATATCCGTTGATGGGATATTCGTTGAAGTGCTAGTTAACTCCCAACGTAGTTTTTGCTCAAGCGCCCGTCCAACATCTTCAAATCCATTTGCGGCGATGGTAAAAGAGCCATCCCCACCCTGAATATTGTTTCTGTACCAAGTTTCTAAGCTAGTTCCAGAGCCTGTTGTAACAATGGGCAATCCATTAATGACTGATACTCCTGCTGCCAAGGCGTTGTCTCTAGCCAAACTGGTCGAGACACCGGAAGTTGCGCGACCATCTCCTGATACATCAATTACCCAACGCTGCCCATCATAATCATTACTGCTAAACAAGGGAGTGGCAAATTGAATCGCAGAACCAGGAGCCGTGCCACCAAAATTAGCAGGTCTGACAAGCGCACCAATTGTATCCGCAAACTGAAGGGCACTGGCTTGATCATTTAAGAATGTCCAGGGAATCGATTGCTCCTGCTGGTTTCCTCCAGCCCACTGGATAAGATTAATCGCAACACTGCCAAAACTACCCGAACCAAATTCTGACGATAACCGGACGAAAGCATCTCGGTAGCCTCCCATCTGCAACGCATACTCACTACTGCTAATACTGGGAGAGACATCGACCAATAGCGATAACTCAACACTCACTGGGATAAGCGTTGCCGCCGATGCGGGTAACTGAGCAGCGACAGTAAACCCAAGTGAAGCGATCGCAGCAAAACTCGGTAAGATTTTCGACAGTAATGATTGAGAGACTAATTGATTAGGCATTATTAGAAAATTCCTAAATAAATATAAGATGAAACCGAGAGTTTACCTAGGAATCATCCGGCTTAACCTTCATAGGAAGTATTCTATTTTCAACTCAGTATTTTATTCAATCCCCTCTATAAAAGCTTCATCAAAAAAACACAATTACTGTTATTTATTCCATCACAATACTGAGCAAGCTAACTATTGCTTAGCTCACAGTTGCAGTACAATGCTATTTTTGGCTGGTTTATACCGCACATTTGCGGTTTAACCCTGAGCCATCTAAAATTATTCCTAAACCTTTGGCTTAACTCGAATGGCACTGACTTAAGCCCTAAACTAAAGTTTGGGCTAAAAGCTAAAACCCGTTAAAACGGGTTAAAAGCGGTATCCAGTAAGCTTTAGCTTACTTAAGTTTTGAGCCTGAAATTTATTTCAAGGCTCTTAAGTCAGCGACATTCGGCTTAACTCAATCAAAACCCAAGATCAATCCCTTGAGCAATCGGAGCCAGATCGGAACTTTTTCCAAAAACTTCCACAAATGTCGGAAAAATGTCGGAAAGATCGGATGAAATCGGAAAAACCCGCCCATCTCACTTATCTATGGACATTGCAGAAGTCTTGAAACTCGCCGATGAACTTCTCTTCACTCATACAGGTGAACACCTAGACCATCTGCAAGGAACAATTCTTAAAGGTACATTACAAGGTCAGAAATACGCCAAAATTGCCTCAGAAAATAATTTAAGTGAAGGTCATGTTCGAGATACTGCATCCGAATTATGGCAAGCTTTATCGGATGTATTAGGTGAAAATGTTAATAAATTAAATGCACGGAATATTCTCGAAAAAATTATTCTCTCCAATAGTGGCTCAATTGTAGATTTTGTTGAGAGCAAGAAAGTAAGTATTTATTCAAAACAGAAACGATCTCATAAACCTTCTCCCCTCTCCAAACCAACTGAAAATAAACCCTATTTAGACATAGATTCCGCTCCTAAAATTACCGATTTTTATGGGCAAACTGATGAATTAAACACTTTAAAAACTTGGTTAATTCAAGATTGTCACCGAATTATTACCTTAGTTGGCATTATCGGAATTGGCAAAACCACCCTAGCTATCAAACTAATTGAAAAAATCCAACCGCAGTTTGAATATATTGTTTATCGTAGTCTTCGGTATTGTCCAACCATAGATAATTTTTTAACAGACTTACTGCAAAGCTTTATCTCCGCCATTATTCCCAATACCCTTGATCGCAAAGTTAATGTATTGCTTAAATTTTTACGAGAACATCGGTGTTTAATTATTATTGATGATTTACAGATGTTGTTTCAGCAAAGACAATTTGCTGGTCAATATCAAGCCGAGTTTGAAGGGTATTATTTTTTATTTAAGCAAATTGCAGAATTGTCTCATGCAAGTAGTTTATTACTGATTACTAGCGAACAACCAGAAGATGCTGTTTCGCCAAACGCACCAGCAAAGCTGATCGCTACTCGCCATAAATTTACTCGCTGCTTAAAACTCCTTGGTTTGGGAGAGTCTGCTAAACAAATATTAAGGGATAAAGAACTGTCAGACGAACAGATGTGGGACACTTTAATTGAAAAGTATCAAAGTCATCCCTTATGGCTAGAAATGACAGCAATGATGATTCAAGAATTATTCGCTGGCAAAGTCACAGAATTTTTAGCTTATTCTCCCTTGATATTAAGTAATGCGATCACATCTCAACTCAGTCGTTTGTGGGTAAGATTATCCGAGTCAGAAAAACAGCTCATGAATTATGTAGCCAAACAAGAAGATACAGTTACTTTGAGCCAGATTTTACAAGAAACGTCTTATCCTCCCACAGAGTTATTAAAAGCCATACAATCATTAAAAAGACGTTGTTTATTAGAAGATTCGCCAAACTTTATTGGCGCGACTCATGGAAAAAATTATCGCTCTGCTTTACTAAAAATTAATCCAGTGTTCAAACATTATCTCCTTTCTCTCCCTTTGTTACCAACTTGAACTCGAAATCTAACTTCTTGCAAGACCTTTGAATATAGGGAGGCTTAATCTCTCAACACCTCTTTCCTATATTGTTTGTGAATTTACTACGATCGCAATACCAGTGCTGCGATTCGGGAGTTGCGGCGAAAATTAACCAACGAGAACTCAATATTTTCTTTTTGTAGCGACCTATACCTTCAACACTTGCTCAGCCGTTAGTGTTAGTTCTGAAAAAGTCCGAGAAACAATCCTTTCATCACCTCTAAACTGAGTACGCTGGTACTTACCTTCAGCATCTAATAGAAAAACAAATATAGTAGGAAGTTTGGGATTTCCCAGATATTCCCTAGAAGCAATGGCTAAATAATCCACAATCCAGTATTCAGAAATGCCCAAACGTTGATACTCCTCCAACTTATCAATGTAATCATCATCCCAATTCGTTAATGTTACCTCTACGGCTAACTGAATAGGTTCTTCTAGAGCATTGTAATCCGAGCGACTTGAACGCCAAACATCCCGATCTATCACACTGACATCAGGTTTCCGCCCTTGTTCTGTTCCGTCTTTGGTCAAAGTTCTGATGACTGCTGTGTTTTTCACGACATAGTTAAGACTGAGTCGCTTAATTTCATCCTTAAAGGAGTCAGCAAGAAAGTCGGCTACATCATCATGGTTTCTTGTTGCTCTCACCTCTACAATTTCTCCCTCTACAAGCTCATAAAATCCTTCCTCGGGACACTGTTCTAAAAATTGCTCAAAGGTTAATTTTTGTTGGGTGGTTGTGGTCATACTGTTCTCCCATCAACGCTTAATACAGCAGATCAGCGCCAGATTTTGGGTTCTGGTTTCATTGTTGAGGAAATCCCCCAAGGCTCATGGGTTTTTATGCTAAGAATCCCTTTCAAAACTATAGATTTTTTGAGTGTTTAAACTATCACAAATGTCAGATGGCTGCTTAGTGAGTGGGAAGGTTTGGCGGTCTAGCTGAACTTGTAAACCTGTCATCGGATCGACACCAGAAGATACCAAAAACTCCAGCCGTTCCACTTGAGGCCATCCACTTAACTCATCCAAAATATGAGCGATCGCTTGTACGTAAGGATGATTCGAGTCCTTATACCAATCCGCTGCCGCGAGGTTGGATTGATCAAAGCCGATGTGGACAATTAAGGAGGGTGTACCAAACAAGGCGATCGCCACAGGTCGTGCCTCCTCCTGCAATAATAAATGCTGGCTATGCACCAAATACCGCAGTTTCTCTAAGCGTTCGTAACGCTTTTTCACCGATTGAGGGGCATCCTGCCATTGCAGAGCAACTGTAACCAGATAGGTTTGCAACAGCATGTGACCCAACTTCTGTGCCTTGGTTGCCAAATAGGTGGAGTTGTAGTCATTGGCTTCAATCAGCAGTGGCACCCGGTCTACCACCTCAATGCCATAACCCCTCAACCCAGCGATTTTACGGGGATTATTGGTAATCAAACGGATTTTCTTCACCCCCAAGTCATTGAGCATTTGTGCGCCCATGCCATAATCTCGTAAGTCAGCAGGGAATCCCAGGCGTTCGTTGGCTTCAACCGTATCCAGCCCCAAGTCTTGTAAGGAATATGCCTTTAATTTATTAATCAGCCCAATCCCTCGTCCTTCTTGGCGCAAATACACGACCACACCCTGCCCGAAGTTCTCAATCATTTTCAGTGCGGCTTCTAGCTGCATCCGGCAGTCACAGCGTAATGAACCCAAGCCATCACCCGTTAAGCATTCCGAGTGCATCCGCACCATGACCGGATTATCTCGAAATTCGGCGGGGTTGCCTTTCACAATTGCCACATGTTCTGAAGTATCTAGGGTATTGCGGTAGGCATAAATCTGGAAATTGCCAAAAATACTGGGTAATCTTGCGATCGTCTCTCGATGGACGAAGCGATCATACTTAAGCCGGTAACTGATTAAATCCGCAATGCTGATAATTTTGAGTTGGTGCTGTGCCGCGTAATCAATCAACTCCCGTAGGCGTGCCATTGAGCCATTGGGATTTTGGATTTCACAAATCACACCCGCCGGATATAAACCCGCCAGCCGGGGGAGATCGACGGCGGCTTCCGTATGACCAGCCCGTTTAAGCACTCCTCCCTCCCGAGCACGGATGGGAAAAATATGACCCGGACGGCGCAAGTCCTCAGCGTTCGTCGAGGGATTGATAGCCACTTGGATGGTACGTGCCCGGTCTTCAGCCGAGATGCCGGTGGTAACGCCCAGATGGGGGGAAGCGTCGATGCTGACCGTAAAGGCGGTCTGGTTGCTGTCGGTGTTTTTGCTCACCATTAACGGCAAATCCAAGGCATCGAGACGTTCGCCCGTTAAGGCCAGACAAATTAACCCTCGTGCTTCTACCGCCATGAAATTAATCATGTCAGGCGTGGCAAATTGGGCGGCGCAAATTAAGTCGCCTTCGTTTTCCCGGTTCTCGTCATCCACTACGACCACAGCGCGACCGGCCTTGAGGTCTGCCAGGGCATCGTCAATCGAGTCAAATTTAAATAAATCGGTTTCAGGCGATTCCACGTCCAGTTTGCGAGCGATAAACCCGTAAAGATTTCTAAAGATTGTTTCTACTCAATTGTATCCCGTTTGTTTTAGCACGAGACTTGTGGAGGTTACTCGGAAAATTATTATGGAATACAGCCAAATTTCTACCACCAAAGTTCACTTTTGATACTAAAATGCAGCAAATGTTAATCCATTTTTCGTTTCAGCTCTTTTAGGAAAGAAATATCATGGGTGATTTAGGACGCCTGCCCGTAGGCATTATTGGGGCTTCAGGCTATGGTGGCGTGCAACTTGTACGGCTGTTAATGGATCACCCAGGAGTCGAGGTGGTTTACTTGGGGGGAGATAGCAGCGCGGGCAAAGCCTATTCTGAACTCTACCCTCATTTAGGCCACTGCGTTGACCTGACGATCGAACCGATTGATTTAGACCTAGTAGCGTCCCGCTGTCAAGCGGTTTTTCTCTCATTGCCTAATGGCTTGGCCTATCAAATGGCACCCACCCTGCTGGCAAAGGGATGTAAGGTGCTTGACCTTTCCGCCGACTATCGGTTTAAAAACCTAGAGACTTATAAAGTCTGGTACGGTGGGGATCGACAAGACCAGGAAACCTCAGCTTTAGCGGTTTATGGTTTACCCGAATTATATCGCGATCGCATTGCCGAAGCCCAGTTGGTTGGCTGTCCGGGTTGCTATGTGACAACAAGCTTGTTAGCCCTAGCGCCATTATTGAAACAAGGCTTAATTGTCCCTGAAACAGCCATTATTGACGCCAAATCGGGAACATCGGGGGCAGGACGCACAGCCAAAACCAATCTCTTACTCTCGGAAGCGGATAACTCCCTAGCCCCTTACGGAGTGGCACGTCATCGCCATATTCCAGAAATCGAGCAAATTTGCAGCGATTTAGCCGGTCATGAGGTCATGGTGCAGTTTACGCCCCACCTGATTCCCATGGTGCGGGGACTCCTGGCAACCGTTTATGCGACCCTACGCGACCCTGGATTGGTTCGAGAAGATTTAATTACCATCTATTCCGCCTTCTACCGCGCCTCTCCCTTTATCCGCATCTTGCCGGCTGGCACCTACCCACAAACTAAATGGGCTTGTGGCACTAATGTTTGTTATATCGGGGTAGAAGTCGATCCTCGGACTGACCGGGCGATCATTATGTCAGTTACCGATAACTTGATTAAAGGTCAAGCGGGACAAGCGATACAGTGTCTGAATCTGATGATGGGTTGGGAAGAGACTCTTGGCTTGCCTCAGCTTGGTTTTTATCCGTAGTTATCCTCTTGCGGTAGGATTAAAAGCGCCAGAACCCTTTCCAGTAGAGGGGTAGAGGAAATAGGAGGAAGCTAACGCGCATTTAAATTGTATCTTCTAAACACAGGATAAAAGCGCTCAATTCCTCTCCCCAGCCCCCAGATCCCTTGCTTCCCAGCCTCTTCTTGTTGGCTTAAAAGCATGACTAGGCTGAGAATTTAAAGCCGACTTGAAGAAGTGCTTACCTCAACAGGGGGAGTGGGTTTCTTTGTCTTTTTAGACTGACCGCCACCCTTTAAGCGATCGCGCATCAAATTAATCACAATATACAGAATTGGTACCACAAACAAACTCAAGAACGTCGCGATAAACATCCCACCAAACACCGCCGTACCCAAGGATTGGCGACTACCCGCCCCAGCACCTGTGGCAATCGTTAGAGGGAAAATACCCAACAACGTGGACAAAGCCGTCATCAGAATGGGTCTTAATCGCTGTTGCGATGCTTCAATTGCCGCCGTGGTAATTGAAAGACCTTGTTCTCGCAACTGATTGGCAAATTCCACAATCAGAATCGCGTTCTTACTCGCCAAGCCAATTAGCATAACTAAGCCAATTTGGCAATAGACATCATTGGAAAAACCCCGCATTTGCTGCGCTAACAGTGCCCCAAAGATCGCTAAGGGGACTGTGAGCATAATAATGAGTGGGTCAATGAAATTCTCGTACTGAGCCGCCAACACCAAGAACACAAAGACGAGTCCCAATCCGAAAATGAGTGGCGCTTGACCCCCAGCCTCTAGTTCTTCGGCAGAAGTCCCTGACCATTCATAGGCCAATCCCGGTGTCAAAACTTTCTGCGCTACTCGTTGCATGGCTTGAATCGCCTGTCCAGAACTTAATCCTGGGGCTGGCGAACCCGTGATTTCAATCGACCGGAACAAGTTGTAGTGATTAATCGTTTGTGCTCCCGTAGTCGGGGTTACCTTGACCAGATTGCTTAAGGGAATCATCTGATTTTGGGCGGAACGCACGTACAGATTATTAATATCCTCCGGGTTGGCGCGAAACTGCTTATCGGCCTGAACATAGACCCGATAAGTCCGCTGCTGCAATGTGAAATCATTCACATACTGGGAACCTAAGGACGTTTGCAGGGTGTTGAAGATGTCATCAATCGAAACTTGTAAGGCTTTGGCTCGATTGCGATCCACTTCCACCAAAAGCTGAGGTGTATTCGCCGCAAATGTACTAAACACCTGCTGCAATCCGGAGCCAGGTTGATTAGCTGAGCCGAGAATCTGACCCAAGGCTTGCACCAAGGGGGCTAGCGTCTCGTTCCCTCTTCGGTCTTGCAGTTGAAAGGTAAAGCCGCCAAAACTACCTAAACCCTGAATCGGAGGCGGATTCACGGGGATGAGCCTCGCTTCGGGAATGGCAGAAAAAGCCCCAAATAACCGACCGATCACGGCTTGGACTGACTGATCGGGTCTTTTACGTTCTTCCCAAGGCTTGAGAGTCGTAAAGATTAAACCACTGTTGGGATTATTTCCACTGAAACTAAAGCCACCTACGGCAAACGTCCCCACCACATCAGGCTCTTTGAGCAGGATTTCTTCTGCCTTGCTCATGACATCGCTGGTATAGTTGAGCGAAACGCCCTCTGGCCCTTGAACAATTGTGATAAAATAACCTTGGTCTTCTTCGGGGAGAAACGCCGATGGCACGCTCAAAAACAGCCAAGCCGTTAACCCTAAGGACACGATAAACAGCCCAATCACCACTAATTTAAAGTGGCTCAAGTACATGAGCGATCGCTGATACCCCCTACGTGTCCAGTCGAGGAAGCGATTAATCCGAGCGAAAATCCAGCCGACAAGGCCGGTTGGTTGGCGTCCCTGACGCAGCAGAAGTGCGGAGAGTGACGGAGTCAGGGTCAAAGCCAGGAAGGTGGAAATGGCGATCGAGAAGGCAATGGTGAGGGCAAATTGTTTATACAGCGCTCCGGTTGTGCCTGGAAAGAAAGCCACTGGCACAAATACCGCCATCAGCACAAGGGATGTGGCAATGACTGCACCAAATAGCTCACCCATCGCTTCCGAGGAAGCTTGCCGAGGATTCATTCCCCGATCTTGGATAAAGGTCGTGATATTCTCGACCACAACGATCGCATCATCTACCACCATCCCTGTGGCTAAAGTCAGACCAAACAAAGTCAAACTGTTAATCGAAAATCCGAAAGCCTTGATAAACGCAAAGGTTCCAATCAGAGCCAGGGGAATGGTAATCGAGGGAATCAAAGTGGTGCGCCAATCCTGTAAGAAAATAAAAATCACAGCAACCACGAGAGCGATCGCAATTAACAGCGTGATCAGCACCTCAACCAGGGATGCCTGCACATAATTGGTCGTATCAAACGCCACCCGATATTTCAGCCCCGGCGGGAATGTTTTCGAGAGTCGCTCCATTTCTTTTTTGACCGCCTGGGCAACATCCAAGGCATTACTCCCTGGAAGTTGATAAATGCCCAAACCCACCGCATCATTGCCCCGAAAACGCAGGAACGAGCTGTAATTTTCTGCTCCTAGTTCAGCTCGACCAATATCTTTAAACTTGACTAGGGTGCCATCTGTATCTATTTTGAGGACAATATCCTCAAACTGAGACACATCGGTGAGCCGACTCACAGCCCGCAGACTCAGTTGATACATCTGTCCCTCAGGAGCCGGTTGCTGACCAATACTCCCTGCACCCACTTGGAGGTTTTGTTCCCTGAGCGCGTTGGCTACATCCTTCGGAGTTAAACCTCGACTGGCGAGTCGATTCGGGTCTATCCACAGGCGCATGGAATATTTGCGTTCCCCAAAAATCCGCACATCCCCAACACCCTTAGCCCGTTTTACCGCATCAACCAGGTAGAGGTCGGCGTAGTTACTTAAAAAGGTATTGTCGTACTCACCTTTTTCTGTATATAGACCGATCGCCAATAGCAGACTGGTCGATTGTTTTGTCACCCTAACACCCGTTTGCTGTACAGCTTCAGGCAACTGAGTCTGAGCCACCGTCACTCGGTTTTGAACATCAACGGCGGCAATATCTTTATTGCGCGAAGCATCAAAGGTGACCGTAATCGAACTCGTCCCATCATTACTACTGGATGAAGTCATGTACTTCATCCCTTCCACGCCGTTAATCTGCCGTTCTAAGATATTCGTCACGGCATTTTCAACAACTTCAGCACTTGCCCCAGTGTAGTTCGCCGTCACATTAATTTGGGTCGGGCTGATGTCCGGAAACTGAGCAATGGGTAGGGTGGGAATACTAATCGCTCCTACCAAGAGAATAATTAAAGCGCAGACCGTCGAAAAGACAGGTCGCTTAATAAAAAAATCGACAAACATAGAACGGGTAATTGGTAATGGGTAATTGGTAATGGGTAATGATTAATACCAATTACCCATTACTCATAACATTGATTCCTATGCGCTCTGAATTGACAAAAAATCAGCTCTAAAACCTCCGCGTCCCTCTGCGAAAACCTCTGTGACCCTCTGCGTTAAAAAACCTATTATTCCAATATAAACCGACTTAATCCAACTAAGACTCAGGAATAATCGGAGCGCCATCAGCCAGGTTTAGCAAACCAGAAACAACAATTTTTTCTCCTGGCTTTAACCCTTCAATCACGCGGTATTTATTACCTTGAATTTCGCCTAACTTCACAGGTTTTTGACGAGCGATAAGTTTAGAAGGTGCTTGCCCCTCGGCGACGAAAACGAAAGTCTCTCCAGCAACGCGAGAGATAGCAGTCGTTGGGATTAAAATGCCAGGAGCCGTATTCCAAATCACTTTGGCTTTAATAAATTGTCCATCCCGTAGTTGTCCTTCTGAATTGTCAAAGCTAGCTTTAGCCAGGATGCTTTGAGATGTGGGATTAACTTGAGGGGAAATGAAACTAATTCTCCCCGTACCGAGTACATTTCCTTGGTTGTCGGTTCCCTCAACTCGCTGCCCCAAGCGCAATTCGGGGCCTCGCTCTAAGGGAATCGACAAATTCAGCTCTAATGTTTGGTTTTGGGTAATTGTGGTCAGCGTATCCCCCTTGCTCACAAAGTCTCCTACTTTAGCGGGGATATTCCCGACAATTCCTGTAAGGGGAGCGAAAATCTGGGTGTTTTGTACCTGGACTTCGGTGGAGCGGACTTGAGCGGCGGCTTCAGAAACTTGTGATCGCGCCTGGGCAATCTCTTCTTTGCGGGGGCCATTCTTCAGTTGATTTAAGGATTGCCGTTCTTGTTCCACGGCTGCGGTGAGCTGATCGATATCGGAACTCCTACCCTTTCTGAGTGCCTCTAACCGTCGTTCGGCTTCTTGCTGTCTGGCTGTGGCGGTGCGCTCTTCTTGGATATATCCCTCCAGGCGATCTTGAGAAATAGCGCCTTGTTGTCTTAAGGTTTGATATCGACCCACCCGTGATTTCGCCAAATCAGCCTCGGCTTTAGCCGCTTCTACTTGGGCTTGAGCCTGAGCAATTTCTTCGGGACTTGCCCCAGCTTTCTCGTTAGCGAGGCGGGCTTCGGCTTGATTTAACCGAGCTTCGGCGAGGGCAATTTCTTCGGGACGTGTCCCTGCTTCGAGTTCAGCCAAACGAGCTTGAGCACGGTCAAGATTGGCTTTAGCTTGCATCCGACTCGCTTCGGTGCTGTCACTGTCTAAGCGAATGAGCACTTGCCCTTGCTGGACACGAGCGCCATCTTGAACCAAAATCTGTGTGATGCGCCCGTCGATTTCAGGCTTGATCACTACGCCTCGTGGGGCTTCTATGGAACCGACAAATTCAGAAGTGTCTTGGACTCGTTGTGTCTCGACACTGGCTAGTTTGACAGGAATTCCCGGCGGCGGTTGACCCATTCCTGCGGCTGGAGCTTTTGAGGCAGGATTGGCACGAGTCGCTTGCCACCAGTACCAACCCAAACCCCCTCCCAACAGCAGGATGATGCCTCCCAATGCGATCGGCCAACGATTCCGTGGGCGTGGGTCAAACCGCTCATCACGAAAAGACTCGTCTGTATCAGCTCCATCACCGTCAGTCATCACAGTCTGTTCAGTCTGTGCTGGAACTGAATACTTAGGGAGTTCAGGTTCACTCATCTTCGTTTCCTCTCCTTGTAACTCATTCGGTCGATGCGGCCTTAAGTATTGGGTTTCATCGGTTGCCGTTTCACTGGGATTCCTTGAAGTGTCCCAGGGGTTGGAGATGGTCTACCACGACTTGAGGCCATTGGGAGTTAGCCGAGTAGATGCATTCTCCATGAGTGACTGACCAGAAAGCGGTACACTGACTTTAGCCATTGACATGAATGCGGTTAGTATGATAAAGAACGAACTTTTAGAGCTTTTCAGTAGGGCGATGTAAACTGGACACACATATTTTCGTTTAGTATATCAGTCTGGTATAGATAAGAAAGAAAAAAATATTAAGGAAATGCTGGAACTCGCAACGTTAGGTCTTCTCCAGAGCGAACCCTTGCACGGATACCGATTAAAGCAGCAGCTAGAGCTATTTATGAGCAGTAGTATAAGCGTCAACTATGGAGCAATTTATCCCTTACTCAAGCGTCTAGAGGAAAGAGGGGAAATTACGACCTTGACGATTGACCAAACAGACACAGGTCCCAATCGGAAAACTTACGCCATCACTGCCGAGGGGCGTCAGCGCTGGCATCAAAAGATGATGGAACATCCCCAGGAAAGCTGGGTCAATAGCCGCTCTCGCTTTTTCATCAAGTTTTTCTTCTTCGGCAACTTGGAACGGGTAGAACGAATTATGCTACTAGAGCATCGCTTGCACGTTTGTCAGTTGCGCGTGGAAAGTCTTGAGAACGAGCAGCTATCACTCACTGACCCTTACCAAAAAGGTCTCTTGCAGCATTGCTTCGGGGTACATCGAGCGGAGATTGAATGGCTGCATGAACAACTCACTCAAGAGCAAAAAGGACTTGCCGAGAGTCAGCCTCAGGTAAAAATTTAGACAATTTTTTTAGAGTTCATCAATAGTGAACCAAAAAATTAAATAATTGAGCAGTATCGTGGCGCGTCTACTGATTGTGATTGTGAGACAATTTCGGAATTCCTTTACTCAAAGTCAGCCCATCTCTTCGTTTGCCTAACCTTCAGACAAGCGATTATTGTGCAAAGGACTGGTAAATTGCTCAAGAAAAGCAGTTTGTTGCAGACTAAAGGTCAGATTTCAAAATATATGCCAACTTTTCGTCATTTCGTGGCTTTCGGTTTAGGATCTGCAATTGCCCTAACCTT
This sequence comes from Allocoleopsis franciscana PCC 7113, assembly GCF_000317515.1. Classification (GTDB taxonomy): domain Bacteria; phylum Cyanobacteriota; class Cyanobacteriia; order Cyanobacteriales; family Coleofasciculaceae; genus Allocoleopsis; species Allocoleopsis franciscana. The sequence continues at coordinate 7,428,406 of NC_019738.1, read as the reverse complement.
AGTAGAGCCTGGTAGTTCTAAAGAGTTACTCTTACTTCAAGACCTAGACCGGAAACGAGCTGAAACGGGAGACTCACAGTTGTCACCAGCCTTGACTCAAGAGCCTCTCTTAACCTCTTTCCCCGCAGGGATAGAAGACGCTCAAAAGGAAGAGGACGCACCAAAATCCAATGTTTTACCTGGATTGCCTTCCTCTACAACTCCTGTCACCTTGGTATTGCAGGCTGAGCGACCGAAACCTGTGGTTAATCCAGTGCGTAAGATTAGAAGGGGGAGACCTACAGACAGAGAGAGCCACAACTCTAATCAGGATAAGCTAGCTCAGTCGCCTCCTGCCAATCAGAGAACTCCAGCGCCAGACTCTCTCAACCCCAGCCCCGACCCTTTACTGTTTCCGACCCAAAGCCAGGAAGTTCAGATTACAAACGCCCAGGCGATTACTTTACAACAGGCACTGGAACTGGCGCAGCGGAATAATCGGACTCTTGAGGCTGCCAAGCTGACCTTAGAACGGAATCAGGCTGCTCTACAAGAAGCTCTTGCAGCTGAGTTTCCGACCTTGGGAGTTGTGACAACATTTTCCCGTGATGAGTCTGCGGCGCAGAGACTACGGAATTCGGCATCAGCCAACAATCCCTTGTTGAGTCCTACTAATATCATCAGCGAAAATTTCAATGCCGCGCTGCAAGCCAATTATGACTTGTTCACGGCAGGGCTTCGTCCGGCACAAATTCGGCAAGCTGAGCAACAGGTTCGTTTCCAACAGCTAGAGGTGGAACGTCTTGCCGAACAATTGCGGCTGGATATTACCAATGCCTACTATGCGGTGCAAGAGGCTGATGCTCAAGTCGATATTTTCCAAGCCGCCGTGCTGGCAGCCGCTCAAAGTCTCCGAGATGCTCAGTTGTTGGAACAAGCTGGGTTGGGGACTCGATTTGATGTCTTGCAGGCTGAGGTGGATTTGGCCAGTTCCCAACAAGAGTTGACTCGCGCCGTGAGTCAGCAACGAATTAGCCGACGCCAGCTTGCACAATTGTTAAGTGTGCCACAGACGGCTGATTTGGCAGCCGCCGACCCGATTGCAGTGGCGGGACAATGGCCTTTATCTCTGGAACAGAGTATTGTTTTGGCTTATAAAAACCGAGCCGAGTTGGAGCAGTTTCTTGTTCAACGTGATATCAGTGAGCAGCAGCGGCGTATTGCTCTGGCTTCGATCAGACCTCAAGCCGGTCTGTCGGCTAGTTATAATGTGCTGGGGATTTTGGGCGATGACCAAGGACCGGCTGGCGGCTTATCATTGGGGGCAACGCTACGGTGGAATTTTTTCGATGGCGGAGCAGCTCGCTCTAGAGCGGAACAGGCGAAGAAGAATATTGCGATCGCGGAAACTCGTTTTGCTGACCAGCGTAATCAGGTACGCCTTGAGGTAGAACAATCTTTTTTTAACTTGAATGCTAACGCCCAGAATATTGAAACGGCAACGATCGCCCTGCAACGAGCCGAAGAAAGCTTGCGGTTGGCGCGGTTAAGATTTCAGGCGGGGGTCGGCACCCAAACGGATGTCCTCAATCAGCAAACGGCTCTCACTCGTGCTCGATTCAATCAGCTCAGCGCCATTTTGGAGTATAATCGGGCGTTAGCCGCTCTGCAACGGGCAACCAGTAATCTGCCAAACAGTAATTTATCTAACTTACCCTAGTAGTCTGTCAACCTTGAATTGAAGGGTTGTTATAGGTCAAGGGGTTCAAGGGGGAAGTACTAAATTACCCCTCAAATTTACCTTGACGCTCTACTAGTGCAAGAAGGCAGAAGAAAGAAGGCAGAAGGCAGAAGGTAAGGACGCTTGTACACTAAGCTTTTTAACCTTTTTGGACTGGTGGGTTATTTCTGCCGCGCTGCACTAGTGGTCAGTAGGGTTCCCTAGGGGAAGAAAGCCTACTATTTTCCTAAAATCTCAGATTTTATTAATATTTCTTAATAAGATAGGGGTAAGGTGAGAGTCAGGAGGATTGATGGGTAATATCAAATTTGTCAAAGAAGGGCAGGAAGTGATTGCGGCGAATGGGGCTAACTTAAGAGAGAAGGCTCTACAGAACGGCATTGACCTCTACACATTCACAGGAAAGATGATGAATTGTGGAGGTTACGGTCAATGTGGCACTTGTATTGTTGAGGTGACTGACGGGATAGAGAATCTTTCCCCTCGAACTGACGTAGAAAACCGCAAACTTAAAAAAAAGCCTGACACTTATCGGTTAGCCTGTCAAGCCTTGGTCAATGGACCGGTAAGCGTAAAAACAAAACCCTCAAAGTGAATCGATAACTTGCAGAAGAGCGTTGATGATATCCTAAAGAAAGCGGGTTAAAACAATAGCAAATTAGAGGCACTGGTTCAATGCAAGTTAATGAATTAGGGTTTATCGCCAGCATTTTATTTGTGCTGGTTCCTACAGTTTTCCTGTTAGTTCTGTACATCCAAACAGCTAGCCGCGAAGGCAACAAAAATTCTTAGAATCTGTAGTCAACAAAATCCCCTGCCTCTGCCAAAGCAAAGGCGGGGGTTTTCTTTATTCCTTGAGGCTTTGGGCCAATGTGCCCTTTTGCTCTGAATAGATTAGGGGGAACGAAAGTCAGGAGCCAAGAAAAACAGTCTTATCCCTTGAGTCCCGACTCGGCTGTAACAAAAGGCAACTGGATGTTACCCACCTTTGAAGCAAGGAATACTAATTCTCCAGAAGGCTAACTTAGAGTTCAATCAACAGTACGTGATAATAACACGGGACAGTTGGCATAAACTCGGACATAGTCGGATAACGAACCCCCTAGTAATCGATCTAAATCGGGTAATGTTTTAGCAATCGAGGGACGGCGATCAGGAGAACCGAGAATTAACAAGTCAATATTCTTCTCATCGGCTAATCGACAAATCTCTTCTCCTGCCTTACCGCTTGTGTTAATACAACGGTAAGCTACACCCCGCCGTTTCGCCTCTGCTACTGCCGGTGCTAGAACTGGGTCGTTTTCTGCTTGAACAATGGGTTCAGCACCTTTAAGCTTGTCAGGATTGACATGGACTAAAAATAGCTCACTACCGTTAATATCTTGTAAGAGTGATAGGGCTAAATTCAAGCTTTGTTGAGCTGAATCGGATTTATCCATCGCTACCATAACGCGCCTGATTTGTTTGACGTAGGCGTCGTCTTTGACCAGTAACATGGGACGGGGAGACAATTGGAAAACGTATTGGCTGACCGAGTTTTCCAAAATCGCTTCTAAGCGCTTCAGCCCTCGCGAACCCATAATAATCAGGTCAGAGTCTTCTTCTTCAGCGACTTGGAGGACTATGTCTTTGGGTTCTCCCTGTTTGAGTCGGGCTGAAATTTTGCTCGCGTCTAGATGGATCGACTTGACAGCTTGGGCTAGAATCTTACCTCCCTCCTCCAACTTAGCGGACATAGCATCGGCGGTGATTTGGGGTGGCACAACGTGCAGAACCGTGACAGCTACCTGTTGCAGAACGGGGATTTCCAGCAACATGTTCAGCATCTCTTCACAGAGTCCCCGACCGGCTACAGCAACTAAAATTTTTTGAATCATGGAAGTGCCTCTTCTCTAGTAATTGTTTCGTTATTAAATCAGGACTGACACAGCTAACCGCAGGAACACAAGCCCTGGTAGCTTCAGTCCCCCGTTAAAATCCGTGAGTCCTGTTAGGGTCAGTGGTGGTCAGCCTTCCAAGAATAAGGATACTTTTGATGTCGCTATCAAAATTTGACAATTTATTACTTAAAGAAGGCAACGGCAATTTTGCTTAACGGTTTTTTAATATTCCGATTACCGGCTTTCCCGTTCTCGTATGAGTTTTGGGCCAACTCCCCCATACTCACTAAAGCTCCGGCCCTATCCCCGCGCTAAGTTAAAGCCAATTTCCCACTAATACATAAGGTGCCCAGTAATAGGGGTGCTGCCAGTTGGGGTCTTGTAGGATGGATTGTTGGGCGCGACGGATGGCTTCAGCTTTGCTCACGGAGGACTCCGCTAACTCCTGATAGAACTGTCTCATTAGTGCAGAGGTTGCGTCATCATTGACCGACCATAAGGTGGCAAGTGTGCTACGTGCTCCCGCTCGCACAGCCACGCCAGCAATTCCTAGAGCGGCTCTGTTGTCCCCTTTGGCGGTTTGGCAGGCACTCAAAACCAGCAATTCAATCGGAATCTCTCGGCGCTGGTCGGTCTTTTGCAAGAAGTTATTTAATTCATTCACATTAATCCGGTCGTCCCAAGTCAGAATAAACGTCTCCTCCGCCTTGGAACTGAACTGACCATGAGTCGCTAAATGTACCACAGGGAAAGGAATTGCCTCGATCGCGTTTTGAAGTTTGGTCTTGGTGAACTCCTGATTAAACAGTTTTTCACCCGATACCTCAGACAATATTTGATTAAGTTCCACTTCCACCGCCGGGAGGGCAGAAAAGCCCTGACGAGCCTCCGAGAGTCCAGCCGTCAGAACTTTGAGCTGACCCCGTGTCAGAGGCTGGGATTCGAGCAATTCTAACCCTGGAGTCAAAGCAATGGCATATTTTTCCATTAAGTACTGCTTCCCGTCGTGGAGCGCCGCCATCGGAATATTCCGCAGAGAGCCATCTAGAACAAAGACTAGAGTTTTGAGTTGACTTTGCGCTAAATCGGCTTCAATGGGTCGGATTAACCAGTCATACACCTGCTGAGATAGGGGTAAAAAAGTCCGACTGATCACGTCTGTGAGTTCTAGACGTAGTTTCTTGAGAGTCTGTTCAACTTCGCCTTGCGGGAGAGGCGTTGCATAATGGCGCAAGGGTTGCTGAGGGAGGCTCAGGATGATTTCTAAACGGTCTGGCAGAATGATTGGGTAAATTACGGCGGCTTTTTGGTCAATGGCATCAATTTGAACAGGTTTTGCCGTCAAACAGGCAGCGCGGAAGAAGTTATCCAGTTCAGCTAATTGTAAAGACTCAATCACCTTACGGGCTTTCTCTAGACGCTCTGGACTGGTATTTTGGCTGTCCCCTTGCAGCAGTAATGAGACAAACTCACGATAGATGGGTTCCACTCCCTCTCTAAAAGAAAACTGTACCTCTGAGTTAATCGCAACGAGGTCATTCCGTAGCGATTGTAGTGTATTGATGGCTTCCGAGTACGCGGCGATCGCACCGTCTTCATTGCCTTGTACTTTGAGCAAGCGTCCGAGTTGCCACTGCCAGCGATAAGAAATCTCTGGCGCATTGATCGATTGAGTCAGGATGAGGGCTTTTTGAGTGAGATTTTGTGCCTCTGACCACTGCTGAGTCTTCTCGTAGAGTTCACCGAGACTGCCGAGGGCATAGGCTTGGGCTTGTTGGTCTCCTAACGTCGATGCCTGCTCGATCGCGATCGCTAATATTTGGGCAATCTCTCGGATTTTTGAGCTGTCAAGCGGAAGGGGTGAATCCGGAGTTGGCTGGTCCTGTTTGGCTTTGGTTTGTGCCAGCTTCAAAAGGCTGTGAGCCAGATTAATTCGGGCATAGACACTAATACGACTTAGGGGTAAGTCCGTGAGTTGCGCTTGAATTTGAGGTAATAGCGGTTGGGTGAGGGAGGCGATATCTTGTTTCAGACCTCCTTCTGCAATTAGATTCAATTGATTGACTAAAGATTGAATTTGTGTTATGGAAGAACCTTGGGTTGCGGCAGCTTGTTGATAAAAGTTGAGTGCGGCTTCAGCTTGCAACTGAGTCCGGGCAGTATTGCCTAAACTGAGGAGGGCGGCGGCTTGGTCGGGCGGTGAGGATAATTTTTCGGCAATTTCCAGGCTTTGCTGTAGGACTTTTCGAGATTCATTCAGATCGCCAATTAAGCGTAGGGCGTTACCTAAGTGACGCAGTCCTGCCACTTTGAGAAGAGAGTCGGGTTGCGTTTGTAGGGTTTGATTGATTTGGGTGAGGGTAGAGAGTTCACGACGGTAAAGCCCCAAGACTCGCAGCACTTGCGCTTGGTTGAGTAAACTGCGGATGACTCCCGCTTCATCACCCACTTGCCGATAGGTATCCGTTGCCTGTTGTAAGGTGGTGAGCGCTGGTTGTGCTTGTCCTTGTGCCATTTGCAAACTACCTTGGGTATTGAACGCTTGGGCAAGGATGCGGCGTTTTTCTGGTGTATTGGGTTGTGATTGGAGCAGTTGCAGGGAAGTTGCGATCGCATTTTTCGCATCCGGTAACTGCCCTAAAGCCTGATAAGCCAAGGCTAAATTACTCAAGACCATCGCTTGGTTGAGGGAGTCTCCTTGGGATTGGTAAGCTGGAACCGCTTGTTGCCAGACTTTGACGGCGGCGGCATATTGTCCGGCTTCGTAGTAGTCTCGACCCTGTTGCAGCCATTGGGGTGCTGCCGCTAAGTCAGACTGAGTTGCATTCAAACCGGAAGAAATAGCTGGGTATATAGGCTGACTTTTCACGCCCTGTGGATCAGCCCACTCTAAACCTAACCCCCCAGCCCCCTTCCCTGGTAGGGAAGGAGGAGAATTTAAAGCCTCTCTCCTTGTAGGAGAGAGGTTTTCCACAGAAATCCCATGAGCGAGATGAGCTAAAACAGGATGGCTGATCAGGCACAACAGTGTTGTCAGGCAGGCCAGTAAGAGACGGGTGAACCTAGGAAAACGTATCAATCGCCCACAGCCAAAACGGAACGGGTTGAATTGGGGTTGATGACCCCTGCAACGTAAATGCCGTGTTTTTGCCATAGTCTTATACCAAGTTGCATTCAAACGTAGTATTTTGTCCCCCTTGTCCCCCTTGTCCCCCTTGTCTTCCTTGTCTCCCTATCTACTATCTTTGACTGCAACTTGGTATTAACGGGGGCTGGCGGTGGGAGCGACACTAGAGGGGGAGAGGGTTTGACAGGATGCGGGAGTTTGCCAAGGATGTTGAGGGGTGGCGGTGGGGGCTTGTGCAGTAAGGATTACAGTCCCATCTGGAGCAATCACCCATCCTTGAGCTTCTACCAGTGGCGGAGGTGAAGAACTTGATGATGCAGAAGCACGACGCGGCTGTCCTTTTCGACTTCCAGTACTTACCCCGACTGGAGTCCCTAAATCTTCTAACAAACCTTCTTCGCCCAGTGTCTCGTGGGGGTTGGGGGGTAACCCACCACGACCTGTAATGGTAAAGCTGCTGCTTTGCTCCGTTCCTGCACCAGGCACGCAACGGCGATCAATCAGTCCTGTTGCATCTACCAAATCAGTAGGTAACTCCGCTAATCCTCGATTGGGGTCAACCCCTAGAGTGATGATTTGCACGGAACCATTAAGACCGAACTCGGAACTGGCGGTGATATCACTTAAGGGAGTCAGGCGAGGGCGAAATTGCAGTCCAAAGATACCCTGAGTGGTGATGTTGATATTGCCGCCTCGACCTGTAAAAGCATTTGCCGTAATGTCGCTATTTTCTTTGGGAATTCCCAAGATGAAGCCAGCGCTAATTGTAATATTTCCGCCATCTCCCCCTGAGAGTGCCGTACCTGCGGTGGTGGAGATTTCACTGCGCCGACGCAGCAATAATAAGTCTTGTACTCCTAGAGTTATGTTGCCCCCTGTATTGCTTGCCGTTTTAGCTGAGATAAAGGCTCGATTATCCAGGGTGGTTGAGTTGGATTGAGCGGTGATACTGCCGCCTTCTCCTGCACCTTGGCTACCCACAACAATACCCGCACCATCCCGCAACAGGAGGGTTGTGGTGTCCAGAAAAATACTGCCGCCGTTGCCTGTAGAACCGGGGGCGGTGTTGGCAAATATACCCGTACCGTCTCCTGTGAGCTTCACCTCATCCTGAAGGGTCAGGTTGATATTTCCGGCATCTTGACCGCTAGCTGTCGAGGTGAGGAGTTGCCCGCCGTTAGCGGCTTCAAGAGTATTTCCTGTTACGGTAATACTGCCTGCCTTCCCGTCTCCAGAGGTACTGGCGCTGATGCGAGATTGGTCGCGTACAGACAGCGATCGCGTTTGGATATCGATATCACCCCCTTCACCAACAGCACCAGCATTCACCGCTGTGGAAATGGCACTATTCGTCAGGGAAACAGTGTCAGCGTCGCGCACCGAAATATTACCGGCTTGGCCTTTTCCAGAAGTTGCAGCTGAGACTTGTGCCCCGTTGTTTAAAGAGAGCGATCGCGTTTGGAGGTCAATTTTACCCCCCTCACCAACAGCACCCGCATTCACAGAGGTAGAGATGGAGCTATTGTTAAGGGCAATCGTGTCAGGCCCTTGCACACTGATCGTCCCTGCTCTTCCAGAACCAGAGGTTGCAGCCGATAATTGAGCACCATTGCTCAAATCGATGGAATTGGCTTGTAGGTGAATATTTCCTCCCAGTCCCGGCCCTAAGGTAGCCGTCGAAACCTCGGCCTTGTCACGAACAATTAAGCGTCCAGTGGTTAGCTTCAAATCTCCACTGTCACCTGTGGCTTGGGATGGGTCTACCCCAAAACGCTGCAATAAAGGAATGGATGAAACACCTGTGATTCCCGACCCTGCGGATAAGCCGCTAGGGCGTCCATCGCTTCCTGTTCCCACCAGTTCCACCCATTCAGAGGCATTCACCATCAGATTGCCCCCCGCACCTGAGGCAACGGTTCCGGCTGAAATCAGCCCCCCATCTCGGACGGTTAACCGCTTAGTATTAATCGTCAAGTCTCTAGCGGCTCCCGATCCGGCTGTACCAGTCGATATACCACTGGGTAATTTATCCGGTGCAGTTCCCACCACTTCTACCGACTCAGAGGCATTCACGGTTAAGTTGCCACTATTTCCATCCCGGAGAGCAGCCGTCAAGACAACAGCACCATCGCCAACAATTAACCGATCTGCGTTAATCAGCATATCTCCAGCATTACCAAAGCCGACGGTGCTAGTGACTAAACCACTCCGCAATAATGGATTGGATGAAGCACCATAAAGTTCGACCAAGCTTGAGACTACGGTTACATTTCCTCCCTGACCCCTGTCATTGGGGTCATTTTCTCCCAATACGTTACCTGTTGCGGCGGATACAGCCCCTCCCTCTTTGATCAGCAAATGAGGTGTGATAATCGTAATATCTCCACCTTTGCCAGAGCGGTACGTATCAGAAATCAAGGCACTGGGAACTGTTGTATTGTTTGACGTGCCAATCAGCTCGACTCGCTCAGAGGCCTTGACTGTTAAATTTCCGCCTTGACCCCCGAAGGAGGTGGTCGTTGACGCCATTGCCCCACCCCGAATCGTCAACCGTCCAGTGGTAATGCTCAAGTCGCCAGCACTTCCTGAAGATTGGGAAGAGGAGAACAACCCGATGGGTGCCTGAATTTCTGAAAATGCAAAACCTGGGATAGGAATAGTCAGGTCAATCAGGCTATCGGCGGAAGTACTCACCAACTCCACGGAATCCGAGGCGTTGATGATTAATTCCCCACCATTACCCTGACCTAGTGGTGTGCCAAAACTTGGACCGCCCAGAGTGCTGGTTGTGATTGATCCATCTTTGATCATTAATTGTTGGGTATCAATTTTTAAGTCTCCTGCATCACCATTGCCGAGGGAAACAGTAGCAATGGCGGCTTTATCTCGAACAGTCAACTTCCCAGTTACGATATTTAAGTCTCCAGCCTTTCCATCCCCTGTGGTTGCTGCAAACAAATTACTCTCCGCTACGTCCACAGAGTTTGGAGCAATCACGGTCAATTTTCCTCCTTGCCCTGTGCCAAATGTAGAGGAAGATACCACTGTCTTATCGGTGAAGGAAACTGACGGTGCTTTAATCGTAATATCACCCCCTGTGCCTGCACCCGACGTATCGCTCAGAATAAAAGTATTAGCGAGGGAGACTTTCTCATTGGCTAGGAGAGTAACATCTCCAGCCTTGCCTGTGCCAGAAGAGGTGTTAATCAGACCGAAGTTTAAGCCAAAGTTGCTAAGACTGGCGCCATTTATTGTAATTTGGCTCCTGGAGTCGAGAATTACGCTTCCGCCATCCCCAGAAAAGTCATCTAAAAGACCAGCAAAATTAAGAGCAGTAAGGAGGTTCGCAGGCAGTTGATTCGCAAATTCAGAAACATCATCTGTCGTTACAATTGCTCCAACTTCAATATTCCCTCCTGGCAATAACTGATTGGGTCTGTACTGGTTTGTTAACAAAATTTGTCCATTTGCCGCATTCTGTCCCAACATGACAATCCCACCAATGTTGATGTCTGCACTGGTCGGTACATTCGTACCTACGGGATCTTCTGAGATCGGGAAAATAAAGCCAAAAAAATTGATAAAGCCTGAGTAAAATAAATAGTCGCTGTTTCCTGTGAGTCCAGGGATACCAATTGCACCCGGTTCTACTCCAGCACGCACATCCAACGTTGGTCTCACACTGCCATTAATGGGTACGAGCGTTCCATCCGATAAAGGAACCTCCTCCGCAAGATAGTCAACCCCAACGGTACCTGTTTCTGGTGCTGTAATCGCTACGATGCCAGGAATCGTCACGCTACCGCCTGCCAAAATGTGTAGTGAGGTACCGATATAGTTGTTAAAGCTGACATCCCCAATCGAGCGAATAATTGGGTCATTAGGACTTGATAAATCTTGGAGAGTGCCATCTAACCCTTCAATCCGAAAACTGCCCCCACTCCAGTAGCGAGCATCGCCCAATACCGTGTTAGCTGAACGTAACACCATATCCCCACCAGAGAAAAATCCGCTTTCCGCGTGATTCAGGGCAAAAATATCTACAGTTTGATTGCTCTGAACGACCATCTGCCCTCCAGCTTTTGCGATAAAAGGCTTCGTGGTACTATCGCGAACTTGCAATGTATTTAAGGCATATAACGCTAACTGCCCTCCTGCTTGCAATTGACCCTTTAAGTCTAGGTTGTCTGCCGCCAGTCCCAGATTTTGACCTACGGTTAAATTACCAGAGTTGGCAATTGTTGCACCCGAAGGATTCGAGCCATACTGCAAACCCAAAGGAACGTTAATCGTCAGCAACGGGGGTGCTTCTGGGTTTTTGGCGCTAAAAACAAAGCCGTTATCGAATGTAATACCGTTCGCTGTACTCGCCACAAACGAACCTGCAATATCCAATTGGGCATTTTGTCCAAAGATAATACCATTGGGATTGAGCAAAAATAGATTTGCTCCCCCATCTACCCCCAAAGTTCCCAAAATATTGGAGAGGTTATTACCTGTTACTCGCGTCAGAATGTTTTCAATCCCGGATGGATTGGAAAAATAGACTCGCAATCCCTCCCCAACATTGAAATTTGAGAAGCTGTGAAATAGGTTCGTACCTCGCGTTGCTCCTCCATCAATGCGATCAGCAGGAAGCCCCCTTATATTGACGTTAGGTGTTACGACTGAACTTTCAGTACCTAGCGTGGTATCAGGAGTCATCTGGGCTGAGGTGCAATTATTGAACCCAGTTATGGATTCACCCATCGTTAACCATACCGCTAAACTCAACCACCAGCCCCGACCTTTCCAGCTTTTCGCCATCACAGCTTTCCCCTTCCGCAACGTGTCACTAAAGTGTCAAATCCGCCACTCCCACGCCTGTGTTCAAGTTAGCATCCGTAAATTTCTAGGGGACTTCCCAGAAATAAATTGTCACAGGATTATGAAGGAATCAGACGCAGTTATATTGCTGGACTTGATTAATTGGGAAGTGCCTTGAATGAAAAGCTATTCCCTAATAATCTACACTCTGAAAACTTTCTTCTTACCGTTATTGGCTTAACCGTAAATGCTTCCAAAAAAGGTTTTTATTTACAGAAAAAACCATTTATTTTGAAGGAGAAAAAAGAGAAAATGACAGGGAATTGATTATTAGGCGGCACGGATGAGATGGAGCCAAACAAAAGTAAAAGGGTGTCAAGATTGATTTTCGTGAACCGTAACTGACGAAGATTTTTTCCGCTTCAACCCCACCACTCGGTAAACGTCAACCATTTGCTGTTTACCTTTGAGAGCTAACAAGCCCCAGCCTTCCACCTCAAACATCTCTCGTAGATAAACTAACGTTTCGTAGCCAATCAGGATGCGACAGTTGGTGGGTTGGCGATGTTTTTCACAGCTTTCCAAACGGGAGGCAATATTCACACTGTCCCCAATGATGCCGTATTCCAAACGGTCTTTACCCCCTAAACTCCCGGCAACCACCGGCCCTGAGAAAATCCCAATCCGCATTTGAATAATGGGTAAGCCTTGACGCTGCCAGTTTTGGTTCATCTCCTCAAGGCGATCGCTAATCGCAAGGGCACAAGCGACTGCCGCTCTAGCATCGTCTTCCACTTCTCTGGTATCGAGGCGACAGGTGGGCACACCAAAAACAGCCATCACCCCATCACCCGTAAACTTGTTGATGATGCCCTGACGCTGGATGACTTCTTGGGTAAGAATACCCAGAAATTCGTTTAACCACTCCAGCAATTCTTCGGGGGTCATGGTTTCCGAGATAGTGCTAAAGTCTTTGATGTCAGCAAACATCAGGGTTGCTGTGAGCCGAATACCGGGTAACTTACCCGACTTGAGCAGGCTTGCGCGTCCTTGCCACAGGGTTTGTGCAATCTGCGGGGATGTGTTTTGTCCCAACAGCTTCATCACAATATGTTGCTTTTGCTGGGCTTGATACGCTCGACGGCTAACCACGGTGCCGGCTGTCAAGACAAACCCCAAAGCAGGTGCGGCTAAAGGCACCCATCCGCCATTAGTGAACAGATAAAAGCAAATACCCGTACAAGTCCCCAGTGCGATCGCAAGGCGGAGACTCAACCTGAAGGGATGATAACTAATCTGGCCTAGAATGCCTCCTAGTACACTCCAACCGACAATCCATACTACCTCTGTCCATTCTGGCCAGAACCAGAACAAAGGTCGAGATCCAGTCGCCGCATCCAGGAGTTGGCTTACCATTTGGGCATGGAGGAAAACTCCAGCCATATTGTGGTTTTTCTTCAAGGTGGGGCTATAAGGAGTTGGGAACCTATCTTTGAGGCTAGGTGCTGTCGAGCCGATGATTATAATTTTGCCTTTTACCCAACTCGGATTGAGTGAGCCATTCAAAAGCTCGTTCAAGGAAACTTCCTGGGCGATATTGTTCGGTGAGCGGTAGTTGAGTAAGATTTGATAACCATCCGCTTCAATAGTTTGGTACCCACCTGAATTTTTTTCTAATCGCCAAAATTCTGCCTTTCCCAATTGTGGCAAACCCGGATGCCTGGGACTGTCTTGAAGCGAGATTCCTTGTTGTTCGAGATAGACGAGAGCCAGACGCAGGGAAAAAGAAAAAAGAGCACCGTTTTCGTTTTCAGCAAATAATATATTGCGGCGAATAACATTATCGGGGTCAATCGGCAAGTCGTTAAACCCAACTTGCTCCGGTGACACATCGGGGGGTGCTGTTGTCCCCGTGACGTTGTCAATGTTTTGAATCGCTATGACATTGGGTTGCTTGAGTTGGGCAACCAGTTCATTATGACCCGGTTCGATGGGAATATCGCGATACAAATCCAGGCCAATCACAGCCGGTTGCATCGCTTGCAGTTTTTTCAATAGTTGGGCAACAACCTGGTCGGAAAACGGCCACTTTTTCTGATCTCGGATATCTTTCTCTGTAATGGTGATTACGAGGATGCGGGGGTCGGGCGCTGCTGGTTTTGACCGCAGGCGTACAAAATAATCGAAGGCAATGAGTTCTAGGGGCTGTAATCCCCCTACATGTCGTACTCCCAGTAAGGCGGCTATGATGACCATCATGGAGAAGGATGCTATCATGCCCCGATGCATTAGGCTTACAGCGCCCATACTGACCCAATCGGGTTTGGAGATACCAACCGTTCGAGCAATGCGGAAGATCATAGATGAGGTGATAGATGTCCTAAATTCCAAGAAGCCTATTCATAGCCCTGATCTGATGCCACTGCCACCCGCCACCTAGAGCGCAATCAGCAGCCAAGAAGTATGGATGCCTTGAAAATAGAGGTTGTTCTCCTCAGCCTTGATGTACCCGTTAAGCTCCCAAACAATGTGGCATTTTTCCGTGGGATAAAACTCCCAAACTCCGTCAGGTTTAGAGGATGAGGGTTTAGCAAGAGTCGTTGATCGTGAGCGATGTATGACTGGCTACAGCCCCAGAACAAGCTCAACGGCAAAACCGTCAAATCTAGACCACATTATTACATTTTTAGGACAGGGGGTGTTACCCCTTGGAGTGAGCAAGTAGTTACCTAACCAGGATTGATTTTTGTTAACTTTCGCAATAGTCCTAAACTCTAGCGTAGCCAGACAAAAATAACTGGTTCGCGGAAAGCTCCTCCTCCCCTTCTAAATGAGGCGTCCCCGAATGGCTTGTGAGGGAATACTCCAGCCTCCTGAAGATTCTGGCAACAGGCTGGATGTTACAAAAATCTGACTTTATAGCGATCGCAATGGTTGGGAGAGTACATATAAGATAGAAAAGGAGACAATTCTTAAAAAATGTTCATGATTGCTTCCCAGTCCGGCTTGGACACCTTCAAGGAATCTTTGAAAGAAAAAGTATTCTTTGGCAATGAACCCACACCTGAGTTGATTGCCATCTTAATCGTCTATTTTGTCCAGGGCATCCTGGGCTTAGCGCGTCTGGCGATTAGCTTTTTCCTCAAAGACCAATTGGCATTAAGTCCCGCTCAGGTGGCAGCACTGATGGGTATTGCCGCTTTACCCTGGGTGATTAAGCCACTGTTTGGCTTTCTCTCAGACGGATTGCCCCTCTTTGGCTACCGCAGACGCCCCTACCTGATTTTATCGGGATTGATGGGGACAGCCGCTTGGCTCAGTCTCGCCACTGTAGTAAATACCGCTTGGGCGGCGACGGGTGCCATTCTTCTGAGTTCTCTCTCTGTCGCGATTAGTGATGTGATTGTAGACTCGTTGGTTGTCGAACGGGCGCGGAAAGAATCTCTCAGTGACTCCGGTTCCCTCCAATCTCTGACTTGGGGCGCTTCAGCCGTCGGCGGATTGATAACCGCCTACCTGAGTGGATGGCTCCTACAGCATTTCAGCAATCAAACTGTCTTCGCGATTACCGCCACTTTCCCCTTACTGGTTTCAGCCGTAGCCTGGTTCATTGCGGAAGAAGCTGTAAGTTCCCGTCCTGACACCTCTATGGTTTGGAATCAAATCAAGCAACTGCGAGGTGCAGTGACGCAAAAGGCCATTTGGTTGCCTACAGCTTTCATATTCATCTGGCAAGCCACACCCAGCGCGGATTCCGCATTTTTCTACTTCACGACGAATGAGTTAGGGTTTGAACCCGAATTTTTAGGGCGTGTTCGCTTGGTAACCAGTGTTGCCTCCCTGATTGGCATCTGGTTATTCCAACGCTTTTTAAAGAACCTTCCCTTCCGCAGCCTCATGGGATGGACGACGGTAATCTCCTCTATTTTAGGGATGAGTGCCCTACTGCTCGTTACCCATACCAATCGTACTCTGGGGATTGACGATCACTGGTTCAGCTTGGGTGACAGCCTGATCCTGACGGTGATGGGACAAATTGCCTTTATGCCCGTTTTGGTACTGTCGGCACGACTTTGCCCAGAGGGTGTGGAAGCTACTTTATTTGCCCTTTTAATGTCGGTGTTTAACTTGGCAGGACTTTTGTCCCATGAACTAGGAGCATTACTCACCCATTGGTTGGGAGTTACCGAGAGTAACTTTGACAAGCTTTGGCTGTTAATTGTGATTACAAATGTCTCCAGTTTATTGCCCCTGCCCTTTTTAGGTTGGCTACCGGCTGCTGACCCGCAAGCTGATATTAAAGCCGCCGAACATCATAAATCATTGCCACCGGCAGAGCTGTTTGAACATCATTCTCCGGGTGCTATGTCGGAGCAACCTTTCCTACCGGAACTGCTACCCGAATTCATCCGTAATCCCTTAGGGAAAAGGCTGAGTAAGAGTATGGGTTCACAGCCTGTTGAAGAACCGGCTGACTAGCTTTTTCAGTTTTCCATAGCAGTTTTTTTACTGGTATAGAGATGTAGATCGCTACATTTCTATATTTTTACACCCAATTTTCTACAGTTTTTTTACATAAGAACTATGCAAACTTTACCAACTCAAGAACACTTTTCAGTAGACGTTTCTGCTTTGCCCTATCAGCGGAATGGTTGGAAAAAGGGTTATGAATCCCAGCCCAATGAATATGACTATTCGATTGATGACATCGAAGGGGAGATCCCGGCAGCGCTGCAAGGGACTTTGTTTCGCAATGGCCCTGGCTTGCTTGATATCAATGGGCAACGGCTGCATCATCCCTTTGATGGAGATGGAATGATTAGTGCGATCGCATTTAATAATGGTCGTGCCCACTACCGCAATCGCTTTGTTCGCACTGAGGGTTTTATTGCAGAACAAGCAGCAGGAAAAATCCTCTATCGTGGTGTTTTTGGTACTCAAAAACCTGGGGGTTGGTTGGCGAATGCCTTTGATTTTAAACTCAAGAATATTGCCAATACCAATGTAATTTACTGGGGCGGAAAGCTCTTGGCACTCTGGGAAGCGGCTGAACCTTACCGCTTAGACCCAAACACGCTCAATACTATAGGAATAGACTACCTGGATGGTATTTTGAAGGAAGGTGAATCGTTTGCAGCTCACCCTCGGATTGACCCTAGTTGTGAATACAATGCGGGTGAACCAGTTCTAGTTAACTTCGCCATCAAAGCGGGTCTTTCTAGCACCATTATTATCTACGAGTTCGACCAATCGGGTAAACTTCTGCGGCGTCAATCGAGAAGCATTCCTGGCTTTGCTTTCATTCATGACTTTGTGATTACGCCTAACTACTGCATATTCTTTCAAAATGCGGTTAGCTTCAATCCGATTCCCTTCGCCGTCGGATTGCGGGGTGCGGGTGAGTGCGTGAAGTTTGAGCCAGAGAAGCCTACCCGAATTGTGGTGATTCCTCGTACCCCCCCAACCCCCCTTTACCAAGGAGGGGACAAAGAGGGGGTGCAAATTTTGGAAACGAAAGCGGGTTTTGTCTTCCACCACGCGAATGCGTTTGAGCAAGATGGCAAGATTTACATTGACTCCATTTGTTACGACAAATTGCCTGAGGTTGAACCCGACAGCGATTTCCGGAACGTGGATTTTGAAGCACTGACACCGGGACAATTCTGGCGGTTTACACTCAACTTAAATGAGCAAACGGTGGAACGTCAGCAGTTGGAAGAACGCTGCTGTGAGTTTCCCTCCCTGCATCCCAATAATGTAGGACGCCCCTATCGCTATATGTTCACAGGTGCTGCTCATAATCCAACCGGAAATGCACCGTTACAGGCGATTCTCAAACTGGATGTAACCACAGGGGAACAACAGCTTTGGAGTGCGGCACCAAAAGGATATGTGAGTGAGCCAATTTTTGTGCCTCGTCCGGATAGTAATCAGGAAGATGATGGTTGGGTGCTTACGGTAGTTTATGACTCCAGTCGCCATCGGTCTGATGTTGTGATTTTAGATGGTCGTGACTTGAATCAGGGGCCAGTGGCGCGATTGCACTTGAAGCATCACATTCCTTACGGGCTGCACGGTAGCTGGACACCGAACGTATTTTAGGCTGATTATTGACTCTGAACAGAAGGAGCATTGCACTCTGCTTCAGGAAACCATTCGCCCTGGGGAGTGGCTGTCAGCGCCGCAGCCGTGAGGACAACTTCTCCTTTGTGATTGAGCATCCACCCCTGAGCTTCCACCAATGGCTTGGGGGTGGAACTCTTAGGGGTTATGGAAACCGGAGCTGTTTTAGTTTCAACGTCAGAGTCGAGACTGACCCAATTGGTGATGATGGACTCATTCTGTAGAGGGTCGTTAGGACTGGGTGGTAAGCCACCTCGCCCTGTAATTGTAAAGCTGTTGGGTTCTTGGGTTGAGGCAGCAGGAGTACAACGACGGTCAATCTGATCTGATGCATCGACTATATTAGTGGGCAACTGCGCTAATCCTCGGCTGGGGTCAACATTGGTGAGCAAATCCAGTTGAAATTCGCCATCTAAGCCAAACTCAGAACTAGCAGTGATGTCACTTAACGGTGTTAAACGTGGGCGAAACTGGAGTCCGTAAATACCTTGAGTGGTGATATTGATATTACCGCCTTGCCCCTGAAAGGCATTGGCTGTGATGTCGCTATCTTCTTTGGGGACGCCGACGATAAATTTCGCATCAATGGTGATATTGCCTCCATCCCCCCCTGCCTGATCGGTGCCTGCGGTAGTAGAGATTTTGCTGTTATTTCGTAGCAACAATAAGTCCTGTAGTTGTAGCGTAATATTGCCACCTGTATTGCTAGCTGTTTCTGCCAACAGACGTGCTTGATTTTGCAGGGTGAGGGTGTCTGCCTGAATCTCGATATTGCCGCCAACTCCTGCTCCCTTGCTATCGACAGCAATTCTTGCTCCATCCTGAATGAGCACATCTCTTGAGTTGTTAATGAAAATACTGCCGCCGTTACCACTAGAACCTTCAGTCGTATTAGCCAACAATCCACTGTTAGCCCCAGCCAAAACTACGCTGTCGAGGATATCCAAATTGATATCACCTGCCCTGCTGCTACCTTCTGTAGTTGTGAGAAACTGCCCACCCTGAGTAATATTCAAGGTATTTGCCCTCACCCTGATGTCGCCTGCGTCACCCTTTCCAGCAGTAATAGCGCTCAGTTGAGCGCCGTTGCTAACACTCAGCACTCCCGTTGTGATGTCAATGTCGTTAGCATTGCCGATCGCTCCGGATTCTACATAAGTGAAGATACCACTCGGTTCATTGTTCACACCATCAAAGGAAGCCGTCTTACGGGTTATAACTGTCACGCTGCCTGCATCCCCTTGGCTACCACTAGTAACGATAGTGCCAATCTGAGCACCATTTGTTACAGAAAGGGAGTCTGCTGTGATGTGGATGTTCCCTCCTTGACCTACGGCTGGAATTCTTCTCCCCATTTCTACTATTTCCCCTACCGCACTGAAGAC
This sequence comes from Allocoleopsis franciscana PCC 7113, assembly GCF_000317515.1. Classification (GTDB taxonomy): domain Bacteria; phylum Cyanobacteriota; class Cyanobacteriia; order Cyanobacteriales; family Coleofasciculaceae; genus Allocoleopsis; species Allocoleopsis franciscana. The sequence goes on along the minus strand of NC_019738.1, from coordinate 7,409,365 downwards.
TCCGCTGGACGAAGGATTGTTAGGTATATCGGTATTCACCCCGTCAAAGGAAACATGACCGCGAACAACAATCGTCACATTGCCTGCATCCCCTTGTTCAAAGGTATTGGCAGTTAGTTGACCACCATTCGTCGCAGTCAACGACCCGGCTGTGACATAAATGTCTCCCCCCTTACCTACACCGTCCGTTCCTACAGTGGTGTAGACTCCACTGGGGGTTCCACTTCCTAGAGGACTGTCTATTCCATCTATGACAATATGGTCGCGGACATCAATTATGATATTTCCTGCATCTCCCAGTCCACGAGTGTTACTTTGCAGGCGACCACCATTAGTCAAAGAAAGGGAGCCAGCCGTAAGTGTTATATTTCCTGCATTGCCACGTCCGCCTGGTGTTACCGCAGCGAATATTCCACTGGCGAACCCATCGCTGTACACCCCATCTATAAAAATATGGTCGCGAACTTGAACCGTTATATTCCCCCCATTTCCCTCTGCATTCCTGTTGTCGGCTACTAGTTGAGCACCTTCAAGAAAGGAAGCTGAGCCAGCTATGAATATAATGTCGCCTCCGTTACCGATTCCTCGTTGCACTGTGTTGAAAATTGTACTGCCCTGTGTGAGTAAGGCAGCCTCGGTGACCTCCACGAATACCCGTCCAGTATCACCGCGCCCCCTCATAACAGCAGCTAAAAAAGCAGAATCTGTCAGGAAGAGCGACTTGGCTCTAACAATCATATTCCCTCCCTGACCTATAGCTCCGGCGTTCACAATATTGATGACATCGCTTCCTGAAATCGTAACTGTACTAGTCGCATCGAGTGTAATGTCTCCCGCCTGACTATTAGCTGTTCCTAAATTTAGTCCGATTCCAGTAGATAAGAAACTTCCCTCTAAAATGTCTAAATTGTGAGCGCTAATGACAATATCGCCGCCATCATCAGCCGTTACATTGACTCTAGCTTTATTGCTGATGCTTATATCAGCTCGCGTAATATTTTCGGGAACACTCACACTTAGATTATTGCCATCAATATTCAACCCAACCGTTCCTGTACCAGCAACTCCTGCTAATTCCACTCGACCCCCCAGAGCATTCACTCTTCCTCTATCAAGAGCGATGTCCCCACCAATGAAGAGCAAGCTTCGACCCTCTGGAACTCGTAAACCAAATAGAGGAGCTCCTGTTAGATCCAATCCTGCTGGAGCAATTGACCCATTCTCTATTCGTCCAGCGTTGATTTGATTAAAGAAAAAGGCAGAAGGATTTACTGTCAGTAATGCAGGAGCTTCCGGATTGGAGGCACTGAAAAAACCTTGATTACCAAATTGAATGGCAGTCGCAGTCGTCGCCACAAAGGAACCCCCAACATCCAAACTGGCATTCTCTCCAAAAATAATCCCATTCGGATTAATCAAGAACAAATTAGGATTAGAAGCACCAAACGTTCCCAGCGTTCCCAAAATCTGGGAGGCATTACTGCCTGTAACGCGAGCCAGAATGTTCTGAATATTAACTGGACTAAAGAAATATGCACCCCGATTGGCAGCCACATTAAATTCGAGAAAACTGTGAAATAAATTTGTCCCCCGAATGGCTCCCCCATCGATGCGGTCAATCGGCAAGCCCTGTGCATCAAGAGGTGTGGATACGGAACTTTCAGCGCCTAAAGTAGTATCGGGGGCAATCTGAGCAAGGGCATAATTGCCGGAGAAGACGTTAACCAAGCATCCACTGAGGGTTATTGCCCCACCTAGTCCTAAATAACAAGTAAGCTTGAACAGTTGTCTTGTCATGCATTTATTTGCCCAAATGTCAATTTTTTGGAGAAACATAAAGCTGAGAAGAGAGATTTGAAGTTCGGCTAAACTTAATAACTTATATAAGCGATAAATCGATTTTTTTGGTAATCCTCTACTCTTTTGACGAAAATTTACAATTTTTTAGCAGAATACGCTGAGACGAGAAGGAAAACTATTGGTCCGTCTTAACATTGAATTACTGGTTAGTTCTGGGGGAAAAAGCAATGAAATTCAGCATTGTCATCACAACTTATAATCGCCTCAATCTGTTAAAACGTGCTCTTGACAGCGCTTTATCTCAAACTCTACCTTGTGAAGTTGTCGTAGTTGATGATTGTTCGTCAGATAGCACTCAAGCCTATGTCCAAGAACGATGTGAAGCACTTGCTACTGCTGGGAACAATAGTCTGGTTTATCATCGCAACTCAGAAAATATCGGTCACTCCAAATCAGTGAATGCCGGTGTCGAACTAGCAACGGGAGATTGGATTAAGTTACTCGATGATGATGACTATTTAGCATCTAACTGTATTGAGGAAATGACAAATGCGATCGCACTTCGTCCTCAAGCTGTAATTTGTTCTTGTCAAGCTATCCAGGTTGATGATAAAGAACTTGAAATTAGCAGAACCCGAAAACCAGGGCCAGGAAAAGTATTTTATATTCCCCAAGAAGACATTCATTACGGAATGCTCATGGAACAGGTTCCTTTCGGTACTCCTGTGCAAGTCGCTTTCTCCCGTGATGCCTTTCTCAAAACAGGCGGTTGGGACTCGACGTTAGATACCAACTTTGATGATATTGATTCTTGGATTAAAATTTCTCAATTTGGAGATGCCATTTTTATTAATGAATGCTTGGGTTATCGGACAGTTTGGTCAGGAGCCTTTAATCAAAAATTTTCTATTCAAAATCGTCTTGATACTAATATTTTGATTAAACAGAGAATTTATTCACAGGTTAGTCCAAAATATTGTTCTGTTCTTCCACAATTTCAATATATCCGAGATTACCTAAAATTACATTGGAGTCTAGTCGCCCTCAAGCAAGGAAAGCTATTTAACGCGGCTCAAATTTCTTTCCCTGCCATTTTTTCTCCAGGTGCTTGGCAGCTATTAAGAGAAGCTAGACGCTCACGCCAAAGTACAAAATCGTCACATTTGATTCAAAAATTAATATTAGTAAGTGATTAAGAATTAATGAGAAATTAAGAATAATCCTAATTAACGTTATTTGTAAATTTGGCTACAGTTGTCAAATGGTCATTTTTTGTAAAAAATTCATCAGTTAGCATCAAAACTCATCCTGTTAACGTAACCCCAAACCCGAAAGTATTGAAGGTTTGTGGAAAATCTAAGCAGGGGAAGCCAACCCGGAACCGTCCAATTTGGGATGTTGCAACTACGTCAATCCTAAAATTCATCCGCATGGCTGAGTTCAATTACTGGTTAGAATGGTTAAACTAGTAATATGTTAAGAATAGTTGCAATTATTGGCATAACGCACAATCTGTGTAGTCATGCTGGTAATAACCTTCGCATGAGGAATAACATCGGTGACATCACGCCTAAGAAATACCCAAACCCTAGAAGAATCCTTAATTGCAGCTTTTTTCCGTAAATCAGTTGGGCACTGGCGCTCTGAACGCCGCTACTACACGCTGCCTGATGGAGATACCAAGGAAATAGTCAGCCTGATTACTGTTCGGTTTCTAGAGCAAGGTTGTGATGAACTGCTTGAGCTACAGCGGCAGCACAAGCTACCCGATGGAATTTCGCTCACCTGCGGTAGTCATGTGAGCTGGAAAAGTAATGATTCCGTTACGGGGCGTAAGCAGTCTGAAGATTCGACCGTCTTTGGGGTGTTAGGAGATATCCTGTATCGCGATCGCGGTTTTGCCACCTCTAAGCCCATTACCGCGCAGTATTACTTCTCCAATCCCCAAACCTTGTGCTTGCGAACCGAATACCAAGGCTCCGTGTTTGAGGAAGAACTTAAACTGATTGGCGAAAACTATCGCACTAGGCAAACTATCATCTCTCGTGCTGGCGAACAGAAGATGATTGGTCAGTATTTGGAAAAGCGCATCAAGGCTGAATAAGCAAAAACAAACCCCGGTAGAAATACCGGGGCTTTTGTTGAGATGACAAGCTTAAATCTTATTTATGCGATTCGGTGCTAGACGTGGACGCTGCTAACTCTTCTAAGCGCTCCTGCTGATCTTGGCTAATACAAGATTGAATCATGGTTTCCAAATCGCCTTCAAGAACTGGGTTGAGTGAATAGTTTTGACCCAGACGGTGATCGGTGACGCGATTGTCTTTGTAATTGTAAGTCCGGATTTTCTCAGAGCGAGAACCGGTACCCACTTGCAACAGCCGCATCGATCTTACTGCTTGTTGTTGCTCCTGGAGCTTAATCTCGTAAAGCTTGGCGCGGAGAATCTGCATCGCCCGCTCTCGGTTTTGGAGTTGAGAGCGCTCTTCCGTACAGAACACTCGAATCCCTGTGGGCTTGTGGATCAGGTCAACGGCTGTTTCCACTTTGTTGACGTTCTGTCCGCCAGCACCGCCGGAACGAGCGGTTTTCATTTCTATATCTTTCGGGTCAATCTGGACTTCTACTTCATCCACTTCCGGCATCACTGCCACCGTTGCTGTAGAAGTATGAACGCGACCCCCGGCTTCCGTAACAGGTACTCGTTGTACCCGATGGACGCCTGCTTCAAACTTCAGCTTACTGTAAACTTGGTCGCCCTGAATTTCCAGAATCGCCTCTTTAAATCCGCCCATATCAGCCAAGGATTCAGAGAGCAATTTGACTCGCCACTTTTGAGATTCGGCGTAACGCGAGTACATCCGCACCAAGTCACCAGCCCAAATGCTCGCCTCATCGCCGCCTGTTCCGGCTCGTATTTCCAACATGATGTTTTTATCATCATTGGGGTCACGAGGCAATAGTAAAACTTTCAGACGGACTTCCAACTCGTTGAGCTTGGTTTCCAGTTCTTCAACTTCCAATGCGGCCATCTGGTGTAATTCTGGGTCGCTACTGGATTCTTTGAGGACGCTGCGTGCTCCAGCTAACTCTTCTTGAGTGGTCTTCCATGTATCGTAGGTATTGACCACTTCCTCCAGAGAGGAACGTGCTTTGGTGACCCGTTGCATCTCCGTTGGGTCAGTCGCGATATCTGGATCAGCCAGACGCCGCGTTAATTCATGAAAGGTTTGCTCGACAGATTGTAGTTTCTCCAGCAGGTAGGTTTCGGCCATGACTTGTGCGATCGCTCCATCAAAATAGCGGATTGGCTTACAAATAAAAAAAATCGACCCAGCTCTTAACAGTGACTGGGTGATGACAGCAAGCCAAGGAAGCTATTTTTCTTTAGAACCCGATTGGTTCGCTGGAGCCGTATCATCGAGCATCCCGTATTTCCGCATAAAGCGCTCGACTCGTCCTTCGGTATCAATCATTTTCTGCGTACCTGTGTAGAACGGATGATTGCCCGACCATACATCAACATGGAGTTCTGGCTTGGTTGAGCCAATGGTCATTACAACTTCTCCGTTGCAATAAACCTTTGCTTCTGGATACCACTTGGGATGAATATCAGCTTTTGGCATGGTTTTTCTTTGACCTTAAACTTTTGTCAACTCTAGTTTAATTTTAGCTTTTTGCTGTTGAGCCAAGGATTTCCCTACTGAGGACTGGGGGTTAGGGAACTACAGGAGAATACCCATTCCCCATGCCTGTTTGGGTTAGTAATTAGCTGACAGCTAAGAAACTCAAGGTGTTTATCGCTTGGAGTACTGAGGTGCTTTACGAGCTTTGTGTAAGCCGTATTTCTTACGTTCTTTGGCTCGTGGGTCGCGGGTTAAGTAGCCCTCTATTTTGAGCGGTGAACGGTTTTCGGGGTCTAGTTCACACAAGGCTCTAGCCACTCCCAGACGAATGGAGTCCGCTTGACCGGTTAAGCCACCCCCGTGAGCATTCACTAAAATGTCGTACTCATTTTCCAGTCCCAAGGTTTCCAGGGGAGCCTTGAGGAGGGTGAGGTAAGCGGCATTGAATTGGAAGTAAAGGTCTCCTGGGCGACCATTGACGGTGAGTTCACCATTACCTGGAACTAGACGCACGCGAGCCACGGAAGACTTCCGGCGACCTGTGCCCCAGTATACGGCGCGATCCGTTGTTTCTGTAGCTTGCATTATTTATCTCCTCCTGGGATGGTCTGAATGGTTAGGGCTTGTGGTTTTTGGGCTTCGTGGGGGTGGCTGTCTCCGGCATACACTTTCAGTTTGGTGAACAGGCTCTTACCAAGGGAGCTCTTGGGCAGCATTCCTTTGACCGCATGTTCAATAATCCGTTCCGGGATACGGGCTTGCAACTTGGCAAAGGTCTCGGTTTTCATCCCACCCGGACGACCGGAATGACGGCGATAAAGCTTCTGAGTGCGCTTTTTCCCGGTGACCATGACTTTTTCAGCATTGAGTACGATGACGAAGTCACCGGTATCCATGTGAGGAGTGTAGGTCGGTTTGTTTTTACCGGTGAGAATCATGGCAATCTCACTGGCTAGCCGTCCTAGACGTTGGTTTGTGGCGTCTACGACGTACCAACTTTTTTCCAGGGATTCTTGAGGGGGGAGGTATGTTTTTTCCATCAGTCTGTATCTAAGTTGAGAGTTGACAGTTGGGTTTTAGGGGTGAAAGTTAGAAGGTTATACAGGGTTGGCGAAAGCGACGTTAGGAGTTTTACTTCCCGTTCGCGCAGCGTTCTCCGCAGGATGTCGGGCTAGATTGAAAGTTGTCGTAACCTGCAATCTTTTAACCTGTAACCTTCAACCCGTCAATTAAGGCAGTATTCAGCTTCAACCGAGGTGGGTAAGAGGAACTTGGGTTGGGTATCAAACCAAATTTCTGGGGGAAAGGGCGAGTTGGGGTAGCCGACACGTAATAAGCACAGCCCCTTAGCTGGGGCTGCGTATTTTACTTTTTCGCGGCGCTGGTTAACCCAAAGTTCTGTGAAATCTTTGGGGTGTATCTCACCTTTCCCGACTCGTACCAACATTCCCACCAAGAGCCGCACCATACCATATAAAAATCCATTAGCTTGAATTTCTATATGAATAAACGGGCCATTGCGGTAACATTCTGCCGCCTGGACATCGACCCAAGAATGCGATCGCCCTGAGTTGGCACGATGAAAGGCTGCCAGATGATGTCTACCCATCAGAGGGTTTAAAGCCTCCTGAATGAGAGACTCATCCAGGGGTGCATAATAATAATGCCAACTAAAGGGTCGCACAAACAAGTTGGGTCGCTTGTCTACATAGAGGGTATATCGGTAGCGACGCCAGCTAGCACTGAAACGAGCGTGCCAGTCCGAAGGCACCGACGCTGACGCCCGAATTAGGATATCGTCAGGCAGTCGGCTATTGATCACATTTGCCCAGCGGTGGGCTGGGATCGCTCCTGTGGCATTAAAGTGTGCGACCTGAGCCGCCGCGTGAACCCCTGTATCCGTGCGACCCGCCCCATGTAGGGTCACGGGGTGCTTTAGCACGGAAGCGATCGCTTGTTCAATTTCCTGCTGTACGCTGCGATCATGAGGTTGCCTCTGCCAGCCAGAAAAGTTGGTACCCAGGTATTGAATCACCAGGGCAATTCGCTGAGAGTCCGGTTGTCGGTTACTGGTTAATAGGTTGTCGGTTGCCTCGGCGTTCTTGGACGGGTCAACCTTCAAACCTTTAACCTGATCTGCATTTTCGGAAGAACTCCGGTACGGCTCTAACCACTGTTCGTTTGAGCCTTCCCCTATCCTTGGGGGAACAGGGAACGCTGACGCGCCTAATGTCGCTATCGCAATGCTATCGCCAACAACCTTCAACCTTCAGCCTTTTAACCTTCAACCTTTGATCAAACCAACTCGATGATGGCCATTTCCGCGTTATCACCACGACGGGGTACGGTTCTGAGGACGCGGGTATATCCGCCATTGCGATCGCCATAGCGGTCTTTAACTCCCTCAAATAGGGAATGAACCAACTGCTTGTCGTAAATATAGCCCAGCGCCTGACGCCGGGACGCCAAGGAACCATTTTTAGCTAAGGTAATCATTTTTTCCACTTCCGCCCGCACGGCTTTCGCCCGCACTTTAGTTGTGGTGATTCGCCCGTGACGAATCAGTTCAGTGGCTAGAGCTCTCAGCAGAGCCTTCCGCTGGTCAGCGGGCTTTCCCAGTTGGGGTACACGACATCGGTGACGCATCTTTTTCTCTTCCTATACACTTCCACTACAACTGAATTGTTCCTGTCAATGCCTAGCTCGGTTTTGCGGATTTTTCTTGAGGCAGTGTGATCCCCAAACGCCGCTGCAAGGCTTCAATCACTTCTTCAGCCGACTTTTGACCAAAGTTTTTGATTTCCAGGAGGTCTTCTTGACTGTAATCCAGCAAGTCTGCTACAGAGTTAATCTGAGCCCGCTTCAAACAGTTATAAGCTCGCACAGACAGTTGCAATTCTTCAATTGGAATTTGGCTGGTTGGGTCTTCATCATCTGGATATTCATCTTTAATGGATTCCAGATTGATATCTTTTAACGGATTAAACAGATCAACCAGGAGATTGGCGGCTTGGCTCAATGCTTCTTGAGGGGTTAAGCTACCATTCGTCCAAATTTCCAACAGCAAGCGGTCTTTTTCCAGAGAGCCGTCAATTCGAGCATCTTCAACGCTGTAATTGACCTTACTCACCGGCATAAACACCGCGTCAATCTGGAGGAAGTCTACCGCCGAACCATCTTCGCGCCCTCGTTCTACGGAGCGATATCCTTTCCCTTTTTCGATCCGGAACTCCATCTCCAGCCTTGCCCCTGGAGCTAAAGTAGCAATATACTGGCCCGGATCGACAATGTCTACTTCAGAGGGTAAATCGAACTGAGCCGCTCTCACGGTCGCAGGCCCCGTAATCATGACTCGACCAATCTGAGGCGCAGAGGTATAGCTTTTGAGGACAATTTCCTTCATGTTTAGAAGAATTTCCAGAACGTCCTCTCTGACCCCCTCTATGGTGGCAAACTCATGGTTCACACCAGCAATTCGGACAGCGGTGACGGCTGCCCCTTCCAGGTTTGATAGAAGAACCCGTCTTAAGGCATTACCAACTGTTGTACCTTGACCGCGCTCGAGAGGCTCCAGGACAAATTTACTATATTGACTCTGATTCTTCAGTGTTTTAGACTCTACACACTCAATCTGAAACTGCGCCACGGAGTAACCTCCCTTATTCATAAGACCCAAAAGAAAGCACTGTTATTGTGCTTTCTCATTTTTTGCTCCCGACAATGGGTCAGGTGCAATATGCCAATTAGCGAAGCACCAGCAGGTTAGTATAACGGCGTGATGCACTCTTTCTAGCTGACACTCCTCAATCTCTAATACAAGACCAATGGTTGGTTAAACTCGACGCCGCTTGGGCGGACGGCAGCCGTTATGGGGGATGGGTGTCACATCCCGAATCAAGGTAATTTCCAGTCCTGCCCCTTGAATGGCTCGAATCGCGGTTTCGCGACCAGCACCCGGACCACTCACCATCACTTCAATCTGACGCATTCCCTGGTCTGCGGCTCTACGCGCCGCTGAATCAGCCGCTGTTTGAGCAGCAAAGGGTGTTCCTTTTTTGGCTCCTTTGAAGCCACTTGAGCCAGCTGAAGCCCACGACACTACGTCGCCTCTCGTATCGGCGATTGTGACGATTGTGTTGTTAAAGGTGGACTGGATGTAGGCTACTCCATTGGGTACATTCCGTTTTTGCTTTTTTGCACCTGTTTTTTTCGTTGGTCGCGCCATGTCGCTCTATCGATTTAATTGTATGGGTGGTAACTGAAATAAATGGCTTACTTCTTAGCCGGTGGCTTCTTCTTCCCAGCAACGGCAACACGCCGCCCACGGCGGGTGCGAGCGTTGGTGCGAGTCCGCTGACCTCGTACTGGTAATCCCATACGATGACGGCGACCCCGGTAGGTGCCAATGTCAACCAAACGCTTGATGTTCATGGACTCCCAGCGTCTGAGATCCCCTTCCACCTGATAGTTACTTTCTACAGCCGCTCTGAGAGCCGCCACTTCGGAATCGCTTAAATCTTTGACCCTTGTATCAGGATTCACTCCTGTGGATGCCAAAATTTCTTTAGACCGCGATAGACCGATTCCATAGATGTAGGTCAGACCAATTTCTACACGCTTATCGCGAGGAAGGTCTATACCGGCAATCCGTGCCACGCTTTCTTCTCCCTATTCTTTGTTTTGTGCTACAAATGAGTCTTAAGAGCCGATTGGCTATCCTTGACGCTGTTTATGCTTGGGATTTTGACAAATCACCATGACTCGACCGCGACGCCGAATGACGCGGCACTTTTCACACATTTTACGGACTGATGCTCTTACTTTCATGCCTTTTTTGGGCCACACTGCAAGCTTAACATTATATCACTTTTAAGATATGACTGTTAATCTTTTTGGGTCAATTTTGGACTGTAAAGATAAACTTTAGCTGAATACTATTTCTTCCGTAGGCGGTAGGTTATTCGGCCTTTCGTCAGATCGTAGGGCGTGAGTTCAACTTTAACGCGATCTCCGGGCAAGATTTTAATGTAATTTCGTCGAATTTTTCCTGATATGTGGGCAAGGACGTTAAAGCCATTGTCCAGATCTACCCTAAACATGGCGTTCGGCAAGGATTCGGTCACCGTGCCTTCCATTTCAATTAAGTCTTGTTTAGCCAATGGACGCAATCCTCAATACGATCAACCCCTCCTACATGTCCAAACTGGTGGATGTTTGTCTAGGGATTCTTAACATATTTTATCAAAAATGTCTGCTCAGCAGCGGAGAAATTTAGCCCCCTACAGGTCTGTTCTTGGTCTCTTGGGACACTGAACCGTGACTTTTAGGCAGCTAGGGTTGGCTTGAGTAACCCTGAGACGGATTTCCAGGGGTGATCGCTATTGATTCTTTGAGAAGACGAACATTACCTTTACCAATCCATCGCTGTTGGCGTTTGTTGCGCTAAACGTCTAAACGCCTGCAACGGATTTCTCTATAAGGCCACATTTTTTTGCTTTGGGCGATCGCTTTAGCAATCACGCCCTGACCCGGAACGGTGATCATCGGGAGCCAACGCGCCCTTTAACACGGGGGACTGAACCTTTTGAGCCAGAGCCATGATTTGGGCGATCGCGGTAGGTGATTCTCCCTTTGGTTAAATCGTAGGGACTCACTCCAACTTTGACCCGATCTCCTGGTAGGATTCTGATGTTATTTTGACGAAGTTTCCCGGAAACGTGAGCCAGGATGTTAACTCCATTGTCCAGATCAACCCGAAACATCGCATTGGGCAGGGATTCTGTTACCGTGCCTTCCATTTCAATTAAGTCTTGCTTAGACAATATCTTCGCTCCTCATTTTTGTTGACCACCCCCTTAGATTCAATAGTCTTGCATATTTGTCCAGGGAGTCTTAACATATTTTATCAAAAATGGGATTGAAATGGCTGAGTTTCAATCAAGCTGATGCTTGACTCAAAAAAAGCGATGGGACTGAAGTTCTGCCAAGGATATTAGAAAGCCACTGATTGCTGAAGCGATTGCGTCACTTCTTCTACAGAGCGATCACCATCGATCACTTTTAAGGACGCTCGCTCCTTGTAAAAACCAATCACAGGTTCCGTCTCGTTGCGATAGACTTCCAGGCGTTTGCGAACGGTCTGTTCGTTATCGTCATGGCGTCCCCGTCCCAATAGCCGACCCATTAATATCTCATCTGGAACGTCCAGGTTTACGGCATAATCAAACGTCTGATTGAGTTCTTGCAACAGCTTTTCTAGAAAAGTCGCTTGGCTGACATTACGCGGAAAGCCATCTAGAATCCAACCATTCTGTGCATCCGGTTGCTGGAGGCGATCTCGTACTAAATCGAGCAGTAACTCATCAGGAACTAACTCGCCCTTTTCCATATAGGACTTAGCCTTTTGACCCAAAGGAGTGGATTGAGCGATCGCACTCCTTAAGATATCACCCGTCGAAATATGAGGAATTGCCAATAGCCCAGCCAAAAGTTGGGCTTGAGTCCCTTTGCCTGCACCTGGAGGACCTAAAAAGATTAATCTTGCCATTAGTTTTTAACAATGATGATTGAGCGATTAGCTTGAGTGATGGTGTCGGTAACCCAGATTTAAAACAGGCAAGCCTTTCATTTTTGGGTGACCAATCGCCAAGCCAATCGCTCTTTGTCTCACCCCAGTCTCCTTCTACTGCTTGACCATACCTTCGTAACGCTGGGAAATTACATAGGTTTGAATCTGCTTAGCTGTGTCAATGGCTACACCAACTAAAATCAGCAAAGATGTAGCACCCAATCCTTTAAATGTCGTGACGCCAGTAGCGCTTTCTACCGCTGTTGGCACAACAGCCACCAATCCCAGGAAAATCGCGCCCAAAAACGTCAACCGATTTAAGACCCGCTCCACATATTCACTCGTCGTCCGTCCGGGACGAATACCAGGAATACTCGCTCCCATCTTCTTCAGGTTCTGCGCCATATCCACTGGATTAACAATCAGTGAAGCGTAGAAGTAACTAAAGAATACAATCAAGACTAAATAAACCAAGACATACAGCCAAGGAGTTGGTCCGTTTGGGCTTAAATAATTAGAAACCTGAACTAACCCTTGGTGGACTTGCGCGAAAAATCCCTTATTCGCACTCCCGCCTGTAAATTGAGCCAGAGAGGCTGGAAGAATCAACACAGCAGAAGCAAAAATAATCGGCATCACGCCGCCCTGGTTAAGGCGTAGGGGGAGGTAACTGGTGCGCTCTCGGTAGAGACGACGCCCAACTTGACGCCGTGCTGAAATAATGGGAATTCGGCGTGTTCCTTCCTGCACAAAGACAATCCCGACAATCATGACCAGGAATACGAGCAGGAGAATCACCACTTTACCAACCGTTTCTCGACCGCCTGTCTGAGCCAATTCGATGGTTTGACCCAAAGTTTTGGGAAGAACGGCAACGATATTGACAAAAATTAAAAGAGAGGCTCCGTTACCAATCCCGCGTTCGGTGACCAGTTCCGATAGCCACATGACAAACATCGAACCCGCCGTTAAGGCTAACGCGGTTTCGGCAATGAATAGAGGGCCGCCTCCATCGAGGGCATAGGGTCTGAGCAACCCAGCCGTAATCCCTACACTTTGAATCACGGCCCATCCGGCTGCCACGTAGCGGGTAAGCTGAGAAATCTTGCGACGCCCAGCCTCTCCTTCATTCTTCTGTAAATTTTCTAAAGAAGGAATCGCAGCGGTCAGGAGCTGTAGGATGATTGAGGCATTAATGAAGGGCAAAATTCCCAGGGCAAAAATCCCTACGGCGGAAATACCGCCTCCAGAGAAAATGTCCAAGAATCCAAGAACAGAGTTATTTTGGATATCTGCTGAAAATCGTGCGCGGTCAATTCCCGGCAAAGGTAAAAAGATACCCATGCGAGCAACAATCAATAAGCCAATGGTCACAAGTAACCGGCCTCTAAGGCCAGCAGCTTGAGCCATTTGCATAAATGTTTCTTGAGCGGTTGGAGCTTTGTCTCGACTAACAACCATAAAGGGCTACCTCTACAGGATACGGGGGTGAGGCAAGCACACCGACCTTAGCAGGACGTCATGCCGTTGCATTGACGCCGATAACTTCACAGCTTCCACCAGCGGCCTCAATTTTCTGGCGGGCACCAGCGGTGAAGGCAGCGGCTTTGATATTGAGAGCTACATTGAGTTCCCCGTCACCGAGAAGTTTCAATGGCCCATCATTAGTGGTCACAATACCTGCCTCCATTAACGAGGCTAAGGTCACCTCTGTATTGGCAGGAAGTGATGATAGCTTGCCCACGTTAATCGTAGTGTAATGTTTACGATTGATAACCGTAAAGTGTTTTAACTTCGGCAGACGACGATACAACGGCATCTGTCCACCTTCAAATCCGGGTCGTGTATTTCCGCCGGAACGCGCCTTTTGACCCCGCATTCCTTTGCCAGCACTCGCTCCTTGACCAGCAGCGATGCCTCGACCTAGCCGACGACGGCGCTTTTTAGACCCTTTTTGGGGTACTGCATCGTTGATTCTCATAATCTTGCACTTAGATATTAAAGTTGAAGGCGAGCAAGTTGAAAGTTAAAGGTTGAAAGCTAAAGGTTAAAACATGTGGTTCGTTAACCTTCCAACCTCTAACTTTCTTTAAGCGTAGAGGTTCTCGATGGGAACACCCCGTTCTTCGGCGACTTCTGAGAAGGTACGCAGAGAATCAAGGGCGTTGACAGCCGCTCTGGCATTGTTGAGAGGGTTATTGGAGCCTAGTTGCTTCGCTAAGATATTACGAACCCCAGCTAATTCCAGGACAGTCCGCACGGCACCGCCGGCAATTACCCCTGTACCGGGTGCTGCCGGTCGCATCATTACCTTGGCTCCCACGGCAGCACCATTAGAAGGGTGAGGGATGGAATTGGATTTGGTCAGAGGGACATCAATCAATTGCTTTTTCCCGTCGGCAACTCCCTTACGGACAGCGCCAATTACATCACTAGCTTTACCGACACCCACCCCAACTTGACCGCGCTCATTCCCCACGACTACAATCGCACGGAAGCTTAATTTTTTACCCCCTTTAACAACCTTACTGACACGACGGATTTGAATAACTCGCTCTTGCCAGGTCGTCTCTTTTTCTTTAGCGCGGTTACTTTTTCGACGAGTTGCCATAGTCTTATCCTGAAAAATTACAGAAGTATGAAATATAAAGTATGAAGTATGAAGTCGGTGCTTGTTCGGGTTTTCACGAACAGTAAACTGAGAAAATATTGACTAACTCACGTTCTCATCCTTCATTCTTCACACTTCAGACTTTTTTAGCATTTCCTAAAAGTCTAATCCGGCTTCGCGAGCGGCTTCTGCCAACGCTTGGACGCGACCATGATAGAGGTTGCCACCCCGGTCAAATACGACTCTTGTAATGCCTTTTTCAATAGACCGCTGAGCAATCAACTTTCCGACAGCGGCTGAAGCCTCACAAGTTGCACCCGATTTTAATTCGGTTTTCAGATTAGATTCTAAGGTGGAAGCGGCAGCTAGGGTCTGTTGCTGATTGTCATCAATCAACTGTACATAAATATGCTCGTTAGAGCGAAAGACCGCTAATCTGGGACGCTCGGCAGTTCCGCTGACTTTCCGGCGCACCCGCCGATGCCGACGCCGGATTGATTCTTTCCGAGTAAGTTTCATGTTTACTTCTTACCTGCCTTACCAGCTTTACGTCTGACTACTTCATTGGCATAACGAATGCCTTTACCCTTGTAAACCTCAGGGGGGCGGACTGCTCGAATGCGGGCGGCTGTGTTGCCCACAATTTCTTTATTGATTCCACTAACAATCACGTTGACGTTGTTTTCAACCGCCACTTGGATACCATCTGGCGGAACAATTTCAACCGGCTTGCTGTAACCTACATTCAAAATCAGGTTCCGACCCTGAACTTGTGCTCGATAACCAACCCCTTGGATAGAGAGGCGTTTCTCAAAGCCTTGAGAGACTCCCTCCACCATGTTCGCCACTAGCGTGCGAGACAGTCCGTGACGCTGACGGGCTGCTCTCGATTCATCTCGCCGCACCACTCGGAGCGTTTCACCGTCTTGCTCGATAGCAACTTGCTCCGGCAGAATCCGACTTAATTCTCCTTTTGGACCTTTGACGGCAACGTGCTGACCGTCAATATTCACGGTTACTTTACCAGGAACGGTTATTGGGCGCTTGCCAATCCGCGACATGACTCAATTCTCCTTTAATTAAGTTATGAGTGATGAGTTACTTACCTTAAAGGGTATAACTCAAAATTCAAAACTTTTTCTTTACCAGACGTAGCACAAGACTTCGCCACCAATGCCCTGACGCCGTGCTTCTCGGTCAGTCATGATGCCACTGGATGTAGAGATAATCGCAATGCCAATACCGCCCAAAACTCTGGGTAATTCTTTGCAGTTGGAGTAAACTCTTAATCCGGGCTTACTGACCCGTTTCATAGCTCTGATAATGGGTTGGCGGTTTTTGCCTTTATATTTGAGAGAAACCACCAATTGTTTTTTGACCCCTTCGCCTACTTCCTCAAAGTCACCAATGAAGCCTTCATCTTTGAGGACTTTGGCAACACTTCGGGTCATTTTTGTGGATGGGATATTTGTTGTTTGATGCCGTACCATACATGCATTACGAATGCGGGTTAGCATATCTGCAATTGTGTCGTTTGCCGCCATTAGTTCCTTCCTATTGCTAAACTTTTAGGTTTCCCGGAAGGGCATACCCATCTCTTTGAGTAAGGCGCGGCCCTCTTCGTCGGTGTTTGCTGTTGTGATAATCGAAATATCCATTCCACGAATTTGGTCGATGCTGTCGTACTCGACTTCGGGAAAGATTAGTTGCTCTCGAATACCAAGGGTATAGTTTCCTCGACCATCGAAGCTTTTAGGGCTGACGCCACGAAAGTCTCGAATTCGCGGGAGTGACAGGTTAATTAACCGATTGAGAAACGAGTACATGCGCTCTCCCCGGAGGGTAACCA
The DNA here is from genome assembly GCF_000317515.1 of Allocoleopsis franciscana PCC 7113. Taxonomy (GTDB): domain Bacteria; phylum Cyanobacteriota; class Cyanobacteriia; order Cyanobacteriales; family Coleofasciculaceae; genus Allocoleopsis; species Allocoleopsis franciscana. The sequence continues at coordinate 7,392,911 of NC_019738.1, read as the reverse complement.
TGACACCAACAGGCATACCTTGGCGGATTTTAAATCCCGCGATCGCTTTTTTAGCTCGTGTAACAACAGGTTTTTGTCCGGTGATAATCGCGAGTTCATTCACCGAGGATTCGAGGGCTTTAGCATTTTGAGAGGCTTCTCCCAATCCCCGATTAACTGTAACTTTAACCAGCTTGGGGACTTGATGAATGTTTGTATAGCCGAACTGCTCTTTAAGCTTTGGGACTATCGTTTCTTGGTAGAGAGTTTTCAGTTGTTCTGACATGGTTTTTATCCTTTTCAACCCTGGGCTTGGTCAGGGACTCCCAAGTTTTAGATGTTAGATTCCATCCAAAATCTATTAGTCAATAATTTCGCCCGTTTTTTTGAGCATCCGTACCTTCCGACCGTCTGCATTAAAGGTGTAGCAGATGCGGCTGGCAATCTTTTGCTGAGTGGAATAAAGCATCACGTTGGAGCTGTGGATGGGAGACTCGAAGGTCACAATCTGACCCGTTTCTCCTTCCTGTTGAGGCTTAACGTGCTTAGTTTTGACGTTAATTCCTTTGACAATCACCGCGCTGCGCTTCGGCAAAGTCTGCAACACTTCTCCAACTTTCCCCTTATCCCGACCCGCAATAATTTGAACGGTATCGCCTTTTTTAACATGCATTTTGTAGCGCTGAGTTGTCTCTTTTGCGCTCTTGCTCTTGAATTGATTTGCCATCAGAGTACCTCCGGAGCCAGGGAAACAATTTTGGTGAAGTTTTTGTCGCGCAGTTCCCGCGCTACGGGACCGAAAACGCGGGTTCCCCTTGGGTTACCGTCGTTATTGATGATGACGGCAGCGTTGTCGTCAAAGCGAATGCTCATCCCGCTGTCACGGCGCAGTCCCTTGCGGGTGCGAACAATCACAGCTCTTACGACATCTGACTTCTTCACAGCCATATTGGGGATGGCATCCTTCACAACGGCAATGATCACATCACCTACACCGCCGTAGCGTCGGTTGCCGGCACCTAAAACGCGAATACACTGTAATTTACGTGCTCCGCTGTTGTCAGCGACATTTAAGTAAGTCTCTTGTTGAATCATGGGATGAACCTCCTTTTAGGTTGGTAGGGGCGAAGCATTCGTGTAAAAAATCACCGAGTTTACCAACAAGTCATCGGCATGAAGGCTGACCAGAGCAAACTCACTACCGCTGACGAAAAGCTGTGCTCGCTATCGCTATGCGTCACGCTAACGCCCGTAAACTTATTGGGGGGTGTGCTGTTAGTCCTCTTTGAACTAACAACGAACAACAATGCTTAAGCTAGGGAAGTATGGGTGAGGATTTCCGCCACTTTCCAGCGTTTGGTTCGGCTCAACGGTCGTGTTTCGTGAATACGAACGCGGTCGCCTTCCTTACACTGATTTTCTTCGTCATGCGCTTTATATCGCTTTGTCCTCACGACAATCTTGCCGTATTTCGGGTGGGGAGAGCGGTTCTCAACAGCGACCACGACAGTTTTATCCATTTTGTCGCTGACCACCACACCGACTCTTTCTTTAACAGCCATCGGGTTCTACTCCTGTTCTTGATCGGGTTGTGGGGCATCAGCCACCTGAGTTGAGGCTTTAGAACTTGATGCAGCAGATGCTTCTGAGGTTGCTGGCACTTGATTAGCACTCTGGCGTGCCGCGAATTCGCGTTCCCGAACCACTGTCATCATTTGACCAATGCGGTGCCGAGTGTGCTTGAACTGATGCGGTTTTTCCAGGCGTCGGGTGGCCTTTTGTAGGCGAAGATTAAATAGCTCACGCTTCGCCGCTAAAATCGCATCATTGAGCTCCTCATCGCTCATTTTTCGGGCATCTTCAATTTTGGGCAGAGGCATGATTTACACCTGTTCCCCTTCGCGGGTAATGAACTTCGTTTTAATTGGCAATTTGTTAGCCGCTAGACGCATCGCCTCACGGGCCGTTTCTTCCGGAACTCCAGCGATTTCATAGAGAATCCGACCGGGCTTGACAACGGCTACCCAAAACTCTGGCGAACCTTTACCAGAACCCATACGAGTTTCAGCCGCACGTTGAGTGACGGGTTTATCTGGAAAAATACGAATCCAGATGTTTCCACCCCGGCGGATATAGCGCGTCATGGCACGACGACCGGCTTCAATTTGACGAGCTGTAATCCAGGCCGGTTCTGTTGCTTGCAGCGCAAAGTCACCAAAGTTTAAGGTGCTGCCACGAGTAGCCAGACCTTTCATCCGCCCGCGCTGCTGTTTACGGAATTTCGTTCTTCTAGGACTTAACATGATCGGTTAGGTGTTAGTTATTAGTAGTCAGTTTTCAGTTACTAATGACCAATGACGAATGAGCTACGACTATTCGTTAGAGCGGTCTTCAAACTGCTGACGGCGTCGCTGTTGGCGGCGGCGGGGTTGAGTGGTCGGCTGAGCTGGCTGCTCCTCTTGACCCGGAATGACTTCCCCTTTGAACACCCAAACCTTCACACCTAAAATTCCGTAAATGGTTTTCGCCTGACGGTAGGCAAAGTCGATATTGGCGCGTAGGGTATGTAAGGGAACTCGGCCTTCACGAGTCCACTCGGTTCGAGCAATTTCTGCTCCATTTAACCGACCGCTGACCTGGATTTTGATTCCTTGAACATCAGCGCGTTGGGCACGTTGAATGGCTTGACGAACTACTCGTCGGAAGGAAACTCTTCGCTCTAGCTGTTGAGCGATGTATTCGGCAATCAGTTCTGCATCCGCATCGACTCGTGCGACTTCAACCACGTTAATGCGAATTTGACGATGCCCACCCAAGGCTTCCTGAAGACCGACTCGTAAATTCTCGATTCCCGCTCCCCCACGACCCACAACAACGCCCGGTCGTGCGGTGTGAATTTCTAAATCCACTTGGTCAGCTTTGCGTTCGATCCGAATGTTAGCAATTCCAGCGTTGTTTAGTTTTTGTTCAACAAACTGCCGAATTTTATGGTCTTCTTGAAGGATTTCGGGGTAGCGTTTGGTGTCGGCAAACCAGCGAGAGCGATGCTCTTGCGTAATACCTAGTCGAAACCCAATTGGATGAATTTTCTGTCCCACGACTCCTTCCTTTTTTCTAAAAAATATGAGTTGTTTGTTGTTGATTTTGAGAAAATCTTGGATTTATTCCCTAAAAAATCAACCTGAACAACTTGTGTTATCTCCTGTTCTAAAGAAGGCTCGCCTTATTCGCCCTTAACATCTGGAGAAACGGCCACGGTGATATGGCAAGTTGGCTTGCGAATCTGATAAGCGCGACCTTGAGCTCTTGGGCGAAAACGCTTTAAGCTCGGACCCATGTCAGCAAAAGCTTGAGTGATGACCAGATTAGCTGGGTCTAGACCCGCATTATGTTCAGCATTGGCGACGGCGGAGCGCAGGACTTTTAGAATGGGTTCACAAGCCCGATAAGGCATAAACTCCAAAATAATCAGGGCTTCACGGTACGAGCGACCCCGAATTTGATCGAGAACCCGCCTGACCTTAAAGGGAGACATGCGGATGTATCGTGCGATCGCTTTAGTTTCTGCTGTAGTATCTATCGCCATAGTTGTCTTTACTCTAAAAATTTGAGGAACGAAATCCTTCTAGCGTCCCGCTTTTCGGTCACTTTTGGAGTGGCCTCGAAATGTTCGAGTTGGCGCAAATTCGCCCAGCTTATGCCCCACCATTTGTTCATTGATAAAAATTGGGACATGAGTCCGTCCATTGTGAATCGCGATCGTATGGCCTACCATTTGGGGCAAAACGGTTGAAGCTCGTGACCAGGTTTTAATAACCTGTTTTTCTCCCCTCGAGTTGAGAACTTCAATCTTCCGGAGAAGACTATCAGCGACAAAAGGACCTTTTTTTAAAGAACGACCCATAATTCAATGTTGAAGGTTTGAAGGTTCAAAGGTTAAAGATTGAAAGTTAACAGTTGAAGGTTAAAAGTTGAAGGTTAAAAGTTGTGTTACTAGCTTCCCCTGCAACCTTCTAACCTTCCAAGTGCCTAAGACTGACGACCGCCACGTCCTCGTTTTGAGGTCTTCCGCCGACGCCGGACAATTAAAGCAGAGCTTTGCTTTTTCTTTTTACGGGTTTTAGCGCCCAAAGCCGGTTTACCCCAAGGTGTGACTGGGCCAGAGCGACCAATGGGTGCTCTTCCCTCACCACCGCCATGTGGATGATCCACCGGGTTCATAACGCTTCCTCTGACCTTGGGACGACGACCTCTGTGTCGGTTGCGACCAGCTTTACCCAAACTCAGGTTTCTGTGTTCTAGGTTCCCAACTTGTCCAATCGTCGCGTAACAATCCCGACGAATCATTCGGACTTCAGTCGAAGGAAGTTTCAGGGTAACATAGTCACCCTCTTTCGCCACGACTTGAGCGGTTGCGCCAGCGGCACGCACAATCTGACCCCCCCGTCCTGGAATCAGCTCAACATTATGAACGTTGGTACCGAGAGGAATATTTTTCAGGGGTAGAGCATTGCCAATCTCAATTGGAGCTTCGGGCCCCGATATTACGGTTGTCCCTACAGCTAGCTTATCGGGATGAAGAATATATCGTTTTTCCCCATCTTGATAGTAAAGAAGTGCAATCCGAGCATTGCGGTTAGGGTCATACTCAATGGTTGCCACTTTAGCTGGGATATTGCGCTTATCGCGGCGAAAGTCAATGATGCGATAGAGCTGTTTGTGTCCGCCCCCGCGACGCCGACTGGTAATGACACCGCGATTGTTGCGACCCTTGGGGCGATGCTTGAACTCAACTAATGATTTTTCTGGCTCACCCCGCGTAATCTCGGCAAAATCTGAGACCGTACCTTGACGAGTACCGGGAGTGTAGGGCCGATAAGAACGGATGCCCATAACAAATATCCTTTATTTACTCTGTATTAGGGATTAGGGATTCGGAAACTTAGGATTGGGACTAGAGGTAGATGAAATTTGAAATTCACACTTACGACTTTCCCGCTCCTCAGTCCTGTGTCCTATACTTCGGGGAACAAGGTAATCGAATCTCCTTCGGCTAAGGTAACAATAGCCTTTTTGTACTGAGCCTTGTAACCTACAAATTTACCAACTCGACGCTTTTTACGCGGCGGATTTAAGGTGTTGACACTGGTTACCTTGACCTCAAAAAGGCTTTCAATCGCCGCTTTGATTTGGGGTTTGGTCGCCTTGGGAATTACTTCAAAGACATACTTATTCTGCTCCAATAGCAGAGTTGCCTTCTCCGTCACAATGGGACGCCGCACCAGATCGGCAAGGTAGCGGGGGTCATACTCAGTCACTGTAAACCTCCTGAAGTTTGGCAAGAGCTGTGTCGGTCGTCACGATTTTGTCAGCATTGAGTAGGTCATAGACATTCAAGCTGCTCGCGCCAATTAATTTAACGGTAGGGATGTTTCGCGCTGACAAATAGACCATTTCTTCTATTTCCGGCACGATGATGAGAACCTTCACTTCTGGCTCAATTCCCCAGCGAACAAATGCTCCTAGCAACTCTTTAGTCTTAGGTCGTGGGAATTGGTCAGCAAAGTCTTTCACCACAATCAAATCTTCTGAGCGACTCTGAAACGCCGTCCGTAAAGCTAATCGGCGCTCTTTGCGGTTCATTTTGATGTTGTAGTCTCTGGGTTTGGGACCAAAGGTTACACCGCCGCCGCGCCACAGAGGTGAACGGTTTGAGCCAGCACGCGCTCGACCGGTTCCTTTTTGCCGCCAGGGTTTGCGTCCTCCCCCCCTAACTTCAGCACGGGTTTTCGTGGAAGCGGTTCCTTGACGAGCGTTGGTCATCTGCATCACCAGTGCTCGGTGAACGACGTGAGCCGCACTTTCTTCTTTGGCAACTCGCAAGTCTAAAGTCGCTTGTCCGACTTCTTCTCCTTGCCAGTCTCGCACCACACAATCAACCATAATCTTTAGTCCTTAGTCCTTAGTCATTTATCCTTTTGTTCGTGGCTCATTTCTCATAATTCATTGTCATGACCGCTGAACCAGAACCATGACTATCGACCGACCTTATTTGTCGGTGCAATGCTCAAAAGCGCCCCTGGTTTACCGGGAACAGCCCCTTTAATCAGCAGCAAATTGCGTTCTGTGTCTACGCGCACGACTTGTAGCTTACGGATGGTCACTCTTGTGCCTCCGAGGCGACCCGCCATTCTCTTTCCGGGAAAGGTGCGGCCTGGTGTTGTTCCAGCTCCAGTCGAACCGGGTAAGCGGTGGTTTTTGGAACCATGCGCCATCGGTCCCCGCTTGAAGTTGTGGCGCTTTTGATAACCGGCAAAGCCACGACCAATACTGGTTCCGGCGACATCAACAATTTGACCAGCGGTAAAAATATCCGCCTTTAGGGCTTGACCTAGCTCAAATGAAGCGGTGTCATCCAAGCGGTACTCCCGCAGATGGCGTAAGGGTGGGGCGCTTGATTTGGCTAAGTGCCCCAATTCTGGCTTGTTGAGTGCCTTGGGCTTGACTTCGTCATAACCAATTTGAACGGAGGTATAGCCATCCGTCTGTTTGGTTTTTATTTGGGTTACGGTGCATGGACCTGCTTGGACGACGGTGACAGGAATTGCTTTTCCTTCCTCATCGAAAATTTGGGTCATGCCGAGTTTAGTGCCGAGGATACCGACAGACACGGCGGGTTTCTCCTTAATTTAGACATCACAGCAGGGCAGGATTCAACGATATTCTGTGAATTCGCTCTATCCCACGAACTTTGTCAGTTTGACTTCCAGACGGTAATTCCCTTAGTTCGGGGAATTTTTGCCGTCTGGTAGCCCTGTAAGACTTAAGAACCAGATTGTGTGAACCGTTTTTAGGGATCAGTACTGGCTAACCGCGTCACCTTGGTTCGCCGGGACTTAAGCCGTAAACGCCTCAGTATCCCTACGCAGCGAATATGCAAGTACATATAAGTCAGAAGCTGTCAGTCAAAGAACCTGGCAGATTCTCTTACAGCACTGGCCTTTGGCTTTGCCTCAACCTGAAGGCAGAGAAGACAAATGACCGACTGTAAAGACATTCTGGTCTTGAACCTGCGGCTCAAAGAACAGCGGTTATCCCAATCTGAGTTGCTTTTAAACAACTGTCATTTTGGTCACAATCGTATACTATAAGTTATTTTTCTACATCTGTCTAGTTATTCTTGATACTTTTTCGCGACTCGTTTACTCTTCAGCAAACAAGACCATCATCTATATATAATAAGTCCCTAATGCTCATTAATAAAACTTAAGGAAAAAAGGGAGGTAGAAATGGCACTGATTACGACCGGCAACTCCTTCATCCGCAACTTGGAACAATCGGGTTCACTCGCCATATACATGCCCTTAGAAGGGGGCTTCGAGGGGCGTTATCGACGCCGCTTGCGCGCCGCAGGCTATGCCAGTTTGTGCATGACCGCTAGAGGGTTAGGTGACCTATCGACCTACCTGACAGGTGTCCACGGTGTGCGTCCTCCTCATTTGGGCAAAAAAGATATTAGGGTTTATTATCTGCCACCCGTTCTGACCTACCAACTAGAACATTTGCCTCCGAAGTCTAAAGGCTTAGTGCTGTGGCTGATTGAAGGCAATATCCTGTCGAGTCAGGAAGTGGAATATCTAATCACTTTGCCCCAACAAGAACCGCGAGTCAAAGTGGCTGTGGAAATGGGTGGCGATCGCTCTTTCCGTTGGAAGCCACTCAAAGATGCCTTATCGGAAATGGTCTTAGCGAGTTAGCTCAAACGCCAATATATCCCAAGCCCAACGACTTTAATCCTCCCTCAACTTGTAGCTCAGATTACGGGTTTTGATACCCTTAAAACATACTGAGCAGATTGGGGGAGATTTTCATGCTAGAGCAGCGCGACTATACATTAATCATCGACAAAAGCGGCAGCATGGCGACTCGTGACCAGTTGGGTAATAAAAGCCGCTGGGAAACCATGCAAGAGTCTAGCCTCGCCTTAGCCAGTAAATGCGAAGAATTTGACCCAGACGGGATCACGGTGTACTTGTTTTCCGGTCGCTTCAAACGCTACGACAATGTAACCGCGAACAAAGTTACCCAAGTCTTTAAAGAAAATGAACCCTCAGGTCGTACTGACTTAGCGAGCGTGTTACAAGATGCTACCAGTAATTACTTCCAACGCAAGGCCGCTGGTCAGACTAAGCCAAACGGAGAGACAATCCTAGTTGTTACCGATGGTGAACCCGATGACCGCAAAGCTGTCATGAAGGTCATTATAGAAGCATCCAGGCGGATGGAACGGGATGAAGAATTAGCCATTTCCTTCATTCAAGTTGGCACCGATGCCCAAGCTACCAAATTTCTCAAAATATTAGATGACGAACTCCAAAGCGCTGGTGCCAAGTTTGACATTGTGGACACAGTGACTATGGAGGACATGGAAGACATGACCTTAACAGAAGTTTTACTCAATGCCATTACAGACTAGGTAGGCACAATTACAAGTGTTTTAGCTGAGGGTCAAACTCATGGAATCAATCGATGACTTATTAGCTCAAGTCAAAGCGGAGTATCAAGAAAAAGAGCTAGGATTAAAACCCCAAAAAGAGCCTCTTTTTAAGGAAGAAGACTTTCAATCTCCACCACCTGTTTCTCCGACTTATCACTCCCAATCTATTCAGAGCAATTTTCTCAGTTTAGCTGAGGAAAATTTATTAGCTGATGTTCGGGCTGAGTTTGAGGAAAAAGAGCAAGCAGAGGAACTTAAAAAGCAGCAACAACTAAGAGAAGAACAGCTTCAAAAAGAACAACAACTGAGAGAAGAACAAATCAAGGAAGAGCAGAGGCGCAAAAGGAAACGAGAGGCACTGACTCAAGAAGCAACGGAATGGTTAAAAAAACTAAATTCTCGCTCGGAAGAAGGTTTGTGGTTTGAAGAGTTTTCTTATTCTTATCCTTCTAAGTTAGATGCCGCAATTGATTATTTGACGGCCTTACGAGAAACTCATGGGTAAAATTCATCCGGGAGTCGTATAGGCTTAGAGAGGAAACTGTGACCATCACGGGAGGTAAATTCTCACTATGGGAGGTTCTATTGTGGAAGACCGTGACTATACATTAATCATTGATAAGAGCGGTAGCATGTCTACCCCGGATCAAGCGGGTGGAAGAAGCCGTTGGGACATTGCCCAAGAATCGACCTTGGCACTGGCTAGAAAATGTGAACAATTCGATCCAGATGGAATTACCGTTTACCTGTTTTCCGGTCGCTTTAAGCGTTACGAAAATGTGACGGCTAACAAAGTCGCTCAGATTTTTATGGAAAACGACCCGATGGGTACCACTGACCTTGCCAGCGTGCTGAAGGATGCTACTGATAATTACTTTCAACGCAAGGCATCTGGTGCAACGAAGCCGAACGGAGAAACAATTTTAGTCATCACTGATGGGGAACCGGATGACCGTAAAGCGGTGATGCGAGTCATCATTGAGGCATCACGGCACATGGAACGAGATGAAGAACTGGGGATTTCGCTGATTCAAGTGGGTAGCGATGCCACTGCCACTCGTTTCCTCAAAGCACTAGACGATGAACTGCAAGGTGCTGGGGCACAGTTCGACATTGTAGATACAGTGACGCTGGATGACATGGAGAATATGTCTTTGGCGGAAGTGTTGCTGAACGCCATCAACGATTAAGTTATTCGCAGGAGACTTTAGATTGTGCAAGACCGTGATTACACCCTAATCATTGACAAGAGCGGCAGTATGTCCACTCCCGACCAAGCGGGTGGACGAAGTCGCTGGGAGGCAGCACAGGAATCTACCTTAGCGTTGGCGAGAAAGTGTGAACAATTCGATCCGGATGGAATTACGGTTTACCTGTTTTCCAGTCGCTTTAAACGCTACGACAATGTCACCTCTAGTAAGGTGGCACAAATTTTTCAAGAAAATGACCCGGCGGGTACCACCAATCTGGCGGCTGTACTCAAAGATGCGACCGATCGCTACTTTCAACATAAAGCGGCTGGACAAACCAAGCCTGGTGGAGAAACCATATTGGTGATAACCGATGGGGAACCGGATGACCGCAAAGGTGTGATGGTCGCGATTGTTGAAGCCTCTCGGCAGATGGAACGAGATGAAGAACTAGGAATTTCGATGATTCAAGTGGGTAATGACCCAACTGCAACTCAGTTTCTCAAGGCGTTAGACGATCAGTTGCAAGGGGTCGGAGCCAAATTTGATATTTGTGACGCCATTACGATGGATGACATGGCTGATCTATCTTTATCAGAAGTCTTGCTGAACGCCATCAATGATTAGAAGATGAACCCTAGTGGGTTTTGGACGACAACGTAAAGAAAATTAATCATAGCCGAGGAGCCATCTCCTCGCTATTTTTTAGGTCACCGAGTTAGGTGCTAACCCCCAGATTTAGGGTGAAACGCTGGTAGGGTTCCCCATATCTACACATCTAAGGGGAAATTCGGGGCGATCGCACAGCTTGATTAGCTCCATTGGGACTTCCGCCCTCAGCCCTCTTCAAGGAACAAGTCGGGAAATTTCACCTCCCCATTTTTTTCTCAAGGATTTAGCATATAGGGGTGACTGAACTGTACTATCCATTACGCTCCTTAAGGGAAGGTAACTGGTTTAAGCTAATCTGCGGAGCTAGCTTTCAACACCTCCCTGCTGTCCGAAACCTCACCTTGGCTTACACCCTCGCCGGTGCTGATTGTATTGATGTCGCAGCCGACCCGGCAGTGATTGCGTCGGCACTAGACGCCTTACAAGTAGCCACTGAACTAGGTGAGGAAGCCCAAGTGCGAGGATTTGGATTCAGTCACCGACCATTGCTGATGGTGAGCTTAAATGATGGGGAAGACCCGCATTTTCGCAAAGCCGAATTTGACCCCCAATTGTGTCCGGCAGACTGTCCTCGTCCTTGCGAAAAGATTTGCCCAGCACAAGCGATTGTTTTCCAAACCGCAACCGGAGAACAGGGAAGCCAATTTACAGCAGGGGTAAGTTCTAACCTCTCACATCACCAAGCTCGAATTGGTAGCGAAAACACACATGATTGGGCAGAGAATCCAAAATTTACTCCCTTATCAAGGGCAGACGAAAACCTAAAATCGATTCAGGGCTTCTCTGGAGTAATCGACCAACGTTGCTATGGTTGTGGTCGATGTCTGCCGATTTGTCCGAGTCAGATCATATATCCTCGCTCCTATGTTTTTGCGCCGGAGGCGATCGCACAACTGATTCTTCCTGCTGGTGTTGACGCCCTAGAAATCCATACGAAAGTCGGTCACTTCACAGATTTTCAACGCTTATGGAAAGCGATCGCGCCGTGGGTGAATCGGCTCAAACTCCTAGCGATTAGCTGTCCAGATGGTGACGGTTTAATGGATTACCTCTGGGCGCTGCACGACCTGATTATGCCCCTACCCTGTCCCTTAGTTTGGCAAACTGATGGTCGTCCCATGAGCGGAGATATTGGCATGGGTGCTACTCGCGCCGCTGTCAAGCTTTCTCAGAAAGTCCTTGCCGCGAGATTGCCCGGATACGTCCAGCTTGCGGGGGGTACGAATGATCATACGGTCATGAAGTTAAGAGATGTTGGACTTCTGAATGAACAGGGAAGGAGGAATCACCCAGATGAACCCGTTAATCACATCCAAAATCCAAAAACCCATGTAGCGGGTATTGCTTACGGCAGTTATGCTCGTGTCCTACTTTCACCGATTCTAGAGAAATTAGAACAACCTAGGGGGGAAGCCGCTGATGCCAATCTCATATCACTGCAAAATCCAAGCCTTGGATGCCTGGAAGAGTCCCCCAGGCTACTTTGGCAAGCAGTAGAAACCGCTCATTCTTTAGTTTCCCAGTTAAAATTCTCTCAAAAACATGACCCCAACTCAGATAAAACCAAACCCGAACATTGAATAAACACAGATTTTCAAAACGCCCACCCCTAAGAGCAGCCAATGCTGTTTGGACACGACCCTATGGTGTATTCCCACGAAATCAATCCCTCCGATCAAAAAGTGCTATCTAATCAAGAATCATCGGTTTTACCAGAAAACATTACTTCGCAAAGAATGCAGATTACAGACGACCTGCAAAAGTTGCTGGACATTTTACCCGAAGAAATTCGCTCAGTATTGGAGCAACACCCCCAGCAAGACCGTCTGATTGAAGTGGTCATGGATTTGGGTCGCTTTCCAGAGGTACGCTTTCCTCAGGGGGCGGAGTACCTTTTGGAAACCCCAATCACTCAAGAACAAATTAATCACTGTGTCCAGCGCGTGGGACACTTTAGTGGAGATAACCGTGCGGGCATTGAGCGAACCCTGCACCGAATTAGCGCGATTCGCAACCGTCCCGGTGAAATTATTGGCTTAACCTGCCGTGTGGGTCGAGCCGTTTTTGGCACCATCGGCATGATTCGTGACTTGGTGGAAACCGGTCAGTCGATTCTGATGCTGGGGCGTCCGGGTGTGGGTAAAACGACAGCTTTGCGGGAAATTGCCAGGGTATTGGCGGATGATTTGCATAAACGGGTTGTGATTATCGATACCTCCAACGAAATTGCAGGGGATGGGGATATTCCTCATCCAGCGATTGGTCGCGCTAGACGGATGCAAGTCGCCCGCCCTGAACTTCAACATCAGGTGATGATTGAAGCGGTGGAAAATCACATGCCTGAAGTCATCGTGATTGATGAAATTGGCACGGAACTTGAGGCGCTGGCGGCTCGAACCATTGCGGAACGAGGTGTGCAGCTAGTAGGCACGGCTCACGGCAATCGCATTGAAAACTTGATTAAAAATCCTACCCTTTCCGATTTGGTGGGTGGTATCCAGGCTGTAACGCTGGGGGATGATGAAGCCAGACGCCGAGGCTCTCAGAAAACGGTTTTAGAGCGTAAAGCTCCCCCAACCTTTGATATTGCGATCGAAATGCTGGAGCGGCAGCGCTGGGTTGTTCATGAGAGTGTTTCGGATACCGTCGATGACTTGCTGCGAGGTCGCCAACCGAATCCGCAAGTGAGGACGGCGCATGAAAATGGCAAGGTGACGATTACCCGTGAATTCCCGACGGCACCCGTCGCCACGCCGCCGAATCGAGCTGGACTCTCTTCTGTTCAGGCCAAATCAACGGGTTGGCGCTCGTCTGGACAGATGAAACCTTTATCCCGTCCATTAGCAGAACCGTATTCCGAAAATCGCAACTTTGAACAGTTGCTCAATCAATCCTGGCAAGAGCAAGATGACTTTGCCAATGGGGTGAGAATGCCTGGGCCTAATGGGGAAGATTTGCCGTTGCATATTTATCCCTATGGCGTGAGTCGTCATCAATTGGAGCAGGTGATTCAGGTGCTCAACTTGCCGGTGGTATTGACCAAGGATATGGATAGTGCGGATGCGGTGTTGAGTTTGCGATCGCATGTTAAAAACCACGGTAAGCTGCGCTCTATTGCTAAAGCTCGTCATGTGCCCATTCACTCGGTGAAATCGAGTACGATCCCTCAGATTACCCGTGCCTTGCGGCACATGCTGGATATGGATGACCCCAGTATGCCGGAGGTCACTGACTTACGCTTGTTTACTCAAAGTGGCACTGAAGACGAAATCGAAGCCCTCGAAGAAGCCCGCCTTGCGGTAGAGCAAATTGTGCTACCCAAGGGACAACCGGTCGAGTTGCTGCCGCGATCGCCAAAAGTGCGTAAGATGCAACACGAACTCGTCGAACACTATCGCCTCAAGTCCGATAGTTTTGGGGATGAGCCGAATCGGCGTTTGCGGATCTACCCCGCTTGAGGGAACTGGGTTGGAGGTTAGAAGGTTGTTCGCGTAGCCTTCCCCGAACGGGTAGGGATAGGTTGAAGATTAGAAAATTCCTGAACTGGGTAACCTTCAACCTAAAAAACCTTCTAACTTTCAACTTTTCTTCCCAATTCTAGAAAAAGGCTTGACACTTGGCGGGTACTAACTGTTACCATAATCAAGGTTACAGCAATGGGGCGTAGCCAAGTGGTAAGGCAGCGGGTTTTGGTCCCGCCATTCCTAGGTTCGAATCCTAGCGCCCCAGTTAGTTAAAGCGAATCAATCGTTAAATGCCAATGATTTAGCTCACTCCTATCAGTAACAGATTGAAACGTTTCTGGGATTGCTGGAGTAACGAAGAGTAGCGTAATCTTTGTGTGAAGAGCGCATCGCAAGACATTAGCCGCTCGAATTTAGAAGTGCGGAAGGTGAATCGGTTCATGCGACCTATTTTTCATTGGCAGTCCTCCCTGATCGCTGTCGTTGGCGCGATTTCCCTGAGTCTCATCCAGGGAGCAACCACCGCCGTGCAAGCGGCTCAAACCGTTGTTGTGCGTCGTGGCACGTCCAGCCAATCTATCCCCTTGGCTGACCTTAAAACCCTAGCTGAAACCGGGAAAGCCTCATCCAGCCTCCAATCTTATGCACGAAGGTTGCGCCCTCAGGAACAAGAGACACTTCTGTCCGCATTCCGAGCCAATTTCAACATGAACCCGGTAGCGGTGCGTAACTTCCTCGATACCCCAAGTGGTAATGTCCTGGTTTCAGCGCTGGCTAGCGCTACCTCTCGCTCTGATCGGGTAGGTGAGCTATTGGTCAAATCAGCACTCGTTTCGGGCGCTAACGCGGCGAAAGGACTGTCTCTGATTAGTTTTATTGAAGCCTATCCCACTGCCAAACTGGAAATTAATCTGGATCGGGCGTTTCTGGTTGCTGAAAACTTTAATAAATCGTTTTGGCAATCTCAGGCGTTTATGGCGGCAATTGCTCCCCAACTGGCGGCTCAACGTCCTCAGATTAATCTACCCTTTGACCCCACTCAACCGGGGAATGCCACCGTGCAGGTGTTGCCGTTAAACCTAAATGATCGGGAACGCCGTCGAGAAATTCCGGTGGATGTGTATTGGTCAACCCAATCCTCCCCCGATAAACCCATTATTGTCTTTTCCCATGGATTGGGTTCAGTTCGCACGGATTTGCGTTACCTCGCTCAGCATCTTGCCTCCTATGGCTATGTTGTCGTTGCCTTGGAACATCCGGGCAGCAATGAAACTCATGTGAAGCAAGCACTCGCGCTGAAAGCTCCAATATTAGAAGCCCAAGAGTTTTTAAATCGGCCTAAGGATATTAGCTTTGTTCTGGATGAACTCGAATCGCTCAACCAAAAATCAGGGCCACTCCAAGGGAAACTAGCACCCAATCGCACCCTAATCGTGGGCTATTCCTTCGGAGGTTCTACTTCTCTATCCCTTGCCGGCGCAGAGTTACAGCTTACTTCGTTGAAAGAACGCTGTCCTGGAAACGTGCTGGCTAATAGTCTGGGAGAAAATGCACAATGCTTTGCTGAAGGGCTTCCCGAAGAGCGCTACCAACTAGGCGATCCTAGGATAAAAGCCGCGATCGCACTTTCTCCTACTGCCTCTTTGCTGTTTGGTGAAACCGGCTTGAGTAAAGTGACCGTTCCCACCTTAATTACAGCCGCTTCCGCCGATAAGACAACGCCCATTTTACCGGAGCAGGTGATACCCTTTGATCAACTCCCCTCTCCCAAATGGCTGGTTGGTTTTGTGGGTGCCACCCATTTGAGTGTGAAAGACCCCGACACAACTGTGGCTCAGGCGCGTGAACCGAGTACCCTATATAGTGGCGGTGAAATTGTCGGTGAGCAATCAATTGAAGTTCGCAACTACGTCAAAGCGATCGTGCTGGCGATGGCGGCACAACTAACGAATGAGGCAAGCCAATACGCTATTTTTCTCACACCAGAGTATGCTCAATTGGTTTCCACTGAGCGCTTTCCCATGCGCCTAATTACTGAAATTCCTCCCCAAGCGGAGGCGATTCTCAACGATTTCGCCCAAAACAAATAAGCCATTGAAACTTCTAATTTCTTTACAAATAATCCGTACAAAACATGTTTTTTGCCAATTAGGCTTTCCTGTCTCTCGATTAATCTGGGCTATCACAAAATATTCACATTGCGCCACTAAGATCTTAGAATATCAAGCTCATTCTTAGACAGAGAAGAACTTATATGCTCGTCAAAATTAACTACTCTAACGGTGTTTCCTGCTGTGTGGGTTCAAAATTTGTTTCCTCTGTTTCTTTCGCTGAGTATCTTAATTCTCAATTCCAATTTGATGAATATGGCTTAGGATGTGAGTCGATTGAGATTAATTTTTTAAAGGATGGGAGTCTAACACTTGAAAATCCAGTAAGACAGGATAGTCAGACTCGTCAGATGGTTGTTGTATAGTTTAGTTTGTTGTCAACTCGGACTACCTTTCCAGTGCGGTTTTCAACAACTCAACCTTCCAGAATGAGTGTCATTGGCGATGAACTACCATTAATGTGGGAATGTAAGTTCTCTGTGAGCCAATGAGGTCAATAATCCCTAAGGCACAAGGGGAAGAAGAGACGAGAAAAAACTCTAGAATACCTTGATTAGACCCGTAAGGGGTGAGCCGTGAGCCAGAAAAAAGACTGTCCCATGAGCAGAGGAAAATAGAGGAACTCAAGGTCATGCTAGAAGAGTGAAGAGCGCACTCAATTATCAGTCAAAAGCATACTCTATAAGCTCAGTTATCATAGCTGAGCTTTTTGCTTGGGACTTGTAAGAACATGTCTTCCCAATGCTTTCGTAACTTCAATGCTTTGTAGAAGTGGATCAAGTGGCATCGTGTTCTTTACACTTTCGGGATATCGTTCTCCCAAACTTCATAAATTCTTCACATTTTCTTCATATTAAATTGCTCACTTCCCTCTTCAGTTCAATACCATCGGATTGAGAAGTGTAGAGAGAGTCTTTTAGGGTTAGCTTTTTACCGAAAAATGTGCAATCGTCATTTTTCACAAATTTTTCACACTCGATGGATAGACTTTAATTGTTTCGGTAATCACCTATCTAAAGCTCTCCCTGTGGCAAGGGGGAGCATTTTTTTGCCAAATTCTGCAAGATTTAGATATTTTTACTTCATTTCACAAATTATTCACACTCGCTTAGTAGGCTTATAGATGAGTGTAGAAGTAGGCCCTCTTAACTGCCTCAAGAGGGCTTTTTTGTAACTATGTGGCTACGCATTCCCTAATGGCAAGAGTGTCCACTGATACTAATAGCTCCCTTGGAGTAATTCAGTATTGCTAGCTTAGTCCGATGCTCTTTCGTGTGTGCCTAAAGTAAGTCAGATAGTAGTGTTATGAGTGCTTCGGCGAGAGTGTGATACTGCTCTGGTGTGTTGTATAGCTGAGCCGAGATTCGCACCATTTGCTGGAATGGTGTCGTCCACGGAATCACCGGCACCTCAATATTGAAGCGATCGCACAATAGATCCTGTAGTATAGGCCATTCCCGAACTTGCCCTGCTTGCTCGTACCCAAACAACTCATAGGGTAAAGGTACAACAGCCATGGAGCCAATCATTTCATCGGGGCAGGGAGGGGATACACCTAATGCTTCACACAGGACTTGTCTTGCCCAGAGTGCCTTTGCACGATTGTTTTCCATCAATTGAGTCCATCCACCCGGCAGTAGGGAACCGAGGAACTCAATGGCTTCCGGGACACACAGATAGGCGGTTGGATCGTCGGTACCCATCCAGTCAAACTCTAGTTGAAAACGGGACTTATCCGTCCGGGGTGAGTTGGCACCGTGACTAATGGTTAAGGGACGAATCGTGGATTGGCGATCGCCTCGGACATAGAGAAATCCCGCCCCCTTTGGTGCACATAACCACTTATGGCAGTTGCCTGTATAGTACGTAGCCCCAATCTCATGCAGGTTCAGGGACACCATTCCTGGTGCATGGGCACCATCAACCAGGGTATCCACACCCCTCGCCGCTAATTCATGGACTAATTGCTGGATGGGAAAGATTAGCCCGGTTTTACTGGTTACATGATCCAACAGTGCTAGGCGGGTTTTCGCTGAGACTCGTTCTATTACCGCTTCAATCACCTGATCCGGTGACTCAAGGGGAAAGGGTATTGTTGCGATGACTACCGTTGCTCCGGTGCGACTCGCGATAAAATCGAGAGCGTTACGGCAAGCGTTATATTCTTGGTTGGTGGTGAGTAATTCGTCTCCTGAGTTGAAGGAGAGCGACCTTAATACCGCATTAACTCCCGTTGTAGCATTGGGGACAAACACCAACTCATCTGGCTGTGCACCTACAAATGCTGCCAATGAGCGGCGTGAAGCATCGAGTAACGCTTCAAACTCCCGCATAAAGAAGCGCAGGGGTTGCCGTTCTAGCTGCTCTCGGAATCGCTGTTGTGCACGTCGGACTGGCACAGGACAGGCACCATAAGAACCATGATTGAGAAAGGTTACAGATGGGTCAAGCGACCAGAACTGTTGGAAGTCCGAACTTTGAAGTTTGAAATTTTGGGTTTCATCCTTCACACTTCATCTTTCACCTTTTGAGTCAACTCCCCAGGCCGGACTCGAACCAGCGACCAATCGGTTAACAGCCGACCGCTCTACCACTGAGCTACTGAGGATTGTGTAGCTAACGCTTGTCACGATTACCAATATTACCGACAACCCACATCATTTGGCAAGCCCTTTGGCAAAAATTAGTAAAAATACGGTTGGCACGCCCCTGTGAATCTTGGTATGTAAGGTAAAGCTATGCTATTTGTGTCCTTCTGTCTCCTCACTTCCTATGCTGACGCATCACCGGAAACCTGTTTGCCTGTCCCTTGTGTCTACGGATCTGCCTGTTTGGTCAACGGTGGAAACAGCCGCTACGCTTTATCAAAAAGACCAAGAGCGATTTCACCTGCTGTTGAGCGAACCCATCCCACCGGAGTGGGAACCGGAACAGACAATGGTTGATCATACCTATCGGGCGAGGCATAACCCTCTCCGAATGTTGTGGATGGAAATCTCGCCCTACCGCGTGATTATGACGATGCAGGGCAATGGGAAATTGAGTTATCGCCACTTTTGGGAACAAGGGGTGTATGGCGTCAACCGCTATTGGTTGCAAAGCGATTCCCTGCAAGGGCACGACGGGTTTCGTCTGCGAAATTATACCCGGAGTTTGAAGTTAGAGGGTCGTCCTTTGCCCCAACATTTGCGATTGGAATATGAGCTATGGTCAGAACAAGTTCAGTTGGGTCGCTATGTTTTGAATCTGGATATTCATCACTAAGTAGGGCTTAGGGAAAAATGTGAACTTAATTAGGTGACAAGAATTCTATGCAGTCGAATGGATTGCGCTTCCTGAAGGTTGCTGAGTATACCTCCCTTGCAGCTTCTGTCGCTGGAGTAGTCATTTCAACTGCTTCAAGACAAGTGGTCTATGCTGCTGCTCCTTTATCGCTCTCTATCTTTCTCAATCTGCTCAATCGGCAACGGTTTGAGCAGCAAATGCAGCAGAGCCTTACAGCCACGGCGGCTCAAGTTGAGCGGCAACTCTCACAACTGAATCAGGACTTTTCTCGTTTACAACAGGAAGTAAGGAACTCACTCAATCAACAAATTCAAACGCTTGATTACCAATTAACTTCATCCCAACAAGCATCGGTCAATCTCCCAGATGCGATCGCTCGGTTTGAGGTGAGGCTTTCACAACTGAGTGCTAATATCTCCAGTGAGATTCAAGCCATTCGTCAGTTTGTTCAGTCTCAAGCGACTGTTGTTAATCCTGCAACGCTTCAAGACATCCAGCAAGGACTCTCTAGGCTACAAGAACGCATTACGACTTTTGAGTCTCTCAATTTAGAATTAGTCCCTCAAAATCTTTATCAGCTCCAAGCTCAGTTCGAGCAAAGTTTTTCCCAACTGCAAGCAAGCGTTTCTACCCTTCGTCAACAGCTTCAATCTCAAGAACCTACCCTAGACACAGCAGCGCTTCAAATCGTCCAACAAGAACTCGCTGATCTACACAGCCGGATTGCTTCAATAGAGTCTCTCAATTTCAGGTCTGTTTTTCAAACGATTACTCAGCTGCAAGGTCAGTATGACAACTTGCGAGAATCAACCGCCAGCTTTGACCAGCGCTTAGAGAGTTTCCCCTCAACAGGATGGGTGAATAGTCTCCAAGAGGAGATTCTTCAAGTACAGGCTGGCTTGGAACAGTGGCGGAGTGACTTGCAGCAGCAGCAAAATAACCTACAAGCA
This sequence comes from Allocoleopsis franciscana PCC 7113, assembly GCF_000317515.1. GTDB lineage: Bacteria > Cyanobacteriota > Cyanobacteriia > Cyanobacteriales > Coleofasciculaceae > Allocoleopsis > Allocoleopsis franciscana. Next base: position 7,372,763 of record NC_019738.1, on the reverse strand, counting down.
GAACTTGCACAACTGCAAAACGAATTACAGGCTCTTATTAGGCGTAGACCCTCTGAACCAGAAGTCCCAGTAGTAGAACTTGAGCTGCTCTATATCAACCTAGGTATTGATTTTGGTACCAGTTTTACCAAAGTTTGCTTCCGTGATATTGGGCGAGACTTTTCTGAAGTGGTTACTTTTACCGATGGACAAGCCAATCTGGATGAAGCACTTGTGCCAACCCAAATCGCAATTTTGGCAGACGGGACATTGCGATCAGGACTGACAAAGGCAGAATGGGCAGCTATCGAGCAACGGATTAAAACACCAATTAAGTATATTAAAATGCGCTTGGCTGATCTGGATATCTCGCAAGAGAGCGATCGCTGGAGGCTTGATCGGTTACCGGAGCTGGATCGACCTGAAACAGTGGAAAACCTTTGCGCTTACTACTTAAGTTGTGTCATTACACGCGCTCAATCTTGGATTCGGTGTAACAAACCCGATCTAGTTAAGAATCAAAAGATTGAATGGTCTGCCAATGTCGGTGTACCTGTTGAATACTGTGATTCACCTGCGATCGCCCGTTTTAAAAAAGTCTTGTCTCTGGCATGGTTGTTGAGCAATGAGCCAAAGACTGAACTGTTTACCTTGGAGAGTTTAGGTGAGCACCTCAACCAACTGCGATCGCGTATTGCTGACAACCCAATTGATTGTCATGCCATTCCTGAAATTTCAGCAGAAGTCTGGTCTTGCTTAAATTCCCGCGAGTTTGACGACGGTTTTTATACCTTCTTTGATGTGGGTTGTGGCACTCTCGATGGTGTATCGTTTCGCTATTGGCGAGACCAAGGTGAACCTAAAGTTGATTTTTACTCAGCATCAGTGAAGCCACTGGGTGTTAGCGCCATCTCACAATGTTTAGCTAGTGAACTCAATATTTCAGAAGACCAAGTAAGACGCGACATCTTGCAAGCATCAAATTCAAACTTAACTCAATTCAACTCTACTCAATCCCGAAAACAAATTCAGCAGCTAGTCGGGAGAGTTGTCATGGAAGGTCGTCAGAAACATGGTATTCACCGTCCAGTATTCAAGGATTCAGTTTTTGAAGATGGATTGAGCATTTTAATCGGTGGCGGCGGCAGCTTAACTAGCTTTTATAAAACAACAATTTTGGCTACCCATTCTCTATTTCAGCACAAAAAGGCTGGGATTCCCTCCTATGTCCAAAAAGCTATTCCGATTCCCAAAGACCTTGCTATGAATGGCTTGAGTTCTCAAGAGTTTCATCGGTTTTCTGTGGCTTACGGATTATCTATCCCAGAAGGAGATTGTCCAGAAATCAGGCTACCCAGTGAGATGGACAAAGCTGAACCACAGACTCTAAAAGCTACTATTAGCTCAAAGCCTCTTCGTTACGAAGATACGAAAGATTCTTGTTGAACAAGAGTAGGATATATTAAAAAGAATATATTTCCAATAAAGCTCAAGCAATAGAGCAGTTTGGTCAGGAATAAACATGGTATGGATAAAGAAACCAAAGATTGGAATCCGAATATTGCAGGGCAGGAAGTTCGCCTGAAAGCTAACCCTGGTCAGCGAGGTATGACAACTGGAAAAAATCGGCAATCTGGAAGTCAACTCTTAGTGCAAGTTCAGTTTAGTCCTAATGAAAAATCCTATAAGCCTTACAACTTACTGGAACTTTGTGGAGAACCAGAGGGTATTCCCGACTTACTAAAACAAGGACGGTTTAGCGGTTCAAATGATTTGAGAAAAATTATTACATTTGAGAAACTGAGAGGGCACTTAACCAACATTTTTTACAGCATGGAGTCGAGTAATACAGACTTCTATCCTCACCAATTTAAGCCCGTCTTAAAATTTATTGAATCTCCAGTCGGTCGATTATTAATTGCTGATGAAGTTGGCTTAGGTAAAACCATTGAAGCTATGTATGTCTGGAAAGAGCTTCAAGCAAGAGCAGATGCTCGTCGATTGTTGATTATTTGTCCTTCCATTTTGTGTGCAAAATGGCAGAAAGAACTCCTGAACGGCTTCAATATTAGTGCTGAAATTACTAATGCTCAAGGACTTTTGCAAAAAATACGAGGTTTATTAGAAACTCGTTCTCAAAATTCTTTCACTTGTATTGTCAGCTTAGAAGGTTTACGTCCTAGCGCTAATTGGGAAGATGAAAATGTGAAAGGAGCAAGGGCAGAACTAGCAAGACTTTTGGATAAAAACACGGCAACTGACGAGTTGGGCATCTTTGACTTAACCATTATTGATGAAGCACATTATCTTCGCAATCCAGCGACAGCCAATCACCGCATTGGACGATTAATGCGAGATGCATCTCGGCATCTTCTTTTACTCACAGCCACTCCTATTCAAATTCACAACTCCAATCTGTATCAATTACTTAGGCTAATCAGCCCAGAGGACTTTTTTAATGAGTCTATCTTTCAAGAAATGCTAGAGGCTAATGCTCCAATTGTCAGGGCATTGCGACTTACTTGGCGAAATCCACCCGATTTTGCAGGAACCCAGCGAGAAGTAGATAAGGCACTTCAATCTGAATATTTTTTCAAGAACCCTACGTTACATCAGATAAAAAAAGATTTAGCCGCACCTGAGAAAATTGATAACGAAGCGCGAGTGCGTTTAGGTTATAAGTTGGAAAACTTATCATTAATCGGTCAATATATTACCAGGAATCGAAAGCGTGATGTCATTTCCAATCGTGTAGAACGCGCACCTCAGACGTTAGTGGTTCACTTTTCTCCTCTAGAAAGGCAAATTTACGATTACGTCACTTGTCAAATCAGGAAACAAACACAAGGGCAAAAAGGAATTTCCCTTTTCAGAATAATCACTCGTCAGCGACAGATGGCAAGCTGTATGGTTGCTGCCCTTCAAGCTTGGTCGCAGAAAGGCATTCTTAATGAATTTATTCAAGAGGATGAGCTTTTTTGGGAAGATTTTGGAGTATCTGCTCAACTCAGTACTGATTCTGAGGAAAAACCTGATTGGGATATCCCAGCTTTGCTGTTTCCTGAAGGTAAACTTAATTACGCTCAATTAGAGAAGGAAGACACAAAGTACAAAAAACTTGTTGAATTTATCCGCCAGGAACTCAAGAAAAATCCTACAGAAAAATTTGTTCTCTTTGCTTATTTTCGAGGTACCCTCCATTACCTCCAACGGCGACTGGAGGTAGACAAAATTAGTACCTGCATGATTCTTGGCAACATGGACGATAAACAGGCTGTCTTAAATGAATTTGAGACAGGAACTGCTTCGGTTCTGCTTTCTTCTGAAGTTGGCAGTGAAGGGATTGACCTCCAATTTTGTCGATTTTTGATTAACTACGACTTACCTTGGAATCCAATGCGGGTTGAACAACGCATCGGACGCCTAGACCGCTTGGGACAAAAAGCTGAGAGGATTTCTATCGTCAACTTCAGTCTAGTAGACACGGTTGAAGAACGGATTTTGGAAAGACTTTATGAGCGAATTAATGTATTTACAGAGAGTATTGGCGACCTGGAAAATATACTCGGTGAAATGACAGAGCAGCTACTTATCGAGCTATTTGAGCCAAATCTAAGTGTCACCGATCGCATTCGTCGTGCTGAAGAAACGGCAATGGCAATCATCAAGCAGAGAGCTGAACAAGATCGGCTTGAAACCGAAGCGATTAATCTACTAGCTTTCTCCGATCGCATTCTGGGTGAAATTACAAAAAGCCGCGACCAAGGCAGGTGGCTTCATCCAGAAGAACTGCACTCATTTGTTGAGGATTACTTCGCTCGTTATCATCCTGGCACAACCATTGAATCAGTTCCGAACAAACCACAGGTCTTTAATATCAGATTGGCAGAAGATGCCAAAGTTGAATTACAGATGTTTTTGAGCAAGCATCAGTGTTCAACGCCAACTCGCCTTCACGCGTCTAGTACCTCTGTTACCTGTTTCTTTAACCCCAAAGTAGCAGGCACAATGGGTAAGCGGAACGAGTTACTAGACCCAACCCATCCTCTCATTCAATGGATAAGATATCGCTACGAAACAGCAGCACCCAAGTTTCATGAGGTTTCTGCGTGTCAGTTGGAGAGTCGGGACATCCAACATCACAACATTGATATCGCAACCGGACTATACGTCTACGTTATACACCGTTGGTCATTTACAGGACTAAGAACTGAAAACCAAATTGCTTCTAAAGTTGCTCGATGTGCCGATGGGAGGATGCTCTCTGATGAACGGTCTGAATCCTTAGTCAGTTTGACAGCACGTAAAGGCAAACCTAAGCCGAATGCCGTCAACTTACTCGGTGACATGGAGCGAATCTTAGCGGCTTACAATGACTGTGATGAGTACCTAGAAGATGCATTTAACCGAGCAGCAGAAGATTTTGAGGTTGAAAATAAGAATCGCTGTGATGTGCAGCAACGGAGTGCTGAGGACTATGCCAACCGCAGACAGTCAGAATTGAAGGAACGCATTGAGCGGTTCCGTTTTGAGAGCAAACTTCAGATGATTCCGGCAACAGAAGGATTACTGAATAAGGTGAATCGAGAGTTAGACATTAAGTTGAGAGCGATCGCGCAGCGCCGAGATATCAGTCTGGATCAGGTTCAATTAGCCGCAGGGGTTATTTTTGTTGAGTGAGGCTAATGTGTTAGAGGCGATCGCTTCAATCGATTAATCCCTATCTACCCGCTTACAAATACTTCTTCAACAACAACCCCAACTTCTCCTTGGCTGCTGCCGGAACCTGATCCAGTTGCGTCAAAATTGCATACTTTAATGCCGAATGCGCCTCCGATACCGGTGGATTCTCACTCAGACGCCGCACCGTTTCTTGAATCACCTTCTGAGCATTCGTCGCATTGCGATGCAAATTCCCAATTACCATCTCCACCGTCACGCTGTCATGGTCGGGATGCCAACAGTCATAATCGGTCACCAGCGCCAAAGTAGCATAGGCAATTTCTGCCTCTCGTGCCAGCTTCGCCTCCGGTAAATTCGTCATACCAATGATGGTTGCGCCCCAACTGCGGTAAAGATGGGACTCCGCTTTGGTGGAAAAGGCTGGCCCTTCCATGCAAACATAGGTACCCCCCCGATGCAGCGTCACATCCGGTAACTCAAGACTGGCAACGGCATCAGCTAGAACCCCAGCCAAATTAGGGCATACGGGGTCACCAAAGGTGATATGAGCAACAATTCCATCCCCAAAAAAGGTAGAAATCCGGTTTTTTGTCCGGTCAATAAATTGGTCTGGCACAACCATATCCAAGGGTTTAGCCTCTTCCTTGAGGGAACCTACCGCTGACGCTGAGATCAGATACTCCACACCCAATTGCTTCATTGCATGGATATTCGCACGGAATGGCAACTCCGAGGGCATCAGGTGATGATTGCGACCGTGACGGGCTAAGAAAGCGACTCGCGTACCTTCCAGCGTCCCCACAATCAAGGCATCAGAGGGAGTCCCAAAAGGTGTATCTAAGAACACCTCTTCCACTTCTTTGAGGGATTCCATTTTGTACAGCCCACTACCGCCAATAATTCCAATCTTTGCCTGAACCATCGTCTTTGCCTTATGCCTTTGCTGTCACGCCAAGTTATTTTAGCGGCAAACAGACGACAATCAGCAAAAAGCCAGCTGACTCATACCAAGATGTTCTTAAGCCAGCTGTTTAATGATTGTGGTATTCAATGTTTTGGGCTTAGCTTCAGTTATTGACTTTTTATCTTCTTTCAAAACATGATGCCAAGCGCCAAAGGCTTAAATTAGATAATCCCAGGCCCTTTACCCCGCCGATCAGCGTCCATTGTTAAGTCCCCGTCTTTATCTTCGTTAATTTCTTCAAATTCTTCCAGGCGTTCAGCCTCTAGTTCCTCTTCTTTTGCTCTTAAATCCCCCGGCTCATTGACATACATTTCGGGTTCAATGGCAAAGTTATCAATCAGTCCCTCTTTATCTACTGTAAAACCGTGGGTTTCAGGTCTATCATCCTGGGGATTTTTCTTGAAGTCTGCCCCTTCTCTGTCTTTCCGGGCTGCGGTTTCAGCAGGAACAATCCCGCGATCATAGTTATCGCCTTCTACGTCAACTTCAGGTTGGGGCAATTTTTTTTCTGTATCCACTGGGCTTTCCTCCAATAACATTAGTTTGTTATATGCATTACCTTAGAGCAACGGTTAGAAAAATTTCATCCATCTTTGGACTTAAACCTTTTGAGCAATTCTTGATTGATTTGATGATTGAGAAATTTATTATCTTGACTTATCCATCGTGAATAAGATTGCCTTTTTTAAACGAACCCCTCTAGGCACTCCATGCCGCTCCAGGAGAGAAACAGAGATTCTCATAAATCAGTGAGGACTGCAATAGGCATTTCTAAAACTATCAAGGATTGCCAATTATCGCAGAATCTGCTATTTCAGAGTGTTTGGATGCACTTTATATGTGAACAAACCTCTCAATATCAATATTTAGCGGTGGCGAGTAAGTTAAACTAAGCTAATTTAATACTTCTACGTAGGCATTAGTTCTAACACCCTCACAACAATGCACCATTCCAGAAAATCTTTAACTTTGGCGGCGCTACTATCTGTATGTGCCACTGGCTGGTCGTTTATCTCTAGTACTAAAGCAAGTGCGGAACTGCCAACTGTACCGCTTGAATTGGCGCTGGCAGCAGATCAGAGTGTCTGTTCATTTATTACTGGAAATAATGTGAATATTCGCAGTAGCCCGAATCCTCAATCCCGCGTTGTGACAAAACTCAGAAGGGGAGACGGTGTCAGAGCTCTACGGCGATCGGGTAACTGGGTTCAACTGACTGGAAGAGTAACCTCACCTCCTGGAAAAATGCCAGAAGTGGTTAAACCCCTGAATGGTTGGGTCAGCAACCAATATATTAATGGATGTTCGGAAGATCAGTTTGAGCGCTGGCGGCAATAAGGCAATTAACCTCTTGTTCCAGTTGCCTCGGCGCATTTGATCACACATCAGGGGCATCACCCTGTTTTCCATTGACTCACCCAACTGGGTGATTTATGGAAGAAAAGATAGTATTTTTCCTAAAAGATTATGGGACAAGTTGGAGTACTGAAAAGTAGCACTTAAAACGAAAAAGTGAACAAAATTCTATTCCAGCTTGTTACGACTTCTCTAGGATTATTTGTAATTTTCAGCCCTTCGAGTGCGATGGCTCAAACCACCCAACCCACTCAAAATTCACCTAGTATCCTGCTGCCTGTCAATTGTCAAGAAGAGCGCGATTCGGAGACTCAATCGAGTGTATTTCAGTTGCAAAATAAGGCGCGACAGTATGCGAACTTGAAAAATAAAGAAAAAGCTAGCCAAACTCTCACTCAATTGTTCCGAAACCTGCGCCGCTTGGAAAATGGCTCGAATAAAGCTGCCATCTTAGAGGAAATCCTATCTTCGGAAATACGCAGTCAGAATTCCCGACTGTTAGCAGATACGGTTGACTTATACATTACCGCCAAACAAAAACAACAAGCTGCCGCAGTTTTAGCTGAAGCGCTGCAAACTGTCCAAACTTTAAGCAGTGGACGAAGCTATGCTAAAACGAAATCTCTTGCTGCGATCGCACTTCAGTATGCCGCAATCGGACAAACCGAGCCAGCCCTAAAGATTTTAGACCAATCTGTCCAAACCGAAAAATCCATCCAAGGTGCTGAATTTAAAACTCAAGCCTTAACCGCCATTGCCCAAGCCTATGTAGCCGCCGGAAAATTTGAACAAGCATCGGGAATCTTAGATCAATCATTGGGTTATGCCACGACGGTTCAAAATCCCAATCCTTATCGCCAAGGTGAGTTATTGGCGGCTGTTGCTAGTACCTACGCCCAAGCCAAACAGTACAACCAAGCGTTAAAGGTGGCACAACTAATTACCAAGGCTCCTTATCATAAAGCGAATGCGATCGCTGCTGTTTCTCGCCAGTATAGCCAACAAACCGAACCGGAATCAGCCCTGCGAACGGCTCAAATGATTGAGAATCATAAGGATACAGCCGACATTAAGGCAAAACGGTTGGCGGATATTGGTCATGAGTATATTCAAACGGGAAAGCCAGATAAAGCCGCTCAAGTTTTTGCCCAAGCGATACAAACGGCACAAATTGTAGACAGTCCTTATGAGCAATCGCGCATACTGTCCGATGTGATTGTTAACTATGCCCAAGCTGGACAACCGGATGCCGCACTGCAGTTGCTTCGTAAAACTGCCAATCCTGATTATTTTAAATCCAGAACATTAGCCGCGATCGCCATTAGTTTCGCAAAAGCTGGACAACAAGCCAAAGCCTCTCAAGCCTTATCGCAAACTCTAGATACCATTGCCGCCACGTCTGATGCCAACGAAAAATCCAATGCCAGGGCGGATATTATTCTTAGCTTTATTGAGGCGAAACGCTTTGACTTCGCCGCTCAAATTGCCCAAGCGATTGAGGATGAGTTTACCAGAGCGGATTCCTTACGGGAGATTGCGGTGCAAGCAGCAGATGCAGGGCAGACTGACTTAGCAATGCAAGTTATGCCAGCGATTGACACCAAGTTTGTGGAACACAGAAGTACGGTATTGCATCGAGTTGCCTTAGCTCACACTAAAGCTGGACAATACGACAAAGCCTTACAAGTCGCTCAAACACTAGACAGTCGGCTCGCTTATCGAGCGAAAACTTTAGGAGCGATCGCAACCCAATTGCATAAAGCAGGACAATCCCAACGCGCCTCTAGTATTTTCACTCAAGCAGTGCAAGCTGCCAATGCAGCGGAAGATACTAATAGCAAAATTTCGGCACTGGGGGCTGTTGCTTTAGCCTATGCCAATACCCAACAACTCAAACCAGCCTCCCAAACCTTATCTCAAGCTCTACAAATTGGGCAAACCATAGAAGAAGGAAATGTACAAGGGGCTGCATTCCGAGAAACTGCCGAACAATTGATTTCTGCCCAACACTACGATTTAGCATTTCAAGTAGCTCAAGGGCTGAAAGATGGGTATGAACAAAGTTCTATTTTGCAGGGAATTTTTGTAAAGTCAATCGAGGCAGGACAATACGCGAAAGCTTATCCGGTGATCAATTCCCTGAAAACACCCGAAGAAAAAGCGAGATGGTTAGTTGCGATCGCTCGTCAATATATCCAAGCCGGAAACACAACCCAAGCCTCTCAAATTTTAGCTCAGGCTTTGCAAGTCACGCTCACCATTGAAGGGCCAGAATCTAAAACCCTTGTGTTCAGAGCGCCACCCGATCAGACAATCGTAGACGATGACTCAGATCGAGGTAGTTTTTTAGAAGCGATCGCGCTTGAATATGCCAAAGCGGGACAACATACCCAAGCTCGGCAAGTGGCACAACGGCTAGAAAATAATGCTATTCGGACTCGGTTAAATCAACGGTTAGCTTGTTATCAACGCCGCTAAAGCCAATACATTGATCGGGTGTCTGGGTAATCCCCATCCTAAAAATATGACGGTTCTATTGCCGGACATCCGATTAAAACAGGTTAACGAAGACTCCCACGCAAAAAGGTAGAATCAATGCATATAACAGCTTTATAATTGCCCTTGGTAGAGCTATGGTGATTAGCCAAGAAAATATAATCAGACCAGCGGCAACCCTAAGTGTGACTTGGGAAAGGCTCCCAGACGACTACAAACTAGAAGAAGAACCTGTGGAGAATACTGGGCAACCGCTGATTGCTGGAGCCTTACGCGAACCTTTAGAACTGATCGGGTATATTAAACCCGAAATGCTCATCGCCTCCAACTTGGGTATTTGCGCGACGGTAAACGGAGAGTTGGTGATTAAGGCACCGGATTGGTTTTACGTCCCTAAGGTACAACCGCTAACACAAGGATGCGAACGCAAAAGCTATACACCCAATTTAGAAGGGGATACTCCCACCATCGTGATGGAATTCCTATCCGACACGGAAGGTGGGGAATATTCAGTCAAGCGTAGCTATCCCCCCGGTAAATGGTTTTTTTACGAGCAAGTTTTGAACGTCCCCACCTATGTGATCTTCGAGCCAGACACCGGATTGCTAGAGGTTTATCGATTGCAGGAGCAACGGTATGATTTAGAATTGCCCGACTCGGAAGGACGCCACTGGTTTCCTGAAATGGGATTATTTTTGGGAGTATGGCGGGGAGAGAAAGAAGGACGCACAGGGTATTGGTTGCGCTGGTGGGACGAGGGAGAAAATTTGCTGCTGTGGGGTGTAGAACGTTTGGAGCAGGAACGCCAGCAAGTTGAACAAGAGCGCCAGCGAGCTGAACAAGAGCGCCAGCGAGCTGAACAAGAACACCAGCGAGCTGAGAAATTAGCCGCCTACTTGCGTTCTCAGGGGATTAACCCAGATGAGATTGAGTGACAGCTTAAATAAGCCTCTTATCTATCCCCGTAGGTAATCAACCGCTAATTTTCTGTTTGCAATAACCAAAAACCTGTATAAGTCATCCCCGAATCATCGGGTTGTACTAACAAAAAATGCAATCCCTGACTAAGGGATTGGCGTTGTTCATACATCCGTGCGGCTGTTGCCACCTCTGTATCCTCAAATGTAGCAACAACCCATCGATCAACCAATCCAGCTTCTAGAATTAACCCATCCGGCGCACCCGCGATGTAGTTCAATGAGACAGGTGTAACATTCTGAAGCCAACGAGCAAGTTGCATTGACTTGCGCCCTCCATCAATAATCACTCCCGGCACCGCTACGGTTGAGGCTAAACCCAGATTGAGAGGTAAGAGAGATTCCGGCATCTCTAAAATTGGGATGGGGCGATCGCCAAATGCTTCCTCAATATTACCCGCAGGAATGGACGCAAAGCGCCAGCGATCGCCCCAGAGATTTTCGGGCAGTGGCAAGGGTGGTGGTTTATCGATGGCAATGGGATTATAAGCCTCCGCCGTGTAACCCTCCTGCTTAGGGTATTGCAACGCCCGTTGTTGTAACCATTGTTTCAACGTTGTTGTGCCTCGTGTTGGTTCCACGGCGATACCGAGTTGCTGCGCTGCCGCTTCCATTAAACTCAGTGACTGGGGGCGAAACACTTGAATCACATCGGGCCAGTTGTCACCCGCCGCCTGCCGCAGTTGGGCAACCAGCCAGTTAGCATTGACTTCTGACTGAGCACACCAGGCTTGATAGGTAAAATGACGAGTTGCGTCACAAATTAATAACTCCCATAACACTTGCCCCGTTGCATCTCGTAGTGGACGCCGATAAAAATCTGCTTGCCAAATCCCCATCTTGTTGCACCTTTAGGTATCCCCAGGCTATCAATAAATCTACATCCTCGAAACTCAATGGATCAGGTAAATGCCAAACGAAAGGTTATAATGACAAGCCAGCTTACCTCAACGTTGTCAACCACTCGCTTTTGTGCATTGCCATACCGCTATGAACCCTAATTTGTCTCAATTCGGTACCCAGATGTCCAACCTTACGGGTGTCCGAGCGATTATGAAAGATATTATTGAAACATTAAGAACGGGTGAGGGACAGGATTTTATTAATTTAAGTGCGGGAAATCCGGTGATTTTGCCAGAAGTGGAGCAACTTTGGCGGGATTGTACCGAACAATTGCTAGCCAGTTCTGAATATGGTGAGGTGATTTGCCGCTATGGATCGAGTCAGGGATATCAGCCGTTAATTGAAGCGATCGCAAATGATTTCAATCAACGCTATGGGCTAAACTTGACCGAACGTAATATCTTAATTACCCCAGGCAGTCAGTCGATCTACTTCTACGCCACGAATGCATTTGGCGGTTATACAACTAGCGGCAAATTAAAACAAGTCGTTCTGCCTTTAAGCCCAGATTATACCGGCTATGGTGGAGTTTGCTTAACACCGGAGGCAGTTGTTGCCTATAAACCCGCCTTAGAAATTGATGAGAAAGCACACCACTTTAAATATCGCCCTGACTTCAGCCAATTGACGATTACAGAAGAGACTGGCTGTGTGATTTTTTCCCGTCCTTGTAATCCTACGGGTAATGTTCTCACCCAGGAAGAGGTGAAGAAAATTGCCGATCTAGCGGCATCATTTGATGTGCCAGTATTAATTGATTCGGCTTATGCACCCCCTTTTCCGGCGTTGAATTTTACAGAAATGACGCCCGTATTTGGCAGTAATATCATTCATTGTATGAGTCTGTCTAAAGCGGGGTTACCCGGAGAACGGGTAGGTATCGCCATTGGTGATCCAAAGTTGATTGGGATTTTGGAGTCATTTCAAACGAATTTATGTATTCATTCTCCCCGATATGGACAAGCGATCGCAGCACGGGCAATCGCATCGGGCGCATTAGCTAAAATTTCCTCTAACATCATTCGTCCTTACTACGCTTCTAAGTTTGATGTGTTAGAAAATACCCTCGATCAATCCATGCCTGAAGAATTGCCTTGGTTTTTACATCGGGGAGAAGGGGCAATCTTTGCGTGGTTATGGTTACAGGATTTACCGATAACGGATTGGGAACTCTATCAAGAGTTAAAAAAAGTTGGTGTAATTGTGGTACCGGGCAGCACTTTCTTCCCTGGTTTACGAGAAGATTGGTCGCATAAACAACAGTGTCTTCGCATTAGTCTCACGGCAAGTAACGAGGAAATTGAAGTTGCCATGCAGCGTTTGGCAAAGGTAGTACAGTCGGTTTATCAGCGTTCTACGGTTAATGTTTGAATTAACGAATTTGAGGTTTTGAAAAAATGACTCAGACTCAATATCGACTGACGGTTAAACAATTCTTTGCAATGCCAGAGTCTGATATTACCTATGAATTAATAGAGGGTGAAGCTAGACCGAAAATGTCGCCGAAACGTTTTCATTCCAGAGTGACTGGAGCTCTATATACACTCTTGAATCAGTGGTGCCCGGAGCGGGGTGAAGTGAATCCTGAATGGGCGATCGTATTAAAGCGTCAAGGTGAAGATTGGGTGCCAGTGCCTGATTTAACTTATGTTTCCTATCAGTGTCTTCCCGTAGAGGTGATGGAAGATGAAGCGTGTCCGGTAGCACCGGAGTTAGTCATTGAAATTATTTCACAAGGACAGAGATTTGGGCAATTAGTGAAAAAAGCAACTGATTATTTAGAAGCTGGAGTATCGCGGGTTTGGGTTGTCGATCCTCAGGCGAGAAGTATCACAGTTTTCTATCCTGATGCGCCACCGCGAACTTATACTAAAGATGAGTTAATCACGGATTCTCTGTTGGAGGGGCTTCAACTTACTCCTCAGCAGATTTTTGGAGAGGCAAAATTACCGGATGTTTCTGTTAATCCCTAATAGGGATTATTGTGTCTTGCAAGGGAAGCGATCGCTGATGTCATTTTCGAGTATGAGTTGTTTTAATCCCTGATAGGGATTATTTTATCTTGCAAGAGAGCGGGGCTTTACGTGTCTACTATTGAGGGAAGTGAGGCCGCTTCTTTACGGAAAGTAGCAATCTCCTGCATTCTTAATGAATCAGTGTTGAGTGTGAGGCTAATTCGATGCATATCCCAAGGGTTGCAATTTCTACGGTGATCAGTTTAGTTGCCTGGGGTATCGCCCCAGTCAAGATGGGAAACGCCCAATCCATCAATACACAGAAACAAGCAAACCCTATTAATATCGACAATTCCGACACAGTCGATATTAGCCCTCAGACGAGGAGAGAATTGGGGAAGGATGATTCAGAGATTTTGACAAAAGAACTCATCACTCAATTGCCTCAAATCGCAGTGACTCAAGAGACACCCCATATCCTGCCCTCAGAAAAGCAGCATCAGGCTGTGTACGAGGGGGATTTTTTGAGGATGGAGGATGGCAGCAATGTCAGTAATCCGGCTTCCACTCCCGCTTCTGCACTCAACCTGCAACAATCTATCGATTCCGAGCCTGTCATTTTACCTGATTCTGTTGCAGAAAATGACTTCATTGTCAAGGATGTGGAGATTCGCTTCGTCAACAATAAAGGAGAAGCCGTCGATAAAGACGGTAATCCCATCCAGGGACGAATCCCTAGAGAATACATCGCCAATGAAATTCAACTCCAGCCCGGTGATGTCTTAACACAAGCTGTCATTCGCAGAGATTTGCAGCAGTTGCAGCAATTAGGATTATTTGAGCGAGTCGATGTCTCCGTTGTACCCGCCGATGAGGGTGTGAATGTCGTTTATAACATCCAACAGCGTCCAGCCCGTTCGATCAATCCTGGTGGCGGTTATAACGATGATGTGGGTGTATACGGTACATTAAGCTATCGAGACTTCAAACTCTTACCTAACCCCCAGCGCGTTGAGGGAAATACTCAAATCAGCCTGAAGAATGTTGACTTTAATGCCCAATATGTCAGTCCTTATCAGACAGCGAATGATGGTTTAGGGTATAGCTTCAGCGTGTTTCGCAAGCGTACCACGTCCAATATTTTTGATCGCGAGATTGACCTCCTCAGTGGTGAGAGAGTACGAGAATTACGTTCAGGTGCTGCAGCTGCGTTGACACGTCCCATCGGTGAATGGTGGGGGACAGTCGGGTTGAACTACACTCGCATCAGTACACGCGATCGCGATGGCACAATTGCCCGTGAGGATGAACTCGGCAATCCCCTCACCTTCAGCGGTACAGGAATTGATGACTTATATACCGTATCCTTGGGTGTCACTCGTGACTGGCGAGATAATCCCTTTAACCCCAAACGAGGCTCAATTCTCTCTCTGACTACCGAACAGTCAATTCCCATCGGTGTGGGTAATATTCTCCAAAATCGCTTAGTGGGTAACTATATTCAATATGTACCCGTGCGCTGGCTGAGTTCTGAGGCGCAAAATGCTCAACGAGATGTGTTTCCCGAAATGTTTGCTTTTAATTTGCAAGCCGGTACGGTGATTGGAGAGATGTCACCGACTCAGGCGTTTCGTCTGGGCGGGATTAATTCCGTGCGAGGATACGAAGAAGGTAATCTGGGCAGTGGTCGTAGTTATATCTTAGCCACTGGAGAATATCGCTTTCCCATCTTCTCCGGGGTGGGAGGAGTGATCTTCGCCGATTTTGCCTCGGATTTAGGGACGGGGAACTCAGTCGTCGGAGAACCGGCTGTGGTGCGGAATAAACCTGGAACTGGGTTTGGTACCGGAGTTGGCGCACGATGGCGATCGCCTTTTGGCATCCTGCGAGTTGATTTAGGTGTCAATGACCAAGGCGAAGTCCGATTTTATACTGAACTCGGCACCGGGACTCGATTTTGAACCCAATATAGAATTTACCCACAAATACCATCTGTAGGGGCAATCTCCTCACTAAAGCTCCGGCCGTGGTTGCCCAGCTTCCTGAGAAGATTGCCGGAGCTCAGTTGTGAAAATTTTTAGTCAATGTACTTAAAAATACTTTACATTCTTTCCCTAGATAGGTAAAGATACGTGTAAATACTTGACAAGGGTGTTCTACTGCACCAAGCCCTAATCACTCAAGCAAGTGATTGAACTCCATACTTTGCGCTCACCATTGGTGGTGTCCTCACGCTTAGTTATCGGCTTGGGCGAACCGGGTAAGCAAAAAATAATAGTAACACAGAGGTGTCTATTTTGAGTGACACCTAATATTCCAACTGCATCTGCATCTACTGAGCCTGATTGAACGTTGTAACTCTTCCAACCTGCGCCGATATCGCGCGGGTTCCTTTGGAAAACGATTAAACAGCCACAACTCCCAAACACAGCTATGGATACATCAGAATTCCAGTCGCGTTATCAAGCCGGAGAACGAGATTTTCGTAATGCTCACTTGCCTGGTGCCGATCTATGCAACACCACGTTGCTAGGTGTCAACCTGAGTGGGGCTGATTTGAGTGGTGCCGACTTATGTGCGGCGGACTTAAGTGGTGCGAATCTATCCGGTGCTAATCTATTTGGTACGGACTTAAGCTCGGCTGACTTGTTGAATACAGACTTAGGCAGTGCAGACTTAAGCGCGGCTGATTTGAGTGGCGCTAACCTAACTGATGCCAATCTGAGCGATGCCAATCTGTTGAGTGTCAGCCTGAGGTATGCCAACCTAAGCGATGCAACTCTCAGTACAGCTAACCTCAGTTACGCTAACCTGCTGGGGGCTAATCTGTTTGGGGCTAACCTACTAGGGGCGGACTTAAGCTATGCTGACTTGCTGGGCGCTAACTTATTCGGAGCTAACTTAATGGGGGCAGACTTAAGTTATGCCAATTTATTAGGCGCTGACTTCAGTTATGCTAATTTGTTGGGTGCCAATTTATGTTATCCAACCAGTTTATTGGCAGCCAACCTGAGTGGTGCCAATCTCAAGGGTGCTAACCTCAAAGGTGCTGAGCAGGTATCAGCGACACTAACTCAAGCTAAATTAATTGATGGATATTTACAGTCTGCTGGCTTGCAAGGGTCTAATGGCGATCATGCCAAATTAAGCCGATTGATTAACGCTTTTTCTAGCCGGGAAATCTTGCTGTAAAAATCGTTAGATATAAAGACTTTTTGATGAGTCCTCCTTGCTCTGGAGGAATAAAATGTGTTGCATCAGCTAATAGTTTGTAGTGAGGACTTTAGTCCTCTTGTGAGGGGCGCTCAAGCGCCTACTACGAACTCATTTTCTTAAAAGAACCAGACATGATATCAGAGGATAGAAAGTAAAGGATTAAAAACTATAATCCACTTCGACAATTTCTGTATATTCAAACTCACTGGAACTGCGTTTCACCAAAAGATAGGGAATTCCCCCTAACTCAATCGCATCTTCTTCGCAATCAAGTTTAGGAGAATTATAAGTCAAAACATATTCTCGACCGAGGCGATGAGCCATCTCTTGTTCCACTTCTCCCCGCCATTGCGTCTTAGTCACTAAAACCACGAGCTGATTGGCTAATTGAGGAAGTTTTTTGGCAATTTGTCGGCGGTAAATTTCATCCAAACTTCCGAAAGGAGAATCCATAACCATGGGAAACGTACTACTATCTAGACCCATCAAAGTATTTTCTTGAATCCATTCCCGTACTCGGTCAATAATACCGCCAATAAACGATAAGCTAAGAATTTGGTTCTCCCCTGTAGAGGCGGCAACAATTGTTTCTTGTCCTCCTGTAGGGTCAACCAGCATCAATTCATATTTTTCACTTAATTTAGGGATATAAGGCGTGAAAGAAATGGAAGTAAATATTTCTTGAACTCGCTTTTCTAAAGAAGAGCGGAACTGATTTTCTAAACGCGATCGCACTTCGGTTAAGCGTTCAATCGCCTCCTGAGTTGTGGCAATTCGTCGTTGCGCTAAAGCTTGCTTTGCCTCATTCATCTTGTGCTTGGTAATTTGCTTCGTCTGTCGATCTATTTCGGCCTTCAAGCTTTCTATTTTCTGCTGATTGGCTCCTTTTTCTAAGGTCAAATCCCGAATCTTTTCTTCCGTTTCATCCAATCGTTTTTGTAACTGTTGAATATCCTCATTGGGATAAGTCCGCAGCTTTTTATTAATATCATCCAACTGCGTCTCGATTTGAGAAAGATCGGCTCTTCCCTGAGCAATATTAGCTTGTTGCCGATCCACATTTTCCCAAAATTCAGGCACTTGCTTGTCGATTTCCTCCACCTGTGCACTCATGCGGATTGCCGTTTCTTCCACATCAGCCATTCCTGCCTTATCCATCCAAGCAGATACATGCTGATGAGTGGAAGTTCCCTCGATCAATTCTGTGCCACAAATACAGCGTTGTTCGTGGAGTAAATCGCTAACAAATTGCCGTTTAATCCCAACAGGCAACTCCCCTGCTTTCCGTAATTCATCAACAATTTCTCGAAACTCTGCCGTTACCTCTGAGAGCAAAACCGTATATCCTCGTGTGGATATCGCTCGTTTCTGAGCTTCTTGAGATTGTTTAAGCTGTTCTCGGACTAATTTTTCTTTAGCTTCCAGTTCATCCCGAAGACGCTGTAACTCTTGGGCACCACCCAGTTCTAATAAACGATTGCCAACTGTCTTTTTTAGTTCATCCTGGTGTGCTATTTCTTGCTCAATTTCCTTTTGGCGATTTGAAATTACCTGGCTTTCTTGCTCAAGTTTTTCCTGTTCTTTTAAAAGCTTTCGGGTTTCAAAATCTCCAATCAAAGCTAACTCGGCTTCTAAGCTTTTTTTTGCTTCCTTTAAATGTTTGATTGAGCGATTTAAAACCTCCACACCCAGCAAAGTCTTTGTAGCTTCAGCAATTTCTGCTTTTTTATCCGAGCGAACAATTTGTTCAATCCGTTCACCATCAAAGAAGAAATATTGATGTAAGCTGGTAGGCAAAATTCGACCAATGATATCTTCTGGGAGTTGTTGCGGCAATAACCAGCGTCCATCATCGCCAGCTATCTGAAGATACAATTCGCTTTGTCCCTGTTCAACTCCAAGTTCCGTTTTGTAGGCACGGCAAAGACGCTTTGCTTGGTAACGTTTATTTTGATGTTCAAACCCCAATTCCACCCAGCAGTCTACAGCGTCCCCCATAGGAGATTCGGCAATCGCTCGTTTATTAACTAATTGTTCTTCCGAGGCAAAGGCCGCACTGAACTTCTCATATAATACCCAGGTAAAAGCATTAAGCAGCGTTGTTTTCCCCGCACCATTATTACCATGAATAACGGTCGTATTTTGCTCGCCACTCGCTAAGACGATTTCTGGAGTTTTGCCATAGAATTGACGAAAGTTACAAAGCCGAATCGATATCAGCTTCATTGTACTTCTTCCTTGATTATTTTTAAAATATCGTCATTAATGTTTCGGGGAACTTTCATGTAGAGTTTATCTTTTTCAGCCTGTAACACCCGCTCAATAATTTGTCGAACTTCCGGGGGAGCGCTAAGAATCGGCTCCTGTACATCACCCAATTCAATGGGCGCGTTGTAAGAAGAACGCTTTTCCGATACAACGATGGGTCGAACGGTAGCCGGAATGTTAGAGTAGCTAAATGCCATCACCATGTCTAATTTTTCCCCTCCTTTACATATCCAACAGCCCGTATCTTTTTTGTAGCTGTAAAAGTTTGATTCTAGCTTCTCCGGCATTATCGGCTAAGTCAGCAAATTCTAAAAATCGCTTCAACTCTTTTTTCAAAAGATTGCGTTCCACTTCCAAGGTTTCTCGCCCCAAGTCTGGTGGTAAAACAATCATGTCGAATAAAGTAGCGCGTTGCTTGCCTGAATGTGGGCGCAAAATCCGCCCCCGTCGCTGAATAAACTGGCGCGGATTGCCACTACTGGCGAGAATTACAGCGGTTTGAATGGCAGGGATATCAACACCTTCATCTAAACAACGAATGGCTACTAAACCTTGCAATTCACCCTGTTCAAATTGACGGCGCAATTCTTCTCGTTCTATCAAGGGGGTATCGGCAGTATAAGTATTGATGCGATAGCCAAGTTCTGCCCCTAGTAACCGGGTGACGGCACCAATTTGATGCTGATTTTCCTGACTCAGAGAGCCTTCTATCGTACCATCACCGCAATAAAATAGGGTATGAGACGTATCGAGACGCCCCATCATTAATTGTCGCAAAGCTTCTAACTTATTCGCCGCTGCTCCAATTAATCGAGCACGTTGCATTAATAAAGATGTGACGGTGTCATTGCTCTCAAAATCCTCCTCATCCATCAGTGCCCAACCAATGCGTTTGGTTAATTTGGCATAGGAAAGTGTCTCGGATTCGGTTAATTCCACCAAAATGGGATAGTAAAGATAGTGAACAAGTGCCCCTTGTCGAATGGCATCCGCTAAGGTGAGTTCGGGTTGTAAAACACTACCAAAGTAATCCAATAAAAAATGCGTTCCCTGCTCATCAAAATACCGTTCTGGGGTGGCGGAAAGGGCGAGGCGCAAGCCAATATTGCGAGGTAGACTTTGTTCTAAGCGAGGTGAACCTAAGTTATGGGCTTCATCGCCGACAATTAACGTTTTTTCAGGGAAATAATTGAGCTGAGATTGTAACCCTTCTCCGATTAAAGTGGCATTGGTGGTAATGACGGTAACAAAGGAATGGTTGCCAGATTGAATGTTGTAAAGTGCGGTGGAAAGTTGACTTTGCCAGTTGTGGAGATTCTCGAAGGCTAAGATGGGTTGTAGGTTAAAGTTTTCACATTCTCGCGCCCACTGGGTAACGAGATGGCGGTAGGGGCAGACGACGAGTAAGACTTGTAAACCGATTTTTTCATACAGTTCAGTGGCGATCGCAAGGGCTGTAATTGTCTTTCCACTCCCCGTCGCCATCTTCAGTGTGCCTCGCCCCTGATTGCCAAACCAGTTCGCTACAGCTTGCCGCTGATACTGTCGGAGTTTAATCGAGGGGGGTATTCGAGGACATCCTGGTGGGGGCTGATTTCTCTTAGATGAACGCCGAGGGTAACTTCCCTTAGTTTCAGCTACTGCTTGTACAGGCAAGCCTGAATCAGATAAATTCTGGGCTTGACGCTGATTCGGAACTTGATAAACATTCTCTGAGAACAACTTCACTATCGAACTGCCCCTGACCTAAAACGTGAAACCCGATACTCTGTTTTATCAACTATTCCAGAATTTTCCTAGTATAGGCTGTCAAGCAACTGCCCTCTACTCGCGTGGAATATTACCGACAAAATCAAACAAATGATGAGCGAGTTGTAATTTACTACAAGGTTCAATTTCTACCTGCCGTCCTTGCTTATCGAGAAATATGGCTTGATTCGTATCGCTACCAAAACCACTATTCGGTTTATCGATCGGGTTAGCCGCGATCGCATCTAATTTCTTGTTCCGCAATTTCTCCAAGGCAGGCTTGACAATATCCCCAGTTTGTGCAGCAAAGCCAATTAAGCATTGATGCGGCTGTTTGCGTTGCCCTAACTCTGCCAAGATATCCGGCACAGGTTCTAAGGGTAAGGAATTGGGGAGTAATTTTTTTGGTAACTTCTCCGGGGTATATTCAGCCGGCTTGACATCTGCTACTGCGGCTGCCATCACAATCACATCTGCATCGGGAAAGCATTCCAACATGGCTTGTCCCATCTGGGCTGCACTCACCACCGCAATGGCGCGAATGCCTGATGGTACCTCCCAGGTGATGGGGGCATGAATCAGGGTGACTGTGGCTCCTCGGTGCAATGCCGCTTGTGCCAAAGCTAGACCCATCTTACCTGTAGATGGATTGCCAATGAAGCGAACTGGGTCAAGATATTCCTGGGTTCCGCCGGTGCTGATTAAAACTCGCTTGCCGACTAAATCGCGCTTACCATTTGTATGCAGGAGCGATCGCACCGATGCCAAGATCTCATCCGGTTCTGCCATGCGTCCAGAACCGATGCGATGACGTTTCACGTCCGCTACGCTAGCGCACGCCAACAATCCTGCATCTGGCCCGACATGATGATATCGAGAATCCCTCAGCAATTGCTGCCAGTTTCGTTGCACCGACTGCTGTTCCCACATTTGGGTATTCATTGCCGGTGCCAACAGTATGGGACAACCAGAAGCGAGGACTGTATTCGTTAGTAAATTATCGGCTAAGCCGTGGGCTAATTTCCCCACAGTATTTGCCGTCAGGGGAGCAATCACAAACACCTGTGCCCATTCCCCTAACTCAATATGTAACGGACGAGTGTGAGTGGGTTGCCAAAAAGCTGAGTCTGTATAAGCTGGATGGCGCGAAAGTGTGGTTAGGGTTAAGGGAGTGATAAATTCTTGAGCGGATTGGGTGAGAATGACTCTCACGTCTACCCCTGATTTAAATAAGGTAGAAATCACCTGACAAACTTTATAGGCGGCGATGCCGCCGCCTACACCAACTAGAACTCGCCTGCCTTCCCAGCCCTGGTTAGGGAGTTGCTCAGGCTTCATCGTACCCTTCTAGATCGAGCAAGTAGAGGTAGGGTTCGATTAACTCTGGACGTTGAAATGCTAAAGCACGAAGTAAATGCCAATCGTCCAGTCCCTCAAACGCATTGGTGTAATCATCCCGTTCTAAACGTCCAGCTAGTTCTGCAACGTCATCTGCCGTGAGAGCCATTAAATCGCGCTCTCGAAGAGTTAAGGTTAAAGTTGCCATTGCTCGCGCCTCCCTTGATTAGCCGCTGTGTCAAATGCTAAATAGCTTTAACATCCGCCTATCCTATTATCCCTATTCCTTGACAGGACTGGGTTTAAAACTACGAAGTATTAAGTGAAGGTGTTGTGAAATTTTAAGGCTGTCCCCACAAAAGTCAATAAAATCACCTTTGAATTGGCTCGAAATCGAGCAGGAAAGGGAGAACAGTTCTAGATTTGGCGTGATTTAATCTGGGGCAACTCCAGTATTAACTAAAATAAACTCCCGAATCACCTCTACGACTTCGGGTCGAATCTCATGCCCCATCTCAAATTCTTTATACTGCATCGGTGCCCCCAGGCTGAGTAAAAAATCTCGTACTCTTTGAGCGGCTGTAATTGGCACCACAGTATCTTGTCTCCCATGCACAATTAAAACCGATGGCAAAGGCGGTTCAATATCTTGTGGTGTTCGATGCAGGTAGCCACTCATACAGATTAAACCCCCTAGCGGTAACATTAAACCGACATCAAGGGTCATTG
Organism: Allocoleopsis franciscana PCC 7113; assembly: GCF_000317515.1. GTDB lineage: Bacteria > Cyanobacteriota > Cyanobacteriia > Cyanobacteriales > Coleofasciculaceae > Allocoleopsis > Allocoleopsis franciscana. Next base: position 7,350,150 of record NC_019738.1, on the reverse strand, counting down.
CGCCACCTTGAGAAAACCCACTCAAAATGGTGGCTTCCAAGGGAACACCGATTGTACTGGCTAAAGACTTGAGCCAATCTTCTAGCAGTTCTTGGCTGAGGGTTAAACCCTTATAATCTTCTCTGGCTAAGTCATACCACATCTTGCCTCCCGCTACCTGAGGGTGAGAAAAAGGAGCATTAGGAAGCAGGAAGTGGTAATCGGGCAGATTTAACATTGGCACGAGAGAGGCCAAATCTTGGGCGTTGGCTCCCCATCCATGTAAGATTACGATCAGTCCATGGGGGGTCTGACCCGAAGCTGGGGGAATTGAAAGAGCGTCGAGAGACAGAGCCTTACTCCTAAAGAATGCAACTCACTATTTGTAATAGATGTGAAGCTGATATTCTAAAGGATTTTTTCGTAAATGGCGCTCACCAATTGGCAAGATTTTTGAAGCTGTCATTCAGGATAATATGGCGATCGCGATCAATAGTAATGGCACCTTCACGTTTCAGCTTGCTAAGGAGTCGCGTGACGGTTACTCGCGTAGTGCCGATGGCATTGGCTAAGTTCTGGTGAGTTAAACGCACTCTTAGGCGAGTCCCTTCGGGCATCGGTTCCCCAATTTCTTCCTTCATCAGCAGGAACAATTGGTGCAAGCGTTCTTCAACCCGGCGTTGACCTGAAATCGCGAGCAACGCTTCTGTCTGCCGCATCCGACGTACCATCTGCGGTAAAACAATCTGAGACAGACGTGGGGAAGCGTTGATTTCTGCTAAAGAAAACCAGATGAGATGAACATCAGACAAGGCTGTTGCTTGGTACGCTTGCAGCAAGGAAAACCACTGACCGAAGAACATGGAAGGGTCTGCCCAACCCAGCCACACCTCTTCGCCATTCAGGCATGGCGTACTTAACTGCACGAGTCCCTGGCAAACCTGCCAGACACCCTGGGAAACGAGGGGGATGCCTTCACCTTTGGCATAAAAATGTAAGCGGCGTCCTTCCCTTAACTCATTGTGGTCGAGTTCGAGAATTGCTCTGGTAGCTTGGGGCATGAGGTGCAACTCTTTTGGTGCTGTGTACTAACTGGCGTAGATTGCCAGCCCTACTTTAAGCCACCCAGGTAAAGGCTGGGTAATCCCAAGATTAAGCACTCACCTGAGAGTCAGAGCAATTCCTCAAAGGGTCTACTGCTCCCTAATCTGTTTTTGGAGCAACAGGTTTGAGTAAGGTCTGATGCAAATCTCTTCGGGTTTGGGGATTAAGATATCGTTGTTGTAAAGGTCGCCATTCCTGCCAAGCTTGGTAACGCGCTTCTGTGAACTGACTCGCCAGGGTTGGCAGTTGATTGATATTCCCTGAATCAAGAGTTCCTTGCAAAAATTCAGCTAATACGAAACTGTCTTGAATGTGCCCCAAAATGCTTTGGATATTTTTGATGTCTTTGAGATAATTCTCATAAGTTGAGGGATAGAAGTCTGTAAAGAGTTCCATCTGATAGCGCACTCGCTTGGCTTGTTTCCGCAGGCTATGAATACTATCTCCGTGCGCGGTTAAAAGCTGCACCACGATTTCCGAATTTAGGCCGCTGGGAGCCGCAATCTCCCCACCCGTCAGCTTTACGCCGACTAGCCAAGCTGGATGGAGCAAAAATTGACTCAGGAGGGGCAGGAGCAAATCTGGCAAAATCTCATCAATGGGAAATTCTGCAAATTCTCCATAACTCGGTTGCCTGAGCCAGTTTTGAAACCCCTGTTTGAGTTCCTCATAGCGTCCCTCTTTGAGGGTTGTTTGAACGAGTTCTAATGATTTTTGACGCTGCTTTTTGAGGGTTGCCAAAACTTTTTTGAGAGCGTCTTGTTCGGGTGGCGGTAGGGTCTGGAGGTACTGATTTTTCAGGGTGTCTTGCAGTACATCGATATCCCGCAATTCGCCCAATTGTCGGGCAACTTTGGCAATTTTTTTCTCTTGAGCGGCTGTTGGGAGTGAGAGTGCGGGTGAAAAACCATGAACGGCTGTACGCAGACGGCGCATCCCGACGCGCATTTGATGTAAAGCTTCTGGGTCTTTGTCGGCAATAACGTCGCTTTCGTGTTTTAGCGTTTTTTGGAAGTGTTTTTCGATCGCTAGATACGCCCAATAACCTAAGGCTTTTGGGGCTAACCCTGTAGTTTTTGTCATTGGCACAAGAGGCTGGCTTTCATCTGAACACAATTGAAAGCCCAATTTTATTAATTGAGTTTAGGCACCTCAGCTTAACATAAACCTGAATATATGTTTGTGATATAGACTACTTGAGCCAAGGGGGTTGGGTAATGTCCATAGGACGGGCAACCCATAAGTCATAACGAGTTGAAGATATGCCCGAAGCTAGATGCTTTAAGAAGGGTTTTCCTGTCCAGATTTGGCAACTACAAACTATCTTTTGATCTTGGAGTTCAAACCCACCTAGAGTAGGGATAAGCCGCAAAAATTCAATATGCCAATGTGCGGGTTCAACTGCAATATGAGAGGCTTGAGAGTCTGTTTCATCTGAGGTGGAATGCCGAAAATCGTGCTTAATGGCCAGAGGCATAAAGTCGATATCCAGGAAATAAGACTCGAATCCTTGCTGCTGAGCAAACTTGATCACATCTTGCCAGTTATGGATCGGGATTTGTTCACCATCACGGTGGCTGTTTTTAGTAAAACAGAATCCTCCAAACAGCCAAATCAGTTTAGCGAGGATGTTCTCCACACGGGAGAGATCACGAGCTAACAGTTCCACATCTTCTGGTAAAAGGATACGACCAGGTACACACCACCAGTATTCCCAAAAGGTATCGGCATCCAAGAAAACGAAACGTTTGACGACTCCAGGAATGCGATCGCGCCGCTGAATCTCCCGAATTTCCTGAACAGAAGCACTGCGATAATCGGGAATCGGCAATTCCAAATTCTGCTCTAGGGGATGTGGGGGCGCAAGTAGGACTTCCTCATGAATCAAGGAATCAAAGTCAATCACAGGCTATCTCCTATGTCGCTAATAAGGTCAGTTCTTGGAGTTGAATAGCACAAAACGTTGAAAATAGTAACTGTAGCTTGCCGACGCTGACATGCAACCCTTATCTTTATAGAATAAGTTTTTTAGAGTTGGCTTCTTGCCGTTCGAGGGCAAATTCAATTGACCATGCCCACGATCTTTGCACTGGGAGTGCTTCTGTAGGATTGGAACGGATAAGTGCCAAACAAGGCGCTTTCTTTAAAGCACGTTATAGTTCTAAAGACAGATTATTCAGTAAGCACTAGCTAAACGGAACACAATCCTGATCCAACTGTATGACGCCGAGCCAAGACTTGGGAGCAGCAGTCAAGTCCACCGGGGCATTTAAGACAAGAGACTTTTCCAGTTTGATGCCGAGACCTGGCTGGAAGCAAAACCAGCTGTTCTGGGAAGGATTTTTGTAGCGGTTGTGACAGCAGGCTTTGGGTAAACCCCAATACAGATGGAAGTTCTTCTGTGATTCCGTCTGACCAAATTAGTGCAGGATATGAGGGAGGTGACATAAGCTGAGTCGCCTGAAAACAGCTTTCTTTGTTTCACAGAGGTTATGGACACCATTAATCGTGGCTCTATCGAGAGTCCCTATGGCTAGGGAAGGTTTCCTGCGCTCAGCTTGAGATAACTCACTGATGTTCGAGCGGGAGATAACCCTTAGCGGTTGAGGTCATGAAAAGGCTAGCTCTTAACTGAGAAAAAGTCTTGAGATGAACTCTACTTTCTTAATAAAATCCTATTCGTTTTCCTCTGCTCCGATCATTTTTTCATTCATTGACATGGCTTTAGATGGCTAATTTAGCCATGAGTCAAAAATTTTGATAGTTCTTAGATTGCACCAAGAATCTAACATCAACGTTTTGACCACTACTCTTCTTTTCGTCAAGCATTTCTTAACTTTAGTAAGTTCCAAGGAGTTATTAGCTAACCTTTGCCACCTGAGCGTTCTTTTAAGAAAATCAGGTCGAGCCTGGAGCTGATAAACAGCAAGGAAAATCAGGCAAAATTTATGAAAGCAAGCGAATTTTCAACTGAAAACGAACTTTTGAGTCGGCACGAAACAGGAGAACGTAATTTTTCGGGTGCCAAACTCAGTGGAGTTGATTTAAGTGGCTCTAATCTCAATCGAATCAATCTCAGTTCAGCCCATTTGAATGGGGCTAATTTCACAAAGACTAAGCTGATTAGAGCGAATCTCAGCAATGCCGATTTGAGGGTTGCCAATTTCACAAAAGCGCAACTCATTGAAACCACTCTCTCACGAGCAGACCTGACTCAGGCAATTTTGAGTGAGGCAGATTTGAGTGGAGCCATTTTATCAGGTGCATTGCTATCAGGAGCTGACTTAAAAGGGGCTACTTTGATTGGTGTCAGCCTGATTGGTGCCTTAATCAAAGGCGCAAAACTGACAAAAGTGAACTTGACGGGAGCAACGTTAAGCCGAGCTATTCTTGTCCAAGCGGATTTGAAAAAGGCCATATTAAATCGAGCCATCCTCGGTGAAGCTGATTTGAGTGAAGCCAATTTGAGTGGAGCGAGTTTGGTTCGGGCTTATTTGAATCGAGTGAACTTGCGTCAGGCTAATCTGGAAGAGGCTGACCTGAGTGAAGCCGATCTCAAAGGAGCAAATCTGAGTGGGGCAAATCTGAGTGGCGCGAATCTGAGTGGCGCTGATTTGCGGGAAGCTAATTTAAGCCATGCTGATCTGAGTGGCGCTGACTTGCAAGGAGCTAATCTGACGCGAGCGAACCTGACTGGAGTGCTGTTGAAAAAGGCTAACTTACGGGGAGCAGAACTGAGTAAAGCCAACTTGCACAAAGCGAATTTATCGAAGGCGAATTTGTCGGGCGCGAATCTGCTGGAGGCGAATTTGCTGGACGCCAACTTAAGTCAGGCTAATCTGCTGCGATCGGGTTTGCTACTCACTTATCTAACCAATGCTAATCTCAGTAGCACTAATCTAAATGAAGCGAATTTAATTGGAGCCAATTTGGAGGGAGCTAATTTAAGTGAAGCTTCTTTAGAAGGAGCCATCATGCCCAACGGTACAACCTATTGCCAAACTGACCGAATGTAGTTCCTGTTTCTGGTTAGGGAATAACCCCCAATAACTCTGTTAGTGGGAAAAATGAGTCGTAAGGTGGGCGTGACCCACCTTACAAAAAACGGCATTCGTTTTTCTTGCGTCAAAGTCTGATTTTAAACGTTAAAATTTACATTCCTCACGAGTTGAGTGTCACACTCTGTAATTTCTGGTAATAGGTAATAGGTAATAGGTAATAGGTAATAGGTAATGGCAAGAGTTTTTGAGGATAAGTAGCTTAAACATCTCCTGCCTTGTAAAGCTCAGGGTTATCGGGTCGCGAGTTGAGATTCTTCGATTAATTCTGAAAATCTTTGTGATAGCCCTAGAGAGGACAAATTTGCACTGTGCTGGAATTCTTCTGTCCTGGCTTGGCGAACGGGTATATTCTTAGTGAGCCAATGTTGCTGACAGACTTGAGTCTCTTGCCAGTTAGCTAGGTCTGGCATTTCTTGGTGGCAGTGGCTACAAAACCAGAAAGTCCTTTTGAAAGAAATATGTCTCAGTAGGGGCTGTGAACAACAAGGACATGAATGTTTTTTTAACATAATAATCTGTATTATCCTCAGAAATTAGAGGAGATTTTGGTGGGTTTTATTGAAAAATCTCTATTTCTATTCTTCCTTGTTTTTTAGTAAAAAGAACTGTACTTTTCCAAAGTTTGGTAAACAATTATTAACCCACAGAATCCGTTAAAATTCGTAAAAACTAGCCGTAAAACTTCATCAAAAAATAGAAGCCTATCTCAATAGAGTCAAGAAAAATAACTGACTCAAGAGGCTTCCTCTTAGCGGTAGAGCGTGACTTCTTTTGTTTATGTTTAGACTGGCTTTGCCCATTAAGAATCAATTGAATTGTTTCATTCTGTTTGAGTTTACCCTCTATCAATCGATAACTGCCTACTCAATTTATCAGGAATAAAACGTTAATTTTTGAAAGTTTTTTGCCTTTTTTAAAATTAAACGGTGAGTCTCATTTTCTTATTTCTTAATGTAGCCAAAACCGCTGTTTTCTATTGATGTTTCTAATCGATGGATTCGACGACTCTGAGTAAGCCATGCCGCACACCGTAAAATACTCGATCAATCAGCGTCCGCTCTTGCTCATCAAGCTCCTGTTGAGACACTAAAGCCCACCTGAGCATTTGCTGATCGGTATAAGTAACTCTTCGCTCCATCAAGATTTGTGCAACGCGCTCTTCAATGCTCATCGAAGAGGAAAAGAGTTGGGCTGACATAGTATCTTTACCAAAAAAATTTTCTTTTCTATGTAACTAATATGAACTTTTTATCAAGATTTCTCTGTGATCCCTAAGATAGATAAAGTGTGATGCGAAGATATATCCTTTTGTGATACCCATCACAGGGTCGCTCAACACCATGAAGGGAAGTGACGGGAGATGAGAGTGGGGTGTAGGGGCAGTGCCTCCTCACTAAAAAGCCAGGTGCCCACGCGGAGAGTGGGAGAAACACCGACGAAAAACGGGTTACTTATTTTTGTCAGCCTGGTCTAGCGTAAAAAGGAGTGAGCTAAAATGGCGGCCTGGGTGCGATCGCGCAAACCTAACTGATTAAGAATACGTGTCACATGATTTTTCACGGTTCCTTCGGAAATGTAGAGCGATTCTGCAATCTCGCGATTATTAGCTCCGGCTGCAATTAACTTTAAAACTTCCTTTTCTCTCGGCGTTAACTGTTCCCAACCATCTGGAGGATTAGTAGGAGGAGTAGGAACTTTTGGCATTGCCTTTTCAAACAATCCTGGCCCCAGTTGAGTGTAACCTTTGTAAACGGCTCGAATGGCTGCCGCTAGCTCTTCCGAAGGGGTGTCTTTGAGCAAATAGCCTTTTGCCCCATAGTGCAGCGCCTGTGCGACATATTGTTCATCATCAAATGTGGTTAGGACTAAGACTTTTGTGTCCGTAAAGCGTTGACCAATTTCTCGTGTGACAGCGACTCCATCCATCACAGGCATCCGAATATCCAGCAGCACGACATCGGGGTGTAATGTTTCGACGAGCGCGATCGCACTTTGCCCGTTTTCCGCTTCTCCCACAACTTCTAAATCCGTCTCTAGTTCTAATAATGCTCTCAATCCTTGACGAATTAAACCCTGGTCATCGACAAGTAATATCCGAATCATATTCATAGGTTCAGTTGTCATTAATGGGTCAGGCATTATGGTAAAAATAGGGCTATCGAGAATGAAGTTTTCTCTTCTTTTTATAGTTGGTGGGGTAAGGGAAAATGGGCGTTAATTTGGCAACCAGCACCGGGTTGACTTTCAATCAGCAACTGACCCCCCAATGCCAAAGTGCGTTCCCGCATCCCTTGTAGGCCAAAACCCGTTGTATTGGTTTCTACATTAAATCCTCTGCCATTATCCTGAATAATTAAGTTCAGCTCGTGTGTAGTGGCTTGTAGCTGAATTTTGACTTCGCTTGCTTCTGCATATTTACAAATATTTGTCAATGATTCTTGTACAATTCGGTAGACAGCCGTGTGCAACTCAGCCGGGAGGGGACGGGTGACAAGCAGGCGACAAGTGGGAGAGATACCCGTTGAGCGGTGAAGTTCTTCTGCTAAATCGGCGATCGCATCTTCGAGGGGACGCCCTTGCACGGGGTCAGAACGCATAGTAGAGACGGATTGTCGTACCTCTTGGAGCGATTGAGAACCCAGGTCTTTCGCCCGTGCTAAAAAGGTTTTCGCTTTGTCAGGATTGGATTGCCAAAGCTTTAGGGCGGTTTCGAGCTGAATATTGAGTGCGGTTAGGGAATGTCCTAGAGAATCATGAATATCACGGGCAATGCGGTTTCGCTCTTGGAGGATGGCTTGATTTTCAATTCGTAGGGCGTACTGCCGCAGTTTTTCATTGGCGATCGCTAGTTTTTCTCGGCTCTGACGCTCGGCAACCATTGAATTCATCGATAGTAAGACAAATACGAACGTTAATCCAAATAAGAGCGCATATCCGAGAATAAAAAACTGTAATCGCTCCTGTAAAAGGGGTGATGTGGGTATACGTTGAAAGCGGCGGAGTAAGGTGAGCAAAAATAAACAAAACGATAAACTCGTCACCATCAAACGACCGGGCAGTTGAAAGATTAAGCAACTGCGAGTCACCACAATTAGATAGAGTAAAGGAAAAAGTCGGACTGTTCTTCCCCCTGTAATTGAGGTGAGTAAAATCAGGAAAACTTCTAGGATTGTATAGAGAACCTTGTAACGCAGCTTACCTGTGGGTAATCGCAAGCCTATCAACCCAAAGCCAATAATTAGCGAAACAGTTAGCTCTGGTAAGCGAAAAATTCGTTGATGGGGGGAAGGGATAAGTTCAGTAAAAATAGCAACGAATAGCAGCATCCACTCTAGGTAGAGTAGAAATCGAAAGGGATGATTTTGGACTTGGATGGGACGGCTCACAGGAATAGGTTAAAGACCTATTCCTACGTTAAATTGTTTCAGGCTAAAACGGCTCATCACTTTCTTCCCTAAGTGGTTTATGACAAAAGTCATGCTTGAATTCATGACTTTCTGCTCATGTGGGTTAAGAATGGAAATTCCTATGATGAGGACATCGAACTCAAGCGATACTCAACGAGGTCACAATGAAAATCAAACTGATGCCAATGCTAGCGGGAGTACTTGTTCTTGGTGCTGTTGCAGCTCCCTTCGCCGTCAACGCCCAAGCTAACCCATCCGCACAGCGATTGCTAGCACAGGCACAACAAGGGCAACGTCAAGGTAAAGAAGGTAAATGGGCGAAGCTCAATCTAAGTGATGCTCAAAAACAGCAAATGCGTCAAATCAAGCAAGAGACTCGCGCCCAGATTGAAGCTGTCCTCACCCCAGAGCAACGGGCACAGATGGAAACGATGAAGCAAAACCGTCAGGGGCAAAACGGTCAAAGACAAGCTCGTCAAGGACAAGGACGGCGCGGGGGCATGATGGCATCCCTGAACCTGACATCAGAGCAGCAAGCCAGAATCAAAGAAATTATGGAAACACAAAAATCCCGCATGTCTCAAGTTCTGACACCTGAGCAGCGGCAACAAATGGAGCAAATGCGCTCACAGTGGCAACAACAACGGCAACAGCGTCAGCAGGGTAACTAGTAATCAGGGAATGGCATCAACTTGATTTCATGGGTCAACTCTAAGCAACTTAACCTACAGTTGACCCAACCCAAACATAGTTTGTTCTGCTCAAAAAGAAAATGTAGAACAATCTGAACTAATTAGGTAGCTGGATATCCAACATCAGCAATTGCTTCTTTGATTGCTGCTTCGGATGATTGAGTTTGGATGCTCACCACTTGAGTTTTGACATTGGCGTCAATGGTGGCATTAGTATCAACGGTTTTGATGGCTTCTGTTACAGTTTTGACGCAAGCAGAGCAAGCTTATTTGGGAATCTTGAGTTGTAGTGTCATAGCTGTCAATCATCTCATTTACTTCTAAATTTATCTTAAAATCTCTAGTTGGCTGGAGAGTCAAGGGGTAACGAAAAAACTTTTGCCTGTTTGGTAGACCTGTTTCGCAGCAAGAATTATCTATGATTAGTCTCCATATCAGCTTCTTCCCACCCGTGTCTTTTTAGCCAGTATTAGATTCCTGTACTTCTATGGAACCGCGAAACATATTCATGCCGCAGGTAAAAACATAATCTCCCGTTTGTTCAGGTGTAAACTCCACCGCCGTCACTTCATTAAGCGGTAAATCAACGGCGATGTGAAAATCTGGAATAAGTACCTGTTCCAAACAACTGCTTTTGTCTTTACGGAAGAAGTTTAACCGCACAGGTTGACCAGTTTGCACTACAATACGACTCGGCTCATAGCCACCATCGACGGTAACAGCCACTTCTTGAATTCCTCCATCGGCTGCCACGGCTTTCTGAGACTTTGGCTTATTGAATTTGAACCACCAAAGTTCTAACCCAATTAATCCTAATCCACCAAGAGTAACCGCAACTTTGTTACTTAATGGTTGTTCGATCCGTCGGAATTGAGTTGTTCTTTGGGTAGATGTATTAGAGTGTTCAGTCGGTATTTCTGCGGCAATTGCTCCTGAAATTACCCCTAACAAAAATCCGAATACCGCTAATGTCCCAAAAAACGTAACCTTCTTAGACATTGTTATTTATCCTTTGATTTAATGATGCACTTAACCTAGGGTTTTGGGTTGAAAATTACGCAGACGCAGGGCGTTTGTAACAACGGAGACAGAACTAAAAGCCATGGCTACACCTGCAATAATGGGACTGAGCAGCCAACCAAAAATAGGGAAAAGAATGCCGGCTGCGATCGGAATTCCTGCTACGTTGTAGATGAAGGCAAAGAATAGATTTTGTTTGATGTTTTGCATCGTGGCGCGAGACAGTTGAATCGCGGTAAAAATACCTTGTAAATCTCCAGAAATCAGGGTGATATCACTAGCAGCAATTGCAACATCGGTTCCCGTTCCAATTGCCATACCAACATCGGCTTGTGCCAAAGCGGGTGCATCGTTGATACCATCGCCCACCATTGCCACAATCTTCCCTTCAGACTGAAGTTTCTCAACCGTTGCAGCTTTTTGATCTGGACGAACTTCGGCAAAGACTCGTTTAATCCCCACTTCACGCGCAATGACTTCAGCAGTACGGCGATTATCTCCAGTTAACATAACTACGGACAATCCCATGCGCTGTAAACTACGAATTGCACTGACAGAAGAAGATTTCACAGCATCGGTAATGCCCATAATGGCTTGAATTTTGCCATTCACTGCTATCCAAATTACGGTTTTACCGAGGTATTCTAATCGCTCCCAATGTGTTTGCAAAGCGCTTGTATCAATGCTTAATTCAGTCATCCAACGGTGCGTCCCAATTTTCACGAATTGATTCGATACATAGCCTTGTACACCACTACCTGCTATGGCTTCAAATTTCTGTGAATCAGTTAATTCCACACCTTGGGATTGAGCATACTGCACAACCGCTTCAGCCAAGGGATGTTCTGAATTCCGTTCAACAGATGCCGCTAAACGCAAAAGTTTGAGTTCATTACTATTGGCTGTACCATTGACTGTTACGAAGTCAGTTACAGTCGGCTTGCCTTGAGTGATAGTACCTGTTTTGTCGAGAACAATCGTTTGCAATTGGTGTGCCAGTTCAAGACTTTCTGCACCTTTAATCAGGATGCCATTTTCTGCCCCCTTACCTGTACCTACCATGATTGATGTAGGTGTGGCTAAACCCAGCGCACAGGGACAAGCGATAATGAGAACGCCCACGGTTGTGATTAACGCCATCGTGACATTCCCCATGATGTTGTACCAGATTATGAAAGTAGCGATCGCAATGGCAATCACAGCAGGTACAAACCATCCTGTCACTTTATCAGCCAATCGTTGAATGGGTGCTTTAGAGCCTTGTGCTTGCTGTACTAATTTCACAATTTGAGCTAGGAATGTATCTTTTCCAACTCGTGTGGTTTGGAACTTAAAGCTGCCAGTTTTGTTAATCGTAGCTCCAATAACTTCATCACCTGTTTGTTTTTTCACGGGCACACTTTCACCCGTTACCATTGCCTCATCAATCGTTGAGGAGCCATCAACAATTTTTCCATCCACCGGAATTTTTTCGCCCGGACGAACCAGAATTACATCTCCCACCACCACTTCAGCAATGGGAATATCGACCTCTGTACCCTGGCGAATGACACGAGCCGTTTTAGCTTGCAATCCCACAAGAGAACGGATGGCTTCTGACGTTTGTCCCTTGGCGCGATTCTCTAACAATCGTCCCAACAAAATCAGAGTGACGATGACGGTAGCGGCTTCATAGTAAATATCAGCCGGTAATCCTTGAGTTGTGAAAAATTCAGGAAAAAAGGTAGGAAAAAGAGAATAAAGATAGGCGGAACCTGTACCAATTGCTACCAATGTATCCATCGTTGCCGCGTGGCGTTTGAAAGCTTTCCAGGCATTAATAAAAAACGATACCCCACACCAAAACAGCACGGGTGTTGTCAGCACTAACTGCAACAAAGGATTGTGCAGCCAGGTTGGGAGCCAGGGTAGACTGAGTCCCGTCATCAGTGGTAGTGAGCCAACAACTAGCAGTATGCTGATGATGCCAGCCACCCAAAGCTTACCTGTCAAGGCACGCGACTCAGCGAGACGAGTCGCTTTTTCCGCATCATCGTCCCCACTCAACAAGTCTTGTTCCTGGAGGAGGTAGGCAGAGTATCCTGCTGCATCGACGGCATTCTGAATGGCTTCTAAGTCTGTTTTTTGGGGGTCATAGGTAACAGTGGCTTGTTCTGCACCAAAGTTGACCTGACATTCTTCAACCCCTGGCACTAAGCTAATTGTCTCTTCGATACTGTTTGCACAAGAGGCACAACTCATCCCTCGGAGTTTGAGCGTTGCGTTATCCATCGCGTCTCTCCTGATTTAAGACATCCATTCCTCATGCAAGGCTCTATCTAACTTGCATCTAAGACTATGTTGCATTCTCCAGCCGACTGGAGAATCAAGCGAGGGATAGAAAATTTTACAAGAAGAAAAGCGATCGCCTGCGAGTGGTGCGCCTTGCGTGATGCGCCTAATGCGAGTGCAATTCTGCTAGTGCGCGTTGCTCAATCCCACTACAGCTTCGGCTAATTGGCAGATCAATCACAAACTCAGTCCCAAGACCTGGGACTGAATGACACCTAAGCTGACCCCCGTGTTTATCTACTACAATCTGGTAGCTAATCGACAATCCTAAGCCCGTCCCCTTTCCTGGTGGTTTGGTCGTAAAAAACGGGTCAAATATCCTTGGTTGAGCTTCTGCCTTTATGCCAAGACCGTTGTCAGCAATGCGGATGACTATCCAATTCTGGTCAACGACTTCAGTGTGAATATAAATCGTTGGTGATTGGTAATTGGTAATGGGTAATCGGTGATTGGAACTTTCTTCTCCATGATCAATAATTGATGACCCATGATCATCTGCCAACGCATCAATGGCATTGCTGATGATATTCATAAAGACCTGATTAAGCTGCCCTGGGTAACACTCGATTAAGGGCAGTTCACCATACTCTTTAATGACTTGAATCTCAGAGCCGCCAATGCTATCGCATCCCGTTAGCTCTTGCGAAGCCGCTCCATCAGCACTAAAAAATTGTTGTATCAATCGGTGCTTTAGGATGAGCAGGGTGTTATCAATACCTTGATGAATATCGACCGGCTTGCACTCCATTTCATCAAGGCGGGAGAAGTTCCGTAGGGACTGCACGATCTCACTAATCCGGTGAGCGCCTTCTTTCATCGAGGCTAGCAGTTTTGAGAAATCTTCAACGATGAAATCTATGTCAATGCGTTCTATGTATTCGGCAATTTCTGCAACTGGTTCTTTGTAGTGCTTGGCATAAAGTTCGATCAGGTGCAGCAAGTCTTGAGCATAATCACTCGCCACGTAGATATTGCCGTAAATGAAGCTTGTGGGGTTGTTGATTTCGTGAGCCACTCCTGCCACTAGCTGACCCAAACTGACCATTTTTTCATTCTGCACCAACTGGGCTTGGGTGTGTTGGAGTTGTTTCAAGGCTTGTTCTAGTTGCAACGCTCTCTCTCGTTCTTGCTGGGTGAGCGATCGCAACGCCTCTTCAGCTATCCTGCGGTCGGTGATGTCAGAAAATGAGGTGACGACGGCATAGGGTTGGGTTTCTTTTGGGTGAAACAGCGGTTGGGAATTAATCGCAATCCAGATGAGCGCTCCATCCAGTTTGCGGATACCCATAATCACGTTAGACTGGGGTTTGCCTGTGCGTAAGGTCACCATCGCGGGATGCAGTTCACCAGGGAAGGGTGATCCATCTTCGTAAATCGTTTGCCAGCATGGCGGGTCAATTGAGGTTCGTTTGAATATCTCTTGGGCTGGAAGTCCCAAGATGTGTTCGGCGCTAGCATTGCAGGCCGTAATCCGACCGTCCACCTGTTGAAGTACAATTCCCTCAGACATTGCCGTCACGACGGAACGGTATAGCTCTTCACTGATGCGTAGCTCTTGCTCGATCCGTTGCCGCTCAACGAGTTCCGCCTGCACCCTAGAATAGAGTTCCGACTGCTGGAGAGCGATCGCCACTTGTGTTGCTAGCTGCTGCAATAGCTCGATCTCATAAGACTGCCAGTTCCTTTCACCTCGACAGTGATGGGCAATCAATAGACCCCACAATTTTTCGCCCAAGAGAATCGGGACGATTAAGTTGGCAGTGACTTGAAGGGGTGCGAGTAATTCGATGTGGCAACGTTGTAGACCTTCTGTATAAATATTAGCGATCGCTCTGACTCGACCTTGCTGATAAAGTTGAGCGTAATATGAGCCAAAGCAGTGGTCATTGATGGTCATGTCTAGAACTGATAGAAAGTCAGCACCTACTGATTCAACGGCAATATACCCACTCCAGTCAGGATTGAAGCGGTAAATCAGCGCCCGGTCAGTTTCGAGAAACTGCCGAACTTCCGTGACGGTGGTATTGAGAATTTCATCGAGCTCTAGGGAGTGGTGAATCTTGAGGGCAATTTCTCCGACTAATCGTTCTCGCTGTTGGGCTACGATGCGATCGCTAATATCCAGTACTGTCCCAAATAGCTTATAAACCTGACCGTCGGCGTTAAAAATCGGTTCTCCGTGAGCCAAAATATGCCGGACTTGACCGTCAGGTCGCACAATCCGAAACTCCAATTCGCCAGATTTTCCGACCACAAGCTCGTTAACCGTTGTCTCCCAAACCGTTCCATCCTCTGGATGAATCTTTTGTCGATGTTCAATCAGGGTTGGTGTTGGTTGTCCTGGCGTGAGACCGTAAATCCGGAAGGTTTCATCAGACCACGCAATCTCTTGAGTCGTTAAGTCGAATTCCCAACTTCCTACATGGGCGACTTTTTGCGCTTGAGCAAGGTGGTTTTTCTCCCTTAACAATGCCGCTTCTGCTTTTTGGCGTTCTCGAATTTCCTTTTCAAGTTGGGCGGTGCTAGGAAGTGCTAGGGCTTGGGGAAGTAACGAGACTAGCTCACTCGCCGTATAGATGGAGACAATGGCAGTAAACGCTTTGATACAACCCGATAACCAATAGTTTGGATGCCAAAGCGTCCAGATTTCCATAATGTGAGTGGTGCCACAAGAAATGATGAAGGCACCAAATAATAGGAAAATCCAGTTGAAGGGTACATCTCGTCTCTTAGTGACGAAATAAATTAGGATTAGCGGAATTGAGTAATAAGCTAGCGCTGTCAAAGCATCTGATACAACATGCAACCCTACTAACCCAGGCTTCCAGAGATAGCAATGTCCGTGGGGAATAAAAAATTCTGCTACTACCATATTGAACATCTTCTAAAGATTTCAAAAAAACTATTTAAAGGTAGATGCAAAATCAGCCAATACCTAAATATAGTTGGCTTCCGTCACGGGATCAGGACAATAGCAGTTCGCAAGTTAAGCACGTAACTTACTGCTCTGATTTTAATCTAGTTGAGTATCTCACTCATTGATCAGCTCAGGTTGAAACTATGGCATCATCAACCGATGGGAATAGCTATCACCTTAGGCAAGAGAGAAACTAGAAAAGTATTTACAACATAACCCGTTGAACATAACTTTTAGAACTCAGGGCGATCGGGCTGGTAATCTTGACTAGGAGCATAAAAGTCGCTTCCACTTGACCCCCAGCTTAAATGTCTACCATGTCCGCAACGCGCGATCGCATCACGCAAATCTACCACCAGCCCCTACCCGATCTTCTCTTCGAGGCTCAACGCACCCACCGGGAACACCACGACCCCAACGCCGTTCAGCTTTGCACCCTCTGCAACATCAAAACAGGTGCCTGTCCTGAAGACTGTGCCTACTGCTCCCAAAGTGTTCGCAACAAAACAGGACTCGTCCCGCAAGAATTAATGAGTGTTGAAGCGGTGCTAGCCGAGGCACAAGCGGCGAAAGCCAATGGTTCCACACGGTTTTGCATGGGTGCCGCTTGGCGAGAAGTCAAAGATGGCCCCCAGTTTGAGCGCGTTCTGGAAATGGTGCGCCAGGTAGCCGCTCTCGACATGGAAGTCTGTTGTACTTTAGGTATGCTCAAGCCTCACCAAGCTGAACGTCTCAAAGCGGCTGGACTAAAAGCTTACAATCACAATCTGGATACCTCGCCCTCCTATTACGATCAAATCATCACGACGCGCACCTACAAAGACCGCTTAGAAACGATCCAAGCCGTCAGTTCGGCTGGAATTTCCGTCTGCTGCGGTGGCATTCTCGGTATGGGAGAATCCCTGCAAGACCGTCTTGAATTACTCGAAGCCCTTGGTAGACTTGATCCAGCTCCAGAATCCATTCCAATTAACTGCTTAATTCCGGTCAAAGGCACTCCCTTAGAAGATGCTTCACCGATTGATTCGATTGAGCTAGTGCGAACGATCGCAACCACCCGCATCTTATTTCCTAAAGCCATGGTGCGCCTTTCCGCCGGTCGGGTGCAGATGAGTGACGAATTACAGGCTTTGTGTATGCTTGCCGGTGCTAACTCGATCTTTACCGGCCCTGTCCTGCTAACTGCACCGAACCCAACTCGCTCTCACGATGAAGAAATGTTAGAACGACTGGGTATGGTTCCTAAACCTCTCGCCTAGTCGTTCATCGGTTGTAGTATCGATGTCGATGGGATAATATAGCGTTTCTCTATTTTGTGAGGTACAAAGTAGTTGGCTTTAAGGCAGAAGGCAAAGGGCAAAGGGCAGAAGTTGAGTGTACTCCACTTAGTTGAGAACTGCTATATCAATTTCATTGAATCTCTAGTCACGACTCACTAATAAAGTCTTAAACAGCGAGAAAACAGGAGTGCAAATACTCGAATGAAAAATGTTTTGTGGTCGGGTTTATTACTGTTGTTGCTGCCATTAGCCGCTTGCTCACCGCAAACAAACGGAACTTCA
Organism: Allocoleopsis franciscana PCC 7113; assembly: GCF_000317515.1. Classification (GTDB taxonomy): domain Bacteria; phylum Cyanobacteriota; class Cyanobacteriia; order Cyanobacteriales; family Coleofasciculaceae; genus Allocoleopsis; species Allocoleopsis franciscana. Next base: position 7,333,077 of record NC_019738.1, on the reverse strand, counting down.
GGGACAACAGGCACCCGTGAGGCAAAAACTCTCTCCATGGGTGCCATTCCTGACCAAGACCCGCAGAAGTTGCAGCGTCAATACAATAAGTTAGCTGCCTACCTGGAGAAAGAACTAGGTGTACCCGTGAAATATAAGCCTGTGACCGATTACAGCGCGGCTGTGACTGCGTTTAAGGTGGGGGATTTGGAGTTAGTTTGGTTCGGGGGATTGACGGGGGTTCAGGCACGCTTGCAGGTACCCGGTGCAGAAGCGATCGCACAACGCGATGCAGACGAGCAGTTCCACAGTCTTTTCATTGCTAACAAAAAGAGTGGGATAAAACCGTTTAAAGATATATCGGGTCTAAAACAACTCAAAGGTCATACCTTCACATTTGGTAGTGATTCCTCTACCTCTGGGCGTTTGATGCCTCAATATTTTATCCAACAAGCTGGACTTAAGTTGGAAGATTTTAAGGGTCAAGCTGGCTTTTCCGGAGACCATGATAAGACCATTAAACTGGTTGAAGCCGGCACCTATGATGTTGGCGCAGTGAATGAAAAAGTCTGGGAAAAACGAGCGAAAGCCAAAGAAGTAGACCTGAATAAAGTAGAAGTCCTCTGGCGAACTCCAGCTTACTATGATTATCACTGGGTGATTCATCCAAGTGTGAAAAAGAAATATGGTGAGGATTTTGTCAAAAAAGTTCAGGATGCTTTCTTCAAGCTAGACCCCAAAGTGCCAGAACAAAAAGAAATTCTTGACCTCTTAGAAGCTAAAAAATTTATTCCCACCCAAAACTCTAATTATGGTCAAATTGAGGCCGTCGGTCGGGAAATTGGCAAAATAAAGTGATAGCTCAGGCAGTGACATCAACCATGGACATCGCATTCAAAATTGCCGATTATTCAGATATTGAAATCCTAGTCCAGCTGATCCGAGAGTTTCATGAAATTGAGCATCTTCCCTTTGATGAGAGTAAGATTCGCCCTTTATTGGCAAAAATTATGAGAGAAAATTCTCTAGGACAGGTGTGGTTGATTCAAGATAGTGGGGAAGCGATCGCACAGAGTACACCACCAACGGTGCTCGGTTACATTGTCCTAACGTTTGGGTATAGTTTAGAATTTTTAGGGCGCGATGCATTTATTGATGAACTTTATATTCGGGAAAGTCATCGGGGACAAGGAGTAGGAACGAGAGCTTTACAGTTTGTACAACAGGTGTGCCCCTCACTGGGAATTCAAGCCCTTCATTTAGAAGTTGCTCGCAAAAATACAGCCGCAAAACGCTTATATCGTAAGGTGGGCTTTGAAGACCACGATCGCTACTTGATGACTCAATGGATGGCAACCTGAGCCGCACCATCAACTCAGCTACACCGATTTTTGAACTGAAAAACGTTACCCAGCGATTTGGTCATTTTCAATCGCTCACGGATATTAATTTAAAAATTCAACCCGGAGAACGGGTTGCCCTCGTGGGTTCGAGTGGTGCAGGGAAAAGTACCCTAATTAGCTTACTTAATGGCACTCTATTACCAACTTCCGGAGAAGTGTGGGTACTCGATCGCAATCTCGCTCAGCTTCGTCCCAAGTTGCAGCGTCAAGTTCAGCGTCAGATCGGTACCGTTTATCAGCAATTTCATTTAGTGGATAATTTGCGGGTAATTCACAATGTCAATGCTGGGCATCTGGGGCGTTGGTCGTTTTTCAAAGCCGCCCTGTCTCTGATCTGGCCTCAGGAAGTGGAAACGGCGGCACAAGCTTTATCACAAGTAGGGATTCTAGAAAAACTTTATTCTCGCACCGATCAACTTTCTGGCGGTCAACAGCAACGAGTGGCGATCGCCCGTGTCCTCGTGCAAAACCCGATGGCTATTTTAGCGGATGAACCGATTTCGAGCCTTGACCCAGAGCGATCGCGTGAGATTATGGACTTGTTGCGCCATCTGAGCCACGAAACGGGCAAAACGTTGGTTACAAGTCTCCATGCGATCGAGTTTGCCCGTAGCCATTATCAACGCATCATTGGTTTGCGGCAAGGACGTATTTTATTTGATACATCGGCTGAATCCCTCTCCCCAACGATGATTGAGGACTTATATAGCCTGAATTCCCCATCACTGTGAATTCTTGACAGCAGCTTACTTCTCTCTTCTGCTTTCTGCCATACTATCGTGCCGTCGCTTGTGGTACAGGTTACCAAAAACCGCTATAGTGCTTTATGAGAGGAACCGAAACTTTTCTTTACAAAAATGCTTCTAACCCTCATTCCTTCGTTGAAAAAGAAAGGGGTATCAGCCCCTATAACTTTTTTCCATAAATATGTAACACACCTATTGACCTGTAAGACAGATCCGTATTACAGTGTAAACACTGCGGACTGTGTCCAATAGGTTTGAGTCTTCCTCGGGTAATCATGGGCTTTACCTCCTCCATTACCTGGGGCTTTTTTTTTCTGCCTAGTGCCACGTCGCGTCCGGTCAAAATCATTAGTGTGAGAGCCACGAAAGGTTCAGTCAAAATTCTTGGAGCCTAAGGGGTTTAACCGCTTGTAAGCTGGTAAATAATTTCTGCCAGCCTGTACTCGAAGCATCTAGATGCTATTGCCTGCCTAAAAAAGCCTGATCTACGCTACATCCCTGGCAGCAAGAGAGCGTCCTTGGGTTTGATATGAGAAATACTCCACATCGCCAATTTCCTGCCCTGCCACAGCGCCCTTCACCGCTCAACACCAGAAGCTTGTGGGCTTTGTTGTTGGTAGCGTCTCTGGTCTGGTCGTTACATGCAGCAGGTCTATTCGATCGCGAGTTGCTCAACGTTGGGGGCTGGACTCTCGTCGGGCGCTTTCTCGTTGCTGCGATTCATCCCGATCTTAGCCGGGAAATACTTCAGCTCACATTCGATTCGACCCTCAAAACCTTAGCCTTTGCCGTGTGTGGCACCTTTTTTAGCTTGCTGATCGGTTTGGTGGGTGGCGTTCTGTCTTCTCAGGTGTGGTGGCAGTCTGTAGCTCGGTTCAGAAACCAGGGTTCGGGTGTTATGAGTCAAGCTTCCTGGCTAGGAATTAGAGCGGTTCTAGCCCTTCCGAGAGCGATTCACGAATTAATTTGGGGATTGTTCTTGATTAATATTTTGGGTCTCGACCCATTGGTTGCCGTTTTAGCGATCGCCATTCCCTTTGGTGCGATCACCGCTAAAGTTTTCTCAGAGATTTTAGACGAAACACCCCGCCAGCCCTTAATGGCACTCCTCAATAGTGGTGTCTCCCCCCTCAACGCTTTCACTTATACGCTGATTCCCCAAGCCTTTCTCAATCTGCTTTCTTACAGTTTCTATCGGTTTGAGTGTTCCATTCGTTCTGCCGCCGTGCTGGGGATTATTGGGGCGGGTGGACTAGGCTATCAAATTCTCCTCAGTCTCCAGTCCTTACGCTACGAGCAAGTGTGGACTTTTCTGATTGCCCTGATTGCCTTAAACGGACTGACGGATTTCTGGAGTGCACTGCTGCGTCACCGCTTGGGGGCACCCAGTCGCTTAGATTTGAACGTTCTAAAGTTCAAGAGAGGTAAGAAGCCTGATTACCAGAGAGATTTAATTGTCAGAGGGTCGTTTCTGGCTATGGTTGTTTTAATCATTTTCTCCTTCTGGTACGTGCAAGCCGACTTCTCCAAACTGTGGGCACCCAGAACTGCCGAACTGTTAGCCGGAGTGGTTCGGGATGTTTTCCCACCGGATGGTAGTCAGTTGAGTCAGCTATTCGCGCTTTCGCTGCAAACCCTGGCGATGTCTATTTTGGCGATGGCTGGGGCTGGGTTCGGGGGAATTGTCTGTTCTTTTCTGGCTGCTCATAACTTCTTGTTACCTGGAGGGATTTTTGCTCCTGGCAACAGCTCTTCGCGGGGTTTGGGGGGTCAAAATCACGGGTGGGGAACCGTTGTACTGATTTTTACCCGCTTCCTGCTACTGGTGGCGCGTGCTGTGCCCGAACCGATTTGGGCGTTATTGTTTCTGTTTGTCCTGTTTCCAGGGATTTTGCCCGGAGCGATCGCCCTTGGCTTACATAACTTCGGTATCCTAGGGCGTCTCATGGCAGAAGTGACGGAAAATCTGGATGAACGTCCGTTGCGATCGCTCAAAGCTTTGGGTGCTACTCCTGCACAAGTTTTTCTCTATGCTGTCTTACCTCTGACTCTGCCCCGGTTTATCGCTTACATCCTCTACCGTTGGGAAGTGTGTATCCGCGCTACTGTAATTGTCGGCTTGGTAGGCGCTGGGGGATTAGGTCGTCTGCTTACAGAGCAACTGAGTAGTTTTGATTACAAAGGTCTTCTCACCACTTTAATTGTTTTTCTCGGACTCACCTTTGCAGTTGACCTGATCAGTGCTGCGGTAAGACGAGCGGTAAGATAATAAATCTGTGATCACATAGTGACAAGAGAGCATAAAACGCTGATCTAAGTTGCTATAGTTACTATGAAATACATCTTTAGTTTCAACCTAAACCCAAAATATTGCTTTTATGCCACCATCTTCCGAGGCATCCTTTACTAAAGATTTCGTCCACTTCGAGCAGCATGTGGTCAAACTTTTCCAAACAGAAGGGTGGACGGTTGAAATAGTCAACCAGGCTAGTTACGATTTGATTGTCAAGAAGGATAATCAACTGGGCGCTGTCCAGGTTAAATGGTTAAAAAGTCCGGTTCAAAAGCCGCAGCTTTCAAAATTTGTTGATTTTTTAGACACTAACGCGGGTCGAAAATTCAATCAAGGTTTTTTTATCACCACACAGGGTTATGGTGGGTCAGCACGCGCTTTAATCAGAACTTGGGGACAGAATCCTAAACTTCTTTGTGGGATTGGTGCTCCTAATGAAATTATTTGGATTAACGATAATCCAGATCGGTCTGCACCTGAACCGCCCAAGCTTGATAAGATTTATTTTGGTGTTTTTACCTGCAAAGGTGGAGTCGGAAAAACAACCGTTGCCGCCCATTTAGCTGGAGCATTTGCACTTCAGGGATTCAATGTGGCGCTGGTAGATTTAGACCCGGAAAAAAATCTTCAGAAGTTGATTGGAGATGGCGTTTATCTTCCCAAGCCGCAAAGTGTGGGTGAGAGTATAGAAGTTTATGATAGGGAAGCCTGGGACGAAGATGCCGCCCGTGACAGCAAAATAGTGATTTGTGATTGCTCACCCGCCTTCGAGCGTAATCCTGAAGAGTTAGTCAAGAAGTTCGACTATTGTATTATTCCCACAACGTTTAATCCGTTGGGAATTAATAAGCATGGTCAGGTGATTAAAGATACGGTTACAGATATCCGAAAAGTGAACACGACTGCTCATCTTTTTGTATTAGTTAATAACTTTAGACCGACCACTAAGCGGCAAATGCAGATTCTTAAGGGTGTTTTCTTCGACGCTTATGAAGAAATAAAAGCAAAGGATGAAAAATTTCACTGTATTGAACCTGAACAAGTCTGTATTCGTTCGAGCGATCAGCTTTATTATTGGGGCATTCATTGTCTGGAAAACCCAGAAGTACCGAGAAGTGAGTTAGCCTTTAAACTGATTGGAGGGAAGTGTAAGCCACGGGAAGATTTTATTGATTTAGCGGATTATATTGAACGAGTGGCTGGCTTAGGCATTTTGCGACATGAATAAAATGGCTAGCTGAATGGGTATAGATAATCCATGGGCTTTGATTGGAGTTTAATCCATGTTTGGGTAGGGGCAAGATAGGATCGTGTCCCAGGGCAAGTGACATTGAACTGATCCAGAAAACTCCCTGATGGTGGCACTCAACTAGCCGTTCGTTATCGCCCAAGGACAGGCGATGATGACTAAATTATTTACTTAAGGAACAATTGCGTAGCTGAGTAACGTCTAATTAGAGGCGCTGCTCTTCTAAGTTAACTACAATAAAGAACAATTGCTTTTGCCAGAGTGCGTTTGTGCTGAAGCTTTAGTGAGAGGTGCATAAGCAGCAACAAAGCGCTATCGCTGGGACAGAGCTAAAATACGAGACGATACTCTTGAGGGTGCTATCACCGTGATGCCCTATTGACTACGGAGACCAAAAGAGTGAGTTCAATGAATTTAACCAAGACACGCTACGAAGTTTCTCTCAGTCCAGATGCCTGGGATGGAGTTGAAATCATTGCCAGAAAGTTTAATCTGTCAGTGTCTGAGCTTTTTGAACAGGTTGGCAGTGGACTTTTGGCAATTGTTGATCCTGAAGACTTAGAAGACATTGAAGATTTTCTGGATTTGCAGATACCCTTTGAAGGCGAACCCATTCTCGAAAACCCAGAGTGAATTCCAGGCGGTGCGTTACACGGCGTTAACGCACCCAACAGATTATCGATTTACTTTTTGTAAATCAAGAACACTGACCCCACAGGATGAGTATTTTCGACATAGATTTTATTATCAAAAAACAGACCTGTAGAAAACCCGCCATCAAATAACATTCCTTCTTGAATCTTACCTAAACAGTAATTTTTAGCAATTCCTTCAAGAACATCATCAAACATCGATGGATACAGAGCTTGCTTCAAATTGGCGTTGTTGACTAAAAGAATTACATATCCTTTAGAAGTCGTGGCTACTAGAGAGCGACTTGTTTCACCAGCACAGACATAGTCACCTAAGTCTGGACAAATATTCTTAAATTTCCCATTCTCATAAAATCTTCCATTTCCACCAACTACGTTGTAATTTAGGAGTTCCTCGTTTCTTCTGCCAATCTGAATTGTAGCCGTTCGCTCTTGAGGTTTACCGCCTGAAATCCCAAAAGAAGACCGCTTATCTTTAAATTTGCCTGAATATTCTACTCCTTTAGAAATATTCAGTCCTTGGGGCTGGTTATCAACTCCGATGTAATCAGCATTGATGGCAGCGATTGGGGGTTTACCATTCAGGGTCGAATTCTCATCACTGATGAGTTCGGAAAACCGTTTAGAAATATATTTTTGACGGATTTTCCCGTCATCATTTTTCAGATAAAGTTTATGGGATAGACCCACATTAACTTTAAAATCCAGGTCTTTAGATTTGGGGTCAAAAATAATCACGTAATTGACCCCCTGCTCATCACCATTACCCTTATTATCAGTTGCGGTCAACTCAATACTCTTAATAACTGGACACTCCTGAATTTTGGATCTATTGAGTGATAGTAAGTTTCTTAGGCTTGATTTTGAACTCTCTCCCAAACCCGAATATAGTTTAACTAAGATAGCTAAAACGATGGTTAATAAGAATATTCTTTCTTGTACCTGCATAAAGAAATTTAAACACCCAATGTTCTAGGTCAGGTCTTGCTCCCAAGCAGAAAGAGTTTTGCTGCGATCGCAAGCAATCTCTCCTTACTGAGATCTTGCACCATTCTCAGTAAACCCGAAAGTCCGCCGTAGAATTAATTCCACGGCTCATAGCGAAAGTCCATTGAAATGGACTGAAATTCTTACTCAGTTGTCTTTAGACGACTTTATTTATCAGACAGGGGTTTAAACCCTTGGCGGGTTATTGCGATAGGTGCAAGATGTAAGCTTACCGACTGGTGCAATGGCAGTTAGACCTAACTATCAGAGGCGCAATCATCGTCAGGATAACGTATTTTGGCGCTGGTATCCCAATTCTTCCTTAACTGGAATTACGCGGAGCGCAAGGACTGGGTTTGCCAGTGACGCTGTTGTAATTGGTGCATGTGATTAAATAACTTCCATACATAAGGTTCGCTTAGCCCACAAGTTACTGCACCCCGAAGTACAACATTGAAATACCAATCATTGGGAGCTAATTCTTCGGCTAATTTTTCTACCACAACATAGGTACGAACATTCTGATACAAACGTCCATGAGCGCGGACTTCAATCATTTCTCGTCGATAGCCACCGTGAGGGACTTCTTCTCGCTGATCAAGGGCATCACTTAACCGCAAGGGTAAGCGATACAAGACACCTTCAATGGATGACGTTGCATCGGGTACCACATCCAGTACACCACAGTTACGAAGCACTGATTTGCGGTTAAAACCCAGCCGATAACCCTTGAGTGTAGCCGGGCCAATGACATATTTGTGAGTTTTCTCGCCAAGCGATCGCTTTAAATCCACTGGACACATGCAAGAGCCATAAGCGAAATAATAAAACGTTGCCTCCTTGTGTAGTGGCTGGTGGATAGAAATAGCCGCCTGAGAATGCTGTATCAACTGTGTCGGTGAATCTTGACGATCGCTAGACGGAGTACTCATGGTTCAACAAACCGATGTATATTCTCAATAAGCAGGATATCAAACCCGCTTATTGAAAGCAACATATTCCGATAAGTTTACCGTAGTTTAGAAATATTAAGTGCAACCCAGCAGGGGCACGATCGGGTCGTGCCCTCACCTGTTGTGTACTATCTGCGGTTAGTGATTTGGCTCCAAGCTTGAATCACAGCCTGCAAAGGTTCAGGCAAACGATCTTGACCCATATCCGCGTAGCTAGTGGTACCCGCTTGGCTCGTGAGGGTAACTGTGATGAAGTCGGCGGCCCCTCTGGGCGCGGGGTAAACCAGTCGGTTGAACTGCTCAAAATTGTGTTGCTCTAGCAATTCCTGAAACCGCCGCAGTTCTGGGCGAGAAATTTGATACATTTGTGCCGGAGCATTCATTCTCGAATCCATCAAGCGGCGAATCACTCGTCCATCATTCATCAGGAGCGTTTCAGTTGTGCGACCGGTGATACCGCCCTGTTCGATCGCACGAAACACAACGCCCCGCCCCAGTGGCGCAGGGTACTCACTGTCCGGCATGGGAACAGCCCCAGTATTCCCTGGAACGGCTCCATTCTCCAACTTGACGACAGAACCTGATTCATTGGTGCGATAGACAAAAGTTTGCCCTTCATCTTCTACCAGCACTCGCCAACCGGGAACAATGGCTTGTGTGCAGAATACCCCCCGTTCAGCCAAGCCCAAACAGCCATCCGGCCAATTTTGCCGCTCACCCTGGACAATCCGCAAACCCCGGTAAACATTTGGCTGACGAGAGGCGTCCCTTAAAACCGCCTGGGCAACAGCATTGGGCAAATTACCCTCGATGGGCAGTTGTCCAACCATGGCTTCTGAGCGGATGCGGGAACCGGAATCATCGGTACGATAAACTTGGGTTCTTTGTCTATCTTCTACCGTCACCTGCCAACCCGGTGTAGGAGTGCCCATACATCGTTCTGTAGGGCGAGGAAGACCCAAACAGGCATCGGGCCATGTTTGCGGTTGGGCTTGTGTGATTCTTAGCTGGGAACTGGACGCACCCCAATCCTGGGCGGCAAACTGTAAAACAGCATCCGCAACGGAGCGTGGCACATTGGCATTTCCCATATTGCTGGCTTGTTCATTCAGCCGAATCCGGGAACCGTTCATCGTGGTGTGATAAACCAAGCGTTGTTGCCCAGCTTCTACAGTGACTTGCCATAACGTTGCTAGATCTCTTGTACAAGCTTCACCAGAACGGGAAAGTATACCTAGACAACTACTGCTTCCCTGAATCTGTTGGGACTGAACAATTCGTAGAGCAGAAGGGCGTAACCCAGTGTCTTGGGACGCAGTTTGTAAAACAGCATTAACAACGGATTGAGGCAAATTCACGTCACCAACACCGTTGGCTGATTGATTGAGTCTGAGTATGGAACCCGTGTCGTTAGTATGATAGACCAGGCGTTGTTGCTGACCTTCAACAACCACTCGCCAACCCGGTGTGAGAACACTTTCACACAGTTCTACAGGGCTACCCAGACCAAGACAGCGATCGCGCCAAGTCTGTTGCTCGGCCTCTATAATCTGGAGTTGGGAACGTGGCGTTCCTAATTGCCCAGCGGCTGTTCGTAAAACCGCATTAGTGACTGAATTGGGTAACTGACTATTGTTACTATTATTATTTCTGGGCTGATTTTGATTTTCTAGGCGTACAATGCGTCCAGTACCATCAGTACGAGCCGTCCATGTTTGGGCACCGTTAGATATGACAACACGCCAACCATTCTCGATAAAAAGTTGACCACAGACTTCATCCGGTTGTCTCAGACCTAAGCAGCTATCCGACCAGCTTTGTTGAGTGGCACTCACAACTTTGAGTTGACCGGGGGGAATTCTGTGGGTACGAGCGATTTCGCGGCGAACGGCATTGACGACTGAACGCGGTATTTCACGATTGCGTTGCCGTTGCTTTAAGCCAGTAACACCTTGGGGGCTTCCGATAGAGTTAGCGGCGGCGGGATTCACAACGGTTGTACCAACACCCAAGGACAAAATACTCGTTAAAATTAAAGCAGTGAAAATCTGCTGGGTTTGGCGACTTTTGGGAGGAAACAGTTTCATAATAGTAGCTACGACCTAATTGTTCGCGTTATGAGAATACACTACGCGAATACATAGAGGGATTACAGATATTGGGGACGACTATGCAGGGGTTGAAAGTTCCGCAATCAAAACGACCTGATCAATTTAAGCTGCCCCAAACTCTGCCTCTACGGTTTTGTTAAAGGCGCGTACAAGTGAGATAATTTGGTCAGCATCGTCGTCTCTGAACACACTATCTAAGCCTTCCGATGGTGTTAGATACGGACTTATCTTATTCGCAGGTGTTGAGTCTCAGCCAAGGTTGGATTCATAAGGTGAAGCGTTCATACTTAGAGAATTCTTGAATCACTCATCCCTAAAATAACCGCTGCACCGAAACTACAATGTCTTGAAATGCTAGGGGACGAATCTCTCCTGTTGTTAGTGTTTCTTCACTAGCGTAGTCCCCATTAACAGGGTCACGGAATACATAAAGTTGTCGATGCTTTAAGTCTACAACCCAATACTCTCCAATCGATGCGGCGGCGTAGGTTTTGCGCTTGATATTGAGGTCTTTAGCGAGGGTGGTGTTGGCATATTCGATGAGCCAAAATATGTTTTCGGGATAGGGATGACGAGTACGATACAGGGGACGCAGGGGTTCGACAATGGCTAAGTCGGGTTCGGGTTCACTGGCGCTATCGGGTAGGGTAATCGGTTTGGCATCACGCACGACGGCACGGTTTCCCAACAGTTGTTTTAAGTAGTCGGCGGTATCGGTACTCTGTTGAGCGTGTTCTGGACCCTCTGGGGGCATTTCGATAATTTCTCCGTTTAAAAGTTCGACGTGACGACTTTCTAGAATACCCACGTCAATCATGCGGTGATAGTCGTTGAGCGTCCATTTGGCGGTTTTTACGGTCATCACAGCGTCCTCCCACTCCAAGGGATTTCTTCAATCGTGACACTAGGGCGTGTTTTCAAACCTGGAACCCCTCCTAAATCTCCCATAACAAGAGAACAGCTGATTCATTATCGCAAAGCCAGAGTCCGCCTGAATCTCATCTAGCATTCATCACCCTCTCACTCGTCAAATCCAAATCCGGCAACATCGGCGAGATAATCCGCTCATTCCCCTGAAAAACCCGCTCCTCATACAACCCTTCCACCCACTCCAACACCGTAACCTGCCGTTCCATTGGGTCAACAATCCAATACTCCCCAATCCCCCGCGCCGCATATTCAGACCGCTTATAACGATAATCTCGGTCAATGCCTTTCTTCCCCGGAGACACCACCTCAACCACCAACTCAGGCGGCGGCATATCCATCATCACAGTAGACCGACTCGCCCCTTCTAACGCCGTTGCCAGTTCCTCAGAAAGCACCATCAAATCTGGTAAGCGCGTCGTCACCCGTGAACCCATCACCACAATTTCCGCCCCAATTCTCAAACGATAGGAGGGAATCCCTTGTTGCGAAAAGTAGACCAGTAAGAACATGGCAATACGCTGATTCAAATCGCTTTCTGGCGGCATAACGACCAACTCCCCATTCACCAACTCATAGCGAGTATCTGTCCCGTCGTCATAGTTAAGATACTCCTCAAGCGTCATTTTCTGGGATGCAATAGTCATGATGGCCCTGCCTCCTGCTTCCGTCATTATCTGCTCGTGTTGAGCTAATGCCTATTATTTTAGTAAGCCCTCTAACGCATCCAAATCCGCAGCATTTCCTCGGAATCGGTGAGGTTCTTGAAAAACGACCAGCGACAGCGCGGCTTATCCTCAGAGAAGATTCGGTCTTTCACAGGTCTGCCCAACCGTTGTGCCTTCTTCTCCTTCCCCAATTTCTGATCATCCAAGCGCTTGATGAATAGTAGGTAAGAAATCTGCTCGATTACCGAAAGGGGGTTACTAATGCCATTATTCCAAAAGGTTGTCCAAAGGTGATCGACCTTGGACTTCATCTCACCTGTAATCATCCGTTGTTACTCCTGGGGGATGCGCTCCGCGAGTGTTCTTTAGTCACAAGCGATCACTATATCTATCTTAGTCCCCTCTCCACTCATGCACCTGCTGCCCTAAGTGGGGTGTAACCCTTCATGCCAAACCAAGACAGTGAGGCGAGTGCTTTCATCGCCATAACCCATTTAACTTCTAATCATTGGCTGTCGCTCAATTGAGCTTTCTTTAACTCAGAAGTTTTGGAGGTATAGCGTTGTGTCGATTGCTCAAACGAAGAATCCTCTCGCCTTTAGGCACAAGAGTGTCAAACTCAAGAACAGCGCAGCTGCCAAATTTTGATCGTTTCGTCCCAACTCCCACTTGCAAAAGCTTGTCCATTGGGACTAAAAGCCACAGACCAGACACCCCCTAGGTGACCCGTCAGGGAGGAAAGTAGCTTTCCGGTTGCTGAATGCCACAGTTTGATCGTTTTGTCCTGACTCCCACTCGCCAGAGCTTTTCCATTGGGGCTGAAAACCACACAATTCACAGCACCGGAGTGTTCTGTCAAGGTGTGTAATAATTTTCCACTGTCCATCTCCCAGATTTTGATGGTGCCGTCAGCACTACCACTAGCTAGGAGTTGACCCATCGGGTGAATCGCAACGGACAAAACGTCATCCGTATGTCCGCTCAAAATGCGACTAGGCTCTTGACGATACAAAGGCCACAGCCTGATATCTTGATCTTTACTGCCGCTGGCAAGGAGCTGTCCATTCGGACTAAATGCTACAGCAAGCACCCAGTGTGAGTGTCCTGTTAAGGTGTGAAGCGATTGGTCTGCGTTAGGATGCCATAACTTAATGGTTTTGTCATGAGAACCACTGGCAATGATGTGTCCATTGCTACTAAAGGCAACGGCTCGAACCCAGTCAGAGTGACCTGTCAGATTCTTTAAGAGTTTCCCTGTTTGAAGATGCCAGAGTTTGATGGTTTGATCGTTACTGGTACTGGCAACAATCTGTCCCTTAGGCCTGATGGCAAGCGATCGCACCCAGCTTGTATGACCTGTAAGAGTGTGGAGAAGTATCCCTTTTTTTAAATCCCAAACCTTAACCGTTTTATCCCCACTGCCACTCGCCAGAAATTGCCCATTAGGACTAAAAGCCACTGACCGAACCCAACTTCTATGGTGTGTCAGGGTTTGCACACATACCCAAGTAGGAGCTTGCGGTTGGGATGCAGACATATAGCTATTGTTAAGTTTTTGGGAATGCCTGTATTTTACCTCTTGCGCTGAGTATCTCCAGTCGATGGAACACCCTGTGTTTCATCAAGTCTAAGGATGAGTGATGTATACTAGCCCTTTGGGTTCAGGCACGGCCTGACTGATTCAATAAATTGCTATAGTTCACTCAAAGGAGCCATTCTCTCTGAGGCTATGTACAATGGCGGATTCGCGGGCAGCTTTAACGGAGGAAGAACTGATGCGAATGAGTTTAGAGAATCCAGAGCTGCGATTTGAGCGCAAGCCGGACGGAACACTGGTAAGTATATCGTCAACTGGAGGAATTTCTGGCAATCGAGAAGCCAAAGCCGTCGCTTATCTGCTCAACTGGGTGGAAACTCACGATTTGGGTGAAGTTTTTGGGTCTGGCACTGGCTTTATTTTGGGCTGTGATACGGTGCAAAGCTCCAAGCTAGTCACTTTGCTCATGCCTGATGCGGCTTTCGTGGCTAAAGGACGCTTACCAGAGGGATGGGATCAGGGAGAAGATACATTTCTCAACCTGGCACCGGATTTTGTGATTGAGATTTGTTCCAAGACCGACGATTTGGAAGCGAGCAAAGCCAAGATGCAAGAGTCTGTTTCTTATGGCGTACAGTTGGGATGGTTGATTGACCATCAAAATGAGCAAGCCTTGGTTTATCGTGCGGATGGTCACATTACGCAGTATCCAGCCACAGCTATATTGAGTGGTGAAGATGTTGTACCTGGGTTCAAGTTGGCACTCAAGTATTTACTTTGATGAACAATTGCAGCATCAGCTTTCAGTAGGGAGAAAGATGATTGTGTGCTTTGGGAAGCGAGAACGGCTTGCTCATCCCATTTGGCGCACCAGCATCCAGACTTAGGCATCTTCTGCCTTAATTAAACCAGCTTCGTAGGAGCAAGACCTGCCTCGCCCCTACCTTTAACTTTCTATGTCCCTGAGAACAGGAAACCTAAGCCATCTCCAATTTAAAAGCTAAACTTTACAACGGGCGATAGACTCGATAATTAATCTCAGGGAAGATATTGTCGATTTCCTCAACTTTTTCCAGCCAACCACTGTCAATTTTGCCGATCTTGATGTCGTCGTAGAGCTTATTGAAGCGCATAAGGTGCGATCGCGTCCGCCGTACCGCATAAGGTACCATCGTCCCAGTACGCATAATAAACGCCCAGTCGGAAGATTGCGCGAGTAGGAGCTCTCGTGCGGCTTGGTTAAGAGCCTTCCACACCAACTCATCTTCGGGTTCGCGATAAGCAAGTTCAATCATCCGTTCCGCTGCTTTATGCAAGTGAGGATAAATCCAGGCGTTTGTCTCATTTAACCAGTACTCGTGGAACCCCTTGTAGCCCCAACTCGACTGAGAAGGCTTGCAAACTTGTTGAGTCGGATGTGCCCGTAAATAATCTGCTAGATGCGTCATACCATAGGTGCCTTGGTCATACCAAGACTTGCGGAACAAGTAATCGATGAACCAAGGACCTTCGTACCACCAGTGACCAAATAGTTCTGCATCATAGGGAGAAACAATAATCGGGGGTCGGTGCATAATACCCGCCAGATGCCTGGTCTGCTGTTCCCGGTTGAACATAAAG
The DNA here is from genome assembly GCF_000317515.1 of Allocoleopsis franciscana PCC 7113. Taxonomy (GTDB): domain Bacteria; phylum Cyanobacteriota; class Cyanobacteriia; order Cyanobacteriales; family Coleofasciculaceae; genus Allocoleopsis; species Allocoleopsis franciscana. The sequence goes on along the minus strand of NC_019738.1, from coordinate 7,317,951 downwards.
TTAGCCGCATGTTCTGCCGCCTTTTCCCGCGCCCAATAGGGGTCATATAGCTGCTTATCCCCTAAGCCCAAACCCCGACCTGTAATCTTGTGATACTTAATACCTGTATTCTTCCGCTGCCCATTGGGCATGATGTAGGGCTTAATGTATTCGTATTCCGCTTCCCAGCCTAAATCTTTGTAAAACTCCCGATATTCCGCCGCTCCAGGATACCCAACTTCCGATGACCAAACTTGCTGAGATGACTCATGATCTCGACCAAATGCCGCCACCCCTGTTTCTGTAAAGATGGGGGCATAGGTACCAAAACGCGGGCGGGGACGAGCATACAACAGCCCATGTCCATCGGTGAGGAAGTAGCGTAATCCAGCATCTGCCAGCATTCGCTCGACGCCTTCATAGTAAGCGCATTCCGGTAACCAAATCCCTTTGGGGGGACGCCCAAAGTTTTGCTCGTAATGTTCACAAGCCACCTGAATTTGCGCCCAAACGGCTTGGGGATACATCTTCATCAGCGGAAAATAGCCATGGGTGGCACCGCAGGTGATGATTTCCAGGTTATTAGTATCTAAGAACTGCTTGAACGCCGTTACCAAGTCGCCCTTATAGTTCTCCCAGGTTTGGCGAATTTGATTAAATTCTGTAGCGTAATGTTCAGCTAGATAGCGAATATGACCGTTACTCGCGTTGTGTTCAATCTCCTTTTCTGCGAGTTCTTCCAGTAGGGATAAGTGTTCGTCATATCGCTCCTGTAACAAAGGGTCACGTAGCATTGACACCAAAGGGGGTGTCATGCTCATAGTCATTTTGAAATCAACGCCATCTCGCTTTAAGCCTTCAAAAACATGTAGGAGAGGAATGTAGGTTTCAGTAATAGCTTCAAATAACCATTCTTCTTCGAGAACATAATCACTTTCCGGATGGCGGACAAAGGGCAGATGGGCGTGAAGGACCAGAGCGACGTAACCTGTAACCATAGTGAATTAGGAGACGTGTATCAATGAATAACGAAAACTGACCTAATCGGAGGAAGATTTTACAGTCTGTTAAGATTTTAGGACGAAAGGGATGGAGAGAACCCAACAGAGGAGCGGGTTATGTATAGGAAGTTTCCACTCGGTATCAAATTTAACCTTAGTTAGTGTAAGTAGTGCCGAAAATCTAAAATAGATATTAAATTGTAAGGAAGATCAAACCTCCAGACCACGTATAGTCGCTCTTAGCCTTTTGTCAAAGTATTACCTGTTTGTCCCACGTGCTAACACCCAATTGCATGCAGGCAGCTCTTGAAAAGTATGTCGATTCGGAAGAACCACTACAGTTACTGCTGTTTGTGGATCACCAGATCAGTTCTCGAAAACATATCCAGCGAATCCAGAGTTATCTCAAAACCTTGAGGGAAGACTATCCTTTTGAACTCAAGGTGGTGGATGTTGGAGAACAGCCTTACTTGGCTGAACACTATAAGCTTGTGGCAACCCCAGCGCTGATTAAGGTTCATCCCAAACCCAGGCAAACCCTTGCGGGCAGTAATTTAGTTGCTCAACTCAAAAACTGGTGGCCTCGATGGCAGCGTTCTGTCGAGGAACATCAATCGACGATGGCCCAAGCTGTTGCTCTACCGTCATCTCATAGCTCATCGAACGCCTTACAGAGAGTGCCAGCAGCACCCAGTTCCATTACCTCTTCGATCGAGCTAATTAGACTTTCTGACGAAATCTTTCGCCTAAAACAAGAAAAAGAAGAACTCCTGGAACAGCTACGTTTTAAAGAGCATGTGATATCCATGTTGGCACATGACCTGCGGAGTCCTTTAACGGCAGCCTCCATTGCTATGGAAACCCTGGAATTAGAGCATAAACCCAAAGAAGGTTGTACCACTGAGTTGACACCTGCCCTAAAAGCGCGTCTGCTTAAGCAAGCTCGTAGTCAATTTCGCAGCATGGAGCGGATGATTACGGATCTGCTTGAATCGGCAAGGGGAAACAGCTCTGAATTCAATCCCCGGCCTAAAAAGCTGCAAATGGGAACACTGTGTGAGGATGTTTTGGCTCAGATGAAAGAGCAGTTTCAGCTTAAGTCTCAACAGGTGGAAACCGACATCCCACAAGATTTGCCCTGTGTCTATGCAGATGAAGAGTTGGTACGACAGGTACTGGTGAATTTGCTGGATAATGCCAACAAGTACACACCTGTTGACGGCAAAATACAAGTTTCCATCCTGCACCGAACCACTCAAAAAATTCAAGTGAGTGTTTGCGATAATGGCCCTGGTATTCCAGAAGAAAATCGCGATCGCATTTTTGAAGGCCACTTTCGTCTCAAACGAGACGAAGCCAAAGAAGGATATGGTTTGGGTTTATCCCTCTGTCAAAAAGTGATTCGTGCCCATTACGGTCGGATTTGGGTAGAATGCGCTCCCAAAGGTGGAGGCTGCTTTCACTTCACCTTACCGATTTATTTATAAAGCACACTCTGAAAACCTAAAACCTTGTGCCTTTTTTCAATAAAGTCAACCACCTCTAGAGGCGATCAGTTTTAGTGATTCATTCAGCATTTTGCCGTAGAGCAGCGATAATCTGAATGTTGGCTTTTGGAAAAGGAAATTGATCAATTTCCTCTAACGTCACCCAGCGAATTTCATCACATTCAACGGGTTGGGGAATCCCGGAAAGGTGACGGCAATGATGCACGTTGAGGGTAATGCTAAAGTGGCTGTAGGCGTGATTGATCGTAATTAAGCGATCGCCCACCTCAATCTCAATGTTCAGTTCTTCCTGAATTTCCCGTTTAATACATTCTTCAATTGTTTCACCTGGCTCAATCTTGCCACCGGGAAACTCCCACAAACCTCCCAACAGTCCCTCAGGGCGTCGGCGGTCAATTAAAATATGCCCTTGTTCGTTCCAAATTACGGCAACACCAATCGTTTTGTGGGGCAAAGGAGAAGAAAGTTCACGCATGGGTAACTGGGATTGAATACCTAAATTGTATGCCTGACATGAGTCTTTCCAAGGGCAACTTGTGCAATTAGGGTTTTTCGGTGTGCAGACGGTTGCCCCCAAATCCATCAGCGCTTGATTGAAGTCTCTGGGATGTTCTTTATCCAGCAAGGCTTCAGAAATTTGCCATAGCTGTTTCATCGCTTTAGCCGGTGGTACAGATAAAGCCACTAAGCGCGTCAGAACTCGTTTAACATTACCATCCAGAATCGCTACGGGCTGATTAAATGCCGCGCTGAGAATTCCACCGGCTGTTGTTGGGCCAATTCCAGGTAAAGCCAAGACCTCTTGTAGCTGTCTGGGAAAGACACCACCGTATTCTTGCACAATTTTTTGTGCCGCCCGATGTAAATTACGCGCACGGCTGTAATATCCTAATCCTTCCCAAGCTTTCAGTACTTGTTGTAAGTTAGCCACTGTCAGTGATTCAAGGCTGGGAAATTGCTCCAACCAACGGTGATAATACGGGATAACGGTTTTAACTTGGGTTTGCTGAAGCATAATCTCAGACACCCAAATCTGATAAGGATCGCGACAGCGCCGCCAAGGTAAGTCTCTACCCGATTGTGCATACCAACTCAGGAGCAATTGCCTCTTTAAATGCACTCCGCAAGAACCTGGATTTGGGAGTTTTAATTGTTCTTTCTCCTCCATAATCGAAACCGACAGATCAGAACTTGACCCTGTCGGTGTTCGCTGTTGTTGCACTTACCGTGATTCCTTGAAACTTATGGAAGTATTAAATACTAACTCACCCACCCACTTATTGAGCAGAATCTGAAGGATGAGCTTCCAGCATGTGCAAAGACTTTTCAAAAACCATGCGCTGTTCAGCGTTACGCAGGAAATATCCACTCATCATGGCTGAAGCGAGGAGACGCCCTAAATTTTCACGGCTGGTATTGATCGTTACACTAAAGTGTTCTGAGGGTAGGTTTCCCATCATTCCTACAATATTTCGCTCCATTACCTGAAAGACTTCTGGAGACATGGGCTTAGAAAGATGAGCAATCGTTTCTGGACTCATTGACTGCACATATTCCCAGAGTAAGTTGGCGTTAGCCTCACTTTCAAAAAACTCTGAACCCTGGTTAGATGTATTTTTCACGTTGTACCTCCTAGAAATTGTTCGCTCTCCTGTTTCCACTCCGGGAGAAACGAGTTGTTACTTTTATCTCTACTTTGTATGTCTGTGTCAATTAATGTAACAAGAGCGAACCAATAACACAGTGGGTGGAACCGAACCAGATACATCGGATTCTTTTACCTGTTGGGGTTACAGGTTACAGGTAAAGTTGTAAGGTTAAGTTTTTAGGGTTCCAACCTTCAACCTTCAACCTGCTAGCTAGCCGCGATATACTCTCGTATATCCCCTTTGCGCTTGCGAAGTTTTGAGAGTGCTTCCCGTTCGATTTGTCGGACTCGCTCCCGGCTGATATTCAGGCGATCGCCAATTTTGGCTAAAGTCATGGGTTGCCCATCTTCTAAACCAAACCGGAGTGCCAGTACTTCCCGTTGCTGAGCCGTTAAATCCGCCATCAGCTTCTCTAAGTCCACTTGCATCGCGGAATGAGTCACAAAATCTTCTGGCGAGGGACCCGTGTCTTCCAGCAACTCGACCAATTCTGTATCTTGATTATCACCGACGCGCAGATCCAAGGAGAGGGGTTGACGTGCCCGTTCCAAATACTCTCGCACTTGTTTGGGGGTCAAATCCAATTCTTGGGCTAACTCACCGACAGTCGCGGCTCGTCCCAGATTTTGTGCTAGATAGCGCTGAGCCTTTTTGATTTTGTTGAGTTTCTCAGTAATATGGATTGGTAGTCGGATTGTGCGACCTTTTTCCGCGATCGCTCTGGTGATTGCCTGCCGAATCCACCAATAAGCATAGGTGGAAAACCGATAACCCTTGGTAGGGTCAAATTTTTCCACACCTCGCTGCATCCCAATCGTTCCTTCCTGAATCAAGTCCAGTAGGTCTACATTGCGCTTAATGTACTTTTTAGCCACTGAAACCACTAGGCGCAAATTGGCTTCTACCATCTTGCGCTTGGCTATTTCACCAGCATTAATGTGAGAGTTTAACTCGCTAGGCGAAAGTTCAGCGGCTGTTGCCCATTCTTCAAGGGTTGGCTCATGACCAAGCTCTTGCCATAGAGATTCTTTCATGTCTTGCAAGGCTGTTAACCGCTGCACCTGCTTTCCATAAAGAATTTCCTGCTCATGGGTCAGTAACGGTACGCGCCCAATTTCTCGCAGGTAAGTACGAACTAGGTCTGTAGAGGTTTGAGCAGTTTTCATAGAGCTCGATCTAGTATAAATGGATGTAATGTAAACAGGTTGATTTTGAGGCTCGGTTCACCAAAGGCACTGGTGAACTTTATCTCTATGAGAAAAAATTAATTTATGTTTCATGATTGGTTACGGCTTGCCGAGGAGAACATGACAAGCATTATAGCCAGCCTGCTTTCGGTACAACCAATCTGCTGGTAAGGCGAGCACATCAGTTTCCGCCTTTCCCTGCATGAGCTTTGTCATAAAAGTTTTTGATTGAGCCGTACAACCTTAATTATTGTAACATTTATTAACAAAAAGAGAAGATCTATATTAAATCAGCCCAATAGTACTGTTTTAGGAAGACCAGGGTTTGTATAAGCGTACCCAGGCAGGCTGCAAAAGATTGCATCCTGGAAAACAAAATGAGAGAAAGCTGACAAGCGTGACCCTAATCTTAATATCTCCGTCTCCGCAGTATAGAGCCTAAGTGCATGACCCAAACTATCTGGATCGCCAGACACGGAAACCGCCTGGACTTTGTGAACCCCGAATGGTTTAACACCGCCAAGCGACGTTACGATCCCCCTCTTTCTGAGGACGGCATTGAACAAGCGAAGCAACTCGGTCAACGCCTTGTTGGGGAAGGCATCGTGCATATTTTCGCCTCACCCTTTTTGCGAACCGTGCAAACAGCGAATGAAGTCGCGAATATCTTGGATTTACCCATTCAGCTAGAATCCGGTTTGAGTGAATGGCTCAATCCAGATTGGATGTCAACGGTGCCCGAACGAATGCCTATTGCAGAACTGCAAGAACACTTTCCCCGCATCAATCCCAGTTATACTTCTCGCGTGATGGCTCACTATCCAGAAACCAATGAGATGGTGCTGCAACGAACGGCTCAAACCGTACAGTGTTTAACGGCTGAATTCTCAGAAGACATCCTACTGGTTGGTCACGGCGCTTCAGTGGTGGGCTGTACGCAGGGACTCGTGGGTGGAACCCCTGAAGTGAAAGCCTCTTTGTGCTGCTTGGTTAAACTTGTGCGCCAAGAACAAGAATGGGTCATGGAACTCAACGGTGATACGTCTCACCTTAGTCACCATGAACAAGTCATCCGATTTCACTAGAGAGAAATGTGGAGCAATGTAGTAACAGAGCATGGCAAAACATCCTTTTAGGCTCCCCTGTGTTCGACGCAGGGGAGGGTCAATGAACCTTTCTTGCGGCGGACTTTACAATTTTCTGTTCCATGGCAAAATGCCTGTGGTAAGGGATACACAGGGGGAGAATCTCCATAAATGACATTACTATTGGCAGGAGATATCGGTGGGACTAAAACGATTCTGCGTTTGGTAGAGGAGTCCCCAGGGTCATCCTGGCAAACTCTTCACGAGTCGCGTTATCTCAGCCGCGACTTTCCCGACTTAGTGCCCATCGTGCAACAGTTCTTGTTGGCAGCGAAGCAACAGTTGGGTATGAGCCTTCGCCCGGAAAAAGCTTGTTTTGGGATCGCAGGCCCTGTGGTGAACGATACCTGTGTCCTGACTAACCTGGCTTGGTTCTTGGACGCTAGACGTTTAGAACAAGAACTCGACATTGCCAAAATCCACTTAATTAATGATTTTGCGGCGGTGGGTTACGGTATCCTCGGCTTAAAAGACAAAGACCTGTACACGCTACAAGCGGCAACCCCTCAAGTCGATGCACCTATTGCAGTGATTGGTGCAGGTACCGGTTTAGGAGAGGGATTTTTGCTCCAGCAGGCAGGAGGTTATCAAGTCTTTGCTTCCGAAGGCGGTCATGCTGACTTTGCTCCCCGCAATGAGCTAGAATTTCAGCTCTTGCAATACTTACGGGATAAGTATGATATTCAGCGTATTTCCGTTGAGCGAGTGGTGTCCGGTCAAGGGGTAGTTGCACTTTACCAGTTTCTCAGAGACCGTCAGGTAGCCCAAGAATCGCCAGAAATTGGGGAGATGGTTAGAACCTGGGAACGGGAGACAGGGCGCACGGAGAAAAGTGTAGACCCCGCCGCCGTAATCGCTCAAGCGGCTTTAGAAAAGCGCGATCGCCTCTGTGAGCAAACGTTACAAATGTTTGTTGACGCTTACGGTGCTGAGGCGGGTAATCTTGCCTTGAAACTGCTGCCCTATGGGGGTCTGTATGTAGCTGGAGGCATTGCAGCCAAAATCTTACCTTTGATTCAAGAGGGTAATTTCTTGCGGGCATTTGGTCAAAAAGGTCGGGTAAGTCCTTTACTCGAAAAGGTGTCAGTCCATGTCGTATTGAACCCCCAAGTTGGGTTAATTGGCGCGGCTATTTGTGCCTCTAGAATTTGATAGATAGTGGTTTTAGCCCAATAGAGTTTGATTCAAAATACAAAATGATAGTAGATGAACCTCTGATTGGGCTATTTCTTAAGCTGCCAGGTTGGGTTCTTGATCGGGAACCGCGAACTCACCCGGTAAGTCTGACAATTCATGAGAAAGAATATTTTGAGTTTCTAACTCTAAGCCTAGAGGAAAGACGAACAGTTCTTTGTCATGCCGCATTGCCTTACGGTAAAGCGAGATCGCCTCATTCAAGCAAAAACAGGTCATCGGAATCCATAAATCGCTGTGAAAGTAGACCACAACTCGATTTTTTGCCTTTTCTCCTACGGGGAGCGGATTTTGCCAAGGTGAACTCATGAACACAAGATCTTAAAGGTTAGTATTGTATAGGTATCTTTATCTACCTTTATGACCGTAATACATACGTATTACTACCTATCCTTCGTTATATGTCGAAAGTTAGATTTTTTCCTGGTCACTCTGTATACTCGGCAACAAAATAACGATTCTTGTAGTCGGAAAGGAAAATTTGGCATCTGTCATTAGCACAGGCTTGAGCGCCTAATCCTAGTAACTTACAAGTAGAAGTCAGCGTTACTACCCGCGTGTTGACTTATCAGAAAATTAGGTTTAGCTGTCGCTGGGCTTTTTCCAGTGCCTGCGTGGGAGAAGTTTTACCCAAGAGTACAGCCTCGATCGCACGTCCTAAATGCTCAGAAATCCGAGGGTAGCCCTTCAAGATAGGACGCGATCGCCCAAATTCCGCTTGCTCCAAAAACACCTTGACGATGGGTTGCTGCTCCACAAAGCCTTGATAAGCTTTATTTTGACGTGCCTTAAGATTGACAGGCAGATAGCCCGTCCTCATCGCCCACTGAGTCTGAAACTCTTGTCCCATCACATACTCAGCAAAGGTAAAAGCCGCCCGTTCCCGTTCAGGAGTTGTTTTAAACAAGAATAAATTCTCACCGCCGATCACCGTCGCCTGTCGTGCGGCAGATGGCATGGGAAAAACGCCGAAATCAACACCTGTTGCTTGTAACTGTCCCAACGTCCAAGGGCCAGAAAACTGCATCGCGACCTTACCTGCAAGGAAGCCATCCATCTCATATCCTCGCTCTGGCAGCGACAATAGGGCTGAACCGTCCTTCATTAAATCCTGCCAGAATTGCAGCGCCGCGATCGCTCCTGGATTGACTAAATTTACACCGGCTCTCAACTCACCACCCCCACTCCACATAAATGGTAGCCACATAAATACCGTCCACTCACCCTTACCCAAAGGCAAAAGTATCCCATGCCGATCCACTCGACCATCACCATCAAAATCGCCAGTGAGTTTTTTCGCGACTTGCCGCAACTCCTGCCAAGTCTTGGGTAGTTGGGTAATCCCTGCGGCCTTCAACAAAGAGGGACGATAAAAAATTCCCGCATTATTTGTCCCAAACGGCACCGACCAGATATGACCCAAAAACTCCATAGATTCAAACAAGGCTGGATCAATTTCGCCCTTGACAGATGAAGTTGCCAATAGATCATCGAGAGGACGAATGGCATTCAATTCCACCAACTGTCCCGTCAGGGTGGGGTTAAACCACAACATATCAGGAGGAACATTGCCAACAACACTGGCTAAAACTTTGGGTGTCTGCTGGTCTTCTTGCCCCACGTACAGCGATGTCACCTGAATATTGGGATGCTGACGATTAAATTGAGCAACTAACTCCTCTAAAACATTACGATTATGAGGAGGGTTTACCCCCTGCCATAACGTTAGGTGAATTCTACCCGGATCATCCGGACGCCCCTGTAGCTGACATCCTCCCAAGATCAATAGGCAAATCCCCAACGCGAACCATGGGGATATACGGAACCCAAAAGTTTTCATTTTTTTTGCAAAAGTTTGAGCTTTCTCGCCTGCCATAGCCATAGAGCGACAAATCGCGACTAAATACAAGCGTAAATTTACTGAGAACTCGTCAGGAAGAAAAGCACATACCCCCGTAATTTCCACGAGGGATTGTAATACGTACCTATGCAACAATTTAATTTACGAGAAGCAACTCATAATCAGAGGGCTATTGCCGTTCACACCTTACGAAATTGCCGGAATAGAGCGAGTGAGTGTAGGCAGGATATTTCGCTTCCAACGGACAATCACACGACTAACGACCAATGGAGAAAACGAATGACAAAGATTTTGGTCATTGAGGATGAGGAAAGCGTCCGAGAAAATATTGTGGAATTGCTAGACGCCGAGGGATTTGAGGCACTAGCCGCGAAAAATGGTCGCATGGGTCTGTTGGTAGCCCACGAAGAACGACCCGATCTGATCTTGTGCGATATCCGAATGCCGGAACTCGACGGCTACGGGGTTCTCACTGGATTACGCTCTGAACCGACGACAACGTCAATTCCGTTCATCTTTCTCAGCGCCAAAGCCGCCAAAACGGACTTGAGCCTGGGTCTAGAATTGGGCGCTCATGCTTATATTACCAAGCCGTTTACCCTCGTGGAATTGCTAGACACGATCGAGCAAGTACTGCTGGACGCGGCATCGCCAGCCGCTCCAATCGAGAGCAGATAAGTAGCTAGAACTGAATAGGTATGGGGATTAGGCCGATAGGGCAGAAAGTGACGAGAATTAATCCCAAATACTATCTGTTAACTCTCTACCCTTTGACTTGACCGACAGCCCAACCGCCTATTCCGCTGATCTTCCAGTCCTCGAACGCTCTCCATCTGTTGCGACTTATGGCTACCTCATCTAACCCTCTATCCATCCATCCCACCCTGGAGCAGGAGGCGATTGACTCTCCGTTTCTCACCATCCAGGCGGCAATGATTAACCAAATTGCTCAAGCGACACTGGGGAGGTTGGTTCTCGATGACGTGCTGCACTCGATAACTCAACAGCTACAAGATACTTTGTCAGTGAGTGGCTGTTTAATGATTCAATCTGACGGTACGCCAGGTAGGACGGTAGAGGACGAGTTCGGACATGGCTTAGCGGCGCGATCGGAGAAGGTGGCAATCGCTCAACAAAATACTAAAGTCATTTCGGCTGAATATCTCTCTGATTTATGCGGTCAGGTTTACCAGTTCTATCATTCCTGGCTGAGTCAAGGAAAATCGGTCCGTTTCCCTGGCACGGGTGAACCAATCCCACCCGAAATTCAGGATGCGCTCCAAGAAAATAGCCTCTCTAGAATCTTGATTGTGCCCTTATTGCACTCCTCAACGTACCTCGGTGGGATACTCCTGTATCAGGTGGAGAATCAACGGGAATGGGTCGATCAGGAAATCGCTTTTGTGCAAGCCATTGCCGATCAATGTGCGATCGCCTTAGCCCTTACTAAGCTAGTACAGCACTCTGCAACGGAACTCACACAACGGCAAGAGAGCGAAAGAGCCTTGCACGAAAGTCAGAGGTTATTACAAGCCAGTGTTGCCCGAAACCATGCCTTGTTAGAAGCAATACCCGACGCAATATTTCGCGTGAGGCGAGATGGTATTTATTTAGATGGGAAAGCTGCCAAGCAGGATATTCTATCGGTTTCTACGATTGAAATCATTGGGCAACATTTGCATCAAGTCTTACCAACTGAGGTGGCTGGACTGATTTGGCATCACATTGAGCTAGCTCTTGAAACTAATGAGATGCAACTGGTTGAGTATCATCTTTGGGTCAATGGTAAATCTCATCACTTTGAAGCTCGGATTATTAACAGTGGAACTGATGAAGTGGTTGTGATTGTACAAGATATCACCGAGCGTGTAGAAGTACGAGTTGCCCTCGAACAACTCAATGATGCCTTGGAAATCCGAGTGGCAGAGCGCACAGCGGCTTTAAGCGAGGCGAACCGCATTCTCAGAGCCGAGATCATCGAGCGTCACAGAGCACAGGAGCAACTCAAGGACAGTGAAGAGCGGTTTCGCAATTTAGTCGAAACTAGCAGTGATTGGGTATGGGAAGTTGATGAAAATGCGGTTTATACCTATGCCAGCCCAAAGGTTGAGAGCTTGTTAGGTTACAAAGTTTCAGACGTTTTAGGCAAGACGACGTTTGATTTTATGCTACCCCAAGAGCGCCAGCGTGTTACTGACTTTTTGGCTCAACTTTCTGCCTCGCGCCAACCCTTCACCTGTCTGGAAAACACCAACATCCATAAAGACGGTTATCTTGTGGTTCTCGAACGCAGTGGTGTTCCGATTTTTGATGCTAAAGGTATATTTCGGGGTTATCGCGGGATCGATCGAGACATCACTAAACGTAAGGAATCAGAGAAAGAAGTTCAGTTCTTGCACTCAATCACACGGGCAATCTTTGAGTCCCAAGACTTTTATGCCGCTCTTAGCATAGCCCTCCAGAAAGTTTGTGAAGCTACGGGCTGGGATTTTGGCGAAGCTTGGGTGCCGAAAGCCGATGGGACTGTACTCGAATGCAGTCCTGCCTGGTTCAGCAAGACCAAGAGCCTAGAGCCGTTCCGCATCGCCAGCGAGTCGTTGACATTTGCTCCCAATGTGGGTTTACCCGGACGAGTTTGGAGTAAGCAAAAGCCTGAGTGGCGACGTGATGTATCTGCTGAGTCCGATCAAGTTTATCTGCGTGCTCAGCTCGCCAAGGAAGCCGGTCTCAAAGCTGCATTGGGAATTCCGTTGCTGACCACTGATGGAGTTCTCGCGGTTCTCGTCTTTTATATGTTTGAATCCAAGGACGAAGACCAACGATTAATTGAATTGATTGCGGCTTCAACCGAATTAGGTTTAATGATTCAACGCAAGCAGGCAGAAGGGGAAATTCGTAAGGCGTTGGAAAAAGAAAAGGAACTGACGGAACTTAAATCTCGCTTTATCAGCATGACCTCTCACGAGTTTCGGACACCTCTGACTACGATTCACTCTTCTGCTGAATTATTGGAACATTACAGCTATAAATGGACAGAAGAGAGAAAACTGACTCATCTGTATCGCATTCAATCATCGGTCAAACACATGACCAAGCTATTGAATGATGTCTTAATCTTGGGCAAGGCAGAAGCGGATAAGATTGAGTTAAATTTAGTTGCTTTGAATTTAGAAGATTTCTGCCATAATTTAGTAGAAGAATTGCAACTCAATGACAATAGTCAGCATAAAATTATTTTTACTTGTGGCTGGCGATTGGGGACTGATCAAAGGAAAGTCGGCAAGGGAAAAAACAGGGCTGGGATGCATCTAACGATCGCACCGATGGAGAATTTCTCAACTCCAGTTCACCAGGAAAAAGGCACTCTTGCTCCCGGACTACATCCCGCTACGCTAAAATCTCCTCAGTCCTACATGGATGAGAAATTATTGCGGCAAATTTTAGAGAATTTGCTGAGTAATGCAATTAAGTACTCTTCTAGCGGTAGCCCTGTTGAGTTTACACTCAGCTACTTGGAAACACAGGTTGTTTTTCAAATCCGTGATCGTGGTATCGGAATTCCGATCGAAGATCAACAGAGATTATTTGAAACCTTCCATCGGGCAACGAATGTCGGCACCATTGCAGGAACAGGTCTAGGTCTGGCAATCGTTAAAAAGTGTGTTGATGTCCACCAAGGTCAGATTGCCGTGGAGAGTGAAATCGGGGTAGGCACTACGTTTACAGTCACACTACCAATCTACAACTTGGAACCCGTTCATGAAAAAAATTCTTGTGATTGAAGACGAAGATTTCGTCCGGGAAAACATTCTAGACCTTCTCGATGTGGAAGGATTTGAGGCTATTGGTGCAGAAAATGGTCAAATCGGTCTCAGTTTAGCAAAAAAAATGATTCCTGATTTGATTTTATGCGATGTGATGATGCCAGGATTAGACGGTTACGGCGTTCTGACAGCGATACGTCAAGATGCCCTCATGGCTTCGATTCCTTTTATCTTTTTAACGGCGAAAGCGGCGAAAGCAGATTTTCGTCAGGGAATGGAATTAGGAGCTGATGATTATATTACCAAACCGTTTACAAGAGCAGAACTGTTAGGTGCGATCGCCAGTCGATTGAAAAAAAAAGCGGCTCTCGAAACTCTGTACCACACCGAACTCCAACAAGCCAAAGAAGAACTCAATTACTTAATTCACCATGACAGCTTGACTCACTTACCGAATCACCTTTCATTGCGAGAGCAGTTTAAGCAGCTACAACCCAAAGACACCAGCGATGAGAAATTAGTAACCGTTCTATCTCTCGATTTAGACCGATTTAACCAAATCAACGATAACCTGGGTCAAGCTGTGGGTGATGTATTGCTTAAAGCCGTTGCTGATCGGATCAAGGCTTGTGTGGGCAGCCCCGGTATAGTAGCTCGCTTAAATACCACTCAATTTGCCATTATCCGAGCGTTTGATCGGCAAGGTGACTGTCCCACGCAATACAAAAGAGAGGTAGGTAATCTTGCTCAAACTCTTCTCAATAGTCTCTCCCAAACCTTTGAGTTAGCCAATCAAGAACTGTTTATCACCGCTAGCATTGGCATTGCTCTTTACCCCCGTGATGGTACAGAGATTGAACAATTGCTCAATCATGCCAATACGGCATTGACTCAAGCCAAGCAACAGGGAGGCAATCAATATCAGTTTTACACCACTGCCTTTAACATTGGCTCTTCAGATCGTCTTGCCTTACAGAGCAGTCTCCGACATGCCTTGGAACGCCACGAACTTTTGCTTTACTATCAACCTCAAGTGAGTCTGAAAACGGGAGAAATTGTTGGTGCCGAAGCGCTCGTGCGTTGGCAACATCCAGAGCGGGGTCTGATTTCACCCGATAAGTTTATCCCAATTGCGGAAGAAACCGGGTTGATTGTCCCCATTGGAGAATGGGTATTGAAAACCGCTTGCCAGCAAACGAAAATCTGGCAAAATGCTGGTTTTAGTCATTTACGGATATCCGTTAACTTATCAAGCCGTCAATTCAGTCAAATTGATTTACGCCATCAGTTAGTGGCTATCCTCATGGAAACAGGACTAGACCCTAAATATATCGAATTAGAACTCACTGAAAGCATGTTGGTACATAATACAGAAGTGGCAATTCGGAGGTTAAATGCCTTAAAGTCTCTCGGAGTAGAAATCGCCATTGATGATTTTGGCACCGGATATTCTTCTTTAAGTTACTTGCAGCAATTTCCTTTTGACATCTTAAAAATTGACCGCTGCTTCATCCATAAAATTACGGACAATCCCAACAATGCAGCCATTACCAAAGCCATCATTGAAATGGCAAAAACTCTAAATCTCAAATTGATGGTAGAAGGCGTCGAAACCGAATCCGAACTCTCTTTTGTTTGCCAAAATCAGTGTGATGGAATGCAAGGTTATTTGTTCAGTCGTCCATTGCCGAGCCATGATTTTGCACAATTACTCAAGAACAATAAGCGTTTACCACTTCCCATTAACTCAACTAAATAGAGGATTGTGAATCGATAAAGCAATGAAGAAGATTTTGGTGATTGAGGACGAACAATCCGTGCGAGAGAATCTCCTGGACTTGCTCGATGCTGAGGACTTCGAGACAGTTGGTGCGGGGAATGGCAAGGTCGGTGTTGAGTTAGCGAATACTCATCTGCCCGATTTGATTATTTGTGATGTGATGATGCCCGAACTTGATGGTTTTGGGGTCTTAACTGCCTTGCGCTCTTCCCCAGTCACCGAAATGATTCCGTTTATTTTTCTCACGGCAAAATCGGACAAAATGGATCTACGCCAGGGGATGTCTCTGGGTGCAGATGATTACCTGACCAAGCCATTTACTAGAGCGGAATTACTGGAAGCCATTTCGATTCGTCTTGAAAAAAAAGCCACATTAGAGAAGCATTCTCAGAAAAAATTAGATGAGTTGCGTAACAGCATTACTTTGTCCTTGCCTCACGAATTACGAACTCCCCTGAATGGAATTCTGGGTCTTTCCGAACTCCTCGTTGAGGAATCGGATATTTTGGAACGCCAAGAAGTTCGAGAAATGGCGCAAGGAATTCATAAATCGGGTGAACGTCTATTAAGGCTGATTCAGAATTTCTTATTGTATGCAGAACTGGAACTGATTGCAACAGATTCTGAGCGAATCCAGGCGTTGCGAAGTGGTAAGGTTAGTTCAGCTGCATCCGTCATCAAAGAAATTAGTGTTTGTCAGGCACGTCAGGCCGGTAGAGAAGCCGATTTACAGTTGGAATTGCAAGATTCCAGCGTTCAGATTGCCAAAGTTAGACTTGAAAAAATCATTGAAGAACTGGTTAATAATGCCTTTAAGTATTCTTTGGCAGGCACACCCGTTCGCATCATTGCCGCTCCGATTGAGCAAATGTTTACTTTATCTATAACAGATTGGGGCAGAGGAATGACAGCCGCACAAATTGCTGAAGTAGGAGCCTATCGGCAATTTGAGCGTAAACTTTACGAACAACAAGGTTCAGGCTTAGGACTGGCGATCGCTAAACGCCTGACCGAACTGCTAGGTGGAGAATTAACCCTCGATAGCATACCTGAAAAACAAACCACGGTGAGAGTTGTGCTGCCGATTTGATCAAAGAAAGGGAAAGGGCAGAAGGCAGAAGGCAGAAGGAGGAAGAAATACCTTCGACATAGAGGGGTAAATACTCCAAATTCGGTAAACTCGGAAATGTACCGTCAGACACAGGCGGAAGATTTAGCGTTTGCCGAGAACATCGATTCAGTTTTGAAGCTATGGCAGGACACAGTAAATGGGCGAATATTAAGCGTCAGAAAGCGAGAGTGGATGCCGTAAAGGGGAAAACCTTTGCTAAGCTCTCACGGGAGATTATAGTTGCGGCTCGCATGGGTGTCCCCGATCCGGAAGGTAATTTCCGACTGCGTACCGCGATTGATAAAGCAAAAGCGGCGGGAATCCCCAATGACAATATTGATCGGGCGATCGCTAAGGGTTCTGGACAACTGGGCAACGATAACGACAATCTTGAAGAAATTCGCTACGAAGGTTATGGCCCTAGTGGTGTCGCCATTTTAATTGAAGCGCTGACCGATAATCGCAATCGCACGGCGGCTGATTTGCGGGCGGCTTTCACGAAAAATGGGGGTAATCTCGGTGAGACGGGTTGTGTCTCCTGGATGTTTGAACAAAAAGGCGTGGTTATTCTGGCGGGTGCTGTGGCGGAAGAGCAGTTGTTGGAAGCATCTTTGGAAGGGGGAGCACAGACTTATGAGCTATCGGAGGAAGAGGAGGACACCCCGGTAGCGGAGGTGTTTACTGAAGTCAGCAATCTGGAAACTTTGAATCAAACGTTGAAGGAACAAGGCTTGCCGGTGCGTGAGGCAGAGTTGCGTTGGATTCCGAGCAATACGATAGAAGTAACTGAGCCAGATTTAGCGCGATCGCTCCTCAAGTTGATGGATGCTTTGGAAGACTTGGACGATGTGCAAAGTGTGACTGCAAACTTCGAGATGGCAGAGGAGTTGATGTCGCTGACGATGGTGTAGCGGCTGGAATACAGACAACTAAAGCTTTCCTCTACACAGTGGGTTCATCTAGTGCAGCATGGCGGAAATAAGTGACCAGTTAATGAAAGAGCCAAAAGTAGAAAGTATAAGCCTTTCAACCTTCTGCCTTCTGCCTCCTGCCTTCTGCCTTCTTGTACTAGGTTCGCGCCCGTTGGAGGAAAGCTTTCTTTTTTCTGAAATTTTCACAAAGAAAGACCATTTATCTACCACTTTTGATATAGTCCTATAGAAAGATAATCTTGTGTCACCACCTTTTAGGTAGATTTATTTGGTGTTTCAATTTGTATTGAAACGCTGGAGTTTTTATTTGTGCGATATCTCAATCGGACAAAAATGCATCCTTAACACACAACTCAAGCCAACGATAAATCTCCTAGTCTCGTTTCTTTGGGAAATACCTTTGCTAAACCGAGTGCATTTACATGGGAAATTTATTTGATGCCTTCATCTCCTATGGGAGAGCAGATAGTAAAGCATTTGCTACAAAACTTCATGCTCACTTACTGGAACAAGGTTTAAACGTCTGGTTTGATCAAAATGATATTCCGCTTGGGGTAGATTTTCAAAACCAAATTGATGACGGCATTGAGAAGGCGCATAACTTCCTATTTCTCATTGCACCCCATTCCATTAATTCGCCCTATTGTGGTAAAGAAATTGAGCTGGCGCTGAAGCGAAATAAGCGAATTATTCCGCTTTTGCACGTTGAGCAAATTACACAGGAAACTTGGCAGCAGAGATTTCCGACAGGAACAGTTGAGGATTGGGAAGCGTATAGACAGAAAGGGTTACATTCGAGTTTTCCCAATATGCACCCTGCGATCGGCAAGATTAACTGGGTGTATTTTCGAGAGGGAGTCGATGATTTTGAGACTTCGTTTACAGGCTTGATGAGCCTGTTGAGTAGACATCGGGATTATGTCGAGGCACATACCCAATTTTTAGCCAAAGCCTTAGAGTGGGAGCGCAATCAAAAACAAACCAGCTATCTATTAATTGGAGAAGAACGACAACAAGCAGAAGCTTGGCTCAAGATACGCTTTAGAGACGAGCAACCTCCTTGTACTCCTACCAATTTGCATTGTGAATACATCACCGAAAGTATCAAAAATGCCCATAACTTGATGACTCAGGTGTTTCTCTCATACGCCGATGAGGATAGGGCGACGATGGAGAAGATTCGCAATAGCTTGAGACGAGAAAGCATTACCGTTTGGACGAATAAGACGGATATTCAAACGGGGGAAGCGTTTGAGGAGGCGATTAAGCGAGGAATTGAGCAAGCGGATAATTTGGTCTTTTTGCTTTCGCCTGAATCGGTCAACTCTACCTATTGTCAGCAAGAATTGGATTTGGCATTGTCGCTCTCCAAGCGGATTATACCGATATTGGTGCGGGAGACTGACCTCAATCAGGTACCTAGTGCATTGCGTTCTTTGCAGTATATCGACCTCACGGACAATGTGCAGGAAGATGATTACCTGCTTGATGAAAGCCAACTGTTGAAGATTTTTCATCAGGATGCGGCTTACTACAACGAGCATAAAATTCTGCTGGCTAAAGCGCTGAAATGGAAGCGGCAGCACGAAAATCCTAGCATTCTGCTGCGAGGGTATAACTTGCGGAGTGCTGAAACTTGGTTGAAGGTAGCAAAGAAAAGGACACAGCAACCACCGACGTTACTACAGGAAGAATTTATTGAGGAAAGTCTGCGGCAACTGCCATTAGAGTCACTGGATGTGTTTGTTTCCTATTCCCGTGCGGACTCGGACTTTGCTCGAAAGCTGAATGATAGCTTACAGATTCAGGGTAAGACGACTTGGTTTGACCAGGAAAGTATTGCCTCAGGGAGTGACTTCCAGCAAGAGATTTATCGGGGGATTAAAGCCTGTAACAACTTTTTGTTTATTCTCTCACCGCGTTCTGTAAATTCCCCTTACTGTGCGGATGAAGTGGAGTATGCAGCGGGGTTGAATAAACGCTTTGTAACGGTGCTGCATCAGGAGATCAATTCCTGCGACTTGCATCCGGAGTTAGCGAAGGTGCAGTGGATTGATTTTAATCACAATGAGCGGGATTTTAATGCCAATTTCAATCAGTTGGTGAGAACGCTGGATACAGATCGGGTACACGTCTACAGTCATACGAAATGGTTACAGCGATCGCTGGAGTGGAAACAGAAGGATAAAAGCACTGATTTGCTGTTGCGGGGCAGTGAATTTTTGATTGCACAGAACTGGTTACAGGAAACGGAACAACAACAGAAAAAGCCTGTTGCGACTGTGTTGCAGAAGGAGTTTATTGAGGCTAGTAAAAACGCAATTGTTGCAGCAGAGAAAGAAGAAACACGCCGCCAATCTGAAATGCTGCGTTTACAGGAGGAACGCACAAAGGAAGCTGAAGCACGACTGGCTCTACAGAAAAAAAGTGCCAAACGACAAAAGTACTTTCTTGTCGCTGTCACTACGGCATTGATGGCGGCTGTGGGCTTTAGTGTGGTGGCTGTCAATGCGACGAGAAAGGCTCAAGCAGCTCAAGCAAAGCTGATCAACGCTCTTACCTATTCCATAGAATCACGGCTGAATAACTATCAGGATTTTGATGCCCTGATTGAAAGTATCCGGACAGGACGACAACTTCAAACCCTAGAGGCTCAGGATAAACGCAAAATCCAGCAACGAGTAAAGGATGTATGGCAAAAAGCGTTTTACCGGATTAAGGAAATCCATCGCTTTGTCGGACACGACGGAGCAGTACTCAGCCTCAGTTTTAGCCCAGATGGGAAAACCATTGTCTCCGGCGGAGGGGATGGCACGATCAAACTATGGGAGCGATCGGGACGATTACTGTTCAGCATTAAGAGGCATGAACGTGAGATCAGCAGTATCCGCTTCAGCCCAGATGGTCAGTCAATTGCTTCTGCTAGCGCTGATGGGACAATTAAGCTCTGGAACCTGAAGGGACAACCTCTGCATACCCTGGAAGGGCATGAGGGGATGGTGACGAGTGTCAGTTTTAGCCCAGATGGCCAGACGCTTGCTTCTGCGGGTGAAGATGGCACCATCCGCCTCTGGAATCAGGAGGGAAAACAGATCAAGACTTGGCAGGGGCATACTGGCAGGGTGAACACGGTTGCCTTTAGCCCGGATGGGCAACGCATTGCATCTGGAGGTTCAGATAAAGATAACACTAATAACACAGTCCGTCTCTGGGATGGGAACGGAAAATTACTACAAACATTCACAGGACACCAGATTGTTGTCCGGGAGGTTAATTTTAGCCCCGATGGACAAACCATTATTTCTGCCAGCGAAGACCACAGTGCACGGTTATGGAGCATTACAGGGGAAGAACTCCAGCAATTTGTCCATTCCGAGGGTGTGATTGGCGCTAATTTTAGTCCCGACGGTCAGACTATCCTCACCTCTAGTTTCGATAAGACGATTAAACTATGGAATCTTGCCGGTCAAGAAATCCGGACTATTCGAGGACATCAGGATTGGGTGAATGAAGCCACCTATAGCCCTGATGGTCAGACCATTGCCTCTGCCAGTAGTGATGGGACAGTCCGGTTATGGGACTCAACGAGTTCTATACTGCACCAGTTCTCAAATCATACTGATTCGGTTTACAGCGTCCACTACAGCCCAGATGGGAAGTTGCTTGCCTCTGCTGGCAATGATGGGAAGATCAATCTTTACGACTCCAAGGGTGAGTTCATTCGTGGCTTTCCGGCACATACTGAGCCCATTGGTAGTGTGCAGTTTAGCCCCGATGGAAAAACCCTTGCTTCCGCTAGCGGAGATAACACCATTAAGTTGTGGGATTTGTCGGGACAGCCAATCAATACCTTAGACGAGCACGAGAAACCGATTACTGCGGTGCGTTTTAGCCCCGATGGACAAACCATCGCCTCAGCGAGTGAAGATAACACTGTTAAACTCTGGAATCGGCAAGGGCAATTATTACGTACCTTTGAGGGACACAAAGGGGCAATCACTAATCTCAGCTTCAGCCCCGATGGACAAACCCTTGCCTCAGCAAGTGCAGATCAAACCGTTAAACTCTGGAGCCTTACAGGGCAAATACTCCATACCCTGCAAGGGCATCAGAACATAGTGAGGAACGTGATTTTCAGCCCGGATGGTCAAACTATTGTCTCAACTGGTGGCGATCGCACAATCCGCTTTTGGACCCGGACAGGACAATTACTGAAGATTGCCAGAGGTCACACCGCTTCGGTTAACAGTCTGAGTTTTAGCCGAGATGGAAAACTCCTCGTCTCTGCGGGTGAAGATAACACACTCAGAGTCTGGACTGCATCGGGTGAACCCCTTCAGATACTGGATGGACATACTAATTGGGTCAATGACATCAGCTTTAGCCCAGAGGGTACAACCGTCGCCTCTGCCAGTGACGATCAAACTATCATCATCTGGAATTTGAGGTCTAGTAAGGTTGGCAATCAGTTGGCTGGGGGCTTGTCATTGGATCAACTACTGACAAAAAGTTGTGCTTGGGTAAGCAATTACTTACAGCACAATCCAACCTTAGACAAGAGCGATCGCGTTCTATGTGATGGAATTGATCACTAAAGGAGTAATGATGCCATTCAGAAAAATTACCCAATTTGTTGCTGCCTTGTTGCTAGGGTTGGTACTTACACTGAGTAGCTATCCCGTCCACTCGCAGGAGTTTCCTTCTTTTGAGAATTGCTACCAAGAAGTCAAGAATTACCCCAGAAAGCGAAACCTAAATAGATACAGTGAGCGGCAAGTCTATTGCCTCTTTGTGGTCGAGTTGATCGATGGGGGCGTTGATGTAGATAAAGATTACTACACCGCAGAACTTTTTGGTGTCGTAATGAATGCTCTTCGAGATAAGGGTGATGCTAAGGACGGCAATAGGTTGGATGACAAACTTACCTATAAACAAATCACCCAGAGATTTCCGGGTAATACCTTAAATCAACTGATTAATGAATCGCTTGATGAAGCAGTGAATGAGTTTTCTTTATCCCAATCCTTTCCATTTCAAGTCGCAGCCACTAAAATTCCCTCCAATACATCCCCATCGTCTTCTGTTTTGGCATATAAGACTCGTAAGACTAAAGGAAAAACTGTCGTGAATAGAGTCTCTACTAAGGCAAGTAGGGGACACACCCTAGCATTTCTGAACCGTTAAGAGAGAAGCGAGAGTGAGAGATACGTCCTTGTAGGGGCTTAGCGTCTGTTTTATGTGCAAAGTGTTACTGCAAACTTCGAGATGGCAGAGGAGTTGATGTCGCTGACGATACCGATACCGAATGGGTTGCGGGATTTGCAGTATATTGACCTCACCGACAATGTAAAAGAAGACGATTACTTACTTGATGAAAGCCAACTGTTGAGGATTTTGCATCAGGATGAGGCTTACTATAACGAGCATAAAGTTTTACTGACGAAAGCGCTGAAGTGGAAGCAGCAGCACGAAAATCCGAGTATTCTGCTGCGAGGGTATAACCTGCGGAGTGCTGAAACTTGGTTGAAGGTGGCGAAGCGAAGGACACAGCATCCACCCATACCGTTACA
Source organism: Allocoleopsis franciscana PCC 7113 (assembly GCF_000317515.1). GTDB lineage: Bacteria > Cyanobacteriota > Cyanobacteriia > Cyanobacteriales > Coleofasciculaceae > Allocoleopsis > Allocoleopsis franciscana. The sequence goes on along the minus strand of NC_019738.1, from coordinate 7,295,270 downwards.
GGAAGAATTTATTGCTGAAAGTTTGCGGCAACCGCCTGCAAGTTCGCTGGATGTGTTTGTTTCCTATTCCCGTGCTGACGCGGATTTTGCTAGAAAACTCAACGATAGCCTACAGATTCAGGGTAAAACGACTTGGTTTGATCAAGAAAGTATTGCATCGGGGAGTGATTTTCAGCAGGAGATTTATCGCGGAATTAAAGCCTGTGATAACTTTTTATTTATTCTCTCTCCGCGCTCAGTAAATTCGACTTACTGTGCGGATGAGGTGGAGTATGCAGCTTCGTTGAATAAGCGGTTTGTGACAGTGCTGCATCGGGATGTAAATTCGGCAGATTTGCATCCGGAATTAGCGAAGATGCAGTGGATTGATTTTAATCAGAATGAGCGGGATTTCAATGCTAATTTTAACCAGTTGGTGAGAACGCTCGATACTGACCGGGAACACGTTCACAATCATACGAAATGGTTGCAGAGGGCGATTGAGTGGGACTCTAAGGGGAAAAGTGCTGATTTGCTGTTGCGGGGTAGTGAATTTGCGATCGCTCAAAACTGGTTGCAGGAAACGGAGCAACAAAAGAAACAACCAGCCGCGACTGTGTTGCAGGAGGAAATTATTGTGGCAAGTCAAAACGCTATTGAAGCAGCAGAGGAAGCCGAAAAACGCCGACAAGCTGAAATGCTGCGTTTGCAGGAGGAACGGGCTAAGGAAGCGGAAGCAAGACTAGCAGAACAGAAAAAAAATGCCAAGCAGACTCGGAGAATTGCTATCGGCTCGACTGTAGCTGCTGTAGTGATGGCAGGATTAACGCTCTTAGCTGGAATTACAGCCAGAAAATCAGAAATTGCTCAACTTCAGGCTTCAATAATTACTTCAGAAATGTGGCTATCCTCGAACCAGGATTTAGAAGCCTTAACAGGAATTTTAAAAGTAGGAAGAAAGCTTGAATCCTCAATCTGGCAAGCAGTCTGGCCAGACCCAAATTTACGTAGTCAAGTGATGGGAACTCTACAGAGAGTGGTTTATGGAGTTAAAGAAAGAAATCGGCTAAGCGGACATAAAGACCGTGTCATTGAGGTACGTTTTAGCTCAAATGGCAAGTTAGTGACTACTATGGAAATTGAAACAAAAACCGTTCGCTTTTGGGACTTGAAGGGCAAGGAGGTAAGAACTTCCCAAAAATATCAAGATTTGATTCAAAGTGCATATCATAGCCCCGATGCTAGTGAAACGCCCATCATTCCACTCTCCCCAGAACCCACCTCAAACCGAGAACCTGTCAAAATCCTAATCATTGGCTCTCCCAAAGGAGTCAACAACATCATTCAAACCTTATACCGTCTCCGATTTGCTGAAGTGCGTGAGTGGAGTCCTCTGCAACCCACAGCCAATCCCGGTGAAGTCGTCAGTATCCTCAAACGTCAGCTTTCCATCCGCTAGTTGGGAAGTCCACAGGGAGCATCCCAATTTTGTCGCCCCAATCTTGTAGGGGCGAACGCCCGTTCATTGGTGTCAACTTAAGACGAGAGCGAATGGAATTCGCGGCTACACAAACAAAGCCTGCCTACGCAGGCTTCAAATCTAGTCCGCGTCGGCGGACTTCGTTTGTGTAGCCCCAGGCTTCCAGCCTGTGGGTATCAATGGCAAACGGTTGTCACACTTGGGTTTCACGTTAAGTTGACACCGATGACGCCCGTTCGCCCCTACGGAGGTATATTTGCTCTGAGTTGCTCGCTCCAGCCGTCCGCGTCACAATAAAGGAGAGTAAATATTCCTATTGATGACGAATTTTCGGGAAAATGGCGCTGGAACAGCTCACTCAAACCCCCCCAATACCCAATACAACCTTCGATTATGACCTAGCGATCGCAGGTGGCGGAATTGTTGGTGCAACACTCGCTTGTGCCTTAAAAAACTCCGGGCTGAGGGTGGTGTTAATCGAAGCCCAACCTCCGTCTGTAGCCGTAGCAAGGCGACAAGCTTACGCGCTTTCTCTACTATCGGGGCGCATTTTGCAGGGAATTGGAGTCTGGGATAAAGTACTGCCCCAAATTACAACGTATCAGCAAATTCGCCTCTCGGATGCCGATCATCCTGGTATCGTGCAGTTCCATCCCAGTGATTTAGGGATGGATGATCTGGGTTACGTGGGAGAACATCGTCCCCTGCTGCAATCCTTATATGAGTTCTTGGCAGACTGTCCCAATGTTAGTTGGTTGTGTCCGGCTGAAGTGCTGGATGTAGATTATCAACCGTCTGGCGTAGAAATCAAAGTGAAGGTAGATGGAGAGATTCGTCAGTTGCGATCGCGTTTAATTGTAGCCGCAGATGGGGCGCGATCGCACATTCGCACAGCCGCAGGGATTGGCACTCACGGCTGGAAATACTGGCAATCTTGCGTCACCGTCAGAATTAAACCCGAAAAATCACACAATAACACAGCTTTTGAACGCTTCTGGCCTAGCGGCCCTATGGGAGTGTTACCACTACCCGATAATCGCTGCCAAGTCGTATGGACGGCACCCCACGCGGAAGCACAAGCCTTAAAAGAGCTAGATGACAAAGAGTTTCTATCCCTACTGGAACACCGTACAGGAGGGCTTTTGGGGCGTCTGGAATTAGATAGCGATCGCCTCCTGTTTCCGGTACAGTTAATGCAGAGCGATCGCTACACCCAATCCCGACTCGCACTGATTGGTGATGCGGCTCATTGTTGCCATCCCGTCGGCGGACAAGGAATGAACCTCGGTATCCGAGATGCTGCGGCTTTAGCCCAAGTGCTACACGACGCCCATCAACGGGGTGAAGATATTGGAGACATTCGGATATTAAAGCGCTATGAACGCTGGCGGAAAACAGAAAACCTGGTAATTTTAGGATTTACTGATTTTCTGGATCGCCTATTTTCCAATCGCTGGTTGCCCGTGGTAGCGGTTCGGCGGCTGGGTTTATGGGGGCTGCGAACGGTTCAACCGTTGAAGGTTCTAGCCTTGCGGTTGATGACCGGTCTATTGGGACGCCATCCCCAGGTGGCTCAACACTAACGATGCCGTTAGTAATATTGGAGGATTTATATCATATCCGGTTAATTACTTCATCATCAAATCCTGTTCGTAGTAGGCACTTTAGTTTCCCTTACCAGAGGACTAAAGTCCTCAGTAAAAACTCCCGTATAGTGTGGTTTTCTACTTCGGATATTGATATCACTCAACTCAAGAGTAGGAGAGAGGGCAGTGTGTACCGCATCCAATCGCCTGCATCTTACTCTTGATCCATTCAAGCCAATAACTCATCAATCGCGACACTAAAACCTTTCAACACATTCTGAGTGCTAACGACTTCTCCTACCGTCAATAAAAGATGCTTCTCGTGAGTAATCACGATAATCCACAAGTTTTCAGGAAACACTAACCAAACTTCTTGGCAACCCGACTGTAAATACTCTTTCGCCTTAGCCAATAACTCTTCACCACTATCATCAGGCGAGGCAATCTCTGCAATTAATGAAAAACTCTGAGGCAGTGCAGTTGCACCTGCATGTTGGCTGACAAGTTCGGGAGTCAGGTAAGAAACATCAGGACGACGCCCCTGTTTGGCAGTCCGGCAAAGCGCTTCGGTGTAAACTTCTCCACCTTGACCACTGGAAAGCATATAACTTCTCCAGTAATAGCCCAATCTTAATTGAATCTGACCATGCCTTAATGTCATACCTTTTTTCTCAAGCAGTTGCCCATCAACCCACTCATAATCATCACTGGGATGAAGCAAAAACTCGTCAAGAGAAATAGTTGTCAGTTCAGGAGTAGCCACCATAAAACCGACCTTTATTTGGATACCTTAATTGTAAATGGTTTGTGAAGTGTCTATCCCCGACTACAAGCAAGAAGCCGGGGAGCTAAATCTATTTAATTAAGCGGGCTGCATGACTTGTAAGTTTTGCAACTCACTCGGCGTAACCACACCTTTCTCGGTAATAATTCCCGTAATTAAATCAGCCGGAGTGACATCAAAAGCCGGGTTATAAAATTCCACTCCAGGGGGGCAAACTAACGTCTCACCAATTTGATAAATCTCTGAAGGATGGCGTTCTTCAATCGGAATTTCCATCCCATTGGATAATTTGAAATCAACGGTAGAGAGAGGAGCTGCTACATAGAACGGGATATTATGAGCTTTAGCAACAATCGCTAAACTGTAAGTCCCAATTTTGTTAGCCGTATCCCCATTTGCCGCAATCCGATCTGCACCTACAATAACGGCATCAATCATTCCCCGATTCATGCAATGAGCCGCCATGTTATCGGTAATTACAGTAACAGGTATCCCTTCATGGACACATTCCCAAGAGGTGAGCTTTGCCCCTTGCTGACGAGGACGGGTTTCGGAGGCGTAAACTCTGGCCAGTCGTCCTTCCCGCCATGCTGATCGCACCACACCCAAGGCAGTACCATATCCAGCCGTGGCGAGCGCTCCCGTATTGCAGTAAGTGAGAAGACATAACTGCTGTGGGTTTGAAGGCAACACCTCCAAACCGCGATCGCCAATCATCTGACAGGTTTGTAAGTCTTCTAGCTGAATGGCTTGAGCCGTTTTCAGCAACGAGGCTTGAAGAGCCTCCACTGAACCAATTGTCTCATAGGCGGTTTTGAGCATTCGTGCGATCGCCCAAAACAAATTCACAGCGGTGGGGCGAGTGAGTCGCAACACCTGAGCCACATCTTCTAGCTGACTTAAGAACGCTTCGCGCTCTTGCGTTTGAATTTCCCGTGCGCCCAAGTACATACCGTAGGCGGCTGCTACACCAATAGCAGGAGCGCCCCGGACAATCATGGTTTTAATCGCCCGTGCCATATCGTCACAGCGACTAATTTCCACAATCACGTACTCAGATGGCAATTTGGTTTGGTCAATTAGTAAAACACGGTCTTCGTGCCAGATTACAGGGTACACGGGGCTTTTAGACATCATCACAAAGTATAAGGTTTTATATGGATGGAACCCACTCTATGAATACTCTATTTTTTATCCTTTGTGTTTGCAGAAATCGTACACAACTGAAAACCGCCATAACTTATAGAGGCGCGATTCATCGCGCCTCTAAAAAACTTACCAACAGTTTCTAGACTCAGTGATGAACTACTGATTAACCCCTGCCATCTGGGGGCTGAAGCTATTCCGCACACGTTCAGCAATTTGTGACGGTGTCAGCCCCAAATCTGCCTTCGATTCCTCCGGTTTGGCGTGTTCGACTAACAGATCGGGTACACCCAACCGCATCACAGGCACTAAAACATTATGATCCAGCAACGTCTCGGCTAAACCGGAACCAAAACCGCCCATCACACAACCTTCTTCTAACGTCACCACTCGACCAATCCGCTGCGCCAAGGGCAGAATTAATTCGGTATCCAGGGGCTTGGCAAAACGAGCATTAATGACCGTAGCTTCAATCCCATGTTCGCTCAATATTTCAGCGGTTTGCATGGCGGTATGAACCATCGTGCCATAACCCACGAGCAACACATCGTCCCCATTCCGCAAGATTTCTCCCTTACCAATGGGTAGGGGTTCCCATCCTTCTTCCATCAGGGGCACACCGTAGCCATTCCCGCGAGGGAAACGCATGGCGATCGGGCCATCGGTGTAGTTGACACCTGTGACAAGCATCCGCTGAAGTTCGGCTTCGTCTTTGGGTGCCATTAGCACCATGTTGGGTAAGCAGCGCAGGTAGGCGATGTCGTACATCCCTTGATGGGTTGGCCCATCGGCACCAACAATTCCGGCCCGATCCAAGCAGAAGAAGACCGGTAGGTTTTGGATACAAACGTCGTGAACGATTTGGTCGTAGGCGCGTTGCAGGAAGGTGGAATAAATAGCGACAACCGGACGTATGCCTTCACAAGCTAAACCGGCTGCCAGTGTAACGGCGTGCTGTTCTGCAATACCGACATCAATGTATTGTTTGGGAAGTTTGGCGTGGAGTTTGTCTAAACCCGTGCCTGTTGCCATCGCGGCTGTAATGCCAACAATTTTGGGATTATTTTCGGCAAGCTTCACCAGGGTATGGGCAAAAACTTTGGAGTAGCTAGGAGGCTTAGGTGAACTGGCGGGGATAGCTTTGCCAGTGGCTAAGTCAAAGGGACTTTGGGCATGGTAGCCAACTTGGTCTTGTTCTGCGATCGCATATCCTTTCCCTTTTACAGTTGCCACATGTACCAATACGGGTCCATTGTGGTTGTGTGCGGCCTTGAAGGTAGCAATCAAATCTTCCAGATTGTGACCATCCACCGGTCCCATATAGGTAAAGCCGAGTTCCTCAATCACCGCCCCCACCTTCGGCACCGCCAGACGCTTCATCCCTTCCTTGACACGTGCCAACTCTGGGGACAACGATTCGCCGACAAAGGGCAGATGCTTAAACTGCTCTTCCAAATTGTCCGTCAGGAACTGTATCTGTGGGTTTAAGCGCACCTTATTCAGGTAGCGGGAAATTGCCCCGACGTTGGGGGAAATCGACATTTCATTGTCATTGAGAACCACCAACACTTTAGTATTGGGCATATGTCCGGCATGGTTAATCGCTTCAAGTGCCATCCCCCCTGTCAGTGCCCCATCACCAATCACCGCTGCGACTTTGAAGTTCTCACCCTTGATGTCTCGCGCCATCGCCATTCCCAGCGCAGCAGAAATACTGGTAGAGGCGTGACCCGCACCAAAGTGATCGAATTTATTCTCGCAACGCTTCAAGTAACCCGCTACGCCATCCTTTTGCCGCAGGGTATGGAAGTTGTGGTAGCGCCCTGTAAGCATTTTGTGGGGGTAGGCTTGGTGTCCGACATCCCAAAGCACCTTATCATGGTCTAAATCCAAAGTTTGATACAGAGCAATAGTGAGTTCCACAACCCCTAACCCTGGGCCCAAGTGACCGCCAGTTGCCGCTACTGTTTGCAGATGCTTCTCCCGAATTTGGCGAGCAATTTGCTCCAGCTGACGAATCGACAGGCCGTGTAGCTGGTTCGGATGAGTAATTTCACTTATATGCATACTGACGTACTTTTTGAGTTGCTATTGGAGTTTTTTATCCGTTTTCCACTAATTAAGTATCTAATAGTTTGGTTAACAAGCGTCAAGCTGATTTTATCGCCAATTTAGGTTTTTTTGCCTCCTTGGCCTCATCTTCCAGGGTCTGGTTACAATGCAACAGAGCCTCTCTGCTGACAGGGAGGCTCTGTTCAAGAGTATCAATTAAACCTTCTAACTACATTTTACCTTTTTGCATCACTTCCTGAAGGTGTTGACGCACTTCTTGAGCTTGCTGCATGTCTTGCTGTTGTAACTTCTTGAACAATTCAACACAGGGTTGAGAACCTGTGGATTGTGCGTCTTCCATATACTTTTCGTATGCCTTCAGTGCTTCCGACTTGCTTTGCAACACGGTGAGCAAATCGTACTCAAGGTTACTGATGGCTTGTGAATTTCCGTTTGTTGCCATTAAATTTCCTCCAATATCGGTTTTATAAACAACCTAACAGTGCCTAATGATCCATCCGTCTTTCATCTATCTAAAAGAAGAGGAAAAATTAAACCGATAGGGAGATTTTATAACCGTAAAAAAATAAATTCTCCCAAAATAATTAGCTTTACCGTTAACATCGGCGCGGCTACAGAGTGGGGATAGCCAACGCCTTGGTTTAGTACAACTGCTTAAACCCTTTCAAGTTTAGCTTTAGTCTTTGGGATAGTTGACATCCCTCCAACAAAGCGGTAAATCCTCTCCAGAGGGGAATTTTAATTGTGCTTTATCAAACGTTTCAGGATTTTGCTCTTCTTGTCCAGCTTGAGTTTGTCCAGCAATACTATTTTTATTGGGGTCAATCAAAGCTTGCATATCAAGAATTTCGACAAGAGTTCCGTCAGTTTTATCTTTGAGAAACATAGGATTTTCCTCCTTAGGTGAGTTGAGATGCCACAAAAGTTAATGGGCTAGTGGTTGAGAGTATTGATATTTTAAGAATTGACTTAGAATTCCTAAAATCCTTGCCTTTACTGACGTTAAGAGAAAGAAAATTATTGACCTGATGACTCAACTAATTTTTTGAGGTGCAGGTAAGCTTCCTCTGGCGTATAAGGTTCGGCTTTCTTTTCATCAGGAATATAAAATTGCTGGCTATCCGAGAAATAACGTACAACAAAACTTGGAATCAGCCCTAAATCCATCGCTTGTTTACCCATTTTTACGGCTGTTTCTGATAGAGTAAATTCATCATAAAATGGAGGTTTATCCATTTTTGTCGTCTCCCGGAAAGTCAGTAATTATATTCCTAAGTCAGCATCTCGATTGAGAATTAAGGGATAGGCATTCAGAGGGAAAAAAGAAAGTCTCAGCCTAAGGTTAGGTTTATAGGTAATCAGGGAGAATTGAACTCAGTGAATAATGCCTCACTAGAGGTTACACACTCAGAACTTTTTTCCCCAATCAAGCCATGAAAATTTCTTCCGTGTTCCCAAGCCCCATTTTTCATGAAAAATGGGGTCTTTGCCTAATTTTTGAGCCTCAACCGGATTAGGAAAGCGATCGCATTCTAGTCCTGATTGCTTTGCTTAAACCTCTATCTAGAGACATTCGTTGGTCAACAACTTCAATCCAACGGAGGCTGAGGAGCGCAAAAGGCGTCAACTCAAGAGTCTGTACAAGCGAACTCTACTCCAAAAAACGTTTAGATAAGAATCCCTATTAGCGAACATCTCTCTAAAGTTACGTTCTCTGATTGGGCATGACTGTCCAATTTGGAGGAAATTCTCGATTTTTCGCGAAGATTTCCCGCGAAATCCGTACAATAGATTCATTAATCCAATCACACTTAGTGTTGATGCGGAGTGTATGCCTACCCAGTTCTTCAAAGCAATAACTCAGCCTATGGCGGGTATGACCCTATTTGCTTTGATCAATGCATCTTGGTCTTCCCTGGCGGTTGCTCATTTACCCACCTTACCCACCATAGATCCGCAGCAACTCCAGCCAGCCCTTGTGAATAATCGCTGGCAGCAATTCCAGCCAGCCATTCCGGTAAATCACTCGACTCAACTCCAGACCACTAACATTTTAGGCGGAGGCGATCGCACTCAAAATTTAACCTTATGTGATGGAGATACCCTCTTTATCCCCACGGCAACCACTATTAACCTTTCCCAAACCCGTCAATTCGTAACCGCCAGCTTTGCCACTGCTCCCAATCGAGGACAGACTGAGGCTGTTGTGGGAAACAGGAAGCGTCCAGGTTCCTATCTTTTGCTTGGAAGCGCGAAGATTCGTCTGAGCCTGAAAGGCAGGATTTCTAGGGAGAACGTATCCGTTGATTTCGCTCAAGGCGCGAATAGTGGTAATAATCCTATCATTGGCAATAACGATATAGTTGTGGTAAGCCGCTCTAATACTGCCAGGGTTGCGGATGCTGTGAATTTATTTTTAAGTCCTGGTGCTGGGATTATTACCTTGTTTTCGATCCTAGGAATTAGATAATTAGAGTAAGCCTTGGTTGCCAGGGATGGGAAAAGAGTATGGACGCCGAACACGATTATCAAAGGTTTTCACAAAGGCCTGGGGGAAACTTACCGGAACCTCAGTATCGAAGCGATATCCAAGAGCTGGAAACAGGGGATGGCAATACCCTGGATTTAGCTTGGCTGTTTGCTGTGGTGCGCCGCAGAGCTCCAATCATGGCAGCAGCCGCAATCGTCTTGGGAGGAATAGCTGGCGGATATATCATTTGGCAGGCAAAAAAAACTCCCCCCACCTATAGAGGGGCTTTTAGTGTTCTAGTCGAACCGATCACGGCGGAAGGTCGGCTGGCTAAATTATCCCTATCGGCTCAAACCGGTGTCAATACAGGTGTGGCAGAAGCCTCGCGAGTGGGCATTGAAAACTCTGATTTGATGGATTATGAAACTCAAATCCGGGTGTTGAGAAGTCCCAAATTGATGGAACCCGTGATCAAAGAGTTGCAAGTTCGATATCCAGATATTTCTTACAACTCACTCATGGAGAAGCTAGAAATTTCCCGCGTCAGTTATGAAAAAGATGGGAAACAACAAGGCACCAAAATTTTAAATATTAGTTATCACGACCAAGATGGCAATAAAATTAAATATGTTCTAGAGCAACTGGCAAAAACATATCTAAATTATAGTGTTGATGAGCGCGTCAACAGCTTGCGCCAAGGCGTTCAATATATTGATGACCAATTGCCGAGCCTCCAGAAGCGAGTGGATAACCTCCAAGCACAACTGCAAAAACTTCGGCAGCAATACACACTCAATGAGCCAGAATCAACGGGGAAATCCTTGACAGAGCAGGCGCAATATCTGAAGTCACAGCGTGTAGATCTTCAAGCCCAACTGGCGCAGGCGAAAGTGGCTTTTGCCACTCGACAAAGACAGCTCAGTGAAGGTGATACAACTTCCGTTCTGACCAGTGAAACGAGTCAGGTTGGTGCTTACGAGAGGCTGATCGGAGAGCTACAAAAGGTTGAAGCGGACATGGCGATTCAGTCCGCTCGGTTTCGAGACGATAGTCCACCGATTCGAGATTTACGGGAAAAGCAGCGAAATTTACGAGCACTCTTGGCTCAAGAAGCGCAAAAAAGTCTCGATAATGTGGCGAGTCGCATCCGGGAATTAGAGGCTCGCGATCGCTCCCTGGCAGAAGCGGAAAGCCGAATTAATGAAAAAATTAGAGTCTTTCCTGCGGTTATCCGTCAGTACACCGATCTCCAGCGAGAATTACAAGTCGCGACAGATAGCCTCAAGCAATTTTTAGAGAAGCGGGAAACCTTACAGTTAGATGCATCCCAGCGGAAAACCCCTTGGCAAATTATTGCTGCTCCCGAACTGCCCCGCAATAGAAATGGACAATTGATCCCCGCTTCGGCGAGGAAAACCAAGCGGGAATTAGCGATCGCCGGTGTTTTAAGTGTGCTCATGGGAATCGGGATCGGTTTCATTGTCGAAATTCTCCATACCGTATTCCATACCCCGGACGAAATCAAAGCTGCAACCCGACTGCGATTGTTGGGGGTGATTCCGTTTGCCAGAAAACTCAAAAAACTGGATCGAAATACCCCAAAACTGGCTCCAGCATTTATGGAGGAAGTCAGTTCCCATGCGTTGGTTTCCTTCGCGGCATCGGCTCACGATGAGCGCTCTACGGCCTTTCTAGAGGCATTCCGCTCCTTCTATACCAACATCCGTCTGCTCAGCGCCCGCAAACCAATTCACTCCTTAGTCATTGGTTCTGCTGTTCCAGGGGATGGTAAGTCTACCGTAGCGATCCACCTGGCACAAACCGCCGCTTCTATTGGGCAGCGCGTTTTGCTCATCGATGCCGACCTGCGGCGTCCTCAACTCCATCTCCGCTTAGGGTTGCCGAACGAGCAAGGACTCAGTGATGTGATTACCACAGACTTGAGTTTGAATGATGCGATTGTGCGCTCCTCAGTGGAGGAAAATTTGTTTGTCCTCACGGCCGGTCAGCCAACCTCCGACTCAATCAAACTTCTTTCCTCCGCTAAGATGCAATATCTCATGGAGCAATTTCAAGCCTTTTTCGACTTGGTGATTTATGACACCCCTCCCCTGCTGGGTCTAGCGGACGGCAACATTTTAGCCGCCAATACAGATGGCATTGTTCTGGTGGTTGGACTCCAGAAGACAGACCGTTCTTTACTCACCAAATCCTTAGATGGCTTAAAAATCTCCGGTGCTTCGGTTCTGGGTGTTGTTGCCAATGGCATCAAAGGCTACATACCCGATTCTTACACCTCCTATCACCGACAATATCAAACGATCGAGCGGTAATAGAAGGAGTCTATTCGCGGCTCGATCGCTTCTTCCTCTGGCACCCCTGTGAAGTGGCGGTGCCCCCATTGTTTTTTACCGTCCAGACTCTCGATAGTCGCTCATCTCACCCCAGTCCTGGGTGAACCCTTCGGTTGTTGACTAGGTGGGCTAAATCGGAGCGGAGGTTTTTCTCCAACAGCAGGGGTCGTGTTGGCAGAGAACTGCTCGATGCGCTGATCTAACTTCCGGGCCAAATCCCCTACCCCGACCAGTGGCTGTTCCCCATTGGCATATATAACGCCCGTCAAGGCTCCTGTGGCGTTACGCCGAAAGGCCGCTAAATCCAAGCGTAAAGGCTGACCTTGCATCTCCATCGCCAGCGTCATGCCTGTTGAAGCATTCGCCAAGTTACTCAGATCAGGAATCGAACGATAATCTGTAACCTTGATTTGTCCAAAGGATTTTAGCTTCTCCTGCAACACACTCAAGGTTTGTTGTTGCACCTCTGGCTGCTTGACCTTTTCCAGACTGGCATCAAAACTGGCCTGTTCGGATTGATTGGGCAGCTTACCTGTAAATCCCAAAACAATTTGGAAATTTTTGGGATTAACGAAGGCGAAAAAATTTTCTGGTTTCATGTTACCTTGTCCCAGTTCTTGTTTGAGAAGCTCTAACCGGGAGGCAAGCATTGTGGCTAATTTCGGAGGAAGTTCTGTGAATCCAGGGGGTAAATCTTCAACCGTCAGAGTGGCTGGTGTGGGTGCCAATTGCTCAGCCGCCATCTGAAGCACCGTTTTCACGGTACCCTGTTTGGCGGTTAGGGATGGCTGTGATAAAGTCTGTGCTGTAGTGATCGTGGCTTGGGCTGGAACCCCAGCAATGATGACACCAGCCAACAGGCATAAGCTTAAGGAGATTCTCTTTGCCATGTCAGTTAAGAAGCAAGCTTTTTGGGTCTTTGGCTATTCGCTCATCCTACTACTGTCTTCTTAGGCATGACCAGGTGTAAATGAGGACAAATGTTCTAATTTATGGCTAGATGCTACAGGAGTCACCCCAAGGTTGGCAAACTAGATGTGTGATTCAACACAGGCACAGTGCACTTGATCAGGGAGCCATCAGGCTGAGGTTTTACTATCCCAGCGTTTACTCTATAACAACTTCAGGCTACAGTGCAGAGGGCTGGGACTCATGGTATTTGTAAAAAACCTACTGAGATCCCGGACGAGTGGCGATTTCGCCAGTAACTTGCATCAGGATCATCCGTCTTAGAACGAATTCCGATGTCACGTTCAGCCCTGGTCTGCTCGTGTACCTCGATATGAAAATGTTTGCCTCTAGCCGTTGAGGGGCAGTGGTCTGAACAGGGATTTGCCGTAAAACAGCTCCTCCTCTGTTGGGAGTCATCCTTAACCCCTGCCAATCAAAATGCTGAGGAATAACAATTGTGACTTGCCGCCTTTGTGTATGAGGAGTGAAGGAGAATTAACGTGGCAGACCGTCACCCATTTATTAAACAGCACAGCCTCTCGTGGGTTGTCGTTGTCGCTGCTCTGACTTTTCTATCAGGCTGTACTTTGTCAGCCGCTCGGTCTGCGAGTCCGAGACATCTTGCGTCAAACATGACGCCGAGCCTAAACCAGCTACCTAGCTCAAACCCTTCGGAAGAAAAAGTTTTAGTTGCCCAGTCTAATCAGGCTTACAAAAAAGTTGTGGCTAAATTAGCCCAACAACAAAAAATAACAAAGCTCAACAAACCGATCCCAGCTCAGTTCCAAGGAAAAACCTTTAAAAATGTCAAGATAAATAACCCCATTAAAACTGTTGCTCAAGAAGCATCAGATAAGCGGATTGGGCAAAGTGCAGTGGGAAAACCCATCGCTCTCACTTTTGATGATGGACCTTGGCCCAATACCACAGGACAGGTACTTGATTTCCTGAAAAAAAACAACGTTAAAGCGACTTTTTTCGTAGTAGGAAGACAAGTGCAACAGTATCCGCAGATAACTAAGCGGATTGTGAATGAGGGTCACGCAATTGCTAACCATACCTGGAGCCATCAGTATCATCGGTATAACCCAGCGGGTGCGGCGAGTGAAATTGATAAAACAGCCCAGTTAATTTACAAGCTCACCGGTGTTAAAACCAATCTCTTCAGGCCACCAGGCGGCATTTTGAACAATGGGTTAGCCGCCTATGCTCAGCAGAAAAAGTATGCGGTCGTGATGTGGTCAGCAGATTCCCTCGATTGGCGTCATAACAGCTCTCAGGCTCTGCGTGACCGTATCCTCAAGGAAGCCTCAGCCGGGGGGATTGTTTTGTTGCACGACGGGGGTGGCAATCGTGCCAAAACGGTTCAAGCTTTACCGCTAATCATTGCCGAATTAAAAAAGCGCGGCTACAAATTTGTAACCGTGCCAGAACTGATGGAAATGCAAGAGAAGGATCAAGAAATGATGGCGCGGAAGGGTTGAAGGTCCGGTTTCCAAGGGTTGAAGGTTCCGAAGACAGCCTGCAACCCCGAACCACCTTTCAGCCTTCTATTGCACTGAACTCAGCACTCTCTCTTCCACAACATCAGGATTGGCTTCTGGAGTATCCGCCTCCGAGGGGGGTACAACTTGCCAGAATTGCGGTAAATAATCAGACCAGTGAGCTAAGATAATCTTCGCTTTGGGGCTGTCGGTTCGCTCCGCGTGAGCTTGGATCAGCTCTTTGAGTTGCTGCTCACCGGCTGGCGTCATGACCCGTTGAATTTGGACAATTTCCCGATTGACTTTGTCCTTAAAACTGCCTTCTTCATCCAGGAAGTAAGCCAGACCCCCCGTCATCCCCGCACCGACATTCCGTCCTACATGACCTAAGACCACAATTACGCCCCCCGTCATGTACTCACAACAGTGGTCACCTGCTCCTTCAATCACCGCCTGACCTTTGGAATTGCGGACACCAAACCGCTCACCGGCACCACCATTGGCAAACAGTACGCCGCCCGTTGCGCCATAGAGGCAGGTATTGCCCACAATCACATTTTGGGCAGGGTCGCAAGCGGCGTCTGCGGGTGGCTTAATGATAATTTCACCGCCATGCATCCCCTTACCCACATAATCATTGGCTTCACCCTCTAAGACGAGTGTCATGCCCGGAAGGTTGAACGCGCCAAAGCTTTGTCCGGCTGCACCTTGGAAGGTTAAGGTAATTTGTCCTCCAAATCCTGTATCACCATAAAGCTTGGCGATCGCACCTGCAATGCGTGTTCCTACGCTTCTGTCCGTGTTGACAACGCCAACATTTTTGCTTACAGACCCTTGGTTGCGAATCGCGGCCTGAATCTCAGCATCGGCAAGCAGCTGGTCGTCGAGGACAGGGCCATTACTGTGAACGGATTCATGATTGAGCCAGCTACGATTGCTCTTGGTATCCGGTAACTGAGTCAGGCAATTCAAGTTCAAGGCATCCGTCTTCGCCAACTTGATGCCCTCCCGTACCTTCAATAAATCAGCCCGACCGATCACTTCTGCCAATGAGCGATAACCCAGGTGTGCCAAGAGCGATCGCACTTCCTCGGCGACAAAGTAAAAGAAGTTGACCACATGCTCTGGGATTCCAGAAAAGCGCTTACGCAGTTGTTCTTGCTGCGTCGCCACACCCACAGGGCAGTTATTGGTATGGCAAATTCGCGCCATGATACACCCCTCAGCAATCATGGCGACAGAGCCAAAACCATATTCTTCTGCGCCCATTAACGCCGCCATGAGCACATCCCAACCTGTTTTGAAGCCACCATCAGCTCTGAGGAGGACGCGATCGCGCAGTTGATTTTCCATCAATACCCGATGTACTTCCGTCACCCCTAATTCCCAAGGTGCGCCCGCATGTTTAATCGAACTTAGGGGGGATGCACCCGTGCCACCGTCATGCCCGGAAATTTGGATAATATCCGCATTCGCCTTAGCCACACCAGCCGCTACCGTCCCAATCCCAATTTCCGCTACCAGCTTCACCGAGACTTGAGCTTGAGGATTAATTTGGTGCAGGTCAAAAATAAGCTGAGCCAAGTCCTCAATCGAATAAATATCGTGGTGAGGCGGCGGCGAAATCAAGGTGACTCCTGGCTTAGAGCGCCGTAGCATGGCAATGTAAGAACTCACCTTCTTACCCGGTAGCTGTCCTCCTTCTCCGGGCTTAGCGCCTTGAGCCATTTTGATCTCGATTTGCTTGCCATTCACCAAATACTCCGGTGTTACCCCAAAGCGACCGGAGGCTACCTGCTTAATCGTTGAACTTGCCGTATCTCCATTGCGTAACCCTTTGAGGTGGGGCAGGGTGGGAGACAGGCCGGTGGCATCAACATCATCGAGTACCTTATATCGAACGGAATCTTCTCCACCCTCGCCAGAGTTGGATTTACCGCCGATGCGATTCATGGCGATCGCTAATACTTCATGGGCTTCCCGTGACAGTGCACCCAGAGACATCGCCCCCGTACAGAACCGCTTGACAATTTCTTCAATAGGTTGTACCTCTTCTATCGAAATTGGGGCGCGATCGCTCTTGAAGTCCAGCAAATCCCGCAGTGCCGTCACCGGACGCCCTGACAAAGACTGCTTATACAGCTCGTAATGGTCGTAGTCCCTGGTTGCCACCGCCTTATGCAGCGCTTTCGACATTTCGGGACTGTTCATGTGATATTCTCCACCCGGACGGTACTGGACAAAACCAAAGTTCTCCAGTTTCTTCCCTGCCAATTCCGGGAAAGCTCGGCTGTGGAAGGAGATGACTTCCTGGGCTAATTCCGTCATGCTTAAGCCACCCAAGCGTGAGGTTGTGCCTCTAAAGCCCAAATCTAATAAATCAGTCCCAATTCCAATCGCCTCAAAAATTTGAGCGCCCTGGTAAGACGACAGCAGGGAAATCCCCATTTTAGAGAGAATTTTCAACAATCCCGCTTCTACGGCCTTACGGTAATTTTGCTGGGCTTTTTCAATGGTGATGCTCTGGATTTTGCCCCGTTCCATCAGTTTTTGAGTCTTCGGATCGGCCCACCACTGACGCACGGATTCCAAAGCCAGATACGGACAAACGGCTGCCGCGCCATAGCCAATCAAGCAGGCGAAATGATGGGTACTCCAACACTGCGCCGTATCCACAACCAAGGATGCCTTCATCCGTAATCCTTGGCGAATCAGATGATGGTGGACGGCACCCACGGCTAGCATCGGGGGAATATAGCTGTAATTTTCCCCAATGGTTCCACCGACTCTGTCGCTTAAAATCAGAATCTTCTTCCCAGACGCAACGGATTGGGCTGCGCGATCGCATAATTTTCGCACAGCCGCCTCCAGCCCTTTAGGGCCAGCCGTAATTTCAAATAAGGTGGAGAGTTCAGCCGTTTCAAACCCCGAAGTTTTCACCGCCTCTAAGTCCACCTCGTTGAGCACCGGCGTCTCCAGCTTTAACCTGCGGGCGTACTCCGGCTTAGCATCGAGGAGATTCCCTCGTTCACCCAAGTGCATACTCAACGACATCACCAAGCTTTCCCGCAGGGGGTCAATCGGCGGGTTCGTCACCTGAGCAAAGCGTTGCTTGAAGTAGTCATAGAGCAATCGTGGCTTATCGGATAGCACAGCTAAGGGAGTATCATCACCCATGCAGAAGGTGGGTTCCTTCCCTTCGATGCTCATCGGCTCGATAATCAGATCAACATCCTCTGCCGTGTAGCCAAAGGCGGTTTGCTGGCGCAGTAAAACCGATGCCTCTAACCGAGGGCTTTCGACGAAGGGATGTGGTGTTAAAACAACACGGTGCTGTTGCAACCACTCTCCATACGGATTGCGAGTTGCAACCCGTTGCTTAATATCCCAGTTCTTCAAAATCTCGTGACTTTCTAAGTCCACAGCAATCATCTGCCCTGGCCCCAGTCTGCCCTTTTCCACAATCTCGGCTTCGGGCAAGTCCACCACGCCAGCTTCTGAGGCAACGACCACATAGCCATTTCGTGTAATGCTGTAACGGGCCGGACGCAGTCCGTTGCGATCCAAAGTGGCTCCCACCACGTTGCCATCACTGAACACCAACAGCGCTGGGCCGTCCCATGCCTCCTGAATTCCTCTGTAGTATTCGTAAAAATCAACAATTTCCGGATATTTTTCTAAATCCGGCTGATTTTGGTACGCTTCTGGTACCATCATCATCAAGGCTTCCATCGGGCTGCGCCCAGATTGCACCAATAACTCCAGGACGTTATCTAGGGTCGCGGAATCACTGTTGTCTGGATTGACAATGGGCTTGAGGTCATCTAATTCGCTGGCTAATTCAGCCGGCGTGCTGAGTGCTGCCTCTTGAGCCTTGATTTCCTCCTGTGTCGTTCTCTCGCCCCACAGCGGATGAGTGAGGTCAGCCTCACGCGCCATCATCCAGTTGATATTGCCTAACAGCGTATTAATTTCGCCGTTGTGTCCCAACAACCGCATGGGCTGAGCTAGGGGCCATTTGGGTAGGGTGTTCGTACTAAAGCGTCGATGGTAAACGGCAAAGGGACTTTTGTAAGCTGGATTTTTCAAATCCGTATAAAACTCGCCCAGCACCGCTGAACGTACCATCCCTTTGTAAACAATGGTGCGCGTCGAGAACGAACACACATAGAAATCGTCAGACCCTTTTACTGTATCGTCTGACTCTAATGCTTTACTAATGCGACGCATCGCCTTGAACAGGACGCGCTCCAGTTCATCTCCCTGCTTGGTTGGGGATTGAACAATCACCTGTTCAATTCGCGGTTCGTTCTCTCGTGCTTGTACACCCAGAACCGAGTCTTTCACGGGTACGATACGCCAGCCCAGAACGGTTAACCCTTCTTGCCCCAACACCTCTTCAACTGTGGCACGGGCTTTGTTAAGCAGATCCGTATCTTTGGGTAGAAATAGCATACCGACTCCCAACTGCTGGGTGGGCGGCATATCCAAGTTTTGCTCGGCAAACCAAGGCTGCAATACATCCCAGGGAATCGCGCTCATTAAACCCGCACCATCCCCAGAATCTTGGTCGGCACTACATCCTCCCCGGTGTTCTAAACAACTGAGGGCAGACAAAGCCTGCTCAATTAGTTTATGGGTGGCACTGCCCCCACAAGAAGCAATGAAGCCAACACCACACGCATCCCGTTCTTCTACCAACCACCGTTGACCTGAATAGGGTTGAGTGCCCTGATTGCCTGAGTAACCTTGTTGATTGACCTTGATGCTCCTGTTATTCATCTGATAATTCACAATTTTTAGGGATACAAATTTACGGATTGAATGCTGTTCAGTCGGTAGTTGATTGTTAGTTCACTTTTACAAAGCCTATTGAAAAATTAGAAACATTTGCATGAGTGGGTCAGTCTACTGACTCTATGGGGAAGCCTACACGAATACTTTTGGGGTGAGGAGTTGGTGAACTCTAGGTTGGCGGCTAACATCAACGCTCCATCCTCAATTTGACAATCGAGGCAATTCAACCTAGAGGCTTGACGAGCAGACCCGCCTGAGTGCTTCAATGGTCTAAGGAGTATATCCCGTTGACCGAATGGCAGGTGTGAGCAGCGCAGTTAACACTGTGAGACATACTCTTAAAGCCTGATTCACACACCGATATCTGCCTTTCTTGACAGAGTAGAAATCTTACTAGGAAATCCTCTACTCTAGCAATCCCCGATTTTAGATCGCGCTATTGTAACTTTAACTACAGAATTTTTAGTGATTTCTGTAATAAGGCTCAACGCGATTGAGCCAACAGGGATAAAACGTTTTTGGGCAACGCTGTGTCACGATCTGTCCCTGTGCCGGAAGTATTGTGTCCTCTCCTGTATTGCTAAAAACAGCAGGACAACAGGAACGCAAATCTTTCCTGTTGCGTGAGCAATTTTCCAGTTAGAGCAGTAAAGTTAAACCCCAGTTGGGGTCTTACTCCCTATTATGAGGCTCAACCTCAGAAGGTGAGCGCCCTAAAGTCATTATTTCTTGATATGCTGCCCAAGACTTCACTTCAATGATGGACTTCTACAGACCCCAATCTTGGTCAAAGAGGCTAGTGGATGAGCAAAAGAACAAGACCAGAAACGAGACATACCACTCGCATTGTTTGGACAACGATTTCTAAGCGCACCCTTGTCCTTTTCGTGCTATCCCTTGTTGGCTCATCTCTCGCTTTCGCCAGTACCAGCCTGGAAACGCCTAAGCCCCAACTCTTACACGGCTATGAAACGAGGCTGAACCCGTCGGCTGTTGTTGCGAAGACAACTCTACCCCCTCCTCAGGCAGATTTTTTGTCTGAGGTTTCGCCTCTGGTGACTCCGCAGAACACACCCCCTGTTGTGGGTAAGCCCCTGTTGAGTGAGCTTTCACCTGTTTCTGAGAAGGCGGTTACGGTTCGTACATCTGAAAAGCCAACATCTTCCCATCCAGAAACCCTTTTATCACAAGGGTTATCAAAGGTAACTCGACAGGGTACTCAGGTGTCTTTAAACGGTCGTGCCTATAAAGTGCCCTGGAAGCAGTGGCAAGTGGGCGCATCCGTTCGCACGGCGATCAGCGATGTAGGTATGATGCAAAGCTTGGGGCTGGAATTGTTAAGTACGAGGGATTGGACACGACAACCGATACAGTGGTTTTCAGACCCAACCCGAACACCAATGGTTCTAGTCACGCAACGGGATGCGGCTTATCGTTATCTGGATGTAAGCGATTTTGCCAGAGTGGCCGATTTGCGGATGAAAGTGGCAGGCGAGCAGCTACAGATTACTTCGGTGCCTGCCCGATTAAAAGATATTCAGCAAGGAACTCAAGCTTGGGGTTCGCGGATTGTCATCGATCTAGACCGCCCAACGCCCTGGCAAGTGAGCGATGGCGTCAGCGAAGGGGTCATTACCCTAGATGCCTCAACTGACCCTTCCCTAATCGAGCGCTTTCAGGCTCCTCCACCTCAGCCACCTCAACCGATGCAAGAGGTTGAGGATGTAGCCCCTGTGCCGGTTCAGCCTCCCAGCAATTTGCCTGTTTTTCGCGTGGAAAACGGTCAAAAGCAAACCACAATCCGGGTTCAGATTCCAGCCGGTCAGCGAATACAAGTGTTCAGTGTGCCTAAGCCTAATCGCTTAGTGATCGACCTTCGACCTGATGCCCTGATGGAGAAAGAAATCCTTTGGGCACCAGGAATCCGATGGCGTCAGCAATATGTGAATTTGGGAGAATCCCGATTTCCTGTGGTGTGGCTAGAAGTTGACCCAAAAGCTAACCGGATGAGCTTTAGACCGATGTGGAGCAATCCCACGACCCAAGTGGGAACAACTCCACTGCTCCAAATGGCTCCATCGTGGCAGGCGGCGGCGGCAATTAACGCTGGCTTTTTCAATCGCAAAACTCAATTCCCCCTGGGTGCTATTCGTCGCGATGGTCGGTGGTTTTCTGGACCTATTCTTAACCGAGGTGCGATCGCTTGGAACGATCAGGGGCAATTCAAAATTGGGCGTCTCAGCCTTCAAGAAACTTTGGCGACCTCAACGGGGATGAATTTACCCGTGCTTTTCCTCAATAGTGGCTACGTCAAAGCAGGCATTTCCCGTTATACCTCGGAGTGGGGGCCGACCTACACGCCGCTGACGGATAATGAAATCCTCGTTTATGTACAAAACAACCAAGTTACGGGTCAGCTTCCAGGAGGGATGACAGGTCAAACCGCTTTTCCTATCCCCGGCGATGGCTACCTCTTGACTTTAAGGGGCGATGGCACTGCTGCGGCTGGTTTCCTCAATATTGGGACACAAGTGAACATTGGGCAGGGGACTACACCCACTGATTTCGCGACTTACCCTCAAATCTTAGGGGCTGGTCCTGTACTCCTAGAAAATCGGCAAATCGTCTTGGATGCCAAAGCGGAGCAATTTAGTGATGCCTTTAGTCAACAAATGGCGATTCGGAGTGCGATCGGCACTACTGGCTCTGGCACTGTGATAATTGCGGCTATCCATAGTCGGGTCGGTGGGCGAGGTCCGACTTTAGCCGAAACCGCTCAGTTGATACAGCAGATGGGAGCGATCGATGCCCTCAATCTCGATGGTGGCAGCTCTACCGGACTTTATCTAGGAGGCCAACTTCTTGATCGGTCTCCGGCTACAGCCGCCCGTGTTCACAATGCCTTAGGGCTTTTTCTGGCACCCATACCCTAGTGCAAGAAGGCAGTTTGCGTAGCGTTCTCCGTAGCAGTAGGCAGGGGGCAGAGGGCAGACCGGAGCTCATACGAGGACAGAAGGAAAGAAAGTTTGTACAGTAAGCTTTTTAACCTTTTTCAACTGGGCAGTTATTTTAGCCACGCTGCACTAGTGGGTTATGGCACAAGTTTTAGAAATTTAAACTTATAAAGCTTGTTTAAAGTCCACGCTTTATATTGTGAAGACTTGTTATAAATTACCCCCAAAAAGCCGCTGATGGATGACCAGAACCAGAAGTCATTTGCTATGTTGGATTGTGATTGGGTGGTTCTGTTTTTACTAATCTCGCAATAGTGCAATAGTAGTACCCGATAAACGAGTTTTCCCTCGACTTTATAGCCGTTCTCAGGAGAAAAAAGTATGATTCAGTCTCAAGACGTTTCTCAAGTCCCGGCACTTCCCTTACCCACCTCCATAACAGCTGAACGTGTTGCCGCGACAGAGCTGCGACCTTGGGGTTCATTCACGGTTTTGGAAGAAGGACGAGGCTACAAAATTAAGCGAATTGAGGTCAAGCCCGGTCATCGGCTCAGTTTGCAAATGCATTACCATCGGAGTGAACACTGGATTGTTGTTAGCGGTACGGCGAAGGTGATCTGTGGCGATGACGAATTGGTCATTCATCAAAATCAGTCTACTTATGTTCCTCAAGGTAATATGCACCGACTAGAGAATCCAGGTGTTATTCCTCTAGTCTTAATTGAGGTTCAAAATGGAGAATATCTCGGAGAAGACGATATTATGCGTTTTGAAGATGACTATGCCCGTAGTAAGCCTCAAGAGTAATAGTTGAGATGGGTAGTGTTAAGGAGAGAGGGCTGAATGTCCTCTCTTTTTACGTGATAATATGTCAGTCTGACGGCAACAAGACTGACACAGTGTAACGTAAAGATAGCTCAAGAGTTTGAGACGTTGCACACTCACGACGGTGTATCAGTCCTGAGCTAGAGGCTGACCTGCGATGTAGGTGTATATCTGATGATTAATCTGAGTGAAGCAGCGGTTGGTGAAATCAAACGCTTACAGTTGAGACGTCACAAAGCAGAAGCACGATTACGCCTGGGTGTTCAAAAAGGCGGGTGTGCTGATCTGTTCTACACGATTGAGTTTGAGGAAGTGCCGAAGTTTGGCGATCGCGTCTATGATTGTGGCGATATCTCCATCGTGGTAGATGAAGCTAGCTTGAATTACATTAGTGAGCTAACACTAGATTACTCAGAAGATTTAATGGGAGGTGGGTTTCGCTTTCATAATCCGAACGCAGTAGAAAGCTGCGGCTGTGGCAACTCCTTTAGAGTCGCGTCAGACGTGTCTGCAAAACCGTAGCTGTTTTAGTTTAGAACTTCTCAAATTCCCGACTCTTATTCTTCGGAGCCTTTACCGCCTCATACAAAGGGAAGGAAGGCTTACTCGCCCTGATTTTGCGGCTTTCATTGACATTACATCGGAAAGTTAGATATAGTTAGAATTTGTCAATACTTAAACAGTTAAACCGCTTAAGGGAGCTGTACACGCCTTAACTCATGCCCACTATCCAACAGCTCATTCGGAGCGAACGCGCCAAAGCGAAGAAGAAAACTAAGTCGCCTGCACTTAAACAATGTCCGCAGCGTCGTGGTGTCTGCACGAGAGTATATACGACAACACCGAAGAAACCCAACTCAGCCCTGCGGAAAGTGGCAAGAGTCCGTCTGACTTCGGGTTTTGAAGTGACCGCTTACATTCCAGGGATCGGCCACAACCTACAAGAACACTCGGTTGTAATGATTCGGGGCGGTCGTGTTAAAGATTTGCCTGGAGTGAGATACCACATTATTCGAGGAACGCTAGATACCGCAGGCGTAAAAGATCGGCGTCAAGGACGTTCTAAGTACGGAACTAAACGTCCTAAGGCTAAGTAAGATAAAAGTCTATCTTTCCTGAATAACTCCTGAAAATAGTTTGAACCTTCTCCAACCTCAATAGAGGTTTCAGCTATCCTGAATAAGGAGAGCTTTTTTTCCTGCCGTAGGAGTACTTGATAGAGGTAAAACCTTCGGCAAGATGGGGAAAATTCAGCAGGTCAAAGATATTGACAACTTCAAGCTGAAAAGACCCAAAACTTGAGAATTTTAGAGTACCTTGCACCTTCAAGGTATAATTCTGTCCCTGTGTAACTCTTCAACTGTCGCTATTATTTCTTAAGGGCTTACTATGTCTCGTCGCACAGTTATCAAAAAGCGTCCTATCCCTCCTGACCCGGTCTACAATAATCGCTTGATCAGTATGATGGTGCGGCGGATCATGCGTCATGGCAAAAAATCTATTGCCAATCGAATTATTTATGACGCTATGAAAATCATTGAGGAACGGACAGGTAACGATCCTCTAGATACATTTGAAAGCGCCGTAAAAAATGTAACACCGTTGGTTGAAGTGAAAGCTCGCCGGGTAGGTGGGGCAACTTATCAAGTACCAATGGAAGTTCGCTCTGACCGAGGAACGACTTTGGCGCTACGTTGGTTGATCCGATTTTCGAGGGAAAGAGGGGGTCGTTCCATGGCTAGCAAGTTAGCCAATGAATTGATGGATGCCGCTAACGGAACCGGAAATGCGATTCGCAAGCGTGAAGAAACACATAGGATGGCAGAGGCCAATAAAGCTTTCGCCCACTATCGGTACTAATTTCTGAACTCTGGTAACAGGCTGATGATGCCTGTTCTACAGCGTGAGGGTTTGTTGGAGACTCAAGTCCGCAAATCACTAAAAATTTAATCAAAGTATAGAATTGTAAAGAGATAGCAACGTGTTAAAGACTTGCGGCAGAGAGGAAGGAGGTAGCTGTGGCACGGACCATCCCGCTTGAGAGAGTACGGAATATCGGGATTGCAGCCCACATTGATGCGGGCAAAACAACAACAACGGAACGAATCCTGTTTTATTCAGGAATGGTTCATAAAATCGGAGAAGTCCACGAAGGAACAGCCGTAACGGACTGGATGGATCAAGAGCGGGAGCGGGGAATCACCATCACTGCCGCAGCCATCAGCACGAGCTGGAATGACCATCGGATTAATATTATTGATACTCCGGGTCACGTTGACTTCACCATTGAAGTTGAGCGCTCCATGCGGGTATTAGACGGTGTGATTGCCGTGTTCTGCTCCGTGGGAGGTGTTCAGCCTCAATCAGAGACAGTATGGCGGCAAGCAGACCGCTACAAGGTGCCCAGAATCGCGTTCATCAACAAGATGGATCGGACGGGGGCGAATTTCTTCAAGGTATACACTCAACTGCGCGAGCGCTTGCGAGCCAATGCTGTGGCGATCCAAATCCCCATTGGTAGTGAAAGCGATCTGAGGGGAATTGTGGATTTGGTTCGGATGCGAGCCAAGATTTATGCCAACGACATCGGAACGGATATTCAAGATACAGAAATTCCTGACGAGGTCAAAGAGCAGGCAGAAGAGTACCGCGCCAAACTCATTGAGTCGGTTGCGGAAACGGATGAAGCGCTGATTGAAAAGTATCTGGAAGGCGAAGAACTCACTGAAGAAGAAATTCGTAGTGCCCTTCGCAAAGGAACCGTTACAGGAGCGATCGTTCCTGTATTATGCGGTTCTGCTTTCAAGAACAAAGGCGTTCAACTCCTGCTAGATGCAGTTGTCGATTACTTGCCAGCTCCCGTTGATATTCCTCCGATTCAAGGAACACTACCCGACGGAACGGTAGCGGA
Organism: Allocoleopsis franciscana PCC 7113; assembly: GCF_000317515.1. Classification (GTDB taxonomy): domain Bacteria; phylum Cyanobacteriota; class Cyanobacteriia; order Cyanobacteriales; family Coleofasciculaceae; genus Allocoleopsis; species Allocoleopsis franciscana. Next base: position 7,269,476 of record NC_019738.1, on the reverse strand, counting down.
GAGAGCCCCTGATGATTCAGCCCCCTTGTCAGCTCTGGCTTTCAAGATTATGGCAGACCCATTTGGTCGTTTAACCTTCCTGCGGGTTTACTCTGGGATACTTAAGAAAGGTAGCTACATTCTTAATTCCACCAAAGACCAGAAGGAACGCATCTCTCGTCTGATCGTTCTGAAAGCGAATGATCGGATTGAAGTGGACGAGTTGCGAGCAGGCGACTTGGGAGCTGCCATTGGTTTGAAGAATACCTTTACGGGCGACACGATCTGTAATGAAGACGCGCCAATCATTTTGGAATCGTTGTTCATTCCAGAACCGGTGATCTCCGTAGCAGTGGAACCGAAAACCAAGCAAGATATGGAGAAGCTCTCCAAGGCGCTCCAATCTTTATCGGAAGAAGACCCGACGTTCCGTGTCCACGTTGACCCAGAAACCAACCAAACCGTAATTGCGGGGATGGGTGAGTTGCATCTGGAAATTCTGGTAGACCGGATGCTGCGAGAGTTTAAGGTAGAAGCGAATGTCGGTGCGCCGCAGGTGGCTTACCGAGAAACAATTCGCAGAGCCATTAAGACTGAAGGTAAGTTTATTCGCCAAAGTGGCGGTAAAGGTCAGTACGGTCACGTCGTCATCGAATTGGAGCCAGGAGATCCGGGTACCGGTTTTGAATTTGTCTCCAAGATTGTAGGCGGTTCTATTCCGAGAGAATACGTTTCACCCGCTGAGCAGGGGATGAAAGAAGCCTGTGAATCCGGGATTTTGGCTGGATATCCGGTCATTGACTTGAAAGCCACTCTAGTCGATGGGTCATTCCACGAGGTAGACTCTTCGGAAATGGCCTTTAAGATTGCTGGGTCAATGGCGATTAAGGACGGCGTGATGAAAGCTTCGCCGGTACTGTTAGAGCCTATGATGAAAGTAGAGGTTGAAGTTCCTGAAGACTTCCTTGGAGATGTCATGGGTGACCTCAACTCTCGCCGTGGTCAAATTGAAGGCATGGGTTCTGAGAGCGGTGTTGCTAAAGTCACTGCTAAAGTTCCATTAGCAGAGATGTTTGGCTATGCTACGGATATCCGCTCTAAGACCCAAGGTCGAGGTATCTTCTCGATGGAGTTTAGTCACTACGAGGAGGTACCTCGCAACGTGGCTGAAGCCATCATCGCGAAGAGCAAAGGGAACGCATAAATAGGAGAAAAGGAACACGTAATTCATGGCACGCGCAAAATTTGAAAGGACTAAACCCCACGTCAACATCGGTACAATCGGTCACGTAGACCACGGCAAAACGACGCTGACAGCGGCAATCACTATGACCTTGGCAGCGATGGGTCAAGCGCAAGCAAGAAAGTACGATGAAATTGATGCGGCACCGGAGGAAAAGGCGCGGGGGATTACGATCAACACCGCCCACGTAGAGTACGAAACCCAAAATCGGCACTATGCTCACGTCGATTGTCCGGGACACGCTGACTATGTGAAAAACATGATCACTGGTGCGGCTCAAATGGATGGGGCAATCCTCGTGGTGTCAGCCGCTGATGGCCCGATGCCTCAAACACGGGAGCATATCTTGCTCGCTAAGCAGGTAGGCGTTCCCAGCCTGGTTGTCTTCTTGAACAAGCAAGACATGGTGGACGACGAAGAACTGCTGGAACTGGTAGAACTTGAAGTTCGCGAACTCCTCAGTAGTTATGAGTTTGATGGTGACAACATCCCCATCGTTGCAGGTTCCGCTTTGCAGGCTTTAGAAGTCATGACCGGTAACCCGAAAACTCAACGGGGAGAAAATGAGTGGGTTGATAAAATCTATAAGTTGATGGATGAGGTGGACTCTTACATTCCCACACCAGAGCGGGATATTGATAAACCTTTCCTGATGGCAGTAGAAGACGTCTTCACCATTACAGGTCGTGGTACAGTAGCCACGGGTCGGATTGAACGGGGCAAGGTCAAAATCGGCGATAAAGTTGTCTTGGTGGGCATTAAAGATACCCGCGAGACAACCGTCACCGGTATTGAGATGTTCAAAAAGAGTCTCGATGAAGGGATGGCTGGTGATAACGCCGGGATTCTGCTCCGAGGGATTGAGAAAAAAGATATTGAACGGGGAATGGTCATCGCCAAGCCTGGTTCAATTACCCCTCATACCCAGTTCGAGTCTGAGGTTTATGTTCTGAAGAAAGAAGAAGGTGGTCGTCACACTCCTTTCTTCCCTGGCTACCGTCCTCAGTTCTACGTCCGCACGACGGATGTGACCGGTACCATTAGCGCATTTACGGCTGACGACGGCACGACAGCCGAGATGGTGATGCCGGGAGACCGCATCAAAATGACAGTAGAACTGATTAACGCCATCGCAATTGAACAAGGTATGCGCTTTGCTATCCGTGAAGGCGGTCGTACCATTGGTGCAGGTGTCGTTTCCAAAATCCTGAAGTAGTCAATAGCGCTACCCAAGGCTAAGTGGGGGCAGAGAGGCAAAAGCTTTTCTGCTCCCCATTCCTCTGTATTGCTCAATTTGAGAGACTGAGTTGAAGGTTAAAAGGTTAAACGTTCAACTTTCTAATCTTCTTTCTTCTCCCTAATTCCCTATCTATTCAGAACCTAGACAACTAAAAAATGGCAACCATTCAGCAGCAAAAAATTCGAATTCGTCTTAAAGCCTTTGATCGGCGACTGCTTGACACCTCTTGCGAGAAGATTGTGGATACAGCTAACCGAACAAATGCCACAGCAATTGGCCCCATTCCTTTACCAACACGGCGTCGTATTTACTGTGTTTTGCGCTCTCCCCACGTTGATAAAGATTCACGGGAACACTTTGAAACACGTACCCACCGCCGCATTATTGATATTTATCAGCCGTCCTCAAAAACCATTGATGCTCTGATGAAGCTAGATTTACCGGCTGGGGTTGATATTGAAGTCAAGCTCTAGTATCAGTCATTAGTCATTAGTTCTTAGTCTGCGAGGAAGGGGAGGCAGTTCACACCAGCGAGTTGTTAATTGACCAACGACTAAGGACTGATGACAAATGACCAATAACATCCGTTAAAGTAGGTAAAGAAGCGCAGTTACCTTTTTGATTAAGGCACAATGGCATCCTCCTCATCAATTGCTGTTAGAGAACTCCCCCTGTTTCCACTGCCAGAAGTGGTCCTTTTTCCTGGGCGTCCTCTTCCTCTACACATCTTTGAATTTCGCTACCGAATCATGATGAACACGATTTTGGACAGCGATCGCCGATTTGGGGTGTTGATGTGGGACCCAGTTCAAGGCCAACCCGCTGCTGTTGGCTGTTGTGCTGAAATTATTCACTTTCAGCGTTTGCCCGATGATCGGATGAAAATATTGACATTAGGGCAGCAGCGATTTCGGGTTTTGGAGTACGTCCGTGAAAAGCCCTATCGTGTAGGTCTGGTGGAATGGATTGAGGATCAGCCACCCGAAAAAGACCTAAGAATCATGGCTAGAGATGTTGAACAACTCTTGCGTGATGTGGTACGCCTTTCTTCTAAGTTGACCGATCAGAGAATTGAGTTACCCGACGATTTACCCGATCTACCCAGAGAGTTATCTTACTGGGTTGCTAGCAATCTTTACGGCGTAGCATCAGAACAGCAGGCGCTTTTAGAGATGCAGGATACCGTAAAGCGTTTAGAACGTGAAGCCGAAATTCTGACCTCAACTCGCAATCATTTAGCAGCCCGTACAGCTCTTAAAGATGCCCTGAAATAAGGCGTAACATCTAAGTATAATAATCACCTATAACATAAGACTTCAAAAAGTATCAAAGAGGCGCGATATATCACGTCTCTTTGCGCTTTTATTCTTATTTACTATTAATCTTGACACCTGTCTGTAGGCTCAATCACTAAAACTCTATAGCTGCCAAAAATTTTGAGAATTTCTGTATGAGTGGCTAATTCTGCAAGAGCCAATTGAACAGCCGATTGAGAGGCATCGGCTTCGATATCAATAAAAAAAAGGTACTCACCGAGCGATCGCTTCGTCGGTCGAGACTCAATCCGGCTCATGTTAATCCCTCTCGTCGCCAAGACTTGAATCGATTCTACAAGCGCTCCAGGTCGATTAGCAGGCAAGCTAAAAGCCAGTGAAGTATGAGTGCCGCCTAGTGAGGGCTGCTTCCCCAGAACCCAAAATCGAGTACAGTTATCGGGATAATCATTAATGGTAGACGCCAGGATCGGCAGATTGTAAAGCTCTGCTGCTCTTTGAGATGTAATCACCCCCGCTGTATAGTCTTCGTCCAAATTTTGTAGCGCCTCTGTTGTGGAGTTCGTCGGTACTAACTGTGCTGATGGTAGAGACGTTTCCAGCCACTTCTGACACTGAGCCAAAGCTTGTGGATGTGAATAAACGGTTTTTATTGCCTCTAGAGATGAACCTCGTGACAGCAGAGCATGTCTGATGGGTAACACCAGTGCTTGTTGAATTTGCAGTGTCTCCAATTGCCACAGGGAATCTAGTGTAACCGCAACACTGCCCTCGATTGAATTTTCCACCGGGATAACGGCAAGATGAGCTTCCCCCTGAGCCACCGAACGTATGGTTTGGGCAATGCTGGGGCATGGGCATAGCAGCGGTGGACTAACCGTTTCGCTGGCAAGAGTGTGAGCGTAAGCTAAGGCAGCCGCTTCTGTATAAGTACCAGGGGGGCCGAGATGGGCAATAGAAATGGACATAGACTAAGAACTCACAAACTCAGTAAACACTTCTTTTTACTGGTCTGGGCAATACGCTGTCAACATTGCAGGCCAGGGAATAAACCAGCAAAACCCTATATCCCTCCAACCGCTTTTCTCGGAAGATGACGTGTTGTTATATGAATATTTATGATCTAAGAATTCATAAATATTGATTTATGCATAATCACTTGAAACCACAATACCACTTCAAAAAATAAAAAATTCCTTTCAAAGAGTTAAACTTTGTAAAATAAGATTAATAAAGCCGCCTTAAAGCTGAAGGCTTTTTCCCTATGAACACCCAGTTTGTTGCATCCCAATCCGTTGAAATTACTGTACCGGAAGAACCCGTTCCCATTCAGCACTATTTACGTCAGCCCCAACGCCTAGTTCATGCGATCGCAGACCCCAATTTGATTAAGCCAATCAGTCAGGAACGGTATCAATTGCAACTACGCCCGTTAAATTTTTTGTCCTTAACCTTTCAGCCGACTGTCACGCTGAAAGTATGGGCAGACGCTGATGGTACCGTTCATCTAAGCTCTGTAGGCTGTGAAATTCGAGGACTGGATTATATTAATCAACGATTTGCTCTCGACCTTAAGGGAAAACTCTATCCAGTGCAAAACGACGGAGTCACTCAACTTAAAGGCAAAGCGGATTTAAAAGTAAACGTTGATATACCCCTTCCCTTTTCCCTGACTCCTCGACCCATTTTAGAAACAACTGGCAATAGCTTGCTCAAAAGTGTTTTACTCAGGATTAAACAAAGATTAATGCATCAGTTATTGTTGGATTATCGTCACTGGGCAAACCAAGATGCACCAATCCTGATTCAGGCTCAGGCAACAGAAGCTTTTACCGCAAAGGGTTGAAGGTTAGAAGTTGGAATATTGACAACACCGATTAACTGACTCAGCCGCCACTGACCTTAAAACCCGACTTGGCAGGGACGGAAGGACATACGGTGTAGGGGTGAAGGGCCGTATTGTTGCAGCGCTAATCGATGTCGCAGTGTTCCATAACCTTTATTGGTGACCAAATCATAATCTGGATACTTGACAGCTAAACGAATCACGAGTTCATCGCGCCAAACCTTAGCCACAACACTAGCAGCGGCGATTTCCAGCGATCGCTGATCGCCCTTCACCATTGTTTGTTGTGGCAAAGGCAAGTTGGGAAGACCGTGGTTACCATCAATTAGACAAATATCGGGCTGTACTTTCAGCTTTAGAATCGCCCGTTTCATCGCTAGCAAGGAAGCTTGCAAGATATTAATTTGGTCAATTTCTTGCGACGTGGCATAGCCAATTCTCCAATCTAAGGCTAACCGTTGAACTTCCTTCGCCAGCTTTAATCGTCGAAGAGGGGACAACTGTTTGCTGTCTTTGACACCAGCCAGAGCAAGTTGCGGCAGAACCGAGACGGGTAAAATGACCGCCGCCGCCACCACTGGGCCAAATAAAGCACCCCGTCCCACCTCATCTACACCAGCAACTAATCTTGGATTACCCGATAAATCAGGTAACTCACAAAAATTGGATTGCCCCTGAGACTTCGGGGGCAGAACGAGTCCGGTTGTGTCTATCGGCATCCTTTCCGCTCCCTTTCTTCTCAAATCAAGCTTACCCCTGCGAGGCACGATGTCCGTTTAACTAGCCGTCGAATCCTCACCATCGGTAGCCGAAGAACGACGGCGACGGCGGCGGATCAAAGGACGGTTGCTGTCTGATTCACCCATATCGGTCGAGTCAGATGGCACTTCTAACTCAGATGTCTCAGCCGATGACGTTACCCGCAATGGCTCTGATGTCTCTACGTCCTCATAAGTGGAAGCCGCCGCAGAGGATCGAATCACAGGCGCTGAGTGTGGCGCTGAATCGGACGTTACGGCAAAGCTGGATGGCGCAGAAGACGATTCGGCAAATTCCTCGTTGTCCTCTTCGGTTTGATCGGCTTCTCCAGGCAGTACCACTGAAAGAATCACTGATTTAGGGTTTCGGACTTCTCTATTCAACCGCACCAGTGGAGAAATTCCCATCAAAGCATAAACATCTTGTTCCTCTGGGGACATCTCGATAGCTACGACTTCGGGTGGGTCTATCTCTTTAGGGGCTTTGATGAGCTGCGGTTTTACAGTGCGTTCCCCTAGTTCTAAAAGCTCACTTTCTGGCGCTGCTTCTGATTTCCCGGAGAGGATAGGCGTTGGGCGAGGGCTTACGCTTACCTTGGTCAGTGATTCCTCCTTGGCTACGGGTTCATCGAGACGACGACGGCGGCGACGGCGGTTATTGGGATTATTGGGTAGTCCCCGTTCTTGATAGCTGGGATGATGCACCAAGTCTACGTCCTCGGCGTCATCGACCGGAGAGAGATCGAGGGGTTCAGGAATTTCGGGTGTCCGAGGTTCCCGGAGTATAGCCGGAACAGCTGGCTCAACAAATTCCTTGGCTGGGCGTTCGCGTTCTGCCTCACCGGGAAGCCGAACTGAATGCCCTAAACCTCCACAGACAGAACAAGTTTGACTAAATAACTCGTAAATATTTTGACCCTGACGCTTGCGGGTGAGTTCGACTAAGCCGAGTTCCGAAAGTTGGGCAATCTGCGGTCTAGCTTTGTCTGATCTCAGAGCTTTGTTGAAGTGTTCTAATACCTGCAACTGGTCTCGCCTGGAGTCCATGTCAATAAAGTCAACGATAATCACGCCCGCTAGGTTACGCAGGCGCAATTGGCGAGCAATTTCTGTGGCAGCTTCACAGTTTGTCCAGAGTACGGTTTCTCGTGCCGTTGCCGATCGCGTGAAGGAACCTGAGTTAACATCAATCACCGTCAGGGCTTCCGTCGGTTCGATGATAATGTAACCCCCTGAAGGCAAATCAACTCTGGGTTTGAGTGCTTCTCGAATCGCCGCATTCACCCGGAAGTAATCCAGAATCGAAATGCGATCGCGATGATGGTCAATTAAAACCCCTTCCGGTGATCGACCTCCACTCCAAGTCAGCAAGTGCTGCTTAACTCGCTTGACTCCTGTATGGGAATCGACCACGATTCGATTCACATCCGCCGTATACATATCCCGCAGGACGCGTTGAATAAAATCATCATCACGGTTCAGTAAGGCGGGTGCCCTCGTGGAATTAGCTTCTTGCTGGATGGATTCCCACTGTTTTTGCAGAACTTCCAAATCCTCGATAATTGCCTCTTCTGCTCTCCCCTCGGCTTCGGTACGCACCAACAGTCCCATGCCGGCGGGTTTAATCAAGACGGCAAGCGCTCTCAGGCGGTTGCGTTCGTTATCGTTCTTAATCCGCCGGGACAAATTGACACCCCGTCCATAAGGCATCAGTACCAAATAACGACCGGGTAAGCTGATATTGCCAGTCAGCCGGGGGCCTTTATTGCCCGTCGGCTCCTTCATCACTTGAACTAAGACTTTTTGTTGGGGAGTCAGCAGTTCGGTAATCGCCCCCGCACTGCGTTTCAGACGCAAAGGCCCTAAATCGGTGACATGAATAAAGCCATTTCGCTCTGGGTCACCAATGTTTACAAAAGCCGCATCTATCCCCGGTAAGACATTTTCTACAACACCGAGGTAAATATCACTCACTTGGTGGTTACCGGTTGCCACCACGAGTTCTTGAATTTGATCTTCCCAAAAGACAGCAGCAAGACGGTGTTGCTCTGCAATAATAATTTGCTTTGGCATTCAATTTCCTCAAAAATTGGCAGCAAGCTTAGGTACTGAGGCTTTCTGTCCCTCTTGCTTCGGCTACCCAAGATAACTGTGTCAATAACTGTGTATGCGAAATCTCTAGCTTCATCTAGAAAAAATAGAGCTTTTGAACCCAAGAGTGACTGAATATAACTGACACTCCTGTTGGTCAAATTTTCCTAATCGAGTGATTATCCAATAACCTACCCTTCCACAAAGGGCAAACCTTGGAATTTTAAAGGCGTGAGCAGAAAAACTGGAAGAGCGAACCAGTTGCATTCAGTATCTACTGCTAGTTTACAGGGGTGAAGACCTCTGGAACTTTGATCAGCAACTATTCCTGATCAGCAACTGTTCCTATGATGGTGTATTATACCGCGCTGTTCCTCAGATGCCACTACATTTGAGTGAGTAGCCGCGCTCTCGATATATTCGCGCCCTTCCTAATATTGCCGCCCTTCGCCTCACGCTGGCGACATTTGGCTTGACCCTTAACCAATACTTTACTTCATTTTACCGTTTTCCGAAAACTGGCAGCTTGTGATTGTCGCAGAGACTGAATCGTGGCGATTGCGTGTTGAGCGATACAATCCATTTCCTCGGCTGTATTACAGCGCCCGATCCCAAATCGTACCGAGGCATAAGCCAGTTGTTCCGAGTGCCCCAGAGCTAATAGAACATGAGAGGGAGCTGTTTTGACGGAGGAACAAGCCGCACCTGAAGAAACCGCTACCACAGACTGCAATCCCAAGAGCAGCGCTGAACCATCAACGTCTTCTATACTAATGTTAAGATTTCCTGATAGTCGCTGAGTCGGATGACCGTTGAGATGAATTCCCTCCAGTTGACTCAATGGTTGCCATAAGCGATCGCGTAACTGAATCAGGCGTCTTGACTCTGTTTCCCGTTCTTCCATCCCTAATTCCACCGCCTTAGCCAACCCCGCAATTTGAGGCGTACATAGCGTACCAGAGCGCATTCCCCGTTCGTGTCCACCGCCATGAATTTGGGGGGATAACCGAACTCTAGGCTTACGGCGTCTGACATATAATGCCCCAATTCCCTTTGGGCCATAAACCTTATGGGCGGTTAGGGACATTAAGTCAATTTTCATCTCCTCGACATCTAAAGCTATTTTCCCAATTGCTTGAGCCGCATCCGTATGAAAAAGCACTTGATGCTGTCGGCAAATTGTCCCGATTTCTGCCAACGGCTGTAATACTCCAATCTCATTATTCGCTGCCATCACCGACACTAAAATCGTATCGGGACGAATCGCCTTTTCTAAATCTGCCAAATCAATTAATCCATCTCGCTGCACAGGCAGAAACGTCACCTCAAACCCCAAAGATTGGAGGTACTGACAGGGGTCAAGAACGGCGTTATGCTCAGTTTGAACCGTAATAATGTGACGCCCTTTGCTGAAATAGGCTTCAGCGACACCCTTAATCGCTAAATTATTCGCCTCTGTGGCACCACTGGTAAAGACAATTTCTTCCGGCGTGGCGTGAATAGCATCTGCCAAAATAGATCGTGCACGTTGAACGGCGGCTTCCGCCTCCCAGCCGTAAACATGACTGCTGCTGGCGGGATTGCCAAAATGTTCTTTGAAGTAGGGCAACATCGCCTCTAATACCCGTTCATCGAGGGGCGTGGTGGCGTGGCAGTCGAGGTAAATGGGGCGATGAGACATGGCGATCGGCGGATGAGTTGACCCAGATTCTTGAGTATACTCAGAACCTGATATAGTTCATTTTCTCGTTTCCTCCTGGGCTTTGCTCATGATTTCAGCTCGTTGTAAAGGTAAAGGGAAAGAAGGAAAGGATTAACTCTTAAGAAACACATTCTCAAACCCTTATAGTTGAATGATTTCAGCTAATTGTGTTTCTTCCATCTGTTGGGGATGCGCGAAGCGTCCCTTGGAGGCTCAGATCTGTCTTGAAAGGCAGAAGGCAGAAGGCAGAAGGCAGAAGGCAGAAGGCAGAAGGCAGAAGGCAGAAGGCAGAAGGCAGAAGGCAGAAGGCAGAAGGCAGAAGTGAAGAAGAATCACTTTCATTGTTTGCTGTGAGCAACAGTTTATGGAGAGTCTTGCACCAGTTGCCGACAGGTTGAAACCTGCGGCTACACAAACTAAGTCCGCCTACGCGGACTACGTAGAAGTAAGGGTTTTAGAGCCTGCGGAGGCAGGCTTCGTTTGTATAGCCCCAGACTTCCAGTCTGCGGGTGATGAGGTGCAAGACAAGATCTGACTAAAGAAGTCTAGGTAGGGCTTGCTGAATAAGTCGGCGAAAAACAACCGATGGATTAATCAGTTATTTAATCCTGGAATAATAATGAGCTTTTGTTGTTGTTAATTCCCACAAGCATAAGCCGAATTAATAGTTATCGAGAAAAAAGGCGTGATGTTGTGTATTGCACAAAAAAAGACAAAAAAACTGCCGTAGCAGGGTGGAAAGATTCATGACTAAAAAAGTGATAGCAATAGCCGTTTGAGAAGTATGAGGCAGTTTAGCCATGACGCGATTCAAGCTAAATCTTCGCTTTGAGATGCCAAATTTTCCTTCAATAGCATTGCGAACCTTCTCGTCGTCTAAGGCTTGTTTCTTTTTGTCTGAGCTGACATTAGCTGGAGGTCTGCCTAAGGGGGGGCCACTTATTCTAATCCCTCTTTCTTTACAGAATGCTCGATTCTCGCGATTTCGATAAATTCTATCTACATGTACTGATTCGGGATAGACTCCTGTGTGCTGTTTAAATGCTTCTATTTGGGCTTTTAAGTCTCCGGCTTCATTAAAGTTATCCCAGCTTATACGGTCTAAAAAGACATATCCATCTCTGACGCTTGCTGCTAGTTTAGCTCCAAATTCTACAGGTTTTCCGGCTTTTCCTCTCACAATTGGACGGATATGGGGCTGACTTAAACTGACTATTCTGTCGTCAATTCTCTGGGCTTTATTCTCATACATCCATTGCTGTTGACGGTAAACTTCCGCCACCACCAGCAAGCTCTTATATTGAGAGATGCTCAAACCCTCAAGTGCTTCTCCTGTCTGAAGGAGCTGGTCAATGTGTGATAAATTTCTTTTTATATATTTCAGTTGTTTTTTTATAGCTTTTCTTCTCTCTTTTCTTGACGATCTCCGTTTTTTGGCGACTTTCAAGTAATCTTTCCGAGCGAGGTTTCTATAAGTTTTTGGCTTTTTCTTTAGTCTCCCTTTTAGGGGCTTATAGAGAGTATCTATTATCTTTTCCGTTTTGACTCTGGCTTGATTTAATAGACCCAAGTCATTGGGATAGCTGATATCTCCTGGCGCACAGGTAGCATCCAGAATTAATTTCCCTTGATTCGGGCTTTCTCTTGTTTCTTGCCTTTCTGAGAGTGAGCTTTTTTTTTAGATTCCTCCTCTGTTTCTTCCTGAATCTTCTTTACCATTCTTTGATTTATTTGATTTACTAAATCAACATTTATCCTTTCTCTAAATCTTACCAAAAGTGAGGCATCATAAGGGGCTTCGTTGCTGTAATGCTTTCTCCCTATAAAGTATTGTAAGTAAGGGTTTTCTTTTATTTGTTCTACTGTTTCCCGATCGCTTATTCCTAATCTTTCTTTGATTATTAATGAACCCAATGCCATCCGAAATGGCAGCGCAGGTGCCCCCATATCAATAGAAAAAATTTTGGCGTATTCCTCTTCAAATTCATCCCAGGGTATCAGATTTGCCATGATTACCCAACGGTTTGTGAGCAACAGTTTATGGAGAGTCTTGCACCAGTTGCCGACAGGTTGAAACCTGCGGCTACACAAACTAAGTCCGCCTACGCGGACTACGTAGAAGTAAGGGTTTTAGAGCCTGCGGAGGCAGGCTTCGTTTGTATAGCCCCAGACTTCCAGTCTGCGGGTGATGAGGTGCAAGACAAGATCTGACTAAAGAAGTCTAGGTAGGGCTTGCTGAATAAGTCGGCGAAAAACAACCGATGGATTAATCAGTTATTTAATCCTGGAATAATAATGAGCTTTTGTTGTTGTTAATTCCCACAAGCATAAGCCGAATTAATAGTTATCGAGAAAAAAGGCGTGATGTTGTGTATTGCACAAAAAAAGACAAAAAAACTGCCGTAGCAGGGTGGAAAGATTCATGACTAAAAAAGTGATAGCAATAGCCGTTTGAGAAGTATGAGGCAGTTTAGCCATGACGCGATTCAAGCTAAATCTTCGCTTTGAGATGCCAAATTTTCCTTCAATAGCATTGCGAACCTTCTCGTCGTCTAAGGCTTGTTTCTTTTTGTCTGAGCTGACATTAGCTGGAGGTCTGCCTAAGGGGGGGCCACTTATTCTAATCCCTCTTTCTTTACAGAATGCTCGATTCTCGCGATTTCGATAAATTCTATCTACATGTACTGATTCGGGATAGACTCCTGTGTGCTGTTTAAATGCTTCTATTTGGGCTTTTAAGTCTCCGGCTTCATTAAAGTTATCCCAGCTTATACGGTCTAAAAAGACATATCCATCTCTGACGCTTGCTGCTAGTTTAGCTCCAAATTCTACAGGTTTTCCGGCTTTTCCTCTCACAATTGGACGGATATGGGGCTGACTTAAACTGACTATTCTGTCGTCAATTCTCTGGGCTTTATTCTCATACATCCATTGCTGTTGACGGTAAACTTCCGTCACCACCAGCAAGCTCTTATATTGAGAGATGCTCAAACCCTCAAGTGCTTCTCCTGTCTGAAGGAGCTGGTCAATGTGTGATAAATTTCTTTTTATATATTTCAGTTGTTTTTTTATAGCTTTTCTTCTCTCTTTTCTTGACGATCTCCGTTTTTTGGCGACTTTCAAGTAATCTTTCCGAGCGAGGTTTCTATAAGTTTTTGGCTTTTTCTTTAGTCTCCCTTTTAGGGGCTTATAGAGAGTATCTATTATCTTTTCCGTTTTGACTCTGGCTTGATTTAATAGACCCAAGTCATTGGGATAGCTGATATCTCCTGGCGCACAGGTAGCATCCAGAATTAATTTCCCTTGATTCGGGCTTTCTCTTGTTTCTTGCCTTTCTGAGAGTGAGCTTTTTTTTTAGATTCCTCCTCTGTTTCTTCCTGAATCTTCTTTACCATTCTTTGATTTATTTGATTTACTAAATCAACATTTATCCTTTCTCTAAATCTTACCAAAAGTGAGGCATCATAAGGGGCTTCGTTGCTGTAATGCTTTCTCCCTATAAAGTATTGTAAGTAAGGGTTTTCTTTTATTTGTTCTACTGTTTCCCGATCGCTTATTCCTAATCTTTCTTTGATTATTAATGAACCCAATGCCATCCGAAATGGCAGCGCAGGTGCCCCCATATCAATAGAAAAAATTTTGGCGTATTCCTCTTCAAATTCATCCCAGGGTATCAGATTTGCCATGATTACCCAACGGTTATCTTGTGATAACTTTCCCTCAAAGGGCAGCTCAAAGTTTTCCGGTGGGGTCGGGCTTGAGGAAGCTTTTCTGTACATTTTCCCTGCTCTTGGTACAAGGATTTTGTGGGATTCTACCAGATTTCCTGGGAGCTGAACAACTTTCAAGACCGCTCAAACTATTTATAGCTAAGGGTTTCCGGTTTTTACAGCAAACCCTAACTAAATTGGCATTTATTCTTTCTCTGAATCTCACTAAGAGTGAGGCCTCATACGGCGCTTCGTTGCAGAGGGTGTGTTTGACAAGAGAAAGTATTGTAGGTCAGGGTTTTCCTTTATTTGTTCTACTGTTTCCCGATCGCTTATTTCTAACCTTTCTTTAATTATTAATGAACCCAATTTAATGCGATCGCATTTCCACCCTAGCGCGATCGCCAAACCTCAATTGTCCCATCCTCGCTACCCCCACTCACCAGGGTTTTCCCATCAGGACTGAATGTGAGAGTATGAATTGGGTCAGAAAGTCCGGAGATAGTATTTTGCAGTTTTCCTGTCTGGAGATTCCAAAGCTTGATGCTCTTATCCTTAGTCCCACAGGCGAGAGTCTGGCTATCAGGACTAATCGCGATCGAGTCAACAATGCCTAATTTACCGGAGAACGTCTTCATCGGACTGCATGACGATGCATCCTTACAACCCGTTAACAGATTCTCCAAGTTCCACAAATTAATTTGGTCATAACTCCCACTGACCAGAGTTTTGCCATCTGGACTGAAGGCAACGGAACGCACAACCTGACCTGAAGGGCTAGATAGAGTAGTAATGAGCTTACCTGTGGGCAAATGCCACAACTTGATGGTTTTATCATCGCTAGCATCGGCAAGGGTTTTTCCATCCGGACTAAATGCCACAGCATAAACCCAGTTGGAATGTCCAGAAAGCGATCGCACCTGTTTCCCCGTGCGTACATCCCAAAGCTTAACAGTCTTGTCCGCACTACTACTCGCAATAGTCTGCCCATCAGGACTAAAGGCAACCGACAACACGTAGTCAGAATGTCCAGACAGGGGACGCAGAAGTTGTCCCGTTTTCAAATTCCAGAGTTTAATCGACCCATCTTTACTACCACTGGCTATTATCCGTCCATCGGGGCTGATGGCAACCGACATTACCTTATCCTGATGTGCGGGCAAGGTTTTCAGGGGTTTTCCATCGGGCATACTCCACAACTTGATTTTTTTGTCAACACTTCCACTGACCAGAATTTGCCCGTCTCGACTGATGGCAACGGAGTAGACTTCGTTGGAATGCCCGATGAGAGTGTTCACGGGTGAAGTCTTGTGTCCACTTGCGGATAACTGATTAGTGTTCACAAATTTGACATTGGGCAATTTGTAAAATCCCACAGTCAATGCTGTAGCTGCCACAAGTCCTGCACCAATGCCCTTGAGCCAATAGGATTTCTTATCAAGGGTACTTATAGGCGCGTTACCTGCTTGTACCTCGTTTTGAACAGGTGCTGAAGTGACTAACGGCTTAGAGGATAAGGGTTGAGGTGGTAGTGTTGCCGTAACACCGTATGCAGTTGAGGCGGGAGGGTTGGTTAAGGTGTAGGTGCCAGACGTATCGCCATAGTTTGACGGATTCTTCAGTGAGGCAATCGCTTGAAGGGCTTCTGTTGCCGTTTGGAAGCGTTGGCGATAGTCGTAGCGCACCATTTTATCTAATACATCCGCCAACGGCTGACTCACCTCTACGTCAACGTCCACTGGCAGCGCTTCGCGATCGCGCCATATAATTTCACTGGTTCTGGGGTCTTCGGGTAGCTGATTGGCTGGTATTCCTGTAAGCGCCTGAATCCCCAGCATCCCCACAGCATAGATATCACTACAAAATCGAGGTTTACCGCTGAGTTGTTCGTTCGGCATGAAACCGGGCGAACCAATTGCTACTGTTAACGTTGTCTGTCCTTCAGGATGAACAATCTGAGTGCTGACTTGTTTGACCGCCCCAAAGTCAATCAGGACAATTTTACCGTCCTGTTTGCGCCGGATTAAATTCGAGGGCTTGATATCTCGATGAATAACACCCTTGTCGTGGACAAACTCTAAGATTTGTAAAATTTCCTGCAACAGGGCGATAACCTGGGTTTCACTCAACCGCTTGCCAGCAGGGAGTTCCTGCTTGAGTTCACCGCCATCAATGAATTCCTGAACCAAATAAAACTGTTCATCCTGCTCAAAATCCGCTCTAATATCAGGAATTTGAGGATGGTCGCCCAACTGGTAAAGAACTTTGGCTTCCCTCTCGAACAAAACTCTTGCAGTTTGCAAGGTATCTGGATTTTTAGACTTGGGCTGGAGTTGCTTAACAACACACGGCGAGTTACTTGGTTGCTGTAAGTCTTCGGCAAGGTAAGTCTGACCAAACCCCCCGCCTCCCAAGTGTTGGATAATTTGGAAGCGATCGCAAAGAATTTTCCCGATGATGGCGTTTGCGCCCTGGCTATTAAGAGTGTTTCCTTGCATGACCTTGATGCAGTGGCAGATTATAGGGAGCGAGCTAAATGTGTATTTATCAAGAAATATTAAAGGAGCTTTAACTTTTGCAGTCTAAAGATTGGAGCGATTTGACTGACTTACTGACGTAAAATGCACCTTATATTTTTGCAGTCGTAGATTACAGGGACTTACGGATTCGTAATCAAAACTACTTGCTAGTGTAGCTTGGACAGTTAGGAAATTTAAAGGCTGGCGCGATCGCCTAAAAAATAGATTTCTTGCAAAATCCCCCTCTCCCAGTAATATCTAGGCTATGGCACTCGCCAAATTTTAATCGTCTCATCCTTGCTGCTACTCACAAGTGTCTGCTCATCCGGACTCAAGGCAAGGGAATAAATCGGTTCTGAATGCCCTGGCATAGTCCGCAGCACCTTTCGAGTCCTGACATCCCATAGCCGAATGGTTCCATCACGACTGCCACTCACGAGAGTATGTCCATCAACTCTATAGGCGACAACATTAATCGACGCTGAACCAACTGGCAAACTTTGGATGAGTTTTCCACTGCCCAGATTCCACAGCCTAACGACTCCATCCTCACTGCCACTGGCAATTGTCTTTCCATCGGGACTGATGGCAACAGCGAAGACGCGGCGAGAATCAGGGGGGGTAAGCGTGTGAATTAACTGCCCCGTCTTAATTTCCCAGACCTTGATGGTATTATCATCGCTACCGCTAACGGCAGTTTGTCCATCTGGGCTGATAGC
Source organism: Allocoleopsis franciscana PCC 7113 (assembly GCF_000317515.1). GTDB lineage: Bacteria > Cyanobacteriota > Cyanobacteriia > Cyanobacteriales > Coleofasciculaceae > Allocoleopsis > Allocoleopsis franciscana. The sequence goes on along the minus strand of NC_019738.1, from coordinate 7,252,395 downwards.
GAGGGAGTTAACGATGATGGAATGTCCAGCAAAAAAGTTCTGGAGTTCCCCAGTTCTCAAATTCCCAATCGTTATATAGCCGTCGGCATTGCCACCCACAAGCGTCTGACTATCGGGGCTAATCGCTAACGCGCTAATCCAATACGATTTTTCGGAAAGAGTGTGGAGTAATGTTTTAGTGTCGAGATTCCAAACCTTGATACCGTTGTCCTCACCCCCACTAGCAAGACTTTTACCATCTGGGCTGAATGCGATCGCTCTAACTGCTTTTGAACGCTTATCGGATGATGGAGGTCTCTTCAGTGTATTTCTCAGTTTCCCGGTCTGTAAATCCCACAATTTGATGGTTCCATCCTCACTTCCACTCGCAAGAGTTTTGCCATCTGGGCTAATAGCCACAGGACTAAAAGAGTTTGAATCTCCAGGAAGGGTTTTTGAGAGTGATATCCTTTGTACCCATTGACTTTCTGCCAATGACATGGTATATCCATAAACGTGGTAGATACCAAAGGCCAGACTTACGGAAGCAACAATACCTCCACCAATCGCGATCAATTTACGATATTTCTTACGGGACGAAACCAAAGGTGTGATAGTTTCATCAGCAATTTGCCCGTCTGATAAGTTTCCCAAAGTTTTTGAAGTTGGCTGTTGCTGGGAGTGTAGCGCTTGTGTCAGTTCTTTGGATTCCATCGTATCCGTCGGCATATCGGAAACTAGAGGAAGCCGAGGGTAAGTTGCGGTAGGTTCAAAGGGGTCAGCCGATTCGGTGAAGCTAACTTCAGAGATAGAGGCTGTTGTTGAGCCACAGTAAACCATGGTGAGTTGTTCAAATGCTTGCAGTGCCTCTGTCACCGTTTGGTAGCGCTGGCGGTAGTCGTAGCGCACCATCTTATCTAAAACATCTGCCAGCTCAAGGCTGGTTTGTACCTGTTGGGGCGGCATGTTGTGCAGCCACTTATCGCGCCAGAGAATTTCACTCGTCCTGAGGTCTTGTGGTAACTGACTGGAAGATAACCCTGTCAGAGCTTGGATACCTAATACCCCAACAGCATAAATATCACTACAAAATTGGGGTTTGCCGCCCAGTTGCTCGTTGGGCATGTAACCCGGTGAGCCAATTGCTACGCTGAAACTGGTGTTTCCTGAAGGGTTAATGGCCCCAGTCGTGACTTCTTTGACGGCTCCAAAATCGATCAGAACAAGCTTTCCATCTTGCCTTCGCCTAATTATATTGGCGGGTTTGATATCGCGGTGAATCACATGTTGCTGATGGACAAACTCTAGTATTTGCAAGATGTCTTGACAGAGGACAATGACCTGGGCTTCAGTTAAGCGCTTACCTCGTGGTAATTCTTGCTTGAGGTCGTGACCTTCAATGCATTCCTGAACCAGATAAAATTCTTGCTCCTGCTCAAAGTGAGCCAAAAGTCGGGGAATCTGGTCATGGTTGCCCAACTTGTACAGAACTTCAGCTTCCCTATCGAAGAAACGCTTTGCGGTTTGTAACGTCGATGAGTCAGTAGACTTAGGCTTAAGTTGTTTGACGACGCATAAAGGGTTGCTAGGTAGCTGTAAGTCTTCGGCAAGGTAAGTTTGACCAAAACCGCCGCCTCCGAGATGTTGGACAATATGGTAGCGACCACTTAGAGTTTTTCCCAACATGGTATTATGTGCTGTCCCTAATGATGAAAGGAGTTTTAACTGTTGCAGCCTACGTATCTCAACCAGATCACCAAGATAGGTACTTTAATGCGATCTGCACTGTGCAGCAGCGCTTCGCGATCGCATTTCCTATCCTAAGGCGTTCTGCGCTTCGCTCTTCTCGCTTCGCTATCGCCAAAGCTCAATTTTTCCATCCTCACCGTTAGTCACAAGGGTTTTACCATCGGGACTGAACGCGAGTGATTCAACCGAAGTTGAACGGTTCGAGATGGTAATTCTTGGTTCTCCTGTGGATGCATTCCACAACTTGATTGTATTTTCGCGATCGCTACCCGTCGCTAAAGTTTTTCCATCGGGGCTGATGGCGAGGGACTGAACCCAGCCGCCATTAGATCCAGAGACGATTTGTGTAGGGCGGCACGGCTGTACCCCTTTACAACCCTTCAAAAGATTCCGCAGATTCCACAGACTAAACTTACCCCAATTGCTTCCACTAACAAGGGTTTCACCATCTGGCGTCATGGCGAGGGAAGGAATAACATTGCCTGAAGGGTCAGAGATGGTGCTAATCAGGTTACCAGTGGGCAGATGCCACAGGTAGATTTTGTCAGCACCGCTGACAAGGGTCTGCCCATCGGGGCTGATAGCGACCGATACTACAAAATATGAAAAACCAGTAAGCGTGCGGATTTCCTGCCCAGTCTCAAGATTCCACAGCTTGACGGTCTTGTCATTACTACCACTGGCTATCAACTTTCCATCCGGACTGATGGTAACAGACTGAACGATGTCTGAATGTCCTGTGAGGGTACGCAGGAGTTTTCCTGTGTCCAGATTCCATAGCTTAATAGTCTTGTCATCACCACCACTGGCTAGCCACTTTCCATCCGGGCTGATAGCAGCGGAGCGAATGCCTTCTGAATGTCCCGTGAGGGTACGCAGCAGTTGTCCTGTACCCAGGTTCCATACTTTGATCGTTTTGTCTTCGCTGCCACTAGCTATCAACTGTCCATCTGAACTAATAGCAATGGAACTAACCCTCTGTGAATGACCCATGAGGGTGTTAGCCAAAGCAATTTTTTCAGAGTTATTCCAGGCATTAGATGTGTTACGCAAGACAGGCGGGGACGCTGAAATGGGAGGACGCGGAGATATTTCAGAAGCAGATTGCAACCCCTTCTCTAATGGAGCTAGTGAATTTGCTGATTCAGCTTGAGATTCAGACCCTTGAGACTTCTGTTTTGCAGGCTCCACTTGGGATACCTTCTGCTCCACGTTCCCGTTTTCCGGCGTCTTTGCGTTATTTTGTTGAACGTGGGAAATTCCCACTGCCAGAGCTAGAGCTGTGACAATACCTGCCCCCATCGCCATCAACCTAGAAGATTTCTTCCGGGACTGAGAAACCAAAGGCTCAGTCGTTTCGTTACTAACCTGTGTCTCCAATAAAGTTGCCGAGACATCTGGAGTTGGCAGTTGCTGGGAAGGTGGCGCTTGTGTGGGTTCATCGGCCTCGATCGTGCTATTCAACGGTGAACTGGGCACTTGCGCGGGTCGAGGGTACGTTACAGTTGATTCAAACGGGTCAGCCGCTTCCATTGTGCTGTTCAACGGTGAACCGGGCACTTGCGCGGGTCGAGGGTACGTTACAGTGGATTCAAACGGGTCAGCCGCTTCGGGAAGGGGATATTCAGAGGCAGCAGCGGTTGTTGAGGATGAGTAAGCATTGGTTAGTCCTTGAAATGCCTGTAATGCATCTGTTGCGGTTTGATAGCGCTGGCGGTAGTCGTAGCGCACCATTTGATCTAACACGTCTGCTAACTCAGAGTTGGTTTGTACCTGTTGAGGCAGTTTATTGGGGTGCCACTGATCACGCCAAATAATTTCCAACGTCTTGGGGTCTTCTGGCAACTGGCTCGGCAGGACTCCTGTAAGCCCTTGGATACCCAGCATTCCCACTGCATAGATATCACTACAAAATTGGGGTTTGCCTCGGAGTTGCTCATTCGGCATGTAACCTGGTGAACCAATTGCCACGGTTAAACTGCTATGCCCTTCAGAGTTAACACTGTGATTCGTGACCTCTTTAACGGCTCCAAAGTCAATCAAAACCAGTTTGCCATCATGCTTGCGCCTGATGATGTTAGCGGGTTTGATATCGCGGTGGATTACATCTTGTTGATGAACAAACTCTAAGATGTTTAAAAGTTCTTGGCAGATGGCAATGACTTGGGTTTCGCTTAACCGCTTACCTAGTTGTAGTTCTTGCTTAAGATCGTGACCTTCAATGAATTCCTGAACAAGATAAAACTCTTGCTTCTGTTCAAAGTGAGCCAAAAGTCTGGGAATCTGGTCATGGTTACCCAACTTGTACAAAACTTGGGCTTCTCTATCGAATAAACGTTTTGCTATCTTTAACGCCAGCGGATTGGTAGATCTAGGTTGGAGTTGCTTGACGACACATATTGGGTTGCCAGGTAACTGCAAGTCCTCGGCAAGGTACGTTTGACCGAAACCTCCACCTCCAAGGTGTTTGACGATTGTGTAGCGACCACTTAGTGTGATTCCCAGCATGGCGTTGATGTTGTGGTAGTGGGGTGGGCAGTAAATCCCTTACCTACACTAATTTGGCAAGTGAGTTTTCCAATTGCCAAGGTTTGGCCTATTTTTATAGATTTTGCTTGATGCTAATGGCTGAGGCGATCGCACTCTACAAAAATCTCACACGCTTGATTGCTGTAGAAGTATCAAGGCATTTCCCACCACTTAATCACGCTATTACGGCTACCACTGACAATCATTCGTCCATCTGGTGTCATCCCAACCGATAAAACGGCTTCGACATAATCAGTAAAAGTATGAATTTTTTTGCCTGTCTTTAAATCCCACACCTTGACCGTTTTATCATTCCCACCACTCACTATTTTCTGACCATCGGGTGTTATGACAACACAGGTTACACCATCAGCATGAGCCGTGAATGTGTGTAGTTGTTGACCTGTAGCAAAGTCCCAGATTTTAATCGTTTCGTCGATGCTACCACTAACAATCAATCGCCCATCGGGGCTTATTGCAACAGATGTGACACCGGCAGTATGACCCGTAAGTTTGCCAATATCACCGACCTGAATCGTTGCGTCAGCACAAGCACTCACGATTGTTTGCCCATCAGGCGTCAACGCAACCGAATAAACCCAATCTGAGTGAGGGGTAAGAGTGCGAATTTCTTGCCCAGTGCTTAAATCCCACACTTTGATTGTGGTGTCTCTGCTGCCACTCACTATTGTTCTTCCATCGGGTGTTATGGCAACAGAACAGACTGTATCTAAATGTCCCTCAAGAGTTTGTATTTCTTTTGCACTCTTAAGATTCCAGAGTTTAATCGTCTTGTCCGAACTGCCACTGACAATAGTTTTGCTATCAGGCGTGATGGCGACACAATAAACCCAATCCGAATGTCCTCTCAGGGTGTACTGTTGTTGAGCCGTGTGTACGTCCCACACTAAAATCGTCTTATCTGCACCACCGCTGAGTAGCGTATGACCATCCGGCGTGATGACTACAGAGTATACAGAAGCCCTAGGTACAGCCAGCCAAAGCCCTAGGGTATGTTCCATGTCCATAAAAAATTTGCCCTGTGCTGAGCCAATAGTAGGATTTAGTCGATGCCAGAAGCAGCAATGCCTGCACTACTCCATTCAAGAATATAAGCCTTTAGAGGCATGGCGTTTTTGTCTGGCGCATTGAAACTGAGGATGAGAGACTCGGCTGAGAGTATTTATTATCTCTAAAAGGTAACAAAATGAATTGACAATTGTGTCAATGTTCTGCTGATAGTAAAGACATTGCTCAGCACAGAGTTTTTAGTGGTCATTTACGAAAATCGATTATGAATCCTGAAACGGTAAGACCAGACTCGTCAGATTATATCGCTGCTGAAGTTGAACAACCCGAAGTCATAGAAGTTAATAACGGAGGAACGAAGCTTTTGTTGCCCTCAGATTCGCCCACAGAATCCTCTAATGCTCAATGGAAGCAGTATGGGGAACGAGTAGCCACCTTTCTACAAACTTTACCCGGTTACGTTACCCGCTTTTTTGCGGAAAACAAGGGGCCGTTGGGAACTATTGCTCTGATCGTCGGCTCTTTGGTCACGGTCAAACTAATTTTAGCTCTGCTGGATGCGCTGGATGACATTCCCTTAATTGCACCGACATTGGAGCTGATTGGCATTGGTTATACAGCTTGGTTTATTTACCGCTATTTACTGACAGCTCCCAACCGCCAAGAGTTATCTGATCAAGTTAAATCCCTGAAAAATCAGATTTTGGGTACAGATAGCTAACAGTCTAAACCTACGACTGTTCACTCACAATTGCTTTGAGCGCTCAGGAGGTTACGGCGCATTTTGGCTTTCTCATTGCAACCTTGACGTTGACCGCTTAGCCCCATGGGCGAGGATAATGGCATGGGAATGGCTCTCATCAGCCAACTTGTGTCTAATTCCGTTTGGGTTGCATTCAACGGCTTGCGCCGTAAGCCTCCAATCCGTATGAAATCTGAACAATATACGTTAGGACAGTTTTCGCCAAGCACGATTGCCCCAGCTAGTATACAGAGCGCAATCGCTCTGGGTAGCAATCTCGGTGACTCCCGTACCATCCTCGAAAGCGCTCTCGAAATCTTAGATCAAACCCTAGGAATCACCTTAAAAGCCCAGTCCAGTTGGTACCAAACAGCGCCCGTTGGTCCCCCCCAACCGGATTACCTCAACGGCTGTGCCTTGCTAGAAGTGCAGCTTACGCCACAAGAACTGTTAGCAACTTTACTGAAAATTGAAGTCCAATTTGGTAGAGTCCGTCAAGAACGCTGGGGGCCGAGAACCCTGGATCTGGATTTATTGCTGTTTGATGACTTAATCCTAAATCTACCCCATCTTCAACTGCCCCATCCTCGCCTCACAGAACGGGCATTTGTCCTCGTACCTTTAGCGGAGATTGCGCCCGATTGGATTGAGCCAGTTTCCGGACAATCGATCGCACAACTGGTACAAAGGGTAGACTGTTCAGGAGTCCGCAGGCTTTGAATTTCAAGGTTCATCTAAAAGCAATTCAGGCTTTTAATTTTCCAAACCACAACCTTTTAACTGTTTATGCTAATCGGTCGCGAACCCCCTCAATTACTGAAACAACGCCTGGTTTATCAGGGTCGTAAATTTAGTTTTGAAGTCAGCAACCTCCGTCTTCCCAACAATTCACGGGGAGATTGGGAATGCATTCGTCACCCAGGTGGTGCCCTGGCTGTACCCGTAACACCCGATGGCAAACTGATCCTATTGCGGCAATATCGCTTTGCCCTGCAAGGACGTCTTTTAGAGTTTCCCGCTGGAACTGTAGAACATCATGAATCTCCAGAGGACACCATCAAACGAGAAATTGAAGAAGAAACGGGCTACCGTGCCCATAAATGGCAAAAATTAGGTAAATTTCCGGTCGCACCCGGTTATTCAGACGAATTCATTTACGCCTTTCTTGCTCAGGATTTGGAAAAGCTGGAAGCGCCACCCAATCGAGATGCGGATGAAGATATGGAAAACGTGTTGATGACGCCTCAAGAGTTAGAGGAAGCCATCCTAGCAGGAGAACCCATAGATGCCAAATCTATCTCCAGCTTTTTCCTAGCACGTCCTTTCCTGAAATAGTCCTTTCCTGAAATATAAATTCTGCCAACTCGATCTGATACAACTGAGGAAAATTCATTAGGTAAGTTTATTCAATGTTGCTGGAGTTGGCAATCGGGGATGCTTATGGCGCTGGCTTTGAATACGCGGATAGCGAATTGGTTCAGCGTGACAACGATTTGAGCCGTTATGTACAGCATCCCCGTCATCAAATCAAACCGGGTTGCTACACTGACGACACCCAGATGAGTCTTGCGATCGCAGAAACGTTAGTCGCTGGGGAACCTTGGACACCAGAAGTTTTGGCTCATCGGTTCGTCACCACCTTTAAGCGCGATCCGCGAGAAGGCTATGCCGGAAAGTTTTATCGCTTTTTGCTCCAAGTCCAGGATGGAAAGCAGTTTTTAGAGAATATCACTTGGACGAGTGATAAAAGCGGTGCGGCGATGCGTGCGGCACCGATTGGCGTTTTACCAACGATTGAGCAAGTGATTGAAGCCACAACCATCCAAGCCGCAATCACCCACAACACACCCGATGGAATCAACGCTGCGATCGCCGCCGCCTTGATGTCCCATTACTTTATTTACCAGTTGGGCGAAAAAAAGGAACTAGGGCAGTTTCTCGAAACTCACGTCTTTGGTGAATGGTCAAAACCGTGGCAGGGAGAAGTCCGATCAAAAGGCTGGATGAGTGTCAGGGCGGCGATTACGGCTGTCATGCGGAATGATTCCCTCAGCGAACTGCTCAAGGATTGCATCGCCTTTACCGGAGATGTGGATACAGTCGGTGCGATCGCACTTGCCGCCGCTGCCTGTAGCCATGAAATCACGCAAGACCTTCCCGATCATCTCATCGACGGGTTAGAAAATGGCACCTACGGCAGGGATTATATTATCCAACTCGACAAGCAACTGATGGCTCGACGCGAACCCGATTTGGCAAACGTTTAGAGTCCCTTTGCGTCAGGAACTCCTCACAAAGCCTCAATTGACTCTAAGCTGACAAAATAAGCCTTCTTTGCTCAGCTTGGATTGAATGTCTGACTTAATTTTGTTCTGGCACCGCCGCGATTTACGCATCTCAGATAACATTGGACTCGCCGCCGCAAGGGCAAGCAGCCAAAAAGTGGTAGGAGTCTTCTGTCTCGATCCCAACATCCTGGAACGGGATGATGTGGCTCCGGCAAGAGTAAGTTACATGATTGGCTGTTTGCAGTCCCTTCAACAGGGTTACACCCAGGCGGGTAGTCAATTGCTCATTCTGCACGACGACCCGTGTAAGGCGCTGCCAGACCTTGCAGCCGCGCTCAAGGCGAAAGCCATTTTCTGGAATTGGGATGTTGAGCCGTATTCTAAACAGCGCGATCGCCTTGTCAGTGATGCGCTCACCCAGAAGGGGATTGAGGTACACCACCACTGGGATCAACTACTGCACGCCCCGGAAGAAATTCACTCAAAATCCCAGGAACCTTACACGGTATACACTCCCTTCTGGAAAAACTGGAGTAACCAAGCCAAAATGGCTCCTGTAGACACCCTCCACCAGGCTGAGGGACTCACCCCAGAAGAACAGGAGACAGCGCAACAAGCGGGAGCGATCGCACTCCCAACCGCCAAGGATTTAGGCTTTGTCTGGGACAATGAACTGTTGACGCAACCCGGAGAAGAGGCAGCACAAGCCAAGTTGGCGGAATTTAGTACTCATGCCATTACCGAGTATGAAGAACAACGCAATTTCCCGGCGATCAAGGGCACATCTGAACTGAGTGCCGCGCTAAAATTTGGTGCGATCGGGATTCGTACCGTTTGGGCGGCAACGATCGCAGCTTTGAAAAATAGCCGTAGTGATGAAACCCAAGCTAGCATCCAGGCATGGCAAAAGGAATTAGCATGGCGAGAGTTCTATCAACACGCGCTGTATCACTTTCCAGAACTCGCGGATGGGCCTTATCGCGATACTTTTAAAGATTTCCCTTGGGATAATAATCCACAGCTTTTCCAAGCCTGGTGTGAGGGTAAAACCGGGTACCCCATCGTAGATGCTGCCATGCGTCAACTCAACACCTTGGGGTGGATGCACAACCGTTGCCGTATGATTGTTGCCAGTTTTCTCACCAAAGACTTACTGATCAACTGGCAATGGGGAGAAAAATACTTCCTGCAAAAGTTATACGACGCCGACCTTTCGGCAAATAACGGCGGCTGGCAGTGGAGTGCTTCGAGTGGAATGGACCCCAAACCCCTACGGATTTTTAACCCAGCCAGTCAAGCCAAAAAATTTGACCCTGAAGGTGAATATATTCGAGAATGGCTACCTGAATTGCGGAGTGTGGATACTGAGTACCTGATTAGTGGTGACATACCCCCGCTTGAGCGCCACGCTCTCAATTATCCGGCTCCGATTGTGGATCACAAACAACAACAGCGTTTGTTTAAAGAGCGTTATCAGCAGCAAAAAGCCATGAAGGATTAGGTTAGGACGAATGGCACTGACATAAGAGCCTTGAAATAAATTTCAGGCTCAAAGCTGAAGTAAGCTAAAGCTTACTGGATAAGCTTTTTAACCCGTTTCAACGGGTTTTAGCTGTTAGCGCGAACTTTAGTTCAGGGCTTAAGTCAGTGACATTTAAGTTCGGACAGGAATCAGGAAAGTCAGCTATTCCCAATTGAACTGCCATGAGGCGGACAACTAGTGGAGGACGGCAAAAGTTTGTGACCACCTTCCAGCAACAAGGGGGACAAGGGGGAGATTTTAGCTGGTCACTTATTTCCGCCACGTTGCACTAGGATACCTATCCCACAACAGGTTTAACATCAACGAGAGTGCCCAATAGAGGTGCTGCCGTTGATTGGCAGTGTAAACTCTTGAAAGTTCAATTCTTCTGGAGCATAAAGCTAACGTGAAGGTTTTGGTGGTTGGCAATGGGGGACGCGAACATGCCCTGGCTTGGAAACTGTTGCAATCTCAGCACATTCGGCAGGTGATATGTATTCCTGGTAATGGTGGCACAGCCACAACAGAGCGTTGCCAGAATGTTTCCTTACGAGTCGATGATTTTGAGGGAATGGCTCGATTTGCTCTGGTTCAGAATGTAACATTGGTGGTTGTCGGCCCAGAACTCCCCCTATCTTTGGGAATTACAGACTACTTCCAACAACACAACCCAAACCTCATGGTTTTTGGCCCTACTCAGGAAGGCGCACAGATTGAATCGAGTAAATACTGGGCGAAGTCTTTGATGCAAGAGGCGGGAATTCCCACACCTCGGTGTGAGATTTTCACGAATGCTCAGGCGGCAATAGATTATGTCACAGCGCAAGGTGCGCCCATTGTTGTTAAAGCGGATGGATTAGCGGCGGGCAAGGGGGTAACGGTTGCTGCCACAGTGGAAGAGGCAAAGGCGGCGGTTGAGTCACTTTTCAAAAGTGGGTTGACTCCTGTGGTGATTGAAGAGTGTGTGACGGGTGAAGAAGTTTCGGTTTTAGCCCTAACGGATGGCTTAACAGTACGCCCTTTGCTACCTGCACAAGACCACAAGCGAATTGGAGAGGGCGATACTGGAGAAAATACGGGGGGAATGGGAGTTTATGCCCCAGCACCCATTGCCACACCCGCCTTGATGGAACGCATTGAGCAAGAAATTCTCCAGCCGACAGTAGATGCGTTACGGCAACGTGGTATTGATTACAGGGGGGTTCTCTATGCTGGATTGATGATTACGCCCCAAGGTGACCCGATGGTTCTGGAATTTAATTGTCGTTTCGGCGATCCAGAAACTCAAGCCATCTTACCTTTACTCGAAACTCCCCTGGACGAATTGTTGCTAGCTTGTACCCAACAGCGACTCGCGCAATTCCCACCCATTGCTTGGAAATCGGGTGCCGCAGCTTGTGTTGTTGCTGCTGCTCAAGGGTATCCAGGTGCCTACCCCAAAGGTCAGGTGATTACGGGAATCGAACAAGCCGAACAACTTGGTGCTACTGTATTCCAAGCGGGTACTCAGCTCAAGCAGCAACAGCTCTTGACAGATGGCGGTCGCGTACTAGGAGTGACGGCAACCGGGGACACTTTGGCTCTTGCGATCGCAGGAGCTTACAAAGCGATCGATTTGATTCAGTTTGAGGGAATGTATTACCGTAAAGATATCGGTCATCGAGCGATCAAATCGGATTCCTCCCACGATTAAAGGCGATTAAAAGTATATTTGTTGCCTCTACTCTCTCTAAATAACGTGAGCGTCTAGCAAATCGTTATATATATATAAAGGGGAGACGCTTTCTTGGGAAACGATTTCTGAGAACCTAAGCATCTACCTTTGAGAAGATTGTTCTGTTGATCGTGGTAAACCAACCGGGCTCGGCTTTGTTAAAAACCATACGAGAAGTTATCGCGCATTGGTGGTCGGACTTTACACTCCAAACCCGGCTGATGGCGGCAGCGACACTAGCCGTTTCTTTGATCATGAGTGGCCTGACCTTCTGGGCGGTGAACACGATTCAACAGGACGCGAGAATGAACGATACTCGCTTCGGTCGTGACTTAGGTCTGTTGCTGGCAGCTAATGTGGCACCTCAGATTGCGGAAAACAATCTGACAGAAGTGGCTCGTTTTTCCCACCGTTTCTATAGCACGACTTCCAGCGTGCGCTACATGATCTATGCAGATGCGGAGGGTCGAATCTTTTTTGGCATTCCCTTCTCGGAATCTGAGGTGCAGAACTCCCTCACGATTCAGCGCCGGATTGAGCTGCCCGAAAACTACGCGGGTAACTCGGAGTTGCCGATGGTGCGGCAACACCTGACGCCGGATGGGGAAGTGACGGATGTCTTTGTTCCCCTTAGACATGATGGCAAGTACTTGGGCGTTTTAGCGATTGGCATTAACCCCAATAAGAATGTGGTTGCGTCCTCAAATTTGACACGAGATGTGACCATTGCTGTCTTTATCTCGATTTGGGTGATGGTGATTTTGGGCGCTGTTTCTAACGCTTTGATGATTACGAAGCCCATTAAAGAACTGCTCACTGGGGTGAAAAATATTGCAGCGGGGAATTTCAAGCAACGAATCGACCTGCCTTTAGGGGGAGAACTGGGAGAGCTGATTTTCAGCTTTAATGAAATGGCAGAGCGCCTCAAGAGCTACGAAGAACAAAATATTGAGGAACTCACGGCTGAAAAAGCCAAGTTAGAGACGCTGGTTTCTACAATTGCCGATGGTGCTGTCTTAATTGACACCAATTTACAGGTGATGTTGGTTAACCTGACTGCACGACGCATTTTTGGTTGGGAAGGGTGTGACATTGTGGGGGAAAATGTCTTGCATCACTTGCCTAGCGTGGTCACGATGGAACTAACGCGGCCTCTTTATCAAATTGCTGGGGGTCAAACGGCTGCCGATCTCGATAGCGATGACCTTCGGCAGGGCGAAGACCGTGAAGGAGAAGAGTTCCGGATTACTCTCACCCAACCGGCGGGTCGCACGGTTCGCATTCTTTTGACCCGTGTGTTTGACCAGTACCGCGAAACACTCAAGGGAATTGCCATGACGGTGCAAGATATTACCCGTGAGGTGGAGTTGAATGAGGCCAAGAGCAATTTTATCAGTAATGTCTCTCACGAACTGAGGACACCCCTGTTTAATATCAAATCCTTTATTGAAACCCTCCACGAATACGGGGAAGATTTGACAGAAACCGAGCGTCGGGAGTTTCTCGAAACCGCTAATCGCGAAACTGACCGTTTAACTCGTCTGGTCAATGATGTCTTGGATTTATCCCGACTAGAGACATCTTGTCGAATTTATCACTTTGAGCCTGTAGATATTGCTCAACCCGTAGAACAGACGCTGCGAACCTACCAGCTAAACGTGCGTGACAAAGGTATTGAACTGCGTCACGATATTGAACCCAACTTGCCTCCGGTCTTGGGTCATTATGATTTATTACTCCAAGTATTTGATAACTTGGTGGGGAACGCCCTGAAATTTACGGAACCCGGTGGACGAATCGCGATTCGCGCCTATCTGATAGAACCAGCACTCAATCATCACAATGAGTCTAAATCCGTGCGAATTGAAGTCTCTGATACAGGCATTGGGATTGATGCAGAAGACCAAGAAGCGATTTTTGAACGGTTTTTCCGTGTAGAAAACCGAGTTCATACTCTGGAAGGAACGGGGTTAGGGCTTTCCATTGTCAGAAATATTATTGAGAAACATCACAGCCAAGTTCACTTATTGAGCGAAGTTGGTGTTGGTACAACCTTCTGGTTTGACTTGGATGTATTTGAGGAGAAAAATACAGGTGTGGAGCAGACGCCACAAGTTGACAGCTCATCCACAAATCAAGCCCCAACAGCGGCTAGCAGTTTGATTTAGTGTTCAAAAATAACCACATACAACAAAAAAAAGATTTTGTCAATAATTGTGTTGTATTTTTCATTCATTTAGAGGTCATGACCGTTAGCAGCACACTCACAGCTACCAAGCCTACTAGACCGAGCAAGGTTGGATGTTGCTGACAGTACAACCTTAAAGAAGTGATTAAGTCGGGACGGGTATTATGAACCTGCTCTCTCTCTAACTGACGCTGGTTCATATCGTCGTAAAGAGTGCACTCCTGAGCCAAGGGACGTTGCGGAAAGTTACAGGTATCATCCGCATGGTAAGTGCAACTGTCACATAGTGGTGTATCTCCCACGGCTCGGTGCAACGTAATACCTGGATGACCATAAGCTTTGAGCACCATTCTACAGTGGGGACAAGTCACTGCGCTGCTACTGACGGATTGGTGGCATTTGGGGCAATTTTGCATGAGTCGTCGCTCTGAGCCGCTTACAGATTCCTCTTTCCTCTAGGTTATCTTAGGCATACAAAGCCGTCTGGCTTTAGCTTGACGCCAGGGGAAATTTTCGGACTTGATACTCCGCCGCCTCAATAATGGCTTGTTGCTCTCCAAACTCTTGGGTAAATTGCTTTTCGACCTGTTTGAGCCGGTCTGACGGCACCGATTCCCAGGCTTCGCGGCTAGCCCAACGAATGACAATAATCACTTCTGTCGGTGTGTCTGGATTAATCCAGACTTCTTTGCCTAAGAATCCTGGATAAGTTGCCAGCATCGATGTCCAGATTTCGGCATCTTTTTGAATAAATTTTTCCCGGAGTTCGGGAGAGACTCTCACCTTGAGCCACTCAATGACCATGTTGACAAATTCTTCGTTGGGGTTAGTACGATGGCTCGAAAAGAGACCTCGCTCTATTGTGTCATGATTTATCTAGCGTAGGTTGGCGACAGGTGTTGGGTAGATGTCACACAATAGAACTGTAGGCTGGGAATAAATCCGGTGTCCGCACCCTTGGGAACAGTCTACGTTAAGCCCCCCAATTAAGCACCGAGTGACAGAACAGATGGATAATAACAATTGGCTCCAGCAGTTATTGATGGTTGGTGTTGGCACGACATCAGTAGTCGCCGAGAAACTGCGAACGGTGAGCGATGAATGGGTCAAAGAGGGAAAAATCAACCCAGAGCAGGCCAAAGGTATTGTCGATGAGATGATGCAGCAGATCAAGTCAGAGCATGGTAATCTCGAAGCGCAGATGGAACGGCAGTTGCGTAATATGATGCAAGACTTAGGTGTGCCTCGCCAATCAGAAATGGATGAATTGCGAGGTCGCATCGACCGTCTAGAGCGTCAGGTGCGAGACTTAGAAAATAAGCTCTGGCGTTGAGAAACGTTCAATCGGGAGGATAAATTTTGAAAGAGATTTTAATCAGCTTAGGGCTAGTATTGGCTTTTGGTTTGCTGCTGCTCGTGGCTCAGTTGGGTGGTGGGAAAAGCTCCGCTTACGCTTCCGAACTCACCAAAACTCAACCTGCCGTAGTGGCACCCGATACAAGTGCTAAACCGGCTGTTGACAATACAAAACTTATAGCAATGAATAGTGATTCAGAAAGCGAAAAGGCTACGGGTAAAGATGTTGTGACAACGCCCTCAGGTCTGAAGTACAAAGAGATTAAGCAGGGAGGCGGGGCTACTCCCCAAAAGGGACAGACCGTTGTGGTTCACTATACAGGAACTTTGGAAGATGGGACGAAGTTCGATAGTTCCCGCGATCGCAATCGTCCCTTTTCCTTCAAAATTGGTGTGGGACAGGTAATCAAAGGCTGGGATGAGGGCGTCGGCTCGATGAAGGTCGGTGGACGGCGTCAACTAATTATTCCCTCGGAATTGGGTTACGGTGCTCGTGGTGCGGGTGGAGTGATTCCGCCTAACGCCACACTGATTTTTGATGTGGAACTGCTGAAAATTAGCTAAAAGATATCTTACCTCTCTCAATGAGATGGAATCTTCATCGATTGGGAGAGGCAAGGTTCCGAAAACGAGTAAATTGGGGGTCAAATAACAGCTTCACGACACCGGTCGGGCCATTGCGATGTTTAGTAATAATCACTTCTGCAATCCCTCTGTCCGGTGTATCGGGGGAGTAATATTCGTCGCGGTACAACATAATAATTAAATCGGAGTCTTGCTCGATCGCACCCGACTCTCTCAAATCGGACATCATGGGTCGTTTATTGGTGCGGGCTTCTACCCCTCGACTGAGCTGAGATAGAGCAATCACCGGAACCTGAAGTTCGCGGGCTAATCCTTTCAGACTGCGGGTGATTTTCGAGAGTTCTTGCACACGGTTATCGCTGCCACTCCCTTCCATTAATTGCAAGTAGTCAATCAAAACCAATCCCAACTTTTCGCCCTGTTCCGCCTGAAGACGCCGCACTTGCGATCGCATTTGCATCACCGTCTGGTTAGCGGTATCGTCGATATACATCGGCAATTCCGATAACGTGCCCAGCGCACGACTCAAATCGCTCCACTGATTTTGACTAATCCGCCCAGTCCGCAAATAATTACTCTCAATTCCCGCCTCACTTGCCAAGAGCCGTTGCACTAACTGCTCTTTTGACATTTCCAAGCTAAAAATGGCTACGGGGAATTTTTCAGCAATATTGCGAGCAATTCCAACCGCGAAGCTGGTCTTGCCCATTGACGGGCGACCTGCCACAATAATCAGGTCAGAACGCTGAAAACCGCCGGTCATGACATCTAAGTCATAAAACTCAGAGGAAATACCGGGTAAAGCCGCACCTTCCTGGCGAATTTCAATTTCTTGGAATGTCTGAATGAGGGTTTCAGAAATCGGCACTAAACCTTGTTGAGGACGCTTTTGGGTCAGGCTAAAAATCTTCTGTTCGGCTTGGTCAAAGACGGTTTCTAACTCAATGGATGTCTCATAACCCAGCTCAACAATATCGTTACCGGCTTGAATGAGTTGGCGACGCAGGTACTTATCCACCACCAGTGCGGCATATCGGTCTACATTGACCGCTGACACGGTACGCTCTACTAACTCCGCTAACTTGCTCTGACCGCCAACTTTAGCTAATAATTCGTGGTCATACAGCCAAGTGGTCACACTCATTAAATCCACTGGCTTGCCTTGAGTATGCAGGGCTAAAATGGCTTTGTAAATTTCTTTGTGGGTATTGATATAAAAAGCTTCTGGGCGCAGAACATCAGCAACTCGACCCATGGCTTCGGGGTCTAACAAGATGCCTCCAAGTATGGATTCCTCGGCATCAACGTTTTGAGGGGGTAAAGCGTTACTAAATGCAGAGAAACTCAGGTCGTCAGTCATAACCCAGGCAATATCGGAAGATAAGACCAGCTTAGCGAACGCAAGGCTTGAGAGATGATCCTGTTTAGTTCACAGGAGGAGGCACCAGACCCCGCCCATACTGGGTATGGACGAGGAATGCGTGCCCGAACGTTCAAAGTTAGTTAGGCGTAACTTGAATCTCTACGGTCGCCGTGACATCCGGATGTAACTTGATTTCTGCTTTGTAGAAACCAAGTTTGCCGATATCGGGTAAGGTAATGCCCCGACGGTCTACTTCCTGATTCGTGGCGGCTTGAATCGCTTCTGCAACTTCCTGGGCGGTAACGGTACCAAAAATGGCCTCGTTTTCACCCACTTGCTTTTGGATGACAAAGCGACCCACCGTTTCCAGCGCTGTCTTGCGGGCTTCGGCTTGTTGCTTCTCTTCGAGTAAGCGCTGCCGCTCTTGCTCTCTACGACGTTCAACTTGCCTGAGAATGCCAGGAGTGGCAATCATTCCTATTTTTTTAGGAATTAGATAATTGCGAGCATAGCCAGGAGCAACGTCAACCAGATCTCCGGTTTTTCCTAGCTTGTTAACATCTTGACTTAAAACTAATTGCACACGTTTCGCCATAGTCGTTATTTCAGGTACTGACTTCCAAGGAACAGTGGTGATATCCTAGAACACTTCATAGTACGAAAATCTGTGTAATGATCGCAACCCGATGGGTGATGGGAATTTTGACTTTCTGCGGTACCCATGGGTAATCACCGACTCCCATTAAAACCGATCCTTCATCCCCCGCAGCCGTGAGAAAGTCTGCACGGGTTCTTGAGACTTGACAGCGGCTTGTAGTGTTGGCTCCTCCCAGCGCAAAAATGGATTCGTCCGCTTTTCCACAGCCAACAGGGATGGTACAGTTGCCTCCGAACGTTGACGAGCGGATTGAACTTCCGTCAGTCGGTTTTGTAAGTCGGGATTTTCGGCATCTACGGTGAGGGCAAATTGGAGATTTTTCAGCGTGTACTCGTGAGCACACCATACCCGCGTATTATCGGGCAAAGCCCGTAGCTTACTTAAAGAATCCACCATCTGCGTCGGGGTTCCTTCAAAAAGTCTGCCGCACCCCCCCGCAAATAAGGTATCACCGCAGAATAGCTCCCCCGTTTCACCCTCGACGGCTGGAGGAAAATAATAGGCAATATGCCCACGGGTATGTCCTGGAACGAACAAGACTTCTCCCGTTCTGTTGGCAAATTCGACCTTATCACCCTCCTGTAAAAACACCTGTTGTCCTGGGATGCGACCCCTATCTTGAGCGCCCCCATACACACAGACATCCAGGAAATGTTGCCTCAACTGCCGATTCCCGCCGACATGATCCATGTGATGGTGAGTATTGAAAATCGCGACCAATTGAGCGCCTAGTTGGTCTAGATGCCGTAGCACCGGAGCCGCCTCTGCTGGGTCAACAACCGCCGCAACGTTTTTTTTGGGGTCATGGAGCAAAAAAATATAGTTGTCAGAAAG
This sequence comes from Allocoleopsis franciscana PCC 7113, assembly GCF_000317515.1. Classification (GTDB taxonomy): domain Bacteria; phylum Cyanobacteriota; class Cyanobacteriia; order Cyanobacteriales; family Coleofasciculaceae; genus Allocoleopsis; species Allocoleopsis franciscana. Next base: position 7,233,859 of record NC_019738.1, on the reverse strand, counting down.
TGCACAAAGCCGATTGACCTGCATGACTTGTCCTGCCTCACTCAAATCCGTTTCTTTCTCGATGGGTGAACCGACCCAACCCTCTAGATAGACACGTTCCAACCCACCCTATTCAACCATAGCTCTACCCATATCTCGGATGTGAGATGACGCATCCATACCAAGCAGACTATCTTAGGAGAAAATTAAAGCAATATCCAGCGTGCTAAAACGGGATCGCGTGACCAGTAACTAATGGCAGGAAACAATCAAAATCAGTTTAGTCAAACCCTCAAGCCGATCATGGAGCGCATTTTTCAGACTGGTCAATTGAGCCGTCAGGAACATCTACAACTGGTTACTACATTCCTCTCTGACTATAAAGTCACGGATGATGAGCGCAGCCAGATCAATCGCATCTTTGACGACCTGCAAATCGGTCGCTTAAAGATTATTGATTAATTAACATCTTCTTCCAGGAAAAAGCTCGCTTTATCTTGGTATCTTTATCTCTTATTGCACTAAAAATGATGCTAAAAAAGTCAGCATTAGTGTAAGAAAAAGCTTTATATCTTATCGCATCACCTACTCTATGTCTCCTAATCAGCTCCTTTTGAAATACGCACTACGCTATCCCGGTTGGATTGTTTTAACCATTATTCTTGGTTCATCTAGTGCATTGTTTAATGGGGTTAGTACAACACTGATTGTGCCCTTAGTACTGGGATTTTTGGGGAAAGAGGATATAAACCTGAACGTTGGTCCGCCAGCCATCCAAAAAATCCTCGCGTTTTTTGATCGAGGTGATGATAGCAGCAGTATTTTGTTCATGGTTGCAATAGTCGTTTCAGGAATTATTTTAAAGAACATTGCCGTATACATGAATGCCATCGTTTCAGCCAATTTATCCAGAAAATTGGTTAGGGATATTAGGGAAGAAGGAATTAAGCTACTTTTAGAAGTCGATATGGCTTATTTTTCTAAAACTAAAGTTGGAGATATTCTGAATCAAATAGGGAATGAGGTAGGTCGAGCTACGGTTTCTATCCGAATTGCGATTAATATATTTACCACATCCATTAATATTTTAATATATATTGGTATTCTTGTTTCCATCTCTTGGAAACTTACATTAGCAGCCAGTGGTTTATTATTCCTGGTCGCTTTGATTAACCAAGCCCTCATCCAACGGGCTAAAAGCTTTGGTCAAGTGCTATCAGAAAAATCCAGCAAATATGCGACAATTCTGGTCGAGATGTTGACAGGAATGCGCTTAATTAAAACAGTTGGAAATGAAGAATATGAGTATAAACAACTCGATAAATTTGTTGATGACTTAGAAAAAGTAGATGCCAGATCGCAGGCTAATTATGATGCCATTGGTCCAATTAATGAAATAGTAGGAACCTTATCAATTTTAGCCATTGTCTTTTTGGGAAAAGCTTTCTTTTGGCAGCAGATGGAGTCGCTGTTAACTGTATTACTCATTTATCTATATGTACTCTTTCGATTACTTCCGGTGGTTAGCCAACTGAATGCCCAAAGAAGTCAATTTGCCAATGCCGCACCGGGAACTCAAATTGTTGCAAATTTTTTGCGGCGAGATAACAAACCTTTCATGACGAATGGTTCAAGTTTTTATACAAAAATCAAACAAGGAATTCGTTGGGAAGGAGTATCTTTTACCTACCCTGGTCATGAGGATTTAGTACTGAAAGGGGTTGATTTATGGATTCCTCAAGGAACAACTCTTGCTTTAGTGGGTGCTTCGGGGGCAGGTAAATCAACAATGGCGGATTTGCTACCAAGATTTTATGACCCGATTGAGGGGCGAATTACAATCGATGGCAAAGATTTAAGAGAATATGACATCCGATCGCTCAGGCAGGCGATGGGAATTGTTAGTCAGGATACGTTTTTATTTAATAATTCGGTTCGTTACAATATCGCCTATGGGCTGAAGAATGTTACGGACGAACAGGTGCTTTTAGCTGCCAAACGAGCGAATGCTTATGAATTTATTATTCAGTTACCCCAAGGGTTTGATACAGAAATTGGCGATCGCGGTGTTCTGCTATCTGGAGGACAACGGCAACGACTAGCAATCGCCCGTGCTCTGCTGCGTAACCCCGATATTCTAATTTTGGATGAGGCTACCAGTGCTCTGGATACCGTATCTGAGCGACTGGTACAACAAGCCATTGATGAACTCTGCCGCGATCGCACTACGATTGTGATTGCTCACCGACTTTCTACGGTGCAAAAAGCCAGTCAGATTGCGGTGCTGGACAAGGGACGAGTTGTCGAGCTGGGTACTCATGAGGAACTGCTCAAAAAAGGCGGCTACTATACACGTCTTTACTTAATGCAATTTGACCGCAGCGCGAATGAAGTGATCCATGCATCAGCTAATGAGGCTTTTATCCGAGCCTCTTATGAAATTCGGAATCGCCTCAACCCTATGATTGGTTTCTTGCAATTAGTGGTTGATGACTTGGTAGAAAGCAGTGGGGAACGGGACGAATTAACGGAAGAAGCTTATAAATCAGCAATTCGGCTGCTTAACAACTTAGAGCTTTTAGAAGAGAATTCTAGCCTTGGTGAAGGGTACTGGGTTGAAGGTTGAAAATTGAAGGTTTTTCTCCTACGAAATGTCAACTCTTCTTGCCCATTCTGGTGTGGGTTAAGACTCAATTACTTGGATTTCATCCAGTTGGGAAATCGCTACATCTGCCGCTTCTAAATGTGCCGCTTCTGGTGTTCCCCAGCAGATGCCAATACAACCCGCCGCACCCGCACGACGTGCCATCTCAATATCCCCAGCAGAATCTCCCACCATGAGAGTAGCGGCAGGTTCAACACCCAACCTTTGGCAGGCTTGGAGAAAAAGTGAGGGGTCGGGTTTACTTGGCCCTTCATCCACACCCTGCTGTAACTGGATGTAAGGTTCGAGTTGGTGACGCTGCACAAAAGCTTGTACTCCTGATGTTCTCGCCGCTGACAGGATTCCCAGTTTTAATCCAGCTTCTGAGAGGCATTTCAAAACTTCCAGGCTACCGACAAACAGGGGTGTAGTGTTAGCGGCATCTTTCAGGTAGTGATCTGCTTCTGCAAAGGCATTGTGAGCGATCGCTAACGACTCTAACCACCCTCGACCGGTTTCAGCAATATAGGCCGCCGCCGCAATTTCAGTTTCACGACGGCTTCCTACCGCCATCAAACCGGCGGGGTCAATCTTTTCCCCATTGATGCCAAATGCCATCAATAATGGCTCTCCAATGCCGGGAATTTGCGCGTCAATCAGGCGCGATCGCTTTTGCCCCAGTTCTCTCAAAAAGATTTGCGAATCCTCTAGGGTTCCGTCTTTATCAAAAATGATGGCTTGGATGTTTGGGAATATCGCGTCTCGACAGCGAATCGTAACCAAGGGCTAATTTCTCCTGTGTACAAACAACAAAAAACATCAGGGGCTTCCCCACCATACCTATAAAAAAAGAGGGAAAATCCCTCTTCATTACACAGTTGGGTGTTTAAAACCCACCCCCAACATAAAACGTAATTATTCTTCGATCGCAGCGACGACTTCTTCTTCATACTCTGGCTCTAGCTCTGGCTCTGCTTCTGCCTCTGGCCCTAGCTCTGGCTCTAGCTCGTCAGTAGCCGCCACTTGCTGCTGTTGAGCTGCACGCATCTTCTCCCGGTACTTCTCGGCCATTTCTTCCGCTTTTTCGTAGACACGATCGCGGTTATTGATCATATCCCCCGGTTCTGGCTCTAATTGCTTAGTAGACAGAGAAATCCGACCTCTTTCCGCATCCAAGTCAATGATCATGACCTTCACTTCATCATTGACGTTAAACACGCTGTGAGGGGTATCGATATGGTCGTGGGAAATCTCAGAAATGTGTAGCAAGCCGCTAACACCACCAATATCGATGAATGCACCGTAAGGTTTGATGCCCCGCACAGAACCGATGACCACTTCACCCACTTCTAGGCGGTTCATCTTACGCTCAACCAGCGCACGACGGTGTGATAGAACCAGACGGTTACGGTCTTCATCGACCTCCAGGAATTTCAGTTGGAGTTCTTCTCCTACCAAATCTTCCTTCGGTTTGCGCGTGCTGATATGAGAACCGGGAATAAAGCCACGTAGCCCCTCAATTCGCACTAAAGCTCCACCTCGATTAGTGGCAAAGACGAGGGAGCGAACGGTTGCATCTTCAGCTTGCAACTGCCGTACGCGTTCCCAAGCCCGCATATACTCGATGCGACGGATTGAGAGAGTGAGTTGTCCATCTTCATTCTCGTCAGTCAGAATGAAAAATTCCCGCGTTTCGTTTGACTGTAAGACTTCCTCCGGGTTGTCAACCCGGTTGATTGACATCTCCTGAATCGGGATATATGCTGCGGTTTTAGCACCAATGTCAATCAGAGCGCCTCTAGGCTCCAAACTGAATACGGTACCAGCGACGATATCACCAGGGCTAAAGTGATAATCATATTTATCAAGAAGGGCGGCAAAATCGTCGTGAGTGAAGCCAATATCGACTGTAGCGGTTCTTTTCTGACTGAGCATGTGCGTTGCGTTTCCTAGTTTTATCTCCGTAATGACTATGCCTCCTGTGGATGTACAAGCACGTCGGCATTGTGCTGCCTACATCTACCTACACCTACATTGCGTTGTCTATACCTTATTTTAAAAGATTTAATAAAGTGCAGACAGTTAATTATAACTCAGGCTGGATGCCTTAGTAGAGTTTCTTTATCCGCTTCTCGTTGATGAGATAGTTGATGAGATAGTTTACACTTTTACTTCTGAATTCTCTGAGACCCTCCTTGATGCCGATGGTTCCTGTTCGTCTACCTCCACATCTACTGTGCGGGGGCTTGGAGATATCTCAATAAGTTCCTCATGGCTTTTGAGGTGATCTAAAGTTTCCACAAAATCTCGGATGCCTTGAAACTTCCGATAGACTGAGGCAAAACGGATATATGCAACTTCATTCTCCTCTCGCAAGTATCGAAGAACTAATTCACCAATTTCATTACTAGTGACTTCCCGTCCGGATTGCTGCTGTAATTCAGCCTCAATTTCATCCACAAATACTTCCAAGCTTCTTTGAGGAATCTCTGTTTTTTCGCAGGCTCGGATAATTCCCCGTAATAATTTGGAGCGGTCAAAAGATTCTCGCTTTCCATCGCGTTTGATCACAGTCATTGGAACAAATTCGATGCGTTCGTAAGTGGTGAAACGATGTTTACACCGCAAACACTCTCGACGCCTGCGAACACTTTGTCCTGCTTCGGTGGAACGGGACTCAAGAACGCGGCTGTCGGTGTGCTGACAATAAGGGCATCGCATAGAAAAAGTCCTTGATTGAGCGGGGTGTAGTCAAAGGCAGTTGGCCAAGGAGAGAACTGTGACTCGGATGCTGTAACTGTAAATATATGCGAAAACCTGAACCCCTCGTCGCCTATCTCATTTTCTCAATTCGAGAAACCAATAGACTGCTGAAGGCTCAGGATATCCAAACTAAGGTTTTAGAGTTTTGACACTCACGCGACTACGCTGCGTTTGGGGCGTTAACGTCATAGCTCCTCAAGAGCCGTTCGCTGTTAACTACTTTTCAATCCGAGGCGGCTCTCTGAAAGCGATCGCAAAAAACAGCGTAGCGATCGCACAGGTCAAAATCAAGATATAAGCAATGCTTTCCATGTCAATAATTCCTGACTATCTGCTCAATTACCAGTCTAACTCGCCATGCTAATGAAAAAATCAAAAGGCTCAAAAGGGGTGAAGTGTGAAGGATGAATTTCTCGTGCTTGTCTCCAGAAATAATGAAGCAACCCGATTATTCATCCATGAGCTTGTATAGTTCAGCATTCCAACTTCATATTTTAAGCTTCACACTTCAGCCTTTAGTCGCCTTTTTACCTTTTACACAATTGCCGTTCTAGACAGCTTCTTTCTTCCGGGTACTCTTGTCGCCCACTTTCTGGAACAGACCCCACTCGACTTGCTCTTCCATGTCAGCTTCCACGCCAGCAAACACATCCCGGAACAGAGTCCGAGAGCCGTGCCAGATGTGCCCAAAGAAGAACAGCAGAGCAAACACTGCATGACCAAAGGTGAACCAACCACGAGGGCTAGTACGGAATACACCATCAGAGTTCAGGGTTTCTGTATCGAACTCGAAGGGTTCACCTAGTTGAGCCTTACGAGCATATTTTTTCACGATCGCTGGGTCTTTAAAGGTCTGACCATCCAGTTCGCCACCGTAGAGGCTAACCGTGACACCCGCCTGCTCAAAACTGTATTGCGATTCTGCGCGACGGAATGGAATATCTGCACGCACAATGCCATTGGCATCCGTTAAGACCACAGGGAAGGTTTCAAAGAAGTTGGGCAGGCGACGAACCGTCAACTCCCGGCCTTCAGCATCCTTAAATACCGGGTGACCCAACCAAGTTTGAGCGATACCATCGCCCTTGTCCATCGGGCCGGTACGGAACAAACCACCTTTAGCAGGGGAGTTGCCTACATAGTCGTAGAACGCCAGCTTCTCTGGAATTTGGTTCCAAGCTTGTGATTCGCTGGCTCCAGACGCCAGACTGGATTGTACGCGGCGGTCAATTTCTTGTGTGAAATAACCTTGATCCCATTGATAACGGGTCGGGCCAAACAATTCGATGGGGGTTGTTGCACTGCCGTACCACATCGTCCCTGCCACCACAAAAGCCGCAAAGAAGACAGCCGCAATACTGCTAGACAGTACGGTTTCAATATTCCCCATCCGCAGTGCTCTAAATAGCCGTTCCGGTGGTCTGACGGTGAGGTGGAATAAACCCGCAATTACACCGACAACACCCGCTGCAATGTGGTGAGCGACAACGCCACCTGGATTGAAGGGGTTAAAACCTTCAGGTCCCCACGCGGGTGCTACGGGTTCAATGTGACCTGTCAGTCCATAGGGGTCAGATACCCACATCCCCGGACCAAAGAGTCCGGTTAGGTGAAACGCTCCAAAGCCAAAGCAGAGAAGACCCGACAAGAACAGGTGAATGCCAAACATTTTTGGCAAATCCAGAGCCGGTTCGCCTGTGCGAGGGTCTCTGAACAGTTCTAAATCCCAGTAAACCCAGTGCCATACGGCAGCCAGGAACAGCAAACCAGAAAGGACGATGTGAGCCGCCGCAACGCCTTCAAAAGACCAAAAACCTGGGTCAACAGCCGTTTCGCCGGTAATGCTCCATCCACCCCAAGACTGGGTGACACCCAAACGAGCCATGAAGGGCATGACGAACATCCCTTGACGCCACATTGGGTTCAAAACTGGATCGCTTGGATCAAAAATTGCCAATTCATAAAGGGCCATTGAACCAGCCCAACCTGCCACCAGAGCAGTATGCATCAGGTGTACAGCAATCAGCCGCCCTGGGTCATTCAGGACGACTGTGTGTACTCGGTACCAGGGTAGTCCCATTGACTACGCTCCTCCTCGGATAAAGTTTCTACTTCGACGCTTCTTTTCTGAAGATATTAGAAATTGACGCTCCCTTTGTAGAGTTTTTTTAATCAACTCCAGGTCAGGTAACGTAGTTTGCGGACACGGAGTCCGTGAAACTGAAGATTGTTTAAAGAAGTGTAACTATTGTTAGAGCCGATTGCAAGCCAATCTCAGAGTTATGATCCCATGTTTCAGCCAATATTGGGTCAATTTTCTTAACAATAATTCACATAAGACACACAGACAGACACCTTTTGCAGGAATGGGGTCGCGGCGAGGGAGGTTGAGGCTCTCAGTTTTTTTATATATAGGGTTAGAATGACTCTCTCCGTGCCACAAGAGAGTGGCAAGGGAGAAAGTTCTACTCCTTACTACTCCTTGAGGTAAAGGAGTTTCATTCGTCCATAGAGAGGGGACTAGACCAAGTCTGTGCCGTTGCCAGTCTCTCTAAGGCTTGCTCAGCCGTAATCAGGCGTTTAAGGACAACCTGGCCAATATTCTTGGCAGAATCGGATGCGGCATCAGGCGTCGGTTTAACTTCAACCATGAGAACGGCTTCTTCCACCCGATAAAGCCATAATTTTTCCCCTTGCTCCAGGATACAAAGGTTCATTTGCTGAATTTCGGGTTCCCGTCGCCACGAGTGTATGTTCCATAATCCGCCAAACTCCCAAACCCGACCGACCATCCATCCATCGGAGAGAAAAAAGTACTTCACTGACCTTTGTGTCCAACCTTATTTTTCGGCATTATGGCTTCTCTGGGCAGAAGTGGGCTAGCATTGTTAATTTTTTTTAAGAAATTCGTCTTTAAGGACATTTTTTTGTATCTGAGAAAATGACCCGGATGATTATGAAGTTTTATTGAGAAAAGGTTTCTTTAGTCTGTTCAAGACATTAGACGAGCAAAGGCGATCGCACGTAATTTAACAAGGTGTTCCTATCTTTGTGCGAAGTAACTCTCGAAATTCCTCTATTTGTTCATCACTATCGAAAGCCCGTTTTGGAAAAATGTTAAACACGTTGCTGACTTGATATAATACAAAGAGATTTTTTGTCTCCAAAAACTTAATATAAATTTTCCAGCGCAACTTATTTTCAAAATTTTCACTTTTCTGGTAAATCCATTCTTGTGTAAATTCAAAATTCATTGCTTCTTGTAGAAGTGGCTGACTTTTCCAAACCTGCCTATTGAGATAGCTTTGAATTAGATTAAAAGAAGGGTGACAGATGATTCCACAAGTGAACATCACAAAACCAAAAAAATAGTCTTTATAGCTTGAAAAAATGCTGACAAGAATAAGAAAAACTCCAAAAGCAATACCTGCAATACTGCCAAACCAATATAATAAATAGATAAAACGATTCGATTTAAAGTGAGCTTGGCTAGCTTCCTGATAATCTTTGAGAGTCAGTCGATATTCAATCCGCATAGTAGGTGTCCTTATTTTTTTGGTGAATAGTACTTTTCCTAAGTCAATGCTAGATAGCTGTAAGCTGATATGCATTTAAATTGCGTATTCCCTGTTCCCCCTTCCTTTTGAGGAATTTAGGTATCCCAACCTGAATGCTGAACAACTTACTACTTATCACCCTTTTGTTGAATCTTTATGCCATAAACCTGATGTCTTAACCTCTTCACCTCAGAACGAGAGGAAGCATTGATTGCCTACGCCTATCGCATTAGCGCATCTGTCTGCCCAAAGAATGCAGCCAATTCAAACGGCTAGAATTAAGCATGAGTCCTCGTTACTCAGACGTTTGCCATGACCCTTACTTCCTCAGTAGAATTCCTCGATTCCTTTGATGTCATTGTTGTGGGTGCCGGTCACGCCGGTTGTGAAGCCGCCCTCGCCGCAGCACGGTTAGGTTGTCGTACATTGCTGTTGACACTGACACTTGACAAAATCGCTTGGCAACCCTGTAACCCCGCCGTCGGTGCACCCGCCAAGTCTCAGTTGGTCAATGAGGTGGATGCCCTGGGTGGGGAAATTGGCAAAATGGCCGATCGCACCTACCTGCAAAAACGAGTCCTCAACTCCTCACGAGGGCCTGCTGTTTGGGCATTACGCGCACAGACGGATAAACGGGAATATGCGGCAGTAATGAAGGGAATTGTCGAAAATCAAGAAAATTTGACAATTCGCGAAGGCATGGTTACGGATTTGTTGCTGGGAGCGAATGATGAAGTCATTGGCGTTCAGACTTACTTTGGTGTGGGGTTCCAAGCACCGGCCGTTGTGTTGACAACGGGCACCTTCTTAGGTGGACGCATTTGGGTGGGGAATAAATCCATGTCCGCTGGACGCGCTGGGGAATTTGCGGCAGTTGGGTTGACGGAAACCTTGAATCAACTCGGTTTTGAAACGGGACGACTGAAGACCGGTACTCCCGCACGGGTGGATAAGCGGTCAGTAGACTACAGTCAGATGGAACCTCAGCCAGGGGATCAGGAGGTGCGCTGGTTCAGTTTTGACCCGGAAGTATGGGTGGAACGAGAGCAGATGAATTGCTATCTCACCCGCACGACGGCTGAAACTCACCGACTAATTCGGGAAAATCTGCACCTGTCACCCGTTTATGGGGGTTGGGTGGATGCTAAGGGGCCGCGTTATTGTCCCAGTATTGAAGATAAGATTGTGCGCTTTGCCGATAAGGAAAGCCACCAGATTTTTATTGAACCGGAAGGACGGGATATTCCAGAACTGTATATTCAAGGATTTTCAACAGGGTTGCCAGAGGGATTGCAGTTGCAAATGTTGCGAAGTCTCCCTGGTTTAGAACACTGTGCGATGCTACGTCCTGCCTATGCAGTTGAGTACGATTATCTCCCCGCTACTCAGTGCTACCCAACTCTGATGACCAAAAAGGTAGAGGGGCTATTTTGTGCGGGGCAAATTAATGGGACGACGGGTTATGAAGAAGCCGCCGCTCAAGGTTTGGTGGCTGGGATGAATGCGGCGCAGTATGTTCGGCATCAAGAGATGATTGTGCTGCCTCGTGAGGGTAGCTACATCGGCACGTTGATTGATGATTTGTGTACGAAAGATCTCAGAGAACCGTACCGGATGCTGACGAGTCGTTCTGAGTATCGCCTGTTGTTGCGATCGGATAATGCGGATCGGCGTCTGACGCCCTTAGGGCGAAGTATCGGGCTGATCGATGACCGACGTTGGGAACTTTATACCCAAAAACAAGGAAAAATTGAGGCAGAAAAACAGCGACTCCAGGAAATTCGGGTAAAGGAACATGATGAACTGGGGAAAGCGATCGCATCGGATACCCAGCAAAAGATTAAAGGGTCTATTACTTTAGCTGACTTGCTGCGGCGTTCTGGATTCCATTACGTCGATCTGGATCGCTATGGATTGAGTAATCCTGACCTTAATCAGGCGGAACGCGAAGGTGCGGAAATTGACATTAAATACTCCGGTTATCTCCAGCGCCAACAAAACCAAATTGATGCGATTTCTCGCCAAGCCCATCGGCAGTTACCGCCCGATTTGGATTATGCAAAAATTGAAACGCTGTCGAAGGAGTCCCGTGAAAAGCTCTCCAAGGTAAAACCCATGACAATTGGTCAGGCATCTCGAATTGGTGGCGTTAACCCAGCTGATGTTAACGCTTTACTGGTTTATCTAGAAATGCGTTCAGTTTCCTTGGTTCCGTAGCAATGGGTGCCTTCTGCCTTCTGCCTCCTGCTTTCTGCCTGATGAGACAGGGCACGTCTGGAATTGAAGATTTTTGCGAAAATTTTCTCTAGAATCAGTAGTTTGGCTGCTAATCTAAGCGACAGGAAGTGCCAAGCGAGCCTTTTAATTAATTCCATAGCCACGAGAGTGAGCAACCCATGTCTCAGAACGTCAGTACGAACCCAAAGGAAAGAGAGCCATCCATCGCTCCTACTCCCATCCAGCCTTGGTCGGCAGAGGCAGAGGCTGATAGGTTGATGGATGAGTTATTTTCAGACCTCGACCAAATTTTAGAGGGCGGCAATCGGTTGCCGACAGAACCTGCCAAGCCAGAGTATGTTTCCTTAAAGTCGATTGTAATTCCGCAGATTCCCACTCCCCCGGCAGTGGTGCCACCTCCGGAGAAACTCTCTGAAACGCCTAGCCCTGAATCAAGGGATTCTCAGTTAAGTGAGAGGGTAGAGACACAGGTATTAGCCAAATCGGACTCTCGTCCTAATCGGTTCAGCTTGTCTTTGGAAAGATTCCTATTACTGATCGGTTTTCTCGTATTAGGTCTGTCGATTATCCTGCTGTTGGTGAAGCAGAAAAGGCTAACATTGCCGGAGTGGCTAAAGCCGACACCAACACCTACGGTTCATACCAGCCAGGTGTCAGAATCGGATGCTCAGTTTGCTAACTACATGCTGCGATCGCTAGAGGTGATTGACAACAAGAATAAAGCGAAGCAACAAGCAACAACTCCTCCTAGTGGTACTACGGGTAACCCGCCAGCGCTTCCTTCTGGTAATCCTCCCCAGGCGGCGAGTCCGCCTCAGCGTGTGATCGAAAGGGTCTACATCCCGGTTTACCCGCCTCAGAACCCTGCTGCTCCTGTGGCACCCTCAGCAGGAGCTAGACCCCCAGTCCCTACCCTCTCTGCACCAGCGCCCTCATCAGGAGCCAAAGCCCCAAGTCCTTCTCCTGCTGCTAAACGGGCGGCACCCAGCCCTTCTCCTGCTGCTAAACGGGCAGCACCTAGCCCTACTCCTGCTGCCAGACAGGCAGCACCCAGCCCTTCCCCTGCTGCCAAACGGGTGGCACCTGCCTCTCCTCAAGCCGCAGCACCGACAACCCTTCCGGTTTTACCCGCGTTGCCTGCGTTGCCTCCCTCTGTGATTATCCCGACGGCACCAGTTGCTCAATTACCGACATCTGCGAACAAACACACTCTTGTCGGAGTAATGGAACAGGGCGATCGCTCGGCGGCGTTGTTTAATGCAGGTGGTGTTACCCGATATATTTTCGTCGGTGAAGCCATTGGCGATAGTGGCTGGACGTTAGTGTCGATCGCCAACCAGGAAGCTGTGATTCGACGCAATGGTGAAGTTCGCTCTGTTTATGCGGGCCAATCATTCTAATCGAGAAAGACATCAACGTTCCTCGTTGGAAACAGGTCTGGATGCTCTGAGAATTCTGAGATTAGAGAGGCGATCACCTCTCTAATTTCTTGCTGAGATCACCCAGAACAAGACTACCGATTTGGCTATTCTTGAAGTAGCATAGAACGCATCACCCTTAAGACGTAGGAGGAAATCTGCAAAAATCCGAATTCACCAGGGTTTTAATTCCCATCCTGGAATTCGGTCGCAGTAAGGGTTTATATCTTTTTTAAGGTGGATGATAACGTCTTTCCCAGTGGGACGATCTGAATAAAACTATGGGTCAATAGGGAATCAGCACAGGTCTTCATTGTTCAGCCTTTTCAAGACCAGCCGTGTGACATCTACCTGGGCAAAGATAATAACCAAAAAACTAAAAAATTATGGGCTGTTTTTTAAGGCAATCACGCCATCGTGCCCTCTGGATCACTAGCAGTATTGGCTTGTGTTTGGTCACTACATCTAGCCTAGCCCAGTCCCAGATTGTACCAGATATCACGCTACCAAACAATACAGTTGTTACTCCTAACGGCAACACCAGCCTGATTGAGGGAGGGACTAGAGTCGGTAGCAATTTATTCCATAGCTTTCAAGACTTTTCTGTTCCCACAGGTTCAGAGGCTGTTTTTAACAACGCTTTAGATATTCAAAACATCTTCAGTCGCGTCACCGGAGGGAACATCTCTAATATTGATGGTACGCTGCGTTCTCAAGGCATAGCTAACCTATTTTTGATTAATCCTAAGGGCATTATTTTTGGCGCTAATGCTCAGTTAAATCTGGGTGGTTCTTTTATCGCTAGTACAGCTAATAGCGTCAAATTTTCTGATAGCAGTGAATTCAGCGCCACCAATCCCCAAGTTCCACCTTTGCTAACCATTAATGTCCCGATTGGCTTACAATTCGGGTCAAATCCAGGCAGTATTCTCAACCAATCTCAGGGTAGCAATAATGCCGGTCTTCAGGTGCCGCCCGGTCAAACGCTGGGGCTTGTGGGCGGTGATTTGAGCTTGAACACAGGAAACCTGACGGCATTCCAAGGACGGATTGAACTGGGTAGCGTCGCCAGTCCTGGTTTAGTTAGCCTGACGCCTACCGCAACCGGTTTGGTCTTGGGATATGAAGGTATCCAGACGTTTGGGAACATCGAACTATCTGGCGCGGCAGTCAATGCCAGTGGCTTAGGCGGGGGTACGATTCAATTGCGGGGAGGGCAAGTGTCCCTGACTCAAGGTTCTAGGCTGGTCGCTGATACCTTTGGTAATTTTAACGGTGGGGGTATCGACATACAGGCCAATCAGTTCCGAATGCAAGAGGGAGCCTTTGTGTCTACATCTACCTTTGGTTCGGGTGCGGCAGGAAATCTGACTGTCCGCGCTGATACGGTAGAACTGACCGGAACGACTCCTTTTGTCACATCGCAACAGCTACTGACAGGAACCTTTAACCCCCTCAGCCTTAGTGATGGTTTGTATAGCTTGAGCGTGGGTAGCGGCAAAGCTGGGGATATGACAATTGACGCGAGTCAGTTGAAAGTTCAAAACGGTGCCAACCTATTTACCCCAGCTTTGCTCAATGGCAATGGAGGAAATTTAACTTTTCGGGTTTCTGAGTTAGCCGAATTCAGCCATGGTACCCTCGTGTTTACAGGAACGGCTGGCACGGGCAATGCAGGCAATATAAACCTTACCGCTAAGCAGTTACGACTCTTAGATGGCTCCTCCCTGAGTACCACTCCAGGGCCTACCAGTACAGGTACAGGGGGCAGTATCACCGTAACGGCTAATACGGTAGAAATGAGGGGAACTCCCGCCGGAGTCGCGGTTCCTGGGGGCTTATTTACGACAGCGCTGGGTAAGGGCGATGCGGGTGATATCCGTGTTAGCACCCATCAGCTTGTGGTTGCCGACGGCACCCAAATTTCAACCTCGACGGCGGGGGCGGGGCGAGGCGGTGATTTGACTGTCACGGCTGATACAGTCGAACTCAGCGGTATATCGGCTGATGGTCGGTTTATAGGGGGGTTGCTCTCGTCTACCTCGCTGCTGACTGTACCAGGGCAACCTGGGAATTCTTCAGCAGGGAACTTAACGGTTACTTCGCGGCGATTGACGGTGCAAAACGGTGCCCAAATTTCAGGGGCAACGGGTAGTGGTGGAACCGCAGGAACATTAAATGTAAATGCGTCTGAGTCTGTTGATGTCAGCGGCTTTGCGACAGGTGTTGCTCCTTCTGTCGAAGCGGTTTCTTTCGGCATCATTGGTGATGGCATTGTGCCTAGCGCCATCGAAACGAATACCCGTGGTGCGGGAAAGGCAGGTGACTTGACGATTCAAACTGGGCGGTTAACGGTTCGGGATGGAGCAGAAATCGGTGTCAGAAGTACAGCTACAGGGTTACCGGGCGACCTGAACGTCAGGGCTGACTCTATCTTGCTGGACAATCAAGGACGGATGAGTGCAACCAGTATCTTAGGTCAAGGTGGGGATATTGACTTGCAAGTAAAACAAGATTTAGTGCTGCGTAACGGCAGTCAAATCTCCACTCAGGCTGGCACTGAGGATACAGGCGGTGGCAATGGGGGCAATATTACCATCAAGGCTGGTGTTTTAGCGCTTTTTGAGAAAAGCAGCATTAATGCCAATGCCTTCCAAGGCGCTGGCGGGAATATCCGCATTACAACTCAAGGAATTTTTGTGTCCCCCGATAGTTCGATTACAGCGAGTTCAACCTTGGGAGTCAATGGTGTGGTGGAAATTAACCAACTGGGTGCTGACCCCTCTCAGGGATTAGTGGAATTGCCGGTTGAGGTCGTTGATGTGACAGGGTTAGTTGCCACGGGATGCTCGGCTGACAGTGGGAGTAGCTTTGTTGTTACTGGACGAGGCGGTTTACCCGAAGACCCGACTCAGACGCTTAGAGGTCAGACCGTTTGGCGGGATTTACGCCCTCCAAGAAGGGTAGGGAGAGAAGATACCCAAAGGAAACGGCGAGACTTGGCAACGACTCATCCTCAATCGCCACTGGTTGAGGCGACGGGATGGGTGAGGAATGCCAAAGGTGAGGTAGAGTTGGTGGCTCACGCACCGGATGTTACTCCTCAAAATCCTTGGTCTAGACCCCCAGATTGCCAGACGTTTAACTCCCAACGGTAATTTGGTTGTTAAATAGGATTTTTCAGGAATACGACAAACGGCAGTTGTAGAAAATTATAAGTTGAGCAACGAAGAGAAATTTTGAGGGAGAGAATAGAGGATATGGATGTTATCGCGCTAACGGCTTTTTTGACTCCTTTTCTACCCTTTCTGATTAAGTTCGGTGAGAAATCAGCCGAAAGTGTTGCGACTAAATTTGGTGAAGATTCTTGGAACAAAGCGAAGAAAGTTTGGGGCAAGTTACAGCCAAAAGTTGAAGCCAAGGAAGATGCCAAGAGTGCGGTTAACTTAGTATCTACAGATCCAGAGGATGAAGATTATAGAAAGGTCTTTCAGAAGCAATTGAAGAAGTTATTCGACGAAGACCAAGAGTTAGCAGAAGCGATCGCTCAAATTATGCAGGAGAAATCTGAAGCAACTTCGGGCACACAAATTAATCAAACTATCCAAAATACTAAAGGACAGGTAACGGGGCAACAGACAGGTGGTAAGTCAATCGGTAATATTGATGCTATTCACGGTGATGTAAACCTGTAGGTGCCTGGAGAGATTAAAAGCGATCGCATTATGCCAACTCCTCCTGATTCTGAATCAGCTTTCCCTCCTGCACCCATTAACCGGATTAGCCAAGAGATAGACGAAACTCAGGGACAGATCATCGCCCAGATGATGGGTGGTTTAGCAATTGGTCACCTCACAGTTTACCTATCCCATGCTCAAACTGAAGCCAAATCGCCTCAACCTGATACTACAAACTTAAGGGATAATCCCTATCGAGGGTTGCTGGCATTTCGAGAAATCGATGGCGATCGCTTTTTTGGGCGCGAAACGCAAATCGAGCAACTGTGGGAGAAGTTCTGCCATCTTCATGAACACCAATCGACAGTCCGGGTACTGCCGATTTATGGGCCATCGGGTTCAGGAAAATCATCTCTGGCACGAGCAGGACTTATTCCAGCTTTGGGGAAAAAACCCTTGCCAGGTCGAGATCACGCTCGATTGGCGGTACTTGTACCCGGAACCCATCCTCTGGAAGCTTTAGCAACAGTGTTGGCGCGGATTGTCAAAAACGACTCAACACCAGTAGAAAAAGCACAGGAATTTGAACGAGTTCTCGCAACAAAGAGTGATGCAGGTAACTATGAGGGATTAAGGCGCATTGCCGATGTATTACCTGATATCGAGTTCTCTCCCTTGATTATTTTGGTGGATCAATTTGAAGAGGTTTATACCTATGCGTTTTCGTTAGAGAAGACTGAACGAGAGGCATTTATTGCTGAACGGGATGCGTTTATTGAGAATTTGCTTTGTGCGGCAGCAGAACCAACCAAACGGGTATCTGTTATTCTCACGCTACGAAGTGACTTTTTAGGGGACACTCAGCAACACCCACGCTTAAACAAACTCTTTTCAACTCAGGGGTTTCTGGTGCCGATTATGCAACCAGAGGAGCTAGAGATTGCCATTGCTAAACCCGCAGAACAGGCAGGAAATAAGTTAGATAAAGCGATCGTTAAGCTCTTGGTTGAGCAAACTCAGGGAAGAGAAGGTGCACTCCCTCTACTACAGTTTGCCCTAACCCGGATTTGGGAAGGCTTGCAAAACGGGGTCGATCCGGCAACAACCTTGCACAACATTGGTGGTGTAGGAGGTGCACTAGCGGGTGAAGCTCAACATCTGTATCAATCCTTGAGTGCTGATGATCAAGCGATCGCTCGTTGCATCTTTTTGGCACTGGTGCAATTGAATGAAGATAGCGGAGATACCCGTCGCCGTGCGGCGGTATCAGAACTAATCGCCAGCGACGGCGATGAAATCCGTGTCCGGTCAATTATCAATCTTTTTGCGGAACCTAGAGTTCGTTTCTTAGTTCGCTTCTCCGATAAACAATATGGCGAAATGATCGAAATGATCGAAGTCGCCCACGAAGCCCTGATCCGCAATTGGAAACAATTGAGAGATTGGCTCAAGGAATGTCGAGAAGCCCTGCGGAAAAAACGCAAAATTGAAGATGCCGCCGAAGAATGGAAGCACCATAAAAAATCTAAAGATTATCTGCTTCAGGGGCGATCGCTCCGTGATGCTAGGGAGTTTATGCAAGCTCACAACTCTGAAATTTCACTATCTGGATTAGCAAAAGAGTTTGTGAAAGCTAGTCGTAGAAAACAGCTACACGGATTTTTGAAAATTGCCATCATACCGTTTATGGGAACGCTCATTCCTATTCATTTTTTTCTTTTGATCTTAGCCCAGACAACTATCTATAGAGAGGATGCAAAATGTCAACAAAATCTTGAGATGTCTATATTGGTTTGGTACTTAGTTTTAACAGGACAGAAAGACCACCTAGAAGAGGCTAATTTTTGTAATGATAACTTGAGTGGGTTGAACCTAAGTGGCGCAACTTTATTTAGATCTAACTTTAGGTTATCTCAACTTGAAAATACTAATTTCCAAAAAGCTTTTCTTGTAAAAGCTAATTTTCAGGGAGCAAATTTGCGAGATGCTGATTTTAGTGAAGCCTCTCTGCAAGAAGCAGATTTTAAGGAGAGTATTTTGTACGGAACAGATATTAGAACAGCACAAAAAATCACTGATAATCAACTTGAGAGCTCGCTACTTTGTAAGACAAAAATTCCCGCTCAATCCAGGCTTAATCCCGATCGGGATTGTAAAAAATTAGGACTTTAGCAACTGTAGCACTTACCATTAGTACAGCATCTCTTTCCATTCTTACACTTACCACATGTCAATTCTATCTTGTCAAGTGATGAAGTCTCATCCCTGCTACTAGCATCAAACATAGCAATCTCAGAACCGCACTCTGATAAAGCCTCAGATGCCATTTTTCTGATATCTTTTCCCCCTTCACCAGTTAACAATAACGCTTCTGTTAAAACCCTAATTGCTAATTCTTGATGCCTACCAATTTTAATCAGTGCTTGAGCCGAAGATATATGTTCTTCTGTAATTTCCCATATCTTAATTTCACCTATTCCTATTTTAAACTTAACACGTTCTTCTTTGCTTAAACTACTACGTTGTGCTTTGGTTAAATTTTCATATTCTTCTTTTAACTTCTCATATTCTTCTTTTGTGTGAAAACAGCTATCTAATCTCTCTCGCAAAGAGAAAGCAATTTTTGTAATCGGTGAACGAGGAATGAAGTTATCCTCACTGATTATTAGTTCAACATCCTCTAGTCCATGCTCATCAATTGTTGCTTGTAATTCCTTTTCAAATTTCCAACGTAGTTCATCGAGTTTTTTTTGTAACTTAGGGAATTCAGAAGACATAGGTTTCCTCACTTTTGATGTTAGATAAATGTCTGAAAGATTTTGCTCTGTTCGTTCTGAAGATGCACAATCATCACAACAATTTTCGTTAGTGAATGCTTTCACCGCCCTTACCGCTTCATAAGCATCCGCTAACCCATAACCCGTTGCCAAATCCAGCCCTTCCCTTGCTCGATGACCCCCTGTATCTGGATTGCTAAACCCTTCAACCACATCACGAGCCGTTTGCTGCAAAATTTGCTTTACCCTCGCAGGAGACAAGCTCGGATCAACCTGTTTCATCAAAGCACAAATACCCGCTATCTGAGGTGCGGCTGCTGAAGTACCACTAAATGCGGCCCATCCATCAGAAGGAGACGTGCCATCACCATCACCCACAACAGATAGCACCCGATCGCGCCAACCATCAGGAGGAATCGGCAACATAATATAAGCCCCATCCGGAAGCTGCCCAACCAAACCACACAAATCTGGAACTCGTCGTCCCGGATAAACGGGGCTGATAAAGCTGCTGGCGTAATTGCTGGCTTCCAAACGACCTTTTAACGATCCCTCTAAATGTTTGTAAACTCCCCCAACTGCGATCGCATCTGGATGTTGGGCTGGAAAACCCCAGCTTCCATTCCCAGCTGCAAAAATAACGACAATCCCCTCACGAACTGCACGAGCAACAACAGCCGCTAACATTTTGTCTTGAGGAGACAGTTGACGGCTTCTCTGATCCGATCCCCAACTGCAAGAAATAATATCAGGTCGCTGTTCAATCGCTCGCTTCAAGGCCGCAACGGATGTAACGTTTTTGAGCTTACCTTCAAGTTCCATGTCAAACTTGATCATGGTTAGCTCAGCTTCAGGAGCGATGGCAAAAACATTAGCAGATTCCCCTGTACCATGACCGCTATCATCTCGATCAGGAGCGGTTGAACCGGGGGCAAGAACAACATTTACCTTATAGTTATGTTCTCTAAAAAATGGATGGGGATACCACCCAGAGTCAATCATGACAACCCGAACACCCTTGCCTGTGATGCCATTTTGGTGAACCCGAATTGCATTCAATCCTTGAGCCACATCATCGGGCACATTCAGATATTTCGCTGTTCTTTCTGGTGGTTCTGTTGTAGAACTAATCGGTCGAGTATAGTAAACAGGTTCGCTGAGCGCAATTCCATCTAATACCTCATCCCATCGGGTATCAGAGGTATCAATCTCCCCAAAGGGTTTGTCATCAACTGAATTGATAAATGTTGCCGTGCTTGGCTCACCCATTTCTTTGATTACAGGGCGTTCAATTGCCTCCAATCTTGTCTGAAACGATCGCTCATAAACCTCTCGCTCGGCAGCAATGCTGATCAATGCTTTTCCTACATCTAAAATTTCAAATCCTGCTGCCTCTAAGCGTTTTTTGGCTAATGTAACTAGGTTCGGTTCTGCCTGAAATTGAACCACGTTCTCGCTAGTGACGAGACTTGAAGAGCGCAACAACGATGCCCCAGTTGCTGAACGCACAACAGCCTCAGCGTAAACCTTAGAGGGGAACTCTGGCTGATTCTGCCTACTCATTCAGTGGATACATTCATAAAAAAGTTTGTGATACAAAACAGACGAATCTTACAAAATTATGGGAATTTCAGGACAATCATAGCAAAGGGATATGAATCACGCCCTAATGTCACGCGGAGTTGGCTGATAAGTTAACAATCATCCGGCTACTTGCTCAAAATAGGGTTAAAGGTTGGAAGATTGAACGTTGAAGGTTGAAGGCATGAAAAGACTGCGCCAATTTTCTCCAATACACAAGAGTGGGTCTATTGTGAGACGCTATATTTCACACTTTATCCTGGGACTGCTAACCCTGTTCCTAATTACAGCCGTTGTGCCTGTCGCTGCCCAGCGTTCTCCCATTACCTCCATCGAACAGCACACAACTCATGCTTCAACCCAACTCGCACAAGGCATAACTCTGTATGAGGCAGGGCAAATTGCAGATGCGGCTGCGGTTTGGCAACAGGCGGCTCAGGATTACGAAGTAAAAGGCGATCGCCTCAACCAAGCCCTCAGCCTGAACTATCTCTCGCTAGCTTATCAAGACTTAGGACAATGGCAAAAGGCACAGTCATCAATTTCCCAAAGCCTAGAGCTCATTCCCCCTAACAACCCCTTCACTCTTGCCCAAGTCCTCAATACCCAAGGCAGTCTTCAACTCGCCTTAGGAAAAGCCGAAGCCGCTCTCAATACCTGGAAACAAGCGGAACAGGCTTACAGAGCGGCTGGGGATGAAGTCGGAATGATTGGCACTCAAATTAACCAATCCCAAGCTCTGCAAACGTTAGGACTGTACCGACGGGCAAAAACGAACTTAGAGCAGATCAATCAAAAGCTACAAACTCAACCCGATTCCCTGCTGAAAGCCTCAGGACTGCGAAGTTTAGGGGTTGCCCTGCAAGTGGTGGGAGACTTACAACAATCCCAGGAAGTCTTAGAACAGAGTTTAGCGATTCAAGAGCGCCTGGATTCTGCCGGGGATACAAGCGCGACTCTGTTCAGTTTAGGGAATACGCGTCGAGCGTTACAAGATTATCCAAAAGCTACTGAACTCTATCAAAAAGCGGCTGAAAAAGCCACAAACCCACTCAGTCAACTAGAAGCGCAACTCAACCAACTGAGCCTGCTCGTCCAAACCGAACAGTGGCAAGCGGCGCAAGCTTTATTACCCACCATTCAGGCGAACCTCACCCAACTACCCCCTAGTCGTGCGGCTGTCTACGCTCAGGTGAATCTGGCTGAAAGCTTGATCAAATTGTCTGCGCTCACAGGTAAGGTTGAACGTGATCCAAAGGCTCTGCCATCTTCAACCGTTTTACCGGATATGGCTCAACTTTTAGCCAAAGCCGTCCAACAGGCAAGAATGCTGAAAGACTCCAGAGCTGAATCCTACGCCCTTGGGGAGTTGGCACATCTCTATGAATACACACAGAACTTTCCAGAAGCACAAAAACTGACTCAAGACGCTCTCAGTCTAGCTCAGGCGATTAATGCGTCGGATATTACCTATCGTTGGCAGTGGCAACTCGGTCGAATTCATAAACATCAAGGAGCACTTCAGGGCGGGTTAACCCAGCCGCACACCGTTCAAGCGCTTGCTGCGTACACCGAAGCCGTCAAGGCTTTACAATCCCTTCGCAGCGATTTGGTGGCGATTAATCCTGATGTGCAGTTTTCGTTCCGGGAGAGTGTGGAACCCATCTATCGTGAACTTGTGGAATTGCTCCTGCAATCTGTGCCTGAGCAAAATCCAGTTTCCAGGCAAGAAAACCTCAAACAAGCTCGCCAAGTGATTGAATCACTCCAGCTCGCTGAATTAGACAATTTCTTTCGGGAAGCCTGCTTGGATATTAAACCAGAGCAGATTGACCGGGTCGATCCCACGGCTGCCGTGATCTATCCGATTATTTTGCCAGATCGCTTTGCGGTTATCCTCTCGCTACCAGGGCAACCCTTGAGCTACTACCAAACTCAGTTACGCCAAAGTGAAGTCGAAGGCATTCTAGAGCAATTCTTACAATCTTTGAACCGATCCTTCTCTAGCAAACTGCGTTTGCGCTTTTCACAACAAGTTTATGACTGGCTAATTCGACCGGCTGAGGCTCGGTTAGCGGAAAGTGGCGTCAAAACTTTAGTCTTTGTCCTGGATGGTTCTCTGCGGAATGTACCCATGGCAGCCCTCCACGATGGAAAACAGTATCTCGTGGAGAAATATAGCATTGCCCTTAGCCAAGGGTTGCAGTTGTTGGAGTCGCGATCGCTTGCTCGCAATCGCCTCACCGCCTTAACCGGCGGACTGACTGAGGCTCGTCAAGGCTTTGCCGCCTTGCCAGGAGTCAAGTCTGAACTTAAGCAAATTTCTGCTGAGGTTCGTTCTGAGGTGCTGCTTAATCAGGAATTTACTCAGAAAAGTCTGGAAAAGAAAATTAGTGCACTACCGTTTCCCGTAATCCATCTTGCTACCCATGCTCAGTTTAGTTCTAAGGCCGAGGATACTTTTCTCCTCACTTGGGATGGTCGAATTCAGGTTAAGGATTTCGATCAATTATTGCAATCTAGACAGCAACAAAACCAGAACCCCATTGAATTACTGGTTCTGAGTGCTTGCCAAACGGCAGCAGGTGACAAGCGGGCAACCTTGGGATTAGCCGGATTAGCTGTGAGGTCTGGAGCACGTAGTACCTTAGCCACTCTATGGTCAGTCTCTGACGAATCCACCGCCGAATTCATGGCTGAATTTTATCGAGAGCTATTTCAAACTCAGGTGAGCAAAGCGGAGGCGGTTCGCCAGTCTCAGCTCATGTTGTTAAGAAATGCTAAATACGACCATCCTTATTACTGGGCACCTTTTGTTCTGGTTGGTAATTGGCTTTGATTTTCTTTCGTTGCTAAATGGCTAGGGGATGCTTTGGCTCTCAACTTAAGAAATTAAATCTCAAGTTAAGCAATTTATTGTCAAGTTAAGCGATTTATTGTCAAGTAAAATAATTGGATGTCAAATTAAAAAATACTCGTTAATTTCTTTCAACTGAATTTTACTCGAAGACATTCATTTTTGCCAGGATGTACAGATGACGAAAGTTGAAAAATATAATACCCTTAAGAATGCCTATATCTATCTTTAGGGAGAAGGCAAAATCATGGCTTGGCAAAATGAACGTCTATCTATAAAACTTTTTTCAGTCAGTTTATCTCTGAACATGATGTTGAGCGCTGGCTTAGCCATACAAGTACGGGCACAGTCCGCTTCAACAATACCTGGGCAAACCATTGTCAGTGTCACGTTTGAGCCTCTGAGGGACGGGAAACCAGATGATTCAGCAGGCGGGGCATCGCGTAATGGTGGGATATGTTCTCAAGATTCGCAAGTCTTAGGTCCGTCTGTTACTCCATTGAGACCGGCGACTTACTCAGAATTGACCATATCCGAGCATCCAACATTCTTTGTTTATGTGCCTCAAACGTCCGCCGGAAAGGCGCTGTTTGTGCTGAAAGATGACAATGAGGATTATTACTATCAAAAAATAATTCCCATGAGTCAAACAGCGGGTATTGTGAGCTTCAAACTTCCAGATGATGCCCCAAAAATTGAGGTGGGTAAGACGTATCAGTGGTCTTTTGTGATGATTTGTGGAGAGGCAATCCGACCGGATAATCCGACTGTAGAAGGTCGAATCCAGCGAATTGCACCGAACCCAGCTATGAGTCGTCAGCTCAAGACTTTGTCCCCAGTGGAACGTGCTGCCTTGTACGGAAAGAATGGAATTTGGTACGATACGCTGACCAGTCTCGCAGACCAGAGGCGATCGCAACCCAACGATTCAACCTTAGCCGCTACCTGGGAAAAGTTGTTAAAATCAGTGGGTCTGGAGGCGATCGCAACAAAGCCACTGTTACAATAGGCTTCTATTGTATTGGGTGCCAGATACCCGATCGCTAATGGCTCAAGGTAAAACCTCATTCAGAACGCCATCAGCATTTAGCAATCAGTAATCGGGGGTTTTCTTGTGTATTCTGGTTACCAATAATACATGTGGCTGAAGCTCAGGCAGCGAATTTGGAAATGGCGTGGGGTACTGATTACCGCCCCTACTGTAGCGGGAGTAATCATTGCTGCCAGCTCGACAGGACTATTTCAGCTTTTAGAATGGGTGACTCACGATCAGTTGGTGCGTCTGCGTCCCAAGGAAGCAATTGACCCTCGCATTGTCATTGTCACCATTGATGAGTCAGATCTGAATAAAATTGGCGTCGGGCAACTACCGGATACTGTTCTAGCTCGATTAATCGAGAAATTAAAAGCACAAAAGCCGATCGCTATTGGTCTAGATCTGTATCGAAATTTACCCGTGGAACCGGGTCATCAAGCGTTGGTTAAAGTGTTTAAGTCTACTCCCAACCTAATTGGCGTTGGGAAACTCGTTGGGGAAACAGTTCCTCCTCCGCCCACTTTAAGCCAGCTTGGTCAAATTGCAATTGCAGATTTAGTGTTAGATGCCGATGGCAAGGTGCGTCGCGGCTTATTAACCGTTACAGAACAGGGTAAAACCCAAGAAAGCTTAGGAACCAAGCTGGCTTTAATGTATCTGGAAAGCAAAGGTGTGAAACTCCAGGTGGTTGATGCCAAAAAACGGCATTATCAGTTAGGGCAAGCGATATTCAAGCCTTTTACAGGCAATGAGGCAAGTTATATTCGTGCCAATTCCGGTGGCTACCAAATTTTGTTGAACTATCGCGGTACCCAAGACAACTTCCGCACGATCTCGATGACAGATATTCTAGAAGACCGGATACCGCAAGACTGGGTGCGCGATTCCTCGGCGGGTGCTTTTGCCGGAAAGGTTGTGCTGATTGGGGCCGCAGGACAAAGTTCCAACGACTTTTTTTTGACTCCCTACAGTAGCCGATTCTTCACCTTCTTGCCCAGCTCAAAACGCAGCCCGAAACGAATGCCTGGTGTCGTGATTCATGCCAACTTAACCAGCCAGATTTTGAGTGCGGCTTTAGATGGGCGACCGTTAATTAAGAGTTGGACAGAACCCATCGAGTGGTTGTGGATTTTAGGCTGGTCGTTCACCGGGGCTACCGTCCGTTGGCTGCTACTTCAGAGAAGCCGATTTAAAAATAATGCCTATCATCGATGGATTATCCTGGGCATTGCCATTCTATCGCCCACCGGTCTTCTGTTGACAGTTACCTACGTCAGTTTTTTCGGCGGCTGGTGGATACCTGTGATCTCTCCATTTCTGGCTTTGGTCGGGTCTACCATTGCGATCGCAGGTTACCATCGCGTGGAATTGCAGCGGGAAAAGACTGACCTGGAACTGATATTGGAGACGACGACCGAGCACTACGATACCCTAACCACCGAGTTGCAAAATCAGGCAGAGGAAGCCGCCAGAGAAAGTGAGAGAAGGTTAGCTCAATTCCTAGAAGGTGTGTCGGTTGGAGTAGCCGTAATTGATGCGAATGGCAACCCTTATTTTGCCAATCAGAAAGCACAAGAATTACTCGGAAAAGGTGTTGTTGCGAATACAAGCATTGAGCAATTAGCAGAGGTTTATCAATACTTTATCGCGGGTACAAATCAAGTTTATCCAGTAGAGAAATTGCCCATTGTACGGGCGTTGAAAGGCGAACGAACCACTGCGGATGATATCGAAATCCATCGAGGAGATAAAAGTATTCCCATCGAAGCTTGGGGAACTCCAATTTATGATGAATCTGGCAATGTGGCTTATGCCGTCGTCGCCTTTCAGGACATCACAGAACGCAAACGAGCAGAAGAAGCCCGAAGACAGGCAGAAGAAAAGTACCGAAGTATCTTTGAAAATGCCCTTGAAGGTATCTTTCAAATGACACCGGATGGACGTTATCTCAGTGCGAATCCTGCCCTCGCCCAGCTTTTTGGCTACGACTCCCCGGAAGAGTTGATATCAACTCTCACTGAGATTGAGCATCAACTTTATGTTGAGCCGCATCGTTGTAGCGAATTCATCATCTTAATGCAACAAAAGGGTGCTGTATCTGGGTTCGAGTTTCAAGCCTATCGCAAAGATGGCAGCATGATCTGGGTGAGACAGAATGCTCGTACTGTACACCATGCCAATGGCTTATTGCTCTACTATCAGGGATTTGTTGAAGACATTACCGAACGTAAACGATCAGAAGCGGAGCGAGTTAAGTTTACCAATCAGCTCTATCAACTCAACCAAGCGAATGAACGTTTTGTGCCGCGTCAATTTCTCCAGTTGTTGAACAAAGAAAGCATTATTGATGTCCAATTAGGTGACCAAGTACAGCTCCACATGTCAGTTTTGTTTGCCGATATTCGGAACTTTACAACTTTGTCGGAAAAGATGACTCCGGAAGAAAATTTTCGATTTATCAATTCTTACTTGAGTCAAATGGAGCCAGCCATTATTGAAAATAACGGCTTTATTGATAAATATATTGGGGATGCGATTATGGCGCTGTTTAGCGGCAGTGCTGATGATGCGGTTAGAGCTGGAATTGACATGTTACATCGCCTGACAGAATATAATACAACCCGAACTAGTCCAGAACGTCTACCGATCCAAATCGGCATTGGCATCAACACGGGTTCTTTGATGCTGGGAACTGTCGGCGGCCCTAACCGCATGGATAGCACTGTGATTAGTGATGCGGTTAATTTAGCTTCTCGTATGGAAGGGCTGACGAAAGAGTATGGCGTGTCGATGCTGATTTCTCACCACACGTTTACTCATTTGCACCACCCTGTGATGTATGCTTTCCGCGTGATTGATCGGGTTCAGGTGAAAGGCAAATCAGAAAGGGTATCCGTATTTGAAATCTTTGAGGCTGATCCACCCAAACTCCGCGAGAGTAAGCTACTGACAAAAGCGACTTTTGAAAAGGGCTTATTTCTTTATACGAGACATGCGTTGAGGGAGGCGACACAACTGTTTGAAGCTTGTTTGGAACTTGCCCCTGAGGATAAAGTTGCTCAAATCTATCTGAAGCGCTGTCAGCATAGGGCGATCGCATCTCTCGCCGATTAACTGTATGCCCTAGCTCATTCTACGATTGATAACATAGTTGGACGTACCTGAGCGGAGGAAGGGAAACAGTGGGTTTATTTGATGATTTCAATCGGTTTCTGGAAGACCGACTAGAAGAGTTTCTCCGCAATAATCCTCATCTAGAGTTACAGGCACTTGAAGAGCAGCTGCGGGAGCAGGAAGAGGACTCACTAAGGCTGATTGCAGACTTGAAGCAGCAGCAAAAAAATTTGCAAGACGAAATTTTAGCGATCGCGCAAGACATCCAGCGCTGGCATGAGCGAGTCGAAAAAGCCCAGTCTCACGGCAGACAAGATTTAGCTCAAGCCGCTCAAGAGCGAGAAGCCGCCCTTTTGCGTCAAGGTAACCAGCGCTGGGGACAGATGGAAGGCGTCAAACAGCGAATTCAACAATCTCAGGAACTGATTCGTCAGATTCAAACCCGTCGGCAGGAAGTCCGCACCAAAGCCAAAGAGGTAGAAGCGGCGCGTGCGAGTTCTCAGGCTCAGAGCCAAGCAGAAACCTATGGTTGGAACCAAACTAGCAGCCGCCAGAGCTACAGCGGCCCAGATCCGTTAGATGATCAGTTTAGGCGCTGGGAATTGCAAGAAGAGTTAGACCAGATGAAGCGGAATCTGGGGCGCTGAGTTAGGGGCTAGTAGAGTGTCAAGTTTGATTTGATGGGTGTTTATCCCGTTTGTAGTAGGCGCTCAATTCGCTAAAGCGCTTACTACGAACCTATCAAAAATTGGTTGACAGACCAATAGTGTTAACATAGAAAGCTTAACTATTTATATCCCCTGAGGATATCAATAGTTAAGTAGGAATTATCGATGGGTTTGAGGTGAATCTACTGACTCCTCTGATCAATCTTGGACACCCCATGAACGTGCCCGTAACACGAACTCATTTTGGCGCGATCGTATTTATCACCTCTTTTTTGTTCGCTTCTACACTTTCAGTTCAAGCGCAAATTGTACCCGATCTCACTTTACCCAACAATTCTGTTGTTACCCCCAACGGCGGTACCCTAACGATTACTGGTGGCACACAAGCAGGAACTAACCTGTTTCACAGTTTTGAGCAGTTTTCGGTTCTGACTGGACAAACGGCTTACTTTAACCATGCCTTGAACGTGCAGAACATCGTGACACGAGTTACCGGAGGGCAGATTTCCAGCATTGATGGCTTAATTCAAGGGAACGGTAGTGCTAACTTGTTTTTGATCAATCCCAGTGGAATTAGCTTTGGATCGAATGCTCAGTTAAATCTTGGTGGCTCATTGCTCGCTTCAACAGCCAATAGCATCAAATTTGCAGATGGGAGTGAATTCAGTGCCACTAATCCCCAATCGCCTCCCCTACTCACAATTAACGTGCCGATTGGCTTGCAGTTTGGCTCAAATCCTGGCAGCATCATCAATCAATCAAAGGCTGTGGCACCGGGAAATCTGCAACCCCTACCTCCGCAAATTCCCGTTTCCAACAATGTTGGTTTAGCGGTAAACCCTGGTCAAACCTTAGCCCTAATTGGCGGTGATGTTCTACTTAATGGTGGCAATTTAACAGCCAATACTGGACAAATTCTTCTGGGTAGCGTGAAGAGTTCAGGTTTTGTCGGATTCATATCCACGCCATTCGGGCTGAGTTTAAACTATGACAACATTCAGAACTTTGGCAATATTCAACTATCCGATGGAGCACTCATCAACACCACTGGATTAGGGGGTGGCAAAGTCGATATTAGAGGTGGAAATGTCAGCCTCAACGGTTCGCGAATTTATGCACTGACTTTGGGAAATATTGACGGCAGGGGGATTGATATTAACGCCCAAACATTTCGGGCTGAAGGTGGAACGCAAATCTCTACGCTGACACGAGGAAACGGTGCGGCTGGTGCTGTCAATATCCGCGCTACCGATTCAGTAGAGCTGAACGGGATTGGTGTCGATCCCTATAGGTTGTTTGTCGGTAAGTATTTGCTATCTGGATCGGCAAACCCTTTTGACCCACAAGTTGTGCTGATTACTGGCACTACTAGCATGGGAAATGCCGGAAACATTGTGATCGATACGGAAAAACTTTTGATAGACAATGGAGCAGTATTAGCTAGCACCACGTTCAGTACTGGCAACGCCGGAAATATGACCATCCGTGCCAGGAATTTCGATCTAGTCGGTTCTGCGGTCAACAGCGGCACATTTGCGGGGAGTACGGGTACGGGAGGAGATATTACCTTTGCGGGAGAACGTTTAACTGTGAGTGATGGTGCTGCTCTAATCAGCATCTCCCGCGATCGAGGAGCATCAGGGGATATTAACATTAAAGCTTCTGAATCAGTCGAAGTGTTGCGTACTCCTGATGGCAGTCCTGTAGCCACCTTAATCGGCTCAACGGCAGGCGGTATCAATGGGCAAGCCGGAGACATTAATATCGACACCAAGCGGTTGAGAATCTCTGAAGGAGCCGGAATTAGTTTATCGAGTGGCTCGGTAATTGGCAACCAACCCTTGAATACCACTGGGGGGCCGGGAGGTAATTTAACACTTAGAGCGACTGAGTCAGTAACAATAGAGGGTATTTCTGGAGTTTTGGCGAACGGAAGTCGGGGGCCAAGTTTCATCTCCGCTGATGCCAACGCGGCGAATCGGGGTGGGAATATGAACATTTCTACACCTGTACTGACTCTCCGAAATGGGGGAGTGATTACAACAGCATCTTTAGGCAGAGGAGATGCAGGAAGTATCACAATTAATGCAGGGCGTGTAGAGGTAATTGGGAATGGGGGTCAAGGTGAATTTAACAGTCAAATTCAGACTTCTGTTGGGATTGCATCTCGCGTAATCAATCCTAATGCTACGGCGAACGGCGGTTCGTTGAATCTCAATGTCGGGCAATTGATTCTTCGCAATGGGGGAACGCTCAATCTGCAAGCGTTGGGTACAGGACAGGCGGGTAACATCAACGTAGTAGCAGATGCGATCGCGCTTGACAACCAAAGCAGCATTGACGGCAGAACGGCATCCGGTTTAGGCGCAAACATTAATCTGCAAGCATCAGAAATCCTCTTACGCCGTGGGAGTCGAATTAGTACTGATGCGGGTAATTCTAATGGCGGCAATATTACGATTAACACCAATACCTTAGTAGCAGTACCTAAAGAAGATAGCGACATTACAGCCAATGCTAAAGCCGGTTCTGGAGGTCGAATTCGTATTACCGCTCAAGGTATTTTTGGCACCCAGTTTCGAGATAAACTAACCCCCGAAAGTGACATTACTGCTACTTCTGACTTAGGCCCAGAATTTAATGGCACGGTACAAATCGATATTCGAGGCATTGACCCTAATCGTGGATTAGCCGAGTTACCCGAAACTCTTACGGATTCTAGCAATGAAATTGCTGAAACCTGTTCTGCTCAATCCAGAAACAACAGCTTTGTTGTCACTGGCAGAGGAGGATTGCCACCTGCTCCTAGTGAGGCGTTGAACTCTACCCCAGGTTGGATTGATTGGCGAGTATCCACTCCTAGAGACAGTGCCTCCTCACTAAAGCTCCGGGTGCCCACCCTTGGAACTCAGGAGACAAGGGAAACAGGGAGTACAGAAGACTTTTCCCGTGAGCAATCGGCAATCCAAAATCCAAAATCTAAAATTCAAAATCCCTTGGTTGAGGCTACGGGTTGGGTAAAGAATGCAGATGGGACTGTGGGATTAGTGGCTAATCCTTCTGCTGAAGTTTCTTCTAATAGCTATTACTCACAGAAGTGTCAGGTAAATCGCTATAGCAGCCAATGAAGTTATTTAGCCGATACCTATACAGAATAATTTTCAGAAACCTGTTGCTGGGATTCGTTTTCTGTGCGTTGTTAGGGTTCCTGATGGCTGTTGGTGTTCATGCAGCTACAAGTGAGCAGTCATCATTGGATGCCCGCAGAATGAATTCTGGGGCTATACAAACAAAACCCGCCTGCGCGGGTTTCAATCCGTTAGTCCATGTAGGCGAACTTCGTTTTAGTTTGTGTAGCCGCGAATTCTCTGAAGCTGTTGGCGAATTCGGAAAACCTAACCCCCCAGCCCCCTTCCCTATTAGGGAAGGGGGAGCTAGACTCCCCTCTCCTGTTAGGGGAGGGGCTGGGGGAGGGGTCAGACCCCTGAGCAATTCGCCACAGATTATTGCTCAAGCCGATAGCCAGCTCCAAAACGGACAAGCTTTCTACCAAGCAGGGCAATTTTTAGAGGCAGCAAATGTGTGGAAAACAGCCGCCTCTAGCTTTCAGTCCAAAGGAGATATCCTGAATCAAACATTGGTATCCAGTTATCTTGCCTTGGCTTACCAGCAACTTGGACAATTCCAGCAAGCCGAAGCAACAATGAGTCAGGCAGTGGCGTTGATAAGGAATCAAACACTACCCGAATCCAAATTTATCCTTGCCCAAATTATCAACAACCAAGGACAACTGCAATTTGCTCAGGGAAAGCCAGAAGCCGCCTTAGAAACGTGGAAACAATCACAAACTTATTATCAGGAATTGGGCGATCGCACGGGTGAAATCGGCACCCAACTTAACCAAGCCAGAGCATTGCAAGCGTTAGGCTTTTACCTCCGCGCCAGAACTAGCTTAGAACAGATTGAAGCATCTCTCAATAGCCAACCCGCCTCTCAGCTTAAACTTGCCGGACTGCTGAATCTGGGAAACGTCCTGCGCGTGGCTGGAGATTTCGATGCCTCCCAAAAAATCCTAGAGCAGGCTTTAGCAGCAGCGCAACAACTACAATCCATTTCGGATATTCAGGTTGCTTTGTTCAGTTTGGCTAATCTTGCTGAGGCTCAAAATCAGCCCGAAACGGCACTGAAATTTTACCAGCAGGCAGCGGCAGAAAATAGTCCAGTTAAATTACAAGCTCAAATCCATCAGCTAGAGCTTTTGATTAAACTCAATCGCCTTCGAGATGCCCAAAACTTGCTACCACTCATTCAATCTCAACTGGCGAATTCATCTCCCAGCCAAACTACAATTTACGCTCAAATTGAGTTAGCCGAATATCTATTTAAACTGAATCCGAAGGACGTTACCACTTCGGCTCAACTCCTGGCTACTGCCCAAAAGCAGGCAAAAATTTTAGGAAATCCCCGTGCCCAATCCTATGCTTTGGGACGATTGGGACAACTCTACTCAAAAACACAGCAATGGGAAGATGCTAAACGCCTCATCCAAGAAGCACTTCGCTTGGCACAAGCCATTCGTGCCTCGGAGATTGCCTATCAGTGGCAGTGGCAAATGGGGCAACTACTGGTTAAGACGGGCGCTCGAGTCGGAGCGATCGCATCTTACACCGAAGCCGTCAATACCCTGCAATCCTTGCGGCAAGACTTGGTTGCCGTTAACCAAGACGTTCAGTTTTCCTTTCGGGAACAGGTTGAACCCGTTTATCGGGAATTGGTGGATTTATTATTGCAATCCCCTCCAGGGGCTGGATCTGTAAGTCAAGCCAACCTGCAACAAGCACGCTCAACCATTGAAGCACTCCAACTGGCTGAAATTGCCAATTTCTTTAGAGAAGCCTGTTTGGACACTCAATCCCAATCGATTGATCGCATCGATCCAACGGCGGCTGTGGTTTATCCGATTATCTTGCGCGATCGCTTGGAGGTTATCCTCTCCTTACCTAATCAACCGCTGCGTAACTACACAACAAATCTGTCTCAAGAACAAGTGGAAGAGGCAATCAACCGAATGCGCCAATCCCTGAGACGCACCTCCTTTGCTCAAGAACGATTATCCGTCGCTCAAACTATCTATAGCTGGTTGGTGCAACCGGCGGCGGCTGATTTAACTCGCCAGTCGATTAAAACACTGGTGTTTGTCCTGGATGGTTCCTTGCGGAATGTACCCATGGCAGCGTTGCACGATGGGAAACAGTATTTGATTGAACAATATCGAATTGCGATCGCTCCCAGCTTAGAGTTATTAAATTCTCAGCCCCTTGCCCGTACTCAACAGAAAGCCCTGCTTGGCGGACTGAGCGATGGAAATCAAGCGTTCTCTGCTTTACCAGGGGTTAAGCAGGAAGTAAACGAAGTCAGCACGACTGTCCCAGCAACCATTCTGCTTGATCGAGAATTCACTACTAAAGCCCTACAAACCCAAGTCAATACGCAGCCATACTCTATCGTCCACCTGGCAACTCATGGTCAGTTTAGCTCCAAACCAGAGGAAACATTTATCCTGACTTGGGACGGACGGCTTGATGTGAAACAATTAAATACCTTGTTAGGCAACCGAGATTTAGCTAACTCGCCACCCCTTGAACTTTTGGTACTGAGTGCTTGTCAGACGGCAAAAGGTGATAAACGCGCAGCATTAGGACTCGCTGGGGTAGCTGTGCGATCGGGTGCTCGCAGTACTCTTGCTACCCTCTGGACTGTTAGCGATGAATCGACGGCGAAGTTTATGGAACAGTTTTACAAAGAACTGTTTACCCCAAACATTACCAGGGCTGAAGCTGTACGAGTCGCTCAACTGCATTTACTAAAAACACCCGAATCCGCACATCCTTACTTCTGGGCACCCTTTATTTTGGTTGGCAATTGGCTTTAGGGTTCAGTGAACGACTTCCAGGTAAAAAAGCGAAACATCATTTGATACCAAATCCGCCTTTTATCCCTTTTTTCTTCCTAGATAATCTCTCCTTTTTCCCTCTCCTTAAAGAATAACGGAGTTATGGACGTGGCGTTGATATGGCTCACCTCGTCTTCACAGTTTCCTCAGCTTTATAGCTGAGTTTTTAAGGAGAACGTCTCAAGCTTTTGGTGAATACGAAATCATCAAAATTATTTTCTAGTAATGTGCCAAACTAGAACTAGAATTTGTACAAAATTATGGCTACTTCTACATCCATCTTCCGACTGATATTGGTCTTATTGTCATTATCAGTAATCCTGACACCTCAAGTAACAACGAAGGTCTGGGCAGAGTCCAACGCTACAGCCCTGTTTGAACCGCCTCCAGGCAGAGACGCACCCCGTGGTGGTACGGCTGGGGGTGGATCGCGTCCGGCTGGAGAAGCTTGCTTGTCTCATCCATCGGCAAAGTCCAGTTCCTTAACGGCTCTGGTTCCTGGTCGTCACCTGGGTTTAACTCAGAGCGATCGCCCAAATTTCTTTGTTTATATACCGCAGACAACAGCCCAAACAGCAGAATTCAGCCTGTTTGACGAGCGGATGAACGGTATTTACCAAGTCAGTGTTCCCGTTTCTCAAGCGGGATTAGTTAGCATTAGCTTATTGGATACTGCACCGTCGCTAGTGAAGGATAAGCCCTACTACTGGACAGTTGCTCTGGTTTGTAATCCGAGCGATCGCACGGATGATTGGGTAGTCGGGGGTTGGATTGAACGCGCTGAACCGAGTGCGACCTTAAAGCAACAATTAGCGAATGCCACAGCAGTAGAACGGGTATCTATCTATGCCAAGCAAGGATTTTGGTACGAGGCGCTGAATACATTAGTGGAACTTCAACGCACCCAACCCAATCATCCAGTTATAGCTACCAGTTGGGCGGAATTAATGAAATCGGTGGGGCTAGAGCCGAAAGGATTCACTGTGCCCAATGCGATTGCCATCCAACCTATGGAATAACATTATTCCCCTCTGGATGTAGCACTGTAGCTAGAGGCCAACAATTGATGTGGACAAAGCTGAAAGCGCAATTTCTCCGGAGGCAGAGCATCGGGACGATTATTATCGGTGTGACGGGAGTTGTTTTAGCATTGCAATGGTCTGGAACGTTGCAATTGCTAGAATCTGCCGTTTTGGATCGATGGTTTCGCTTGCGTCCGTTAGAAACCGGGGAATCCCGTGTAATTATTGTCACCATTGACGAGCCAGATATTTCCCGATTGGGGCACTGGCCGATGTCAGATGCCACCTTAGCAACACTTCTGGAAAAGCTCAAACAGCAGCAACCGACTGCCATTGGACTGGACTTCTATCGCAATCTTCCAGTAGAACCCGGACATCAAGAATTACTTAAAGTATTTGCCTCTACCCCAAATCTAATTGGCATTAAAAAAGCACTTAGCAATGCTAGCAGTCCAGCCGTTGAGCCACCTCCCATTCTCCAAAATCGCGATCAAGTTGCCGCCAGCGACCTAGTACAGGATGCAGACGGTAAAGTTCGTCGCCACCTGTTATCCGTTCGGAATCGCCAGGGCAAAACTATCATGACTCTGGGAACTAAACTAGCTTTAGCCTATTTGGAAAGTAAAAACATTCAACCTGAAGTCAATGGTAAGGATAAAACCCTAATTCAGATGGGGAAAGCTAAGTTTCGACCGCTGCAAGAGAATGAAGGCGGTTACGTCCGCGCCGATGTAGGCGGCTATCAAATCCTGTCTAACTTTCACAAGACACGCGGGGGAGTCCCCAAAATTTCCATAACTGACGTTTTGGAAGACAGGATTCCTGCCAATCTGATGCGGGGGCGAATCGTACTGATTGGCACCGTCGCTGCAAGTCTGAATGATAACTTCTACACCCCTTACACAACCAACCCTCACACGTTTTGGTCAGGTGTCGAGCTGCACGCCGACCTCGCCAGTCAGATTTTAAGTGCAGCCCTGGATGGCAGGCAACTTCTCCGGGGCGTACCAGAACCGATAGAGTGGTTCTGGGTTTTCCTTTGGTCGAGTGTGGGCACGGCGTTAGGATGGAGAGTTCGTTCTCCCTGTTGGGTAGTTGTTGTTATCCTGGCTGCCGGTGCTAGTCTCATGGGGAGCGCCTACCTATTCTTTCTTGGGGGTTGGTGGGTGAGTGCCGTGTCGCCCTTCCTATCTCTCGTCAGTGCGGGGCTGGTGAGTCGCGGTTTCGTACTCTGGAGGCAGCTACAACTCTCTCACCAGGAGTTAAAAGACTATGCCCAAACCCTGGAAGCGAAAGTCCAAGAACGTACCCAGGAACTAGGGGAAAAAGAACTGTTTTTACGCAACATTTACGACGGGGTGGCGGAGTCCATCTTTGTCGTAGACGTTTTAGAAGATGGCGAATTTCAGTATGTTGGAATGAATCCTGCCCATGAACACTTAGCAGGCATTCAGTCAAGCGAGTTACAAGGCAAGACTCCCGAACAATTGTTTCCTCCCGATGCAGCGGCAATTGTGCGGCAGCAATACCAGACTTGCATTGAAGCTGGAGAAACGATTAGTTACGAGGAGTGCTTACCCTTCCAGGGACAACAAACTTGGTGGTTTACTAATCTAACTCCACTGCGGGACAAGCAAGAGCGTATTTATCGCATTATTGGTAGCAGCATTAATATTACAGAGCGCAAGCAGGCAGAAGCAGCACTACAGCAAGCCGAGGAGAAATATCGCAGCATCTTTGAGAACGCTGATGAAGGTTTGTTCCAGACGACACCTGATGGACGATATCTCAGTGCTAATCCAGCGCTGGCGAGAATTTACGGCTACTCCGACGCTGAAGAACTGATAGCTTGTTTGAAGAATATCAACCAGCAACTTTACGTTGACAAGGTTCGTCGAGCCAAATTTTTGGCTCTCCTGCAAGCCCAGGATCGGGTGTCGAATTTTAAGTCTCAAGTTTATCGTAAGGACGGTAGCATCATTTGGGTTGTGGAGAATGCCCGCATTGTGCGTAATGCTCAAGGGGAGCCGCTCTACTACGAAGGCAGCGTTGTGGATATCACGGTGCGAAAGGTTTGGGAAGAAGCCCTGCTTTATCAACAACAATGCACTGATGATTTGCTGTATAATATTCTACCCGTGCCAATTGCTCAGCGGCTGAAACTGCAAGAAAGCATCATCGCCGATAGTTTTGACGAAGTCACCGTTTTATTTGCTGACTTGGTTAACTTTACAGAACTTTCCGCTCAGATTTCTGCCACAACACTAGTGGATTTGCTGAACAAGATCTTTTCCGTGTTCGATCGCCTAACTCAGAAACACGGTTTAGAGAAAATCAAGACGATTGGAGATGCCTATATGGTTGTGGGTGGTCTCCCGACACCCAGACCTGATCATGCCGAGGCTGTTGTCGAGATGGCACTAGACATGCAACAGGAAATCACTCGCTTTAAGCGACATGATGGCAAACCCTTCCATCTTCGCATCGGCATCAACACAGGATCTGTGGTGGCAGGAGTGATTGGCACGAAAAAGTTTGCTTATGACTTGTGGGGCGATACTGTGAATGTGGCGTCCCGGATGGAATCACAAGGAGCAGCAGGAGGGATTCAAGTCACGGCTGCCACTTATGAGCTGTTGAAGGACAAGTATGTTTTTGAACAACGGGATGCGATCCTAGTCAAGGGTAAAGGGGAAATGATTACCTATTGGCTTATCGGGAAAAAGGGGGCGCATCCCGTTTCTGTAAAAATACGTTCGGGTTTGTGGGTGAGCTCAGAAGTAAAGGAGTTCTCAGAGCAGAGGAACCCTCGGAGCATTGAGAGATAAACTTTCCTCACCCTTTTTTAAACGCTGGAGTGTCAAATGCTTGAACTCTTCTCGTTCTTGACCGCTTCTGGAGTACGGCGGATGGTGAAGGAGATTTCGCGAGTGGCTTGAGGCAGGGACTTCGCGGAGGAAGGATTTAGACTAGACCCGTTGGATATATGGGTAAACTTATCATTCAATGCTGTCTGTACTGGCTGCATCTGGGATTGAGCAAACGGCGACTGAAAAGACCAGCCTGCGTATTTACCATAGTTGGAGGCGATCGCTAACATAGCTCCAGCCAAAATAAAGACAGGAAGCGGTAACGTGAAGTTTTTCATCCACTGGTAAAGTTCCACCATCCCAAACACAACCAGAACGCTCGTAATCCACACTCGCATAACGCTAGTCCTCGTCCTATCCAACTTTATCTATAACAATTACCAAATTTATCCCCAGCTCCTCAGCTACCTTAACAGTTAAATGAAATACGTCAAAGACATTACTCCTGTCTATCAAAATAAAGCGCGAGAGGCAACATTAGCCCCTCGCGAACTGCAAAATTCTAATAGAACTTAACCCCGAACAAACTAGACTTTGGCAGCAGCTACTGGGGATTTGCTGGCGGTCAAGCGTTCATAAGTGGCTCGCATTTTCAGACCCACCAGAACCTGGAACAATCCAGAACCATTGTTAGAGCCAGGATAATCCGGGTGCTTGAGCATCAGCTCGGTCATCTCGCCATAGAACTTGGTCGAGGTATTGCTGAGGTGGCTTTCGATGTAGATCATCTCCTCTAGATTGTCAAACTGACCATCCACTTCTAAGACGGAGACATCATGACCGTAGTAAGAATCGGGTCCGTAGAAGAGTTTAATGCCAGGGTAAGCACAGGTCAGCTTGCGACCGCAAGGTCTCCAGTCGATGGTTGACCCTTCATCAAACAGATAGACTGGATCGAAGCCTTCCACGTTATCCTTCTGTAGCAAGCGGACGCGCAGGATCTTGCTCTCCTTGTCATCTGGCAGAAGCTGCGTCGGCAAGATTTGAATCACAACGTCAGCGAATTCTTTCTGAGGCTCAATGTAAGCCGAGAAGTCAGGGCGTCTGGCATTAATCGCGGCGATCACATCCTCGTAGCGATGTCCCCGCTCAGCCATGTCTCGCTGGATTTTCCAGTTGACTTTGACTTCGTCACTGATGTCCAGGTATACGCCGAAATCGATCAGCGATCGCACTCGCTCGTCATAGAGAGGATGAAGCCCCTCAATCACGAGGATTTTATTCGGCTCGATCCGCTCTGGTGGATCGAGTTCGCCCGTTTCATGGTTGTAGATGGGCTTGTCAATGGCTTTGCCTTCCTTGAGCGCTTTAATCTGCTCATACATCAGGTCAAAGTTGTTCGCTTTAGGATTGAGGGCGGTCACCCCTTGCTCTTTGCGCTGTTTTCGGTCTAGACAGTGATAATCGTCTAAACAGATAACCGTCATGAACTCTTCGCCAAATAAATCGATTAAGCGGCGCAGAAATGTTGACTTACCGCATCCAGAGTCTCCAGCAACACCAATTAATACCACGCGATCCGGCTGAGTGGTCATATCTTCCCTCTAACGCAATACATAATTTTCAAAAAAGTTTTCAGCAATCTAAATCCACAGCCTCGGGTCAACCCGTCTGTTTATTGGGTGCCGTTTTCATCCATCATGAAGGCATGATGTACTAAAGTACTATCCCTCAGGGAAGACTCCAGCCCTGCACGGCGTAAGTATTTACTACTAGCTACTAACAGTGGATTTTACCAAAATGAGATTCACGATACAAGGCTTAATGTAAGTGTTCTGATCCCACTCAGTATTTATGCTAAGGTAGCCGGGGTCTTTTGTCTAAAGAAAATATGAAATTGACTCAAGATTGACAGAATTCTCACCAACAGCTAAGTAACCTGACTCTAGAGGGGTTACGGTTGGTTCGGACAATGACAACCGTGAAACTAGACTGGGCATAGTTTTACAATGTTACGCTAAGAGTGCTGTCTTGGGTTCATTGGGCCTATCCTCCAATCTGGCATTGGAGTCGGCTTGTGGTGACAAGGGCACGTATTAGCAACACGAGTGAAGTCTGGTTTGGAGATTATTGAAGCTATGTACAGTCCTAGCGCGGCTGCGAATTCCGCAAATACTACGGAATTAAGTAATCGCATGTTTGTTTACGAAGTGGTGGGTCTACGTCAGAGCACAGCAACTGACAGCTTGAACTACCCGATTCGACAAAGCGGCAGTGTTTTTATCACAGTGCCTTATAGTCGGATGAATCAAGAGATGCAGCGGATTACCCGCATGGGTGGAAAAATTGTCAGTATCCAGCCTCTCACGGCTGACAACCAAGCCAACGGAAAGGCCGCCGCAAAAGCTCAACCGAAAGCTGAACCAGGAGCTGAACCACAGCAAAACCAGTCAGAAGAGAAAGGCAAGCCTATGACTCAAGCAAAAGCAAAATCGAAAGCTGACATTCCTGTCAACATCTACCGCCCTAATGCGCCCTTTATTGGTAAGTGCATCTCCAATAAAGAACTGGTCAAGGAAGGCGGAATCGGTACTTGCCGTCACCTGACCTTCGACATTTCTGCCGGAGATTTACGCTATCTCGAAGGCCAAAGTATCGGCATCATCCCCGACGGAACCGATGACAAGGGCAAACCTCATAAGCTACGGCTGTACTCCATTGCCTCAACTCGTCATGGCGATAATTTAGACGATAAGACCGTTTCTCTGTGTGTTAGACAGCTAGAGTACAAGCATCCCGAAACCGGTGAAACAGTTTTCGGCGTTTGCTCCACGTTCCTATGCAATATTGAGGAAGGCGCAGACGTAAAAATCACCGGCCCAGTGGGTAAAGAGATGTTGTTGCCCGACGACCCGGAAGCCACCGTGATCATGATGGCAACAGGAACTGGAATTGCACCATTCCGAGCTTTCTTGTGGCGGATGTTCTTTGAGCAGCATGAAGACTACAAGTTTAAAGGTCAAGCTTGGCTGATCTTTGGTGTGACCACAACCCCCAACATTCTCTACAAAGAACAGTTGGAAGAAATACAGGAGAAATTCCCAGACAACTTCCGCCTCACCTATGCCATCAGCCGGGAACAAAAGAATTCCGAAGGCGGTAGGATGTATATTCAGCATCGGGTTGGAGAAAACGCTGACGAGCTCTGGAGCTTGATGCAGAAACCCAATACTCACACCTATATCTGCGGTCTCAAGGGCATGGAAGACGGCATTGATTCCGCACTCACCGTTGCCGCCGAGAAGAACGGGGTTACCTGGTCTGATTACCAACGGCAAATGAAGAAAGCCGGTCGCTGGCACGTTGAAACCTACTAGTCGTGTAGGTTGGCAAAAGCCTTCTACTCGTTTTAGTTTTAGCACTGAAGAGGGGAAACTAGGGAGCTTTCAATAGGTGGATGATGTCTGCCGTACCCCACTTAGTCGGTTTTGACCGAACCTAATTCCCTACGAGCGATCATAGAGGATAAAAAGCGCGTCTGTATCTGTTGGCTTAAAGCCTAAGATCCAGGCGCGTTCATCATTCTTCCAGAGTGGCTTGCTCG
Source organism: Allocoleopsis franciscana PCC 7113 (assembly GCF_000317515.1). Lineage (GTDB taxonomy): Bacteria > Cyanobacteriota > Cyanobacteriia > Cyanobacteriales > Coleofasciculaceae > Allocoleopsis > Allocoleopsis franciscana. The sequence goes on along the minus strand of NC_019738.1, from coordinate 7,192,161 downwards.
AATCGTGAGAATTACGTTAAATTTAGTTAAGATAACGTTACAAGTACAGGTCTTTGCCGTTATATCGCTCAAGCCCCTAAACTTGTGACTAAAAGACGGATAGGTAGTAACAGTAAATTTTCTGTTCATGCATTTTTTAGCTGAGTTTGCTTGTTCCTCATGCTCATAGAGGACTAAAACCAGCATGTATGACCAGTATCTAGAGGTTAATCACAAAATGAAAATTTCCTGGAGAATAATATTACTTTGGACAATACCAGCCCTTGTTATTGGGTTTTTCCTATGGCAGGGAGCCTTTTCGACACCTGCCGCTGATATGGGTAGAAACACGGCAAGCACTCGAATGACCTATGGTCGCTTCTTGGAATATTTAGATGCCGGGAGAGTCACCAGTGTTGACCTTTATGATGGTGGTCGCACGGCAATTGTAGAAGCGGTCGATACAGAACTCGATAACCGCATCCAACGGCTACGAGTCGATCTCCCCTCCAACGCCCCAGAACTCGTTGCCAAACTGAGAGAATCCAATATCAGCCTAGATGCTCATCCAGCGCGGAATGATGGAGCCATTTGGGGGCTACTGGGGAATCTAATTTTCCCGATTCTCTTGATTGCTGGCTTGTTTTTCCTGTTCCGTCGTTCCAGTAACATCAATGGCGGCCCAGGTCAAGCCATGAACTTTGGGAAATCCAAGGCAAGATTTCAGATGGAAGCCAAAACCGGCATTCTGTTCAACGATGTGGCTGGAATTGAAGAAGCGAAAGAAGAACTACAAGAGGTTGTGACATTCCTCAAACAACCTGAACGGTTTACAGCCGTGGGTGCACGCATTCCCAAAGGGGTGCTGCTGGTTGGCCCTCCGGGTACTGGTAAAACCCTATTAGCAAAAGCGATCGCCGGTGAAGCTGGAGTTCCCTTCTTCAGCATCTCCGGTAGTGAATTCGTGGAAATGTTCGTTGGGGTGGGTGCCTCCCGCGTCCGTGACTTGTTCAAGAAAGCCAAAGAAAACGCCCCCTGCCTCGTGTTTATCGATGAAATTGACGCGGTTGGAAGACAGCGTGGCGCAGGAATCGGCGGTGGTAACGATGAACGAGAGCAAACCCTTAACCAGTTGCTCACGGAAATGGATGGTTTTGAAGGCAATACCGGGATTATCATCATTGCCGCTACGAACCGCCCAGATGTTCTAGATACTGCCCTGTTACGTCCCGGACGTTTTGACCGCCAAGTCATCGTTGATGCCCCTGATATGAAGGGACGGGTTGGCATCTTGGATGTCCACGCCCGGAACAAGAAACTCGCGCCAGAAGTTTCGATCGAAACGATCGCACGACGGACTCCTGGATTTACCGGTGCTGACTTAGCCAACCTGCTCAACGAAGCTGCCATTCTCACCGCCCGACGCCGCAAGGAAGCGATCACCATGCTGGAAATCAACGACGCTGTTGACCGCGTTGTTGCCGGTATGGAAGGGACACCCCTGGTGGATAGCAAGAGCAAGCGCTTGATTGCTTACCACGAAATTGGACATGCGATCGTGGGAACTTTGGTTAAAGACCACGACCCTGTACAAAAAGTTACCTTAATTCCTCGCGGACAAGCTCAAGGTCTGACTTGGTTTACGCCTAACGAGGAGCAAGGCTTAATTACCCGAGCACAACTCAAAGCTCGGATTACAGGGGCTTTGGGCGGTAGAGCCGCAGAAGAAGAGATTTTCGGCTATTCCGAAGTTACGACCGGTGCGGGTGGCGACTTACAACAAGTCACAGGCATGGCACGGCAAATGGTCACCCGGTTTGGGATGTCCGATTTAGGCCCGATGTCCCTTGAAAGCCAAGAAGGAGAAGTCTTTCTGGGCGGTGGTTTGACGTCGAGAGCGGAGTATTCTGAAGTCGTTGCTTCACGAATTGATGAGCAAGTTCGCGTGATTGTTGAGCATTGCCACGACGATGCACGTCGGATTATTCGGGACAACCGGGTTGTGATTGACCGCTTGGTGGATCTGTTGATTGAAAAAGAAACAATTGACGGTGAAGAGTTCCGTCAAATTGTTGCAGAGTACACAGATGTACCTGATAAGGAACAATACGTGCCTCAGCTATAAGAAAAGGAACGTTAAGTGAATAAGTCAGGGGAGATGGTATCAATCATCTCCTTTTTTTGTTGATTGTGTGAGTGGAATTAATACTGCTAGTGAATCCTGTTGAATCCGTTTGCATTGGAATAATATTGTTTTAACGCAAAGAGCGCAGAGGGTGACGCTAAGGGACGCTGAGGTTATGGCAAATTATATCAGGCGAGCTCGCCTCCTTTGCTCAGCGCGACTTCAGCTTTCGAGGGGAAAGCCATCGTTACAAACGATACCTTCAGAGCAGACCGATGGTAAGAGAGATGATAAGCTGAAAAGCATTTAATCCATGCTGTTGCCACCCCGCCTGGTAACTTTTGGCTCAGGCTTAAGTTTAGGTGCCCCAGGTCTTAGGCATTTGGCATGGTCGAATAGACTCCCCTTCAACTCTCTTTCCCTATTTATTTCGTGGATGATTAAATCTCGCATCAGGTCTATCAAGAACGTTCTAACAGTAAAGTGGAACAGACTTTTATTATCTCAGCAGGAGAGCTATACCTTGTTATCTAAACGAGATGAACCAAGGGAAATTGCCCTTTTGAAGCAAAAAATCCGCAGCCGAACTTCTCTGTTAATCTTGTTGGGAGTCCTGAGCTTTTTTCTGGGCATAGGCTATAGCTTGATTTACCGTTCTCCAGATGACCTCGAATATGCTGAAATTGAGGAATACACTGAAGTTCAGGCAAAGTCTAACATCCCACCCAACTCGAAATACTCAGGCATTTCGTCTAAAGTTAATATCAAAATCAAAGCGGTGGGAGATATCGTTCCAGGCACTAACTATCCAACGAATCGACTTCATCCAAACAAAAAAGTTCTCTTTCAATCCGTTAAGCCTCTGCTCCAAGGCGCTGATTTTTTATTCGGGAACTTTGAAAGTACATTAACCAATCATCCTTACTCTGCTAAAGGTGTGGGAGGTGGATTGGTAGTGCCCTTTCGCACACCTCCGAGTTATACCCAGATTTTAAAAGAAGCTGGGTTTGATATTATGAGCGTTGCTAATAATCATTCCTATGATTTCTATGTTCAGGGATTCAGAGACACCATTCAAAATTTGGAAAAAACGGGGATTAAAGCCGTTGGGAAAAAAGGCCAAATCTTGATTGCTCATTATCAAGGTGTATCGATTGCTTGGATTGGCTTTAGCTACTTTGACTATCACAATTCCATCAATAATTTAGCCCGAGCTAAAGCTCTGGTACAAAAAGCGAGCAAACGTGCGGATATTGTGGTGATTTCCGTTCATGCCGGTGCTGAGGGGACTGGTGCAATGCGTGTTCGCAATAAAACAGAAGTTTTCGCCAATGAAAATCGAGGCAATTTGGTGAAGTTTTCCCACACCATGATTGATAACGGTGCCGATCTAATTTTGGGTCATAGTCCTCATGTTCCCAGAGCTGTAGAACTCTACAAAGGCAAGTTTATCGCCTATTCTCTGGGAAATTTTCTAGGATACCGGACTCTTTCCACTCAAGCCGAACTTGCCTATTCTCTGGTTTTAGAAGTGGAACTGAATAACCAGGGAGATTTTGTGTCTGGTAACATCATCCCCGTTCACCTGAATCGGCAAGGTATACCTTATCCTGATCCTAAAGGCCGCAGTATCAAACTCATTCGTCAACTGACTCAGCTTGATTTTCCCAAAACAGCCCTAACCATCAAAAGTAATGGTCAAATCCTGCGAAAGTGAGATTAAATCAGGAATTAATCATCAATCTTGAGGCGTATCCTTAATATCTAGTAGCTCTAAAAGTTAATAATTGAGGGTCTGACCCCTCATGCGGCTTAAATATAAATTTGCTAATAAAGATTGAGAATTCGATAAAATTCACCCCAAAGTCTGTAATTTTTTTCCGATTAACGGGCAAGGAATCTATTCGATCATTTTGTATGAAGTTAAGGGGAGCGTTAACAGAATCTCTCAGCTATAATTTTTCGTATTAACAGTAAATCAAGGCGTCACAGGAATTCTAGATCTAACTCAAGCGTTAGCTATAACCCTGCCTCGGCCTAAGGCTGATCGTCTTCATGCTTTCTTTACGAATGCCTGCCAAACTCTTCACACATTCTATCAAAATATCAAAATTTAAATTCCCAAGCTAGTCTGGAGAGCTTTATGAATTTTGACAATAATCATCAACAATGCTTAGACAAGCTAATCTGGGTTACCGAACGTCTAAAGGTGGAAGCTCCTTTCAAGCAACTCTCTAAGATTGCTAAGCTTATTGTTCAAACTATGGATAGCCCTTGGCGCTATTTCCATTCAACCGCTCATATTTTTGAAGTGGGTGGAGATGGAGATGCGATTGAAGTTCTAGCGGCTTTATTTCACGATATTGTATATGTGCAAGTCGATAAAAGTATAAATTTTAATCTTACCTATTACCTGGCTCCTTTTATTGAGGAGGAGCGGGAAAAGTTGTTCATTCGAGAGCAAAATGAGTTGCCTGAAGATGCCATCTTTGAGATGGTGGCAATGATATTTGGCTTTGTGCCCGGTCAAGCCCTTTCTCCGTTTGGTGGGCAAAATGAATTCTTGAGTACTCTCGTGGCGGCTAAGGTTTTAGAGTCCTTTTTAAGTCCGACATTGATTGTTCAAGTAGCAGCTTGTATCGAAGCCACAATTCCTTTCCGATCAAAGACAGAATCGGGTTTTAGCCCTAGTGAACTCTTACACCAACGATTGAAATTAACCAATCATCAGTTCAATCTTCAGCTAACCGATGAAGATGTGATTCAAGCGGTGAAAAGGTCGGTGAGATTAGCGAACCGAGATGTTGGTAATTTCGCTGAACCGAGTTCTGCCGTTTTTTTAACAAATACCTGGAGCATATTACCAGAAATTAACCATAATCTCCGTAAATCCGGTTCTTACACCGTTCGCGATTACCGAGAAGCCATGCAAAAAATGTTAGGCTTTTTAAAATGCCTCCAGCCAGAACTGGTTTTTCATCAGTTCCAAGGAGAGCCAGAGGACTCTACTTATTACGAGTTGGTGGAGCGAACCCGTAAGAATATAGAAGTAGCACAGCTTTACTTGGAAAGTAAACTGGTGGCGATCGCCATGATTGAAGCCCTCTCTTTACGCTTTGGCTCGGATGTTTCTCTATCCATGATGATTGGAGAATTACCGGATTCCGAATTTTCAGTGGGTCGATTGAAAGACTCGTTTCCTCATCTGCCTAGCCCCTATCAACCAACCCTGGCTGTGGAAAGAGAAGTTTTAGATTTGTTGGAGATAGGACGATGGAAAAATTCAAATTATGATATTAGAAATTCGCCTGTAACGACTTTTGTTGTTAAATATATCGGCTTTAATGAGATTCGACGTTTGCGGGAGCGATCGCAGGCATTTTTTCAAGGAACTATTTCTTCCGAAGATTATCTGGCTAGCTGCAATAGTGAGCTAGCCAGAATCATCACGAACGGAGTCATCAAACTGTTGGAAAATCGCCAAGCCACATTGATGTCTGGGAATAGCTATCTCCTGGTTCCCTCCAACGCTTAAATCCCAAGGAGACAAAAAATCTACCGCGAGTTAGCTATACTCAAAATTGTTAGAACCAAGCGCACCTGAAAAATCAGTGTTTTGCAGAATGGCTCTATCAAACTTCGCATTGGTTAAGTCCGCCCTTCTAAAAGATGTCCCGCATCCATGTCTAATTTCTCGAACCACTAGGATGAGAGAATTCATCGTTAAACCGATGTAACCCAGAGATAAAGCCCCCCAAAAAACCCCCCAAACCAACTTTTGGGCACTTAAATAAGCGATCGCCGTTGCTCCCGTGAAAAAGGCAAAGCCATACCCAGCAACGCCTCCGGCAGCAGCAACCGCAACGGCTACCAGTGGATGGCGAACTCTCCAACAAATCAGCGCCATCAGCACTCCTCCCAATACCGCCCCAGCGATCGCAAATTGGACATTATTGTCCGTGGTACTTCCTCCATAGAAAAAACCCAGCAACGCCCCCGACGTCGCACCCGATATTATCGTCGCGATCCGCCTTGCCAGAGACTTAGGGCGCATCATCACTCTCAGCCCGGAAAATATCCCAGAAATCGCCAAACTCACGCCTAAAGCAATCACAAAAGACCAACCTCCCTCTGCGGGGGTACGACCCAAAAGTCCGAAAATCATTTTGCTAAATCCATCAGCGGATAACAAACCTATAACGAGAGCAAGCACCACAGAAGGGATGAACTGCCTGGGTGTTTGCCCCGTCTTGACTCGCTCAAAATTAGCATCCTGCAATAGAGCGTGACTAAAATCACAACCACGAAGATCACAACCGCTAAAATTAGCTCCATTTAGGTTCTGACCCTTAAAGGAGCGGTTTCGCAAGTCCTGATTTGCAAAATTAAGTGGGGATGAGCTTGCCATAATTGAGTCGGTGAAACGCTTCAAACCATGAATCATCGATACCAGATTGGCATAAAGCAATTGTTGCTGGCAGGGGGAACGGGACTATTACTCTTGCCCCTGATACTCTACGGGTGGCTCCATTGGCAACGCCCACCGCGAACAACTCAAGAGCGATCGCTATTTCAAGGCATTGTCTACAAACGCGAGGTTCGCTCCACACCCCGTCCGTTGATGATTCATATCGTTAGTATTGACCTAACAGCACCCGGAGTTAAAGTACTGGTTACGCCAGGAAAGCCGACTCTAGAAAAGACAGAAGTTCCCACCGAAATCAACGCCCGAACCACATCAGAATTTCTCCAAGAGTTCAAGCTGCAATTAGCAATCAATGCCAGCTTCTTCTATCCCTTTCGTGAAGTGACACCTTGGGACTATTATCCCCGTAGTGGAGAGCGTGCCAATGTAGTCGGACAAGCGATCTCAAATGGCGCGAGTTACTCCCCCCACGAGTCGGACTTGCCTGTATTATGCTTGATCACAAGCCAAGGGCGTGATAGCGTTCAACTCTCAAAAGGTAAAGAGTGCCCTAACGGTACAGTTCAAGCTGTGACGGGTAACCATATCTTGATGGAGCGTGGCAATCCTGTTGGCTTAAATTTAGATGTACGTCACAGTAACAGACCTTATTCCCGTGTTGCCGTAGCGATGGATAGGGCGGGTGAGAAACTTTGGCTGATTGCGATCGATGGTAAGCACCCGCTTTACAGCGAAGGAGCGACGCTAGCAGAGCTGACAAAAATTATTGTGGATTTAGGCGCTGATTCAGCCTTGAATCTAGATGGTGGCGGTTCAACCACCGTAGTCGCAGCCACTCCAGAAGGAGCCACCGTGTTAAATGCTCCCACTCATACCAAACTTCCCATGCGTGAACGTCCAGTTGCCAATCACATAGGATTTTATGCCTTACCGACAGATAAGTAGAGTTATAGTTTCCAAATTTTATCCTCTTAAATCTCTGGTTCAATTCCGGCTGCCCTGAGTTGTGCGGCTAATCGTTCGGCTCGTTGTTGAGCAATTTCCTTTTCTTGCCTTTCTTGATTCACCGACTCCGAACCCCACAGCAACAGTTCCCCATGTTCATCCCACCATCGCAACCAGTAACCTGTCCGATTTTCCCGGATTCCTTGCCATACCCCCAAAGATAACCCCATTTGGGTAATCCAATAACGGTTATGGGCATCAGGAGCTTGTAGCTGATATCGTCTTTGCTCATCCAAGTGATAAACTTCGAGTTCCCCTGCATCGGGTTCAAAAATAATGTAGTTGGGAACCCCCAGGATTTGCTCATAGAAAAACCACTTACCTGGAGGATAAGTGGGTTTGATGGAATACTCACCCCCTTCTGTATCGGAGAGAAATTCCATCACAATGACTGGAATCGCACCTTGCAGTTGGGGGGTGTAGCTACGTTTGACTTCTTGCCGTTGAACCCGAATCGATGGTATGTATGCCCAGTCGGGGGCTTTTACGACAATTTTTTGATTCACTGTGGCACAGATGCCGTAATTGGTCGTAATCAGGGAATTGGCTGGAAGCTTTCCCGCGATTTCCAAGCTTTCGGTTAAAGCGGCAGCAAGGGATGGCTGATTAATATTGTCCACGGGTTCGTCGTCTAGAACAAAGTCATCTGGTAGCTTTTCCCAGGTGATTTCGTAATTGGCGCTACTGGATAACATGGTATGACTCACGGGTCAAATCGCACTTTCTATCTACACAGATCGTTCAACACAAGGGCTGAAAGTCCTGTGTAGCTTTAATGTAGCGTTTGGATGTGGATGATGAACGTTCTAGTGGCGATCGCATGATTGCGCTGTCTTCACTAAATCTCCGACCAACCTTGGGGAGAACACAATTGAACTCCCCCAGATTTTGGGGCAAGTGTGTAAGTCCTAACGACCAAGTTATGGACAGGTAAGCGCTAATTCGTTTCTGAGGTAACCTAGTTTCGGCTCACCGTTAGTATTGCATTGTACAAAGACGATATCTGTCTTAGCCATTTGCAGCTTATGGGAGACGATTTTTCCGGCTGATCCAATCCGCGTCACTCTCACCGCCGCCTCTCCTGGAGACTGTACCAACAATAACAGCCCGATTACCAAGACGAGAGCATTAACCAGCAGGGATAGCCTGAATGCCTGTTTGTAATTTAATTTGAACTTTGGCTGAAATCTCATGTTTTGTACCCAAAAAGAAACGATATACACCTGCCATGGCAACCCATATCATTAAGCGCAATCACGTCAACGTACAAGGCCAAGGCAATCAAACGCTGATTTTTGCTCACGGTTTCGGTTCGGATCAGACGGCTTGGCGACATATTGTAGCCGCCTTTGAATCTGACTATCGCATTGTACTCTTCGACCATGTCGGGGCGGGTCAGTCCGATTTTAACGCCTACAGCCGCTCGCGCTACAGCAGTCTTTACGGGTATGCAGAGGATTTGCTAGAACTATGCGCCGAATTAAAACTGACTCACTCTATTTTGGTGGGTCATTCCGTCAGCGCCATGGTGGGTTTACTCGCATCTCTAATAGAACCACAGCGCTTTAGCCGACTGATCTTTATGGGTGCATCACCCCGTTACCTCAACGATGTAGACTATCACGGTGGCTTTGAGCAGTCTGACCTCGATGCTTTATATGGGGCGATGTCTGCTAACTACGAGGCTTGGGTTTGTGGCTTCTTCGCGCCTCTAATGATGGGCAATCCAGAGCGTCCCAGCCTTGCTCGTGAGTATGCCGGTACTATGGCAGTCGTTCGTCCAGATATTGCCCTTGCTCTCGCCCGTGCGATTTTTCAGTCAGACTTTCGCGCCCACTTATCGCGCCTAACTGTACCGACCTTGATTATACAGTCGAGCGATGACAAGGCTGTACCCCCTGAAGTGGGTCGATATCTCGCTTCTCAGATTCCCAAAAGTCAGCTAGTGAACATTAATGCACAAGGTCACGTCCCTCACTTGAGTGCTCCTGATGAGGTAATTCGAGCGATTAGAGCTTATTTGGTTGAGTAAAGGATAATTGAGAGCGATCGCTGATTTCTTACCAACGCCATGAGATACTCAGGGGGGATGCCCCTTGCAGTGATTAAATCCCGCAATAGTGTGACGGCTGGGGAAGAGTCGGGTGGCGTTCTCCTACGCAAAGCCAGTGACCAAACAGAGGTATCAACAATGACGCTCATCTCTGCTGGCGTTGCTGCTTGTAGTCGTAGTCTTCGTAATAATCAATGGTACCAAAGATGTCTAATACTTTGAGCCGTTTGCGACGTTGAATATATTCACGAAGGGCTGTTTCAACCAGAGCATTAATGGTTGTCTGGTCATCAAGTGCGAGTGCTTCTTGTAGCAAGGCTTCGTTTATGTTGAGTGGTATAGCCACGATTGCTCCTGACTCAACGACTGACTAAATCAATGTTATCGCGCTTTCTCTTGCTTGCTTCTTTCCAGAATCAGGAGCGATCTGCTGTAGACGGCAGCGCTGGGTTTAGGAATGGGCATTGTCTTGTGCAGCGATGACAGCGTTGATATAGCTGAAGATGTCATCGAGTTCGCCAATCGCCTCTAGTTCGATCTTTTCGTCTGAAGTAAGGGTATCTAATTTGTTCTTATCAAGGAGTTCTTGCATCCGTTCGCCCAGCTTATCGGTGAATTTGAAGAGAGTGAGGTTGTTGATGCGTTGGATGCAGATCCCTTCAGGCAGAAATTTGGAGGGTCTAACCAGTGAAGCAGTCATCAGTCGATCCTCTTAAGTTTTCTTGATTTTATCATTGGCAAATGAGTTCTATAACGCTCAAGTCGCCTCGGAGAGACTGTATTCTTGCTGTTACCTGCTCGAACTGAGTTTTGAATGTAGTAACATTTTGCTGATGAAAAAGCTTACGCTCCAAAGCTTTACAAGCCAAATCCTCACGTCCTGCTTTCATCGCCGCTTCAGCGACTTTATGCCAAGAGCTAACTTCATGATGAGCTTGCTTGTACTGCTTTTGAATCAGTTCTTTGCTGGCAGTTAAATTAGCAATTTCCTGCTGTATGCTTAGTTTGATTTGCTTAAGGGATTCAATGACTTTTTCAGGATTATCACTAGTTTTGGTCTGATAGAGAAGTTGATTCACACCATAGGCACCCAGTCCTACCACCGCACCAGCCGCTGCAACCGGAGCCATACCAATTCCTACAGCGGTTCCACCAACAGCTAAGCCCATCCCACCAACAGCGCTAGAAACCCCAGCACCACCCATCGCTCCAAGGGCAGCAGCACCCAAAGCCGAAGCATCTTTATTCTCTATCGCTTTTGTGCCCCCGTAAACTGCTGCACCTGTGATCGCTCCTGCTGCTGTAACCGGAGCCATGCCAATACTAATTCCTCCAAATCCTCCGACTAATCCCATTCCACCAATGGTTGCCGAAACTCCAGCACCTGTAACCGCTCCTGTAGCCATAAAGCCTGCGCCTTCTCCAAACTCAAGCTTGTCTGTCATATCTTTACAGTTAGCTCTAACTATCCGGCTGATGCGATCGACTAAAACCATGTTGATGTTTTTCCTGTTGCTTGCTAGTACATAGATATAAAGTAGCCTCATCTCTGTTGAGTTTGTATCAACCTACATTCCACACCCTGAAGCGTCATATCGAGTTGTAGATCAGAATTGTTTGAGCGATCGCATTTCCCTCTTTCTCATCTACCTCGCAGAAATCGAGCAGTTTTTGGAACAGCAAAAACCCCCGTGAATACAGCGGAAGGCTATGAAATATAGAGAATTTTGGGCTTTATATCAAGCGACGCACACCTCACGCCATCGACACCCAGAAATCGTGAGAAAATTGACCTGAGTTTAAGAGACGACCTTTCAATGACTGCAACAACTCCCGATTCCGCCAAGCATAAAAAAGCCAAAGCCCTCAAATCTTCCAGCCGTCGCCCAGCCAAAGAACTGTGTAGCGAGTGTGGACTTTGCGATACATATTACATTCACTATGTCAAGGAAGCTTGTGCCTTCTTAAACCAACAAATTGCTGAACTCGAAGAAGAAGCACACGGACGCAGCCGCCATCTCGATAATCCCGATGATTGGTACTTTGGCGTCAACCAGAACATGATGGCAGCCCGGAAAACCGAGCCAATTGAGGGGGCACAGTGGACAGGAATTGTTAGCACGATTGCCATTGAAATGCTCAATCGCGGCATCGTCGAAGGCGTCGTCTGTGTGCAAAACACCAAAGAAGACCGCTTTCAACCCATGCCCATTATTGCTCGAACTCCAGAAGAAATTCTGGCAGCACGGGTGAATAAACCCACCCTCTCGCCTAACCTTTCCGTGTTAGAGCAAATAGAACAATCGGGGATGAAGCGACTGCTAGTGATTGGCGTTGGTTGCCAAATCCAGGCATTACGTGCCGTTGAAAAACAGCTCGGATTAGAAAAGCTCTACGTTTTAGGAACACCCTGCGTCGATAATGTCACCCGCGATGGATTGCAAAAATTCCTAGATACCACTAGCCGTTCTCCAGAAACAGTCGTGCATTACGAGTTCATGCAAGACTTTCGGGTTCACTTCAAACACGAAGATGGTTCCACTGAAACTGTCCCTTTCTTCGGACTGAAGACAAACCAACTCAAAGATGTCTTTGCCCCCTCTTGCATGAGCTGTTTTGACTACGTGAACTCCTTAGCCGATTTAGTGGTGGGCTACATGGGAGCACCCTTTGGTTGGCAGTGGATTGTGGTACGCAATGACACGGGACAAGAAATGCTGGATTTGGTGCAAAACCAACTGGAAACGCAGCCTGTGATGTCTAAGGGTGACAGACGCAATGCTGTACAGCAAAGCATTCCCGCCTATGACAAAGGCGTCACACTGCCGATGTGGGCGGCAAAACTGATGGGTGTGGTGATTGAAAGAATTGGTCCTCAAGGTTTAGAGTATGCCCGTTTCTCGATAGATTCCCACTTCACCCGCAACTATTTATATGTAAAGCGTAATCACCCTGAGAAGTTAGAGGAACATGTTCCAGAGTACGCCAAGCGGATTGTTGGACAATATAAGTTACCAGAATCTTAAGAGGTCATCGGTGTAATACGCTGTCCGGCAAATCAGCCATAAATACAGCGGATTGCACGTTTATGAAGTACAGTAATCGATGTTAGGGGAAGGGCACTCTTTGGGGAGCATGTCACCAATAGAATAGACCCATCTTAAAAATCACTTTCAAGATGGGTCTATTGATGACTAAACTTTTATTTTTTATTGGGCTAAATCGTAAATGCGCCTTGAAAAATTCTGTGCTTATTAACTTGTTGCTGTCCTATCTTTTGATCAATGGAAGGTTCACAAAAATTGTTGTATTGTCATCCCTAACCCCTACGGCTGTGGCAACTTAGCTCCTGCTAGCTTAGCTTGATCGAGGATAGCCTCATCAAGATTGGCTCCTCTTAAGTCAGTGCCATATAATTGGGCTTGACTCAACTGTGCTTCACTTAAATTTGCTTGTCTCAAATTGGCTCCGCTTAGATTGAGGTGCGTCATATCTAATCCGCTCAAATTGGCTTGAGATAGCTGCGCTTCTTGTAGCCGTGCTCCGTTTAAATTAGCTTCACTCAAATCTGCACCCGTTAAGTCAGCTTCACTTAAATCAAGTCCCTGAAGATTAGCACCTCTGAGATTGGCTTCACGTAGATTAACTTTTTCAAAAATCACATCGGTGAGGTTTGCGCCGCTTAAGTCTGCTCCACTTAGATTAGTATTAATCAGATCGGCTCTTTTTAAATCAGCTCCCTGCAAATTAGCACCACACAAGTCGGCATTTTTCAAGTCTACAGCTCGCAGATTAGCCCCTTGGAGATTTGCCTCTCGTAACTTGGCTCCTTTTAACGTTGCTGCGCTTAGTTTGGCTTGTTGGAGATTGGCTTGGCTTAAGTTTACTCCACTAAGATCCATCCAAACCAGGTTTTCCTGAGCTAGGTCTATCTGGCTAAAGTTTCGTTCGCCTTGGTCATAATCTCGCTTAAGGTCAAGACCTGTGAGGGTAGCGTTTAGACCCGACTTAGGAGTTGATTGTTCTGAGTTTCCCCTTCCCTCTATTTCTGTGAGAATAGTTTTGGAATGCATGGAAAATGCAAAAGTTTCTTCTTGTATTTTCACAGTATTCACCTCCATCAATTTTTGGTGTTCATGGCTACTGACTTCGTTCATGTTGGCAAAGGTAAAAAAAATATAAAACTACCTTATTGCATATACATATTGGATTTACATCCCTTAACATTGGGGCGATCGCTTATGATCTGTCAGAGACTAAATGGAGCCTAACTGCGATTGCGATCAAGGAATCACAGTGCAAAACAGGGAAAAACCCGTTGCTATCTCCCAACAGCCGTTGCCAGTGATCGGCTGGCGGGAACACTTGGCGTTGCCTGAACTAGGAATTTCGGAAGTCAAAGCGAAAATTGACACCGGAGCACGCTCGTCTGCCTTACATGTGTTTGATCTCGAAGCATTCCAAGATGACGGGAAAATGATGGTTCGCTTCAAGGTGCATCCCTACCAGGGAAATAGCGATCGCACTATACTGGCTCAAGCTGAATTAATAGACCAGCGAGATGTTCGCAATTCAGGGGGTCATACCCAGTTGCGACCCGTGATCCAAACGATAGTAGAAATTGGTCAGTTCGCTTTTCCCATTGAACTGACTCTAACCAATCGGGATAAGATGGGTTTTCGGATGTTGCTGGGACGTCAGGCCGTGCGTCGGCGCTTTCTGGTAGATGCAGGTCAATCCTTCCTGCAAAGCCGGACTGGGAGTCAAAAACGCCAACAGGCTTAAAGAAAAATCTTTATGAAGATAGCCATATTATCACAGGATGCTTCGCTTTATTCCACTCAACGCCTAAAGGAAGCTGGGGAAGCACGGGGACACGATATGCGGGTGGTTAATTACCTGCGCTGCTACATGAACATTACGTCTCATAAACCGACTGTGATGTATCAAGGAAAACCGTTAGAAAACTTTGATGCAATTATTCCGCGCATTGGAGCGTCAAAGACATTCTACGGTACAGCCGTGGTGCGACAGTTTGAAGTGATGGGTGTCTTCACCGCTAACGAATCTCAAGCCATTTCCCGTTCCCGTGATAAGCTGCGCTGTCTCCAGATTCTCTCCCGTGAAGGAATTGGTTTACCAGTCACTGGCTTTGCCCATTCAACCCAAGATATTGATGGCTTAATTGATATTGTGGGTGGAACTCCTCTTGTGATCAAACTACTTGAGGGGGCACAAGGAATTGGTGTAGTGTTGGCAGAAACTCATCAAGCTGCCAAGTCAGTGATTGAAGCCTTTCGCGACCTCGATGCGAATATTCTGGTGCAGGAGTTCATTAAAGAAGCCGAAGGTATGGATATTCGTTGTTTCGTGATTGACAACAAGGTAGTGGCTTCGATGAAACGGCAGGGCGCACCAGGGGAATTTCGCTCGAACCTGCACCGAGGTGGAACCGCTGAACCTATGAAGTTGACACCGGAGGAGCGTAGCACCGCCGTCCGAGCCGCCAAAGCCATGGGACTAAGAGTTGCAGGGGTAGATTTGCTGCGCTCCAATCACGGCCCAGTGGTGATGGAGGTGAATTCTTCACCAGGATTGGAAGGCATTGAGCAATCGACGAGGGTGGATGTGGCGGGAAAGATTATCGAATATTTGGAAAAAAATGCTGCCAACGGAAAAATCCGCGATAGTGCTTCGCGTAAAGCCGATCGCATCCAATATTAACCAGTAATTCCGGAAATAGTGATAAAGGGCTGAAAAAAGAGATCTAGAACACCAGTTCAGTTTTCAAAAGCCTTACCCCCAACTTTTTGTTCAAGCTTCACTTCCCCCTTTGTCTTGCTCTGTTTTAACAAGACGAGGAATCTGGAAGGAATTTGTTAGTTGAAGGGGAGCAACACGATACCTGTCTTCTTCCTATGGATATAGGGGAGGAGTAAGGGGAAACGGTTGTTTCACGATAGGAGTTGAGGAAGAGGTACTCAGAGCGAGGACTGAAGGGATGTTCTAAATGTAAGGATATTCTGGCAGGGAGAAGTCCGTTGAACACTGAGACAAACCAGCCTGTTTTGGGAAAGTTTCTCAACGGGCGTTACAAAATTGTTCAAGTTCTGAGTATGGGAGATTTTGGGCACACTTATGTTGCCGAAGATGCCTGGCTCAGCGGCACGCCTCAATGCGTGGTTAAGTTCTTTCAACCCCAAGGACACCATCCTAAACGAGGGGAAATTTGTAAGCGTCGATTCACTAGCGATGCAGAAGCGCTGAGAAAAGTAGGTACTCATGACCAGCTTCCGCAATTCTTAGATGCTTTTGAAGACGAACATGGATTCTACTTGGTGCGAGAGCTAATTGTCGGAGAATCCCTGAGTGTAGAACTGCCTCTTGATTTATATGATAACAAACGCTGGAGTGAAGTTCAGTGCATTAAACTCTTAGAGGACGTTTTGGGTCTTCTGGAATTTGTTCATCGTCAGGGAATCATTCACGGCGACATCAAACCCAGCAACCTGATCAGACGTTTCTCAGATGGCAAGCTGGTTTTGATTGACTTTGGCATTGCTCACTCGATTCCTCAGAGTCCAGTCCAGCCACAAATTGTTGCCGTTCATCCCGCTATTGCTCCTGTCGCAATTCCCCCCTTAGGCTACATCCCAGCAGAGCAATTTAGTGGTCAATTGTGCCCTAGCAGTGACCTTTATGCACTGGGTATGATTGCGATTCAGGCACTTACTGGGCTAGATCCCCTGCAATTACCCATTAATCCTAGTAATGGTCAGATCCACTGGCAAAAGCAAGCCGCCGTCAGTGATGCTCTCGCGTGCGTGCTCAACAGCATGGTGCGCTATGACTTCAAGTCCCGCTATCAGTCCGCCACAGATGCCCGAACCATACTCAAGACTCTGGTGATAGAAAATCCAAAGACTCAGGAGTTATCGGACTCATCAGGTTCTGAGTCAGTTTCCGGTTTAGCAGAAACGGACGATTTAGCGCTGTGTTTTCATAGTGTTTCCCGGTTACCCCAAAGCCATGTTTCCCCATCTTCTCTGAAGCCACAGCAGCCAGGAGATGAACAGGCAAAAGAAAAGGATAAAGCGAGTAACATTAGTCAAAGATGGGAGTATGCGCGTGAAATAGCGATCGCCTGCTGTCCTAAACTACCGCCCATTATGACCGGAATCGGAGCTGGGCTAGCCACCTCTAATGCTTTAGCCATTTCGTTTGGGCTTTATTCCCTACTCAATACGGCTCCGTCTAATCCCGCCCTCGATCTTTTAGAAAGAGCAACACAAGAATATCAAGCCGGGAATTTTGAGGAAGCCCTCACTTTAGCCAAATCAATTCCGACTGACAGTTCCGTTTATCAAGAGTCGGTGGTTACTGTCCAAGAGTGGCGCTCCCAATGGAACAAGGCAGCGAC
Source organism: Allocoleopsis franciscana PCC 7113 (assembly GCF_000317515.1). Lineage (GTDB taxonomy): Bacteria > Cyanobacteriota > Cyanobacteriia > Cyanobacteriales > Coleofasciculaceae > Allocoleopsis > Allocoleopsis franciscana. The sequence goes on along the minus strand of NC_019738.1, from coordinate 7,175,153 downwards.
TCAATTCAAAGTGGTTGAACAAGCCTTGGAGGAGGGACGCTGGCGAGATGTACTCGAAGAAGCTCGCAAAGCTCCCGACAATGCCTATTGGCAATACAAGCTCGAACTTTTGGTTGAACAAGCCAAACCCGAAGTTGAGGCCCAAGCCCAACATTTATTAAAACAAGCTTACCAACTCGCTGCCCAAAAAGACTTTACAGGGGCGATTACCCTAATTAAACAAATTCCGCCAGAGACAGATACAGGCAGTAAAATTCAACCGAAGCTCAAGGAATATACCCAAAAGCAACAAATTAAAGCAGAACGCTTATTACAACAAGCTTATCAGCAGGCATCTGAAAGAAACTTCAAAAGTGCATTGAATTATTTAGCACAAATCCCAGAAGAAACACCGAGCTATGAAACGGCTCAAGCCAAGATGGTTGAGTATTCTCGCAAGCAGAATTTCCAGGAAGAAGTTGAGCGACAAGTTCGATTAACTGCTAAGTTTCCCAAATTAGAAATGAAGCTGACAAAGTTAGCTCAATCCTCTAAATCCTCGAAGGGATCTTCTCGCCTTAATCCTGGGAATCAGCTTAAAGAGGTGGCTCCTAAACCTGCGCTTACTAAGCCTGTGCGTCGATAGTATACCTTTTGCAACAAATAATAAAGAACCCCTCTCCAAACCCCTCCCTACATCGGGGAGGGGCTTTCTGACTGCCCTAACCTTTGTAGGAAGTGAGGCTTTTCGAGTGGAAAGTTTGGGGAATCCCCTAAGTGTGGCGAGTTCCCCGAACTGCTGATCCCTGATTTTCAGTGACTTCCAGACTCCGTAATCAGCGGATAGCTTGTGGTGGTTTCCCCCAAATATTCTAAATTCAGTAGCCCAAATCCCCCTAAAAGCTACTGTCCATACCACCAAGGAGTCACTCATGCACAATAAATATTTGGCAGTCTTGAGCACCATAATTTTAACAACAGGGTTGAGCTTGCCTTTAACCAGTACTCATTCTGCCCCGTTTCGGCTGACTTCGATGTTCAAAACAGTTGTAGGACAAGAGGCTGTATCTAGCTTAAGCCCTCAACTAGAAGCTGAGACAGCTCCAACGGATCGGGGAGCACCACGCGATCGCCAAGGAGGAGGAACTCATTTGAGCTAATTATCTGTGCGGTAACGAGAAGAAGTACAGTCTTTGAGTTTGAAGGTTAAATTATGAATTTGGTTTTTCAACCGCACACCTTCAGTACAAACTACCGCACCTTCAGCAGACATTGCTTATGCTCAAGGGGTAGATGTTCATGCCAAGGACAATAAGGGTTTAACAGCACTGCATCGGACAAACCGTAAGGAAGTAGCCGAGCTGCTGATTGCTAGAGGGGCAGATGTCAACGCTCAGGATAATGAGGGCGCAACTCCACTGCATCGGAGAGATCGTAGGGAAGTCGCCGAGCTGTTGATTGCCAACGGGGCAGATGTCAATGCTCAGGATAATGAGGGTGCAACTCCACTGCACTGGACAGATAGCAGGGAAGTAGCCGAGCTGTTGATTGCGAACTGGGCAAATGTCCAAGCTAAGGACGACAGAGGTGCAACCCCCCTGCACCGGACGACTAGTAAAGATATCGCTGAGTTACTGATTGCCAAAGGAGCAAATGTCAACGCTCAGGATAATGAGGGTGCAACCCCACTGCACTGGACAGATAGCAGGGAAATAGCTGAGCTGTTGATTGCCAAAGGGACAAATATCCTAGCCAAGGATAAAAAGGGTTTAACTCCTCTGCACTATTACAGCAAGAGTTAGAATTAAAGATGCTTGTATCCTCATATTGCTAGAGTCAGATACAGTACCAGATCAGGAGATGTCAGTGGCATTCATCCGTGGTCGATTTATGAACTGTGACGTAGGTAGCTTTCAATCTGTTCAAATCTGTGGACGAGAAAGGGTAGATAAGCATAAAGCCTGGAAATATAGCTTGGAAAAATTGGAAAATGAAAAGTCTTTTTTGCCACTAGGATGTATTTTGTAGTCAAATTCAATTCAATTGAAACAAACAATATTTAACCTTGGAAGGAAAAGGATAGAAATTCTAATAAAAAACAATAAAAAGTAATAGCTAGGGCAGATTTATTTGAATCAAAAAATACATTATATCTTGCTAAATTAAGAGTAGAAGTAAAATGGCGTAGGAGAGGTGTAGGTTCAGCTATAGTCAAACATATTATTCAAGAATATAATAAAAACATTTATCTGAGATAAGGAAACAAGCCTGACTTTCTGCTTTTAGCAAACAAACCCTAACAACCTCAAGACAAACTATCAGTTACCGCATCGGAATATCTTGCCAATCGTAAGCATCCGAATTTATCCCTAAAGCCTCAAACAGCTTTAACAAATTACCCCCTGCATACCCCACCGTTATTGCTGATTTGCCTCTGAGCAACGGTAAAATTGCACTGATTTCCTCCGCGATTAGATTATCATCACAGCGAAACATTTGTTGTAGACCATTCTTTAATCGTGTCACCATCTGGGTAGGGGCGATCGACCGATCGCCCCTACTATCTGGATTACTGGGCGAATTAGGCTTAATCAGTGAATGATTCCTCAAAAGCTTGAATGGCTCAAAATCTTGCGTCTCTAGTACAGCATCAATCTCATCGAGGGCTTGTTCAATGAATTCCTCGATCGCATACTTCATCACCAATGGCTGCAACGTAAACAATGTCTCCCCCCCTTCTGCCATTTTCTCCAGGGGTGCAGGTGTGACCTTTTCAATCAGAGAGCGCCGTTCCAAAGAGGCTAATGCCTCCAGTAATCGAGATTGAGACGGAGGTAATAGTAAATCCTCTCGTAATCTAGACAATGAAATGGGTTGGCGTTCAATGGCTAACCAATACACCACCTCCTTTTCCAACTCCGAGAGACGGTTAACTTGTTGCTTGAGCAATGTCCGCAGGCGATCGCTCAAAACTAAAGTATTTTGCTGTAAAAAATAGGAGATATTACCATTACAAATCTCCTGAATCATGGTGATAATCACTTTCAACGCTAAAGGATTGCCACCATAAAGATGAATTAATTGAATTAGCCCATTCTCCGAACCAGAAAACCCTCTTTCCTTAAAAATATCGATAGCATCCTTAGCCTGTAAACCCCACAGTAGGTGTGAATGAACAGGCAGGGTTTCACCCTCCAATCCAGTAATTTCTCCGGGTTTTTCGCGACTGGTGAGCAAGATACAACTTTGATGACGTTCGCCACCAACTCGCCGTAGTAACTCCCCATAACCCTCATATCCCTCCTGGTATTGTCCCAATTGTGGGGAAGTCTGCCCTTCGTGACTTGACAGAATCGCCTCAAACTCATCTAAAATCACGAGACAACGGCGCTGCCGCAAGTAATGCAGAAGCTGAGAGATACTTTGGTGAACATCCTCAGAGACAAGAGTTTCTTTGCCCTGTGAGAGAGATTGCAGCAAGCTCTCTAATAGGGTTTGAATCGGTGGTGCTGACTTGAGACTGCGCCAAACGACACACTCGAACTGCTCCTGAATCTGTTCGGTGAACATCACCGCCAACGTGGTTTTACCAATCCCCCCAATACCCAAAAGGGCAATCAGTTTGCAACGCTCATGGACAATCCATTGTTCTAGCTGGTGGAGTTCTTCCGTGCGTCCATAGAAGCTTGAAACTTCTGGCGCTTCTCCCCAATCAATTTGATTAGGGATTTTAGATTTTAGATTTTGGATGGCTGATGTACTCTCGCGAGAGTCTGCTTTTGTACCCTCGCGTTCCTCACCTTTCGGCTTTTGCTCCCGACGACGCTCCCACTCCACCTCCAACCGCTTTAAATTGGCTTGTTGATCGTGCCGTCCATACCAAAGCTTCAAGGTAAAGTGCCAGTCATCTGCGCCTTGTGTCTTGACGCGATTGTCCTCCAGAATGCCCAAAAAATCCTCAAGGCGATGCAGGGCTTCCTTGATTTGCTCACTATTTAACTTACCCCCAGGTGGGGCTAAGGCTGTTAGCTCTGACAAAAATCTGATTTTGGTCTTGACAATCAGACTTTTTTCTGAATTCCAGTTGCTCTGTATCTTGAGCCGCTCAGCATCCTCCAATTCATGATTGGCATAAGCCAGGAGGGCTTCCAAAAGGCGTTTCGTGCGCTGTTTAGCTTGAGGGCCATAATTTGGTCTCGCCATTGATGCTGTTTAAAAAAGTTTGGGGATTCCCGTAAGTGAAAGCCATTGTCCTCATCAGCTTATCCTTGATTTTAGATTTTACGAGACTTCCAGCGCACACCAGACGACTATGCGGATTGAGAAACATTATCTGAAATATCCTGGATTAAAAATTATTAGCCCTTTAGTGAAGAAACACTTGGCTTGTCTTATGAAGCAGTTGGCTTTCTTCACGAGAATCCGACCTTTTACGCCTCCAAATCCCTCATTGTCTCCGGCTGTAGGGGCAAGTCTTTTGCCTGTCCTAGGTCTTGTGCTAAAGCGCCCCAATCAAAATTACCCACTGAAACAAGTTCAGCTTGACGCCCACTCTCTGGGGAATAAGACAGACGCAAGTATAGATAACTTTGAGGTTTATAAGGCAACCGTTCTGCCCACTCGATCGCAACAATTCCCAACGGAAACTCAGCCCCCTCCCAATAACTTTCCAGATTCAACACTTCGACTTCTGACGGTTCCAATCGGTATAAATCTAGGTGATACAAAGGGATACGTCCTTCTGGATACTCATTAATTAGGGTAAACGTAGGGCTAACGATCGCATCTTCAATCCCCAAGCCTTCCCCAATTCCTTGAACTAAAGTCGTTTTACCTGCCCCTAAATCGCCCTCTAACAAAATCACACTGCCAGCCGGGAGACAATTCCCTAATCGAACTCCTAGCGATCGCGTGGCTTCAGCATCAGTCAGAAAGAGCGTAGTCATCCGTCATTAGTCCTTAGAGTTGTTTCTAACAAGTCCTTATGTTATAAAGTCAAGCCAATCAGAGGTAGAAGTATTCTTTTGAGCAATAACTAATGACCGATGACTCATTTCTAACTATGAGCTTTGCTATACCATCGGAGCAACACTCGCGCTAGCCGTTCGGGATTATGCCGTACCCAATTCGTATCCTGATCTTCATCCATCACGTTGGATAACACAATGCGACGCCCCAATTTCCCAACCGCATCTCGATCCAGAAACACAGGATGAGAACCAACTTGAGCATAGTTAATTAAAGACTGGGCTGAGGGCACTTTGCGATGTACCAAAACCGCATCAAACAGCGGTTGACCACAAGCCTCATCAATCGCACGAATATGGTCGCTAACCGTATATCCTACCGTTTCCCCGGGCTGAGTCATGATATTGCAAACATAAATCCGGGGAACAGACGTTTTGGCGATCGCATCAGCAATTTCAGGTACCAACAAATTGGGAATAATACTCGTATACAGACTCCCAGGGCCAATAATAATGTAATCCGCTTCGTGAATGGCTTTAAGTACGGCAGGTAATGCAGGCGGACGTTCGGGAGTGCAACCAATCTTGATGATTTTACCGTTAGCGGCGGTAATATTCGACTCCCCTTCAATCCGACGCCCATCCTCCAATTGGGCCCACAGGCAAACATCACTTAGAGTTGCGGGCAGTACCCGTCCTCGCACGGCTAAAACCTGAGAACTGGCGGCGATCGCTCGCTCCAAGTCCCCTGTAATCTCACTCATCGCCGTCAAGAACAAGTTACCAAAACTGTGACCCACCAAACCATTCCCCGCCCGGAAACGATATTGAAACAGTTCCGTTAACAACTTTTCTTGATCAGCCAAAGCTGCCAAACAGTTGCGAATGTCTCCAGGTGGCAGTACCCCAAACTCTTGCCGCAGTCGTCCACTGGAACCCCCATCATCCGCTACAGTCACAATAGCTGTGATATTGGCGCTGTAAACCTTCAATCCTCTGAGTAAGCTAGAAAGACCCGTGCCACCGCCCACAACAACCATTTTGGGTCCTCGGTTGAGTCGGCGATGAGCCATCAAAACATCAACCAGTTCTTTATTGCCCTCTGGTTTTAACACCTCCGTAATCGAACCAACCGTCCGAGTTTGCCCCCAGAAAATTAGGGCTAGACCAAAGAGAATCGCGATCGGACCGGATACATAATTGGGGACAAAGTTCGCAATCTTTTCCAAAACCTTAGAGGTGAGGTCAAGCAAGTAAAAAATAGGGGTTAACTTGGCCCAAATCGCTACCCCCAGACTGGTCAAGAGTACACCACTGGCACTGATGAGTAACCAACGTTTGACCAATAATCCAGGCGCTAACCACTTAAACCATCGGTTAACTCGCTGAGGGGTTCGACCTTTCGATTCGTGTTGTAGGGTGCGTAGAGCTCGTTTGAAAACACTGATTGAAGACATCACTAATTACAAGTCTGGGGAATGCAAAGACTGGATAGACTTTAACCAAGCACGGTGCAAGGACTCAAGTATTCGACTCGATGTGAAAGATCATCTGTGGTTAAAGTTGTCATATTGTTTATGACGCATGAGCGAGAGCTCACCAGGATATATTCGGAAAATTAGACAAGGGGTTAATAAATAGGACATCAAAATCTCAGCAGTTATGATGGAAAGCTACGACAGGGTCAAAAGCTCTGTGCGTTCGGTCGTCTCCCATGGGAGGGTAATAGACTGGATGGACGTTTCCTCTAGTCAAGGCAAATGGAAAAGCGAATTTTGGGACTCGATCCAGGGCTAGCCATTCTAGGCTTTGGGACAATTCTTGTAAAGACAGCAGAAACCGTAGGAGCACGGGATGCGGTAACCTCCTTAGCGGTGGCAGCAAACAATTGTGGCAATTCACAAGCAAAACCGCTGACTGAATCGGTGCAGTTACTGGATTTTGGTGTCATCCAGACCCCTGCTCGAACTGAGATGGGAACGCGACTGTGTACGATTTATGACGACTTGCACACCCTGATGGAACAGTGGCAACCTCATCTCGTGGCAATTGAAAAACTCTTCTTCTACCGGATGAGTAGCACAATTACTGTAGCTCAGGCGCGGGGCGTTTTGATGTTGGTGTTGGCACAGCATGATGTCCCCATGGTAGAGTTTACACCGGCTCAAATTAAGCAAGCCTTGACGGGCTATGGCAATGCCGACAAATATGAGGTGCAGCAAGCTGTAGCACGGGAGTTAGAGTTAGACTATATTCCCAAACCAGATGATGCCGCAGATGCCTTAGCTGTTGCTTTAACCGCTTGGTTTCATCAGTCTTAGTCCTAACTCTCACGAACTTCGACACATTGACAGACTCACACTGACACTCTCGCAAGGCTGGGATTAGTCTGATAAGCTAGCACGATCAAGCTCTACCCACAACTAGTCCATGGGTTTTTAAGGTAAAAAGAAACACAAGCTCCTGATTTGCGTCATCAACGTTGTGAACTCATCCGTCTTAAGGTTGTCTCCTTCTGTTTAAGTGTCATGAGACTTGAGCGCTTTTTACTGTGTGCGGCTTGTGTTTGTTTGATTAATCCTCCAGCCTGGAGTTCTGTATCGGTTTCCCCTGTTCTGGCTCAAGCTCGGAATGAAGAGCAAACCAGTATTGATGTTTATCGCATTGCTAGTCCTACAGTTGTAACGATTAGTACGGGTAGAGGTTCGGGTTCAGGTAGTATTGTTAGCGCAGAGGGGCTGATTTTAACCAATGAACATGTAATCAGGGGGACAAGAGGCGGTCGGGTGAGTGTGAGTACGTCTTCAGGAAAGCGCTATACCGGACAAGTGATTGCCGCCGATCGCAGAAATGATTTGGCGCTCGTGCGATTGAATACAACTGAACGCTTTCCTACGGTACGTTTATCCGCTCCTCAAAATATTCAAGTCGGTCAACGAGTCTTTGCGATCGGTAGTCCTTTTGGGTTGTCAGGAACGTTGACAACTGGTATCTTGAGCCGTGTGAGTCCCAATGGTGATTTACAAACGGATGCCGCACTCAATCCAGGGAATTCCGGTGGACCGTTACTCAACTCACGAGGTGAACTCATCGGTGTCAATAAAGCGATTCTGAGTCCCGGTGGACGAGGAAATACAGGGATTGGCTTTGCCACCAGTGTTGTCATTGCTAGAGATTTTATTGAACAAAACCGGAACAGAAGCAATCCCAGCACAACGGCTGTTGCTCCCTCATCCTCAACCCCTCGTTTGGGAGTGACGTTAGATGCCAGGACTTTGGTCATATTGGGTGTACAACCTAGGTCGTTGGCGGCGAGTTTAGGATTAAGACCGGGTGACCAACTGCTGGCGATTAATGGCCGTCGTCTCCGGAGACTTCAAGATTTACAAGCCTTCTTAGACGCTAGTCCCTCCTCAGCGATTCTGACAATAGGGCGAAATCGCCGTTTGGCTAATGTTCGGGTTAATTTTTAAACGTTGAAGCATTCTATATCTAAGTAGCTTTCCCAGCCAAGATAGACTGACTCCTACTTTCCTAAAAGGCAGATAGCTGGACATGCCTCGATCTTTACGACGATTTGCACTAATCTTCTTTTAGAGACTCAGGGACTAAAAGACTTTCAACGGGTCAAATATCTCAGCTTTATGTAATCTAGAGGCAAGTTCACAAATACCTTCAACGATCAGCCAATTATTTTGTAAAACAAGATTCTACAGCTTGGATGTTTTTGACTCTGGGAGTCTCTAACATAAGCATTTTGGTGTAATGAGGAGTTTATTGTATGAAAAAGATGAGCCGATGGGGCAAGTTAATCGCTTTTTTGGCGCTAATCTTGTTGGGATTGAACATCGTGGGTAGTCTAGAGGCACAGGCTGCAACTGTTCCTGACATGACTCTAGCCAGTTCCCTCCAAGAAACAACAACCACCTCGTCCCTAAGTTCAGGCAACATCCAATTGGCGCAACTTGTAGGGCAATGTCGTGCTGCAACCAGGACGATAGATATCTTTACAGAGCCTTCGGTTGGCAACAGCAGTGACATTATTAAAACCTTAGAACCCAATCAACAGGTGACGCTGGCAGGTGAGGGGAGCGCGGGTTGGATACAAGTGAGTTCTCCGGCAAGTGGATATGTCATCGCCAGATATCTCAAATCTTGTGGAACCAATCCTCCCCCTACGACAAGCACTTGTCGCCGAGTCACCGCTTCTTCAGGTTTGGTTATCCGTTCCCAACCAACATCTAGCTCCTCACAGGTTGGTTCAGTCTTGGTGGGAACCACGGTCAAGGTTACGGGAGCATCAAGCGTAGATAGTACCGGACGCACTTGGGTTGAAATCTCGACTCCAAGAAGTGGCTGGGTTTCCAGTGGCTTTCCGAGTGGGAATCTCAGCGCTTCATTTTCTTGTATCTAGTAGACTTTGGCAAAAGTTTTCCACCACTTCAATGGGATTAAAGTGAAAGTTGCCTCTTGACACCTTTCCCATTTTCCGGGTGATTGGCATAGACCTGTTTTTATGCTATTTGACTAAGAGATCTCAAGATTAACCATCCTACTAACGCCAAGTCAGGCAGGGGCAAGAACGCCAATATCTTTTTTAGCTGGATCAGCCATCTAGAAAAACTAGACTCTGCCACTTGGGCGTTTTTTTGATCTTGAAGTGTCTAACAAAGTCATCTTGGTGAAATGAGGAGTTGAGTATATGAACACAATCGCCCAATGGGGCAAGCCTGTTGCTATGTTGGCTATAGCCTTAAGTACTGTAGGGTATCTGAACGCGCCCTCTCGTGCTGTTAGTGATAGCACAACAGGCAATGTTACGCAAAAATCAGAATCTAATGGATCTGGGCGTCAGGGTAACGTTCAACTGGCGCAGGGATTGGTGGGACAATGCCGCGCTGCCAAACAAAGGATTTTTGTCTATCCAGAGCGTTCAACCACGAGTCAATCCATCAGAACCCTGGCTCCGAATGAACTCGTGACACTAGCAGACACGGGGGCAGGCGGTTGGATTGCCATCAGTGCTCCTATAGCGGGCTATGTCCGGGCAAGTGAGCTCAAACCCTGTCCAGGTGGCACTCGTCCCCCAACCCCAGCGCCAAGCCCATCACCATCACCATCCCCATCCCCTGACACTCAACCCCCCTCTCAAGGAGGGACGCAAGGAGGGTCAAATGTTTGCCGTAAGGTCATCAATCCACCGGAAGGGTTAGCTGTTCGTAACACGCCGGTGATTTCTGCGCCGAGGGTGAGTGGCGTATACGTGGGAAATACGGTTAAGCTTGCTAGTCCTCGCGAGTATCAAAAAGACAGCCAAGGACGCACTTGGGTGAAGATTTCCCAACCCACGACTGGCTGGATTTCGAGTGGCTTCCCTAACGGGAATCTAGGGCCGGAATTTTCTTGCCCTTAGTGCCACAGGACAATTGAGTAAGGGCGGGTTTTGTCCTTCAGTGAATCGCTTGTGCCACTCACTGATTCGCTTAACCCGCCCCTACAAGAACATTTTTTGATTGGGAAATCCCTGATCGATCGCTCTACAAGGCTAAGGTTGCGATCGCTTGCTCCAACACTTGAGCGGCTTGATCAACTTCTTGGGCCGAGACAATTAGCGGTGGCACAAAGCGAATCACCTTAGGGCCGGCTGGCACGAGCAACAACCCCTGTTCCATTGCCGCTTTTACAACATCAACTGAAGTCAGCTCGATATCGGCATTGAGTTCCATGCCATTAATTAGACCCCAGCCCCGCACTTCAGTAAACAGATGAGGATATTTAGTGGCGATCGCTCTGAGTCTTGCTCGCAGTTGCTCACCACGTTCCTGTACGTTGTGGAGAATATTCTCTTGCTCTAAGGTTTGAGCTACAGCGATCGCGGCGGCGCTGGCAAAGGGATTCCCGCCAAAGGTACTGGCATGGTCACCCGGTTGGAACACGTCGCAGAACTTCTTACACATCATCGCGCCGATCGGGATACCTCCCGCTAATCCCTTGGCACTGGTAAAGATATCCGGCTCGATCCCCAGATTCTCATACCCCCAATACTTGCCCGTGCGACCCATGCCTACCTGTACTTCATCCAAAATCAGCAGGATGCCTGTATCATCACAGATTTTCCGCAATCGCAGGAAGTATTCCAACTCTCCCGGACGGACACCGCCTTCTCCTTGTAAGGGTTCCATCAAAATCGCCGCGACCCGTTGGTTGCCCTCGTCGATATCGGTAACCGCATTCTCGATCGCCTTAATATCGTTGTAAGGGACGTAGTGGAACCCTGGCATCAAGGGGTCAAAGTTCTTCTGGTACTTCGGCTGACCGGTGGCAGTAATCGTCGCTAGCGTCCGCCCGTGGAAACTGGCGTGGGCGGTCAAAATCACCGGCTTTTCAATGTCTAATACCGTGTGAGCATACTTCCGCGCCAGCTTGATTGCCCCTTCGTTAGCCTCTGCTCCAGAGTTGCAGAAAAAGACTCGATCCGCACAAGAATGCTCAATAATCCACTTCGCTAATGCCCCTTGCTCTGGAATGTAGTACAAGTTAGAAACGTGGTGCAGTTTTTGAATTTGCTGCGTCACGGCTTCGATTAGGGCAGGGTGAGCGTGTCCGAGAGTGCAAGTAGCAATCCCAGCAACAAAGTCAAGATATTCGCGTCCTTCGGTATCCCAAAGGCGACAACCTTCTCCCCGTTCTAGGGCAATGGGAAAGCGCCCGTAGGTAGACATCACACTAGCGTCAAAGTCAGCGGCGTCAAAGGGGGTAGACATTGCTGAGGCTGACTCGGTTGGGATTGAGGGGATGGGAAGAGTGTCTAGACTCACTAATTTAATCCTTATCGAAGTTTTAGATGATAAATTTTTTGAGGACGGATGGGATAGGTTTTGGTCAAGTTCTAGCGCCAGTAAGCTACAGGCAAACCAGGGAAGTAGTCTAAACCTGTCCTAACAATTAGTCCTCACTGACAGTTTGAATTACATGTACTTTATCTTATCGAGGGAAACGGCAATCTAGAGGTACTTCATCCCTTCATGCGTCTGGTTTTGCTAGCAAACCTTGACAAAAGAAATCTGCATTGAGGAATACTATCGATCAATTTAGGGATACTGATGGCTACGCTACTGCCTTAATCTCAACAATTTTAGGATGGTGTATTCTTAAAACTTCTGACTTCATCCATCTCAATAAAAAGTAATAACAGGCGGTGTATTCAACGCTTGAACAAAAATATCGACGCCTCCGTAACGAGTTAATTGCTGGAGTCATTGCTCTGTTAGGAGTTGCCGGAGTCGGTACACTATGGTACCGCCTGGTAGAAGGCTGGTCATGGTCAGATGCACTGTATATGACTGTGATTACTCTGGCAACGGTTGGCTATAGCGAAACCAATCCTTTAGGTGAACGGGGACGGTTGTTTACGATCTCCCTGATTTTGATGGGGGTAATCACCATTGGTTATATCGTCAATCGGTTTACAGAAGCTTTGATTCAGGGCTACTTTCAAGAAGGAATTCGATTGAGGCAACGACGGCGATTGTTAGATACTTTAACAGACCATTACATTCTGTGTGGGTTTGGGCGTACTGGGCGTCAGATTGCGCTGGAATTTAAGACTGAGGATATCTCCTTTGTCACGGTCGATTCTCAGGCGGATCAGGTAGAGGAGGCTCAGGAATTGGGTTATGTGGCTTTTCAGGGGGATGCCACGTTAGATGACACGCTGTTTAAAGTGGGAATTGAACGAGCTATCTGTTTGGTGGCAGCGCTTCCTTCGGATGCGGAAAATCTCTACACGGTGCTGTCTGCCAAAACTCTCAATCCCAACATTCGGGCGATCGCTCGTGCGAGTACAGAAGAAGCAGTACAAAAGCTACAACGTGCTGGGGCGGATGCCGTCGTCTCTCCCTATATTACAGGTGGCAAACGGATGGCGGCGGCGGCGCTCAGACCCCAAGTGCTAGATTTTATGGATGGGATTCTCACGGGGCGCGATCGCGCTTTTTATTTGGAAGAGTTTTTGCTCGATCCTCAAACGAGTCCGATGGTGGGACAAACCCTCAGAGAAGCGCGACTGCGATCGCAATGTGGTGCCTTAGTTCTCGCCATTCGTCGGGTGAATGGCAGTCTGATTGCCGGGCCAACGGCTGACACTCAGTTATTGCCGGGAGATGTGTTAATTTGCTTGGGGACAGCCGAACAACTGCGCCAACTCAACCGCATCCTCAGTCCCCTGCATTCCCGTCATCTGCGAAAGCCTAAGCTATTTAATTAGTGTGTTTAATTCATTCCAACCCTGTTGAGCTCCAACCTGTTTCAGGATAGGCTCGATTACAGGTGGAGGGGCTGAGGTGAGTAAAGTACTCGGATAAACGGCTTTGCCCCAAACCGGATGCTCTAACACACAGCAACGGTTGCGAATCACAGGCAAACCCAACAGGGCTTTAACGACAGCCGTATCATCGTGGAGAATTTCTCCGGGGCGTGATAACAAGGGATAGCCAGTCCGAGGGTCAATCAGGTTACTCAAAAATCCGCGATCGCGTAAACTAAACGCCACCTCAAAACCAAAGCGTAAAAACTTCTCCCTTAACCGCTCTTTTTCTTGCTCACTCTCAGGCGTGATTTCCACCAGTTCATATCGAGCTTGCTGCAAAACAATCACCACCCACAAAATGGGCAAATTCCAATCGGGTAAAACGCGCTCTAAATTCTGGACAACAAAGGAACTGGGACGATGAATAGACATCTGAACTGCCTGTCCCGATTCTGTAATCAGATAGAGAAAATGGCGGTGAGCGATTGTCAAGGGGTGAGGGTTAAGCTAGTCAAGCTAAAGACTGGAATAATACTTGAAGCCGCTTTTCTTTCGTCGTATCGATTCTACAGCGAAAATTGCGGTGAATCATCGTTTTTAAGGGGATTCCGAAAAACGTTCTCCTCCATACCCATCCTCCACTCTCCCATGCCCAAAGAGTTTCCAGCACTCTTCAGGAGTCAGAGCTGCCTGTCTAGTGTGGTCATTCTAGGATAAATGGTTACAATGGATAAGTTACAGATTCTACTAAAACGTTGGTGACTGCCAATAGTGTTTTTTGATCTTGACTTTATGAAAAAGGGAACCAAGTCGTCTTGTGGCAGTAGACCGGGCATGTACTCGGAAACTTTAAACGAGATACCCACGGTACCCCCCTGGTAATCCAGGTCATAAACTGAGGTAAAACGGCGTTTCGGGGAATCTGTAATCCATCAAACCCTCCTGTCTTAAGAGACTGAGGGTTTTTTTACAGGAAGGGATGCTAGCCTAGTAGCGATCCCTGCTCAAGCTTCCCGTGATTTTATCCGCATATCACCACAATGGGACTACTGCATTCATCAGGCCTTAATATAAACTAATTTAAATTACCGACAGAGCTGAGATTAGAAAAATTGTTAACTGAGCCGCTGATTGCTTCAAAATTTCCTGCTGATGTCTTCAGGCTGGCGAATGGACTGACTGTAATCTATCAGCACCTGCCAGCGACGCCCGTTGTGGTCGTCGATGTGTGGGTAAGAGCGGGTGCCAGTACAGAACCTGACCAATGGTCTGGGATGGCACACTTCCTGGAACACATGATCTTTAAAGGCAGCGAACGATTCGCGCCCGGTGTGTTCGACATGGTGATTGAAAGTCGTGGGGGTGTCTCCAATGCCGCCACTAGCCACGATTATGCTCACTTTTTTATCACTACAGCGGCTCAGTACTTAAAAGATACCTTACCGCCTCTGGCAGACTTGCTCTTACACCCAGCCATCCCTGAAGAGGAATTTGACCGGGAACGGGATGTGGTTTTAGAAGAAATTCATGCCTGCTACGACAATCCGGATTGGTTGGGATTTCAGGCTTTGAGTGAAAGCGTTTATCAGCGTCATCCCTACGGACGCTCGGTTCTGGGAACGGAAGAACACCTGATGACCAACTCCGCGCATCAGATGCGCTGCTTCCACTCTACTCACTACCAACCCGAAAATATGACGGTAGTGATTGTGGGTGGGGTTGACCAAGAATCGGCGTTAAATTTAATCAACGAGTCGTTTCAAGACTTTCCTACCCCCATGGAGTGCCCGCCATTTGAGGTACAGGCAGAACCCCCCATTACAGGCGTTCGTCGTCAGGAACTGTATTTGCCGCGCCTAGAGCAGGCTCGTTTGTTGATGGCTTGGGTGGGACCGAGTGTAGACCAATTGCGGGATGCTTATGGCTTAGATTTACTGTCTGTACTCCTCGCCGATGGACGGTCTTCTCGCTTGGTGCGAGAATTGCGGGAAGAGCAACGATTAGTATTGAGCATTGGGAGTAATTTCTCACTGCAACGGGATTCGAGTTTGTTTACCATTAGTGCCTGCTTGGAGCCACAATATTTGGAACAAGTCGAAGAGCTAATCTGCGATCGCTTGTTTCAATTGCAGAAAGAACCCCTCTCACCACGAGAACTCAGCCGCTGCCAGCGCTTGCTCTGTAATGACTATACCTTTTCCACAGAAACAGCGAGTCAGTTAGCGGGTCTCTATGGTTACTACAACACGATTGCCACAGCAGATATTGCCGTAACTTATCCTAAGCAAATTCAGACGTTTACGGTATCGGATTTAATGCACTTGGCACAACAATATCTTTCTCCTCATCACTACGCTGTTACAGTTATGAAACCCATGACAGAGGAGGAGATGGGTTGAAACTTAAAAATCTAGGGCGTGTCAACCATAGAGGCATCACTCACACCAACTAAGGGGTAACACCTCGGAGCTTAGTGAGGGCATTGCGGACGCGCTCAACGGGTTCACGGTTAAACCGAGCCTTGGGAGCCTGCATGATATTCAGAACCTTGGTCAATTCAGCGATCGCTTGTTGCCGTTGCTTCGCTGAAAGACTGCCATTGTGCCAAGCAACAGCCGTATCCCGCGCAATTTGCCCCAGAATTGTCGCTGCATACCCCGGCGAGTTTTTCTGGTTGCCTACAAGCATTGTCCGGAGTTTGGGTACCAGATCCAACGCGGCTGGTCCAAACTTCCCAACCTGAATAATTGCACCATTGCGCTCGTTATCATCAGCAGACTCTAATCGCGCTTTGTAGTAGGGCAGAATATAAGGTGTGGACTGTGAACCATAGCCCTGCAACTGAGACAGTGCCTCCCGCTGAATGGATCGATCAGGGTACTGCACCAATCGCCCGACAACAGGTAAACCTTGAGTCTGTCCCAACCGGAGTAATGCCCACCCAGTGGCAAGCTGCATCCAAGGATTATTATCTTTGAGGGCAGTCGTCAGGGCAGGAATCGCGCTGCGATCGCCCAGCTGACCCAGAGCAATAGCGGCATTGACTCGCACCAGTTGCTCAGGGTTATCAGGAACAGGGGAGTATTGCTGTGTACGCAAAAACCGGGGCAAAGGGCGTAAAGGCAAGCGTGAAAACAAGCCGTATTGGTTTGAGGTGGGTGGCACATAACGCCCAGTATCCCCTAGTAGTGCCACCAGTTCAGGAACCGCTGACTGAGCCGCCCCCCCTAGATTGCCTATCAGTTGAGCTGCCTCCAAGCGAACAATTGGCTCTGGTGCTTTTAACCCTTGGATTAATCCTGGTAATGCCCCTGTCCCCAGTAACTTTAACCCGTCGCTGGCGGCATTCCGAACCGTAAAATCGTCATCTTTAAGTGCACTGAGCAACTGGGCAATAGTGCTAGCATTCGCTTCCGCTCCCAATACTTTACGCAGGAGTGAGCGTGAGTCTTGAAAAATGTCCGCTGCACTGCGACGCAGGTTGGGATCAGGGTGTTGTAAGGCTTCTAACCAGTGAGACAGTATGGGTACAGAGGCTCCGATTTCGGAAAGTGCCCATGTGGCATTGAGCTTTACCCAAGGATCGGCATCTTGCAATGCTTGGGTTAGGGGTGGTGTGGCTAATGTTCTCGCGGGTAAACCAATTTTTCCCAGCGCCGCTATCGCTGTAATCCGCAGCAGGTTTTCGGGGTTTTGGGGAGGGGTAGATGGACTGCGCCGCTCTTGAACAGTTGCAGAGGAGGATGGGGCAAAAACAGAAACAGGAGGAGGAAGAGTCGGAAGAGGAGGAGGAGAAAGATAAGATCGGGAGATGGACGACGCTGGCACGATCGCTCTTCGCCCATCGTTCATCATCTCAATCAATTCAGGAATAGCTGGCACTGCGGCATCCGTGAGATTTCCCAGCACTTCTGCCACGCCACTTTTGACCAGAGGATCGGGTTCTTCCATCGCTCTAACCAATGCTGGCACAATATTTTGTTCGGTATTGCTCAGTTGTTGAATAATTTTCCGACGCTCTTCAACATCCGCCGTGCGGAGTTGTTCCACTAACTCGGCAACAACGATTGGTTTGGCAGTCTCCCGATTCCCCGGCTTAGCTGGCACCGATGGAGGGGAGCTAAACGTTTCCCTTTGAGCCGTGGCAGGTGTCTTGTCAGCCAGGAAAGTCAGGATTGTTAACAGGCTCAAAGCCAAGCTTATTCGAGAATTCATAGGATTCTAGAATTTGGAATTTTGTTATAAAAGTAGCTGAGGTTCAATAGACTTCTGACATCAATATAGATTTGGAATTTTTTAACAATAGAGGCACAGATGTAGCACTTTCCTTGGCTTGCCGCAGGCTACACAGATGTTTTAAATGTTTACCATTCTGGGTGGGAGATTTATTTAATTGATGATACAGCCTAAGCTTCAGATAGGAGTCAGCCTCGTTTTTCATCCTCAACTTTCTCACTTTTAACCCCTGACAAACATCATAATGCCTCAAACTGTCACCTTTTTACCCCAACAACCGCTTATTCATCGCACGGTTCTCGATAACGGCATCGTTGTCCTCGCCATCGAAAATTCTGCCGCAGATATTATTGCCACACGCCTGTTTATGCGAGCGGGGAGTCAGTGGGAACCGCGAGAAAAAGCAGGACTCTCTCACCTCCTATCAGCCGTGATTACGAAGGGGACAGAGCAACTGTCATCAGTAGAGATTGCGGAACGAATCGAATCCGTGGGAGCAAATCTCAGTGCAGATACAGCGACCGATTACTTTTTACTTTCCCTGAAAACCGTTTCCACCGACTGGCCTGAGATATTGCAGTTAGCGGGACAAATGTTGCTACACCCCAGTTTCCCAGAAGAAGAAGTCGAACTAGAGCGGTACCTTGCTATTCAGGATATTCGCTCTCAAAAAGAGCAGCCCTTCACCATTGCGTTTGACCAGTTGCGGCAGGCAATGTATCAAGAGCATCCCTACTCACTCTCGATTTTGGGGACAGAAGCGACTGTCTCTGAACTCAATCGTGCTGACTTGGAATTGTTTCATCAAACTCACTTTCGACCCGACAATATGGTAATTAGTGTCGTGGGTCGTGTGACCCCAGAAGAAGCCGTCGCTCAGGTTGAGCGAGTGTTTGGCGATTGGCAGCCGCCCGAAACGCCCCTATTGACCCAACAATTACCCTCGATTACCTCCCAGCCGTCACAAGTGATGACAGCGCAAGAGACACAGCAGTCGATTGTGATGCTGGGTTATTTGGCTTCACCTTTGTACCATACCGACTATACGACTCTAAAATTGCTCAATACTTACCTCGGTAATGGGCTTTCCAGTCGCTTATTTGTTGAGCTGCGGGAAAAGCGAGGTTTAGCTTATGATGTATCTGCGTTTTATCCCACTCGCAAGTCAGCGTCCACATTCGTCGTCTATATGGGTACAGCACCTGAGAATACGGAAACCGCTATCCTCGGACTCCGTAAAGAAATAGAACGCCTTTGCTCAACGCTGCTCAGTCATGAGGAACTCCAAGCTGCCAAAAATAAACTCCTCGGTCAGTATGCACTGGGAAAACAGACAAATGCACAATTAGCTCAAGTCTATGGCTGGTATGAGACTCTAGGGTTAGGAATTGAGTTCGATACTCAGTTTCAGCAAGATGTCATCAATATTACGCCAGAAATCGCTCAAGCCGTGGCGACTCGTTACTTTACGGAACCTTATATATCCCTGGTTGGCCCGGCTGAGGCCATCAATCCCTTGGCAACACCCATGGTTTAGTTTTGCATTGACATCATCACCGCCCTAGAATGACGGTGATGATGTTAAAAAATCCTGAGTAACGTTAACAACTTCAATCTCTAGGCAGGCTTGCATTCAGATTTGAACGGCTAGTTCTGTGAACCGGAGACAAACCCTAGGGTTAAGCTATCAGGAGCAAGGAAGTGAGCCAAATGGTAAGCTCTTTCCTCGGTTTTCAGGAGGATTTGTTCGTACAGATAACGGGTACCGCGATCGCCCAAACTTTCTGCTTGTCCTGCCTGACGCCGAATCAGTTGAATCAAGGCTTGTTCTGCGGCTAAATCATGTTCTACCATCTCGCGGCAGGAGAAGACTCCATCCGCTTCTGGCGAAAAGCAACACAATTGCGCCAGTGCCGCAAAGCTAGCTGCCGGAACACCGCCGAGTCCATCTAAGCGCTCTCCAATATCATGGACGTGTTCCTGCACGTCATCGTAGCTCTCATTAAAGAACTGATGCAGCATGTAAAATTCAGCACCTTCCACCACAAAGTGATGTTTTTGGTATTGCAGGTAGAGCGCTTGAAAACTTGCCAAAGCAATGTTCAATCCTTCACAAATGGGTGCAGTAACATTCCGCTCTAACAAGACTGGATTATCGTAGACTTCGCCAAAGGTGCGTAATATACCCTGAGTTTCTGCCATGGTCGTGTTCTCCTATCATTAGGCAGGTTTTATTGGCAATGATAAAGTCTAACACGCCTAATTCAGAAATTTCACCCAATCGATATTTCACCAGTCATACATCAGTATGCTGGCTTGCTGTCTTCTGAGCTATTTAGGAGTTAGTTGCGCTAATTTTAGCGAGTTAGTTGAGAATTCTTGGCATTTGTTTTATATGTAGTTTAGTCTGGTAAAAGATTTGAGACAGTCTTGTATTGTTCAAGTCTCCCGAAAGCGCTGGAGCTTTCGAGAAAACACTAATGATAAATTATTGCATCTCTGAAAACCAATGAATCGATCGGGTTCCAAAATAGAGACCAAGCAAGACATTGAGATTAGCTGGGGCGATCGCTGGCAAGTGTACAGGCGCTTACAAGAGTTAGCGATTCCCTGTGAATGTGGCACTAACCAGCCTTTGCGCTATCAACTCAACGATGTTACAGCAGCCATTCAACTCTGGAGTGTGGTCAGGCAGCTAACCGTTCCACGCCGGGAACTCGCCTGTTGGCTGGAACGCTGCTGGCAAATTCGGAACTAACCTCGGGTCTATTCGGTGACTGAAATCTGGGATAGACTAACCCAACGCACTGATTCAGGACTCCAAAACTCTCGAAACTCAAAGACTTTCATGACGAACTCAGCGATTCTACATTTAGAGGGCATCACCAAGCAGTTTGAGCATTCCTCTTACCCAGCCGTGGCTAATGTCACATTGACGCTACAGCAAGGAGATTTGCTAGGGTTACTGGGACCCTCTGGCTGTGGCAAAACGACACTGTTGCGAATCGTGGCAGGATTTGAGCAACCCCAATCGGGCATCGTGGAATTAGCGGGGCGTCCGGTGGCGGGAGGCGGTTATTGGGTACCCCCAGAACAAAGGGACACGGGTATGGTGTTTCAGGACTATGCTCTGTTTCCTCACCTGAGTGTGGCGGAGAATGTCGCCTTTGGTTTGAAAAAGAATCGAGATCGAAGCAAGGCACATGGGTTCAAAGAAAAAGTAAAAGAAGCGATCGCCCTGGTGGGATTATCAGGACTCGAACAGCGCTACCCCCACGAACTCTCAGGAGGTCAGCAGCAACGAGTGGCTCTCGCCCGTGCCTTAGCGCCAAGACCGGCTTTAATTTTGTTGGATGAACCCTTGAGCAATCTGGATGTCCAAGTGCGTCTGCGGTTGCGCCAAGAAGTGCGATCGATTCTCAAGGAAACGGGAACCTCTGCGATTTTCGTCACCCACGACCAAGAAGAAGCCCTTTCCATTTCCGACAAGGTTGGTGTGATGCGCGGTGGACATTTAGAGCAATTGGGAACACCAGAGGAAATCTACACTCATCCCGCCTCTCGCTTTGTGGCAGAATTTGTCACTCAGTCCAATTTTCTCCCCGCACGACGCCGAGAACACCTATGGGAAACTGAAGTCGGGCCTTTTGAAGTAACGATGGTGGACTCCAAATTCAACCCCACAGGCGAAACTCAATCCTCTGTTCTCGACGTGGGCGAGTTAATGCTGCGCGAAGAAAATCTCATTCTTAAGGTTGATGACGAGGCTAAGGTGGTAATTCGCGATCGCCACTTTCTCGGTCGTGAGTATCGTTACTGTTTAGAAACTCCCTCAGGAAAACAACTCCATGCTCGCACAACACTCAGCACTCTGTTGCCAGTGGGAACGCGGGTACAACTATCTGTTGCAAATCCCTTGCCAATTTTTCCAGCCGCCTCATCAATATCCCAAAACACGCCTGTATTGCTTTAATCGATTTCTAGACCCATCCTTAATAAATAGAGTCGAAGCTGGCTAGAATAAGCCTCTGTGACCGACTCGCTCTATGGGCTACTTTTTTATCATTTGTTGGGTCGAGGTTTGCCACATTTGAATTGGTAAAATTACCTACTATCAATACTTTCAAAATTCGCCCATCCCCAATCCTAAATTTAAACTGTGATTAGGGGTCTGTACCTCCACAGGGCTTTCTAGATTCTCTATTAATATGATTGATCGGCAGGTGATCCCTCCTCATTTTGCCACTGAGTTAATGTCAACGCGCTCATCAAGAGCGTACTCAATTGCATCTACTGATTAGGAGAATCTCATGACCTACAAAAATCATGTAAATCCGTGGTGTATCGTTCGGCAACTGCCTAACCAACAATCACGCCTGATTGTGCGCTTTCATCGTCGGGGTGATGCTGAAGCCCATCTGCAAATTCTCCGCTCCAAAAATCCAACAGCATCTTACGAAGTCATTTTTGATGTGACTTCGGCACAACCTCATTTGTTGGCTCAGCCGATATAGTCTTAACGCACAAGGCTAGAGGCTGAGGGCGAGGAGTTAGGAGTCTTTCATAAGTAGGCCGTTTGCTACAAAGATAGCCATTGCTAAATTACTGGTGCAGTCCTTAGATCAGGTTTGAGTTAACGGTGTTGATGGCTATGAGCTTGACAAACAACCTATAAATCTGAGAAACAATGGGATGTTTGCGATGAAGATAGCTGTGGCTAGATGATTGGTGCAGTCCGTAGATAAGAATTTTTACTTAACTGTTGAATGGCTATGAGGCAGTTAGATGCCAAATTGCTTCAGTGACTAATTTAGCTCCTAACGAATAAAAGCCCCAGGAATCAAGCTCCTGGGGCTTCTATTTATTTGCCTTGTGTTTGGAGTCGGCGAAATAGATGAGATCCTAAGTCTACTGACCAGATTTCGGTCAAATGCTAGAAACTAGGGAAGAGTCCAGTCTGAGCCATTAACCAACAATGCGAACCCTTGCTGAAATTAATGATAAAATTCGTCGCCGATGTGCAGTGGTATGCACAATAGAGGAACTTAAAGCCAGAGTGGCAGAGGCTGGTGTCACACAAACAGCAAAGGACGTTGATGTTGTAACGACTGGTACCTTTGAGCCGATGGAGTCTTCAGGTGCCATTATTAATTTAGGTCACACAGACCCACCCATGAAGATTCGCAAATGTTGGTTGGACGGTATCCCCGCCTATGCTGGGTTTGGAGCAGTGGATTTGTATTTAGGAGCTACTCAAGGGGTCGATTATATCGATACGGGTGAGGTGCCTGATGCTGAGGAATTGAGAGAACGAGGCGGCGGTCATGTGATAGAAGACTTGATTGCGGATAAACCTGTACATCTGCGAGCGATCGGACAGGTAACAGATTGTTATCCTAGGGCGTCTTTTGAGACCACGATTACTCGCGAGACGATTAATCAGTTTTATCTATTTAATCCTCGCAATCTGTATCAAAATTTTATCGTTGGGGTGAATGGAGGCGATCGCCCACTGTTCACCTACCTCGGTCCCTTACAACCCCGACTCGCCAATGCCGTCTACTCCAACCCTGGAGCCATTTCTCCCCTGCTAAATGACCCCGAACTCAAACTCATTGGTATCGGCACCCAAATTTTCCTTGGTGGTGGCATTGGTTACATCGCCTGGGAAGGAACCCAACACTTTCCTTTACAAAAACGCCTTCCCAATGGAACGCCCATCGGCCCATCTGCAACCTTAGCCTTGATCGGGGATGCCAAGCAAATGAGTCCCAAGTGGGTACGGGGTTGTTACTTCAAAAATTACGGTCCATCTTTGATGCTGGGTGTCGGTGTGCCACTCCCGGTATTGAACGAGGATGTGGTTAATGGCTGTGCTGTCCAAGATAAGGACGTTGTCGCACCGGTGGTAGACTTTTCGATTCCCCGGCGTGTGCGTCCTACCTTCGGTTTAGTCAGCTATGCCCAACTCAAAACAGGTCGCATCACCGTTGATGGTAAATCTGTCAAGGTTGCGCCTCTGGCGAGTATCTTCCGTTCGCGACAAGTTGCTGTGGAATTAAAGGAGTGGATTCTTCAGGGTGACTTTACCCTCACTGAACCTGTAGCCTCGATTCCGATGAACCGTTCTTTTTTACCTCAAGATTTGTATACTTCTTTGTGATTAAAATTTCCCTCAGCTTCCCTCTCGTGTTTGTGGAAAGCTTTGAGTGAAAGTGAAATGATTGATTTTTTTGTTAACAAATTTTTAGATTCAATATTATGGGTAACTGGGGAGTGGCAAGAATCGTTACCAATCCCCAATCATCCCTAGCTAATCCTTAGCTAGAAGGATTGCCAGACGTGTTCCCTCCTCCCGACTTTTCGTTCCGTTTGACGGGTTTAGGTACAGGTTCTCGGCGTTTGGGTGGTGTGCCTGTGGCTGTACCTGTGGGCGTGCCTGTTGCTGTAGCTGGTCGTTCACCTTTACGCATGGGACGCTGATTGGAACCATATTTTTTCCCACCTGTCCCCGGTCTCCTTTTGTTGAAAGGTTTCTTTTTGGGATACTTCTTGGCTGGCAACAGACCAATATCATTGGCCTCTTGAATTCCGAGGGTATTACCCTCTAGCTGGATATGTAAATCCCAAAAGTGACCCACGACTCGATCTCCCAGGAGACCTTTTAGCTTTAACTTGAAAAACTTAGTCTTGTCCGCTTCTTTACGCGGAGACTGTTTGATTTTAACAATGACTTGTTCCTCCTCTCGCGAGTGGTAAATAACCTCACCGCGAATGGAAAAATACCCATTTTGGACAACGGATAAAACCTCCGATTCAGACGGATCTGGAGGTGTCTCTCCTTCGGGTTCTTCTGGTTTCTGTGGTTCTTCTGGTTCTTCTGGCGCTTCCTCTGAAGTAGGGGATTGGGAGGGTGTTTTTTGCAGTTTTTCGGGTTCCCAGACACCAACAATTTGGACGTGCAAGTTTCCGTCCTCTTGTCTTGAGCGGGGATAAACGACCCAAAGGTGAGATTGGTCTAAGCTTAAGTGATTTTTCACCAAGCTCATTACGCGACCCAGTAACACTGCATCGATCAATGTTCCATCTGCCGCCAGTAATGTCCCCCGCGTCAATTGTTCTGCGGAAGGCATATATTGTCCCCGAATCAGTCCGATAGCTCGGTACTGCATGGGTTCACTGGGCGGGGGAATCGGTTGCTGTCGCTGGACGTCTGATGACATGATTCCGGTCGAATCAGCTTCTTGAGCTGAGGTAGTAACGTTTGAAGCCTCGCCAGTTGGCGTTGTTGGGGCCTGACTTGGTACACTGGATGTTTCTGGTAACGGAGTACCAGAAGACTTGGGTGAGTCGGGAGACCGATTCACAGAAGGACTCATATAACCTCCTAGCGGCGGAGACACATTCCCTTATGGGAGTTGGGCTAACGTCAAAAGCGTCGTTTTTTTCATCATCATCAAGCGGCTTGATACCTTATCCAAGGACATTGCCCTTAGATTTTTGGTTTTCAAGAAGCTGGAGAGGGTGAAGGCGCTGAATATCAGTCTGCCCATTGTACAAAATGCAGTGGAAAGACTGGTATATCCGCAAAGTTTATGGAATCTTTAATCGGACAAGCTTGCACCTGATCAAATCTAGCTTAATGCTGTCCATAATTTTGGCATGGTTCATGTTTTGAGTACTGGAAAATCTCTCAGTGGCCTCAAGTCGTTTAATAATGTCATTAGAGTTCGAGGAAGTGTTGTGTCTCAAAAGCGGAGTCCCTGGGTCAATCTAGTCTTAGTGCTGGCGATACTGGCTTTCGTCGGTTTTTCGATGATTCCTTTGCTGGACATCGTCCTCTCGGATAATTCACCGTCTTCAGAAGCCACCACCGCTTCAACGCCGATTCTTCCGGCGCAAAAACAAGCCGAGCTAGAAGCTCAGGCCAGAGGTTACGAACTGGTGGTGCAGCGAGAGCCACAGAATCCATCTGCCTTGCGGGGGCTTTTAGAGACACGGCTGAAGCTAGGAGATATTCAAGGGGCTATTCCTCCCCTCGAACAGATGGCAAAGCTCAATCCCGATCAAACTGAATACTCTGTATTGCTGGCTCAAGCCAAGCAGCAGCTCGGTGACAAGGAAGGAGCGGCTCAAACCTATCGCTCGATATTAGCCTCGAAGCCGGGGAATTTGGATGCTCTGGAAGGACTTGTGGGTCTCTACGTCCAACAAAAGCGCCCTGAAGCCGCGATAGGTCTGCTCCAAGATACCCTCAAAACAGCAACGCCGATTAATGATATGAAACCGGGCACAGTGGATGTGATCTCGGTGCAGCTATTGTTGGGTTTGGTTTACGCTAATGAGAAACGCTACACAGAAGCGATCGCCATTTATGATGAAGCGATCAAGACCAATAAACAAGATTTTCGACCCCCACTCGCCAAAGCCTTGATTCTCAAGGAACAGGGTAAGGTTGCCGAGGCCAAACCCCTGTTTACAACCGCTGCTTCCCTAGCACCACCGAAGTACAAAGATCAAGTTGCTCAGCTAGCCAAAGAGGCTACAGAACCCAAGAGTGCTTCGCCTGGTCAAGAATCACCCAATGGCAAGCAATCCCCAGCGAGTCCGCCTTCTGCCTCGCCTAACAATCAGCCTGCCTCTCCAGGCAATGCTCCTGCGGCCCCCAAAGCCACAGCCGATTCTCCTGGAACCTAGGCTGATTTTCGTCAACAGCCCGATTCCCCTTCTCTAACGCGGTTGAGGCCATGGAATTTGAGGATTATTCGCCAATTGGTTCGCCACCGCTGCGGCTCCATAGCGGTTTAGATGGCTGGGGTCAGAAAAATACTCGTTGCGGTTGGGCCACTGCCTCCCCATGTCGATAAACACCAATCCATCTCCCGCTTGCTTTTGCATCATCTGCTGAAATTGCTGTTCTCGCAGTCGGCGCACTGAATCTAAGTAATCTTGATTCAGGGGCAAGTTGACGAACACCAAGGGAATCTGTTGCTGCTTTGCCATCGCTTTCACTGAATTGAGCGCAATGGCTTGCTGACCGGCTAAATTGAAAGGCTGATAATCGGCATCGTACCGACCAGAGACTCGTGGCTTTTTCTGATAGTAGCTTCTGGGATCGAAACGGATATCCAGGGGGAGGAAACCATTGGCTTTAATCGCCCAGCTACTGTAGCCTGTGATGTTTCGAGCCATCGTTAGCCGAGAAGGTGCGGTGCTCTCATCGAGCTGAGTTAAGACTAGCTTTTCATCTGGGGTGGGGACGGAATAGCTTGTTGCCTCAAAGCGTACTCCTGTCCTCCCCTGCCCAGAAGTAGCCATAGCGAGGGCTGAGCGGTTGGCAGGCTGGAGCGGCTGTGGACTGATGTTTGACAAGGAAGTCCCTGGTAAGTCTTCACAGGTTTCAGTGGTTTCAGTGGCGTTTTGAGGCAGTGTAGGGCGCTCACCTGCCATCAAGCGCTGGTATCCACCTGACGCGACCATGCTGTTATAGGTTCGGTCGGGTCGCCCACTGTTAAACGCTCGTACTCCATCCGCCCAGAGAATTAAGCGTGGCAGTTGTTCGCTCTTTAAAAGTTGCCGTAGCTGAAAATCAACAATTTGGGCCGTTCCACCATTAACGCCAAAGTTAAAGACCTTGAGATTGCCTTTGCCTTGAGCGGCTAAAGCTTGCTGCAACTGCTGAGGATCGATGCCCACTAAAGCGCGGGAACTCCCGACAATCAACACATCGGGCTGACCCACAGCGGAAATGTAGGAAAGATACAGCAGCAGTTGGTCGTCAAAGATGGGGTTATCAAAACTCGGAAAGGGCAGTAGGGAAGTAGCGGTTGATGCTTTTTGGAGCGCCACATCCAGGTATTGGAGATACTCAATAACTTTTTTCTGAGCAAAAGCACGTTTGGGACTGTCTGGGGAAACCGCTTGCATTGCCCCGATGGCTTGTACCCAGCTTGAGCCGACTAACTCCCAATCTTGTTTAGATTTAGCGGATTGGGACAATGTAGCCGCCCTGATCGCTTTGTCAACTCCCTTCGTGAAGGGATCGATGCGGAGGCAGTTTGAGGGAGATTGTTGGGAGACAACCGAGCGTGTGGTAGAGTCACGCGCTGACAATGAGGTCTTTTTTGCTAGAGTTTCAGGGACTGACAGGGAAGAACAGCCACTGGTAAAGGTCAGCAAGGCTAAGGTGGCGGCACCATGAAGTTTCAGGCAGAAATTAGCCATAATTTAATTGAAGAGTGAGTTATACACCAACACTCGACTCCCTGTGCTGTGGCTCCCCGAAGTTGGAGTGTGCCTCTAGGATTAGGATGTCAGTGGTGAGAAAGTCCTAAAATTCATTATCATTGCCACTGAGTCATCATTGAACTGAGGTTGTCTTGGTACTCTGATTCGGCTTGACAACAGCAAAGCGATGTGCAAAATTTTGTGAGCAGTGCCTTGTCTTGTATTCAAAACCCTTGACGCCGAGTGACTTAGTCCACGGACACAACGCAAGATTATAAAAATGCTCGGAGTTTTCTTTTTCTTTGTCTTTTTCGCCCTCATTGTCCTGTTGCTGCAACTGCCCAAGCGACAGACTACGACGGCTACTAGCTCTTTGAATGTGGCTTTACCAACACCGGCTCCGGAGGAATTCTCCGAGAGTACGGATAACGGCATGGCTTGGTGGGTGAAAATTGTTACGGAAACACCACATTGCACGTACTTTTTTGGCCCATTTGACAGTTCCAGCGAAGCGAAACAGAATCAAAGCGGCTATCTAGAAGATCTCGAACAGGAGGGAGCGCAGGGAATTGAAGTTGCCATCTTGCAAGATCGACCTGAAACTCTCACAATTTATGACGAACAAGAGTGAGTTCTATCGGTGAAGATAACCTAATGAAAGACCGACTCGTCCGTTGGCTCAACCAATTTTTAATGCTAGATGTTTTTCTGGTCTTGTTGAGCTTTTTTTGGCTAGCGATCGCTGTTGTTGGTCGCTCGATGGGTGTTCCCTTAGGGCTTGATCTGTGGTATAGCCTATGGGAGCCTGTCTTTACTCCTGCGATCGGTCTATTGATGGCAGGAGCACTCTTGAGCGGATTGGCTAGCCAGATCTCTAAGCGATTTAACTCTAATTGATTTTAGGTAATGGGTAATGGAGGATTCTCTCAATCACCCATTTCCAATTCCCAATTGATTAAGCTTCTGCCTCATCGTTCGTGGGTTGACCCGCTGCACTAAATTGATTGAGGAGTTCCTGAATAATCACTTGTGGCTCATTAGTCTCGATTCCCAATTGCTGAGCAATAATTTGGATAAGGTTGGGGTCTTGTTGCAACCTAACTAACAACTCATCTAGCGTTATTGTTTCAGTACCTGGGTCATCCAAATTAGTTTGTCCATCATCTGAGTCCAAGGAGGCTAAATCGGGGAAAGGCTGTGTCGTCAATCCATCTGGCCCCTGATATTCCCAAATCGCTCCACTTGAATCCCTATTTAGCAGTTGGCTGCCTATCTGATAAGCAACATTTCCCAGTTCATGTAAAGAGGGAATAGATTGTGCCTGATCCGCCAAATGCACGAGTCGCATTGCTAACTCATCATTGGGTGCGGCTGACGCCAACACTCGTTCTCCAAAACGCCGCAGCCACGCAACCCAATCCGCCTCAGTGATGCGCCCTTTGAGTCCCTCAAACCAACGTGAAACCCGTTGCTGATCCCAACCATGCCCCACACCTTCCAACAGTTGCCGAAACAGATACTCGTAATCTGAATCTGCAAGTGGGGGTAGCACTGGTTGCTCCCTAAGTCCCTCATGAGAACGGGAGGAAGATGAATGAATTCGATTTCGGTAAGACGAGGATTGGGATGAGGTTCCACCGCCAAACAAACGCCGAAACAACCCCTTAAACCACTGCCAAATCCGCTTGAGCATCTGTCGCCCCTTTGCATCCCATCATTCCGATTTTAGACCCCATGGTCTGCAAGAGCGCGATTTCTTACAATTGAGCCATCATTCACCGGGTGACAACCGTTCTTTCTGTGCCTCTGATGGCAAAAAAATCTGACTTCCATGACAATTGTATTTCACAGCTTCCGGTTGATAACTCATTTGATCTACCCAAACATTCCTCATGCAACAAAAAATTATTTGGCAACAAGGCAGCAAGAACCCTGAAAACGGTAACAACTTTGCCACTATCCAGCAATGGTGGGCAAGCCTCCATGACCAAAAAATCATGTGGCGGCAGCGACTCCTGCCCCAAACGGAGGATGTCAGCGCACTCGACTGGGAACCTCAACGATTTGATGAAGTATTTAAGATACAAATGCCCCAAATTCGCGGCATTACCCTCTACTGGCGCAAACCTGATGCCAATCAAGAACGCAGCACCACACCCCGTAAGTTAGAACTTGACAAATCGAAGGGGCAACTCTATATCTATCCCCAATCTCAGAAAGAACTCGTCATCCGTGTCAGTACCCCAGAACTGATTTATCAAAAACTTGAACTCAAAAATCCACAGTGGCAAGGCACGAATGTGGGTGAAAACTATATTCTGACATTGCGAGACGAACAGCAAAAACTAGAAGTTAAAATTACCCTTAGCCCAGCAAATCTCGACCAGCTTAAAGCTCAGTTGCCTGAATAATGGCAATTCCATAGACGCCTGTTTTCTAAAAGCCTGTGGCATGGCTTTTGTCTTTGAGTTCAACAGCCCAAACCTTACTATATTCTTTTGGTAATCCTTTGTTTAATCTTTTTAAGCCTCAATTATCGCCTCTACCAATGATGCAATGGATTCTCCCCCTCGCCTTAATCTTAGGCAGCCTCCTGGCTGGATTAATTTTTGAAAGATTTTTCCTTAAAAAAATCAAAAAACTAGCAGCACGAACGGACTTTTTTGGTTATGAATTAATTTTTGAAGCCCTTCACCGCAAAACCTTAATTTGGTTTTTCTTGGGGGGTTTGTATGCTGCCCTACTTACAGTTCCCCTCGCTCCTGCTATTTCCACCCTGCTTCAGAAAATTATCGCGATAGTTTTTCTCTATACCGCCACCCTCTTTTTGGCAAAGTTGGCGGGAGATTTTGTCTGCTTAGCTGGTCAGAAATCCAAAGGCGGATTACCTGCATCTTCTTTACTGAATAATTCAGTCAAAACTCTTGTTTTTGTGTTTGGTATCCTGATGATTCTTCAGGCATTAGGAATTCCCATTACACCCATTATCGCTACTTTAGGGATTGGTAGCTTAGCCGTTGCATTAGCATTTCAAGATACCCTTGCTAATTTGTATGCTGGCCTATTTCTGATTATTTCTAAACAAGTTAAACCGAATGACTATATCAAATTGACGACTGGAGAAGAAGGCTATGTTACCGACATTACCTGGCGGAACACAACCATTAAGGAACTTCCTAACAATTTAATTATTGTCCCTAATAAAAATTTGGCCTCTGCAATTTTTAAGAACTATCATCTACCCGCTAAAGAAATTGTTTTTCAAGTTCCGGTAGGTGTGAGTTATGAAAGCGACCTCGATCAAATTGAACAAGTCACCCTTAATGTGGCTCAAGAGGTTATGGAAAATGTTCCGGGTGGTGTACCTGAATTTAAACCGTTTATTCTTTACCAAGAATTCGGAGAATTTAGTATTAATTTTACAGTTTTCTTAAGAATTAATGAATTTTTTGATCAACGTCTTGTGAAACATGAATTCATTAAACGGTTGCACAAAAGATATAGAGAAGAAGGGATAGAAATTCCTTTTCCCACGCGAATTACTTATTTCAAAGATTTTCAACAGCCGAAAGTTGAAAATCCCACGACTGGGCAAACGCTAAAGTCGTGGGATTCTTAAGAGATATAACCTTTATAGGTGAAAGTTATTGAGCTTTCTTGTTGCTATCTTCAGGTTTAGCTTGAGCAACCGTTGCTTTAACCTGCACGGTTGTAACACCTTTGATCTGTTTTGCCAAAGGTTCAATCTTGTCGAATTGCTCCTTCGTTGGGACGGTGCCGGAGACAACCACAACACCATTATCTTCAGCATCAACGACGAGTGCACTCGCTGGCAGGTTGGCTTCTAGCTTGCTGCGAACTTCGCTAGCAACGTTGTCTTCATCTCTTCCTTGAGCTGCACCCTGATTCAAGGCATTGTTGCGTTCTTCCCGTGCTCTGATGTCAGAATTCAACTGATCTCGGCGAACTTGGCTTTGAGCATCCTCTTTGGCATCCTTAGCTGCCTCCGCGTCAGGAGCCGTGGGACTAGCTTCAGTCGTATTAGGAGCATCTGCCGCTGTTTTGGAGGCGTCGGTGCAAGCTGCTGCACCAAACAATAGAACACCAGAGAGTAGAAAAGTTGTCAGCTTTTTCATTGTTATGTTTCCTCTATTAAAAGGGTTAATGAATGATGGAAATGTATGAGAGGTTAGAATTCCTACACCCTGCACAGAATTTCTGTGATTGGTGTTCTGTTAGCCCCTCCCCGTTGCCACACCATTGGGCTAAATGGGAGGTGTAGAGGGGAGCAGGAACCCACTTTTTACTAATCCTGCTCCTCAAGCTTTTTCAAAGAATTTAGGTTGCCCAGCCTTGGCAAACCTATAACGTCTGATCTCGGTGGTCAATAATAATCACCTCAGGATGATCATCCACGACGTTGACATCACCGTGAGTCCGAGTAACTCCTGGTGTATGGTCTGGCTCAATCACATTACGAGTAGCCGTTGAAGTGGTAGTCCTCGGATGGTCATGACGCTCACCCGATGGTGCATCAAAGACGTTCCAATCCTGAATCCCGTGACGGCTTAGAATCGTATCGGCACGACGAATTTCATCTTCCGTACCATCCACCATCACCAAATAATCACCGTGGTTCACCCGGTCATTGTAGAAACGAGCCTGGTCATCGGGAATCCCTAAACCAACCAGGGCACCAGTGATACCTCCCGCCGCAGCACCAATTGCACCGCCAGCCGCTGTGGTTGCCAGAGCTGTTGCTAAAGCACCTCCAGCCATCACAGGTCCAATACCGGGAATTGCCAAGGCACCCAAGCCTACAAGCAAGCCACCTAAACCGCCGAGAGCTGCACCTGTGCCAGCACCCGCTTTCGCGCCTTCGTCCGTCATGGTACGGTCAGCCACATTGCCAATCTTGGGTTCACCGGAAGTATGTTTGCCTACCAGAGAAATTTGATTCATCGAGAAGCCGGAATCTTTCAAATCTCTCAGTGCGGCTTCGGCATCGCGACGATGGGGAAATACGCCTACAGCACGATGACGGCGACCTAAATCGGGGCGGTGGGTACCAGAGGCAACAACATTGGTCGAAGTGCGATCTGGGGTTGTATCATGACTACGAACAGGCGTTACATGCCCTGTATCTACTCCACGGTACTGGGTATCAGGAGTACTATAGGCGTGACTATAACGGTCATCGTCCCGTACATTAAAAATATCCCAATCTTGAATTCCGTGACGGCGCAGAATCGATTCAGCACGACGGACTTCATCTTCCGTGCCATCCACCATCACCAGATAATCACCCCGGTTGACCCGGTCGTTATAGGCATGGGCACGGTCATCAGGAATCCCTAAACCAACCAGTGCACCCGTTAAACCCCCCGCTGCTGCACCAATGGCACCTCCGGCGGCGGTCGTTGCGAGGGCTGTAGCCAAGGCACCTCCAGCAATTACAGGGCCGACGCCGGGAATGGCTAAGGCACCCAAACCAACCAGTAAGCCGCCTAAACCACCGATGATACCGCCTGTCGCTGCACCCGCTTTGGCTCCTTCATCAGCTTGGTTGCCACTGGCACGACCGCTGGTATCTAAGCCTCCAAAATCATCGTTGGGATTAGCATTTTTGCCCACCAGAGAAACCTGGCGCATGGGGAATCCCGCATTTCTTAACTCGGTAATTGCCGCTTCGGCGTCACGACGGTGCGGAAATATGCCAACAGCACGTTTGTTGTGAACGAGGGCACGGCGGGGAGTTGTGGTAGCGGCAGTATGGGTGTGGGTGCGAGCGGCATCGGGATGATCGTAGACGCCCCACTCCTCAATCCCGCCATGGCGTAAGATGGCTTCTGCACGATGAATCTCATCATCTGTGCCTTCGACCAAAATCAGATAATGTCCTCGCGAGATTCGGTCTTCATAAACTCTGGCTCGCTCTTCAGGAATCCCTAAACCAACCAATGCACCAAGAAGTCCGCCCGTCACGGCTCCAATGGCTCCGCCTGCAACTGTCGTAGCGATCGCAGTTGCCGTGGCTCCAGCCAGCATAATCGGTCCAATACCCGGAATTGCCAAGGTACCTAAACCGACGAGTAAGCCAGTGAGTCCGCCTAATGCCCCACCCGCGAGCGCCCCTGTTGTAGCGCCTTCATCGGCTTTGTTACCTTCGGTACGTTCGCGAACATTATCCCGAACATCAGCACCAGCCATGTCATTCTGCTTCGCTGCATCTCGCGTAATTACAGAAACTCTATCCATCGGAAAGTTAGAGTCTTTGAGTTCTCTGAGTGCTACTTCTGCTTCGTGACGAGTTGAAAAAACACCTACGGCTCTTTTGTGTTGTCTTAAAACCATTTTGTCTTCTCTCCTCAGAGGGAATGTTATTAATTCACAACACCATAATGCATTTCTTATCGGTGCTGATCTATTCCATTTATTCACTTTTAAATAAAACATTCATCAATCCCTAGAAATAATTAGGATTTCTATCACTAGGAAGGCGAAAAATGAATATTTTTAAATTAAGGATATTTTCTTTATTATTTTAAGAGTGCTTAATATATTGAAATCTATTGATAATACTCCTGCGTCGCCAAAGCCAAATTCAATTCTTGAGTTCCATTTTAAGCAATATGTTCAGATAGGCAAGCAAGCTCAGCCTCATCAACATCTAGCCAGAGTATCGTCAATAAGCTATTTCGGAGAATTCTAGGCAATAAATAATAGACCTCTTGAAAAAGTTGAATCCTCCTCCTCACTCTCATCTCCGGATTAATCCTCATAATTAAGAGAAAAACCTTGAGTTATTACACCCTTACTTTAGTAAAGAAAGGGTTTAGAAAGAAGAATTCAGGAATTTTTCAAGAGGTCTATTATTTAAGCGTTGCTTTAGCGATTAGATTCGCCAGCTTCCAAACTTTAGGTTTCTACTGATCTGAATTAGAACCATCCGGTTGTGTCTGATTTTGCGTTGGTTCAGATAATGTCTGATTGGTCGTGTCTGGCTGTTCTGTAGGAGTCGTAACTGTAGGAATCTGTTGTTGAGATGGAGCAGTTGAGTCTTGATTGGTTGTATTGGGTTGCGTCGTTGTGGAAGTACCTCTAGAAGTGTTCGGTTGACTCAAAGAAGGATTCGGTGAGACAGGCTGACTCTGGGATTGTGCCGGTGCTGTTGGAGGTGTAGTGTTCTGTGGAGAAGGAGCTGATTGTTGCCCAGAATTCGGAACAATAATTCTGATATCAGGCTGGCTTTGTGGAGGAGTTGTTGGAGGTTCCTGGTTGATAGGAGAAGGTGGTTGAATTCTTTCAGTGGTTCTTTCGATAATTGTTGTCTCTCGGTTGGGTTGTTGAGGAGCGGGACGTGCAGGCACCAGCACAGGTGTAGGTGCGGGCGACTCTTCTCTTTGGTTTAGGTAGAATATGCCCCCAACCACCAAGCCAACTAAAGAAGTAAGAGCCATACCTAATAACAAACCACGAGACGCGCTATGTTCACTACGAACTTGCTGTTCTTGGTGTTCCAGGCTGCGTTCGCTAGCGCGTCCATGAACGTAACCCTCTTCATAAGAAACAGCGTCAGGATTAACAGTTTCCAACGGTGTATTTAGATTATGCCCATTCTGCAAGTGGGTGCTAGAATTTTTTGGGGTGTGGTTGTGCTGATTGTTCATGGGTGTTGCTAAAAAAGATATTCAAAAAAAGACAGAGTTTACAGTATTCAGCATCGCTGTCTCTTACTTAGAGAAGGAGTTGTGAAGCAAACGTAGTGTTTTTGTTTGGTTGACAGGCTTCCTATCCTAGGGGTTTTGAGGCTGATTAGTCTGAGGAACAGGAGCTGTTTCGATATTGGTTTTTGCAGGCTGATTGGTTTGAGTGATAAAAAAAAGTACTCCACCCACAAAAAAGGCGATCGCCGTGAGAGTAATGCCCGTTAGTAAGCCACCAGCAGCACTATTGTTCTCACGAATAATACGGTTTCCTTGCTGGATGTTATGCTCATCAACTTGACCGTGGATATAACCATCACGGTAGGCCGTTTTATTCAATCTGCCGACAGCATTATGATTATTTTCTGGTATCTGGGTTTTATTGGGGTTCATTTGATTATTTTTTGTTCTTGAAGAAACTCTTTTGATAGACCGGGACACGCACCAGCTTCGCTCAGTTTGTTAGTCAACCGATTTTTTAAATCGTGAGTGAATATAAAAGGGGAATTCTTTTGTCCTGTTAAAGATAAGATATCCGTTTAAAGAACAGGAATCGCTCTATCTAAAACAAGATCGTTACCTCTATCAAAAGATTGACTTCGTGATAGGCATCTCAGCCTTTAGAAACTCTATAGTAAGAAGTAAGAGCACGATAACATCGTACTCTTACCTGTATTTAAGTATTTTGGCTGTGATACTCCCAGACGGAACCAACTAACGCAACAAGGCTCTCCAAGTGGTGGGGCCGACTACTCCGTCTGGCGCAAGGTTGAACTTCTGTTGAGCCGCTTGAACAGCAGCTTGTGTGGCGTTCCCAAAAACCCCATCGACTGGTTCTTTGAGAAATCCGAGCGTTTTAAGACGCTCTTGCAACTGGACAACCGCAGGGCCTTTCATTCCTTGCCGGAGAACGGGCAAAGTCACCGCATTAGTTTGCGGGTTGGCTGTAGAGGAAGAACTCGAAGGAGTTGAGGCTGGTTGGTTGCGATTGGGGCGGTTAGTTTGACGGGGTTTTGATGGCTCTTCTAGAGCTGGTTGATTAACGCGCTCGTCGGTATTCGGAGATTGAATGATAGTAGGAACCGGGAAAGATGAGGCTGGGTTATTGGAGGAGCTTGGTGAAACTCTGACCGGATTTGGGCTATTTGAGGGCAGTGGTGATGTCCTAACCGGAGCTGGGGTATTGGAGGGGAGTGGCGATGTCCTGACGACTGTAGGTGTACTGGGGAACAGACGATTCCAAGTCGCGGGGCCAGTGATGCCATCGGGCGTTAACCCGGCGGCTTGCTGGAAACCAGAGACGGCACTTGCCGTACTTTCTCGATAAATCCCATCCACAGCATCACTGTAATACCCCAAAAGTTTCAGTGCAGCTTGAAGTTCAGAGACAGCGGCTCCCTCACTACCCATTCTCAGAATCGGTCGGTTAACGGGTGTATCAGCAATTCGTTGAGCAATCCTTTGCTCATCCGGTAAGCCACTACCCGCTTCAACCGGTACATTGTCCAAGCCAATCATCATTAAACCGAGTGCGCTACCGTAAATCATCCAACGGCGGACGCTCCCAGGGTTAGTAAAACTTGGCGTTAGGCTTCTCATCATTGCACTCAACCTTCTAAAGCTCCTACGCAGCTTGATTATATAATGCAAAAATAATTAACCCAGCAATCACCAACCTCTAGCAAAATGCACTAGCGCAGCAGCTTGTTTGCCAAGACATCCCTGTCATCTTCACTCAATCGGTCCCAATCCA
Organism: Allocoleopsis franciscana PCC 7113; assembly: GCF_000317515.1. GTDB lineage: Bacteria > Cyanobacteriota > Cyanobacteriia > Cyanobacteriales > Coleofasciculaceae > Allocoleopsis > Allocoleopsis franciscana. The sequence continues at coordinate 7,137,977 of NC_019738.1, read as the reverse complement.
GTCCCCGTTTTGCACTTAAGGCTCGCAGTTGTTGTTCTTCCTGCTTGGACTGCTCCTCTTCTGAACGTGTCCCTGTTTCCTGGTTGAGAGCGTGCAAGACTGCGAATTTATCCTTCTTCGGCAGTTGCTTCACCAAATCAATCACTTGGTTAACCGTCAATTCTAATTTGGGCATGATTATCACCTCGGCAACTGTTTAAATCGACATCTTAAACCCACAGCGCTGATTAAATTAGAATACTTTGTGGGCAAGAGAGAAAAGCGAACGTCTACAACGCACCATGAAAGAGCGCACTGAATCGTTTTAATTCAAGAGGCACCCCTGCCCCCTGTATTCAACTCAGCCACTTAGACTATCACAAGCGCGATTGCGAAGTATTCCCCTAGGGTAGATAACTACTGTTCCATTGTTCAAATGAGAGCGGTTATCTTACCTCCAGCTAGGCTACCTAAAATTGCTGTAAACGATGATAGTTGCTGATTTTAAATTTCACTATTCTTTCAGAGGTAATAAAGCTAAACCTCTGATTCTTTTTTTACATGGGTTTATGGGAGACAGGCAGGAATTTAATGAAGTTATATCCTTGTTATCTGACCAATTTTGTTATCTAACCGTTGACCTCCCCGGTCATGGAAAAACTAGGGTAATGGGTGGAGCAGAGTGCTACACGATGTCCAACACCGCTCACGCCTTGATTAACTTGCTAGACCAGTTAAATGTTCAAAATTGCTTCTTGGTCGGCTATTCAATGGGGGGACGATTGGCTTTATACCTCACCCTTCATTTTCCCCAACGTTTCTCTAAAATTGTTCTAGAATCTGCATCTCCGGGTCTAAAAAGCCAAGGGGATCGAGTAGAACGAATTCAGCGGGATTTTGACTTAGCTAAAAAATTGGAAGAAAGTAATTTTTCAGTATTTCTAGACAGTTGGTATAATCAGTCGCTTTTTGCTTCTTTAAAAAACCATCCCAATTTTGAGTCTTTGAAGCAAAGTCGATTACAGAATAACCCGTTGGAATTAGCTAAATCTCTGCGTAATCTGAGTACTGGATGTCAACCTTCTTTATGGGATCAACTCGCAAACAACAAGAACCCTTTGCTTTTGCTAGTGGGTGAATATGACGCTAAATTTATAGCCATTAACTCGGAAATGGCTAGATTATGCCCATTCGCACAGCTAAAAATTGTTAGTCATTGTGGTCATACTATCCACTTTGAAGACTCGAAAACATTTGTTGAGAATGTTCGAGTCTTCTTAACATAATGTAATATTTTTGGCATAGATTAACACAAAGTACTTTGGCTTGGCTTTGGCGATCGCACTCTTTCGTTGTGGTAGCGATCAGGCGATCGCTGGTTCTAAACTGGGGGTTAGGACACTCTCTCTGTGGGCTGTTGATTTTTTTCGCCATTAATGAATGGTTATGAACGCTGCAAAAAAACTCTTTTTTTTCTTTTTTACTCTTATCAGTAGTCTTTTGATTGCCCCAACCTTCACCCCTCCATCTTCTTATCAACCCATTGAAGTCGTAGACGGTGCAGCCTTGTATAAACAACAACTCACTGACGGCAACGAAGCCTATCTGCAAGTTATTAATTTGCACAAAATGCAAATAGACCAACTGATTGGAGAGGTAGATAATATGGGTCTAGCACAGGGGAAATACTATAAAGGAGAAGGTGGGCATTACAGCCCGTTCTTTCAAAGAAAGCTGTTTGAGGACGTCACCAGCGAATACAAACAATTGTACCAAAACACAGTTTTTTCCATCATCAACTGTTCTTTTTTTGAGCAATATAAATCCAGTACCCAGCTTTCCTTCCCTATTAAACTTAATGGCAAAGTCATCAGTGCTGGAAGTAGCCCCTATGGACCGATTAACCAACCCATGGATGCGTTTTATAGTAAAGTCCGCCTGAAGGCTTTAGTCTGGGATGACAAGCAGGCGTACATTACAGATTACGACCCAACTACGGGTGCGCCTCTAAACGAAAGGGGCGTTCAAAATGCAATGGTTAATTACAAATACAGCGACCATCCGGCTAAAGTATTAGCTCATAATCAAGCGAATAGGTATCATGTCATCGGTACACTCAATTTTGATGGTATTAAAGGCGATGAACTGCTGTTAGTCCTGACTGTGAACCAAGCAACACTGGACGAAGCCGCCGATTTATTACGTCAATTAGGCGTCAAAGGAGATATCATAACCGTTGACGGTGGCACCTCTACTTACCTGTTCAATTCCCGGATGGGAAATATTATGCTACCTCAATCGGCTAATCCCAAAGATAGTCCTTCCTTCCGCAACCTGCCGCATTATCTAGGATTTCGCAAGAGAGGCAAAAAGCAAGTTTTGCCACACATCTTTATCAGTCAACCTGCTGGTAAGGTACTCCTGGAGGAGAATAAGCCTTATCTGATCTTGTGGAGGGACAATCTCAACAGCGAGGTGACGATTGAGTTGTACGAAAGAGACAAACTGATCCAAGTCATCTCTCCCCGTACTGCCAGCGATGGGGTTTATGAGTGGACACCAGATAGACCCATGAAAGAGGGCTATTCTCTTCGTATTTCGATGCTGAAAAATCGGAAAATTTTCGGTACCTTGCAATTACAATGAAGAGTTGTTAATTAAAGTATTTTGAGATAAGTGCGTTTTAGAGACACTCGATAAATAGGATTGGGTTTACCTCTGTGTCCTCTGTGGTTCGTAAAAAAATTATGTCTCATCCCCTCCTCGATGTCCGTCATCTATCCATCGAGTTTCCCACTAAAAAAAAGGTAGTACCAGCCGTTCTAGATGTCTCCTTTAACCTAACTGCCGGAGAAACCTTAGGAATTGTCGGTGAGTCAGGTTCCGGTAAATCCGTAACATCCCTAGCCGTGATCGGACTGTTACCCTCCACGGCTAAGGTGACTGGAGAAATTTTATTTCACAACCCCAACACTTTGAATGCCAATCCCGTCAATTTGCTGGCGCTTCCTACGAACCAAAGACGGATTTATTGGGGTGGATTAATCTCAATGGTGTTTCAAGAACCCCTGACTTCTCTAAACCCGGTTTACACCTGTGGCGAACAGGTGGTAGAAGCAATTTTGTTACATCATCAAGTTTCGCGCAAGGATGCTTATCGAAGAGCGATCGCACTTTTTGATGAAGTCAAATTACCCGATGCTAGAGGAATGATGAACCGCTATCCTCACCAACTTTCAGGAGGACAGCAGCAACGAGTGATGATTGCGATCGCATTAAGTGGCAACCCCGCCATCCTAATTGCCGATGAACCCACAACCGCCTTAGATGTCACTATTCAGGCGACAATTTTACAATTGCTGCGAGAACTGCGCGACGCTAGAGGCATGTCCATTCTCTTCATTACCCACGACATGGGAGTCATTGCAGAAATTGCTGACCGTGTGGTGGTTATGTATCAGGGTCAGGCGGTAGAAACAGCTAGCATTTATCACCTATTTGCTAATCCTCAACACCCCTACACTCAAGGATTACTCAACTGTCGTCCTCGTCCGGATAAGCAGTTAAAACGCTTGCCAACGGTGAGTGATTTTATGGACGTTACGACTAATGCGGAAGGTGAAATCGAAATTCGTGCTAAAACCCATAGTTTAGAACAAAGAAACTTGTTGTTAGCTGAAGTGAGTGATGGTGAGGTGAAAAACCGCTATCAGAATTTGCAACAACAGCAACCTTTGCTCACTGTGCGTCACTTAACCAAGGAATTCCCAGTGCGAACGGGTTTTTTGAGTAAGAAAACAGGATTCAAAGCCGTTGATGATGTTAGTTTTGAGGTCTATCCAGGCGAAACATTAGGCTTGGTGGGAGAATCGGGTTGCGGCAAAACCACATTGAGTCGCTGCCTTTTACGCCTGATTGAACCCACTTCCGGCGAGATTATTTTTGATGGTGATTCGGTTCTAGAACTGGATGCTAAAACACTGCGCCGCCTGCGCCGCTATATGCAAATTGTCTTCCAAAATCCCTATGGTTCCTTAGATGCAAGGCAGAGTATTGGCAACGCTTTGATGGAACCGATGGAAATTCATCGTCTCGGTGATTCGCCACAGGAACGCCGACAAAAAGCGATCAACTTGTTAGAACGGGTTGGACTGGATGGCAGTGCAATCAATCGAATGCCTCATGAATTTTCTGGGGGTCAAAGACAGCGAATTTGTATTGCGCGAACCTTAGCTTGTGAACCGCGATTTATTGTTTGTGATGAGTCAGTTTCAGCACTGGATGTCTCCGTTCAAGCACAGGTACTCAATCTCCTGAAAGATTTGCAACAAGATTTTGGCTTGACTTACATTTTTATTTCCCACGATTTGAGTGTCGTCAAGTTTGTCAGCGATCGCATTATGGTGATGAATCAAGGGCGGATTGAAGAAATTGGCACGGCTGATGCGATTTACAACAACCCCCAACGAGACTATACACGCCAACTGATTGCAGCCATTCCTGATAGCAATCTACAAGATATTCAAGCTAGACAATTGCGTCGTTCGATTGAGATTTAGTCTTTATCCATCGCTGGAAGAGTTTTCTTTTTAGACTACGGGTGCGGGATTACAAGTTTGGTTAGTTCTGCTAATTTTCCATCTGGTTTTGCCGAATTTGTTCCTTTTGTTCCGGAGTCAGTAAATTACCAATTTCAGTATTAAATGATTGAAGAATCTCTTGGATTTGAGCCTTTTGAGCATCGGTGAGATTTTTAATATCCCCGAACCCCCGACCATTTTCTCTAGCGGCTGCAAACTGAATTCTTTGCTCTGGAGTGAGGGCATTATCAATCGCGGCGGCTGTTCTTGTCTGGAGTTGCTCAAATTTCGCTTGTTGTTCTGCGCTAAAAACAATACGTGTTCTAGATGACTGAGATTGTGGAGTTTGGGCAAATGCGGCTAAAGGAGTAAACGTAATTGCCGCTGCTGCCAGCACCCCAGCCAATCTCAGTATGGGTTTGAATGAATTCATTTTTTTAAGTCAGGATGCAATTCATCCTTACTAGACTCTCTTGCTGAAGTCGGAGTTGACCTCTCTCAATCGATATAAATAGTCAAACACACCGAATAATTTCTTCGCTCACATCTTGCAGCACCCCCCTAGCCCCCCGAATTCAAGGGGGGTATTGAACTCCCTCCCCTTGGTAAGGGGAGGGCTGGGGAGGGGTGAAAAAGCTTGGTGCAAGATCTGAGTTAGCCTTTTTGGGTCAACAAACGGGAGAATCAACCCGCATCGAATGGCGGTAGGGCACTCATTTGCTCTAAATTGAGAACCGTTGCCAATTCATCAGGGTTCATGAGTTCTTGCTCTAATACGATTTGCCGCAAAGATTTACCCGTGATTAAGGATTCTTTGGCGACAGCAGCGGCGTTGAGATAACCGATATGAGGATTTAGGGCCGTAACAAGGGCAAGGCTACCTTCTGCATAGGCTAAACAGCGATCGCGATTTGCCTCGATTCCCTCAATTCCTCGCTTCGTCAAAGCTGAGAGGGTGTTCCCCAAAATTTCGATGCTGTGAATCAGGTTGTAAGCAATCAACGGCATCATCACATTCAGTTCTAATTGTCCCGCTTGAGCTGCGAGTGCGATCGCACTATCGTAGCCCATCACCTGAAAGCAAACCATTGAGGTCATTTCTGCCATCACCGGATTATACTTCCCTGGCATAATCGATGAACCGGGTTGTACAGGCGGCAACTGTATTTCTTTCAAACCCGTTTTTGGTCCTGAATCCATCAGCCGCAAGTCATGAGAAATTTTCACACAATCTTGTGCCAAGTTGCGTAAGCTACCCGAAACACTAACAAAGGGTGCCATACTCTGCATCGCCGCCATCAGGTGCGGGGCGGTTCGCAGGGGTTTATCGATTAGTTCAGAGAGAATTTGGGCAACTCGGTGCCGATACTGAGGATGAGTGTTTAAACCAGTTCCGGCGGCACTTCCGCCCAAACCCAGTACCATTAAATCTTCAGAGGCTCTTTCAATCCGATTAATATGGTCGGAGAGAATTTGTGCCCAAGCCCGAAAACTTTCCCCCAATCGCACGGGCACCGCATCTTGCATGTGGGTTCTGCCCGATTTCACAATATCCTGAAATTCATCTGCCTTGTTGTCTAAGGCGGTAACCGCATCCGATAAAGCCGGATACAAGCTATGTTCCAAGGCTAATAAACCACCGATGCGAATAGCTGTGGGAATCACATCATTAGTGGACTGACCATAGTTAACATGGTCGTTAGGGCTGACGCGCTTGTAGTTTCCCTTCTCCTCTCCCAGAAGTTCCAGCGCACGATTGGCTAGCACTTCATTGATATTCATGTGGTGGGAAGTGCCCGCCCCGGCTTGATAGACATCCACCACAAATTGATCGCGCAATTTACCTTGAAGAACTTCATCCGTCGCTTGGACAATGGCGTGGCTAAGTTCCTGGGAAATACAACCGAGTTCACCATTCGCAATTGCTGTGGCTTTTTTAATCAGCACGCAAGCATCTACATAGGTGGGCAACGGCTTAATTCCACTAATGGGAAAATTTTCCATTGCCCGTAGCGTTTGAATCCCGTAGTAAGCCTCAACAGGGATTTGCCGTTCTCCCATTGAATCTTTTTCTATACGGTAAGCTGCGCCTGTTGTTTCACTCATATTCGGTTGCAGTTGGTCTTAACAAAACAGTGATGGTTCGGGGGAAGGGAAGCCGTAGTTCCACATTTTCTTAGCGTAGGGTGCATAATACACGGATATCCCCGGTCAATCAAGGCAGTCAAACGGGCGGACTCTGGGTGCCGGACGCAGGTCGTTGTTCACAAGTCTCAATGTCACCCATTCCCGGAAGTCCTACATCGAGTAACACAATATCGAGTGGCTGTTGAAGAAGCGCAGGCGTCCGGGGATGTTTTGATGGGCAATTTCACCCGTAACGATAATGGATACGTACCCCCTAATTGATCGACGGATAGCATTGTGAAAGCTATGGCAAGTCCTTACAAGGGGAGATAACGCACTTGTCCTTCCCATTCCCCCTCAAGATGATACCAAAGGCTCCAATTGAGTAATCAGTAATTTTTAGGAGTAGGTCTACTTTAATTGATTAGTTAATCTTGTAACAAATCGGGAGAGATGAGTTGTTTTTGGATAGCTAAAACGGCGGCTTGAGTGCGATCGCGCACCTCCAGCTTCTTCAAGATGGAATGGACATGGACTCTGACAGTACCAGGTGCAATGTAGAGAAGGTCTGCAATTTCCTGATTGCTCCGTCCCCCTGCAATCATTGCCAAGATTTCCTGTTCCCGTCTCGTGAGCGGATTTTCAGGTAATTTTTCAGCCTCTGATGAGGTAGAAGCCGCTTGTGCGCTGTACGCGAAAGTAGATTGAATTTCCGTGGTTGCTGCTTCGTCCCACCAGGAAGCACCCCCTGCTACAGAACGCAAGGCTAGAATGAGAAGTTCTGCTTTAATTCCCTTGAGGCAGTAGCCTTTGACACCAATTTCAATTAACTTAGCAATCAGAGGTTTTTGGAAACGAGAGGTTAAAGCGAGGATGGGTAGCTCTGGGCGTTGCTGCTTAAGTTGTTCACAAGTTTCAATGCCACCAATTCCTGGCAGTCCTATATCGAGTAACACAATATCGAGGGGGTATTGAAGAGCTAATTCTATAGCCGTCTCACCGTCTTCAGCCTCAGCGACGACTTCAAATCCTGGCTCCTGTTGCAACCGCATAGACAAACCGAGGCGAAACAATTCGTCATCTTCAACCAGCAAAATCCGTAGTGCATTTGAGGTCATCTTTACCAGACACAAGCGGAAGAGAGCCGCATACAAGGGTAAAACGAAAAAAGGTGTCCCAAAATCATGCAAATCACCTTATAAATCTTGCATTAAAAAGCTTTGGCTTCACAAGAAAACAACAGCCGACTCCGAAGTCGGCTGTTAGGGATATATTAGGCATGATCTAGCTAACTCTCAATATGAAGCACTGACATGGCGGCTTATTGTCATTTCCATGAAGCTTCTGTGTTGCCTAATAGAATTAGGACTGTGATGAGAGCTGTTCAGACCGTTGTTGCACAGGTAATCTGAATCCGAACGAAGCACCTCGTACCCTATGGTTATTGTCTGTGGAAGGCGAACGATTCTTGCCCCATACGGTACCGCCGTGGGCTTCAATAATTTGTCGCGTCAAGTATAACCCTAACCCAGATCCCATAGATTGGCGATCGCTATGTCCCTGGTAAAAGCGCTCAAACAAGCGGGGGAGTTCATCCGGTGTTATCCCCCGTCCATTATCAACAATTTTCACCATTTGATAGCTAGAGTCAGACTCCAAAACAATCTCCACTTTGCCACCACGGGGGCAACTGTTAATTGCATTCGTTAACAAGTTGGTAAAGACTCGCTGTAGTTGTAGTGCATCCCCATTTACCCATAGAGAGTGATAGCCAGATTTTGCATAACTCAGATCAACATCCACCTGGCGCTTTGAGGCTAAATCTGATAGGGTGGCGATCGCCTCTTCGGCTAGATCGACCAGCTTAACAGGTTTCTTTTTTAATCTCACTCCCTCCGTATCGTTGCGATAGACATCCAACAGTGTCTCGATTAGCGCTAGTGATCTCTCGTGACTCCGAACAATCGCTGCAAACACTTTTTCCTGTGCGCTTGTTACTGCGCCGTACTTTTCCTGCTGCAATGATTGCAATGTCTCAATTGCTCCCAAAAGGGGTGTTTTCAGGTCATGGGTTAACGTTGAAACAAAATCCTCTCGCACACTAGCTAAGTACTCTTGTGCCTGTAGCTGTGCTTTGTGCCGTGCGATCGCTTCTTCATGAGACAAATTGCGTTCACTCAGCCAGCCTGTAACCACAAGTGCCAGCGCCATGAGCGTGCGGTTCATCACGCTTGAGAGGTTCACCCACTCTGCTTTAGGGATAAACAGATTTAGAAGGGTTAAGCCTGTTGCCATCACTGTAACCTGAAGTGTAGCCGAGCGACTCAGGCGTGAAGAAGCCAACAAAATGGGTCCGGTGTAGAGGAAACCCAAGGCATAAGGCGGTGGAGTGAAAAAATCTAAGACGAGAATAATTGCGAATAGTCCAACAATGAGCAAAACCGTATTGATGTTTTGCCCCTGAGGAACCTGCATTTTTAAAATTGCTATTAATCGGCGTAACATTGCGAGCCGTTGTAATTTGAATGAGTTGATACACAATACAAAGAGATTAGATTCTATCTTAAGTAATAAATAGGCGTTTAGATAAAATTTATATCTTTTAATATAAAGAGTAAATAAACTGGCTAAACATTTCTCTAGTTACTAGATATAGCCAATATTTAAATCTGCTATAAACTCAACGCTATACCTTGATTCTTATCATAGAAGATTGTTAAAACAAAAAGAATACAGTTAATTTTTTTAGCTTTGTCCTTGGCTAACTCAAGTGGATAAGAATGCAAAAAAATTTGCTTTTTATGCCTCTAGAGTTTTAGAGATTGCTTGTTATTTAAGGATAATCTGTTGTGCATATCCCATTAAAAACACTTATTGTGTTGAACTGAAAATTAATAAATTGAGGAGGTATTTATGAATAGACACAATTCAAAAAAACAAAAATCGGCTGGTTTAGTCAGCGCTATCTGTGGAAGCTTAGTTATTGGTTTACCAGTAATTCCGTTAGCGGCATCCGCTGTACCTGCGTCCAAGGTCAACCATTGCCCTGGTATTTATTACGAAGAACCTTACAACAGTACGCGCCTAGTTCCTCAAGGATGTCCACCTAATGCTGCCAGCAGACAACTTGGTGTGCCAAAAGTAACTACCACTCCCATCTTGCCCCCTAACAGTATCACACCGCCTTTACCAGAGAATCGCAGTAATGCAATCGCCACAGTCATGCCTATGGCTGGAAAAGTTGATGTGAAACTGAAAAATAACACCAATGCGATTGTCTCCTATGAGGCAATTGGGCATACTCAACGCCGATTTCTAGCAGCTGGAGAAGAAATTGTACTGCAAAATCTGCCCACGCCTGTAACTATCACGACAGTTCGCCAAGATAAGGGATTAGTGGATGTCGTTCCGCTATCCTCTGCCCAACCCGGAATGTTAGAGGTTTCGTTGAATGAATCGAAGCAGTTAGACAATAACCTGGGCGCACTGAGAATTCAAAGAGATGGTCAAGTCTTTTTGAACTAAATGAATAAACAATTTAAGGAGATTTTTTCAATGAACAATAAATTTAGTAAAGTTCAGGCTGCCAGTTACGCACCTATTCACTGTAACGACTCCGCTCAAGCGTTATGGAACACCAAGGGAGCAGCGATCTGCGCTAGCCTTCGGCAACGCCAAGGGCGAACGCAGCAGCGCTTCGCTATCGCCTTAGCATTCCTTGCTATGCTTCTTCCAGCTTGCACGACTAACAATGAACAAGTAGGCGGTCCTACGGCTCAGACTAACGTCACTACAGAGGAAGTTGCCGATAGGACGAATGCACTGATTGGTAAGCCTGTAACAGTAAGAAGTGAAGTTGAAAGAAAAGTTGGTGCACATTCTTTTACAATCGGTGATGACAAACTTTTCGGTAGTGAAAAAATTCTGGTTATTAATGCTTCAGGAGCGCCCACTGTCCTCCCTGATGACATAAAGCTTCAAGTAACGGGCACGGTTGCCAAGCTTGTAGTTGCTGATATCGAGAGAGACTACAAATTGGACTTGGAGCCAGAGCTTGAGGCAGAATACAGAGACAAACCAGTAATTATTGCCCAATCAATTGCTCTAGCGCCCGAACCGGGTGAAGTGACCAAAAACCCCAGCGCCTTTTACAACAAGACCATTGCCGTGAGGGCTGAAGTCGAAGATATCATTAGTCCAAATTCGTTTACCCTTGATGAGGATAAACTAACTAGTACCCAAGATTTGCTGGTCTTGAATACAACCCCAGGTCAAACCGTCAAAGATGATCAGGAGGTTGTCGTAACGGGTGTACTCCGACCCTTTGTTCTTGCAGACTTTGAGAGGGACTACGATTTAAACTGGGATTTGACTGTGCAAAGAAAGCTGGAGGCGGAATACAAGCAAAAGCCTGCACTTGTTACTAAATCTGTATTTCCAGCAGCAGACGATTAAACTGTTGGACTCAGATGTGTCTCCAGCCAAGGCGACAGCCGGAATTGGCGCTGGCTTTCACCTCCTGGAGACTACCCGAAAGGGGACTGCGGTAAAACGGTCAGATATTGGTTATATGCGCGATAGCGTAAGCGCTGCTGCTCGTCAGATCGCTCCGTTAAGGTCACTACAGAACCTCCACCGCAGATGGCACTCGATGGTGAACTCATTGGAGCAACACCAGTTGAGATTGAGTGCATTCCGGTGGCTTGACCATTTTGGTGCCCAAGCTGACATGAAAATGCCTATCAAACTATCAATTGGAGCAGATGCTTATGAATACTTGTGAAATTTTGAAGCTTTATGCAGCAGGAGAGCGCGACTTTCCAGAAACTAAACTGAGCAACGCACATTTAGTTGGAGAAAACCTCAGTGGGATAAATTTAAGTCGGTCTATTCTTTGGGCAACAGATCTGAGTAATACTATCCTTCAAAGGGCAAACTTAACGCTTACATCCTTAGCTTGGTCAGATCTAAGTGGCGCAAACTTGAGTGGCGCAGACTTGAGTGGCGCAGACTTGAGTGGCGCAGACTTGAGTGGCGCAGACTTGAGTGGCGCAGACTTGAGTGGAACGATATTGATTCAGGCCAATCTAACTGGGGCTATCATGCCTGATGGAATAACCCAAAATTAGACTTACTGAGCGGTAAAAATTGGCATCTTCCCCTACTCACCCTATACAGTAGGGTCGAAGATTCTCAATATTACTATTTTAAACAGTAAGCTGTTACGCATGTAATTTGCTTGTTGAGGCAGCGGGGGAGCAGGGGAGCAGGGGAGCGGGGGAGAGGATTTGAACTGTTTTATCCTGTGTTTAGAATGTGCAAGTTAAATGCGCTTTAGCTTATGAAGAACGACTCAGCAACCTAAAAAAGGTTGGGTTGCTAAAGCGGAGAGCCGAGATTGACAAGAGCCAAACTCAGCTCTTACTGTTGATTTTTGCAATAAGTATGAGAGAAGCTTTTTGCCCAGCTCAATTGAAATAGCCAAAAGTGGAGGCTACAGTTGTGAGTTTAGGGAAATTAATCGGCTTCCTTGCCTTTGCTGTTTCTCTTTATATTCTCTGGCAAATCCGGCAAGTGCTTTTGCTGGTGTTTGCAGCAGTGATTTTTGCCGTCGTCTTGAATCGAATCGTGCGGTTGCTTGAGCGAGGAGGAGTCAAGCGAGGTATTGCGATCGCACTGACAGTTATTTGCTTACTGGGAATATTATTTATCCTATTGGCACTAATTGGACCATCCTTTGCTCAGCAATTGGAAAAATTGGGGAGCCTTGCACCTATCAGTTTAGAAAGTCTACAAAATTGGGTAAACTCGCTCTCTCACTGGCTTCCAGTGGGACTAATCAATGTCCGTAGCATCAGCGATTTTCTTCCCCGACTTCAACCTTTCATAACTCAGTTATTAAACAATACCTATACCTGGTTCTCTGATCTACTGGCAATTATTCTTAACTTGTTGCTAGTCTTAATTCTGATTATTATGCTAGTAGCAAATCCCGCGCCATATCGACGGGGCTTAATACTGCTGTTTCCTGGCTTCTATCGTCGGCGTGCTAATGAAATTATCTCGGAGTGTGAAAGCGCTCTCGTTGGCTGGGTGAGTGCCACGCTCATTGATATGGCAGCGATTGCTGTGGTGAGCTTTATTGGTCTGTTAATTTTGGGCGTACCACTGGCGTTAGCTAACGGCATTATAGCGGGCTTATTGGAGTTTATCCCCAACATTGGACCCGTTTTGAGCGTGATACCACCGATGGTTGTTGCTGCCCTACTCGTTTCTCCTGGCAAAGCCGTTGCAGTGTTAATCCTGTACATTGTGATTCAACAGGTTGAGGCTTATATTCTAGTGCCCTTTGTGATGAAACAACAGGTGGAGTTGCTACCAGCAGTTACCTTGTTAGCGGTTGTCATTTTCGGCAGTCTTTTTGGTTTTTTAGGTGTATTTCTGGCTGTGCCGTTAGTAATTGTTTCCAAAATTTGGATGAATGAACTCCTGATTAAAGACATACTTAGCAATTGGAACAAAAATGAGAACGACAGTTCCCCATCAGAAGAAGCGATCGCGCTTGCGCGTAGTGCCAAAGGCGATCGCTAACATGAGAATGCATAGCTTATAGCAGTGATTGAAAACGCCAAGAACCGAATAAAACGGATAGCGAGTCTTATAGTTGCTAACCCTTGGATGGAACGGCTCTTTCGACTCGGCTATGTGGCTAAGGGAGCTGTCTACGCAATTGTTCGGGTGGCTGGCGGCTTCGGCAGCATTTGGGCTAGGTGGCAGAACGACTGGTACACGGGGCGCTTTGCGATCGCACCAATTCCTCTACAAGCGCTGTTGATACGGAGCCTGACGTTATCATTGTGGAATGTGGAGAGCAGACTGTATAGGCTTATTCGGTTAACTTCTCCCGGTTACTTCGTTGAACCGGGAGCTGGAAAAAAGAGGTTTTCCACTCAGAGCTGAGGGGTTGGGGTTCGGATAGGCGAATGAGACATCAACGCCCATGATTACAGGCAAACATTCCTGGACGGGTGTGCTCTAAGTGATGCCACTAAAGCCACTAGCAACACCCAAGGAATGTTCACTGGAAAGACATAGCTCCAAATCCGTTGTGAGGCGTGACGAATGAAGCGAAAGTCCTCGCCTCTACCTCGACTTCCCCTTCACAAGGGGGAGCGGTACCTCTTTGCGTATAGGGATCAAAGTGAGGAGGATATACAATGATTTCCTTGCCTAAATCTAAGGCTTTATGGTAAAGCGCAATAGCCTCAGCCAAAGAGAAACATTTCATCGGAATCCATCTGTTGCTATAAAAGAAAACAACAACCGGAGTTCTTTCATACTCCCCAAACGGGATTGGATTGCTCCAAGGGGAAACTACGTCACGAGTAGATATATTTAAATCTCTGTCTTGACGTAGATCTTTGGTTTGATCTAGTAGACGACTCATAATCCCTTCTCAAAATTATCCGTAATCTGCTCAGATTTTCTTCGTTTCTAAAGTTTATTACTTCAGCAACATGGCTGGAATCCTTTACGCCAATTCGCTGAGAATTTTTATATAAGCTGAAGAAAATCTGAATTTTATAAAATAAATCAAATTAATTGCTAATATAAAAGTTTATTTCTTAACCATCTGCAATATAAATATAGCGATTAATTAAAGGATGCAGCATTTTTCATACAGCATTCTAGAAACCATTAAGTTAAGGTTTGTTGATAAATTTTAGGAAAGCAAGGTGCGTTATTTAACGCACCCTCAGGCTGTATAGCCTGATTCCAAAAGGAAAAAGATAAAAAAAACCCTGCTTGTGTGCAGGGAATTGATGATTTTTAGGCTGACTTGAGCAGAGTCAATTTAGAGTTTTGTGCCACACTCCGGACAGAAGTTGTTTGTTGCCACATTTTTGGCTCCACAGCTAGTGCAATAGACTAACTCGATCGCTTTATCGAGTTTGGGGCGTTCTGGCAAACCAATCATCTGTGCATTGCTCTTGCCTGGAGCTACCATGGGGTAACAGTTCTCGTCTTTTTTGACATGGACATCGACTAAAACTGGGCCATCGTGAGCTAAGATTTCTGCGATCGCATCCTTCAATTCATCCCGACTCTTAATCACCATACCCTTGATGCCATAAGCCTCAGCCAGCTTCACAAAGTCCGGCTTTCCTGCCTCCATATTCGAGGAGGAATAGCGTTCCCCATAAAACGCCTCTTGCCACTGACGCACCATCCCCTGCCAGCCATTGTTAATAATCACCGTCTTCACGTTGATACCGTACTGCGCCAAGGTACCCAGTTCTTGAATATTCATCTGAACGCTGGCATCCCCAGCGACACAAATCACCTGCTCATTCGGCAGTGCGATTTTGACACCCATCGCGGCCGGGACACCGAAACCCATCGTACCCAAGCCCGCACTGGAAATCCAACGGCGTGGCCCCGTTTTCAAAAATTGCGCGGCCCACATTTGATGCTGACCCACATCGGTCGTGAAGTAAGCCTGGGGTGCCTGACGCCCCAATTCTACAATCACTTCTTGAGGTGACAAACTCTCGGAATGTTGAGGTACCTGCAACGGGTAATCCTCACGCCAACGGTTAATCCGTGCCAGCCACTCCCTGGTTTGGTTCGGTTCCGGTGAAATTCCTAATTCCTCATGTCGGCGCAGCAAGTCCATCAATACCTGCCGTACATCCCCCACAATCGGCACTTGGGGTGCTCGGTTTTTTCCAACCTCAGCGGGGTCAATATCAATGTGAATCACTTGGGCGTGACAAGCAAACTGATCGAGTTTCCCGGTGACTCGGTCATCAAACCGCGCACCCACCGCAATCAGCAAGTCACACTCGCTCACGGCAAAGTTGGCGTAGGCGGTGCCATGCATTCCCAGCATTCCTAACGCTAAGGGATGGGATTCGTCAAATGCGCCCTTACCCATCAGCGTGGTGGTCACGGGAATTTGGAAGATTTCCGCCAGTTTGTGCAACTCGGCATGTGACGCTGAGGTGATGGCACCCCCCCCAGCATAAAGCAGGGGTTGCCGTGCCCGACGAATTAGATTTAGGGCTTGGTTAATTTGACGAGGATTACCCTTCACCGTAGGGCGATAACCCGGTAACCTAACCGTACCCGGTTCTACTGGCTCATAGTCAAATTCTTCTAAGCCGACATCCTTGGGCACATCGATCAAGACTGGCCCTGGACGACCCGTACTGGCGATTAAGAAAGCTTCGGCGACAATCCGCCCCATATCTTTGGGGTCACGCACCACATAAGAGTGCTTGACAATGGGCAGCGTAATTCCATAGATATCGGTTTCCTGGAAGGCATCCGTGCCGATCGATGCACGACCGACCTGACCGGTTATAATCACCATCGGGATCGAGTCCATGTGAGCCGTGGCAATGCCGGTCACTAGGTTCGTTGCGCCGGGACCGGAGGTGCCAAAACAAACGCCAACTTTACCCGTCGCACGAGCATAAGCGTCAGCGGCGTGGGCCGCTCCCTGCTCGTGTCTTACGAGGATATGCTGGATTTCATCCCTGGCTTCCCAAAGATATAGCTCGTCATAGATGGGCAGAATGGCTCCACCGGGATAGCCGAAAATATGCTCAACGCCATGACGTCTAAGGCTATCAATTAAGGCATAAGCCCCAGTTTGCCGGGTGATGCACTGGATTGGAGTTGGGGTTTGTGTTTTGGAGATGCTTGGGGTACGCACGGAATAACCTCTCACCATAATGAATGTTGTATATTAAGTTTTGTATTGTATGCTGCGTAACTGACCTTTGGTTAATATTTCAGTTTAATAGGGGTAGCGATCCCTGTCGAGTTGCTTTTGGGCAATTCGCCAAAGGAATTTGTAGTACGGTATCGAAGTAAAATTGGGGATCGCTTGAATTGGCGTTGTTAAAGTACATGCCCGTGTATAAATGCAGTCAGCGAATCAGCATTTAAGTTGCACAGGAATAAGCTCTTGAAGCCGGGGCAGAGGATTATGGAATTTCAAGACACCTCAGCCTTTTCCTCAAGGCAGAATTTCTTTTCCTAAGGCTTCGTAACTTTCCCAGGCCGTTTGCGATCTCGCATCGGGATAATCTTTTACCAACACCCCCTTCATGGGTGCGCGTTCAAAGGCAACCAGCCGGGGGATTTCGGCTTTAAACACATCTAAACCCGACTCTTCTAGAGACTTCCTAATATTACGCGCCACCGAACTACGAGGAGGGATTTGAGCCAAGAGGATTTTGAATTTGGCGTTCAACCCATCTAGGAGTTCCACCGTCTTCGTCAGGGCATCCATATCAAGCGCCTTGGGAGTGGTGGGCAGAATCATCAAGTCACACCCTTCCGCCAAATCCTTCAATTCTTCATGAGAGGGACGGGCTTGGGTGTCAATCACAATGTATTGATGCTGTTTCACAAACTTGGGCGCAGCCGCCTCACTCACCACCTTAAAGGGAAGCTGGCTTTCCCGATCCCAAACTAATGCAGACCGATTTTTGTCGGCATCAATCAAGAGAGTGGGACCTTTCTTTTGGAGATAGGCGGCAATATGGATAGCGGAGGTGGTTTTCCCTACGCCTCCCTTTAAGCTGACTAATGTGACAATCATCTGCAACCCGTAAAGTTCGTATTAAGAGTTTAGGTTAAAGAGCTACACCCTAGTCTTTTGTGTAAGAAACTTTTATTCTTGGGAGTAAGGAAAAACCTACCTGACTCATCTGGAAATTAGGAGTCAGGAGTCAGGAGCCAGAGAAGATACGTTTTCATCCTTTCGTTGCGCGTGAAGCTCATGACTCCTATCAATCTCAACAAGAGGTTCAAGAACGTTCTAAAGTATCTTGGCTTAGGGACTATTACCACCCTTTTGAGCCTCTCGTTGGCATGGGGAGGCTACCCCAAGGAAGCGGGAATGGCTAGGGTCAATATAGCTGTCCCAGATGCGTCAGCCGTTCAGTCCTCAGTTCAAAATGCCTCTCAGTTGATGCAAGAGGGTCTTCAACATTACCAATCCGGTCAATATACAGCGGCGGTCATGGTCTGGAAGCAGGCCGCAGATGCATTTGCGGCTCGTGAAGACGGCATCAATCAAGCGATAGCATTGAGCAATCTCGCTCTAGCCTATCACCAGTTAGGGCGACTACCTGAAGCCAATGAAGCGATTACGACCAGTTTACAAATCTTCCAAGCCAAGGACAGTAACACCAATCGCCTGAAAATCTTCGCTCAGGCACTAAATACTCAAGGTAAACTCCAACTTGCTCAAGGACAGGCACAACAGGCACTTGCCACTTGGCAAAAAGCCACCGAAACTTATCAGCAAGTTGGAGATAAAACTGGGGTGGTTCGCAGTTTAATTAACCAGGCTCAAGCTTTGAGAGCGCTAGGCTTCTATCAGCGAGTCAAGGATACCTTAGAACAAGCCAATCAAATCCTGCAAAACCAGCCTGACTCTGATATTAAAGCGGCTGGATTGTTGAGCTTTGGTGAGGCTTTGCGCTTAGTAGGGGATTTGAAACAATCTCAGCAGGTGCTAGAGCAAAGTTTAGCGATTTCCCAACGATTGCAATCTCCCCCAGCAATTACTGCGGCTTTGATGAGTTTAGGTAATACCGCTTACGCTTTGCAGCAATTTGAGCAAGCCCTTAAGTACTATCAGCAGGCAATTACTACCTCTACCTCTCCTACAACAACCCTCCAGGCACAATTAAATCAACTGCGCTTATTAATCGATACTGAAAAATGGGCAGAAGCTGAGAAATTATCCTCGCAAATCCTGCCTCAACTCGCCAATTTACCAGCGACACGAACATCCATCTACGCCCGGATTAACTTGATCCAAAGTTTAATGAAGCTGTGGAGTCGGGAGTCGGGAGTTGGGAGTGGAGAAGTACCTACACCGCAAGCTGCGGCTCAAATCCTAGCGGCAACGATTGAGCAAGCAAAGGAATTGCAAGATCAACGGGCCCAAGCCTACGCTCTTGGCTATCTCAGTCAGGTTTACGAGCAAAATCAGCAATGGTCGGAGGCTCAGAAACTAACAGAAAAAGCATTACTCTTAGCTCAATCTAGCAATGCACCAGATATTGCTTACCAGTGGCAGTGGCAGTTGGGACGGTTGCTTAAAGCCCAAGCTGGAGAGGGAAAGGCAAATAGTTCAACCTATAATAGCGCCATTACTGCTTACAAAGAAGCAATTAATACGCTTAATTCCCTACGCAAAGACTTAGTTGCAACTAATCTCGATTTGCAATTCTCGTTTCGGGAGAGTGTAGAACCCGTCTATCGGCAGTTTGTAGGGCTGCTGCTGCAACGGACTGAGGGAGGAGAGATTAGCCAGGAAAATCTTAAACTAGCGCGTGAGGTGATTGAATCCCTTCAGTTGGCAGAATTAGATAACTTCTTTCGAGAGGCATGTTTAACAGCTCAACCTGAATTAATTGACCGGGTTGACTCTCAAGCGGCAGTGATTTATCCGATTATTTTACCTGACCGTTTAGAAGTCATTCTCTCCTTACCCAATCAACCTCTGCGTCACTATACCACTGCTATACCCCAAAGTGAGTTGGACGATATTCTCAACAAGGCGCGACGCTCTTTGAGGCGCACCGCTCTAGATGCTGAGCGCTTGCCGCTTTTCCAAAAGGTTTATGATTGGCTAGTTCGACCGGCTGAATCTGATTTAGCAGCCAGTGGTATCAAAACCTTGGTGTTTGCCTTGGATGGTTCCCTAAAAAATTTACCAATGGCAGCACTCTACGATGGACAGCAGTACTTGGTAGAAAAGTACGGTGTTGCCCTCACCCCAAGTCTACAGTTACTCGAACCCCAAGCCTTAACTCGCCAACCAATCAAGGTACTGGTTGGTGGATTAAGCGAGGCAAGGCAGGGTTTTTCGGCACTACCGGGTGTAGAGTCTGAGGTGGTGCAGATCCAATCCAAACTCCCCACGGAGGTACTTCTCAATCAGCAATTTACCAGTACGGCTCTCCAATCCCAGATTAAGGCAGCTCCTTTCCCTGTGGTACATCTAGCAACTCACGGTCAATTTAGCTCTGAGGCGGACAAGACTTTTATTCTGGCCTGGGATGAACGCATCGATGTCAAACAGTTGGGGGGAGTACTCCAGGCGAGAGAACAGAGCGATCGCAAACCCATTGAATTGCTGGTACTGAGTGCTTGTCAAACTGCCTCTGGCGACAATCGGGCGGCTTTGGGACTAGCGGGTGTAGCGGTGCGATCGGGGGCACGCAGTACTCTGGCAACGCTTTGGCCTGTGGATGACCAATCTACTTCAGAGTTTATGATGGCATTTTACCAGGCGCTAGCTCAGCTCCAGGTAACCAAAGCCCAAGCCCTACGCGATGCCCAACTGGCGTTACTCAAGCAGCCTAAATTCAGACATCCCTTTTACTGGGCACCCTTTGTACTGATCGGGAATTGGCTTTAACAGATTTAGGAGTGAGCACCCTCTACCGAATTTAACTAGCCTTTGCGTTGACTTCGCAATGTTCACTCTACGCTGAGATCAATTCCCTACGAGGGTGTTGCTGCCTCATTAATGAATGAAGTACATGTATCACAGCTAAATTATACTGGAATCATCCTTAATCCAGATTTACGTCACGACTCAACTCTGTGGCTATCACTGAGATGTGGCTGGGGTGCGTCCATAGTAGTTTCATAAGTTATCTTTAAGATTCCAAGATTATGATTCGGACCAAACTTCCCGGATATTTTCTACTACTCTCAGCACCTCTGTTATTAGAACTTGTTATAACGTCTGGCTCTTTAACAACAGCACAGGCACAGGCTAAAACCCCAACTCAAACATCTCCCCTAGCTAGGCTAAAACAGGTGACGTTTGAACCTCGTAAAGATCAACCCGCACCTACCACTACGGTAGGTGGTGGCAGGCGAAACGACGGGAGATGTTCGCAGGATCGAATATCTTCAGCACAATCTACTCTTGAAGTGAAGTCTCTAGACCAACTGCTGACTCCTTTGTTGCGATCGCCCGTTACTGACCCACAATTAACCGTATCACCTCGTCCGACTTTTCTGGTTTACGTCCCGCAAACTTCTGCTACAGCAATGGAACTAACATTGGAACGAGATGGTAAGGGAATATATCAAACGACTGTAAACTTGATAGGCACTCCGGGCATTGTCAGCATTCAGCTACCGGCTAATGCACCTGAGTTGGAGATGGGGAAGGATTACAAATGGTTGGTTTCGATGGTGTGTGGGTCGGGAGCACCTGAAGATTCGTTTGTAGAGGGTTCGGTCAGACGCGTCCAACCTAATTCTACCTTGAGTCAAATCGAGCAGGCAAAGCCTCTAGACAAGGTGGCTCTATATGCCAAGAATGGTGTCTGGTTTGATACAGTGGCAGCACTGGCAGCACTACGAAAAGCTCAACCCAATGACCCACAAGTGGCATCAGCTTGGGAAAATTTGTTAAAGGATGCGGGGTTAGGTGCGATCGCCAAGGCACCGTTGAAGAACTAGTGAGAGAGTCGGGGCACGACAATAAGGCATAAACACCTAAATCTGTTAAAACCAGCCCTGCCCTCTGCCTTTTGCTATATCAGGAACTCGGACACTGCACAGGTGGTTGCCAATGGCTTTGGGGTGTAGCGTTAGAGCCTTGAGCAACTAGGTGAACTACCCCATTACCATCGATAAACCAGCCTTGCGCTTCTACAAGGAGAGCTGGGGAAGGAGCGGGGGGTGTAATTGTTCTACCACGGGTGCGAATGGCGGTAGGGGCGACTGGTGTGCCTAAATCGGTCAGGACTTGGTCTGTACTGAACAAATCAGCGGGACTAGAGGGCAAACCGCCCCGTCCAGTGATGACGAATTTGTTCTCGCCTACGACATCTTTCTGGTCTCCTGAACAGGCTTGGGAAATTTGTTGGGTAGCGTCAACAGGTTCCTCTGGTAATTGGGTTAATCCCTGGCTGGGGTCAACTTTCGGCGTAGTGATAGTGATTGTGCCACTGAGAGCGGGATTCTGTGAAAAGGCGGTAATATCGTTGCTGGGTTGGTTACGTGGTTGGAATTGATTGGAATCGGTAGCAAATTCCTTTGCTATTTTTTCTGGCGTCCAAACTATTAGTCCAAGTACACTCTCACTATTGATTATAATACCTCCCGCCCGTCCATTAATGGCATTGGCAATGATGTCACTGTTTGAGTTTGTGGGCGCTGCAACAACAAATCCCTGATTAATTCTAATTTGTCCACCATTGCCCTCACGCTCGGCACTGGTAGAGATCTGGCTGCCGTTACTCAGCAACAAGTAGTTTGATAAATTGATCGTGATGTTGCCTCCTTGACCGGAAGCGGTTGACGCTAACAACGAACTGGGAACAATATTACCGTCCTGATCAAGTCCAGTACCAATCACTTCTACCTTTGAGGCATTTACTTCTAGCCTCCCCGCATTACCTTGACTACCTCGACGAGAAGCAACTGATATGTTTGCACCACCTTCAACGACTAAGCGATTCGTATTAATGATTAAGTTTCCTCCATTACCTCTTGTTTGATCGTTGAGGCTTTGTGCAAATAAGCCACTAGGTAAATGACCATCTTGTGATCGACCGCTTACTTCCACTTCAGAGGCATCTACAAGCAAAGTTCCTCCATTGCCTGAACCAAAGGTAGAGGTTGCTATTTGCCCTCCATCACGAATCATTAATTTCTCTGTAGTAATCTGCAATTGTCCACCAGCACCTCCAGTACTCCCAGGCTCAGCTTGAGTGATTATCTTACTGTCAGAACCGATCACGTTTACAGATTGCTCGATATCTAAGGTTATATTCCCTCCTTGTCCATTTTTGAAAGTAGATGCTATTACTGTTCCTCCACTATCAACGAACAGTTGCTTTGCTTTAATTGATATGTCACCCGCCTGTCCGGCACCAAATGTTCCAGTAAACAGTGCGCTAGCTTTCGTCGGATCGTTCAAAGCTGTACCCTTTACTTCCAAAGAGTCATCGGCGTGTATTACTAAAGTTCCGCCTTTAGTTGCTGACGTTCCTTGAATTGTAAATCCTCCCACCTGAGAACCATCAGCAATTGTGATTTGTCTTCCATACAACTGGATGTCCCCACTGACTATATTAGTTGTACTAACAACAGCTCCTTGGGATAGCTGAATATTTTTGAATTTCTGCACACTCTCATATCCCAAGACCCAACCTCTAGTGCTTGGGTTTGGAGTTAAGCTAACGAGACTGTTAGCAGCAACACTTCCTAGCTCAATCCGTCCACCTGGTGCCCTCAGGTTTCCCCCCAACAGATTTACATCCCCTCCTACTAGTGCTAGAGTCTGACCAGTTTTTACTTGCAAGTCTCCGGATTGATGGGTAATGCTGCCAGGAGTTGCCCCGAATTGCAGACCGACAGGTACGCTTACAGTCAGTAATGGTGGCGTTGTGTCAGTGGCGCTGAACAGAGAACCATCATTAAAAATCAAGCTACTCGCCGTACTTGCCACAAAAGAACCATTAATGTTCAATTGGGCATTAGAACCGAAGATAATGCCGTGAGGATTGAGCAAAAACAGGTCAGCACTGCCCAATACTTGCAGCGTTCCTTGGATGTGGGAGTAGTCATTTCCTGTCACCCGACTCAGAATTCTAGTGACTCCAGCAGGAGTATCAAATATAACTGTTGCGCCAGGATCGATGTTAAATTCCTTAAAGCTGTGGAAGAGATTGTTTCCTCCTATATGTTGACCTGTAATGGTACAACTGATAGAGCAATCGCCTCTTATGCTTGAAGTGCTTGTACTTCCATCTAACTGAACAGGTTGGTTAGATTGAGCTTGAGTGGGAGCGGTCGCCGTTAGGCAATAAAAGCAGATACTGCTACTAAGACCAAGTAGACGAATGTCTTGTTTCATTAAAAAACTGCAAAGAGCAGAGAGACAATTTCTTCTGCTCGTTTATGGTTACGCTAGTTATTACAACCTAGACATATTTTTACACCGTCTATATTTAGACATGTACAAGCCGTAGCAGCAGTAGAGCTAGATGCAGCAGTAGAGCTAGATACAGTCGCTAATAGTAGAGCGAAAGCTAACCCGACCATGATTGTGCCTTTCATCGTTTGCCTCCTTGGCAATATATAAATAGTTAACTGCTCATTCGGACTAAAAAATAAACCCAATGAGATTAAGCACGAACAAACTTGCCGTCCCATTAGCCCCAAGCAATCCATCAATATTAGAGACCGAACTCCCTGTCACTCGACTGAAAATCGTCTCAATCTGCCCTGTCTTATTAAAAAACGCCTCACCTCCCATTGGCATCGAAAACTTCCTGAAACTGGGGAACAGGTTTACCCTGTACTGTTTCCCCTGTATTCGTACAAACCGTGCATTCCGGCATCATGACAGAATTCACTGAGAGCGTATTATCCGGAATAATGGGGCTTAGGCAGAACTAGCCGTTGCCAAATAGCCCACAAGAAGATAGGGCGGCGCATTGGATTTCTCCCAGTGCCAAGAGGTAGATGTTACGAGATTATATCAAACTTACCAATCTTGCTGACTAGGAAAAAAACTTTTCACAGAGCGTTGTCGCTCTTTTCTACATCCTACCCTTACAGAATTCAATTTGAAGAGGAGTCACGCAGATAATAAAGCAACGCTGCCACCTCTGCGGGAATACCCGTGAAACGAACACAGAAATTAGTGGGACTATCCGCTGATATTTCCACCACTTTGGCATAGATATCCCCCAATCCCCTTGCCTTTTCCATCCCAGTCACTAAATTCATCTTGAGATTGCTCAACAATTCCACCGGATATTCAGAACATATCTGGGCTGAACCGGTCGATAACTTAACTAACGTCCCCTGAAATACCTTCTCTCCCATATATTTCCCCTGTAAAACCGTATACTGTACAGGGATTGCTTGACTGAGAACGACTAGTACCTCTTCTTTTTTCGGGACAAATAAGTTGAACTCACCGCCAATGCCGCCAATTTCATAAACAGTGATGGGTTCTTGGAATCCTTTAGGCTGTATTTGCAATGTTTCATCCACTCTGACAATGGAACCAACTTCTTTGAGAGTGTCTTTAGACACCAAGATTTGCCCGCCTACTGTATAAGATTCAATTCGAGCCGCCAAGTTAACAGGACTTCCCATCACTGTATACTTAGCGCGTTTTTTTGACCCAATATTCCCCACTAAGACTTCACCTGTATTAATGCCAATGCCCATGTCCAGTGAGGGTAGGTTCATTTGTTGGGCCTTATTGTTCACTTTATCCATTGCCAACTGCATCGCTATAGCACAAGCGATCGCACGTTGCGAGTCGTCTTCTCTAGCGATCGGTGCACCGAACATTACCAGAATGCCATCGCCCATAATCTCATTAATCGTGCCGTGATAATCGCTAATCACTTCCGTCATCACTTCCAAATAGAAGTTGATCACCTCCACGGCGGTTTCTGACGATACTCGCTCGGATAACGCGGAAAACCCCCTTAAATCCGACATCAATATCGTAACTTTTCGTTTTTCACCACCGAGTTGTAATCCTTCCGGTGTCTCCAGAAGATTGGCAACCACTTCATCCGTGAGATAACGGCCAAACGTTTGACGCATCCCGGTTGCTGTGTAGGCGACATAACTGGAAATTGCGATCGTAGACCCGGCTAAAGCCAGAACAGGCGGTACAACGGGAATCCACCATCCCTGAAGAAAAGCCAAGTAATTGCCATAGACCAAGCCACCTCCTGCGAAGAAAATACTGACAACGGTTAAAGGCGATCGCTGGGTTACACCATCCCGATATCGCCGTATCCAGCTCAACGTCGCACCCACCACTGCCCAACCAAAAATCCATAACCACTCCATCGGTTCAGACCAAACTTTAATCAGAGGGCGACCTTCTAACGCTGCACTCAAAATCTGGCTAACTACATCGGCATGAATTTCAACGCCAGCAAAGCTAGTCGCCGCTTGACTAACCTGCCTGCTACTATAGGGCGTGTAAAAGCTGTCCCTAACACTCTCTCCAGTTACTCCAATCAAGACAATGCGATCGCGCACTGAATTGACTGGCACCCGCCCCTGCAAAACATCGGTCATCGATAGGGTACGGAAACCCTGCCGCAAATTGCGAAAATTAGACAGTATCTGATATCCGCCTGCATCTGCAAAGAAATAACCCCCATCATGGGCATTAAATGGAGTAAATGTCGCTTTGCCAAGCTTATACTTCTGTTTGGTCTCGTCAATAATTTCGAGTTTAATCCCTTTAGTCTCCAGATAAGTCAAGGCTAACCGGGTTGCTAAACTTGGGATTGTCTTTCCCGACTTATCCTTCAGAGTTAGTAGACTGCGACGAATTTTCCCATCGGTATCCACCACAAAATCATTAGCCCCAACCTGACCGAATTTGCTCAATGTTGGAGGTGGATTAACGGCTAACCCATACGAATTCCCCACTACCTTCTGAATACCAATTAAATTCGGAGTTGAGGCAAAAACCTTAATCAACTCCTGATGACCGGGTTCTACTGGTAAATCACGATAAAGGTCAAGACCAATCGCTCTCGGCTGTTGCTGTTTGAGTGTTTCTAGTAATTTTGCAAGCTTTGCATCAGATAGAGGCCAATGCCCTGCCTTTTGGATATCTGCTTCATTAATTCCAACAATAACAATACGGGAGTCAACAGATTCTTTTGAGCGTAGCCGAAAAAATTGGTCTAACGCTGCCAATTCTAACCCTTGCAGCAATCCAGCCGAGCGCAACCCAATTAGTAATGCGGCTACACTGGGAGCGGCAATTAAGACACCGCGCCATTGCCATAGTTGTTGTCTCAGCTTTGCCCACATAATCATGAATCGACCTAGTTGAGATGAGAGAGAAAGTTAGCCGTTATCTTATCCTCAACGAAAAGCTTTCTCCCAGGCTTTTCCAAACTTCCCTCCCCACGCTCAACGGGTGAGTTACTTCCGCCATCCTGCACTATGGGGGTTTATCCAGGAAGGGTTAAGGCGTCGAAACGTCAGAAGCCCCGGACGTAGCGTAGCGGAGTCCGATGCTAGCTCATAAAGATCTATCTGTGAGCAGACAATCCTTTTGTGCCGCTAATGATAAGTTCTGGTTGACGAAAAATTGACAGTTGCCCCGCCCTTGCCTGCGGCGGGGTTTTTATGTGGAGACTCAAGCAAGCTGCAATACTTGGTTGACAAAGTGCGCGGCAGTGGTATTTTCTTTATGTTCAGTATGATTAGCGGCTGTGCGCCCAACCCACCAACCTAGGCAACGATCAGGCGATCGCCACAAGTCCAGATGCTCAATGGCTGGATCAGCATAGAAACTCTCGACCCCAGCACCTAATAGGGCTGAACTCCAGTGAGTAAAGTAATCATGGCTGACCCGATAAATGGGAAAATTCCCGTATAAAGGCACACCCCAGCCATCAAATGCCATAAAAGCTTTTACCTTACCGCCCAACATTTCCCACGCCCATGCGGCACCAATGGCACCCGCTACACCCGCACTAAAACTGATAAAAATGACTGGCGTTGTTTGGCGGGTATGACGCTGCAAAAATTCTAAAATATGCATAGCGGAGTAAGCGGGATAGTCCTGAGTCGGAAATATCAAAACCTGTTTAATCTCGCCACTCAATAAATTAGCGGTTTCGTCACGTCGCAATGCCTCTAAAAAATCCTGAGTCAGTTGTGGTTCATGGATGCCAGGACAAATCATGACACAACTGTGTACGGAAAGCCCACTACTCATTTTTTGCCTAAATGTTTGGTAGATTTAGGGTATCAGAACGATCAGTAATCCTGATGCCTCTTGGGTGATCGTACAGACTGGAATTTCCTTTTGAGCGAAACTTTGACCATTCTCTTTACACTTTGCCAAAGCGACAGTTATGAAAGATGAGAGGGGATAGAGGAAACTTCTTCTCCTTAATTTTAAGAGAGCTTTTCAGCAAATAACGAACCACTGTCTATGAACCGTCGTGAGTTTTTAATGTGGGTGGGGATTGGTGGACTCGCCAGTTCTTTACCCGTTGCCCTTGCAGCCTGTTCTCCCAAAACCGAAAAATCGCAATCCTCGACGATGCCAAAAAGGGCTGATGGATTTCAGTCGGTTGGCACTGTTGCAGAGTTAAACCAAAAGGGTCAACTTCTCAATAAACAGTTTGCTGGAGGTTCTGTACTTGTCGTCAGCAACCCCGCCAACCCAAAGACGATTACGGCAGTTAAGCCTATTTGTACACACCGAGGCTGTACAGTGGACTGGAAAGCCGATAAGAAAGCTTTTGTCTGTCCCTGTCATAAAGCTGAATTTAGTCTGGATGGCAAAGTTCTCCAAGGGCCGGCGAAGAAATCGTTGTCCACTTACATCGCCAAAATTGAAGGCGATTCAGTTTTAGTAAAAGCTACCTAACGATAGTCCTACGATTGTTGCAAACAACCGGAAGTTACTGACTGATGGGTACAAAATAAAATTACTATAGGGGCACAGTCTGTTGTGCCCTAAATTGAGCCGGCTCGCTCTGTCAGGAGAGTGGTTGACTGCAACTTTAATGAGCTTCTTTCTAGCTAACCGAGTCTCTAAAATATTAGCCAAATGACACAGAAATTTACCTCTAGACTACGGGTTAGGTATCACGAAATGGATGCCTTAGGACATGTCAATAATGCAGTTTATCAGCACTATCTAGAGCAGGCGGCGATCGAGCATTCGGAGTTTCTGGGGTTCGGTCCTAAGCGCTACGAAGAACTGGGTGGTGTGTTTGTCATGCGACGAATAGAAATAGAGTATCTCCGCCCTGCCGTCGCGGGTGATACGTTGGAAGTCGCAACTTGGCTGCAACAAGTACGAGGGCCGCGTGCCATCCGGCGTTACGAAATCCGCCAGGAAGGTGAGGAACAAATACTTGTAACCGCTGAGGCCTTGTGGGTTTGGGTAGACACAAAGGCTATGCGACCACGAGCCATTCCTCAGTTAGTACTGGATGCTTTTGTACAAACGATGCAGCCGGAAGCGTTGAAGCCAACACTCTTATAGTTAGTAGTTAGCTTTCCCTCATGCCGTAAAAATTTGTAACTATCGATATGACTTGAATGTATCTTTGGGCAGAAGAGATAGTTACTGCCACAATCGTAGGATTTTCCAGGGCTTGGTTTTGGGGTTTTTCAGCCTCAAGACAGCGTCGCTCGTCATTTTTCTTTGTGAATCTTAGAATCCTACGAAAAAAGGAGTTTTATATGCAGCAGCTTTTCTCTACGGTTTGGGGAGCCTTAGGCAAACGTATTTTAGTGTTTGGTTTAATGGGCTTATTGAGCGTTTCAGGTTTATTTATTTTTGCCAATCAACCTGCTTTAGCGGGTCAACCCTTACAGGTACAACAACACATTATTAGCCAAGCGGGAAGCAAGAGCGTCAATCGCGCTTACACCCAAACTGAGGGGCTAGGGCTTCCAGATGCACCTCCGCAAGAGTCTTACGATGAAGTAACAGAAGAAGTTAGTAGCAACCCCAAACAAGGTCTAGAAGAAATTTATGAAGAAGATTTGAAAGATTACAAAAAAGAAAATGCCAAGGATAGCGGCATATTAGAAGGAGCAAAAGACTTGGTTAATAAAGTCACTGGTAAGGAATAAGGTCAAACTCTAACTGAAAAATCTGGAACGAAGCTAATTAAACGTGGCGTCTGGTGTTATCTGGTGATTGCCTAACCCGTGAGCGGTGCTTGTCAATCAGCTAACCTTTTATGTAACCCAGACGCTAACTTTGTTGTCAATGCAGTAAGTTTTTGTCAATCCACCAGTTGGGTGAACCCATTGGATGAAGTGTGTTCTTTAGTACCCATTGTATGGTTAGGTAAGACTTACGCATCATGAACAAGCCCCCTTGAGAAAGGGGGCTATCTTTCTATGTCCTGTCAGTAATTTTGATCTTTAACTCTGGCAATTTTCACATTCAGCAGAGATTTTAATTCAGGCAATATACAATCAACTACATTATGTAGTATGATCTTGAAAGAAGCTTAAAGCCGAGAGCTAACAGCTAAAAACCTATGAGACTTGCATCTCCACGCCCAATCACCCAACCCATGGCGCTGACAGCCTACGACCTATGGAAAACCTATGGTCAAAAACAGGTGGTTCAAGGCGTTAACTTTACTCTCAATCCTGGAGAAATTCTAGGTCTTCTTGGCCCTAATGGTGCGGGGAAAACAACAACAGTGGGAATGTTGTATGGTTCTGTGATTCCCAGTCGAGGGTTTGTTCAACTAGGGCAACATCAGGTACAGGTTCAAGGTCGTATTGCCCGTGCTGCGATGGGAATTGTCACTCAAGAAGATAATCTCGACCCAGATTTTACGGTCTTTGAGAACTTAGTTTACTTTGCCCATCATTACCGCATCACTGGCAAAGCCGCACGCCATCGGGCGGGTGAATTACTCGCTCAGGTAGCGCTGCAAGATTATGGCAGTAATCGTATAGATGAGTTGTCTGGCGGCATGAAGCGGCGCTTAGTTTTAGCACGGGCTTTGATTAACCATCCTCAAGTGGTGTTTTTGGATGAACCAACCACTGGACTTGACCCGGATGCGAGGCAAGACTTTTGGAAGTTGGTTAGCCAACTCAAACAAAGTGGCTGCGGAGTGTTGTTGACTACCCACTATATGGATGAAGCGCAACGATTGTGCGATCGCCTAATCTTACTTCAGCAAGGTAAAACGATCGACCAAGGCACTCCAGAAGAATTAATTGAGCGCACGGTGGGTCGAGAAGTGGTTGAAATTGAGGGCATTGATGAACAAACTCTCCAGCAACTAGCGACTCAGGCAGGAACTTGGTATCGTCCCTTTGGTACCAGTTACTTGATAGGATTACCTGTCAATAATCCGCAGTCAATTTGGGAACAACTCAGTGCTACTGCACCGGAACGCCTGACACGTCGGCGGACTAATTTAGAAGATGTGTTCTTACGACTGACTGGAACATCACTTTAATCAAGGATGAAGTGTCAAGGATTAAGCCTAAACAAAGGGAAATCCAGTAATTAGTTTCACACTTCATCTTTCATATTTCACACTTCCTACTTCACACTTCCTAATATGAAAGGCATTTCTGTAACTCCTTGGGGAGTCTACTCAGTTTGGCATCGACATGCTAGGGTTTACCAAAAAACTTGGCTTATCAATAGTTTGCTGCCAATTTCAGAACCTGTGCTTTATCTGGTGGCTTTTGGGTATGGTTTAACCCCGCTTGTGGGAGATGTACCCTACAACGGTCAAACGATTCCCTATTTAAAATTTATTGCGCCGGGAATGATGGCAATTGGGGTGCTATTTCAGTCCTTCTTTGAAGGGGCATTTGGCAGTTTTATCCGCCTAAGTTATCAAAAAACTTGGCAAGCTTTACTAACAGCACCTTTAAGTTTCACAGAAGTCTTCTTAGGGGATTGGCTATGGGCAGCTACCAAAGGGACAATCGCGGGTCTTTTAACCGGTTTAGTGGCTGTTGTTTGGGGACTCTACTCTGGTTGGCATTTTCTCATATCGTTGCCAATACTGATTTTAGGAAGCTTACTCTTTGCGGTAATGGGATTGTGTACGGCGGGAACGGTGCGAACCATCGATCAAATTAATGTACCAATTTTCTTGTTCATCGTTCCCATGTTTACACTCTGCGGAACTTACTTCCCTCGTACCACACTACCACCCGTTCTGGGTAATATAGCAGGAGTTTTGCCTTTAGCGTCCATCATTGACCTGTTGCGCTGGCCTTTAGGATTACCGGGATACTGGTTCTTAGAATTAATGTGGTTGCTGTTGTGGATTAGTGTCTTTTCTGTATTAGCATGGCGACAGATTTATCCTCAGTTGCTTCGCTAGAAACCATCATTAAAATGAAAAAATGAAACGAACCGTACCCTCATGCACAATTATTATTTAGATCGTCGGCTTTTCTGATAAAACAAAGCTCAATTTTATTGTTCAGAACATGCTCAAAGCAATTCTCTTTGACCTGGATGGTACTCTCGTAAACACTGACCCCTTGCACTACCAAACTTGGCAGGAAGTTTTACGGGACTATGGGATGGAAATCGACCGCACATTTTATAAAGCCAAGATTAGCGGACGACTGAACCCTGTAATTATTCAGGATTTGTTACCCCAGCTATCCTTTGAAGCTGGACAGCAATTGGCTAACTCAAAGGAGGCACGTTTTCGAGAAATTGCTTTGAGCCTATATCGGCAAAAGGCAGAAGGCAGACCGGAGTTCATACGAGGACAGAAGGTTTATTGATACGTGGTTATTTCATCGGGCATTAGAATACTAATTTTTTTAACGCAGAGGTCGCAAAGGGTCACGCAAAGGGGCGCAGAGTTTTTGCACCCTAATCTCAGTTGCTTCCTACTTCATGGTGAGAGATGGGTTGAAAAAGAGAGATTGTCGCGACAATTGAGTATCATCAACAGTATTAGAGATTGAGTGACACAAACTGATATAAAAACTCCCGTGAATATTCCTGAAACAGTCACCTTTGAAGAAGCGATCGCATTTACCCAGTCTTTAATGTCCCAAATGGCGGCGGGTGAACTATCAACATCAGAAGTTTCTGATGCGATCGCCCAATTAGTGAAAACTGAGAACGGTGCCAGAGGTTTTTTTGTCACTTACCTCACTTCTGAGGGAACGTTAGCGGATCATCCCTCACCTGAAGTGATTCAGGCATTACAATCCTCGCCTGATATTGTGGCAGAACTTTCGGTGAAAAATTTGGCAATGTCAGCCGCACAAGCTGTAACTCATCGCCGCAAGGGCAACGAAGATATGGCTCAAAGGTCTGATCGAGTGCGATCGCGGACAACCCACCTCATAGAACAGCTTAAACTCCCTGAGCTACGAGAACGTTCTCTTGCCTTACAGGAAAGTGCCGCAACTGGAGAAGGCCGCTATCAAACATTTCTCCAACGCTGGGGTTACGATGCCCAACAACGGCAGGTTATTAGCGAGGCACTAGAACAATTAACCAAAGAGCATGATTAAAATTCTTCACCTATCCGATATCCACATGGGTAGTGGATTTTCCCACGGACGGATTAACCCCAGCACTGGACTTAATACACGGTTAGAAGATTTCGTCAATACCCTTTCGACCTGTATTGATCGAGCCATTTCTGAACCTGTTGATCTGGTGCTATTCGGAGGAGATGCCTTTCCCGACGCGACACCGCCCCCCTATGTTCAAGAAGCCTTTGCCAGCCAGTTTCGTCGATTGGTGGATGCTGACATTCCCACCGTGCTGCTAGTGGGCAACCATGACCAGCATTCCCAAGGTCAAGGGGGGGCTAGTTTATGCATCTATCGTACTTTAGGTGTGCCTGGATTTGTCGTTGGGGATGCGATCGCCACTCACCATATCCAAACCGTCAACGGCTCCGTACAGGTGATTACCCTCCCCTGGCTGACTCGTTCCACCCTCCTAACTCGCCCAGAAACCGAAGGTTTAGCCCTTGCGGAGGTCAATGAGTTATTAACCCAGCGCCTCGACCCAGTATTAGAAGCGGAAATTCGGCGTCTTGACCCAGAAGTGCCAACCGTTCTTCTCGCTCACTTAATGGCAGACCGCGCTAATTTAGGAGCTGAGCGCTTCCTCGCCGTAGGCAAGGGTTTCACAATTCCTCTTTCGATGCTGACGCGCCCTTGCTTTGATTATGTGGCTCTAGGACACGTCCACCGGCATCAAAATCTCAACCCATCTAATGACCCACCTGTCATTTACCCTGGCAGCATTGAGCGGGTAGACTTCAGTGAAGAAAAAGAAGACAAGGGTTATGTGCTAGTTGAGTTGGAACGAGGTCGCGCTCAGTGGGAATTTTGCCCGTTGCCAGTGCGTCCTTTTCAGACCATAGAGGTGGATGTTTCGGAAGCCACCGATCCTCAAAGCGCATTAATTAAAGCAATTGGCAAAAAGAAGATTCAAGATGCCGTCGTGCGGCTGATCTACAAGCTACGTTCTGAACAACTGGATTTAATCGACAATACTGCTATCCATCAATCCTTGAGTGACGCCCACAGCTATACTATTCGTCCGGAGTTAGTCAGTCAGCTAGCTCGTCCTCGCTTACCCGAACTGGGTGTTGGGAGTACCATTAACCCGATGGATGCTCTGTGTACCTATTTAGAAAATCGTCAAGACCTCAAGGATATCTCGAAGGAGATGATGGAGGCGGCACATCGGTTACTTGCTGGGGAGGATGATAGCTGGTTAGACATCGCTGAGCTTGATTATCGTTCTAATTTAGCTGAATCTTAAGTATTTTTACTTAACATTTGTGGAATTTAGCCGCTGCCACTAACTCTTGCCGCGCATGTGACAGTTGAGGGTGCGGAATGGGGGTTTAAAGCCGGAGAGTGTCAATCTCGACATATCCCTGATTCACGAACCAATCTACAGCATCCTTGAGTGCCGTTGAGAGAGGAGACTGAGGTAATCCCAATTCTCGAACGGCTTTTGAGGCATCATAATACATGCGTTGACGCGCCATCCTCACGCCATCCAAGGGAACATCAGGCGTTTTACCCAACGGCGCGAGAATTCGTTCATCAATCCAAGCCACACTCAAAGGTAACCAAGCGGGTACCGTATGTTTTGGAGCACTCATCCCTGTAAGTTGCGCGAGTTGATCGAGGAGTTGTTTTAAGGTCAGGTTTTGATTGCCTAAAATGTAGCGATCGCCTGTTTTCCCCCGTTCGAGTGCTAACAAGTGTCCCCACGCCACATCCCGCACATCGATAAAATTTAGCCCCGTATCTAAATAAAAGGGCATTTCCCGCCGCAGAAAACGCAATACTATATCACCCGTTGGCGTCGGTTTAATATCAAATGGGCCAATGGGACTGCTTGGATTGACAATCACAATATCTTGACACGCCTCAACCGCAATCCTTGCTTCCTGCTCCGCCAGGAATTTAGACTTTTTATAATGACCCACCAAGCTATCCACAGGGCTTTGATGAGTTTCATCCACAATCTCACCCGCAGCACCCACCCCAATCGCTGCAACCGAACTGGTGTAAACAATTCGTTCAATCCCAGCTTGACGAGCAGCCGCTAAAACGTTTCGGGTGCCTAAGACATTATGGCGATAAAGTACCTCTTGGTCAGCTTGCCACAGGGAATAGTGAGCGGCAACGTGAAACAGTGCCTGACACCCCTCCATCAACTGCCACAACTGGGAATCGTTTAAATCCCCTTGGACAATCTCCACGTCTAGATTTTGCAGGTTATCTAAACAACTGGAAGGACGGACAAGGGCTTTCACGGCATACCCTTGTTGCACCAACAACCGTACCAAATTTGCACCGATAAACCCCGTGCCTCCCGTAACAAAGACCTGCGTTACCATCAGACAAACCTCTTACCTTTGGAGAATCGACTGCGTAAATCGTCCAGCACAGCATAGACAACGGGAACAACAATCAGGCTCAACAGTGTGGCTGTGGTTAATCCACCAATAATTGCCACCGCCATCGGTGCCCGTAACTCAGCCCCCGCCCCCAAACCTAATGCCAGTGGCAGCATTCCCAAAATGGTGGACGCTGTCGTCATGAGAATCGGTCGCAGTCTTACGGGGCAGGCTTGAAGAATCGCTTCAGTCTGATTCAACCCAGATTTTCGTAACTGGTTGATGTAATCCACAATCAAGATGGCATTTTTGTTGATTAGCCCGATCAAAAAAATGATACCGATCAGGGAAATCATGCCGAAATCGCTACGAGTGATTAGTAACCCTAGCATTGCCCCGACAATGGATAACGGCAGAGAGAACATAATCACCAGGGGGTCAAGCCAGCTTTGAAATAGCAACGCCAACACCACCAGAATGCATAAAACTGACAGCCCCAACGTTGTACCAAAACTGCCTAAAATTTGGCTACTCCGGGCAGAATCTCCGCCTAAATCAAGGGTGATTCCAGCAGGGAGAACCGCTTTGGCTTCTGCAACCATACGATCCGTTGCATTTCCTAATGTCGCATTTTGTCCCAAATTGGCACCGACAGAAGCAGTGCGGCGAGTGTTATCATGCTGAATTTCCAAGATTGTGCCTGGTTGATTGGCTGTCGTACTAGAGGTTACATCCGTAAATTCAGGCCGTTTCTCAAGCCGCTGTTTGAGTTGGTTAGCCGTGCGGTTGAGTTCTTCGAGGTTGTCCCCCAGTAACGCTAACTTGAGCGGTTTGTCCCCACCCGTATCCACAAATTGAATATCTTCAATACTCGTCGTGACACCGGCAATCTGGGGCAACGAGTCGCGCAATTGGTTTTGCACGTCCGCTGTTTTCAGGGTGCGGTCGCTATTGAGTTTCACATAGAGTCTACCCTTATTCGGTTCCCCCTGACGCGACCCGACAATGGTAAAGACATCCTTGACTTGAGGCGATTTCCGCACAAAATCATCCAACTGCTTAGCCACCTGAAGCGAATCATTGAGGGGATTAAACGCGGAAGCCGCTTGAGCTTGCCGTAATGCCTGTACAGCATCCGGTGAAAGAGAGCCATTCTGGGCAGCAGTAAGAGATTTCTGCAAATCGGCGGGGGCAGGAAAATTACTGGCTCCCGCTAAAGGTGAGGAAGATTCACCATTAGGCGACGTTGATGGCATCCCCCCTAAGGATGAAGCGGAGGAAAGTTCTTTGGGAATGGTGGGTAAAGGAGCCGTATAAGTAATATTGAATTCACCGCGATCGAGTTTGGGAATAAACCCCTTGGGAATTAGCGGAATTAACCCTAAACCGATCGCCAAACTCAAAACTGCCAATCCCACCACCATCCATCGGTGATGCAAAGACCAAGCCAGTAAGTTTCGGTACCATTGTTCAAAGCGAGACCCGTTACCCTCTCGTCGGTTAGTACTTGTGGGTTTCAGCCATCGGGATGCTAATAACGGCGATAGCGTTCGAGCAACCAGCAATGAGGTCAGTACTGCGGCTGAAACCGTTATCCCAAAAGGCTTAAAGAACTGTCCCAGTACACCTCCCATTAAACCCACTGGCAGAAACACCGCCACGATGGTAAAGGTAGCGGCTGAAACCGTGACACCAATTTCTTTTGTGGCGATGATCGCTGCACGACGAGGCGTTTCTCCATTTTCAATATGCCGGGTGATGTTCTCCACATCGACGATCGCATCATCGACGATAATCCCAATCACTAGCGCCAATGCCAGCAACGTGATGGTTTCTAGATTGAAGCCAAAAATCGCCATGACGATAAATGTCCCCAACAGGGAGATGGGAATCGCCAATGCTGTAATCAGTGTTGCTCGTAGGTTCCACAAGAAGGGAAAAATCACTAAAACCGATAGCACTACCGCAAGAATCAACGCATCAATCGTCGCGTGAGTTGCCTCGCGAATATAGTCAGCCTGAGTTGAGGCAAGGGTGAGTTTTACGCCGGACAGGTTAGATTTGAGCTTCTCAACCTCTTTTTCCACTTGACTCACCACATCCAGCGTGTTCGCATCCCCCCGCTTGATGACTTGAAACCCTAGGGCATCTTGACCATTAAATCGCACTAAGGTCGCCCCTTGACCGAGAGCCTGACTGGCTGATGAGAGAGACAGAGGTGATGAAGGGGGTTCACCCAGTAGCTCAACTTTCAGGACTCCCGGTATTTGGGAGATAGCAGGCACAATTTTGTCCTTGGCAAGCTTCGCTAAATCCGTCAGGTTTTGGGATGAACTTTGGATGGCGTAACTCACAACCGCAGATTCGTTCAAGTTGAGGGGAATCACCTTAAACGTTGCTCCCGCAGGCAGCTTTAAATTCTTCAGTGACGTTTCCACCTGACGACTGACATTTTCCAGGTTCGTCCCCACCGCAAACGATAAACTGACGACGCTTTGACCAGGATAGGAGGAAGAACGGCTCTCATCCAGCTTTTCTAAGGATTTCAGTTGTTGCTCAATGGGATTAGTCAGTTGACTTTCGGTATCCAGAGCCGTTTTGAGTGGCGCAGAGGCATTCACCACCACCACGGGAAAGGTAATATCCGGGAACAACGCATACTTTAGAGAACTGAAAGCCAATATCCCTGCGACAGTCACCGCAATCCAAAAGCTGATACTCAACCAGGGAAACTCGATCGCTAACTGGGAAATATTAAATCGCTCTCTTAGGGCTTTTTTGCGAGTCGGCTCTACCATTGTGGGAGACAGATTGTGCGAATTACAGCCAAGATCTATGCGATTCTATCGTTACCGACCTTAGCTTTGTGGAACTATACACCATAGTCATTGCTCTTTGATGACCGATTCCCCACTCCCCGAAATTATTCTGGTTCCTCAAGGAGCCGAATATCAGGCCGTCTGTCGAGGTTTAAGCGGTGTTCAGCCTACAAAACCGTTAGTGCTGCCCATTCCCGTTGGCTCTAAGCCTGTCACACTTTATCTGGAACAATGGCAACAGACCGAGGCTTTTCTGTCAAAGAAGCCTAAAAGCATTTTGATCATGGGTTTAGGTGGAAGTTTATCGTCTCAATTGGCTATTGGGGATGTTGTTCTATATCACAAATGTGCTTATCAGTCAAGTGATGCTACTCCTGTATGGCGCTGCTTTGATGGCGAACTGACCTGGTTATTGCAGGACAAGCTAAAAGCAGGGGTTTCTCTGGTGAAGGGGTTCACGAGCGATCGCATTATTTGTTCTGCTGACGAAAAACGCCATCTTGGTCAACTCTACGATACCCAAGTGGTCGATATGGAAGGATTTGCGGCTTTGGAGGTTCTCTCTCAAGCTGGAGTGCCAGTCGCCATGCTACGAGTGATCAGCGACGACTCTCGCCACAACCTGCCCAATCTTACATCCGCACTCACCCCTGAGGGTGCGCTTCAACCTTTACCCTTAGCGATCGCCCTGATACGGCAACCCATTGCCGCTACCCGTCTAATTCGGGGAGCGATGCAGGGATTACGAGTGTTACAAAACGTGACAATGAGGCTGTTTTCTCAATAGACCTCGTGCAAAAGTCAATCTTTCCTTGAATAAATTAACTTTTCATGATATAGAATTTCATTGTGCAGGGAAAGGCTTTGGGTTTCAACCACTCTTCTAGCAACCCAAGATATGATAATCCGTAAAGCTGACCCATCTTGTACAGGCATCTATGCCATCTGCCGTTTCCCTTCAGAACGTCCACAAAACCTACGACAAAGTCCCCGTTGTTAACGACCTCTCCTTCACCATCGAATCGGGAGAGATGTTTGGCCTACTCGGCCCCAATGGTGCTGGCAAATCTACCACCATTCGGATGCTAACCACCCTGACTCGACCCAGTTCTGGTCAAATTGAGGTTGCGGGTTACGATGTTGTACGCAACAGACAACAAGTGAAAGAGAATATCGGCGTTGTATTGCAACAAATTAGCGTCGATGCCGACCTCACCGTCTGGGAAAACATGGAACTGCACGGACGCTTACACCACATTCCGAATCCCAAGCGTCAGCGGCTGATTAATCAATGGTTAGAGTATGTTGAATTGGCAGATCGACGCGATAGTTTAGTCAAAACCCTTTCGGGTGGCATGAAGCGCCGCCTACAAATTGCTAGGGCGCTATTGCACGAACCCAAAGTTCTGTTTTTGGATGAACCTACCGTAGGACTTGATCCCCAAACCCGCCGCCGCCTCTGGGAAATTATTCGCGATTTGAATAAACAGGGGATGACGATGTTACTCACCACCCACTATATGGATGAGGTGGAGTTTTTATGCAATCGCATTGGGATTATGGACGCCGGACAACTCATTGAACTCGGAACTCTCCAACAACTCAAAGCACAACATGGAGAGGGATTGGTGATGAAACAAGTTGGGGAACGTTTTGAGTACAAATTCTTTCCTGACTTAGCACAAGCGAATGCCTACTTGGATAGCTTACCGGATAAAACCGGTATCATGGTTCGTCCCTCTAACCTAGAAGATATCTTTGTTGAGCGTACCGGACGCCAATTGGATTGAGGGCATGGGGAATGGGAAGTAATAAAATCTCGTTGGCGTTTAAACTAATGAAGCGCTATGTAGTATTAGTAATATGTGAACACTGTCCACTCTACTGGTAGCTCTCGATTCAACATCTAACATCCAAAATCTAGAATCCAAAATTGTTCATGCCTCGCCTAGCTACCCAGATAGAAGCCATACTCTACCTGAAGGGAAAGCCCCTTTCGATCGCAGAAATTGCTGAATTTGCCGGATGCGACAAGGACACGATTGAAGACGCCCTAATTGAACTCATGGCAGACTATGCCCACCGAGATAGCGCCCTGGAAGTGATTGAAACACCTGCCGGTTACAGCTTACAGTTAAGGTCATCATTTCAAGACTTAATGCAAAATTTAGTTCCTGCTGAATTAGGTGTGGGTGCTTTAAGAACTTTAGCCGCGATCGCACTGAAAAAAACCATTGCCCAAACGGATCTGATTGAACTGAGAGGTAGTGGTGCCTACCAACATATTCAAGAACTGAT
This sequence comes from Allocoleopsis franciscana PCC 7113, assembly GCF_000317515.1. Classification (GTDB taxonomy): domain Bacteria; phylum Cyanobacteriota; class Cyanobacteriia; order Cyanobacteriales; family Coleofasciculaceae; genus Allocoleopsis; species Allocoleopsis franciscana. The sequence goes on along the minus strand of NC_019738.1, from coordinate 7,097,744 downwards.
TGCCCTCGGATTCGTCCAGAGACGCCGCCAAACCGATGGTCGTTCCTACTGGTTACAAGTCACGGATAAATTTCATGAACACTTTGAATTAGAGCAACTCCTTCCACCAGTAGAGCAGCCGTCCTAATCCTGAATAACCCTTTATTGTTGCTTTATAAAGCGTTTTTTATCAAAATTTATTTCTAAAGAACTACGATTTAGGACGAAAATCAGAGGTCGCCAGACGGCACAATCGTTTAGAGTAGAAACTAAGTTAAGTCAAAACCTGAGATTCCTAATGGTATTTAACCCTGACTTTCTCAGTTCCCAACCGGAAGATGAGCAAGCTAACCCACTGCTGAACTATCTTCAGCACCAATCTCCGGACGTTTTGTCCCGGGTTGCCAAATCCGCAACCCCAGAGATTCAACAAATCATCTCTCAGAACGTTCAGGGACTGGTTGGGATGCTGCCTTCAGAAAACTTCAACGTCCAAATTACCACTGATCGGGAAAACTTAGCCGGCTTGCTAGCTTCAGCAATGATGACTGGCTACTTCTTGCGTCAGATGGAACAACGAATGGAACTGGAAACAGCGCTCATCGACTCAGTTCCTTTGCGTCGAGAACCCCGTCACGGTGAGAAATCCGATAACTCTGCCAAACGACCTGAGCAGTAAACACCGTGCTGTTGGAAATTCCTGAAGTCCCCCGTAACACCTCAGCCGATTACGGGGGGAGCTAACTGTGAATTTGAGTCAGCTTGTAAAGTCTCAGTGTTTGTGTTTGACTCTTAAGTGAAAAGTGATTGTGCTGATTTAAACTTGCTAGCCCCTATGAGTAAAACAACTCGATTAGCCACCAGCGGCAAAAGTAAGCATAATCACGATTGACAGTAAAAGACCAGGACTCAGTAGTAGTCCTAACATCAACGCATCATGTAGGCTCATACCCGTAAATCTCCAAATTTCTCGCTTTCTACGCTAACGTGCCACACCAGCGATTCTTAATAAAATGAACAATTTGTTTGTAATTGCGACTTGGTCTATCCTGGTTTACGGAATTGTCGTCCTGCTGGGCGGTGTAATGGGGTATGTTAAAGCCAAGAGCCAAGTGTCACTGTTTAGCGGTGTAGCGAGTGGGATTGCATTACTAGTTGCTTGGTTCATCTGTCGCCAAATTCCGTTAGTCGGGTTGGGATTGGCAACCTTTTTGGGTTTGGTTCTGTTTATCGTCTTCGTCATTCGCTTTTTCAAAACCCGTGCTTTTATGCCAGCGGGATTAATGACGTTATTTTCTCTGGCTGCTACCGTTATATTTTTACTGGGCTTGCTCTCCGGAGGTGGCTTGTTAACTTAGAGCATCGCCTCTGGAAGCTAGCAGGTATTCTTTTTGTAAGTTTTTAGAGTGCCCACATCAGGCTGAAACGGCTCAATGGGGATGCACCCTAGTAAAGTTAATTGATAAAAGAAATAATAAATGGTATGTAGTGGTTTTGGTAAATTAAGAAGACCTTACTGATTTAGATTTAGTCCACTACTTTAATCCAGCCCTTGTTCAATCCCTGATAAACCTTTTCTACGAGGTTTTTCTCTTCTGGCGATAGAGCTTTTTTAGACAAGAGAGCCGACATAAATAAATGTTGGTCAATCCGAGTAATTTTGCGAAGGCACATGATGCGATTCGCTAGGTGTTCAACGGGGAATTTTGGGAAGCAAATTTCAGCCTGTCTCATAATTCCTTGTTTAAAAGCTCTGTAATTATACTATCCGTTCAATTACCTACATCTTCAGTGATCGGGAGTTATGGCTCCTGTGATGCACTCCTGAAACGAAATGTGACAGACACTCTATCACCCTGTGATGTAAATCACTCACTTAGAATAATCTAGCGCTTTGTGTCTCTAGGATCATAGCGAATCGGTTGGTACTCTAGAAAAGCTTGCTTGGCCCGACGGGCTAAAACATCAATGTTTTTTCGTATTGCGGTGATCATTTGCAATCACCTGACGAGTATAGCCGTTATTCTTGACTTCATGGTCGTTCCACTGTAGCCAAAGAGGCACTTGAGCATTGAAACAACGCACCTTGGCATCCAGCAAGTTATAAATGTGATTAATGATTCACTTGTGTCATACTCCACAATCATACGTGCGGGTGGTCAGTACGACTCCAAACAATGACCCTATCACCTGTGATATCACCACTGACAACGCTATAGGGTATTTTTTTAGTATGTCATCCACTCTGAGGTAATGATCGCACGTCACGAAACCTGCGCCAACTCAGATTTAGAAAAAAGGTCTGCGGCAATGAGGTCACCACCGGTCATAGCCCTTACGAATTAAGAAACAGCAGCGTGTTATTGACACCTGAGGCTGGCGTTCCATAAATACCTTCGTTTTTAAAGACAAACTTTTAGAATTGAAAAGATAAGCTAACACATTCCTATGACACCGAAAAAGAAGCCAACTCCAAAATCAACTCCGCCAAATACAGAGCCAGCACCTGCCACTAGCAAACTAAAATTAGTTGCGATTAAGCCAAGCTCAAAGGCTTCAGAAACACCGCCCTCTCCCTCCTCACCACCCCCATCTGTTGAGGTACCCGCAACCGTTGAAGCCTCCGTACCTGTTGAAGCTCCTGCACCCGTTGAAGCTCCTGCACCCGTACAGGAACCTACCAGGAAGATACTTAAACCCATCAAGCGCTCAAGCGCTTCTACTTCCTCCCCAGAAATTGATCCCTCACTACCAGAGAATAGCAATGCCATCTTTCAGGCGGTAGGGATTATTGTTGGGGATGTGACCTTTTCGGACAAAAAAGCACACATAACAATCTGTGACAAAGAATACCCTTTGTTCTATGCTTCCTCTCACAAAAAAGCCTTTGAAGCTCTCAAAATACACCTAAAAAACACAGAGCAGTCCCAACAGCGCTTGATTGTGTACCCTAAAATCATTCACTTTCCTAAGCGCGAACAGCCCTATTTAGTCGGCTTTCAGGTCGTCGGTTTCCACAGAGTTCCTGAAAAACCTGAATCCGAAACCGAAAACAACCGCAACTTAAGCATAGACCAGGAATTGCAGGATTTTGAATTTAAACTGTCTGGGCTGTGGCAATTTATTCCTGTTTGCCAGACTCCTTGTATCACCATCCAGAAAAACTTTAGTGAGGAACGCCTAACCTATATCAAAGAAGCCCCAATCGAACAGAAAGTTAACTTTATGAAGGCGTCTCACATTCCTGTGATTTGGAAAGATTCGCCGATTCGTCCTTTTCGCTTCAATCCCAAACTGGACAAAGAACAGCAGGGGCAAGCATCTTTTGTGGAAATCAAAGCGGCATTTTTACCCGATAGGGATGTTTTTGAGTTCCGCCAACTCAAGTCCCGCCCCTCTCAAACTTCCCCTAGATCCTTGAAAGCTGGCAAGACTCAAAAGGCAGAAGCCCTCAAGGCCAAAACTAAACGCAAGAGGGAACAAGCGCAAGCGCAAGCCGCCCCTAAAACCTAACCCTGGCATACCTATCGCAGGTGGCAGTTGAGGTGATTCTTGGCACTCTCCGCACATTTAAGGCGGAGATTCTTGGTTCATAGACACACCTTAAAACGAGCTATCCTTTTTGCGATCGCGGATTAAAGTAAGTACGGAGTTGAGCATCACACAGGAGCGGAAAAACGAGCGATTAGGCTCCTCATTAATGCGGACTTGATCATTCCTCTCCGCTTCCTGTTCATCAATCATCGATCTTTGCTTTCCAATACTTGGATGCTTGTAGCTGGCTCAATTTAAGCAACTGAGGATTGCCAAGTTCTAAAGATACCTGTGGTAATAAGGGTTTTACCTCCAATGCGGCAAGGATTTGGCTACCCAAGGCTCGTGCTAAAAGTGGGGGCACGGCATTACCGACCTCTCGAAAACCATGCCATTTGGTGATGTGGAAACGGAACCAGTCGGGGAATGAGTGCAGTCGCGCTGCCTCTCGCACGGAAATTACTCGTGGGTACTCAGGATGAATGGGACGAGGGGAGGTATAAGCACCACGATCTGAACCCGTTCCAGCTCTTAAGGTATAGCAAGGTTTATGCCAATCTAGGCGTCGTAAGCGGCTGATTGATTCTATCTTTCCTGGGGGTGTCTCCTGAAAACGCTCAATTGACCGTTCGGTGTGCCGAGTTTGCATGGAACTTGTCAACGTCGTTGGATTCCACCATCGAGAATAGGCAAAATTAGTGAGATCACAGGACAAACCCCGCAGTCTTTTGACGTAGACTGTCGCTTGCTCATGGATTGAGTACAGTTGTTCGGGGGTGAGTTGAATTGAGTCTATATGGTGGAGTTCATCAAAATCATCGAGGTTGGGTAAATCTGCGATCGCATCTTTTACGGTTATATATTGAGAAGGCGATCGCAGATCTGGCTCAGGATACGTGAGTTTGTTCAGTCCCACCTGGGTACCCAGTACGAATAAACGTCGCCGCTGCTGCGGGACACCAAAATTAGCAGCATTCAAAACCTGTATTGGTTCTGTAATTTCATACCCTGCCGCTTCAAACTCACACATCAACTGCTCTAGGATAGGGGAGTATTTCGGCATCCGTAAGCCCGGTACATTCTCCATCACAAAGTAGCGGGGTTGAAGTTCTTTCACGATACGGCAAAATTCAAAGATCAGGGTGTTACGTACGTCATCGAGTTGACGTTTACCAATCACAGAGAATCCCTGGCAAGGTGGCCCACCAAAGACTAAGTCAATGGGAATTGTGGAGAGAGGATCATGACGGCTTCCTGTTGGTTGCCTGTTCTTCGCAGCCCACTCTCCTACAGCCTTCTGAATATCTTGACCTGACAATTGAGCGACATCTGCACATAAAACCTTGGTTTGGGGAAAGTTGAACGCATGTACTAACCCATGAATCGGGTCGTGTTCAACTGCTACAGCGACATCAAACCCCGCCTGCTCAATCCCTAGGGAAAAGCCACCGGCACCGGCAAATAAATCAATTGCCACGGGTCGGCGTGATGAATGCATGATGCCATATCCATCGGGGATGGCGTAATCTTCACAGGACAGTGTCTCTATCGCTCATCTCCTCTGAATAGCCTAGGGATATTCTGACCTGAGATTATTCCTCAAAGACAGGAGGGGAAATATTTTTTCTCATTCCTTGACAGGATTTGTAGTATTTATGTAGTATAGTTATAGGGTGTTCAGCACAGAGCTTGAAATCCCTACAAGTTTTCTATCCCGCGCCCTAACGGGTGAAGCTTACACACAATCCGGCTATAAACCGGGAGGTTGTGAGTACTCCTTCGGAGAACGCTAATACCAATTCACTAAATGCTTGCTACAGATAGTTTTCTTGTTCCCCCCTTCATAAGGGGGGCTAGGGGGGTAGTGCAAGATGTGAGCATCAATAAAACGCTTAGGGTAACCAAGCGAGTAATTGATTAATTATTCATTTTTTATAGGAAGTATAGGAGGGTAGCCATGTCTGTTAAGACGATGGAAATTCTGGAGCAGTTAAAATCCTTAACAATACTCGAAACATCTGAACTTGTTAAGCAGATTGAAGAGACTTTTGGTGTAGATGCTTCAACAACTAAGGTGATACCTGGAATTCCAATTCAGCCAGAGATTGTGGTAGGTGATGAACCTCTACAGACCGAGTTTGATGTGGTGTTAGAGGAAGTCCCTGCTGATAAGAAGATTGCAATTCTTAAGGTAGTACGAACTTTGACGGGTTTAGCTTTGAAGGAAGCGAAAGACTTTGTGGAGTCAGCACCAAAAGTGGTAAAAGAAGCTGTTGAACTCGACGCCGCTGAAGACATCAAGCAACAATTGGAAGCAGCAGGGGCAAAAGTTTCTCTCAAGTAAGTTATATCTCACATCTTGCAGCTACCCACTTATCCGCCAAGGAATTAATTCCTTGGCTCATAGCAAAAGTCCTCTTAAGAGGACTAAATTCTGAAACGACAGTTGCAGCAAAATCAGGTGGCGTTGGAAACGTTCACCTTTGCGGGTGGTTACTACTCGCTGTCCAACTTGGTGCCAATGTTGTTTCGTCCATCACGCTTGGAGTTGTTGATGGAAATTCTGGAAACTCCGCTGCCCGTCAGGGATAGCTAATCCATGCAGTTAATCCATGCGGGACGTAATACAGAAGGTAAACTCGACCTTTTTAAGGAGATAATCCAAATGACCAAAGTATCTGTAAAGGGGTTGGGTAGTGAAACTGTAGCGCCTGAAAATGAAATTGGTATTCATCTTTTCCATTAGTACACCTGTGTCTTTTACATTTATGAGATTTTCACATCCACCGCCGACTTAGAGCGATGAATAAAAAAATTCATGTCTTAGACTATTATTGTTTTTCCTCAAGTGGGAAAATAACCTATGACCCTAAAAAAGGTAAATACTTTGAGCCTTGGTGGGCAATTTTAGAATGCGATAATGAAATTCTCAGGTATTATAAGTGGCTCCTTTTTAAAGAAGGGATTGCCATTCAGAAAGGTTCGGCGTGGGGCGCTCATATTACATGGATTAGAGGGGAGGAACCTCCAAAGAAGTCTTTTTGGGGCAAATATGAGGCTCTAGAAATTGGATTTCGTTATTCAAATTATTTAAGATACGACAATGGCAGGCACGTTTGGCTTGATGTTTATTGTCCTAAATGCGACGAAATGCGCCAAGAACTGGGCTTACAGTCACTGAATTCTATGTCTTTACATTTAACAATTGGAAGATTATTAATTGAACGAGAAAATATAAAAGGGTTACAAACCTACCACTATGATGATTAAATTGGTGTAATCCTTACCATCAGGAGGGATAGAAATGTCGATAACGCCGTGGGCAAGTCAGCCTTTAGAAGCAGGTATAAATCAAGCCCTCTCAGCAATGGAAGCAGGAATGCATGTCGCCCTTATTGCCACATTTGACCTCAAAACCTGCAAGGTGAGTGACGTTGTTGAAGAAGTTCTTACCCATCCTGAACTCAAAGCTTTTGATTTCATCCCAGTTCGCGACGAAAACGATATTGTAGGAGTTTTGTATCGCCCTTACTCCCGAAAATGCTCAACTGGTTGCTTGTACCGTTCGTTTTGCCAGAGAACTGATTCAAATACTTCAAGAATCTCTGGTAATAGCCAAATAATAATTGATATAGGAGGTGTTAGAGATGAAATTGGCTGAAGCGTTAATACTCAGAGCGGATTGTCAAAAAAGAATTGAACAGTTGCGGCAACGATTAGTAAGAAGTGCTAAAGTTCAGGAAGGAGAAACGCCTCCAGAACAGCCGCAAGCACTCATCGCAGAATTAGACGCGACGATTAATCAATTGGTAGACTTGATTCAGAGAATCAACAAAACTAATTCACTCACAAATCTGGAAGAGGGGATGACGATATCTGATGCTTTGGCGCAGAGAGATACACTCTTACTCAAGCGCAGTGTATATACTTCTCTCGTTGATGCCGCCGCTTATCAGCAAGATCGGTATAGTGCCTCTGAAATCAAGTCTTTCAGTACAGTTAATGTTGCCGAACTGCAAACGCAAACGGATCGACTTTCCAGAGAATGCCGAGAATTAGATACGAAAATCCAATCATCAAACTGGAATACTGAACTTATGGATTGAACAAGTTGGTAGCCAAGTCAAGAGAAGCGAGCACAAAACCTGCCAAATGGGTTAATTTGGTATTTAGCTTCAGCGCTAAAACGCTGATTCGGCATGAGAGGCCATGTCAAAATTAACAAATTAAGCCTAGTATTGTTACAAGCGTACAGGGCATTGTTAAAGTTACTACCGAGTGCTGGTCTGTTGATATTGGTGAGGGTGGGTTAGGGGATTCAACTTTCAATTCATGAGTTTAAGCGATAGCGAAGCGCTGCTGCGTTAGCAAAGCGACTCTGAAAGAGTAAGCGCAGATCGCACAATTTTAGCGATCGCTTCTATTTTGTTCCAAGTAAGCCACCAGTTCCTCTCCGGCGGTGTCGATGTGTCGTTTCAGTACCTTGACTGCCGCTTTAGCATCTCGTTGACGACAGGCATCCAGCAGTTGGTAATGTTCCTTTTGCGACTTCTCCAGGTAATTCATCTTCTCCATCTGAAGCCGAACGTAGCGATCGATATTAACGTGTAAGGTTTTAATCATCGTCAATAGTCGAGGGCGATTGGCTGGAGTGTAAAGCACCGCATGGAATTCCCAGTTCAATGTCGCCCAACGTGCCGCATCTGTCGTCTGATTCGTGGCATCCAAAATTAATGCCGCTTTTTCTAAATCCGATTCCCTCAACTGGGGAATCGCTAGTTGAATCGCTGTTGTTTCTAAGGCGCTGCGAATCTCACAAATTTCTTGAGCCTCTGCGGGAGAGAGTGCTGATACTGTTGCCCCTCGATTGAGTTGCAGCGTCACCAACCCTTCTGCTTCTAATTGCCGTAGTGCCTCCCGCACGGGGATTCGACTCACCCCAAACTGAGCCGCGATTTCATCCTGTCTCAGGGATTGCCCTTCCTGAAAAATACCCCGCAAAATCGCCTCTCGCAACGCATCGGCAATTAAATCGGGGGTGCTGCGTTGCTGTTGCAGCACGTTAGCGGCTAGGTCACCTAAGTTCATACTTTATGATGTATATTGTATACAATCTACAATATCCAAAAAACAGACACCTTGTCTAATCGTCTCTTTGCTTGAAATTACGGGAGCACAGTTATGAGCATTCAACCTCAACCCGACCGAGTGATTATCTTCGACACCACGCTACGGGATGGCGAACAGTCACCGGGCGCAACCCTGAATGTGGAAGAGAAACTGGCGATCGCTCATCAACTGGCTCTCCTAGGGGTGGATGTGATAGAAGCGGGATTTGCGGTTTCTAGTCCTGGCGATTTTGCAGCAGTAAGAACCATTGCCCAACAAGTTGGAGTGCCCGGTGGGCCGGTTATTTGTAGTTTGGCGAGAGCCATTCGCAAAGATATTCAAGCGGCGGCGGAAGCCTTGAAACCCGCTGCCCATCCCCGAATTCATGTGTTCATTTCTACCTCAGACATTCATCTCAAGCATCAGTTGAGAAAGTCTCGAAGTGAGGTATTGGCGATCGCAGAAGAAATGGTTGCCTATGCCAAGTCGTTTGTCGAGGATGTGGAATTCTCGCCGATGGACGCCACTCGCTCAGATCGGGAGTTCTTGTATCAAGTATTAGAACGTGCGATCGCCGCTGGTGCAACCACACTGAACATCCCCGATACCGTCGGCTACTCTACCCCGAAAGACATGGGTGCATTGATTCAGGGGATTCGAGCAAATGTCCCGAATAGCGATCGTGTAATTATGTCCGTTCACGCCCAAAACGATTTGGGTTTAGCCACCGCCAACGCCCTAGCGGCGATTGAAAACGGCGTCCGTCAGGTGGAATGCACGATTAACGGCATTGGCGAACGCGCAGGTAATACCGCCTTGGAAGAAATTGTCATGGCATTGCAGGTTCGCAAGGCAGATTTCAACCCTTATTTCGGTCGTCCGGTTGAGTCAGACGCACCCCTCACCCGCATTAATACTCAGGAAATTTACAAAACCTCTCGTTTAGTCTCCCAATCTACAGGAATTCTGGTTCAGCCCAACAAGGCAATCGTGGGAGCAAACGCCTTTGCCCACGAGTCGGGGATTCACCAAGATGGCGTCCTCAAGCACCGAGAAACCTATGAGATTATGGACGCGGCTGCCATTGGTTTGTCGGAGAACCAAATTGTTTTGGGGAAACACTCCGGACGTAACGCCTTCCGCACTCGCTTGCAAGAGTTGGGTTTTAATCTGAGTGAGGATGAACTGAATAAAGCCTTTCATCGCTTCAAAGAAGTAGCGGATAAGAAAAAGGAAGTATCCGATTGGGATTTGGAAGCGATCGTCCGTGATGAAACACTACCTCAAGTGGAACAAGGTTTTCAACTCGAACATGTCCAAGTCATTTGTGGCGACTGCGCCTGCCCGACGGCAACGGTTACGGTGATGAATCCCAGTGGGGAAATTCGCACAGATGCGGCTGTGGGTACGGGGCCGGTGGATGCGGTGTATCAAGCGATTAATCGATTGGTACAGATTCCCAATCAACTGATTGAATTCTCGGTTCAGTCGGTGACACAGGGTATTGATGCGCTGGGAACGGTGACGATTCGCCTCAGACATCAGGAGCGAATTTTCTCTGGACAGGCATCGGATACCGATATTGTGGTGGCATCAGCTTATGCCTATGTGAACGCACTAAATCGGCTCTATCGCTATATCCAAACCCAAACGGATGAGTTGAAAGTAAGCCCTATCAGCCAGCAATATTCAGAACGTCCTGAGTTTTTTGTAAACAGCCAGTTGCAGGCAGATTAAGGGATTTCTAAGAATATAGCGGTTGTTATTGGCTTAGGCTACAGGGTAGGGGTACCACATGTCGTGCCCCTACAATATACTTGTATTCTGCTTCAGCGTTATTACTGATAGTTGGGATATTTGGTTAGGAAAATATCGGTGTTTTTACGGTCTGATATTTTTTGGGCAAACGCCAAATCCTCCTCGATGGCAACCTCATCGCAGGGCAAGAAGCACTACATCAGTGGGTACTAGAACTCACTGACTCACTTCACATTAGCCAAGTCGCCCTAGAAGTTACCCAGCAGTCCTTACTAGAAGCGCGTGACGCCATTCGCCGCCAAAAACAAAGACTGCAAATCCAAGAAGACGCACTGCTGGCACTCACTCAAGGACTCGATCGCCTCGCTCAACAAGTTGGCACCAGACTCAACGAACTGGAAGCGCGAGTACAGAAGCTAGAAGTGCGCGTTGCTGCCAATGAAGACTTAGACAGAATTGTAACCGCTTGGGCAGCAGAACAAACTTACACCAAACTACCTTGGGCGGTGCAAGTCGCCTTGTTAGCACGGGAAGTCTTCAGCAGTTCCGTCGCCACCTATGAACTGGAAACAGGAGATACCACTCGGTATCGCTCGTTACTGGTTAATAAAATCCTCTCTACCAGCAAACAACTACCTCAAAGCTTCTTTGGACTCGCTGACTTGCTGGATTACTCTTGGAAACCAATGGTAGAAAGCGATCGCAACCTCTCAGCCGCCTTACTCGAAGTTCGCTCAATCCCGCAACAGCGCCTTCACAATACACCCCTATTGTTTGCGCTAGGAACAACCCTAGAACTCGCAACATTACCAGAAGAAGCAAGACCGAGTAAACCGGGGCAAAGTGCGATCGCCCTCTGTCGCGCCCAAATTGGCTCCGTCTCCCGCACCACTGATGCACGAGAATTTATCACCACCGTCATTGAAGAAACCGCTAATGACTGTGTAACCATCCTATCCAGACGTTGAAATTCATGAAATCTGCTACTCCCCAAGTTGGACTTGTCTTAGTCGGTGGCGGTGCTAGAGGAGCCTATCAAGCGGGTGCGCTCAAGTATTACGAAGATGCCAAACGTTGCTTAGAGCCAATTGTACAAACCTTTAGCAGTGTTCAAGCTCAGCGTCAGTCTCATCATTCACTCATTAACTTAACGGCGCAGTTGCTGAATGACCCGTTACTATGACACGACTCGATGTTGCAAACATGGCGCTGAAAACTAGACCCCAAGCCGACTAGATTAAAACAAAAGTTGCTCTTACAGGATTCTACCCAGCCCAAATGCTTAAATGAGAATATTACCTTTACACGAGAAAACATACATTTACCAAAATGAGTAGTTTTCCTGCAATCATTCCCTTTGCCTCATTCCTATACTTTCACTAGACTTGACGGTCAGTGAGCATCGAACACGCTCTCCTTAACGGACGTTTATAAAGAATTCGCGTATGTCCATCGAAAAACTTCAGCCTGCCGACAAAGCAGCCGTAGGTGTTTACATGCCCTACTATCAGGGTGCAAAGCGCAACGTCTTACCCTTAGCCATTAGTCTGTATCAACAGGGTTCCCTTGAAGGTCAGCGCCGGATAGAAGGTGGTGATAGCATCCCCTTTGTCGCTACCTGGTTCGTCTCCAAGCTTCCTTCAGAACTGACTCGCTGCCGATTACAGTTTGATGGCAACGCCGACCTCAGTTACGAAGTCACTATGGCAAATTCTGAGTTTATCAATTACTTAATTGAAGTAATTATGAATTTTAAGCGATCGCGCCTGTCAGATTTTTCTCAGGCATTCTATCGCAAGCTGCTACGGATTGACGAGTAAGCACCATTTGAAACTGATTAGGAGAGAAAGAAGGGGTGACAAAATCCGCGAAATATTTGCTGGTCGGGTCAACAGAAGCTTACTGTGGTAAGTCAGCGACTATCTTGGGCGTTGCTCATCAGTTGAAACAAAAAGGGCTAGACATCGCCTATGGGAAACCACTCGGAACGTGTCTGAAAGATGATTGCCCGAATGGAATGGAAGAAGATGTCCGGTTTATCCCGGAAGTACTCAATTTGCCGCAAAAGCGGGTATGTTCCCCTCTGCTCTCTTTGGACGCCGAGGCGATTCAAAAACGCCTGCGGGGAGAGGACTCAACTAATTATCGTCAATCTCTAAAACAGTACATTCAAGAACCCAGCGGCGATTTAATGTTGTTGGAAGGGCCAGGAACTCTGAGTGAGGGGAGTTTGTTTGACTTATCGTTGCTGGAGGTCGCTCAAGAAATTGACGCTACTGTCCTGCTTGTGGCTCGATTTCACTCCATTTTGATCGTAGAGACTCTGTTGTCGGCTAAAGAACGCCTGGGTAAGCATTTGCTGGGAGTTGTGATTAATGATATTCCGCCTGAGCAACTGTCGATGGCTCAATCAACCGTGCGAACATTTCTAGAACGCCAGGGAATTCCTGTGTTGGGGATGTTACCCAGAAGTCCACTATTACGTAGTGTCAGCGTTCGGGAATTGGTACATCAGTTGCAAGCGGAAGTGCTTTGTCGTTCTGATCGCTTGGATTTGATGGTAGAAAGTTTGACAATTGGGGCAATGAATGTTAATGCTGCTTTAGGGTATTTCCGCAAGCGAAATAATATGGCAGTGATAACAGGAGGCGATCGCGCAGATATTCAGATGGCAGCGCTTGAAACCTCGACCCAGTGTCTCGTCCTCACGGGTCACATGCCACCCCAACCGTTTATCCTCAACCGCGCCGAAGAGTTAGAAATCCCTGTTTTGTCAGTTGACCTAGATACACTCACCACCGTGGAAATTATTGACCGTGCCTTTGGTCAGGTACGCCTCCACGAACCCATCAAAGTGCAGTGCATTCAACAACTGATGGAACAGTACTTTGACATTGATCGCCTGATGAGTCAGTTGGGTTTAGAAGCCGTCGTGTCAGCACATTCTTAGAGAATGGGTAATGGGTAATGGGTAATGGGTAATGCAAGTTAAAACTGCTTACTGATTGCCTATTCCCAATTTTCAAAAGGTAACATGTATACTCAAAAAGTTGCATTGTCGAGTATTTAGAGTTATGGCGATCGCGCACGCGATTTTAGTCTCCCTGATTGAATGCCCCGCGAGTGGCTATGACTTGGGAAAGCGATTTGAGTCTTCAGTTGGTTTTTTTTGGAAAGCCACCCACCAGCAAATTTATCGGGAACTGACCAAACTCGAAGAACAAGGCTGGATTAGTGCAGAGGTCATTGCTCAAGAAAACCGCCCCGATAAAAAGCTCTACAGCGTTACAGAAGTCGGAAAGCAACAGTTGATTGAGTGGATGGTTCAACCCGGGGAACCGATTCCCATCAAAGACGATTTATTGGTTAAAATCTTCGCTGGCTATCTAGCTCCTAAAGAGACGATTTTGGCAGAATTACAGCGTCATCGCCAACTTCACCAGGAACGATTAAAGACTTACCAAGATATAGAAGACGAATTCTTTCAAAATCCTCAATCCCTTTCCCAAGCTAACAAGTTTCATTATCTAACTCTCCGCAAGGGCATTGGTTACGAGATGGATTGGATGACTTGGTGTGACGAAGCGATTGAACTTTTGAAATCAGAATGAAACCAATCATTGTCTTTGGCAGCATTAACATGGATTTGGTCGCCAAAACTCCTCGGTTACCTGTTGCGGGAGAGACGATAAAAGGAGATGAATTTTTTACAGCCGGGGGCGGAAAAGGGGCAAATCAAGCCGTGGCGGCAGCGCGGCTGGGTATCTCCACTCAAATTGTGGGGCGTTTAGGGAATGATGATTTTGGGCGTCAACTGCTGCGTCATTTACAAGCTGCCGGTGTTCAGACGGATGGTGTTTTGGTAGATGAGGCAACAAGTTCTGGCGTCGCTGTGATTACGGTGGATGATGCCGGAGAAAACAACATTATTATTATTGCGGGTGCCAATGGACGGTTGAATGAAACTGACGTGGAACGCCTCCGCAGTAAGTTGCCAGGGGCAGCCGCTTTGCTGATGCAGTTGGAGATTCCGATGACAACCGTACAGTTAGCAGCGCAAGCGGCACACTCCGCAGGTGTACCTGTGATTCTTGATCCAGCACCGGCTCAAGATATTCCAGATGAGCTTTACTCACGGATCGATATTATTACTCCCAATCAGTTGGAAGCGTCTCAGTTAGTCGGTTTTCCTGTAGACGGGGAAGAGGCAGCCGCTAAAGCGTCGGCTGAGTTACAACAACGAGGTGTCAGTACGGTAATCGTGAAACTAGGCGATCGCGGTGTCTTCTGTGCGACGGCAGAGGAAACCTTCTTTGTCCCAGCTTTCTCAGTTCAAGCGGTTGATACGGTTGCGGCGGGTGATGCCTTCAATGGTGCTCTAGCAGTCGCTTTGGCTCAAGGGCGTTCTTTGCGGGAAGCGGTGGTGTGGGGAGCAGCCGCAGGGGCACTTTCGGCAACAAAAGCGGGGGCGCAACCTTCTTTACCGGATCGCAAGACGTTCGAGACGTTTCTGAAAGAACGGGGTGTGGGGATTTGTTAATTGTGTGCAGGTGTTTGCATTGAAGTAGATCGTCATAAATATTTATTATTGAGTCAAGGTAGAAGGCACCGGAGCTAAGCGTGAGGAGGCTAAAGGCTGATGGGAAGAGGATTTAAACATCGTTTGTCTTTCTTTACAGAGTTATCTTTACTTATGCCTTCCTACTTAATTTTGTTAATTTTTTCTTCTCAGAGTATTTTCTCCATAAACACAGTGCAGAAACTATCGTTGTAGGGAGCGATCGCGTAAAATCCCAGCCGCTTATAGAATTTAAGTGCTTGTGTTTGTTTTTGTTCGTCCAAGAGGTCGAGTCTGACTTTTTTATAACCTGTTTTTCGGGCAAAATCTAAAAGTAGCTGAACCATTTGATTTGCTAACCCTTGTCCTCGGTACTTTTTGATAAACCACATTCGCTTTAGTTCACAGATGTCATTATTCAAGCGTCGGATAGCTCCACTTCCCACGACCTTTCTCTCGTCCATAAGCACTAAGAATGTGCCACCGTTGTTAAAGTAGTACGAGTGCATATCATCTATGTCAGACATGGTATCGAAACGCCTAATCACTTCTTCAGAAACCTGAAAAATTTCATTGCAAACTGCAAAAATTAGGTGCTTGACCTCTTCAGATTGGTGTAATTGTATGGATTTGATTTCTATCATGTGAGATAGGGCAGTTGATTCTTACCCGAATTGGATATCTATGACATTACCTGATGGTCCGCGATCGCGGCGATTACCACGATTACTACGAACGCTCAAGCTGGTTTTTCGCCCCTTGGACTACCTAGACGAATATTCCCTACGCTATGGCGACATCTTCAAGATAGGAGGGGAAAAATCGCCGCCCTTCGTTTATGTGGGTAATCCAGAAGCGGTTAAGCAGATTTTTACTGCCGAGCCAGCACAATTTGAATCGGGCAGAGGCAATGGAGTTTTACGATATCTGCTGGGGGACAACTCCCTAATCATGCTCGATGGTGAGAGCCACGAACGCCAGCGACGGTTGTTGATGCCTCCCTTTCATGGCGATCGCCTACGGACTTACAGCCAACTCATCTGTGACATTACTCAGGAAGTAACAGATGAGTGGACGATTGGCAAGCCCTTTTTCGTCCGTCCCTTCATGCAAGAGATTACCTTACGGGTGATTTTACGCGCTGTGTTTGGATTGGATGAAGGAGAGCGATTTCAGCAGCTAAGACACTTGCTCAATTTCATGCTAGACGCGCTGGGTACTCCCCTCAGTTCTACCTTGCTGTTTTTCCCGTCACTCCGCCAGGATTGGGGGCGGTTCAGTCCGTGGGGGCGCTTTTTGCGAATCAAGCAGCAAGTCCGACAACTACTTTATGACGAGATTCGGGAACGGCGGGAGCAAGGTGACTTCTCTCGTACCGATATTCTTACCTTACTGCTGTCCGCTCGTGACGAAGCCGGTCAACCGATGACGGATGAAGAGTTACACGACGAGTTGATGACTCTCCTCGTTGCCGGACATGAAACCACCGCTTCCGCTCTAACCTGGGCATTTTACTGGATTCATCATCTCCCGGAAGTGCATGACAAGCTGATGGCGGACTTAGGAACGCTGGGTGATAGCGTCGATCCGATGGAAATGGCTCGACTTCCCTACCTGAGCGCTATCTGTTCTGAAACGCTGCGGATTTATCCCATTGCTCCGAGTACCTTCATTAGAATTCTCAAATCACCCATGGAGATTGGGGGGTATCAGTTTGAAGCGGGTACGGCACTGATGCCTTCAATTTATCTAATCCATCAACGAGAGGATATTTACCCAGAACCCAAGCATTTTAAACCAGAACGCTTCTTAGAAAGGCAATATTCCCCTTACGAATATTTACCGTTTGGTGGTAGCAACCGACGTTGTATTGGAGCGGCATTGGCACAGCTTGAGATGAAATTAGTCCTTGCGAGTATTGTGTCGCGCTTTCAGCTAGCACTCACCAGTAATCGTCCCATCAAGCCAGTACGTCGGGGCTTAACTTTAGCTCCCCCCGCAGGGATGCAGATGGTTGCAATTGCGCCTCGGCTTGAGAAAAGTCCAGTTAGGGCGTGACTTCGCTGAATTGGGATGCTCCCGGCACGAGATAGAATTATGCCCCTATAAAGCGTCGAAAATTTAAGCCATTATGCTGATTTAAATTCCGCACTATGGCTTAGCCAAATTTTGGAGAGTCGCATCTACCATGGGAATGATAGACAGCACGACAGTACGAAGAACAGTGCATCTCTACAAAGCTTTACCTACTTTTTTATTTCTGTAGAGAATGCTTTCAACAATATTCACTTAATATCTCTGCTCGACAGTTGGCAGGAAAAGATTTTCATTCCTATTTGTGTGTATTGAATGGATAGTCTTGCACTTGAGTTCAAGAGAAATCGGGTTTCAAAATCCAAAAATTTTTCTCTCCAGCAGGAATAACTGGAAATTCTTTGGAACGCTCTGTATAAAGATTTAAACGCATCTCTACAACGTTTCAGAGACTCGTCTGCTGCATATCCACGCGCAGACTTTTTTATACAGGGAATTGCTCAAATAAGGTAAAGCCGTTGCGGTTGTACCCAATCCCCCAGGGTAATCCGATTTACCGAATGTCTAAACACAGTTTGCACAGACAATAATGCTGAGAACCACCCCGCTTGTTAACAATATCTCCGTTGAGCGCTTAGTCAAGCTTTGGGCAGAGCGCTACGTACCGGACTTATCAACTTTTTCCTCCTCAACAGGCTATTTAGCTTCTTCTGAATTGGTGGAAGCTGCCTCTCCACAGGGACGAACTCAAACTGTTGCTAAGTTACAGCGCATGGTGGAAATCAACTGTAAGTGCGCCGGCATACAGACGAATGTGATTTTCTCTTACATTCCTAATGTTGTCAGTTTGACCGAAAGTCAAGGAATTGCTAAAGCGGCATCGCAGGTTTATCAAAAGGTACTGGAAATTTATCAGCAACAATCAATTCCTCCCGCTTTACTTTCAGCGATATCTGAGGGAGAAACGATTGATTTATCGGCTGAGATTTTTAAGCCAGAAGTCATGCCAAAATTATCGCTGTTAGAAGTCAAACATCTAGCCATAGCGATTGAACCGATATTACTGCAACTTCAATCAAAGCATCTTTCAACCCCTGACAGACGCACCATTGGTTTCATGAGTACGCAGTTTCACTTGAGTGCCAAGTTAGTACTCAATCGACTGACAATATCAGAGCAATTGTTGCTAAGTCCCTACTTCAAGTTTGTCGAAGAGCAAGTCTGTATTCCCTGGCAGCGAGTCTGTGCCGCTGCGGCAAAGCATGAGCTTAACTCACCCATGTTAGCCCTTGTCCAGAAACTGTTACCCCTTTCTCAGGAGATTGCCAAGCAAGTCTACAACCAAGCGGTTCAATCGTACCCTAATCATCGCAGCCGTCGTGGAAGACTCAGCGACGCAGGAGTGAGAACTTCTAGCATCCGAGACATAGAAATGTTCCAAGGATATTTATGGCTGTGTGCTTTAGAGGGAAATATGAGGGCAGTCGAAGAGGAACTGCTTCCCCTATGTATGATGGTTTTTCCCAGTATCGAGGTGACTTGGGAACTGGTAGAACAATTGTTACCGTTGCTGGTGGCTGAAATTCAAGAACTCCTGTCGTCAGCTCAGATGCGCCTTTTGTTACCCTATACTCAATCGATGCAACAACTATTTTCTGACTTAGAAAGCAAGGCAGCCGGGAAGACTAAAAACTTTATCATATTTGCTTGAATGCTCTCAAGGGTAATGGGTAATGGGTAATGAAGAATCGAATAACAATGAATGCTGTAGATTATTGAGTTTTTCTAGATTAATTTTCCATTATCCATTGCCCATAGCTCCCTCACCGATCATCTCCATTTTTTCCATTCAGTTTTTGGCGTTTCTGTATAAGCTAATAACTTTCCTTGGGAAATTACATAACGAATAGTTGATTGACGACGAATTGCCTCGTAACGACTATCAGCATCTAAGACAATCAAATTAGCTGATTTCCCAACTTCAATACCATAGCTATTTTCCAAGTTTAACGTTTTAGCTCCATCAACGGTCACCATATCAAAACAAGCATCAATTTCAGCCATTCCCGTCATCTGGCAAACGTGAACCGCCATGTGGGCTACATTCAGCATATTTCCCGTTCCTAAACTATACCAGGGGTCTTGGATGCAATCATGGCCTAAACTGACATTCAAACCTGCTTGCCACAATTCTTTAACCCGCGTTATACCCCGGCGTTTAGGATAAGTATCAGTCCGTCCTTGAAGGGTAATATTAATCAAGGGATTGGCAATGAAATTAATTTGCGATCGCTGCAAAAACCCCATCAACTTATTGGCATAAGCATTGTTATAAGAACCAAAAGCTGTTGTGTGGCTAGCAGTGACTCGCGACGCCATGCCAGTGCGAATTGCACAAGCCGCCACAACTTCCAAAAAACGCGATTGATCATCGTCAATTTCATCACAATGGATATCAATTAGCCGATTATATTGCTCAGCTAATGTAAAAATCCGATGTACCGATCGCACCCCATCTTCTCGCGTCAATTCATAGTGAGGAATTCCTCCCACCACATCCGCACCCAATCTCAGTGCTTCTTCGAGTAACTCCTCATTTTTAGGATGACCATAAATCCCGTCTTGGGGAAAAGCTACCACTTGCAATGTTATCCAA
Source organism: Allocoleopsis franciscana PCC 7113 (assembly GCF_000317515.1). Lineage (GTDB taxonomy): Bacteria > Cyanobacteriota > Cyanobacteriia > Cyanobacteriales > Coleofasciculaceae > Allocoleopsis > Allocoleopsis franciscana. The sequence continues at coordinate 7,078,116 of NC_019738.1, read as the reverse complement.
TCTTTAACCTCTTCTCGCACTTCTAACAAGCCTTGAAGCGCGGTTAAAGTCGATTCGCTTACATCGGCATGAGTGCGAACAAATAACACCCCTTGAGATGCCTGCAACTTTAAAGTTTCCTTAGCTCTATTTTTGACATCTTCCAGCGTCAAACTTTGCTTACGTTCTCGCCAAATTTCAATACCTTCAAATAATGTTCCGCTTTGATTCCATCGAGGTTCACCCGAAGTTAAGGCTGAATCTAGATGAATATGTGACTCGACGAAGGGTGGACTTACCAGTTGTCCTTGTATATCGAGTTCTAGCTGTCCGGGTTCGCTGAGTTGGGGGGAAATTGCAGCAATTAATCCATCTTTAATTCCTATATCAACTTCGTCGTTGAACAACCGACAGTGGCGGAGGAGTACATCGTAAGGCATTGGTGTTATGAATTAGGTTAGTTTCTGAACCAATTTTGCCAATTTTTTCAGCCAATAAAAGTAGTGAGGGTTTAAACAGCCGCTTACAGCACGGCTTCTCACTCTTGGGACTAGCAGAAAATTTGATGACGTAGCAACAAGACAGTCAGGCAGCGATCGCCCCATCAGCCATAATGCCGTTTTCTCCACGACTAAACTTCACATTACTTCATAATATTCAGTGCTAGTTTGTGCAAGAGCGCTGGCGGCTCAAGTCACGCTGACACCCCCCAACTTCCACTGTGGGTAATCTCTCGGTCTTTCTCTAAATATTTCCTATCTAAGGCAGCAAAGAAGTAACCCAAAGAATTTTATATTGGGAGGAGCGCGTCATTCTTAAAAAATTGTGAAAGCGATTAATCTTCTCGGTTCAACCGGCTCCATTGGCACTCAAACCTTAGATATTGTGACTCAGTACCCCGACCAATTCCGGATTGTGGGATTGGCGGCAGGGCGTAATGTAGAGATGTTAGCGTCTCAGATTCGGCAGTTTCGACCCGAAATTGTCGCCATCTGTGTCGAAGAGAAATTACCAGAACTCAAAGAAGCAATAAAAGACCTCGACCCCCAACCCATCCTACTCGCCGGAGAAGCTGGGGTGGCGGAAGTCGCCCGCTACGGCGATGCAGATATCGTTGTCACAGGTATTGTCGGCTGTGCGGGGTTGTTACCGACCATTGCTGCCATTGAAGCGGGTAAAGATATTGCTCTTGCCAATAAAGAAACCCTGATTGCCGGTGGCCCCGTGGTGCTGCCGTTAATTGAGAAACATGGCGTTAAGCTACTACCGGCTGACTCAGAGCATTCTGCCATTTTCCAATGCCTTCAAGGCGTACCCAAAGGCGGATTACGGCGAATTTTGTTGACAGCCTCTGGGGGTGCGTTCCGGGATTGGCCTGTAGAAAAGTTACCAGAAGCCAAAGTGACAGATGCCCTCAAGCATCCCAACTGGTCAATGGGTCGCAAGATTACCATCGACTCTGCCACCCTGATGAATAAAGGATTGGAAGTCATTGAAGCTCACTTCCTCTTCGGCATGGACTACGATCGCATCGACATCGTGATCCATCCCCAAAGCATCATTCACTCCCTGATTGAACTACAAGATACCTCTGTCTTAGCCCAATTGGGATGGCCTGATATGCGCTTACCCCTACTTTATGCCCTATCCTGGCCCGATCGCATTTACACGGACTGGGAACAACTCGATTTAGTGAAAGCTGGTAGCCTCACCTTTAGAGAACCCGACCATGAAAAGTATCCCTGTATGCAGCTAGCCTATACGGCGGGACGTGCCGGGGGTTCCATGCCTGCGGTATTAAATGCCGCAAATGAGCAGGCGGTTGCGCTATTTTTAGACGAAAAAATTGGATATTTAGATATTGCCCGTTGTATTGAATACGTGTGCGATCGCCACCAAGCGGATAACTGCCAAAATCCATCTTTAGATGACATTATTGCAGCCGATCAATGGGCCAGACAAGAAGTTTTGGCAGCTCATAAATTGATGAATCAAGGTAATCGTTTGATTTCCCTAGCCTCTACAGCCCAGATCTAATACCAACTTACTAAATGCTGGCTACAAATACTTTTCTTGTTCCCCCCGAACCCAAGCCGGAGCGACCGGAGCCGAAGGTGAGGATGAGGAGGTTAGGGGGGTAAAAAAGTAGCACTATTTAATGAAATTGGTATAACTAGAATTTGGCTGCAAGCTGCCGTGGAAACGAAAAGCCCCACTTCTCTCTTCGGCACTCTCTGTGCCTGGAATGGTTTTTTAAAAATAAACTAACGAGCATACCCTAAACTGACAAACTACTCATCCTCAGACTCTGGAATCGGAAAAACATCCCCACGCAGATAAGCCTCAAAATACCGTTTAAAATAAATCCAAGAAGTCATATCTTCTTGGTCTAATTTTGACGTAGGAGCATTTTTATACAAAGGCAGGCGAGAGTTAATTTCGTCCTGAAGCAATTCGGGTAAAGCAGAAAAGCTGTCTGCTTTGTTCCCAAAAGCACTATAGATCAGATGACCCGCTTTATTTCCCATTTTCATCCAGGGAAGCCAAGGCCCAACCCTATCCCAAGAAAGCATTACTTGAGAAGCTGAAGATTTCTCCGGATCGAGAAGCTCATCCGTTGCCGCTGTAAACTTAAACAATTCAACGGATTGATAGTGAGGATTGGGACTGTACGCTAAAAATTTCTCGTCCTTTAAAGGATTGGGATAATTAGAAAACAAATTAAAAAATACCGTGGTAGTATCACCATTGACTCCCACTGGTAAACGTCCTTGAATGAAACGTTGTACCAATTTGTTAGCAACATGAACCACTGTCAGCCGTTCTCCTGTCCAGGGATTTTCCCAAGTCCGAAGAGGGTGATCAGTTATTGGATCGAGATAATAAGATAGTTCCCTTGAGGTGAGATCCCAGCTACCATCCTGATTATCAATAAATCGTCCCACACTCATTCCTACGATGTTAAACAGATGCTTTTGTGGCTCATCGGGAACAAAAGAGTAAATTGAACCTCTCCAAGTTAGAAACATTTGTTGGGCATCTGTTGAGCCACGGACTTTAATGAAAGCCGTTGCATCCATCTCTTGGATTGAGTAAGCCATGACACCTTCCTAGAACTTTTAATCCAACTTAGTCCAAAACGAAAAAGCGCCCCTTTTTCGAGGGCGCTTTCGATTCAGCTAGAAGCTAGTTCTTAGCCGTTGATAACCGGAGCGGTCAGAGCCACAGGAGCCGCTTCACCCGCTGCCAAGTCGAGGGGGAAGTTGTGAGCGTTACGCTCGTGCATTACTTCAAATCCCAAGTTAGCGCGGTTGAGTACATCAGCCCAGGTACCAATCACGCGACCTTGAGAGTCGATGATGGACTGGTTGAAGTTGAATCCATTCAGGTTGAACGCCATGGTGCTGATGCCCAAAGCGGTGAACCAAATGCCAACTACAGGCCAAGCAGCGAGGAAGAAGTGCAAGCTACGGCTGTTGTTGAAAGAAGCATATTGGAAAATCAACCGACCGAAGTAACCGTGAGCAGCAACGATGTTGTAGGTTTCTTCTTCTTGACCGAACTTGTAACCGTAGTTTTGAGATTCGGTTTCGGTTGTCTCACGAACCAGAGAGCTGGTAACGAGACTTCCGTGCATTGCAGAGAACAAGGAACCGCCGAACACACCAGCCACACCGAGTTGGTGGAAGGGGTGCATCAGGATGTTGTGCTCAGCTTGGAACACGAACATGAAGTTGAAGGTTCCAGAGATGCCCAGGGGCATACCATCAGAGAAAGAACCTTGTCCGATGGGGTAAATCAGGAATACAGCGGTTGCAGCCGCCACAGGAGCGCTGTAAGCAACAGCAATCCAAGGGCGCATCCCTAAGCGGTAGCTGAGTTCCCACTCACGTCCCATGTAGCAGAAGACGCCGATGAGGAAGTGGAAAATTACCAACTGGTAAGGGCCACCGTTGTAAAGCCACTCGTCTAAGCTAGCTGCTTCCCAAATTGGGTAGAAGTGCAAGCCGATGGCGTTAGAAGAAGGAACAACGGCTCCACTGATGATGTTGTTACCAAACAGCAGAGAGCCAGCAACAGGCTCACGGATACCATCGATGTCCACAGGAGGAGCAGCGATGAAGGCGATGATAAAGCAGGTAGTGGCAGTTAGCAGGGTAGGAATCATCAGGACACCGAACCAGCCTACATAGAGGCGGTTGTTGGTGCTAGTTACCCACTCGCAGAACCTTTCCCATACGGAAGCGGAACGCTCGCGTTGTAGTGTGGTTGTCATTTCAGTATGATTACGGTTGAACTTGAGATTTATGAATGAGTTGGGTAAAAAATCTTTACCTTGCTTCTCATTATTAGTTACATTCCTTTACAAAAGCAAGCGGTTCGGCTTTAGGGATTGTAATCATTTTTATAACTTTTACTTATTAAAGCCATGGATTCAATCTCAACTCTAGGCTGTGAGCTGTTCGGGGTCAGTCCATCTGTGCCTAGCGGTACAGGTTTTTGTGAGTGGGTTGTGTGAATCTCTATGGGGGGCGGCGATTGCCAGAGTGGAAGATGGAGAGAAGCGATCGCATTTTTGTTCTCCCAACCCACAATCAGCCGTGACCTTCCTTCGTCAGAAGGCGCTGGTTATAAACTCTACTGTGTCTTTCAATCAGGGATTATGCCGCAATACTTCGGACAATTGCACACCACCGAACAGCCTTGGTCAAGCCTTGGAACCGTACAAGCTATACAGCAAGAGGAGCGCCATATCCTCTTCAAGTGCGGCGAACCGTGTCTAACCATCAGTGTGCTTGCACCCAATTTAATTCGAGTACGCATGACACCGACGGGTGAATTCCTCGCGCATCGGTCGTGGGCGGTGGCGCAGGCGGATGAGCAATGGTCGATGGTGCCCTTTGAGGTAGAAGAAACAGCGGATACGGTAGACATCAAAACCGAGCAGTTGCGCCTTGTCGTCCATCGTCACCCTTGTCGGATTCAGTTCTTTGACTCACAAGGACAGCCTTTTGCTCAAGATGCCGACCCCGCAATGGGCTGGCGGGAAGGTGCTGTTGCGGGTTGGAAACAAATTGAAACAGACGAACACTTCTATGGTTTCGGTGAGCGCACGGGTTTGCTGGATCAGATTGCAAAAGTTAGAACGAACTGGACTTTTGATGCGCTTGATTACGATGTAATGACCGACAACATGTATCAAGCGATTCCCTTGTTCATGGCGTTACGTCCAGGGGTGGGGTATGGGCTGTTCTTCAACACCACGTTTTGGAGCCAGTTTGATATGGGTGCCGAACAACCCGGTACCTGGCGGATGGAAACACGAGGCAATGAATTAGATTACTACATCATCTATGGCCCTGAACCCGCCCAAATCCTCAGTACTTACACTCAACTCACGGGTCGGATGCCTTTACCTCCCCAATGGGCATTAGGTTATCAGCAGTGCCGCTGGAGCTATGAATCAGATACGGTTGTGCGCGAACTTGCCCGTGAATTTCGTCAGCGCCGCATTCCCTGTGATGTCATCCATCTCGATATTGATTATATGAAGGGCTACCGGGTTTTTACCTGGAGTCCTAAGCGATTCGGGGATGCCCCACAGTTGATTAACGAACTCAAGCAAGACGGATTCAAGACGGTCACGATTATTGACCCAGGCGTTAAGTATGAGCCAGAAGCCGATTATGAGGTGTTTGACGAGGGATTAAAAAACGACTATTTTGTGCGAAAAACGGATGGTCAACTGTTTCATGGCTACGTCTGGCCTGATAAGGCGGTTTTCCCGGATTTTATACGCCCTGAAGTCCGGGATTGGTGGGGACAATGGCAAAAGAGCGTAACTAGCCTTGGTGTTGCGGGTGTCTGGAACGACATGAACGAACCCGCACTCGATGACCGTCCATTTGGTGACCCTGGTAACAAGGTTTGGTTTCCCCTAGATGCGCCGCAGGGGCCAATGGAGGAGAGAACGACTCATGCTGAAACTCACAACCTCTACGGATTGATGATGGCACAGGCATCATGTAAAGGGTTGGAGGAGTTACGTCCAACTGAGCGTTCCTTTGTGCTCACTCGTTCGGGTTTCGCGGGTATTCAACGCTGGTCAGCGGTGTGGACAGGGGATAATCAATCCCTGTGGGAACACCTGGAAATGTCAATCCCGATGTTGTGTAACCTAGGTTTATCGGGTGTGGCCTTTGTCGGGGCGGATATTGGCGGGTTTGCAGGTAACGCGACGGGTGAACTGTTTGCACGTTGGATGCAGGTGGGAATGCTTTACCCCTTGATGCGGGGACATTCCGCCATGAGTACAGCACGGCATGAGCCTTGGGTATTTGGCGACAAGGTGGAGAGTATTTGCCGTGATTATATTGAACTTCGTTACCGCCTGCTCCCCTACCTGTACACCCTCTTCTGGGAAGCGGCAACCACTGGCGCACCCATTCTGCGACCCTTACTTTATCATTTTCCCCAGGACTCGCAGACTTACACTCTATCCGATCAGCTAATGCTGGGTTCTTCATTACTAGCAGCGCCGATTTACCGTCCAGGAGTCGAACATCGTGCGGTGTACTTGCCTGAGGGTCGCTGGTATGACTGGTGGAGTGGCGAAGGGTTTGATGGCCCCACTCATGTCTTGGCAGATGCACCCCTCGAACGGATGCCGATGTACATTCGTGCGGGTTCGATTATTCCCATGGCACCCGTCAGGCAATATGTGGATGAACGTCCCTTAGACCAGATGACGCTGCGGGTTTGGAGGGGTACGGGTGAATTTACGCTGTATGAAGATGATGGTCGCAGCTTCGACTATAAAACGGGTGCCTATTGCACTACTACCTATCGTGTTCGTACAGAGGGTGAACAAACCCTGGTTGAAATTGGGCGATGTGAGGGAAACTGGTCACCCCCAGAACGTGAAGTGATTGTGGAACTGATGGGTGTTGGCGAACAACGCTTTGTCGATAATGGAACGGCGCGTAAGTTGACCTTTTCCACAGCATCATAGGCTAAGTTAGTCTTGGCAACACCAAAATCACCAATTCCTTTTTTTGGTAAAAATCGGCTAATCTAGCTGAATTGAACTAGGATTACAGCCGAGTAATGCCAGACTAATGGGGAGGTTGTACTGTGAGTTTGGGTAAATGGATTGGCTTATTTGCCTTTATCCTTTCCCTGTATATTTTGTGGCAAATTCGGGAAGTCCTTCTCCTGATATTTGCTGCTGTCGTGCTGACCAATGCTTTAAATGTTTTGGTGGAACGATTCTCTCGATTTGGTATCAAGCGGAGTTTTTCTGTCCTGCTGTCGGTGCTTGTGTTACTGACTATCTTGGTCGGATTTTTCTTGCTGATTGTACCGCCCTTCGCTGAGCAGTTTCATCAACTGAGTCTATTAGTTCCTAAGGGAATACAACGATTTAGCACTTGGGTTGAAACACTACAAGCTCGTATTTCTCCGCAGTTAATTCAATATCTCCCTAGTATTGAGCAACTGAGCCAACAATTACCACCTTTAGTGAATCGACTATTGGGCGGTGGAATCACATTTTTTTCTAATTCTTTGGGTGTTCTCGTTAAGATTTTGCTAGTGATTGTTTTGACGTTGATGTTACTCGCTAATCCGGGAGCTTATAGGAGAAGCTTTGTACGCCTTTTCCCAGCTTTTTATAGACGTCGGGTTGATTACATCTTGGATGAATGCACGGTTGCTTTGCGAGGGTGGTTGGCGGGGATTCTTTTTAATATGTTCGTCATTGCCTCATTGAGTTTTGTAGGGTTGTTGATTCTGAGAATCAGATTACCACTGGCACAAGCAGCTTTGGCTGGATTTTTCACCTTTATTCCCAATATTGGACCGACGCTGAGTGTGATCCCACCAATGGCGATCGCGCTTCTCGATACTCCGTGGAAGCCTTTTGCTGTCTTGCTGCTCTACGTCTTAATTCAACAGGTTGAATCAAACTTATTGACTCCTTATGTGATGGCGCAGCAGGTATCTCTGCTTCCTGCTGTAACCTTATTAGCTCAAGTATTTTTTGCTACGTTCTTCGGATTTTTAGGGTTACTTTTAGCTCTACCCCTTACTGTTGTGGGTCAGGTTTGGTTAAAAGAAGTCTTGATTAATGATATTCTGGATCAATGGCATTCCGCCCCTGAAAATCAGACAGAAATTGTCATTGTTTCTGACACCCCGGACGTTATTGAAGCTTCAGAGGAAGAGGGTGAGAAGGAAACTCCAGCAGATATAGTCGTTCAAGAGCAAGCTAGTGATGATGAGCTTGAGCAGAAAATGTAGGCTACTGGCTCTCTTAACGCTAGGGAGTGTGTTCACACTCGTCGGCTCGCAAGGTTCCGGCAGTGCCTAAGGTTCCATCTAAAATAATGCTTTTTCAACGCAGGTATCCCTATCCTTTCACAGGACTAGCAGATATAAAGTTAGATAGCTGATGATGGATGTAATTAGGAGGGATTAAATGGAAACCATAAACTTGCTTCGCTCTGGACAGTTAGCCGGAAGCAAACGACTCAAGCTTGCCTGCTCCCTGACTCAATTTCCCTCAGAGATTTTTGCTCTTGCAGATTCCTTGGAAATATTGGATCTATCGAATAACCATTTAAGGGCTTTACCCGATGAATTTGAACGGTTGAAACACTTGAAAATTGTTTTCTTTACCAACAATGATTTTGAGGAAATTCCAGAGGTACTTTCGCAATGCCCTCACCTCAAGATGGTGAGTTTTAAATCCAATCAGATTGCAAGTGTTGGCGAACGCACCCTACCGCCTTCAATCCGTTGGCTGATTCTCACCAACAACAAAATTGAGACGCTACCCGCTTCCTTTGGCAGCATGAGCCATTTGCAAAAGCTGATGCTGGCTGGCAATCGGCTCTCCTCGCTCCCAGAGGAGATGGCTGAATGCAAGAACTTGGAACTCATACGGCTTTCGGCAAATCAGCTTGCTGCGCTGCCCTCCTGGTTGTTCACCCTTCCTCGCCTATCCTGGCTGGCTTATGCTGGCAACCCCTTGTGTCGTGCAGACGCTACTCATCAACCAGTGCTTCCAGACATTGATTGGGACGAGCTGACGCTAGGGGAAATTCTTGGGCAAGGTGCTTCCGGGGTGATTTATCAGGGGCTTTGGACGACTGAGCTTGCTCAAAAAGAGGTCGCGATCAAAATATTCAAGGGTGAAGTTACCAGTGACGGGTTACCTGCTGATGAAATGGCGGCAAGTCTGGCGGCTGGGTGCCATGACCATCTTGTTAACGTGCTAGGCAAGCTCAGCAACGAGCCGGAGCAGAAACAAGGACTTGTGTTTTCGTTCATCCCCCCCGATTACAGAAACTTAGGGCAGCCGCCGGACTTTGACACTTGCACAAGAGATACATACAGTGCAAACGCCTCGTTCTCTTTGCCTGTGATTTTACGCCTGACGATTGGCATTGCCTTGGCTGCCGCACACCTTCATGCCGAAGGCATCATGCATGGCGATCTCTACGCTCATAATATTCTGGTCGATGAAACAGGTCATAGTTTGCTGGGAGACTTTGGAGCTGCTTCTTTTTATGATCCGAGTAATGTGGTGATAGGGCAAGCGCTAGAACGGTTAGAGGTGAGGGCTTTTGGGTGCTTACTGGAGGATATGTTAGACCGTTGCACACTCCAGGAGGAGTCTGAGTACGATAAAGCGGTGGAAAGTCTTCGTTGCTTACAGCAAGACTGTCTAAACCAAGTTTTATCACAGCGTCCTCTATTTACAGAAATCGGCGAGCGTTTGACTAGCGTCGAGCGACAGGTTTATGGTAAGGCCAAATAATTTTACAGTGATTAAATAGAGTAGAAATACTCAAAAACTGCCACAATTAGAAATGTGACAGTTAGAGCCTGATGGATTGAAACCCTGATTACACAAGGATTCTATTGAGTTTAGTTAGCGAGCATGGAGGGATTTGAACCCCCGACCCTCAGAACCGGAATCTGATGCTCTATCCACTGAGCTACATGCCCTTACTTCCTCACAATAGCATATCACGGGATGAACACTAGAGGTAAGCCATCGGATCGACGGGTTCGCCATCTTGACGCACTTCAAAATGCAGATGAGGGCCGGTGGATAATCCTGTAGAGCCTACCGCTGCGATCGCTTCTCCCGGCTGTACAATTTTTCCCTGACTCACATACAGCTTACTACTATGACCGTAGAGGGTACTAATCCCACCGCCATGGTTGATAATCACCGTATTACCATAGCCACCGTACCAACCTGCAAAAATCACTTTACCGCCTTCTGCCGCCCGAATCGTGCTGCCATAGCTGGCACCAAAGTCAATACCCGCATGAAAGCGCTCTTGACCGAGAATGGGATGACGCCGCCAACCAAAGCCGCTAGTAATCTCTGCGTCACTGGGGAACATCAGTGAACCATTGCTAAAAACGCCGGTGTGAGGAAAGATTGCCTTGTTCGAGGCGGCAACTTCCCGGCGAATCAGGACACCAATATTTCTAGAATCGATCGCTAACTGCGCTTGAGCCGATTCTAAGGCTTGCTTGTCAGTTTTGAGCCGTTCCATCAATTGCTGCTGCGCCACCAGTTGGGCTTGGTACTGCGCCTTTTGGGCTAACAGTTGCTGAGTTAAGAGGGCAATTTGGTTTTTCTGTGTCTCAACCTGTATTTTTTGCTGGTTAATCCGATTGGCTTCGGTTTTGAAGCTGAGTAAGATTTTCCGATCCGCTTGATAAAGCAATTTGACGTGGCGACGGCGATCTAAAAATTCATTGAGGTTTTGGCTTTTGAGCAGAATATCCCAGCCAAAACCGGTGCGCCGTTGGCGTTGCAGGAAGCGGAGTCGAGCAATAATCGCAGCCTGTTTTTGATAATACCGACCTTCCGCGATCGCTAATTTCTCTTGCACCCCTCTCAGACGCTTGTTGGCGAGTTCGATTTGAGCCGCATAATCTTGGTAAACGTTATCAGTAGCTTGAATGTTCTGTTGAATGTCGGTGAGTTGGCTTTGAACCGCTTGTTCAATCTTCGAGAGGCGATCGCGTTCTTTTTTCAGTTGCGATCGCTGCTGATCAATGCTTTGGCGCATCTGTTCCAGGGTATCGACAGATGCCGGACTGGCAGAAGGATCGGCACTCACGGGCGTTGCTACAAAAAGCAGCCAGATGAGCAGGCAAAAGGCAATCAGGTAAACGCCAAAATGTTTTCTTGTTCCTAGTTTTTGTTGGCTCATCGGCTCATCGTTGACAGGGCAGGCACAAAACCAGCCCCTACACAAACATTAATCATCAGGGGGTTAGAAAAATCTCGAAGGTTGGTTATTCCAATTCAATCGTGGGGTATCCGTCGCGACAGTGGGTCATCCGTTGGGGGTTTAACAGACGTTTCCGTATATTCGCAAAAGATATTGAGTCCGATTTTGACAAGATAAAAGACAACCATCGCGGCAATCGCAGGAGCAAACGGAAATTCCTGTGCGGCTGCCAACTCTTCCAAACAGACAATTAACTGAGCGAACAACGCTGTACTTGCTAAATCATGGCTGTATTCTTGGAATCTTGTGCCAAAGTGTTCATTTTCACACAGTTGCTCACGCACTTGTTTCAGCATCGCCTGCCGCAAGCGTGCCAGATCGTAGGATTTGGTTGGCCCACTCACCTGACTCAATAACTCATCAAAGGAATCGTAAAATCTGCCGTCGTATTGTTCCAGCGTCGTCAATGCTTTTTGAGCAGAGTCATCCCCCTGTAAAATTTCTCGATAATGATTAATTTCATGACTAGTCAATTGAGCATCCATTCTGTTTAATTTTGACTTTAATTGTTCACTTGATATATAGCAGTTCTCAGTTACGTGAGGTACATCAGAATTACCTAACCCCCTGCCCCTTCCCTACTAGGGTTGCGGGAGTAAGAATCAAAGCCTCTCTCCTTTTAGGAGAGAGGTCAGAGTGTATCTCATCCAATCGAGAAGGGCTATATCTATTTATCAGTAGGACATTGCGGATGCCGCCCACCGTTGCTACAAATAAAATTAATTTGCTCACCATCTAAATTTTTCACGTCGGCAAAATTAACCCCCTTGATGCGGGCTGATGAAGCCGCGATCGCTGGCTTTGCCAGAAATTGATTCGACCGAACTGGGGGTGTGGTGGCAAAAGTCGCTCCCTGTAAATCGACTCCTGCAAGATTGGCTCCCCGCAAGTCGGCATTACTCAGATCGCAGTTCCGTAGCTTTGCCTTTTGCAACTGGGCATTCCTCAGATCTACCCCAATCAGTTTAGTGGAACTTAGGTCAGCTTCTTGGAGGTTAGCGCTGCTCAAATTTGCCCCCGAAAGATTGGCACCTTGCCAGTTCGATTGAGACAAATTGGCAAACGTGAAATCACTTCTCACCGCTTTAACCTTTCCCAGACGGGCACCATGCAGATTGGCACGAGCAAATTTGGCTTCTCCCAAGTCAGCGCCCGTTAGGCTAGCATTTTCTAAGACACCCTGACGCAAATCGGCACTAATCAGTTTAGCGCTGCTGAGGTTTGCCCCTGTGAGTCGGCTGTTGGATAACTTGGCTCGGTTGAGTGTCGCCCGCATCAAATTAGTGCCATTTAACACAGCATTGGTCAAATTGGAACCCGTTAACTCGGCGTCTCTGAGATCCGCACCACTTAAGTCTGCAATCCAATCATCAAAGGTGCCAAGGCGTTCATCTTCACCCGGCCCGTAGAAGATGCTATTGCGTAAACTGGCGTTGGTCAAATTGGCTGAGCGGAAGTTGATGCCAGATAGGATGAGGTTGTCTAGCACCAAGGTAAATTGGGCAGAACCAGTGTTCACCTGACTTAAATCGGTACGGCTGAGTTCGGTTTCGGGGAGTTGACCGGTGTAGATGGTGACAATTTTGGCGATCGCTCTTTTAGTTGCCCGTTGTCGCAACGCCACCAACTGCTGATTTTGGGCTGTACCTCGACGCCGTAGCATCTCTTGGTCATTTTGCAGCGCTTGATTCAACCGTTGCAGAGGGGCTAACGCTTCCGGCCCCTTACTCACCAAGGCTTGTTGGATGGCATCAATCGAGCTGGGAGTTTTTTCCTGAGCCAGCAAATCCACTAAAAACGGAACAGCACGGGCATCATCTAGCCTTGCCAGTGCCAGGATGACTCCTTGCCGTTCTTCTATCGCCTTACCAGGAGTGGAGCTTAATTGCTTCACGAGCTCCAGAAACACCTGATTGTCCTGTTTTTTGAACTCTCGTCGATTAGCCTGACTTTGAATATAAATTTGAGTCCCGACAAAGGTTCCCAAAATAGACGCCATACTGGCAAACGCAATCAGCAGCAGAGTTACACCGGGATGTCGGCGCATCCACAACCAAAGATTCAGTGAGTCTCGCTTCGGCGTCTGGGATGTCAGAACAATCGTTGTGACGGTACGAGTGGGACGTTGTCTTGGTTCTGTTGCCTCATCTGGGAAGGGTAAACCGTCTTCCATTTCTAATGTGACGGTAGGGTTATGCCCTAGTGATTGCCCCGTTTGAAACGAATTCGGGTAGGATGAGAAATTCTTACGACCATCCAAGACAAATGTTCCTGCCAATTGGTCGTGCAAAGTGCGGCGTCGAGCGTTAAACAGGTAACAACTACTCTCTGCCAAGAGCATGAATCCTGCAAGTCCGAGCAAAATCCCGACATCGGGAAAGGCTCCCGTATAGCGCCAGAGCAGATAAGCTGCCGAGAACGGTAATCCCCAGCGTCCCACGGCTTCGCGCCAAATAGCGCGGATCATCCCCGGAGGCGCACCATAGGCGGTAACAACCTGTACCCCAAACCAACGCTTAGGAGTGGTTTTACCTGTTTTTCCCAACAGATAGAGTTGCCAGCTTGTCACCACGACAGGGATAACTAACGCCCCACACCAGAATAAGTTGGTTAAGGGAGCAACCGAGCGAGTCAGGGGTTCGCGCAAAGGGTAGGCGAGAGTTTTAGCGATCGCCTCCTCTGTAGACGCCAGCACTGGGTTGAGAGGAACAGGTTCTGCTGTTGAATGCTCTTTGGCATACCAACCGATGCTGTAAGGGATCAGGGCACTCGCCGCCACCAGCGACACTTCAACCACAACCGCCGCACAACGCCGCGTCACCAGTGGCAAAGCCCAACGAAATCGCAGCGGAAGCGATCGGCCAACCTCTTGATTTTTACTTCTTTTTATACTAGGGCTAGCCATGCTTAAACCTCACGCCATGAGGGAAGGATTTTTACTTATTTAGGAGACGGGGGAGTCACGAAGAACTTATACACCAAGTACAGTATTACTCCTAGAATGGCAAGACTGATCAGGGAAGCAACGAGTCGAAGTAAGCTCAAAAAAAGCGAAGCACCGACAATGACGGCGATCGCCACAACCGCCACTTTACCGGGCTTGGGTAGGCTGTTAAACCAATTGAGTACTCGATTCCGACTGGATTCAATTTGAGAGCGATTGATATAGCGCTCCAGTGGCTGCCGGAAAGGCATTTCGACCGATGGTAGGGGTTTGTCTTTATTGAGTTCTGCTTCGAGTTCCTGAAGTCTGCGCTCGTAATCTGGATTTTCTTGAGGATTCATGGGGAGATTGACGGCTAGCTGCGACGATAATGACAATTAAACTTAACCGACGACACAACGAGGAGAGTTTCTGGTGTGATTGTAGCTTGCGACAGCCAGATAAAATTCGATCGCTGAGTCGAATTCATGGATAGGTGTAAAGTGCATCGTGACGCATCCTTCTAGAAAAAGGATACATACATTAGTGCTGTGTACCGAGAGTGACAGTTGGTAAACAGGAACAAATGACGTACCCAAGTTTCTAAGAATTTAGGACACTGAGAATAAGAAGATAAAAGAAAAGAAACGCTCAAAGAACGACATCGTCAACGATGCCCTTGACAGAGCTTGTCAATGATGACTTTTATGGCGTCAATGTTGACTCAGCAGAGTGTATTACCGAAATTTCCAGTCTGGAACGTTCTTAACCCATCTGCTCCTCTACAACATCTAAGCATCCTAGTCTTATTCCTAGGAAGTGGCACCTCCCGCCCCGCTTCCTCCCGTCCTCACTTTGGGCACGGGGTATTCAGCGGTTTAAATTCCATGAAAAACTTGAAACATTGGATGGTTGTTCCCACTGCCTTGGCAATGGTTTTGAGCAGTGCTGGTTTGGTTCGCTCTCAACCCATTCAGATTGCCCCAGGATTTCAACCCGATCCGCTCGTCGTCAATGGCACCTCTGGCGGCTCAACCAAAAGCCAAAGCTGCGGCATGATTAGCGCAAAACCGAACCATGTCCTCACATTAAACGGTAATTTCAATTATCTACGCATCAACGTGCAAAGTTCGGGTCAGCCCACACTTTTGATTAAAGGACCAAGTGGTACGTCCTGCGTACCGGCGGACAGTTTGTCTCAGGGCATTATTCAATCCCCAGGGTATTGGGAGCAAGGTCTGTACTCTATCTATGTCGGCGATATGGCTGGAGGCCAAAACCCCTATACCCTATCCCTGACTCAAAAGCCATAACCTTAGAGGCAGAGGAGGAAGATAAAGAAATATTTCTCCATCCTCTTTCTCACACTAATCTTCTAATAGCTGAACCGAGACTTCTACGGCTTCGACATCAATCGTACCGGGAGGTGTCAGACGATTGAAGTGTCCTTGTTCAACTTTCAAAGGTTCGCCACAGTTAGGGCAACTACAATCGGTTTTATTAAATCCGGTGAATTCATAACTACAGACAGGGCATTTGTCTTCAACTAAATTGCGTTTCAACCACCAGCGAAATCCTAGCCACCCAATCGCTGGGGCAATGATGACTAAACCAACCAGAATCAAAAAACCGTTGACGACCCAACCCAAGCCAACCGATCCCAGCAACAAAGCCGTCGCGAGGAGAGGGAGCCAACAGCCCAAACCCGATAGGTTGAACTGTAATAGTTTCGAGGTGTCTTGGTTCACGATAGTCTTTAAGAATGCAGCACGGTATTTGATATCTCCATCCTAGTTCAGATTAGTCTTGACCTGAGTGTGTGTGAGCAAGTTTGGTTTAAGTGACCGCTACTAAGCACGGACTACTGCCTCTTGGCATTTGTAAATCATTAAGTCTGGGACAGAACGGATGAATTCAGCTCTAAGTAGAGGAATTTACCGTAGAATTGAGCAGCAGCGTTAACTGCTGCGTGAGCGTATTTTTACCAAATCGGCTCAGGCACTGTTCTCGTAACCACTGACCGTTACAGCGCTGATCGTCTCCTTTGAGAATTTCAATACAAGCGGCAGCAACGGCTTCTGGGTCTCGGTGCGGAACGTGCCAGCCGAGGTATCCGTCCTGTAAGGGGTCTGCGGAACCATCGGCATCACCCGCCAGCACGGGTTTACCACAAGCCATTGCCTCTAAGTAAACAATGCCAAAGCCTTCTTGAGACGGCATAATGTAGGCATCTGTGAGGCGGTAGTGTTCCACCAAATCGGAGGTTGGGACGAACCCGGCAAAAACAACCTGATCACCAACACCCAAATCTTGAGCAAGCTGTTCTAGTCTGGGTCGATCCTCACCTCGACCAATGACGAGATATTTAACGTTGGGGAAAACAGTTGCGATCATAGGAAGTGATCGAATCGTAACATCAACACCTTTATACAGATCGGTCGGCCAAAGCCGTGCCACCGTCATTAGCACCTTAGCATCCGTCAAACCGTACCGTGCAACTAACGTGGGTGATTTGGAGCCAGGGGTGAACATATCCCCATCAACCACACAAGGCACAATCTTCACGTTATCAGGGTTCAACTCATTAGCTGCACAAAGGCGATCGCGACTGTAGCGGCTAATCGTCCAAATTCCGGCGGCGGTAACTAAAGCCTGACGTTCGCGATCAGATAATCGATACCAAACCTCTTTTCCGTAAGTCAAAACGGTGTAGGGAACTCCCCAACGCTGACACAACCATTGAGTTAGCGGTGCTAGTTTGATATGACCACAGAAAACGTGGCTGGGGCGACGTAACCATAAACAGTTCCACAGTCTTACTGCCAGCCGCAATCGTCCTAGCAGAGGATTTTTCGTTTTCAGGTAATGAAATTTAAACGTGTCATGATCTAAAGGATTGTGACATTTCCGGTCATCCCTCAGCAAAAAAACTTCAGTGATTGTTCGCCGACGGGTCTGAAGCGACACTGAACAATAGGCGTGCAAGACATCTTTGACGTAGGACTGAATGCCCCCTTCACAATTAAAAACTTCTAAAAAAATAAATACATGGTCAGCTTTGCCTTTGCCGTCCATTTTCTGAGTAAAGCTGGATTGACTTTTAACTTTTTTTAACTTGAGACTTATGTATTTTTTACGGAATATTTGCTATTTCAGCCGTTTTCGCGCCCCCTAACCCTCCTCGTATCATCTCCGGTTAAAAAGAGGGCTATAGGTAAATCCTGCCAGTTCAATGGAAAATTTGCATAGAAAAAAATTGACACCTGATAGTGTATTTGAGCAGTACATTAGCACGGCTAAGACACTAACAGGCGTCAAGGCAAAGTAATTCAAGTCTTAAAATAGACCGAGGGTGAGAGACTTATCGATTGGGAAGGTCGCACCAATACCCAACCACATGGTAACGAGGGTGCCAAACAAAAACACCGCCGTTGCCACTGGGCGTCGGAAGGGATTTTGGAACTTATTAACGTTTTCGATAAATGGTACGAGGATGAGACCTAAAGGAATCCCAGCCATTAGGGAGATTCCCAGCAGTTTGTTAGGAACGGTTCGCAGGATTTGGAATACTGGAAAGAGATACCATTCCGGGAGGATTTCTAGCGGTGTAGCAAAGGGGTTCGCTGGTTCACCGACCATAGCGGGGTCTAGAACCGCCAAACCAATGCACAGTGCAATGCTTCCCATAATCACTACGGGGAAGATGTAGAGGAGGTCATTGGGCCAAGCGGGTTCGCCATAGTAGTTATGACCCATTCCTTTGGCCAGTTTCTCGCGCAGCTTTGGATCGTTTAGATCCGGCTTTTTAAGTGTTGCCATTTTTAGACTTTTCTCCTTATCTATTCAGATCGGCAGTCAGAAAGTGGTTAGCCTCTAGCTTGATTCTATTGTGTTTTTGAAGTGAGCTAGAACCGATGACTTTCAGCTTCGCGCTAACTGCCAATGGTTCGCTTTACAACGGGCCAGAAATGCCTTGCTTGCGAATCATGATGAAGTGTAGCAGCATGAACACCGCAATCAGCCAGGGCAACACAAATGTGTGTGCACTGTAGTAGCGAGTGAGAGTTCCTTGTCCAACACTGGCACCACCGCGAAGGAGTTCGACCAGTAAAGGACCAACGACGGGAATCGCTTCGGGAACACCAGAAACGATTTTGACAGCCCAGTAACCAACTTGGTCCCAAGGCAGCGAATAACCGGTAACACCGAAGGAAACAGTAATCACCGCTAGAATCACGCCCGTCACCCAGGTGAGTTCGCGAGGCTTTTTAAAGCCACCCGTGAGGTAAACGCGGAAGACGTGCAGAATCATCATCAGCACCATCATGCTGGCAGACCAGCGGTGGACAGAGCGGATCAGCCAACCAAAGTTTACTTCAGTCATTAAATACTGCACGGAGGCAAAAGCTTCTGTGACAGTCGGCCGATAGTAAAAGGTCATTGCAAATCCAGTGGCAAACTGGATGATGAAGCAAGTGAGGGTAATCCCACCAAGACAGTAAAAGATATTAACGTGGGGAGGTACATACTTGGAGGTAACGTCTTCGGCGAGTGCTTGGATTTCTAGACGCTCCTCAAACCACTGATAGGCTTTCGAGTCGGTTATTTGCTTAGAGAACATGAAGCCAGAATTCCTAAAAGGATATTGTGGGATGAGAAATCCCTCTTATTATTCGTACACAAAGTTATGTGTACTTTCTTAATCCTACCACTGACTCCCTTCTTTAGGGGCTGGCAGTTGCACTCCTAGTATGGAAGAGAGGAACCGGAGTGAGGGAGTGAGACCAGAGCTAAGCGTGAGGATGGGAGAGTGGGGAAGGGAATTCTATTTTTGCATTTCTCTCATCTATCGCGGGTACGGAAGCGCTATTGAACCGCTGCAAGGGCTTGTTAGGGTACCAACATAAACAGCCTTGAGGAAAAAGTGTATTTCAAGCCACCCTATTCTCTAAGGCTCTGCCACACTAAGAAGTTAAAGAATCAAAGCCTAAAGTCAAACTATTGGTCATGCACAAACGAGCTTTTTGGGTCGGACTCTTACTGCTGTTTCAACTCACCCTTTCTGCCTGGTGGACACCACCCGCCTTAGCTTTTACAGAGGAGCAAAAGCTCTTCTCGCAAGCGTGGCGCATTGTCAGTCAATCCTATATCGATGACTCATTTAACCATCAAAACTGGTGGCAACTACGGGAAAAGGTACTCCAAAAGCGGTTGGATAACCGTGAGGGAACCTATTCAGCCATCAAGAACATGCTGGAAAGTCTCGACGACCCCTTTACCCGGTTTTTGACACCCAATCAATATCGGAGTTTGCAGGTGAATACCTCCGGAGAGCTATCGGGTGTGGGGTTACAGATTGCTCTTGATCCGGAGACGGGGGAGTTGGCTGTGGTGGCACCAATTGCAGGTTCTCCAGCAGAACAAGCAGGAATTCAGCCCCGCGATCGCATCCTCGAAATTGATGGGATGCTGACCTCACAACTCACCCTAGATGAAGCCGCCTCCAAGATGCGTGGAGCAACAGGCACGAAAGTTACCCTGAAAATTCAAGGAAAGGAAGGAGAACCCAAGTCGATTGAGCTGGTGCGCGATCGCATTGCCCTCAACCCCGTCTATGCCGTACTCGATTCCAGTCAAAATAATACTCCGATTGGTTACATTCGCTTGACCCAGTTCAGTGCCAACGCCCCCTCTGAATTAGCGAGTGCGATCACTCAACTTGAGGAACAAGGCGCACAGGGTTACATTCTTGACCTGCGGAATAATCCTGGAGGACTTCTACAGGCCGGGATCGAGATTGCTCGCTTCTGGTTAGATCAAGGAACTGTGGTCTATACCGTTAATCGGCAAGGAACACTGGGTAGCTTTGAAGCCTATGGCCCTGCGCTCACAGAAGACCCATTGGTTGTTTTAGTCAATCAGGGGACAGCCAGTGCCAGCGAGATTCTGGCAGGAGCCTTGCAGGATAATGGCAGAGCTAAGTTGGTTGGGGAAAAAACCTTCGGCAAAGGCTTAATTCAATCGTTATTTGACTTAACCGATGGTTCAGGACTCGCCGTAACTGTTGCTAAATACGAGACACCCAACCACCGGGATATCCATAAATTGGGTATCCAGCCCGATCTAGAGGTCTCTTTAGATCCCATTACTCTGAATCAGGTGGGAACAGCAGCAGACGAGCAATATCAAGTCGCCGTCAAGTTGTTAACGAGTCAATCCGTGGTGGCTGAGGCCGTTAAGAGTTAGATGCTAAGAAACTAAGGCATCAACGCGAAGGCGATTGCCCAAAGAGCAACACCAAGGGCGATCGCCTTAAGCCGTACTCAACTCCTGAACTTTTATATTCCGATTCAGTCTATTAACTTAGAGCCGTATCGACCAACTCATAGCAGCGGTTGAGCGTTCAGCAAAGCCCCTAGATCTAGCTGAGCCAACGGCTTGTACGTCTGAGCGATCGCACCTCTACCCCGTAGTGATCCTGTATTGGCACCAGGACAGAGATAATTCAACGTTTCAGGAGTGAAGCGCTCAATTAAAAGCTTTACACTCTGAATTTGACGAGGCCAGTGAAAGGTCTTCGAGGTACGTAGAGGTACAGGTTCCCCTTGCTGATTCGGCAACAAATGACGCCCGGAAAACAGCACACCGCCAGCCGATGTGTAGTACAAACAAGCCGAACCCGGAGAATGACCGGGCGTCCAAAGGACTGAACAATTGGGACTGAGGGTCAACTCGTACTGAAATGATGTTACATTCAGTTCTGGCAGTAAATAGGCTTCTTGTTCTTGGATCAGGATTTGGCAGCCTGTCGCCTCCTGAATCTCCCGTGCTTTGCCAATGCCACCTCTATGGGTCAAAAACAGTAACGAGACTCCCCCTTTCTCCCGTAAGAATTGCTCATTAGTTTCATTCCAGGCGGGACAATCAATCAGGAGGTTACCTGCATTTTCTACAATAAGATAAGCCGTGCCACCCAAGGTATCTCGATTGGGTGCAAATGCAAAAATAGTATCCAGGATAGGGCGTGGTGCTTTGAGTGCAGTGGGTAGCCGGTTGGAGGGTGAGTTTTGAGGAGGAATAAAGTTGCCCTGTTGCGGGGAATCGGGTTGCACAATGCTTGTATGCCTGTAGTAGTTAACGAACGGTGTTGACCTTCTCTAAGATCGTTCTTTTACACCAATTGTGATCTTTACATCATGGAACTCTGGTTGCTCCTAATTTTACTGAGTCTGGGTCTTTTCACTTACATTACTATCCAGCGAAGTGTTGCTGAACTGACCCGGACGCCAGTATGGCTATTGTGGCTGGTGCTCATGACACCCGTCCTGATTTGGAGTGCCTGGATGCTGGTTTATGGAAAGAATACTCCACCCCCACTGATCCTGATGGTCGGCCCATTTGTGCTTTGCCCCCTGTTGTACTGGCTGCTGATTCAGTGGGGACGCCAAATTCCTAAGCCGCCTGTGAATCAGGAGGTTGAGAATAATAAACCTCAAATTTCAATCACTCAACAGACGATGCCATCAACCAGTGAGCCGTCAACACTACGCCCAATCAGTAAACAAGAAGAAACTGAACTGAGGAATTGTTTCCCTTGGGGGGTTTACTATCTCCAGAATGTGGAGTACAGACCTCAAGCGGTTTTGTGTCGCGGCAAGCTGCGAACGAACCCGGAGTCAGCATACCAGACAGTACGGGGAAATATAGAGGCCGAATTTGGCGATCGCTTTTTTGTGATTTTTCAAGAAAGCTTTAACGGTAAACCGTTTTTTGCACTGGTTCCTAATCCTCAAGCTCAGCCAAAAGCAGGACGGGAAACTGAATCCCTAACGCGACCAGGGTTTGCGTTGGCTCTGCTATTAATTACATTAGTGACAACGACTTTTGTTGGGGCTGAGATTGCTGGCGTCACAGCCAAACAGTCGCAAGTTGACCCGTCTATTTTACTTAGAGGGCTGCCCTATGCTGTAGCCCTCATGGCAATTTTGAGCATCCATGAACTTGGTCACTACATGGCGGCAAGGTTCTATAAAGTACGCGCCACGTTGCCCTACTTTATCCCCCTGCCCTTTGCCCCAGGAACGTTTGGGGCGTTTATCCAGATGCGATCGCCGGTTCCTCATCGTAAAGCCTTATTTGATATTGGGATTGCTGGCCCTCTAGCCGGCTTTCTCGTGACGATCCCTTTGCTGATGTGGGGACTTGCCCACTCTGAAGTCGTTCCTCTGTCTGACTCCTCTGGGTGGTTAAATTTTCAATCCCTGAATCCTCGATTTTCCTTGTTGCTCACGGTGCTGAGTAAGTGGGCATTAGGCAGCGCCTTGGCTCCAAAAATGGCGATTAATCTTCATCCGGTGGCTGTCGCCGGCTACATTGGTTTGGTCGTAACAGCCTTTAATTTAATGCCTGTCGGGCAACTAGATGGCGGTCATATTGTCCATGCCATGTTTGGTCAGAGAACCGGTATCGCGATTGGTCAAGTTGTCCGACTGCTTGTCTTGGTCAGAGCTATGCTTGAACCTGATTTACTAGTTTGGGGGATTATCCTGTTACTGCTGCCCGTAGCTGATGAACCCGCTCTTAACGATGTCTCCGAACTGAACAATTGGCGGGATTTTTGGGGATTGATCGCTTTAGTGATTTTAGCAGCTATTATTTTACCACCCGCTACGATCACTGGACTGTTAAATCTTTAAGCCGTAAGCAGTCGAGCACTCGTAGGCGGTCAAGAAAACCTATAGGTGTCAGTCCCAGCCATCCCAGTAGGGTGATTTCCCAATCAAATGACTCTCTAGTTACACTGGATAACAACGATTCTAGGATTATGCCCTTTTAAAGGCGGCTGATAAACCCTTGGCAACTCGTCGGATCGAGGGGAATCATCGGATGAATACCACGTTGAATGTTATCCACCATTACCCCGACCTTAATTCCCTGATCAGCAACAATGGGTCTGTGTTGGTCACACTTCATGCTTTACATGAGTGAATTCATCGAATTTCTTCTATTAAATAACCTCAAAATTAGTAAAACTTACTTGACATTTCTTCTCCCAGCCTCATCAAGCCAAGGATATAGGAAAAATGCCTGAAGCTAAAGCATCACAATCTCAGCAATCCTCACTCAATAGTCTTCCAAGCGGTTTCAGTAAGGAGACTATAGTGCCTTCAGAACCCCAGGAAGGTCACTGGTTGATTGTACAAGACGATAAAGGACGCCGAGAATTTCCCCTAGGAGGGGAGGTGTATTCAATCGGCAGAGCACCTAACTGTGATATTCGGCTGTATTCACTCTTTGTTTCTCGCCGACATGCCACATTAGTGCGACGCCAGCGAGAGGATGGCAGCTACTATTATCGAATTGTGGATGGCGACCTCAAAGGTCAGTCGAGTTCTAATGGCATCTTGATTAATGGTCACAAAGTTCCAGCTCACAATCTGGAAAATGAGGATATGGTGACGTTTGACCCTAGAGTAACGGCCAAATATTATCGCCTCAAGCGAGAAACCGGCAAGTCGGGGCCAATCGATCCGTTTGATGTGACCTTAATCGACCCTGCGATGATTGAGGAATCGGAGGATTAATCATTTTGGAAGTGCAGTCGCACCAAAGGTGAAAGTCCCGGTAGAAGTCAGCTTGTGATGAGAAAATCCGGCTAGCTTTGGAGGATGGAATTGTGGAGGAATAATGGTGGAAAAAGTGATTCATGTCATCGGCGGTGGGTTAGCAGGTACAGAAGCGGCGTGGCAAATTGCTAATGCTGGTGTGCCAGTCGTGTTACACGAGATGCGACCCGTGAGGCAAAGTCCTGCCCATCACACGGGGGAATTGGCGGAATTGGTGTGCAGTAATTCCTTTGGTGCCCAATCGAGCGATCGCGCTTCTGGTTTATTACACGAAGAACTCCGTCGCCTGGGTTCAATTATTATCCGCAAAGCGGATGAACATGCTGTCCCGGCGGGTGGAGCACTGGCGGTAGATCGGGCAGTCTTTAGCCATGAATTGACCGAAACCTTGGCAAGTCATCCTCTGATTGAGTTACGTCGGGAAGAGGTAGCGCAGATTCCCCCAGAGGGCGTGGTGGTACTAACGAGTGGCCCCCTGACAACACCGGCTTTGGCTGAAGACTTGCAACGCTTCACAGGCATGGAATACTTTAGCTTTTTTGATGCGGCATCGCCGATTGTGGTGGGGGAATCGATCAACCGGGATATTGCCTTTATGGCGTCACGCTACGACAAAGGTGAAGCCGCTTATCTCAACTGTCCGATGAACAAGGAACAGTACCTCCACTTCTGGCAAGAACTTTGTGCAGCAGAAAAGGCGGAATTGAAGGATTTTGAGCAAGAAACAGCCAAATTCTTTGAAGGTTGTCTGCCGATTGAAGAGATGGCACGTCGGGGAGAAGATACCATGCGCTACGGCCCCTTGAAGCCAGTAGGGCTATTTGACCCACGGACGAAAGAGCAACCAGAAGAAGACTTAAGCCAAAAGCGCGATCGCCCTTATGCCGTGATCCAACTACGGCAAGAAGATAAGGCGGGTCAGTTGTGGAATATGGTAGGATTCCAGACGAATTTGCGCTGGGGTGAGCAGAAACGAGTGTTTCGGTTGATTCCGGGCTTGGAAAATGCCGAGTTTGTGCGGATGGGTGTCATGCACCGCAATACGTTTTTGAATGCGCCGGAGTTATTGCATCCCACGCTGCAATTTAAGCAGCGCCCGACGTTGCTGGCAGCCGGTCAACTGGTGGGTACAGAAGGCTACACCGCCGCGACGGCTGGGGGTTGGTTAGCGGGGACGAATGCGGCGCGGCTGGTATTGGGATTGGAACCGATCATGCTGCCGCCAACGACGATGATGGGTGCGTTGATTGAGTTCATTAGTTCGGCTTCACCCAAGCATTTCCAACCCATGCCGCCGAATTTTGGGATTTTGCCTCCGTTATCGGCGCGAATTAAGAATAAGCAAGAGCGATATGGGGTGTATCGCGATCGCGCTTTGGCGGATTTGGATGCTTGGAGTAGGGGAATTCAGCCCTCTGCTGCCTAATACCAAGTTGCAGTCAAAGATACATACATACATAGGAGAGACAGGGAGGACAAGGGGGACAAGGGGGAGGGATAGTAATACCTATGAACACAACGAAGTATAAATCTAAACCCTCCCCCAATCCCTTTTTCACTAAAACTCCGGCGACAAGGAGAGAGGTGTCCGCTGGAGTTTCAGTTTGAGGAAGCAATTAAATAGGCAATTTAGATGAACAATAAATTAGCCTTCTGGAGACTTAATTCAAGGGATTCTCTAATATTGGTGTTTAACCGATGACTTAAAATTTGCTGAATTTGTTGCTGTAAATTGGATTCTGTATGCTCTTGCAGCGTTTCAAGAGATATCAGCAACCGATGCCTATCGAGTAGAGGCACATTTTCTATTAAGCTGTCAGCTTCCCATAACATTTGCTCTTGTGCTTCTGGAATCAGCTTCACCCAATTAGAGAGCAACAAGTTGCGCTCTACAATCGTCAGCTTCCATTGATAGTCAGGCATGTTGCTTGTCTCGTATAACATTCCGATACCTTTTACTAATGTAGAGACTGAATGTGAAAAAGTTGTCAAGAAAGCGCTCTTTTTTTATGAAGGCATTGTAAAAAGAGCGCTTTAACTATCAGTCGTGCTCAGATTGAAGGATTGATCGCCCTTGATGCCCTCTTTCTGTTGCCCTAACTGACGGATTTCAGGGATGCCCATAAGTCCATCTGTAGGACATCGGCTGTGAGGTTAGTGTTTTGGAGATTCCGTTCCCATGGATGGCTGATCTGGGAACTGGACTGATGACTCAAAATCTGACTGATTTTGCTGTGGACTTGTTCTTCTGTATGGTCTTGGAGTGTTTCCAGTAATGCAAGCAACCGCTGACTATCTACTAGAGGCACGTCCCCGATCAATTCGTCAGCCTCTTCTAACATTTGCTCTTGCGCTTCTGGCATCAGGTTCATCCAATTAGAGAGCGAGAGGTTGCGCTCTACGATGGTCAGTTTCCATTGATAGTCAGGCATATAGCTTATTTCATTTAACCGTTCTTTTTTCTTTTTTCAGAGGTTTGTGGGTATATCCGGAAAGTTTGGTTAGATAATCGGTGAAATTTAGCAAAAGCTGAAAATTGCAGATGCGATCGCATTTGAGCTGAGACACTCCAGTAGGGGGCGTTACTAACGCACCACTCTCATCATCTATCTAGAAGATTGCTATTTCAGTTGAGTCGTAGAAATTGTAGGATTTACGCTATCACTCAAAATTAAATCTATCAGCCAGGAGTTGACATTATATGAAAAAAATGGATAAAGGACGCTCTGTTCGTGTTTTGGCGGTAATAGCGATCGCAACGAGTGGGATGAGTCATTCTGCGATCGCACAAACTGACATCACACCTTCTCAAGCCAGCGTGAAATTGGCACAAGCATCACTAGCGGGACAGTGCCGTGCGACGAAACTGCAAATGCCCATTTTCCGGGAGGCTAATACGACGAGTGAGGCGTTACAACTTCTATCTGCCAATGCCGAAGTTACGTTAGGGGAGAATCGGGTGAATCGTAGGGGCTTTATTCGCATCAGTGCTCCTGTGGAAGGGTATGTGGAAGCGGTTAACCTGAAGCCTTGTACTGCCAGTACTGGAGTCACTACTACAGACACGACCCAAACGCCTGCAACGGCTTCAACAGCAGACCTTTGTCGTCGAGTAGCTCGACCACCGCAAGGTTTGGTGATTCGTCGAGAACCCACGACCACATCTGCTCGGCTGGGTAGGGTAGCTCATTTAGGACGGGTGACTCTGAGTGGTACTCCTGCAACGGAGAAAAAAGATGAGGTGCGTAACTGGGTAGAAATTTCTGCACCGGTTAGGGGTTGGGTTTCTAATGGGTTACTGACAGAGGAAGAAAGCAATTTAGGTTTTTGTCAGTAAGCGGCTAGCAGGTAATTGGGTGTTGCGCGATCGCACAACTATACATTAGTTCAGCTTCAATTCTCACTCCCTCACTTGGAGCATTGGTGAGGGAGTTTGGAAAGAAGTATTTTGGTTTAGGCGATCGCTTTTTGTTGCGCCCAAAATTGTGCCACTCGTTGCTGCCACTTGCGCCAGTAGTCCATCACTTCGTCAGGGTCAAACCAAGTTAAACTCACTTCATCGGGAGTGGTCGCAATTAGTAGAGCGTGGTTGAGGCTTACTCCATACTTCACACCGTACTGTCGGTTCAAGGCTCCACAATAAGCAGCTAACTGTAAGGGTTCATCGTAGAGGCGCTTAATCCTGTCTGCTGATTTGAATTCAATCACACAGGGGATGCCGTGATAACTGGCAACGCAGTCAACTCTGCCTGCATACCCTTCGTAGTAGTGGAAAACGTTGCCTTCAATCAGTCTGACATCATGGATGTCTTGCAAAATGGGTAACAGGTTATCCCAGTAAGGTTTGATGGAGTCAGGACAAGAGAAGGACTCACCCAGGAAGTAGCTTTTGGTTAGCTTGTGGATGAGATTACCGCGATCGCGTGAGGTTCGGGAAATCCGGTTTGCTTCAGATGCTCCGACTCGCTGACGCCAATTTGACAGTTGTGCTTTCTCTTGTGGAGATTTGGTAGCTTTCAGGATGCTGGTTATACCTGGGAGGCTAATGCCACGAGAATCGACAAGATATCCGAGGCCGTTTTCCCAAGCGGATTTGGCGTGGTAGTGGAGAAGGGGCTGAGTGTTGGGCGATCGCATAGGTAGATTGATGCTTGGATAGTAATTAGCTGAAAAATGATTGCTGGTAGGAGCAAAATAACCTTGCCCCATAATTAATTGGCATTTTTGTGCTTCTTCATTCATATGTTCTACTCTTTCTTAAAAAACTACCATTGGATAATTTTGGATAAAGTAGGTATTTTTTTGACAAAAATAAAACTAAAACTTGGCTAAAGTCATCTCAGTATGTAAAAGTATGGAAAAGTCATAAGCCAGATCATTATCTGGGTTGAACAGAGTGTCTACAGTTAGATTAGAGGCTAAGCCTTGAAACGTGGCTAATCCATGAGTGAAGAAGAATTCAGGGTTGACGAAGCCATAGAAGTTGCAGGAATGGCAATCTTTGAAACTACGGGAAAACATCTTAGTGATGCTGAAGTGCTTGTACTTCGTGGCTCTTGGGAAAGGCAGACTTATGAACAGATCGCACTGAATACTAACTACACAGCAAATTACCTACAGCGAGATATTGGTGCTAAGCTTTGGAAGCTCCTATCAAAAGCGTTACAGGAGCCAGATATTGGTAAATCGAACTTTCGGGAAGCCCTCAAGCGGCGATGGCGATTAAGAAGCATTTCCAAAGAGTCACTCACTGCTAGCCCAACTCCTAACCTGCAACCCTTAATCCCTTACCTGAGTCCTAATAATCAATCCCTATCGCTAATAGAGCCAGAATTCCCAGATGGTCAAGTGCCTCTGGGTTCTACTTTTTATGTGGAGCGTCCCCCTATTGAATTACAGTGTTACGAAGAGATTTTGCAGCCTGGAGCATTGATCCGAATCAAGGCACTTAGGCAAATGGGCAAAACTTCACTGATGAGTAGGGTGCTCGATTATGCAGCAAACCAAGGCTGCCAAACGGTGCGTTTGAACCTTCGAGCTGAGAGAGCAATTTTTGTCAAGCTGGATAAATTTTTGCGGTGGTTCTGTGCCAATGTTAGCCGGGAGCTAGAGCTAGAGCCAGTGCTAGATGATTATTGGAATGAGAACCTTTTTGGCAGCAGACAGAGCTGTACAATGTACTTTCAGGCGTATCTGTTAGAACAAATAGACAGTCCGTTAGCATTGGCTTTGGATGAAGCTGATTGGGTTTTCCAGTATCCTGAAATCGCTGAAGAGTTTTTTTCTTTGCTGCGAGAGTGGTACGAGGAGGCAAAGAATCTCGATATCTGGCAACGACTTCGGGTCATCGTGGCATACTCTACAGAAGTTTATATTCCACTGAACATCCATCAATCACCTTTTAATGTAGGTCTACCAGTGGAATTGTCAGAGTTCAGTCTACAGCAGGTGCAAGATTTGGCTCAGCGTCATAGACTGGATCTGGCAGATAGCCAAGTCAATCAGCTAATGGCAATGGTTGGAGGACATCCCTATTTACTGCGGTTGGCTCTCTATCGCGTTAGGCGTCAGGATGTTACTCTTGAGCAGTTGTTGCAAGATGCTCCCACAGAAGCCGGAATCTATAGCGACCATTTGCTACGGCATTTAATTAGTCTCCAAAAAAGTTTAGAACTGAGGGCTGCGTTCAAACAGGTAGTTACCTCAAATAGCCCAGTACAGTTAAAGCCGATGCAAGTGTATCAGTTACAGAGGATGGGATTATTGCAGGTACAAGGCAATGATGTGATGCCTCGCTGTAACTTGTATCGTCAGTATTTCTGTGATCGCCTGTGAGTCAGCTAATGGTTACAACACAAAATCCAGCCAGCAAATATTATCATGTCGGAGGAAGCCTGCCGCCTAATGCCCCCAGTTACGTGAAGCGGAAGGCAGACGATGACCTCTACAACAGGTTGAAAGTTGGCGAATATTGTTATGTGTTGAACTCGCGGCAGATGGGGAAGTCAAGCTTGCGAGTACAGATTATGCAAAGGCTAAAAAATGAAGGCTTTGTCTGTGCATCAATTGACATTACTGGTATCGGTAGTGATGTCACTCCAGAGCAGTGGTATGGAGGATTGATTAGCAAGTTATGGATGGGTCTTAATCTATTAGGAAAAGTTAATTTACCTAATTGGTTAGTTGATCAGCAATTGCTCTCACCAGTACAGCGGTTAAACGAATTTATAAAAGATGTGATTCTGGAGAAGGTTGACAAAAACATTGTTATATTTTTTGATGAAATTGATAGTATTTTAAAATTAAATTTTTCATCAGATGATTTCTTTGCCCTAATTAGATTTTGTTATAACCAACGTGCTGAGAATCCTGAATACAGACGTCTCACCTTTGTTTTGTTGGGAGTAGCAACACCCTCGGATTTGATTCAAAACAAAGAATACACACCTTTTAATATAGGCAGATCAATTCAACTGAATGGCTTTGAAGCACCAGAAGCTCTGCCGTTAGCCAAAGGATTGGAAGGAAAAGTTAGTAACCCCCAAGCAGTTCTAGAAAAGGTTTTGGGATGGACAGGGGGACAACCCTTTCTCACCCAAAAACTGTGTGATTTGATTCTAAAGTTTGCTGAGCCGATACCTACTAATAACGAAGCTAAGTGGGTTGATCAGCTAGTGCGTTCAAGGGTGATTAAGGATTGGGAATCTCAAGATGATCCAAAGCATTTGACAACAATACGTGATCGCCTCTTAAGCAAACAGCAGCGTATTGGGCGCTTGCTGGGACTTTATAATAAAATTTTGGATTCGGAAGGCAACAAAGCTGGAAAAGTAATATTTGATGACAGTCTTGAACAATGGCAATTACGACTATCAGGATTAGTTGTTAAGGAGAATGATGAATTAAGAATTCAAAACCGCATTTATAAAAATGTTTTTGGTAGACGTTGGGTTAATAATGCCTTAGGAGAGTGGGAACCATATGCAAAAAATATCACTAATTGGTTGGCTTCTGATTGTCAAAATGAATCATTTTTATTGCGAGAAAAGGTATTAGAAGATGCTGTAGCATGGGCAGAAGACAAAAGCCTGAGTGACCAAGGTTACAAGTTTTTAATAGCTAGCCTGAGATTCGCTAGGCGAGAGATTCAGACTAAACTAGTTTCAGTAGAAGAAAGACTGAAGATTCAAAATCAAGAGCATGAGATAGTTCTATCTACACAAATTAAAAAGAATCAAAATTTTTTGGATATTTTTGCAGCAGAAAGGCAGAAACATACAAATCTTCAAGATGAGTTAGCAAAAAAAAGCTTGACTTTATTAGAGACTACAATGAATATAGACAAACAAAGAAATGTAAATCAAAATCTTATTAAGAAAATTAACGCTTTAGTGTACGCAAATTCACTTCTTTTTTTGGGAGTCATAGTACTCTCATTCGTACAGAATGCATTTCCTCCTTTTATAGTCATTTTATTGTATTCATTTGTGGTATTTTTATCGTGGAATTACGATAGAGTGTTGCAGTATTTTGAGGGAAAAAATAAGAGATAGAGTTAACAAGACAGCTAAATAACATTCTTATATCAAGTCCCTCTAATTGCCCATAATAAAACTTCTCCGCGTCTGGAGCGTCAGTAGCCTATAACTGTGATCGCAAGAGGTTCCCCTGAATTCGAGCAGCGAGTTGAAAGCACAAGGTTGCCGCGAGAGTGGCTAGATGCAGTAGAGCGTGCAGTAGCAACCAGCCAATGAGACTCGATGCGATGAACGCCTTACTTCAACTGCTCGATTAAGCGATCGCACTCTCCCCTCATCCCCTAACAACCGATCGCCTCATCATCTATCTCAATCACCCAGGAATAACCTGGCGAAATCCTCAGCCGCATCCGGATTTAGCTGCTTGAGTGCATTCTTAATTTCAACAATCACATCACCGGCTGGATCTCTTTGCTCGTGTACCCAGCGATTAATGTTTGCCCGTGAAATTCCCATCGTGACTGCCAGCTTGTTTTGGCTAATGTCATAGGTTTCCAGTACCTGTTTTAGCGCCTTGCCTGCCTTTCCCATGTTCAGATTTTGTCAGAGGTGTATGACAAGGTAAATGTCACCAAATCGGTATCGTTAGGGTACAATAATTTTGTTGCCATATTGGTTACATTGCTCCCCTTCAAAAAATGCTCTATGTTCAAAGACTCTCTCCCAGACTCGAAAGAAACCTCCCCTACTTCCACTCTCACTCCACCCAACCCAGAACCAGAATCTGCACAAATCCTAGTTATCGGCTCAAAAACAACCGTAACTACCATCGTCCACGCCCTCTGCGCCCTCCACTTTTGCCACATCAGCGAATGGAGTCCTCTCCTACCTGCGCCCGTTCCCGGTAAGCTGATGCGATCGCTCATCCGTAAAGTTTCCACAACCTAATCCCTATTTCAGAGTTGGGGTGAATATCGTAAAGTGCGATCGCCCCAATTCAAAATGCGATCACTTGGGTACGTTTGCAACAATTATGCGAGCACCGAACAACTCATCTACTCAAAAAACGAAACCAATCTAGAAAAGAGCGATCGCGCCTAGTAGCAGCCCAAATAGTAACATTAAATCTGCGGTCAACAAGGAGGTATCAAACATGAGTACAGTTCAAATCGAAATTCCTGAAGAAGTGTTAATCAGCCTTAAAGAAACACCCGAAACAATTTCAAGAGAACTCCGTATCTTGGCGGCTGTAAAGCTGTTTGAACTGGGTAAATTATCATCAGGACGCGCTGCTCAATTGGCGGGTATGTCACGAGTGGAATTCCTGATGCTACTGGGGCGTTATCAGGTATCCCCCTTCTCCTTAACAACTGAACAACTAGAGCAAGATGTCAACAATGCCTGAAGCTCTGGTCATTGTCAACACATCGCCACTGCTCTATCTTCACCAAGTAGACCGTCTAGAATTACTGCTGTCAGGAGAGTAGGGTTTGACTCCCAGAAAAGAGGAAGCGATCGCACTCTCCCCTCATCCCTCAAAACCAGTGACTTAATCTCACTCAGTCCATCTCTAGTTGACGAAACCCGCAAAAAATGAGAGTAAATGAGCCTCAGCGTGTCAAAATCTCGCAGTAGGAACTCTTGCGAATATGAGTTCACAGAATCTGTGAGTGAGGAGCTTAATGATGGAAACCATGAATCGATTGGGTAAGCCGATTAATCTTTTGGCTGTAATTGCGATCGCCACCACCGGAATGAATACTCCGGCTATGGCAGGTACTGACATCGCATCCTCTGAGGAAAACGTACAACTGGCACAAGCGTCTCTGGTAGGACAGTGCCGTGCTGCCAAACAGCAAATCCCCATTTTCAGGGAATCTAACTCCACCAGTGAGACATTAAGGCTTATATCCGTCAATGATGAAGTCATATTGGCGGATACTTCCGTTGGAGCCGATGGACTCATCCGCATTAGTGGGCCTGTCACAGGGTATGTACATGCCATCAACCTCAAGCCCTGTGGTGGCAACACGGAAAGCCCTGCAATTAAAGACCTTTGCCGTCAAGTGATTCGCCCCTCTCAAGGTTTAGTGATTCGCAGACAACCCAATCCCACAGCCGCTCAGGTTGGTGGAATACCCTATCAAGGACGGATTACCCTAACTAGCAATCCTCCAACCAACAAAACAGTCAATAATCGTAATTGGGTAGAAATTGCCTTACCTGCCAAAGGTTGGGTTTCCAATGGTTTGGTGACGCAGGCAGAAAGCAATTTATCTAATTGTCGCTGAAAGCTCATCAGCCGCTAGTCGAGTGTCAAGGTTGATTAGAAGATACTGATTCCCTTGGTAGTCGGCACTTTAGCGCTAAAGCGCTGACTACAAAATCATTTCAGATGCCTCATTTTTTGAAATAGCCGATCGCAAATAACGGGTATGGTGGTTCTTCATCCACTTTCAGATTTTATTGACGGCAATGCTGCTGTCAGCCACTCATCTCCTAGCTATTACTATGAAGGACGTTGTCCTCAAACGGGTGAGCGATTGAAACTGCCCCGCACCCCAACAGCAGAAGCGATCGCCAAAAATTTAATGCAGCACCTTGCCCACAATGACCGTTATTCTCACGAAGGCAAGATGTATGGAATACTGCTGGTTGAACTCCCGAATAATGAACAACGGATACTCAAGGCTTTCTCTGGTCTTCTAAATGGTCACAGCAGGCTTGAGGGCTGGGTTCCGCCGATTCCAGGACGCGACAACGTTGCCCTAGAAGAAGCCCGCACGTTGGCTGAGTTGGAGGCTATCAAGCAGGAACTCATTACCCTGAAGCAACTTCCACAACGGCAGCATTACGAAACCCTATCTCGCGAGTTTGAGCAACAATTGCAACAAATGAGCGATCGCCATCGAGATGGCAAGCACCAACGACAGCGAAAACGTCAGCTTCTGTGCGAAACCCTCACAGGAGAAGCACTCACTCTTGCCCTCGAACAACTCGATGAAGAAAGTCGTCGGCATGGAATTGAGCGACGGCAACTCAAACGTCAACAAAATGAAGGATTGCAACCCCTCAAGCAGCAAGTTGAAGCAGCAGATGCCCGGATGCGGGAACTGAAACAACAGCGCAAAGCTCTATCTCGCCAATTGCAGGCTCAGATGCACGCTGCCTACAGCGTGACTAATTTTTCCGGGCAATCTTTATCATTGCAGCAATTGATGCCAGGAGGCTCGATGCCCACGGGTACAGGAGACTGTTGTGCCCCCAAGCTGCTTCACTATGCGGCAACACAGGGACTCAAACCCCTGGCAATGGCAGAGTTTTGGTGGGGAAAGTCCTCTGGGGATAAAGTTCAGGGAGAATTCTATGGCGCTTGTGTGGAACGCTGTCAGCCTTTGATGGGATTTCTGCTTTCGGGATTGAAATCTAAATCCCTAGTCCCCTTCGATCCCCCCCAACCCCCCCTTAAAAAGGGGGGAGTTAATCATACCATCTCCTTGCAGAACTGGAGCTTTACTAAGGAAGGGGTGTGGGGAGAGGTCTCTTTACCTATTGTTTATGAAGACGAATGGCTGATTGCGGTGAATAAACCCGCAGGATTACTTTCGGTACCAGGACGTTATCGTGATTGCCAAGATAGTGTTCTCAGTCGCTTGCGTCATCAGTTGGCGGATGGCATGGCAATTATGGCGGTGCATCGCTTGGATCAAGACACGTCGGGTATCCTCTTGCTAGCGCGTAATCCACAAACTTATCGTCAACTGAGTCAGCAGTTTCAGCAACGGCAAGTTCACAAGGTTTATGAAGCAGTACTTTCGGGTTGGGTGACAACTGAGCGAGGAGAGATTACACTCCCCCTGTGGGGAAATCCGGAGAATCGTCCCTATCAACAAGTGGATGAAGTTCGCGGCAAACCCAGCTTGACTCGCTTCCAGGTGATGGCAAGGGAAGGAGACTACACTCGTATCGAGTTTATTCCCCTCACCGGACGCACCCATCAGTTGAGGGTTCACGCGGCTGATGCCAGAGGAATTGGGATACCGATTTTAGGCGATCGCTTTTATGGCTGCCGTGCTGTTGCGAGTCGGTTACACTTACACGCGAGGGAACTGCGCTTCGAGCATCCGCAATCAGGACAAAGTCTTTATTTACACACCAAGACACCGTTTTGATATCTAAATAATCCACTGGGCATTTAAGCTAAATAACAAAGTTCATGTTCTTTAGAATGGCAAAGGATTACCTGTGACTACACAAAGCAATCTGCTAGAAGATGTGTTTAACACGATTTCTCCTGAAATCTATGATGTTGTCATAATTGGCGCTGGGCCTGTTGGGTTAGCTACTGCCATTGGCTTACGCAAGCGTGGGATTGAAAATATTTTAGTCGTCGATCAAACTCGTGCCTTTCGTCCGGTTGGACAGGTGTTAGATCTGCTTCCCAATGGATTAAAGTCTCTTAAATATTTATCCGTTGAAGCTTACGAAGAAGTAAAAAGAGCTGGCAATCGCTTATTGAATTCCAACCCATCGAAGGATGAAGAGACTGCCGGAATAGGTCAAGAACCAAAACCTCCAAAGGCTTCACCTAGATGGGTGCAGAAAAATTTTCAGGGTCAGGAAATTTCGTCCATTTCTCTTAAATTTGATGATTGGTTTCAAGAATACGGAGAAGGTCGAGTCTCCATAGCTTGGTATGATTTACAAACTATCTTGAGAAACTTACTTCCCCAAGACAGGGTGAGAGCGAATCACCGTTGTATTAATGTAGTGGAAGAGCCAGAGCAATCCTGTGTCCGAGTCGATTGTATATCTGATACAAGCCTAGAAACCAACCCCTATGCTCATTGGGTAGATGGACAGAAATTAGAGGAAATGTCGCCTCAGAATGGTGAGCAAACTTCCCAACCATTAGACACTAAATCCATTCGAGCAAGGTTAGTCGTTGCAGCAGACGGAATCAACTCTACGGTTCGTAGAATTCTTTACGCCGATAGTCCATACTCTGCTTTTGCACGTCCTGAATACTCCGGGTTTGCCGCAATTGGGTGTCGGGAAATTATCGATATTCCTAAAAATTTATGTGGAGAACTTGAAGAAACATACTTTCAAGAATCACCCGTTCTCACAATCAGTAATGATGAAATATCTGGAGATTCCGCCGATATAGAATCTCCCAGGATAATTTTATTTCACAGACCTAGTGGACAAGTCGGGTATCTTATACATCTTCCTTTACCTGTGGAATCTTTACAGGGAAAGTCTAGCCGTTCATTGATTGATTTAGCTGTGCAAGAGTTGGAGAAGGCTAACTTTCCCAATGTCCTCAAGCAATTAGTTCGCCTATCTTCTCCTGATAATATGCTCCAGCGTCCGTACTACATTCACCGTGCGACTGTTTCAGATGCCATCCCACTTCCTCGCACAGCTAATCCCCATGCTAAAGATCATTCGGTCACCCTTCAAACCCCATGGAGTAATGGGCGAGTGGTATTAGTGGGTGATGCTGCCCATGGAATGCCTCCCTTTATGGCTCAAGGGGCTAATCAAGGATTAGAAGATGCACTCGCGGTTGTTACGTTAATCGCGAAGATTGCACAGGAGAATAATTGGGATAATACACAAGCTCTAACCCAAGCCTTCGAGAAATATGAGCAACTTCGTCGTCCATTCATGGTTCGTATCCAACAGGCAACCCTAAAACCAATGTCCTACCGATCAGAAAAAGATCGGCAGGAGTACAACCAACAGGTGTATTGCCGAAATTTTGAGCAAGTGATTGAGGCATTGTTGTAGGTGCGAGTGTATTTGTGCCAGCAGGTGTTGTACCTTCACCGAGAAAGGCAGACCGGAGATCATACGAGGAGAGAAGACAGAATTAGGCTCATCGCCCTCTTCATGAGACTTCTTGCATAAGTGGCAACGCTCTAAGAGATAAGTACTCGTAGCTACGTCATAACCCTTGCCTTGTGCAAGCTTGTCTCATGCAACAACTATTACCATGCCCAACCACACGACCCAGTGAATTTATAGATACTATTAACGGCTCAGTGTCAACTGTCAAGGCAGCCCGCGATGCTACCTATCTATTGGAATGTTTATATTTCTCTATTACAACCATCAATATTAATCATGGAACGACTACTGTTAATTAACTCACCCTTTAGTAAAGATAAATACCTGTAGTCTATAAATCGTGCATTCCATTGTAAAAATCAACGATTGCGTAGTTGGATAGCTAAATTAGCATTTAAGCTTATGAAATTGCGTTTCATCCTTAGAGGTTGGTGGCGAATTGTCAAGTATCTTTCCTTACTCGTGCTGGCCTTATTCATGACAATATTTCTGGCTGGTCATCCTATTGCTGCAATCGCGCAAAGTACAGTGCCAGAGGTAGTGATACCAGATACAATACCAGAGGCGATCGCACCGCAACCGTTGCAGGAAATTCGCGGGGTTTGGCTGACTGAAAATGACCATGACATCCTCAGAGACCGCCCCAAAATGCAAGAGGCGGTGAGTCAGCTAACACGGTTGAATCTGAATACAATCTATCCTGTCGTATGGAATTCGGGTTACGCGCTTTATCCAAGTGCCGTAGCTCAACGGGCAGACATCCAACCCTTTGTCCGCAAAGGCTTACAGGGACAGGATATCCTGGCTGAACTCGCGAAGGAAGCTCATCGCCAAGGGTTGCTCGTGATTCCTTGGTTTGAGTTCGGTTTCATGACTCCCCCAACCTCGGAACTGGCATTAAATCATCCAGAGTGGCTAACGCAACGGCGGAATGGCAACCAAACGTGGATTGGTGCGGCGGGTGAGGTGGTATGGCTCAATCCCTTTTTGCCAGAGGTGCAAAAGTTTATCACCGATCTGGTGCTGGAAGTGGTGACCCAATATGATGTGGATGGCATTCAGTTTGACGATCACACCAGTTTGCCTAATGAATTTGGCTACGATCGCTACACGCTAGCCTTGTACAAACAGGAAACCAAGAGAAATGCCCCAGCTAATCCCCAAGATCCGGCATGGGTGCGCTGGCGGGCTGATAAAATTACAGCGTTCGTCACTCAACTCAACCAAGCTGTGAAACAGAGAAAGCCGAATGCAATTTTCTCGGTTTCTCCTAATCCATACATCACGGCTTACAATACTTATCTGCAAGATTGGCTGACTTGGGTGAGGCAAGGTATTGTCGATGAGCTGATTGTGCAAGTTTATCGTCCTGATCTGCAAAGTTTTGTGGAACAGATTAGCCGTCCCGAAATTCAAGAAGCACAACGCAAGATTCCTACGGGAGTGGGTGTCCTAACAGGGTTAAGAAATAAGCCAGTGCCAATGCCACTAATTCAGAATAAAGTGCGGACGGCACGCGATCGCGGATTGGGTGTATCGTTCTTTTATTACGAAAGTCTTTGGGAGAATTCACCAGAACCTATCGCGGAGCGAGTATCTAACTTTCAATCTCTCTTTGACTCACCGGCTTCTCGCGTGGCGATGAGGTGACTTTGCACATCAGTAAGAGGCGATTGCGCCTTGTTGAGGCAATTCGAGCCAATCCCGATTCAAGCCGCTTGGGCAAGGGGAGAATGGTCATAGTGCTTCAGCAGATCAGCCGGGTCATCGTAAATGGCGATCGCTCCCGATAGTTGCTCGTCACTAAAGCCACCGCAGCGTAGGGCAATCACACCGACTCCCGCTTGGCCTGCCGATTCAACATCGTAGGGTGTATCTCCTAACATCACCACGTTGTCAGGTTCCATTTGTGCTTTGCTCAAGGCGGCTTCTACGATGTCGGGGGCAGGCTTAGAGGCGTCCGCATCACTCGATGTGGTTGCTTCCTGGAGCAAATCATCGACTTGGGCAGCCTTGAGTAAAATACCAAGCTCTTGAGTTGTCGCTGAACTGGCAATGACTAGATGCAAACCAGATTGCCGCATCTTTAACACTAAATCCCTAGTGCCGTTAGCGGAGGTCAGCTTCGGTCCAAATTTGTTGATGATCAGTTCTTTGCGTCGGTTTGCGATCGCCTTTCCTGGTCCCTCTTGA
Source organism: Allocoleopsis franciscana PCC 7113 (assembly GCF_000317515.1). Lineage (GTDB taxonomy): Bacteria > Cyanobacteriota > Cyanobacteriia > Cyanobacteriales > Coleofasciculaceae > Allocoleopsis > Allocoleopsis franciscana. The sequence goes on along the minus strand of NC_019738.1, from coordinate 7,038,737 downwards.
GCGTTCAGTTCCGGCACCATCCTGGGAATAACTTTGTCTCCTCCCATACCAATGAGTGGTCGCACTCGCTCAAAGGGCACTTCATAGCCATGCTCGGCAAATGCCTCAACCCAGGCTTGAGCATGAGCATCATTGCTCAAAACCAGGGTTCCATCAACGTCTAAAATCACTCCTTCTAATGCCATGAAAGACCTCTGGTTACCTTTAATTTTCCGAGTATGACATAGAAAATTAATTAACTCATCTTCCAATCAGAAGAGAAGGGTAACTCCTAAATTTCATCTAATCCTATTCTAAAGTAGGATGCTACTTCTAATACATTGCTGAAGTATAGGAGGAACTACAAAGCTGTCTAATAAAAGCAATGAACGCATTGGGTTTCAGAATTGTAACAGCGATTTTTCTAGTCAGTCTTTTTTCGGTTGCCGCCATTTACTATGGCGTTATTAATCCTTAATCTAGAAGAGAAGAGAGTCTCAAAATTTAAGGCTCAATCAACCTGTTAATCATCCGATATTTTTTGAGAACTCAAGTGAATGAAAAGCATCTCTGCTAAGCTTTTGAGCTGATTGTTACCGCCTGAATTTGGCGAGTGTTGCCCAAAACAGAGATGATGGGATTAGTACGTCCTTGAAATTCCTGAATTCCTTGAGCAACTACTATTCTCAACAGCCCAATGCCTTGCCCATCAATGAACTCAACGACTTGCGAGGAGGGATATTGGCTTGTTCTTACCTGACTATCAATAACCTCAACCGCGACTTTGTTGGCACTAAAGGATTTTCCGTGGTGTTTCAACGTTCAGAAATTGGGGAAGTGGAACGGCGGTTTCCCTTCTTTAAGCCTTATCTAGAACGAGCGCTACAGCCTACCTGTAATGCGTTCTACCTCAACCCATTGTTACTCAAAGAAGGATCTCGCGTCGATCCACATATTGATCGCTCCCTGCGCTCTTATTGCAAAACCGTTGAACCTCCCGTAGTTGTTAGTGTGCTTTATGTGCAGGTGCCACCTAATTTGCAAGGAGGAGAGCTAGTGTTGCGTCGGCATAAACAGCAAGTCGGGCAGATTAAGCCACAAATTAACACATTGTTGTATTTTCAAGGCGACCTGACCCATTCGGTTAATGCCGTTAAAACCACTGGCACTCGTCTAAGTTTAGTGTGCGAACAATACAGTTTGAGTGACACTGTATTGCAAGAGATTCCAGCCTTTACAGTGGAGTCTAGGGCAATGAAGGTAAAACGGAAGTAAGTTGGGGGTTCAATGAAGCTTTCGTCAAACCCCTTTAGGTAGGAATCTCGGTTTTGTTGTGGAGTTCGTTGATAACGGTGATTCTGTCCAAGGATGGACGGAACAGAGGAAGAGACTTGTATATCGTTGTATTACGTTGACAAACACAATTCTTAACGCTGTTTCCCTTGTCAGCGATACATAACAACAAACTCCACAAAGATTTTAAGGCATCATAATATGACCGTAGCTTTGAGTCCCGATCGCCTGATTAAAGGGATATCCAAAGAATTGTCATCGGCTGCTCAATCCCCCAATTATATCGAAGCCGAACAACAATTCATTCAACTACTTACCCATGAAAATTTAGACCGACAGGTAGATACTCACCCTGAATTAGTACGTAATTTTGAAGCAGCGGTCGCCACAGCTCTGAGCAGAGCTTACACAGAACACGCGTCAGTTGAGGAAGTAGAGACAGCGCACTTATTTTTGCAGCGCATTCTATATCATATTAATCGGCTTAATTTGTTCTGGTACGATGATTTACGACGCTACAAAAACGAGCGTTCGTATTATTTGCAATGGGTACGCGATCAGATTGAATCGGTTTGGCAAGTGTGGGAACTGGCACAACTTGATGTTGCACAATTACGGCAATTAGACGCCCAGCAGGCACTGATTGAGCGGTGTGAGGCTGACTTGAATCCCACGTTAACAGAGAACAAGCAATATCTACGGCAAGAAATGACGCTGGAAGGATATCGGCATCTGTTAGCGATCGCCTCTCTAGATGGATTAGTGGAAGCCAGCCGTCTATCGCGAATTCTAGGCGGTGCTAGCAACGAAGTACAAGCTACATTAATCCGTGTGTTATTGGAGGAATACGGGAATGGCCGCTTCACCCGGAAACACTCTACCTTTTTCGCCAAAATGATGGCGGAGTTAGGGCTTAATACTCAGCCAGAGGGATACTTTGATATCGTTCCTTGGGAACTGTTAGCTTGTATCAATCACAACTTCTTACTAACAGAATGCAAGCGGCATTTTCTCCGCTACAACGGTGGACTTACTTACTTTGAAATTGCTGGCCCTTCCATCTATAAAGATTACATGAGTGCCGCAGAAAGATTACAGCTTTCAGACACGGCGATGGGTTACTGGGAACTGCACATCCGGGAAGATGAACGACACGGTCAATGGATGTTGCAGGACGTAGCCTTACCCTTAGTAGACCAATACCCAGAGGATGCCTGGGAACTGGTACTCGGTTATGACCAAGAAAAATGGATGGGCGATCGGGCCGGTGCAGCGATCATTCGCTGCATCAAACAGGCAGAGCAATCCGCTTAATTTAGCATCCGTTGAGATAGTTCCTAGACCAGTATCGAATACCCCTCATTCTGAAAGCGAATAGCAAGATTTGTACCATGCAAGAAGTATTATTAACCTCGAACACAGCCGTTCAATCCTATTCACCCAACAAAGTTTTCTTTTGTCCTGAAGAGTCTCAATTTTATTCCCAATGTCTAGAGAAAATGGTGCTGAAGAACTGCACTCGTTTTGATTCAGTTGTCGAATTTGGTGCCGGAGACGGGAGTCCGGTCATTAGTGGTTTGCTGAAAAGTCAATTTGATGGGTTTATTCAAGGTTATGAATTGAACTCTGCGGCTTGTGAACTCGGTCGGTCTAGAATTGAGCAATATCAACTCGAACATCAATATACGATTCATAACAAATGTTTCTTCAAAAACTTTGCCTCTAGTGCCAGTTACCTCATTGCCAATCCTCCTTACCTTCCCGCTCCCGATGACAATCTCTACATGCCTTCTCTACATGGTGGTGAGGATGGAGCAACCATTACTAAACGGCTTTTATCACTGGGTTGTGAGAATGTGATGTTGATGATTTCGGCTTACTCCAATCCAGTCGAGACCATTGATTATGCACTTGCTCAGGGTTATCATGTAGTTGATTTTATGATTGCTCCCCTGACGTTTGGGTACTATAGCTGTGAACCCAAAGTAAAAACAGCTATTATGGAACTGCGGAAAAATCGCAAAGCATTCTATTCCCAAAATATTTACTTTTTGGCAGGCGTCTTATTTCAAAAAAAAGATGGTTCTAACATAGATTTGTCCGCAGAGTTACTTAAGGTAATGACAGTGCTGTAAGTTTTGAAATCAAGTGATAACCGCGATTAGCACTCCTGAAGGAGGACTCTAGAGTCAACCAGCGCAATCCCTCTGACAGAGGAGCTCGCTCAATGAAATCACTAATATTTTTGGTGAGTTGAATTAGGAAAAGTTTTGTTAGGGTGCGAGATCTGACGACAAGCTGCTTTGCGTCTACGCACCTTACTCACTCGTAGCCCAGTTCAGTAGTTTGGAGAGTCTCGGTTATGCGTTGGGAATTTGGTCGTAGAAGCACGAATGTTGAGGACAGGCGCGGAACTGGAGTGTCGGGTCCGGTAATTGGGGGTGGCATTGGGGCAATCATTCTGTCCGTGATTGTTGCGCTTCTCGGTGGCGACCCCAGCGTGATTTGGGAGCAACAACAAGAAGCACCGAGCGATCGCCCCCGCACTGAGGCTCCTCAAACCCAAGGTTCTGGGGCGAATGATCGCTTGGCTGATTTCGTTTCCGTTGTCCTAGCAGATACAGAGGATACGTGGCAAACACTGTTTCGGCAAAGGGGAGCGACTTATGTAGAACCGAAGTTAGTTCTTTTTTCGGGAGCTGTGAACTCTGCCTGTGGCTATGCCCGCTCAGCCGTTGGCCCGTTTTATTGCCCCGCCGATCAAAAGCTCTACATTGACTTGAGCTTTTATCAGGATCTGAAGACTCGCCACCAGGCACCCGGAGACTTTGCCCAAGCCTATGTGATTGCTCATGAGGTTGGGCACCATGTCCAGAATCTCATGGGCATTTCCGATAAGGTGCAGGCATTGCAGCGTCGAAGCGATAAAGTAACAGCGAATCAACTTTCAGTTCGGCAGGAATTACAGGCAGACTGTTTTGCTGGCATCTGGGCGCACCATGCCCAGCGATCGCGGCAAATCCTGGAAGAAGGCGACATTGAAGAGGCGCTGAATGCTGCCAGCAGTATTGGGGACGATCGCTTGCAACGTCAAGCGAAAGGCTATGTTGTCCCAGAGGCGTTTACCCATGGTAGTTCAGCCCAACGTGTTCGCTGGTTCAAGCAGGGTATTCAGACCGGCGATCCGAAGCAATGTAATACCTTTGCTGTAGCAAATCCTTAAATTGTTTCCATATAGTCTGCTGTCCTTAAGTGCTGGAGTGATGGCTTCCGTAGCATCACCGAGAAGAATTTTTGTTGTTTTTTTGATTCAGTAATCGTACTGAAGAATTAAATAGCCGCCTAGCTTAGGCTATTTAATTAACAACTTAATTTCTTCAGTTTCCATGCAAAAGCAAAAAAATAAGTTTAGCCACCTCACAGCCATAGAAAGAGTTAAACTTTCATTTCCGGCACAGTTATTGTTAGAAAAAAATCTGCTCCAAGGCCAAATTTTAGATTTTGGCTGCGGTTTCGGCAATGACACTAAATTATTACAACAAAAAGGCTTTGATATCACGGGTTATGACCCTTATCATTTACCGCAATATCCTACCCATAAATTCGATACCATAATTTGCTTTTATGTTTTAAACGTTTTGTTTCTTGAAGAACAAGCTAATGTTTTAATGGAAGTTTCGCATTTCTTGAAGCCGGGAGGGAAAGTTTATTATGCTGTGAGAAGAGATATAAAAAAAGAAGGGTTTCGAGAACATTACATTCACAAACGGCCTACTTATCAGTGCATTGTTAAACTTCCCTTTAAATCAATTCACTTAGATGAGTCTTGCGAAATTTACGAGTACAGTCATTATAATCACCAAAGAAATTCATCTAACCATTGCATATTCTGCAACCCTCATAAAAATCTAACTTTGCTAACCGAGTCAGCAACAGCTTATGCCATGTTTGATGGTTATCCTCGAAGTAAAGGCCATGTACTGATTGTACCGAAGCGTCATGTCGCTAATTATTTTGAACTACCCTTTAAAGAACAATCGGCCTGCTGGTTTATGGCTAACAAAGTGCAAGAAATGTTAAGCCAAGAATTTTGCCCTGATGGGTTTAATGTGGGCATAAATATCAATAGGGACGCAGGTCAAACGATGATGCACGCTAATATTCATATTATCCCTCGTTACCAAGGGGATACCGTTGGTGCTAAAGGCGGGATGAGATATGTGATTCCCAAAAAACCTGAGAAATTAGCCGTAAAGAATAAAGTTCTTTGAGTTCTTGAGCCAGACACGGCAAAATAAGAAAGAGGTCAACACATGGAGTTGCTATGGCTAAACGCAAAAAGCATAATCTCCAATGGATTAAGGAAACTCTAGAACTCAAAGAAGACCACAACTGGGAATCAAAGCCAGGAACTCGGATCTTTGTCGCAGGGCGAGGAGCGTTGCGCTTCGATGTGCCCGAAGATTGGCATTTTGAACCGGATACAAAGTCGTTCCGGTTTCTCGACAAAAAGCCGCCGAATGATGACTGTCGCTTAGAAGCTTCCTTTAATTTGCTACCCCCTGGCAACTGGGCAGAGTTTCCCTTAGTATCGCTATTAAAAAAGACGATTCGAGAGGAGAAGCGGAATGTAATCGAGCGAGGAGAAGTGATTCAATTGAAGCGCCAAACAGCCCGCATCGTTTGGAGTCAAATCAAATTTATTGACCCTCAAGAAAACCGCGAAGCCTATTCCCGAATTGCTATTGGGTTAGGTTCTGGAGTTCAGTGTTTGATTACGTTTGACTATTGGGCAGATGATGCCGAGCGCCTGATTCCCGTATGGGAAACGGTGATGGAATCGTTAGTTCTAGGGCTTTATATCCGCGATCCTCGCACAGGATTTGCATTCCCTGATTAGACGTTGCAGGATTGAAATTATCAGAGTGTGATGACAAGAAAAGCTAGCGATCGCACTGTGATAGCTCTTCGGCTCTTGCCAAAATTAATTTAGCTCTTGACTTTAGAAAGCTATCATAATCATCATCGAACATTCCAGTAGAGCAGAAGTGTGTGGCTAAGATTTTTTCCAATACTTGTTCATCTACAGGCATCTCAGACCGATATCCACTTGGTGGCTGATCTTTAATTTTGTTATTATCAGATCTTGCACCTTATCACCCACAGATTGGAAGTCTGGGGCTACACAAACAAAGCCTGCGGAGGCAGGCTTCAAAACCCTTCATTTTACGTTAGTCCGCGTAGGCGGACTTTATTTATATAGCCGCGATTTCAATCGCCAGGGCTTGGTGCAAGCAAGATATAATATAACCTAAAAGTCCAATTTCAAAATCCGATCGCTATCCTAACCTCCCGTTCATTTCGCTACTATTAATAGAAAATTGAGATAATCAATATATTCGGCATCAGAGCTTGAAACTATGGTTCAAATCCCTACGAAACCATTAACCCTAGCAGAGTTTTTGCAACTACCAGAAACTGAACCTGCTAGTGAATACATCAATGGTCAAGTCATTCAAAAACCAATGCCCCAAGGAAAACATAGTAAATTACAAGGTCGGCTGGTAACCGTCATTAATAATATTGTTGAAAAACCAAAGATTGCTCTAGCCCTTCCAGAACTACGGTGTACCTTTGGTGGGCGCTCCATCGTACCGGATATTGCTATTTTTACTTGGAATCGTATTCCCTTGGATGAAGAAGGTGATATTGCAAATTTTTTCGCCGCTCATCCAGACTGGACAATTGAGATCTTATCCCCAGACCAAAACCAAACCAAAGTAATCAGTAATATTCTGCATTGTCTCAATTCAGGTTGTCAGATGGGTTGGCTAATCGATCCGGCAGAGAAATCTGTGTTTGCCTATCCTGCTTCTCAACAACCCATATTTTTGCAAGAGACAGAGCAGTTAATTCCAACTCCAGAATTTATGGCAGATTTAAAGTTAAGCGTTGGTGAGTTATTTGGCTGGCTGAAACCAGGGAATATTTAGATTAGAAACTTTATTTGATTTTGGTTATAAAAATTGAAATGGTATCAGTCCTATTCTTCAAAATCTAATCAAAGCGAGGCGGTAGTTCAGAGGGGGAGAGGGTATCCGGGTCGGAAGGTGACGGCGAACCACCAGGTGAGAGTAAGGGCGAAGGTGAGAGTAAGGGCGAAGGTGAGGGTGAACCTCCAGGTGAGGGGGAACCGGCGGGTGAGGAAGAGGGGGAACTCTCCGGTGAGGATGATGGTAAAGGTGTTTGAGAAGTAGAGGTTGGAGAGGGAAGGAGTAACGGGGATGGGGGGGGTGGTGCAGGAGGAGTTGGGGAGAGTGTGGGTAGTCCTGGAGGACGCATGGGTATTTGTTGAGTCGGTGGTGCGGGAGTCGCGGCAGGTTCAGGTTGTGGCGGGATAACCGTTTCAAATGTAACCGATCGGCTGAATTCTTGACCTGCACCACTGGTTACTTTAAGTGTCACCGTTTCACTAGAAGGTTGCTGACTTAAGGGATAGGCGACCGCACCCACAGGCGGAACCGTTCCCGGCGCAGGCAGAATCTCCACTTTCATATCTTTCCCTCCCTCTACTTGCCAGGTTAAAACGAGGGGTTTGATCGGGTTTTCGGGATTAATCGGAACCAAATATTTACCCCCCGCATCTTTACCATTGACTTTGAAGGCGACAATTTTAATCGGGACTATATTCGGTAAAATTTTAATGATATCTGTCTTGGCTGAGATGGGTTTTTCTCCCTCTCCTTTTTTGGGAATGGCTATTAGTTCAAAGATATAATCACCGGGTTTGCGAATGCCTGTTGGTAGATTTTTACAAATTAGTTCCTGGGGCAATTGACAAAATTCTTGTAGTTCTTTCGGAATCCCTTGACTGAAGATGAAAGGTCGTAATCCACTCACGGCTGACCCATCAGGTAATCGAGCAATGAGTCTTAATTCTTGAAGTTGTTCTGGGTTGTTAATCTTCCAATTCAGGAGAATCATATCTTCAGAGGGAGAATTAGCTCCTGGCTTCTGGGCGGGCACGGGGACACCGCCCCTACTGCTAACACTTGCCTCTTGGTAAACGGGTTTTGTTGATATAAATTCGCTAATTTTTGGGGGTTCAACGGATTGAATTTTAACCGTATTAGTTTTCAGAGAATCGACAGCCGCGTCTTTTTTCTGTTTAGAAAAAACTTTAAGTTCAAACACATAATCCCCAGCTTGACGTGCTTCCGTGCGGACATGTTTACAAATTAGCATCGCTCGGATAATGCAAAATTCTTTGAGCGGGTTGGGAACACCTTTGCTGAAATCGTAAGTGACCGGTTTTACAGAAGCTGACCCATCCGGCGACTGACCTGTTAATGCGATCGCCTGAATTTGTCGGGGGTTACGAATTTGCCAATTGAGCTGAACAAAATCACCCTCTGCCTCTTGGTAAGCTGGGTTATCTGAGGAGAATTCTACAATCTTGGGGGGAGCAGGGGGACGAAAAAACAGCCACCAAATCAGAAATGCGATCGCGGCAATCGTCCCAACCCCAGCTAACAACACCAGCAGAAACTGCCACCACGGACGCGCCTCCCACAGCAAAGCACCTTGGGGCAAATCGTTCGGCACAGGCAGTAACCTTGGGTCTTCGAGTTCGACGCCAAAGTGGATCAGTCGGCCACCCCCATAAATTGGACGACGCCACCACTGAGTCGGTTCTACCTCTAGGGCAACAATCCCCACCGATCCCGGCAATATCCGAACCTCAACCGGTTCCAAAGTATAGGTACACAGGTTGTCTTCATCAAAACTAATCGTGCGGACGATAATATCCCGTTCCGTATTCCCCGCATTCGTCAACCGCACTTCAAACAATCCAGCCGACCGTTTCACCTGACCCAAGAGTGTGCGAAGCTCAACTGTAATCAGGTAAACCGGGAGAACCTGGAGGTAGATGACATCCAGCAGTACCGCATCCAGATGATTAGCCGATTGTAAGCGGAGGGTGGCAAAGTAATTCCCCGCTAGCGCATTGAGTGGCGGGTGCAACAGCAGCACAATTTCGCCCTTCGCACCAGGGTTAAGGTCTAACCCATCACTCGCCGTCACTAAACCCGGTAACTGTAAGCCTTCCGGGTAGCGGACGGTAAACCAGCTTTCCTGCAAATCCGAACAACTGAGCCAAAAACGGTCTACCCGATCAGAGCGGTTATCCACTAAAACTGTAACTTGGAGCGGTTGTCCCGGTTGAACCACAAGGGGTGCAACAGAACTCGTCGCGGGGATAACCGTAAACGTGGGGTCGCTAACCGTTACCGCATCCTCAATTGCCGACAAAATTTGCAGGCGCTGGGAGTAACGAATCGGAGTATCTTCCGGATAATGCTGCGGCGCATCGACGACTAGCTGGTAGTGAAAAGTACCCGGTAACGTTTGCGGCGGTACCTGAAACTGAAACACCACCTCACTCGTGGATTTGGGACTTAACGCCAGCCGTTCAAAAGGCGAATCACACCACTGACGCAGCATCTGCGACACTTCATCAATATAGATATCGATTAAGGCACTCTGATTCCCCTTATTACTGACAGTGACACACAACTCAAACGTTGACCCAGCGATGACGGAAGAATCTCCCGATGGATTAGGAATCACCGCCAGGGGTTTACCTGGTGCTAGCGCTTGCTGGATGGTTTGAGGTAACTGCTTGATGCCTTCTTTAGAAGCAAGGCGAATTCGGTAGAGTGTCTCACCATCGACTTCTATTTCTTGGACATAACCCTGCTCCATCAAATCGTACAGTGCGATCGCCGCATCTCCCTCATCCTGCTCCGTATTCGCCGCGACATCGTGCAACGCGCAGTCTCCCTGGCGCATCATCCATTGCACAACCCGCCGTTGAGAGTCAGGCAACATGAGGATATCAGCCATGCTTAGACCTTTATCCTCTTGGCGTTCTGTCCCTATAGAACCGAAATCGGGCGTCTTCCTCGCCATCCTTGTGACTCCTGGCTTCTGTAACAATTAGCGAACCACTTCGCTGGTACCCTAAAGGGGCAATCGTTCCGCTTGAGAGAGAATTCTCTAGATTCCGTCACTTTCCTATTCAAGTGGTAAACTTTCTGCCTTCTGACTTCTGCCTTCTGCCTTCTGCCTTCTGCCTTCTGCTATAAAACCCAACTTCCCACCCCATCTACTTGCAACCTGTATTACTCTTTTCCACACGACGCAACCTCACCCCATGGTCATCACTCCCACTCACCACGAGAATATCGTCTCCCCGTAAGATCAGATTCACATCATTAATTTTGGTAGGAACCTGATCGAGTTTTCTGCCATTTAAGAACTTGAGGTCGCGTGCACCGTCCATCGTCAAAGGCCAAAGCATCTCCCGTCCATCATCCCCAGCACTGGCTAAGTAGCAACCATCTTTGCTCAGGTTCACAGAACGCACCGGTTTACCACCATGACCGGTTGACCATTCATCTAGAATTTCACATTGAGTATCCTTCGCTAAACATTGACGCATATCCCAGAGGGTGATGTTTCCCTGATTATCAGCCGTTGCCATCAGATTCGGCTTATCACCAGCAACGGCAAGACTCTGGATATAACTATTTTGGTCGCCTTGCCGATAGGGGACGCGGCGGATTTTGTTGGACTTAATATCCCACACGACTAATCGGTTATACCGTCCGCCAATCGCTAAGTTGGTTCCGCCTGTACCCACTACCGCCAAATCATACACAGCAAAGTCAGATTTGAGTTTAGCCAGAGGACTTTTGCTATTAGTTAGGGAGTTTGATGCTTCACCTTCCAAATCCCACGCCAAGATTAAACCACTACCATGACTACTAAATAAATAGCGCGAGTCTTTGGTAAACTCCAAATCTAAAACGCGGTCATCTCTCTCATTAAAGAAGAACTCTAACGGTTCTTTCCGATTCCCCAACACATCCCACAGTTGAATCTCCCCATTCTCCAACCCAGCGGCGACGATGTCGTTGTTTACCGGTTTAAAGCGAACGACACGCACCGCTTTACCCGTCCGTGCAAACACTCCCATGGGTTTGAGGCGATTGCCTTGAACATTCCAACGGCGGATGGTTTGATCGGCAGAACCACTAATCACGCGATCGGCTAATCCATTGAAGCGCACAGAGGATACAGCCGCCGTGTGTCCCTCAAATGGTCGAAACAATAGAAATAACAGTAGGAGTAGCAGCAGTCCTCCCAATACTTGCAACGCCAAAGGGATAACTGGCAGAACGCGTAATTCCAGAGTTTGGCTATCATTGCGTAAATCTAACCGCCGATCAGACAAAATAGCGGTGACTTCTAACAGTAGTTTTTCTCGGATACCCCACCGGGGACGGGGTTTACTGACTAACAAAAGAGCTTTGCTCGTCTCACCGGGACGAAGTTCTGTCTCTGGCGGAATTACCTCTAAATTGCATTTCTGCCAATCTTTACCCTGAATTTGCACGCTGGCGGTGGAGCATAAATTACTGGCATTCTCAAATTGCAGTTCATACGTGACCGGTTCCGTGCGACGCCTGAAGCGCTTGCTGCCTTTGGCTGGGATCGTCTGCTGCTGAGGTGTGCAACTAAAATCTACATAGCCGATCGGCAGAACCTCCAGGGTGCCTTGGTCGCGAACTACCGTTCCTTTGTGGTGCGTTGCCTCAATGGTAAACGGGTAGATTTGACAGGGAGATAGGGCGATCGCATCTGGAGGTTGGCAGGAAAAGATTACCTCAGTTTGTTCCCCTGGTTCTAATTGCAACCGTTGTTCGGCACCCTTGAGCAACCAAGATGACTCCACCCCTAGGAAACTGAGAATGACATCCGTTGTCTGTTGATTGGGGTTCAGCAACCGGACGGGGATTTCCACCTGTTCTCCGGGTGCCGCTTGGAATTTTCGCACCGGCAGGTCAATTTTTAACGGTTTCGATCCCGTACCTTCTTGTACATACAGACGCAGGACTTGCCGTTCCTCATCCCGGAGTTCTAGGGAGAAAACCCGCACCGTGAGGTTCATCATGCCGGCAAAACCCGGTACGGGTGAATCCGTAATGGTCACCAGGAATTTGGTACTATCGCCTGGGGGTTTTTTGGAACTGACTTCTGGGGAGAGGGTGTACCAGCGAAAACTCGGAGTAGAATCAGCACCCGCCGCCACGACTTCTAATTGAAATGAAGCGAAGCGATCGCTATCATTATCAACGGTTACTTCAAAGGAAACCGGTGGGCCACCAGGTCTGAATTTAAGTACCTGTGCAGAGACTTTAATACTGATGGGATTATCTGCCATTTTAATCAACTAGAGCCTTTAGTTTTGCTTCTAATCGTTTGGGATTTTTCCTGCAAAGATTTAAGGTAAGCCATTTCACTGGTTCTCGCTTGTGTCCGAGCCTTCGTTTGGTCGCTTTTATTCCGGAGTTGTTTCAATTGTTCAGCAAAGCTTTGTTCGCGCACATAGATAGAATGTGCCATCTGTTGAAAAAGTCGTGCTAATTGACCTAATTCGTCAGACTTTTTAGATACTTTCTCCAGACTAGCCAGATCGACTTCTTCATTTTGTTCCATCATGAATTGCTCATTGCTAATTTTCTGGGCTAATCTTGCCATGGGTCTAATAGGCTGAATCACAGCCTGCTTCAGCAAATAATTAATCAGCAAAATGACCAGGGCAAAAATTCCGATAAAAATGCCCATAACTAACGATAAATTCTGACGGGCAACTGCAAAGATTTCTTCAGAAGGAACATAAACCGTTTGGCTACCCAAAACTTTATTCAGTTCCCAATTAAACCCATGTTCGGAGCCATACGTTGCGAGTTGACTTTTAGGCGCAGCTTCAGGTGTACTATGGCAGCGAAGACAACTCTGTTTTTTAATAATAATCGGTTGAGCATAATAAAATACTTCTTCTCCTAATCGATTTCTAAATCCCGATACTTCTTTTAGGTTGGGGTCTTCACGAAATTGCTTAACGAGGTCTACTTCAAACTCATCTACATAGTCCCTTGAATTCGTAGGATTTACTACAGCATCTTTATAAAAATAATCTTTATAAGCTGAATCTTTCCGGAGAATTTCAAAGACTTGCCTCACCGAATAACTAGGAATGGCTTGAGGAATAAATTTTTCAGATGTTTCTACCTTGGGCGCTACAAGAGGGTTAATTTCATTATTTGTATAAGTTCTCACGGAATTCATTAATCCCATGAGAATCTTGCCTTTATACGCCACATCCGCTTCAGCTCTTTGTAGGGTGGTTTGCGATAAAGTTGCCCCACTAATGGCAATAGCGCTGATAAATACCAGGGAGAGAAGTATTGTAAATTTTGGAGCGAGCTTAAGATTAGTCAACATAAAAAATTAGCCGTCTTATTTACTCCAATTTGTCATAGATGTTCTTCATTCCTCTCTGCTTTTTAGGTGGAGTAGAAGATTCTCTGCGAACACTTTGACTTTCTGTCTGTTGCGCCTGCATCATTTGCCTACGACGCCAAGCAAAATGCAGGATATTAATCCCCATTTCTTGAGCGGTTCGGATGGTTTCTCGTGGAAGAAAAAGTTCTTCATCCAATCCCCAAGCGGATGATAAATTACCGATCGCAAAAATTATGCCACCTCCGATTAAGATTTGCGTTGGTTGTTCTTCAATAGTAGGAAGCGCTGAAAATAGAAAGGGTTGTGTGCGTAAGGGATGGTTTCGATTTAAGCGTTCTAGAGGTTCTAAAGACACTCCTAACCTTCCGGCGAAGTCTTTCACTAATACAGAGAGATGGTCAATTTTCTCATCTAGCTCAGTTTTGACGCTGGCGAGTTCAGCCTTTAACTCCTGGCGCAGGGTGGAAAGTTCTGCATCTTCTGCGGCGTTTGGGTTGAGTTCTAAATTAGCGATCGCTTTTTGTAACTCTTGCTTAACAGCCGTGAGTTCTTTAATATTACTGCCCTGGGTCGGTGCTTCCACCAACAGAGTACCCCCGACTTCTAAATACTGTCTTAATACCTCCCATTGGCGCTCTTTCAGCAATTGGAGTTGTTGATAATTTAAGAACAGTAAGTCATAATTTGAGAGTTTAGCTCTTTCTCCCTTTTCTTCCGGTTGTAACGTGACCTGTCCTACCTCTAAATCTCCCTCTAAAGCTGGGTAAAGTGCGGCAACAGATTGAAGTAGATAAGAAAGATTGGATAAGCTTTTTTCATCTCCTCTAGATGTTGGGTTGACTTGAGCAATACTCACCACCCCTTGAGTACGCGATCGCGCTTGAGTTCGGTAACGTAAATCTAAGGAATTAGACGTAGGAAAAAAGACATCCGTTGGATTTTGTAAGGGTGGTGCTTCCACACCTGCCACAGCACCGGGTTCTAGTAGAATTCGGCACAATTCCACTTCCAATTCAGCCGGTGGATGCGTTTTTTCATCAATCCGAAACGTTTCCTGAATAATTTCGCGCTGTTCTTTCCGGCGTAATTTCTCCGGATTAACATAACTAACAACCAAGTAGACCGTTATAGGCTCTGGGGTCAAATTTTCAGATGAAATCCGAAATTCAATCGGCTCAGGAACAACAATGGGATTACCGACCAAATCAATCGCAATTCCCGGTTGAATTTGCAACCAACGTCCATCGCGATATTGAGCAATCACCTCCGTAGGAGCGGGAATTAATCGCACCCCCAACCCGGAGACAATACCGGGCTGATTTAGCGATTGATAATGAATATTTTGACGTTCATGATGGTACTCATGCGCCCGACGCCAGCGATCGGCATTCATCAAAAGACCATCACGTACCTGAACACGCTCTAAAGGCTTAATTGGGGGAGTCGGAAATAGCTGAGTCATTGGTTATTTCTTATTTATTCATTTAAGCTGACAAAACTCTACTAGCAACCCAGAAACAAATATCCCTATTTAATCAACAATCACCAATCAACCCTACGATTTGCTAAAACTCAAAAACCTCCCTTTATTTCCTCCTCTCCTATCTTCCTTCCTCCTTGTACTCTGTGCCTCTGTGGTTTGTTAAAAATTAACACCCCCTACTCACCCCTTTCCATATAAAGTTCATAGGTACAAAAAGCCGGTTTCTCCTGCTCAATAATGTACCGAACCAACAATTCATCCACCTGAACACCAGAATCAGGGCGCAGGGTAACAATAAAGTGAAACGGTCGCCCACCGCCAATAATCGAATCCTCTCCCATGCGAGTCGTACTCAAAACAAAGCCATCTCCAAAAACCTCCTCAATTCCAATGTGCTTATCCAGTTCCTGAGGAATATCCTCATCCAACGGCAAATCCGTATAGAGATGCAGATAGAGACGCAAACCCCGCCGCGTTCCTCGCCACCGATAGATTTCCATCGCCTGACGAATCAAACGACGCTGCTTCTGGAGACTCCAACGCGGGTCCATTGGCCATGCCACCCAGTGCGCCAGAAAGGGTAACATGGCTTGGGGTGCCGTCAGAGGGTCGAGGTAAGCCCACAAAACATCTAAACTTTGGACAGCCGGTTCAAATGCCTGCTCAAAAATGGTCAAAAAGCGACTGATAAAGTCAACTTCCCGGTAAAGCGCTGGCAGAAAATTCAGGTACAGACTGCGGGGACGCACATACAAATTGAAGCCAGCCGACTCACAAACTCTTCTATTTGTAGGAGAGGCATCCTCCCCTGCCAAATCTTCGGGGGTGTAGTAAGCAATTAAGCGACTGCGATAATCCAGTATGAGAGACTCATCCTGAAGTTGGTTATCCTCAAAGAAGTCAGGAGATGCCTGGAAGTACAGCACAGCCTCCATCCTTTGTCCGGGGAGGAGTACCCGTCCCTCCATGCCAATTTGACACCACTGCGATGGAAAGTCTCCCTCCACTTGTAAATCTAATTGCAGCGTGCGCCTGCCCAAGTTTTCTAGCTGCACCAGCATTTCACTTGGCTCTCCGGGGTGCAGCAACACATTACAGCCCGTCGTCATTGTATCTGTCGCCATCGTACCCGTGAGTTCTAAGTTGGGCGTGGGAGTCGCCTCGGAGAACTGCATGGCAGTCAGCCGTAGATACAAACTTTGACCGGAACGTGCTTGAGTCATGAATGTTGAATGTTATGGCAGAGGGTAGAAGGCAGAAGGTAGAAGGCAGAAGGTAGAGGGTAGAAGGCAGAAGGCAGAAGGCAGAAGGCAGAGGGTAGAAAATAAGGGGTCGCAAGAGCTGTTAAAGAAAGTCCTAACCTTTATCCCGACAGCTATATAAACTCACGGGTTAACCTTCAACCGGCTAACCTGCTTATTGGATGAGGTTGATAACGTGACCGGATCGTAAGCGATTATCTGCCCAAGAGCAGACTAACCCTTGAGGGCCGGGATTAATTACAGGATCTAAGGGCAAAGTCCGCACCCAGTTCTGATCGTGTTGGCGAATCTCAAAGAGTTGAATCACACCGAGATAACGCACCCCAGGCGTTTTCTGGAACAGGGTGACAATATCAGAAGGGTAAACCGGACGCCCGAAAGGCCAGCCCGTTCCATCGGGGCCGCCGGTTAGGGGATTGAAAAAGCGGTACAGGGCAACCCGAAGTTTAAATAAAATGTCTTCTTGGGCGCGATAGTTATTGTACTCCGGTTCTAGGGCTACCTCAGTTTGTACCGAAACTCCCACATAATCCGGTTGCTGACAGCGCACCTGTACGCCCAAGAGTCGCCGCTCGTCCAGGTAAGATAGCACCTGGGACTGAAGTTGAGGCGTTAGGGCAAAGAATTCGGGCGGGATGCCTTCGGCTCTGGCGATCGCTTCTGTATTGGCTTGCGGGACAACTAGCAGACGAATCAGTCCCGCCTCATCAACCGAGGTGGGGGACAGGCAACGGGCACGAGCCACTGAACCTTTACCAGCGCGTAGGGTTAGGGTCTCAAAATCCTCCAGGGTGACGGCGCGATCGCGGGTTCGCAGCATAGCGGGCACTCGCATCACGGCCTCTTCTAAGGATTCGGCATCGGCTCCATTGCGGGCGGGGGTATGGTTGATTACCCTAGCGATGTAAGGCACCGCAGACTTCGGCACAGTCAGGCTTGCTCGCTGCACGTTCCCTTTTTGACCGCCCCCGGTACGGTAGGCAACCATGCGAATTTTCGAGCCTCTGGGCGGAACCGCACCGAATTGACGCTCTAAGGCATTTACGTCTTGAGCTGAAATCTCTTCTGCGATCGAGCGATTGCTCCCCATCGGTAGGTAAGAGCGAGAACGGAGGAAGGTTTGCTGCTGGATTTGGCTGGGTTCGCGAATTAAAGGACCAAACTGAACGACTCCCGTGCGCGAATCTAGGGTATAGTGCAAATCCTCTCCCTGAGAATTGGCAAAATCCGTCACTTCTTGCCAGGTTTGGGGTAATCCCCCCGGCGGTTCAATCAGGATGTATTCATCCTCGCGGCGCGTTAGAACCGGAACGCCTTCTAATTGGAACGTCTGACCGGGAGTTCCATCACTTTCTCCCAAAAGCTCATTACGAACCAGACTACTTTGACTGGCTGCCACCGTGCCCCCGATCGCCCGCACAGATAAAGCCACGATTCGGGGAGAACTACTGTATCCAGGCTGACCTAAACTCGCTGGAGTGTAGACGCAGCGTAGCCAAAGACCCTGATAAGTGGTAAAGCGAGTTACAGGCCAATGGATTGGCAAATGCAGGACAAGGTCTGCACCTTGCAGGGGATTCCCCCCTTGTGCTCGGATTTCGCTAAAACTAAAGCCTCGCGTGCCGTCGTCTGTTTCTTGAATTAGAACAGATTGCCAGTAAGCACCATTCCAAGCTTCCCAACGGCGGGGAGGTGCGTCGGGATTAATACCGGTGGGGGTGGCAGCTTCGCCTTTAAAGGTGACAGCTAGAACGTTACCCGCTAATTCGTGTTCGGGATCGAATACGAGATAAAAGCTATTTCCGGGTTCAGGTTGTTCGTTGAACAGGGAGAGTTCCCGACCTTCCCATTCTCCATCCGATCGCTGCGTCCATAAATTGGTGAAGCGATCGCGCAACACTTCCGGTTCCTCGTCCGCCACTTCTGCTGTGAGAAAGTGGCGTAAGCTGGGACTGCCAATCGTTAATGGCTCATCGGTGCTAAAAACAATCGCCTCCTCGGTTTCCGTTCGTACCGTCGCCACTTCCGTTCCCCCTGGAATCGTGTAGGGTTCCGGCAACGAACTGGTGAGGTAAAAGGTAATATCGGTTTGAGCGGGAACCGATGCTTGCAGGCGAACCCCGATTAACTCTAAAAACGTCACATAGTTCCGTAGGGGAACCCGATTGAACCGCAGCAACATTTGGTCGGTTAACCACGCAAACAGTTCAATCAGTGTGACACCTGGGTCACTAGGGTTATAATTCGTCCACTCCGGACAATAACGAGGAATGCGTAAGATGCACTCTTCGACTAAGTCTTTGTAGGTGCGATCGTCTAAATTAGATTTCGGTAAATTGGGTAAAAAATCAAATTCCACTACTGTTCCTTAATCGTTACAAATGTCTTTACCCCTAAATCAATACCAACAGGTTCATAGTACTCAATTTGACGTGGTTCGCGAATTCATCAGGTCGCTTCAGAAGAATTGAAATGTCGAGTAATCATGTTAAATGTCCGAAAAATCATTGTCCTCGGTCAAACTCTTGCTCCCCTCCTGGTAATAGAAAGAAAGGATAGACCAGGCTACGATAATCGTGGCTATCTTTCGGATGATATTCAATAATCACATCGACTCGACCACGCAAGGGATCGGGGTCAGCTCTCACCTCATCCAGTTCGATCCGGGGTTCCCACATCTCCAATGCTTCCTGTACGTATAGACGAATCAGGAGTAACGTTTGAGTATTCATCGGCGCAAAGGTCAATTCAGATAGACGCGACCCAAATTCAGGCCGATACACCCGTTCTCCTAAATCCGTGCGTAAAATCAGCCAAATGGATTCTTCGATATTGCGTTCTGCGGAACTGAGTTGGATACTGCCTTGGAGGTTGACTCGTAGCGGAGACGCCCATCCCGTACCCAGGTAAGCTTTTTGTCCCTCTGGGCTGTTCTGTTGCATCTTTCCTTACTCCCTGCCCGGTACGGATGCCAAACTATCAGACTAAGCGGGTGTATACTATTCGCCAAAAGTCGAGGACAGGTTCATTTGAGCGGAAGTTCCCCCGTACAGATGAACTACAAAGGGAGAAAAAGCTTGAGTGACGGGAACTAGAGCCATTTACTCCCAGAAAGCCGTACCCATGTTTTTAAGAATTTTTTAAGATTTTGGCGGGGAGATTTCTGGGACAATAGTAGCCATGTATATTGAACGAGTCCCTAACAGAAATTCACCCCCCGCTGTCCTCCTACGAGAGTCCTATCGTGAAGGGGGTAAAATCCGTAAAAGAACTTTAGCTAACCTGTCGAAATTACCGGATACCGTCGTTGATAACTTGAGAATAGTACTCAAAGGCGGCGCAGCTATTGAAAATCTCTCCGAATCATTCTCTGTAGAAAGAAGTCTACCTCATGGTCATGTAGCTGCGGTTTTAGGAACAATCAAAAAACTGTCTTTGCACCATCTAATCTCACCCTCAAATTCGAGAAAACGAGCTCTAGTTTTGGCGATGATTGTGGCACGTCTCATTGAGCCTCGTTCCAAGTTAGCCACAGCGAGAGGATTGCACAGCGAAACGTGTTTTTCATCGTTAAGTGAACTGTTGGGCTTAGAAAAAGCCGATGAGGATGAATTGTATGAAGCAATGCATTGGCTGGTATCCAAACAAGAATTAATCGAAAATGAGTTAGCCCTAAGACATCTATCCGAAGGAGCTTCGGAAACTTCTTGAACAAGAAGCTGTTCAACTCTCATTATTTGATGAAACTGACTTAGTAGAATTTTCTTGTTCTGATTACCCCAGTGAGCGGCTAATTGCTTGTCGCAACCCGATGCTTGCTCAAGAAAAGTCTTTGACTAGAATTGCTTTATTACAGGCGACACAGCAGGAACTCAATAAGATTGTTATCGCCACTTCACGAGATAAACGCGCCCTCAAAGGAGCCGACCAGATTGGACTGAGAGTGGGGCGAGTTCTCAATGCTACATGTGTGGGGAAATACTTTAATATTGCCATCACTGAGACAAGTTTTTCTTACTCATTGAATGAAGCGGCTATCGCCAATGATTCGGCTTTGGATGGAGTCTATATTATTCGGACTTCAGTCAAACCGGAGACTTTAGATGCGGCTCAAACGGTGAGAACCTATAAAAGCCTTTCTACTGTCGAACAAGCTTTCCGCAGTTATAAAACTATCGATTTGAAAGTACGTCCAATTTATCACCGTTTAGAACAGCGCGTCAAAGCTCACGTCTTCTTGTGTATGCTGGCTTATTATGTGGAGTGGCACATGAGGAAAGCTTTAGCTCCACTGCTGTTTGACGATGAAAAAGTCACAGTTGAACCGGAGGGAAAAAGTTCAATTGTTGCTCCATCTAAGCGTTCAAAGAAAGCCCGCGCTAAGGCAGCGACTAAAAAGACACCTGAAAAGCTTCCTGTCCATAGTTTTCGGACTTTAATGACTGATTTAGCAACGATTGTCAAAAATAAATTCCAGTCTAGTGGTCTGGAGACTTCTCTAATGTTTGAGAAAATTACTCAACCGACTCCACTCCAACAAAAAGCGTTAGATTTGTTAGAAGTTTCCTTAATTTGTACCCAGTAACAGCCGAGGAGTTGAGTCTCTCCCTCTCTCACAGCATAGGTTGTAGTTTTTTGTCAAAGGGGAACTTCCGTTTGAGCGGTTAGGCGATCTGCGAAGCGCAGCAGAATTTCGCGATCGCTAAATTAGATTTCAACCGAAGAATCTAGCAGTTACACTTTACTCTCCAAGCATTGGTCGTAGCTACAATCTCTAGAAGTTCCCATTAGAACCTCCAACGATTAGTCTTTATGCTTCAGAGGGTAAGATTGTGAGTCCATATTTTGGTGCAGTCGCTAGCAGCTTATCGATCGCAGCCTGATCGGGCACAGGTGGATTGAGTGGATCAGCGACAGGTCTCCCAACTTCAGCAAAGAACATTTCCAAACCAGCCGGTGTTACCCAACACAACATTCGCGATCGCGTCGTTCCAGTATTTTTGAAACTGTGTTTTTGTCCCCTGGGAGAATGTAAGAACGTACCAGGTGTTGCCAAAATAGTTTGGTCATCTAAGCAAAACTCGACTTCACCCTCAAGTATGTAAAATGCTTCATCTTCACGACTATGAATATGGGGTGGCGTACCGACAAAAGGATTACATGCAATCTCAATCAGCGCATATTGCCCCTGAGTGTTCTGCCCCAATGCCTTGAACGTGACAGTGTCACCGGCAACTGTCAAAACATCGCCTTCCTGAGGCATCATGACTATTCCTTGCTGGTTTAGAGTCATCTCAGCTCCTCGTTTCTGCTAAACGATCAGTGTACAACTAGAGTTTTCGATTTGAAGTGTAATCGCCCCTCGCTGTAAGTTGGGCTGAGTACTGTCAAGTCCTTGCTTGTGAATCAGTCGGTAACGTGAAACCAAACATGATTAGCACATTATCGTAATATAACTTACTCATTAGAATCCTCATCATTCTTTCTCAATCGCCTTCCCCGTTTTTGCAATTGCTGAAAGTAGTTATCCTCATCTGATGCGGGTGCTTCAGCATCTTGAGGTGTTGGCGTAATGGCATCTGTCTTAAGCTTTTTCCCCCGTTGCTGCAATTGCTGAAAGTAGTTATCCTCCTCTGATGCGGGTGTTTCAGTGTCTTGAGGCGTTAACGTAATAGCATTTGTCTCTATTTCTAGAGGTTCCACTTCTGGAGGAGTCGGTATGTTTTCATTTGTTTCTATGTTTGACTCAGAAGCATCGTCTAATCTTCGATTCCTCTGCCGATTTTTTCTCAACTCAGCCGCCTTTTGCTGCAATTCTGCAAAAGACTCTGTTTCCGTAATTGCTTCTACCTGCTTCCGCTTTTTCTCTTCATCAATTTCGATATTCAGGACGAGTTTTTTCACTCCCTGATAGATCGCTTTTGCGTATCCTCTCTCGATTAACACCACGACAATTGCCGTCGCCACCAACCCGATCATGGGTGGTATGAGAGGTACCCACCCCGAATTCAGAAATAGAACATAAGCCGTTCCATATAACACCCCCACCCCGACTACAACTCCTAACCCAAATAGCCATAGTCGTCGGATACGCCATGCCAACAGTCCTCCTACCACCGACCAACCCAAAATCCACAACATTTCGGGTCCTTCCGACCAACACCACATCAGAGGGCGATTGTTTAAAACGCTGCTGAGAATTTGGCTAACATGCTGAGCATGAATCACCACCCCTGGCATTTTCTGACTATCTTGTAATCCCGCACTATAAGGAGTGTAGAAATCGTCTTTGGCGATTGGGGTTGTATAGCCAATCAAAACAACGCGGTCTTTAATGAAAGATGGGTCAATTTTTCCATCGAGTACTTCACTCACAGACACTTGCTTAACCGCATTCTTCGGTGAGCGGTAATTCAGCATGATTTGATAATCGGATGCTCCCGCATTGTGATAACTTCCAGCGTTATTTGTTAAACGATGGAATACGGTTGAGCCAATTTTGAGTTCCCCTGTTGGGGTCAGATCGGGCTGAATATTTTCACCTTCCAAATACAGTAGAGCTAACTGAAATCCAAAGGAGGGGATTTGGTTTTCAGGGTCGGGAATATTACATAAATGTTGAACAGGTGGTGCAACTTTAGAAGGGGTAGGCGTTGAAAGTAAGAGACTGCGGCGCAGGATTCCCCCTGCATCGATGGGTAAATCGGCAAAACCCACTCGTTCTTCGGTAACACCCAAAGCGGCGGGAACTCCGGGTTGGTCAACCGAACTCATTTTGCAGCCTGCAATAATGCTTTCGTCCTGCTTTAAGATTTTTTCTAAGGCAATCCGACCTTGGGGAGTGCCTTGAGGAACGTCTCTTAAGATATCGATGCCAATGGTTCGGGGTTGATATTGCTGTAATTTTGCCAACAGTTGAGCGAGGGTGTCGTCCTTGATGGGGTATTCTTTACGAGTTTGAATATCTTGCTCGGTTACACCGACGACCAACAAGCGATCATCTGGGCCTTGATCAGGACGCGATCGCATTAACTGGTCATAGGCTCTTAATTCCATTCCCTCCAATGTGCCAATTTGCCGCAATCCCACCACTACGCCGGCTACCACAACGCTGGTTAAAATGACGGATCGACCAAAGGCTAATGCACCGGTCGTTGTACCGTTCTCGTTGGAGAACAAAGAGCGGATTTTTGTAACAAGATTGTTAAACATAATAAGCTTTGCATCCTCAAGAAAGTAAACCTATTGATTAGAAATTATTTTCGTGCCATAAATAAAATAATTAGTAATTAAAACTGTAAAAAATGCTTTGTTATCTGTCAAGATTTTGCTCCAGGTGAGAAGATCATGATAGCTCTTTTTTGAGAATTTAAGTAATGTTACTCAGTACGAAGATACTTGAGAATTTTGTCTAGAAAGTTTATAAACTCTTGTGAAGCGATTGAGGAACTTTACTGGAACTCAATCAGTCTTTTTTGAAATCTTTTGTAGAGTTGATTTTTTGATCAATCTACCCAAGTAAGCTCTAGTTCTGGAAGTTAAATCATGGTGATCCAATCTTATCCCCGTCTCACGGTAGTTTCTCTCGCGTTATCTCTAGAGCTAGCACTGAGCAGTATTTTGCCAGCTATAGCCATATCTCCCTCAACTCAGCAACAGGATTCACAACCCTCGCCCCAGTTAGCCCTCACCCAACGTCGCTCCCGTCTGCGCTTCAAAGTACCTGGTATTCGTCCTTCCCGCAGATTAGAAGGGGGAATTGCACGGGGGGGCTGTGGCGTTGACAATGCCAAAAAAATTCAAATGAAAGCGTTGCTTCCGGATAGTAACATTGGCTTAACTACGGCAGAAAAACCTACATTCTTTGTTCAGATTTCTCCAACTTCTGTAGAGGAAGGTAAATTCCTTTTACTCAATGCAAAAGGTAACGAAATTATCTACGAGAAAACCTTTCCACTCACGAAAACGGGTGGAGTAACGAGTTTTACCCTTCCTGACGATGCTGATGCCTTAGAAGTGGGTAAAGAATATACTTGGGAATTAATTGTTAATTGTGACCCTTATGATAACGTTGGGAATCCCCGTGTCCAAGGGTCAATTAAACGCCTCCAACCCAGTCAGAAACTTGCCAGTGATTTAGCAAAGGCATCGATGCGCGATCGCGTGGCTGTTTATGCAGAAGCCGGCTACTGGTACAATAGCCTCAAAACTCTGGCTGATTTACGCTCCACCAATCCTAATGATTCCACTCTAATGAACGATTGGTACGATTTGTTAGAATCGGCTGGGTTAAGCCAAGTGGCTAAAGAACCGTTACTTTAGGACTGAGGGATGAAGTGTAGAAAATAGAGAAATGTTCACTCTTCGTTCTTCACATTTCATCCTCATAGACAGCTATTTTAGCTTTCTAATTTGGTTCACCCAAAGTCTTCGTTCAGGATGTTCTAAGCATAGAATATCCTCTAAAGACCAGTGAAAATGAAAGGCAATAAAAGCTACCTCCTCATCGAGTTGTTCTGAGGGGTAGCTTAAGATTCCCCCGACAGTGAAAGCTCCACACTAAAGGGATTACTACATTGCGGGCACTCAACGGGAATATAAGCATTCCCCTGTTGATTAATGCGATTGTAAAACTCTCGCAAGTAAGCTAAATCGCGAGTAAAAAGGTCTTCTAAAAGTTCAGGGGTTACTGAAGAGAGACTGCCTAAACCAGTAATTACCCGTGAGAGCATCACCAACACCCCATAGGCTGGATCTCGCTGAACAAGAGAGTCTTTTTGCACCATAATTTCATCTCTAGCCGTTGCCAGACGCATCACACCTTGGCGATGAACAGTCCCTTGGGCATCAACTAAGCCTCTGGGGAGAATAAAGTTAAATTCTGTACGGATTGGACTTTCACTTCCCATGAAAATAAGCGTTTAAAGTTAGATGGATTCCTCCCATCAAAGATTAAAATCAGCTAACCTGTAAAGGTTCCGATGGAGGGGGAGTAGTTTCTGGCAAACCAATTGTTTCGGCTTCCAGTTCATTAATCTGGCGATAAAATTTCTGGAGATAATTTAAGTCACAAGCAAAAAAGCCTTCGACAACGGCAGGATTAACTTCCTCTAACGCGCCAAGGCGGACAATCACGCGGGACAGAATCAGGACGGTTGCGTAAGCGGGATTCGATTTAACACGGGGGTCACGCATGGGGACAATTTCATCCATTGCCCTCGCGAGACGCATCACCCCCTTACGGTGGAGGTTTCCCTCCCCATCGAGATAGCCCTTGGGTAAGGTAAATTCAAACTCAGTTTGCAACATTGTGTTTTATTTGACCCGCTTGAACTCCTCAACGGCTAATTCCATCTCTTCGATGGCAAAATCCTTGCCACCTGCCTTGACATCAGAAATTTTAAAAGTCGTTGGCCAACCCCCCAAAAATCGAAATCTTGCTTGCTCTTCACTTCCCTGGTTATAGATGACTAAATCGCCATTTTTGCGTTGCTTGGCCCAACCCCCCTGTTCAACTTCATTAAACCAGTTCCAAAGGGTGATTGAAGAGGTCATGCCTCGGCGCAAAATCAAATTGTTACTTTTGACATTGCCAGGAACTTTAGTCCGAACAACTCGACCCGCTGTTGTCCCAGCCTTGCCCCATTTTTGAGGAGTGACTTCACAAACTTCGATCACCTCTTGAGTCCGTTTGAAACCTTGGCACTCCATAAAATAAGCATCGACTGGTTCTACACTACCATCCAGTTTGAGTTCCAGGTAAAAACGATTAGTGGTTAGAATTTCTAATTCAGGCATGGTTACCTCCTTGAGTCAGCGAATTGGCTTTTGAGCCTACTCATTTTAATGGCTGATACTCGCCTTTGAGGAAACTCGCAAGGAGACAGTCTTGCACCTCTGCTGCTGTCTATCTAATTAGCAATCAGCTCATTGAGAGACAGCGATGGCAACGAGGAGCAAGTCACTCAACTATTTGACACGGAGAATTGAATGATAGGCAAACTCTACCGTCTCTGTAGCTAGCTCTTTGCTAGAAGGATCGAATTTTGACGATTTATAACTGATGGGCATGACCCCAGTTAGATTCCAGCGAGCTGCCTCGTCACCCGCTTGGTTGTACAGAATAATGGAACCGGTTTTAAGCACCCCTTTGTTTTTTGACCCCCCTCCAGCTATTGGTTCACGGTGCGAGTCTTGATGCCATAGCAGAAGTCTGTTGTCTTCAACAGAAGCAATATACACAGCCGTGATTGTTCCATTAGTGACACCAGTAACAGTAGCTTGAATTACACTTTTGCCTCCCTTACTAACACCATAGGAGGTTGTATCGCCCGCCGATTCCAAGGTAATTTTCGGTCCAGTACAACTTTTCAAAACTAGATCTTCTAGACCATCAAATTGGAGGTAAAACATGGAACAACCAACAACTTCACCTTTACTCATAAATCATTCAACTCCTGTTTAACTTTTTACAGTTGTTTGTCATTGAAGCCAGCAATTATTTTACCCGGTTCATTTGCTCACAGACGATTTCAAACTTCTCAACAACTAAATCTGATTTGTCTGTAGCCAAATCGGCTAATTGATAGGACTTAATCCAGGCTTTAGTGATGTTCCAGCGCACTACCTCTTGATCGTCTGCATCATATCCGACAATTGAACCATCTCTGCGATTTTTGCTCCAGGTACCGTCACCTCCCTCACTCTTGGGCATCGTAGATTTCATCCAGTTGTAGAAATCCATATCGCCTTCAGCGAGATACACTTCAATGGTGAAGTTGGGATTTTGTTCCCAACCGGATGAGGTCGTTTGCCACAATGTCATTCCGTTTTTTGTTGAAGCTAAGGGGGTTTTGTGACCCGCCGTTTGTCCTTTAAAGTTTAGCTCTGTTACACTCTTGACCATCTTCTGCTCAAGACCCTGAAATTCTACGTAAAACCGACTAGTAGGGATTGCTCTGAGTTCAGCCATCGTTTAACTCCTTATAAACTCCATACACTTGTTAATTTTTGTTTTTTGACCTTTGTTGTTGGTTAGAAGGTGTCAGGTTTGAGGAATTTAAAACCTGACACCGAACACCCGTTACTGGTCAGGAGACCACTGACTGATGCGGAAGATGACAAATTCAGCCGGTCGGACTGGACAAACCCCAACTTCGATATACAAACGACCCAGCATCATCGTCTCAGCGGTGTTGAGTTCCCCATCACACTTAACGAAAAAGGCTTCCGCTGGCGTAGCACCAAACAAGGCACCTTCACGCCAAAGTCGCTCTAAGAAATTATTAACCGTCCGTTTCACCCGTTCCCATAAATCCATGTCGTTCGGCTCGAACACCACCCACTGAGTCCCCAGCTCAATCGATTTCTCGATGTAGCTAATCAGTCGGCGGACACTGATATAACGCCATTCCGTCTTATCGGGTTCTACCAAGGTACGTGCCCCCCAAATCCGGATGCCCCGGTTCGGGAAGGTGCGGATACAGTTAATGCCGATGGGGTTCAATAGCTCCTGTTCGCGGAAATTGCAGTCATAAGCCAGACCAATGACCCCACGAGGAGTTTCATTCGCCGGTGCTTTGTAGACTCCGCGTGTTTCGTCAGTCCGCGACCAAACGCCCAACATGTGACCACAAGGAGGAACTAAAATCGGTCTGCCACCATTGCGAGGATTGGCAACTTTAATCCACGGATAGTAGAGTGCCGCAAACATCGAACGGCGGTTGAATTGGTTTAACCACTGAACAACGTGCTGAGGCTTCACCTTATCAGGCGGTGTGTCCAGAACCACCATGCGGTTGGGTGGGTTGGGGGAGGAGTTTTCGCACAGGCTAATCATCAGCTCCATGATGCCGTGAACCTGCTCAAGATCCAATACACCGGCTTCGTAGGCCCGCATCAAGTCGGGACAAGCCAGCATGGTAATTTCGTCAATCTCGAAAATCCCTTGGATACCCGTCCGGTCATCCCTTACGCCCTGCACATCTTGTGGCAAACGCTCTGGGGTTGGCACGATGGGGGGAAGACTCACCTCATACCGACCATTGGCGGGGCGTCGTGCTAAAGGTTGTCCAATTTGGGACATATCGGTAACAGCCACAAACTGAGACTCTTGCAGGGCTGTAGCAACATAGTTGGCTACCCCAGGCTGGGCTTCCCGGTTCATGGTGAGATTGTCGTACCGTTCCAGTTCTTCCCCATCCCGACTCAGCACGACCGTAAAATATTCCCCGGTGTTGAAGGGGGGGTCTTCGTCTGGGTTTTCCGGGGGTATGGGTTCACCGGGAAGAATCGCCACATCGACTCGTCCATTTGCCACTTCTTCCGGCTGCATGGTGAACAGCAGCGCTGGACGGTTACCTCCCGATGTTTTAATCTTGAGTCCGGTTTCTTCCGGTGGAGGTGGCTCTGTACCGGGTAGTTGAGTGCCGATACTTACTATCCAACAGCGCCCTCCTCCATTTAAGAACCAGCCGTTGACAGCAAAGGGCAAGTAGGCATTAAAGTTGGTATAGCCATCCGAGCCTTGTTTTGCGAAATACTCTAGGTACTGACTCCAGCTAGTGACTAGCATGGGCTTGCCCACTTCGGCTTCACCACGTATATCCTCGGTAAAGCCAACAAATCCAGCTATATTGGTTTGAATACCTTCAATTGGGCGGCTACCTCGGTCAATTTCTTCGACGTAGACACCAGGAGCAAAATAATCTAATCTCGCCATGAGTGGTCTTCCTGTGTTGGGTAATAGATGGGCAACGGGCAGGTTACAACCTTGCCTTTAGCGGGTCGGAGTCAAGCACACCTCCTTGAAGGTAGAGTTCTGAATTAACAAGAGTGTCTGGAAGGGTGATGGGTATTGTTACCGTCACGTACAAAGCTGGACGTAATGGCACACCCAACGCACTCCATAGCGCTGCTGTATCTGGGGAATGAGCTGTAGAAACCGTTAGTGATAAATGACCGTAACCTTGTAACTCACAAGCCAGTAACTCCTCATTTAGGCAACGATGCTGCAATAGCAGCATTAATGCCTCTGACAGCAGACGCTGTTCCCCTAAGGCGGTATAGTCCCAGGCGCTCACTAGAAACGAAACATCAAACCAAATTGTTGCGCTGTTTACTAGAGTTGCTGGCAGTTGACCTGGGTTTTGGCTAGACTCTACCTGCCGCTCTAACTGCTGCACCTGGCTGTTTGCTCGTAGGTCATAGCAATACAGGTTTAGCCCTGGTTCCGCATTCTTTCGCCAACTAGGGTGATTGAAATCAATTTGCTCGGTACTGATTAGAGAAGTCCCCCCAGCCAGGATTTTTGCCAAGGTTTGGGCAACAGCAGGGATCATGAGACTGGGTTGGTAGACAGTACAGGATATAGATTAGATATAGACTGAACCTTCTGGTTATTAGACTTTGGTCGAAATTTTAAAGAATTGTGTGATAACGGGTTACTGAGCGAAAGTTTGACTAAAGTAGAATTTTCTTCCTGATGTAGGTTGACTATTCCATACCTATCGGTAGGGGTTGGATACAGCTCTACATTCAACAGAAGAGACTCTATGATCTCAATGCCAGGGAACTTAGCTATGAAGGGTCGTAAGCAACCATTGGCTCAAGAGGAGCAGCCATTGTCCTCCAAAAGCTCTTCTCCCTGTACACCTCGTTCTCTGGATACGAGGCATGTCTTACAACAGCAAATTCAACAGTTCGCGATCGCACTGCCCGTTGTAGCCACTTGGGTTGTTTACACTGAACCCGATCAGGGCAAGCGCCAATCGCTTGTTCACTATACACCCAAGCCCGGTTCCTCTTATCCTGATTTAACAGACCTAGAGTCCGAGGGCTGGTTGTTCGAGTCCCTCCCCGCCTTGACGTTGCGAGAAATTGTGACACTCGATAGCGTGAGGGCGTTTGGTTGTCTCTTGAATTTGTATCACTCCCAAGCTGAGTATTTAGTCTTATGGACAGATGCGTCTCTTTCTGATAAAGAGCAACGTTGGGCAGAGCAGCAAGCACAATTTTTGATGAACTATTTAGTGATGAGTCGAGAATGTTCTCGTCAACACACAGAAATTCAATTATTGGAGCAAGTCGTTCGACGGGCAGAACATCAGCTACGCAATCCCTTAGCCTTGATTAGTCTTTATGCCGAAAATCTAACATTGGGTTCGCCAGCAGGCCCGATGAAAGACCAGGCGCAGCTTATTGGTGAAACTGTCCATGAACTGACTAGCAGCTTAACTGATTTGCTCTCCTGTGGACAGCAAGCCAAACTACATGTTGCTCCTCACGACTTGGGGAGTATTTTGCAAGAAAGTATTAAGGGATTGCAACCTTGGCTAGAGAAAAAACAGGTAAAAATTATCGGTGATGAAACGCCTGTTACCTTAGCCGTTGATCGCTGGCAGATGAAGCAAGTGTTTGACAATCTGCTCAGTAATGCGGTGTATTTCAGCCCCCAAGCCGGAACCGTAACGTGCAACTGGATGGTGTTTCGAGATGAAGTCCTGGTTAAAATTTCCGATCAAGGGCCAGGTCTTTCTGAAGAAGACCTGAAACAGGCGTTTACTCCCTTCTATTCTCGGCGTCCAGAAGGGACAGGCTTAGGTTTAGCGATCGCCAAAAAAATCATCCTCGACCATAAGGGCAGCCTGTGGGTGCAAAATCTTTCCAGCGGTGGGGCACAGTTTTCCTTCTCTCTCCCTCGCTCCTAAACTTTTTAGCCCACAGGGACTGAGGATTTTTTAGGCTCATGCAATAGGTAATACATTCTTTGCATAAATGACCCAGGAGGAGGTGATAAGTTTTACAGTTACGGAGCTAGAAACCAACTTCTGCTAGAGTGCGACCCATGGTCTATCTTTTTAGAGTAGAAGAAAAGTGAGCAGCTCCCCTGTGAACAAGAGAGGTATCAATAATGACCACCCCTCAGCCAATTTCCATTCTGTTAGTGGATGATGACCAGCGCTTTCGCAAGGGATTACAAACCTTGCTTGACTTCTACAACAATAATGGGGCATTTCGATTTGAGATTGTCGGTGAAGCCGCCTCGGTGGAGCAAGCGCTCAAGTTGGCAGTGGAGCAACACCCAGCTTTAATTCTGCTCGATTTAGAGATACCTCCCAGTGATGGAATAACAGCACTGCTCCGTCTAGGAGAGTTGTCTTACAAAGGTAAAGCCCTCATTTTGTCAGCTCACCGAGAAGACGAATGGGTGTTTCGAGCGATGCAGGCCGGAGCTCATGGCTATGTATTTAAAGACCGGATTGCCAGTCAGTTGTGTGAAGCGATCGCAACCGTCATGAATCATGAAATCTATCTAGCTCCAGAAGTTGCCACGCACTTTTTCCGACTGTTTCATTTCTACGCCGGACGTTCGCTTCAGGCTTGTGAATCCATTCACTTGACCGAACGAGAGCGAGAAGTTTTACACTGGTTAGTCCAGGGAGCGTCTAACGAACAAATCGCCGAACATCTTTACATTACCGTCGCTACCGTTAAAGCTCATCTAACTGCCATCTTTGAAAAACTAAAAGTTACTAGCCGGACTCAGGCCATTGTCAAAGCTTTAAAACTAGGTTTGGTTTGTGCTTAATGGCTCGTCTTGTGATATTGAAACACTATGAGTAATTATTTGGCGATCGCCACAGTAACCGCAACCTTGCAAAGAACCTTGCAGGCAACTATACAGGTAGATGTAGATGGTGCAAGGGTGACAACCGTTCGTCCCGATAGTGTCGGGAGTGGTACGCCAGAAACCGGGGTTAACCTTTATCTGTACAACGTCGCTCACAATCCGGCTTGGGGTAATGCGGATTTGCGTACTCGTAACACAGAGCGAGATTTCCTCAAGCGCCCTTTAGTGGCACTAGACTTGCACTACCTGATTAGTTGTTATGGTAATGAAAATGAGTTGGAACCCCAACGCCTGATGGGTAGTGTTGTTCGCACGTTTCATGCGCGATCGATATTGACGCGGGAAGTGATTGAGGACACCGTAGCCGACTCCACCTATAGTTACCTGGCAGACTCTAACCTGGCAGATCAGATGGAGACGGTAAAATTAATCCCCTTGTCCCTTTCAATGGATGAGTTATCTAATTTATGGTCTGTATTTTTACAGACGCCGCACTCTCTATCCGTGGCTTACGAGGCTAGGGTTGTCTTAATCGAAAGCGATGATATCCCGCA
Source organism: Allocoleopsis franciscana PCC 7113 (assembly GCF_000317515.1). Taxonomy (GTDB): domain Bacteria; phylum Cyanobacteriota; class Cyanobacteriia; order Cyanobacteriales; family Coleofasciculaceae; genus Allocoleopsis; species Allocoleopsis franciscana. Next base: position 7,006,160 of record NC_019738.1, on the reverse strand, counting down.
AAGAGCATTACCCGTGCGCGAACGCCGATTTTTTGCCGCACCCAATCAGCCTCAGATTGAACAAGTCGTCCCTCAATCAGGGAGGCTCCAGCCGATTTTGGCGGATAGTACCTTGATTATCCAAGGTCAGCGGTTGCAAAGTAACCTCACACTCTTAAGTATTGGTGGAGTGAAAATAACGCCCCAGCAAGTCAGTACAAACCAAATCGTCTTACCCCTTTCGTCACTGCCTCAGGGTTCGTTACGAGCGGGTGTGCAAAGCTTACAAGTGATTCATCCCAGATCAACCCCTACACGGATGGGACGCAATGCGAGAGTTCCTTCCCAGGAGATGCGCGGGATTGAATCGAATGTAGCCGCCTTTGTGGTACGCCCGACCATTCAGGAAACTAGTCTCTCAAACTTAGACGAAACGGCGGATGACTTACGCACGGCTCAAGTGACGGTGGACATTGATCTGCCGATCGCAAAAACGCAGCGAGTGGTATTACTCCTCAACGAACGCTCGATTGAAAGACCTGCCGCTTATTTATTCGATGCTGCACCACGAACAGCAGACACCAATTCGTTAACATTTTCTATCTATGATGTCAAGCCGGGAGAGTATCTGGTTCGTGTACAAGTGGACGGTGCCGAAAGTCTACTGAATGTAGATACCAACTCCAATAGTCCGACCTTTGAACAATATATTGGCCCTACCGTAGTCATCCCATGAAGGGTAACACCAAGAACAATTGGCAAGAAGCGAACCAGCAGTCTTTAATGACAGCACTGGCTGAGGTGCGTGAGGCATTAGAGGCCAAAGTTAAGGGAGATGGGAACATGGGGAAAAGTTCAACCTCTGCTCCTGTTTCACCAGCTCCCGCCTTAGATCAAGTCTGTACGACCTTTGGCTTATCGTTATTTGAGCGGGATGTGCTGCTGCTGTGCGCTGGCATGGATCTCGATAGCCATTGGGCTTCTTTGTGTGCCGATGCTCAGGGTGATTCAAAGAAAAATTATCCTACCTTTAGTTTGGCCTTGGCGGTGCTGCGAGAACCGTGTTGGAATGCGCTGACTCCGGCTGCTCCCCTACGGCGGTGGCGGCTAATTGAATTGGGGACTAGCAATGCTCTGACGACTGCGCCGTTACGTCTGGATGAGCGAATTTTGCACTATTTGGCGGGTGTCCCCTATCTGGATGAGCGGCTGATGGGGATGGTGGAGTCGGTGCGCGTTCCAAGTTCTCTGATCGAGTCGCAGCGGCAACTAGCTGAGCAGTTAGCCGCTACCTGGCGGCAGGCATCGGATGTACAAGCTTTACCGATTGTGCAGTTGTGCGGGGATGAGCTGGCGAGTAAACGAGCGATCGCTGCTGCTGCTTGTAACTTGTTAGGATTTAATCTAAATGCCCTATCCGCTCATGCCCTTCCAACCAGTTCTAATGACCTGCATCAATTGCTCCAATTGTGGAAGCGAGAAGCGGCTTTGAGCCAGTCGATTCTCCTGCTGGACTGTGATGATAGCAATACGAATGATACGGCACGAGAAGATGCGATCGCACTTTTTATTGAGCGGATTAGTAGTCCGCTGATTGTCACAACTCGCGATCGACGCCCCCCTAAACAACGCTCTTTGGTTACGTTTGATGTGCATAAACCCACAACTAACGAACAGCGTGGTATTTGGAACCAGGCTTTGGGCGAAAACGTTTCAGAGCTAAATGGGCTAGTGGATACCTTAGTATCACAGTTCAATCTCAACACGGCTGGAATTCACGCCGCTAGTGTTCAGGCAATGGGGAAATGGAACACACAGGAGACGGCACGCCCAGAAGACGAAGGGAACGGGAGCGAGGCTCAACCTGAGACTCAAAACTCAGCCCTCAGTACACTTTTGTGGGACACCTGCCGTTCTCAAGCTCGACCTCAGTTGAATGACTTAGCGCAACATATCGAATCGTCTGCCACTTGGAATGATTTGGTGTTGCCGGAACGAGAACGCCAGATTCTGCGTGACATCGCCGCCCATCTGCGTCAACGGGCTAAGGTGTACGAAGGTTGGGGCTTTGCGGGAAAAGGTGGACGAGGTTTAGGCATCAGTGCTTTGTTTGCAGGTGCTAGCGGTACCGGTAAGACGATGGCGGCGGAGGTGCTAGCGGAGGAATTGCGGCTAGATCTTTACCGCATTGACTTAAGTTCAGTGGTGAGTAAGTATATCGGCGAGACGGAGAAGAATCTGCGGCGTGTGTTTGACGCCGCTGAAGGCGGTGGGACTATCTTACTGTTCGATGAAGCAGATGCCTTGTTTGGTAAACGCTCTGATGTCAAAGATTCCCACGATCGCTATGCGAATATGGAGGTGAGCTATCTGTTGCAGCGGATGGAAGCTTACCGAGGTTTGGCGATTCTCACCACTAACTTGAAAGACGCCTTAGATACGGCCTTTCTGCGCCGCATCCGTTTCATCGTCCGCTTCCCCTTCCCAGATGCTACCCAGCGGGCTGAGATTTGGCAGCGCATTTTCCCCAGTCAGACGCCAACACAGGATTTAGATGTGAAGAAGCTGGCGAAACTCAATGTTGCGGGGGGGAATATCCGCAATATTGCCCTCAATGCTGCCTTCTTAGCGGCGGATGCTGGGGAGTCAGTGGGGATGAAACACTTGTTGCAGTCGGCTCAAAGTGAATATTTGAAGTTGGAAAGACCCTTAACCGATGTTGAAGTGAAGGGTTGGGTGTGAACTAAGCTAACGCACACTTATAGCATAAGGCATAAGGCATAAGGCATAAGGCATAAGGCATAGGGCACTAGAGCTTTAGTGAGGAAACTCTTCTGAAAAGATACTCTTTCTTAAAAGTTTGTTCGTAGTGACAAAATACTGATTGTCCAACCGGATACAATAATTCCTCTGTCGTTTTCCAGGGTGATAAATCAATGGGTCGCGCTGAAAAAGTTGTATTGGCATACTCAGGGGGAGTCGATGCCTCTGTTCCTATATGCATTTTCCCTCTCAAACAAGAGTGGGCTGTTAAAGATTCCATTAATCTATCCGTCTGTCCATCAAAGTCTGCTAAATACTCGTAGGAGCAATCCTCCGTGGTTGCCCCATCCGGTTGGAGCTCCACCCATTCAGATTTATCAACATTTCATAACAAAACACTCATGCATGAGTGTTCTTAGTTCGCAGTGCTACTTAAGAGGAAAATTACAGAATGAAAGCTCAGGATTTGAAAGGAAAAACGATCGCATTTGCAGGTTCTGGTGGTTTGGATAGCTGCACCATCACCCGTTGGCTGACGGATCAGGGGGTACGGGTTGTGTGTTTTACCGCTGACCTAGGGCAACCGGATGAAGACGATACAGAAGCCATCCGTCAGCGGATGCTCTTAGCAGGGGCAGCGGATTTTGTCTTGTTACCAGTGCGAGAAGCGATCGCACAAGCGGGTCTTAGCGTGATTCAATCTCAAGCCTGCTATGAGGGACGCTACTGGAATACGACAGGCATTGCTCGGTGTGTCCTTGCCAAAGCCATGATTCAGGCGATGCAAGAAAAAGGGCTGACCATCTTCAGTCATGGTGCAACCGGACGGGGTAATGACCAAGTGCGTTTTCAACTAATCACCAATATGCTGGCTCCAGAGTTTGATGTGTATGCACCTTGGCGGGACGAGGAATTTTTAGCTCGTTTTCCGGGTCGCAGTGAGATGATTGACTTCTGTGAAGAAAAGGGACTCTCTGTCTCGGCGACAAAAGATAAGCCTTATTCTACAGATGCCAATTTGTTGGGTCTTACCCACGAATCGGGATTACTGGAATCTTTATCAACTCCGGCGCATTTTGTCAAGCCCATTATGGGTTGCTATCCTGCCGATGCTCCCGATCAAGCGGAGGAGTTCACGGTACACTTTGAGCAAGGTCGTCCAGTTGCGATCAACGGTAGTCCGATGGACTTAGTGGAGGCATTTGTTGAGACGAATGCGATCGGTGGGCGTCATGGTATTGGGATTGGCACTCATTTAGTCGAAAATCGGTTTGTAGGAATTAAGTCACGGGGAGTTTATGAAAGCCCAGGTGTAGAAATACTAGGAACTTGCTATGCCTTGTTGCTGCAATTGATTTTAGATCGCCGTGCTCGTGAATTCTTTGACCAATTATCTTTATTAATTGCCAAGCAAATCTATCAAGGGTATTGGTTTGACTTAGCGACTCAGATGGCATTGCAAGCGATTCAACCCACAGCAAAATTAGCGACAGGAACGATTACTGTTTCTCTGTACAAAGGAAATATCTCGTTTGTTTCGGCAACCAATACAGCTCATTCTCTCTACTCAGAAGAAAATGCTTCGATGGAAGGGATTGGTAGTTATAATCATGCCGATTCGGAGGGATTGTTACGAGTGTTGGGTGTCAGTGCGCGTGTACTGGCGACGAGTGGTCAAATTAAGGACTGAATAACTAGCCCTTCTTGAATGGAGTGAGTGATTTATTCGCCTTTCGGCTACTAGTTTGGGGGGGATAATCCACACTAGTATGAACATCATGGCTCTAGGCTGAGAGGCAAGATTGGCGATGGATACCCGACTGCAAAACCAGGCGAAAGCTGCTTCAACGCCCTCTGTTTCGCCTGTACAGGCGGGCTTATTCCAGTCGCGTCCTTTTAGTGACTCAGAGCAAGAGGCGGCTGAAGCGAGTGACTCATTCCATCAGCCACCTAACCTGCCAACCAAACTGGAACCCGCTTCGCGTTTCGGTCATAACTTTAGTCGAGTACAGGTACAAACCAATACACCAGCAGCCATTCAAGCGCAGCTCGTCAATAGGCAGCCAGAAGAGCAGCAGGACGAAGAGGAAGCGAATGGGGTGGCACAGCCGCTCAAGATGATGGCTCCACCTATCGGCGAGCCAATTGAGCGGGAATCCTCAGAAGAGTCGATTCAGATGCTGCCTGACTGGGGCAAGCGCACTCTGGCTATTCAACGTCAAGAGGAAGAAGAGGCGCTTCAAATGATGCCCCAAGTGGGCTTCCTGACTCCGGTTATTCAACGTGAAGAGTACGAAGAAGATCCAATTCAGATGATGCCTCAGTGGGGTATGTTGCAACGATTGCCCCAAGAGGAAGACGATTTACCCATGCAAATGATGCCTCAATGGGGTGTCATTCAACGCCAAGAGTCGGAGGCGGAAGAAGAGCCGATTCAGATGAAATGGCTTCAGCCTAAGCTCGTTGTCGGTGCTCCAGGGGATAAGTATGAGCAGGAAGCGGACTCGGTGGCGGCTCAGGTGATGTCGATGAGCAATCCACCGGATAACTCAGGACTAATTCAGCGCCAAGAGGAGGAAGAGCCGGAATCACTGGTGCAAAGGTCGTCTTTGGTAGACTCTATCACTCCCTTGGTTCAGCGCCAAACTGAGGAGCAAGAGGACGCGATTCAAGCCAAGTCATTGCTGCAACGGAGGGGAAAGGGTAACGCTGAAGCGGGTAGCGATGTAGAGAGTCAGCTTAATCAGAGTAAGGGCGGAGGTAGTCCTTTACCGGATGAAGTGCGTAGTTTCATGGAGCCTCGCTTCGGTACTGATTTTAGCTCGGTGCGGGTGCATACTGACTCGACTGCCGTCCAGATGAATAAGGATTTGCGTGCTCAAGCGTTTGCTCATGGCACTGATATCTACTATGGGGCAGGGAAGTCTCCTGGGACGGATGCGTTGACGGCTCATGAGCTGACCCATGTGGTGCAGCAGACGGGAGCCAAGAAACTCCAGCAAAAGCCTATCCTAACCCGGAAGGAAAATAAAGAAGCCGTCCAGCCGTTGACACCCAACCAAGAATTGCGTCATTCGCCACTGGAGGCGAAATCAGGAGAAATAGAGGAAAGCCACAACATCCTCCAAGCGAAGAAACTGCCGCATTCCATGTCGGCAGTAACCTGGTACAAGGAGCAGCAATCGTCACTCCTCGAAGAGGAGGAAGCTAAAAAACCTGCTGAAGCCAAGCCGCTTTCCGGTGGCAACCCCGAACATGCTTTAGAAGGAAATACACATCTAGAAGAAAATGTCAAGAGATGGGGGGATAAGGCAGTTGCTAAAGCCAAACCCCAAATCGACTTTAAGGAAGCCAAGTCTAAAACTGAGCTAGCCTCGGAAGCAGCCAAAGAAATAAAGACCGCAGGCAAACTTGATTTAACGGCGGCAAAAACCGATGCTCCCCCGTCAGAGCATCAAGTTAAGTCGGCATCTAAAGTCGATACTCCTGAAAGTCACCACAGTGTTGGAGCCAAAGCGGACGCAGGGAAGTTAGCGGGTTTAGTTTTGCCTGCAACAAATAAGGAGGTTACCCCGGAAAGCAAAGCCGCAACCTCGCCTCCGCCGCAAGCAGCAGCACAGAAAGCTCAAACAGAGAACAAGGCAAAAGACCAGCCAGCGACAGAAGCCACTACCGCAGCACCTGCTACTGCCTCTCCAGTCGTCGCCGCACCGCCTGCACTAGAATCCGGTGGGGAGACAGTAGAGGAAGCTACCGGAACGTCTGATGTACAAGAGGAGGAAATCGCCGCCGCAGAACAAGCCCCTCCGGGCAGTGCAGAGCTAGAACCGGCTGAGCGTGACGCCGCCTTAGCTTCTGTAGCTGAAGGTTCTGGCGGGGGGGGTGAAGCCGTTGGAGGTGGCGGCGGTGGTGGAGGTGCTGCGATCGCAGATAAACCCACTCCACCCGCACCCAATGTTTCTCAAGCTGAACCATCAGCGGCACTATCAGCAGTGAGTAACCTGCCCCCAGCCCAACTCCTAGGCGCACTGGGAGGCGTTGGTGCGGCTGTGGGAACTTCAGTGGGCAAGCAACGTGCTGAACTGGCTGCTAATCCACCGCAAATGGAGCGTCCAACGGGTTCACCTATGACTAGCGTTGGGCCGGCAGCAGACCGCTCAACGCCTTCAGGAAAAAACCCCAAGGCTGTCGCAAAGACGCCAGAAGGTCAAGCCAAGCCCGTTTTGCAACCCAAACCCGTAGCACTTTCTGCAATACCGCCCGTCGCTAAGATTCCCCAACCTCAAGTGAAAGGCGATGCTGAGGGTAAGCTCGATGCAGGTGACGCTCAAAAGTTGCAAGCCTCATTACGTAGCCTACCGACAAGCGACCCAGGTTTACAACAAGTGAGTGCTTGTGCGCCGCCGCATCTGGAACTGCAAGGCAACGCTGACCCACAACAGGCTCAACAGCAGCGAGGAGAACTGGAAAAAGGCATCGCAGATGCTCATAGCAAGGGGCAACAAGAGTTAGCCCAACCGATGGGTGAAAACGAGATTTACCCGAAGGTACCCCAAGAAACCTTACGCGCTGAGGGAATCGGTGGTGGCGGAGGTGCGACGGCTGGGGGTGCAGCAAAAGTGGCTGAAGGAGGTGCCACAGGTGGAGGTGAGGCTGGAGACGAAGCGGTGTCCATCATTGCCCAGCAAGAACATGGTCAACAAATCCAGGCAGGAGTTGCCAAGGCACAGGCGGAAATCGCCGCCAAGCGACAAGAACACAGCACCAAGGTAGAGGAAGAGAAAGCCCGTTCTCACCAGGAAATCGCCCAACTGCAATCGGAAAATTCAGCCCAACAGGCAGCAGAACGAAGCAAAGCGCAGGCGGAAGTTCAGCAGCAGCGCAGTGCTTGGCAGAAAGAACAGGATGTCCTGATTACAAAGTCTCGCAAAGACGCTGACGAAGCAGTCTCTAAGGGCAATAAGGATGTCCAGCAGGAGCAAACTCAGGCTGAGTCTCAGGCAGCTGAGCATATCCAGAAAGGAGAGGAAGAAGCCGCAGTCGCACGTCAAAAAGGCGAACAAGACGCCGAAAAAGAGCGACAGAAGGGTGAGGAAGAGTCTGGCGGAATATTGGGTTGGCTGGCAGACAAAGCGAAAGCGTTTTTTGATGGGATTAAACAGGCCATTCAAAAAGCCTTTGAGGTGGCACGCGCTGCGGTGAAGGCGGCGATTGAAGGGGCGCAGAAATTGGCGACGGCTGTGATTGAAACAGCGCGTCAAGCGATCGTGGGTATTATCAAGGCGGTGGGAGCCGCGTTAATTGCGATTGGCGATGTATTGCTGGCGGCTTTCCCAGAAATTCGCGATCGCTTCCGCAATGCGATCAAAGGTGTAGTGAAGGCAGCCGAAACCGCTGTCAACGCCCTAGCCGACACTCTCAAAAAGAGTGTACAGGCAGCTCTCAACCTGCTGGGCAAGGGACTGGATGCCGCCCTAGGACTCTTAGAGAAAGGCATGATGGCGGCGGTGGATATCGCCAAGACAGCGGTTCAGGGAGCGATTAAGCTTGCCGATGCTGCGATTAAAGCTGTTGGGGCTTTCGCTGTGCTGGTTAAGGACGTAGCTGCCAACCCAAGTCAGTGGTTAAGTAACTTGGGCGCTGGGGCTAATGATGGTATCAAGAATCACTTCTGGGCAGCCTTCCAGACAGCGGTGAAGGAGTGGTTTAGCCAGAAGGTCGAAGAAGTACTCGGTTTAGGAATGACCGTTTGGAATGTCCTCAAGCAGGGTGGGATTAACACCGCTGAGGTCGGCAAGATGGCTTGGGAAGGGATTAAGTCAGCAATTCCCGCTGTCCTCATTGGGCTTCTGATTGAGAAGGTGGTATCGATGATTGTGCCTGCTGCGGGTACGGTGCTGCTGATTATCGAGGGGCTGCAAGCGGCTTGGGGTACTGTTAGCCGCATTCTTCAGGCGTTTGAGCGCTTTATGGCTTTCCTGAAGGCAGTCAAGACGGGGCAAGCTGGGCCTCCCTTCGGTGCGGCTTTGGCGGCAGCTGGTGTGGTCGTGATTGATTTTGTGTCCAACTGGCTGCTAAAGCGTTTGCGTGGCCCTGCTAGTAAAGTGGCTGGGAAGATTAAGGAGATTGCCAAGAAAATTGGGAATAAGGTTAAGAACGTTGCCAAGAAGTTAGGGAAGAAGTTCGGCAAACTGAAGGATAAGTTCTTTGGTAAGAAGCGCGGTAAGGGCAACAAGGATAAAAAAGCGGCTGAGACTAATCATAAGGATAAAAAGAAAGATAGCCGTACCACGGCGCAGAAGTCTCAGGATTTGCAGAAAGCCGTTGAAGAAGTTAAAGCTTTGACCAGAAATAAGCTGATTCGTGGACCGATCTTGAAGATCGCACTTTTACGTATTAAAAGTAAATACAAGCTGACAATATTAAAAGCTACTAAAGTCGGCAGAGCTAGCGAATTCAAAACTTACGCAAAAATTAATCCAGATATAACCTTTGAGATAGCTTTCGTACATGAGGATGCTTCCCGTATAGCTAAGGCAGCTCTTCCAAGAATTAATGCATTAAATGACAAAAGCTTGGAAAAGATAAAGCAAATAGTTGAACAAGTTAAAAACCAGCAGGTAAATCCTGGCTACTTATTAGAATGGGGGACTCCTGGTGAGCATAAACAAACTCCTGTTTATTTAGTGTTTGATAAAGACAAAGGCAACAAAGCATTAATAGGAGAAATTTGGCAGGAGAAACCCTATATAGAAAAGAATAAGCTAGGGGGGCATCCCAGCCAAAAGCTATTTGAATACAAAGCAGACAAAAAAGAATATGTATTGGATAAAAAGGGACAGTACGTAGTCAGATACCTTTACAGAAATATTGCAGCGAAAGATGTTGAAACCTTAGCAGATAAGCGTAAAAATCATATTGAACCCACTGGTTCAAGATCGCGTGTAACTCCCTTGGAACATGTAATGGGTCACAAACCATCACCATATACCTCTGCTACAAAAACTAAAGGGGGTCAAATTGAAAATCCCAGTGGTGAAACTTTTGATCATTATGGAAGGGTAAAACTTGACTTACTGTATATAGACCCTCAAAATATTTTGGATGTAAGTACAAAAGTTGGTCAGGAAGAATGGGGTTTCCGGTCAGCAGGCGTAGCTCCTGCTGTATTACAAGCAATAAAAGACGTTGAACGTACTCAAGAAGTATTGATAAAGGGAATCATTCCACGAGATGCTATAGAAGATTTACGAACAAAGGAATAGAGAGACGATGAACCAATTCAAATCGTACTATTGGACACCACAAGACTTGGAAACTAAGGGCTTGCGTAGAGCCTATCAACAGTTTTTTAGCAGTGATTCTACACTGGAACAAAAATTAAAATCTTTTAAAAGGCTGTTGGAAAGTGACTCTGTCATAGCTCAAGGTATTGCTTTTGATAATTTTTTTTACACTGAATCATTAAGTAGATTTGGGAGTAGCAATCCTTATTGGCAATATTCTGAACAATTATTGAGCCAAGCACGGGAACAATTAAAGAATCCTCCTGTTACAGTAACTAAACCAAAAGAGAAAGCAATTGTGGGAGCCAATCACGCAAGTGCTTTAGGAGTACTGGCACACCTCGGTCAAGAACACGATATCTCTCTAATTGAACCGATTTTATGCTCTTCCTGTGATATTAACGTATTAGATATGGGCTTTCGGGCTGCTCGGCAGTGTTTAAGAAATACAGAAAATCTATATCCAGAAATCATCTTGACACTTAGTCAGATCGTTTTTGATGAAGAAAGCGATTTAGGCACCAGGGCAGCAGCGATAGGTGCTTTTTCAGACTACATTGTACCTGAAGTTGAGGAAGTATTAGTTAAAGCAGCCAAACAATGTCCACTACCAATTTCAGCTCATGCTGCATGGCTTCTGAGTGTGAGAAATCTTAAGAAACATGTTGCTTTGTTACAAGAACTCTCTAAGGCTTGGCCTGATGATGCTATGTATCCCGCCTCTGAAGTTCGCGAGCTATTAAAGAGTAGTTCTCAAACACTAAGCTGAATTAGTACTCTTTTCTAGGGTACTCAGAAGATGAGCGTAAACACTGAACATTGCCACCTAGACAGCGAACTAACACTGCGCGATCGCACCCACTCGCCCCTACCCATCCATACGGTAACTCTAACCCTAACCGAACAGAATATCATCCTAACCGAGTGCCGTCTCACCTTCCAAACCAGTCCCGAACTCTACCAGCGCATAGACACCGAAGCCTTATTCAATCTCAAACCCGAACTGCGCGGTTCCCTCTCTGCCGGAGACTTCCAGCCTGAACCAGATATCAAAATCGAAGCCACTCTACAACCCGATTTGCTACCACGCCTAGCCGAACACACCACAAACCTGGAAGAAGCAGCAACCTACCTGCAAAACCTCAGTCAAGAACAACCCAACAACCCCCTGCTATCTACTGAAAGTTGGTTTGCCCTACACGTCAAGCAGCCACGGGAATCAGGCGAAACGGGCTACTCCACATTCTGGGCTTATCTCAATCCCTCTGTAATTACCCAAGACAACATTTCCAGCGAACAGATTACTGAGGGAATGGTTAATTTCTTCAAAGATTGGACTGATACCAATTTGTCGGAATTAAACCAAAACACTATTTCTGAAAGTCTTGAGGAAATAAACAAGGCATTTGAGGAGTTGACTGATACGACGCTGTCAGAAACCCAAGACGCTATTTTGGAAGCGCTTGAAGAAGTAACCAGTGCCTTTGAAGAATTGGCTGATACTCTATCTGAGACAAGTGAAGATATTACTTCTAGCAAACAGATTTTAGAAGAAATAATCGATTTCTTCACAGAAGATGACTGGCCATTCACCAAAATTAAAGGAGAGCCAGTCTTACTTACCGCATTCCAGGGGGAAAACGGGAAATGGAATTGCTCCGCCAAAGTAAGAGAAGAACAAGAGCAATTCGTCTTTTACTCAATTTGCCCAGCCAATGTCCCAGAAAACAAACGGTTGGCTATAGCAGAATTTCTGACTAGAGCGAACTATGGCATGATTATCGGCAACTTTGAGCTAGATTTTGCCGATGGAGAAATTCGCTACAAAACCAGTATTGATGTTCAAGGAGATTTTCTCAGCTTTGAACTGATTAAACAGTTAGTTTATGCCAACGTAACGATGATGGATGAATACTTGCCAGGGATTATCTCCGTCATTGATGGTGATGTATTGCCAGAAGATGCGATCGCACAAATCGAATCCTAACCCCTCAATCTCACCTAACCAGCAACTCGGCGTCTCCAATACAGCCTATTGTTCCTCAGGCTATTTGTAACTTTTTTGTCAATAAATTTACGACTTTTGTCGAGCAGGATTTTACTCGCAGATCTGGTATACAGAGACTAACGAGTTTCCTGGTGGTCAGCCTATGGTATCGCTTCGCTGACCGAATTCGTGAGACAGCGCAAGAGAATTGGTGTATCTCAAAGTTAAGTAATGTGAATGAGGCGATCGCCGAACTTGGCTTTGGCAGTAGCGGAATTCTCTTTGAAAAAGTCTAATATCGTAGCAGATTCCAATAGAAAAACAATTAGCTAATTACTATCAGACGCTTGATACGGAGGACTGAATCATCAATGTATACCCCACAGCGCATACAGAGAAAAACGCGATCGCAGTCCTCTAACACGGCGGCAGAAACCAGCTTGTTCAAACAGCGCCCTTTCACAAATGAAGATGACCAAGATACGGCGCAACTCCAAGACTATGATGAGACACCAGATGTACAGAACCAACTGGAACAAGCAGCCCATTTGGGTCACAACTTTGGTCGAGTTAAGGTACAGGATAGTACACCAGCCGTAATTCAGCCCAAGCTGGCGATCGGTGCGCCAGGAGACAAATACGAGCAGGAAGCGGACTCTGTGGCGTCTCAAGTTATGAGTATGAATGCCCCAACTAGTCAGCAGTCAATTCAACGGCAGGGAGAGGAAGCAGAGGAAGAAGAGGTGCAGATGAAGCCTCTGGCGAGTATGATTACACCTCTGGTGCAGCGCCAAGAAGAAGCCCCAGAAGAGGAAGAATTACAAGCTGAGCCTCTGGTGCAACGTCAAGAAGAAGCCCCAGAAGAGGAAGAATTACAAGCTAAGCCTCTTGTGCAGCGCCAAGAAGAAGCCCCAGAAGAGGAAGAATTACAAGCTGAGCCTCTGGTGCAACGTCAAGAAGAAGCCCCAGAAGAGGAAGAATTACAAGCTAAGCCTCTTGTGCAACGTCAAGAAGAAGCCCCCGAAGAGGAAGAATTACAAGCTAAGCCTCTTGTGCAACGTCAAGAAGAAGCCCCCGAAGAGGAGCAATTGCAGGCTAAACGATCGCCAGATGGCAACTCCCACGCTAGCAACAATCTAGAGAGCCAGCTAGGTGCTAGCAAGGGGAGTGGTAGCCCTTTACCCGATGATGTGCGTTCCTTTATGGAACCGCGTTTTGGCGTTGATTTTAGTCAGGTTCGGGTACATACCGATAGCCAAGCTGTGCAGATGAATCAGGCTGTGGGTGCCCAAGCATTTACTCATGGCAGTGATATTTACTTTGGTGAGGGGAAGTCTCCAGCTATTTCTGACTTGACAGCCCATGAATTGACTCATGTGGTACAGCAGACAGGAGGAGTTCAAGCTTTTTTTGAAGACCAACCCAACAATCAACAAAAAAAAAAGTCTACTGACCGACTAAATCATCGTGTTGTCCAGGCACAGCTAAACACAAAAAGCAAAACGACAATCCAGCGTTTTGAGTCGAATGAACACAAGGCGATGGGAGATAAAGCTACGAAAGAAACGGTGGAACTCGCTCCTGGCTTGAAGGTAACGTTTGGAGACCTGACTGCGATCGCTGACTTTTTTGGCTCCGTCCCTCAAATCCAAGAACTGGCAAAAACAGATTTTGGCGTCCAACAGATCAAGTACGTCATCTACGTCAAGATTCGCGGACAAAAGGAACGCGATGAAGAATTGGGCACTTTCAAAGAGAAAGATGATGTCAAGAATGCTGTAGGAAAACGGTATTACACCCTAGCCGGTAGCAACTACACCCACTTTACCAATCCGAAGGAGGGTGACAGTACACGGGACTTTAAAAACAAAGTCAACGATGCACAGGTGGAAAAGGATGAACAGGGGAATCCTGTCATTGGTCTTGATGGCAAGCCCAAAACAGTCCCCGTTAATAATGCAGGCAGTTACCGTAGAAATCACGAACTGGCGCTTAAAGCGGCTTACGATGCTGGCAAGAAAGGTGCTCCCAAAGACGAAGCGATGCTCTATGAAGGATTTGCCAGCCACTTTCTGACCGATGCTTATGCAGCCGGACACATGAGACCTGAAAGACTCGCAATTAAAGAACACTGGGACAAGAAGGTGCCAATGTTTTGGGTCAATCTGAAGTGGTGGTTGGCTGAGTGCGTTGCCGTTGAAATGAACAAACAAACCGTAGCTCAAGTGGCGACAGAACAATTGCTTTGGGAAAAGGCACGAGCAGAATTGCAAAACAAGATTCTCAGCAAGGGAATTCCAGATCTCACATTCGGGGATGCTATATCCGGTGCAGTTCACGACTACGATAACGAGGAGGGTGTTAATGCTCAGGTGGGCAACGAGATTGTCAAATTAGTGGGCGACGGTCAGGTAATTGATGAGAAGGATCGTGCTATAGCCGCCGGAGTCGATACGATGGCTAAAGCTGTGGCAGGAGTCAAGGCTAGTCTGCAAGAAGTGGAGATGGCTTACAAAGGCAAAGAGCCAAGTTCAATACAAATAAACGGACTGTACCGCGCCGAACAACTTTGGCCTAAAGCTCTCAAAGACAGCGACCCGAAACAGGAGAATCAGCAATTGAAGTGGAAGGTAGACTCAATTGAAGAACTGATGGCTGACCCGAAAATAAAAGCGGCGATTGCAAAATTTGCGAAAGAGAAAGCAGACACCTTAGGCGATGAAGTTGGCAACATGGAAGACCCTTTAGCCGCAGAAAAGCAAGTCTCCGTTCAAAATGCGCTGAATAGGCTTAAAGGTAACGACGAGAGCATCTGTGCAGCATTTCTGCAAATTATCAACTACACTCCTGGAAGCGTTGCAGACTTAGGTGGCGTAGGAGATCGTCTCAGCGACGATAACGCCGTTGACTACTACGACGAAGCAGTCAAGAACAAGGCACTAGATACACTGACAATCAAGCAGAAAAAGAAACTCATTCGCGATGTTCTCTCTGGTGCCACAGTCGGCAAAGAAGAATTGATGATTGTGAATCTGCTCGATGCCAAGCCAAGTGATGCTCCTGCGATTATCAAAGAGATTGGCTGGCGTTGGATATGGGACGATCTCAGCGGTAATGATTGCCGAAATTTCGTACAAAAGTTCGGCCCCAGCTTTTGGGCACAACAGAGTTATGCGGCGAAACGTAACGAAGTAAAGTTCCTGGCGGATGGTCGCACTAATGACTTGGCACAGGAGACAATGATCACCATCTTACGGACTTGCAGTAGCGACGAAGTGAGGAAGATCGACGACGAAGTTGGGGGCTGGACTGGCTTATCTTTTGACCTCGTTGGCAAGTGGGATGACGAGTTGCAGACGTTGAAAGCTAAGTAGCTTTTTCTACTCATCCCTTTTGCAGCAAAACGGTCGAGCTTATGGCAAAGAAAAAGAAGAAAAAGAACCTGACAAAAGGTGTAGTTAAAGAATTAGGGAGAAGGGCAAGCAGTGAGGCAGCCGGTCGGCGAGATTACGTCGCCAGTACCATCAGAAGCCGACTAGAAAGCTTGGTACCAACTCAATTACGTTGGCTATTTCCATTCGTTACAGGGTTTAAACCCACTCTAGAAGAAGAAGAGGAAGCCGCAACAGTTGCCACGCAGGTAAAGGTCGCTGAGTCAAAGAAAGCCCCTCAGATTCTTGAACCTGTCTACACCCAGTATCGTTGCCGTTGGGGTGACCCCTTAACCTGTGAATATCTCCAGCAAACGGTGCAGCAAAGCCCGGAAACCAAGTCTTGTCGAGAATGTGGTTTCCCAGCTACCTTACCCGAAAAAGCGGAAATCCGGGGCAGTCGCGGCAGATATCGAGTGGAAAGCTTAATCGGGCGTCGGGGAATGGGGCGGTTGTATCGAGGCACCCAACTCTCTAACAGTCATCAGGTTTTGATTAAGGAGTATCTCCTCCCCGACTATTGTTTTAATCCCGAAGAAGCTAAAGCCCGAAAGGATGCCTTTAGACTCAAGGCTGGTGTGAATTTAGCCGATGGACGAGTCCAAGATTTTCGCTTGTGTCACCCGTGGGAAGCGATCGCAGACCACAATGAAGAACGCTGTTACCTTCTAACTAAAGGCAATTTTGACCTCTACCCCACTTTAAGAGAATACCTTGCCCTTCATGGTGCAATGAGTGCGATCGCTGTACGCCAAGTCCTTAATCAAGTCTTGCAAACCCTGGAATTTCTCCACACGCAAAAATTCCGTTTTCCCTCCGGTCAGGTACAGTTGGGGATAGCGCATGGCAATCTGAGTCTCGATAGCCTGCTGATCGCCAAGAATCAGAATGGGGCTGTGCCTAACGGCTTCAACAATTCGGCTGCTTTAAGTTCTGAAATTCTGAATACCGATTTCTTCATTTATATCTGTGATCTGGCTTTATGGGAAAGTCTATTTGACCCCAAAGGAGATTGGGGACAGGGGACTAGAGAAAATCAAACATCAACCGTCAACCGTAACAACTCCCATCACCCATCACTCATTTCTAATCCTTCAGCGGCACAAGATTTAGTAGCTTTAGGATACATCGGTTTTTACCTACTGGCAGGCTCAAGAATTAACCCGGTTAATGGTCAACCTCGTGACCCCAAAGATGACCAACAATGGCCTTCGATTAACTTTAATTTCAAGGTATTTCTTCAACGCTTGATGGGAATTGGTATTCCGTTTGAGAGCGCACAAATTGCGCGTCAAGCCTTGTTAAAACTACCGCCGGAAGCACCTATCGTTTACCCGGTGGTGCAGGCTGTTTCAGAGGAAGAGGAAATCGTCAAAACGCCTCGCATCCTTTGGTTTCTTTTAGGTATTCTTGGTTTTGGGTTGCTGGGAATGCTGCTTTGGTGGCTCTGGCCTAAACCTCAAGTTGCTGAAAGTGTTGGGGATGAACTTTCACTTTGCTGCATTAATAAAGTATCTGCAATTCCGGCGGGAAAATTTACTTATACAGCAGAACAAGAGGGAACGTGGAATTATACAGTTCAGCAGAAAAATTTAGTAGCAGATGGCAAAACATTAGAAGAAGAACTCGAAAAACGTCAGCCTAAATTACAGTTAAATTACCAACCGGAAGATTCCACTCAAACGGCGCTGGCGAAAGTTCGCTCTGAAGAAACAAACTTTGCTCTAACCAGTCTAATTACACCATTACCCATTGAACTAGAATCGCAAACCGTTGCCTACGATGGTTTAGTGGTGTTTGTTGCCTTTAGCTACTCCCAACGAGAAAAAAGTCTTCCTCAAGCTTTAAACGGGCAAATCACTTTTAAGCAATTACGTCAACTCTACACGGGTCAAATTACTAACTGGAGAGAACTCGGTGGCCCCAATCTAGCGGTTAGACTCTACATTCCCGATGAAACAGAGGCTGTACGCATCTTTGAACAACGAGTTCTTAAAGATAATCAAACCATCCAAAGCTTTAGAAAGTTACAAAGAAAAGGTGACCCACCTGACACATTTACCAATTCCTGGGTTCCAGAAATTTACAGATTTCCTACTTTTAAAATGTTAAGGCAGGTGATTCAGGACTTTGAGTCTGAGGGGGCTGGAATGGGTGCGATCGCATTTGGCAAACTCAGCCAAGTTTTTGGTCAATGTTCTGTTTATCCCCTTGCCCTAAAAGAGGGAGAAAAAAACTTTGTTCATCCTTTAATTCAAGACAATCAGCAACCCGTCAATCCCACAACCGATCTGTGCGACCATAAAGGAAGTTATTTTCCTAATCTGCAAGTTTTCCGGGATAACAGCTATCCTTTAGGGTATCCGTTAGCCGTCGTCTATCCTAGAGATAATAGCCGTCCTCCGGTTGGTGCTAAGTTTGCGGAAATGCTACGAACTCAAGAGGGTCAGCAGTTGCTCAGTAAAACGGGACTCATACCCTTGTATCCAGTCGCACTCAAGTGACCCTCCCTACCAACCCAGGATTCGAGCAGCCAAAATTCCGCTTCCAGAGCCAAATTCGACCTTTGGCTACTATTCAGTATTCTGCTGTATTTTTAAAGTGAGAGTGAGTATTTATTATTGATAATGGTCAGCGATTTTTCTGGACAGACGCACGCTCAGGTCATGACCAGTCCGGGAACAGAACCTTCCTTTAAGCCGATTGGTGATATCTCTGTTCCAGCCGGTTATGCAGCCCCCGCTCTTGTGCAAAGTAAGAGTAAAACAGAAGAACTCGCAAAAATCTCCAAGTTAGCGGGTAAGGTTTTGCAAGACCCTTTACTGATGAGGTTACTGAGTGACCGAGTCTATAAGCTGATGCTAGAAGACTTACGCCGTCAGCAGGAACGGAGTAGAAACTATGGAGGGCGTTTGTGATGACAAATAGTCAAAACCTCAATGGTAAAGTGACTCACGAACTCAACTACGTTACAGCCAATCGGTTTTATGTAGAGATTGAGAGTGAAATCACGGCATCTTTTACAGAGTGCGCGGGTTTAGGTGTCCAGGTGGATAAGGAAACTTACTTTGAAGGAGGTGTCAACGATCAGCAGCGGATTTTTCTCAAGCAAGCCAAATTTAATGATGTAACACTTAAGCGCGGCATTACTAATAATTTGGTCTTCTGGAATTGGCTTAATCAGATATTGGATTCCAATAGTCAAAAAGAACGCCGCAATGTGAATATTCTGGTGTTTAACCAGTCTGGAGAAACCATGCAATGTTGGACACTGATTGGTGCTGTGCCTGTGGGATGGAAAGCACCCTCGCTACAAGCTAATTCCAACACCGCCGCTATTGAGGAACTCACCCTAGCCTACGAGGGCTTGAAGGTTGTTAATAATTCAAACAGTGGTAAAGCCAGTACCAACGTTAAACGTGATGGATTGGGATATTTCCCTAGTCATTAACCTATGCCAGAATCCTCCCCAGACAACCGATTCAGTTTCAGTGATTCTCAGGGAGAGACAACCTCCTGGCAACCTCCTCTTGGTCTACAGCAGCCTTTAGTTACAGCCAATCCCTTAGGACAAAGCTTCCTATCCCCACAATTTCTGTCCCCTTTGGCAGCACAGCCTCTAGGCGGAGGTAATCCTTTAGGAACGTCGGCTCAAGCCTTACCCGATTACAATCTGTCAGAGACTTTTTTCCAAGATTCCCCGTCTTTGGCTGAATCTCGGTTATCTCTGAATCCTCCAGAAACCCCTGTGACGGCGGCGGCTACCCCAACAGCAGGGATGGATAGCACTCCAGTGAACATCCAACGCTACCCTGGGGAAACTTCTACAGACAATGGACATGAAAATAACCCAATCCCAGCCGCACCGGATAGCCTGAGCGAAGCGGAACATCGTCTGCTGGGGCACGATACACAAGCCACAACTGAGGAGGAACAAGTTGCCTCACAGCCACATGAGCAACTGAGAGCATCAGACACACAACCGCTCAACCCAACGATTGTACAACCTGAATTAGCAACAGAACCTTTGCTCCAGAGGGAAATCGCGATTCCAGAAGCCCCTGAAGCCGTTGAACCGAGCAGAGAATCATTGGTTTCTGAGTCGGAATCTAGCGTTCAGATACCGGAAGTGGCTGAGGAACCATCTGCGATCGCCAACCCTAACCCTAGTGTGATGCGTTCAGCCGACTTGAGCAATGTGCCACCACCTCAAACTTCACCTGTTGCTCCGTTGCCGTCACTACCCGCAGATCATTTGTCGGGCCTTGAACCGATTGTTAGTCCTCAAGCTGAGTTATCACCAGTTCATCCCATTGAATCAGCTCAGGACACCGAACAAAATACACAAGATGTCCCTAACATTCCCGTGCAACGCCAAGAGGATGAGGCATCTCCACCGTCATTAGTTGAATCGTTACCCTTAGCCAGTCAAGCCCTTCCAGACACATCCCAATCTCCTCAATCCTTCGTGCAGAAAGAGGCAACGGCAGACTCGCCTCCACCGCTTAACCAGCCAAGTGCTGAATCCCCATCGGCAATCATGCCCGTGTTAGGGAGTGATGCGGTTAACGTACAGCCCTCAGTGCCGCCAAATAGCGACAGCGAATCCGTAGCGATCGCACAAACAGAAACATCAGACTTCCCCCCATCAACAGCAGGAGAGAGTGAGAGTCTTCAAGAGTCAGGGATTACACCCTCTGAGCCAACTGTTGTTCAAGCGTTTTCAGAGACAGAGTCTTCGGCTTTAAGTCAAACCACTGCTGCACCCCTGGAATCTCCGGCGCTAACACAGCCACAACATCACCAATCTTCAACGATAGGCGAACCCCCTGCTGACTCCTCAACCCCATTAGCCAAACCAGAGTTGGAGACAATCACACCGAGTTCTCCCCCTACCCTAGAAGAACCACAGCAGCGAACAGAAACCTCTCGCGTTGATACAGACACTGCGCCCAGCCATTCAGAAATCGTACAACCCTCATTAGAAAGAGAACCATCCGCTCAAAGTGAAGCCGCCTTTGCTCCAGTGAGTGATGCGACTGCCCAACCAGAACCCTTGGTGTCACCGGTTACCCAAGTGTCGGAGTCTCCTATTGAGGCAATCCCAGTTGCCGAATCAGAACCTACTATTGCTCAACTCTTTTCAGAACCAGAATCTTCTGAGTCAAGTGAGGGATTGTCTTCACAGGGCAATCAACCCTCAACTTCCTCAGTACCAACTTCTTCAGAGGAATCGTCGATTCAAAGACAACCGCTTCTGGAAATACAGGAAACAGCAGCAGACGCGATCGCTCCTACTCAGCAAGAAGCGAATACTCCTGCCGATATTACTTCCCCAACTTCTTCAGAGGAATCGTCGATTCAGAGACAACCGCTTCTGGAAATACAGGAAACAGCAGCAGACGCGATCGCTCCTACTCAGCAAGAAGCGAATACTCCTGCCGATATTACTTCCCCAACTTCTTCAGAGGAATCGTCGATTCAGAGACAACCGCTTCCGGAAATAGAAGAAACGGCACCAGACGCGATCGCACCATCTCAAGAAGAAGCGGGTACTCATCCCGAAATCACTTATCCAACTTCTTCAGAGGAATCGTCGATTCAAAGACAACCGTTTCTGGAAATACAGGAAACGGCACCAGACGCGATCGCACCATCTCAAGAAGAAGCGGGTACTCATCCCGATATCACATCCCCAACTTCTTCAGAGGAATCGTCGATTCAAAGACAACCGTTTCTGGAAATACAGGAAACGGCACCAGACGCGATCGCACCATCTCAAGAAGAAGCGGGTACTCATCCCGATATCACATCCCCAACTTCTTCAGAGGAATCGTCGATTCAAAGACAACCGCTTCCTCAAACAGAGGAAACGCTACCAGATGCGATCGCACCATCTCAAGAAGAAGCGGGTACTCCTCCCGAAATCACTTCCCCGACGACTCCAGAGGAATCTGGCATTCAAAGACAGTTATTGCCGGAAACACAGGAAACGCTACCAGATGCGATCGCACCATCTCAAGAAGCCGCGAGTACTCCTGCCGAAATCACTTCTCCAACTACTCCAGAGGAATCGTCGATTCAAAGACAACCGCTTCCTCAAACAGAGGAAACGCTACCAGATGCGATCGCACCATCTCAAGAAGAAGCGGGTACTCCTCCCGAAATCACTTCCCCGACGACTCCAGAGGAATCTGGCATTCAAAGACAGTTATTGCCGGAAACACAGGAAACGCTACCAGATGCGATCGCACCATCTCAAGAAGAAGCAATCGCACCTCCCGAAATCACTTATCCAACTTCTTCAGAGGAATCGTCGATTCAAAGACAACCGCTTCCGGAAATAGAAGAAACAGCAGCAGATGCGATCGCACCTACACAAGAAGAGGCGGGTGATCATCCCGAAATCACTTATCCAACTTCTTCAGAGGAATCGTCGATTCAAAGACAACCGCTTCCGGAAATAGAAGAAACAGCAGCAGATGCGATCGCACCTACACAAGAAGAGGCGGGTGATCATCCCGAAATCACTTATCCAACTTCTTCAGAGGAATCGTCGATTCAAAGACAACCGCTTCCGGAAATAGAAGAAACAGCAGCAGATGCGATCGCACCTACACAAGAAGAGGCGGGTGATCATCCCGAAATCACTTATCCAACTTCTTCAGAGGAATCGTCGATTCAAAGACAACCGCTTCCTCAAACAGATCCAGTGCAGACGGCATCTACGCCATCAGCTAGCGAGACAGAGTTACCTTCTAGCATCAGCCAAGCCATAACCACAGACTCTACCCTGGTTATGCCAAAGGCTTTACCGGATGAAACGGCACCTGTTTCCTACCCGACTCAGGCAGAACCCTTTCAAGCAACAGAAATTTCTCAACACGACGAAAATACGTCATTAACAGAGCTAATCATCGCACAACCTCTGTTAGAAAATGATGCTAACTGGCAACCCGAAAGATTGCCTACTACCACGAATTCCGAGGAAGCACAGGATAATTCTCCTCAAGCCTCCCCCATCTCACCCAAGAGTCCTCCTCTTCCCACCCATCTGCTACAAACAAAAACAAACGTAACGGAAGATGAGTCCTTTAAGCAAAACAAAGACGTGCCTCAGTTACCAACTGTCTTAGAAAATTTAGTAGGAACACGCCATACATTACCCCTCATCCAACCCCTCAATCAACACTTACAACAATCACCGTTGCTCTCTACGGCATCAACTCTTGAATTTTCAAGGGAGCAATCAACAATTGTTCAATCAATGCCAGAAACCTCACATCGGCTTGTCGTGCCAAGTACAACATCTTCCACATTACCTGATAATGCATTAAATCAAGCTCAGCAATCTACCGTAAAAGTTCCACCTGTGAGCCTTGATACTGAATCTTTGACCCTTCAACGAGCCACTGATGCCATTTCTAAAACGACTCCAGAGTTTAATCAGCAAACTCAACAAGTAGCGAGTTCCACATATACTAGCGAGATACCCAATTCCTGGTCAAGTATTGCTGAATTACTGGAGAATACGAATAATTTCCCCTCAGACTTTGGAGGAGAAACTCCCATACAAATGGCGTTTAATGATGTAACAAACCAACAAAGTCTTGATTGGCAAGAATCTAATAATTGGGAAAATCTACTCCCCGAATATTCCCGTTCTTCAGAGGCTTCATCAACCTTTAGCCAAGAAACTCCTATCCAAAAATTTACCATAGAAGAGGCTTCGGTTCAAGATGAAAATTCAGCAACAGAAGCTGCTACACAACATCAGGATTATCAACACGAAGATGACCAAAACTTGGAGTTACTAGCACGGGAAGTCTATACTTTAGTACGACAGAGGTTATCCATAGAGCGAGAGCGGCATGGTCACTATTGAGAACTGAGAGTGATTATTTAAGTGAATAACTGGATTGATTTAGAAATGTTTTAGGAATTGGGAGGGTAGGAAAATGACACTAGAAAAAGCAAAACTCATCGCTGTTTATCAAGGCGAAGGAGAAGACATAGAATTTATGTTTAATCCCAACCAATTGGCTTTTAGTCGAAGCATGAGCATAGAGCAAGCGAAAGGAGCCTCTACAAATAAAGGTAACAACAAAGTTAGCTTCAAACATCCAAATCCTTATTCTCTAAAAATTAGCAATATCCTGATTGATACCTACGAAACTAAAGATGGCAACGTTCTGGACACAATTAAGAAGTTTAAACAAGCTGTTGAGTTTATCAAAAACGGGAGTGGCAATGCCAAGGAAAAACGGCCTCCCATCTATCTTTTTACGTGGGGTAAATATAATTATCTACGTTGCTTTGTAAAAAGTTTTAGCTTTAAGTTGACTCTGTTTCGCCCGGATGGTACACCAGTAAGGGCATCGGTTGATTTGGATCTTGAACAGGTAGACTTACCCAACCCCCAACCCGGTCAGCAGACACCTAGTCCCAGCGCCAGCTTACGCCGAGATCAAAATCGGGAGGCTTTTTTGACGTAGAGTTATACCTCACTCTATTCCTCACTCTATTCATGAAGGGGTAATTCAGCTATAGCGGTGTGCCGTCAGCAATCAGCAAGCAGCTTTTTTGTTCTCTTTGCTGTGTCTAGCTTTCACTCTTTCTTGGCTGTACCTCATACCACTGAAAATCGCCATAACAGCGCCAGCCAACGACATATAACAACTATTTATTAGTACTCTACACACAGGAATTAACCCTGCATTAAGCGTTCTAGAGGTAGATCTATGATTCTGCGTTATATACCCAAACCGAAGTTAGAGATTGATGGCAACGAAGCCCCTCAGGACTTAATGGACGACATTTTGCAAATCTCCGTTGAAGAGAGTCTTCACCTGCCAGGAATGTTTACGCTTGTGATCCAAAATGCTTATAGTCCAGGCAGAAAACAAGACCAGCCCTGGAAGCATCAAAACTTGTTTGCCATTGGCAAGCCTATCAAGATTGGTTTCACTTCCAATACCACAGAAGCGAGGGAGTTTCAAGAGGAGGATACAGGCTATCTTCTAGAAGGAGAAATTACGGCAATGGAAGCCCACTTTACCAGTGGCACCCAAGCTCCCGTCATTATTCGCGGATACGATGTCTCCCATCGCCTACAGCGGGGACGCTACAACCGCTCTTTCCAAAACATGAAAGATAGTGACATTGTCAAGAAGATCGCTAGAGAAGTAGGAATCCCAACGGGCACAATTGACGACACAGGGGGACCGCATGGCTACGGTGATATCACTGGTGCCAATGGCTATGTTTTTCAAAACAATCAGACCAATCTGCAATTTTTCCGGGAACGAGCTGCCCGGAATGGCTTTGAACTGTTTGTTCAGGATGGCAAGCTGAACTTCCGTAAACCCAAAGTAGATGAATCCTTAGAACTTAAGTGGTTAGAAAACTTACATAGTTTTAGTGTCCGAGTTAGTAGTGCTCAACAGGTAAGAGAGGTAGAAGTCAGGGGTTGGGACTACGGCAGGAAGCAGCCTATTTTGGAAACAGCAAGTGCAGAAAAGGTATTGACCCAGACAGAGAATCGCAAAGGCAGCCGGACGAGTACGAGCTTCAAAGGCCAACCCCCGACCCCTAAAATGATTATTGTGGATCAGCCTGTCTTCAGTAGCTCTGAGGCGAAGACCATCGCTCAAACGTTATGTGACGAGTTAGGCGGAGAGTTTGTCCATGCGGATGCTAAGGCTGAGGGCAACCCAGAAATCCGACCGGGGAAGGCCGTAAGAGTCCAAGAGATGGGGAAGTATAGCGGCGAGTACTATGTGACAGAAACCCGTCACTTTTACCACGATCGAGTTTACACAACCGAGTTTAGCGTGCGGGGCTTACGAGGTGGAGACCTCCTATCCATACTCTCCCCCCAAACTCCCCACCAAACTGGACAAACTCCCTTAGTCGGCATTGTCACAGACAACAAAGATCCGAACAAGTGGGGTCGAGTTAGAGTCAAGTTTCCTACTTTGACTGAAGACCACGCTAGTTATTGGGCGCGTGTTGTGGGAACGGGTGCAGGTCCAAACCGGGGGTTTGACTGCCTGCCGGAGATCAATGACGAAGTATTAGTGGCATTTGAACACGGGGACATTCATCGTCCATACGTTATTGGTGGGGTCTGGAATGGAATGGATGCTCCACCGGAAAAAGTAGATAACAGCGTAGGAGGCACTGGTGTGCGTCTACGCACCTTTAAAACTCGGCTCGGTCACAAACTCCAATTGGTGGATGAGGATAAAGGTGCGAGTCAGAAAGGAGTTTACATCGATACCGTCTACGGTCATCAAATCCGTCTCAATGACACGGAAGAATTTGCAGAAATCCAAACGAAAGACGGTCATTCTGTACGCTTAGATGATAAAAGCCAAAAAATTGAAATCAAAACAAGTCTAGGCGGTCTAGCCAGGATTACCATGAGTAGCCAAACAGGTGAAATTAATATCAAAGCAGGGAAACGACTCACCCTTGATGCCATGCAAATCGATATTACAGGCACAGCCCTTGTCAATGTCAAAGGTGGCATGATTAAACTCAATTAGAAACAGGAGTTATTATGAGCAGAGCCGCCGCTAGAATTACCGATTCTGTTGCACATCCTCTTCCTCCTGTCTTGACAGGAGGACCGGGCAGCTTCAATGTGTTCATTGGAGGGCTACCCGCATGGCGGGGTATACCTCTAGCAAGTGCCGCAGCCTTGCAATCAGCGAAGCAAACGGCTGACATCGCTATCCGAACGGCTGAGGCCACTACACTGGCTGCGGCGGGTACACCGGGTGCTCCGGCTGCGAAGGCGGCAGAGGAAACCACAAAAGCGACGACGGCGGCAACAATGAGCAGCACAATTACGAGTAGTGCAGGCGGTGCAGACATCCATATGTGTAGTACACCTTTACCTATTCCTCCGCATGGACCGGGTGTGGTTATTGATGGCAGCGCCACTGTTTTAATTAACAATCTTCCAGCTTGTCGTATGGGAGACACTATTGTGGAAGCTGTTGGCCCCCCCAATAAAATTGTTAGGGGCTGTCCCACGGTTTTGATTGGTGGGTAAGAATCAGACTGGCTGTGGAATTTAGAAAACTGCCACTCGACCATCATCTTTGAGATAAATCGAGCGATCGCCTGGAGGACGCCCACCGGAACGCACTTCTATCCGTAGAGTTCTGGCTTCGGGTTTCAGGATATTCACCTTCAGTGGGACTCCGATCGCATCCCATACCACTACAGAAAAATTGGGTTCTGTTTTACCTCCCCGTCCAAAAGACAGCACCTGTCCTGGACGAATAATAACGGCGTTAGTGCCAGCTATTTTTTGTAACTGAACTACACGTTGAGTCAAGTTGACCACTTCAACTGTGATGCGTTGTCCTGGTATAAATTTGATTGGCTGCTGCCCACAACTGCTACGCGCCACACAAGTCCCCGCCGTTGCAATGGGGTAGCGTTCCGTCAGACCCATGAAAAGAGTTGTGGTCACCAAGACAACAGGTAGAAGTTTGTACATCCGAGACATAGGGGAGCGTGTCAAAAGTCAAAAGAAGACTATTGGATTTTAAATGAAAACTCTATCCTTGGGGCGAAGCCAAACACTGAAAAACGGTTATTTGTTTTTTGTGTTCACTCTTTGGTTCTATGTTTTTTGGGAAGTATCCCTGTTGCCGAGTCAAGATAACGGCCGAAAGAGTCCGGACGGATAGAATGGCTATCGGTAAGTAATAGCGTATCCCTGTAATCAGGGGAGGTACGACCTTGAGGATAGGCACCCTGATCAGGTGTAGCCCAGCTTTGAGCTAGCATCGCCCTTGGCAGAACCTGCAACCGTAGGTATTCTTCCCTAGGGTATTGCTATATGTAACGAGAGTAGTAGAGAATACCCCAGAAAGTCCTTTCCTGCAAATCTGAAATGAACTTAACATTTCTGTAAGGATAGGAGAGCCGCCGACAACTTGAAATGAATGTGAGGATATTTACCGTGAAATCAAAAGTCTTCGTTCTAGTTCTATTGGGCTTGGTGACAACGCTAGCCGCCTGCCAGCCGAAAGAAGAAACACCGACGGATACCATTTCTCCGGCAGGTACCATTTCCCCAGCAGAGACCCCCGTAGAAACGACTACTCCGGTAGAGACCCCTGCGACAACAATTACTCCAGCAGAGACCCCAGCAGGCACAGGTACTCCTTCTCCTTAATCTGAATCATCTCTAAAATTGTCTCTCTCTGGTAGAGAGATATTTTGCCAAAACCTCTAAAGCAGCCGCAGTTGGGTATTCGTGTTCTCCGCCATCTGTGTGCTGCTTTGATTTTGACCAAAAAATTGGGATGCAAGCCATTAACCTAAGGGGGCGTCCAAAAACAACTCCGCATTTTCGGTGTAGGTTGTTTTTGGACGCCTCCTTGGGTGAAAGATACTTACCCTATTAACTAACAGATTCTACAGACTTGTCTTCGCGATCACCGCTTGCGGCGCTGGGCGAATGTGCAAGCGTCTCGGACTCCACAGGAGAACCGTCAGGAAACAGAAGCGCGATCGCCTATAATCATGTGTGATCGCTCTGCCTTTCAAGGGGTGACAATGAATCATCAAAAACAAGCTGTATTTGATATTATTAAAAACCTCTATATTCAGGGCATTTACTAATGCAACCCCCTCGACTGAGATTGAGCTTCTTAGGGTTTAGTATTCTCTTTGCTGGAATCATCCCTACATTCTCAGTACTTCCTCAACCCATTACACCAACACCAGACGGTACTAACACAGTTGTAACCCAAAATGGCAATCGATTGGACATTTCAGGAGGTTCCTTTTCCAGCGATCGCGCTAATCTTTTTCACAGTTTCCAACAATTTGGACTCAGTGATAGTCAGATTGCCAATTTTTTATCGAATCACTCGATTGACAATATCCTAGCGCGGGTTGTCGGGGGTTCCCCTTCCATTATTGATGGTTTGATTCAGGTTACAGGCGGCAACTCAAACTTATTTTTGATGAACCCTGCGGGTATTATTTTTGGTGGGAATGCCAGCCTCAATATACCTGCCGATTTCATGGCGACAACGGCTACTGGTATTGGCTTTGGTTCTCCTACCTCAGACGGGGGGGTATGGTTTAACGCCATTGGGAATAATGACTACCAAACTTTAATCGGTACCCCAAGTCAGTTTGCTTTTGACCAAGTTCAACCCGGAAATATCATCAATGCGGGTAATTTAACCGTACCACAGGGCAGAAATTTAACGTTACTTGGCGGCAGTGTAATTAATACGGGTCAAGTTACCGCCCCATCAGGGAATATTACCCTTGCAGGTGTGCAGGGTAGGAATCTCGTCAAAATTAGTCAACCGGGACATCTGCTGAGTTTGGAAATTGCTCCACCGCGCAACCTATCGGGTCAGTCGTTGCCGATTACGGCTCTAAGTTTACCCAGTTTGCTGACAGGAACGGCTGGAATTGTAGAGACAGAATTGGTATTTTCCAGCAGTGGGGAAGTGCAGTTAAGCAACTCCGGTACAACCCTATTCTCTGAGGCAGGAATGGTGATAGCTTCGGGCACTCTCGACACATCCAACATCGGGACAACTCAAGCATTATCTCTACTGCAAACAGGCGGTAGTGTAAATTTATTGGGCAATAAGGTCGGTCTATTGGGTGCCACTATTAACGCTTCTGGCACCGATGGCGGTGGAACTGTCTTAATTGGTGGCGGTTTTCAAGGTAAAGGCAGCGTACCAAATGCCATTACTACTGATGTGAGTAACGATTCAACTATTAATGCTTCGGCTCTATTAAATGGTGATGGCGGTACAGTCATCCTTTGGTCGGATCAGGTGACCCGATTTGAGGGCACGATTAACGCCTTAGGGGGTGCGGTGTCCGGCAATGGCGGATTTGTGGAAGTGTCGGGCAAGGAAAGCCTCAGCTTCAAGGGTACTGTCGATACAAGTGCAGCTCATGGCAACGTGGGTACCTTGCTGCTCGACCCGACAGACATTCTAATCCGTAATGGGATTGGAGATGGTGATTCAGATGGCTTGAACACGAGTTTTAGAGGAAGTCCCAGTGGGGGTGTAGGCGAGGTACGAGCAGGTGATGCGACACCCACAATCCTGTATGAGTCAGAGGTAGCGGGATTGGCAAGGACGAACAACGTCATCCTAGAGGCTAGTAACACTATCACGATTGAAGACCTGAATGATAACTTGTTTGGCTCGAACCCCTTCCTGGTTCCAGGGTCGTTGCTTCAGGGTTCCATCACCTTTACCGCAGGTGGTTCGTTTGCCATGAATTCTGGGGATACTCTGTTTACCCAAGGCGGGATATCGATTTCGGCAGGGTCGATCGCAACGGGTACTCTGCTGGCTGGTAGTGGCATTACCCTGAATGCGGCAGGCAACATCACCACCGCTGATTTGGGAAGTTTTGGGGCAATTAACCTGACGGCAGGGGGCACTATCAGCACCAATCGTCTCCAGACAGGCGGTACCATTAATCTGGGAGGGCTTCCGGTTAATCTTGGGGTGGATAATGCGGCAGATATCACCCTGACAAGCATCGGCAACATTACCACTGGCGGAATTAATGCTAGTGCCAATAACGGCAATGCCGGAAACGTCACCCTTACCAGTACGGCGGGGCAAATCCTGATTGATCAAACACGCGGCGAGAGTACGCTAACTATCGATCGCGACCCGCTTGACGCTCAAGGAGCTGTGTTTTCTGTGGCTCAGAAATCTGGACAGGGAGGAAATATCACGCTGCGTGCTCTGGGTAATATTACGACAGGCCCGATCGCTTCTGGCTCTTTGGAAGGCAATGGAGGCGAGATTAACCTGCTCAGTATAGTTGGTGCGATCGATACGACAGAAGGTGAAATTCGATATCGAGGTCAAACCATTCCCGACACCGGACTGCTACTGTCGGGTTCTGGGGGGAGTGGAACGGGTGGGAAAATTACCGTGTCCTCTGCGGGGAATCTGATTACGGGGCCAGTAGTTTCTGCTTCTATAGAGGGGAATGGCGGTGATATTAATCTCAGCAGTACGGCTGGTAGTATCAATACCTTGCAAGGACTGACCTCAATTCAAGCCTTCGAGGCTTTGCTGGCGATCGCTAATGTTTCATCTGCCGACCTGTCACCCCAAACCCCCTCCACGCTTTTCCCCCTTACCAGGAGTGTTGCTGGGTCTATTGTTTCGGGTTCTGGGGGGAGTGGAACCGGAGGGAAGATTACCGTAAATTCCAGGGGTAACCTCTCTACGGGAGGCGTCATTTCCACTTCTATGGATGGGAATGGGGGCAATATTAACCTCACCAGTACAATTGGCGATATTGAAGCCTACTTAGTCAATAGCCAAAGCTTAGGAGCGGGTCAAGGGGGTAATGTTGAGGTTAACGCGAACCGCTTTTTCCGGGCTACAGGTACCGTTGCAGGGGCATTGGAGCAATTACCACCCGATGCCATTAATCCCAGCGATATCCCTGCACAATTAGATCGACCAGCGAGCATCTCGACTTACGGTGGTGCTGGCGGCGGTTCAGTGACGATTCGTCATGGCGGGGGTGATAGGAGCATTCCCTTGAGTGTGGGTAATGCCACAACCAATGGAACGGCTGGCTCAATTACAACCAGACCCAGCAACACGATTTCGCCCAACCGCACTTTTTTGGGGAGTTACACTCAGGATAATATTCAAATCATTACTCAAAATAGGATTCAGACAAATCCCCCTCGGATCGATCCGGTACAACTCCAACCGCCCAAGTCGGACTTTCCCTCCCTATTGGATTCGTTTCCTCTACAAGAGGCATCCACTCAACTACCCGTCGCTACCCTAGATAATGCGCGTGAGATTTTGCGTCGAATCGAACAAAAGACGGGTGTAAAACCGGCTCTGATTTATGTCCGTTTCACCCCTACCGTTTTGGTGAGTGAACCCAGCTTTACAAGGCTAGAGGACAGTCTGACACAAGATTTTCAGAACTATCTCGGCTTGCAGAAAGTCGCCACCAATGCAACACTTTCCTTTGAAGAGCAGGGTAGCGACCCACTCGAAGTGTTATTGATCACGGATCGGGGAAAACCCATTGTCAAGCGAGTACGGAATGCTATGCGATCGCAAGTTGTCAAAGTGGCTCAAGAATTTCGCAATGACCTGACTAGCCGCCGTTCCCGCGCTTACTTAGTCTCAGCCAAGCAACTTTATCGGTGGTTTGTGGCTCCTCTGGAACAGGACTTACGAGCGCAAGAAATCAAGAACCTAGTCTTTATTATGGACACTGGGTTGCGCTCCCTACCCCTTGCCGCATTGCATGATGGCAGCGATTTTATCATCGCCAACTATAGTGTGGGCTTAATGCCGAGTCTTTCGCTCACCGATACTCGCTACGCCAATGTGAAAAATGAACAAGTGTTAGCCATGGGTGCGAACCGATTCTCTGACCAAAATTCCTTACCCGCCGTCTCCACCGAGTTATCTCTGATCACACAGCAGTTATGGACAGGTCGCTCCTTCCTCAACGAGGCATTTACCCTGGAAAATCTCCAGCAAGCTCGTGCTAGACAACCCTTTGGCATCGTGCATTTAGCCACCCACGCCGAATTTCAACCCGGTATGCCCAACAATTCTTACATTCAGTTATGGAACACGAAGTTAACGCTGAACCAACTCCGCCAATTCGGCTTGAATAACGCATCCGTGGAGTTGTTAGTCTTAAGCGCCTGTCGCACGGCGCTAGGGGATAAAAATGCAGAATTAGGCTTTGCGGGGTTGGCGGTGCAGGCGGGAGTCAAGTCGGGACTAGGAAGTCTCTGGTATGTCAATGATGAAGGGACAATGGCGTTCATGACGGAATTCTACGAGCAATTGAAACAAGCTCCCATTAAAGCCGAGGCGCTGCGACAAGCTCAATTGGCAATGCTTGGCGGTAAAGTGCGTTTAGAAGAAGGAAAGCTGATAACGACACAGAGTAATTTTCCTTTACCACCTGAGTTAGCTCAACTGGGAAGCCCAGATCTTTCTCATCCCTACTATTGGAGTGCGTTCACGATGATTGGCAATCCTTGGTAAATGGGTCAGATTTGATGAGTGTTTATCCCGTTCGTAGTAGGCGCTTCAGCGCTTTAGCGCTCACTACAAACCTATCAAAACTAGGTTGGCATACCACTCGCTGATCGAGAATCTCGTCTTAAAATGGTAGCCTTCTAACAATTACTGATTCCCAATTTAAAATTCGCAACGGTGAGAGGACATCATGGCAATTCATCTACAACAAGCCTTTGAAGTTGGGAAATACCTAGTCACGCAACGTCTAAAAGGGCGCAAACGTTTCCCGTTAGTTTTAATGCTGGAACCCTTGTTTCGGTGTAATCTCGCTTGTCCAGGCTGTGGCAAAATCCAGCATCCCACGGATGTTCTCAAGCAAAATCTCACCCCCGAACAGTGCTTTGCTGCTGTGGAAGAGTGCGGTGCACCGATTGTCTCCATTCCGGGTGGAGAACCCTTACTTCATCCCCAAATTGACCAAATTGTGAAGGGATTGGTCGATCGCAAAAAGTTTGTTTACCTGTGTACGAATGGATTATTGCTGGAAAAAAGCTTGGATAAATTTCAGCCTTCCTCTTACCTTACCTTTAGCGTCCACCTCGATGGGGTGGGAGAATTACACGACAAATGTGTTGACCGTAAAGGGGTTTTTGAGATTGCCGTCAAAGCGATTCGTGCCGCCAAAGCCAGGGGGTTTCGGGTAACAACAAATACCACCGTATTTGAAGGCGCTAACCCCAAAGAAATTCAAGATTTATTCGACTTTTTGGAGACACTTAAGATTGATGGCATGATGATTTCTCCGGGTTATAGTTATGAATGGGCACCCGATCAAGAGCATTTCCTAAAACAAGAACGGACACGGGCACTCTTCCGAGAAATTCTCACTCCTTTCAAAGCGGGGAAGAAGAATTGGAACTTCAACCATAACCCCTTATTCTTAGATTTCCTAATTGGAGAAAGAGATTACGAATGCACACCTTGGGGGAGTCCAAGTTACAGCGTCTTAGGTTGGCAAAAACCTTGTTATTTGCTGAATGAAGGTCATTATGCCACCTTCCAAGAACTGCTTGAAAAAACCGACTGGAGCCAATACGGTCGAGCCAGTGGCAACCCCAAATGTGCCGACTGCATGGTGCATTGCGGTTACGAACCAACCGCCGCCATGGATGCCATGGAACCGCAAAACGTTGCTCGTTCCTTCGGCAGTGTCTTAGGAATCTTCAATTAACTTTAGGGAGTGCGTTACTCCTTACGTAACGCACCCTATCCATTAACAAACAACAAAAACTTTCCTCCAAAAAACTCTGCGTTCCTCTGCGCCTTCCTCCGTGTCCCTCTGCGTTAAAAACTCTTCCGACACTAACAACTTCGATCTCAAACTCCCTTACCCTCACCCACCATCTCTTTAATTTGACTATTCCGCAATTTCTGAGAGTAAAACGAAGCCGTTTCCTTCCCACGCCCACACTCAGCCGCAAATTTAATTAAATGATGACCCACCAATCCCACATGAATTAAACCTTCAATCTTCCCAGCTTTCAGCTTCGGATAAGCCATTTTCCAGAATGTTTTGCGGTAGTGACTAAACACTCCTACCCGAATCAAAATATTGGCTAACATCGTCAATCCCTTGCGAATATTCGCCCCAGAGGTACGAGCAGGACTATTGGGAACCTTAATCCGATTCGGATACGTATGCTCCATATTATAGTCAAATCGCTGATATAAAAACTCTGGTTCGTAAGCCTCTGTAATGCAGCGCCGCCACATATCAATCACCTGTTCATAAGGCATTAAAAATTCCACATTTGAATCTCGGTCTTCCTCAAAAACAAGGCGATCTTCCTGCTCTAATCTGCGCCATAAAGGAGTTCTCGGTAATGCATGAAGCAGATTAATAGTCAACATGGGAATCTGGGACAAGCGAATAAACTCTAAAATTCGGTCTGCGGTTTCAGAGGTATCAGTATCCAATCCCATGATGATTCCCGATACAACTTCCATGCCATAACTATTTAAAACCTTCACGGCATCCAGAATGGGCATACTGAGGTTGTGAGTTTTGGAAATTGATTTGAGTGCTTCCGTTTCCGGCGTTTCAATGCCACAGAAAACAGTACAAAAATAAGCTTCTCGCATCATTTCTAAAAGCTTGGGGCTTTGGGCGAGATTTAAGGTTGCCTCACAGGCAAACTGCACGGGATAACCATTGCGTTTTTGCCAATCAATTAGGTGAGGAAGCAACGTCATGAGAGCGCGGCGATCGCCCACAAAATTATCATCAACAAAATACACCGCTCCCGGATTCCCGGCTTGGCGGATTGCATCCAGTTCAGCCAGAATTTGTTCCGGCGTTTTCATGCGAGGACTGCGTCCATACAGTTCAGGAATATCACAAAACTCGCAGCGATAAGGGCAACCACTAGAAAACTGAATATTGGCTAAAAAATAGTGGTTAATATTCAGCAAGTGGTAAGCAGGAATGGGAAACTCACTCAGAGGCAAACGCTCCTTTGTTTCAAAGCGAATTTGTTGTTTAGGACGTTCCCTCTGTTGGTCTAAATACTCAATCATTTGGTCGGTGGCATCCCCCAATTCCCCCAGATGCAAAATGTCAAAATCCGGGTAATATTCAGGGCAACCGGATACTGAAGGACCACCGACAACGGTAATTTTTCCGGCTCGATGGGCAAGTTGATTAATATGATTAATTTGGGGACGTTGAATGTGCATCCCACTGACAATGACTACATCAGCCCATTGGTAATCTGCGCGTTTGGCAGGATGTACATTTTCATCAATAAAGCGAATCTCCCACTCTTTGGGCAAGTAAGCCGCAACCACCAAAATTCCTTGAGGTGGCATGAACGCCCGCACCTTCCTGACTCCCATGAGAGGATAGGCATGGTGAAAGGTGCCAAACGATCGCGAATATTTGGGAAAAATGCAGAGGATACGTCGATGATTTTGCGGAATATAACGGGTTTTTCCAGCCGGGGTTTCAGAAACTGGATTATCGAAGGACTTTAATTGAGTAGTCATCCAGAACTTCTCCTCACAAAACTGAGCAATCAAGCAGGCAGTACTTTGGATCGGATCTTGTACCCTTTTTAGGATAGGCAGGACACCCATCCCACGGTGGAGAGATTTGTTGGGTGAGGTAGGTAGGAAGCCAGTCCCATGAACAACTCACTTGAGATTGGTGCCAGATCTGAGAGTTAGCAAAGTCAGCTTGAATTGGGACTAGCTTACCGCACTTTGCCTCAAGCCATCTCATTAAGCCAGCTTTGAATTGCACTTCTGGTGCTGTGGTATTAGCACATCAATTTTTGAAGTAGCTCCATCCTCATCTATATAAAGAATTTTACCGAGTTCAAGTTCATCGTGAAGGCATTTGGGCAATATTAGAAGTTGATGGCGAACCCTATCACCCAGCCTCTCGCGCCGCAGAAGACCATAAACGAGATGGTTTCTTTCTCGATCACGGCGTTTGGGTTCATCGTTTCGACTCGAATGAATGCTTTAAATATCCAGATGATGTGGTGCGGCGATTTTTGGAGAGATTGAAGCGATCGCACAAATTTTACCCGTAATGCGATCGCACAAAAAAGTAACTTTGGGTGTCAGTCCGATTAGCATTGGCACCCCTAATTCTTCCCCCTGGCTTTTAACTACTCCCACTGAGTAATCAAACCATCCCCCATCACCCGCAGCCGTCGTCCCCGCCAATAAACACCTTGCCCAAACGCCCCCATCGCCCAAACAACAAAGCTGAGTAAATCCCGTAAAGGCAACGCCCACAGCCAGATCAGGAGTTTAGGACAGCGCAGACTGAAAATCGATACCAAAACCTGAGCGTAACGAATGAACCAGGTTACTACAGTCAGTGCGATCGCCCAATTCGCAAATCCCGATATTAATAGCAGAGGCAGACAGTAAAGTGCACCGTAGCAGAACACCATCGTATAATACTGAGCACCGCGATTGTACCGAATCGTCCTCGCCCAACGTAACTCCCGCTGAAATACCTCCCCCACACTCTCTTGTCCTGTATCCGACTCCAGAACATAGCGAGACAATTCAACCCGATACCCAGCCTGTGCTGCGCGTTTGCCCAAGTTATAGTCTGACCCAATACGGTTTAAATGCAGCCCACCGTAGTTAGCCAAAGTGGTTTTGCTCGTGGCAATTGTCGTTCCCACCGCACACCGCAGCCCACCATCTAGGATACGCGCAATTAACAGGCTAGGAATAAAATCAAAGCAGCGACCACAGGAAGCTAAAGCGGCTCCCAAAAACTGGGGATTGTAGGCGATAAACGCACAAGTTACCATCCCAACATCAGGATTGACGAGGGGTGCGGTGACGGTGTGAATATAGTCAGAATGAACCCGAATGTCGCTATCGGCAAAGATGATAACTTCGTGTTGAGCTTCCTCCAACAGATAGCTCAGATTACTATCTTTATAGTTAATCCCACGAGGCTTTAAGTCGGTAAACAGTCGCACTCGCTTAGGATAGGCAGCAACCAAAGTTTCCAAAACGGGAACAGCCGGGTCTTGAGGGTCGGTAACTCCCAATAGAACTTCGTATTCTGGATAATCTTGCCGACATAATGACGACCAATTATCCCACGCCCCCGCATCAACACCACAAACGGGCACCATCACGGATACTGGCGGTTTGGGAGTGTCCGTCACTGGCTCAGCAGAGGTAAAAAACTGAACGGTACAGATAGCACAAGCCAGATAAAAGACTATAGAGCCGCTAATGAGGAGAAGAAGCAGTATTTCCAGCGCAGTAATCATGATTGATGCCAGAACCTCGCCGTTCATCAATTTTCAGTTTGCCACGTTAGGCGCAGCTTTGGGCTAATAGCCAATTTGTTTCGATTCGGTTGAATTGTACTCACCCCAGAGGGGTATAGGATATTATTGCTAAAAAGTGTAAAAGATTATTGCGAAACAATACATCAATACCATTGGTAGCGAGCATGAGTTTCAAGTTCATCAAAACAAGCAAACATCTACTTCTGAGCGGACTCCTGGTTAGTGCGGGGCTGTGGGCAATGCCGGGATTTGCACAAGCACAAGTCAAAGATAACCAGCTCAACGCATTGGTTGAAGCACTACGGCAGGCGGCACCCCCTAATCGCCCGAATGATGGGATGTACAGCGCGTGGCAAGTTTTACCGGGCATTATCCCTGATTGGACAAAGCGATGTATCGGCAAGCAAATAACACCTGCACAATTTGAAGCCGATGCAGATGCGGCACGCCGTACCGTAAGTTGTATCGCGGGACGGGAATTCAATAAGCAAATGAAAGCCACTGGCAATGAGGCGGCGGCAGTTCGCAGTGCAGCTTGTTGGTGGATGACAGGTACATATACTGGCTGCAAAAGTGGCTTTCAAGCTCAATATGTTCAGAAAGTGGTCAGTGTTTACCAGCAGCAGACTGCCGGAGCATCCAGTGGCGGCACTCGTTAGCCCAGAAAGCGCTTTTCTCTGTTTTATTCCCAATCAAACCTAATCTACCCAACCCCCCTGCCCCAGGGGGGCTATTTATTTTTGCCGTCATTCAGATTTATCATTCACTCTAATCGATTAAATTAGCTAAATAACAAAGAATAGTGTTCATGGCGACTCACGCACACCCTCAGTCGTCGAGGTAATTTTTGCATAAGCTCTCCATAATCAGAGATAAAAAGGGATTAGAAATATTATCTTTTAACCAACCGCTCTAAATCTCATCTACCACCCGTTTTATCCAAGAACTTATGAAACGCCGTCATTTCCTACAATTTAGCAGTTCTCTGTTCGCTAGCTTAGGCTTAAGTCAACTGGACTTGACGCAACAAGCCCATCGCTATGCCCAAGTGCTGGCTCAAAGTACTCCCCGTAAACTGGCGTTGTTAGTAGGAATTAATGAATATCCAACGGCTTTAGGGGGGTTGCAAGGGTGCCTGACAGACGTGGAAATGCAGCGAGAACTCCTGGTTCATCGCTTTGGTTTTAACCCCAATGACGTTAAGATTCTGACGAACACCCAAGCCACTCGTGAGGGAATTCTGACCACTTTTGAGGAGCATTTAATTAAACAAGCTAAATCAGGAGATGTTGTGGTTTTTCACTACTCCGGACATGGCTCGCGAGTGCGTGACCCTGACCCGATTGGGAACGATCCATTTAATAGTACGATGGTGCCTAGCGATCGCCCACCTGAATCGGCAACCAGTTCCGCTACTCCTGTTCCCGATATTATGGGTCAGACTCTATTTTTATTAATGTCTGCCCTGCCCACAGAAAATCTCACGGTTGTCCTCGATTGCTGTTACTCCGGAGGGGGTAAGCGCGGTAACTTAATTGCGAGAGCGGCTCGTCAAAGTAGTGATGTCACCCTCGATGCTAGCCCTGAAGAATTGGAGTATCAGAAACAGTGGATTTCAAAGTTATATGACTCCAAACAAAAGTTTCAGGAAGTGCGTGAAAAGGGAGTGGCTAAGGGAGTTGTCATTGCCTCCGCAGCACGCGACCAATTAGCAACGGACGCCCCCTTTGACGGGTTTCATGCGGGTGCTTTTACTTATCTTTTGACCCGTTATCTCTGGCAAGAACCGGGCAACCGTTCCTTTAAAACTGTCTTTGAGAATTTAGCTCTTCGCACTCAAGATGTAGCTAAATCTTCGGGTATGTACCAAATACCAGAATTTGAAGAAAAGCAGGGAAGTAACAATGGTGATAAACCCCTTTACTTTTTAGAAAAAACTCGACCCGCTGCTGAAGCCGTAATTCGGAAAGTAACAGGAGACCAGGTGGAATTTTGGCTGGGTGGGATAGCGTCTCAAAGTTTGAAAGCGTTTGAAAAAGGAGCGATTTTCAGCATCATTGATGATGAAGGACAGGAACAGGGACAAATTCAGCAAGAATCCCGCGTCGAATTAGTAGGATACGGCAAAGTTATTAAATCCCCTCAATCGGGAATGGTAAAAGAGGGAACTTTATTGCGGGAACAGGTGCGGGGAATTCCCACAAATTTAACCCTAAGAGTTGGCGTGGATGAGACGCTGGGTGCAGAAAAAGCCAAGGTACAGGCAGCACTCCAGGGGCAAAAACGAATTGAACCTGTTTCAGTTGAACAACGAAATACTGTTGACTATCTGTTAGGAAAGGTCACCCAAGAGGACATCCAATCTTGGAGAAAACAGGGAGAATCTAATCCTCCACCCGTGGGTTCCTTAGGGTTATTTACGGCTGGCAAAGCGCCCATTTCAGGTTCCTTTGGTCGGGTGGGAGAAACCGCTGAAAATGCTGTAACGCGACTGCGTCCAAGACTTAAGGTGTTACTGGCAGGACGCATTTTAAAAAGCCTTGATAATGGTGATTCCTCTCAGTTAAATGTCACCACTTCCATTCAAGCTGTAGATGGCAAGGGTACTTCCGGCACGGTTAGCAGTCGAGGCTCCCGAAATAGCCAATCACCACTCCCACCGGGAGTGATTAATACTCAAAAGTTACAGTTTAAACGAGGAAGCAATATCCAAGCTCAAGTGAAAAACAATGAAAGTCGGAATATCTTTGTGAGCTTGCTGTTTATTACTGGATCTGGAGAAATTATCAACTTGTTTCCCCTCGATTGGGATGCCCCCGAAGAAAAATCTTTGGTTGCCCCCGGACAATCGAAAATTGTCCCTCAGCCAGAGGATAATTTTGTATGGAATGTGGGGGACACGGCAGGTACATTTGAAGTGTTAGTTCTGGCTAGTGTGGCTCCGTTACGCACCGCTTTGAAGGGATTGCAGAGCATAGCTAGAAGGACGGGCTCCCGTAATGGAAACCCTGTGGCTCTACAGGAAGATGAACCGATAGATGTTATCGGAAATTTACTGGGGGACATCGATAATAATTCCCGTTCCGGCGGCGCTGCACCGCAACTTATTCCTAAAGGAAATCAAGCGGTATCGACAAACCAATTAGCGGCTATTTCCACTATCGTTGAGGTAGTGGAATGAAGTTAAGTTGGGTAGATTCTCCATCAGATAAGCTGGTTCATTTTTGGTACGGCTAAAAGGCGGATTTACCCGCGAAACTCGGAAGATAATATCGACTCTGTGAGCATTGGAATAATATATATATTTTTTAACGCAGAGGTCACAGAGGGGTACGCAGAGGGGCGCAGAGGTTTTGGACTTTGAGTTCAGTTAATTCCGATGCTAGCGGCAGTGATATAGCTCAGTTGAAAGGTTCTGTTAGTTTGTTGGATACAACCTTGAAATAGGCTGTTGATCCACTCTTTGAAGTGGGCAATCTCATCCAGATTTGTTAAAATTAATAGAGATGAAAAGACCCGTTAGTCTCTGCCAAAAATGAACGAAAAAGATGAGATTAAGGCGTAATCAGTTCTAATTATTCCATCAAAGAGATACGGGGTTGAAGAGACAAAAGCAATCCTCCAAATTCTAGTTCTTCGAGTGCCTGTTAGAAAAGTATCTTTCTGGAATTGAAAATCACTCATTGGCCTAGATAAACGGCTACGTACTTCTGCAATAAAGGAGTCTTACTTATGAACTCTAACTTAGGTCTCTTCAATTTTGAAGGGAAAAATATACGCATATTTGGTACTCCAGCACGGCCTTTATGGATTGCGGTCGATACATGCACAGCCTTGGGTATTAAAAATTATCGGGATGCCGTCTTAAATTTGGACGAAGATGAAAAAGACACCGTCTTCATCCCCGACTCACTGGGCAGAATGAGAAAAGTTCTAGCTGTTACCGAAGCTGGAC
This sequence comes from Allocoleopsis franciscana PCC 7113, assembly GCF_000317515.1. Taxonomy (GTDB): domain Bacteria; phylum Cyanobacteriota; class Cyanobacteriia; order Cyanobacteriales; family Coleofasciculaceae; genus Allocoleopsis; species Allocoleopsis franciscana. The sequence goes on along the minus strand of NC_019738.1, from coordinate 6,964,876 downwards.
TTTATGCCTTGATTAGCCAATCTCATAAGGCTGAAGCCAAACAATTCAAACGTTGGATTAATCATGAGATACTCCCTTCAGTGCGGGAGACAGGCGGCTATTCTCGCTCAGAAGACCAGAATGATTTGATGTCACAGTTGAATTCTATCCAACAGCAGAATCAACAGATGATGACGGCTTTAATCGCATCCTATCAACAGCAGAGTGTGGAACTTCAACGGCAAGTTTCTGAAGTCCAGGAATTAACCAAGAAGCTTCACGCCATCGACCCAATCCGAGAAGAAAAGCTGCCTTCTATCAAGAAACTCAGCCCTCCTACTGTCGAGGCTTCTGCTCTTTCGACTCGCGCTAAAATCAATCGATTAGTACGAGAATATGCCGTTGCCAATGGCTTATCTTATCGTGAGGTATGGCGACACTTGTATGCAGAATTTCGCGATCGCTACCATGTCGATTTAAGGGTTCGTGCCAGAAACAAAAAGAACAGTAAGCCCTTGGATATTTGTGAAGACTTGGGATTGATTGAGCAGCTATATGCCATCGCGTCGGAAGTGCTGTTGTTAACGAGTACAGGGGAACTCCTCCCAATGTATGCCCAGTCTTGAAGGGGTAAGGAGGAAGGAGATTAAATCCTACCCCCCAACCTCCTCATCCTCAGTAAAGTTCTCGTATGAGTTCCGGCGATCGCTCCGGTGCCCAACAAGGAAAGGGGGAGCTTGAAAGCCCCTCCCCGATACGGGGAGGGGTCAGCCCCCTCGTCAATTGACCAACAAAATCCTTTAATCGTTAGGCATTGTGACAAAAGGGGGAGGCACCCACTTCTACGTCCAGTACAGAACACGAGCAATGGAAAAGCGTTTAGCAATCTCACTCTCAAAGAAGCATCTCAACTGCTTCATCGTGTCAGCATTGTAAACATACTTCGTACCGCCGAACTTGTTGCGCTTGATGCTACGTGTTGCCTCATCCATATCCAGTTGGGTGTGAGGATACCATTTTTGCAGCACTTCTTTCGACCCTGGTGTGAAGCGGTGGGAGATTAACTCAAAAGTAAGGTCACACTCAAAATCAAGTGCTTCGCTGATCTGGTCAAACAGGCGATGATAATGTGACCTCCAATTCTCTATGGGCATAATCGGCGCAATCACTAAACCCACCGGGTAACTTCCGCCGCCTTTTGAGCGGGGCAGCGCCAACCGCCGCAAAGCCTGAAGTCGGGCACTCACCGATGCTGTACCGCCCTCAAACCGACCCGAAATCGGGGCTGCATTGACGCTCATCCGGCAGCGTGTATGGCTGTTGTGTGGCAAGTCGAGCAGTTTATCCACGGCATCGAACTTCGACACCCAACGCAGATATCCCTTCTCTCGTGTCCCAAAATGGCGGATGCACATCTCCAGACTGCCCGTGAGATGCTCGATCGCTAAGGGGTCAGTGTAGCAACTCACCTCGTAAGTTGTCCTGTGACCCGCTTGCTCGTACTTCGTCAGATTGTCTAAGATCTGGGGTAAGTTGGCAAAAACACGGATAACGGGTGGGCCGGACAAACTCCCCGCCAAGTAGCAATATTGGCAGTGCGCTGGACAACCTTCTGCAATGTGAAACTGCCAGTCAGCCGAAGGTGGAATGGGGCTAAGTTTGAACGCACTGGGCGGTGTGGTCACAACGGCAAGAGTACGCTTACTGTTATTGTAAGTTTCCCGCTCATCGGAACCACGCAGACCTGTGAGGCGGTTTCGAGGTAGCTCCTCAATCGGCAAATTCAACGCTTGTACGCGAGACAAAATTTGTTGACCCCAAGGTTCTGCCAATGCAGCAGGTGTAAATAAGACACGCTCAGGCATCCACAATCTTGATTCACGCGCCTGGGGTTCTAGCTTCGGCTTTTCTACGATTGGGTTGGACAATTGTTTTCCTATTAATTTGAAGGCTAGTGGCTGGCAACCTCACAAATCACCATCACATTGGATAAGTATTTGTCAGTACTGTAGTGAACGATTTGCAGCCCAGATCGTTCTATATCTTGTTGAAGTTCAGGTAGTTCATACTTATGCTGTCTCCAAATCGTAATCTCTTCACCTTCCGCCATTTCTACACTCTTATCTATTTTTCCAAAACTGAAATTTAGAGTATAAGGATGATGGAGTTTTATAGTGGCAACTATACTATCTATTTTATCATCATACTTCCTTACCAACTCACAATCTTCTGCTCTAATCCCAAGCTCGTTTTTAATCCAGCTATACACAGGTTCTACATGATATTTAAGACCCCCTCTAGCTCTGCCATCCCATTGAGAACTAGAACCAATTTCATTAGTGAATATCAATAAATCATTCTTGTTCATGCTGTCCCTAAAGTTTCTGAATACTCCAGCTCTATTTTGATGATTGCCCATGGTTACACCTAAATGGAAGAAAATTTGGGCTGTATGTTCCGGTTCAAGGTTAGCTTGATCTTCTAATAATATTTTTGCCAAAAAATTATTTTCTATATCAATTTGATAGCTTGAAAAGTCGATTTTAGGAAACCATTTTTTAAAGTTTTCTCTAGAGACGCGCAGCAATTCTTCGCTAATATCTAATGCTATATATTTATTCATTCGACCCAATTTGTTAAGTCTAGTAACAAATTCTTTTACGGGATATGAATTTCCGGCGCCTACATCTACAATATTGACCTTTTGACAATTTTGGGCATAATCGTTAATGCATTCAAAATTCTCTTTTAAAAGGTCAATTTCAGTACTAGATGCTCTATACCATCTAGGCGTAATATATTTTAGGTAAAAATTATCCCAAATTTTACCCCCTCTACCTTTGTAAGAATATTTTAAAGGAATTTCTCGCCGAAGTTCCAAAGCATCAATTATCCCTAAAATTTCTTCTTGCGAAAAAATTGAGTAAAACTCAGAACTGGGTTGAGCGATGCGACAGCCAGCCGTTGATGTTGATAAAGGAAGTTGGGAATTGCTATCGATTTTTTTAGTCATTGCTCTCGTTTTTAGGTTTTCTGATGTATTGAACGATGTTCAAACAGACGGATTTGCCAAAAGGCACTCATGAATGAGCCGATAAATTATACGCCGGATAGACAGGTTACGCCAAAATCATGACACAATGGTTTCCAGACTACTGGTGCAATGAACGTAACGGGATCTTTAATTATGTGGCGAGTGATTATCCAATGTTCTGCTGAAAGTTGGCGCAACTCTGCTACAGCCTTTAAGGCGATCGCCGCTAAATATCCTGCCACTCCCTTGTCTTCTAAAAAGATGCGGGACGATGAGCGACGCATCATGGAATATCAGCTCGAAAGCGTCAGCGATACTGAAGAATTTGTGGAAGAGTGCATGACTCTGGACGGCTTTACAGCTATGTTTGAGTCCCTCTAATCGTTCACCTGGTTAGGGCTTGCTGAATTGAGTTTGGGTGTTATATCATGTCCGACTAAACAGTTATCATTTCCTTCGACCTTTCCTCTTTCCTTCTGCCCTCTGCCCTCTGTCCTCTGCCTTGTTGCCACCAGAGTGTAAGTATTCAACCGGACATGATATTAGTCATCGCTTTAGCACTCTTTGCGCTTACTACGAACTCTTAAAGCCAATTTCCGACCAAAATGAAAGGTGCCCAGTAGTAAGGATTTTTGTACTGATTATCCTGCTGCATGAGCCAAAGTTGAGCTTGGCGCAGAGCTTTGGCTTTGCTAACTTGCGTGTCTTTCAACTCCTTATAAAACTGAATCATTAATTTAGATGTGCTTTCATCATCGACTTGCCACAAGGTTGCCAAGGTACTGCGTGCTCCAGCTTTGACCGCTACTCCCGCTAATCCTAGCGCGGCTCGCTCATCGCCAACGGCTGTCTCACAAGCACTGAGTACGAGTAACTCAATGGCTTTTTTGCTATCTTCTTCTCTACCTTGCAGCAGTTGCTTGAGTTGGTCAATGTTGAGAGGGCCATCTGAAGTGAGAATGAAGGTTTCTTCAGTATTAGAACTAAACAAACCATGAGTTGCCAGATGAACAATGGGGAAAGGAGTTGATTCAATGGCTCGTTGAATTTTAGCGTTGGTAAATTCTTCGTCGAGGATGAGTTCACCGGGTATCTCTGACTGGATTCCTTTTAATTCCAGCTTTACATTTTCCAGTGCTTGAAATTGCAATGTTTTTGGGGGGTTTCCTATTTTTTCTTCTTTGGCTTCAGACAGTCCAGCCTTAAGCGCTGTAAGTTGCCCCCTTACTAAAGGTTTGGCATCTAAAAGTTGCAGTCCTGGAGTCTGAGCGATCGCATATTTTTCCACCAAAAACTTCTCACCGTCGTGAAGGATAGCCAGTGGCAGGTTCAACAGGGGAGCATCTAGGACGAAGACAAGGGTTTCGATTCCACTGGCTGTGATATCCTGCTCAAAAGGCCGGATGAGCCAGTTGTAGACCTGTTGAGCCAGTTCTAAATATCGATCCCGCTCAGCACCAGGCTTGTAGACAATTATGGGTTCAGCGCCCCGAACTCCGTCTCCCTCACGAATAATCGATTGCCGCAGTCGAGTAAAGATGCCTTGAACTTCACCTCGTGGTTGGGGAATCGTAATGTGTCTCAACTGATTCCCCGGCAGCGTTACCACAACTTCTAAGCTATCTTGCAAAACAATGGGGTAAATTAGCGCCGCTTTTTGGTCAGCCTCAGCCAGAATTTTATCAACCGATTCGGGCTTAGAGGTTATACAATTTTCTCGCAGGAAATTGACGAGTTCGGCTTGCTGAAGGGATTCAATCGCTGTACGAGCATTCTTCAAATCTTCGGGATTTTTGGATTGCAACAATAGCCCCGCATACTCTCGATAAACCGGTTCAACGCTATCTCGGAAAGAGAATTGAGCATCAGGGTTAAGCTTAACCAAATCACTACGAATTGATTCAAGATTTTTAACCGCCGCACCGTAAGATGCGATCGCACCTTCCGATTTTCCCTGTTGTTTGAGAATTTGTCCCAATTGCCATTGCCAGCGATAGGTAATATCACCTGCACCGAGGGATTGTGCGATCGCTAATGCTTGTTTTGTGTTTTTCTCTGCTTGCTCTAACTGCCCTAACTGTTGGTAAAGTTCTCCCAACTGTCCTAAGGCGTAGGATTGGGAACGGGTGTCTTGAAGTTTTCGGGCTTGTTCAAGTGCGATCGTCAGTTGTCGGGTAATATCTTGAGTACTAACCTTTGCCTCATTTTTCGGTTCCATTACCATCCGTGCCCAGTTAATTCGAGCATGTACGGCTGTATGAGCAAGAGGTAATTGATCAATTGTTTCTCGAACTTGCCCTAATAACTCCCGCTCTGCATCGGTGAAGGGTTTGTCTTGATCGCCAAATAAGCTCAGTTCATTAAGTTGAGCCTCTATTTTGGCGATTGGTGTCGTCGCTGTTTCTGCTGCTTTTTGGTAATAAGCGATCGCCTCTTGAAAGGGCTGCTCGACTGCGCTTATTTCACCTCGTTCTTTAGCTGTTTTACTTTTGTCTTTAGCAATATTTCCTAGCACCAAGTAAGCAGAGCTAACATGTTCTTTTTGTTCTGATGAGGGTAAGCTTTCAGCAATCTTCAAACTTTCCTCTATATTCTGTTGCGCTTCATTCAAATCACCAATTAATCGTTGAGTAATCCCTAAACTTCGTAAGACAATTGCTTTAAGCTGGGGTTCAATTTCCTTAGGCAGATTTTCCTTTAGCTGTTCAAGAATGTCCAATGCACGGCGATAAAATCCCGCTTTACGAAATGCCTGGGCTTGATTAATTCGACTTTTGACTTCGCCTGTTTGGTCTTTTCCTCGCTCATACAGGGACGCCGCCGTTGAGAAGCATTCTACAGCTATTGCCGGTTGTCCTTGAGCGAGGTAAACTTGCCCCTGAAGGTCAAGGCTCATCGCTTGATTGAGTAAATCTTTTCTCGCAGCAAAGGCATCAGCCGCTTGTTGTAAACGGGTTAAGGCTTCTGGGAACTGTTGTTCTCGGTAGAGTTTTTTCGCTTCCTCTACTAGGGCTTCTGGATTCGTTGTCTGTTGGGTATTGGTTACTGCCGCAGGTGTCTGGGCAACAACTGGCAGAGTTTTTCCTAATAGCCACGGAAAGGTTTGGACGAAACAAAAAGTTGTAATAAAGAGTAAAACAAAAACTGTTTTTGTCGTTTTTCGTTTATACCAAAAGAGTTTATTCCAAATCCCTTGTAATATTTCAACAGTCCGCGTCGGCGGACTTTGTTCGTGTAGGCGCGACTTACAGTCGCCCAGACTAGAGTTTATTGCTTTATCTCTTCGCGGTTTTCTAAAAACAAATAAACCAAGAATATTTTTCAACATTTGTATTGATAAGAATTAAAAAATGCGGTAACCGATAGAGAAATATAAACCTTTTTCCTGTAAGGTTTTTTCACTAGAAATCACATCAATTAGGGGAATACCGAAATCAACACGAGCCGAAAGGCGATCGCTCATTTGGAACCTTAAACCGAGTCCCACAGAGGCCAGAAAATTGGGATCGGGTTCAGGGTCGGGATTTCCTGAACTGTTCCAGACGGCTCCAACATCGAGGAAGGGAGCCACTTGCAAAAGTGCGTTCTGTCGGGGGAGACGCATAATGGGGATGCGAATTTCTGCCGAAGCCAATGCCCCATAATCGGAGAGGAATACATTTTGACGATAACCCCGGATAGTATCTTGACCACCGAGTCCAAACTGCTCTAATCGCAACAGTGCGTTAGTTGTTAATTGCAAGTCTCCTCGTACAATTAACAAGGTTTCGGGAGCCAAAAGACGCACCCACTGAACCTGACCCCGCCAAGCCAAAAAGTTACTATCCGGAGCATCTTCGTTAACCGTACCCCCCAAGAAACCGAGTCCGAGACTGAATTGGGAGCGAACGCCAAAGACATGACGGTTGCTTTGCTGCGTCCATTCCTGGAAAAAGCGCAAGGCGGTAACAGTAGTACTGCCATCTTCTTCTGTTCCTGGGGAAAGTCTGACGGGAACATCAAAAATGGTGACTTTACTTTTCTGATTCGTCAGCGATGCGCCAATGGCAAATTCCTCAGAAAGGCTGCGCTGGAGGGGTTGACGCCAAGTTAGCGCAAAGTAACGCGAATTGGCATCCAAATCAATCCGGTTGAAGGGAGACTCGACGACATTACTCAGTGTGAAACTGGTGCTGAAGCTGAGGGTGCCATTCCGGGGGTTGAGGGGGTAGGTGTACGTGGCATCCAGGGTATTGCTGCCATTGGTATTGCTATAGCCGATATTGAGACTATCCCCTTGTCCCCGCAAGTTGGCTTGAGTAAAGTCCAATCGACGCTCGAACGTGCCAATCGTAGGCGAGCGGTTATTATTCAGAGACAGGTCAAGATGGAGAGTTTTCGCCTCTTCGACTTGTACGATGAGCAAACTCGACCCCTGACGTGTCCCCGCTGTTAATTCAGCCGATAGGTTTTGAATTAAGGGGTCAAGTTGCAGCAGTTGTAGCCCTTCAATCAGCTGACTTCGATTTAAAGGTTTACCCGCCGCTAGGGCAAGCCGACTGCGAATATACTCAGGATTGAGCCGCCGCGTGCCTCTGATTTCAATGGATTCTAATCCCCCTTCCACCACTTGGATTTTCACCACCCCTTGTGCCATGCGAAACCGTTGGGGCGGGATGATGGCACCAGAGGTGATGTAACCCCGTTTCCTGTAGAGTTCGGTGATGACAGAACGCACCTCGAAGACTTCCCCAAAGGGCAGGGGGCGGTTGGTATATTTGGCGGTGGCTTCAGCGAGTTCTTCATCACTGATGACCGTATTGCCCTCAAACTCAAATCGTTCAATGTTAATGGTTTCAGGGACTTCACCGGGGACGGGTTCAGGTGTTGTCGGTGTTGGAGGGGGGGACTGAAGTAAGTCTTCTGAAGCCGGGATTGAAGGCGGGGGCGACGGTTCTGGCAGGGGTTGAGTGGGTCTTTGGGGAGTGATATCCGAGGGAAGGGGCGGTGTATCTTGTCCAGGGGGGAATGTGGGAAGCTGGGCAAGTGGGGTGAAGTGAAGGGAAGGATTAGAAGTGGTCGTGAATATCTTCTTTTCCTGTGAAAAGGGCGAGTTTTCAGGAGTGGCTATCAGTTGCCCTGAATCTTTATTGTCGAAAACTATTCCTAACCACTGATTTTTACGGTCGTTGTGTAATTGAATGTCATCCGAATTCCCGGCGACAACGGCAGGGTCAACCCTTTGCGCTTGAGCCGGCGACATGATCAAGCCGCTAGTCAAGGTCAATAAACCTAGAGACAAAAAGGAATGTCTTCTGCTGAGGCGCAGTTTAAAAAGCATTACAGGTAGATGCGGGTTTGAGCATGGGATTGTTAGGAGTTACCGGGGCTGAAGCCTTTGTTGGGGCTTGAGCGGTAAAGATGATATCGCCATTTTTGGCATAGACCCAGCCTTGAGCTTCGACGATGTCTGCCTCTGGAGGGGAAGTGGTTGCTACCAGATTAGGACTGTCGGGGTTGGTGGAATTGGGTTCATCTGTAGTATTGGGTTCTCCCTCCTCCGGGATTGCCAAATCATTGACCACTGCCTCACCGGGGAAGGCCGCATTGGGGTCAGGGGGTAAACCGCCGCGTCCGGTGACAATAAATTGGTTTTTTTGCCTCTCGGCGATACCACCACGGGGAGCACAGGTTTCTGCAATTAGAGTCGTGGGGTCGATGGGGTTGGCGGGTAGGTTGGATAATCCTTGAGTGGGGTCGGCGTTGAGGACATTACTGGTCACAGTCCCATCAACTCCAGACCTAGCTGTGGCATCAATGTCATTACTCACAAGAACATCGACTCGTTCCCTAATGTCATAGAGGCGATTGGCTGTAATATCAATCGCTCCTCCTGCTCCAGATTGAGCAAAAGCACTGATATTGTTATCGTTGAACGGAGCAGTGATGATGTATCGGGTGTCAACCGTAACATCACCACCATCTCCAGCACCGACCTGAGTGGAGACCTGACTACGGTTTACCAAGACTAAGAAGTCTCCTGAGGCTAGAAAAATGTTTCCACCTTGACCGGAGGCTGAGAGCGCTCTGATGCTTGACTGATCTCTGAGAATAATGTCTTCGCGAGTACTAATTAGAATATCACCTGCAACACCTGAGCCTTGATTGTCTACACTCACTTTGGCACCATCTCGGAGAAATAGTGACCTAGCGCCAAGGAGAATAGCACCACCAATGCTTGCGCTTCCTTGTGCCACCTCAGTACTGATGCCGACTTCATTGCCATTCTCTTCCCCTCTGATGGAAATATCCTTGTCAGCGACCACGTATATCAGTCCAGCATCTCCCTGCCCATCAGTCTCAGTCGTTAATCCAGCCGCATTAGTAGAGGTACTCGCAATGGAGAGTGACCCAACTTCCATCAAAATTGCGCCAGCATTACCTGTAGCCTGTTCGCCAACAGCACTACTAATGACTCCTCCTTTAAGAGAAACTTCATCGCGAGCCGCTACAACTACAGCTCCAGCATTACCGTTTCCCTGAGTACTGGTTTCTAATCGAGAACCATCTGTTAAGGAAAGCGTCCCGGTAGACATCAAGATTGTGCCAGTGATATCACCCCCCTTGCCCAAGAGAGCATCAACGACACCGCCAGCAAAAGGATTGCTAGAGCCTGCGCTCTGCGTGGCACCTTGTTCAATAACAGTCCTAATCTGAGCTTCGTTTGCTAGAGAGATAGAGTCTGTCGCTTTAATAAAAATACTTCCGGCTGTCCCAAATCCACCCAGGCTGGTGTCTATCTTTCCACCGTCACTTAAGGACAGAACGCGAGTGCTGATTTGAATGTTACCCGCATTGCCAGTAACTCCAGACCCTATACTGCTGAAAATGGCACTGGGCAAAGCCTCTCCTTGATTACCGAAAGCGGGATTGCCTAGTCCACTAATCGTGACCGTATCGCGGACATTAATCTTTACGCTTCCAGCGCTGCCTATTTCAACGTCCCGAGCTAGAGTTTGCAGTTGAGAGCCATTGAGTAAGGAAAGTGACTCGGCGGTGATGTCAATTAAGCCACTAGCACCTTTACCCCCAGCTTCCACGTTATTGAAGATGATACTATCGTTAACGAGTGAAACGGCTCCATCGGCCTCGACAACCACAGCACCAGCGTTTCCTATTCCAGCCGTACTGCTATTGAGCAGGGAATAATCCGTTAAGGAAAGCGAACCCGTTCGGATCAAAATACCGCCAGCATCGCCCACAGCTCCATTCACGACAGCACTAGCAATTCTACTCCTTTGCTCTCCTCTGTAGCCTGAAACAGTGACAGAATCGCTAGCATCCACAAATACGAGTCCGGCATTTCCATTTCCAAAGGTACTAGTACTCACGCTAGCGCCATCCAGTATCGACAGTGACCCAGTACTGATGAGGATGGAGCCAAAGAGCTTAGAGAAATTTCCGCTAGCGATGACATCAAATATATTGTCAGAATTACCAGTCGCGCCAGGATTAACATTGTTTTCAATGCGACTCTGCCTGATGTTCACCGCTCCTGAAGCATCAATTACAATATTTCCTGCCTTTGGGTTAGATGACCCAAAACTTGTGCTTGGGGTATCACAAGAAGATGCCGTTGTTCCTAGCCCTGCACAAACGAAACTGTCTCCCGAAACATCTATATTCTGAGCGTTGATCGCTATATCGCCACCGCCTAGAGCAACGACATCAACGATTGCACCATTGGTGAGTGAGACATTCGCTCTGGTTACGCCATCGGGAAACGTCAATCCCACATTGGGAAAATTTAATTGCGGGTTGCTGCCAGTGGTTAGTTCTTCAATCTTGACTTCCCCAGTTCCAGCCAATCCTCCCAACTCAATGCGACCACCGAGCGCTCTCACGGTTCCACCATTCTCTAATCTGACATCACCGCCCACCAGAAACAAATTCTGACCGTCAGGCACTCGTAGACCATCTTTTAGGGTGGAATCAGTAGAATTGGGTGCGATGGACTGATTAACGATCGCACCCGCTGGAGTTTGATTGAAAAACAGTGCAGAAGGATTGACCGCTAGCAACGTATCACCCGGAGTAACAGGTGAAGTCATGGAGAACTCACCACCGCCAGGAAAGCGAATCGCGTTTGCGGTTGTACCCACAAATGAGCCACCAATATCTAACCGAGCATTAGGGCCAAAGATAATTCCACTGGGATTGATTAAAAAGAGATTGGCGCTACCTACGGATCGAATCGTTCCCTGAATATCCGATGGAGTGCCACCGGTAACTCGCCCGAAAATATTCGTGAAGCTAGCGACATCTGTAAAATTAACACTCCCGCCCACCGGTACGCTAAAACTGCCGAAGCTGTGGAACACATTGGTGCCGCCAACCCGTGTGCCATTTGTAATGTTATAGGTATTTCCGTTGACTTCTACTTGCGTGTTCAACGTGCCATCGGAAGTCACCTGAGCTAAAACCTGATTTCCGGAAAATGCTAGAAGCGAAGCTACTCCACAGGAAATCGCTCCCCTCATTGCCCCAGCCGCAACGCCGAATCGCTCACTCCAACCCTGACAGCTCTTCACCATGTCGGTAGGTCTCAATACCGTTATGCCAGATAATTTTAATCCTATTTCCCCAAAAAATTCTGCGGCGGGGATAAAAAAATCACGTTTTAGATAGATACAAGTTCCAGAAATTCATCTGAATTAGTGTTCATCGGGTCACTGATTTCTGCCACGCTGTACTCAGCTTCCAAGAAGTAATAAAATAACCCAAAGCCACTAAAGCGGAAGTAATCAACGCAACTGGAACAGCAAAAGGCAGATAAATTAGGTGACGGGGTTCATGTGCTAGCATTTTCCCGAAACGATCGCGAAAAATGCCTAACTTCTCCTTTATCCCAGCCATTGAATCCCGATAGCTCCCTTTAGCCACATTCCCTTTAGTCAACAAAGTATTCTGCCAATAATAATCATGACCAATCAGCAAAAACCGCCAAAACCAATGGGATAAACTTGATGGTGGAGCGTGCATTGCCCTCGCTTGTGGCTGTCTCCAAAGAGTGTACCCTTGCTGACAAAGTTCGTGAGCATGAATGGCACAATTACCGCGATACAGAGGAAGCTCGATCGGAATAGGATGCTTCAGCAAAAACTCACGCCGAAACGCCACATTATTCAGGAAGTATTGAGAGGTTGGAGTCAGGTTTTGCTCTCTGGAATAGGGGGGAAAGATGTACGCGAGTACCATTGCGGTTCCATACACTCCTAATCCCCGTGTCATCGTTTCCCCAGCTACAAGTTGAACCTCATCTCCTTGAGTAAAGGGTATCAGGATGTTTCTTAACCAGTTCGTCTCATAGCTACAATCCGAATCAAAGTAAACCACAATTTCTCCTGTAGAGATTTCAGCACCCAACATCTTGGCTTTGTAATAGCCAGTCCCCACAGGAACTTGATGGACTTTAATCCAGGGGTATTGTTCACAAAGTTGCTCTAGCAGCTTGGCGGGAGCATCGCCGCTATCAATCAGCCAAACCTCATTGGCATGGGTTGGCGCGAGATCTTGATCTGCCAGTGATGCCAAAGACTGAGACAAACCCTTAAGATCGGCATTCGCCAAGTTTTCTGTTTCTAAGACGATTGAAAAACTGGGTAACCGCTTCTCTCCTGGTATCTGTACCTGTCCCATCGCTGACTCCTGTCCCTTCTCAGTAATCCATTATCAAGCGTCGTTGCTCATTGTCCATTCGGCATTCAGCATTGATAATTGTTTTCTATTACAAAGTTAATACTTTCATGAATTTAATTTACTTTCTCCTGCGTTCTTCCTGGAGAATGGTGGCGATCGCAATTGTCACCGGTTTTTTGAGTGGGGGTAGTAGTGCGGGTTTGATTGCGCTGATCGGTTATGCGATGGGTAGTGGTGTGGCTTCCGCCTCAAGAGCGATCGCGTGGGGTTTTGCTGGATTGGCGCTGGTTGCACTCCTCACCAGTATCTTAGCGAGGGTGGTGCTGATTCACCTGTCCCAAAATGCCATCTTCCAACTGCAAATGCGCCTGAGTCGTCAAATTCTCGCCACGGAGTTAAGCCATCTGGAAAAGCTGGGTTTTCCCCGACTGTTAGCAACCCTCACGGAAGATGTGCAAGCGATTTCTAATGCTGTTTATGTCATTCCTTTTCTTTGCATTAATGTTGCCATTGTTGCGGGAAGCTTAGTCTATATCACTTGGCTATCCTGGAAAGTCTTTCTGATTGTTGTGGTGTTGTCGGTGATTGCATTAGGCAGCTGTCGGGTGCTGCTCAAACGCGGAAGACAATTGATTGCCCTCGCCCGCGAAGAACAAGACCAACTGTTTAACCACTTCCGCACCATTACCGAAGGAGTGAAAGAACTCAAACTTAACTATCAACGCCGTCAAGATTTCCTCACCCAAGATTTGCAAGTTACAGCAACTAACTTCCGCCGTCATAATACCGAGGGTCTAACTTTATTTGCCACTACCGATAGCTGGGGTAAACTCATCTTTTTCTTCGCGATCGGTTTAGTCCTATTCGTGCTGCCAAATCTCATCGTAATCGATTTGCAAACTCTCGCCGGCTACGTCTTGACCTTCACGTATTTAATCGGCCCCATGGATAATATTGTTAACAAACTTCCCCTGATTAGTAAAGCTAATGTGGCTTTACAGAAGATTGAAACATTAGGTTTTTCGCTCACGAGTTGCCATGAAGTGGCGATGATTCCACCTGAGTTCAAGTCATCCTGGCAAAGCTTGGAATTCAAAGGTGTGACTCATACCTATCAACGAGAGCAAGAAGATATCAATTTTACCGTTGGCCCGATTAACCTAACGCTTCGCCCTGGAGAATTACTGTTCATCATTGGCGGCAATGGCAGTGGTAAATCAACCCTAGCAAAGCTGATTACCGGACTCTATATTCCAGAAACAGGAGAAATTCGGTTAGATGGACAACTTATTAATCAACAAAATCGGGAATGGTATCGCCAACACTTTTCCGTGGTTTTCTCTGATTTCTATCTATTTGATCGACTTGTGGGGTTTAATCCAGCGGATGTAGATCTACAAGCTCAAGATTATCTCAAACAACTCCAACTCGACCGCAAAGTTAAAGTTGAACAGGGAAAACTTTCGACCACTGCCCTCTCTCAAGGACAGCAGAAACGATTGGCGTTACTAACCGCCTATTTAGAAGATCGACCGATTTATCTATTTGATGAGTGGGCGGCAGATCAAGACCCCTTATTTAAGGAAATCTTCTACACACAGTTTCTACCCCAACTCAGAGATAAGGGCAAAACGGTACTCGTTATCAGCCATGATGACCACTATTTTTATTTAGCAGACCGCATGATAAAACTGGATTATGGCATGGTGGAGTTTGACAAGCGATCGCACCCATAAATGACTCAACCGATATCCAAGCTCCCTAGCCTAGGGCTAACGTTCAAACGTCAGCCCCATGATTAGCTTTAGCCGGCTTATCCAATCACTGTCTCATGCTTCCCTACCTGCTCAATGAGAGCCAGCACATCACTACGGCTAAGCTTCTCCTTGCCGTTACTCAATGCATCCAAGGTGCCGTGAGCCAACAATAAGGGAATTTGACAAAACGTCAAAGCCGGACCTTCTGGAAGCGCGTTAGTGTAGGCATCGGCAAGGGCTAAATTGCGACGTGCATAGGCTTGCATCGCATCTTTACTCCAACCTTCGGGATAAAAGTCTACTCCACGCGCCAAATCGTCGGTGTGGTTACGGAGAATGTTGACCGCTTGTAAGCCTCGACCAAACCCAACCGCCTGCATCCGGTTGGTCTGCGTCCCATCATACCAAGTCCATAAGTCGGAGAGTAACAATCCCACCGCACCTGCAACGCTAAAAGTATACCGATTTAAGTCCGACTCGGTTTGAATCGTCCAATTGTTGTCTGCCCAGTAAGCCATTCGATCCGCCATGGCTGCCGTAGCATCCCAAATTCGAGGCGCAATATCTACAGGTGCTAAACTTGACCATTCGCCAATCCGAATGCTTACCTCTGGTAATATCTCTTGGTGTAGACTGAATCCGTCAGAGAAGTCATGGATCGCAAAGCCATCAACAGCGGCTTGCAACTTCAGGCTAATCATTCGCAACAGTTTTGCCTTAGAGGAATTATCGATGCTTGGATGATCTTCGATTTCATCAATGGCACGCATACATAAGTAAGCGGATGTAACGGCTTCTTGCAGCCTCAAGGGTAAATAACTAATTGGGATGTAAAAAGTCCGGCTAGTTTCTTCTAAAACTTCTAAGGCATCTTCACGTAGAGCCATCTGTTGCACTCCTATGATTGACTGTTACACCAAACTACAATCCAACATATCTTCTTTTGTCACTTTCGTTGTCGGTAAATCAGCAACTTCTCCATATATTGGTGGGCTTCTCTAGGGAGAAAAGGTAGGTTCAGAAACATTCATCATACTTGAAATATGGACGATTTTCATATTAAGATTTTGAGTTTTATTTCTCTTCTTAAGAAAATACAAATCAAAGATAATTGATAGTTAATTTTTCGCTTTAAATTGACGATTTTATACTTATGTTATGGCTCCATGTATTCAAAACAACAGTTCAAAATTACATTTGAAGTCCGAGAACTCTTTAAGGTGACCCAGGCAAAGTATGACTCTAATATAGACTGGTAATGAATACTCAAGAACTAACTTTTGCGCCGTGACAAAGTCTGATATTACCTAATCATTAGCAAAGTTCTAGTTTTTCGATTTACCTTGAGAGTCTCCCAAACCCATGAGTAAAAGCTTTTCCTAATATTCTTCCCTTAACTGAGAGAAAATGGAGAAGGTAAGAGAGACTCAGTGTAAATCATGAGGGTGTTGAATAGAGTGTCAAGACAGCATTTTTGGGGTTGCCCTGCAACAGTTACAACCTGAGGACTGAATTAGCCAGAAATTGCGCCCTGCTGAGTCAACAAAGTTTGATGACGGCCTAAAGCCATGAGCGGAAAATATTGTTGATAGAGATGATATTTCAGATAAAAATGACTAGGAAAACCAGTCCCTGTAAATTCTGATTCGTTCCAGGTGCCATCCGATCGCTGGGTATTTAAAAGATAATTTACACCCCGTTCGATTGCCTCACTAGCGAATTTTCCAGTCGCCTCACCCGCCGCCATTAAGCCAATTAAAGCCCAAGCGGTTTGGGAAGCTGTACTCGTTCCTTGTCCTTTGAGAGCTGGGTTATCGTAACTGCGGCAGGTTTCGCCCCAACCTCCATCTGAATTTTGGCATCCAGCCAGCCAAGCCGCACCCCGTTCAATATGCCGAGAGTGAGTTTGAGGCGCGATTAGCGCTAGGGCAGACAGAGCACCACTGGTTCCATAAATATAATTAACTCCCCAACGACCAAACCAGGAACCATCCGCCTCTTGTTCACGAATCAGATAATCAATCGCTCTTGCCGTTTGGTTGGCATCGATTGACAGGTTACACCACCCCAGCATTTCTAACACCCGTGCCGTAACATCTGCCGTGTTCGGGTCGATCATCGCTTTCAAGTCACCATAGGGCAACTGATTGAGCCAATCCTGATTATTATTGAGATCGAACGCCGCCCAACCCCCAGCTTGACATTGCATCGAGGCAATCCAATTTACAGTACGAGCGATCGCTGCTTGTTTCAACCGTTCATTCGGAAGCTGCACCTGATGTAAAGCCATCACCACCACTGCCGAATCATCCACATCGGGATAAAAACGATTCTCAAACTCAAACGCCCAAGCACCAGGTTTTCCTTGTTTATTCTTAACCGCCCAATCGCCGTAATCTAAAATTTGCTTGCTCAATAACCATTCTCCCGCCCCAACAATGGCAGGATGCTTCGGTGAGAAACCCGAATCCATTAAGGCGCGAATCACCCACGCGGTATCCCAAACAGGGGAAACACAAGGCTGAACACAATAACTCTGTTCGGTTTCAATGGCAAAGTGATCAACTGCCTTCAATCCCCGGTGGACAATCGGATCGGCGGCATCATAATCTAAGCAACGCAACGCCAAAAGCGAGTTCAGCATGGCGGGAATAATTCCCCCCCAGTCTCCTGTGGCTTCTTGCCGCTCTAAAATCCATTTTTCAGCCGCCTTGATGCCTTCTTGGCGAAAAGGGACAAGATTTAGGCTTTCGGCGAATTTAAAAGCATTATCCAGAACCAGAAATACGTCTGTCCAATCAGAATTTCGGGGTAAATCAAACCGGGCATGTTCCCTGCCTTCGGTATAGAGTTCATCGAGGGTAATTCTGGGATTGACCTGAAACACCGGTTTGCGATCAAGGACAATGAGGAGAGGAACCGTGCTTGAGCGTGCCCAGCTTGACATTTCGTAGATGTTGAAGGGAAACTGCTCTGGCAACAGCATCACCCACGGTGGCAAAGAAGGAACGCCTTGCCAGCTATAGCAGCCAATCAGGGCTAAATGGATTTTAGTAAAAATGCGACTGCGACTAATTCCGCCCCGTTGTAAGATAAAGGTTTTGGCTCGAAGCATGGCGGGGTCGGTTTCCGATACCCCCAACAACTTGAGCGCCATATAGGCTTCAACGGAAGTACTTAACTCTCCACCATCCCCGTAAAAGAGTTCCCACCCCCCATGCTCTCGTTGTTGCGATCGCAGGTAATGTTCTACTTTGTGTAAGGGACGTTCTGTGTCAGTTCCCCAAATCTTGTGGAGCAGAACGGCTTCTGCGGTGATGGTGACATTAGATTCTAACTCAGCCCACCAGTAGCCTGCTGGATTTTGAATCGAGAGTAAATAGTTTTGTGTTGCAGCGATCGCTTCTGCTAATCTCGATGCTGTAGCCTTGTCTTGTGTCTGCATTGGTTTCCGTCTATCTGTAACACCCCCACACAAGGCAGAATCATAACGGAAAACCGATAAGATTTCCAAGCAGTATTGATTAAGGACTTGGGCTTTTTTCAGGGTTTGGAAGTACTTTTTTCAGGGCAGCAAACCAACGAGATGCCATTTTTTGTTCACCTGCTTCACTGGGATGACAGCCATCGTAGGTATCGACGCCTGCTTTGGGGTTGAAGCCACTAAACTGATTTACCACAACGATGGGTGAGTTTTGAGTGCTGGTTCTCCGGGCTAAATGTCCAATTCGCTGATTCAGTTGTTGAATTCGCGGTGGATTTCCACAGGGGATAATCTGTGCAATCAGCAGCTTTACCCGTGGGTTGACAATACGTATCCGTTGAATCAGTTGCCGAAGTTCCTCTATGGTACTTTCCAGGCTTTGTCCTTGAGTCAGATCGTTATTCCCCAGATGAATCAGCACGATGTCGGGTTCGCTGATTCGCATCCAGCCGTCAATTTTCTCCAATACCTGATCCACGCGCCAACCCCAATGTCCTTCATGATCGGGGTCAAAATCTGATAAGGGAGACAACCCTCCGAAATTCTCTCGTGTTGACCCAACAAAATCAATGTTGTAACCGGCCTGACGTAACTCAAGCCAGAGGGGGCGACGATAACTATTATGCTGAGTATTCCCCTGCGTGATCGAATCGCCAAGGGGCATGATCCGCGTTGGCTTGTCGGATGGCACTGCTGTTGATATCGCCGTCGTAATGCACAAGACACTTAAGAGAGTTCCGGCAAAGAAAGCTGGCAGCCTGAATCTGCCAATTGAGGGCTTTAAGTTCAACTTAATCTCGACTCCTGAGTTCTGAAAGACAAGGCTAAAGATGGTGTATTGTGCTTTTTGACGTACACAAGACTCAACATGCTGCTGAGTGAGATGGGGTTAGGATTGACCGTTCTATCTTTGGTGATTTGGCTCGGATTGCTGGGCTTTCGGGGTCAATTTTGGCGAACGGATCAGCGTCTAGAAGAGATAGAAACACCGCCACAGAACACCCGTTCAACATTATATCCATCGGTTTGTGCTGTCGTCCCGGCTCGGAATGAGGCTGAATTGCTCCCTGTAAGCTTGCGATCGCTCCTCAACCAAGACTATGCTGGCTCCTATTCAGTCATTTTGGTGGACGATCACAGCACTGATGGTACAGCGAGTGTTGCCCAACAGGTTGCCCAAGACCTGAACAAAAGCTGGCAGTTGCAGATGATTCCAGGTGTACCCCTGCCTGCGGGTTGGACGGGAAAGCTTTGGGCGATGGAACAAGGGATTCGCCATGCTCAGAACCTAACCCCACCGCCTGACTATTTGCTGTTGACGGATGCTGATATTGAACATGATAGTGGCAATCTCCGCCGCCTCATCGCCAAAGCCCAGCAGGCAGATTTAGAGCTTGTTTCCTTGATGGTGCGACTGCGATGCCAGGATTTTTGGGAGCAATTTTTAATCCCAGCCTTTGTTTTCTTCTTTCAAAAACTCTATCCCTTTCGTTGGGTGAATGACCCCTTTAATCCTACCGCCGCTGCTGCTGGGGGATGTATTTTAATTCGCCGTGAAGCGTTAAGTCGCATTGGTGGATTGCAGGTGGTTCGCCAAGCGCTCATTGATGATTGTGCCTTAGCTCAAGCTGTGAAGTCGAGTGGTTCAGAGGAAGGGAAAGGCAGAAGTCGCATTTGGTTAGGACTTACGACTTTAACCCGCAGTTTACGCCCTTATCCCTCTTTAGAGACAATTTGGGAAATGGTGGCTCGCACTGCCTATACCCAGTTAAACTATTCGCCCCTATTGCTGTTTGGGACGATATGTGCTATGGCTTTGATTTATTTAGTGCCGCCTGTGGGAGCCATCTGGGGTGGATTGACGGGAAATGGGCTGGTTGCGATCGCGGGTTTATCGGCATGGCTGTTGATGAGTGTGGCTTACTTCCCTATCGTGCGATTGTATGGGTGTTCACCTGGATTGGCATTTTCCTTACCTGCGATCGCTTTTTTGTATACTCTGATGACTCTAGACTCTGCTATACGACACTGGCAAGGTCGAGGCGGTGCTTGGAAAGGGAGGGTGTATTCTGAGAGAAATTAGGGCAAGCTTTTCGAGGTATAAATCTCTGTTTTGGTAACCCTTGAAACTGAAACAGAAACGAGAGAACTTTTTCATCCTGCACAACTGAGCGCTTCAGATCAATTATTCACTTTTTGCTGTATTGCCTGCCTTAATCCAGCCCTCTTGATTACCCTCTACTACGCGCACCTGTTGCCATTTTCCATCATCACTTTGTTTAAGAATGAACACGGCTTGATTGGCGGCAACACCACCAATCCGGGTTGAATTGAGCGTGGGTGCGTCGCGAAGACTTAAGCCTTCTGGCCAGGTTACACGCGCTTTATAAGCCCCTGGTGGCAGTTCTTGGATGGGGGACTTACTGGGTGTGGGACTCTGTTGGCTGCTGGGTTTCGATTTAGACGCTGGAGTTAAACTGGCTTTCTTAACCGTCGGGGACTTCTTCTGTTGCTCTTCTGCGAAGATGGGTTTGGCAGGAGTAATAGAGAGCCTTGTCCAGAAGTAATAAGCGGTACCAATACCAAAAATGATCAAGAATATGATGCCGACAAAAAAACCGAGGATAAACTTAAAGATGCCTGACAAACTCATAGGGAGTTGTTGGTAATGGGTAATGGGTAATGGGTAATGGGTAATGGGTAATGTCGCTTTAATTAACTACTACCCATCACAATCGGATTACTGAAATTGACGCTGAATGCGATTGCTCAAACGGCTATCTCTAGAAGCCATTCGGGCTTTTCCGGCTGCTGCCCAGTTTTGTAAAAATTGGATTTGCTCTTGTGCGGTTCGAGCTAAGGGAATGATTTGGCTGGCAGATTCCAAGATATCATCGGTAGTGAAATCTCGGTTTTGACTGAAACCAATGTGCATGGCTTCGATTAGGGTTTGCTCGATTTCCGCACCTGAAAAATCAGGGGTTTCATAGGCTAATCGGTCTAAATCGTAATTCTTTAAGTTATGAGGCCGCAATCGAGATAAATGTAACTCAAAAATGGCTCTGCGTTCTTCTTGGCTGGGCAACCCCACAAAGAAGATTTCATCGAACCGCCCTTTACGCAGCATTTCTGGGGGTAATGCTTGGATGTTGTTGGCGGTGGCGACGACAAAAACGGGGGATTTTTTTTCGGCTAGCCAGTTGATAAAGGTGCCAAAAACGCGGCTGGTTGTGCCGGCATCTCCTTTAGAATCTATTCCTGAGAAGGCTTTATCAATTTCATCAATCCACAGGATGCAGGGAGCAAGCGCTTCTGCTAACTGAATCATCTGCCTAGTGCGGGATTCGGATTCTCCGACTAAGCCTCCAAATAGACGCCCCACATCTAAGCGTAGCAAGGGTAGGTGCCAGTGATGGGCGATCGCTTTTGCGGTTAAGGATTTTCCGGTTCCCTGAATTCCCACTAACAGCAAGCCGCGAGGATGGGGCAAACCGTATTGTCTGGCACGTTCGGTAAAAGCACCACCCCGCCGCAGCAGCCAGTCTTTCAGGTTATCCAAGCCACCGATATCAGAAATTCTTTCCGTGGTTGGGTAAAACTCTAAAATTTGCGTCTGCCGAATCGATTGGCGTTTTTCTTCTAAAATTAATTCCACGTCTTCGGGTTGAATTTCGCCATGAGAGGCGATCGCACGCGCCAGAACCCGACGAATCCGTTCTAGGGATAGCCCCTGCGCGGAACGTACCAGCTCATCTAAGACTTTATCGCTCAAGGATTGTGCTGTCGCGCTGATCAACCGTTGAATTTCGGCTTTAATTTCCGAGGCGTTGGGTAACGGAAATTCCACTACTGTCAGCACTTCCGCCAGTTCAGCAGGAACGGTAATTTGTGGGGATAGGATGACAATATTCTTGGGTTGGGATTTTAGGCGTCTTGATAAGTTTCTAAGTTTGCGAGAAACGGATATATCGTCTAAAAAACGGTGAAAATCTCTTAATATAAAGATAGCTGCGGCACTTTGGGCTACTTTCTCCACAAATTCTAGCGCTTGTAACGGATTGCGGCGTCCGAAACCGACATCATTGGGGTTGCCCTGGTAGCCGTCCACGAAATCCCAGATATAGACAGCGCGATCGCCTAGACGTTTCCCAGCTTGTGCGATTGAGGCTTCCACTCGCTCTTCTTCGGGGGTGGGAATATAGATTAAGGGATAGCGCGCCCGGAGCAGCAGCTCAAATTCATCATTAAAACTCATGACACACCAAGGTTAAGGGCAACACAAAGAAGTGAACTACCCACACTAAATCGAAGCGATTATAGTGTGGGCTTCTAACATCACGGGGGAATGCCTGAGAACGGACTTGCGTCCAAGCTTTGGTCTTACTTCCCCTCCGTTAGCAGAGACGGCTGTTCCATCCGTCTGTAGCATTCTGATGCCTTCGGCTCTAATGTTCGTTGCTGCGTTACCATCCCGGTCGTGACGAGTGCCGCAATTAGGACAAGTCCACTCTCTAATATCAAGAGACAAACTATCAATCTGGTAATAGCAATTAGAGCAGAGCCTGGAGCTAGGGAACCAACGGTCAATCTCAACCAATTTGCCACCTTTTTTCTCTAGCTTGTAGAAGAGAAAATTGACAAAGGTTCCCCATCCAATATCAGATATTGCTTTAGCTAAATTGTGATTGCGTACCATGCCTTTGACATTAAGATTCTCTACTACGACAACTTGGTTTTCATTGACGAGCTTTCGTGAAAGCTTATGTAGAAAATCCTGACGGGATTTAGTTACCCGTTCGTACACTTTAGCTACAGTTTTCTTAACTTTGTTCCTTGAATTACTTCCTTTTTGTTTTTTAGCTAGTTTTTGTTGCTTGCGCTTGAGGTTTTTCTCATGTTTGACTAGATGCCTAGGGTTGTCATACTTAGAGACTTTGCAGCCATCGCTTGTAATGGCGAAATGAGTCAATCCTAAGTCAACCCCAATCACTTTGCCGTTAGTTGAAACAGTCGGATTGTCGCCTTCACTCTCCGTCAGTATTGAGGCAAAATACTTGCCTGATGGGTCTAAACTGACCGTTACGGTTTTAATTGTTCCTTCTATATTCCTGTGCAGCTTGGCTTTAACTTTGCCAACCTTACCAGGTAACTGAACAAATCCATCAAGTACTTTAACGTTTTGAGGATACTGGAGCGATTGCTTGCCATGCTTTGACTTGTAACGCGGAAACCTGGCACGACCTGCAAAAAAGTTTTTATAGGCTGTGGTTAGATTGAGGGTTGTTGCCTGTAAAACTTGGCTATAACATTCAGACAACCATATAGTTTCCTCTGCTTTCTTGAGCTTTGGCAAAAAGGCATTAAGCGCTGACTGATTAAGGCTTTTACCTGTTTCCTTATAAGTCTCAATTGACTTGTTCAAAGCATAATTCCACCACCATCTGGCACAACCAAAGTGCTGAGACAGTAGGACTTGTTGCAAAGCCGTTGGATACAGTCGAACCTTGACCGCTTTGTGCAGCATCTTGCTCCCTCCTTACTGCATTATACATATTGCAGTAAAACACTTACAAAGATCAAAATGTGGAAATTTCCGTTCCTCCAATTAAGAAGCCTAACATCGGGCCGCTAAACGCCGGAGCTAAGCGTGAGGATACAGTTATAGCGGGGGACAACAGGAGCGAGGAGTTAAATCTTGAGACAACTTTTTCAAATTGCGTATCTCTAATACTTCCTCCAAATCGGCAAACTATCCAGGAAGTTGTTTTTTCAGGTTTGCCAGAGCTTGCCAACGCTGATCCGTAAGCGCGGCACTCCCCGGCTCATGATCATTAATCTGAATGCCTGGGCAATCCGAGTCACAAAGCTGCCGAGGGGGAGTTGCTAAACAGAGTTGCTCGTATAGCCAAACGTCTGGCTGAAAATAACCTTGGGGTGGCAGCGTTTCGACCAAGTCTTCCAACGCCGTTTCCCGTTCTAAGGGGCCTTCATCGGGTTGGTCGGCTGACTCATCTAACCAAACCATTTCCGAGGCATCAACTTGTAGACGGTGGTTGTACTGCTGCAAGCAGCGATCGCACGTTAAGGTAATAATGGTTTCCGCTTGGGCCGAAACTTCTAGATAATTCCCTTGATGCGTCACTTGCATTCGACCGCGCACTGGGGTGAGCGTCTCTAAACCAGCAATACACTCCTTAACTTGAATGACCTCTGTCTGCTCTGGTAGCTTAAGCAGCCAAGGAATATGAATGGCTTCCATGATGCTTATCCTTTTTTTTATTAACCCCTAGGCAGCTAAACAATAAACCCTTAAACACAGAGCTATCTGGAAATACTCATCGTTCCCCAACAACTCTTTAGCGTAGACGCACAACTAGGCGTCGGTCAGGTTCCTGTCCTCGGCTTTGAGTCTCCAAGTCTTCGCATTCCTTCAAAAAGGTATGAACTTGACGGCGTTCTGCGGAGGACAAAGATTTTAGTTCATATTCTTGTCCCGTCTCGCGCACCGTTTGGGCGGCATGATCTGCCATCGCCCGGAGTTCCTCTTGTCGCCGAAGGCGATAACCATCGATTTCTATGGTATACGCGGCTTGTCCCTCTTCGTCCTGCCCCAAATTCAAAATGGAATTAGCCAAGTACTGAATCGCATCCAGCACAATTCCGTCTGGGCCAATCAAAATTTCAACTTGTTTGGGAGTCAGTCGGGTTTGATCGATGGTTAACCAATAATTTGGCTTGTCTTCACCTGAGTCATGGGTAAGAGTTGGTCTCACCGGTGCCCCGAACTTGGATAAACGCAGGAGTTCCTCAAGCCACTGCTGACCTCGCTGCATGAGCTGATTGTCCATAACTAACTCGAAGCCTTTTTCTTAGAACGCCGTTCAAAAGGCAGTGATTCACGCTTCTCCCCAGCTTTGGTTTCTTTCTCTTGCGTCTCCATCATTTTTTGAATGTTTTCGGGCAAGGGTTCGCGCATCAAAATAAAGGTCTGGGCTGTCTGAAAAATATTGGCTATCACCATATACATCAGTACACCAGCGGGCAAGGGGAAGAATAAGAACATCCCAGAGAACAGGATTGGAGTGAGCTTATTCACCGTTGCTTGCTGCTTTGAGGCGTCATCACTCGAAGCATTCTGACCTGAAAGAAGCTGATTTACATACAAACTAATGCCAAACACAAGAATCATGCCAATGACATCCCAGTGAATCGCTCCATCGGGTTCAAAAGCACCCACACGTCCTAGAGCCTCAATGAAGAGGAATCCTTTATCAGCGGCTAATCCAGGAAGGCTGCCCTGAAGCGTTACTTCTCCGGGTTCTAATGCTTCCAGAGTTCCGTCTGCCTGAATCCGGATGTGTTCTGCCCCTTTGGTGACTTGCCATTTGGGAGCAATTTTCGTCTCTGGATACTCGGTTAACAATTTGTTAAGCGATTTGCCTTCAACCGTTTGAAACTCTACTTGGGTTTTTTCTCCAACGACTAAACGGCTTCCCCCTGGGAGAATAGCTGCGACTGGGGCATGAACGCCATCAGCGATGTAAATGTTTTGGGGTTTGGTTACAAACGCTTGGGGCTGAATCAACTCCATTTGCTCTCTGGGAAAGATTTGGAGATTGACGGCGTAATTAACGTCCGAAAAGGGTGAACCCCGCAAGGTGGCAAACAGGGCAAACAATACCGGCATTTGCAGCACGACCGGTAGACAGCCAGCTAAGGGATTGCCAAACTCTTTGAAGAGTTTGCTCATTTCTTCCTGCTGTTTAGCTGGGTCATCTTTGTAGAGTTTTTGAATCTCTTCTTGCCGCTTTTTCATCAGCGGTTGGGTGATTCGCATACGCCTCATATTGCGAATGGAACCAGCGTTCAAGGGAAAGAGGGCAAAGCGAATCACCAGGGTCAGCGCCACGATGGCGAGACCATAGCTTGGCACAATCCCGTAAAAGAAATCCAGGATTGGCAGCATGACGTTGTTGGAAAGAAACCCGACACCAAAATCCATTCGTGTAAAGTCTACCTAGGCGCTGTAAAGTTTTCTGAATCTAATCTATCTAATATTTGTCCCAATGCGAGACGGTTATCCGGTACGCATTGATAAACACCCCAATTCTGCTTGGCTTAAAGGCAGAAGTTTGGGGATGTGAAGAGTTGATTCTTGTTCTTGGTCGGTCACAGAGGTTGAGCCTCTTACGACACCCCTAGCTCTAAGCCTTTACAGAGTCGAGGGGTCTACCCGTTTTTTGGGCGGCTTTTTCAGCAATGTGGTCATAGATTTCGCGGAACCGGGGGATGGCTCGTATTTCCAGGCGACTGCCATCTTTGAGGGTCACCACAATGTCCCCCCACGATCCGAAACCACGGGGAACTTTAACGACTTTGACCACCTCTGAAAAAATAATGTCTGTGCGATCGCGCCCTTGCCAACCCCCTGTGATCGAAATACGGCGATCCGTAATGCGATAACGCAGCCATAGGGCACGAACAATGGCTCCCACTGTCAAGGGCAAGCAAATCACCGTGAACCCTAACAAAATATTAATAATCAAATCACCAACATGGGGGCCACCTTCGTAAAAAACTTCTTCTTTAATGCCCATTTAATACCTCTGCTTCTGCCAACAACTGCTCTAATTCTCGCAAAAATTGTGCATAATCGCACCGCTCGGCTCCAGGTCGTACCCCTACTATCAGTTGCCATCCTGGAGAAAGTTGGGGTAACAACTGGCGTAAAGCTGCCCTAATGCGCCGCTTAATTCGATTGCGAACAACCGCTTTTTTACTAACTTTTTGACTGACAGAGATGCCAATGCGAGTTGGCGGCGGGTCTTGATTGGGCGACGATAACCTCTCGGAAATTGGGGCGTCCACTGTACTGGTGCGTCGGGACAAACCTCGCAAAGTTAAATAACGCCCATTTCGGCGTATTCCTTTTTGATACACGAGCTGAAAATCTCGCCAGTGCCTGAGTCGATGCACTTGAGGCAATGCCACGCTTATACTCCAGTACGAGGACACAACCGACAGCTAAACAAGGAAGGCAACCGACTACTCGATGCAATAGTCACTCAAACTATACCGAGAGACGATAACGTCCTTTTTTTCTGCGAGCTTTAATGACATTTTGACCATCTTGGGTACGCATCCGTGCGCGAAAACCCGACTTTCTTTTCCGTTTGCGGCTGGTGCCGCCTAGAGTGCGTTGAGTCATATACTTTTACTTCAAAAAAAATCAATCTGACCCTTTGTGCAAGAGTCACAATTTACTAGGGTAGCACTTTGACCGCGAACGGGGTGGCTCCTCCCTGGTAAGCCATGGAAAGCTGGGAAGTTATAAAGTTCTCATCGGCTCACTTCGTCCCTTCCAATCCCCTGACACAAGGGTGTTTAACTATCCACCAATACTCAAAATCCAAGTGCCGACGTAACGGGGGAGTGGAATATCACCGGGCGTCATTACCTGAGCATTGAAATAGTACATTCCACCAAAGGGGGGATTTTTAACGTTTGAGAAGACAATTTCGATACTATTCCCCGCCTGGATTGCCTGATCTAACTGGATCTGAATGACGTGATTTTCTTTATTCCAGTTCACTTCAGAGATCGGCACTTTTTTGCCTTTGACACGTACCTCAACTCTCTTGGGGTCAAACTTGCCGTCGAAATAATCGGGATAAGAAATGGCAATCTGAGCCACCCCTAACTCCAATTTCTTGGCCGGAATTTTAAAGCGGTAACGATCCCAGCCGTTCGGCTGACCGCCATAATCTAAGTAATAGTTCAGCTGATTTTCACGAGCCACACCGCTCCACAGGGTAAAACCTGGGTTGTTCTGTGCCCAGCTTTTGACAGCAAACCCCGTGATTATACAACCCGTAACGGCTACGGCAGAAATCATGGGTCGCATCAACGATTTTTTGGATAACATAGGCTGACTACTCTTCCCGAAGGGTAATGAGGTTTGTCACTAAACTTTACTATTTTTGACTCTTTATTGAGAGTATCAAAGTTGAGTTACTGCGGATAATCTCAGGTGGAGACGTTAAAGACTTGGAAAAAGTGCCTGGGAGACTGGTTTTGACCCTTGAGCCGCCCGTCAATACCTCCAAGAAGGTCGGGTCGGTAGAAACCATGAGGCATGTTGGCGATTAGTACAGTAGATTTTAACCAGAATCCCCTTGTTCTTAAACTTTTATTAAAGTTTTTTGAGTCACTTGTCAATGCCTAACAACCATTTGATGGATTCAGTGAATATTTAAGACAAGTTAAAGATCGCCTTCGGGATCGGGTAGGCAACACTAGGATGCAAGTGAGAACATTACTGGCATCCCTTGCCAAATCGGCTTGCTAAGTGCAAAGTATTAGTTGCTCTCTGGTGCCGCCAGAGAGATATCTGCCTTGCCAATTCAAACGGCTAGTTCTGTTTAAGTAAGTTTACTCATCCTCACTAGCTTAAGTCACAAGGAGCGTTCATGAAAATAGCGATCGCGAAAGAAATTGAAGTCGGTGAGCGTCGCGTCGCGCTAAATCCGGATACGGTTGCCCGATTAGTGAAACAGGGCTTAGAAATTTGTGTAGAAAGTGGTGCCGGAGAGGGTTCATTTTTCAGTAATGAGACTTACGAAACCGCTGGTGCCAAAATCATCTCTGATGTCAGTGCTTTGTGGGGTGAAGCCGATATTCTCCTAAAAGTTGGCCTCCCCAAAGAGCATGAAATTCATCAGCTACGGGAAGGGAGTGTTTTGATTAGCTTCCTCAATCCCTTAGGTCAGCCAGAGGTGATTGAGCAACTCGCGAATCGAAAAGTCACGGCATTTAGTATGGAGCTGATTCCGCGTACCAGTCGTGCTCAAAGTATGGATGCTCTCTCCTCTCAGGCGGGCGTGGCAGGATACAAAGCGGTACTGATTGCGGCAGCGGCTTCACCCAAGTTCTTCCCCATGTTGACAACGGCGGCAGGTACAATTAAACCCGCCAAGGTCTTTGTGATGGGCGCTGGTGTGGCGGGTCTACAAGCCATCGCCACGGCTAGACGCTTAGGTGCTGTCGTGGAAGCCTTCGATATTCGCCCAGCCGTTAAAGAAGAAGTGCAGAGTCTCGGGGCTAAGTTTGTCGAAGTCACACTCGAAGAAGAAACCGTAGCCGCCGGGGGTTACGCCAAGGAAATTTCTGAGGCATCCAAGCAGCGGACTCAAGAAGTTGTGACGGAACATGTTAAAAATGCCGATGTTGTTATTACAACAGCTCAGGTTCCGGGGAAAAAAGCACCCTTACTGGTGACGGAAGAAATGGTGCAACAGATGCATCCTGGCTCTGTGATTGTGGACTTAGCAGCAGAACAAGGCGGCAACTGCGCTTGCACGGAACCCGGTAAGGATGTTGTGCGTAATGGGGTTACGATTATTGGCCCGATTAACTTGCCTTCTTCTATGCCTGTACACGCCAGTCAGATGTACGCCAAGAATATCTCCACCCTGTTGCAATACCTGGTTAAGGATGGGGAGTTACAGCTGAACTTTGATGACGACATCATCAATAGTACTTGTGTTACCCATGCCGGAGAAATTCTCAATCCACGGGTAAAGGAAGCCTTAGTTCAGGTTAGAACAGCCGTGTGACGCACCTTATGTTCCTCTCTAACTTGTTGCATTTAGTGACAAAAAAACCGTTTGTAAATTTATGACAGCAGCTACATTACTTTCCAGTTTGTTTGTATTTGTGCTGGCGTCTTTTGTTGGTTTTGAAGTGATCAACAAAGTGCCGCCAACACTCCATACCCCCCTGATGTCCGGAGCTAACGCCATTTCTGGCATTGCTGTGATTGGGGCATTGATTATCTCTGGCCCTAAAGAGTCGAGTATCACTGTGATTTTGGGCTTACTTGCCATCGTACTGGCAATGGTCAACGTGGTGGGTGGTTTCCTGGTGACGGATCGGATGTTGCAAATGTTTAAGAAGAAAGAGGTGAAGGCATGACCGACTTTCTCCCGACTGGGATTGAGCTGAGCTATTTAGTGGCAGCATCGCTATTTATTTTTGGCCTGAAAAAGCTGGGTTCCCCGGCAACAGCACGTCAGGGAAATGTCATAGCTGCCGTAGGCATGTTGCTGGCTATCGTGGCGACCCTACTAGAACGGCAGGTACTCAACTATCAGATGATTCTCTTGGCGCTGGTCATTGGCTCAGTGCTGGGTGTGATCGCAGCGTTAAAAGTGCAAATGACCGACATGCCTCAGATGGTCGGTCTGCTCAATGGTCTGGGGGGTGCAGCCTCTGCCTTGGTAGGGATTGGCGAATTCTGGCGCTTGTTGAGTACTGGGGAACCGGTCACCCTGTACGCTACGATTACGATTATTCTTGGTGTATTGATTGGTGGGGTTACCCTGACGGGGAGTTTAGTGGCGTTTGCGAAATTGCAAGGACTTCTCCCCGGAGCTCCGATGACGTTTCCCTTGCAACAACCTATCAACGCTTTGATCTTGATTGGGTTTTTCGTGGTGAGTGGCTTTCTGATTGCCACACCCGGTCATCTTTCTATCTTCTTGGGGCTGCTTGCCATCTCCTTGCTTCTCGGCGTGCTGTTTGTCATCCCCATTGGGGGGGGTGATATGCCGGTGGTGATTTCCCTGCTCAACTCGTACTCTGGCCTAGCCGCGAGTGCTGCGGGTTTTGTCGTGATGAATAACATGTTAATCATTGCTGGCGCATTGGTCGGTGCGTCGGGAATCATCCTCACTCAGATTATGTGTAAAGCGATGAACCGCTCCCTGGCTAGTGTGCTGTTCGGTGCCTTTGGTTCGAGTGGTTCTGTTGCCATTGCTGGTGCTAGTGGCAGCAGTGACCAGACCGTCAAGAGTGTTGATGCGGAAGAAGCGGCGATGATGCTGGGCTATGCCCGAAATGTCGTGATTGTTCCTGGCTATGGGATGGCGGTGGCTCAGGCACAGCACGCCGTGCGAGAGTTGGCGGATCAGTTGGATAAACTGGGTGTTGAGGTTAAATATGCCATTCACCCGGTTGCGGGTCGGATGCCGGGACACATGAATGTGTTGTTGGCGGAGGCGAATGTGCCTTATCCCCAGCTTTACGATATGGATGACATCAATCCCCAATTCGATGAAACCGATGTGGCTCTGGTGATTGGTGCCAACGATGTGGTTAATCCAGCCGCTCGCAGTGATGCGGGGAGTCCAATTTACGGAATGCCGATTTTAGAGGTAGACAAGGCTAAGCACGCGATTGTAATTAAACGCGGCATGAGTACGGGCTTTGCTGGTGTTGATAATGAGCTGTTTTACAAAGACAAAACGATGATGCTTTTTGGTAGCGCCAAAGATGTCGTCGCGCAGCTTGTTTCTCAGGTGAAGCAGCTTTAAGCAGAGTTGAAAATTATTAGGTTGAAGGTTGAAGGTGGTTTGAAATTCCAACCTTCAACTTTTCAATTCTTAGCCCGAAAGATCTGTTGGAAAATCGGTATGAATGGCTTCTAGCTTCATCAGAATCTTAGGCTTGAGTTTCTCAAATTCCTGTTTGAGAATCTTTTTCGTTAACTGAGATTGACCAGAAGATAGTAAAGTTTGACTAGAGTTTGCCCAATTTTTCAGCAATTTGCATTGAGCAGGAGCAATATTTGAGGTCATTACTTTAGCACATTTATGGGGTTCTGATAGAGCAAAGAATAAGAGACGGTAGCTTCCCGCTTCTCCTAAGAGTCTCACCATTTTTTGACCGATATCGGTTTTAAGGTCTAGGTAGCAAGGAAGCCAACGAGCACCATATTCGCGGTTATGCAGAACAGTAATCCATAGCACAATTGGATGGGGTGATGGCAAAAAGAGGAATTGGTTGTAGCGTGTACTAACCAAACGTTCCTGAATGTCTTTTTTGTTGAGCATCACCCAAAGGGTGGCTAAATGTTCATTGTTGGCTTTAAGGATATGGGGAAAAACAATTGTTGCTTGGGGTTTGTCTTTAGGCCAAGAAGTGGCTAGACAAATTTCATCCGATGTACGATTGCGCTCCTGCGTTGGTGAGGCCGGTGGAGGCAACTCTTCCACCTTACCTCCCCACTCCCCAACCAGCTCTTCACCCCGTTTAAGACATTCCTGTATGGATTTCAAGACTCGCAGGATTTCCTCGACGCTTTGAGGACGATGGTTGGGGTCTTTTGCCAGACAGCTAAGAACTAGCTTCTTGAGGTGTTTTGGTAATTTGAGGTCTGGATTAACGGATTCAAACGAGCGAGGAGGGAAATCGTGATGAGCTTTGTACCAGCCGCCAAAAGAATGTGTTTCACCCATGATGGGCATTTCACCCGTCAGCATCTCAAACATCATGATGCCCAGACTGTAAATGTCGGAGCGTTTATCCAATTCTTTACCCTCCATTTGTTCGGGTGAACAATAAGCGAGGGTACCCATAAACGAGTGTGTTTGATCGCCTTCGGACTGAAGCAGTTTGGCAATGCCAAAGTCGAGAATTTTGACTAACTCTCCGAAGGATTCATCTTGAACAATGAGAATGTTACTGGGTTTAATATCCCGATGAATGACTGGGCTGAGTTTACCATCACGAACGATGCCCTTATGAGCTGTTTGCAGTCCCGAACAAATTTGGCGGGACATATTCAAAAACCGAGGTAAAGAGAGAGGCTGCTGTCGAATAACTTCGCTTAAGCTTTCTCCTTCCAAGTATTCCATGACATAGAAGGAAATCTCATTTTCATCTACGCCATAGTCCCTCACTCGAACAATGTGATTGCTTTGTTCGCCCAGCATGGCACAGATCGTTGCTTCCCCATAAAAGCGATCGCGCATTTTCTTGCTCAGCAATGCCTGGGACAGAAATTTGACGGCAACGATGACTCCGCCCAGAAGCATATCTTTGGCTTGATAAACCCGACCCATAGCGCCTTTGCCGATCAGCTTGACCAGTTGATAGCGATTGGCGACTAAGCGACCATAGTTGGGGTCTGTTGTCATGATTTTGTTCTAGCAGCTTTAAGCGGTTGAATTAAAGATACCGATGAGAGCGATGTCTTCCTAAAGACAAGTTGGGAATTTGTCAGACCAGAACTGCCCTGAATGACCTACGATCTTTCGCCATTCTAATTTCACTCGCTTGCTTTTGGCATCGATGGAATTTTCCCTAAAAGAAGAGGCGACAAACTGAGCAACATGCGGCGGCTAGTGTTCTAGCACGTTACTCGTTGCCTGTTGTCAGAACGCATGGTCATTTAAGATACATCTATCCAGTTGTTGCCCATAGAGTTACTCCATTGAGTCGAACTCACCCCAGACTGATCTGGAAGTATAGGGTTACTCTGGCTGACGTTCTAGAGTCGCCTCCATGGTACTGGTCAGATAGTGACCTGCCATGATCCCACTGGACAAATAGTAGGTATTTTCATTGAGCCGATGGCTTGTTTCAAAGCCGCTACGGCGGTGGCGATCGCCTAATACCCAATAACGTTGAACAATGGATTCTGGAGTCACCCAGCCTTCGCCTTCCACATGTCCTAAGACACTGTGTTTTAAGACAAAGGTATACTGTCGTTCGCCAGCGTCAAGACGCCCCCGATACTGAAAAGATATATCCTCGCGCTCACTGTCGGGAAACACTAGCTTGGTGACCATGGTAAACCAATTTTCCCGACCCCAGGCAATGAGTGTCATACCTCTGACAGGAATTGGCATCCCATTGCGCTCCAGCCAATTTCCCTGGAGTGTCCAGCGTCCTGCCTCCAATAAAAAGGTGTGAGCCACGGTGTTACCCTTTACTTATTATCTAATATTGCCTCTCTCATTCTCCGCACTCAGATCACTTGCAACCAGTAATTAGCGTAACTTCGGGAATTGCCTCAAGCGGCATCAATGAGAATGAAAAGTAGCAAGTAAGTTTAAGTATAACCGGACTCCTGTTGCCTACAGGGAGGTTTGTCTAAGTTCAAGCTCCAAGAGACGGATAGACATTCCCTAGGAGTACGGCTGAGTTGGCTCCAGTTACCTTGGGTAGGTTACCGGGGATACCGAGATTTCGCCAATGAGCCAACACTGCAAAAGCGATCGCTTCTTTAAAATCTGCACTCACTCCTGCTTCATCCGTGGTTAGTACCTGGCTCGCTCCTAGCTGATCAGTTAAGCGTTGTTTCAAGTAAAGATTGCGGCTTCCACCCCCACATAACAGGACTCTCTGGGGCATCTGGGGTAAAAAGTTTTGGTAGCTCATGATAATTGACCTCACCGTCAGTTCGGTCAACGTAGCTAACAGATCAGTGGGTGTCAAGTTATACGCCTCCCCTTCTACCAAGCACTGATTGAAGTAATCCCAGCCAAACAACTCCCGGCCTGTAGATTTTGGCGGTGCGATTTGGAAATAGTCTTGACTGAGCCACTGTTCGACTAGGGCGTCACAGGGAGTGCCACTGGCTGCCCAATTCCCATCTTGGTCGTAAGTTTGGCTACCTCCTGTGAAATGTTGCACAGCTAAGTCCAAAAGGGTGTTACCCGGCCCCGTATCCCAGCCACAAACTCGATCGATCCAATCATCTTGACGCACGGGTAGGTAAGTTAAATTGCCGATACCACCAATATTTTGGATACATTGGTGCTGAGTGGGTGACGAAAATAGGTAAGCATCCACCTTGGGCACGAGTGGGGCACCCTGTCCTTGTGCCGCCATGTCAGCCGCACGGAAATTGCTCACCGTCTTGATCCCCGTCAGGTGGGCGATGAGTTCTCCTCGTCCCAGTTGGAGAGTATATCCTAGGGACGCACCGGGAAGAGTTTCGACCGCTGGTTGATTCCCCAGCTTGAGCGGTGGGCGGTGATAGACGGTTTGACCGTGGGAGCCAATCAGGTCGGCTGGGGGATGGCTGATTTGAATGTCTCGTGCTGCTTGGGCAAATTGAATGGCGATCGCATCATCTAACTCTGCCAATTCAGCCATTGATACAGCCGCACCAGCGCAAACTTGCAGAATTTGCTCTCTGAGCGTTTCTGGATAGGGATAAGTTGCACCAGCGAGTAGCTCAATTTTTAAATCAACATCAGTACCAGTAATGTCTACTAAGGCGGCATCAATGCCATCCACCGATGTGCCGCTGATTAAGCCGATTACGAGAGGCATAGAATGTTATTTGTACTGGGTGATCGTGCGTTCTTAGCTTATCGGAATGAAGGCGCGATCGCAAAATCTCAAAGCTCCGCTTCTTTAGCCGTGAAGGAAGAGCAAGAAGCCTTCTCTTCGGGTAGGAGACTTAGCCCAATCACCCGGCTCAATCTCAAAAGCGCTTAAATTCTTTTTTTTCGGTCGCAATAATATGCAAATCTACATCTTTGAGATATCGTACTAATTTCTGAACAAGAGAACCCCTCCAGAGTATTTCCCAACGAGATTTATGAGACTGTCCTAGAATGACTTGAGTAATGTGGTACTGTCGTGCTGTCGCTGCGATTGCATCAGCCACATTTGCAGATTTTACGCAGATAAACTCGCCACCAAACTCCAGACAAAAATTTTTGCAGGTTTCAATATAAAGGCTTTCATCCCTAGTGAGGAAGCGTTCTGGGTGATCGACAAATAACGCATACAGGCGTGATCGCATGACAGTAGCTAATCTTGCTCCTCTTCTGAGCAACTGAGCTGAATTAGGGTAAGTGGAAATACAAACCAAAACTCGCTCGTGAACATTACAAAACTGAGCTGCTGGAGTAGAGTTTTTCTCTGCTGATTCTTCTATATTGTCAGCAACTTCTCGTAAAGCTAACTCCCGTAACGCAACTAAATGACGCTTCTGAAAAAAGTTTTGTAGGGATTGTTCAATTTTTTCTGGAGCATAAATTTTGCCTTCGATTAACCGTTCTTGTAGGGTTTCGGGTGTGACATCTACGACTACAACTTCTGTGGCTTCATCAAGAATGCGATCAGGAATTCGCTCACGCACCACCACCCCAGTAATCTTTGCTACTAAGTCATTGAGACTCTCTAAGTGCTGAATGTTAACTGTGGAATAAACATCAATACCAGTTTCCAAAATAACCTCAACATCCTGGTAGCGCTTTTCTCGCAACGAACCGGGTATATTGGTGTGTGCAAGTTCATCGACGAGGACTAATTGAGGTTGGCGCTCCAAAATAGCGTCTGTATCCATTTCTCCCAAAGTAACGCCGCCGTGAACAATTAGCTTTTTAGGCATCATCTCTAATCCAACGGCTTTGTCTGCTGTTTCTTCACGCCCATGAGTTTCTAGTAAGCCAATCACCACATCAATGCCTTCTTCCTTAAGTCGATGGGCTTCTTCCAGCATTCGATAGGTTTTGCCTACGCCGGGAGCCATGCCAATAAACATTTTGTGCTTACCTCGACGGCGGCGAGAAAGGGTGTCATTAGGTTCAGTACTATTCAATTGGTTGGCTATCTCGTTTTGATGAATCATGGGAATAGGGAACTTTGGATATAGAATTGTAAATTTTTTGATGTGTTTCTTTTACTGTAAATACTATTCTGAAAACTCCCTATAGCGGCTATAAAGTGAAATGGGATTAGAAAATTAAGGGAGGACGACTTTTATGCGATCGCGTAGCTCGCGTGAGGTTATTTTGCGCGGGTTTGTAGGTGGGATCGAGGTCGGTTGCCACTCGGTAATTCTTCAACGCCTCGACGCGATCACCTTCTATTTCCTGCAATTCCCCTAATTGAGCGATCGTCAGCCGGATATTTTTCTCATCATCCACAATCAAGATTCTGGCCTTAGACATCGTTCCTTTCACCGCTCATTAACAACAGGCAGCGTAAACGTAAATGTACTGCCTTCGCCTGGGGCGGAATCAACCCAAATTGTCCCACTATGTGCTTTGACAATTTCCTTACAAATCGCTAACCCCAAACCACTCCCACCCACATCTTTATCAGTTTTTACCTGGACAAACTTATCGAAAATTTTTGCTTGATACTCCCAAGGAATACCAAGGCCATTATCGGCAACTGATAGGTAAACCCAATCATCTTTCTGCTGAGCACTCACCTGGATATGTCCCCCTGCCTCGGTGTAACGCAGAGCATTAGCAATTAAATTAATCAGCACCCAGATGATTTTGTTTGGGTCTGCTTTCACTGGCTCAATATCTGTTGGTATGCTGGGCGTTAGTTCAATCTGTTTCTCCTGTGCCTGTACACTCAAAATTGAAATAGCTTTCTCGATTAATAGCTCAACCTCTACAGCAATAAACTCCAGTTCAATTCGACCGGACTCAATTTTGGAAAGATCGAGAAGGTCATTCACCAAAGTCCGTAAGCGTTCCACATCTTCTACGGCTGCGTGTAGCAGCTCTTGTTCGCGATTAGATAGTTTCTGTTGGGCAGTTTCCAACAGGAGGTTAAGACTCATCGCCATGCCCGTTAGGGGGGTTCGCAGTTCGTGGGATGCCGTCGCTACAAACTCACTTTTAAGAGTGTCTAATTCCTTGAGTTTGGTGACATCCTGCAATAAGAGGACAACACCAAGCATCGTGCCTTCTTCTGTCGTTACAGGAGTAATAGCAAATTTGTAATACTGCGCCTGGTTTTCCGTCTGTTTTGAGAGGATAGATTGGTTTTCATTTAACTGGGGCGGCGTTCCCGTCTGGGCAGTTATGTTTAGGTATTCATAAAGTTGTTGATGATTAAAAACACTGAGAAAATGCTTTCCCTTAGCCTGTTCGGCAGTGGTATTCAAAATGGCAGCAGCGATAGGATTAATCGCAATAATTTCAAACTCCGCATCCACAACAACCAATCCATCACTGATGCTACGGATAATCGATTCACTGCGTTGTTTTTCGGCAATAACCTGACCTACATTTAGCTCGTGGAAGACCTTGAGATTTTGGCTCATGGTCGTAATTTCTTGCGCCAAAAGACCCAATTCATCATCGGATTTCACGGTGATGGCGATATCATAATCACCTTCGGCAATTCGTTCGGTAGCGCGAGTCATTTCCTTAAGGGGTCGAACCAAGCGCGTCGAAAGCAGTAAGCTAAATCCTAAACCCAAACCGGCTGCTGCTCCCCCAGTAACAGCCATTGACCCAATTGCCTGATGGGAAAGCGCTTGAGTGCGTTGTGAAGCGAGCACCATTGTTTTTTGGTTTAACTCTCGCAACTCAACACTCGTCTGGCGCACCGACTCAAAGGCAGGCAGTAGTGTGTCGTAGTAGTAATCGGTAGAAACTGGAGTCTGGCGCAGTTGCTGTCTTCGCAATTGGGAAAACGTGAGCAGATAGTCTTTATAGTTTTTTTCCAGGTTGAGGAGGACTTCTTTCTCTCCAGGAATGGTGATATTGTCCTTCGCGCGACCTAACCACTGCAAAAACAACACTTCATTGGCACTAAACTGCTCGGTTCCTTGCTCTTCATTCCCTAGCAAAACCAACAACGTGGCGCTATCTTGCCGCTCAATAGCATCGATCATATTTTCAGCCGCAAGAATGCTGCGGTAGTTTTCCCGCAGAATGGCTTCACTGGCTCTGCCTAAGCGGCGAATGTTAATAATACCCCAGCCGCAAACCAGAATCACTAAGGTGAGGGCAACACCGTAGCCAGCTAAAATTTTTGTTCTCAGTTTCATTGCCCCTTCAGTTAAATTTTTTATCTCGCACGAGGCCGTATCTAAAAAATTATCTCTTTTTATTCATCTACTTTAGAGCTTGTAAATCGGGCTTTATTTTTTGGGAAAGCGATACTATCAGGGTGATAATCCTGGCAATTTAAAGCGAGGGGTGTTAAGGCTTTAGCCGGATGGACAGCACACTTTAGATGAGGATTATCGATAAAAAAGCGACAACTTTCACAAGGGAGGGGTTTTAATTGAGCATTAGTCTTTACTTTGGTAGTTTTGCGAAAAAATTTGCCACCAATTCTTTCAACAAAAATTACGATCAGCAGTAAAATAAAAAGATAAAAAAGAGGCATTAATTCTGATGAATCGTTTTGAATCTCAAAGGATGATTGTGTTGCCTCTGAACCAGCTTTAACCAGCTTAACCTCTTTCGCACTGGATTGATTCAAAAATTCACCATCTAGACCATAGAGGTTTAAAGGCTCTAAACTATTCATTTCTTTCCTTAGCAATCGGTCAGCCTTCTTCGATAGGGAGTAAGTTTTATAAGTTAGGGCAATCTTTGAAAACCTAATACCAAAAACTCATCCTCAAACTACCTGTAGCGCCTATAAAGTGAAATGGGATTAGAAAATTAAGGGAGGACGGCTTTTAGGCGAGCGCGTGGCTCGCGTGAGGTTATTTTGCGCGGGTTTGTAGGTGGGATCGAGGTCGGTTGCCACTCGGTAATTCTTCAACGCCTCGATGCGATCGCCTTCTATTTCTTGCAATTCCCCTAAAAGATTAAATGCTTCTGCTCGCGATGGATCGCAGCCAATCGCCTGTTTGACGTGCGCGATCGCTCTATCAAATTGTCGCTTGCGGGCGCAGTGTTTCGCTATCTTCATTGCGCCTTGATAAGAAGAACTCTCTTGAGTGTTGAGGGAATCGTGTTCTAGAACCTGGTAAACGATACCTCGAAGTTCTTGGGGAGTAAAAGGCTTTTGTATAAAGTCTACTGCACCCAGTTTCATCGCTTCAACGGCATTATCAACCGTACCATGCGCTGAAAGAATGACGATTTGGATATCTGGATGCATCTCAACAGCACGTTTTAGCACCTCCAAACCATCGATTCCCGGCATTCTCAGGTCTAATAGAATTAGGTCATACTCCTCGAGTTGTAACTGTTTGAGTGCATCCTCACCATTGAGAGCCGTCATAACTTCATATCCTAAAGGGTCTAACGATTGAGCGATCGTCAGCCGGATATTTTTCTCGTCATCCACAATCAAGATTCGGGCATTAGGCATCATCCGAGCCTCCTTCTGTTTAAGTGTTGGGGTTAAGTGTCGGTGCATTAGATTTTTCTTTACACAACGCTGCGCTTGATCAAATTTGGGCGATCGCGGAACATTAGTTTTTTAGGGACACGGTAAGAACCGTGCCTGATAATTTACGGACTATCTAGCGCTAAATTCAGCTTTAAAACATTGACTCCTGGTTCTCCAAAGATGCCGAGAAATCTACCATCTGTATATCGATTAATAAGAAGTTCAACTTGATTGGGGTCAAGTCCTCTCACTTTGGATATTCGTTGAATTTGTGCCAATGCTGCCTCAACGCTAATATGCGGGTCTAAGCTAGAACCAGAGGTATAAACTAAATCAGCCGTTGGCTCAATCCCTGCCTGTTTGAGTGTGTTTGCTCTCTCCTGAACTAAATTTATTAAATCTGGATTATCGGGTGATTGATACCGTTCGAGCATATCTTTATTTGCTGGTGTTTCATACCAGGGTTGGAGCAGAAGTGATGTATTACTAGGCGCGAGGTTGCTAGCACCCGATACACCCGTTCTTTGTGCTAAATTTTCTAGATTTTTTGGGTCATACTCTTCGGGAGAGAAGCTGCTGTAATTAGTCGTACTGGGACGACTCCAAAAGTAGCGTTCTGAGGAGAACGGTTGACCAATTAAGGCTGAACCTACAATTTGTCCTTGAGCATTTCTAATCAAACTACCATTTGCTTGATTGGGGAAGAAGGCTTGACCTATCCCAACCATCAAAAAAGGATAAATTAGTGCTGTCAAAACCCAAAGTACTAGGGTAGAACGAATACCAGTAATCAATTCTCTAACCATGACTTAATCTCTTATGTATTTCCCTGAAATTTTCAAAGTTGCGAAAAGTTGCGACAACAGGGATTTTGAATTTTCAAAACCGCTCCGGTTGAAAAATCACGACGAATAAGTAAACGCCAAGCCCGACTACTACAATGCCCAAAATTCCCAGTGCATAAGCTGCCTTACGAGTAATTTCTGCTCCCGTAGCTGCATCCACCGATGGAGCAATCAGTAGGTTCAAGCACAGTAAGAGAAAGAGCTGAATCGGCAAAGGATTTCGTCTCCACTGTTCGCCCAAAATTTCGCCTACTTCACTCCAATCTCTCGGTAGTATTTCTCTCAATTCATCAACTCGCTTCATCTTTTTACTCCTACTTATTTCTGAAGTGTTTCGTTTCTAAGCCAATCCAATCACTGAAATAATTACGTCAATAATTTTGATGCCGACAAACGGCGCAATCACCCCTCCTAAGCCATAAATCAGGATATTTTCCAACAACAACCGATTGGCGCTTACAGGTTTAAACTTAACCCCTCTAAGTGCTAATGGAATCAGTGCCGGAATAATTAATGCGTTATAGATGAGGGCTGACAGAATAGCCGATTGTGGACTGGCTAATCCCAAGATATTAAGAATAGCAACTGGAGCAAACATTGCTGGAATAATCGCGAAATATTTAGCGATATCGTTAGCAATGGAAAATGTAGTTAATGCCCCACGAGTAATCAGTAATTGCTTACCAATCGTGACTAAATCAATCAGCTTGGTGGGGTCGGAATCCAAATCCACCATGTTTGCTGCTTCTTTTGCGGCTTGCGTACCCGAATTCATCGCTAAACCGACATTTGCTTGGGCTAAAGCAGGGGCATCGTTAGTACCATCGCCCGTCATGGCAACTAATTTACCTTCTGCTTGTTCCCGTTGAATCACAGCAATTTTGTCTTCGGGTGTAGCTTCGGCGATGAAATCATCTACCCCAGCTTCAGCCGCAATCACTTCGGCAGTAATCCGGTTATCACCCGTTAACATCACCGTGCGGACACCCATCCGTCGCAACTGATCGAATCGTTCCCGAATGCCAGGTTTGACAATATCTTTGAGGTAAATAACGCCGTAAATGTCGCCATCTTTACAAAGCGCCAGGGGAGTACCACCTAAACGCGAAACTCGGTGATAAGCTTCATCAAGGTCAGCTGTTAAACGTCCACCACGAGAACGCACGAAGCCTTTAATTGCATCCACTGCACCTTTACGCACCTCATCCCCATCGGGTAAATTGGTGCCACTCATGCGAGTTTTGGCGGTAAACTCAACACCTTCAGCCGCGCTGCGGTCAAAATCAACCCTTGCCCCCATCTTTTCTGCCAACTTGACGATTGACTTACCTTCTGGCGTCTCGTCAAATAGACTCGCGGCTAATGCCACGCGAGCCATTTCTGCTGAAGAGTGACTATTGACAGGAATGAATTCTTCTGCTAAGCGATTACCTAGAGTAATTGTGCCCGTCTTGTCCAATACCAAGGTGTTCACGTCGCCACAAGCCTCAACTGCCCGTCCAGAGGTGGCGATGACGTTAAACTGGGCAACCCGATCCATCCCGGCAATCCCGATCGCACTTAGCAATCCGCCTATTGTTGTGGGAATCAGTGCCACCAACAAGGCAATTAAGGTGACAACGCCTACAGGACTACCGACATACGCTGCGATCGGGGGAATTGTCGCAACAACAATCAAAAAGACGAGAGTAAGAACCGCGAGTAAGACGGTGAGGGCAATCTCGTTGGGTGTCTTCGTCCGTTCCGCACCTTCAACCAGGGCAATCATGCGATCGAGGAATCCTTTACCGGGTTCAGCCGTAACCCTAATAATCAGTTCATCGGAGAGAATGCGCGTCCCTCCCGTAACGGAACTAGCCACATCACTTCCCGGTTCTTTGAGGACGGGTGCAGATTCCCCGGTAATTGCCGACTCATCCACCGACGCAACACCCTGAATCACTTCCCCATCGGCGGGAATAATGTCCCCAGCAATCACTTTAATTTGGTCGCCCTTGTGCAGTTCAGTGGAACTGATTTCTTGGGTTGAACCATTAGGCAGGAGTTTGCGGGCAGTAGTCTCTGATTTGGTGGAACGTAATGAATCTGCCTGTGCTTTACCTCGTCCTTCGGCCACCGCTTCCGCAAAGTTGGCAAACAAAATAGTGAACAACAAAATGAGTGTTACTAACCCGTTGAAGAAACGCTGATTTTCTCCAGGTACGAGACCAAATAAGGTGGGTTCAATTGTTAGGAGAAAGGTGATAATTGTGCCGACCCAGACAACAAACATGACTGGGTTTTTTAGCATTACGCGGGGGTTGAGTTTGACGAAGGCATCGCGGAAGGCTCTTTTGTAAAGTCCTTTTGTATTAACTTTTCGTTGATGTCGTTTGTGTTCACCTTTTCTACGGTTTCTAGGTGGCTTTGCTTCTAGTCTGTCCTGTTTTTGGGTGTTCATTTCGTCTGATTGAGTGATGTCGGAGTTGGATTTTTTAACGCAGAGGGTCGCAGAGTTTAGCGCAGAGTTGCACAGAGGTTTTGGAGTGGAGGTTGAGGGGATTTTGATGTAAAGGAAGGTGATAGGGGG
This sequence comes from Allocoleopsis franciscana PCC 7113, assembly GCF_000317515.1. Taxonomy (GTDB): domain Bacteria; phylum Cyanobacteriota; class Cyanobacteriia; order Cyanobacteriales; family Coleofasciculaceae; genus Allocoleopsis; species Allocoleopsis franciscana. Next base: position 6,921,624 of record NC_019738.1, on the reverse strand, counting down.
AGTGCGGGTTTTTGTTTACGGAGTTGTTTCTTTTGCCTAAGTGGGGAAGATTCTTACACTACAAGTTTTAAGTAGCGCCAGCACCAATTAAAAAGGCTTCAGCAATTGGCCCTAAGGCAAGAACTGGGAAGAATGTTAGTGCGCCCAAAATCAAAATGACTCCAGCCGTAATGCCTGTAAATAAACCTGTATCGGTGCGAAGTGTACCTGTAGTTTCGGGGACGGGTTGCTTGCGATACATACTATCTGCTAACAGCAGCAGGGCAATAATTGGGAGATAGCGTCCTGCTAAGAGACTGACACTAGCACTCAAGTTCCACCACAATGTTCCATCCGCTAATCCTTCAAAACCAGAACCATTATTAGCGGCGGCTGAGTCGTATTCATAAACGACTTGAGAGACGCCGTGATAGAGAGGGTTTGTGATGCCGCTAAGGGCTTCGGGAAAGGCGATGGTAATGGCACTGGGAATCAAGATAATAATGGGGTGAACGAGTAGAATCACGCTTGCCAAAACGATTTCCCGTTTTTCAATTTTGCGACCTAAAAATTCGGGGGTTCGTCCGACCATCAAACCGGTGAGAAATACGGTCAGAATTAGGTAGATAAATAGGTAAGCTGTCCCCGTTCCCTGTCCTCCCCAAACGATTTGGATGAACATATTGAACAGTGTGGAAAAGCCACCCGGAGGCATAAGGGAATCGTGCATTCCATTCACAGCACCGCACATTGTCCCTGTGGTTGTTACTGCCCAAAGTGCGGTCAACGCCCAACCAAATCGAACTTCTTTCCCTTCTAAATTAGGTTGTTGGCTACCCAAGATATTGTTAACTAAGGGATTCCCTTGATACTCGCCAATGGCGCTAATCGTAATTAGGATTGCATAGAGGATGAAGACCATCCAAAATATTAGCCATCCCTGCTTTTTGTTCCCGGCAAAGATACCGTAAGTGATAATTAAGGAGGCGGGAATGCACACCATAATTACGGTTTCTATGAGGTTGGCCAAACCGTTGGGATTTTCATAGGGGTGGGCGGAGTTGATGCCAAAGAAACCGCCACCGTTTTCTCCCAATTCTTTGATGATTTCAAAGTGGGCAACTGGCCCTCTAGCAATAACTTGTTGTGCCCCTTCTAAGGTAGTTACAATTTCTGGCCCTGCTAGGGTTTCAGGTACTCCCAAGATAAGCAATGCTATTGCTCCCACAATGGAGATAGGCAGCAAAATCCGTGTAATAGACTGGGTTAAATCTATGTAAAAGTTACCCAGAGGTCTACCTGTTAAACCGCGAATAAAGGCAATCGCAACTGCAAGCCCTGTTGCTGCCGATGTAAACATTAAATACCCCAGAGCTAGCATTTGACTAGCATACGTGAAGGTAGTTTCACCGGAGTAATGCTGTTGGTTGGTATTGGTAACAAACGAAATCGCTGTATGCAGTGCTAAATCCCAACTTGGTGCCTCTAATCCTGTAGGGTTCAAGGGGAGAAATCCTTGAAACATGAAGATTAAGTACACCAAGATAAACATGGCGAGATTACTCCACAGTACTGCACGCGCATACTGCCAACCTGTCATATTTTCTCGATGCCGAACACCTGTAGCGGTGTAAATAATGCCCTCTACAGGGGTCATTACTGGGTCAAGTAGCGTTCGTTCTCCTAAGAACACACGCGCCATGTATCGCCCCAAGAAGGGTACGATCGCAACTAAAATCACCAGCGTTATCGCTATTTGTAAAAATCCTTGCCACATGAAGAGTCAAGTCTCCTAATAAAACTCTCTTTGGTTTTTGTCTAGTTTTTTTCGTACAAACTAATAAAATCCACTCATTTCGTATTTTTGCTAAATAAAAGTATTCGCGTTTCCCAAAATACTCTGGAAATCTCTGCATTACATAGAATTGGGATATGAACTTATGATTGCGCGATATTCAAGAGCTGTAAATCTACTGGTAGCTATAAAATACATCTACAATTATTTGATACATCGCTATTATTCTAGGTATAAGTAGGGTATCTATACTTACAGATATAGAACGACTAAACGCTTGTTATAGCTCAACATAAAACCCTAACTATTCCTGTGAATTATCTTTAGATTTAGAAGTTAAAAACATTATAATTAAGAGGAATTGCCAGAATGCGAACTCAGTTTTCAGTTCTTGGGAAGTGCATAGGAATTAGAAACAAGCAGGCAAAAGCACTAGCACTCAACTATCACAACACCTGCTGGCTGATTGCTGGAACGATTGCTGTAGTGATTGCCTTGGAGTATGCCACGCCCTCTCCCTACGTGTTTGGCTACCTTTATACCGGCCCAATTTTGTTAACAAGTTCTCGATTGAGTCGAAAAGCAACGTTTCAAGTAACGCTAGCCGCCTCTGTGTTTACCTTATTAAATTTGCTCGTTCCCAGCTTTAAACCCTATAACTTATCAACGTTAGCAAATCGGTTAATTGCAGTATTAGCGCTAATCGTAACGGGTTGGTTGAGCGATCGCAACCGCCTTTACGAAGAAGCCATTGCCCAACAACAAGCTCAATTACGCGCTCAAGAACAACTTGCACGAATTCGTGAGGATTTTGTTTCCACTCTCACCCACGACTTGAAAACACCACTACTAGGAGCAATTGAAACCCTAAAATCCTTTCAAAATGGTCAATTTGGCAAGGTGACATCAGCGCAGCAAAATGTGCTAGAAATGATGACTCGCTCTCACCGTTCCACTCTACAACTCGTCGAGACGGTGCTGGATATTTACCGCTACGATACAGAAGGGCTACAACTTCAGCGATCGCCTGTTAATTTAGCCGAAATTGCTCAGGAAGTGATTGCCACCCTAACGGATTTAGCGGCATCACGCCGAGTCTATGTTTATCTCAACTACGGCCAATCCAATTTTCCCTATCCCCTCTGGGTGGATGGCGATGCATTACAGTTACAGCGAGTCTTTGCTAACTTAATCATCAACAGCATCAACCATTCTCCTCGTGGTGGTAAGGTGGAAGTTGTTTTAGAGTCTACTGGTACACAGCAACAAGTATTGGTACTTGATCGCGGCCCTGGTATCACTCCCGGAGAACTCCCTAACTTATTTGAGCGCTTTTATCAAGGATTGAGCGATCGCCAAGCTAAAGGCTCAGGACTTGGATTATACCTGTCTCGTCAAATCGTTGAGGCTCATGGTGGCACAATTTGGGCAGAGAATCGGACATCGAGTGGCGCACTGTTTGGCTTCCAACTCCCTGCTTACACACTAAGTTGAGGAATGAGCGAAGCTCCCCAATTAACGATTTACTGGCTGACTCTTGCTATGGAGTTTCTTTCGATGAGTTCGCTTTTTTAAAAAGATAGTAACAACGCAATACTATTTAGATAAGCTCTAATTACCTCTCCCTCTGCTTCCCCTGCTGAAAGCCGACCCACCCAAGTACTAAAAATGCCAAAAACTCTATAGGTAGAGGGAAATAAAGATACTCTTGACTATTTATCTGTATTGTTGAAGTAGTAACTTTTATTAAGGCGAGGGTTAAAACCAAGAGAAGAATACTTATAACAAAAGGCACCGAACCGATATTTTTGCTAATCTGGTAGCCGCAAAATGTCATAAGAATATCGAGCATCAAAATTAATAAATCCATTGAAGCGCCCTAATCTTTTACAAAACTATTCAATACTCATGGAGCTGCTTTTTTTTCGGGATAACCGTTGCAAATTGCTTGTGCGTTAAGGATGCGTTTGGCCTGCTTAATTTCATCCTTTGTGCAATTGACAATTAGCAAGTAATCACCACGCGCGACCCGTTCACTGTATTTCTTAGCTTGCTTTTTGGTTATTCTCAAACCAGTAAAAGCTCCAATGACGCCGCCTACTACTGTGCAAATACCGCCGCACACAAGAGCAAAACCAGCGGCAGGAGCCAGTGCTATCTGCTCAACACCAAGCAGCGCCAAAATACCTAATCCCAACAATAAACCAATCAAGCCTCCCGACACTTTGCCGATCGCTAACCCTTTTCTTAAGCCTGTAGAGGATTGCTTGACAAGAGCGCTCATGATCTGGGCATCAACAGATTGCTCATCGAAAGCTGAGTTTTTACCTACCAAAAAAACCTTTTCCAAGAAAAAGCCAGAAAATACCAGTTGGTCGAGAGCTTGTCCTGCTGCTTCACGGCTAGGGAATACACCAATCACACAGATATCTCGAACAGTCACCTGCATAGCACGGTACTTTATAGACAAAGACCGAAGCTCTCCCAAGAGATAGCCGATGAGCACACAGAGAAGAAAAACTGCGCCGAAAGCATTAATGTAATGAGCCATTTTCCTAGCAAAGTTGGGTTGACTGGACTGAGTCGGTGGCGTTGCAACTGTTACAGGAAGAGATGAAATACTTTTAGTTGGCTTTACTAATTCTTGATTGTGAGTCCACTCACCCAAAGACTTCTTAAGGCTTCTCACGTCATGCAAAGGCTGTACATTTTTTATATTTGTTTGGGATTCTAGGCTAAGGCCAAAAGCGTTTGGAAGTGGTTCAAGTAATCCCACAGTAGCCACAGCAGCACTTATAAGAATAAAAAATTTAAATTTCATAGTGAAATGAAGTTCAATTCTACTGATAGTTGCTTCTGAAAAATTAAGGTTTCAATCGAGTTACGTTAGGCGTTACCTTCCCTATCTTTTCTAAATTTTCAACTTCCTGGAGGATATCAGATACATGCTTAGCACGCTGTTTTTTATGATTTCTCTCCCAACGCAGCCACACCAAACTGCCGCTGATGAACGCCAAGAGAATGAATCCTCTTAAAAAGATGCCATCAACCGGGTCAGTTGGCTCTCTGAAGTTGGGTTGACTAGATTCAGTCTCTTCAGAAGCAACTGCAACAGGAAGAAATTGCATACTCTCAGTGGCTTGAACTTCCTGTACCAATCCTTGATTTTGAGTCCATTCACCCGAATCTCCCGTACTACTTTCAGAGAAATTAACCAAATATTGTGCCTTTTGGGTGTTAATTTGAGGTTCTAGATTGTAATTAAAAGTGCTTGGCAGTAGTCCAACTAATCCCACAGTAATCAAAGAAGAATTTATAAAAGTAGAAAGTTTGAATTTCATATTGTTTCGTTGCAAAACGGTTTCTGTTCAATTGGTATTAAAGTTCAATGGGGGGGAGTGCTTTGAAAACATCACCCCCCGAAAAGAAAGTCCTTAAATTACTACCGCTTTTACTGTTTCGAGTCTTAAGCGGCTACCTGAGATTTGCTGCCAGACACCGATGCTGCTCGATCGAGGAGTTGTGTGTAAAGACTGCCGAGTCTCGATGCCACGCTATACCAGCTAAAGGCAATTTCTACCCGTTGCCGACCTGTTTGACCGAGTTGGAAAGCCCAAGCGGGATTAGCCAGAATTTGATCGATTGCTTGAGCAAAGGCGACTTCATTTTTAGGAGGTACCAGTAAACCCGTTACTTCTGGAACTACAGTAAACTTTAAACCCCCAATATTGCTGGCAACTACGGGAGTTCCACTAGCCATTGCTTCAAGTGCAACAAGACCAAAGGGTTCGTAGTGACTGGGAATCACACAAACATCAGCTGCTGCATAGTAGAGGTGTAAGTTGGTATCGCCGAGTTGTCCTGGGAATGTTGTAATGTTTTGCAGTCCCAGTTCGTTGACGATATCTTGGATGCGATCGAGTTCTATCCCGTCGCTTTGACCTGGATGAAAGCCGCCTCCAATAATCAACTGCAAATTAGCCTGACCGTGCAAACTGGATTTCGCGATCGATCGCACTAGCGTTTCTATCCCTTTACGCGGATCGAAGCGACCGACATAAAGCACAACCTTGGCATCCGGTGCAATTCCTAACTGTTGCCGCGCCTCATTTTGGGGAATTCCACCAAACCTGTCGATATCGGTGCCACAGGGAACAATTTCAATTGTTCCTTTTGTAGAAACCCACTGCCGCATGTGTTCTGCTTCTTGAGGAGAGGTGGCAACAACTCGATCCACTGTTTCCAAACACGCTTTTTCTACGGCTAGTCGCGTGGATGCGATCGGGGGAAGGTCACTCATAGTAGAGTATTTCACCGCCCCTAACGAGTGATAAGTATGCACTTGAATTAAAGGCTGATACTTCCGCAGTGCCATCCCTACCCAGGACGACAACCAGTAATTCGTATGAATGATGGAATATCTCAATCCTTCTCGCTGCTGGAATACAAGGAATGAGTAGACAAACTCGGGTAGGTAGGAGTAGACTTCATCTCGATTGATAAACGTTGCCGGACCAGCCGTTAACCGAATCGTTCGGCAATTTGGGCTATGCTGAACAACAGCCGCTTGTTCGAGACTGCTACGACGAGTGAACATATCCACTTGCCAGCCCGCCTGTGCTAAAGCTAACCCAACTTCACGCACGTAAACATTCTGTCCGCCAGCTTCTTCTTTGCCAATTTCTATAGCTGGGTCACCACAAACAGAAATTAAAGCAATGCGATTTTTTTGTCTGAGAAACATGATGAGTTGATTTTCACCTTATGGCTAGTTTTCTTACCCCAAACTCCATGAATAAACGGATAGTTTTGGTCTTTAGCAAGTTAAGGGTAGGTAAAACGAAGAGATATACACCAGCCAGGGAAACTGATACGAGTAGCCTATTTTTTTAACCTGCTGACTCTTCAGTCTCCTCTCAATGCCTACGGAGTTAGCTGACGGGCTAGGACTGAGAGATGTCCTTCTCTTGTTATCTGTTTATTTCACAGAGATAACGTTAGAAGATTTGCCCCAAAAAATGGTTCCTCCGCTCCAACCGTGTTTTCCAAATGGGTAATTCCAAGTGAAATACTGGATTAGGCTGACTTGAATCTTGCTGATAACAGTTAATCTAGCGCTGCCTTACTGGAGAAACAATATATTCTCCAATATATTTTCACTATTTTTTTAGCAGGTCTTTGATATATATCTGATGCTAGATACCCAATCCTAAACAAAAATTATATTCCTAGAGACGTAGTATGCTACGTCTCTAGATCAGGCTACGTCTCTACATTTGGTGATGCAACACCCTACGAATTTTTCAAAGCACCGTTCCTGGACTTGAGCTTCTGATTCTGAACCCTGGTCTGCGGCAGATCTTTTTTATCCTTTTGGAGGTAGCAGATTTCGACTAGAGTCGGCCAGATCTCTAGAGACGCTTGAAATTGGTTGATGACATCATCGACAATGCGGGAGACATTTTGCTGAAAAAAGTCAGTTTCAAATCCATAGAATACTCTTGATAAACTCTCGGCAAACAATTGGAGAGACTGCTGGCGTTCTGGATTTTGAGTAGACGCTGAAGCTTTGACCGCTTGGTCGTAGATGGTGGTAATTTTTTGCAATATTTCCTCAGAGTCTTGTGAAGTCACCTCACCAGAGTAATCAAACTCAATCGCCAAGTCTTCAAGCTTACAGACGCTGTTCTTGATCTTCTTTTTGAGCAAGTTACATATTTCCTCATTAAAAATCTCACTAACGAGAGGGTTTCGCATATAATTATTCCGAATATGGTTCTGCACAGCATCGACGTGTGCAGCTATAACACCCTCTTGTTGTATCCAAAGTCTATAGATGTAATCCTCAAACCTGAGTCGAGTCGGAAAAAAGGGAGGCAACCCAAACTGATTATCATATCCAGCGACGCCGCAATCCATCCTCCAGTTTTTGTTGGTAACTACAGGTCTGAAATTTACAAGAACATAAACATCGTTGAGCTCGTCCGGGCTGATTTGGCTGTCATTGTTGAGATACATATGAACAAAATCGAGCGTATCGATGTCGTTTGTTCCCGTCCGAAAAGTTTGGGCAATTTTGACCACAGCATTATCCAAAATTTTACCCGGTTGCAGTGATAGGGAATTCTCTTTAAAATAACCCTTGGTCGTGTTGGTTTCTAATTCCATCGCCGTATCAACGACTAAGTCACCTATCTCGAAGTTATTTGGTATTTGGCTAACTTCTTTACCTAAAACATCTTCAAAAGCGGTGAGTAAATCGAAAGACCGATGAGCGAAGCCATCTTGGTTCGCCTTGAATAATTTACCTCGGCAGATTTCATCAACTGATAAAGACTCTGGGCTGTTTTCAATCAACGCATCAGGTCTCATATCATCATCAGAACTCACCATTAAATGTCCAAGTGTATACATTAAGGTGAAGTTTCTATTCCCTCCATAACTGGGACGAAATAAGTTTCTTACCAGCGACTCAAGCTTTTTATCACGAAGCCTTTGGTTTAAAAAGGTGATAAATTCCTCCTTCTCATGAGGACCCACATAAAACACATCGTTGACGGTCTTAGTTTGTTCGAGAATGGGATAGTACTTTTCGTGATTGGCGACGCTTGAATCATCAAAGACAATTATTTTAGGAGCGTGTCCATTGACCCAAAAATTATGGTCATACTCTTCGATGGTTTGTGCCACATCTCTTAATCGATAAGTGGGAATGACAAAGATAGTTTCTTTCGGTTTCATAGTGTGTTGAGTTTTCTCCGCTTTACTTTTCAGTGTTTTGCCACATCGTTTTGTCTTCCTCTTTTGAATGTTGTCTAAAGAAGAAGGAGACTGATATTAGAGGTTGCGATCAATACTTTTGATGCTGTGAGAATTGTGGTGAGTTCAAGGTTTGGTAGCCTCGTATTAGATGCCCCACTCTTCAATCCCCCGATTTTGTAAGATGGTTTCGGCGCGAGCTATCTCATTTGGCGTACCATTAACCCTCAGGAGGTAATAGCCGCGAAGTACGCGATCGCTGTAAACCTTCGCTCGCTCTTTGGGAATTCCTAAACCAACTAGGATACCACTCAAACCCCCTGCGGCTGCACCCATCGTGCCACCAGCAAGGGTAGAAGCAACAGCCGTGGCTTCTCCAGCTAACAGGAGCAAACTAATACCAGGAATTGCTAGCTCACCCAAGCCCGCGAGTAAGCCAGTTATACTTCCTAAAGCCCCGCCCGCGATCGCTCCTGTAGCTGCCCCTTCGTTAGCTTTATTTCCAATCTGTTCATCCTGTATGTTGGCTCCTGCCATATCGCTTTTAGCGGGAGTATCCTGCGCGATAACAGAAACTCTGTTCATGTCAAACCCCGCAGTTTCTAACTCGTGAAGTGCCTTTTCTGCATTTTGAAAGTTTTCAAAGACTCCGATAGCACGTTGGTTGGGACTGTAAGCTGTAGGCGTAGTAACCATTTTTGTTCTCCAAATTTCAAAGCATTTAAAATTCAAAAATCACAACAATCGTTCGCTATTACCTTGATTGTTGTTCAAGGTATTTTTTGTTGTTTTTAACTAAAAGTAAATACACCCTAATACTGAAAATTTGTAGAACTACACAGACAGAGAATCATTATTCCTTTAATTATAAGCAAAACAAAAATTTGTAACCTTAAAAATCAAGAAATAAACTTTTAGTCTAAGTGATATAAACAGGTGTTGTTTGAGGTATAGACTGATTGTTTATTTTTTATATATCCCAAAATTTATTACTAGGTTTTTGTCTATTTTTAAGAATATAATTACAGAGATAAATATTGAGATATTTTAAAACCAGATGTTTGATTTATACCTTTACGCTTATACATTTTATAAGATATATTTTTTAGTTAATGGGTCTTTAATTTCTTGATTTCAGTCTTTCTGGATTAAAATTAAAATTAATAAATTGGCAGTATGATATTGCCTAAAAAAACACCTTGTAAACCCTTGCAAATCTAAAGAAGTTCAAGATGATAACTTACCAACAATGGACTCTTGTCATCAAAAAAGAGTGGAATGGCATTACCGTTGACTATAAAGACCCAGAAGGGAATGAGTATCACGAACCCTTCTGTTTTTCGACAATTGATGAGGCACTAATCTACGGCAAAATGTGCATTAACAGACTAATACAATCAAAGCCTACAGTTTTCACACCACTATATGGGTAAGTGGTTGTAGAAATTCAGGATATCTTGCACTCAAGAGGTGCTGACTCAAAAGCCACACCTTTTGAGCACCGCATCGAGAGAAACATCGAAGTTATAGCCTCTCTCCACAGTAGGCAGGTGACCGGGCGGGGGGGTGGTAAAGTTTGGTTCTTTCCCTGGCTTGTAATCCAAGCGTTTGGTTTGCGGATTATAGGTCCACTCAATCAGCCACTCACCAGATAACTTCTGCCATCCCACCTGCTCATACATCTTTCGATAGTCGCCTAACGCCTTCAAAATTCTCTGTTGAGCGGTAAAACCGAACTTGCCTTCACTGGCTGCACTCCAAAGTCCATCAATGGTTTTTAAGTCTGTACAGGAGAGCGTGTCCATTTCCGTCTGAGGTGTATAACCGAGCGCTTGAGCCTGTGGTCCGGCAGCCTCTAACATGCGTTCGTATGTTTCCCGGTCAGCAGCTTTCCAATTTTTTTGCTGCAAGTATGTCCGCAGCTTACTGTAGTCAACTTGGCGATCGCTCTTTGCTATCTGGTTAAGCGAGCCAGAACTGTTGGTGGTCGGTGTCGGTGTGGCAACGGTAACCGACGGTGTAGACCCAGACCGTGACTTCATGAGGGAACCCATCCAAACTAAAGCTCCAGCTACACTGAACAGACCCACGATCACTAGCAGGGTCAGTATTACAGCCGTCAGATTAGTCTTAGCCATAACATAGGGATGGTTGTTTGATTGAACTATTCTATTTTAAGAAGTCGTGTTACTTAATGGTCGCTGACTCTCGCTACAGAGTTTCTTTCAACCCGTTTCCTTTTCGTAAAAGAATGTATTTTCGGTAGGGGCGAGTAATAATGCCTTCTTGCTCGAACTTCTGTAGCTCCCTCGTTACGGTGACGCGCGTTGCCCCAATCATGTCTGCGATATCTTGATGGGAAATCGGCAAATCGATCAATGTTCCTTCTTCTACCCGACGCCCAAACTTCTGGGCTAACCAGAATAAAAGTTGCTTTAGGCGCTGATAAATCTGTTTAGAACGAACAATGTTCAGGATTTCTTCGGTTTGTTGAGCGTGCAAGCGGATGGCATCTAACTCTTGGTGCCAAAGGTAATCGGGGATAAGGCTAACTTCAACAGGTGTCAAGCACTGAATTTGATAGGGTTTGTTGCTAGACAAAGGTTGTCCCACTACATCCTTTGAAGTCCAATATCCGGAGACGATCGCGGTGCCTTCTTCACTCCAACAGAGGGTGCGAACAACTCCTTGCTCAATTCTCCAAAGGAAGTTTGGCTCTTGAGGAACTAAGTCGTGCCGACTGAAGATTCGTCTTATCGGAGGAGATACATAAGCAGGAGCTACGAGCATGATAAAACTATTGTTCGATTGAATTGTGGGCTAATGGATAGAATGGGAGGATGTCAACTTTGTAGGCTGGGTTGAGAAACGAAACCCAGCACCTTGATAAATGTTGGGTTTCACGCTTCGTTCAACCCAACCTACCTGAAGGGGGTATCTGCTCTCCTTGACATGCTGCCGATAGAATGAGGTGTGAAGCCAAGCTTGCCGTAGACTTCACCACTCTAATATTCAGTGTTGTCCGCTGGTTTTGTTTCAAAGGAGTGTTCGCCTATTCCCAGTTGTTTCTTGGTCTGTTTGAGCTGTTTCCAGAGCGACTGAATTTGTTTGTAAGCTTCTTCTGGTGTCAACTTCCCTGCGGTTTCTAAACAGCTAATATAAGTAACTCTCTGTGCAAATTCTTGCAAATTGGCGTTAAACACCAAGTTCTCTGGCTTGACAGCTCCATAGTAGCGACTACGACTATACAAAAAATCAGATACGTTTGTCATAGCTTTATTGGAAAATTCGTCTTTGATGTTCTTTTCATTTTTACGTTACTTTGCTGGTTGTCTGTGAAAGGTTTTATTCGTCCTTATCTTTGACATTCATGTGGCGAAGAATCCAATAACTAGTAGAAAGAGTCAAAATGGCTAGCTTTCCTACCCCAGGCTCCAATGGATAATTTTCAGAGTGAAATGCTGGATTAGGCTGACTTGAATCTTGCTGATAACAATTAATGTACTGCCGTCCGGCGGGAAAAACAATATATTTCCCTGCATATATAGAGCAATTTTATTATCCTGTCTTGATATATATCTGATGTTAGATATCCAATTCCAATATAAATTCATTGAATTATTTCTTTTCTTCTCGGAATTCAATTACACGCGGCTCATCAGACTGATAATCAGGGCAATTAAGAGATTGTTTCGTTAGAACTGTGGAGGGATGTACTGTACACTTAAGATAAGGGTTGTTTGTAAAAAATCGACAACCCTTACAAGAAACTCGCTTAAAGGAATAGCGCTTTACTTTTGGGAAAACTTTGCCAGCAATCTTAATGGCAAAAAAGATAGTTACCCAAATAATTACGAAGCCAAATAGAGATAACAATATTACTGCAACTAGTTTTGGTTGCAAAACCATTTTTAGAACAAACCAAACTCTTGGTTTAAGTTTCTTAGAATTGTAATTAATATGGTAGCTTTTTTGAGCATTTACAACTTATAATGCAAGCTGTAATTTGTCTATATTAAAATATATATATCTAGTTTCTTAAGTAACTATAACGGCTTCCTAAACGGCTCCTAAAGGAGGATGAACTATAAGTGCAAAAATGTCTGAGCGATCGCCTTGCCGTAAGTTTAGCCTAGGTATCCTACCTGACCTATCAGACCGTTGAGGCTGACGCGGTACAATTTGGACAGAGAGCCTGAAACCTCAGGGGACATTATTTTGATTTGACTTCCCTGCGGTGCCTGCCTCAAATCCCTCACTGTATCTGAGATGAAACCAGCACCAATGCGGATTTTGTTAGTAGAAGATGACGAACTGTTCCGCTTAGGACTCTCCATGCGGCTGTCTAAAGAGCCCGGATTGGAAGTTATCGCTGAGGCAGTCGATGGCGAAACGGCTATAGAACTGACCAATCAGCACCTACCTGATGTCGTACTGTTGGATGTGGGATTGCCGGGGGTTGGGGGTGTTGAGGCTTGTCGTCAAATTAAACAGCACCATTCACAGATGCCCGTTTTAGTTCTAACCTCTCACTCTCAAAAGCAGCTAATTGAGCGGCTAATTGCAGCTGGTGCTTCTGGATATTGTCTTAAAGGAATTGAAGCGGAGCTATTAATTTTAGCACTGCGATCGGTAGCGGCGGGGGCGTCGTGGTGGGATCAAACCGTCACGGCAGAAATTCGTGCAGCAATGACAGGCAATCTACCTGTACAGATAAAGACGGCTGGGGAGTCACAAAATCTCCTCACTCATCGGGAACAAGAAATATTGGCACTGATTGCCGCAGGGAAGACGAATCAGGAAATTGCCGAAATGCTGCACATTGCTACAGGTACAGTGCGGGTACATGTCCACGCTATCTTGCAAAAACTGGAAGTTCGCGATCGCACCCAAGCAGCTATTTTAGCGGTTCAAAAAGGATTAGTGGCAGCCGAACTGTTAGCTAAATCATGAAATGATGTACCTATCTTCCTGCCAAGAGGTCTTTGTTTAAGAGAGTATTATTGGTTTTCTATATAGCTGTTTGCTCATACTACTTGAGGATACTATTACAGCGTGGCGGAAATAAGTATCCAGTTGAAAAAGCTGAAAAAGCTTACTGTACAGGCAATATCCCTTCTGTCCTCTTGCACTATTGTGTTTTGTGGATGAGAATACTTCAAAATTTTTGAAGAAAGAGATAGAGACTGAAAAGTTTTCCACCAAGGAAGAAAAGAGTGATGCGATGAAAAAGTTATTTCCTAAGACTGTTGCATAAATCTTCAGCTCAAGAGTGATATGAATATAGCGCCCTAGGAGAGATGGACTCAGATTAATGCTTTAGGTAGAGGTATTTCAACTTATTTTATGGCAGAATAACATATTTTCAAAGCCGACGGCTCACCCTAAACGTCATGGTGATTACCCCCCCTCAAACAAATGCATTAGCTTTATGCTAAATTCCCCTGATAGAAGGAATTCCAAGAACCGTCCTTTCTCCTAACTTAAATCCGTAAAAATCTAACTCAAGGAGGATTATAAATGTCTACAGCCTATATCTCTCAAGCCCCTGCTCAAAAAGCTTCCCTCAAGCTTCCGGTTCTGCGTCCCGGTAGTTCTGGTAGTACCGTCAGAGTTCTACAGCAGTTACTCAATTTTAAAGGCTTTAACCTTGAGATCGATGGCGAATTTAATCCACATACCCAAGAGGCGGTGAAAGAATTTCAAAAAATGAACGGTTTAGGGATGGAGGGAATTGTTGATTCCCAGACTTGGTATTATCTAAATGCTGGCTTACTGCCCCTAGAGTGTTGATCCTGACGGCCTGACACATTCACATACACTTAATGTCTCTCGCCTCGGAAGGTGTAGGGCGACAAATTATTTGACCATTTCGACACAATATTTGTTAAATAAGCTGATCGGGTGTAGTCAAAAGCCGTTGGTAGATGCGATCTGCGCTTTGCAGCAGCGCTAGGCTAACGCCTCGCTTCGCTAACGCTATCGCAAAAACCACCCCCTTGGCTCACCTAACTTTCCTAACTTTCAGGAGTCATTGAAGAGAATGATAATTAAAGACAGCCGGGGGCAAGCAAGGCTTGCCCCTTTCCTCTAAGGGTTATCAGCACATTGTTAATCAGTTATTACTAAAACAAAAAAGCTCTGTGCCAAGCTATCTTGTAATACTATCAGCAACTGATTAGTTGATTTTTATCTAGACTTAACTGCTCCCAAAAATCATGCCACCAATCATTGGCACGAATAACTCTCAAAGCTAACATAGGATTGATAGTATCCGGGTGCCAAGTGGCTCCGGGAAGTTTTAAACGTTTTTGCGGAATGTAGCGATGGGCGCTTTCAATTTCTCCTGAGCCAAATCAAACGTATCTTACCTGTCAGTTCCATTGCCTCAGCCATAGCATAAAGATGCTGTTTGAGATGAGGTCGGTCTAGAATAAACTGAAAATGAGAAAATTCTTCTTCCAGTGCTTCTCGTAAGCCATTACACCCATCAGCTAAGCCATAAACCAAGGTAGCAGCTAGGGATGGGTGAGCGATGCTCACCCATCCCTCTTCAGTTTGATT
This sequence comes from Allocoleopsis franciscana PCC 7113, assembly GCF_000317515.1. GTDB lineage: Bacteria > Cyanobacteriota > Cyanobacteriia > Cyanobacteriales > Coleofasciculaceae > Allocoleopsis > Allocoleopsis franciscana. The sequence continues at coordinate 6,906,527 of NC_019738.1, read as the reverse complement.
CTCATTCTCATTAGCCACCAACGGCTTTTGACCACACCCCAAGGTGAGGAACCTTGACCGCTTTGGTTAGTCCCATCGGTGTTGTCGAGCTTCATTGACTATCCCTTGAGCCTCTTCGAGTGAAATATTGTAGCGATCGCTCAAAAGTTGGGGAATGCGATCGCAGTCGCGATTGGGATTCACTTTTCGTTGATGGGAGTAGGAAGGCAGTGCAACATTACATAAAAAAGGCGAACGTTGCGCCTGTAGTTGAAGCGGTTCAAGATTCCGAACTTCGCGTGAATTTACAAAAAATAGCAAGGCACCACTGAGGTTAGCATTGCTGAGGTTGGCATCGCTGAGTAAGGTACAGTTGAGGTCGGCACCGCTAAGATTAGCATATTTGAGGTTGGCACCACTGAGGTTGGCACTACTGAGGTTGGCACCACTGAGGTTGGCATATCTGAGGTTGGCACCGCTGAGGTTGGCACCACTGAGATTGGCATTGATAAGGTCAGTACCGCTGAGATTGGCATTGATGAGGTCGGCACCACTGAGATTGGCATTGATGAGGTCGGCACCACAGAGCTGTGCACTGCTGAGATTGGCATTGATGAGGTCGGCACCGCTGAGGTCGGCACCACTGAGGTCGGCATTGATAAGGTCAGCACCACTGAGGTCGGCATTGATAAGATCAGCACCGCTGAGGTCGGCACCACTGAGATTGGCATTGATAAGATCAGCATTGATAAGATCAGCACCGCTGAGGTCGGCACCACTGAGATTGGCATTGATGAGGTCGGCACCGCTGATCTGTGCACCGCTGAGGTCGGCTGTTTCTGTATTTCTGTTGGCCTTGCGAAAATTGAGCAACAGGAAGACTCCACCGGCAACCATCACAATCGCCCCCATACCGCTGATGAGGGTTTCACGGTGTGGGTGAGCAAGGGTCGCGCTCTCGTTGTGGGATAGGCGTGAGCCATCCGGCTGAAGTCTACGCTCGGAGAGTAACCCCAGCCACCACACGATCCCAATAAGGGCTGGAGTCGCGATCACTCCAATCACCCACCATTTGTTGCTCCTTATCTTTCGCTGCCACTGCTTGGATCGCTCCCGCATTCTTGAGACTCCCTCAATACTGAGCACATTATTAATTCCCTGAGAAAGGGAATGCTCTAATCTTTATTCACGCTTAACTAACCCATTCACTCTAAAGTAAACGGGTCTCTCTCGACATTTTCCGGGGGACAGATTCAGGGCGATCGCGGCGGCATCGAATAGGCAGATGCCACCTAACGCTGCCCATCACCCACCGTAGATAACCTTTGCATCATAGCCAACTAAATCTCGGCGGTCGGCGTGCATGGGGGTTGTTAGTTTGTGTCTTCCTGGAACAGAGCACTCGCCGTTTTATAATTGAGAGATGCAAAAGCTTACTATGACCCGGCCTGACGACTGGCATCTGCATCTACGCGACGGTGCGGCGCTGAAAGCGGTTCTGCCCCATACAGTGCGTCAGTTTGCCCGCGCTATCATCATGCCGAACTTGAAGCCCCCAGTACGCTCAGTGGCTGATGCTGCGGCTTATCGCGATCGCATTCTCGCAGTGATTCCGGCTGACCAACGGTTCGAGCCACTGATGACGCTCTACCTCACCGACAACACCAGCCCCGAAGAAATTATCCGGGCTAAAGAATCCCAGTTTGTCAAAGCGGTAAAGTACTACCCAGCGGGTGCAACGACCAATTCAGACTCCGGTGTGACAGACATTCGTAAGTGCGATCGCGTCTTTGAAGCGATGCAGCAGGTAGACATGCCTTTACTACTGCACGGGGAAGTGACCGATCAAAGTGTCGATATGTTTGATCGCGAGAAGGTATTTATCGAGCGACATTTGATCCCCCTCAAGCAGCGATTTCCCAACCTGCGCGTGGTGCTTGAGCACGTTACCACCTCAGATGCTGTGCAGTATGTCCTGTCTGCGAACAACATCGCTGCAACGATCACCCCACAACATTTGTTATTTAACCGCAATATCCTATTTCAAGGTGGCATTCGCCCCCATTTCTATTGCTTGCCAATTTTGAAACGTGAGGAGCATCGCCTCGCCCTTCTGCAAGCAGCAACCTCTGGCAATCCTAAGTTTTTTCTTGGCACCGATAGCGCTCCCCATCCTCGCAATGGCAAAGAAAGTTCCTGTGGCTGCGCGGGTTGCTACTCGGCTCTGCACGCGATGGAGTTATACGCAGAAGCTTTTGAGAGCGTTGATGCACTCGATAAACTTGAAGCTTTCGCCAGCTTCTATGGGCCAGATTTTTATCAACTCCCGCGCAATACTGAACAAATTACTTTGGGCAGAACGACCTGGCGCGTTCCCGATGAAGTGCCATTTACTGAATCCGGACTTGTGCCCTTACGGGCAGGTCAGGAGATGACGTGGCAAATGCTTGACGCTAGCATGGCTGAAGCTAATTGATTTAGATGATCGTGTAATAGACACGCTATTCATTTTATTTAATGTTGTCCATTAACGAGATATTTGTCGAGTTTAAACACTTAGTGTCACGCTAAATTTGTGGCTTGAAACGCTTACTGAAACTAAGCTTCAAGCTTTTTTGTATTCTCTTTATTTTCTCACCAAGTTTAAATAGCTATTTGCCTTTTCCCTGAAAATCGACCAAAATTATTTTAAACCGATAAATGCCTTTTTCCCATTAATCGCTTTAATTTATTAATTTATCTTATGGAATCAGCGAAAATCTCACCGACTCAAGATACCGAAGCTGCTCAAACAGACCAAGAACAGCCACCAACTCAGGAATACAACATCCTAATTGAGCTGATTGAAGACCTGGATGAGAAACGGGAGGTGATGCGTAAGGTTGAGGCGCTCGAGGAGATTCTCCAAGCTGCTGACGAACTCAAGCAAGAGAAAATCAAACAGTGGGCAGACCGGCTGGAAAAGCATCCTAGAACGATAACGCGGTGGTTAGAGAAGGTTGAGAAAAAGGGTTTAGCTGCAATAGCTAGAACTACTCGTTCTGATGCAGGTCAACTCAAAGGCTATAAACGGTGGAAGCATAGTGTTGAGTACTGGATAGAGTTCATCACCAATACTTATAAGCAGGCTAAAAAAGCGGGTCTAGGCATGACCCCAAACCTTGTCTATAACCAAGTCAAGGGACATGCTGAACTGGAGTTAGGGTTGAAAGAGGGTGAATACCCTTCGCATATGTTTGTGTATAAAGTTCTCAACCCGATTATCGAGAAAAAGAATCGCAAAGTTCGGAATCCAGGGCAAGGACCAGGACTCATCGTCAAAACAACTGATGGCGATATCGTTGTTGAGCGCAGCAACCAAGTTTGGCAGATTGACCATACCAAGTTGGATAACTTACTGGTAGACGCCAATGGGGAGCTAGTCAATTGTGCTTGGATTACCGCAGTCATCGATACCTTCTCAGGTTGTGTAATGGGGTATCACATTGGCTTTGAATCTCCAGGTTCCCATGAAGTTGCCTTAGCACTCCGACATGCCATTTTGCCAAAACATTACGGTGAAGAGTACCAACTCCGAGAAAAGTGGGAGGTTTGTGGGCTACCGGAGTATGTTGTCACTGACAGAGCCAAGGAATTTAAGTCTGCACATCTAAAACACATTGCAGCAGATTTGGGCTTCAAGATGCGCCTTCGTCTCTATACTGAGCAAGGTGGAGTGGTAGAGCGATTATTTTTAGAACTGAAGACCGAATTTGCCGCACTGGTACTGGGTTTTAAGGGAGGTTCCTTGCAGGAGCGCCCAAAGAATCCAGAGAAGAAGGCTTGTGTTGTCTATGAAGAATATGAGAGGAAATTGGTTCGGCAGTTTGTAGACCACCACAATTACCATTTTTATCCCAGAGTCCGAAAAGACAAGGAGCAAACACGCCGCCTAGAACGATGGTGGACTGGCTTGCTGGGTGGAAAGCCAAGAATGCCTGACAGTGAGCGAGAACTCGATATCTGTTTGATGAAGGAGGCAAAGCGAAAAGTCCAAGAGCGTGGATGTATAGAGTTTGTAGGGCTAGTGTATACGGCTAGTTTGAGCAGAGATGAGGATGGCTATTGGCGATACGACAAAAATGCGAATTTCCTAGAAGAGTACGAAGGCTACCAGGTCACGCTTAGATACAATCCGAGCAATATCGTTTACATTCTCGTCTACACGCGGGAGAAGAACGGTCAACCCTCGAAGTATCTAGGTAGTATCAGGGCTAGGGACTTAGAGGAGGAGCGGTTGTCTTTGAAGGAGTGGGAAGATCGCAAGAAGAAAATTCGTGATGAGGGTAAAGTGATCGATCAGTCGTCAATCTTGGCACAGCAACGGGATTTGTACACCTCTTCGATTGAGCAAGCAAAAACTGTAAAAGGACGGCGAAAGTCTGAACAACGTCGCATTACAAGTAAATCCACTCATTCCAAGGTTGTGGAGTTACATCCAGAGGATTCTTCAAAAGGCAAAAAGAAGGGAAAAACTGTTAACGAAGCGATCGCTTCGGAGCCTACTGAGGGTGTAGAGTCTGTATATGAACAAACTGAAATGCCAGTCAAGCCGGCTCTATTTGTAGTTCCTGACTGGGATGAGTTCATGGAAGACAACTGGTAAACGAAGATGAGCAAATCCAACACAGCCATCCAGCCATCGGAGGAGGAACCGCGCCACTCGCCCCAGCAAAAAGTGGATGCTCAAAGGGCTGGCAATACTCAGGCGAATGTAGCTATCCAGCAGCCTGGGCTGCAACCAAGTCGATCGCCTGAACAACAAGCCGAGGTTGAGCGAATTGGTCGGATTGATACGTATGTAGGAGTGCAACGAGATCAGAATTTATTTGAGCGCCTGGATTACTGGCGTGACCTCAAAATCTGTGCCCGTGTCACTACCTTTGATCGGTTGGGTTTATCAAAAGCGTTAGATTACTACACGAAGCAACGTGTAAAGCGTCGAGGTGATTTTTTACAGCTTCCTGCCCCAGTTGCCTATATTGAGATGGAACAACATGGCAGCCCTACCGATTTATTTCTCCTGATTCTGGAGTTTCTTTCCAATCCTTTTGATTGTAGACCCCTACGAGATTTGCGTGCGCGGACATGGGGAACCCTTAATGGGTATGGGGTCAAAATCTTGATTGTCAATCAGGCAGAGTTATTATCATTTGCAGCTTTTAATGAGCTTGTAAGAATTTCGGAAAAACTGAAGATTTCGGTGATTTTGACAGGTCCTCCTTACTTAAACGATATTCTCGATCCAAACTCTAATAAAAAGAAAAGATACATCAATATACATAATACATTTTTGAAGTATCACCCCTTTAATCTACTGTCTAGGCAGGATACAGCGACTGTAATCGGAGAGTGGGAAAAATCAGGGTTAAAGTGGTCAAAGCCATTGAACTTGGCCTCTAATCCTGAGATCGTTGCGCTGCTGCACGAGGCTTCTCAAGGTCAGCTCAGACCCTTATATGAAAATCTTCGGGAGATTGCTATTTGGAAGCTTGACCATCCTAAGGCTCAAATTAACTCTCAAAATATATCCCAAGCATTAGGCATTCAATTTCAACCGATATCCAAGCTTAAACAGGTTTAATTCAAAACTTCCGTTTATTGAAAGTATTCGTAGGTTCAAGAAATGGAAACTGAAGCCCCCCAACATCCACCCTGGTATCTTGAGCCGTTTGAAGGAGAAAGCATCAGCCACTACTTCGGACGCTTTCGCCGTCAGGAAATTGTGAATATATCCGCTCCGGGAAGTTTGAGCAGAAAAGCAGGGATTGGGACGGCTCTATCTCGATGGGAGAAGTTTCGGTTTAATCCGCGCCCGACTCAGAAAGAATTGGAGGCAATGGCTAAGCTGATTGGTGTAGAAGTCAGTAAGCTTGAAGCCTTGTGTCCGCCAAAGGGTGTGCTAATGGTGACTTGCTCAACTCGCCTATGTGCAGTATGTTATCGTGAAGCTCCCTATCACCGCATTCATTGGCAGTTCCAATCAACCGAATACTGTGAGAAACATCAATTACCACTGATATCACGATGCCCTGCCTGTGATGAGAAATTCCCACTGCCATCAGAGTGGAAAGATGGCAACTGTCAACGCTGTGGCATGAAGTTTACTTCCATGAAAAAACGGCAAATCATAGCAAAGGAAAAAAGGGCTAAGCGATTAGGCATTAGGTCTGACTCGAAAAGCGTCTAGCCTAGTTTTATAGTGAGTGTACTACAACAAATTTGCTTACTGCTTTTCGTGTCCTCCATCCTGGCAACTGAAAATGCTTGCATCTAGTATCATTCCCATCCAAATTGCAGCCCTATCCTTGTCTATCCTGCTTGCCAGCCGCCAGGAGGGAGAACATAGCGTGATTGCGCCAGTTTCAGTGCAAAGTCCGGCGAAGTTAGGTCTTAGTCTCTATGAGCGATATGGAGGGAGCGAAAAATTAAGGTTGCCTCAAGCCCTTGCAGATGGCAAGCGAATCACGTTCCAAGATATTGATGAGATACTGGATTTTTTTGAAAATGCCGAAATAGATCAGGAAAAGCCAGGGTGGGGCAATCAACAGTATCCTTCTGTTGACTGGATTCGCTGGCTTCTGATGGGAGGCGATAAAAGTTGGCAGTGGGCTAACACCGTTAAAGAACTAGCAAGGGACATTGATGAAAAGCTCATTGGCGAATGAGTGGGGCATCGTTCTCTCTCCATAGGTTTAGACAGAGAATAGGTATGCATATTGCCTGCAAAAAATCAAGTGCAATGCCAAACTAGTTAGCAGTGATTTATGCTCAGTTAGTGGGAACACTAAGAGAGTAACGCGATCGCTCTAGCCAGTTCTCGGAAGTATTGAATGTCTCGCAACGAAGCGAATACTAGAAAAGAAATAGTTGAATCGGGTTATTGCGGATTTGGCAAGTCAGATGAAGAATCGGCGTCAGCGTCCCAGTTCGTTTGTTGAGATTGACTTGGCAGACCGGATTGCTACCAGTGGTTATATCACGTTGGGTGAGGGGGGAGAGCAAGTTTATATTGAGGAATACCGCCAGCGGGTTGAGGGGAAGGTGTTGGAGATTGTGGAAAATCACCCGACGATTGCGGCAATTCGGAATGGGGAAGCGGTGACGGATTTGCAACTGGTGGCGTTGGAGAGAACGCTGCGGCAAGAGTTGGGTGGGGGGAATGTGCAGTTATCGGAGTCGAATATTCGCAAGGCGTTTAATTTGAAGGTGAATAGTTTGCTGGCGTTTTTGCGGGAGTTGATGGAGATTGAGGCACTGCCAGATTATCAGGAGGTGGTGAGGCGGAATTTTGAGGAGTTTATTAGCCAGCGTCAGTTGAGTGAGTTAGAATCTGAAGTTGCACCGATGAAGGCTGAACGGTTGAAGCTGCTCAAGGAAATCAATCGCCTGACATTTGAGAATGCTGTTGCACCTGCCGATGATGAGCCAACTCGCCTCGCTTTGGAAGCAGATAGGCAACAATTAGCACAACTGCACGAGCAAATGGCACCCCTGCAAGCGGAAATCAATCAATTGAATCGCCAGTTTTGGGTGACAAAGGCGCAGGTGAAGGCGAATAAATACGACCTTTCAGCGAGTCGTTACCGTCAAATTGAGCAGGATGAGCCGTTTTATGAGTCACCACAGGTGACGATGGAGCGGTTATTGAAGTTAGAGCATATTATGACGACGGAAATGCAAGAAATCATGCAATGCGTGAAGTCAGAGTGAGATTATTTGCAGTATGTCGATAGCCAAAGCAAATAAGTTACCCAATGGATGGCGATGGGTCAAGTTGGAGGAAATCGCCGATAAATCTCATTATGCACTTTCCAGTGGTCCTTTCGGTTCAAACCTGACATCGGCACATTACCAAAATACAGGAGTACCTGTATTAAGAGGACTGAATATATCTGATGGTCAGTTGAGCTTAGAGGATTTGAAATTTATTAGTGAAGAAAAGGCTAAAGAGCTGGCGCGAAGCGAAGTTAAGCCAGGGGATGTCGTTGTTGTAGCGGTTGGAGCTTCAGGGCTTGCTTTTCAAATTCCTGAATCTCTTCCACGAGCAATCATGTCTCAAAATTTCAATAAAATTACACCTGACTTAAGTCAAGTAAACGCAAAATACCTTGAAATTTGTCTAAATAGCGATATTGTTCAATCACAACTCAAGCAAGAAATTACCGATACTGTTCGTACATTTCTTAGCCTGACCAAGCTAAAGGACGTAGAAATTCCTTTGCCGCCGTTAGCGGAACAAAAGCGGATTGCTGCGATCGCACAAAAAGCCGACAGACTCCGACGCACCCGACGCTACGCCCTACAACTCAGCGACACCTACCTGCGATCCGTCTTTTTGGAGATGTTCGGCGACCCAATCGCTAATCCGAAAGGATGGAAAACAAAATTATTAGATGAAATCAGTGAAGTACAGGGTGGACTTCAACTAAGTCAGAAAAGAGATAATCTTGAACTTAAGTTACCCTATCTCCGAGTCGCCAATGTTTATAGAAACAAACTAGATTTATCAGAAATAAAAATAATAGGTTTAACAAAAGAAGAATTTATACGTGTCAAGCTTCAAAAAGATGACATCTTGATTGTTGAAGGACACGGAAATGCTGCGGAGATTGGAAGGTGTGCAGTCTGGGATGGCTCTATAAAAGATTGTGTACATCAAAACCATTTGATTCGTGTTCGTGTGAATCTTAAAATTGTCAATAGTGCCTATCTCAGTCACTATATAAATAATTCAGGTGGTCAAAAATACTTTCATACCTCAAGCAATACTACGAGTGGATTAAACACTATTAGTACGGGTATCGTAAAACAGTGTATTGTTCCCATTCCCCCCCTCCCCCTCCAAGAAAAATTTGCCCAAATCGTCCAGAAATTTGAACGCATCCGCACCCAACAACGGGAAGGCGCTCGCCAAGCAGAGCATTTATTTCAAACCCTGCTGCATCGTGCTTTTCGAGGTGAACTGACTCCTCAAGACTCCAATGATGAGCCTGCATCCCTCTTATTAGAACAGATTGGCGCAGAACAGGCACAAGCCGAAGCGGAAGCCAAAGCCGCTACTCAGACGATGGGTGATGCTGCTGAGTATGGTGGCACGAAAGCAAAACAGCAAGACACAGAACCCATCTAGCTAACGATACCAGGAATAGAGTAGGACGATGAGGTAGTACACGCTCTGAACTCGAAAATAGCTTCCCCTTTGGAGAAGGAACCAGCACTCAACCAGAGGCTGAAACTAGAATGATAGAAGGCAATCTTTGTTGCCTGGAGCGTCTATCACCTATTTTTCAATTGAATGGATGTAGAAACGTTACTACGGAAGTTCCCCCGTACAGATGAACTACAAAGGGAGAAAAAGCTTGAGTGACGGGAACTAGAGCCATTTACTCCCAGAAAGCCGTACCCATGTTTTTAAGAATTTTTTAAGATTTTGGCGGGGAGATTTCTGGGACAATAGTAGCCATGTATATTGAACGAGTCCCTAACAGAAATTCACCCCCCGCTGTCCTCCTACGAGAGTCCTATCGTGAAGGGGGTAAAATCCGTAAAAGAACTTTAGCTAACCTGTCAAAATTACCGGATACTGTCATTGATAACTTGAGAATAGTGCTCAAAGGCGGCGCAGCTATTGAAAATCTCTCCGAATCATTCTCTGTAGAAAGAAGTCTACCTCATGGTCATGTAGCTGCGGTTTTAGGAACAATCAAAAAACTGTCTTTGCACCATCTAATCTCACCCTCAAATTCGAGAAAACGAGCTCTAGTTTTGGCGATGATCGTGGCGCGTCTCCTTGACCCTCGTTCCAAGTTAGCCACAGCGAGAGGATTGCACAGCGAAACGTGCAATTCATCGTTAAGTGAACTGTTGGGCTTAGAAAAAGCCGATGAAGATGAATTGTATGAAGCAATGGATTGGCTGGTATCCAAACAAGAATTAATCGAAAATGAGTTAGCCCTAAGACATCTATCCGAAGGAGCTTCGGAAACTTCTTGAACAAGAAGCTGTTCAACTCTCATTATTTGATGAAACTGACTTAGTAGAATTTTCTTGTTCTGATTACCCCAGTGAGCGGCTAATTGCTTGTCGCAACCCGATGCTTGCTCAAGAAAAGTCTTTGACTAGAATTGCTTTATTACAGGCGACACAGCAGGAACTCAATAAGATTGTTATCGCCACTTCACGAGATAAACGCGCCCTCAAAGGAGCCGACCAGATTGGACTGAGAGTGGGGCGAGTTCTCAATGCTACATGTGTGGGGAAATACTTTAATATTGCCATCACTGAGACAAGTTTTTCTTACTCATTGAATGAAGCGGCTATCGCCAATGATTCGGCTTTGGATGGAGTCTATATTATTCGGACTTCAGTCAAACCGGAGACTTTAGATGCGGCTCAAACGGTGAGAACCTATAAAAGCCTTTCTACTGTCGAACAAGCTTTCCGCAGTTATAAAACTATCGATTTGAAAGTACGTCCAATTTATCACCGTTTAGAACAGCGCGTCAAAGCTCACGTCTTCTTGTGTATGCTGGCTTATTATGTGGAGTGGCACATGAGGAAAGCTTTAGCTCCACTGCTGTTTGACGATGAAAAAGTCACAGTTGAACCGGAGGGAAAAAGTTCAATTGTTGCTCCATCTAAGCGTTCAAAGAAAGCCCGCGCTAAGGCAGCGACTAAAAAGACACCTGAAAAGCTTCCTGTCCATAGTTTTCGGACTTTAATGACTGATTTAGCAACGATTGTCAAAAATAAATTCCAGTCTAGTGGTCTGGAGACTTCTCTAATGTTTGAGAAAATTACTCAACCGACTCCACTCCAACAAAAAGCGTTAGATTTGTTAGAAGTTTCCTTAATTTGTACCCAGTAACAGCCGAGGAGTTGAGTCTCTCCCTCTCTCACAGCATAGGTTGTAGTTTTTTGTCAAAGGGGAACTTCCGTTACTACAACGTCTAGACATCGGAGAAGACCAAGACATTGAGTTCAAGTCTGCCGATGGAGGATTACCAAAAGATTTGTGGGAAACGGTATCCGCCTTTGCCAATACAGATGGAGGCTATATTGTTCTCGGTGTAAGCGAGAGTAAGGGTAGGCTCGTAATTTCTGGGGTACGCAACCCCAATGGCGCACAGAAAAACTTCTGGGATATTCATAACAACCTACAAAAGCTCAATGCCCCAATCTGTTCTAACTCTGATGTGCAAGTTGTAAAAGTTGATGGATACAGCCTAGTCACTATTTGGGTATCCAGAGCCACACGTACCCAGCGACCTGTGTATATCAACAATAACCCCATGACTGGTACCTACAAGCGTAATCATGAGGGAGATTACCGTTGCACTCCAGAGGAAGTGCAGCAGATGCTACGGGATGCCAGTAATGACCCTCAAGACTTTCAGATTTTAGAAGGGTTTGACTTGACTGACCTCGACCCAGAGACACTGAAATCCTTTCGTCAACGGTTTAGTTCTAGGGAACCCGATCACCCTTGGCTGGCACTAGATGATCGGAATCTGCTCTGTCAGCTAGGTGGTTGGCGTCGCAATCGCAGCACAGGTACAGAAGGACTGACACTAGCGGGTCTGCTCATGTTTGGTCGGGAACGCAGTCTCCTAGATGCTCTTCCTCACCACCAGCTTGATTATCAGGAGCAGTTGTCTGAAAATCCAGAAACACGATGGACGTATCGACTGACGCTTGACGGCAAATGGGAGCCTAATCTTTTCAACTTTTACTATCGTGTTTATGGTCGTCTAGTTAATGACCTAGATGTTCCATTTAAACTTGACAAAGATGCTGTACGTCAGGGTGAAACCCATGTGCATGAAGCCTTACGTGAAGCTTTGGTAAACACTCTTATTCATGCATTTCATCAATCTACTCGCCCTATCTTAGTTATCAAACGTAAAGAAGGTTTTTTATTCTCTAATCCGGGTCGCCTTAGAATCCCGCTTCAGCGCCTTTACGAGGGTGGTTATACCGATCCTCGCAACCCTAATCTGCAAAGAATGTTTCAAATGCTCGGTCTGGGGGAAAAAGCAGGCTCTGGCTTTCAGAAGATTCTCCGCGCTTGGAGAGAACAGCAATGGTTTAGACCCTTGGTGTCAGAAAAATTAGACCTAGATATGACATTAGTTGTTCTACCAATGGTCAGCTTGATTCCCGAAAATGTTGAGAAAGAATTAAGGGAAATTGTAGGTAATGATTCTTATTGCAGCCTGACTGAGCTAGACCGGATTGTCTTGGTGCTAGCGCATCGACTTGGAGAAATCACTAATACTGACATTCAATGTTATAGGCAGGAACATCCTAGAGAAATAGGCGAATGTCTCAAGCGTCTTGTGAGAAATGGTTGGTTACAACAATCTGGTCGCGGTCGCGGAACTCACTACAATTTGCCAAACCAAGAGCAACCGGATTTGTTTTCATTACTCTCAGGCTCCGAGCATAATGCCTCTAGCTCCGAGCATAAGGTATTTAGCTCCGAGCATAAGGCGCTACCCTCTGAGCATAACGAGCCTCACTCCGAGCATAACGAGCCTCGTTTAGAGGATAGCGAAGATTTTCAGTTAGGGCTTGCTGAATAAGTCGGCGAAAAACAACCGATGGATTAATCAGTTATTTAATCCTGGAATAATAATGAGCTTTTGTTGTTGTTAATTCCCACAAGCATAAGCCGAATTAATAGTTATCGAGAAAAAAGGCGTGATGTTGTGTATTGCACAAAAAAAGACAAAAAAACTGCCGTAGCAGGGTGGAAAGATTCATGACTAAAAAAGTGATAGCAATAGCCGTTTGAGAAGTATGAGGCAGTTTAGCCATGACGCGATTCAAGCTAAATCTTCGCTTTGAGATGCCAAATTTTCCTTCAATAGCATTGCGAACCTTCTCGTCGTCTAAGGCTTGTTTCTTTTTGTCTGAGCTGACATTAGCTGGAGGTCTGCCTAAGGGGGGGCCACTTATTCTAATCCCTCTTTCTTTACAGAATGCTCGATTCTCGCGATTTCGATAAATTCTATCTACATGTACTGATTCGGGATAGACTCCTGTGTGCTGTTTAAATGCTTCTATTTGGGCTTTTAAGTCTCCGGCTTCATTAAAGTTATCCCAGCTTATACGGTCTAAAAAGACATATCCATCTCTGACGCTTGCTGCTAGTTTAGCTCCAAATTCTACAGGTTTTCCGGCTTTTCCTCTCACAATTGGACGGATATGGGGCTGACTTAAACTGACTATTCTGTCGTCAATTCTCTGGGCTTTATTCTCATACATCCATTGCTGTTGACGGTAAACTTCCGCCACCACCAGCAAGCTCTTATATTGAGAGATGCTCAAACCCTCAAGTGCTTCTCCTGTCTGAAGGAGCTGGTCAATGTGTGATAAATTTCTTTTTATATATTTCAGTTGTTTTTTTATAGCTTTTCTTCTCTCTTTTCTTGACGATCTCCGTTTTTTGGCGACTTTCAAGTAATCTTTCCGAGCGAGGTTTCTATAAGTTTTTGGCTTTTTCTTTAGTCTCCCTTTTAGGGGCTTATAGAGAGTATCTATTATCTTTTCCGTTTTGACTCTGGCTTGATTTAATAGACCCAAGTCATTGGGATAGCTGATATCTCCTGGCGCACAGGTAGCATCCAGAATTAATTTCCCTTGATTCGGGCTTTCTCTTGTTTCTTGCCTTTCTGAGAGTGAGCTTTTTTTTTAGATTCCTCCTCTGTTTCTTCCTGAATCTTCTTTACCATTCTTTGATTTATTTGATTTACTAAATCAACATTTATCCTTTCTCTAAATCTTACCAAAAGTGAGGCATCATAAGGGGCTTCGTTGCTGTAATGCTTTCTCCCTATAAAGTATTGTAAGTAAGGGTTTTCTTTTATTTGTTCTACTGTTTCCCGATCGCTTATTCCTAATCTTTCTTTGATTATTAATGAACCCAATGCCATCCGAAATGGCAGCGCAGGTGCCCCCATATCAATAGAAAAAATTTTGGCGTATTCCTCTTCAAATTCATCCCAGGGTATCAGATTTGCCATGATTACCCAACGGTTATCTTGTGATAACTTTCCCTCAAAGGGCAGCTCAAAGTTTTCCGGTGGGGTCGGGCTTGAGGAAGCTTTTCTGTACATTTTCCCTGCTCTTGGTACAAGGATTTTGTGGGATTCTACCAGATTTCCTGGGAGCTGAACAACTTTCAAGACCGCTCAAACTATTTATAGCTAAGGGTTTCCGGTTTTTACAGCAAACCCCAGTTATGGAAAGTTGCTACCCCTGTTCGCGAAACGAAACGAGCAGAACCGCAGTTAGTGCAGCGCGTTATTCTAGAACTTTGTTCAGGACGTTATCTGCCACTCAAGACCTTGGCTGAACTGTTGAACCGTAGCACACACACTATTCGGACTCATCATCTGGACTTCTTACTAACGGAGGGTTTGCTGGAACTTAGATACCCAGATCAACCGAATCACCCTTATCAGGCATACAAAACTGTATCACTCCCAGAAAACAGGCTTGATCCAGTCTCTGAGAGTCTGTCACAGAGCTAATCCAGCTAACGTTGTCAAAGTTGGGATAGCCCCATAAAAAGCGCTCTTTAGTGGCAAACTGCATCACATCCACGCTTGGTGCAGTCAACCCGATCACCTTTTTTGTTGTCTCCGCTTCAAATCTTCAGCCAATCGAATATCCACCAGTTCTTCCTCCTCCCACGTTTCGCCATTTGGTTTAACAAGTCGTTGACCGAGTTTTTGCAGTTCTGCATCGGACGAGCTATCGCCAGACTAAAAGCTGGATTTAGCTCAATTCCCCCATCCCATTGTGAGAATAAAATCCATTTTGCTGTGCCTTGCCATTTGCCAGCCCTTCAGACGCCTCTACCGTCGAGCTCTTACCCATCGCCTTACCAATCATTGCCAACAACGCCTGTGTCCTCGCCTCAAAAAACCCCTCAAAATCATCATTCCGCAATGTCTCCGGCTCAATTAAATGCGATCGCAAAATCTCATCAATCCGCTGTCTTGACATCCCCTGCGCCTCCAAATTCGCCAGATACTCCGATGGAGCCTTTCCCCCTAGCAACTTATTTGTCTTCGCCGTCAGGGGAGTCTTATTAGACATCTCCGAAAATAGCCAAAAGCAGTCTCTGACTGCTTTTGAAGTATTTAACGCAGCCGGGTAATTTGAACCATTTCAACGTTTTTATTAGGGCTACAGCTAATTCAAATCAATAATTATCCCAAATATATCTATTTTTTATCTAAAATGTTTATCGATTTAGTCGCAGACTGAGCTATTTATAAATAACGTCCCAATCCTTAATCTGACTAATCCACACACTAGAAGAATTATTCTCTGATAACTCTTGGCTCTTAGGCGAAACCTTTCTTGGGCTACACGGAAAATCTTTAGTAATCTAATTACGTGTTCAACAAATATTCTCTCACTCGCTTTCTCTCGATTTTTTTGTTTTTCTTCTTGGCTTAATTCCCTGGCTCTCGGCTTTTTTTGAGGAGTTTCTATTTGGACTTCTCCTATATAGCCTTTATCTCCTTTGAATTTTTGTGTTGGAGCTAACTTGGATTGACCTTCTCTCCAAATATTTATGTCGCTAGTCGGCCCTGGCTTTCCCACTATAACATCTACAATCTCTTGTCCATTTGGTGTGACAATTAATTGATTTTTCAAAGTATGGTTTTTCTTTTTGCCTGAATAAAACTTTTTTTGTTCTTGATAGTCCTTGGGTCTCGGTATTGGCTGTTCACAGCTATCCACTATTAACTCCAACTCGGCGAGAATTTCTTGCACCCATTTATACTCACCGGGATTTTTTTTACTTGTTCCAGCAGACTAGCAGGCAGCAATTCCCTCAATAGCTCTGACCAGTAGTGAAATATGTCATTCGCTGTTGATTCACTAACTCCGAACTGGACTCCTAGCATCTGGAATGTTGGCTCCGGGTGTAGATATACCAAAGTTAATATTATTTGGTCTTTGACTGATAGTTTTGGTCTTCTACCTCCTCCTGCCTTGTTTATCCTTACTTTTCTTTGCTCAATCTCGATATCTTTCTGTTGATGTAATAATTCAGCGGCAGCTATTAATTGCTGTAACTGTTCGTACTCTAGTCCAATTAATCGTTTACTTTCTTGTTGATTTTTTTCAAGGTACTCTGGTATATTACTCATTTTACTGTAAAAATTAAAAAGTAAATTATAATATTACCACTTTATTTTCGGTTTTTAATTATATTTCGGAGATGTCTACTGATTTTTGGTTGAGATGAAGTAATGTAAGAACCTGAAACGACCAAAACTCGCAGTTTTGGACATTAAGTCTTTAAAACTGACAAATAACTCTTTAATGGACAAATGTACAACAAAAAGGCGGCACCCAGATTTGAACTGGGGGATGGAGGTTTTGCAGACCTCTGCCTTACCACTTGGCTATGCCGCCGTAAGCTTGGCTTTCTATTATATCACCAGATGCTAGTTTTTTCTAGCTCTGTGGCAATAAATCGGTACCAACTGAGTCACATCCAGTCTAGTTTATCATCCCCGGTGAACTCTCAGTCATAAGATTATCC
The DNA here is from genome assembly GCF_000317515.1 of Allocoleopsis franciscana PCC 7113. Lineage (GTDB taxonomy): Bacteria > Cyanobacteriota > Cyanobacteriia > Cyanobacteriales > Coleofasciculaceae > Allocoleopsis > Allocoleopsis franciscana. Next base: position 6,889,933 of record NC_019738.1, on the reverse strand, counting down.
TGGTACCCATCAGAAATTATGTATAAATTATGTAGAAATACTGTTGCATTGCTATACACCTAAAATTATTGCTACTGATCACATCTATGTAGATGTGCCACGAAAAACACCCTGTTCGATTGAGTGACAACTACAATCTGGGTGCCAGATATTTCCTGAATATCTATGTTCAGGTCGTGAGTCAGATTCCTTTTACGTTGAGCCTGATATGACCCAAGCCTCTCCATTACTAATTGCTCAAGTTACAGATATTCACCTGTTTGCCAATCCCAGCCAAGAACTCTTAGGACTTCCGACAGCGAAGTCTTTCCATGCCGTTATCGAACAATTGCAAAAATTGTTACCCCAACCCAATCTCCTGCTGCTCACGGGAGACTTATCTCAAGATGGGACACCGGAATCTTATCAGTATCTGCAAGACAGGCTCAAACCTTTAGGAATCCCAACCTACTGGCTACCCGGTAACCATGACCAACCTTCAGTAATTGCTCAAGTGTTCAATCAGGCTCCGATTTCCCCAAAAAAGTCTTTCTCTGCCGGAGGCTGGCAGTTTCTGTTACTAAGCTCAGCCGTTTCAGGACATGTCTATGGTCAGCTATCACCCGAAAGTTTAGCTTGGCTCGAACTACAGTTACAACAGAACCCTGAACAACCGACTCTCATTAGTTTCCATCATCCACCCTTTTCAGTCCATTCCGATTGGCTTGATCGCTTTTCCCTAAGGAATGCGGATGAGCTGTTTGCCATTATTGATCGCCATCCACAGGTGCGTTTGGTCGTCTTTGGTCATATTCATCAGGAATTTGAGCGATCGCGTCACGGTGTTCACTACCTGGGTTGTCCCTCAACTTGCTTTCAGTTTATGCCCAAAAGTGACAACTTTGCCTTGGACAACACCAACCCCGGATTTCGCTTAATCAACCTCTATCCCGATGGCTCCTTCAACACCCAAGTTGAACGAGTAAAATACGCCTATGAACTGTATACAGGCGCAAACGGCTATTAAGTATTAGGGGTCTTTGCTCCATTAAACATGCACTTAAAGTAGGGTGCGTTACACTCCGTTAACACACCCTACAGATGGAAAATTCACTTGATCAGCTATTCGGGGATGACCTGGTTGACTGACAAAACTCAACAAGCATAATCAAAGGAGCGTACTTGAAACTCCAAAGTATAGAGGCTTTGCTGATGTTGTTTTCGAGAAGCGATAGCTGGAGAGGGGTCAAAATTGCCGGTTAAACAAAAAGTCTCAAACAACTTCCAACCTCTGAGTAAAGCTGTTTTCACCCAATTCCAACCAATCCGCAAATATAGCAATCCTAAATCATTTGTGAAAACTCAGACTCATCGATATGCTTAAATAAGCCATAGCAGGAGGAGGCGTTGTTGAGCAATGGAAGAGTTGATGGATTTCATTCAAGGAAACCCAGACTCCAGGGAACTAAAACGAGCGCTGGCTGTGCAGATGGTAATGCAAAACTACACTCATGCTCAGATTGGAGAGATTTTGCGCGTGTCTGTAGGATTTGTCAATAAGTGGAAATATGCGTTTTTGTCACAGGGCATTGTCGGATTGAGACTTAAGCATCAAGGGTCGAGAGGTTATCTTAATGATGTGCAAAAACAAACAGTTATTAGCTGGCTCAAACAAAAGAATTACTGGCATTTAGACGAACTAAAGGAACACGTCGAAGATAGTTTTGGCGTGGTGTATGAATCAAACCAGAGCTACTACAAACTTCTGTTATGGGGGGACATCTGTGGTTATGTCTGGGGTAATACAAAAGAACGAATTGAAGTTCTCGTAATCAACGAGCGGCAAAGACAGACGTATTTTGGTGCGCTTAACTATTACACACAGGAATTTTGGGTTAAGCCTTATAAACAGGGGAATTCACAGAGCGCGATTGCCTTCGTGCAATACTTACTCAGGCAGTATCCTCAAAGCCGTATTGCCTTGAGAGAGGGATGGAGCCAGCTATCATCGTTCGGTTGAATTTAGAGCGTACTTAGATTCCGTAAATCAAGGACTTGATGAGAACGAATGGAAAGTTACTTGTATTCAGTTTGCTCCCAATGACCCAGAACAAAATCCTGTGGAAGACATTTGGCTGTATGCCAAAAGATTTGTGAGAGAGTTTTACCACTTATGTAAATCCTTCGCGGCAGTCAAGAGATTATTTGAACTCATTACTCATCATCAAGTCTTCGATTTTCCGAAAATCTTTATGTATAACTCATGTTCACGAATCATTTAGGATTGCTATATGTGGGGAGGATTTCAAAAAGTTATCAAGGAGGTTTTTCCTAATGCTCTCACAGTAATTGACAGATTTCATGTGATGCAATTAGTTAACAAAGCTCTGAATCAAATTCGTCTCCTATTAAACTTGAAAGGGTGAAAAAATCGTTGTTTGCTTCTCAAGAATAGTCAAGACTTAACCCTCGAAGAAAAAATTGAGCTAGACCACTTATTAAATCAGTCGGCTTGCTTAAGGATTGCCTATGAACTCAAAGAAGAATTAAGAGATATTTATGAAACGAGTAGCAGCTTAAAAATGGGCTTAAGACGGATGCAAAAGTGGCTGACTTATGCCCGGATCATTTTAGGGAAGACAGCCGATACCCTGGAAGCTCATCTGCCGGAAATTTGTCATTACTTTATCAATCGTACAACCAGTGGGGTGATGGAGGGAATCAACAACAAAATTAAGTTAATTATTCGTCAAAGTTATGGCTTTAAAAATTTTGATTCTCTGCGGGAAAAACTATTAGCTTGTTTATTTGATTATCAAAATTCATGAATCCAGGGAAGGCAAATATTGCAGAAGTTGTCTAGACTCTCCGCTATCGCTCCGAGTCCAGACAAAAGTCAAGAATCTCTGGAATTATATTATAAAAACTTATCACCATAAATACGGGAGAGCCGAGCCGATTGCTGGGTTGGGTAATTGTTCGCGATTTATGGTCGCGAACTAAACTGAAACTGTATTATTTTATGCAGGAGCGCAACCACTGTGCCAGTCCCTACTCTCAATCAAAAACAACAGGAAACAGCCGACCGAGCTGAGCGAATACAGGCAGCCATTACAACTCTCGAATCTAAAATTCGCCAAATTATGCAAGAGGGGGAAGTCGCTCCCAAGGGATGTTATGTGGCTCGTTACCAAGCACGAGGAAAACGAGCAGCTTACTGGTACTACAAGTTACAGGCAACCGAGCCGATTTTTCCTACTAAGGACAAGCCTTCTCGATACAAACATCTAGGAAAAGCTGGTAGTTGTGCTCACGTCGATAGCGTGATTCAGGTAGCTAGAAGAGTCCAAATTGATGAGTTGCAAAGGGCTATTGACTCTCTCAAACAAAGTTGGGCGGACTTGTATTCTACAAAGGAAGATTCTGGTCAATCGACACGCCGTGAGTAACTGAGTAACAGCGAGAGGGAGGTGGGTACTCTGTTCGCGACATATTAGCGCGAACAATTCCTGATGTTCATCACGGGTTGCTTATCGTCTGTATTCCTTATTACCATTGAGCTTGCGTCTTCTGTTTCCCACTTTTGTCAGTCAACCAGCGGGGATGACTCTTGCCATGTAAGCTGTTACGCATTTAATTTGTATACCTTCACACCCCACACCCTACACCCCACACCCCTTTCAAAAATTTTCATATCCAATTTAGATGCGCCGCAGCTTATCGCTCTCTGAAGTGTTTGAAACAGTTCATCCCCACTCAAAGCTTTTTCATCAGCACCATGCGTCCACAGGACTTGAAGCGAGTCTTGCACCCTTTTCCAGACTTTGACTTAACTCTATTGTTTAGTGCCATTTAAGTTGACGTTTGCACCGTCTAACTTGGCTTCAGTTAAATCGGTTCTGTTGATGTTCGCATTATTCAGATTCGCCCCCCGCAAATCTGTCTTGCTCAAGTTGGCACCTTCCAGGTTCGCACCACTCAAATTGGCGTTGCTTAAATCGGCTTCAGCTAAATTGGCTCCCCTGAGATCTGCACCTTGCAAGTTAGCGTTGCTTAAATCAGCCTTACTCAGGTTAGAGCTTTGCAGATTGGTCTTACTCAAATTAGCATTAGTCAAATTCGCTCTGGTGCAATCGGCTTGACTCAGATTCTTGCCACTAAAATTCTGTCCTGAAAGAGTTAAACCTGCACATTTGAAATTAGTCACCACCGGATTGGGGTTAGTCAGTGGAGGTTGGCTTGTAATCGGTTGCTCTACAGGTGGGGATGGTGGTTGAACCTGTGCATTGGTGGCAGCATTCCTGGCAAGAAGCCATCCGATCCCAGCAATGGCGGCAAGGAGTGGTAACCCGATCGCCAGACCAATCAGGTATTTTTTATTTTGCGCCATGGGTACGGGTTTTGGGGTGGGCGAATGCTGAATCTGAAGCTGATCGATCGCCTGTTGAATAAACTCTGGCGGAATTCTTGCCTCTGTTCCAGCGTCCATCAGTTCTTTGACAGAATAGCTCTGATTGTGCTGAGCGTACAATTGAGCTGCAAGAGTAAAAACTTCCTCAGCTTTATCTTCAGAAATGCGGTAATCTGAAGGGATTCGATAGTCTGGGCGGTTCATAAGGCAGTCACGGTAAAATAGAGAGTAAAAATAAGCACGGTTTCCGCGATCCTAGTCTCTCTATTCAGCGAGTGTCAGCATTAATCAGTCAAGTGTCCCTCATTCTTTGGACTTAATTTGCGATCGCGCCCCATTCGTGGCTTAAGTTGCGATCCGCGTTTGATCGCTGGATTGTAGAAGAATCCGTCTTCTGACAGTTCGGTTGTACTCCCTGGGTTGCAAGTCTGCTTTTACTAAATTAGTGAATAGAAATCGTAACAACTTTACAAATTGGCGGTTACTACCATGAACAATCTGTCAAATTCAGGTTCCGAGCTCTTTGACAGCGAAAAGGAACGCAGTAACTTGCTATGGCAATACGTTCAATCTTTACACCCAGAGATAGTTGCTCAACTCTCCCAGCCTCCTTTAGAAGTAGTGCAGGTGATGGAACGCAATCTTGTTAGTATGTTAGGACACTTACCTCATGAGCACTTTGGCGTTACAATCACCACAAGTCGCGAACAGCTTGGTCGGTTGCTGTCGTCTGCGATGATGAGTGGCTATTTTTTGCACAATGCTCAACAGCGAATGGTCTTTGAAAAGTCTTGGCAAGGCGCAGCAGAAGCTAACGAGAAAGAAAAATAGCACGCCTTTGAAGTATCCGGGAGTTCAGTTGTTAAGGGTGGGTAAGGCTCACCCCGTTGGCTCTCTATTTAGTTTTTTTAAATCTTTAGGCACGAGTTTCTTAGTATGATAGAAGTTAAACCCTAGGACTGGCACTTGGAGCATGGATAAAAGTTGAGACTACGTCTTCAATTACCAATCCGAGAAAACCACAAAAATTGACCAACACTGGGCAGAAACTATTTTTTGATATGACAGGGCGCATCTTTCTAAATGCTGATGAACTGGATCGGTCTACAGAGGCCAATTTGTCAAACCCGGAAAGTCTCCAGCAGGCTCAGGAATTAATCTATAAATTTTTGAAAGGTCTTGTCAATAGCCAGCCCCCAGAAACAGTACTTATCGAATTTAAACATTTATTCATTTCTGGCGACAGTAGCATTAATTCAGAGGGATTGCAGGCTCTTTATCGAATTGTTTTGAATAATGACGAAGAAGAGTTTAAAAATACTTTAAAACGCTCATGTTACATCTTAATTAATAACTGGGCTTCCCAAAGAAAATTTGCATCTATACAAGAATTAATTGAAATTTTAGCGGATGCCAAGGAAACGCCAACCCCTCTTTCACCCAGCCTCAAGCGCCTCAAAAGCTGGATTACTAATTTTGTTGATCAAGAAGATTATCAAGAACTAAAATTATTCGCTGCACCTCACCTCTCTCAAGATCGAGGCTATTGGAGTCATCGTTATACCTCCTATTTATTAGTACCCCAATATCTAGATTCTCGGAATCCTAAAGAACAGCGAGAAATTGCCCGAAATCTTTCTCAGCGGTTGAAAGAAAAGTTCAAATTTGATTTGGCAATGTATACCGCTCGCTGTAATTCTCCCATAGCTCAAAACCAAGAACTCTCTAATCCTACGAAGCTCGGAGAGGGAGTGATTCGTTTAATCAAAAAAGTTATTACTCGAACCACCTTATTTGATTATACCAACCAAGCTCATATTTTTTTACAGCAAACCAGGGAACTAAATTATCTTAGATTTAAATACAGATTAAAGAGATATTTAGGGGTTAGCATTCACCAGAAAGGCTTATCAGAATCTCTCCCAACTAAGCTGTATGAAAAACTCGATAACCTTTATGAATCTCATAATCAAGATAGCTTAAATGTTGACCTTTTGCTAAGAACCTGTCGGCAAATCATTGAATGGTTAACCACAGAAGATGGTGAAGAGCCTTCTTACCTATTCATTTTGTTGACGACCCAAGGCAATACGCTGACTCTCGTGGTCATTCTACTCAAAACTATTTTGATTTGCCAATATGTTCGGACTTATCTAGAAGTTTGCATTGCCAAACTGATTCGCTATTACGAAAACTATCCCGAAAAGGAATGCCAGTGGTTTATTAATTTCTTGGAAATTTTTAACCTCGTAATGGCTATTTATACGGAAAATGTTCAGTACAACCTCGTTAAAGTAAGAGATAATCATTCCGATAATCAGCCTGTTGGGGATTCAGATAGCTACCGAGTCTTTTCTCAATTCAAAGGAGCTGACTTACGAGGAAATGACTTAAACCATACCGATTTACGCCATAGCGACCTGAGCGCGGCTGATATGCGTGAGGCTAATCTGTGCGGTACCGATCTCACTCAGGCTGACCTGAGTCTTGCTAAACTGAGTAACGCCAACATGAGTTTTGCCATTCTTAATGAGGCAGAGTTGATTGCGGCGGATATGAATCATGCCAATTTAAGCAGTGCGAGGCTGATCGCCACCAAATTACGTCATGCTGACTTACATCAGGCAAATCTGACCCATGCAATACTGAACCGTGCAACACTCAATGCGTCTAATTTAAGTGGTGCCGACCTGCGAGAAGCAGACCTTCAGTATACTGACCTCAGCCATACCAATCTCAACCAGGCGAATTTGAGCGGTGCTAACCTCCAGTATGCAGACTTGAGTAATGCTAACTTGAGCGGGGCGAATTTGAGCGGTGCTAACCTGCAAAATGCTAATCTAGCCCATGCCAACCTCCACAGTGCTAAACTCACTCAAGCCAATCTCAGCCGCGCTGATTTGGAGTCGGTAAACCTGCGGGGTGCCAATCTCCAGGGAGCGCTACTGCGTCACGTCAGAATGAGCCATGCTAGCTTGATGGGTGCTAATTTGCGGGATACAGACTTGAGTCATGCTGAGTTGATTGGTGGCAATCTCAGAGGTACCAATCTGAGCGATGCTCTTTTACGTCACGTCAACCTCAGTGGCGCTGACTTGAGAGATGCTGATCTCAGAGGTGCTAACTTGTTCAGTACCAATCTCAACAGCGCCGATATTAGCCATGCTCAGTTTGGAGAGAGTTCCGAATTCTTTGAGCTCAGTCAAGAGCAAGTAGAGGCTGGCAAAAATACGGTTTGCGAACGACTCGAACGAATCACCCTAGATTGAGTTCGGAAATTGCTACACCCTCTGATCACAAAGCCGAACTTCCGTTGACCGTTATTTTAAATATCCTAAATATTAGAAAAAGGTCAAAAAGAGACCCTGATAATTTATCTCTTTCAACCGAAAAGTCAATCTTAGGAGGTAACAACTATGCAACTCATTCGTTGGGAACCCTTCCGGGAAGTTGACACCCTACAACGGCAAATGAACCGTCTGTTTGATAGCCTGACACACACTACTGATGGGGAAAATTTAGGACTTGCCTTTATCCCGCCAGTGGAATTGCATGAAACCCCTGAAGCGATCCACCTAAAACTAGAAGTTCCTGGGATAGAAGCTAAAGACTTGGATGTGCAAGTGACGGCTGATTCTCTGTCGATTAGCGGTGAGCGAAAAGAAGAAACCAAAACTGAAGAAAAAGGTGTCACGCGCACTGAATTTCGCTATGGTCAGTTTCGGCGAGTGATTCCGTTATCGACTCGAATTCAAAATGATCAAGTGCAAGCCGAATACAAAGATGGCATCCTGAGTCTGACTCTACCGAAAGCTGAAGACGAAAAGACTAAAGTTGTCAAAGTAAACATCGGTTAATCTTCAGTGACGATGGAATAAACCCTTCTTGAAAATAGAGGCTGAAACGGCACCCAATGGTTTCCTATTCTATTTTCATCCTGGGTAGTGAGCTACCGTTCATGAGGATCTCTTCCATCCATACCAAGAACCCCTCCCCTTACCCAGGAGAGGGGTTCATTTTTCTATCTCTTGCAGAAGACTTGCCTCTAAAGCTGATTTCAAGTCAAGATGAGGGTGAGCGGAACGCGAAGTGCATCTAATCCTTCTGGGTAGAAAGCTAGTTCTAGTGTCCTTGCTACCCTGGAAACAGTTGCACCCCCTTGGAATTGATGCGAATGGCAAAAATTGTTCCGTAAACTACATGGCGTTCACGGCCTAATTTCACCTAGACAAGATTGCCATTCTACCGTCTATGATTGACTCTTTGTTCCACGCCTACGCCCCTCTGATCTTCTGGTCAGGGTTAGGGTTCGTACTCTTTCGGTTTATTCCAGAACGTTTTCCCAAGCTACTCGGTCTTGCGCTTTATTGGGTGGGAGTGCCACTACAACTTCTTGTTTTAGGGCGGCAGACAGAGTTATCCCATGGGGGGGAATTGATTCCTTTGGTAGCAGTCGGAGTATTGCTGCTGAGTATGGGCTTAGCCCTGTTGAGTTGGTGGGGATTGCCAGGGTTAAGCCGTGGAAACACCACCGAGTCATCTCCAGAAAGCCCAAAAAATTCCCTGCTTGATTTCTCATTTTCTAATATTAACAAGCTGGGGCGGGCAAGTCTTGGAAGTTTCATCCTGGCTTCCATGTTAGGCAATACAGGGTTTATTGGTTTGGCACTGACACAGGTTCTCTTTGGTACGGAAAATATTAGCTGGCCTGTGTTATTTAGCGTTACTAGTAATGTTGTGGGCAACTATGGCATTGCTGTGTTTATTGCCAGTTATTTTGGTCGTAGTGACAGCAAAAATCATTGGTGGATTCAGTTGCGAGATGTGCTGACGGTTCCGACCCTATGGGCTTTTATCATTGGCTTTAGTACTCGAAATATAGAACTACCTTCTAGTCTGGAAACAGGATTAGAGCAAGCCGTCTGGGTCGTGATTGCCTTTGCTTTATTGTTGGTTGGTCTGCGACTGGGGTCTGTGCATGGATGGCGAAGTTTGAAACGAGCCTGGATGCCAACGTTGTTAAAAGTTGTCATCGTACCGATGCTCGTAGGATTAGGTGCTACTTATTTCGGATTAACTGGCGACTCTCGTCTAACACTAGTGCTCATGTCGGGAACGCCCACGGGACTTTCGGTGCTGATATTAGCAGAAGTTTATGAGCTAGACCGGGAATTACTAGCGAGTAGTATTGCCTTGAGTTTTGTGGGATTGCTGCTGATGCTACCTGTGTGGCTGGTGTGCTTTGGCTAAGTAAAAATACAACTCAGGGGTTAGGGGACAGGGATTTTTATTCTTTTCCTTGACGTTTCTAATTTGTATGTTGACTGGAGCAAGACAAAGTATAGACGGTCACTTCCGAAATCGGATGAGAGTATAAACGTGAAGTGGAGCATAGAGTATCCACCTTTTTCTACCCTGGCGGAATGGAGTGCAAGCGGGTTAAAACATTGGAATCATGAATTCCTCGTGTAGGAGAGAAAAAGTATGTCACATCTGGATGGGCAGCCGATTACCGAAGAGGCATCGCACAAGGCGATCGCACAGCAAGAGGAAAATTCTTTAATGTTGAAAAAAAATCAGGACTCTCCTGCATCTGTTGGCTTAAATCAAGCGCAGAGTAGCGCCTCACCTTTCCACTCTACCCGTCCAGCGATTCCTGGCAGGCAGCCTATTGCTCTGATTTTGGCTCATGGCGATGCCGCGACTGAAGTGGGGGCACAAGAAGCTGGGGGTCAAAATGTTTACGTGCGCCAAGTGGGCGAAGCTTTGGCGAAATTAGGGTGGCAGGTGGATATATTCACCCGCAAAACTCATCCAGACGATGAGCCAATTGTGCAGCATTCCCCCCACTGTCGCACGATTCGCTTGGTTGCCGGACCTCAAGCCTTCATTGCGCGACAGGAGTTGTTTGAATACATGCCCCAATTTGTGGAGGCCTTCCAAAAATTTCAGAGTAAAGAAGGCACGAATTATCCCTTAGTTCATACGAATTACTGGCTTTCCGCTTGGGTTGGCTTGCAACTACAAGCCGAAAGCAATATTCAACTAATTCACACCTATCATTCACTGGGAGCCGTCAAATACAAAGCGCTGGCTGCGCGATCGCCCATGCAGCAGATACGGTTGGCGGTTGAACGGCAGATTTTGGAGCAAGCCAGTTGTGTGGTGGCGACGAGTCCTCAAGAGCGGGAAACCTTGCAATCCCTGGTTTCTGAGCAGGGTTGCATCGAAATGGTTCCTTGTGGGACTGACTTGGAGAATTTCCGCATCATCCCGAAAATGGAGGCTAGAGAGCAGTTAGGACTTGATCCAACCGAGCAGATTATTCTGTATGTGGGACGATTTGACCCTTGCAAAGGCATTGAAACGCTGGTGCGTGCAGTGGCGATGTCCCAGGCGAGAGTCAAAGGCAATGTTCGCTTGGTGATGGCTGGCGGCAGCGATGCCGAACTGGGAGATGGACAAGAACGCCAACGAATTGAGAAAATTGTACAGGAGGTTGGGCTGACCCAACAAACGCTGTTTTCCGGGCGTTTGGGTCACGATGTGCTGCCCCTTTACTACGCCGCCGCCGATGTTTGTGTGATTCCCAGCCATTATGAGCCGTTTGGGTTGGTGGCGATCGAGGCAATGGCTTGTGGTACGCCTGTGGTGGCCTCAGATGTTGGAGGATTGAAGTTCACGGTGATACCGGAGGAAACCGGGTTGCTTGTTCCTGCTCAGGATAAGGCGGCCTTTGCAGCGGCGATCGATCGCATCTTAACCGATGAATTGTGGGCAACCCAACTCAAAGAGCAAGCGTCTGTTCGAGTGCGTCAGAATTTTAGCTGGAGTGGGGTAGCCATTGAGTTGAGTAACCTTTACCGCCGCTTACTGGCGCAGTCGCTTCTGGACGAACGGCTGTGGTCGGCGCAACTGCCTAGTCCTTGGGGAACTGAGGTGTCTCAGGTTAATGTTCCCTCTGCCACACCTGCCACAGGTCTAACCTTGGCTTCCTGATGGAGTCCTAGCGCCAACCACTGAGATGGTATGGCGCGGGTTTCTTTGGCGGGAAGTTCTTTTCCTAGTTTTAGGTTAAATTTAGCGACGTAGCCGCTTAAAATCTATTGATTTCAAAGGTTTGGGCAATTTGTGGCTGGTCTCAAGTCGGATGTTTCCAGTAGGCGGCTTGTCGGTCTGCCACAGGCACTAGGATGCAGGTGGAAGTCACCGTTTTCAGATAATGGCTGTTGTTGAGGCAAGTTTTCTGAAATTAAGAGGCTGTCAGGTTGCTCCAAGCGGGCATCTCCTAACGCTGTGTTACCGAAGTACTGCACCAGGAGTGCTGTGGTTTGAGCAAAAGCGGTATTCAGCGAAACTGGGTTTGGCTGATGCCAGTACTCTACATCAGGTTCATGGTGAAGGAAACGACCGAACAGCATCTGACAATCCTGATAATACTTGCGTGTATGCAAAATGTGGTAATGCCAGACCCGATCGATTTCTTGAGACGGGACTAGCGGAATGTGGGGATGCAGATAGGCTACAGATAAGAACATTTTGTAGCGGTTAATCGCCAATGTGGCTTGCTGGCGAGTCCACCCGGATTGCATGAGTCGCTTTTCGATTGACTCCAAGTCAAGCTGTTTTAGCTTTTGCAAGAAGGTTTGAGCTGACGAGGACAAAACTTGGTTTCCAACTGATATCGAATCCGTTAGCATCGGAGTAATTGGTTTTTTAACGCAGAGGTCACGGAGGTTTTCGCAAAGAGACGCAGAGTTTTTGGCTCTGATTTTCAGTTCATTCCTATTGGATAGGAAAGTATAGGGTATAGGTTGAACTGTTCAGGGGTCTGTTGTCGGTAGCATCACGAAGTCGTGATCAACACCCTTAGACTGAACTTGGACAATGACTGGCTGACTGATGCGATCGCCACTAGGAGCAAATCTGACAGCACCACTGGCTCCCTGGACGCTAAACCCCTGACTGTGCAACGCTTGCTGTAAACCTTCACGGTTTTGACTTTGCTGCAACCCTGCAATCATGGCTTGGGTAGCATCATAGGCGGTAGCAGTGCGCCAGCTAACTTTTCCGCGCCACTGTTGAGTCATTTTTTGTGCAAAAGACGGGTTAACTTGGGGATGCCAAGGGGCGGCGAGGGCTAATCCCTTAACGTCCTGCTGCCCAGCTTGTAAGGTTTTGACGGTATATAATGTGGGGCTGCTAAATAGAGCTAATTTGCCTTGATTGGCTTTTGCCAGCGCGATCGCAGATTCTATGCGATCAATGTGGCTGGAAATAAACAACCCATCAGCACCACTGTTAATAGCTTGAGTCACCGCCGTAGAGGGGTTAAAGTTAGGAGCTGATAAGTCACAAACGGTTGGTACTAATTGCCCTCCCTTGCTTACTAACGCCGCCAAAAATTCATCTTTGAACGAAACATTGCTCTGTGTTTGGGAATCGTAACAAAAGGCAATTTTGGTTTTGCGGGCCGTTTTAATCGCATAGTCGGCTAAAGTTTCTGCCATTACATTCGCTGCGGGAACGGTGCGAAAAATATAGCTACCAAATCCAGAGAGATTATTGGCTGATGAGGTGGCAGATATCATCACCAATCCCTTTTTTTGATAGATCGGAGCAGCCGCGAGAGAGGCATCACTGGAATTGTGTCCCAAAACCCCAAGAACTTGTGGATCGTTAACTAAATCCTGAGCTAGTTTTCGGGCAATTTTTGGGTCATTTTCATCATTGACAATCTGAACTTGCAATTTCTGTCCGTTAATCCCGCCATTTTTGTTAATTTCAGCCTGGGCTGTAGCCACCCCCCGCAGGATTTCTTGAGCTACGTTTAAGTTGCTACCAATGGGTACACTTACTGCTATCTTCAGGGCATCATTTCCGGCTTGGGCGTTATTTAAGTAGATGAGCGTTTCCGGGTCGTTTGGTTGTTGGAGAAGGGAGTTTTTAAAGGATGCGATCGCTTGTTGGTAATCTCCTTTAGCAAAGGCTTCAATTCCCTGTTTTTTATCGGAAGTTACCTTTTCGGAAATTAGCAAATAATTGCCAATACTTCCGCTCCTAGACCCGCTTTTAAAAGTACCTAAAAATCGAGGAGCTGAAATTAAGCTTAATCCTACCATCAGAATATAGAAAATGGGAGGAATTCGGCGTTTTTTAACTCTGACGGCTTCTGTGGTTTCCATAATAGTTTAGATTCTTTCTACAGTTCGATTTGGAGAGAAACGGAGGTGATGCCATAAAGCCAGCAGATTCTCGACTTGGGAGTTGATTTCTGATAATGGAATTAACGATTTTAGCGGGAGTAAATAAGGGAATACTTTTTTAATCTAAAATCCTTGCCTCCCAAATCTATAATCAGCCTCGTTCGCCTTTCAATTGGGCGAGGCGGCGGGAAATTTCATCGTTAAGTGTCAAATGATCTAAATCTGCTTGCAGCCTTTCAGCAGGATTTTCAATGAGTTCCGCGTGGGCATTTGCTTTGAAATATCGCTCTTCGACGGCTGCTTGTGCTGATTCAAATTGATAGCGAGCTGAATTAATATCTAAAGTACTATCAACTTGGGCAATTGTTTCTAATGCTTCGTTGATTTCTGCTAAAGCCTTAAGATTTTGCATCTCTGTTTGATAGGCTTCTAATTTTTCTCGTTCTCGATGCAGTTTTGCTTTGGCAGATACGACAACTTTTTCAGCTTGACTGACTTGTTCACCCATTTTCGGGAGTAGCCGTTCAATTGCAATAGCCCGACTCATTGCCAGTCTTGCCGCTTCTTCATTAGCTTGTTTATAAGCGAGTAAAGCTTGATTTTCAGCCTGTTTAAATTCTTGCTGTTTGGCTGCATATTTCGATTTAACTTTCTCATAAGCAGCAACGGCTGTCGCAACAGATTCAGCCAGTTGAGCGACGGATTGTTGCATCGATTTTACAGAGTCCCACGCTGCTTCTACCGCAATTTTGCCGCCGGATTCAATAGGAATACCCCACAACCAATTCCAGATTGCCATGAGGGTACGTCCAGATTTTGTCCAAATTAACTTAAAACCTAAACCCGTAAGGATAGTGAGAACTAATGGCACAAGCCACTGCTTAGGCGAGTTCAGGTTATTCTGAGTAGAGTTAGTCGGTTTCATGAGTTCCTCACTTCTAACGCATCTAATTTAGGATTGGGATAGAGTGAGAAAAATATGCAGTTTATTTCCCTAATCTCTTGAAATGGGTAAACCCAACCAGTTACTTAATTCTTGTGCCAACCAATCGAGTTCTGGGGTTGTTAGACGACCATAAAAGCGGGTTTTGTTGTCCGCACTCACCGATTGCCCGATGCGATAGCTGATGTCTTGGTAATGACCACTATAAGTAGCAATCTGTCTCGCCCAAATTTTTAACTCTGGTGATACCTCTTCAATGTCCCCTTCACTACCTTGACGATAGAGGCGTTTAACATAGGTTAATTTATACAGGTTATTGCGACTGGCATGAAAAACCTGCTGCCGTCTTCCAAATGCTGTTTTAGTTACAGTCACTGATTTTTGATCAATATGGATGCGTGTGTGTTCATTTGCGGCGAAAGCAGGTTGGCACAGACAATAAATTCCGATACAGAAGAACATCAAGCCAATTGAGGTAACGAACCAGTTACCACTAGGTACAGAGACAGATAACCAACTCAGCGACATGACAGTAAAAAAGCAGAACATGAGGAAATAACAACCTATTGCTCCTACGCCTTCAGCCAATTTTTCTGGAGGTAGGTATATCTCTAAAGTTTCTTCATCCTTGTACAGAGAGACTTTACTGTCAACAGGTTTTTGCAGAGTTAAAGGAGTTGATGTAGTTGATGATTCAATCAGTTGGGATTGAACAAAAGGCTGTTCTAACGCTTTCAATGCAACCGTCGCTGAACTCAATCGTTGCTTGCGGTTGGGATGCGTCAAAAGCTTGAGCCATTGCACAAAGTTTGGAGAAAGATGCGTCACGGGTTCAAATTCAAGCAACAAATTTTCTTGCAGCAAATCAGACGGATGCATCCCTGTTACCAAGTAGATTAACGTTGCACCTAAACTATACAAATCGGAAGCTGGGAAGGCACGTCCGCTAAATTGTTCGGGTGGCATATAGCCATAGGTTCCCACAATCGTCATCGTCCCAATTTCTCGGACAGCCGTTTGCACAGAACCAAAATCAACTAAGTATAAGTCTCCTACCTGATGAGCCGAGCGATCGCCTTTGAGTAAAATATTGCTGGGCTTGATATCGCGATGAATTACAGGAGGATTGCGCTCATGCAAGTAGCTCAATACATTGAGTAACGCCTTAGCAATTTGTTTAACTTCATCCTCACTAAATGTTCGCCCTCGCTTAATCCATTCCTGCAATGAGGTGGCATCAATGTAACTTTGCACAAGGACAAATCCCCGACAATTGGGTAAGTGTAATTCAAAATAATCAAGATAGTGGGGAATCGCTGGATGGGATAGAGATTTGAGGGTTTCGGCTTCTCTTTCAAACAATTTCAAATCTTCCCAACGGAAGTCACTGCTAAAACTAAGAATTTTGAGGACAACGAGTTCCTGGGTATGTAAATCTTGAGCCAGTAGGGTACGCCGTCCAGCATTTTGTCCCAACTGACGTTGAATGTGATAGCGGTGGTGTAATACCTGTTCTTCTTCTAACATAGCTGCTCTCACTTCTAACCCGTCCGATAAGGTATTGGGATAGAGTGAGAGAAATATGCAGTTCTGTTAGATCTAGCTATTCAATCTTTACAAATTTACCGTTTTTAACTTGGATTAAAGCATCGGTACGTTCTTTTTGAAAGAGAAATTCCCGTTCACCTGTGTTGCTTGTGAACTTGAATTCTCCCGTGACACCCTTCACCTTAAAACTCGAATTTCTTAATATATTGTCTAATTCCTGGCGATTTGGTTGTGGTGATTTCAGGAGTTGTTGTAAACCCGTTGCAATCGCTCTTGTTGTATCCTTAGACATTGGCGATCGCCAGGTGTTTAGTTCTGTCTTCCAGAGTTCCCGAAACGAATTCTTTTCTCTCTCATCAGGGAAGTAGGGAACGGATAATGTCAAACCTTCTACTGCTTCTCCTCCCCACTCAATGGTTTTATCGTTATACAAAGTTGGACTGCCAAACATCTTGATGGGTAACTGACTTTCTCGAACCGCCTTGAAGAGTTCCATCGCTTTGGGCAGGTTATTAACATAGGGTGCCACCATCAAACTATTAACATTGTTCTTTTTAATTGTCTCGACCACAGCAATCGGATTAAAATTTGGGTCGGCAAGGTTACAGCCTAGATCAATATGCTGTCCTTTATAAGCTGAAACAACGTACTTAAATTCATTTCTAAAGGATTCCTGATCCGGGGATACATTATCTACACAAATGGCAACTTTGGGGTTAGGAACGGCTCTGCCAAGTCCTTGAGATAATTGCGCGGCAAAAAAAGTAATTTGGGGAACCATGCGAAAAATATAGGATGGTTCTTTCAATTGGTTAGCAAAGCTTGTTGGGGAAATCATGGCTAATTTCCCATCTTTATAGATCGGAGCTGCCGCAGTAGAAGCATTACTCGCATTATGTCCAATAACTGCAAAAATACTGGTATCTTTGACAAACTTACGAGCAACGGCTTGAGCTAGATTACCGTCATTATTATCATTAGCGAGTACCACCTGTAAGGGTAAGCCATTAATCTGGTAGTCGCGATTAATTTCCTCTTGCACTTCTGCGACACCTCGCAAAATTTCCTCGCCTATGGATGGGTTACTGCCAAGGGGTACGCTGACGGCAATTTTAATGGTTTGTTTGTTATTAGCGGTTTTGGCGTTGTTTAAATAAATTCGTGACTCTGGATCATTAGGATTTTTCTCTAGAGACGATTTAAAATTTGCCACTGCCTTGGAATAGTTACCATTGCCAAAGGCTTTCACACCAGCTTGTTTTTCAGAAGTGGTATTTTTTTCGCTTAGAATTTCTTCTCCCAAGCTAATTCCTGACGCTAAGGTAGAATCTTTACGCAGATCGATGATTTTATAGATTTCCAAAGTAAGAGTGCAGAGTGCGATCGCACCCATTCCACACCAGGCTATTTTCTTAAGCTTTGCTCTACTTCCTGAACTTTCTAGCGGTTCTTTTCCTAATTCCGGTGCTGACTCTTCTACAGGATAAAATAGCGGGGGTTCTTCGGGATTTTGAAAAATTACAGGTAACCAAGAGGCATTAGGAGAGCGATTTTCTATTAACCTTAATTGGTCACGCGCTTCGCGCACCGCTTCATGTAAAGAAGCACCTTCAGCAAAGCTTGTGAGAAAACCATTCAAAAATTTTTGTGCAACTTCATCATGAACCGGCTCCCGCATGACGATGATATGAGGAATTTGCAGAGTTTCCAATTGTCGTGCTAATCCCAATCCATCACAGGAGTTAAAAATCGCCAGTTTTAACCCATTCCTAACGGCTTTTTCCAGAGAATTCCTTAGCTTTTGAGGTGATAAATATTCTTGCTCATTAAGCCAAATTTTGGCATCATTTCCATCGGCGTGAGTCGAACTGTGTCCGGCAAAGAAAATAATATCCCAAGGCTGATTTATGAGAATTTCTCTAAATTCATCGGCTCTAGGTTTTTCCACCAATACTAATTCGTCATTTGGCAGTTTCTCTCTAAGAATAGTCCAGTCGGTTTGAATATCAATTTTATCATCGCTACCCAAAATCACTAGAATTTTAACTGAACTTCTCAAAGCTCCTTTTTTGGGTGCACTTCTGCTGCTTATCGCTACTTCAGCCTGATGATAACGATTTTTAAGTAAACGCCATAGCTCCCAGGGTAGCCTCTGTAATTCTTTGTTATCCGTTTGGACGATGAAGCTTACAGAATCATTTCTGTTAACGGTATGTAGCAGTTCCTCTCTTAACTCTCCTAAGTCCGAACGATCTAGCCAGTCATTTAGCTCCCCTTCAAACTGGGAAGCATAAATGGTAGCATTATTCTCGCTGTCAGCACTTGAATAGTTTGTATTGATTTGGTCTGGAACCTCTAGCCTCCGTCTCCACCAGCGGTGGCTTTGCCCCCAAGAGTAGTAAGCTTGTTGCCAGTCATTATAACGGTCAATAATTTGTGTTGCTGGCGCAAGTTTTCCCTTGATTTCTGGAGCGCAAATCTCCCCATTTTCCTTAATTGTTAAGGTTACAGAAAACCCTTGTTCAAAATCACCTTGGTCAATTCTGAATATAACTCGCTTGCTCATATTGAGCTTCCTTTATGTGGATTTCTTAAGCCATATAATACTGGGAAAATCCAATAAAGAAAAGACATTGTTAAGCTATCTACAAACGTCAATCATCTATTTTAAAGTAGTAGGTTAGCTTGAGCGATCGCTCACTTCAGGCTAGCGGATATAATCAGGTTAATTCATCTCATTTTGACCTAACTTCGTTTAGAGTTAAACTACAAATTGTTCGGTAATGCTAGTATCTTTTAACGTCAGACGAACACTGAATCGTTCGCCCACATAAGCACTAAAGTACAAAGAAATATAATCATCTTGCGGTTCGCTTCTCGCTACAGCTTCTAAACCCGGAATAGATGCACCATTTTCATCCAGTCCAATTAAGCGTAAACTGGGTGGTAATTTACCGCGATTATGCATGGGATAAGCTCGCAGCAATACGGCAACTTTACCATCCAGTTTACGTAAAACGGCGACCATTAAAGCGATGGGATGCCCCATTAGCTGAACGCCTAAATCCATCACCCTTCTCATAGCCGAACCTGGATAGTTTGGAGCAATTGTCCATAAATATTCAGCCGCTTTCCAGCGAAGGCTTTCATCTTGAGTATTCTGTATGAGATAAACTAACGCATCTAGCTCTTCAATATGGGACGGGAAAATTATTTCACTTTGACTGTTATACAATTGTTTCACCGCTCGTCTAACTTTTTCTGCTGTTTCTAGTTCAATCCCTCTCACTTGTTTCATCCGAAATCCTGGAGCCAAATTCTTAGACTGAAATAACTCTTCAAAGGTTTGCCACCCGGCTTCCAAAACACCATCTAGCCATAGACTGAGAGCTGATATAGTGGGTGAAACTGACTGCACCCGTCGTTTATATAACTCCTGTAACCAATGACTCTCATTTAATAATGCCCCCCATTTTTCAAATGTTGCCTTTAGGCGAGGAGAATAAGGCGAAGGTTTGCTCAGTTCTTCTATCAAATTTTTTGCTTCCGTCTCTGATAATTTTGGCAAAGGCATTACGTCACCTTTTTCGTCAAAACAAAAGTTAGATGCAAGTTCCATTACCTCTAAGTTTGGAACAACCCAATCTTGCTCAAGATAATAGACCCGATAAATTGGGTCATAATCGGCTTTAGCTTTCAAAGTCTTCCGGGAAACAAAACCCCAAACATGAAGATATCGCTCTTCTAAATCTACTCGTATCGGTAAATAATAATCCGCTGCCAAAGTGGGGATATCGACCCATTCTTGAGACACGACGAAATCAGCCATATCAATAGCATCACTAGGAATCAGTACCAGCCGTTTATTACCCCAATTAATCCCACATCCACTCACGAATTCCCAAATCTGCGGCAAGAGTTGCTCATTGGGAAATGCACTCGGATAAACTTCTAAGTTTAAATTCTTTTGTAGCCAATTCAAAAAGCAATTCAGGCACAGGGAATTGAGATAGGCATAATTACAACCCGTTTCATTAGAGTAACCTTGAGAAGCTAATTTAGCTTGTTCTAAATCACTATCCGAAAGTTCTAACCAGAGATGCTCAGAATAAAGGCTGCTTAAGGTTTGAAGCGTTAATGTCATGGCTCTGTCTGTTGATTATTGTCAATAAAGTTGCAGAATAGTTTCTAACCGGGTTTCGGTGACGGTAGTTATTCTCTTTTGAGCTGCACCTTGAGATTGCAACTCAAGTTGAATTTCAGCTTTGATTTTCTCAGTTATACTGCTGCATACCCATTGCTTTATCACCTCTAATAACTCCTTTACTTCCGCCTCCGACTTATGAAGTCTCGTCCCAATCCCTGAAGGCTTCAATTGAAAAATATAAAATAATTTTAATACCTCCCGGCTCTGGGTTCCCAAAACCTGAATGGTTTTTTCAAAAAAAACATCAATCTGATCAGAATAGTATTGATATAACACGACTTCAATTTCCTTCAGGCATTCGGAACTGGGTTCAAGCTCCAAATGTTGTTTTACCCAATTCAAAATTTGAGTTAAGATACGTTGATTCAACCGCTGAAGCAGGCGACTAATTTGGTATTGTGCTTGACCCCTAAATTCTTTACCCATTTGGCTTTGTTTAAGTTCTAAGCCATACCTGAGAAACAGCAATTGTTTTTCTTGAGTTTCTGGCAATCCTTCCAGCAAATGAGCAATAAAGTCCCTAAAAGCAACAACAGTTTGTTGCATTTCCTCATCTTCTTTGAGTTGACCAGGAATATTTTCTAATAAAGATGTATTTTCATCGGTCGTCGCGGGTAAAGATGTATCGAGAGAATCAAGGGGTGGGTCTAAAAGTTTTCGGATTGCTATTCCGATATTTTCCAGCCAAGTTTTAATCTCCTCTCCATTAATATCTCGATTATGACCCTCAGGTAATGCGAGTTGATCTCTAAATTCACAATACCGCTTGGCAACATTCTGAAAATGTTCGATTTTAAATTGATTGACTCCCAATTTAATGGAATGTCTGATTTCTTGAAAGCACTGCCAAGCCAGCAGATATTTTGATAATTCTGCTTGAGTGTAACCTAGATAATGCAAAGCTTCTTTAACTTGTTTCCGCGTCGAACGTGCAGCTAACCCTAAGGGGGTTCGACCCAGGGTATCTATCCCTGTTAATTCTCGAAATTTGGGAATTATTAGATACTTAATTTTAGCATCGACAAATCGCTTTAAGGTAGGATACCAATATTCAAATTGAGAACGTTGACTATCAAAATTTTCAAAAAAATTGACGGGATGGTTTGCCAATTCAGCTCCTATTAAAACTAAATCGCGAAAGTAACTAGGATTGAAATGAGCAAGTCTGGTAGCGACTTTTTCACACCGTCTTTCTAGAAAAGCGATCCAATGGCTTTGCAGGAGTTCATGCTCTGGATGCTGCTGTAACATCTCAAATAAATAGCGAGCTATTCTGGAAGTTAGTATTTTTTCATCAAGTTCTGCTAATGGATCTATTTTTTGACACAACTCATTAATGCGATCGCGCAACCGTGGCTCAATTCGCCAAATAATGCGATGTTCTTCTAGCCTGTCAGGTAAGGTGTAAAAACATTCCAATGGCATGACGGTAACCGGAGCAACTCGATTAGACCACTTGCTCTCATTCAAGTGTTGTGATCTAGCAGTAGTACTTATCTCTGTTAGCTGTGCCACTTATGCAAGACTTCGATTGAACCCTGTAGACTAGCGACAAAGGTTTGACACTTTGTTATTGGGTCTACTGCTTTATGATTGGGATGAAGTCAAAAAATTATGCAGTTGGAGACGATCTTATACGGGCAGTCCCAGTGCGAACTGAAGCAAAGTTTCCTATACTGCATACTTCAGACTTCACACTGCATCCTGATTTATGTCTCGTGCCAAAGCTCTACAATATTACGTCCTGACGCGTCTACTCCTAGCCCCTTTGATGCTGTGGACGATTACAACCCTCGTGTTTCTCCTGCTCAGAGCCACGCCAGGAGACCCCGTTGATGCGATTCTTGGCGGTCGTGCTCCCGATGAAGAGAAGAACAAACTCCGACAACAGTTAGGGTTATCCGACCCTTTGTGGTTGCAATACCTTCGCTATCTAGGAAGCTTACTGCATTTCGACTTAGGTAGCTCTATATCCAGTCAGGGTCAAAAAGTATGGGAAATTATTCAGCTTCATTTCCCCGCCACCATGGAATTGGCGGTATTTGGGATTATAGTGGCTTTTCTCGTGGGTGTTAGCATTGGGACTCTCGCCGCCTCCCGCAGTGGCACTGTTTTTGATATTGGCGGACGCCTATTTGGGATCATTACCTATTCCCTACCCCTGTTTTGGGTGGGGATGATTTTACAATTAATTTTTGCGGTGCAACTCAATTGGTTTCCTCTGGGAACACGCTTCCCAATTTCCATCCCCGCTCCTGTTGGGTTCACGGGTCTTTATACCCTTGATAGCCTGCTCAGCGGCAACCTGAACCAGTTTTTTACCGCCCTCTATTATCTCGCGTTACCAAGTATTACATTGGGAGTACTGCTCAGTGGGATTTTTGAGCGGATTGTGCGAGTGAACCTGAAACAAACCCTGAAAGCCGATTATGTGGAAGCTGCCAGAGCCAGGGGTATTCCCGAAGCTCGAATTGTCGTCGCCCACGCTCTGAAGAATGCGATGATTCCCGTGATTACCGTGTTGGGACTAACGCTGGCTTCCTTGCTGGGAGGAGCCGTGTTAACCGAAGTCACCTTTTCTTGGCCTGGTTTAGGCAATCGCTTGTATGCGGCGATTTCCGAACGGGATTACCCAACCGTGCAGGGAATTATGGTATTTTTTGGCTCAATTGTTGTCGTGGCTAGCATGGCGATCGATATTATCAATGCTTTGATTGACCCGCGTATTCGGTATTAACGCTCAGATAAGCTGGGGAGCTAGGGAGAGGAATTGATCGATTTTATCCTGTTTTCAGAAGATGCCATTTAAATGCGCGTTAGCTTACGGTTAGTAGCGAATTTGCAGCGTCACGGATTGTTGCACCTTCTGCTCACCCCCAACAACGGGCGTGTCAGCCGCTTGCTCTGTTGCGGCTTTAGGCATATTGGCAACAGCGGGATAAATGATGGGTTGAGGTGGGTTGGCTCCATTAATTTGAATGCCCATCACTTCCCGTTGGTTGAGATTGAGTGATCTTAAGGCCGCATCAGCCTGCTTTTTCGCATCGTCAGCCGCTTTCTGAATCGCTTGCTGTTGAGCTTGTGCGATCGCATGATCAGAAGCCACAAAACTCACACCATCAATCCGTGTTGCGCCGGCGTTGATCGCCTCATCTAACAGCGTCCCGGATTTATCGGTATCAATCCGAAAGCTGACGGTGTTCGTGCCTGTATAACCATTAATGCGTTGCTTCCCATCTGTGTAAGTATAGTTAGGCGTCAGGCTAATACCCGTGGTTTCCAGCTTCTCTACCTTACGGGATTTCAGCAGTTCCACCACCATTTGCGATCGCTTGGCGACCTGCTGTTGTACGTCCTGAGCCGTTTTGCCCTGAATCTCAACACCCAAACGCACAAACGTCAAGGTTGTGGGAATGTTAACCGTGCCGGTACCTGATACCGTGAGGGTTCTAGCGGCAGAGGCTAAATTGGGCGTTTGGGCGTTACTCGAAACAGCTTGGCAGGAGGTGAGAGTGAGCAAACTACCCACTAATAATAATGTCTTCAACCGATCGCAGGGATTCAACGAGGAATACAGGAAGCTGTTCATCTTTTGGCTTACTAGGTGGATTAACTGTTCCTAATCTGGCATCCAAATTGGCGTGAAGTCCGATGGGTTACAGTTTTAGAAACTAGGTTGGTTCTCCCAGACTTGTGGTGGAAAACTCTATTTTTGGGTCATGGGTAATGGGTAATGGGAATTTTTGACTCGGTAGGGAAAAATTAAGGACAATTATCATGGTGTCAGGGTTGTTTAGTCGAGATATGGCCTTCCAATGCAGCCAGTAACCCATCCCATTGTGAAAGACTTAGTATTGATAGGTGGCGGTCATACCCATGCGATCGCACTCCGCATGTTGGGCATGAATCAGTTGCCCGGATTACGCATTACTCTAATTACCGACACCTCCCACACCCCTTATTCTGGGATGTTGCCCGGTCATGTTGCGGGTTACTATGACTTTGACGAATGCCACATTGATCTGCGACACCTCGCTCAGTTTGCCCAAGCTCAACTTTATATTGATCGCGCCGTCGGTCTTGACTTAAAAAACAACAAAGTTCTCTGTGCCAATCATCCACCCGTCGCCTTCGATGTCTTATCCATCGATATTGGCAGCACTCCAGCCAAAGTGGATGTACCCGGTGCCGCCCAATATGCCATTCCCGCCAAGCCAGTTCCCCAATTTTTACAACACTGGAATCAGTTCGTTGAAGACTTTGCCAACAATCCCCAACAACCCATGCATTTGGGTATTGTGGGGGGTGGTGCTGGCGGCGTGGAACTCGCACTGACGATGCAAGGACGTCTGCATCAAATCCTTCAAGCCAAAGAACACCCACAACAAGAGCAACCACAAATTCATTTATTCCAGCGTGGTGCTCAATTAATGCCCAACCATAATTCTTGGGTACGCCGACACCTCTACAACCTGCTGATGAATCGGGGTGTTCAGGTACATTTAGAGGAAACCGTCAGTGAGGTTTTACCGGACAAAATTCACTGTGAATCCGGTTTACAGGTAGAGTGCGATTATACCTTTTGGGTCACAAATGCCTCAGCACCCCAATGGATTGAGGAATCTGGACTGAAGACCGATTCAGACGGCTTTATTTTAGTAGGGGACACCTTGCAATCCCTGTCTCATCCTCATATTTTTGCCGCAGGTGACATTGCTACGATGGTGAATCATCCGCGTCCCAAAGCTGGGGTTTTTGCCGTACGTCAGGGAAAGCCGCTGTTTGAAAATTTGACGGCATTCTTACTAGAAAAACCCTTAAAGCCTTACAAACCGCAGCAGCAATTTTTAGGATTAATTGGTACAGGGGATGGAGAAGCGAAGGACGCTAGCACGCCCCGCTCCGCTATCGCATCTTGGGGGGCTTTGTGCTGGCAATCCCCGTTACTCTGGCGCTGGAAAGATTACATCGATCGCAAATTCATGCAGCGCTTTAGCGACTTGTCACCCATGGGGAATGGGCAAGAGCATAAAATCCCAAATTCCAAATCCATCTTACCCTTAGTCTCTAACAGTCTTTTCTTATCTTCCCCCATTAATAAGGGAGGAGTAAGGGGGGTCAAGGAAGGAAGCCCAAATCCGACGATGCGTTGTGCAGGTTGCGGGTCTAAAGTTGGTAGTTCTACCCTAGAGCGAGTATTGCAACGGCTGCAACTGCAAACCCCAAATTGGACGCAACGAGAGGATATTCTCATCGGATTGGGAACGCCTGATGATGCAGCGGTAATACAAGTCCCCGCCGGTCAAGTGATGGTGCAGAGTATTGATTATTTTCCCGCCTTACTTAGTGACCCTTATATTTTTGGTCAAATTAGTACTCATCACGGCTTAAGTGATATTTTTGCCATGGGCGCAACCCCTCAGAGTGCCTTGGCAATGGTAAGTGTTCCTTATGCCAGCGAAGACAAAGTAGAAGAAACGCTCTATCAACTCTTATCGGGTGCGATGAATGTACTCTACCAAGCACAGGCGCAATTAATCGGGGGTCATACCACCGAAGGGGCAGAATTAGCCTTTGGACTGGCTTGTAATGGACTGGCAGCACCGGAGAAGTTGCTCAAGAAAGGGGGGATGCAGCCCGGTCAAGTGCTGATTCTCACGAAAGCCCTAGGCACGGGGACACTATTCGCCGCTGATATGCGCTTGCAGGTGAAGGGGCGATGGATTGATCAGGCGGTTCACTCCATGTTGCTATCTAACCAGGAAGCCGCTAACGTGTTTGTGGAATATGGGGCGACAGCCTGCACGGATATCACAGGGTTTGGTTTGTTGGGGCACCTGATGGAAATGGTGAAAGCTTCGGGTGTGGCTGTTGAGTTGGATTTAGAGGCAATTCCAGTATTGGAAGGGGCACTCGAAACTCTGGAAAAGGGAATTATGAGTTCTCTGCAACCCCAGAATCTAAGAGCCTCGTATTACATCAACAACTTACCTGAAGTTAGCACTTCTCCTAAATACCCACTCTTGTTTGACCCCCAAACCTCTGGTGGACTTCTCGCTGCGGTGCCGGCTGGGCAAGCCGACTTATGTTTAGCCACACTGCAAGCCAGAGGTTATGCCCAGAGTCGAATTGTGGGTTGTGTGATACCTCGTGTGGAAGAGGTTAAGCCCGTTGCGATCGCAACAATTTAAATTTACCGACAGCTTCGCAATGAGTGATAGCGTTCCGGTACATTGGCACGACAAAAGTTGACTCCATTAATTAAGGCACCTTCCAGTTTCGCCCCCTGAAGGTTCGCCCCTTCTAGATTGGCACCACTCAAATTTGCCAACTCTAAGTTAGCTCCCTTGAGATTAGCCCCTCGCAGATCAGCATTCTCTAAATCCGCTCCTTTGAGATTGGCACCACTCAAGTTGGCATTCGTCAGTTGAGCTTTCTTCAGGGAAGCGGAACTCAGTTGAGTCCCTTTAAGATTGGCACCACTCAGGTTAGCCTGACTCAGGGGTGCACCTCTTAAGTCACATCGAATACAATCGCCCGTCTGCTGCAATGTTTGAAAGTGTTCGCTGGATGCGGCGTAAACAACAGAGCTAAATCCAACGGTTGCCAGGAGAGTTATCGCTGTTATCCCTTGGAATTTCATATTAAATTGGAGAATTGCCGATACACTGGAACCACCTTACAATGGCTCAAAGCCAGTGCAATTCCTCTATTGAGGTGAACCGTTTGGGTGAAGACAGACCCAGATAATCGGTCATATAATGCTACCTATTGCGAATATCTAGCCTGTTGCGATCGCACTCATTCACCTCAATTAACTCCTCTTCCCCAAGCGATCGCTGTTACGTGTTGACAAGAGTTAAGGCGCTCGTAGAGAGATTGGCAATCTACTTAGACATGACCAACATTTAAGCCTTCCACTCTCAACCTTAGTTGACTCATTTTTTGTAAATCTTGATACAAAAAACGATCATTTAAACATCGATTAGCACTTGATACTGGCATAGCATATATTCTTTCAAATCCATTTTGTTCCTGTTGTCAAAGGGTACTTAGCCAAAAAAAGAGAGCTGAAACGAAGATTTATGCATCAACACTTCATAGAATTTTCAAAGGGTTAATATTTTTCCGACTGACATATACCATCATGAGTCCCACGATTGTCACTATCTCCAGCTATATCTTCTCGGTTTCAATCATTCTGGTCAGAGGAAAATCGAGTGAAATTCAAAAAATTAATCGCTGATTAACCTGATTTGATATGGAGAGGAAGTAATAAATTGACAGGGCTGTGTAATACAGGAGTGATCATGTTCTGTGTGAAGCTTCCATCTAAAACGTCTAAAAACGTTCACTGTAACGAGATAAAGACTATTTGCATAACTACATACACAGGAATATAATGTTATACATGTAATACAGGGAGCCAATTTGTATTTTCAGGCTTGCTCTCAAGCCGAACCTGGTTTCGAGGTCTGAATCATGGAACTTGGATGCTCCTACGCTGAGTCAGGGTAAAGATAGAGCAGATGAGAAGGGAGTTCCGGTAGATTAAGGGTGTTTTTAACCTTTCCATAACCTCAG
Source organism: Allocoleopsis franciscana PCC 7113 (assembly GCF_000317515.1). Taxonomy (GTDB): domain Bacteria; phylum Cyanobacteriota; class Cyanobacteriia; order Cyanobacteriales; family Coleofasciculaceae; genus Allocoleopsis; species Allocoleopsis franciscana. The sequence goes on along the minus strand of NC_019738.1, from coordinate 6,862,055 downwards.
CAGAAGAAGCCATAAAATTGGGTGCTGACCAACCTAAGCAATCTACCAAGGCTTCATAGTTATCCGACTTACTCGCACCAGCGTTGCATAAATATTGAATGAAAGCCATATCTAGGGTGCTTTCATTCCAAATCTTGCAATTCTAATCGTAAGTTATGGCTATTTGCACAGAAGAGTTAAAAGCCACGTAGTTCACCAGAACTACACACGATAAACAGATATTAAGAAAGTTCAACAGCATGAGTGGGTTGTATGGTATAAACATCTCTATTTGCCCATAGAGGATAAGGTTCATCGATAGAATTTGACTTCAAATTCTAATAGCGACGACGCCAAAAACAATCCACTCGATGTAGAAAAAGCCTGTGGAATAGAATTATAAACTCTTCAAAAGAATTGAATAATCATTAGGCGATAAAACCCTGTATTAGAACAAGATACTGTTTTCAGCGCCTAGTATGGCTTGGAGTATTGTCTTTTAACAGTAGAGATTGATCAGAGACTTCGTGTCTGTCATTTCTTGAACCTTTATTGAGTCTTTTGGACTTTGCCATTTTATCTAAGGTAGTGAGCAATGCTTACTTCTTCATTTGTTAGTTCATGTTTAAAGGAGTTTCCAATGGCAACTCAGGAGGTCGTGACCACCGCCGAACTGGCAAAGCAGATTCTGGCTTGCAGTGAACAGGGATTTACAGGTCAGTTGGATTTGGCGATTAAAGAACCCAAAGTTCAGCGTTGGAGTCTGTATTTCCGCCAAGGTTGTTTGATTTGGGGTGCTGATGAAATACATCCCATCCGCCGATTGCTGCGACAGTTATCGATGTACTGTCCGCAAGTTGCGATCGATAGCAATGCCTTAGCCAGTCTATGTAAACAGCGCCAGCTTGCCACACGAGTGTCTACTATCTCTCAAGAAGCAGTTCAGCCTCAGGATGGAGACTACCGCTTTTTAGTCGAGTTGGTGAAACAAGGGAAAGTTAGGCGATCGCAAATGTCGGCGATCATTGAAGGTTACATTACCGAAATACTGTTCGATATCCATCAACGATGGGATCGATTTCGCTATCGTTCAGCCTTGCAACTGACTTACCGATCCCTTCCTCCAGACACCTTAAATTCATTCGATGCCACACTGATTTCGATTCAAGTTGAGCCGATTTGGCAGCAAGCCATTCAGGCTTGGCAGGCTTGGCAACAGGACGCCTTAGCTGAGATTTCCCCCAACCTTGCTCCCGCAATCTCCAAAGCTGAGGAATTGCGTTGGCAAACTCCGCCCAAAGTTTACCAAAACCTGATCACCCTTGTGGATGGTCATCAGACATTCAGGGATTTAGCCGTCAAGTTAAAACAGAACCTGTTACCCCTAACCCTGTCAATCATGCCCTATATCCGTAAAGGGTTGATTGAAGTACTCGAAGTTGGGGACTTGAACTATACCGTCAAGCCAACAACTCATCCTCAACCCCCAGCCTTCGGTTCACGGGTAAGGCCGGTTCAATCCCAACAGACAAGTCCCCTGGTGGCTTATATCGATGACAGCCGACTCGATTGCCAGATGATGAATCATATTCTCGCCCAAGCTGGCTATCGGTGCATCCTAATTCAAGACCCCGTGCAAGCCCTGCCACTCTTGCTAGAGCATAAACCTGACCTAATCTTTTTGGATCTGATTATGCCCGTTACCAACGGGTATGAAATCTGTTCACAAATTCGTCGAATTTCAGTATTCCAAGATACGCCTGTGATTATTCTCACCAGTAATGACGGAATTGTAGACCGAGTACGAGCCAAGATGGTTGGCTCTACGGGCTTTTTAGCCAAGCCCATCGGGCAGGAAAAAGTGTTGAGTACTTTGCAAAAGTATCTGACAGTAAAAAAACCGGCTCCATCCTAAGAGACTGCAAAATTGGCAGGATGAGTCTCTTGCCGTTGATTTAAAACCCAAAGCCCTGAATTTGACCCACGTTATCTCACAAAAGCTTGTTTATATGACTACAATTCTGTTGGTTGAAGATAGTCTCACAGAAACCGAAGTGATTACCCGTCACCTGAGACAGGCGGGTCTAAATGTAATCAGTGTCACCAGTGGTGAAGAAGCCCGTATTCAACTTCAGTCGCAAAAACCCGATTTGGTGATTCTCGATGTGATTTTGCCCGGTCAAAGCGGGTTTGAACTGTGCCGCGAAATCAAGACGAATACCAGTACCCAAGCCATCCCCGTCGTGATTTGCTCAACCAAAGGAACCGAAGCCGATAAACTTTGGGGTTCGATGCTGGGAGCCGATGCTTACATCCCTAAGCCCGTTGATCAGCAAGCACTGATGCAAACCATCCAGCAATTGACTTCCGTTTATTAGGTGAAGAGGAAAAGGAATTCATGCTGAACTCGCTTGACTTTGGGCAAACAGTAAACAGCCTTGACGGGCTAACCTTAGACTTCCTGTCTGAAGCTCCGCTACCTCCAGAAACACGCCAACGATTGCTTCGCTTTCCTCTGGGTGTGGAAGACAGTGCTCTGCTGCCCCTAGAACAAATTACCGAAATTTTTAGGCTGAATGTAGCAGAAATTCTCCCAGTTCCTGAAATGCCCAGTCAGGTATTAGGAATTTGCAATTGGCGGGGAGAAATGATTTGGCTGATAGACCTCAATTATCTGGTGGGATGTCCCCCCCTGTTTCGCCAACAATCCCTGTTGGTGCCTCCGACAGTCATGGTCGTTCAGGTTCAGGGTCAGTCGGTTGGCCTTGTGGTGCAACAAGTCAACGACATCGAGTTACACGACTTACAGCAACTCCAGCCCGTTGCCCCTGGTTTATTTCCGGCTAAACTCTTGCCTTTTGTCTTGGGGGCACTGCGCGGGGACAACGGTACCGTCTTAGATGTCATAGCCATTACTCAGTATCCCTTGTGGCAGAGGCATTCCTGATATAGCAGAAGGCAGAAGCTTTTAGGCTCCCACGTTTTCACTTTCTTTCCACTCGAAAATTACCTATCCCTGATATCCAAAAACAACAGTTAGCCGCAAAAAACGCTGGGCTGCTGTTGGAGCTTGCTGTGCTTTCTTTCCACCCTTTGAATCTAGAAGCCAATAAACTATGACAGATCTCAGCCACACTCATCCTTTTAATAGCAATCACCCGAACGGAATTCCTGTTACCTCCGATGCCGTTGACGCTTCAGAGGTTGCTAACCCTAGCGCCGATGTTTTTAACCGGGCGACTGAACCGAATACCGCAGCTACGGCGCAGTCGAGATTGGGGAGGGAGCAAGAACTAACCCTAGAGGAGCTAGCGCTAATCTCGTCAGAACGCGATCGCTCCCTGGCGATGCCCCCTGTTGAGTCCCAACTCGATTCATCACCCAGTCACCCTCAAAACGATCAAACATCTGTAAGATTCAAAGGTCATTTTGACAAGCAACATCTAAAGCATGAAAGGCAGTGGTTGTCAACCCTGGCGAATCAGATGCGCCAAGCGACCGATCAAGATACCTTGCTCAGGTTAACAGTCACAGAGATTCATCAGCATTTACAGGTTGATCGAGCGTTGATTTACCAATTCCACACCGATACTCAGGGTACGGTCGTAGCCGAGTTGATGGCGGGTGGCTATACGCCGACATTGGGAGAAACTCTGAGTGCGATCGCATTTGGTGCCCAGAACAGACAGGACTACCAACAACAGCAAGTCATCACCCTAGAGCATGTCTACCAAAAAGCTCCGACGCCCTATCAACTCCAATTGCTGCAAAAGTTTCAAGTTAAAGCCAGCTTAAGTTTGCCTATTTTCATCGAGGGGCAAGTGTGGGGCTTACTCACCGTGCAACAGTGTTCTGGACTTTCCCGACGGTGGCAGGAAACTGAAATTCGTCTGCTTTACCAAGTTGTCACCGAGATGACGACATGCTTACAGTTCTGGGAATTTCAGGCTCAAATTCAAAAACAGGCGGAGGCAGCGGCTAAAGAAGCTCAAGCAGAGCGAGCCGTGAATCTGGTAATTGAAAAGATTCGCAAGAGCCTCGACATCAACACCATTTTGGCAACAACCGCCCAAGAAGTCCGCAAACTCTTAGATATCGAACGCATCACAATTTACAAATTCCGTCCCGACTATTTCGGCGACTTTGTAGTGGAGTCGGAGACGGGAGGCTGGCCCAAACTAGTGGGTAGTAGCTGGGAAGACCCTTATTTACAAGAACACCAAGGCGGTCGCTTCCGCCACAACGAACCTCTGGTGGTTGATGATGTCTACAATGGCGGTCTCACGGATTGTCATGTGGAAGCGTTGGAAGACTTCGGCGTCAAATCCTGCATGGTAGTGTCCATCTTCCAAGGCAAGAAGTTGTGGGGATTGCTGAGTGCCTTTCAACACAGCGGCCCCAGGCATTGGCAAGACAATGAAGTCAAATGGCTCTCTCAAATCGCCGCTCAACTGGGGTTAGCGCTACAGCAGGCGGAGTACTTAGAAAAACTGCAATCCCAAACCCAGCAAATGGGTAAAGAGGCAGAACGAGAGCGAGCGATCGCCCGCGTGATTGATAAAATTCGTCAAAGCTCGGATATGGATGCCATTTTCCGAGTCGCGGCACAAGAAGTCCGCCGACTGCTCGATGTAGAGCGGATTACAATTTACAAGTTCCGTCCCGACTATTTCGGCGATTTCATGGTGGAGTCGGAGACGGGAGGTTGGCCCAAACTGGTGGGTAGTGGTTGGGAAGACCCTTATTTGCAGGAAAACCAAGGCGGTCGCTTCCGCAATAACGAACCTCTGGTGGTTGATGATGTCTACAATGGCGGTCTCACGGATTGCCATGTAGAAGCCTTGGAATACTTCGGGGTGAAATCCTGCATGGTGGTGTCCATCTTCCAAGGTAAGAAGTTGTGGGGATTGCTCAGTGCCTTTCAACACAGTGGCTCCAGGCATTGGCAAGACAATGAAGTCAAGTTGCTGTTTCAAATCGCCGCTCAACTGGGCTTAGCCATCCAGCAAGCAGAATATGTAGCACAGGTCAAGGAGCAATCCGCTCAAATCGCCAAAGGTGCAGAGCGAGAGAGAATTGTCGCCAGCATCCTGGAAAAGATTCTTAAATCTTCTGACATCGACACCGTATTCAAGACGACGGTGCAGGAAGTACGAAAAGTCCTGAATGTAGAACGGGTAACAATTTACAAATTTCGCCCAGACTACTTCGGCGACTTTGTAGTGGAGTCGGAGTCTGGAGGTTGGCCTAAACTCGTGGGCAGTGGTTGGGAAGACCCTTATTTACAAGAACACAAAGGGGGTCGCTTCCGCGACAATGAAGTCTTCGTCGTGGATGATATCTACAAGACGGAGATGACGGATTGTCATGTAGAAGCCTTAGAATTCTTTGCAATCAAATCCTGCCTCGTGGCTCCTATCTTGCAAGGGCAACATCTATGGGGATTGGTGTCGGCGTTTCAACACAGCAAACCCCGGCATTGGGAAGAGGGTGAAGTCAAGTTGCTGGCTCAAATTGGGGCTCAACTCGGCTTAGCTCTACAACAGGCTGAGTATATCGAGGAAATGCGCGTGCAGTCCCAACAGTTAGCCAAGTCCGTGGATCGAGGAGCCGTTTATAGCCGACTGATCTACAGACTAGGAAGTGCGCTGATTCAGGAGCATTTTTCCCTGGATAATGTGTTACAACTGGCGCTTCTGGAATTACGCAAACAGTTAAAGTGCGATCGCGTCGGTATTTATCAATTTAATCCAGACTGGAGTGGTCAGTTTATCGTCGAGGATGTGGGCAGCGATTGGACGAAACTCGTAGGCACAGACCTAGCGATAGTTGAAGATACCCACCTCCAAGAAACCAGGGGTGGTCGCTATCGTCGGCGAGAAACGTTCAGCGTAGACGATGTCTACACGATTGGGCATCAGGAATGCCACGTCCAATTGCTGGAGCAATGGGACGTAAAAGCCTACATGATTGCCCCCATCTTTAAGGGTGACCAACTCTGGGGTCTATTAGGAGCCTATCAAAATGATGAACCCCGTCACTGGGAGCAGATGGACGTAAACCTACTCGCTCAAGTGGGTGTGCAAATTGGTCTGGCTCTGCAACAAGCGGAATACTTAGAACAACTGAGAACCCAAGCGCAGCAATTGACCGAGTCAGCCGAACGGGAACGAGGGGCAAAAGAGCAACTCCAACGAGAGGTAATTCAATTACTGACGGCGGTGCGACCGGCACTGAAAGGAGACCTCACCGTTCGCGCTCCTGTGACGGAAGATGAAGTGGGGACTATTGCCGATGCTTACAACAATACTCTGCAAAGCCTGCGCGGTATCGTGAAGCAGGTACAGACTGCGTCGAGACAAGTCGCTCAAACCTCCCAAGACAGTGAATCCTCGATCGCCGGTTTGGCGTCACAAGCTCAGCAGCAATTCCAGTTCCTAGAGCGCACCCTGGAGCAAATTCAGACTCTTGTCAATTCCACCAATGCGGTGAGCACCAACGCTCAACAGGTCAACTTGGCGGTACAGCAGGCGAACCAGACGGTTCGGGAAGGGGATGCCGCCATGAACCATACCGTAGATGGCATTCTAGCGATTCGCGAAACCGTAGCGGAAACCAGCAAACGCCTCAAGCGCTTGAGTGAATCGTCCCAGAAGGTGTCCAGGGTGGTGAACCTGATTAGCAATTTTACAACCCAGACCCAATTGTTAGCACTGAACGCGGCAATTGAAGCTACCAGAGCGGGTCAATATGGACGGGGTTTTGTTGTGGTTGCGGATGAGGTGCGCTCTCTAGCGCGTCAATCGGCTGAAGCGACGACCGAAATCGCGCAGCTAGTTCAAGAGATTCAGGAGGGTACGGCGGAGGTTTCCGTCGCAATGGAAACCGGCATTCAGCAGGTGGCTCAAGGAACTCATTTGGTTACCAATGCTCGCCAAAATCTAAATGCGATCGTGGAAGCCACCAGTCAAATTAGCCAGCTTGTAGAGGGTATTACCCAAGCAACCCAGCTCCAAACCGATCAGTTTCAGTCAGTAACCCAAACCATGACTGATGTGGCTGCGATCGCTAACAAGACCTCAGAGGATTCGGTGGAGATTTCCACATCCTTTAAAGAACTGTTGGCAATGGCTCAAAACCTACAAGCAAGTGCAGACCAGTTCAAGGTTGATTAATGGGGAAATAGGTAATGGGGAAATAGGTAATGGGGAGTATCCCAACTGTGCAAATTTAGCAAATTTCAAGAAGGGTAAGGATAGTTTATATCTCAAGGCTCCCCCGCTCCCCAGCTCCCCAGCTCCCCAGCTCCCCCGCTCCCCAACTCCCCAGCTCCCCTGCGCCGCTTCGCTTACAATACTTCAGATTTCAGATGACTAATGACCCGACAATTCGCGAACAAAGCTACCGCTACTTTCTCCAGGAAGCGCCGGAACTCTTACAGGTTTTAGAGCAAGAATTGCTCACTCTTCGAGAAGATTACAGTATCAACAAAGTCCACAATTTGATGCGAACAACCCACACCTTAAAAGGAGCCGCCGCGAGTATTGGGTTGGAAACCATCAAAACAGTTGCTCACTCTTTAGAGGATATTTTCAAAGCCTTATTTAATCCCGAATTGTCCATTGATGCGGAAGTTGAAGCCTTACTTTTTGAGGGTTATGAGTGTCTGCGCTTACCCCTTACGGCTGAACTTACAGGGGGACAAGTGAATGATGCTGAGATTCTCGATCGCACCGCCGCTATTTTTACTCAACTCCAAGATAAGCTAGGAAACTGTTTTGGTGAGGAAGCTCACATCCCCAACTCCGTCGAATTGGGTTTTGATGTGACACAGTCCATCTTTGAGGTGGGTGTCACTCAACGCTTAGACGAAATTGCCGCTGTTGTCGCCTTAGGCGACCCTCAGTCCGTTGCCATTACGCTTCGGACTCAGTGCGAAATTTTCCAAGGCTTGGCGGAATCGCTTAATTTATCAGGGTTTGAAGCCATTGCTCAGGCGGCAACAAAGGCTCTAGACGCTCATCCCGATCAGGTGCTGCGGATTGCTCAGATCGCTCTAGGCGACTTTCAAGCTGGACAGGCAGCGGTGCTCAATGGCGATCGCAGCCAAGGCGGTCAACCCTCCCTTGATTTGCAACAACTTGCAGGTTTCACCGGCGATGTGAGCGAACTTCACGATGATCTTGACGGGACTCAACCGGAATTGGACGGGGTAACCGATACATCGGATTTAGACTTAAGTGTGACTGATCCACAAAACGATGAATCAGTCAACCCTCTTTTGGAGTTAATTTGGGGTGGAGTAGGCATCCCAGAGTTCCAAAGTTTTGAGCAAGATGCTTTAGCACCGGCAGACTCTGTGTATGCAACTTCCCCTGCTGAGGAGAAAGTGAATCTAACTGATAGCCAAGCATCTACTCCTCCTGAGTCTGTAGGCGCAAAAGCAACTCTGGAAACCTCATCTGCCGAGCCAGTTAGTGTATCCCATTCTGGAGCTAAAACAGATAGTGATTACCCTCCCATCCTGACAGCCGAAGTCAGCGAAGCAACAGCCATTCCCCAGAAAGAACAGGTGTCTGTGTCTCAAACTGTGCGGATCGAAGTTGAACACTTAAATCACCTGAATTACTCAATTGGGGAATTGCTCACGAATCAAAACCACCAGTCACTCCAGAATGAACAGTTACAGACAGCAGTTCGTTCACTCCTCACCCGCCTCAAGCAACATCAACAACTGCTGGGTCAACTACAGGATTGGTCTGACCACCTATCCGTTGTGTCAGAAAAACAGCAAATTGAGCAATGGGGAATAAGTAAGCCTGCTTTCCATCCAAACCACCCGATCCAAAATCCATCCTCTCCCTTAATCAGTGGCGCTGCCAAAATCCAAAATCGCTTTGATTCTCTGGAACTCGATCGCTATAGTGAATCTCAAATCTTGGTTCAGTTGCTTCTGGAAGACGCTGTGCAATTATCAGAAGCTGCCGAGGCGGTTGACTTGTTTGCTCATCAGTCCAATCAGACTTTGGAAAAACAACGTCGGTTGTTGACCAGCACCCGTGATGCCCTGATGGAAGCCCGGATGTTGCCCTTGGGAGAGATTTTCAGTCGCTTCCCTCGTGTCTTACAGCAGTTGGAAGCGTTGCATAACAAGCCAGTCGGATTGGAATTCGGGGGGACAGAAGTTCTAGTCGATAAAGTGGTAGCCGAGAAGCTGTATGCTCCTTTGCTGCACCTGGTTCGCAATGCTTTTGCCCACGGCATTGAGTCCCCTACAGTCCGGCAACAGCAGGGCAAGCCCAAAATCGGTCAGATTGAAATTTCTGCTTACCATCAAGGTAAATTCCTGGTGATTGAAGTCCGGGATGATGGTCAAGGGTTAGATTTTGAGCTGATTCGCCAACGGGCGGTAGAATGCCAACTTGTCTCACCGGAACAGGCGGTGCGTCTGAATGAAGTGCAGTTAACGAATTTCCTATTTGAGGCGGGTTTTTCGACAACCTCTCAGGTGAACGACTTATCTGGGCGCGGGATTGGTCTGGATCTGGTTCGTGCTCAGTTGCAAGCCCTCCAAGGTTTGATCGCGGTTGATTCAGAACCCAACCGGGGGACTCGGTTCGTACTGCAAATTCCTTTGAGCTTAACCATTGCCAAATTGCTCCTCACTCAAGCAGGCAACCGCAGCTATGCCTTGCTCACGGATGCGATCGAGCAAATTCTCATTCCTCAATCTCACCAAATCCGGTGTTGGGAAGGTGGCAAAGTCATCCGGTGGGGCAAGGATACTCACGAGCAACTTATTGCGGTACACCGACTCTCGGACGTTCTGGATTACTGCTCATTGCTCCCCGACGCATTGCCCTCTCCATCTCAGTATCCCGTCGCGGCTGAGGGTCAACAGTTCCCCATCATTCTCATCCGTTGCCAGGAGAGGCTTTTGGGCTTGGAAGTAGACCAACTGCTTGGGGAACAAGAATTGGTGATTCGCCCTTTGGGGGAAATGATTGTACCACCCGCTTATGTTTATGGTGGCAGCATTCTGGCTGATGGTCGGCTGACGTTGGTCATCGATGGAGCGGTATTAATGGAATATGCAATTGCACGGCAGACAGATGACACCCTCGTTACCTTACCCTTCAGGAAACAAGATCGCTATACTCTACCCCAATTGCCCCATGCCACGCCCCATCTCCTCCCACCCAGCCAAGGGCAACGACAATTGCCCACTGGGATGCGTGCGGCTTTACCCGGAACACCCGCTCCGGATTTATTGGCAAAACCAGGCAAAATGATTCTTCTGGTTGATGATTCAATCACCTTACGCCAAACCCTGGCTTTGACCTTACAGAAGGCTGGCTATCAAGTTCTTCAGGCAAAAGATGGTTATGAAGCCATTGAACAACTCCGGCACCAGGCCAACAATATCGGTTTAGTTATCTGTGATATTGAGATGCCTCGAATGAATGGGTTCGAGTTTCTCAAACACCGTCAACAAGACCCTACTTTGGTCAATATTCCGACCATCATGCTGACTTCTCGAAGTGGCGAAAAACATCGTTTAATTGCTTCAGAATTAGGGGCTAATGATTATATCACCAAACCCTTTATAGAACACAATATGTTGGCGAGGGTAACGGCTGTACTTGAGAAAAGTAGTCTCAATTCTAGTTCTAGATAGGGGGTTAAGAGCAATCATGCAAGACGAATTAAACATAGAAAAATTCATCGTTTTTAAAATTGCAGACTATCTCTTCGGTCTCTCCATTAATGATGTTCTGAAGGTAATCACTTGTTCTCTTACAGACAACAGAAACCTGAGAACCATGGGTATTGTCCAGCTAGGCCAGTACATGGTTAAGGTTTTAGATTTTCATCAATCGTTAGGCTCAGAAGATTTGACCGAATTACCAGGTGAGCAATCTTTTTTAGTCATTACTCGCAATGGCGAGGGGGAACTGTGCGGAATTTTAGTGGATGAGCCACCTAATTTGATGGAGTTAGCTCAAGAGAGCTTACAAATTATACCGAGATCTAACCATCAATCGGGTATGTTTCAACTGGTTAGTCATGGGGCTGTTATATCTGCTCAAGAAGGTACAATAACGATTCTTGTGTTGGATATGAAGCGAACCCTGAGTAATGCTATTCCAATTAATAATCTATTATCTTTAATGCCGTCCTGAAGAAATGGTCTCGGTTTTTAGCGGTTAAATCAGTACTAGAACACCACTTCATTAATTCCAAAATGAGAAACAAAGAAGTGATATTCTAGTACTCAAACGCTTTTATTCAGAAGATTTTTGATTACATTAGATGCAATCACACTTACTCGTTTAAACAGGCAATTGTCCAGCTATTTCCTCATCTTTGCCTTGAGTGGCTGCCAGAAGTTTTTCTTTATCCCGTTTGCGTTTTTTTGCGTAGAGCTGAATCGTGACTGCCATGCTAATAATTAAGCCAAAGATGACCCAGGCGGTGATATCGGTCGGTAGATTATTCTTAAACACGGCGAGTAAGACAATCGCCACCAACAAGATTGTCGGCGCTTCATTCAGCGCTCGAAATTGCTGTCCACTCCACTGACATTCTCCTGCTGCCAGTTTCTTCATAATCCGACCGCAGTAATGATGATAAGCCAGCAAAACCGCAACGAACGCTAGCTTAAAATGTAACCAACTGCTTTTGAGAACTTCTGGTTCAGTCGTCAGTAAACCAATCGCCATCGCGACTGTCACCAGCATTCCTGGCGTGGTAATAATGCGGTAAAGCCGCTTCTCCATCAGCTCATATTGCTTTTTGAGAATCGTTTGAGCGGGTTCCGGTTCTTGGGAAGCCTCTGCATGATAGACAAAAAGACGCACCAGGTAGAACAACCCGGCAAACCAAACGACAACGCCAATCAGGTGAAATGCTTTAAACCAGTAATATGCCATAAATGATTTCCTCTAATGTTGAGGCGCTTGAGTAGGGTAAGTAATTTCGATCCTACTTGCTTTGGGGTAGCGCCTCTCAAGGGTGCCCCTTGATTAGGTTAATATCCAACAGAAGTGCTTGTGTTAAGAACTCGATTGAGACATGATATATGAGATTACACCCAGAAGTGATGAAAAGCCCTCTGTGCATCTCGCTGTCCATTTTCTAGATCGCTTTTTGCCTAAGTTAACAATTTGTTGAGAAGATGAGACAATTCCGTCCTTGGGCTTTTGCCCGATAGAGGGCGCGATCGGCAGCCGCAATGAGTGTATCAGCGATAGACTCAGATGTGGGAAAGAGGCTAGCAATTCCGATACTCACGGTGACATATTCACTCACATCGGAATTGGCATGAGGAATTTTCAAAGCCCTAATCTTAGACTGAATGTTGTGAGCGATATGAGCAGCACCGATCCCTTCTGTATTCGGCAGAATTACGGCAAATTCTTCTCCACCGTAACGTGCCACTAAATCAGCGGGACGCTTTACCGACTCGGAGATAGTACGCGCTACGGCTTTTAAACAGGCGTCTCCGCAAGGATGACCATAGGTATCGTTATAATTTTTGAAAAAGTCAACGTCACACAAAATTAGCGAAATTGGGGAGAACTCTCGTGCCATTCGCTGCCACTCCCGGCTTAAGTACTCATCAAAGGAGCGACGATTAGACACCTGGGTGAGGCTATCAATGGTTGCTAAATGGAGTAATTTTTGATTCGCTTGTTCTAACTCTCGATAAAGTCGAGACTTTTCGATCAGAATTCGCACCCGTTGACGCAGCACAGCTAAGTTAATTGGCTTTGTAATGTAATCGCTAGCACCAACTTCAAAAGCGCGATCGACTGAGGCTTGATCGTCTAGTGCTGTAATCATTAACACCGGGATGTGTTCGCTGCCTGGGAAGGATTGCAGGGTTGTGCAGCACTCAAAACCATCCATAACTGGCATCATGGCATCTAAGAGAATCAGGCTGGGTTGGGTGTGTTTATAAACTTCTAGGCACTCATCTCCTTGAGAGGCTTCTACAACCGAATATCCTTCCCTTTTTAAAACTTTATGTAACATCAATCGCGTTATTTTGTCATCATCTGCCACTAAAATGAGAGGGGAAGTCTGTTGGATAGGGGTACACCGATCGGCCGATATTTCACTAACCATTGGTTTTTTAGATACCGCTCTTTGCACTACAAGCGGTATTTCATAATAAGTCATCTGCTATAGCGTAGTCTCTGAAAATCTTGAAGATAAGTAGTAAATTTACAAAAAAAGCATCTTCCTTACGAAATATTTAAAAAATCTGTCAGTCGTTCCTAGTTAGAGGGGGAACCAGAAGTGAGGTACAAAGTGAGGGCGATCGCGAAGTCGTCTAGGTAATTTTGCCTTAGGGTTAAGCTCCACTACCTGACAAACTTAGAAACATTCTCGACCCATTACCTATTACCCATTACCACTTACCTCTTCAATCAAAGTGTTGTTGAAAAGAGAAGTTCAATATAGTTACGATTCCGTTTTTAGAAGACTTGTTGCATAAATCACAAGCAAAGGGCTGATATGTCAATAGCTAGAACTTTTGCGAGAGAGGTCTCTTCTCTTAAAACGGTTCTGCTCCTTGGTAGATTGACAGGATGGTTTTTTGTTGTTCATCTACCGACTAGTCTGTTAAAGATAAGGAATCGTGACCATGCAGACCCTCGATCAAACCAAAGCCGACCTGTTCGCTCAACGGATGTTGGACATTCTCAATAACGGAGCAATCGTGCTGATGACATCCATTGGGCACCGCACCGGATTATTTGATACCTTGGCTCAACTGCCACCCTCCACAAGTCAGCAAATTGCCGATGCTGCCGGATTGAATGAGCGCTACGTGCGGGAGTGGTTAGGTTCGATGGTGACAGGTTGTTTCGTGGAATATGAGCCGACTGCCGGTGTCTACTCCCTGCCTCCTGAACATGCCGCATTTCTGACACGAGATGCGAGTCCTAATAACATTGCTGTCACTACACAATTCCTTCCCTTACTGGGAGCGGTAGAAGATCAGGTGATCGAATGCTTCTATAAAGGCGGCGGCGTTCCCTACTCTGCTTACAAGCGCTTCCATCAAGTTATGGCGGAAGATAGTGGGCAAACGGTCGTTGCGGCACTCGAAGAGCATATTCTTCCCCTAATTCCCGATTTAACGAAAGCTTTGGAAGGGGGAATTGATGTGCTTGATGTGGGTTGTGGAAGTGGTCGTGCTCTCAACGAAATGGCGAAGCAATTTCCCAACAGTCGCTTCAAAGGGTACGATTTCTCGGAAGAGGCGATCGCAGCAGCTCAAGCGCAAGCCAATAATCTAAGACTCACCAACATTCAGTTTCAGGTCAAAGATGCTGCCAAACTGAATGAAGTGGAACAGTATGACTTGATCTGCACGTTTGATTCGATTCATGACCAAGCCAAACCCGATATCGTTTTGCGTGGGATTTACCAGGCGTTGCGCCCGGATGGCACCTACTTAATGCAAGATATTCGTGCATCCAGCAATGTTCACGGCAATTTAGATCATCCCATCGCACCATTACTCTACACGATTTCTTGCCTGCACTGTATGACAGTATCACTCGCCGCCGACGGCATGGGACTGGGTGCAGTTTGGGGTGAAGAAAAAGCTCTAGAAATGTTAAAAGATGCAGGATTTTCTCGTGTGACCATTCAGCAGCTTGACCATGATTTCATGAATAATTTTTACATCGTTAAGAAGAATTAAGAAAAGAAAAAATATGTGCAAAATCTGTACATTGGCATTGCGTCATCAGGGACAGAACACCAGTGATTCACGACCGCTGAATACTAGAGATCTTTCAGTGTGGATTACTCTCAATTCGCCCATCCCTAAACAGAGGAAACCTCCGGCATCAAAGAATCAATCGTAATTAAAAAAAAGCGCTGTGTAGGGCGTCTCCTAAGGTCATGTTCATGGAATTATGAGAATAGGGATAGCATCCGTTCCAGATTCAAGCCTTATTCACACGAATCAAACTCAAACGACCTTAATTCCCGATTTATTAGATAAGTCGGGAATTTTGTCTTCACAAATAATTAGCACTCGCCACCCTGATTCAATAATTACCAGATTCCCAGTCTTACTCCCCTGGTGCTGGAGGCTGCTCGCTAACCGATGATTGTTTCAGCTTTCGTGACTCTAACCATCCTGGAACCACAAACCAAGCAACCACCAGGATCAGAGCAATGATCGCAAATTTAGCAACCCAAGAGATTAATTGCTCGAGTGGCACAATTCGTCCGAGAAAGAACGATAAAGTCACCATTACTGAAGCCCAAACGGTAGCACCAGCTATATTGAACAACATGAATTGCGGGAAGGGCATTTCCACAATTCCCGCCATTGGACTGGCTAAAATCCGCAGAAATGCTACAAATCTGCCGAAAAATACAGCTCTACCCGCATTTTCCCCAAATTCCCTTTTCACTTCCATTAGTTGCGCTTCACTGATGCGAAACAAACGCCCCGCTCGTCCCAACAAAGCCCAGCCGCCCAGTTTGCCAATCCAATAACCAGCGCTGCTGCCCACAACAGCACCGCTGCTTGCCGTACCCAGTACCAACCAATAATCGAGTTCTCCACTACCTGCCAGGAAACCCCCTACGATGGTAATTGTTTCCCCAGGTATAGGAATTCCTAAGCTTTCCAGGGCGATTCCAAAAAAAACAGCCCAGTAGCCATAGTGCCGTGCAATTTCCTGGATTGTCTCCAGTGACAGAAACTCAAAAGACATCCAGCTTAGCCTTTACAAATGTTCATCACTTCTCTCATCTTGACGCGCTCCCCAGAATTGTGTCAATGAAGCAGGGTGTATTAGGCGCATATAATTCTGAGCGATCGCCACCAAGTGGTTTTGGCTCACCGTCACACACCCTAGACATGCCTTAATCGTCTTTAAGTGGGCACCAGCTCACCCGGACGCAGCTTAGCCCATTTTCCGGTTTCTTGCTTAAAGCTCAGGCACCCCACGACATCCCATTCCATCTCCACGTAATCTTGATGGGGACGAATATTGACATTAATGGTAGGTTCTGTCGCTTCAAAATCGGGGGTTTCCGTCAAGTGCGGCACCTCATGCTGAGTTTCCACGGCATGATAGGTGGTACAGCGGTCTACATAGTGGCAGTTAACGCAAATACACATTGCACAAACTCCAAGTTCTTTTTGTCACTCTAGCTTAGGCAAGAGCTTGATTGACCCGCATTTGGGCTGATCTTTATGACTTGTAAAGAAGTTTTTCAGTCTAAGTTGCACGTTGAAAGGGGAGGGGAATTCTTTCTTCCCTTTTCCTTGTGGGGAAGGGGGTTGGGGGGTTAGGTTTTTATTAGTGAATCGGTATTCTCAACATGGCTTCCTCTGTCCTCTCTCCCGAAACTTGGCCTTTTAGCCAAGAGTGGCTACCCTCAGAGGCTTGCTTAGTCGGTGGTGCCGTGCGGGATGCCTTACTCGGAAGACAGGGTGAGTACTTAGACTTAGACTTTGTTTTGCCCACGGATGCTGTACAGACAGCGCGACAACTAGCTCAGCACTACAACGCTGGATTTGTGGTACTCGATCCTGATCGCCAGATTGCGAGAGTGGTATTCGAGCAGGCAACCGTGGATTTGGCTCAACAAGAAGGCGACAGTTTGGAGACGGATTTGCGGCGGCGGGACTTTACAATCAATGCGATCGCCTACAATCCCCATACCCAACAACTCATCGACCCGCTCCAAGGTTATGCCGATTTGCAACAAGGTATGATCCGGATGGTATCACCCCAAAATCTCCAAAATGATCCCTTGCGGTTACTACGAGCCTATCGGCAAGCCGCCCAGCTTGGTTTTAAGATAGAACCAGCGACTCAGTCAATTATTCGCCAGCTAGCGCCCTTACTCCAGAAGATAGCCGCAGAACGAGTGCAGGTAGAATTAGGCTATTTGCTGAAATCTCCCCAAGGGACTGCCTGGATAAAAACGGCATGGGAGGATAAGCTGCTACAAGGGTGGTTTCCCGATGCAACGGCTCAAGGCTTAGCACAAGTTGCAGCCGTTGACCATGCAGCGATGATTTTAGAAGAAATCTGGCCTGAAATTGGAGTAGAACTTCGAGCCTCAGTTGGTGGCAAGTCAGCCTCTTTGGTGAGTCTGTCGAAGTTGTCGTATTTGCTGCCATCCGTGCCAGAAGCCGCTGAAGAACAATTATTGAATTTAAAGTATAGTCGCGCTGAGGTTCGTACAGGGATTACCCTGGTCAAACACTTGCCCCAACTTTTGTCTCACGCCACATCTCCAATGTCTATCAAGGAACAGTATTTTTTCTTTCAGAAGGTTGGAGCCGTGTTTCCCGCTTTGGCAGTTCTGGGTGTGGCGTCTGGAATCTATGTGGATCAGGTTACACCTCTGATTAACCGATATTTTACCCCTGATGATCCCGTGGCTCACCCCACTCAATTGGTAACGGGCAAAAATTTGATGCGATCGCTTGATCTTCCAGCAGGACGGCAAATTGGTCAACTGCTCACGGCTATCGGGGTTGCACGCGCCGAGGGGAGAATTTCTACAGCAGCACAAGCCTTAGAATTCGCGGCTCAGATGATTGACACTCCTTAAAGGAAAGGATGAAGTATAAGGAATTCAAGACTTTAGCACCAGTTCAAGAGATGTATTTGGAGCTGTTG
Source organism: Allocoleopsis franciscana PCC 7113 (assembly GCF_000317515.1). Classification (GTDB taxonomy): domain Bacteria; phylum Cyanobacteriota; class Cyanobacteriia; order Cyanobacteriales; family Coleofasciculaceae; genus Allocoleopsis; species Allocoleopsis franciscana. The sequence goes on along the minus strand of NC_019738.1, from coordinate 6,844,398 downwards.
GGGATACTTCTATTGAAATGTACTGTGTTCGTGACGGTAAAACTCTGATTTTGGTTCTCGCTAGTTCTAATTCTGAAGAGTTAAGAAAGCTACAGAGCCGGATTGACAAAAGACTTTCACAGTGATTTTAATGAACCACAGAGGGCACAGAGGCATAGAGGAAGAAAGATAGGTTTTCAGGAATTATTGAGGATGGCTAAGAGAGCGTCTTACAAAAATTTTCTCCGGGTAGGGATCGCTGTTGTAATTGTTGATTAATTTGGGCAGCGGCGGCTAATCCAGAGTTTAAAGCACTTTCTATCCGCTTGCCCCCACACCAATCGCCACAACAAACGAGGGGTAAGGGTGTTGGGGTGTAGAGATAGTCTTGATTTAACGGAGTCTTGGGAAAGGCATAACGCCAACGATGAACTTGCAGCCAATCGGGAGTATCGAGCCAGGGAGCAAGTAATTGTGCGGCACGGGATAATAGCTGCTGTCCTGCTGGCTTTAGATCTTCGGCATCCAGGTATTGTTGGGCAAACTCAGCGGTACTTTGTAAAACAAAAATCGGCATCTGAGCCGTTAGACGTTTGCTACTATCTAAGCCAATCCAGGCTAAGTCAGAATCATTAGATACAGTACAAGCCTTAGGGAAGTCTTGAATGGCGGCTGATGGATAACCTGCGATCGCACTCAGGCAAGGTTCAAATGTGACAGAACTCAGGCGATCTAAAAATTCCGGTGACAGACCTTTTGCGGCTAGAGGTTCGAGTAGCATTAAAGCTTGGGGCGCTGGGATGGCGACAACAACGGCTCTAGCGGTTAGCTCATGAGGTGCCTCTGTTGAGTCGAGGGTGAGAAGCCAACTCTGTTCTTCTGTCGGTGTTATCGCTTCCACTCGTCGATTGAACTCAATGTCTAAACCCGTTGCTAGAAATTTGGCAACGGCTGTCATTCCGGCGGGGGCTGCGTAACAGGTAAGGTGTGAGGGGTGAGCCGAATTTTCGCTCAATGACTCCGATGTCGTGGGTTGGAGTTCGTACAACGTATCAGTCCAGGTATGGAGGATATCGCGCTGTACCAGAAGTTTAATCAGCGGTTGCAATAACCTTCCCTGTGGTTCTAGGTAACGTACCCCATGATCAGCGCAGGTATCATAAAGGCGTCGTGTCGCCAAACGTCCACCGACGCCGCGAGACTTTTCCACGACAACCAGATGATATCCAGCTTGATGCAGTTGTTGGGCGCAAGTGAGTCCTGCAAGTCCTGCACCAATAATGGCAACATCAAACACGACGGATGCTCTCCTTTGGTATACAAGTAGAATAATTGACAACAAGGAAACTGGGGTTTTGGAGGGAAGGACGTTGGATGAACTGAGAAGCGCCTTAGAGTTAGCGACGGAAGAAGAGTTAGTTCAACTGACGGATATTTTGTTCCGTCGTAAGTTTAATCCCCTCGATTATGTTCAAACACCTGATCCGATTGAGGTGCAAAGCCGCGATCGCGAGGCTTGGTTAGATGCCATCGAGGATCGATTTCGCTTTTTAGCGGCAGATGGCTTAACAGTACTCAAAGGACGCAGCCACGAATTTACCTACCGACAAGCGCTGATTCAAGTTTGTCATTATCTGAAGATTCCTTACTCTAAAAAACTGACAACGACGGATATAGAGGCAGAGATATTTCTGAATTTAATGGGTCGAGCTTGGAAAAAGTTACCCGCCTCAGAAAAGAAATCCCTGACAGTGCGAGTGCAGCGATCGCTAGCTCAGTCTAACTTTTCTGAACCCCTCCCCGTACATCTCCAGCACAACCCCATGAGTTTACTGGTTAAAGGGGGCAGCGCTTTAGCCGTTAGCTCAATTCTGAAACCCATTGTGTTGCAACAAATGGCGCGTCAACTTGCCCTTCATTTCGCTAAGTATCAAGTTGCTAAAGAAGCGGTTGTTCGTGGCGGTGCAGCAGCAGCGGCTCAAGTGGAAAGCTACCTGGCGATTCAAACCGCACGACGGGGAATGGCGTTAAATGCCGCTCGTTATGGAGCGACTCGGAGTGTATTTGCCTTTTTGGGGCCGGTACTCTGGGGTTATTTCTTTGCTGACTTGGGCTGGCGGGCGATCGCCACTAATTACGGTCGGATTATCCCCACCATCTTTGCTTTAGCACAAATTCGTCTCACTCGCACCGAATGTTGGGAACCTGTTTAATTAAACGGACGACTGTGCACTCAGCCATTAGTTTGCTAAATTTAGCGGCGAGGAGCCACGAGTGAGGAGTCGTTTCAAAATTCCAGCGGTGTGCGATAGGGTTTTTCAAATCCTGAAATCGCTTGTGAGTCAGCATCCTGAACCCCGTTTGCAGGCGGCGTGGGTGGCTCTGCAAGGGGGGCTGTTCTTGTTCCCCTGGATGCCAACGCTGGGGATCGTGGGACTACTTTTAGCTGTGGCAGGAGCATGGAAGCAAGAGTACCGTACTATTATTCAACGCCCCTTGAATTGGGGACTAGCTATTCTGAGTGGATGGCTGGTGATGACCAGCTGCTTTGCCCATAACCGTCCAGAAGCATTTCTAGGTTTAGCCAATTTATTACCGTATTTCCTGGTTTTTGCCGCTTACAGTCGTTTAATTCAGTATCCCTCTCAATTGCGACAGCTCGCCAAGCTTCTGGTTATTGGTTCCTTGCCCGTTGTGACCATCGGGTTTGGGCAATTATTTGGGGGATGGGCAGGCAATGTGCCGTGGCAAATTGTGTTCGGTTGGATACTCGAAGCGAAAGGCAATCCTCCAGGACGAATGTCTTCGGTGTTCATGTACGCCAATATTCTTGCCGCTTATCTCCAAATCGTGTTTATTTTGGGATTAGGGCTATGGATTGAGAGGTTTCAAGCTTGGCGAAACAGTGGGAATCGTTACCCCGTTGGGCAGTTATTGGTTTGGAGTATAACCGTACTGGGGACTGCGATCGCGCTGATTCTGACTAATTCTCGTAATGCCTGGGGGATCGTTGTTTTAGCTTGCCTTAGCTTTGCCCTATATCTGGGTTGGCGCTGGATTGTCCTAGCCGTCACGGCAGCAGCGAGTACCGTTCTCTGGGCTTCGTTTGGCCCTCAGTTGGGTCGTCAATGGCTGCGGAGTACAATTGTCCCACCTTTCTTGTGGGCACGACTGACTGACCAATTGTATCCCAATCGTCCACTGGCTCTGATGCGGAAAACCCAGTGGCAGTTTGCCTGGACAATGACTCAGGAACGTCCTTGGATGGGTTGGGGGTTACGGAATTTTACGCCACTGTACCAAGCAAAAATGCATCTTTGGCTGGGTCATCCCCATAATTTGCTACTCATGTTGATGGCTGAAACGGGTATTCCGGCGACACTGCTATTTTTTGGCTTAATTGGCTGGATTTTGGCTCAAGCTGTCTTAATTTTAAGAGTTAGGTCAGAGATTGAACCCCTCGAAAATAGACCTTCCTGGCATCAAGACAGATTAATTTTTTTCACTTATCTGATGGCTTTCGGGGGCTGCACTTTATTTAACTTAGTAGATGTAACCCTGTTTGATCTGCGAGCCAATACTTTTTGTTGGGTAATTTTATCGGCAATTTGCGGCGTCGTTGCTCGATATCAAGGAATTTTGACTTCGCCACGCTTTGAAAAAGGCGTGAACTGAAACAAAGCTTAAGAATTGATTGGCAAAAGAATGAAGGACTCCGCCAGCCGATTACGGTGAGAGTCAGGAGTGTTGATTCCAGTCCTAGATCAACATGAAGTCGGGTGAGAGTGCCCAACTCAAGCGATGGTGTAGCTGTGGATGCAATCAAACATAGCTCCGCTTCCTGCGCTTCGCTTAAAATAATGAGAAACATGTTGTAATCTCTGCCGGGTAAAACTGCCGTGGCGCAAGATCGGGTCAGACAAAAACTCAGGAATGGTGTAACACAAAATCCAAATTATTATCTCCTAATGGGGTTACACCCTAGTGCATCACCCATAGAAATCCGGCGTGCCTATCGGGAACTCAGCAAGCGCTATCATCCAGATACCACGACCTTACCCACCGACACGGCAACTCAAAAATTTCAACAACTTAATGAAGCCTATGCCACGCTCAGCAATCCAGAGCGGCGAGTAGCTTATGATCAAACCATTGGCTACTCACGCCTCAATGTCATTCAGGCACCCGCAAACTTAAACATACCGGTTTCTCAAAAGCGACCAACTTACTCTTCTTCAGCCTATCTCGACCCCACGGATCGCCCTCTCTCGGCGGGTGAGATTTTTGCTCTGTTCATTCTGGGGTTAACCTTTGTGGGTTGTATTCTGCTTGCGATCGCCATTGGGTTAACTCGAGGAGACTCGGCTTTCCACCCAGTTTCTGGGTCGAACAGTAAGATCTCACCGAGCCAACAACAGCCGAGTCCTCACCGAGTCCTCGCGCCAAGCAACCTTAAATCCGAACCGCCCTTAGAGCAAGCGTTGGTTAAGATTCAAACTCCAACCATTCCTAAATCCCCGTCCGCCGATCCGTTTTAATCCTCAGTCAATTCCCGCCCTTTTTCCGCTCCAGGGGCACCGCCCCAACATCATTCAAAACCATTCATTCTTTAATATGGCTCTTCCGTTAGCTGATACCCCTTTATACAACCATCCTCTCCCTGAAATTGAGCAGTGGCTAAAAGCCCAGGGATGCGAACAAGACCGCAGTGACTTACACTGCTGGCACGTTGAGCGAGCCAGTTGGAAAGCCCAACTGTGCTTGGAGATTGAGGAATTAACCGTGCGCTATTTAAATGCCGGTGAAGGGGGGCGAGATATTCAACGCTCCTTCAAGTACTCCCTCACTCGTCGGGATATAGAAGCAGCTATCTTCTGCGGCCCATAACTAGATTTTAGATTTGGATGGGAATGCGTTAGCGACCCTCACAGGTTGCTGGACTCAAGAAGCGGCTTTTGAATTCAATATCCAAAATCTAAAACCGTTACACCTTCCCAAATCGGCGATCGCGTTTTTGATAGGCAGACAACGCCTGATGAAACTCCGTCCGATCAAAATCAGGCCACAAGGCTTCTGTGATATAAATTTCGGCATAAGCCATTTGCCAGAGCAGAAAGTTGCTCAAACGCATCTCTCCGCTGGTACGGATGAGCAAATCCGGGTCACACAAATCAGCCGTGTAGAGGTGCCGCGAAAACATCGCCTGATCAATATCCTCCGGTTGGATTTGACCTTGCTGGACCTTAGTGGCGATCGCACGGCAGGCTTGCAAAATCTCCTCTCGTCCTCCATAGTTCGTGGCAACAGTAAAGACAATGTCACAATTACTCTGAGTTTCGCTCATGGAGCGCTCGATTTGAGCCTGGAGTGAGTGCGGCAGGACAGATAAATTGCCCACAAACTGAATCCGCACATTCTCCTGCATCATCTCTTTGAGTTCTCGCATCAACACCCGCTCAAACAACGTCATCAAAAAATCCACTTCCTCCAGGGGACGCCCCCAGTTCTCTGTGGAAAACGCATAAGCGGTGAGCGCTTTGATTCCCCAATCTTTGCAGCAGCGCAGCAAATCCTTCAGGGCATCTACCCCTTGCCGATGACCCATAATTCGCGGTAATCCTCGGCGTTTGGCCCAGCGACCATTTCCATCCATAATCACCGCTACATGCTGGGGTAGACGGTCAGGAGAGAGGTCACTTGGTAACTGTTTTAATAGTGTTTGCTTAGCAGTCATTTCTTGTGTTGGGAAGTTGATGACGGAAGACGAAGGACACGCGAAACCACTTCCTTTCCTCGAGACTTCATTCGACGACCAATACTGCGTAAACCTGGGGCAACCGTCTCACGGTCAACAGCGGTCGAAAATCGAGCCTCTAGCAATTCTTTCAATTTACTACTCGTTAAGGGTCGGTTTAATTTTCCTCGTTCCGCCAAAGAAATTGAACCCGTTTCTTCAGATACAACGATACAAAGACAATTTTCGACGCGTTCGGTAATTCCCATCGCGGCTCGATGGCGTGTACCCAATTGCCGCGATGCTGTACGTTCAGAAAGCGGAAGAATTACACCCGCAGCGGCGACGCGAGAACCGCGAATCAGCACCGCTCCATCATGCAACAAAGTTGATGTTTGGAAGATGGTTTGCAGCAGTTCTTTTGAGACTTCAGCATTAAGCTGAACGCCCGGTACAGATACATCCCGTTCATCGATCGGACCATTCGTTTCCATAATCATCAGAGCACCGATCCGATTTTGGGATAATTCTTTAACGGCGTCCACGATTTCATCGATCACACTGTCGGGTTTGGGGATTGGCCTTCGTTTCTCTTGAAACAATTGCACAATTTCTCCCCGCCCTACCTGCTCCAAAAACCGACGAAACTCTGACTGAAAAATCACAGCCATTGCTACAGCCGATCCAACCACCAACTTTTCTAACACAAAACTCAGCAGCGTCAAGCCCAAGCGATTACTTAACGCAGCCGCCAGCATCAAAACAATCAACCCTCGAACCATCCACAGCGTTCGGCGCTCCCCAATAATGAGGAGCACCATATAAGTGAGCGCCAGAACCAATCCAACGTCGATGCTATGAAGCAACACGGACTGAGCCCAGCTAGGGTCAGGAAATGAACCCGACGACGAGGGGGGCATTGAACTTTATATAAACGATTAGCTATTGGGATGCTTAACTCTGGCTTGATTTTAACGGGAGAACGTTGTTTGTTGTTAGCCAAAGAGCAATTGTCTTTGGAAACCATCGATTAATACCATTGGGGTTGAGAGTTATCAGTTGTAAACTTCTGAAATTACCGACTGGCGATGATTGCAAAATCCCAACTCAAAATCTAAACTCCACAATGATATAAGCCCTACAGGATAATTGCCCTAGTGAGACGCCCTATTAGATTAATTCGGTGGCTCACCGAATCTCACGGGACTAGCTATTAACGAGAAGCTAATGGCTTGTCGGCATAAGTCGTTCGGGTAAACAATCTTGCCGAATGATATCCTGATAGGTCTCCCGCTTCAAAATCAAGTTGGCTTCTCCCTCATTGACCAATACAGCAGCCGGTCGCGGCAGGCGATTGTAATTAGAGGCCATGCTGTAATTGTATGCACCAGTACCCATAACCACCAAGATATCTCCGACCTCAGTTTTAGGCAGGATGGCTTCTTTAATCAGGATATCTCCTGATTCACAGTGTTTGCCGGCAAGGGTGACGGTTTCTGTGGCAGGAGCGGACATCCGGTTAGCCACAACGGCGCGATATAAGGACTGGTAAGTAATGGGGCGAGGATTATCGGACATGCCGCCATCAACAGCAATGTAAGTGCGGATGTCGGGAATTTCCTTGCGACTCCCCACCCGATAGGCGGTGATACAGGCTGAACCAATCAGCGATCGCCCCGGTTCTGAGAGTAGCTTGGGTAGGGGCAGTTGCTGCTGTTCACAAGCACTCATCAGCGCTTCGGAAACGCTTTTCACCCAGTCGTCAATACTCGGGGGATCATCGGATTCCGTGTAACGAATCCCTAAGCCACCCCCGACATTTAGTTCTTGAATCGCTAAACCGTAGCCAGAGGCTTTACTCATAAAATCCGCTAACACACCCGCCAAGTCTTGGTGCGGTTGACGCTCAAAAATCTGAGAGCCAATGTGGGCGTGTAAACCGATACAGTTGAGGTTGGGGTGTTGGCTAACGAAGGCAAAAAGTTGGTCTAAGGCGTTGGGATCAAAGCCAAACTTGCTATCCAGATGCCCAGTACGAATGTATTCATGGGTGTGACACTCAATGCCTGGAGTCAGTCGTAACATGATCCGAATCGGATTCGATGTTGAATGAGTGGGCTGTTCGTCAGATTCTCCACTCAAATCGGAAGTCGGCAATTTCCAATCGGCGAGAGTGTGTAACTCCAGCCAGTTATCCACCACAATCGTGCAGCCACTTTCAATGGCTAGCTCCAGTTCAGCAATAGATTTGTTATTGCCGTGAAGATAAAGTTTGTTGGCTTTGACGCCAGCTTGTAAGGCGGTGTAGAGTTCACCCCCTGACACAACATCGATCCCCAAGCCTTCTGAGGCGGCGATCGCACAAACCGCTAGACAATTCCAGGCTTTAGAGGCATAAAGAACCTGAGAATCCCCTTTGTAGTATCGAGCAAAGCCATCTCTGTACTGGCGGCAGGCCGTTCGTACTGTCACCTCGTCCAAAATATAAAGCGGGGAACCAAACCGTTCCACCAACGTCATTACATCACAGCCACCAATTTCCAGACAGTCACGGCTATTGACTGTTGCACTAAGAGGTAGCAGTTCTTGATTGGGTGAGCGAGGAGTGTCCCAATTGCTGGGTGAGGGGAGATACTGAACTCCAGAATTTTCAGCCCCAGCCGTGTCAGTTGAAAGCATAATGGAAATATTATCCTTGGTTGGCATTACAAGCCCAAGAGAGCGTCCCGTTAATCAGTGTACAATTGAGGGCTGTGACTTTCTTAAAACTTAAACCGCTAACCCTAGAACAGCTGAGTGCCGTTGTGGAACTAGACCAGTTGTGCTTTGGTGGTCTGTGGACACGGTCGGGTTATGAGCGAGAGTTAGAAAGCCCCAACAGTCAATTGCTTATTTTAGAAGCGGCAAGTGATCAAGGGGAATCCGGATTTCAGAAACCATCATCCGGTTTAGGGCAGGGTGTAATCGTTATCCCAGAGATTGAACTCGAAGGGACTCAGGTCAAACCCGACCCAACTCAAAACGCTCAAACAGCGGATTTGGCAACCGCACCGTCCCCTCCAACTATCCTAATTGGGTTAGGTTGTTACTGGTCAATCTTGGAGGAGGCGCACATTACGATTCTTGCGGTGCATCCGGACTACCAACATCAAGGGCTAGGTCAATTACTCCTGTATGCTTTACTACGGGATGCCAAAAGGCGTCAGTTGGAGTGGGCAACCTTGGAGGTGAAGCCATCAAATCAAGCCGCGCTATCTCTTTATCAAAAGTTTGGCTTCATTGAAGCAGGGCGACGCCGACGCTATTACAAAGATACGGGTGAAGATGCCCTGATTCTCTGGCGTGGTGGCCTGCAAAAACAGGACTTTGAGGAAACGCTTGTCAACTGTTATCGGCAAGCCAAGCAGCGCTTGCACGGCGGTGGCTGGCAGATGTCTCACCTGGAGAGAAATAGAGAATGGGCATAACAGTTGAAAGGGAGAAGGTCTTTATCGTTTGAACTTTGGCAAGCTGAACAGTTGAAAGTTCAAACCTCCAGCCTTCAACATTTAAACTCTAAGCTTCAACTCACTTCGAGAGCACCAATCAAGAAAGGCTCAAATCTTTGTCAGTCAACCGTTCAAGCAATACCTAAATGATTCATAAATCATCCAAAAAAAAGCCTCAATCCTAATTTCCTCACCTAAATAGTAGGGAAATCTAGACCAAAACTAGTTCTTCCGGTTGTCTCAAAACAGACAGTCGGTGGAATTCCCTATGCTAGAATCAGCGTACACGGGCACGCAACAGGTGATGGAAGTACGCCAATGTTTGAACGCTTTACAGAAAAAGCCATTAAGGTGATCATGCTGGCCCAGGAAGAGGCACGTCGCCTGGGGCACAACTTTGTAGGCACGGAGCAAATCCTTCTGGGTCTTATCGGAGAGGGTACAGGCGTCGCTGCTAAGGTTCTCAAATCGATGGGTGTTAATCTCAAAGACGCTCGCATCGAAGTAGAGAAAATCATTGGCAGGGGTTCCGGCTTCGTTGCGGTAGAAATTCCGTTTACCCCCAGAGCAAAGCGGGTTCTGGAGCTATCGCTCGAAGAGGCTCGCCAGCTGGGGCATAACTATATTGGCACCGAGCATTTGCTGCTTGGGTTAATCCGGGAAGGCGAAGGGGTTGCGGCTAGAGTTTTGGAGAACCTAGGCGTAGACCTGACCAAGGTGAGAACGCAAGTGATTCGGATGCTGGGTGAGACGGCAGAAGTCACGAGTGGAGCCTCTCAGGGTCGTACTAAGACGCCAACCCTGGATGAATTTGGCTCGAACCTGACCCAGATGGCAGGTGAAGGAAAGCTTGACCCAGTGGTGGGACGAGCTAAGGAAATTGAGCGGGTGATCCAGATTTTAGGTCGCCGCACAAAAAATAATCCGGTGTTAATCGGGGAACCAGGGGTTGGGAAAACCGCGATCGCAGAAGGGTTAGCCCAACGAATTGCCAACAACGATGTACCCGACATCCTCGAAGAAAAGCGGGTTGTAACTTTAGATATCGGCTTGTTGGTCGCAGGTACCAAGTATCGGGGTGAATTTGAAGAGCGCCTCAAGAAGATTATGGATGAAATTCGTCAGGCTGGGAATGTCATCCTGGTGATTGACGAAGTCCATACGTTGATTGGAGCAGGTGCGGCTGAAGGTGCTATTGATGCCGCCAACATCCTCAAACCCGCGCTGGCACGGGGTGAATTACAGTGCATCGGCGCGACAACGCTGGATGAATACCGCAAACATATTGAACGGGATGCGGCATTAGAGCGTCGTTTCCAACCCGTGATGGTCGGTGAACCTTCTGTGGAAGAAACGATTGAAATTCTTTATGGATTGCGCGAACGCTATGAGCAACACCATAAGCTGAAAATCTTGGACAGCGCGTTGGAAGCGGCAGCGAAGCTTTCGGATCGGTATATTTCTGACCGTTACCTGCCCGATAAAGCGATTGACTTGGTGGATGAGGCAGGTTCGCGAGTACGCTTGATTAACTCCCAACTGCCACCTGCCGCGAAAGAGTTGGATAAGGAACTGCGTCAGGTTCTTAAGGAAAAGGATGATGCAGTGCGATCCCAGGACTTTGACCGGGCTGGAGAATTGCGCGATCGCGAAATGGAAATCAAGGCGGAAATTCGCGCGATCGCTCAAAGCAAAAAGACAGACGAACGGAGCGACGATCCAGGGCCTGTAGTGGATGAAGAAGATATCGCCCAAATCGTAGCGTCCTGGACAGGAGTTCCGGTGAATAAGCTCACCGAATCCGAATCTGAGAAGCTGCTGCACATGGAAGACACTCTACACCAACGTCTGATTGGTCAAGAGGAAGCGGTGAAAGCGGTAAGCCGTGCGATTCGTCGAGCACGGGTAGGGTTGAAGAACCCCAACCGTCCGATTGCCAGCTTTATCTTCTCAGGACCCACCGGTGTGGGTAAGACAGAGTTGGCCAAGTCGTTGGCGTCTTACTTCTTTGGTTCCGAAGAAGCAATGATTCGTCTGGACATGTCCGAGTACATGGAGCGCCATACGGTTTCTAAACTAATTGGTTCGCCTCCAGGCTATGTCGGCTACAACGAAGGCGGTCAGCTAACTGAAGCCGTGCGTCGTCGTCCTTACACCGTGGTGCTATTCGATGAAATCGAAAAAGCTCACCCCGATGTGTTCAACATGCTGTTGCAAATTTTGGAAGACGGGCGTTTGACCGATGCCAAGGGTCGGACGGTAGACTTCAAGAACACGCTGTTGATCATGACCTCGAACATCGGTTCTAAGGTGATTGAGAAAGGTGGTGGTGGTATCGGCTTTGAGTTCAGCGAGAATCAAGCCGAGTCTCAGTACAACCGCATCCGTTCGCTGGTGAACGAAGAACTCAAGCAATACTTCCGTCCAGAGTTCCTCAACCGTCTCGATGAGATTATCGTCTTCCGTCAGCTCAACAGAGACGAGGTGAAGGAAATTGCCGACATCATGCTCAAAGAGGTGTTCGGTCGCTTGAACGAGCAAGGGATCACCCTGGAAGTCACCGAACGGTTCAAAGACCGCTTGGTGGAAGAAGGATACAACCCGGCTTATGGTGCAAGACCCCTGCGTCGGGCTATTATGCGCCTGCTGGAAGATGTCCTAGCGGAGCAAATCCTCGGTGGACACATCAAAGATGGCGATATCGCTACGGTGGATGTTGATGACAGTGGCACCGTGAAAGTGCTGCCAGGGGAGAAGCGAGAGCTTTTGCCTCAAGCGGTTGAGTAATTAGAGGTTTATCTGATATAGAGGCGTATTGCTATACGCCCGTGCTTAAATTCAACGGTAGAGAGGGTTAGTCTTCTCTACCGTTTTTTTGTTTTCGTATTAGTTGTTACACAAAAGGTGACAGGTTTGCTTTGTCAAGAACACTTCAGTAATTTTTACGATGCCGCAACCCTGAACTGAAGTCTACGGTGGTAGCAATCTAGGTTACCCAAAGGACAAAAAGTAATGACAGAAATTTCAGCAGAAAGTGTCGTGTTTATAGCTAGTGGTGCGGCTACTGGTGCTGGCGTTTCTGCCACAGTTGGCGGGATGGGATTGGCTGGAGGGTTTGGTGCTTTTGGGATTGGTATGGCTCCAGTTACAGTGGCTGGGGCAGTTGCTGGTGCAGCGGCTTATGGAGCTTTTTGTGCGATCGCAGATGGAGATTCGGCAGCTTTCGGTGCGATCGGAATAGGTGCCTTAGGGGGCGCTGGTGTCTCCGCTACAGTGGGCGGAATGGGATTAGCTGGAGGATTTGGAGCCGTTGGCATTGGTATGGGTACAATGGCAGCGGCTGGAGGTGTGCTTGGACTTGGTGTTTATGGTTTGTACAAAGCATTCAAACAAGAGCCAGGGCAGCGCATGGCGGGTGCTATAGATGCGTTTGGGCGCATGGAAAGTAAAGTGCTGGAAATGGAGGCGTACACTCAGGCTCTTCTAGCGGAAGTTCCCCCGTACAGATGAACTACAAAGGGAGAAAAAGCTTGAGTGACGGGAACTAGAGCCATTTACTCCCAGAAAGCCGTACCCATGTTTTTAAGAATTTTTTAAGATTTTTGCGGGAAGATTTCTGGGACAATAATAGCCATGTATATTGAACGAGTCCCTAACAGAAATTCACCCCCCGCTGTCCTCCTACGAGAGTCCTATCGTGAAGGGGGTAAAATCCGTAAAAGAACTTTAGCTAACCTGTCAAAATTACCGGATACTGTCATTGATAACTTGAGAATAGTGCTCAAAGGCGGCGCAGCTATTGAAAATCTCTCCGAATCATTCTCTGTAGAAAGAAGTCTACCTCATGGTCATGTAGCTGCGGTTTTAGGAACAATCAAAAAACTGTCTTTGCACCATCTAATCTCACCCTCAAATTCGAGAAAACGAGCTCTAGTTTTGGCGATGATCGTGGCGCGTCTCATTGAGCCTCGTTCCAAGTTAGCCACAGCGAGAGGATTGCACAGCGAAACGTGCAATTCATCGTTAAGTGAACTGTTGGGCTTAGAAAAAGCCGATGAGGATGAATTGTATGAAGCAATGGATTGGCTGGTATCCAAACAAGAATTAATCGAAAATGAGTTAGCCCTAAGACATCTATCCGAAGGAGCTTCGGAAACTTCTTGAACAAGAAGCTGTTCAACTCTCATTATTTGATGAAACTGACTTAGTAGAATTTTCTTGTTCTGATTACCCCAGTGAGCGGCTAATTGCTTGTCGCAACCCGATGCTTGCTCAAGAAAAGTCTTTGACTAGAATTGCTTTATTACAGGCGACACAGCAGGAACTCAATAAGATTGTTATCGCCACTTCACGAGATAAACGCGCCCTCAAAGGAGCCGACCAGATTGGACTGAGAGTGGGGCGAGTTCTCAATGCTACATGTGTGGGGAAATACTTTAATATTGCCATCACTGAGACAAGTTTTTCTTACTCATTGAATGAAGCGGCTATCGCCAATGATTCGGCTTTGGATGGAGTCTATATTATTCGGACTTCAGTCAAACCGGAGACTTTAGATGCGGCTCAAACGGTGAGAACCTATAAAAGCCTTTCTACTGTCGAACAAGCTTTCCGCAGTTATAAAACTATCGATTTGAAAGTACGTCCAATTTATCACCGTTTAGAACAGCGCGTCAAAGCTCACGTCTTCTTGTGTATGCTGGCTTATTATGTGGAGTGGCACATGAGGAAAGCTTTAGCTCCACTGCTGTTTGACGATGAAAAAGTCACAGTTGAACCGGAGGGAAAAAGTTCAATTGTTGCTCCATCTAAGCGTTCAAAGAAAGCCCGCGCTAAGGCAGCGACTAAAAAGACACCTGAAAAGCTTCCTGTCCATAGTTTTCGGACTTTAATGACTGATTTAGCAACGATTGTCAAAAATAAATTCCAGTCTAGTGGTCTGGAGACTTCTCTAATGTTTGAGAAAATTACTCAACCGACTCCACTCCAACAAAAAGCGTTAGATTTGTTAGAAGTTTCCTTAATTTGTACCCAGTAACAGCCGAGGAGTTGAGTCTCTCCCTCTCTCACAGCATAGGTTGTAGTTTTTTGTCAAAGGGGAACTTCCGTTCTAGAGTTAGATCCGGTTTATGGTGAATGGGTTTGGAAGCAAAAATTGGCTGCTCTTGAAGTCGAGGAGGAACTAGAGGCATTAAAGGCTCAACTACCAGCATCATCTAGAGAGGTTACAGAAAACGTCTCTACAGCGTCAGAAACTCAATTTACCAATCCTGAAATTGAACCAGAAATTCTTGCCATTGAGCCTCAACCACCTCAAACTTGGAAATGCACCAATGTTCTCCAAGGGCACGAAGCTTCAGTTAATACCATTACGATTAGCCCTGATGGACAGACACTTGCCAGTGGTAGTCAGGATAGAACCGTTAGTCTGTGGAATCTCAAAACAGGGAAGCGGATTTTTACGTTCTTTGGGCAAGCCGGGGAGGTTTCTACTGTTGCCATTAGTCCGGATGGAAAGACGCTGGTTGCTGGTGGCTTCGATAACAAAATTAGCAGTTGGCGGATTGAGACAAAGGAACTAATTTGCAGCTTTTTTTATCTAAACTCTCCTTACAGCCATTCGGGTTTTGTTTCCTCCGTTGCCTTTAGCCGCGAGCGCAGAATTCTTGCTAGTGCGAGTGGTGATCAGACTATTCGATTGTGGGGTGGATACACGGGAGAATTTAAACGCACTCTTAATGGACATTCAGACACAATTTGGTCTATTGCTATCAGTCCAGATCATCAAACTCTCGTGAGTGGTAGCGCGGACAAAACTATCAGGATTTGGTCTTTAAACCGTTTGGCACAACCCCGCATTCTGTCTGGGCATTCTAGTTGGGTGACTTCTGTTGCTATTAGTGCTGATGGTAATACTTTAGCGAGTGGTAGTACAGACGGTACGATCAAATTTTGGAATCTCCACAGCGGAGAACTACTTCGCACCATAGAGAGTCAATCAACCGAAATTTTTGCCGTTGCCATGACGCCTAATGGACAAATCCTGGCTAGCGGCAGCATGAAAGAAGTTAAACTTTGGAATATTGACACGGGTGAACTCATCCAAACCCTGCCGGGGTGCAGTCCCGTTGTCTTCAGTCCGGATGGACAAACTTTGCTCAGTGGCGGGAACAAGGGCACTATTAAGATTTGGTCCCGAATACTTGGCGGTAATGAATTTGATTCCCTATCATCTGGGGAATGGTGGGAAGTTTTGGGTGTCGATAGTGATGCTCATCCAGACGAAGTTAAACTGGCTTACCGCCGATTGGCGCGGCAGTACCACCCTGATATCAACCGTTCTGCTAGTGCAATATCCACTATGCAAGCTATCAATAAGGCTTATGAGGAGTTTCTTCAGAAACTGAGCAAAGCTTGGTTATAGTAGCTTGATTTTATGCAAAAGTGGAGTGTATCCGTAGAGTCGTTGGACTGTTTGGGCAGATGGAACGGGTAATCCGAGTTAATTTTATGGGATGTATCCGTGCAGTTAGAAGAATTATTTGGGCACATTAATCGGGTCATCAGAGCTTATTTCGGTAATCCCGTAGAGCCAGTTGAAGACCCGGAAAAAGCTCTAGAACAATCTATTATTGATATGCAGGAAGAATGGGTGCAGATGCGTGAATCTGTAGCCAGAGAGATCGCAACTCAAAAACGCAACGAGTTACAGTATCGTCAAGTCGAAAGCGGAGCGCAAACGTGCCAACAAGGGGAGGACTCTGCCTCAAAACAAAGCACTGAAAAACAGAGCCTCCAAATTCTGCAAATTAACTTCTTGCGGGGTAGGCGAAACGAACAGCTAAGCCTAGAGGACAGGCAGGAAGCCTACCCTACAAAAAATAGTGCTTTCGCAACAGTGAAATTCCCCCCAGAAAATTCTGCTCAGAAAGCTTCGATTCCTCAACAGACTAACACTGAAAGGCGTCGTATCCTGAAAGCCCAGCTTGACCAACAAACTGCTTTGATAGAGAAGCTTAAGCGCGACTTAATTCTTCTGGAAAGTAAAATTTTAGCAGCCAAGTGTAAGAAGAACTTACTTAAGGAACAAGTCGCAGCAGAAAAGGCTAACGAGCAGTTTCAGAATACCATTAGTTGCCTAGATTACAGCAGCGTCAATGATGCCTTGCAGCTAATAGAAGAAAACGTCTTGCGGATGGAAGCAAGCGTAAACGATCGGGAGATGCTAATGCACTTCTTTGAAGCTCCTTGGGAGACACTGATGCGCCGATTGGAAGAGGCACTCGCAGCCGAGACAGTTCAGATAATAGAAGCGCGATCACGATCACGTTTACAAACGGTGGCAGTGCTAATTTACTGGAAAGACAAATTAGCAAGCTGGAAATCTCACTTCTTATATCGGTTAATTCTGGATAGGCAGGAAGACTTGAGCCAACTGCGTCAACTCGTTCATCAAGCAGTCATTGATAGGGTGATCGAGGCGATCGCGGATCAAAAACGCAACGAGTTACAGTATCGTCAAGTCCAAAGGGTAACCATCAGATGGCATTCACGCGCTCATGAAGCCATACAAAAAGAGAATGAAAATTGGGCGCGTGAATGCCTTATCCGTAAGAACAATTTCATTAAAATAGCGATCGCGCTGAAAGCCAAGCTTGACGAGCAAATGCCTTTAGGACACGACCTGAGGCAGAAACTAAAGGAATGGGAGAATACAATTTCTGATGACAAGCATTTGCCTTCAGGTGACGAACTTAAGCAGAAATTAAAGGAACTGGAGAATAAAATCGCTGAATTTGGTATTTTATATCGAGGAATTCTTGACTCTTTGAAGATTCAGACACCAGAGTACAGAATGAGAGCGGAAGAATTCAGCTTGTGGAGGTTCCTGAAGCTTGTATTCAAAAGTGTTTCGTTCGTCAGTGCCTTATTACCAACTCAGGTTAACCAGCACCACGATTGCCGCCTTCGCGGCACTGCCAAAGGCGATCGCTACTTGCTCTATATCAATAAACGTAAGTTTAAAGTTTGGTTGGAGGCGTTGAACTTTCATCGCTGCCTAGAGTATGTATCCCACATTTTTTCCTTCGCCAAGACCTCTGCGCCAAGTCAGGTTTCTGCATCTAGCCACTACAACTCTCTCAACATCAACTTTCTTGCAGACAGATTCCCTTCCTAGAGATAACTCACTAAAAATGGCTGTAGGAATATCTTGTCGGATAGAACCATCAAGGCTATAATTTTATTTCCCTACTCAAGGGATAAATGTTCCCTTCACCAGCCACAAAGCCTATCAGGTTTGAGATTGCAAAAAAAAAGAAACAGAACTAGCTACCTAACTCTTCCATAAGCTAACGCTAGTTCTGTAATACCCATTCTATGGACAACAAAATCATAGAATTGATTAAATTAAAAATGTCGCTATAAGCCGATATTTATCAATTCTTTATTAATTTAAGAGATATAAAAACTTATGAACGTAAATACTCATGAAGTAAGGCAATGTAGATAAACAGGTACTTATTGGCAAATTCAAGGAAAGTATTTAACAATTTTTAAAAATTTTATAGCTCTATAACAACGGAGATACGTTGAAAACATAAGTTAAAATTATGGGTTCTCCTGAGCAGGGTTTAGGCGTTTACCTTAATACAAGCTTTACGCTGGCACGATGACAAGACTCCGCTAGCGTCGTGGCGAATTGAAAAGTTCTGTTTGTTAGGGTTGGCGGCACTTACGCGATCGCTAGACGTTTCCTGATACTGCTTGAATCCTAATGAGCGATTGCACTGGCACTATTTATCACTGCTGCCACGCACTCAAAATGCTCCTCGTGCATCTGATACAGCTCCAACAGCTCTACTCTTCCTGTAGTTAGAGGCAGGTATTTTTACTAATAGATTAGTATGCATTTACACTGAATAATTGGCAAACATCAATTATACAACTGAGATGATCTGAGGCTGGGGATTCTCTTCAATTAATGGTGAATCTTTACTCAGTATGAACTAAGGAGGTAGTAATAAAAACCGTATGCTTTATCAGGCTTTAGTTATTTTTTGGCGAGAAACAGCTTTAAGCATTGTACTCAGAGATAGGGATACACCCAAGCACCCTAAAGAGTGTTTCTTAAATCCGCCCTGTGGATGTTCCAATCCAGGAAAAGAGCTTCAATGTGAAGACTGCCCCCATCTGGAAGCTTGTCTATCGCGCTTCAAGAGTACCCGTTCTTCTCGTAGCCTAATTAAACCAGGTGCATCAGCCCATGATTGATATAAAATTTCTAGTTTTCTCATAAAAAAATCTATGCTTATTGTTACAGATAAGCCATTTTATTCAGATGATGGTTAGGAGCTACTTGGAGCTAATATTATAATGAATTATAAATTAATTTAACATAACTTATTTTCAGTGGTGGGTTATTTCTGCCGCGCTGCACTAGGTGTTCACATGGTAGGTGAAGGGGCAATAGAGATTATTCAATGTCTGGCGCTCGCTGTCCGCTTGGGCGTAACCAAGAAAGAATTCGATGCAACGATTGGCATTCACTCTTCCGTTGCCGAAGAGTTTTTCGCTCTCCGATAACCTGAAGTACGTTACTGGAGTTAAAAGATTATTTAGCCGTCAGCAACCTATCGATAGTCTATGTCTATAGGCCTTAGAGCGGATGGATGCAGGGCAAATATCCTGTACTAGAACGTAACGGTTTGATGAAGTTGTATTCCTGATTACAGCGTCACTTAACCTAGACAATTCCTTAGGTACAGGCAGGTTTATTCCTTTGGTAGAAGTTGAGAGAAACAGAAGCTTTTATGCTTCTTAAGAGTGTTCGACATTGAGAAGCATAACCACTCCTTAAGTCCCTAGCACTGCCGAGCAAATTTCAACATCGGTTTCCCTAACCTAAAGGGGTACTGCGTGTTTGTCAAAGAGCTCTTCTCAATTCAGCAGCTCAGTCAGGTGTAAATACCTTTTTTTGTCAGATATCTCAAAACATTTAGAAAATAAAAGCAACCATAACTATGAAATCTTTTGATGTATCCAAACTGGCTTGGGCTGGTGCCTTGGCCATTGGTTTAACCGCTATGCCCTTAACGGGATCTACTTCTGCCCAAACTAGTGGGGGTTCGAGTGGTTCGACTTCCGGCACAGGTACTGGAGCAGCAGGCACAACTTCTGGCACGGGCACGGGCACAAGTACTGGAGCAGCAGGCACAACTCCTGGCACGGGCACGGGCACCAGTACAGGCACAGGCAGTGGTTTAGGCGGTACGACTTCTGGCACGGGCACAGCTACAGGTGTGGGCACAGGTAGTACAACTTTCGGGACAGGCACGAGTACAGGCACAGGCACAGGTACTGGAGCAGGAGGCACAACTTCCGGTACGGACACTAGTACGGGCACAGGCACAGGCAGGGGTTTAAGTGGTACTACTTCTGGCACTGGTGGCACGGGCACTAGTACAGACAGTGGTTTAGGTGATACTACTTCTGGTACGGGTGGCACGGGCACTAGTACAGGCGTAGGCACAGGCAGCACGAATTCCGGTACTGGCATAGGCACAGGCACAGGCACGGGCACAGGCACGAGTACAGGCACAGGCACAGGCACAGGCAGCACTACTTTTGGTACAGGTACGAGTACGGGTGGCACCACTTCCGGCACGGGGGCTGGCACAGGCAGCACCACTTCCGGCACAACTCTATCTCCTGGTAGTACGACTTCCGGCACTACAACGGCTCCAGATGGCTCACCTGCTGGTACCAGCACAGCTCCTGGCGACTCGCTTTCAGGTACCACCACAGCCCCTAGTGGCACGACTTCCGGTACAACTACAGCCCCTAGTGGTACGACTTCCGGTACCACCACAGCCCCTAGTGATACGACTTCAGGTACAAACTCTTACCAAGGCGTTAGCCCTGCTAGCCGAGAGCGCAACTCTAGTTGGGGTTGGCTAGGTTTGCTGGGTCTAATTGGCTTAGCCAATTTGTTCCGTAAGCCCGAAGAAGAAACCGTTACACCGAGATAACCGTAGGGTCAGTGTCGAGAGGAATGGCAGGTCTATCTATGGAGCGCTTGTAAAATTCCCAACCCTCGCTCTTTGTCGTTGACGAAGCTCACTGCATTAGTGAGTGGGGTCACGATTTCCGACCCGATTACCTCAGGCTGGGGGCTGTAATCGAAGCACTGGGGCATCCCAGGATATTGGCGCTAACGGCTACGGCATCACCCGCCGTGCGCGAGGACATCATTGAACGGTTAGGGATGCGTGACCCCCAAGTCATCGTACAGGGATTCGATCGCCCGAATATCTGGCTGGGTGTTAAGCGGTTTGAGGATGAAGCCCAAAAGCAACAAGTCCTACTGAAATGGGCTGTTCGTGCCAAGAAACCGGGTATTGTCTACGTTGCCACTCCTCCTGGGGCCAAGGACTAATCATGCGCTACGAAGGGGATAAGATGGTCATCCTATTCGATGAGGTGGGTTACAAGACTCTTGGAGTTGACTTTGTGAGACGGCGCGGTCTACTCAAACCGACAGACTAAAGCAAGCCAAACCATGTCTAAAAGCATCCAACTTAAGCCTTGAAATATCTACTGAAGGTATGACGTAAGCCAGCCCAGAAATAGCAATCATATACGGGGATAGGGTTGCTGATTATTTATTCAAATATTTCTACCTGGAAAAAGGCTTTTTTTATGTCTCCGCTTCAAGCTAAGAGCCAAGCTAAACGTATACTGGTTGTGGATGATGTAGAGGATAATCTGTTTCTTCTTCAAACAATTTTGACGGAAGAGGGATTTGAGGTTGATGTTGCTAAAAATGGTAAATCAGCGTTAGCCAAAATCGAAGCCACGCCCCCCGATATCGTCTTAATGGATGCCATGATGCCAGGAATGAATGGCTATGAAACCACTCGGCGGATTCGGCAAAATAAAAATCTCCCGTTCATGCCTATTCTACTGATTACAGCCTATCTAGATGCTAATGCAGCTCAAGGATTAGAGTTGGGAGCCAATGACTTCATCCGTAAGCCCATTGAATATGATGAATTAATGGCAAGAATCAAATCTTCTTTGCGGCTTAAAGAAATGATGAATTCTAATCAATAATTTCAATCATTGCCGATTATAAATATTCTTTATAAGAAGAAATTTGGCTTAGGCAAAAGTCAAGTCACCGCTTCAAGTGTTTTGGTACATCTGTGGGCGCGAGTTGCAGTTTCATCTTCCCTGCCGAATACCGGGAGATTTCCAAGGAATCGTTAATCAGGCGAAGTAATTGTCTGCCATTGCGTACTACTCGCTCAATATGTTCCAACGTCGGCAAGTTTTCTCGAACTTCAGCATTCTTTACATTAAGCCTTTTTCTGAAGAATAATTAGCAAAAGTAGCAAGGTAATAGGTAATAGGTAATAGGTAATAGATTACCCATTGTCCATGATTAGGACTTCCCGCCTAAGAGAACCTCTGCTCAACCGGAACGGTTGGTAATGTTCAGCCAGGATTGAGCAAAATGTATAATGTAACACAAAATAATTGGTGAATGGTATTTCTAGATACAGATTTACGGGGATTTTATATCCATTCCTGGGGCTGAAGTTATCCCAAAGCCCTAGGGGTTATCCTGACTTTTGCTAGCTCATTGAAGAGAAGCCATTATGATTCAGTCATCCCGGTATTCTATAGATGTGATCCAAAAACAAGCCCGTCGCCTTGTGGACAGGAATTTGATTAGTCGTCAACAATGCTTATATGTTCTTTGCAAGTATATTCCAACCAATAAATGGGCTAGTGTTGAGTTTGAGTTAGAAGAGCACGCTTTTCTGCTCAGAGATCGGATTGCCGATTTAATCGGCGAGGAAGAATGGCGCAACGATTAAAGGTTAGGTGAAAAGAAGACGAGATTGCCTATGGGTAAATAGGGAGGGTGCAGCTAATTTGGCAAAAATACAAGAGGCGATCGCCCATCAATTCGTGATAAGAATAATCATCAACCTGCGTCTTTAGTACATCATGTCCCGAAAACGATCGCCTTTCGCTTGCCTCGCTCCAATCTTGCCCTTATTTGAGATTCTCAACTTGATGATCTGATAACGCTGAGATAAAGCCTCTAAGCTTTCGCTATCGCTCCTGCTCAGAAACACCTGCTGATCAATCCGAACGGGACATTTTCCTTGTCTGAGGTGGCTTTTGTAGACTTTTCCCCTCCCTCCGTTGACTTGCTGTTGCAGTCAGTAGCCGCTAGTTTCAAAGAGCGTACGATCGCGGTTATTCTCACGGGTGAGGGTAAGGATGGAGCGTTGGGGGCGCAGGCCATTCATAAAATGGGGGTAAGGTGATTGCTCAGGATGAAAGCACCTCCGAGTTCTTCCAAATGCCATCTGCTACGATCCAAACGGGAAAGGTTGATTTTGTCCTGCCCAGCAGTGCGATCGCCTCTACCCTCGTCAACCTAGTGATGTCAAATGTAACCCCCTAAACAGCCTTGAGTCATCCCACAAGAATGATGCAACGATGAGTATATAAAATTCTGTTTCGATTCATTTCTATTAACAATTCGGTGACGATGGCTCAACTTAATACGGCAACAACGTTGTATAAAAATCAGCTACTCAAATGCCCAACCGGAATTCAAGGCTTGGACGAAATCACGGCTGGTGGATTGCCCCTTGGGCGTCCAACGCTCGTTTGTGGCACAGCCGGTTGTGGCAAGACTTTAATGGGAATGGAATTTCTGATCCGCGGCGCACTTGAGTATGATGAACCAGGTGTGTTCATGGCGTTTGAAGAAACGGCGGAAGAACTAACCCAAAATGTTGCTTCCTTGGGTTGGGATTTAGAGCAGCTTACGGCTGAAGAAAAAATTTCCATTGACTACGTTCACATTGACCCAAACGAGATTGAAGAAACCGGCGAATATAATCTTGAAGCTTTATTCATTCGCCTGGGCTATGCCATTGATACCATCAAAGCCAAACGTGTGGTTTTAGATACCATTGAAGTCCTGTTTGCCGGTCTATCCAACGCCTCCCTTGTGCGGGCAGAACTACGGCGGTTGTTTCGCTGGCTGAAAACCAAAGGCGTGACAGCAATCATCACGGGGGAAAAGGGCGAGAACTCCCTCACCCGTCATGGCTTAGAGGAATATGTGTCTGATTGTGTGATCCGGTTGGAGCAGCGTATCCAGGACGAAGTGTCAACCCGACGCTTGCAAATTGTCAAGTATCGAGGTTCAGCTCACAGCTCGAATGAATATCCATTTTTAATTGATCAAAACGGGATTTCCGTTTTACCCATTACCTCGGTGGGATTAGATCATGACATATCCACAGAACGGATCTCAACCGGCATTGAGCGCCTCGACACCATGCTGGGGGGGAAAGGATATTTCCGAGGGAGCAGTATTCTGATCACAGGTACGGCTGGAACTGGCAAAAGCACCCTTGCCGCTCATTTTGCCCAAGCAACTTGCCAACGGGGGGAACGCTGCCTTTATTTAGCGTTCGAGGAAGCGCCGCAACAGATTCTGCGGAATATGAGCTCGATTGGTCTGGATTTGGAGCCATTCCTCAACCAAGGACTCCTGCGCTTCCAAGCGACACGCCCTACGGCTTATGGTTTAGAACTGCACCTGGCGAAAATCCACCGTTGGATCAGCGAGCTTCAACCTTCTGTCGTGATTATTGACCCAATGAGTAATCTACATCTGGGGGGTAACATGACACAAGCCAAAGGCTTTCTTTTCCGCCTGATTGATTTTCTCAAATCTCAGCAAATTACGGTTCTGTTTACTAATTTAACTCCGGGAGGTAGTGCCCTTGAGCATACAGACATGGGAGTTTCATCCTTAATGGATACCTGGCTGGAGGTGCGTATTCAAGAAGGGAATGGGGAGCGCAATCGAGTGTTGTTTGTTCTCAAATCGCGCGGGATGGAACACTCGAATCAGATGCGTGAGTTTCGCTTGACTCCGCAGGGAATAGAGTTGTTTGATGTTTATTTAGGCTCAGAAAAGGTACTAACAGGTGCTGCACGAGCGATTCAAGAGGCCAAAGAAAAAGCCGCTAGCTTGAATCGTCAACAGGAGTTTGAACGGAAGCGACGTGAGTTGGAACGAAAGAAAGCGATCGCCCAATCTCAGATTGCCGCTTTGCAGGCTCAGATTGAGACAGAGGCAGAAGAGTTGGAAGTGATGATTCAGCAAGAGGAAGTGCAGCAGAACCTTTCACTCCAAGACCGAACAACCATCGCGCAACTGCGTAAAGCCGATCAGGCTGACGATCTTTTTCGTTAAAGCGAGAAGGGGACAGCAAACATGAAAATTTTATCTGAGTGTAACTGACCTCACACTCATCCGGAAAAGCGTTCAAGGAGGACAGCAGGGGAATGCAAGAGAATAGCGAGCAGATAGAAGCAGAAATTTGGGAATTACGGCTGTATGTAGCTGGACAAACCCCTAAATCGATTAAGGCGTTTTCTAACCTTAAAAAAATCTGTGAAGAATACCTTCACGGTCAATATCGAATTGAAGTGATTGACCTTATGGAAAATCCCAAGCTGGCTAAACAAGACCAAATTGTTGCTCTTCCCACATTGGTACGAAAACTTCCTGAACCCATCAAGAAAATCATTGGAGATTTATCAAACGAAGAGAAACTTTTGCTAGGTTTTAATGTTCAAAAAATAGAGGGATGGACAAATCCTTCAAAGAAGGAAACATAAATGATGGGGAAAGACATTGCAATCAGCTTTTGTGTCATTATACTCCTACTCAGAAAACTGAGTTTATCAGGGAGCTACTCATCTCTCAAGGTTTAAATACCTTTTTTCTAAAATTAGTTCCAATTACCAATCATGGTAAAAGCAGACCAATAGTAAGGATGAGATAGGTTAATATTCTGACGAACTCCAAGCTCGGAGGAAAGGGGTAACAGCTTTTCCTCATCAAGTTGTAACTGTTGTTCTTCAAGTCGCACTTGCCCTTTAATCATAGCTAATTGAGCCTGTTGCAGGGCTTCACTTTTTATCGGTGCAGTCTTTAACTGCTCATAAAACTTAGTCATTAGTGCTAAAGAGCCTTCATCACTGACATACCAAAGGCTACCCAATGCCGTTTTTACACCCGTTTGAATCGTTAAACCCGCAAATCCTAATTCAGCTTCCTTATCTCCTAAGGCTGTTCTACACGCGCTCAACACCATCAACTCTACTTTTGGGTCTTGCTGCCATTGCAATTTCTGCGATAATTCCCGTAATTCATCGAACCTGAGTTTGGCATTCCAAAACTGAATATAAGAGTTATGAATTGCTCCGGGTTTAAATTCTGCATGGGTTGCAATATGGATAATTCCAAAGCGGTCTTGATTACTCAAAGCTTGGAAGTTATCAATTGTTGATTGTTCATTCAACAATTTTTGACCCGACCAAAGATTGTTAGTCAAAAGTGAGACTTCTGTTGCTACAGCAGGTAAGGGAGCCTTTCCTTGTGTGCTTTTTGATATTCCGACTGCCAACATTGACTTATTTAAAATAGGAAAATAGCGAGTATCGGTTAGGCTAAAACTAGGAATAATCGAGACACTATACTTTTCAATGAGAAACTGTCTACCATCATAAAGAGCAGCTACGGGGATAGAGCGTAAGCCAGAATCCATGGACAAAATTAAAGCATCTATATTATTCGTTTCTAGTGTGGATTCCAAAGGAGCAATAATCCACTGATAGAGTTTTTGGGCAGAATATTTATATCCATTCAATTTGTCACGATTGGTGACTTCGGAACGGAATTCTTGCGCTGTTTTTCTCAGCAGCTCACTGTTTGCTTCTGGGATAATTGTACGAATAGGTGGATTGTTAGCAAGAATTAATATAAGTTGCAGTTGATCTTTGAGAGAAACCACATAAAGGACGGCAGATTTTTTACCTCTTTGGCGATGAAGATCATCTAAAATTTGAGAAATTTCTTGAGCCGTAGCGACCTCGCCGAAGAAGTTGATGCCGAGATGTTGCCCAAATTCTACAGTTTGCGCTTCTTCAAAAAGATTAAGGGCTTCGTTAATTCCAGCAGCTTCAAAGTTGCTATCAAAGGTTTTGCGGTCAATTTTTACTTCTCTATTATTTGCAGAGCTATTATTATTGTTGTTGTTATTGTTATTATCCTTATTAATGGGAATAAGGATTTCTTGCGGATCATTCCCCGTAGTATCCGATTGGTTCATAAATTCTTGAGGATCGGGGCCTGTTGTATCCGATTGATTGCCAGTTTGAGCCTGAACCGATTTTAGGGAAATTACCAAAAACAAAACTAATGAAAAAATAATGAGCAGAGAACGAGCGGACTTCATAAAAACTAGCTCTAGTAAAATTAGAGTTGACGCTGAACAAGATTTCTCTTTAATCCAAAACTTGCAATAAAGCCAGTCATCACTAATCAAAAAGAAATCCCATAACCAATACCCAAAATAAATCGACTACCATCCCCTGCCTTCCCTGTAATATCCGTTATGGCTGGGGTAACCACTAAGGGAACATCGCGAAAAGGAGCAATAGATAATCCGAGGGTTAAATCTTGACCTGACCATTCTGCGATCGCACTGATCGGTTCAGCCACTCGTACTGCTACACTACCAAAAACCCCAACAGAAGTGCGATCCTCGTTAATATCTAATTCTGAACGAAATTGCCCACTGCCCACACCAGCAGAAACAAAAATTTGGCTAAACGGCTGTTGTACATCCTCTTGCAAAATAAACCTTTTAGTCACAACCCCATAATACCCAGTCCCACTATCCGTGGCACCAAATCGAATCAGATTCTTGACCCCCACAGCCACAGCAAAATCTTCAGGAAGACGGCGATGTAACTTGAGGCTAACACTACCATCTTGAGCCGTATTTCCGATCAAATCTACAAAGGTCAAACCGAGATCTAACCCCACAGTTTTTTGGGCATCTCCCAAACCCAAGCCAATTCCCACTACTCCATCTGATGTTCTGGTAAAGCGAGTCCGAGATTGTAATCCCACACCGATAGAAGCACTGCCCCAGGATTGTCCATAAGCTGAAGGAGTGAGGATAGAAATACCAGGAGATGAAGCCGCTTTACGAGTATTAGGTTGCACAGATTCCAACGGTAAATTTTGGGGTACAAACGGCTGTTCATCAGGTCTAGAGGGTTCTGTATCTAACCGAGGTTTAGTACCCCCTTGAACTAGAGATTGAGCGATGAGCGAGGTTCCAATAATCGACTGAGCTAGTGCCGCAGATATAGACTGTAAATCTTGAATATCAGTTGTAGGAACAGGCGATTGATCCGGATGAATCAGGGGGCTGGGTAGAGACGTTTCCTGGGGAATAGGGAATGGCGACAGTTGAGCATCGCTATCACTAATTTGAAAAACTATAGCTGGAGGGAATACAGCTAAAGAGTCAATCATAAATATTTAAAAGTTTTTCTGGCGTCCTAGTATTATCCTTCAAGAATATGGCAACGATTGGATATTTACTTGATCATCAGCCAAAAATCCTGACTTGTTGGGTAAAAATCAAGCCTATGTCTAGAAGTCAGCTCAGCCATCGTCAACTGTTATGGGGGGATGCTCTCTTTTTTGGCTTTCTCATGTGGCTACTTAGTCGATTGGTGATTGCTGTAACAATGTTAGTGATTGCCCCCTCGCTACCGGCTCCACCGGGAGGTATTGTGCCTACGGCTGATTGGAGTGTCTTCTCTTACTCGGACAGTCCCAGGTACGAGACAATTGCCACGGGGGGTTATGAATACGGTAGTGATGCCCAGGAAAAGTACAACATTGTATTTTTTCCTCTCTTTCCCATGCTCGCCCGTGCCGTGATGATGTTGGGGTTACCCTTCGACGCCGCAGGTACCCTCGTCAATAATCTCGCTTTCTTGGGTGCTTTGGTGGTTCTTTACCGTTGGGTTGAGGAGCACCATGGTAAAAGCATTGCTCGGTGGGTAACTGGAGTCTTAGCTTGGTGTCCGATGTCTTTTTTTGGGAGTGTGGTTTACACCGAAGGCCTGTTTCTGTTGTTCAGTACCGCTGCTTTAAGAGCTTTTGAACAGCAGCATTATACCTGGGCAACTCTGTGGGGTGCGATCGCCACAGCATCCCGCGTCACGGCGGCAGCGCTAATTCCCACGTTTGTGATTGTGGCATGGAGAGAATGTCGTCCGATACAAGCCTACATAACCAGTGTGTTTGCACTCAGCGGACTGCTTCTATTTATCTTGTATTGCGGGGTTCATTTTGGAGACCCCTTAGCCTTCGTTCATGCTCAACAAGCATGGCGAGACACTGTGGGAATTAATTGGAAAGATTGGCGTAGAGACTTGATTAGAATGATGATTGGCATGACCAATTTAGAGCAGCGCTGGATTGTAGAACCCTGGCATCCGTTACTCTTTTTGATCATTATGGTGAGCGCCTATTTCCTGTGGCGCTTTCGCAAAACGTTGAGTTCTACCATCGTTTTTTATGGCGCTTGCACTATCTGGTTTGGATTATGGCTGCTCGATGGTGATGCGTTGATTCTTTTTGTTTCAGTCTTCGGTGGTGCTTACCTGTTATGGCACTTACGCTCTCAACTGGAACTCATCGTCCTCACCTATGGCTTTTCCTCCCTAGCATTAATCATGGCTTCTGGCGGTGCAGCGTCTGCTCAGCGTTACGCGTATGGTATCGTTTCACTGTCGATCGCGCTGGGTGTGCTACTCGAACGCTATCCTCGTTGGGGATACGCCACAATGGTCTTTTTTGCGATCGCACTGGTCAACTTTGCATTGCGATTTTCCCAGCATATATGGGTCGCTTAGACTCAGGTTAATATCACTACATTTTTATGCGGAATGGGTCGTTATCACGGTCAGGTAAGTTTTGAGACGTTTTCACATCCAAAAAGTTTACTGAATCGGTCTTTTCTGCTAGATTTAAAATTAAGGTATTATTCTCTTTACCAACGAAAGATAAAGTTATTGAAAGGCTTGCTGGACTGATATCAATCCATTAGTGATTTGAATCACTCCAGAAAAATCCTTCAGTCACTTAGAACTCATTACGACTATCACCTCCCTCAATCTAGAGAATCACAGCTTCTTTCCCGCCAAGACTTGATACTAAATAGAAAGAAGAGAACATAACGAGAACAGGCGTCATGTCTACGATTCGTGAGATTGTTTATCAGGTGCTTCAATCCGGATATCTAACCGTAGAAACCGAAGAGCAACTGCGACAAATGTTTGCGGTTCGGTACGACCTAGATGATATTGAAGCTTTAACTCGACTGCAACAAGCCACTACCTATGGTCGAGTCAAGCAACAGTCCCGTGAATTAATTCACTGCTAAAGGGCAACCCTAAAACAGCCGTGTAGGGTGCATTGCAACGCACCCTACAAGTAGAGTTTCCTTAAAACTAATCTCTTTCTTCTGAGTGAGGCAAAAAGCTTAAGAACTACATAACCTAAAAATTACGTTCCTTACTGACTTTCACGTTTCAAGAATTCGCTTTTATTGACAACAATAATTATAAAAATAAACCAAAAGGAAATCAAATGGACATAACAAATCTCCCTGAAAGACGAGTGGCGATTCTGATCGATCAAAACTTTGAAGATTGTGAGTTTCAAATCCCTTACAAAGCTTTACAGCAAGCTGGGGCACAAGTCGTTGTATTGGGTTCCAGAATGAATGAAAAATACGAAGGGAAGCAAGGACAAGTCTCGATTAAACCTGATGGGACGGTAACAGAAGCCCGTCCTGAAGACTTTGATGCTGTCGTGATTCCTGGTGGCATGGCTCCTGATACCATGCGTAACAACCCCAACGCTGTGAAGTTTATCCAAAAAGCGATGGAACTACGTAAGTTGGTTGCCGCTGTTTGTCATGGTCCCCAGATGCTCATTGAAGGCGATTTACTCAAGGGCAAAAATGCCACTGGCTTTGTCTCAATTCGCAAGGATATGATCAATGCTGGTGCTAACTACCTGGATGAACCGTTGGTAGTAGATGGAAACTTAATTACTTCACGGCAACCGGGCGACTTAGCCATTTTTACAACAGCAATCCTAACTCGCTTAGGGCTGGGCATTCCTGAACAAGCCATGCCGGATGAAAGTGATGCGAGTGCTCAATGGTGGCAGTTAGCCCAAGAGTGGGGCGGTAATCATAAAAGTGAAATCGTTGATGCTCTCAATACGGCACTCACAGGGGAACGCTATACTCGAAAAGCGTTTGAATTGTATGCCGAGAAAACGGCTGATAGCCAATTGCGATCGCTTCTGCATGAGATGATCGAAAACAAGCAGCGTCATATCCAAATACTAGAAAAACGCCTGAGTGATTTGGATGCATCTCAGTCGATTTCTGCCTCTGCGGCTGATATCTATGCCAGCATTCAAGACGCGTTACACTCCACGGATGACATGGCTATCTTGCGACGCACATTAGGCGACATCCAAACAGGTGTGGTTGATTCCTACAACCTCCGTAAACAATATACTGACCCCCATTCAACAGCTATCTTTGCAGAGATTGAGGCTGACTTGGCTCAGTATGAGCAGCGTTTAGCTCAACTTTATCACGCCAAAATTGGTACCCAATCCGCTCAACCGGCTAGGCCAACAACGGGTGCGGCTGTCACCAGTTAAACTTAACAAGCAACAAACATGGCTGATGGAAAATTTTATTACTCTATCCGCCATCAGGGAATATTCATTGATTGATTGAAACGAAGCGCTGTTCACCGGAACGAACAGCGTTTTCTTTCGGGTGTTCTCTTGCATCCCATGCCTGAAAATATAACACCCTAGTTTTGAATAGATAAACCAGTCAAAACTCAAGATTAGTTTTTTGTAGCTTTTTAGAGGATATCCAGCCTGTATCGATTAATTAAACTATCAGCAACGACTCTTAACTCTCCAGTTTCTTTTCTAAAAGTGCCAGATAAGCATTAGGCAGCACAATTGGCCACAACAAAGTCCCTACAATTAAAACGACCCAGGATAGTTGCTTCTCTCCCGGCGACATACTGGTATCTCGGTGAAAAAACTTGAGCCAAACTTTGAATAATCGCTGAGCTATCAGGAAATAAAAAAATACAACAATAATAATCAGTCCTTTCATTATCTTCAATCCTTATTCTGGGATTATTCACTTGTTTGCTGGATACCCTGATGAAGCAAAACTTCTGCTTTAAGCAATCCTGACATATTTATTTATAAATCTCTAGGGTAAATCTGTACCAAGAGGGATGTGTAAAAAATCACATCCTTCGCAGTAAGGAGAAGTAGACTGGCAATTTATCTCCAGCCTTTCAAGAAGCATAAAGAGGAGTAAAGAAGTGGAGGACTGGAAATGGCCACGTATCAATAGAATAATCTAGTGATTTTTGAACCATAAAAATAACCTCTAAAGCCAAATCAGTTGGACTTTAGAGGTCGGTATTAGTCAGCCACATTAGGAATTCACATTTTGAATCCTTAGAGGATAACAAACGGTATCAGTGTTACCTGAAAATATTGTTCTGTTAATTCTTTTATTCTGTGTCAATTGCCTAAGAAACTGGCCCAGTTTAGATTTCAGCACCACCTTTGGCTTCAGCGCCCATGGGTAATACGGCACCCCGTAAGAAATCAATTTGCTGGTTAAATTCCATGGACTCAATTTGCCCTAACAAGCTTTGTCCTTGTGGAGGAAGTTCATAGTCATCAGGCATAGGAATAATAGTTCCATTTTCCATGCCTTTGGCTAAAAAGTACCAAAATGCCAATTTGGTTTCAGGGCTTAAAGACCCATACTCACGACTAATGACCGTGTTGGCATTGGAAGCAATCTCACGCATCACTTGTAACTGTTGCTCATGAGGTAGTTCTTTGACTTGATTGAACAATCCTTGAGCAATTTCAGAGCCAGAAGCCCCGGGAGCAGCGGGCGTGATCGAGCTACCCAGCCGGGTGTAAACAACCCACAGTAAACCGAGTTGATCGTCTACATTCAAGCCTTTTAAAGCTTGTTTACCTTGGTCGTAGCTGTTGGTAGGAGCGTATGTCATAAATACCTATTAAACTCAACCCCTGAAACTTAACAAAACTCAAATCAAAGGTTAAACCTACCAAAGATAGACGTGAGTAACCCTACTACAGGCAGAGGAAAGGTCAATTGCAAAGTGTGACAAGGATGGTGCAGGAAAAAATAGGTTTTAAACACAGTGAATAGACGATTAGAAGGAAAGGTTGCGATTATCACCGGTGCGGGTACTGGCATCGGCGAAGCGATCGCATACAAGTTTGCTAAAGAAGGGGCAAAAGTGGTAGTGAATGGACTACCCGATGACCCGATTCAGGATGTCGTGGAAGCCATCAATCAATACGGCGGTGAAGCGATCGCATATCCAGGCGATGTCTCAGAACCCTCTGAGGCTCAAACTTGTGTCCAAACGGCGATCGAAAAATATGGGCGTCTAGATGTCCTGGTGAATAACGCTGGGGTGTTCTTGGCAACGGCTGAAACTCAGGACTATCCCCTAGAGGTTTTCGACGAAACCATCAGGATGAACATCCGTTCCGCCTTCTTGATGACCAAATACGCCTTGCCACACTTGCAAAAAACCCAAGGCAACATTGTCGCGGCTGGCTCAGAAGCGGGTTTCAATGGGGTGCCGAAAAACTCTCCCTATAGTGGTACGAAAGGTTGGATACATTCTTTTATAAAGGGTGTAGCAGCGGAGCAAGCCAAATATGGTGTTCGCGCCAACTGTTTCTGTCCGGGTGCGATCGATACCGCTTGGACTCGTAAAGAAACCGGACCCATGGATGCCGAGATGGAGGAAATGACTGTCATGGCAGCTCTGATGGGACGACGTGGCACACCAGAGGAAATGGCGAATGTCTGTGCCTTCCTCGCCTCTGACGAAGCCAGCTATGTCACTGGGGCGCTATGGCTGGCTGATGGCGGTGTCACCATCGCCAAGGGTGCTGTGGGTCAGCAAACACCAGAGTCACTGCGCCAACAACCGCAGGGTGAACTGCGCCTGGATCACTCAAAAGAAGGGTTAGAAAACAAACACATTCAAACCATTAACTAGTGGAAGCTTTGAATTAAGTATTGGCAACTGCAAAAAGTACGAGATTGAAGCGCTTGTGGTGTCTCAGGAATAAAGAGAGGCTGCAAGTGAAATTAGCGCTTGTTTCTTAGCCTGAAGGGTTCAAAGCTCACGCAGAGTAACCCGCCCACGACGACTTGAGGACATAAACAAATGACATCAGGACAAGACATTGTTCCGAATCAACCCCCAAAATCGAATGAAACCAGCAGCGTCAGTGAGGCTGAACGTTGGGCAACGCTGATTAGTGGCGGAGCCATGGTGCTTTTAGGGCTGAGACAAGGCTCTCTCAGGGGTGCCCTAACGGCTCTAGCCGGTGGAGGACTCATGTATCGCGGGGTAACCGCCCAAACCGGAATTCAAGATGCGCTCGGTATGAACCAAAGTATCAAAGTCGAAAAGACTGTGACGATTAGCAACAAATCCCCAGAGGAGCTTTATCAATTCTGGCGGAATTTTGAGAATTTGCCTTACTTTATGAAGCATCTCAAACATGTAAGTGTGATTAACAATACCCGATCGCATTGGATTGCCAGTGCCCCCATGGGTGGCAGCGTGGAATGGGATGCGGAAATTATTAACGATCAAGAGAATCGCTTGATTGCTTGGGCTTCCGTTGAAGGTGCGGATATTGACAACTCAGGATTTGTGCGGTTTCAAAGAGCACCCCAAGGACGGGGTACTGAGGTAAAAGTTGTGATCGAATACAACCCACCCGGTGGAGTTGTGGGAGATGCGTTCGCTAAACTCTTTGGGGAAGAACCACAACAACAAATTGGTGATGAGCTGCGCCGCTTTAAGATGCTAATGGAAACCGGCGAGATTGCAACCACTGAAGGTCAGCCTTCTGGAAGACGTTAATCCTTTTATTGTGTGAGAGTTTTAAGTACACAACAGATAGCTTCAGTAAAGTTATCTCAAGCTTCAATATCCTTTATAAACAATCAGAAATGAATCAACTCATTGGCAGTTTACAAACCCTTAAATTACCCAAATTTATTACCATTTTTCTGGTCACTTTTGCCTTTTTAGTCATTCCTGCTTTTAGCTACAACCCTTGGATTATAGCCCAAGCTGAACCTTTAACTCCGGAAGCGACTCAATACCAAGTCAACAGCCAAGATAGTCCGTTCCGAGAAAATGAGCAAGAGAAAGTTAATCAAATCTTTGAAGACAATAAAAATCCTCAACCCGCTTCAGAAACCACTAAAGAAATTGGGGAAAATTTGAATAAAACGCCAAAAGCCGCTAAGCGAACGCTTGAAGATGTAGCTGAAAATATCAAAGAAAAATTGAATCTTGACCAACCGCTTTATCCGGGAACAAAAGAAGTTTTAGATGATGCAGCGAATGCGGTTCAAAGAGATTGAGGTGAATAAAAAGAGTACTATTTATCCTTCCTGACAGACCAGTGACTGATCATTGTTGACCGCTTACTTAAGGAGAATTAATTTAATGAAAGCTGTTTGCTGGCACGGTGCCAATGATGTACGGGTTGATACGGTACCAGACCCAAAAATTCTCAATCCGCGTGATGCCATTATCAAAATTACGTCCACCGCCATCTGTGGTTCCGATTTACATCTTTACGACGGTTTTATCCCAACCATGAAGTCGGGCGACATCCTGGGTCATGAGTTTATGGGGGAAGTTGTCGAACTCGGCAGTGCGGTGAAGAATGTACAAATCGGCGATCGCGTGGTTGTTCCCTTCACCATTTCCTGTGGCAACTGCTTCTTCTGCCAACGGGATTTGTGGTCGCTGTGTGATAACTCTAATCCGAACGGTTGGATTGCCGAGAAAATGTACGGTCATTCGCCCGCAGGGCTATTTGGCTACTCCCACATGCTGGGTGGTTATGCCGGAGGTCAGGCCGAATATGCGCGGGTGCCCTTTGCCGATGTTGGCCTGTTGAAGATTCCCGATGGGTTAGCCGATGAGCAAGTACTCTTTCTCACCGACATCTTCCCCACCGGTTACATGGCAGCCGAAAACTGCAACATTCAACCCGGAGATACGGTTGCGGTTTGGGGTTGTGGGCCAGTTGGACAGTTTGCCATCAAGAGTGCCTATATGCTGGGTGCCCATCGCGTGATCGCCATTGACCGCATTCCCGAACGTCTACAAATGGCGAAAGAACAAGGCAAAGCAGAAGTCCTCAACTACGAGGAAGTCGATGTGGGCGAGGCACTCAAAGAAATGACAGGAGGCCGGGGTCCTGATGCTTGCCTTGATGCGGTTGGCATGGAAGCACACGGTACAGATGCCATGGCATTTTACGACAAAGCCAAGCAAGCGGTGCGACTAGAAACAGACCGACCCACCGCCCTGCGGCAAGTGCTAGTTGCCTGTCGCAAAGGGGGAAATGTGTCCCTAGCTGGTGTTTATGGCGGCTTCTTGGACAAAGTGCCGATGGGTGCAGCGTTTAATAAAGGCTTGACTTTTAAAATGGGACAGACACACGTCCATCGCTACTTGCGCCCCTTGCTGGAACGGGTTCAGAATGGCGAAATCGACCCCTCCTTTGTGATTACCCACAAGATGAGCTTGGAGGATGCCCCGAAAGGCTATGAGATTTTTAAACACAAAAAAGACAACTGTATTAAAGTTGTTCTCAAACCATGAGGTGTCGAGGCCAGGGAATTTAAGAGGCGATCGCTGTATGCTTGAGCCGGCTTTCGGCAAACTCTATTTTCAGCTCAATGTCGGCAGGGGTCGCCCGTCAAATCCGCAGGTAGCAGAAGTTTCGCCTGCCAAAAAATCAAAACAGTCTCACCGTGAGAATTTTAGCTAGTTTTAGTATTCTTACATGGGTAAAAGCGATGAAACCTTGATGTAACATGGGTTTCATCCTATATCTTTTCTATGGCAAGAATAGGGCGATCGCCCTATTCTTGCAACACCTACAGAGGACGAATGATAACCTTTCAGCTAAAGTCCGTCGAAGGTTTGTCGTCATAATTGTTCAGTTCTTTACAGACTGGATATAGCTTTTCTGTACCCGAACTCGCTCGCCGCACAACTTTATTAGAAGGGAAAAAGAATGACTTAATCGCACTAATGAGGGGAAACTCATTCATTCTCGGCAAACTGATAGCAACTTGTTGATTGCCAACAGCTAGCACTTGAAACCAAGTTGACATTGTGGTGGGTAATTCTTTACTAAACCGCAGCGTTATGGTAGGAGTTGAGAGAGATTGGGCGTAAGCGGGGGATAAAAAGGGCTGATAACGTTGGGCTTCGGGTGTTAATTGTTTGACGAAGGCCAAACTGACTCCTTTCAGGAGTTGCCGCAAGGGGTCGGCTTCTTTCCCAATATGCTCTTTCACGAGAGTACTTTGAGCGAGAGCTTCGTTGAGATTGGCTCGGTCAGTAATACTCAAATGAGTGCCGCCGATCGCAGAAATCAGATACTTGGGGCCACCTAATTGAGAAAAAGACCGCAGTTGATGGTCGAGTGAAGGTGCGATCGCATCCTCGGTGCTGGTCAAAACTAAGGTAGGGACGGTAACTTGTGCCAAACCCTTATTGCCAAATAAGCGTCCTGTCATAGGGTTAAGCGCCATCACCTGTACCACTCGCCGATCTCGGAGTTCGATCTGATTACCGGGTAAATCCGTGGCGGCACACTGAAACCAGTCGGCCGGTGAACGTCCAATGGGGCTGCGGTTTTTACAAAACTGCCGTAGCTCTTTTAAATTGATTTCTCCCCCAGCTAAGGCTAAGGCTGTATACCCTCCTAAAGAGTGACCAATCACGGTAACTTGTTGAGTATTCAGTTTGCCCTGCCAAGAGCTGTCATCCGCCAGATTGAGTTTGGCAAACTCGTCTAGTACAAAGCTGACATCTTTGGGACGGTCAATAAATTCTGAGGGGGATAACAAATCACCAGGGTTGCCACCAAGGGAAATTCCACTCAACCAGGTCAAGTTGCTGCCCGGATGTTCGATGGAAGCGACGGTGAACCCGTGGGAGGCTAGATGACGGGCAATGTAGGTTAAGAAATTGCGATCCGAACCAAAACCGTGGGAGAGAATCACCAGGGGGCCAGATGTCTTTCGTGCCCAGTAGAGGTCAACGGGAATGTTGCGCTGTCGTTGTTGATCGCGCAGCATCAGGGTTTGCTCGCGCACGTATTGAGCACCGACTTCTGTTGGATCGAAGCTAGGGCGGAAGCGGGTGTCATTGGTAACGGCAAGTTCCTGCTTAAGCATTGGACCAATGGCTAGGCTTTGCCAGTAGGAGGCATTGAACTGGAGGGCGATGGAAAGCGCCTCAGAGGCATCAATCGTCACATTCTCCTCTGGGTAAGCCTTTAAAAAACTGATAACAGACAGACCATTCGCTTGTCTCGCGGCTAAAAACAGCGCCGCTTTTAATTGATCGACTCGGCTTTCGGGGAGAGCTAGACCAATTTTTTCGAGTAATCTTGCCCCATCCGAAGAACGGATCAGGTCATTGAGAAATTTATCAGTCATGTTCGGGTCAATTTGCAAGTGCTTGGTCAGTATCTGCCGCACCTGTGGAGTCAGCACCGCACCATAAACTTGAAGTTTCGGTGGCAAATCGCCCGTCTTGGCAAAGGTTTCTAATTCGGAGATGGCAACAGATTGCTCAAATGGCCCTAAGCGCAGCGTGAGGCGTTCAGCAGCTTTTGCCGATGCAACACCCCAACTCAAAGCAATGCACAGCGAAAACACAGTATTCTGTCCAATGGTCTTGATGGAACGTTCTAAACCAACCCGTTCTCTGTTGCGAGAATGCTGAGATGCCCTGCCATTAGAGCTGTTGAGCTTAACCTTCATAATGAATAATTACGTCTGTGTGAGAGTAGCTATCTACTAATTTTGCTCAAAGCGACCCAATTAGAGTTCGATGTGTTTCCCTTGCACTGTTAGCAATATATTATTTTTTGCAAGGTTGAGTCAGCTCTTCAGGACTCGACAAACACCCTGGGAGTGCCCATCTTCATCAAAAAGTTGAGAAAATCCAACTATTGTTAAGTATGGTAAATAATTTTTTTGCACCCTTCTCCTTGACTGATGGCATCCCTAGGGGCATTAATCCCTCGGATCATAGCCCAAGTTCACAACAGTAAGCTCTTAAGAAATAGGAATGGGGGAATGGGACAGAAGCTAAGCGTGAAGATGGGAGAAATTTTAACCGGGCAAAATTCAAATCGATAGCCTCAAAGGAATTTGAATGGCAAACTCCGCTCCTTGCCCTAATTGGGAGGAACACTGCAACGAGCCACCATGCTGCCTTTAATAATCTGGTAGCTGATCGATCGCCCTAAGCCTCTACGGCTTTAATCTCAGCTTCAATATGCCGTTTCGGATTTTTTTCATTGTGTAATGTTTTGGGCAAAAACAAAGTAGCCAGAAATTTTTCGACCTTCTGTTAGCACTGTAATTGCTGTTTCTGACTGACGGGGGCGAGAGTGGGAGAAAAAAGTTTTTCTATGCAATCCTCATTCCTTCATCCGGAGCCAAGCGAGAGGATAAGGTAACTTTATACTTAAACCTTCAGTTAACAAATGGCAAGCCTGTGGAGCTACTGGACAATAGTCGGTGTCACAAGTAACAATTGAAGTCTGCGGTTCTTGTCTTGACGTGAAAATGAGCATGAATCGCTCAATTTCATCTCAAAAACGGTAACTCATAACGGCTCCCTGAGAGTAACGAGTAAAATGAATCCAGAGCTAGAAAGCCTATAGCTCTTCCCTTAAAGATGAGTCCTCCCCAACCGCCCCAACAGCCCAAAACGCTGCTCACTCAGCTAACTCAGGCCGTACAGACGATTCAAGCCAGAGTTAACTTTAATGCCCTGGCGCTCAAGCCTAATGCCAGAGTCCCGGAACTCTTGGTACAAGACGCTGGTGCTCCTAAAGCTGAGGTCTATCCCCTATTGGGAGACCGTTACTTGCTCGGACGCAGCTCAAAATCCTGCGACATCGTGGTACGCAACCCTGTAGTCAGCCAGATACATCTGTCTTTAGAACGCTATGGACGGCGTCAAAGACACTTTATCATCAAAGACGAAAATTCCACGAACGGGATGTATCGAGGCCGACGCCGTCTCTCTTCCCTGGTTTTGCGTCATGGTGACATCCTCACGATTGGTCCCCCCGAACTGGCGGCTGCGGTGCGATTGGAGTATGTCGATCCGCCCCCTTGGTATATCCTGGCCATTCGTTATGGCCTTTATGGTATCGGTGGATTAACAGCTTTGTTGGTACTGATCATCGGCATTGAGTGGCTGAAAGTGCCAGTCCGACCCTTACCCTTAGGGGTTCATGGACCAGTGGTGATTTCGGCTGATGATGGGACGTTTTTACGTCAACCTCGAACCACCGCCCACCGAGAATTGCAACGACTATCGGAATTTTCCCCTTACCTGCCCAAGGCAGTGGTGGCTTCAGAAGACAGTCGTTATTACTGGCACTTTGGAGTAGACCCTTATGGTATTGCACGAGCCTTGGTAACCAATTTCAAGGGCGGCGGCATTCGTGAAGGGGCGAGTACGTTAACGCAACAAGTGGCTCGCAGTCTGTTTACCGACTATGTTGGGCGGGAAAACAGTGCAGGGAGGAAATTCCGAGAGGCGATCGTTGCCCTGAAGCTGGAGACATTTTACAGTAAGGACGATATTTTAAAGCTGTATTTAAACCGCATCTATTTAGGGATTGATGCTTACGGCTTTGAAGATGCGGCTCGGTTTTATTTTGACAAATCGGCGAAGGATTTAACCCTTTCAGAAGCCGCAACGTTGGTGGCAATTTTACCCGCGCCCAATCGGTTTAATCCGATTCAGGATTACAATACCGCCTTGGCATTGCGGAATCGCGTGATCACTCGGATGCGTGGTTTAGGGATGATTAATCAGCAAGAAGCAAACGAGGCAAGGCGATCGCGGATTGATGTTAGCCCTAAAGCCAGTGCATTCCTGGCTAGCACTAAGGCACCCTATTTCTACAGCTATGTCTTCGAGGAACTGCGGGAGTTACTAGGAGAAGATTTGGCTCAAGAAGGGAACTTTATCGTGGAAACCTCTCTGGATCTGAACACTCAAGCCAAAGCGGAAGCCGCGTTACGTTCCTTTGTGAACACAGAGGGGTCTCGCTTGAGATTTTCCCAAGGGGCACTGGTGACTCTCAATACAAGCAACGGCGAAATTCAAGCCCTTGTGGGAGGTATAGACTACCAAAAAAGTCAGTTTAATCGTGCCACCCAAGCCAAGCGACAACCCGGTTCTACGTTCAAACTCTTTGACTATGCCGCTGCCTTAGCTCAAAATATCCCAGCCGGCAAAACCTACTCCTGCGCCCCTGCCTACGGCTTACGGGGGTGTGAACGTTCGGGTGGGGCGGTGGATATGTACACGGGGATGGCGCAATCGGAGAACGTGATTGCCGTCCGGGTGGCGATGGATGCCGGTTTAGATAATGTAGTGCAAACAGCACGACGCCTCGGTGTGCGATCAGAACTGAAGCCCGTTCCCCGTTTGGCGATTGGTCAAAGCGAAGTCAACGTGTTAGAAATTACGGGTTCTTATGCGGCGATCGCAAATCGCGGTTTCTGGAACCGTCCCCACGCGATCAAACGCATTCTGGATAGTGGTCAGTGTAAAGACACCAACGATAGAAGTACCTGTCGTGTTATTTACAGCTTTGACGAGAGTCGGGACAAGGGGCTGCAAGCTGTCTCACCCGGAGTTGCACAGACAACGACTGCTTTGCTGCGGGCTGTGGTGCAATCAGGGACAGGTCGCTCTGCGGCGATCGCGCCAGGCGTAGCGGGGAAAACGGGGACGACCGACCGCAATGTTGATCTCTGGTTTATTGGTTTTATTCCCAGTAATCAGCTAGTGACCGGTATTTGGTTAGGAAACGATAACAATTCTCCAACTAACGGTAGTAGTGCCCAAGCCGCCCAGTTATGGAGTAACTATATGCGCCAAGTTGTGCAGTGAATCTCATCTGCTTTTCGGTTTCCCGTATTGCTAAAATCTTCGAGTCAAGAATAAGGTATTTGTAATTTCCGTCTCAGTGCGGATGCTCAAATAGGTCAGATTACTGTTCATTATTCTCTAGATAGAGATTCACCCGACGAATAACAACAGGAGTTTGATAATGCGAATTGCACAAATTGCGCCATTGTGGGAGCGAGTTCCTCCTCCAGCCTATGGCGGGATTGAACTAGTTGTCGGATTGCTCTCGGATGAACTCGTCAGACGCGGACACGAAGTTACTTTATTTGCTTCTGGGGATTCCATTTCTCTAGCGAAACTTGAATCAGTTCACCCCCAAGCCTTGCGTCTCGACCCCACAATCAAGGAATTCGGTATCTACGAGATGCTGCAAATGAGTCGGGTTTACGAGATGGCGTCTGAGTTTGATATCATTCATTCCCATATGGGCTGTGCAGCTTTGCCCTATGGAAATCTGGTCAAAACGCCCACCGTTCACACCCTACACGGCATTTTTACCCCTGATAACGAGAAACTGTTCACCTACGCCCGGAAACAACCCTACATCAGTATTTCCGACGCTCAGCGGGAGCCAAGATTAAATTTGAACTACGTGGCAACCGTCCATAATGGGATTGACACGAGCCAATACGACTTTTACCCAGAACCCCAAGACCCCCCATACCTAGCCTTTGTGGGACGGATTTCTCCGGAGAAAGGGCCACAACAGGCGATTGAAATTGCCAAGCGTTCAGGCTGGCATTTGAAGATGGCAGGCAAAGTAGATGCCGTCGATGTGAAATTTTACGAGCAAGAAATCAAGCCTCTGATTGATGGCAAACAGATTGAGTATTTAGGAGAGGCAACCCACGAGCAAAAATGTGCCTTGATGGGAGGCGCAGCTGCAACCCTATTCCCCATTACCTGGCGCGAACCCTTCGGCTTGGTGATGATTGAATCGATGGCAACAGGAACGCCCGTGATTGCCATGAAGATGGGTTCCACCCCAGAGGTGATTGTCCACGGTCAGACTGGCTTTTTGTGTGAAACAATTGAAGAATGTATAGCGGCGATCGCACCCGCCACTCAGTTGAGCCGTCAGACTTGCCGGGAGCATGTCCTGAAGTACTTCAGTGTGGAACACATGACCGAGGGTTACGAGGCTGTGTATCAGCAAATCCTGGCTGAGCGTTTTACACAAAACGGTCACGCTTATAGCATCAGTCAAGTGTAAGCGGAGCCAAAGGGTATCCACCTTGTTGAGGTTCCTTGCGAAGAATAACCGATTCAGGTGGTCTGTAAAGCGCCTGTTCGGCAAACCCTAAGCTATTACACCCTCGTCCTAACGCATTTTTATATCCCCCCTGATTCAGGGGGGATTTTGTATGGCTGGAAGTGAATGCTATAGCAGTCGCCATAGAGGTTAGGACAGCTTTAAGGGCTGAAACGACCACATACCAAGAATAAACCTTCTGCCTTCTGCCTTCTGCCTTCTGCCTTCTGCCTTCTGCCTTCTGCCTTCTGCCTTCTGCCTTCTGCCTTCTGCCTTCTGCCTTCTGCCTTCTGCCTTCTGCTATATTACCGATTCAGCTTGCCAACCTTGTCCAGCCAATTTTTTCAGGTACAAAAATGGAGTTCTGGCTAGAGTAGAGTGAATAGGCTTGTGAGGAATCAAGGGCGAGATGCTGCAAGCGGAACAAATCTTAAATGAGCGTTATCAACTCAAACGTAAACTTGGACAAAATGCAGGGCGTCAAACCTGGCTGGCTGAGGATATTGGAGTTTCACCCAGTGAATCGGTAGTTGTCAAACTTCTGGCCTTTGGGGGTGAAGTGCAGTGGGATGATTTGAAACTATTTGAGCGGGAAGCACAGGTTCTCAAACAGCTCAACCATCCCCGAATTCCCAAGTATCGCGACTACTT
The DNA here is from genome assembly GCF_000317515.1 of Allocoleopsis franciscana PCC 7113. Taxonomy (GTDB): domain Bacteria; phylum Cyanobacteriota; class Cyanobacteriia; order Cyanobacteriales; family Coleofasciculaceae; genus Allocoleopsis; species Allocoleopsis franciscana. The sequence continues at coordinate 6,801,188 of NC_019738.1, read as the reverse complement.
TTCGATTGATGAGCGGACGCTGTGGTTTGGTCTAGTACAAGAATATATCCCTGGCATCTCCCTTAAGGAACAGCTAAATCAAGGTAAACGCTTTAGCCAAAAGCAAATTCATAAGATTGCAGTTGATATCCTGAAAATCCTGGAGTTTCTCCACCAACTTAATCCCGCCGTACTGCATCGAGACATTAAACCCAGCAATTTGATCTGGGGTGAGGATGATGAGGTTTACTTAGTCGATTTCGGCGCAGTGCAAGACCGGGCGGCAAAAGAGGGAGCCACTTTTACGGTGGTGGGAACTTATGGCTATGCACCGATGGAACAGTTTGGGGGTAGAGCCATACCCGCCTCCGACCTTTATGCCTTGGGGGCAACGTTAATCCATCTGCTCACGGGAACAGCACCCGGAGACTTGCCCCAACGGAACTTGTGCATTTGCTTTGAAGACCGAGTCACCCTGAACCCTAGGGTGATTAACTGGATTAAGAAACTGACTGAACCGGCTCCTGAGAAACGATTCAAGAGTGCGACGGAGGCACTCTCTGCGTTGAAATCCGGTAGGGAACTCAACCCGCATCCAAAGGGTAGAGGCATTCCGGTGGAACTCGGCTTTCAGACAACAGCCTCTACTATAGTGAATAATAATTCCGGACAGGGGAATCTATTTGATAATTCTGTGCCTATACCAGATGAAATTCAAGGCTGGAATTGGGGCGCTTTTTTCTTACCTCATATTTGGGCGATTTCTAATCAAGTTTGGATTGGTCTGTTCGCCTTTGTCCCGATCATTGGTACGGTCATGGGATTTGTACTAGCCGCTAAAGGGAATGAGTGGGCATGGAAAAGTAGAAGATGGCACAGTATTGAACAATTTAAAGACCATCAAAAATCGTGGACGAAAGTTGGCCTTTTCATTGGAATTCCTATGGTTTGGCTTCCTGCACTCTATACACTCCTTAGCTTATTTTAGTTTGAATAACTGAATCAATTCCTGTCAGCTAGGATTAGAAAAGTTGGGCTTCAAAGGAATTAAACCAGATGCTGCAAGCGGAACAAATCTTAAATGAGCGCTACCAACTCAAACGTAAACTTGGACAAAATTCTGGGCGTCAAACCTGGCTGGCGGAAGATATTGGAGTCTCACCGCCTGAATCGGTAATTGTCAAACTCCTCGTCTTTGGCGGTGAAGTGCAATGGGATGATTTGAAACTATTTGAGCGGGAAGCTCAAATCCTCAAACAGCTCAACCATCCCCGAATTCCCAAGTATCGCGACTACTTTTCCATTGATGAGCGGACGCTTTGCTTTGCTTTGGTACAAGACTATATTCCTGGCATCTCTATTAAGGAAAAACTCAATCAAGGTAAACACTTTACGGAAGATGAAATTGTTTACATCATTGCGGTTGATGTTCTCGCCATTTTAGAATTTCTCCATCAGCTCAACCCTGCTGTGCTGCATCGTGATATCAAACCCAGCAACCTCATTTGGGGCGAGGATGATCGCATTTATTTGGTGGATTTCGGGGCAGTGCAGGATCGAGTCGCGAGAGAGGGAGCCACGTTTACGGTGGTGGGAACCTATGGCTATGCGCCAATGGAGCAGTTTTCCGGTAGGGCGGTACCCGCGTCTGACCTTTATGCCTTGGGAGTAACGTTAATTCATTTGCTCACAGGAATTGCCCCCATTGATTTACCCCAGCGAAATCTGCGGATTTGTTTTGAAGAGCAAGTGACGCTGAGTCCTAGAGTGGTGAACTGGCTCAAAACCCTGACTGAACCCGCTCCTGAACAACGTTTTAAGAGTGCGGCTCAGGCTCTTTCGGCGCTGGAATCCGCTTTAACACCCAGCATTACGAAGGACAACTCAACAATAGAACGACAGGTACTGAATAATTCAGGACACGGCAATATCTTGGATTCTGCGGTTCCTGTACCCAATGAAATCAAAGGCTGGAATTGGGGCGCTTTTTTGATGCCTTGGTTTTGGCCTTTTACCAATCAGGTTTGGATTGGTCTTTTCTCCTATGTCCCCAATTGCCAGTTAATCATGGCACTGGCACTGGGTGCGAAAGGCAATGAATGGGCTTGGAAAAGCCGAAGATGGCGCAGTATTGAACAATTTAAAGCCCATCAACGACGCTGGGTAGTTGCTGGAATGTGTTTTTGGGGAAGTCTGTCAGCGATGGGAATATTCACGTTGCTCCAGGCTTTATGAAGCAAAATAGGGCTTCGCTTGATCCAAAATTGATGAATTCTGAATCATTTACTTACGGAATAAGTACGATTCACGCTGGACTAATAATTAAGCAGAAGGATAAGGATGCAAGAATCAGATGCTGCAAGCGGAACAGGTTTTACAGGAGCGCTATCAGCTCAAGCAACAATTAGGACAAAATGCAGGACGGCAAACTTGGCTGGCGGATGACTTGCAATCGATACCATCTAAATCCGTAATTGTCAAGTTATTGCCCTTTGGCGGCGAGGTGCAATGGGATGATTTGAAACTCTTTGAACGGGAAGCACAGGTTCTCAAGCAGCTTAATGATCCTCGCATTCCTCAATACCGTGATTATTTCTCGATTGATGACCGCTTGCTCTGGTTTGGCTTGGTGCATCACTATATCCCTGGTGTCTCTCTCAAGCAGTTGCTCAATCAGGGGAAACGCTTTTCAGAGCAGGAAGTTCGCCAAATCGCAATTGATGTTTTAGAGATTCTGATTTATCTGCATGGGTTAAATCCGTCCGTGCTGCATCGGGACATTAAGCCCAGTAATTTAATTTGGGGTGAAGATCAGCAAGTCTATTTAGTAGATTTTGGCGCAGTGCAAGACCGAGCGGCACAAGAGGGAGCCACATTTACAGTGGTGGGAACCTATGGCTATGCCCCCATGGAACAGTTTGGCGGTAGAGCCGTACCGGCTTCTGACCTCTATGCCCTGGGAGCCACCTTAATTCATTTACTCACGGGTACAGCTCCGGCGGACTTACCCCAAGATGATTTACGGATTCAGTTTAGCGACAAAGTTAATCTCAGTCCCCACTTTGTAAGCTGGATTGAAAAACTCACCGAACCCTCTCTCAAACGACGGTTTAGCACAGCCAAAGAAGCCCTAACCGCACTCCAATCCAATCGTATTGAGCATCCAACAAATTCTAGGCTGCCTTCGTCTTCCTCTGGAGGCAGAATTATTCCGCCCTACGGGACTCGCGTTGAGCTCGATAAGTCTCCCGAACGGCTGCACATTCTCATCCCTGAACGTCGGGGAAGGGGCAATGCAGGACTCTTACAACTAGGGGGTTACCTGACGCTGTTCATGGCAGGCATTCTTTGGTGGATGCTGAAGGTAGGGACACCTGTGGTTAGCTTTCCGTTTTTGTTTGCCCTGGTTATTCTGGCGATTAAAGCCATCCGATTTTATTACCAACGCACTCTCGTGGCGTTTGACCGCAACAGCAACCGTTTTGAGTTAGAGTGGCGCTGGTTGGGTCATACTGTCAGTCGGTATAAAGGGGCGATTTCCCAGCTGGCTTACGTTTGTTGCTATCGGAGTAAAAAGAGTTCAGAAGTGATGCTCACAGGCGTGAGTTCTAATTCATACTCCTTTGGTCAGGGTTTGACGGAATATGAGTGTGCTTGGTTGGCTCAAGAAATTCAAACTTGGCTGAACTTTAAGTGAGGACAACTTCAGCATTGAGGGGAACGGAGGCATGAACTAAGGTTAAAAGAGGGCCCGCTTGATCCGTACCACTCACGGCTAAGTCACTGTGACACAGGTATACTCGCTCACCTGCTCGAGCTAATAAATTGCGTAAAATTCGTTGCAATCGCTCCTGATCGGCATTCATTTTATCCTCTTCTGTCCAGGGTTGTCCCGACCATTGTTTGAGAAAAATCTCGGCGGCGAATAGGGTAGCGGCACCCCCACTCAGCCACAGGGGAGAACCAGCATCCAGCCAAAACTGCCAACGGTGAGAGTGGCGACGGGCGCGGTATTGGAAGATTGTCGCTAACGTCACGGCATTGCTCGTGGCTGGGGAGAGGCGGCGCACCGGGTAGGGATTGGCGGTAACGGTACCCCGACGCAGCATTTGAATGAATTGGGCAATGGTTTGAGTGGATGTGAGCAGGTTTAATGGGGTTGGAGGTGGTACGTTGGCGGGTTGCAGCGGATTTTCCAAACGTCCAACGTTTAACTCTTGTCGCAGGCGTCCGTCTACTTCCCAATAGTGTTGAGCGGTTTCCATCAGTTCCCGCAAGGCTGCGATCGCAGCATAGGGGAGGTTGCTGCCATTCCATAAAAATTTCTGAATCGCTCGATCGAGAACCACGACACAGGAGGGAATCAAACGCTGTTGGTGTTGTACTCGTTGCACCTCCAACCACTCTACAATTTCCCCATAAGCGGCGGTTGCCCGATGTCCCAGCCGATCCCAGCGCATAAAGGACTCGACGGGAAGTAAGCGAGGGTGTTCGGGGTTGGGGGAATAGCAGTAATCGGCTAACAAACCCGCACGCACGGGGTCGATGTGGGGCATGGGGAAGGGGGAATTGGTGTTTTGACGTTTGCCTTCTTCTTGTCCCCAGTCTCCTGGCTTTTGACTAAGAACCACCAGCATTTCTGCGATCGCATCTCGGTCTACTAAGCGTCCCAAACCGGGATATATCATGGCTAAAAGGGTTAACAGTGCCCGAATCATGGGGGAACTAATCAGCGGACGTTGGTCGTTGAGGGGTTCTACCGAGATGCCTTGCTTGGTGAGAATATCGCTGAGGACGTAACGGGCAATGTCATCTAAACCCGGTGCAATCACGGCAATCTCTCCCGGCTGAACTTGTCCCGATTTCACCTGATCAATAATCAGTTGAGCCATCTGCCGTAATAAAGCGGCGCGGGAGGTGGTTTGAATCGATTGGATGGATGGGGGTAGATTAGCGATCGGCATGGGTTCAGTCACTAAGTTCACCACGTCCTCGGCAAAATTGCTCAAAGAGGGAATTGGTGTATCGGTTAAGGTTTTGATCTGGCAACGCCCTGCTAAACCTTCTAAATAGTTGGGGTCGGCATTTAATCCGAGGCGTACCTGACCCTCTGGATTATAGGTGAAGACTCCAACAGCTCCTTGGTCTAATAAGATATCGAATAAATCTCGTGCGATCGCGGGATAATCATCCACATCATCCGCCAGTACCGCCTGATATCGTTGCTGCAAATACTGCTGATACGTTGGGTTGGGTAGCAGATGACGCCAATAAAGCTCACAGATCAGGCCATACGTCAGTAATCCTCTCTCTAGACACCAGCGCCGCCAGTTCAAGAGCATCTCTCCCACCGCGTCCCATACTTCTGGGGTTCCCTCTGGTTCCAGAATGCCCTGTTGGAGAAGGGTTGAAACATCCTCAATCGGTGTGCCACTCACCGCAGCTAACAGTAATAAGTCTAATAGACGGCGAACTTTTGTATCCTCATTGCTTCCCGGTAGCGATTGACTCCATTGTTCGATGCCGTTTCGCCACAATTCTTTAGCCAACGCCTGCTCAGTTTCGGGACGGAGTCGCAAGGGAAACTGTGCTCTGAGATGCAATGGCTGGATTAACAGGGGCCAAAATAGCATGACTTCATCCTGAAAGAAGCCCAAAGGGGTCTTGGAGCGAATGGGATATCGCCCCTGGATGGCCATGGTCAATTGTTCCGTCAAATCCCGCCGATTATCGTCATTTGCTGCAAAAACTAAGATGGCAGGAGCCATTCTCCGGTCGCGACGAGTGATGGGAGAACCTCCTCGGAACGTAGGCTTTGTTTGGCCTCGTTCTTGTTCAACCCATTTTTGAAACTGAGATACAAGGTGAGTTGTCTTACCACTACGAGTTGAACCAGTTATCCAAATTGAATCCAACTTCACAAGTTCTCCTTAGAATTATTTGTTAAGATACTACGTACACGAGATTTAAAAGTTAGGTTTTTTAGGGTGCCAGAGAGCGCCTGTCCTCTGAAGTATGAACTACGAAACACTTTTTGGATTAGGATATTTGCCTAAACTAGGTGGGTTAGGCATCCTTGGCGGCGGGGGGTTAAGCTCTCCTGACTATTGGATTAAGTAAAAATTATTCTTACTCGTCATCTTTTAGCCTGTCTATCATACTTCCGTTGAAAAATTACCTTTTTTTATGAGTTTCCAATCGATCTTCCGCACAGCCAACCAATGGTTTTTTGGTACCCCTGAAAGAGCCTTAGACCAAGCCTACCGAGCTGCCTTGATGATTAAGGCTATTGAAGATGAGCATTTTAATGGCAAGAAAATTTCGGCCTGTTCGGGGAACTATAGCGATAGTGTCATCTCTTATTTTGAAGCTGATCTGAAAAAATATTTAAAGACGGTAAAGATTAGATTGGCTGAATTTAAAGGTAGTCGGTCTGTATTGAGTTCGTCAGAAGCCAATAAATTAGAAAACAGACGTAACCCGTTCAATCCATCCGCTTTAAATTCTGATTTAGACAATGAGCAACAATCCATTATTATTGAAAAACTAGATTTTATTGACAAAATAATCAAAAAATATTCTGAACCTGAACGTTTGGATAAATACTTAGTTCCCTTATCACAATTTCAAGGGAAACAAATTATTCCATCTGACCTGAATCAATCTCTGACCGATGAAAGTAAGAATGAACCTCGGTCTTTGCAGCAAGGGACTGTTTCTAAAAATACGGCAGTGCCAGATATTGAGACTGTAACAGATAAAACGGGTGTACTTCCTCGCTCAATTTTAAGAACATTTAATAGACTGCAACAAGAATTAGACCCCAAAGCCGAAGAAGAAGTTGTTAAAAATTTTCGTAATTCTAAACTGAAAACGATATTTTCATTAAAATTCATTCTGACAATAATTATTGTTCCTATTCTAACTCATCAAATTGCTAAAACTTTTCTTGTTGGCCCCATTATAGATAGTTTTAGAAGTGAAGAACAAAACCCAGCAGGCATTTTCTTAAACCTGGAAATGGAAGAAGAAGCCTTTAATGAGCTAAAGCTATTTGAAGAAGAGCTTAAATTCAAAAGTTTAATTGGTTTGGCTCCTAGAATTACTTCAGAAGAGATAGAAGAACAAGTTAAAGAGAAAGCAACTTTACTAGCCGAGGAATTTCGAGAAAAGGGTAACAATTCGATTAAAAATATCTTTGCCGACCTTTTATCAATGGCGAGTTTTGCATTGGTTATCGTCAAGAGTAAGCAAGAGATTGTTATTTTAAAATCCTTTATGGACGACCTAGTCTATGGCTTGAGTGATAGCGCTAAAGCTTTTATCATTATTTTATTAACTGACATATTTGTGGGATTCCACTCCCCTCATGGTTGGGAAGTTATTTTAAAAGGCATATCCCAACATCTAGGATTACCAGAAAATCAAGATTTTATATTTTTGTTTATTGCCACCTTTCCAGTTATTTTGGATTCTGTCTTTAAGTACTGGATTTTCCGCTACTTGAATCGGGTTTCTCCTTCGGCAGTGGCTACCTATCGAAATATGAACGAATGATGATTGAGGCGAAGGGGAATGGGTAACCGTTGTGATTAGAACCGCTGCTCATGCTCCTCTCAAAAGGGTTAAGGCTGTTAACTTCTATGACTGGAAGAGGTGGTCTTGCACTTCAAAAACAACAAAAAGGGCAAACTTCCACATCTGCCCTTTTTAGCCTCTAGAAAAATTAACTCAAAAGCCTTCTGAGTTAGCACGCTAAGTCCTAAACCCATTCCCAGTGTAAAGAGTTGTGATTTTTCCAGAGAAGCCTTGATCAGGTTATTTTTTTTATTTTTGACCTGTCACTTCTTCTAAGCGCTCACCGATAATTTCTTCAACTGATTCCGCTCGTGTATTTCCTGGGTTCTTCATCTTATCGATGTCAGCAGCTCCCTGAACTTCGTTAATACCACCCTCATTGGATTTTTGCGTAACTTTTTCGCCCGAAAGCAGGTCTTGATCACCTTGTCGAATAGCGGTCTTTTGCGCTCCCTCTTCAATCCCTAAAAGCTGGTCTTCACCGCTTGTCGGGTCAGCGGCCTGTGTAGGTTTATCTTGAGCAAAGGGATTAGGTAGACTGTAAGCAGGCGTTACATTAGAAAACAGAATTAAAGCGCAAGCAAAAGCTGCCACAGCAATGCTCAGAGAACGCCATAAAGCCGAAAGGGTTAAGCGGATAGATGTCATAAGCTCCTCCAAATTTTTTTTGAACAATTTCGACAATTAAATTATAGGTGTATAAGTGGCTGACCTGTTCAGAATATCAAAAGATCAAACTACTACTTATGTATAGTAAGCAAAATAATCTACTTAGCTCATCTATAGCTAGGCAGATTAGTTGATATACATCTAGGCAGATTTAACAACAGCTTTGCAAAACTTAATGCTGTTTTATTGGTTATTTATGCCATTTTGTATTATGTTGTTTCTGCCTCAGGCGATCGCTGGGCAAGCCTCCCCATCCCATACAGGATACAGGAGTACTAATACTTCCCTAATCTGGGCTGCCAGTTTTCCAGCATCAGCCCTTAACCTCGCGAGTGAGAAATCCCCTTAAGCTGAAAGCAGTGGAGAGTTCATAGAAACTATTACTGTCTAAAAAACTCGATTTGTGGGACTAATGGGTCTTGAACAATTCCGACACCGGAATATCCCCAACGTTTGAGCAAGTTGTTAATTTGAGTGCCCGTGGCTGACTCTACAGTAAAGCGGTTAGCCACATCAACACCATGAGTATTAAGATAGCTGAGGGCATCATAGTGTTCGCGAAACATTAACAGGTAACCAGCATCTGTACCTTGTCCACCCGTATTCGGTTTGGCGATTAGATAGCGACCGTCAGCTCTGGAAAGAATCAGGTAATAGATATCGGAGAACATCGCAAACAGTCTGAAGTGTTAAAAAATAAAGGATAAAAAAGAGGAGGTATCGGTTTATCGTTGTCACAGAATATCTATTTCTAAAATTTGAACAACTTCATCTTTACATACTTCACACTTGATCCTTTATTTGAGATCTTCCAAACGAATCCGGGGGTCTACCGCTTTTAGTAATAAGTCAGCTAACAAGTTTCCGACAATCAGCATCACAGCCCCAATCATTAAGCTAGCCATGACCAAATAGAGGTCTAAATCTTTCACCGCCTGCAAAATTAAACGGCCTAAACCGGGCCAATTGAAGAAATATTCCGCAATAAAGGCACCGCTTAATAAGCTGGCAAACTCAAATCCTAGTAACGTAATTAAGGGATTGATCGCATTGCGGAGGGCGTGGACATAGATGACTCGATTTTCTGGGAGTCCCTTAGCACGAGCCGTTTGAATGTAGTCTTGGCGCAGAACATCGAGCATTTCACCTCTGGTAATGCGCTGTAGACCAGCAAAGCTGGTGATGGAGAGGGCAATGGTAGGTAAAATCAGGTGCCAAGCGATATCCAAAACTTTGCCAATGGCGGAAAAATCTGCATGATCGATGCTGGTCATGCCTCCCACAGGGAATAAGGGAGTTGTATATTGTGCAAAAATCAGCAGCACCAGCGCGGTGATAAAGCTGGGAAAGCCTTGGCCTGTGTAACTAATGACTTGTAGAAATCGATCAAAAGCTCGGTTTTGGTGGACGGCGGCAATAATACCCAGGGGAATTGCGATCGCCCATGTCGCAACAATTGAGGCGAAAGCCATCAGTAACGTGGCGGGTACCCGTTCCCACAATAAAGACGAAACAGGTCGAAAATAGGCAAAACTCATGCCAAAGTCCAGGCGGGTAACCACTCCCCATAACCACCGCCAATACTGCACAATCGGGGGCTGATCCAAGCCAAATTGCTTTTGGTACGCATCAATTGTTTCTTGGGAAATTTTCGGATTATCTCGAAATCGGTCTAAAAAATCCCCAGGTGCTAACTGAATAATCGCAAAACACAGGGCAGAGGCTAAAAGCAAGGTCAAAGCCGCCTGTAACAGCCGTTTCACCACATAGAGAAACGTCTCACTGGTAACGATGATTTGCAACTGACTCCAAGCCGCTGCCAATCGATTAGAAACTGAAGAATCCCTCGAAGAAGAAGTCATCGAACACCTATCCCTGTTGTCACTTGGAGTTGAAGGTTGGCAGGTTGAACGTTGATCAGGAAAGCCAGAAAAGCGGGTTGATCGATTTACATCTTCTAAGTTTCAACCTGCAACCTTCACCTCGTCTACTAATATTCAATCAACGTTACTACAGGTACATCGGGGAGTTGCTGACGCCCACCCAAATCCCGTAGCTCGATGATAAACGCGAAGCCAACCAATTCGCAGCCAATCTGCTGAAGTAGCTTGGCGGTAGCCCCGGCAGTTCCACCTGTAGCAATCAAATCATCGACAATCAAAACCCGACTGCCGGGGTGAATGGCATCTTGATGAACTTCTAACTGATCGAAGCCATACTCTAGTTCATACTCAACAGTATGTACAGCCGCCGGGAGCTTACCCGGTTTTCGCACAGGAATAAAGCCCGCGTTGAGGTGGTAAGCCAGTGGCGGTCCGAAAATAAAGCCACGAGATTCCATTCCTACCACATAATCAGCCGCAAGCCCTACCTCCTTGCATTTTTGGGTCAGCGTATCGATTGTGTAGCGCAGTCCCTCTGGGTTGCGGAGTAGAGTGGTGATATCCCGGAATAAAATTCCAGGTTTGGGAAAGTCCGGGATATCGCGAATCAGAGACTTTAAATCCATCGACAGGTAAACTCACTTGATTGGTAGTTTGACTCGGCACCTATGGCATGATGGCAGCACAGAGCTCTAAGATAGGACTTGCCAGATGCCCCTTGCTCGCATCCTACAATAGAAGGCTGGACGTTTTTGATAATTGCTAACACTTAAGCTCGAAGGTGTGACTGGAGAGTGCACACAAATATTTTTATTATTCAGATATTCAGGTAAACCCATTGAAGATAAGAAGTAGATGTCGCTGAAGTCCGAAATCCCTTTTTCGGGTGGTTCCTCTGGGTCTGACCCTAACCCCAGCCAATCTGGCGTTAAGTGATAGCCTCAAAGAGGAGAATGATTGCTCTAAGTAGAGCAAAACCAAACTCTGGGCACAAATGCCAACCTTAGAAGTCAGCTATTATACAAGCTGCCGTCCCGATTGACTAAAGAAGTATGAAGTATGAATTTCTGGTAGACGCATTGCCTAACTTCAGGCAAGCTCTTATTAACAAAGAAGGTTCATGCCGCACTTTATGTCACTACACTAACCTCCAAGAGTGGGTGACCCGGTAAGGCTTCAGCCTTTCGCTTTAATCCTTCAGCCTTTAGTTGACATCACTTTGACCAAAACCCCTTTACCCTCAATTGCTAGTTGGAATGAATCTTTCTGTGAGCGTAATGCCGACCAATAGTCCCCAGGACCAGACGAGATCCCTAATTTTAGATAATTTACCCGACCCCCTGATCTCAGAGCGAGGGTGCCCGCCAAGAACTCGGCAGCAGATTGACCTCATTCTACTTGCCATTGAAGCTCTGGAACTGGGAGGTTCTGAAGCCATGCTATTGGCGGCGAAGGAACTTGAACTTCAGAACGTGGTTAAAAATCGAGTTGCCCTCTGGCGTATGCGCTCTAGCAATCCCTTGCGCCGCTCCTATACTCGCCGTCCCCTTACCCTAGAGGAAGCCAAAGCTTTAGTGATCATTGCTTCTCATCTAGCACGAAGACTCACGGTGTTGATTCGGCAGTTGCTTTTGGCGTATCAACAACTCCATGAGAAACAGGTGCCTCTGGAAAACCATTTTCGCTTATCTGAATATTTAGAGAGATTCAGGGCACATTTTCGGAGTCGGATGAATCCACGACGGGCGAAAGTAGCAGCCTACAGTTCGGATGAAAAGTTGAATGAGCTGGCGATTTCGCTGTTGAGCCAGCTACTGTTCTGTACAGGAACCTCAGGAATGCAGCGATTTTGGTCCAGCCTCTTTGATGGAGAAGTAGCATGACCATTCGACGCCAGTACAGTTTGCCAAATTGCACGCTCGTTCTAGAAGGTTTGAGCGACAATCCCCCCACCGGTGGGGGTCTAATCGATTCCCGCCCTTTGATGACCATCTTGGTCAATGCTGAATGCTATTTCTCTGGAGCAGAGCAATCCCTCAAAGGCGGACGTGACTTTTTTGAAAGCTTAGTGCGCTCTGTGAGTCACTATGCTCAGGAGTTTTTAAGTCAGGTTCATCACCCAAAACTGCATGGGGATAAGCCTGAACTGGTGCAATTCCAGAAATTGCCGGACAAAAATTTGCATCGGTTAATCCTTTTTGCTACGGCTGAGGCGATCCCAGCTCACTCTGGGGGAGGGATGCCACCCTCACCGTTTGCAGGCATGGCTCAAGGGATAGCGGGTCAGCTCACGCTGACGACGGTACAGCTATTTGACTTGGTTGAAGCCATCGATCAGTTTTTAGCGGATGGGCGAACGCTACCCGACCTCAAGGTGTCGTTAGAGCCAGTATCCAAGCGTCATCGCAAAGCAGACGAACCCATAGCGAAGCGAGCCGCCCCAGCCGCATTGGGAATGACGGGTTTAGCGCTATCTGCGATCGCATTTTTCCTGGTTCCTATTCCTCGCGAACCCAAACCCCCAACCTCTCAGCCTAACGCTACTAATACGGCTTCTCCTAGCCCAGGAGGCTCTCCCTCTCCTTCTGCCACTGGCTCTGCGTCGCCAACCGCAACAGCCAAACCCACACCTCCCTCGGCGTCTGATTTAGAGAAGCTTCTGTCTTCCAATCCAGAGATTACCGATGCAACAAAGCTACGCTTTTTGCAACGACGGCTTTACAGGAAAGTTGATGCTAATTGGCAAGACCGCGGAGAGGCGGCTCAGAATTTGCAATATCGGGTGAGTGTGGCTAGAGATGGCTCCATTATCGGCTATCAGCCCGTCGGGTCAACCCCGGCTGAGGCGGCGAAGCAAACGCCCCTAGTTGACTTGCTTTACATACCCGCTACAGGCAGTATTCCCAATAACGAACCCATTGCTCAGTTCCGAGTTGTGTTTAACAGAACCAGAAAAGGTTCTCTAGAAATCAGTCCTTGGCGTGGCTATTCGGGTAAACCTTCCTTAGGGCCACAAATTACTGATTCGGCCTCGGTGAGCCGTTTGCAGGAGCAACTCTACAAACAAATTCGCGAAAGCTGGACTGAAACTCCGAAGTTTCCCAAGGATTTAGTTTATCGGGTCGCTGTCACCGAAGAGGGTGCCATTGGCGACTATGAGGAAAAGAATCAGCCGGCCTCAGATTACGTCGATCAAACTCCTCTTGAGAAATTAATCAAGCCAGAGGCGGCTGGATTGGACAGCGTACAGACGTTAGAGCAAAAACCCCGCGCTCAGTTTCGGGTTGTATTTAAGCCGAATGGGGTTCTAGAAGTTAGCCCCTATTAGATGAGGAGGGGGAGAAGGGAGGGAGATTTTCTCAACTTTCTCCTCAGCCCTTTGAGGGGTAGGGATGCTCAAGGGATCGAATCATTAAGGAGCACGATGTTATGCGTCTTACCGATGAGTCAGAAGAGACTCCTTTTTTGATCAACCTCGTGTCGATGATTGATGTTCTCTTCTGCATTCTGGCTTTTTTTATCATTTCGTCGCTTTATTTAACCCGTTCGCAAGGACTGCCGGTCAATTTACCAACCGCCACAACAGCCGAAACTCAGCGTATGGCTCAAATGAATGTCACGATTCAGGCGAATGGCGCAATTGCCCTGAATCGTAAGCCGCTCGCGCTAGATGCATTGGAAGGCGCTGTACGTTCGCAAGTTGGCTCGGCCTCACAATCTTTAGTCATTATTAATGCAGATGCCAGAGTTCCTCACGGTTTGGTGGTGAGGGTGATGGATCACTTGCGTCGAATTCAGGGAGTTAAATTAGCGATCGCCGCCCAAAGTCCCTAAGTGCCGCCTCGCAGAAATAACCCTGAATTACAAATTACCCATTACCAATTACAAATTACCCATTACCAATTACCCAAGTTAGAGTTGCTGTGTTGCCAAGAGGGGAGCCGATTGTAACAGCGTCTGGGTATAGGGGTGCTGGGGGTTCGTGAACAGTTTCCCGGTGGGGCCAATTTCCACAATTTGACCACTATTCATCACAGCAATGCGATCGCACAAAAATCTCGCTAACCAAAGGTCATGAGTAATGAATAAATAGGTGAGGTTAAATTCTTGCTTCAACTCCAGCATCAACTCCAGTACCTGAGATTGCACACTCGCATCCAACATACTCACCGGTTCATCACAGATTAACAGACTGGGGCGAGTAATTAAGGCACGAGCGATCGCCACTCGTTGCTGTTGTCCCCCCGATAAATCCGCCGGATAGCGATTTGAGTACTCCTCTACAGGGGTTAACCCAACTCGTTCCAGCATTTGTCTGACTTGATTTTTCGCCTCTGTGGGGGTTGCCAGTTGATGAATGAATAAGGGATCGGCAATACTTTGCCCCACTGTCATCAAAGGATTAAGACAAGCATGGGGGTCTTGAAATACCATTTGAATTTGACGGCGAATAGCCCTTAAGGATTGGCGATCCAATTGGGCTAAATTCTGTCCCATAAATTCAACGCTGCCTTCAGTTGGGCGAATTAACTGCAAAATGGTACGGGAGAGAGTACTTTTGCCACAGCCTGATTCTCCTACCAAGCCGAAAATTTCACCGGGATAGAGGTCAAAGCTGACATTATCGACGGCTTTGATCACACGATTTCCCTTCTCTTTGGAAAGCAGTTGTTCGATAATATTGCTTTCTAAAGTGTAATATTGCTTTAAATTTTTAATCTGTAGTAGAGGATGGTCGATTTGAGATTTTGGATGACCTTCCTTTTGCCGGGAAGGTAAGAGGGAATCGATGGGGAATTGAAGGTTTTCTTCATCTTCCCTTGTTCCTATATCCTCCTCCTGAGTCTCCTCATCATCGACGGCTTGAATATGTAGCGCGGCTTGTAGGAGCGATCGCGTATACTCATGCTCAGGATGGCGGAATATAGTTTTCACTGCGCCACTTTCCACCATGCGTCCGTTATACATGACCGCAATGCGATCGCAATATTCCCCCACCATTGCCAAGTCGTGAGAAATCAGTAACAGCGCCATCTCTCGTTCCTGGCACAGTCGCGTTAATTCTTGCAAAATCTGCGCGGAAACCGTGACATCTAGGGATGTGGTTGGTTCATCTGCCACAATCAGCTTGGGATTGAGTAAAAGGGCCAGTGCGATCGCCACCCGTTGCCGCATTCCGCCACTAAACTCATGGGGATACTGCGACCAACGGTTAGCGGGAATTTTCACCGCATCCAATGTTTCCAGCGCCCTTGCCTTGCATTGGCTTCGATTCAACTGCGGTTGGTGTGCCATCAATGTTTCAATGCAGTGTTCCCCAATTGTCATCAGGGGGTCAAGTCTAGTCATGGGGTCTTGAAACACCAACGCCACGGCTTCCCCGCGAAACTGACGCAATTGTTTGGGTGTCAAATCAAAAACCGACTGCCCTGCAAACCTCACCCGTCCCTCAATTTGGGTGGAGGTGGGTAGTAACCGCATTGCCGCCCGTCCTAATGTTGACTTGCCACAACCCGATTCTCCCACTAATCCCAGGCGTTCCCCAGCATTCAAGGTAAAAGAGACATCATCGACTGCCCAGCGACTCATCGTCACCGAACGGCTGTTGGGATAAGCAACCCGTAAATTTTCTACACAAAACAGGGCTTCACTCATATTTAACCTTCAACGTTTTGACCCATTCCCCTACGGTTACGTTTTCGCATTGGGAGGTTGACGGTTAGCCGTGACTCGCCGCATCAAATAGGCAACGCCAAAATCTCCGTTAGGATGCTGGGCTAAGGCGTCAGCGAGTTCAAACACACTGGCTGCTAATTCACTCCCCAGCTTGTCGATAGTGGCTTGACGCTCTTGATCAAAGAATTGCCGCTCTCGCGATCGTGACTGCCATTCATTAGAAAATAACTGCTCAATGGTTGTATGCAAGCCGAGTTGCTCCAGAACCTCCCACTCGCCGTAATCGCACCAAATCCCCCGACACTGCATACACCGCTCTACATAAAACGGCGTCTTGAGGTTAACCTTAGCGCGAGAGAGATAGCGCTGACACTCTGGACACAAAGCAGCTTTCGTATCGAAAGGAGACAGAACAAAATCCACATTGAGCGTTCCAGAGGGCACCTCGGATTGTGGCTTTCCAATTTGATCCGTCTGCCAAGCTTCGTACTCCTTGGCGGGAATCCAGGTGCCTTTGCACTCCTGGCAGTACTTGACAGCCAAATTTTCGCTCAGAACACCGTCCAATAGCATTACCTTCTTGCATTTCGGACACTGCACGGGTTTTTCTTCCTCAAAATGTCTACTTTCCCTTTTCAATCTACTGGAGAATGTGCGAGAGTGCCTATCCCAATGCTTCGCCCCTACAGATGTACTCTATTTACCTGCAATCTGCTGTATCAAGTAGGGATTTAGCAAAATCTGGCAGAATCCCCCTCTTGTCTGCAAAAAAATATCGATTGCTCTCCCCTCCCCTAAGTTAAACTAGGCCGTGTTAGAGTTGAAGCAACGCTTCGCAATATTGAATCAGGGTATTGAGGCGATCGCGCACGCTCAAAACCCGACGCTGGGATGTTGCAGAACTGCGCGATGCCTGCAATAACATCATATCGGTCTCCAATAGCCGCATTTGTTTGTAAATTTCCGTCTGAAGCGATTGCCATCGAGGTGCATGTTCGGGTGCAAAGTCCTCTGCACTCAGCGCCGATATTTGACGTTTAAACAGTAGTTGAACGTTTTGGTAACCCTCTCGGAGTCCAGCTTCCTGCCCATCGGCAAGCGTAATCGTCTGGAGCAGTTGCTCCAAAGCCTGTTGAAACGCCTGATACTGTTGAAAATGTAATAGTGGCAACATTCTGGCTCGTGTTGGTTTAGAATCAATGTAAAGAATTTTGTCTTTACTCATAAAGGCGATTAACACCAAGTTGCAGTCTGAATCGTATGGCGTGACTTCTGAGGATTGGGGAACTCGGAGTCCTCCGGTACTCTCCTTCCCCTTCCTTAGGGAACGCTACGCGCTACCCGGAGATCATAACGAAGACAAGCTCTGCCAGTGCTAACGCTATTGCTAAAGCTCCACTGGAAATTAGAAGCGATAGGGACTGGAAACCCAATCACCATTACCGATCCCCAATTGCTAATCCGAGAATTCCAGTGTAGACCGCAGGTTGGTTATCGTTACATCCAAAGCTCGCGATTCTAAGGATAAAACCAGAAAGCAAGCTTTCTTGACGACAAAGCGATGAGCCAATGGGTCTTCTCGCTTCTATCAGTGTCTTATTCTACGATTGCTTCCCCTTTGCTCCAGCCTCGTCCTGAACCGGCTGGATGGAGCGTACCCAGCATCATCTTGTAACACGTTACCTTGATAGGAAAGGAAGAAATTGAACCAACCGGATAAACGCTACTGATAATCTCATAGCAGTTGCGCTAAACTCATTTCTATTTTTTATTGGTTAGGCAAAGAATTATGGACGCCATCGCTACCACTTCCAGGTTTAACTTCGATGTTCCAGAATGGTTACAGGAATGTATCCTAGCCACATCCGCCGCCGCGAATGAACCAGTCCCTGACGATATTAACCTAATCAGTCGAGCTTTTGAATTTGCGTATAAACTCCATGAGGGTCAGTTGCGAGCTTCAGGAGAACCTTACATTGCTCACCCTGTAGCCGTGGCGGGTTTGTTACGGGATTTAGGCGGTAGCAGCGTGATGATTGCCGCTGGGTTTCTACACGATGTGGTTGAGGATACAGACGTTACTCCCGAAGAGATCGAATCTCGGTTTGGAGTCGAGGTAAGGCGGCTGGTAGAAGGCGTTACCAAACTTTCTAAGTTTAACTTCTCCAGCAAAACCGAACGTCAAGCCGAGAATTTCCGCCGTATGTTCCTTGCCATGGCAGCCGATATTCGGGTGATTGTGGTGAAGCTGGCAGATAGACTACACAATATGCGGACATTAGAACACTTGAATCCGCAAAAACAGCGCAGTATCTCCCAAGAGACACGAGAAATCTTCGCACCACTAGCCAACCGTCTGGGAATTGGGCGCGTCAAATGGGAGCTAGAAGATTTAGCGTTTAAGTATCTCGAACCCGAATCCTATCGGCAGATGCAACAACTGGTGGCAGAACGACGAACGGATCGGGAAACTCGCTTAAGTAAAGTCGGAGACATTTTGCGGGAACGCCTGGAGTCCACTGAAATTCATTGCCTGGAAATCAGTGGACGTCCCAAGCACCTGTATGGAATTTATCAAAAAATGCAGCGGCAGCAAAAGGGATTTCATGAAATCTACGACCTCGCTGCTATGCGACTGATTTTACAGACGAAGGAAGATTGTTATCGCGCATTAGCCATTGTTCACGATGCTTTTCGACCCATTCCAGGTCGGTTTAAAGATTACATCGGTTTGCCGAAACCAAACCGCTACCAGTCGTTGCATACCGGGGTGATGGGGCCATCCGGTCGTCCAATTGAGGTGCAAATTCGCACCCTGGAAATGCACCATATCGCTGAATATGGAATTGCGGCTCACTGGAAGTATAAGGAAAGCGGTGGTTCTAGTAATAACCGGATTTCAGCAGAAGATGAAAAGTTTACTTGGCTGCGGCAGTTACTGGAATGGCAGAATGACCTGAAAGATGCTCAGGAATACATGGACACCATCAAAGACAATTTATTTGATGATGATGTTTATGTGTTTACGCCCAATGGAGATGTGATTCCGCTCTCGCGAGGAGCAACACCCGTTGATTTTGCTTACCGCATTCACTCGGAAGTCGGAAACCATTGTGCCGGTGCTCGGGTGAATGGACGGTGGACGGTACTGGATACTCCCTTGAATAACGGGGATATTGTGGAGATTATCACCAAAGAGAATAGCCATCCCAGTCTGGATTGGCTGAACTTTGTGGCAACACCCAGTGCCCGAAATCGGATTCGGCAATGGTATAAGCGATCGCATCGGGATGCCAATGTGGCTCGCGGGAAAGAACTGCTGGAAAAAGAACTGGGTAAAAGAGGCTTTGAAGCTTTACTCAAATCTGAACCCATGCAAGCAGCGGCAGAGCGATGTAACTACCACAGCGTCGAAGATTTACTCGCGGCTTTGGGTTACGGCGAGTTGACCTTGAACTTAGTCGTGAAGCGTCTACGGGAAGCTGTAAAAGCTCGGCAACCCCTAGAAACAGAACCCCAAGAGCCTCTCATTCCCCAACCCCCCGTTGCCAAACCCCAAGCGACAGGAGGGGCGAAGAAAATTGAACCCATTGCTGGCGTCGAAGGGTTGCTTCATCACCTGGCAGGTTGCTGTAATCCGATTCCGGGTGAAGCGATTATTGGAGTCGTGACGCGCACACGAGGCATTTCCATTCATCGCCAGGGTTGTCTGAATGTGGAGAGTGTACCTGGAGAACGGGTGATTCCTGTAAGCTGGAATCCCACCGATGTTGCTCATGGGCGTCCCCAAACCTACCCAGTGAATATTCAAATCGAAGTGATCGACCGAGTTGGCGTCTTCAAAGATATATTATCTCGCTTGAGTGACCAAAATATCAATGTTCGCAATGCCCAGGTGAGAACTCAAGAAGGAAGACCGGCGATCATTGATTTGTGCATCGACATTTGCGACCATCAACAACTAGAGCGTAGCTTTTGCCAAATCAAAAAAATGAGTGACATCTTAAACATACGTCGTGTCAGTCAGGTTGAGGAGGCTTGTTGAAACGGCACGGCATCCGTTGAGGTTAAGGCATAATCAGTATTGGTTGTGAGCGGGACGTGGAAACCCAGCAACGCCCCTCTTAAGGGAGAGGATATGGGGGACGGAATTTGGAGAGCATTAGAAATGTGAGTTGGTAATCAAAGTTGAACTGAATTCAGATTTTCTGACCGGGCTAGGAACTCATGGCTCGAAGCAATCCCAGCCGGAAATCTACCCCTGAGAAGCACCCCCAACTCCCGAAACCATAACCGACAACTGAAAACTGACCATGACTATTGAGCGTTCTGCTTGCCTAATTTTCAATCCAGTTGCTGGTCAAGGTGACCCAGAGCAAGATTTGTTGACAATTCAGTCTCTGTTAGAGCCAGAAATTGAGCTGGATATTCGTTTGACCACCCCTGAAGTGGATGCAGGTCAATTGGCGCGTGAGGCGGTTGAACGCGGTGTTCATACGATTATTGTCTCTGGCGGTGATGGCACAATATCAGCGGCGGCTGAAGCGGTGGTCGGAACCAGTATTCCGTTAGGTGTGATTTCGCGGGGTACCGCCAATGCTTTTGCCTCAGCACTAGCACTGCCCAACACCGTTGAAGCGGCTTGTGAAACGATTTTGCAGGGAAGACCGAAAGTGGTCGATGCGGCCTTGTGCAACGGTAAGCATATGGTGTTGCTGGCGGGTATTGGCTTTGAGGCAGAAATGGTGGAAAAGGCGGATCGAGACACGAAAAACCGCTTTGGCATGTTGGCTTACATTATGGCAGGGGTAAAACAGTTAGGGGAGTTTGAGTCGTTTGAAGCGAGGATCGAGACACAGGAGAAAGTGATTACGGTTATAGCCAGTGCTGTGACCATCGCCAATGCTGCGCCCCCAACATCAGTATTAGCTCAAGGCCCAGCCGGTATTATTTGTGATGATGGACTGCTCGATTTAACCGTAGTAGCCCCCACCAATCCAGCCGGTGCGATCGCATCAGCCTACCATCTACTACAAACAGCTTTGAGTGGCGATGCTGCCGAACGGGATGATATTGGCTATCTGCGAGCCAGACGTATCAAAGTTACCACCGATCCACCTCAGAAAGTTGCCCTTGATGGAGAAATTATTGGCACGACGCCGATTGATGTTGAATGTATTCCGGGTGGCTTAACGATTCTCATGCCCTTGTTAGAAGAAGTTCAGCCTCTGGAAAAACTAGAGGGACTTCCTGAATTAAGGATTGAGGAGAAGCTTTAGCTCAAATCTCATCTGAAAATTGCAGATAGCGGCTTTTTTAGATTTAAGAAACTATCTATAGATTGAAAATAAGGCAAATCGAGGTTAATATTTGCCTAAACTTTTTAAAGACTTTCTCAAGAGTCAGCTTATCAAGCTACCAAAAGCTGCAATTGCTGGTATGATTGCAGGCTAATGTTGTTCTGATTGAAGGCTACTGTGGCTGAAATTAGCCCAAACCCTTCATTGAGCCAGTCACCTCTCAAGGAGAATTGATCGTTGTCACGTCGTTACTTATTTACCTCTGAATCGGTTACTGAAGGTCATCCTGACAAAATCTGCGATCAGATTTCTGATACCATCTTGGATGCTCTACTGACTTTAGACGACCACAGCCGTGTTGCTGCTGAGGTTGTTGTTAATACTGGGTTGGTTCTGATTACGGGTGAAATCACTTCCAAAGCTCACGTTAATTTTGTCGATTTAGCACGTAAGAAAATTGCTGAAATTGGCTACACGGATGCCGTCAATGGTTTCTCGGCGAATAGCTGTGCTGTCTTAGTGGCTTTGGATGAGCAATCCCCTGATATTGCTCAAGGCGTGACAACCGCGCAGGAAAGCCGGGAAGACCTGAGTGAAGATGAATTAGATGCGATCGGCGCAGGCGATCAAGGTCTGATGTTTGGCTTTGCTTGCAACGAAACGCCCGAAATGATGCCCTTGCCCATCAGCCTCGCCCACAGAATCTCTCGCCGTTTGGCAGAGGTGCGGAAATTGGGGCAGTTACCCTATCTCCGCCCGGATGGAAAAACCCAAGTGAGTGTCATCTACGAAGACGGAAAACCCGTTGGAATTGACACGATTTTGATTTCCACCCAACATACCGCTACAATTGGCGATCTTACGAGTGATGCGGATGTTCAAGCCAAGATTAGAGAAGATTTGTGGTCAGCGGTGGTACAACCGATTTTCACCGACCTGGAAATTCAGCCCGATAACCAAACTCGCTTTCTGGTTAATCCCACCGGCAAATTTGTCATTGGTGGCCCTCAGGGCGATTCAGGTCTGACGGGTCGTAAAATCATTGTGGATACCTATGGTGGCTACTCCCGTCATGGTGGCGGTGCGTTCTCCGGCAAAGACCCCACCAAGGTAGACCGCTCTGCGGCTTATGCTTGTCGCTATATGGCGAAAAATATTGTGGCAGCGGGTCTAGCGGACAAATGTGAAGTTCAGGTGAGTTATGCGATCGGGGTAGCTCGACCCGTCAGTATCATGATAGAAACCTTTGGGACTGGCAAAATCCCAGAAGAGCAATTACTGGAACTGGCTAAGCAGCATTTTGAACTCCGTCCGGCTGGGATTATCCAGGCGTTTAATCTGCGTCGCTTACCCGCAGAACGTGGCGGTCGTTTCTATCAAAATATTGCGGCTTACGGTCATTTTGGACGTAATGATTTGGATCTGCCTTGGGAACAAACCGATAAGGTAGAACTGCTGAAAGAAGCGCTCAAACAACCGGTTTCAGCCGTGTTGGGATAAGGAAGTTTCTGTGCGAAAGTCCCCAAAATGCAAACCTGGAAGCGACGGGTTAGGCAACTAAAAAAAGAAACCTATGCTATCTATATAGCCTGTAAAGACCCTAGAGTACCTTGGTACGCCAGAGTTTTTGCAGGCTTTGTTGTAGCTTATGCTTTAAGCCCAATTGACTTAATTCCAGATGTGATTCCCATCCTAGGTTATGTGGATGACCTGGTATTAGTGCCGTTGGGGATAATTTTGGTGATAAAGATGATTCCTCCAACGGTTTTAACGGAGTGCCGTGAAAAGGCGGAAGCCACCATGAATGAAGTTAAGCCTACAAGCTGGATAGCCGCCGTTGTAATTGCGGTTATCTGGCTGCTTTTGGGATTTTTTGCCGTTGCTTGGGTGGGACGCCGCCTACCAAAATAGGATGGCTCATCTAGAGGAGAAAAAATCCGTAAAACTACAACTTGAGTTTGTAGATTCAGTGTATCTCTACCCAAGCCATATACACCTAAACCGTATATGTCACCACCCATAAGCCAACAGACTACGCAACTTGCCTGAGGACTCAGCTAGAACCTCCTGCAATGTAATGAGTAGTCCTAATTTTGGGTGCTTTGCCTTCAACCAGAAAATTATTGGGTAGCATACAAACTTTAGTTAAAGTGGCTTGACAAATGTCCCAAGTTTTATGGTTTATACCAACTCTCTTCTGGATGTGGATGATCTATGACTGTGTTCGCAATGATCCAGAAAAGAATACATGGCTTTGGATCTTAATCTTTCTCAACGTTCCGGGTGCCATCATTTACTTCTTAGTACGTCGCCTTCCTCTAATCGATCTTCCCATCCCCAACTATGTTAGGCGTTGGATGCGTCGTCGTGAACTTTGGAATGCTGAAGCGGCGGCGATGAATATCGGAAAAGCTCATCAGTTTGTGGCTCTCGGCAATCTGCTTTGCGATTTAGAATTATTTGATAGAGCAAGAAATGCTTATGAGACAGCGTTAGAAAAAGATCCATTTAACCCTCAGGCACTTTGGGGGACTGCATCCCTGGCTATGAAAAATAAAAACTTTGAGACTGCCAAAAGCCATCTGGAAACCTTATTGAAATTAGACCCAGAGTATAAATATGGGGATGCTTCTCTGGCTTATGGTAAAACACTTTTGGCCTTGGAAGAACTAGAAGCTGCAAGAGTTCATCTAGAAAAACATCTGAAGCTCTGGAAGAAGCCAGAAGCGTATTTAATGCTGGCAAAAATCCATGCCAAACAAGGTAATTCCCAGGAAGCCTGCCGTCTGGTTGAGATGATGTTGTGTAACCTCAGAGGCAGTCCAGAATATCACTATAGACGGAATTTACATGTAGTGAGAGATGCTCAAAAATTCTTGAGAAAATGTAGATATTCACCGAAGGATTAACCCGTTAGTCCATGAATACACTAAGATTCTGAACAGCTCCCAATACTATATATGGTCTAACGTATATAGATTGCCTCAAAAACCTAACTTTTGAGGCAATAACGCTTCACAGAATACCTATTATTCTGAAGCAGGCTAGATGGCAACCCTAAAGCTGAATCCCAGCAGAAATGAATTTCTTGTTATTTCAAATAGCTTTGATACCTAAATTGGTTTTCAAAGCGTTTTCGTACTCAGAAATACATTTTTGCATGTATCGCCAATGATCGCTATCTCTAGTCTCCTCATAAATAGATTTAGCAAATAGATATTTTTCCCAAGCTTTTTTTTGAGCAGTTAAATCTTGCTTGGATACCAATGCATCATCTGGAGTTGAAGCTGATTGAGAATTTTGATCAAGCTTTCTCAGCTTACGTTGTAGGCGCTTCTGTCTACTTTTGATGCCCCCTAATCGGCTCCGATCTGTTAAACTCATGTAGATTCTCCTGATTAAAAGTTTCTCTATTAGCTATGATTAATCAGAGAATGTGAATATTATGTGAAGCCAAAGCCATATCCTGTAAATTTTGAATAAAACTTTAAAAAGTCTATCCAAATCGTGTTAACAAATCTCAATAAAAGCCAGAGAGTTCACTCGTAATTACTAGGGGTTGTCTAGTATCTCTATTCGCTGAGGTGATCAGTGAGAAATTAGTTTTTAGTAAGATGCGATCGCAGACGGCTTTGTAACACAGATTCTATATTTAATACTCCTCAAAATTTTCACTCTGTATTACAAATTTTGCTAAAAACGAGACGTATTTTGAGACAATTTAAGGAAGCTATAATACTGTTTATCCAGTTTTCTAGCCTCCTTACCCTCTCCCTTAGACTTCAGCTTTTAGTTTTTATGAAAGCTTTTCCCTGATCTCAATAAAAGTGTTTTTAAGGCCATCAGGCTCAAAGAGAGCGATTGTTAAGATTTTGATAGAGGTGCTATGCTACAAGCCTAAATCTGAACTCTGTAAAAAAATATAGTTACCCAGTCTTCATTAAGCTTTGACGTTGACCTTGGATTTCAAGGTTTTTTCGTACTCAGAAATACACTTCTGCATGTATAGCCAATGCTCCATGTCTCTGGTTTCCTCATAAATAGCTTTGGCAAACATATATTTTTCCCAAGCATTTTTTTGAGCAGATGAATCATCAGAGATGGTGGTATTCTCTGAGGCTGAAGTAAAAGCCGATTGAGGTTTTGGCTCGATCTTTTCAAGCTTTCGTTGTAGACGTTGTTGTCTACTTTTGATGCCACCTAATCGACTGCGATCTGTTAAGCCCATGTAGATTCTCCTGATAAAGAACGCATTGCACCAGATACAGATAGCAGGGTTATGGTACTTACAAGAAGCAATAGTGAGCAAGAGGAATCAGAACGAGTACTCCCTCTTTTTAGCGCTCAGAGTTTTCCACGTTCCCGCTACCGCTGAAACTCATTCTATCGAGTAAAGTGTAATACAGGAAGCGGGGTGATTGCCCTAGTCCCGTAAAGCCACACTTCTGCTTTACCAATGTGTAATACGCAAAGGAGAGTAGATGGCCCTGTTTAAGTCAAGTAAGGCTCCTGCCGTTATCCGGTGTAATACAAAATGGGGTAATTCCCCCAGTGCAGCAGAGGCAGATTTATGATAGGGCTATGACACAATGTTGCAGAAGGTCATATCCAGGGGTTTAGAGATTGTTGAGCCTCACTTGCTTCAGAGTAGAGGTTGAGAAATCGTTCTATCCTATCTCCACTAAGAATCTTCATAAAACTTGGTTATCCTAGAAGGAGTTAAACAAATGTTCATGAAGTTCTGTGACAACTCCACTCCTGATATCGACAAACACTATTGAAAAGCACTTTTGGACATGGCAGGGTCATCAAATCCAGTACACATCAATGGGTACGGGTAAGCCGTTAGTGCTGATTCATGGTTTTGGCGCATCGATTGGTCATTGGCGTAAAAATATTCCGGTACTCGCAGAAGCTGGCTACCAGGTGTTTGCAATTGACTTGCTGGGATTTGGCGGTTCCGATAAACCCGCATTGGACTATACCTTAGATTTGTGGCAGCAACAGTTAAAAGATTTCTGGCACGCTCATATCCAGGAACCCACTGTATTTATTGGTAACTCTATCGGTGCTTTGCTCAGCTTGATGGTAGTGACGAATGAGCCAGAAATCGCTGCGGGTGGCATTTTAATTAACTGTGCCGGTGGACTCAATCACCGCCCCGATGAGCTAAATCCTCCCTTGCGTTTAGTCATGGGAATGTTTACAAAGTTTGTTAGTTCTAAACTTACAGGGCCACTCCTGTTTAATCTCATTCGCCAGAAACCGCGCATTCGTCGTACCCTTATGCAGGTGTACCGCGATCGCGAAGCCATTACCGAGGAACTAGTAGACTTAATATACACACCTTCCTGTGACCCTGGTGCTCAACAGGTATTTGCTTCCGTTCTCACCGCCCCTCCGGGTCCTTCTCCAACAGAACTATTACCCAAAGTAGAGCATCCCCTACTGGTGATTTGGGGAGAAGATGACCCTTGGACGCCGATTGCTGGTGCAGCAATCTACCAACAGCAGAGTGAGACGGGTAAGGATGTTGAGTTTGTTAGCATTGCCAATGCCGGTCACTGTCCCCACGATGAGAAACCGGAGGCTGTAAATCAGCTCATGCTCCAGTGGTTATCTAACATGGAAAAAGTAGGAAGACCTGCAATTCCTCAACAAAGTTAGCTGTGTCCCACTCTTGCGGAAAACTGTGAGCCTTCTACTGTCACAGTAAAATTGGATGCGTCAGGGTGCTGGTTCGTCTCCCTGTTAGTCGAAAACCATACCGTCAAGGCATTTTCTCAGCTTGATAAAGCTGTAGGGATTGACGCTGGAATCGCCTCCTTGATTGCAACGAGTGATGGGGAGAAGATTGCTAATTCTTTCTAATCGCCAGGTAAAAGATATCAGATAGATGCAGATTTGGTATCAGCCATATCTAGGCAGATTATCTACGTAAAATTACGGTTTAACATAGGAACTTCATCGATATTAAAAAAAAATCGGAACTCAATTTCCGTATTTACCTCGAAGATTTTTTGGGTCAAAAGCCCCACAATAAATGATGTTAAAAGTGACTCGGTTTGACAATAGCTGAAGATAACAGCAAATGGGTCAGTATAACATCTAGCAGCATCTATGGATATAGCCCTCATGAATATTGAAGACATAGCTCGGCATTATGTGGCTTCTCCAGGCTATGATATGTCTTCTTCTATAGTCAAGATTTTTCGTCAATTTATCATTGATTTAGCACACGTAGAATTGCCAGGAATAGATTTTCAGTATGTTGACTTTGAACCTTACTTTAGAGGACCAGAGTTATCCTTAGAAGATATTCATGCTGATGTTAAGCAAGGGAAATTATTGGTAACTCGGCTATTCAACAATTCAGATTTGTTAGGTTCAGAGATAAATCTCATTTTTCGCTGCATCCATGAAATGCATCACATCAAACTCAATGTAGATTTTGGCTGGAAAGGAGAATGCGCTACGGCTTTTCACCTCATGTCTTTTACCAACAATCTTTTATTCAAGCAGATTATATTTAGTGAAACGATTGGTCAAGTCGCTGTCAGACTTAACCAGGGAGAGTTCCCCAAACATCAAAAAGTCGTATTATTTAACCCAGATGTTTTGCATCAATTTAGAATTTATGCTCCCGTAGCCTAGGATGCTAGCACATCCTTGTGAGCCAATCACTTACAAATAAAAAACCCCCAGCGTGTTCGCCAGGGATTGAATCAGGGTGCATCTACCATTCCCTTATTCCTGGAAACTCTAACCGCATCAGGACAATTCCCACAAAATGGGTAAGAGATAGCGATCGCCTGCGCCCTATCGCCTGTTTCAGATGAACCGTCACAACCGACCATCCCAACCCACAACCGTTGTAAGGTGGTCAACTTTAGGGATCGCTTCCTTGGTCATAACGCACGCGAGCCGCTTCTATCTCATCCCAGTGAATCTGAGTCCACTGACAAATCGCCTTCAATAATTCAGTCAATGTATGGCCTACAGGCGTTAACGAATACTCAACTTTTGGTGGAACAACGGGGTATACCTTACGATCCACTAACCCATCACGCTCCAACTTCCTCAACGTCTGTGTCAGCATTTTTTGCGATATTCCACCAATAACTCGTTGCAGTTCGCTGTAGCGCCTCGTCTCTTGTTGGGAGAGAGCATAAATTACGATTACACTCCACTTATCAGCAATCGTTTCGAGTACACGCTGGGTTGGGCAGTTGGCCTGAAAAACATCAGGTTCTGGAAATTTACGCACCATCGAGTAAGTACAGCACTTTTCGGTGCCTACTTGCTAAAACATTTGTACACTCGACATCATACCTTTAGATAAATATAGCTGTTATGACAAAACCGATTCGCATTCTGTTACAAACAACCATTCGGACTACTGAAGATGACTGGAGTATTGAGCGTTTCTCCTTGTTAAAGGACTATCTGGCATCCCTCAAAAACGAAACAGGTCACTATTTATGCGAAGTAACCGCACGGAATCGAGAATCAGATGCCGTCGGCAATGATCCAGTTTTGAGCCAACTCGATCACTCAGGTTTTGATGAACTCTGGCTGTTTGCCGTTGATGTCGGTGATGGACTCACGCAAAAAGATTGTGCAGGTATCACAGCTTTTCATCAACGGGGTGGGGGTCTGCTTGTCACCCGCGATCATCAGGATTTAGGTTGCTCAGTTTGCCAACTTGACAATATTGGTACATATCACTTTTTCCAAAACCACAATCCCGACCCTGATGAATCTCGACACTGCATTGACGACATCTACACCCAAACGATTTCCTGGCCTAACTACCACTCTGGTCGCAATGGGGACTATCAAAAGATAGTGCCTGTTGAACCCATTCACGAACTGCTGAAAAATCCTACCTCGCCTTCTGGGTTCATTGAGTTTTTTCCAGCGCATCCTCATGAGGGGGCAGTCGGCACCTCTATTAATGATGCACATGCTCGTGTCATTGCTACAGGCAAAAGCTTGGTTTCAGGTCGCCCCTTCAATCTCGCTGTAGCAATTGAGCAGATGCAGGACGCACAGGGGAACACATTGGGACGGGTAGTCGCAGAATCCACGTTTCATCATTTTTGTGATTACAACTGGGATGCCCAGATGGGGAGTCCCAGCTTTGTGGATGAGCCTCCCGGTGATGGTATGCAAACCGAATCCCGTGCTCTTGAAGACCTTAAGACTTATATTCGTAACTTAGCGCTGTGGTTGGCTCCTGCCAAAGGATGATGAGTTCGGTAAGGGAGAAGGCATCAGAAAATATGTGTCAAACTCAAACCCAATAGGTATGATTCAAAACCACTTTCAGGAGTAAACCATGACCAACGCACCTAAAATCCTGGCCTTTGCCGGCAGTGCTCGTGAAGCTTCCTACAACAAAACACTGGTGAAGATTGCCGCCGAGGGAGCGCGGACAGCAGGCGCAGAAGTGACGTATGTAGACTTGCGCGATTTACCGATGCCGCTATTTGATGAAGATTTGGAAGCCAAAGAGGGGATTCCCGCCAATGTCAAAACCTTTAAACAACTGATGATTACCCATCAAGGACTGTTAATTGCAGCACCGGAGTACAATAGCTCGATTACACCGCTCCTGAAAAATACGATTGATTGGGCATCACGTCCAGAGCCAGGAGAGCCAATGTTGGCTTGTTTTAAAGATAAGGTTGCTATCTTGATGAGTGCCTCACCTGGAGCGTTGGGAGGCTTGCGTGGCTTAACTCATGTCCGTGCCATTCTCAGCAGTATTGGTGTTTTGGTATTGCCAGATCAGAAGTCCATTCCCAAAGCCTATGAAGCATTTGCTCCGGATGGCAGGTTG
Source organism: Allocoleopsis franciscana PCC 7113 (assembly GCF_000317515.1). Classification (GTDB taxonomy): domain Bacteria; phylum Cyanobacteriota; class Cyanobacteriia; order Cyanobacteriales; family Coleofasciculaceae; genus Allocoleopsis; species Allocoleopsis franciscana. Next base: position 6,771,258 of record NC_019738.1, on the reverse strand, counting down.
AAAGACTCAATGCAACAGTCGGCAGTTGAACAACTCGGTAATAAGTTGACTACCGTATTAGCCAAGTTAATCGCTTAACAGACACTTAGTGTTAGGGGTTTTGGTATATCCACCCCTAACAGACATAAATTAGACTTTATCAAGTCTAAACAAGACTATTTAGATAGCTTAAAACGGCTCTAACCATCGCAGTATTTCTCGTTGAAGCTGATTCAAGTCGCGATAGACTCCTTGTTTCATCCACTGACCAAACGCATCAAAGGGAGTAAAGACATCTCCCGTTTTCCAGCTAACATCTTGCCCTAACGGGGTTAAATGATTGCCTGGTAGCATCCGCATTCCCACCATATCGGGGAAGCGTTTTTGCAGGACTTGGATTAAGCTCGCGGTTTGGTCAATGTCATCGTTGGTAAATTTAATGAGTAAATTGCGGCGGACTTCGTAGCGCTGAGCGATTAGCTCGTTGGTTTCTATCGGTGAGGGTGTAAACTCGATATCAAAAGTGGGATTGAGATTAATCTGCTCAATAAAAGGAATGGCACGTTTGGCGGGATAATTATTGAAAGAAATTAAGATATTCCCCGCACGTTCAACCGAAAATAAACTCCCGATTAGTAAATGCAATTTACAACCCATGCTATGTCCCACACCATAGATGGGCAGATAGCGTTTACTTAAAACAGATTTTGCCTGTAAGCGGTATAGGGTTGTCTCGAATTGGTTGAGTACATCTCGTGCGATCGCTGTATGATTCAGGGTATTCACAAAGGGCGTTGCAACCACGGCATACCCCTGACGTGCCAATTGTTCTAGTATCCACCGATAGGTTACTTGGGGGGCTGTCGCGACGAAAGCCCCTCCCAGAAAATGCACAATCCCCTTGGGACGTGGAGGAATTAAAACCCAGCTACTTGATACTTCTTGCCAATCCATACTGCGATCACTTATTTAATAAATCTTTAATTAATTGTAGAAATTTAGTTAGGTTCCATTTGTCCTTTACTCAAGGCAGCTTCTACGCTGTTGGGGCAGGCTTAGAACGGAAGTTCCCCTTTGACAAAAAACTACAACCTATGCTGTGAGAGAGGGAGAGACTCAACTCCTCGGCTGTTACTGGGTACAAATTAAGGAAACTTCTAACAAATCTAACGCTTTTTGTTGGAGTGGAGTCGGTTGAGTAATTTTCTCAAACATTAGAGAAGTCTCCAGACCACTAGACTGGAATTTATTTTTGACAATCGTTGCTAAATCAGTCATTAAAGTCCGAAAACTATGGACAGGAAGCTTTTCAGGTGTCTTTTTAGTCGCTGCCTTAGCGCGGGCTTTCTTTGAACGCTTAGATGGAGCAACAATTGAACTTTTTCCCTCCGGTTCAACTGTGACTTTTTCATTGTCAAACAGCAGTGGAGCTAAAGCTTTCCTCATGTGCCACTCCACATAATAAGCCAGCATACACAAGAAGACGTGAGCTTTGACGCGCTGTTCTAAACGGTGATAAATTGGACGTACTTTCAAATCGATAGTTTTATAACTGCGGAAAGCTTGTTCGACAGTAGAAAGGCTTTTATAGGTTCTCACCGTTTGAGCCGCATCTAAAGTCTCCGGTTTGACTGAAGTCCGAATAATATAGACTCCATCCAAAGCCGAATCATTGGCGATAGCCGCTTCATTCAATGAGTAAGAAAAACTTGTCTCAGTGATGGCAATATTAAAGTATTTCCCCACACATGTAGCATTGAGAACTCGCCCCACTCTCAGTCCAATCTGGTCGGCTCCTTTGAGGGCGCGTTTATCTCGTGAAGTGGCGATAACAATCTTATTGAGTTCCTGCTGTGTCGCCTGTAATAAAGCAATTCTAGTCAAAGACTTTTCTTGAGCAAGCATCGGGTTGCGACAAGCAATTAGCCGCTCACTGGGGTAATCAGAACAAGAAAATTCTACTAAGTCAGTTTCATCAAATAATGAGAGTTGAACAGCTTCTTGTTCAAGAAGTTTCCGAAGCTCCTTCGGATAGATGTCTTAGGGCTAACTCATTTTCGATTAATTCTTGTTTGGATACCAGCCAATCCATTGCTTCATACAATTCATCTTCATCGGCTTTTTCTAAGCCCAACAGTTCACTTAACGATGAATTGCACGTTTCGCTGTGCAATCCTCTCGCTGTGGCTAACTTGGAACGAGGGTCAAGGAGACGCGCCACGATCATCGCCAAAACTAGAGCTCGTTTTCTCGAATTTGAGGGTGAGATTAGATGGTGCAAAGACAGTTTTTTGATTGTTCCTAAAACCGCAGCTACATGACCATGAGGTAGACTTCTTTCTACAGAGAATGATTCGGAGAGATTTTCAATAGCTGCGCCGCCTTTGAGCACTATTCTCAAGTTATCAATGACAGTATCCGGTAATTTTGACAGGTTAGCTAAAGTTCTTTTACGGATTTTACCCCCTTCACGATAGGACTCTCGTAGGAGGACAGCGGGGGGTGAATTTCTGTTAGGGACTCGTTCAATATACATGGCTACTATTGTCCCAGAAATCTCCCCGCCAAAATCTTAAAAAATTCTTAAAAACATGGGTACGGCTTTCTGGGAGTAAATGGCTCTAGTTCCCGTCACTCAAGCTTTTTCTCCCTTTGTAGTTCATCTGTACGGGGGAACTTCCGTTAGAAGCGTCCTCATCAGGGAATACGGGTCTTCCGTACTTAGCGGGCTAATTTGTCTCGACGAAGGCCGGGAATCCTTGCAGAGTCAGAGGTTTTAGCATTAACTGAGCTAAGTTGAGCTTTTTTCAGTTAATTCAGAGCCAAAGTGGATGGAGACTTTAGCCATCTGGTGATACCGAGCGTTTCCGACTGGCTGGCTCAGAATCCCGCTCTTGGGTGGGGCGCAATAGCGGGTGTAGCGGCGTTAGCCTTGCTGGCAACACAAGCATTTAACTCAGATGGGTGCGAGTTATTGACTCTCGCCGTTTTACCTTCAACACTTATCTTTTCCTTCTACCGTCTGCCAGAGCGGTCTGTCTTTGAAACTTGGCGAAATCAGACACCTCCAGAGTTTCTCTTCGCCGTCAAAGGTAGCCGCTTTCTCACTCTTAAGAAACACATTCTCAAACCCTTATGGTTGAATGATTTCAGCTAATTGTGTTTCTTCCATCTGTTGGGGATGCGCGAAGCGTCCCTTGCAGGCTCACATGAAGAAGTTGAAAGACCCTGAAGAACCCCTATCTCGCCTGATGGAGCGGTCATCGGGTTTGGAGGAAAAGCTTAGACCGATTCTATTCCAGTTTCCTCACACATGGTCGATTAATAGCGATCGCCTTGAGTTTTTAATTAAACTTCATCCAAAAAAAATTGAATAAAAATCAAATAATTACTACACTACTAAAGCCATTTATTGCTGATTGCAAGGTAGCGAATATAACTATAAATAAAAGCATTCATCATTAATCTCAATCCTTATAGCGAGGAAACTCATCATGGTACAAAAACATGGGTCTTGGACAATAAAATAAACTAGCCACAAGTATCAAAATCCGTTTATCAATGTCCGTGAAGACCAAGTTATTCAACCAGACGGGAAACCGGGTATCTATGGCACCGTCACGATAAAACCTGGCGTTGCGATTCTGCCGATAGATAGCGATCGCGTAGTCTATCTTTTTCGGCAATTTCGATATACGCTTGGGAAAGAAAGTATCGAAGTAGTGTGTGGTACAATTGAGGAGGATGAACCTCCCCAAGAAGCCGCACAACGCGAAGTTCAAGAAGAGCTTGGAATCAAAGCAAAGGAATGGAGTGAACTAGGGTTTTTTCATATAGATACATCAATTGTTTATTGCCCCGTGTATCTATTTCTGGCTCGTCAGTTAACATTCACACAAATCCATCAAGAAGGTACAGAAACGATAGAAAGACTTCGTATTTCCTTGGATGAAGCCGTCCAAATGGTGATGGATAGCAAAATCACACAGGGACTAAGCTGTGTAATGATTCTCAAAGCTCGTAACGTACTTGCTCAGTAATGTTAGAGAAATACCGTTCAATCCAAAATTGGAACTTATGAACTTCAAAATAAACCTAAGTAACTATTTATCCAATTTTAAGGTTAGCTATTGATGTGTTTACTGGCAAAAATCTGCATATTAACGAGCGTTTCCCACTTAATAATGTGCTGCCTACAGTGACAAAATATGATGTGTGGATAGTCAGCCAGAATTTTTGTACTTTGAATTTTTTGATTGCGGCATCATATAGACACATTGAAAGGACTGAGTAGGACTTGTATGTTGACAGAAATACAATTAAATGATATAAGTTTAAAATTAGAAATTTCTCCGACTGAATGTTATGAATAGGTAGGCAATTGCTGAGAAGAATTTCACCCCTGCCTGACATCCTAAAATTTACCCAATTTTCTTAATGCCGAAGTCAGAATCAATCTCTATTTCAAAAGTAACTCGCTACCAAAATGCAGCACTTAATTACTACCTGGGGCTGTTAGATTCGCCCTATCTTCATTATGGCTATTGGGAAACTTTACCGGTTCCCGCTGAGGAACTAACGATTGGGCGGCTACGAATTGCTCAGGAAGCTTATGCCGCTAAACTCTTTGATTTCATTCCCGCAGGGACACATACAGTGTTAGATGTTGGCTGTGGCATTGGGGGAAATGCAGCTTACCTGCTTGAGCGTGGCTTTGCTGTTGAAGGACTCGCACCCGATCCGTTTCAACAAGAGCGGTTTCTCCAGTGTACCCACGGTCATGCCATCTTCCACCTAACGAATTTTGAAAATTTTAAGGCAACCCACTCCTATGATCTCATTTTGTTGAGTGAAAGTAGCCAGTATATGGCGGCTGTCGATATTGCTCAAGGTGCTGCCAATCTTCTTAGCGGTGGTGGCTACCTTCTGCTGGCTGATATGATGCGCTCTGATCCCAATTATCAAGAAGGAATTTTTTCTAACTGTCATGTTGTCACAGAGCTTCATACAGCCTTAAAGCAGGCTGGGTTCAGTTTAGTCAAATCTGAGGATATTTCCGCCCAAATTCTGCCCACCATCGATCTGTATGTTGACACTTTTCGCCGATTTGGCATGAACACGATCAACTATATTGCAGATTTGATTGCGATCGCAGTTCCACCGTTATACAAACTTCTGCGTTGGATCTTTCATCGCTGGGTAAAAAAGCTGGTTGTTGAAGGATTAGAAGCACGTCAACTTTTTGAGCGGCATCTCTGTTATGAAATCCAACTGTGGCAGTTATCTAAACCAGATGGACTTTAAAAAACGAATGTGCATTTAACTGGCATAGTCTAAATACAGGATAAAAGCGATCAATCCCGCTCCCTAGCGGCAACAACTCAGCCAATTAAATGGGTAACAGCTTACCCCTCCCTGGTATTTCTAAGCCGTCATAACCTTAGCAGAGTTCAGGGAAACTCTACTTTGTAAATTTGTCGGTTCACCATGACGGCATCTCCTGCTACCAATTTCCGGGCGCGTCGAGTCTCAGTCGTACCGTTCACTTGCACTTCACCACCTTGGATCATTATTTTCGCTTCACCACCGGTCTGGGCGGCACCAATCCACTTCAAAAATTGGTCAAGCTTAATCGTAGAATCATCTGTCATTGCCAAAAATTTGCAATCTCTAAGGGTTGGTTAGTCACGCAGTCGGGGAAGAGTAAGGCGCTAACGGCGCTTTACACATCACCAACCAGTTTAGTCGGCTTGCAACACAATTAAGCAAATGTCCTCAGGGTAATCTCCTAAAAGTAGTCCATTGGATAGATGATAATTTCCGAGAATTTACGGAGGTATTCACATATCCGTACTCTTATCTTGGTAGGTAGACCACAACCAGAGTTCACTGAGCTTAGTCATGGATCTGTGGATGAATGAGCGCTCTTGGTTACGAGCAAAAGGTTTTTATGGAACGTACTATTACTCTCCCGGTTTTTGTCGAGTTCAGCTTATCCCTCTTAGGCTTTATTTTACTGGCTTGCTTGTTTTTCCAACACGGGAATGTTGACAGGCAGGGAACGGTGATGGAGATGAGTAGAGTGGCTGCGATTGCGGTTTCTCAGTAAGCCTATCTGTTAACATCCCTGCTGCCGGAGATTTACGGCATCTTACGGTTTTAGTAGGCAGGGTGCATTTTTTCACATCGCGATCGCTAATTCTAGCGATTTTAAATCGAATGCAAGCATATAGTTTCAGGGGTACGGTAATATCCATCGTGCCCCTGTCTTGTCTTTAGGGGGCAAGAGTGATGACCTCAGTTCATCCTGTAACCCTCCTGAACAAGGAGACAAGCTATTATTAAGGAAGGTAAATAATTATCTCAAAAATCAGAGTTAGAGTTACAGATGATATTTGGATTTGGTAAAAAGCACAGTATTCCCTCTTCCCAAGAGGCATTGCCAGGACGGGCAGAACCTATGCCAGTACCTGCCCATCACTTTGTTAACGGTAATCCCCTCAAGCCGCCCTATCCAGAGGGAATGGAAATTGCGATGTTTGGCATGGGGTGTTTCTGGGGAGCAGAACGTAAATTTTGGCAGCTTGACGGGGTTTTCACCACCGCTGTTGGCTATGCCGCCGGAATTACTCCCAACCCCACCTACAAAGAAGTTTGTTCGGGTATGACGGGTCACAATGAAGTGGTTTACGTGGTATTTGACCCAAAAGTCATCCGTTACGAAACACTATTAAAAGCCTTCTGGGAAAGCCACGATCCCACTCAAGGAATGCGTCAAGGGAATGATGTTGGCACTCAATATCGTTCGGGAATTTACGTCTATTCCGAAAGCCAAAAGAAATTAGCTGAAGCTTCACGAGACGCTTATGAGCAAGCTCTAAAAGCATCCGGTTTTGGGAAGACGACAACAGAAATTATCGATGCGCCTGAGTTCTACTACGCAGAAGGCTACCATCAACAATATCTCGCCAAAAATCCTGGTGGGTATTGTGGTTTAGGGGGTACGAGAGTTTGTTTCCCTGAAAATGTGACACTGGGGAGTTAGTACAGATCACTAACGGTTCTTTTTGCTCCCATAGATTGGCTCAATCAGCATGATTCCCCTCTAAGATTATGTCCGGCTGAATACTTACACTTTGGTGGAGATAAGGCAGAAGGCAGAAGGCAGAAGGCAGAAGGCAGAAGGCAGAAGAGAAGGAGGAAGGTTGCAAGGTAAAAGGACATGATGGCTGTTTAGCCGGACATGATATAAGACATTGGGGAGAATTAAGGGGCATGAAAAATGTGCATTGGCAAATTCGGGATGCTCCTTGTGTTCCACCGCCTGAATTTCAGCCAATACGCTGCTTGAGCCAGAAGCCCAGCAAAGGTAAAGCAATTTGATAGCTGTACTTAGAGCCATAAACGAGACCTTTATGCTCTAAACTTGCCAAAGCCCCTTGAAGAGAACCCCCTCTAGAAAGTCGGTGTTTTTTAATGTATTCGCGGCTATGAGGGCTATCCGTAGGATCGAGAGCTAGGCTTTCTAATACCTGAACTTGACTAGGAGGGAGTAGTAAAATCAGCGATTCGTAGGTAATGGATAAATCTTCCATGAGGGCCAAAGCACTACGATGGACGTGATGCGCTTGAATTAGCCCTTCTGGTTGGTTGCCATTGAGAAGGAGTGAATCCCGGCAATCGAGCCAAATACGTCGAGCCAGTGCGATCGCATCCCCTAAGTGTCCCTGAACATAACTTAAGAATAAGGCGATCGCTTGTCCATCCGCATCAAAAGTTAATCCCACAGAACTCATCGCAGCCAGCAGCCATGTCCGAAGTTCTTCATCCCCCAGAGGGGCTAACGAGACAACCTGTAAGCTAATATCTTCCACCCAAGGCTCTGCGACTGTGGCAATCAGCGCATAACTGACATGAGCGTGATTGGCGATTTCTTGACGCAAAAACGCTTCCCATTTGCCTGCTCGATCCCAAGAGCGGATATGAGGGAAATTCCGAAACATCATCAACACTCGGCAATTGAGTTTCTCAGCCATCACTTGGGGTAAGTGCAGCAGGGTTTGCAACAGCGTCCATTCCCCCCCGGCGGATAGGTGCCAGACTAAACGAGGTTGTCCGTTGGGCGATTCCTCCAAACTCAGAGGATGCGATCGAATCCACTGCTCAATTAACGTCAATTCCTCCGGTGCCGCAAAGACGGACATCAAACTCTCCGCCAACAAGAGCAAAAAACGCTCTCCGTCCGTGGCTCGCATACAGTCAATTTCTATGACTCTAGCCCCAATCTTGTCTGCCGCCCAACGGATCAGAGAACGCCGTCCACTACCGGGCACTCCTGCAATCAGCAAATCTCCATCAACGGAGAGAATCTCAAGCACCTGTTGCAGTTCTTGTTCTCTTCCAACTAAATATTGCGGCACAAACGGATTAACAACCATCTTCCTAGCTTTTGAACAGGGCGCAGCAGTCCCTACCCTACTTCATTATTAAGGGGGGGAAAAGATCGGGAAAAATTAGAGAGATATGGAATCCCTCTAATTTTCAATGATCTTGGCTTGGTTGTGGAAGCGGTGCAATCCGATCTTTGAGTCGCGTCTATCCTAGTCCCTTAACCCAGACAAGCTGCTAAATCCTGATCCGGCGTTGTAATGGGCTTAAGGTTGTATTTTTCCGATAGTAATTTAAACACATTTGGTGAAATAAACGCTGGCAGCGTTGGCCCTAAGCGGATATCCTGAATTCCCAGATACAGGAGTGTCAGCAAAATCGATACAGCTTTCTGTTCGTACCAAGAAAGAATCATGGACAAGGGCAACTGATTCACATCTACATTGAAGGCATTCGCCAACGCTAGAGCAATCTGAATCGCGGAGTAAGCATCGTTGCATTGACCCACATCCATTAAGCGGGGAATACCACCAATATCTCCTAAGTCTTTGTCGAAGAAGCGGAACTTACCGCAAGCAAGAGTCAGCACCACGCAGTCTTGAGGTACTTTTTCTACAAACTCGCTGTAGTAACTACGCCCTGACTTGGCACCATCACAACCGCCGACTAAGAAGAAGTGGCGAATATCTCCCCGTTTGACGGCTTCAATCACTTCACCCGCCACACTGAGGACGGCGTTGCGAGCAAAACCGGTTAGGACTTGGCGCGGTTCGCCATCAGCGGTAAACCCTGGCAGTTCTAACGCTTGTTGGATAACAGAGGTATAGTCATCGGTTTCTAGGTGCTTAAGTCCAGGCCAACCAACCGGGCCAAGGGTGAAAACGCGGTTACTGTAAGCATCATGAGGCGGCATCAAGCAATTGGTGGTCATCACAATAGGCCCAGGAAATTGAGCAAATTCCCGAACTTGATTCTGCCATGCGGTGCCGTAATGCCCGTAAAGATGGGGGTATTGCTGCTTTAAGCGGGGGTAGCCGTGAGCGGGTAGCATTTCCCCGTGGGTGTAGATGGAAATTCCCGTATTTTCGGTTTGTTTGAGGAGTTCTTCCAGGTGTTTGAGGTCGTGTCCCGAAATCAGGATGGCTTTGCCTTGCTTGGCATTGAGGGGAACCGAGGTAGGGACAGGATGACCGTAAGTGCTGGTGTTGCCGGCGTCGAGGAGTTCCATCACTCGTAGGTTGATTTCGCCCAACTTCAGCGCCATATTGACCCACTCATCGAGGCTGATGTCTTGGCGACCGAGTGCGGCTAAGGCTTCGTGGCAGAAGTTATAAACGCGGTCATCTTCTTGACCCAATTCTTGGGCGTGATAGGCGTAGGCGGCAATCCCTTTGAGTCCGTAAAGGATGGTGAGTTTCAGGGAGAAAATATCGACGTTTTTGGCAGAACTGCTGATAAACTCGAATTCGATATCTTTACCTTGTTGGACTAAGGCTTCGAGAGTGTCAGCCGGTTGGAAGGATGAGAGAGCAGTAAATTCTACGGGTGTACCAGTGAGTTGAATTTTCGCTTTTAAATCATCACGCAGTGCGATCGCACGCTGAATATACTGGACAAAACACTCTGGGTCAAAGTTAACGTTCGTTAAGGTAGAAAAGAGCGTTTCACAGCTAAAGACATCGGCTTCGCGGCTACGGATACCCAACTGATGAGCTGCTAGCGCCACTTCTCCGAGTCCGCGCAGGCAGTGGGTCAACAAATCTTGTAGTGCATCGACTTCTGGACTTTTACCACAAGCGCCCCATTGCTCGCATCCTTGTCCTCTGGCGGTTTGTTCACACTGGCTGCAAAACATAGCTCACTTCCTTCTTGTCTCATCTATGCCTACTCTAGGATTGGTCAAAGGAAAGCGCCTTGACTTAAGTCAATCTTGCGGAAATTGCCTTTCTCAGTAGTGCAGACTGGCGAACATAACTAACCAACTCCCCAGCTCCTCAGCACCCCAGCTCCTCAGCATTACGGGGCAACTACGGAAGGATTACCCCTACAAATACTGATCGGATAATTTACTCTCAACAAATTTTAGGTTTCTGTCTTTAGTTAGAGGTTTGTATTCATTGCAACAAACAATAAAAATTATTCAACTTGAGATAGATGAGATAGATAAAATCTTCTGGAAAATAGGGAATTAGATAGAAGCACTAAAAGGAAAAATTGTTCTCATGAAATTCAAGAAAAATCGTTGGCAAATCTTGGGAGTTACTGCCTTATCTTCCTTAGGATTGGCAATCTTCCCTAAGACTTCCATGGCTAATCAAGCCCCATCATTATCCCAGACTTCCGATGGATATCAGGTCGCGCAAGCCACTGGAACTAGCTGCCGAGAAGTAGATGTTAATACAGCCCTTAACGTTCGTCAGCAACCGGGGGGACAAGTAATTGGTACATTACAGAATGGACAAAATGTTAATATTTCCGGTGAGCCGATGAATGGATGGGTCAGTATTTCAGGCCCCATGGATGGTTATGTATTTGCCAGGTATTTGAACTACTGTGCTGGAGCAGCAGTACCACCCCAACCCATGACTCAAACACCTATGGCTCAAACAATGCCAAATCCTATAGCAGGTGAAAGGATTTCTACTGTACCGGGCAGTAATTGCCGTAGGGCTGTTTCTCCCAATCTAGCCGTTCGTTCCAAACCCGATGGTGAGGTAGTTGGAACACTCGATGAAAATCAGAGGGTGTTTATCGCCAACGAGGGTGTTAACGGTTGGGTGCCCATTGAAACACCGATAAGCGGCTTTGTACGTTCAGACAATCTAGGCTACTGTGGTCAATGAACGCTTCTAAAAAATGATATCCTCAACCAGTAAGGATGCAAAATCAAAGCGGTCAACGTTTGAGGATGTTCGATGCAAGCCTCTGAACTTCGTAAATTTTTAGCTACTGTTCAACTGTGGCGGGGTCTACCAGAAGACCAATTGGATGCGTTAGCTAAAATTGCGATCGCACAAACCTATCCTAAAGGTAAAGTCATTTTTGAGGATGGGGATGAAGGTCGGGGATTTTTTGTGGTCAAGTCGGGTCGAGTTAAAGTTTATAAGCTCTCGATTGAAGGGAAAGAACAAATCTTACATTTGTTTGGAGCTGGAGAGCATTTTGCTGAAGTACCGGCATTTGATGGGCAATGTTTCCCCGCCTCAGCGGCGGCTATTGAGAAAAGTGAGTTATTATTTTTTCCCCGAACTGAGTTTTTGGCACTCCTAGAACAGCACCCAACTCTAACTATTAATATACTGGCAATTTTCGCCCGTCACTTGCGCCGATTTGCCCAGATTATTGAAAATCTTTCATTTAAAGAAGTGCCAGGACGACTGGCAGTTTATTTGCTGTATTTGAGCGATCGCAATGACCAAAGCAATGAAGTAGAACTCGATATGACCAAGACTCAATTGGCGGCTTTTTTGGGGACGATTCCGGAAACTCTCTCGCGGGTGTTTGCCAAGATGAGTCAAGATGGGTTGATTGCGATCGAGGGTTCTAAGATTCAGTTGTTAAATCGAGAGCGTTTGATAGTCTTAGCAGAAGGTTAACCAAGACAATGTAAAGAGGGGTTCGCCTTATAAGCTGACGCGCATCTAAATTTGAAAAGTTAGCGTCTGAAATTATTTGCTGGCTTAGATTACCCTCTAAAACTAGATAAAAAATAGCTAATCCAGCCCCAACTTATAACGACGCTGTTCTGGAAATCCCTATTGGCAACGTGTAGATAATAACTTATAGATAAAAAACAAAAGCCAGTGACTATTCAAACTCAGCGCACCAGTCGCTTTATCGACCCTTGGCCTTATGTGGCTCTGGGGGCAGCGCTGCTGGTGTTTTTAGCCTTGCTCAGTGCCGGCTCATTCCAGAAAACCCTGCTATCGACAACCGTCAATGCCAGCGAAGACGAACCCGTTCAATTAGCACCACTCACCCTCCGGCGGCAAATGATTGGTGCGCTGCGTGTCGAAGTCAAAGCCTTGCTGCCAACCAACACATGGGTAACCTACGAAATTCAGCTCCTCGATAACCAAGGGAAGCCCTTCGCCTCTGCCATCAAGCAAGCCTGGAATGAATCCGGCACCTGGTATGAGGATGGGGAATCTGGGAGTTGGCAAGAAGAAGACGTGTTAGGAGGACTCGATGTTCGTGCCAAGCAGAATGAAACAGTGACAATTGCGATCGCTGTTTTAGAGTATGGCAATGCATTAGGGCAAGAACTCGATCAACCCGTGCCGTTTGAAGTGATCGTGCAAAATGGTGCTATAGATACACGCTATCTGTGGGCGGGTTTGGTTGGGACTTCATCTCTGGCTCTTGTAGCCTTATGCGCCACTCCGCTCACAGGGAAAAAAGCGATCGCCAAAACCATTAAGGATAGCGACCCCAGCGATCGCGCTACAGTAGGTGGAGCAGGTCGCCTGGTGCGCGTCAATGTCGATGTCGCTTCCGACGAAACCTCCCCACCCCAACTGGAAGTTCGTCTCTGGCTGAACGACCCCTATGGCGAACAAATCTATACTCGCTCCTTTCCTCTGCATCTCAGCTTTAAAAAAGAAGAAGGCAAAATCAAAGGAGCCACGGGTCATTTACAGACATTCTTCATTTTAGAACCCCGCAGTTCCTACGGTTTCCATGTGGAAGTATTGCCCGATAGACCGATTGATAGCACAACGCTCACCGTCCGTGATGGAACCCGTACTCTGAAAAGCGTCGAGGTAGTGAAAATTGACTCCTCAATGAGTCCAGCATCCAGTTCGCCCCAGGATAGTCCCCCGGCCTGAGAACACACAATCTCACTGTTGCCTAATACCGCTCAAAATATAAATTCCTGCCATGTTAACTAAGATTTTGACAGCCGCCGCGATCATCATCGCCCTATTCACCATTACCGCCGGTTACAGTCAGCGCTCAGCCCTCACCCTGCGGGAAGAACGACAGAGCCACTACTGGCCCCGGCATAGCACATACATCTCTGGTTATTACTACCGAGGCGTTTGGGACCCTCTGCCTAATCGTTCAGCTTATGGTAGCTTTCGCGGGGGCGGTCCGAGTACCGGAAAATAGACGATGGAAGATGCAATCCCACCGAACAACCCAGAAGTCGGGTTATCTCCCTCTAAATCTCCGCATCCCTCTCTCTGTCGCGATCAACGTTGGCTACTACTCGCTGCTGCGGCTGTTTCCTCTAGCTGTGGACTGGCGGTAGAACTCCTACTGGGAACCCTCGCCAGCTACCTCGTTGGGAATCAAGCTTTAGCCTATGGCGTCTCGGTTGGCGTCTTCTTAGCCGCCATGGGTATCGGTTCTTACCTGAGTCGGTTCATTGCAGTAAATACCAGTTCCCAGTTTCTACAACGCCAACTCCTGTTAACCTTTGTCAAAATTGAACTGCTGATTGCCCCCCTCACGGCTGTTTTACCCCTAGGGCTGTTTGCGCTGTTTGTCAGCAATGGTTCTATCTGGCTGGGTTTATTCTTCGTCACCATTGTGCTGGGAATCCTCGCCGGACTGGAGGTTCCCCTACTGACGCGGATATTGGAACTAGAGGAAGGTGTGCGTGAGGCTTTAGCGGGTGTTTTAGCGCTGGATTATGTCGGTGCACTGTTGGGTTCCCTCGCCTTTCCTGTGCTTTTGTTACCGCTAATTGGGATGTTTCCCACGGCCTTTGTTTTGGGTGCTTTACCGGCTTTTATGGTAGGTGCGATCGGGTGGCGATTTCCCAAACTGCGTTTCTGGGGACGTATCGGGTTATTGACTGGTGTTCTGTTGTGTGGCTTAGCTCCTCTATCCGTACCCCTGAGTAATGCTTTGGAAAACACTCTTTATAACGCCCCTGTTATCACCCGCATCCAAACCCCCTATCAACGTATCGTCTTGACGCGGCAGGCAAACGATGTGCGTCTCTTCCTCAACGGCGATTTGCAATTCTCCACCCTGGATGAATACCGCTACCATGAAGCGTTAGTACATCCTGCCATGAGTGCCAGTACGGGGAAGCGCCAAGTTTTGGTTCTCGGTGCGGGTGATGGGATGGCGCTGCGGGAAGTGCTGAAGTGGCCTGAGGTAGAACGGGTCGTGCTGATTGATCTAGATGCCGCCGTGGTGAACTTGGCACGCCATCATCCTCAGTTGGTACAGGTGAATGGCAAGGCGTTTGCTGACCCTCGTGTGGAAGTAGTCTTTGCTGATGCGTTTGTGAGTGCACCCGCCCTGAACGAAACCTTTGATGTGATTATTGCTGACTTTCCCGACCCCGATCAAGAGATTCTTGCCAAGCTTTATGCCGAAGGGTTCTACCGCCGCCTCTTGTCCCGACTGACAGATACAGGCGTTTTAGTGACTCAGGCTTCTAGCCCCTTTTTTGCACCCAAGGTCTTGAGTTGTATTGCGGCAACCCTGGCAGATGTGGGACTATCCGTACATCCTTATGTTGTGGATGTTCCCAGTTTTGGCCCCTGGGGTTTTGTCTTGGCGTCGAGGCAGTCGATTCAATCGGACAGCCTAAAGTTATCAGTGCCGACTCGCTTTCTGACTCAACCCATGCTGCACACTTTGTTTCAGCTACCGGGGGATGTCAAGTTAGGGAATGTTGAGGTCAATCGCCTCTCCCACCCCGTGATTGTACGCTACCAGTCTGACCCTCGTTGGGCGGCTTACTAAATATGCTATTGGTTTGGATTGGAATCATTGCCATTGTGAGTGCTGGAATTGTCCTGTTAGTACTCCAGCAACGGGGTGTCTTACCAGGCACTGGCGGCAGTCGGCATCTGCCACCTGTAGAACGCACGGTGTTTACCCTGGAAATTGGGGATATTGTGCAGTATATGGATACGGATTGGGTTGTGGAAGGACGCCTCACCTATGAGGACAAGGACTATACCTGGTTTGAGTATCTCCTCCAAGATGGGGAGCGCATCCGTTGGCTTTCTGTGGATGAAGATGACCGTGTTGAGGTTGCCTTACTAGAACCGACGACTCAACTAGAAGTTAGCCAGCAACCCCCCAAGCAAATCACCTTTGCGGGTGAAACTTACCGTTGTGTTGAGTCAGGCAGGGCAACTATGACTCGCATCGGCACCACCTTAAGGCGCACAGGGGAGCATTGTCGATATTTTGACTATCAAGGCAGCAATGATCAAGTGCTTTCCATCGAGGACTGGAATGGAGAAATTGAGGTCACTGTGGGACAGCGGATTAATCCCAGAATGCTGATGCTGTTACCGGGTGATGGCAGCCGGGTGTATAGGAATTAGCTAAACGAGAACACCAAGAATCTATCCCGCTTTCACGATAACAGGGGATGCTACAAAAATATAGTTGATTTTGAGGAGATAAGAAGAATCACGCCCCTTATCCCCCCATCCTCTTATGCCTCCAACTTAACCCAATTCAATCATTGAATCGATAGTTTAAGCTGATTCCACTAGCGGCATGTCTTGTGCTTGAGCATCAGTTTGGTTCGTTGTAGAAACGTTGTTTTCAAAAATTGGCTGACGAGAAGCCAAATCAAAGCGATAGCCATGGGGCAGAATATGAAGCTTAACTCCACACAGTGCTAAGTCTTCGTCCTTTAAAATTTGACCCAGGTTGGTATGAGTAATTCCTGATACATCAAGAACGGTAATAGCACCTTCTCCAACGACCTCAATCTGATTATTCGTCACTACAATGGCTGTGTTTTCATCGATCCCAAATCCCAAGTTAACCGGCTGTTGTGCCACCGCTGAGAGTAAGCGTCCAATACGTCCGCGCTGAGCAAAATGCTGGTCAATGACGACCCCCGGAAGGAACGCCATCCCAGGTTCCATTTCCACAATTTCGATGCGAGGATTGGTCTCGGAATCTCCCTCTACAATCATCATATCGGGCATCATGGCAGCTCCCGCGCTGGTGCCTCCAATTACCAGTCCTTCAGCCAGCCGTTTGTGAAGCAGCCTATCGAGTTCAGTCTCCCTGAGAACGCTGGTAATACGAGCCTGATTGCCGCCTGTAAAAAATACACCCGTAGCCTTGTCAATTGCTTCTAAGTAGGTTGATGTATTAGCATCTTCTCGCTCAACAGTGTCAACAATGCGGACATCCTCAACCCCCAGTCGCTCGAATATTCGCATATAGTCTTCGCCGACTTCCCTGGGTAGTTCCGTTGCCACTGTCATCACAACAATTCGAGCATTAATTCCCCCAGAACGTCGCACAAATTCCCGAAGAATTGTGCAGTCTCCTTGCTTGTCTTCCGCCCCGCCGATAATCACCAACTGTCTGTTCGTGTCGCTGACCACCATAGTCCCTTGAGCCTTTACCTTGAGCCTTTAGTTGATTCCTTTATCTATTAAGACTGACAATTTTGGCTCCTTAAACAGCCGAATGGTAGATTTTTATACAGAAACTCAAAAAGATTTTAGTCATAAAAAAGACCCTTACTCCAAGGGTCAAAGGGGAAACAGGTTTAATTAAGACTGAAGTCTGTTAGCGAAATGCTACGCTTTCTTCCTTGAGGATGAGGTATAAAGCAGGAGTTTGTAATTCTTAACCCAGAATCCCCTTTTTAGTGTTCAATCCAGTTTCTTAATGAAAACTGTAGTGATTGTGCTGCTGGCTGGCAATTAAGTTTTCTAAAAGCAAGCGTGCACGCTCTAAGGGAAAATGCTTGGGTTTGCCGTTGGCAACAATCTGGTACTCGTCACTATATTGACCATCGCCATAGCCAGAAATTAGTTTGAGGTGAAACGCTTTTTCAGCAAGTTCTCGGACTTCATCTCTGAGAGAAGTTTTTGTGCTATTCATCTCTACTGCCTCCTAAGGCTTTCTTCTATTTATTCAATCGCGTGGGTTTCTCTAACCTCCCTCAAAAGTTGTATCATTCGATACAAAACCCTTCTTCCCAAGGATTGAGCAGCAAAGATACGTCCTCTTTTGAGTCTTTTGAGCGATTAGAGGGTGAGTGAGAGGAGTGAATTTTGGGTGTGATTCCACTAAACCCTCGTAACGCCACTGGATAGAGCAGCCCGAACCCTTAAGCAGTCGCGCAAAACGTACTGTCGCTTCAGCCATAAGCTCTCCGAGCCGAACTGGAATGGTAGAGCGATCGCCGCATCGCCCTGGTTGGTCGCATTTGCACTAGCGAATCGGAATAATTACGCTTGAGAAGCCTCGTCATATACAATGCACTAGCCAAACCATTGAGGGTTAGTGAGTTTGATCAGGCATACAAAGATGTGCCTCGCGAAAGCGCCGATCCTGTAAAGCCCGGTCTTGAGTTGCAGTCCTTGGTACTATCTTCTCCTTGTCTGTCACCTCCAACACGTTTTTTATTTTCTCTTAACAAAAGACTCTCTGGATTGAGGGGTGATCTCCACCTCTAGATATCCTGCGATAGAGGAAAACACAGTGGTCATTAAGATAAGTTCAATGGGGAGCAAGATTCAGGTGGAAAGCGGGTAAGATGCCCAACCTTTAAGTTCAATCCCTGGACTCAGTCGTCACCCTCAAGGCTCAACTTGACCTAACTATTAAAAGTCTCTTGTAAGCACGACTCCGTCTATAGATTATTGAATATTTAGAGATTTAGAGATAGGGAGATAATTAATGATTTTAGAGATAAATGCGGATACTCTTCGGATCAATGCTAGGAAGACCGATGCTTTCGATATTTTTAACATCCAGCATTACATCGGACCCAATCCCTACTTAGACAGTGCGGCGCTCGTCTTTGATTTTGCCTTTACTGGGCATTTAGCGCCTCGACCGATTGAGGACTATGTCGCCATTATTAGCGATCGCTTCCCAGAGTTGAGGAACCAAACTGCCGACTCTTACGCCGATTTGTTTGCGCGAACGGTATCTGAAGCGGGAAAACTCGACATGGGGCTGCACCTGGATCGTTGGAATCTCAAACCCTATAAGGATTTCGTCAGGGTTAGCGTCCCAACCGTTCATGCCCGTACTCAGCGAGCCGTCGTTTACGCCGTTTGGGACTGGTTTGAAGCGATCACTCAAGGCGAAGAATTTTTATTTGAGGAACAGATCAAAGCGCTTCAGGATATGTTCCGGCGTTCTGTTTACGGTGGTCCAACCGTCTACGCCTTGCTCCGGACAGCCGGGGATCAAGGGATTCCTGCCTTTTATCTGTGGGATGAAGGACTCATGCAATACGGCTATGGGAAAAAGCAAGTTCGCGGCAGCGCCACAACTTTTGACTGTGATAGCCATCTAGACTCTGACTTTACCACCCGCAAGGATGACTGTAAGGCATTTTTAAACAATCTCGGCTTTCCTGTACCGAAAGGGGATGTGGTTGTCTCCCGCAAGGAAGCTTTGAAAGTCGCCGACAAGATTGGTTATCCTGTCGCCGTCAAACCCGTAGCCGGTCATAAAGGAATTGGAGTGACAGCTGAGGTGCAAAACGCCGAAGAACTCGAATTTGCCTTTGAGCGGGCTGTCGATGCCATTCCTGAGAACCAAGGAATTGAAGTCATTGTTGAGAAAAGTATCTCTGGGGTGGATTTTCGCCTGCTTTGTGTTAATGGGAGATTCGTTGCTGCAACCGAACGCCGTCCCGCCTCAGTCGTGGGTGATGGCTATTCCACGATCGCACAGTTAATTGAGCGCGAAAACCGTAAGCCGGAACGGACAGACTCCGCTACCTCCCCTTTAGGTAAGATTCAGTCGGATGAGTCCATGGCACGGTATCTAGAGGAGCAAGGCTTATCAACGGATAGCGTGATTGAAAAAGGCCGCACCGTCTATCTTCGCAAAGTCGCGAATCTGTCAGCGGGAGGCTTGAGTATTGATGCCACACGCACGGTTCACCCTGACAATATTATCCTGGCGCAAGACATCGCCCAGCACTTTAAGCTGACTTGCTTGGGCATTGATGTGATTGCCCAAAGTTTGACAAAATCATGGAAATCTGGCAACTTTGGCATTATTGAAATCAATGCAGCTCCGGGCATTTCGATGCATCTTCGACCGGCTGTCGGTGAAAGTGTAGATGTGCCTTCTCATATCCTGGAAACATTCTTTGCATCGGGTACGGATGCCAGGATTCCGATTATCACCTTTAACCGGATTTCGGTTCAAGACCTGCAAGAAACAATTGACCATATTCTTCTACAACATCCCGATTGGACAATTGGGGCTGTATGTCGCGATGCCGTCTTTGTCAATCGCTCCGAAAAAATTCTGCATCGAGATTATAATACCAACGTGCAAAACCTGTTACGTAATCCCAAGCTTGACCTATTAATTGCCGAGTATCAGGAAGGCGTTTTGGAACGAGATGGGATGTTTTATCACGGCAGCAATATGGTTGTGCTGGATAATCCTACAGAGACGGAAATGATGCTGACGCGAGATATTTTTGACGACTCCATTGTGGTGATTAAAGAAGGAGATAGTGTCTCAATCCGACGCGAAGGTTTAATTGAACAGTACACCCTGGGTGCGGCTGAACCCTTTACCCGTGTCCATTTAAAGGAAATTGGAACGCTTTTATAATTAAGCAGGCGAAAAGAAAAAAGCTCTCTTGCCTTCTACCTGAACAAGAGAGCCTGATTTGTCTGTGGTGTGAGGAGCAGACCAATTTCTTCAACTCTGCTCACCGATCAGGATACTCAATAAATATGACGAAAATGTGAAGCTCGTATAACCGTTTTATGACATGGGTGACACTTCTAATTGTTAGCAGTTGTACATAGAATTTGGAGAATCCGGACTGGTAAAATGCCCATCCCCACAAAAAACGGTGGTCAATTTAAGGACAAGTGAAAGGTACGAAAGCTCTGTATGATAGGTCTGGATACACCTTAGCGATAAAGTTGCTTGCTCCAGACGTAATGATTTGATGGAAATTATCCAAGTTGTACCGATGCTTCCCCCAGCCATTGATGGTTTGGGGGATTATGCGTTAAATCTTGCTCGTCAACTGCGTCGAGAATTTAACCAAGAAACGCATTTTTTAGTGGGTAATCCAAACTGGCAGGGAAAGAGGGAAATTGAGGGATTTCCGATTAGTGTTTTGCCCCATCGTTCTAGAGGTGCTGTGCTATCATCCCTGAACGAAATTAGCGCCTCACCCGCCCCCGTTTTACTGCATTATGTGGGTTATGGTTACGCGAAACGGGGTTGTCCTGTCTGGTTAATCGATGGCTTACTGGGTTGGCGAACGACAGGTGTCCATCGGTTTCTAGTGACGATGTTCCATGAACTCTATGCCTTTGGGCCACCGTGGACAAGTTCTTTTTGGCTATCAGCGTTGCAAAAGAATTTGGCGATGCGTTTGGCGAGACTGAGCGATCGCATTCTTACCAGCCGACAAAACTATGCTAAATCACTCTATGACTTAAGTTCCGGCAAACATACCGAAATTCCTACCCTACCCGTGTTCTCTAACATCGGAGAACCTGATCAAGTATCTTCTTTAACTCAGCGCGAAAAACGTATTGTCGTGTTTGGCAGTCCCAGCAATCGAGGACGAGTGTATCGCGAATCTTGGGCCGAGTTGCAGTTAACCTGCGAGTTACTAGGGATTGAGGAAATCTGGGATATTGGTGCAAAAACGGGTTTAAATTTATCTTCTATGAATGGCGTACCGATCGTGGAACTGGGAGAGCGATCGGCTGCCGAAATCAGTGGTTTCTTGTTAAAATCTCTCGCCGCTTTCTTCAACTACACCCCTGAGTTTCTGGCAAAATCAACGATATATGCCGCATACTGTGCTCACGGTTTACTTCCTGTGAGCCATGTGGGCAGTCCTTTTCCGGTTGATGGAATTATTGAGGGAAAGCACTTTTGGACTCCGCATCACCAGACAGACGGCTTAAGATCATTAGAATCATTGCAGGCGATCGCCGATCAGGCTCACGCTTGGTATCAAACCCATAACCTATCAGTACAAGCTCAAACTTTTGCGGCACTGCTAGCAAACAACGAGTGAGTGGGTATTAGTAAGATTAGTTGAGTTTAAAGGAGCTAGTTGCGATGTTTCAATCCATGAAGAAGTTGGTAGACTATTACATCCGCAATTACGATCCCGCCATGAAGCACGGTGAGGAGGGCGTCAAGCAGTGTGGTTACAAAGCTTACGTTGGCGGAGACTATGAACAAGGTAGCAACCAGCAGCTCGACTACTGTATGAACAGGGGACTCAAACCCAGCGATGTCTTTGCTGATATTGGCTGCGGTTCACTGCGTCTGGGACGAAAGCTAATTCCCTATTTGGAAGAAGGGAACTATATTGGCATTGATCGGGAAAAACTTTTGATCGACTTAGCCATTGAACATGAAGTCGATCCAGGGTTAATGCAACAAAAAAAACCTCACTTTATTATTACCGATTGCTTTGACTTCGCTCAGCTGCCGAAAAAGCCAACCTTCTGTGTGGCGTTCTCCCTATTTACTCACCTTGCTCCTTCAGATATCAAACTTTGCCTGAAAAATTTGCGTCCCTACGTAGAGACAGGCGCTGTTTTTTACACCACTTTTGGGGACGCCCCCATCCCCATTCCTCAAATCTACCAATCTCATAGCCACAGACTATTTGTTTACACCCATAGCCAGATGCGGAAATTCGGTGAGGAAGCGGGTTTTGAGGGAAGTTTCGTCGGAAGTTTTATTGGAGAAAAAGATGCGCCGAACCAACACCGCGTATTTAAGTATGTAGCGGTTTAAATTAACAATAAATGCTATCAAATTAATGTTTCATTCAGTGCATCAGTATCTTCATGTTAAGACAGTCTGCCAAATCTAAACTACAAAAAATATCACCTCAGCCTCTACTAGAACTGGCATACGATCTTCGGTACTTTGGCTTACCCGAACCGTTTAGAACAGTACGGCCCCATTCTCTTCTTTCTTATATCAATCTTTTCTTTCTACAAGAACTAGCGCAGCGATTAGAGCGGGAAGAAATTCCTGGCGATTTTGTCGAGTGTGGTGTTTACCGGGGTGGGAGTGCAGGCGTATTAGGTTACGAAGCAAAGCGTTCAAAGTTTAGCCGCAGGCTTTGGCTTTATGACTCATTTGCAGGGATGCCAGAAACAGTGGAAAAGGATGATGATTCTTCGCGTTCACTGACAGGTTCTTATGTTGGATCTGAGCAGCAAACTCGCAGAATTATGCATCGGCTAAAGGTTCCGGAGGAACAATATACAATTGTTGTGGGGTTATTTGAGGATACATTCCCTGCGGCAGAGCGAGTTGAAATCGCTTTATTACACATTGATTGTGATTTCTATAATCCAGTCAAACTGTCTTTAGAAAAATTTTATGAATTCGTTCAACCTGGAGGTTATGTCCTATTAAACGATTATGGTTATTTTCAAGGGAGTCGGTTAGCCACGGATGAATTTATCAGTCAGTTGAATCATCCCGTGCATCTGGTACAGATTGACAAAGAAGCATATTACTTTCAAAAACCAAAGCTGAATTCTGAAAATATTACGCCGTAGCTGGATGATTTTCTGGATAACGTCATCCATTAAATTGCAGACTAAGAATAGCCCAAGAATCGGATGAAAATTTTGCTCTACTCTTCTGTATTTTGGCCTTCTCTGGGTGGCGTTGAGACAATCACGGCTACACTCGCTGAAAATATTGTTCGGTTAGGACAGGAATGTATCGTTGTTACAGAAACTGCTTCTGAGCAAGAAGATAACCGGAGTTATAGAGTGGTTAGACAGCCAAAACTGAGAGAGCGATTTGAGCTGACACGTCAATGTGATCTGGTACATTCTAATGGTGCAAGTATTGCCATGTTCCCTTTTGCTAAATTAAATAATAAACCGTTCATTTGGACACACAATGGCTATCAAGTTTCCTGTGTTGATGGTTTAGGTTGGGTAGATGGTGAACCCGCCCCCATGACTCCCCTACCTTCCTTAATTTACCACTTGAAGAAAAAAGGTTTAATTCACTTTCTAAGAGAGTTTATTAAGTTAGGAATTAGGCGTTATGTCGCTGCTCAGGTAGATTTGAATATTGCGGCTACAGAGTGGGTAGCTAAACGACAACCTTTAAAAAATCAAATCGTATCCTACACGCCCTATCCTCTTAATCAATTCAAATTATCAAAAAGCAAATTATCTAAAAAGTATGATTTTATCTATGTGGGTCGCTTAGTGAGTGAGAAGGGTGTGCCTGATTTAATTAATGCATTTCATTTACTCCTGTCTTCTCCTAATGGTAGAGGGAAAAAACTGGCTATTGTCGGCGAAGGGAATATAAAGCCAGATTTGGAAAAGCTGGTAGCAAAACTAAAAATTACTGATAATGTATTTTTTTTAGGTTCTCAGTATGGTAAAGATTTACTAGAAATCATGGCTCAAAGCCAGATTGCTGTTGTCCCCTCTGTTTGGGAAGAACCAATGGGAGGAGTGGCATTAGAATTATTAGCTGCCGGGAAAAATATCATTGTATCTGAGTTTGGAGGTCATGCAGAATGTGTAGGTAATGCTGGGCTTAAATTTAAGAATGGAGACTATCAATCACTTTATGAATGCATGATAAAACTTATGACTGATGAGTCACTGGCTAAGGAACAACTGGAAAATGCTTCTCTTCAAGTGAAGCTATTTGATGAAATGAATCTGACAAAAAAATATGTAGATATATATCAATCCTTATTAAATCATAAGCCAATTCAAAAAAATATATAGAACTCTAAGTTATCTTAAGACTTGTGATGTAAATTTATCAAAACCATGAATTCCTCAGACACTAATAAAAGGAGCGATATAGAATTGTATAATCAGGATTATTATAGTAGTCATTATGCACGAGTATTTGAAGATAAAAATTATTATGAAATTCTCTCCTTATACTGGAAAAAAGCAATTTTTGAGCAAAACAAACTCAATCCGGATTTAGACGTTTTAGATTTTGGCTGTGGTTTGGGGCAGGTTTCAGCCGCTCTAAAAAATGTTACATTCTTTGATTATTCAGACTATGCTGTGAATTTTCTGAAACGAAATGGAAAAAAGGCTTTAAACTGTATCGAAAATATTCCTGAAAACTCTTTTGATTTTTTACTTTCTTCCCACTCCCTAGAACATTCACCGACACCAGCCGAGGATTTGAAAAATTTTCATCGGTACCTCAAGCCGGGAGGTAAACTAATTCTTGTCCTTCCCGTAGAAGTCGATTTAAAACCGAGTTTAGTGCCAGACTCTAACCAACATTTTCAATGCTGGACATTTCAAACTATCACTAATCTTCTATTTCACTGCGGCTGGCGTCCTGTTCACCAAAATCTTCTTTATGGCCCTTTTCTTTTGAAAACCATTGGCTCAATCGTTTCTCAGAATCAAGCGGTCAAAATTGCTTATTGGTTAAGTTATCTAAAAAAGAACTACCCATCACTTTTAACAATTGCTGAATCAATTAATTAATCTAGAAAGTTTTCAAAGGTTCATTGAGTGAAACTGATAATTGCTTTATTGGCTGGTGTCGTTATCTTTTATCTTTCAGCTTTGAAGTGGCGTCGCTCCGTAAAAGCTGTATTTATTCTTCTAGTTTTTGAGGGAGCACTGCGAAAGTGGGTACTGCCTCAGGCTAGTGAGATGATTTATTTTCTCAAAGATGTGGTATTGATCGGAGCCTATTTGAATTTTTATGCCTTCTCTGTTCCTAAAGACAAGTTACCCACAAAAGGAGGAATAAAAATTGTTAATGTTTTGATATTTGTTGCCATGGGATGGTGTATTTTCCAGGCTTTTAATCCCAGCTTAGGATCGCCGTTGGTTGGGATTTTCGGACTCAGAGGCTATTTGGTATACATCCCCCTAATTTGGATGATTCCATACTTATTTGATTCAGAAGATGAACTTTACAAATTTTTGCGCTCGCACCTCTTGCTAACTATACCTTGTGGTCTCATCGGTATTGTTCAGTTCTTTAGCCCTTATGACAGTTTTATTAATGCTTATGCTGACGAAGCAGCAGTCGGAAAAGCTACATTCGGAGCGACATTAACAGTCCGAATCACGGGCACTTTTTCTTATATTAATAACTACGCCGTCTATCTAATAGTCTGCTTTGCCTTACTGATAGCCCTGCTTTCCGTAAAACAGTCGCTCAAATGGCAAGTTCTCGGTGTCATAGCCCTATTTTTGGTAAGCATTAACTCGTTTATGACTGGCTCTCGCACCACAATTTTAGCGGAAGTTTTATTTTTAATCGGTTATCTTTGTGCGAAAGGATTAACTCGACCTTCGAGCGCAGTACGTCTGCTCAAAAAGCTAATTCTACCGACTATCATTGTTACAATTGCTGGCTTTATCTGGTTTAGTCCGGCAATCGAGGCTTTTTGGTCGCGTGCCACATCTAATAAAGATGTATCTGGGCGAATTTTAATGAGTTTCACCGAGCCTATTGACTTTATCAAGTATAAAGAACTGGATGGCTTTGGCACGGGTGCAACCCATCAAGCTGCCCCTACAATTCGCCTAATCTTGAATTTACCACCGGGTGAAGTGATTCCAACCTATTTTGAACCAGAAATGGGCAGAATCGCTTTAGAGTTGGGTCCAATCGGCTTTCTTTTTTGGTATGGGTTAAGGGTAAGTATTCTAATTATGCTTCTACGTACCTTTTTGAGCTTAAAAACACGATTTCTGCGCGAATTAGCCCTTGTGGCTTTCCTTCTCCAGCTCATCCAAATTAATGGCTTCCTAGTTTTTCACCATACCTACGCCGTTTACTATTGGTTTCTCAGCAGCTTTATCTTTTTGCTACCTCGACTGGAACAAATAGAGAACTGGCAAAAAGAACAACAATTTTGGCAAGAACATGTCCTATCCTCGTATTTCCCTGATTCATCCTACAGGTAATCCTAACTCCCGAAATTGTGCAATCACTTTATCAGAAACTGGATTACTTAAGGAAATTATTACGACCATTGCCTATAATCCTGAAGGCTCTTTTTCACCTTACTTAACTCTACTACCCAAGAAAATTAAAGATAGTGTCACACAGGAATTAGGACGTAGAACTTGGGTCCCCCCCCCAGGTACACTGATGCGGACACATCCTTGGCAGGAAATTATACGGTTGATCCTCGTGAAAACAGGTTTATATCGCCGCTTGGGTTTCAGCTATCAAGAACTCGTCGATCACATTTATCTCTCACTGGATTGTCACGTTGCCGAACATCATCTTCAAGAGTTGGATGCCGTCTATGCTTACGAAGATGGTGCAGCTACGACATTTCAGAGGGCAAAACAGCAAGGTATCCTGTGCTTATACGATCTACCTATCGCCTTTTATCGCACAAGTCACGCTCTATTGGCACAAGAAGCTGAACGATTTCCCGACTTAGCTTCAGCGTTGCAAGTCACTCAAGAACCAACGTGGAAACTGGAGCGAAAAGAGCAGGAAATTCAATTAGCAGACCATATTTTTGCCCCCTCTTCCTTTGTACAGAATTCCTTACTTGAGGCAGGGATAAAAAAAGAAAAGATAAGTGTAGTTACCTTCGGTGCGCCGATTGATTATTTCCAGCCACAACCTAAAAACGACCCACTTTTTCGAGTGTTATTTGTTGGTCGTGTAGGGCCTCGTAAAGGTGTTCACTATTTATTAAAAGCTTGGCAGGAATTAAAGTTTCCTCAATCCGAGCTTTTATTGGTAGGAATTAATGATTTTCCGGAAGGCTGGTTAGAGCGATATACCGGACAAATCCGTTATATTTCATCCGTACCTCATGCCTCATTAAATCAGTACTATAGCTCAGCCAATGTTTTAGTAATCCCGTCTCTGGTTGAAGGACTTGCCTTAGTGCAATTAGAGGCATTAGCTTGTGGAATTCCGCTGATTACTACACCAAATGCTGGCGGTTCTGATATTATTACCGATGGTATAGAGGGCTTTATTGTCAATATTCGCGATACAGAAATGTTAAAGGAAAAACTAGAGTGGTGCTATCAACATCCCTTAGAGTTAGCGGAAATGGGTCGCGCTGCTCGTCGGCAAGCTGAGCAACTAACGTGGGAGCGATACCGTCAGACAGTTGCCAGTCAGATCTTGCAGCTTTTAAAGCACATTTAGGCTTAGTAATCAATCAATAAAACATTTATTCAATAAATATATTCAACTCAAACTTTCTTATGCAAAAAACTAAGAATGTGATGTATTTTCACTTATGGGTTCCCAATCTATTTGAGTTTAAGGGGGGAATTCAAGTCTATTTACAGGATGTTATAAAAGCGTTAATCAATGAATTTCCTAGTTTGGGATTGTCCATTTTTGATAAACTTGACAAACACTCTTCTCCAGAGCAATTGCCTTCCCAAAATCTTACATTTGTCTTTAGTGGAAACCTGCCCAGATTTTTACAAACACCCTATTTTTCTATCACCCTGATTTCCGGAGTTTTGAAAAAAAAACCAAACTTAATATTATGTGGTCATATTAATTTTTCACCTGTTGCGCTCTTCCTTCATCGACTGACAAGAATTCCTTATTGGATTATTGTCTATGGTACAGATGCTTGGGAGGTTCGAGACCCAGGTAAAATTCAAGCACTCCATTCAGCAGACAAGGTCATTTCCATCGGTACCTATACTCGCGATCGCATCATTAAAGAACAAAAAATTTCCTTGGATAAAATCAGCCTCTTACCCGTTACCTTTGATGCCAAACAATTTAAAATTAGCCCCAAACCTGATTATTTAATCCAACGTTATAGCTTAGAACCTAAACAACCCATTCTCTTAACAGTTGGTCGTTTGTCCAGTTCTGACCGCTACAAAGGTTATGACCAAATCCTCCACGCCTTACCAGAAATTCGCTCATCCATACCTAACATCCACTACATTTTAGTGGGTCAAGGAGATGACCGCCCTCGGATTGAGCAGTTAATTCATCAGCTCAATTTACAAGATTGTGTCACATTGGCAGGATTTGTCCCCGATCGCGAACTGTGCGACCATTACAATCTTTGTGATGTTTTTGTGATGCCGAGTAAGGGGGAAGGTTTTGGAATTGTCTATCTGGAAGCATTAGCTTGTGGAAAACCTACCTTAGGGGGCAATCAAGATGGGGCAATTGATGCTTTATGTCAGGGGGAATTGGGAGCCTTAGTTGACCCGGATGATCTGGAGGCGATCGCAAAAACAATCCTTCAAATTTTGCAAGGCACTTATCCAAACTCTCTAATTTATCAGCCAGAATTATTACGACAAAAAGTTATTGAAAAATTTTCATTTGAGTGCTTTCAAAAAACATTAGGTGATTTAATCAAAAACTCTGAAATTCTGGAATCTAATTCCAATCCATGAACTAAAAAACTTTTATCCTTCTACCATGAAATTTCCTGCCAAATACTGGATACCGGGGTGTACAGTTGCCGCCTTAATTGTGATTGAATTGGTCTTACGGCTGGCGTTGGGATTAGGTAGCCCGGTTTTATTTCAAGCGGATGCGGATATAGGCTACCGCTATCGACCCAATCAAACCGTATTTCGCTTTGGCAAAACCATTAAGTACAACGAGTACTCTCAACGTTCTCAACCTGTTACTACTCCTAAGCCTCAAGGTACTTTGAGGATTTTGTTCATCGGTGACTCCATTATCAACGGCGGCACCCTCACCGATCAAACGCAAACCATTTCAGCACTTTTTGAAGCGCGATTAGCTGCCAAAAAACAACCCGTAGAAGTAATTAATGCTTCAGCAGGGTCTTGGGCAATTGGTAATCAGTTAGCCTATCTCCGCAAGTTTGGCATATTTGAGAGTGAGGCGGTGATCTCGCAAATGGGTACTGATGACCTAGCGCAACCTACGAGTACTAGCGATCGCGTCGGACACGATCCATCCTACCCAGATCGACCCCCACTTTTGGCAATTCAGGAGGCTCTGACTCGCTATATATTGCCTAGATTAGCGAATCTTGTGCGTTTAGGTTCTCCCCCAGCTAACGTTTCGCGGCCTTCTGTCCAAGAACTGGACCAGCAATTTCAGCAAAATCTACAAAACTTAAACGCCCTTGTCACTTGGGTTCGTACTCAACAACGTCCTATTTTTGTCCTGTTTACGCCTAATCTGAACAATCTGGTTCCAAGTTTCAATGTGCCAAAATACAAGCCAGAATTTCTTCAGTTGCTCAATTCTTTACAAGTCAACGTAATCGACGCTCACCAAGCTTGGTCAACTCTGCCGAAAAAGACAGTAGAAACCTTTTATCAACCCGATGGAATACACCTAACGGTACCCGGTAATCAAGCGATCGCCGATTTACTCTTTGAGCGACTATGTACGGCGCAAAAGTTACCAGGCTGTTTGCCTTAAAGGCAAGTGGCAGCGTTAGTCTTTCTTTAAGGATCTAAGCCAAATTCCTTCATCTATCCCAAAGAATAATTACGACACAGAGTTATTGATTTTTTCTCTAGAGAACGCTTTAATCAGAGCTTATATGACTTCATAAAAAAAGCTAGAAATGAAATTACTCCACGTCATTCCTTCCCTAGCAAAGGTAAAAGGAGGCCCTACTCAAATCTTGCTGGAGATTGTCAGAGCTTTACGAGACAAAGGATGCGATACGGAAATTGTAACGACTAATGATAACGGGTCTGAAGTGTTAGATGTACCGTTATATCAGCGAGTTCAATATGAGCATGTTCCCGTCTGGTTTTTGCCCCGGACTTTCCTTCCGATGAAGGAATTTATTTTCTCTACGGCTTTAACGAGCTGGCTAGGGGAACATCTTAAAGAATATGATTTGGTTCATACTCACTACCTCTTTTCCTACGCTCCCACTTGTGCTGCTGCACTCGCGAGATTCCACAAAATTCCTTACATCGCAACGCCCTATGGCATGTTGACTCCTTGGGCGCTCAATCATAAGCGCCTCAAAAAGCAAGTCTATTCCCCCATCGAACGCCATAACCTCAACCAAGCTGTAGCTATCCACTGTGCAACACCCGAAGAATCACGAGATGTTCGCAATTTTGGCATACAGGCTCCTACCTTTGTCGTTCCTTACGGGGTTAATCTGCCAACTTACCAATTTCAGTCTAAGCAAAGCATCCGCGAGAGATATAACATTAAGCCGGGAACTCCAATCGTTCTCTTTTTGTCTCGCCTCCATCCCAAGAAACGTCCGGATTTGTTGTTACAAGCACTCTCAAAACTCACCAGCCTCAACTACGACTTTCATCTAATTCTGGCGGGTTCAGGAGAATCGGACTATCTTGCCTACCTCACCCATTTAGTCTCATCTCTGGGTTTAGCTAGGCGGACAACGATACCTGGTTTTGTGATGGGTGCTGATAAAGATTTGTTGCTACAAGGCTCAGATATTTTTGTTTTACCTTCGTTTTCGGAAAATTTTGGGATTGCGGTAGCTGAAGCCATGGCGGCAGGAGTACCTGTGATTGTAACTCCCGATGTTCAAATTGCTCCAGATATTGCCGCCGCCAATGCGGGATTAGTGGTTGAAGGAGAATTGGATGCTTTAGTGAGGGCAATACAAGAGTTACTCATCTCGCCAAACCGTCGGATTGAATTGGGTGAGAATGGCAAACGATTGGTGAGTCGTCGTTATTCTTGGAGTGCGATCGCTGTTAACCTTACCTCTGTTTATGAGGCGATCGGGCAAGGAAAGCGCTTCCCGGTTGCACGGTAGTTTGACTCGGTGCCACTTCCAGAACTTAACGTCGGCTCAGCTTTTGCCTTTGGGGATCTTGGGTGTAATATCGCAGATATTGGTCATAACTGCTGGTCGTGTAGTTTTTAACACCATTGGCAATCAATCCCAAGACACGAGCGCGAGAGGTTCTCAATCCATACAACACTTCGGTTAAGACGGCGCGATCCGTTTTTCCCAGTCCCACCACCAAGGCAATCCCATCAGTATGAGCCGCGAGAATTCTCGCATCCGCTAAACCCAGCAGAGGTGGCGTATCAAAAAGCACTAAGTCAAATTGCTCCTGGAAGCGCTCAACTAAATGCCGCATCTTTTTAGAAGCGAGAAGCCGGGTGGGATCGGGAGGAATTTGACCGGCTGTCAGCACAAACAGATTATCATCTGTGGGTGTTAGGGCAGTGGAGCCAAAGGAGCATCGTTGGATCACATCATCCACATGGATGTCACTGGAAATCACATTGCTGAGTCCCCAGACATTCGGCAAATCCGTCGTTTCATGGATGCGAGGACGGCGCAAATCTGCATCCACCAGCAACACTCGTAACCCCATCGCTGCTGCCGCTTGAGCTAAGAATGTGGTAATGGTCGATTTTCCATCTGCGGGAGTTGAGGAACTAATCACCAACGAGCGAATCGGTTGATCCGGACTGATAAATTGTAGGTTGGTGTGGAGCGTGCGAAAGGACTCTAAGAAGGGAGAAGTATTATATCCATAAGAGGAACGCCCAACTTTCATCGTTTGACGCTCGGCATCGGGCATCACATTGACCGAAGGTTCTGAGGCACGTTTCTTCAGGTCTTTAGTAAAGGGAATGGTGCCCAAGATGGGTAAACCGGTGCTGTCTTTCAGTTCATCCGGTGAGTGGAACACCTTGTCTAGCTTTTCCGCTAAAAATCCGGCACCGGCTCCAGCCAGTAACCCCGCGATGCCAGCGAGTATTATACCACGCGGGACGTTAGGCGAGATGGGGGCTTGGGGCTTTTGTGGCTCGGATAACTTCTGCCAAGCCGGAGTCTTTTGAGATTCCTCAATTTGTAGCTTCTCCTGAACGGCGAGAAAGCGGCTCAAGCTTTCTGTTGCGACACTGAGCTGCCGCTGTAAATCCGTGTAGAAACGAGCGACAACGGGTAGATCGGTGAGTTGCTGACTGAGCCTGCGTTCAGCGTCAGCAATTTCTTGGCGGCGAACTTGAAGAACCTGCACTTGGTTTTTGGTATCGACCAGCTTTTTCGTCAAATCTTGGCGAATTGAACTGGGGGAAGCCAGGGATTCAGGATTGTCGGGGACGCCAGAGGCTCCATTGCCCACAACTGTTAACGCTTCCTGCTCTACCAAGGGTTCTAATCTTCGTTCCTCATCACGCAGCCTCTGCATGATCGGGTTGTCGTCTTGCAGCCGCGCCGACTCTTTGGCAATTTTACTTTTGACTTCAGCGAGCTGGTTGAGTAACTGTTGGTAGCGAGGGGCTTCCGAGAGGGCTGACGAAACAATCGCTTGTTCTGGTGTTACCCCTAACTCCGATAACTGAGTTTCTAGCTCGACGTAGAGCTTTTGCGCTTCACCTAGCTGGCTTTCGGTCTCTTGCCGTTGTTTGGTAATATCGCCGACACGATTGGTCAACAGTTGACCTTGAGTTTCTGGATCGACAATTTTATATTTTTGCCGCAAATTCTGGATAGACTGCTGAAGCTCATTCACTCGTTTTTTGAGCTCCTCTGTCTGCCCATTGACAAACTTCAGCCCTTGACTGAGGCTGGTTCGTTGCTCTGTCTCCGAGTACTTGATGTAGCCTTGGGCGACTTGCTCTAAGATGAACTGAATTTTTTCGGGGTCTGAATCCTGATACCGAACTTCTAGAATTTTAGTTTCTGCCAGTCGGGAAATCCCCAGTTGGTCCCGCAGTGTGTCGTAGTTAATCTCCGGATAACGCTTTTGAATTTGCTTGACAATCGGAGACATCACCTGAGGACTCCACAAGACCTGAATCTGGGTCTCGTAGTCCGGACTCTCCACTTGCATACTGGTGTTTTTGCTGAGGGCTTGAGTCAGCTCATCAACCTTATCTGCACCCGAAACTGAACCGACCAGCAGTTGAAATTTGCCCTCGTATCTGGGAACCTGTTTCATAACCTTGGCAGCCACCCCAGAGGCGACAGCGATCGCCACACCCGCGATAATGATCAATCGCCGACGGGCAATCGCCAAAACCTTACCCAGATCGAGTTTGTCTTGGTCAAGCTCAGACAACTCCGCTGTGTAGAGTGGAGACAAGTGAGATAGCTGCTTACCGTTATCGTTGGGCAGCAACGGTTGATACTCTCCATCTAGACCCATAATTCAAAAACGCTACAGTTGGCGTGAGAAAAGTAATTTTTATTCTCCTCAAATTCAGAAAAACTGAGCTGAGGATAGACCGAGCGATCAAGTCTTACCAATTACTGATACAGCCCTTGACCCGTCCGTCAGGATAAACAACTTGCTCTTCGCAAATAAAACTCTTAATCCCTTTTATAAAGAGTAAGCAAACCAGGCAACATAGGAGGGAACCTTTACGTCGAATTGACGAATGACAAGTTAAACTCGATTCATTTGTAATGAGTTTTAAGAAAATCTATTCCGGAAAACAGCTCAAAACTGAGTAGAGATAATTTGGAAAAAACCAGGCACAATGCCTTGAGAAGCGTTATTCTCAGAATTTAACCAACAATTCCCACTGTTTGTTGAAGCTTGATCGTAAATCAACAGAAAAAGGGAAAGATAGTTCATAAGCCCACCTGACTCAGTAGCGAGGCGAAATGAGTAAAGGAAATACTTTGGTACGAAACAACAGACGGATCAAACTGTCAATCATTACGCAGTTTTTTCCGCCTGATTACGCTGCAACGGGGCAGCTAATCGAAGAATTAGCACTTCAGTTGGGACGTCAGGGTCTACCCGTTGATATATTTACAGGACAGCCCGGTTATGCATTTAACAAAGAGTCAGCTCCTGCGATCGAACACTTAGAGCAGGTGAAAATTAAGCGATCGCGGATGACTCGAATTTGGTCGAAGCGCATTCGTGGCAAAGCCCTAAATGGGCTACTTTTTTGCCTGCGTTCGGGAGTTCATTTACTCAGAAACGGTAGTCGTGGTGATGTATTACTCCTAACCACCGCTCCTCCCTTCTTACCGCTTCTAGGGTACCTAGTTCACAAGAGTTTTGGTTTACCTTATGTTTGCCTGCTCTACGATCTATATCCCGATGTTGCCGTCGAACTCAATGTTATTTCTCGCGAACATTGGGCAGTCCGATTTTGGGATACCGTTAACCGCCATGTTTGGCGGCGGGCACAAAAAGTCATCGTTCTGAGTTCTACGATGAAAGACCGAGTTGTCGCCAAATGCCCAGAAATTAAGGATAAAATTAGCGTAATTCATAATTGGGCTGACCCCAATCAAATCGTCCCAATCGCCAAACATCAGAATTGGTTTGCCAAAGCCTTCAATCTGGTGGATACCTTCACGGTTCTCTATTCGGGCAATATGGGTCGCTGCCATGATATGGAAACCATCCTAGCCGCCGCTAAACTCTTAAAAGATCAGCCGATTCAGTTTGTCTTCATCGGCAATGGGGCGAAACGTGAAGGATTTCGGACCCAAGCCAGTCAGCTAGGCTTGCACAATTGCCAGTTTTTGCCCTACCAGGATAAACAAAATCTCCCCTATTCTCTGACCGCCTGTGACTTGTCCTTGGTCAGTGTCAGTCCTGGAATGGAAGGGTTGGTTGCCCCCAGTAAGCTTTATGCTGCTTTGGCAGCAGGGCGTCCCTTAGCCATTATTTGCGAACAACATTCCTATCTGCGAACGATGCTTCAGGAGTCTGGCTGTGGAGAGGCGTTCAGTAACGGCGATGCGGAAGGTTTAGCTGATTTTATTCGTCGCTTAGCCGCTGATAGCCAACTGACCAAGCAGATGGGTCAGGCAGGCCGTCGCTATCTACAGTCCAACTTTACCCCTGATTTAATTGCCCAACAGTACTCGCAGGTGTTGTGTGAGGCGGCAGGAGAAGCTATGGAATCATTTTCATCTCGTTCTATAGAATCGATTACGGGTCAATCAGTTCCCGTTCACAAATAAATTTGAAAAGGCTGAAGTATCAAAGCAGAAGGATGAAACCTGATCGGGTGACAGACTCTGGGATGAGTTCACATACTAGGGAGTCCTCCTTCATCATTCAGACGGGATACTTCTGAAATTAAGTCTAGGGGCTTTTACCATGCATACGAAGGAACTGATTATCGAAGCAGGTCGCGCCGAAAGCCAGTATTGGAAAGACCTCTGGCGCTATCGCGAGTTATTTTACTTCTTGGCTTGGCGCGACATCTTGGTGCGTTACAAGCAGACGGTGATTGGTATGGCATGGGCGCTGATTCGACCCTTTCTCACGATGGTTGTGTTCACCATTGTGTTTGGCACATTGGCGAAATTACCCTCAGAGGGTGTGCCATACCCTATTCTAGTGTTTGCAGCAATGCTACCCTGGCAGTTTTTCGCCAATGCCCTGAGTGAATGCAGTAATAGCTTGATTGGCAATGCTAACTTGATTTCCAAAGTCTACTTTCCCCGTCTGATTGTGCCAGCCAGTAGTGTAATTGTCAGCTTTGTGGATTTTCTGATTTCTGGGATGATTCTCCTGGGGCTGATGGCTTGGTATAATTTTGTTCCCAGTTGGCGAATTTTAACGCTACCGCTGTTTATTCTAATTGCGTTTGCGGCGTCGATAGGTGGAGGGCTGTGGTTGGCAGCACTGAATGTAAAATATCGAGATTTTCGCTATATTGTAACGTTTATTGTGCAATTTGGCTTGTACATCTCGCCGGTTGGTTTTAGTAGTAGTATTGTCCCCCAACAGTGGCGCTTCATTTATTCGCTCAATCCCATGGTGGGAGTGATTGATGGCTTCCGTTGGGCGATTATCGGGGAAACAACCCAGATTTATTGGCCTGGATTTATGGTGTCTGTGGGATTGGTGATTGTACTATTGGCGACGGGTATTTGGTATTTTCGTAAGGTAGAACGCCGATTCGCCGATGTCATTTAAAATGGCGTATACTCGCCTAATCGGTTGTGATGTGCGATTGACAAGCCTTGCTAGATTAATTTCTCCGAAGAGCGGGATGACGAATCCCTCGTTTCACTTGTAAACTCATTGGGTGTACTCTTGTTGGAGTATGCAGCAATTCCACACCTAAAGGCTGTGGGCTTTCTTGGAGATTGCTGTAATGTCTGATACGGTGATTCGGGTTGAGAACCTGAGCAAGAAGTACATCATTGGTCACCAAAGACAGGAGGGTTACATCTCACTTCGAGATGTAATATCTAATGGTGCCAAGTCATTGAGGCACAAGTTGTTGAAGCCCTCAAAAGAAAAGATTGTTGACCCAACGGTTGAAGAATTTTGGGCACTCAAGGATGTGTCGTTTGAAATTCAGCAAGGCGATCGCGTTGGGATTATTGGTCGTAACGGTGCAGGAAAATCCACTCTCTTAAAGATTTTAAGCCGAATTACGGAGCCGACGACTGGGCGTATTTCGATTAAAGGGCGAGTAGCCAGTCTTTTAGAAGTGGGGACAGGCTTTCATCCAGAATTGACGGGTCGAGAGAATATCTATCTTAACGGTGCGATTCTGGGGATGAGTAAGGTGGAAATCAAAAAGAAATTTGATGAGATTGTCGCTTTTGCGGAAGTTGAGAGGTTTCTTGATACACCTGTCAAGCGTTATTCTTCTGGAATGTATGTCCGTTTAGCTTTTGCTGTGGCAGCGCATTTGGAACCTGAAATATTAATTGTGGATGAGGTGCTAGCGGTAGGGGATGCAGCGTTTCAGAAAAAATGTTTGGGGAAGATGGAAGATGTTGCGGAAGAAGGGCGAACGGTTTTGTTTGTGAGTCATAATATGGCAGCGGTAGAAAAATTGTGTCAGCACGGCATTGTTTTACATCAAGGGAAGCTACAGTATATTGGTAGTCAAACCGATTGCTTAACCAAATACCTAACAAATTTATCAACAATTGTGAGTTCTATAAAAGAAAGAACTGATCGGCAAGGTTCAGGTGAAGTGAGGGTTGTCGCGATTGAAATCAGAGATAAAGAAGGAAATATTCTCGATGCTGTGACTTGTGGACAAGAATTAAATATATACTTTTATTTTGAGAATTATTCACTTATTAAACTAACAAATATTCTGATAGGTTTAATCGTGAAAACTCCGTTAGATGTAGCTGTTTTTCTTCAGCATAATCGTTTATCTCAAGAAGACTTTGGGATTCTCCCTGAAAAGGGAGCTTTTGTATGCCAAATTAAACGCTTGCCTTTACCCCCATCCACCTACAAAATCACCTATAGTGTTATGCCCAATCAGGGTTTTGATGGACTGTATTTAGACTTTATGGAAGATGCCGCCAATTTTACCGTTGTTGATGGAGATTTCTATGGGTGTGGTGAGGTGCCACAGATCACTCATGGGGTTTGCCTCGTTGAAGCCAGTTGGGGAGTTAAGTCGAATTTGTAAGCGTTTTTATAAAACTAAGTAAGCTTAATCAAAGTAGATGAGCAAAATGCTATATTCGCCACCTCAGATTATTAAAAAGCTTGTTCCCTCCCCTCTGAAATCTAAAGTATGGAAAGAAGTTTATAATGCTCGTAAACTTAAAAAGTTATGGAATCATATAAAAACTATTGGAATTGATAGATTACTCTGGACAATAGAAACTGTTGAGATAGAATATGGTCACTTGCTATCTGTTCAGGAAAACAAGCCCTTAAGTCAAGCAGGAGAGCCAATTCCTTGGTATACTTATCCAGCTTTTGAATATTTAAATCAACTAGATTATCAAGATAAGGATATTTTTGAGTATGGGGCTGGAAATAGTTCTTTATTTTGGGCTAAAAAAGCTAGAAGTGTAATTAGCATCGAAAGCGATAAGGAATGGTATGTATCCCTAAAAAGTCAGATAGATTCAAATCAAAAATTACTTTTGCTTGAAGAGGAACAAGAGTATGTAAATTCAATTTTTAAAGAACAGAAAAAGTATGATGTAATTGTGATTGATGGTGTTCATCGATTAGCCTGTTCTCAGGTAGCTGTTCAATGCCTTGCCGCAGGTGGGTTAATCATACTGGATAACTCGGATTGGTTTCCTAAGACAACAACGACTTTAAGAGAGACAGGTTTAATTCAAGTTGACTTTACAGGATTAGGTCCAATCAATTATTATACCTGGACAACTTCTATATTCTTAAATAGAAATTTTTCGCTAAAATCTCGATCTGAACTACAGCCAGAATATGGGATTGGTAGTTTAGTTCAAGTGGCAAATCCGGAGTAACCCTTTGAATTATTTTTATATGAAATAAGCTGATATATGCCAACAATTAAAGGTGCGTTAAGAAGATTAAAAGAGGCTTTTCAAGTAGCTTGTTTTCCTAATAAATTTTATATTTATCCCAAAGATAAGTATCTTTATCATAATCTCTCCTACTCCCAGGAAGGTGAAGATATGATGTTAGCAAGATTTTTTTTAGAACAAACACAAGGTTTTTATGTAGATGTTGGCGCACATCATCCCCAACGATTTTCTAATACTTACTACTTTTATTTAAAAGGGTGGCGAGGTATTAATATTGATGCTATGCCAGGAAGTATGGAAAATTTTAATAAACTGAGACCTGAAGATATTAATTTAGAATTTCCTATTTCTGATAGCAATCAAACATTGACTTATTACGAATTCAATGAGCCTGCTTTAAATGGTTTTTGTGAGAAAACGGCTCATGAGCGGGATGGACTGAGGCATTATAAGATTATTGATGAGAAAAAATTAATAACCTATACGTTAGCTGAAATACTAGATAAATATTTGCCTTTAAATCAAGAAATTGATTTCTTGAATATTGATGTTGAAGGTTTAGATTGCCAAGTTCTGAAGTCAAATAATTGGCAAAAATATAGGCCGAAAATGGTCTTAATTGAGGATTTAAATTTATCATCATTAAGTTGTATAGAGGAATCAACAGTAGCTGCATTTATGAATAAGCAAGATTACAAGCTGTATGGTAAGTCTGTTTGTACCCTAATTTTTACGGCAAAAAGCTAAATTATGCTCAATACACCTGTTGCTTTCCTAATCTTCAATCGCCCTGACTTAACAAGTATTGTCTTTGATGCGATCGCTCAAGCCAAACCTAAGAAGTTGCTAGTAGTGTCAGATGGTCCTCGCCTCCCTGAAGAAGCAGAGAAGTGTCGGCAAGCCAGGGCAATTATTGAGCGAGTTGATTGGGATTGTGAAGTTTTAACTAATTTTTCAGAAATAAATTTGGGATGTAAACATCGCGTTTCTAGCGGATTAGATTGGGTTTTCTCACAGGTTGAAGAAGCAATTATTTTAGAGGATGATTGCTTGCCAGCACCATCTTTTTTCTATTTCTGTCAGACTCTGCTCGAGCATTACCGACATGATGAGCGGATTATGCATATTAGCGGGAATAATTTTCAATTTGGTCAGAGTCGAACTGAATATAGTTACTACTTCTCAAAATATCCCCATATTTGGGGCTGGGCTTCTTGGCGTAGAGCCTGGAAACACTATGATGTTCATATAAAAACTTGGTCACCCTATAAAAAATTAGAAATACTTTCTTCTTTATGCGAAGATTCCTATGAAAAAAAGTACTGGATAGACATCTTTGAACGTGTATTTAAGGATGCTGTAGATACGTGGGATTATCAGTGGGTTTATGCCTGCTGGTGTCAAAATGGTCTAGCAATATTGCCTGACTCAAATCTTGTATCTAATATCGGTTTTGGGATCGATGGAACACATACTTCTAATAGTGAAAATCCGTTGTCAACATTGCAACTAACTAATATTTGGAAAATACAACATCCGCCATTCGTCGTTAGGCACACAAAGGCTGATAATTATACATTCAACTCTGTCCTCTGTCCTAAAAATATGAAAAACCCTAATTTAGTAAGTGTGAATATAAAAAAAATATACACCGAGTTAAGTAACATGATTAAGTTTTAAAAGTTTCATCCATAAATGTTCTATGAATTCTCAATCTTCAATAATACGAATCTATGACAAATGGCGTACTTGGCTTTATATACGAGAGCAAAAACGTCAAATAGATTTATATATAAACAATAACCGCAAACCTTGGACAGAAGGATACTCTCTATTTAAAGAAAAGTTTATTAGCCAATCACTTAATAATGATCATCTTATAGATGATTTTAAGAATTGTTTGCCATTACCTCAAGGCTATGGTGAGTTTTTGGATGATAGAGTTGTTGAATATCCTTGGTTTATTTCACGTATTACCCAAAAACCAGGTAGATTACTTGATGCAGGTTCAGCACTTAATTTTGGCTATATCCTCCAACACCAAAATCTCTTAGGCAAGGACATTACAATTGTAACCCTAGAACCTGAAGGATATTGTTACTGGCAGAAGCGAATATCTTATGTATTTTGTGACCTCCGCGATCTCCCATTTAAGGAAAATTTCTTTGATGATGTTGTTTCAATATCAACTATTGAACATTTAGGAATGGACAACTCAATTTATTCATCCAATCCAAACTTTTTTGAAAAAAACAAGTTTGATTTTTTGAAAGCTATAGCAGAACTGAAGAGAGTAACTAAACCTGGAGGAAGAGTTTACATTACTGTACCTTATGGCAAATACACAGATTTTGGTTGGTATCAGCAGTTTGATGCTAAGATGATTAACCTGTTGATCGAGACTTTTGCTCCAGATAAGCTTATTGAAACCTATTACTGCTATGAATCAGGGGGTTGGACAGTTAGCGACAAGCAGTATTGCCAAAAATTTGAAGGTTTCAATATCCATGATACAAAATATTTTAATCCAGAAAGCACGAAAGATTATGACCCTGACTATGCTGCTGCTAGTAGAGCTGTTGCTGCTTTAGAGTTGTGGAAGTGAGATTTTATATGAATAGACAATTTCCTTATACCTTAGAACAAGCCGTAAGTTGGTTACGTGAACAGCCCGATCAACAAAACCTTGTCTATCATTGTTATTACGATGATCCCTTAGAATCAGCGGCTCAGCGGTTTAGTAATAGCGAAGAATGGAACGCGATCAAGCATCTATTGCGAAAACATCTTCCTAGCAAAGTATTAGACATCGGAGCAGGAAGGGGAATTGTTAGCTATGCTTTTGCTAAAGCTGGATGTTCCGTCACAGCTTTAGAACCTGACCCTAGTGCGCTAGTTGGAGCTAAAGCTATTCAGGATTTAGTTGATAAAACTAATTTGCCTATTGAAATCCTTCAAGAATACGGCGAAACATTACCCTTTCAAGACAATTACTTTGATGTTGTTTACGCACGAGCTGTACTCCATCATGCCCAAGATTTAAAACAATTTTGTAAAGAGGCCGCACGAGTCTTGAGGCGCGGCGGTGTTTTTTTAGCAGCTCGCGAACACGTCATTTCTAAAAAAGAAGAC
The DNA here is from genome assembly GCF_000317515.1 of Allocoleopsis franciscana PCC 7113. Taxonomy (GTDB): domain Bacteria; phylum Cyanobacteriota; class Cyanobacteriia; order Cyanobacteriales; family Coleofasciculaceae; genus Allocoleopsis; species Allocoleopsis franciscana. The sequence continues at coordinate 6,729,680 of NC_019738.1, read as the reverse complement.
TTGCAACTCTTTTTAGATTCTCATGCTTTACACTCTCTCTATGGAGAAGAAAACGCTTATCTATTGCAAGAGTATACAGACGCCATTAGCTCAGCAGGATTAAAGCTCCAAAAAGTGATGGGCCATTATGAGAGCGTACTTAATTATGCACCAATGACCCAACAAGAGTTTCAATCGATGACTACATCCAGGCTTACTCATTTTCACATTGGTACCAAACTATCTAGTTTGCTGGCTTCCCAAGAATTCATAAAGCAGTTTTATGGCTGGCATCTCTCGAAAAAGTTGGATACCCCTGGTCGTCATTTTTCCTTTTTGGCATTCAAAAATTGAATTGTTGCAATTTATATCATGATAGGATTTAGGCTATTTTTCTGCTATTCATAAGAGAGTTTTCTATAAAGAAATTTTGACTTTGTTTTTTATATTTAAACATGCAAAACAGTATTAATTATTGGCTTCATTTTGTTTATTATCAGGTGCTTTATTCCTCTTATGATACTCAATTTAATAGACTCAAAGCGAACATTTTGACTAAAATATTTTATAAAATTATTAAGTTTAGCGATCCTTTAATTAGCTATAAAATAGCTGGCTTTGACTTACTCCTTCCTTTTTCTCACCAATTACCCTTTATTCTAAAAACTTATCCTCTGTACTCTTCAAATCTTGCAAGACTTGCTAAGTATGTAAAGCAAAAATATGAAGATTTAAAATTTATTGATATTGGAGCTAATATTGGCGACTCTATTGCTATCTTAAGAAAAGAAGCTGAATTTCCTATTTTGTGTATTGAAGGAGATGACCAATTTTTATCCGTATTAGAAAAAAATGCTACTCTTTTTTCAGAAGTTTATATCATTAAAGCCTACCTAGGAGAATGCAGTAATAATATTAGAGGAACCACTATAAAACAAGGTGGTACCGCCCATCTCAGGGAGAATAAGGTAGGAGACAATATTATAGAAGTAAAAAAACTATCAAATGTATTAAAAGATTATCCATCGTTTTTCCAGTCTAAAATGATTAAAGTGGACACTGACGGTTTTGATTGCAAAATCCTCAGAGGTGCTGCTGACTTCCTTAAAAGCACAAAACCTATCATCTTTTTTGAATATGACCCATTTTTCTTAGCCAAGCAAGGAGATGATGGAATTTCTATTTTCAATGATTTGAGTAGCTATGGTTATAAAAATTTATTAATTTATGACAATTTTGGAGATTTAATGCTATCTGCCAATATCAGTAATTCTAGCCTTTTAGAAGAACTTCATTTATATTTTTCAGGTCGATTGGGACATCGTTACTGCGATATTTGCGCTTTTCATACTGAAGACAATGATTTGTTTGAGATAGCAAGAGAGCGCGAAATTAAGTTTTTTGAAAATCTTAGGGGAAGAAAAGAAGCCAATAATGCGTATTCTCTATGATGGTAAAATTTATAAGATTTATAATGAACACACACCGGGAGGTGTAATTCGGTATTTTACCAATTTGATTAGTAGGATACCCCTAAGTTTTATTCCAAATTTAACTACAGTTCAGCAGCAAAATATTATTTATCCAGTTCATTCTAATCTAAAAATTTGGAAATATAAGCCATTTAGACCAGGAAGGCTATATCGCAAATTAGAGAAACATTACTTCAAAACGATCGCAACCTTCAATTCCTTCGATCTTGCTCATCCAACCTACTATTCGTTACTCTCAGAGCAAGAACTCAACGAATATCGCTATCCTGTTGTGCTGACAGTCTATGATATGGTTCACGAAATATTTCGCGATAAAATAGACCCCAAGGGTGAACATGGTGAACTAAAACATAAAGCCATTTCGTCCGCTGATAGAATAATCTGTATTTCTGAAAATACAAAGAAAGATTTAATGCATTGGTATTCAGTACCGGAAGAAAAAATAACGGTGACTTATCTTGCAGCCGGAATAGATGCAAGTCTGTCTTGGGGAGATGGCTCTGTTCCCTCTCGTCCCTACTATCTTTATGTAGGTAGCCGTGACGCTAGTTATAAAAACTTCGATACCTTATTATTAGCTTTTGCCAACGTAGCATCTATTAATCCCGATGTTATGCTTGGTGTTGTTGGTTACCCGTTTTGGGAAACAGAGAGCAAACGAATTGCTGAACTTAAATTGAGCGATCGCATTGAACTCTACACCTATGCTAGCGACGCCCATTTAGCCAAACTTTATCGTTGCAGTATTGCTTTTGTATATCCTTCTCTCTATGAAGGCTTTGGTATTCCTACTCTAGAAGCCATGTCCTGCGGAACCCCTGTTGTTGCATCTAACTGCGCCAGTATTCCTGAAGTCGTCGGAGATGCTGGTTTAATGTTTAACCCCAATTCCGTTAGCGATTTAACCGATATTTTACTGTTTTTGCTCGATAGCCCCACAGAACGCGATCGCTTAATTACCAGAGGACACCAAAGAGCCAAAACTTTTAGCTGGGATAAAACTGTAGATAAAACTGTGGAGGTTTATCAGTCAGTCAGCAACTGAATAGGCTTTGAAAAATAATATAATTCAGGATTTTTTTTGTTAAAGATTACTTTTAGAATGAAAATTATAAAATGTTTAATTTAACCAAAAGTCTCGTAAGAAAATTTTTTAAATTATTTGGCTTTGAGATTTACCGTCATAGACAAGCGATCGCGCAAACTTCTAGAGCTTCAATGTACGCTTGTCTTCGCCAAGCTTGCCAAAATGGGCTTCAACCTAAAACCATCATTGATGTTGGTGCAGCTAGCGGAACTTTTGCCTTATATGAGGTATTTCCTGAAGCCAGACATATCTTGATTGAACCACTTGAAGAATACATCCCTCACCTTAATTCTTTGGTGGATAAGCTGGAGCAAGCTGAATATATTATTGCTGCTGCGACGGCTAAACCTGGTAATCTGGTGATCAATGTCCATCCTGACCTGGTAGGGTCATCCTTTTATAAAGAAGATGAAGATTCTGATGTCAATGGTGTAGAGCGAACGATTCCTGGAATGCCCTTGGATAATATTTGCTCTGAACGGGGGACAGAAGGACCATACCTAATCAAGATTGATACGCAAGGTTATGAGTTAGAGGTCTTAAAGGGCGCACAGACAGTCCTGAAAGACACAGAGCTTGTTATTCTTGAAGTCTCATTTTTTGAGTTTTTCAAAGGTGGGCCACAAGTCTATGATTGCCTGAGTTTTATGAAAAATTTGGGCTTTGTCCCCTATGATATATTTGACTTGCAATATCGTTTGTTAGACGGAGCCATGTCTCAAGTTGATATCGCCTTTGTTCGTGAGCAAAGTCAGCTCAGAAAATATCATTTTTATGCAACACGAGAACAAAGAGCAGAGCTGACTAAACAATTCTTAAGCTGACTAGAATTCAGTCGTAACTCAATATGGTTAAGGATTTACCAAAAATTTCAATAGTAACTCCTTCTTTCAATCAAGTCGAATTTATTGAAGCAACGATTCAGAGCATCCTAAACCAGGGATATCCCAACCTTGAGTACATTATCATTGATGGCGGTTCTACAGATGGTAGCGTAGAAATTATCAAAAAATACGAAAAGTACCTTCACTTCTGGTGCAGTGAGCCAGATGCTGGGCAATATGATGCAATTAATAAAGGCTTTGCTCACTCCACAGGTGAGATTATGGCATGGCTTAACAGTGACGACATGTATTGTTCTTGGGCACTAAAAACAGTAGCCAGCATCATGTCCGAACTGTCTGAAGTCGATTGGTTAACCACCCTCGCCCCCGCTTATTGGGATTGGTATGGATTTTGTTATGGAATTACTTCGATCACTGGCTACTCTCGAAAAGCTTATCTCGATGGTTTTTATCTACCTGGTGAGCATAAAACTTGCCTAGGGTGGATTCAACAAGAATCTACCTTTTGGAGGCGTAACCTTTGGCAAAGAGTGGGTGGATTTATTGCTAGTGAGTTTAGTTTAGCTGGCGACTTTGATCTGTGGTCTCGCTTTTACTCCCATGCAGATTTATACGGAACTCCTTCGCCGCTGGGTGGATTTCGTTATCAACCCAATCAAAGGAGTCGTCAGCTTGAGAAATATTTAGTAGAGGCTCAAAAATCCCTAACTCAAATGCGGACTTTATTCAACTGGTCACCTAACTATTCTCGAAGTATTGCACTGCAATTGAGACTCAATAAAATTCCTAAAGTCCGTACACTGAGTCAGCCAATGTATAGCTATGTTGGGAAACGTATTGTTAGAAAGAACCTGGACTCACCAGATAGTTACTGGAAGGTTGAAGAATATAAATTTTCTTAGTAAGTTATAGGACTGTCTTCAAACTCAAATTTTACATCATTTTGAGAGCAGGCGGGAAATCTATTCCACGGACGTTTTAGTACCGATCTAGGTTGTCTGGTAGGAGCGGTGAATCCCTTCATGATCACTCAATCATTCTTCCCTAGCATGAATTTTTGAGCGATCACGCCTTGCTGTTGCACAAGAAGCGGCTGGAACTATACACCAGAGCGATACGTCGAGCTATGGGAACGGGTGTTACAAACTCCGATGTGCGTTAGTGTAGCGGAGCAATATAGCAATTTCCTTTCAGCCTGCTACACATTCAGATTTTTCTCACAATCCTTCCCCGCTATCGATAGTCTTCTAGCGGAAAAAAAGGAGTTGGGTAAAGCGGTGCGATCGCTTCTTTTCTCATCGCTCGATAATTCATCCTGATCTTGTCAATTTGAACTGAATAACTTGACAGAGTTAGGCGAACCTTTCTATTGCCTCAAAGAGTTTTGCACTGTGTTGCATCACAATTGGTTGATTTAGCTAGGGTATCTCCACGAACCCATATTCCAGCATGTTTCATTTAGCCTATTTTGTTTCTCACCCGATTCAGTATCAAGCGCCTTTGTTAAGACGAATCGCTGCCGATCCAGATATTCAGCTAAAAGTATTTTTCTACAGCGATTTTTCTTTGAAGGCATATCAAGATCGCGAGTTCGGGCAGCTAATTGAGTGGGATATTCCTCTAACAGAGGGTTACGATTACCAATTTCTAGACTGCTGGGGCAGTAAGCAATGGCGCAGCTGGCGGCAGCAGCCCGTTGCTAAAGACATTTTGCAGCAACTAAAACAGACGCAGTTTGATGCAATCTGGGTACATGGGTGGTTGCACATTTGTACCATACAAGCAATTTTGGCAGCCGAGCAGTTGGGTATCCCAGTTTTGCTTCGGGGAGAGGCTCATGGACTAAAGGAAGCAACTGATTCGATTAAAAAGTGTGCCAAAAAAGCGTTTCTCACTTGGTTATTTAAGAAGGTAGCTGGGTTTCTTTATATAGGGAAATTGAACTACCAATTTTATCAAAGCTACGGAGTGAGTGAGAAGTGTTTGTTTCCTATGCCCTATGCAGTCGATAACGACTTTTTTCAAAAGCAGGCAATGCTAGCTCGTACTAATCGGGAGGAGTTGCGTCAGTCTCTTAATTTAGAGTTAAGTAGGCCGATTATCCTGTATACCGCCAAACTAATTGACAAAAAACGACCGCAGGATTTACTGGCTGCTTACCGATTGTTGTCATCGGATGGAGTACAGGAACCAGAAGCATACTTGCTGTTTGTGGGTGATGGGAATTTGCGATCGCACCTGGAAGCTGAGGCGAAGGCAACGGGTTGGCACTCAATTCGCTTTTTAGGTTTCCGGAATCAGTCAGAACTACCCGCTATATATGATTTGTGTGATGTGTTTGTTCTGCCCTCTGGCTTTGAGCCTTGGGGCTTGGCAGTAAATGAGGTGATGAATGCAGGCAAAGCGGTAGTGGTAAGCGACAAAGTTGGCTGTGCTCTTGACTTGGTACTAGAAGGTGAGAATGGTCGAACTTTTCCTGTAGGAGATATCGCTGCCTTAGCCGAGGCACTTCATTGGGGAATTCAGCATTCCAAATCGGCAGAGAATATTAGCTTAAAGCGAATTCAAAGTTGGAGTTTCCAGGAAAATATACAGGGTCTTAAACAAGCCTTAGATTACTTGATGATTGAGTCAGCATAAATGAAAAAAGTTTTGATTGTTGGACAAACATTAGAATTGGGTCGCACGGAAGAAGTCTACGGACGAGGATTTTCGGCTGCTGGCTGTGAGGTCAAGCACTTTATTTGGAAAGAGGCTGAACCCACTTTATTCTCTCGTTCTTTGGGGTATAGAGTAGCTTGGCGCGTCGCGTGGCAACTACTGGCAAGGTCGGCAAATCAGAAAATGATTGAAATTACGAATCAGTTTAAGCCTGACTTGACTTTTGTCATTGGACCTAATTTAGTGCAACCTAGTACTATTCAGGCTCTACAGCAGCACAGTTTAGTTTTTGTCTTTTTTACAGATAATCCTTTAGATCATCATCATACTCATAGTAATGTTTGGGTACGGCGGGGATTACCGCTGTGGGATGCTGTTTTCATCTGGAGTCAAAAATTAGCTGAAAAACTGATTTATCAGGGTGTCAAAAAGGTTTTATTCCATTCTTTTTGTAGTGATATGCAGTATCACTTCCCTAAAAGACAGGCTAACCCGATTTATGACGTTGCTTTTATCGGGAATTGGGATGCTAGCCGCAAACGGGAACAGTATCTAAAAGCAATCAGTCATTACCAATTAGGAATTTGGGGTTCTGACTACTGGATAACGCATTGTCGGGAAACCTCTCTTAAGAATTGTTGTAAGGGAATGTGTACTTATGAAGAGATACCTGAAATTTTAGGCTCTGCCAAAATCGGTTTAAATATTCTGCGCCCCCAAAATGAAACGGGACACAATATTAGAACGTTTGAGATTCCAGTTTCAGGGACGCTAATGCTCAGTGAACGCTCTCAAGATTTACTTAATTTATTTGAGGAAGATCGAGAAGCTGTTTACTTTTCAAGTCCTGATGAGTTGAAGCAAAAAGTCGAGTATCTTCTGCAAAATCCTAATTTAATTCAATTCATCGCTGATGCTGGTTATAAGAAGGCTCTCACACACACCATCACTGAACGAGTTGCAGAAATAGCCAGCCTGTATGAACAACTGAAATCTACCCACATGGAGGCTTACTCTTAATGGACGCCAAGACTTTCTATGAAACGACAGCTATCCGAAACAGTAGTAATAGTAGCGACATAATCCCCCAGGCTACTTCTTTTGTCGGGAAATGGGGTAGCAAATCGCGAATTCAAATTACTTACGAAATGCTTTCTCCCTATGCGCCTTTTGGTAACTTTCTAGATTTAGGATGTGGAGGTCTTAGCAATCTCATCACACTAGAAAATCTATTTGAGAAAGGGTTTGGAGTAGACATAGCTGCTTATCCAAGCTGGGAACCTTTAGCGCCTCGATTTAAGACCTGCGAGCATAATCTCGATACTGGCGCGCTCCCATTTCCTGATGAGATGTTTGATGCTGTAACTATCTTAATGGTTTTGGAGCATGTTTTCGACCCCTTTACAGTGGTTGAGGAAATTGCCAGAGTCACCAAACCAAAAGGATATCTGGTTATCAATGTTCCCAATATTGCCTACATTAAGCATCGTCTTGGGCTTCTGGTGGGTCGATTGCCAGTCACATCTTCAGTGAACTGTTGGGACATGCGAGAGTGGGATGGGGGACACATTCATTATTTCACGTTAGAGCGGCTAACTTGGTTGCTACAAAAGTTTGGTGGTTATCAAATATTGCAGGTACAGAGTAGCGGTAAATTAGGATCATTCAAACGTTCGGTTCCGGGTTTACTTTGCAGTGACCTTCAACTGCTATGTCAGAAAACCATTAAATCCTAATAATACGGATTAGATTTTTATCCATTGAGATGGATGTAGAAAATTGAGGGATACCGAATGAATGCTCAAGAACTACAGCTTCAGTACTATAGCCAAGATGCTGGAAATTATGCGGAAAAACACGTTCATGAGAATGACGATCATCTAATTGCTTGCCAGTTAATTCGGTCTCTATGTTCTGGAATGGATGTCACTAGTATTCTTGATACCGGGTGCGGTACCGGGCGGGGTGTTAGTTATTTCAGAACTTATTTTCCGCAATGTCGAGTAGTAGGCAATGATATATCAGCAGACTTATTGAAAGTAGCGACTGAGCAATACCTAATCCCACAAGATAATCTCATCTGCTGTAGTAGTTACGAATTGCCTTTTGCCGATAACTCATTTGATATTGTGACAGAGTTTGGCATTTTGCATCACGTTGCTGAGCCAGAGCGAGTAGTAACTGAGATGGTGCGAGTAGCTCGTAAAGCTATTTTCATCAGTGATAGCAATCGATTTGGACAAGGTAGCTTGCCATCTAGCTTAGTTAAGTTACTGCTCTATAAAACTGGACTTTGGTGGCCTCTTCGGAGGATGGTCAATGGAGGTAAACGATGGAATTATTCTGAAGGAGATGGGATTTACTACTCCTACAGCGTATTTGATAATTTGAACATTTTAGAAAATTCATTATCAAAAGTGTTTGCTATTCCTACGAAGGCAGCTCGAAAAGCAGCTATATCTCCCTTGTTATTTGCTCCGCATGTACTACTTTGTGGCTTTAAGCAGTGAAACTTGTTGTCTCCGTATTTGGGCGTTTTCATGCCTTTAACTTAGCCCAACAATTACAACAAAGAGGTTGTTTACACAAGCTAATCTCTACATATCCGGAGTTTGAAATTAAAAAGTATGGGATTGAGCCTACTTTTGTCGATTCTATATGGCATGTAGAATTTCTCTCTCGTGCTTGGCAGAAACTACCTAGTTGCATCAAAGGCGATCGCAACCTGCAACTGTGGTTTTTAGAGAATTTTGATCGATCAGTTGTACGTTGCTTATCGCCTGGATTTGATGTGTTTGTGGGATGGTCGGGTGCTTGCTTCTGGTCGCTGCATCACGCCAAACAAATGGGGGCGAGGACGGTGATTGAACGCGGTAGCAGTCACATGGAGTACCAAACCCAGATTCTGCAAGAAGAGTACGAACGCTGGGGAATGAATTTTACAGCGACTCATCCTGGCGTGTATGAGAGAGAAGTGCAATCTTATGCTGAAGCCGATCGCATTGCTATTCCTAGCCTATTCGTTAAGCGTACCTTTTTAGAAAGGGGCATACCAGAAAGCAAGCTGATTCATGTTCCTTATGGAACGTCTCTGGCAGAATTCTATCCAGTCCAAAAGGTAGATAAGACTTTTCGGGTGATCCACTGTGGTAGTATCACGCTGCGAAAAGGCGTGCAGTATTTGTTGCAAGCTTTTTATGAGTTGAACTTGCCTGATGCTGAGTTGTGGTTAGTGGGTTCGCTCGATCCAGAAGTAGAGCCTTTTTTAGCGAAGTATCAGAGCGATCGCATTATTCTCAAAGGTAAACAACCTCAAAATCAATTGCGATATTTCTATTCTCAATGTTCTGTATTTTGTTTGGCATCTATTGAAGAAGGTTTGGCAATGGTACAGCTTCAAGCAATGGCTTGTGGTTTACCCATTATCCATACGACTAATACAGGCGGTGAAGATATCGTCCGAAATGGTGTAGATGGTTTTTGCGTACCAATTCGAGATGTGGAAGCACTCAAAGAGAAGATTCTCTTTTTCTACAAAAATCCGGATCGGCAGGCTGAAATGGGAAATAATGCATTAGAGCAAGCTCGGAAATCTCTGTCTTGGGATGACTACGGACAAAAGATAGTCAATGCTTACTCAACGATTGTAGAGCAAGGGTGTACTTGAGTTGATTGTTATGCTTGTTTCGTTAAATTTACTTGGTTTATAGAAACCGAACTTAGGAGTTAGATATGAACAAACCCGAACGCCACATTCAAGCCTTTATAGGGCATTTTTTGGATTTGTATAAAATTGCATCATTCAATTTCATAAACCCTCACAGCTACACAAAGTTTCGCCAAATTAAAAGCATCAAGGAAAAAACTAGATCGACTGTATTCATTGAGACGGGAACCTATCGAGGTGTGACAACTAAGCGGTGTTCTTCTCTCTTTGAGAAAATTTATACTGTAGAGCTTGATGAGAACCTTGCCCTAGAAGCTGCTGCTTATTTAGCTGACGAGAAACATGTAAAAGTTATTCAGGGTGATGCATTAGAAGCATTACCCAAAATCTTAGAAGATGACAGTGTTAATAACGTACTAATATTTTTAGACGGTCATTTTTCCGGCGGTGAAACGGCTTGTAGTAATTTACCAGAACCAGCTATTGAAGAGTTAAAAATAATCTCTAAATATAGCAAGAAAGTCAAGGGTATTGTTATTGATGACTTTCGATTGTTTGGCACAGAGCATGGCTTTCCAACAAAGTCTGAGTTAATAAAAGCCGCAGAGAGCTATTTTGATGGCTATGAAATCATTGTTCATTTAGATCAATTAATCATTGCTAAGTCTAAATAATTGCACCTAGTTTTTTCTTTGAAGAGAAACGCTATACAGAGAACTTGTTTGGAGATGAAAATGAATCCAGCCATAGAAAGTAAAATTCGACCTTTAGCCGCTGTCCCCTACAGAATGATTCTAAGTCTTACAGGAATTAACCTTCTAGGGATGGGGAGAAATCTTTCAGGACTAGCTCCTTACATTCGTGACTGGGTTGCTTATAACCAGGCTACTGCTCCCAAAGAGTCTTTCAGCATTAGACTAGCAGATCTTCACCCTCGTCTTAGCGATCGCTACGATAGTGCAGGGACTGCGAGTGGTGACTATTTCCATCAAGACCTTTGGGTGGCTCGAAAGATATTTGCTGCTAACCCTGGCGAACACTGGGATATTGGCTCGCGGATTGATGGCTTTATTGCACATCTTTTAACCTTTCGTACTGTCAATGTGATTGATATTAGACAGTTAGAATCAAAAATTTCTGGGCTAATCTTCCACCAAGGAGATGTGACAGCCCTTCAAACACCCGATAACTCCATTGAATCCCTTTCCTGCTTACACGCTATGGAACATGTAGGTTTGGGGCGTTATGGAGACCCCATCGATCCTTCGGGATGTTTTAAAGGGATGCAAGAACTTCAGCGAGTTCTGGCTCCTGGTGGAAAACTTTACTTCTCTGTCCCGATTGGTAAAGAAAGGCTTGAGTTTAATGCTCACCGAGTCTTTGACCCGTTCACAGTCACTGAAACGTTTTCATCCCTTGCACTGGTTGAGTTTGCAGTTGTCAATGAACAGGGCGATTTAATTGACTCGGCAAAACCAGAGGATTTTCGCTCTGTACGCTCAGCTTGTGGGCTATTTATTTTTGAAAAACCTGCTACGCCATTAAAGGAGTAAGAGCGTATGTTTTTAGTTTATCCTCAATTACCCAGAGCCGGTTTAGGAAATATGCTCTTAGTTTGGGCTAGGGCAGTTTTATTTGCCGATATCAATTCTATTCCTGTTGTTGCCCCAAGTTGGGGCCAAATTCGGATTGGAACCTATTTAAGAGGTGAACGAGATAAAAGATATTATGGAAATTTATTCTGCAATAAAACTTACCTCTCTAAAATCAATTATTTATTCGATATTGCCACTAAAAAAAATGTTTCTCATAACCCTGCTATATCTAAACTGGATTTATCTAATTTAGAATTAAAAGAGATAGGTACTCATTTATTTATTTTTGATAGCGTACCTCATTGGAGTGACTACTTCATAGATTTAAAAGAGTATCAACCGTTTATCAAGCAGAAATTACTATCAAGTATTCGTAATTCTGTACTGAAAACTATTGATAATCGCCCAGCGCCACAAATTGGTATTCATATTAGAATGGGCGATTTTAAGGTGCTTAAACCAGGGGATGACTTTACCAAACTAGGTAATGTCCGCACTCCTATGACTTGGTATGTCAGGGTGATTGATGCCATCCGCGAAATTGCTGGGTATGAGGTGCCTGTAACTCTATTTTCAGATGGTCAAGATCGCGAGCTTTGCGAACTATTAAACCTTCCACAAGTTTCTCGATCGCCCTCTGATTCAGCTCTCGCCGATATGCTTACCTTGTCTAAAAGTAAGTTGTTGATTACTTCTTCAGGAAGTACATTTAGCGGTTGGGCTTCCTATTTGGGACAGTGCCCTACTATATGGCATCCGGCACATTTTCATGCTGGTGTTTTTTCTCATAACATCAGCCGAACTGTTTTTGAGGGGGGGTTCGACCCTGAATTAATGACAGTTCCAGATTTACTGATTGATAACATTAGAGCAGCATTTTAGCTTTTTTATGTTCGATACACCAATAGTCACAACTGCTCGTTCCGTAAAATCCTTGCTAGAAAGACTGCAAGCTGATAGTTTGATTACGGTTGGTCGGTCTTTCTATTATTCCGTATGTTTAAGGGATACTGGCAGTAATTTTGTTCGCAAACGTTTGAACGGCGAAATCTACAAGTTGGTTCCAGATTTAGCCTTATCTAAGGATACTTATGAGCCTCATATTGTAGCTTGGCTAAAGCAATGGCTGAAACCAGGAGATAGCTTCTGGGATATTGGAGCCAATTGGGGTTTAATTTCACTACCAGCCGCCACAATAGTTGGTACCAGTGGTCGAGTAATTGCCGTTGAACCCAGCCCGTCTAATCTCGCTTGGCTCAAACGACATATTGCATTGAACCAGTGTGAAACTATTGTGACTGTGCTAGAAGCCGCAGTCTGTGAGCAGCATGGGGGGTCAGTTAGCTTTAGCTTGCTTAATGATGGTCGCTCTCCTAGTAACTCTCTGATGTTTTCTAGCTCTGTCAATGGAGAATCTCCTGAAGTCAGTCAGCAAATTAACGTACCAGCAATCAGTTTAGATAGCCTTTTGGCTGAACAGGGCCGCTCGCCTAAAGTAGTCAAGATAGATGTAGAAGGAGCTGAATTTAAGGTTCTCAAGGGAGCCACTAAACTTCTCAACAGCGATTCAGCTCCTATCTTAGTGCTGGCTGTCCATCCCTTCTGGCAAGCTACACCAGACGATTGTCAAGAAATGGTCAACCTATTGAAGGGTGCAGGGTATCAAATACTCAACCGTCAGGGTTCTCGTGTAGAAGCTTTAGAGTATGACGAATATCTGTGTCTACCTTCTAATTCATGAGTGCGATCGCTAAATTAATTAAAGGTGGTGCTTGGCTAACACTTGCTAATGTTGTTTCCAAGTTAGCAAGTGCTCTAGCACTACCATTATTGGCGAGGCTTTTAGGGCCTGAATCCTTGGGGATTTACAGTGTGGTGTTCTCACTCGCTCAGTCGGCTCAAGCATTCAGTACCCTGGGTGTAGACGTTGCGATGGAACGCAATGGTGCTCAACATAAGACACTTGGGACAGATGCAGTTGGACGGCTGTTCGGTGTTGGACTATCTCTAATCTGCCTGGTTAGTGCTGTGACAGGCTTAGGGATTTGGTTTTTCCGCGAACCCTTAGCTAAGCATTGGCTAGGGCAACCTGATGCCATACCCTGGCTAGGGACAACGGGTATCTTAATCGCGCTGCAACCCTGGGGCAATGTTCCTTTGCTTTTTTTGTCCAGTTTGCAAGACTTCCGTGCCTATGCTTTACGCTCATCCCTTGGTATGATTGTTAGCAGTACGGCTACGGTTGTATTTGCTTGGAAATTTGGGCTGGCTGGGGCTGTTCAGGGACTACTTTTAGCCGCAATTGCCCAAATTGTCTGGAGCTATCTCATTATTAAACCTGTACTTAGGGGTAGGGGAATTCGTCTGCGACTTGATCGATTTTGGCAGGAGTCGCGCTCTATTCTCAAATTTGGCTTTCCTTACTATTTGGGGAATACGCTGCTGGGCAGTTTAGTGGGCTTGCCCTTAATGGGATTAGTGAGTCAGTACGGAGGCTTGGAACAATTAGGATATTTACGAGTTGCTCAAAGCATGGCTGCTTTGATTGGCTTTATCCCCTCAGCCATTGCTCCAGCGGCAATTTCATACCTATCTGCTAGTTCAGCAGATAACGATCAATCCTATAACTATCTTAAATCTGTACACCTGAGAGGTATATGGGCTTTACTTTTAGTGCCCACAGGTGCAGTTTGCCTCCTTCTACCAGATCTCATTAACGGGTTATTCGGAAGCGCTTATCAACAAACTACGGTTCTGGCTTGGTTATCTCTATGGATATCAGCCCTGGCTGGCGTTACATCTGTATTAGTGCAGTACTTAGTGGTAGCTGGCAAAACGGTTAGGGTTGCCTGGGCAAGTTTGTTAGGAGTGATCTGCTGGATTATTCCTGCTTTTGTCTTAGTACCTCAGTATAGTGCTTTAGGTTTTCTACTAGCTCAAGCCCTTGGTCAAATGGCTGGATTATTGGTTGTTTTTCGTCCGGCAATTGTTGACATCAAAAAAGACAGTATCGTCTTAAAAAATTTAATATTTTTGACAGTTAATTTGTTTTTTTGTACGTTAATATCACTCTGGCTGAAAATTGATTATTTCACCAATTATATCATGGTTATATTGACAATATTAACTTTTTCTTTTCTTTTATTTAAGCATGGTCTTTATAATTTTGAAAAGTTAAGAATTAAAAAAATAAGCTACAAAAAATAATGAGTCAATTCTAAGCATACAAAATTAATTCCAGTTTTTTGGAAAATCTAAGGTTACACCAAATTTTAGTTTTAAAACTTCTGAAAAAGAGCGAGAAGATGAGCCAAATAACTGACCATACTCCCTTAGACTTTAACCCTACTCAATATCGCAACCAGAGTACAGTTAAGCGTAAAATTTTAGACCAAATCGTTTACCCATTTTCAACCCGCCTCACGAGTTGGATTAAGGTACTTGCCTATCCAGAACTCTCCAACCTTTCGTTTAGCACCGACCATATTTTATTTGGCGATCGGGGCGCGGGATTTATTTCTCTCATGAGATTTTTAAGAAGCTTTGTATCTTTACCGACTTCTGATGTCCTCATACAAGGGTGTGGACTCGGTCAAGAAGCACTGGCATGGTCAAAAGTTGGCGTCTCTTCTTGTGTAGGAGTAGACCAATTTAACTTTAAAAAAGCTTGGGAGCAAATTGCTCAAACAACCAATGGGACACCGATTAGCTTTGTTAGAGATGATATATGCCAAACACAACTTTCCAGCCAAAGTTTTGACATCATCTCTTCATTTGCGGTCTGGGAACATGTCAAGGATTTTGATGCTCTTATAGAAGAGAGTAGACGGTTAATTAAGCCTAAAGGAGTAGTTATGTCTGCCTTTGGGCCCCTTTGGTATACGTTTAGTGGTGACCATTTCTCAGCGGCTGGAGGTCTAGAACATGGATTTAATCATCTCCTACTAAGTCAAAAAGACTATTTCGAGTGGATTGATTCTTTCCAACGACAAGATAGTTGGGCAATTTCAGAGGAGAGTTATTTTGAAATCCGCCGACATATTCGTGAAGGGCTGTTTAGTTATCTCAAACCTAGAGAGTATATACAAAAAGTTGAGAAAAGCTTTACTCGCTTATGTACCATTGCAATCATCTCTCCCGAAAGTTTAGCGTTTCGTGCTGCTTATCCTCAAAAATGGCAAAAAATCCTGAAACAAAATGAACTATTGGAAGAGGATTTATTAATAAAGGGGTTAATCGTGTTTCTCTCCCCCTGTAATTAATTTAGATGAAATTATCAGTCAATCAACAAAATTCCTGGGTTTGGCAAGCAACTGAGCTAACCGCAATTCCTTGTCCTATCTGTAACGCTGAGAACTATAAAGCGATTTATTCTCGTGCTGACAGCCTTGATATTGTTAGCTGCCAATCTTGCTCGTTTCGCTTTGTTCAACCGCAGCCGTCACAACGCGAATTAAATCGATTTTATCAAGAAGGGTACTTTTCAGGGGGTCATGATTTTCATCAGGGCGAGGATTATTTTAATTCCCGAAAAAGAGCGATCGCACAAGAAGAAGTAACTGGATGGCGTTTTCTCAAGAGTCATGCCGATTTGTCACAAAAAAGACTACTCGATTTAGGGTGTGCTGATGGTGCCTTGCTAGTTTTGGCGCGGCAGTATGGGGTTAGTCAAGTCGTTGGTGTAGAAGTTAGCGCTGATGCTGCTGCCTATGGACGCAAGCAATACGAATTGGAGATTCTAGAAGCCTCGGCTGATAGTCTTCCTCTTACCGAGCAAAGTTTCGATGTTGTGACAGCTTTTGACCTGATTGAGCATGTTCGTCATCCAGCCCAACTTTTCAGGGAAATCCACCGAGTTCTTCAGGTTGGAGGGATATTTGTAGGAGGTTGTCCGGATATGGGCTGCTTTGACGATTGGGGTGGCGAGTGGAGTGGTGTACGCAGAAACATGGAACATCTCAGCTATTTTGATGATCGCACTCTCTCGAAACTGGCAGAACAAGCCGGCTTTCAAGTCATCCTACTGGAATATAGAGGGTTTCCCCTAGGGCTTAAACAATATAAAGATTTTCATGCCGTAAAATCTTACTCACTGATAAGCAAAGGCATACAGCCTAATATTTGGATTTATAACACCTGGCAAAAGTTAAAAGTTAAAGTTAAAAATCCTTTGCATCGACATGAATTATTATTTGTTCTTCAAAAGGTGTAGGTATGAGCAAACAAACCATTGGAATGCTGGTTTATTCAAATCCAGATTACTATCCGCCAACAGTAAACGCTGTTCATCTTCTATCAGAGCATTTTGATGTCATTTTAATGGGTCGCAATCAAGACCCCCCTGATGTTGAATACCCTTCTAATGTTACAGTTCATCGCTTGGGGCGATATACATCAGTTAGAGAACGAAAGCAAGCTTCGCCTCGGGCTAAGTTTTTGGAATATATAAATTTTGTTGCCCAATCACGTCGCCTTCTCAAAGGTGTATCTCTAATTTATGCCTATGATGCTTATGCCTATACGGCTGCTTACCTTTGCCGTCTAGCGCAGCTCCAGCCAATTCCGCTCATTTACCAAAGTCATGAAATTGGCGATCGCTTATCTTCTCTGTCCTCGTTATCTGGATGGGTTCAAAGAGCAGAGCAAGCTTGGATACACCAAGCAAAAGTTATTATATTTCCGGATAAAGATAGAGCTACCTTTTTTCAAAAAGCAACTAATCTCAAAGAGCAGCCAGTAATTGTTCCTAATTTTCCCTTAAAGTCCTTCTTCTGCCTTCCCAATGATTGGACTTCAGTACTCCAAAAGCGTTGGGAATCTATCACTTTATTTTATAGAGGTACGATTTCAGATACAAGTGCAATGAGAGAGATTGTAACCTCTGCTTCTATTTTAAAGAATAATGTCTGCATCAAGTTTGTCGGATTCCTTAATGAGACTGATGCTCAAGAACTTGAGAGCTGGGTCAATCATCTTAATATGTCACCTAACTTTTCTTATTTAGGCACACTACCTTATAACGATTTAACACATAAGACATTGATGGCAACAGTAGGATTTGCTCTTTATAAAAATACAAGCTTCGATCGTGTGGCTTGCGTTACTGCATCCAACAAAATATATGAATATGCTGCCTGTGGCGTTCCTGTAATTGTCAGCGATTTTCCCAATTATCGAGAATATCTCTCTGGCGAGCCTTGGGTGCGTTTTGCCAACCCTGACGACCCTCAATCACTTGTATCTGCTATTCAAGATATCCTGAGTGATTTTGAGAATTATAGAAAGATGTGTTTAGCAGCAAGAGCTGCCTTTGAACAAAAATTTAATTACGAATCTGCCTTTTCACCGATAGTATCTCATATAAAAAATCTCGTAGATTCTCAAAAATTTTTATGTGTTTAAATCATTGCTCATGATAAGGCTAGGTAAGAGCTATGTATGATTATGACCCGACTCAGCCTTCACCCGAACAATTACAAAAACAATGGAAAAGTATCCTTAAAGAACAAAAAAAACAATTAGCAAATCGACGTTACCTTAAAAGACTACGTTGGGTTTTGCTATTTGCTTTAGTAGCAGGCAGTGGTTACTTATTGGATAAGCGTCCAGCATCACTTTCACTTGACAAGGGACTCTTGGCATTAGGCATAACCTGGATGGGGTTTCTACCCAGTCTCCAGTATTTACTAGATCGCAATCGACCACCCATGCCTTTTTTCCCACTGGTGGGAATTTTTTATGCTACTAGCTTTGGTTTACCGATGTTTTCTAGCGCTAAAGCAGTCGAAGAGCGTTGGTCTATAACAAATATCAGTGTTACAGCCCTAACCGTGGTGTTATTGGGTGTAGCTGGGATGAATCTTGCCTTTTTTACATCTAAATCATCGCTGTGGAAAAAAGTTTCTCCTATTCGTTTATCTGAGTCCTATACAGTAGGAAGACTCCTCACCTTACTATGGGTGTTGCTTTGGTCACATATAGCTTTTATTTATATACCAGCGATTCGACAAATTCCGTCTATAGGACATTTTCTAGAGCCTGTAGGATATTTAGCTTATGGAATGTTTTTTATTCTTTACTCACGCGGTTTATTACCATCAATTCAAACTTGGATACTAGTGGGTCTATGTGTTCCCCTTGAAATTGTTCAACGGTTTACTAGTGGTTCTTTGGCTCAATTAATGCTATTAGGGCTGTTTACAATTATTGTTATTTTTTACGAACGTAAGCGTATCCCTATTATTTTCATAAGTATTACTCTTGTATTTTTTATGGCATTCAATTCTGTAAAAGGAGAGTATCGTAATTTAGTTTGGTTTGGGGGTTCAGCTTCTTACTTAAGCCCTGTAGAAAAAGCTCAATTATTTATAGATCTTGCCCTAAAACACTATCAGAATCAGGGTCTTACATCAAATGATGATAGCTCTGTTGATTCTACTGATGGGGTTATAAGCCGAACAGCACACATTATTGTCTTTTCCGCAGTGGTAGAGGATACGCCAGCAAAAGTTCCTTACTGGGGGGGTGAAACCTACTTACCATTACTAACAAGTTTTATTCCCCGCGCTTTATTGCCTAATAAACCTATAGACAATACTGGTAATACTTTTGGTCGTCGCTATAACTATTTAGCTCGTAATGATTTTACTACGTCATTTAACTTGCCTTGGATTGTAGAAATGTATGCCAATTTTGGAACTTGGGGTGTATTGATAGGAATGTCTTTAGTTGGAGCGCTTCTGGCTTTCCTTGATCAAAAGTTCAATCATTCAGGAATGAGTTCGCTGGAATTTGTAATAGGCACTACAATTTTGTTTCGATTAATTTACCAAGAATCAAATTTTTCTCTAATGATTGGAGGCTTAATTCCTTTTGGTGTAGCTTTATATGTTTTGTTTAGATTGTTTTTAAGTGGGCAAAAAAAGCCTGTTTCCTTAATTCATGATTAACCGGAGTAAAAATTAAGAAATGAAGCTGGAAGAAAAGTGTATTCATTTATGGCTACCCAACCTTTTTGAGTTTAAGGGAGGAATTCAAGTTTATCTCCAGGATTTACTGGAAGGATTAGTCGATGAATTTCCTAATTTATCTCTAGCTATTTTTGATCAACTTGATAGGAGTAAACCCAAAACCAAATTTAATTCAGGAAATATATCATTTGCATTCAGTGGCGGTGTTCCTGATTTATTGCGGATACCCCACTTTGCTACAAATCTCATTGTAGGAACACTCACAAAGCAACCAAACCTAATTATCTGTGGTCATCTCAACTTCGCGCCCGTCGCTTTTTGGCTTCATCGCTTGACAGGCATTCCCTACTGGATACTTGTCTACGGTGTGGATGCCTGGATGGTTCAAGATAAATGGAAAATAGAAGCATTACATGCAGCAGAAAAGATTGTTTCGATTAGTAGCTACACACGCGACCGCTTAATTAAAGAGCAAAGCTTGCCTTTCGATAAAATTCCCCTTCTGCCAGTCACCTTTGATGCTAGCCGATTCGAGATTGGTCATAAGCCCGATTATTTACTGAAGCGCTACGGCTTAAAACCTGAGCAACCAGTCATCCTAACGGTTACACGATTAGCAAGTGAAGATCGCTACAAAGGGTATGACCAAATCCTGCAAGCTTTACCTGAAATTCGGCGTCAGCTTCCAGATGTTCACTATATGCTAGTTGGCAAAGGTGACGATCGCCCCCGCATTGAACAATTAATCGCTCAACTTCATCTGCAAGACTGCGTGACATTGGCTGGCTTTATTCCTGATAACGAAATTGGCGATCATTACAATCTGTGCGATGTCTTTGCCATGCCCAGCAAAGGTGAGGGGTTTGGGATTGTTTACCTGGAAGCCTTAGCTTGTGGCAAACCTACCTTAGGGGGAAATCAGGATGGTGCCATTGATGCACTTTGTAACGGTGCATTGGGAGCTTTAGTTGAGCCAGATAATGTAGGAGCGATCGCCCAGACGATTGTTCAAATCTTGCAAGGTACTTATCCCAATCCACTGATTTATCAACCTGAAGCTTTACGCCAAAAAGTTATTGATACGTTCGGATTTGAGCGTTTTAAACAAACTCTTGCGGAGTTAATGCAAACTTTTCCAATTGACTCTAAATCATGAAAGTGCTTCATGTTATTCCCTCGATTGCTCAGGTTCGAGGTGGTACTAGTCAAGCAACCCTAGAAATGGTTAAGGCACTGCGCTCACAGGGTGTAGACGCTGAGATTGCTACGACTAACGATAATGGTTCTGATTTGCTAGAGGTGCCCTTGCAGCAACGGATTGAGTACGAACAAGTGCCGGTCTGGTTTTTCCCTCGTTTCTCTCCCTCTATTAAATCTCTAAGGGAATTCGCCTTTTCCAGACAACTGACTACCTGGCTTTGGCAGCACATTACTGATTACGATCTATTGCACGTCCATGCCATTTTTTCCTATGCATCTACAGTGACAATGGCGATTGCCCGCCTCAGACGCCTGCCTTATGTTGTTCAACCTCATGGTCTACTCTGCAATTGGTCTTTACAACAAGCTGCTAGCAAAAAGCAGATTTACCTCACCCTAACCGAATACGCCAACCTCAATCACAGCCAAGCACTTGTCTTCACTTCCCAGCAAGAACAGCAACAAGTATCCCAGCTTGGTTTGAAGCCTCCCAGTTTCATCCTCCCGCTTGGTCTCGATCTACCTTCTCCTATACCAGATGCTCGTCACCGACTGCGGCAATTACTGAACGTTCCGGAAGATGAGCCTGTGATTTTGTTCATGTCTCGCCTGCACCCTAAAAAAGGCTTGGACTATCTCATATCGGCGTTGGGAAAACTACGCGATCGGCGCTTTACCTTCGTTCTAGCCGGGAGTGGTTCTTCTGATTATGAGGCTGAAATTAACAATCTTTTAGTTTCTGTTGGCATTGACGAACGCACTTATCGTTCCGGATTTGTCGAAGGAGAAATGAAAGATTTATTAATGCAAGGTGCCGATATCTTTGCTCTAACATCTTACTCCGAAAACTTTGGCGTTGCTGTCCTAGAGGCGATGGCAGTGGGTCTACCAGTTGTTGTTACTCCTGGTGTTGCTTTGGCTTCGGTGGTGGAACAGTATCAACTGGGCTATGTAGCAGAACTTGATGTTGCTGCGATAACATCTGCTATTCAAAACTACCTAGACCATCCACAAGCGGCTAAACAAATGGGCAATTATGCGCGTCAAATCATTCTTGAGCATTACACTTGGGAGCGTATAGCCACCCAAATGATTAATGCTTACACTTCTGCTTCTTTAATTGAAAATTGAACCTATAAAGTAGACTGGAAAATATGGATATCAAATATCAGTGTCCAATTTGTGATTTTGATCAATATTGTAAGCCACTCGCCTCAATGGCAGAGAAATATGTGGCGATAAAATGTAGAGAATGCCAGGTAGTATCAGCCTATCCAATACCTTCTTTAGATGAACTCAATGAATATTACAGTAGCTATCAACCTACACAAGAAACTCCTGAGAGGCTTTCTACATTAGTTGAACTCCATGAAGGCATACTAGAATACTTAGTTGCAAAAATTGGACATCGAGAAAATTTATCTTTCCTAGATTACGGATTTGGTGTTGGTGCATTTCTTAAGCAAGTTGCTCAAAAAGGATTTCATGCATACGGAGCAGAGTTTAGCAAACAAAATTGCGAACAACTCGAAAATTTTTCTCGACAGAATAACACGCAAATTCATACAATCCAATTATCTGATACTCCTTTGGAAAGTTTATCAGGTAAAAACTTCGATTGTATAACTCTATTCCAGGTAATCGAGCATATTATAAATCCCTTAGAGCTGCTATCTTCTCTATCATCGCTTCAAAACTCAGGAGGTATTCTCTACATTGAATGTCCAAACAATGATGCACTTTATCTAAAGGTCAAGAACGCGATTAGGGAACAAGTCAATCGAGGAGACTTTTTTGATAGCCTGAATCCACCGCAGCATTTATACGGCTTTAATAGACACTCTATGCAGGTACTCCTTGAAAAAGCTGGATATATGCCTCTTGAAATTAGCGATTACTTCTATGCTGATGGTCTACATCAGGTAGAAACTCTCCTTTGGTATCCTTCATTTCAGAACTTACTGCAAAATAGAAGTGCTTGGAACTTTTACGGAATTTCTAAGTCTCTGATTGGATTCTTCGAGCCTCTAGCTTCAAAATTTTTAGGAGCTGGGGGTGGGCTTTATGCCGTAGCTCGCAAGAAATAACGGTAATTTCCGGCTAGAAGCCCTAACATTCATCTTGAATAAATCTGAGTTCAGCGTAATATCAAGTTACGTTCAATCATAGTCGGTTGGGTTTCGCAGTTGTTATGCCCAACCTACAGGTTTGAAGTGCTATATCGCATATATTTAGTAATTTTGTCCTGTTAGTATTTCTAGGCTTTGTATAAGTATCTAACAACTAGACCATGAGAAATTCTCTCATCAATGTTCTTAGCTACTAGCAGGATTAGTATGACTATTTCCAATAAAAATAAAGTCTACAATTTATCTGAACATTTCTCAAATCAACATCCATCTTTACTAGAAAAAATTACTCCCCTTATCCTCACCTTTAATGAATCTCCTAATATAGACCGTACACTTCAGCATCTTACTTGGGCAAAAAGAATCATTGTTGTTGACAGCTACAGCACAGACGCAACACTAGAGATTTTGCAATCCTATCCCCAAGTTCAGATATTTCAGCGTCAATTCGATACCCATGGGAATCAATGGAACTACGGTTTAAATAAAGTAAAAACAGAGTGGGTGATCTCACTAGATGCAGACTACATCATCACTGATGAATTGATTGCAGAAATTGATTCTTTACAAAAAGACTCGCTAGTCGATGGTTACTTTGCTCCGTTTAAATATTGTGTTTTTGGCAAACCGCTTCGGGGTACCTTACTACCACCTCGCGAAGTCCTATTTAGAAAAGAAAAAGCCATTTATTTTGATGATGGACATACACAAAAGCTGCATGTAAACGGAAAGTCGGCTAAACTTTCATCCTATATTCACCACGATGATCGCAAGCCTCTGAGCCGATGGTTATGGGCGCAAGATCGATACATGATTATTGAAACCGAGAAATTATTAAAAACACCGGATAGTGAACTGAGTTTTGGCGATTGCATTCGGCGGCAAAAAATTCTCGCTCCCTTTGTCATCCTGTTCTACTGCCTAATCCTGAACAAAGGCATCCTAGATGGTTGGGCTGGCTGGTATTACGCCTTCCAGCGAATGCTTGCAGAAATCTTGCTCTCGATTCGTTTAATAGAAACAGAGAAATTGCACCAAGGCAGTAACCAGCACAAGACTTTCTCAGAGATTATCCCATCTTCCTTACCCAAGAGTGGTAAACAGGAATTAACCGAGGCTTGAATCCTTAAAATTCTCTCAAGAGGTAATAACTGACACCCCTCTAATTTTTGGCATAATGTTGGCGGCAAAGTAAAGCTATTCCTCAACGCCTAGTGCCTCTACCAGAGCAGCCAATGAAGCCTTTTCGTCCCAAGCGCTGGAAATCCCGCTTTTTCTCTTTGGTCAGTTGTGCCTTCTTATTGCTACTCAGCATCATTCCCGTGCGACTAGCGATCGCATCCTACCAAGCCCCTCACCCCCAAGCCATCCTTACCCTCGGCGGAGGTCGAGATCGAGAAGAATTCACGGCTCAATTCGCTCAGTACTACCCCTCCCTAGAAATCTGTGTATCTTCTGGCCTACCTCCCAATCTAGCGCGTCCCATCTTTCGCGCCGCCGATATCCCAGATAGTAGGGTTCACCTCGACTACCGCGCTGTCGATACTGTCACTAACTTTACTTCTCTAGTCGCTAACTTCAAACATCAAGGCATCCAGCACCTCTTCCTGATTACCTCCGACTTTCACATGCCTAGGGCAAAAGCGATCGCGACTATCGTTCTCGGTAGCCAAGGTATTGCCTTCACACCTGTTTCCATCCCATCCGACAAACCCCTTGAATCTGAGTTCCACGTTCTGCGTGATGTCGGTCGCGCCCTCCTGTGGCTAGTTACAGGCCGCACAGGTGCCGCCCTCAGAACTAATCCAATAATTACTAAGCTTTCATCAGTATGAACATTGGGGAGCATCGCTCTTAAGGCAAGGCAGGTTCCTCTACCGGACGAATAATAGCTGGAGTTTCCTGCTGCGGAGGCTCAAAGATGGATTGGAGTGCTTGTTCCAAGGTTTGAGCCATGACAATGCGGTTCTCGTAAACCACAATCACCCTGACGAGTGTCGGCAAACTATTTTGCTCCGCTTCCAGATAAAGCGGTTCCACATAAAGCAGCGATCGCTCAATCGGAATCACCAATAGATTACCCTGAACCGCCCGTGACCCCTGACGATTCCACAAAGAAATTTGCTGAGAAATCACCGGGTCTTGATTAATTAAAGCTTCAATTTGCTCTGGCCCGTAGACAAGCTCCTGCTTTGGAAACTGATATAAGAGTAGATTGCCATATTGGTCACCATCAGAGCGAGCCGCCAACCATCCAATTAAGTTGTTGCGCGTCACCGGAGTATAAAGATTGAGCAAAATAAACTCTTCTGAGGTGGCGGTTGGCAGTCTCATGATCAGGTAGTAGGGTTCCACGGGTTGCGATTTAGCCGCGTAAATCTCTTGGGGAATCCGCCACAAGTCTTCCCGATTGTAAAAGACCTGCGGGTCGGTCATGTGATAGGTCAGCAACCGTTCCGATTGAGCGCTGAAAAAGTCCAGGGGATATCGGATATGGCTGTGTAAGGTAACGGGCATGGTGCTTAGGGGTTTCAACAGTCCCGGAAAAACCGCGCTCCAGCTTCTAATAATCGGGTCTTGAGGGTCGGCAACGTAAAAGTCAGTGGAACCGTTGTAAGCATCGATCACGATTTTGACCGAATTACGGATGTAATTAAAACCATATTTACCTGGGTCAGAGTAAGGATAGCGATCGCTCGTCGTATAAGCATCCACAATCCAATAGAGATAATTCTGGTTCTGGACGTTATTCCCTTGACCTGCATCGGCAGCCACCAAGTAAGGTTCGCGGTCATACTGAAGAAACGGAGCGATCGCTCGAATCCGTTGATTAATGTTGCGGCGGAACAGTAGCTGCGTCTGAGGTGTAAAGTCCCGTGTCAGCAGCATTTGCCAGTCTTTGAGATACTGAGCAAACAATACCCTACGCCACAGCGAACCAATCGCAATACCGCCAGTGCCGTCGTAGCTGTTATAAGCATTTTCATCCCCACTGGGATAGTCAAATTCTCTGACTCTCGTCGAAGTCATCACATAAGTATTGGTAATTTCTCCGTAGTAAATTCGAGGCGCACCAATAGGAATACTGTCTCGAATCAGAGGACTGGATGTGGTTAACGCTCCC
Source organism: Allocoleopsis franciscana PCC 7113 (assembly GCF_000317515.1). GTDB lineage: Bacteria > Cyanobacteriota > Cyanobacteriia > Cyanobacteriales > Coleofasciculaceae > Allocoleopsis > Allocoleopsis franciscana. The sequence continues at coordinate 6,703,930 of NC_019738.1, read as the reverse complement.
TCAACCCCTCCATCTGCACCCGTGCCAATATCCTTCACGAAATAAGCTGGGAGTCCCCCTTCGGCAACCGTATTGACAGGGCTGAGAGTAAAACCATAGCCGTGAGTATAAATTAAGTGTTGATTAACCCAGGTTTTTGCTTGCTGGGGGACACCTTGATAGTCTAATTCCCTCGCGGAAATGACCACTTGTTGCCGTTCCGTCACGAGTGGTTTCGTCGGAGCAATATTCGTTTTTTCGATCTCTTGCCCTTCGTCTTCCGTTCTGGGCGCAATCGGGGAATCACCCGTTGCCGCTACTTTCAGGGTGTAACGGTCAATATCCGCATTGGGAAATCGGTAGTAAGGGCGGATTTGTTGCAACTGGCGATTAGTTTGTAGGATAGGGCGCGTATCCCAGAGTCGGATATTACGAATCGTCAGCTCATTGTTTTCCAGAATGTTATTAGTCAGTGTGCCTTGGGGATTAAACGTTTCAACTTCAATATCCTCTAAGTCAAATGCGGCTCTGGTTAGGGCAATACTGCGGGCAATATAAGGTCGTTCGACGGCTATTTCATTGGGTTCAACCCGGAAGCGTTGCACAGCGGCAGGTAAAGCCACACCTGCAACCACACTCACCCCTAGGTACACTCCCAAGGCGATCAGTTCCCTGCGTCCACTGGTTTGGAAATGCCGAAACCAAAAAATTGTCTGTACGAACAGCCAAAGGGCGATCGCAACCGTTAACAGGCTCAGTGCTGTATTGACGGGTAATTGAGCAGTGACATCGGTATAACTAGCACCGTAGGTAACGCCACGGGTGAAATACAGTAATTCGTAGCGTGAGAGCCAATAGCGGACAGCGACTATCGCCACCGTTCCTGCTCCTAAGGCGTACAAGTGACGCAGTTGACTTTGAGAAAATCCAGGAAATTTCCCATCGGAAAAACTCTCTCCTGCTAGCAAATAGATCAGCAATACTGCCGCTAAACCAAAGATGAAAAGCCCCCCTAACCAAAAGTCAAATAGTTGCCAGACGGGAAAATTAAAGATGTAGAAGCTGATGTCACGACCGAAAAGTGGATCATTAGCTTCAAAGAGGGTGGGGTAGAAGTACAGTAAAATCCGACTCCATTGAGCGGATAGAACTAGGGCAAAGAACAACGAAAAGGCTGAAGCGATCGCGATTAACCAAAATTGGGGATTCACAATCAGGGCTACTACAACAACCACAAGTACCCCAATTTGCCAAATTTCATTGTTCCACGCTTGTTGAACCAACGTTTGTACGGATGTCCAATCAAAGGCTGTGGGTAGGGGCGGTGTGACATTGAGCAGGCTCATATCCCGATGCCACAGGGAGAGGCCAATTTTACCGTAGTGCAGCAGCATCATCCCCACCAGTAAGCTGAGGAAGAACACCACCACGAGGAGCGATCGCAAGTTCAGAGGGAGGGAAGACTTTGGAGCATCTACCCTAAATGCAGTTCCTGTCCCCTCTCTAATGGAGCGGGGGGCTGTCTGAGGTAACGGATCGAGCCTTAAATTAATCCTGGCAAGGCGCTGGCTACTGACCCTGACTTCCTCAGGCGCAAGTCTAGATATTAAGCTGGTGTCGGAATACTTAAACTGATTGGCAAGAAACAAGTTTCCTAAGAGAAATCCAGCCGATGTAACGCACACCAAAACCCCAACGCCAATCTGATAGGCTAAGCGTTTGAGGAGCACGGATAAGTAACCCAGTTCGCTGAACCATAAAACCTCTGCTACTAAGTGAGACAGCAAATCCCAGGCCAACCAGACGCCCAGTAGCACAGTAACAAATCGAAAAATTGGGTTCCTGATTGGGTTCCTGAACGGTCTGCGTTGGTCACGAGTCATGGGTCATGAATGATTGACGTTGCCGGGATGAAAGGCAGGGACAGACTTTCCCCTACTTACACTAATACCTAATAACTCAGGACGAATGACTCATGACCCATCATTAATTAGCTAAATTGCTCTCCTGTATCCAAGTTGAAGAGTATTTGTAACGATTGCATGGCTCGGCGTCTGGCTTCAATGTCTTGCTCTGCCCGTAACTGTACCATCGGGTCATGAAGGATTTTATTCACAATCCCCCGCGTTAACGCTTCGATAATTTCTTGATGTTTCTCTGCGAATTCTGACCCTAGGCGTGATAAGGCTTTTTCTAACTCTTGTTCACGGATGGTTTCTATTTTGTCGCGCAGGCAGCTAATGGTACTCACCGTGTCGAGCGATCGCCACCACACTTCAAAGGCTTCTACTTCTTCGTCTAAAAGCACTTCGGCTTCCATCGCCATCTTGCGGCGGCTTTCTTGGTTCTGCGCCACCACGGCTTTTAAGTCATCCACATTAAAGGCTTGGACGTTTTCTAGCTCATTGACATCGGCTGCCACATTGCGAGGTACAGAGATATCAAACAACATCAATGGCTGATGCGGCTCCAGCGTGGCTTCCAGCTTTGTCCGATCAAGCAACGGCTCAGTAGAGGCAGTACTTGTAAACACCAAATCCGAAGATGCGATCGTCCTCATCATATCCGAAAGCGGATAGAGTTCTAGATTGGCGTCTGGAAACTGATTGGCTAATTCTTTTGATCGCGCCTGAGAGCGATTGACAATCGAGATAGTTGCCGCCCCTTTTGCCAAAAGGTGTTGCACCAGCAAGCGGGACATCTTACCCGCACCAATAATCGCGACGCGGCAGGCGGCTAAGTTCTGCACTTTCATCTGAGCCAATTCTACCGCCGCAGAACTAATGGAAACGGCACCTGTGCCAATGCTGGTTTCTGTGCGGACGCGCTTACCCGCCGTCAGCGCTTGTTTAAAGAGTCGGTTGAGCAGGCGTCCGATCCCCTTATACTGTTGACCGAGTTTATGAGTATTTTTAACCTGGGCTAAGATTTGCCCTTCTCCCAATACTAAGCTGTCAAGACCGGCTGCCACCCGCATCAGATGCATAACGGCATCTTGATGCAACAAGATAAACAGGTGATGTCGGAGCTGGTGTAGGGGAATTTGACCTAATTCGGAAAGAAACTGAGTCAATTCTTGCACGCCCTGTGCCGTTTCTGTGGCAACAATGTAAATTTCCAGCCGATTGCAAGTGCTGAGGATGGCGACTTCTTCAATGTGTGGGTAACTACAGAGCTGTTGCGTCACGCTTTCCACTTTCGCTTCTTGAATGCTCAGTTTTTCCCGAACTTCAACTGGCGCTGTCTTGTGGCTTAGACCTACGACTGCGATATTCATGTTCTCTCCAACTATTTGTCGTCTTTGCGGTCGGATGTCACGAGGTTTGTCAATTTGTCAATATATGAGGGATGGTTCAACCCGTCTAATCTCTACAATGTAGACTTATCTAACCATCCAATGATGTATTTGTGAAGTTAAAGGGTGTGTGAAGTGTTGGAAAAAAGGTTTATTTAAACCAGAGAGTAAACTCTGAACGCAGAAGGATGAAGTTTGAACTCTTTCTTACTTCATCCTTCATAAGTTGCGGTAACCCAGTACTCCTACCTCAGTTGGATGTACTTCGGTTCATCCCACATGTGGATGGTGTCCACAAACCGCGCCGTCCGTGACTGGCTGGAAATGACCAGGCTTTGGGTGCGTGCCCCACCATGGAAGAAGCGGACGCCTTCCATCAGTGTGCCTGGGGTAATTCCACTCGCCGCAAACAATACGGTTTGACCAGAGGCGAGTTCGTCGGAGTTGTAGACCTTGTCGGGATCGTTAATATTCATGGATTTGAGCCGCTCTAGGTTGCTCTCTTTGCTTTCCCCAATCAGACCGGTTTTGACGACGGCTGGGTCATAGATCAGTTGACCTTGGAAGTGTCCACCCAAGCAGCGCATGGCGGCGGCTGAGATGACGCCTTCGGGTGCGGCACCAATTCCCATCAGAGCATGAATATTGGTACCCGCAAAGGCACAGGAGATGGCAGCAGAGACATCCCCATCGCTAATTAGGCGCACTCTGGCACCCGCTTCGCGGATTTCCTTAATCAGTTCGTTATGGCGATCGCGCTTCATCACCACAACAACCAGTTCTTCAATCGAGCGATTCAAGCACTCGGAGAGGATTTTTAGGTTTTCAGTGGCTGACTTGTTAATATCGACATGTCCTGCGGCCTGGGGTGGCGCTGCCAGCTTTTTCATGTAAAAGTCAGGGGCAGCAAACAAACCCCCTTTCTCAGCAATTGCCAACACAGCCATTGAACCGGGTTGCCCGTAAGCGACTAGGTTGGTGCCTTCGCAGGGGTCAACGGCAATGTCAATCTCAACCAGTTCGTCTGGATTGCAGACGGTGTGGGCATCCTCGCGGGTACAAATGCCGACCTCTTCGCCAATGTAGAGCATGGGGGCGTCGTCTCGCTCCCCTTCTCCAATCACAATGCGACCGCGCATGTAAATCTTGTTCATCCGCTCCCGCATGGCTTCCACTGCAACATGGTCAGCGGTGTTTTTGTCGCCTTTACCCATCCATCGGGCAGATGCGATCGCGGCTTGTTCGACAACTTCAATAATTTCTAAACCTAATGTGTTTTCCACGACACCCGTTCTCCCAACTGCTTGATTTTGCGACGTTTTGTCTGGCTATTCCAGTTTTAAAGTCTATCAGAGGGGGTACCCCTAGAGTTCAGCGAACTCTGAGAGTCATGTTAAGTTTTGCTGCAATCTCAGCACTCTACTTCTGGTGTATGACAACGAAAGGGTGACTCTAGGGTTGAAATCCTGAGAATTCTTAAGATTTTCTAAGTTTTAGCCAATCGACGAGCGTTCTTATGTAAGACGTGTATGACCATGACAATAGGGATTGTAAGTGGATAAATGTACGAAGGTACTTAATTCAAGTCGGGCGGGATTTGATCAAATCGTATATCTTCCGGTTAGGCTTACAAACGCGGGTCGATGGGTTCGCTTTCTAGCGCCAAAATGCCGAAGACACATTCATGAACACGGCGAAGTGGTTCTTTAGCAACAAAACGTTCCAATGCCTCAATGCCAAGAGCAAACTCCCTGAGGGCGAGAGAACGCTTTCTAGACAACCCGCGCTGTCGCAGCCGTTCCAAATTCTCTGGCGCTGTGTATTCGGGTCCGTAAATAATCCGCAGATATTCTCGTCCGCGACACTTCACTGCTGGCTGCACTAACCCCCGCTGCCCTTTCACCACAAAATCTAACGGCTTGACTACCATTCCTTCGCCACCACGACGGGTGAGTTCCTCCCACCACTGAATGCCAGCTTCCTGACTAGCTTTTTCGTTGACATTTACCCCTTGGTAGGCTGTCACTTGGAACAAGGCGGTGTCTGACTGGCAGATCTTGGCGATCGCATCCATGTGCCAAAGGTGATTTTTGTCAATATGAATAGCTCCTTCTGTCGCCAGGATGTGGAATGGAGCAAGCTTGAGGTCATTCACCGAGTCAACTTGCCAGCAATAACGTCGGTAGGCATTGACGTATTCCACGCAAGAGTGCGATCGCTTTTTGTAGCGAGACAACATAGAACCGACATCAATTCCTCGCCCTGCCGCTTGTTCCAACATTGTTACAGCTTCCGGTAATGCCGCATTAGAACTAGCACCAACCGCCGCATATTGTCGTCGCAGCAATTCTTGGGCTTTAGCTGACCAAGGCATTAATTCACAATCTAAACATACCCAATCCGTATTAAATTCATCCCAAAAGCTAGTTGTTGTCAACGCCGCTTGCAGTCTTTCTAATAGTTGGATTTCCAAGCTTGAGTTTTCAAAGAAACGCCGTCCGGTGCGGGTGTAGCAGATGCCAATTCCCTCATCAACCACACCAAAGCGACTCCTTGCAACATCCTCATTACGGCAAACAATAACCACTGCCCGCGAACCCATGTGCTTTTCTTCACAAATTACTTGGGTAACACCTTGATTGCGGTAATAGGAAAAAGCTTCTGCTGGATGTTCCAATAATTCCGGCAGCATTGAAGTTTCACAAGGGGACATCGTGGGGGGTAGGTAGATCAGCCATTTCGGATTAGCGGCAAAACGACTCATGACTTCCAAAGCCGCGATAGCATTTTCTTCCCGAATCGTCACATTATGGTGCAACTGAGTCGTAATCAGGCGCTTACCTAAGACATCAGCTATATCTAGAACATCATCCAGTTGTTGCTGCACACTCAGTAGGGGCAAACCGCCCGTGGTTGCCCCGTCCCCCGTGATTGCCCCGACATCGGGCACAAAAGGCTTTGCTGATTCACAGTAAACCTTGGCAGCAAGAACTGACAGGAATTCCTTTTCTGGGTAGCGCAGTGCCGTCAGCTTACCTCCATAAACGCAACCCGTGTCAATGTCGATTGTGCCATTGAGCCATTCGGGTTCAGGGACTGGTGTATGTCCATAAGCTACCATTGCCTTACCCCGATATTCCGCCGCCCAGTTATAGCGGACGGGTAAACCAAACTCATCGGTTTCACCCGTCGTTTCACCATACAAGGCAAAATCCCTAACCTTGCCAGAACCTCGTCCTTGCAGTGCCTCTTTCATGCCTGCATGGGAGACAACGAGATTACCATCGTCGAGAACGTAGTGACTGACGAGAGAATCTAGGAAATTAGCGATTTCTTTTGAGAACAGTTCTCGCACATCCTCTGGCAAGGCATCGATTTCTGCGAGACTTTTATCTAGCCCGTGGGTAATTTTTATATTCTTACCCCACAGCTTACGCATTAGCTTGATGTCGTGGTTGCCGGGAACGCACAAAGCTGTGCCTGCCTCAACCATGTTGTGTACAAGCTTGAGGGTATCGAGAATGCGAGGTCCACGATCTACCAAATCGCCCAGGAAAATTGCTTTTCTACCTTGGGGATGGCTGTAAATAGTGTTACCCCAAAGGGAAGGTGCCCTGATTGCCCCTGGTTTTGACCTTTCCCCCGACTCCTCTCCTACAAGGAGAGGGGAGTCATTCTCCCCCTTCCGTGAAAAAAAGGCTTCGTCCTCTGTCCTCTCCCGTTTTAGGGGAGAACGAGAGGGGTGGGAAGTTAGGTTTCTTTCGTACCCTAGCTGTTGTAAGAGTGCTTCGAGTTCATCGCAACAGCCGTGAATATCTCCGATGATGTCGAAGGGGCCATGTTCGTGCTTGCGGTTATTCCAAAGTGGCTGACGCTTGATGACGGCGGCTTCAACGTCTTCTAATGAATTGAGAATGTGAATATGCCGGAAACCTTCGCGTTGCAGACTGCGAAGCGATCGCTTGAGATTCTGGCTTTGCCTGCGGACGACGTGAGAACCAAAATTGCGATCAGGACGAGCACAATTGCGGTCGTGACACAGTTGCTCTGGTAAGTTGAGAACAATTGCAACAGGTAGACAATGATACTCACGCGCTAATTTCACCAGCGGTTTCCGGTCTTCTGGCTGTACATTCGTGGCATCAATCACCGTCAGTTTCCCAGCCGCTAACCGTTTAGCAGCGATATAGTGCAGTACCTCAAAAGCATCTTTAGTTGCGGATTGATCGTTTTCGTCATCAGACACGATGCCTCGGCAAAAATCTGATGACAAAACCTCAGTCACCTTGAAGTGTTTACGAGCAAAGCTAGACTTACCGGAACCGGATGCGCCGATTAGGACGACTAGGGATAGTTCTGGGATTTCAAGGATGTTCATCTGGCTTTTACGAAGGGAATAAACGCTGCGTTCTGGCTGCTAGTTGGCTTGACTTCTATCGCTTTACCTTTGTTGGCACGATTTTTGGCAAAGTAAGGAATAAGAGTTCTTAGGCAAGGGTAAACACCCCCATCTGCGTTGGTGTGCCTACATCTACATCTGCTGAACCCACTGATAGAAACTGCACCGAATAACCAAAGCGTTCTGCTACTCGGTTCGCCCATGCCTGAAACTCTTTGCGTGTCCACTCGAAGCGATGGTCTTTATGTCGAAGTTTCCCAGCCGGGAGATTTTCAAACTTGACGTTGTACTCGACATTTGGCGTCGTCACGACAACAGTGGTGGGTCTAGCAAACTCGAATAGTACTCGCTCAAATCCAGCTAAACGTGGCGGATCTAAATGCTCGATCACCTCTACAACCGTAGCCGCATCATATCCACTCAGGCGCTGGTCTCGGTAGGTTAGCGAGCCTTGGATTAACTTAATGCGCTGTCGCTGCTGTTCGGTCAACCAGTCTAAGTGCAGTCGTTCTTGGGCAATTTCCAAGGCACGGTAAGATACATCCACTCCCACGATTTCCTCAAATGTCTTGTCTTGCAGCAGTTCTTTCAAAAGACGCCCCTCACCACAACCCAAGTCGAGAACTCGTCTCGCCCCACAAGTTTTGAGTACTGCCAGAACTGCTTCTAAGCGCTGTTGATTGAGGCTAATCGGTTTCTCAACGGCTGCTTCTTCAAGCTCATGATCAGCTTGAGTATCATCGGGGTTTGGGTTGTCTTCTTCAACTAATTGTGCTATTGCAGTTCGTACTAAACGTCCTTGCCGTTTGAGGTAACGCTTGGCAATCTGTTGCTGTTCTGGATGGGTTGCTAACCAACCTTCGCCGTGGCGCAGGAGTTTATCGACTTCGTCATCTCCTACCCAGTAGTGTTTTTCGTCATCCAAGACTGGGATGAGGACGTAGAGATGGGACAACAAGTCCTGCAAGCGGACTGTGCCTTGGAGTTCGACAGTAAAGTAAGGACTGTTTCCCCACTCAGGAAATTGTTCATCCAAGGCTTGAACCTCAGCGGTGACGGTGTAACCCAGTGGTTCAAACAGCCGTCCTAAAAAGGCTTCACCGCTTTTGCAGGACAAAACAGAAAGTTTGGCGATGAGAGGGAGGGGGGTTTGTGCCAGTTCGGGTTGGTCTTTGCAGCGTCCAGCGAGGGCACTGCCAAAGACTTGGGCGATCGCTACACTTAAAAACGATGAAGCAACATAGGGACGGTCATTAACGTATTGCTCTAACTGATACCCTGGCCCTCGTTGCTTTCGCACCAACCCCACTGGGTCAACATCTAACAACAGGGCGGCTGTGCAACGCTCTAGACTAGCTTCTGGATAGAAAACACTAGCTTTGCCAAAGGATAAGTCAAACGATTGGAAACGCTCCGGGTGTTTGTGCAGCAGATAGCCCAGAGCGGTTGCTGGTGAATAAGTGGTTGTAATCGTCAGCAGCATTTTCTCTACAAGCTTATAAATGCCTGGTATCAGTGATTCTGCCAGACCCAAGATACTACATTAATAATACATTAGGGATAAAGTAATTGTTTTAGGCTAAAGACAGTCAATAAAATCCCCAATTTTAGAAAATGCTTGACTTTCTCAATCCTCTTTTAGGACGACACCCAGAACGAATCAAAGCCAATGTTGAAATCTATACCTGGCAAACCTGCCCGTTTTGTATCCGCGCCAAGATGCTGTTGTGGTGGAAAGGTGTCAACTACACAGAGTACAAAATCGACGGTGACGAAGCGGCTAGAAGCAAAATGGCTGAACGCGCTAATGGACGGCGAAGTGTGCCACAAATTTTCATCAACGACCAGCACGTTGGTGGCTGTGATGACCTCCATGCCTTAGACTCAAAGGGTCAATTAGACCCCCTCCTAGTACAGCCTGCTGTATAGAGCGAGTAGTTAGTCCGCGCAGGCGGACTTCGTTTATATAGCTCCAGACTTCCAGTCTGAGAGTAACGAGGATTTATGACAATTGAAGACCCAGTATATCTCGCTCATCGCCACTGGATGAGCCGTGCGATCGCACTCGCCCAGTCAGCCGGGGATGCAGGAGAAGTGCCAGTTGGTGCCGTGATTGTTGACGCCAATCATCACCTAATTGCGGCAGCCGAAAATCGCCGGGAGCGTGATAAAGACCCAACCGCTCATGCTGAAATTCTCGCACTGAGGGCGGCGGGGCAAGCCCTACAAACCTGGCACCTCAATAGTTGCACTCTCTACGTTACTCTAGAACCTTGTCCCATGTGTGCCGGTGCGATTGTTTTAGCGCGGCTGGGTTTGCTGGTCTATGGAGTGGACGATCCCAAAACTGGCACAATCCGTACAGTGGCTAATATTCCTGACAGTTCCTGCTCAAATCATCGATTGCCTGTCATTGCTGGAATTATGGAATCAGCCTGTCGTCAGCAGTTGCAATCTTGGTTTGCTCATCGGCGTCACCGATAAATATCGCATCACACAATCTTACTCATGACAGCAACAGAAGTGTCCCCTAAGTAGGAGACAGGAGTTGGCTGCAAACTCTAAGGTAAGAATGAAGATTAAGGATGCATTAAACCTGATGATTCAACTCCACTCCTGCGAACGCACTCCAGTCATGACCCAACCGGTAGAATACACTGGCGAGAAGTTGACTCCGGCAAAAGCAACTCCTGTAACTTCTCCTGTTAATTCCCGCGTTTGCCACTGGTTAACCCTGATCCTCTACCCCTTGGCTCGTCGGATTCTCATGCCGCTTTACTTCCGTCATCTGAAAGTGACGGGACAAGAAAACCTCCCTACCACAGGCCCGGTTATATTAGCTCCTACCCATCGCTCTCGTTGGGATGCATTGCTCATCCCCTATGCAGCAGGAAAACATGTCACTGGACGAGATTTACGCTACATGGTTTCAGAAGATGAAATCAAAGGGATACAAGGTTGGTTTATCCGGCGTATGGGGGGATTTCCTGTAAATACTCGGCATCCAGGAGTGGGCAGTTTCCGTCACAGCATTGAACTCCTGCGCCAGGGTGAACCCTTGGTCATCTTTCCGGAAGGGAATATCTTTAGGGATGGTCACGTTCAACCCCTTAAACCCGGTATGGCTCGTATTGCCCTACAAGCGGAGGCGAGTAAATTGGGTGAGAATTTGGTCATCGTACCGATTAGCATTCGTTATAGCAATCCCATCCCCCACTGGCGCTGTGATGCCACCGTGACGATTGGAAAGCCTTTAAAGGTGGCGAATTATTGCACTCAATCCACTAAAAAAAGCGCCGAAAAATTAACCCATGACTTGGAAATGGCGATGAAAAATCTGGATGAAGAGAATGTGTTAACCGATTTGCTGCCAGTCCCAACCCCTTAAGAATATGAGAAGGAGCTTAATCAAAAAACTCTTACAATAAAATGTATGTGTTGATAGCAAAACTCAGTCGGTTTTGTTAAGTTGTTTAGAAGCCAGAAGCCGATTAATTTCCTGCAACATTTCTTCGATGTCAGAATCTTTGGCTAAAAACCCATCCGCTAAAGGACAGATTTGTCTACCTTCTTCCAACGGGTTTCTAGAAATCCATCCTGTAAATAAAACAAGTACAGGAGGTTGATTCATAGTTGTTTTTAAATATCTAATTAATTCACAACCATTGTGAATTTTCATCTCCGGATCAGGGATAATACTGAGATCGATCAGAACTAAATCATATACCTGAGATTTTATCCCTTCTAAGAAAATTTGCGTATCCGTAAAAGTAGAGACTTGAAAATAGTTGCTTAAGAAGCATTCCATAACTTGGCAAAAGCCGCTATTGTCATCTAATATAGCCAAATTATACATTTATCTATCCTTTTAATAAGTTACAGAAATTCTTGAGTGTCCAAGAATTGCAACCTTATAGATTCCCTATATTTTATATTGTTTTACAATGTGATTCAGTTCTTCTAAAAAGGAATCAAAATCCAAAATGGGTTTAGCATAAAAACTATCCGCTTGTGATGTTTTTAGTAGGTACTGCTGTTCATTCACCAAAGCATAGGCTGTCACCAAAATGATGGGAATGTGATTCGTTTGCGGTTGAGTTTTAAGCAAGCGTGACAAGTCAGCTCCACTGACGGATTGACCTTCCCACTTTGCCCCAGGCAAATTAACATCCATAATCACTACGTCTACATTTCCGGATTGGCACTGCCGGAAAACTTCCGTGGGTTCATCTGTAATGTAGACGTGATAATCGCCGGTACATTGAATCAGTGTAGCGGTAGTCTCGGCAAGCAGAGTATCGTCATCGACAAGAAGAATATTCAAGCCACACCTCCTTCTAAATCATTAGGGAAACGGGTTTAGATCAAATTGCTCTCAAAGAGAGCAGACTTTTGTCCTGATTCCCCGTCCTCGTATGAGTTCTGTCGCTGCTCCCCTGATGTTTCTGATCTATCCTGTTTGAACGTAACTTCGTATTATTTTGGGAGGCAATAATTTCGGATGAATGATGAACTATCGCTGCTTCATCGTGTTAATTTCCCATTGTTATCCTTAAGTCTGATCTTTTAGGGAGTGGGTCGAGTCAGGCAGTGTAACGGTTACTGTTGTGCCCTGATTTTTGCCGGGGCTATCCAAGTGAATTTTGCCACCCATTAGTTCTACCAATCTTTTGCAAATTGCAAGACCCAGACCCGTACCGCCATAACGTCGTTTGATAGAACCATCTTCCTGAACGAATGGTTCTAGTAACAGTTCCCTTTGACTGATTTCGATCCCGATTCCAGTATCCACCACCGTAATTTCAATGTTGGGCGGCTCCTCTTGTTTGATAATCTTAATGCGGACTGAACCCGTTTCAGTGAATTTGAAAGCATTAGAAAGGAGGTTGGTCAAAACCTGCCTAAGTTTACATTTATCCGTATAAACGCGATTCACTTCACACTCAATCATCAAGGTTACAGCCTTGCGTTGACTTTCCAGGCTGAAGAGGTCGCGTAATTCTTCCAACAGAGACCCAAGATTGACAGGTTCCAATTCAACCGCCATACTACCTGCCTCAATCTTAGTAATGTCCAAAACATCGTTAATCATATCGATGATGTTTCTAACAGATTTCTCTGCCAATTGGATGTATTTATTTAACTCTTCCGTATTCTTATAAAACCCTTTTCTCAGGATTTGTAAACAGTTGAGTGTAGAGGCTAGAGGAGTTCGCAATTCGTGACTGGTTGAGGCGAGAAAGCTGGATTTTAAACGACTTGATTCCTCCGCAACAACACGAGCGATATTTAGTTCTAGATTATGCCGTTCAAGTTGATATAGGCGATTTTGCATGATTGCCATGGCGAGGTGAAGCGAGAGCGACTCAATCAACTCAATGTCTTCACGAGTCCATTGGGGAGGTTGGCTCTTTTGATATTCTCGCCAAACTTCAAAGGATGCGCGAGGTCGCTGCTGGCGCTGATCTTTATCCCAATATCCTGCCCACAAGGTTTCGATTTCGATGGCATTCCGGAAGATTGTGAGGCAACCTAGGGACTCTGAACCATGATAGAGAGGCATCACCAGCAGCCCTCGGATCGGGGTCGGTCGAAATGCCTGGGTTAAAGATTCCAGTTGAGGGTCTTCGTAGAGGTCGGGGATAATCTGTAGATGGAGGGAATCACCACCTTGGGACGGTTGAGTTTCCGGCTGCATCAGTGGTTGCCAGAAGGAGTTTTCTTCGAGCAAGGCTGGTTGCTCTTGTGTTGAGAGTGCAGGCTGCGTACCGCAGGTATAGAGAGTTCTGACGTTTTTATCGGTTTCGCTCAGGTAAAGTCTGCCACCGGAACCCGAAGCCGCCCTGACAATTTGTTCTAAGACAAGTTGCAGGATTTCTGGCATGTTACGGGGTGAGTGCAGCAGATGGGTGATCTGATTGATTAGGGTTTCCCGACGGACTTGCTTTCGGGCTTGAGTGAGGAGTTCGGATTGAGCGATCGCAATTGACAGTTGATCGGCGATGAGCTGAACAAGCTGAAGTTCTTCTTCCTTAAAAGCTCGTGGCTGGGAGTGATGAGAGACTAACAAGCCCCAGAGATGCTCTTGATGGAGGATGGGCACTACCAGGGAAGAGAGTACCCCCATGGCGGTCAGATAATCCAGATGGCAGGAGTCTACCGGACGCTGAAGAATATCACCGATCGGTTGTAGGCGGATGTCCTCCAACGAAAGATCCACAATTGATCGAGGAGCTGCATTGCTACTTAAAATGATTTGCTGAGCTGCCACATCGACAATAGACCGTTGATGTGCTTTCACAAACATTTCACGCGCCTGGGGGGGAATATCTCCTGCGGGAAAGTTCAGTCCCAGTAGAGACGGTAATCGATCAATCGCGATCGACTCCGCAACAACCTGACCACTTTCATCCGGATGAAACCGATAGACTTTGACCCGGTCTGTTTGCAAAAAAGAACGTACTTCTGTAACCGTCGCTGTCAAGATTTCCTGCAATTCCAGTGACTGACGAATGCGACTCGTTATGCCATGTAACAATCCCCCATAAGCCAGAAAGTCCGACATGCTCTTGGTTTTTTTCGGAGGACTCATTTCTATTTTTTGTTATTAAATTAGTATTTTAGTTAACTTCAAGATAATGATTCTTGATGATATATTTTAGGATTTAAGAATAAAAATAATTTTTGTAAATTTTTTAGGGTTTCACCTTTACAAGGGGAGCAATTTCTTTTCATACCGAGTTGCGTTCAGACGATGTACTTTCTCTCCCCCTTGTCCCCCTTGTCCCCCTTGTCCTCCTTGTCCCCCTATCTACTATCTTTGACTGCAACTTCGTATCAGTTCTGCTTGGGCTAAGAGGGGTTCAGTTTAACAAAAAAAGCTCCTGCATAAACAGGAGCTTTTCCAATATCTCAGCTTTAGCTTTTAAGAAAATCCAGCAACCTAGTCAAGGTCGGGCATGGACATCACCGGCTCAGTAGCACGGTCGATTCCTTTCTCAAATCCAGCCACTGCCGCACGGGCGCGACCCGCGTGCCACAGGTGACCGACAAGGAAGAAGAAGCCCATGACAAAGTGGAAACAAGCCAACCAAGAACGCGGAGACACATAGTTAAAGGAGTTGATCTCCGTAGCCACACCACCCACGGAGTTCAAAGAACCCAGAGGAGCATGTGTCATGTACTCAGCCGCACGGCGAGCTTGCCAAGGCTGAATATCATTGTTGATCTTGTTCAGGTCAAGACCGTTGGGTCCACGCAAAGGCTCTAACCAGGGGCCTTGGAAATCCCAGAAGCGCATTGTTTCACCACCGAAGATGATTTCGCCAGTGGGAGAGCGCATCAGATATTTACCCAGACCCGTGGGGCCTTGAGCAGAACCGACGTTAGCACCTAAGCGTTGGTCACGAATCAAGAAAGTTAAGGCTTGAGCTTGAGAAGCCTCAGGACCAGTGGGGCCGTAGAATTCGCTGGGGTAAGCGGTATTGTTAAACCAGACAAAGCAAGCGGCAATGAAACCCATCATGGACAAAGCGCCCAAGCTGTAGGAGAGGTAAGCTTCTCCAGACCAGATGGAGGCGCGACGAGACCAAGCAAACGGCTTAGTCAGGATGTGCCAAATGCCACCAGCGATACAGACCAAGCCGACCCAAATATGACCGCCGATGATGTCTTCCATGTTGTTGACGCTGATAATCCAGCCTTCGCCACCGAAGGGAGCCTTCAGCAGGTAACCGAAGATAATGGCTGGGTTCAGAGTCGGGTTAGTAATGACACGCACGTCACCACCACCGGGTGCCCAAGTGTCATACACACCACCAAAGAACATCGCCTTGGCGACCAACAGCAGGGCACCCAATCCCAACATGATCAGGTGGAAGCCCAAGATGGTGGTCATCTTGTTCTTGTCTTTCCAGTCATAACCAAAGAAGGAGGAGTACTCTTCTAAGGTTTCTGGGCCACGAACAGCGTGATAGATACCGCCTAAGCCTAAAACGGCAGAGGAGATGAGGTGCAGCACACCGACCACAAAGTAGGGGAAGGTATCGATAACTTCACCACCAGGGCCAACACCCCAGCCCAGAGTGGCTAGGTGAGGCAGTAAGATTAAGCCCTGTTCGTACATGGGCTTTTCGGGTACAAAGTGAGCGACCTCAAACAAGGTCATAGCTCCAGCCCAGAAGACAATGAGTCCAGAGTGGGCAACGTGAGCACCCAACAATTTACCGGAGAGGTTGATCAGACGGGCATTACCAGCCCACCAGGCAAAACCTGATGATTCTTGGTCACGATTTCCCGCAACGATTGAATTACTAGAGAGTGTTACCACTGGGTAGTACCTCTTTCAAAATGATGGATGATAAACCAGGAGTGATGAATGCTGAAGAGTGAGAATTCAGCACTCATCCTTAATATTGTTTTACAGAGCATTACCGCGAGGAAGAACTTCCTCAGGGAACTCAAAGTGCTCGTGGGGTTGGTCTTGAGGAGCCATCCAAGCCCGTAGACCTTCGTTCAACAGAATGTTTTTGGTGTAGAACGTTTCAAACTCTGGGTCTTCGGCGGCTCGTAACTCTTGAGAGACGAAGTCATAAGCCCGAAGGTTCAGCGCTAAGCCAATAATCCCAATCGAGGCCATCCACAATCCCGTCACGGGCACGAACAGCATGAAGAAGTGCAACCAGCGCTTGTTGGAGAAGGCAATTCCGAAGATTTGCGACCAGAAGCGGTTAGCGGTGACCATGGAATAGGTCTCTTCCGCTTGGGTGGGGTTGAACGCCCGGAAGGTGTTGGCTTTGTCCCCGTCTTCAAACAGGGTGTTCTCTACGGTTGCCCCGTGGATGGCGCACAGCAGCGCTCCACCTAATACACCCGCCACTCCCATCATGTGGAAGGGGTTGAGGGTGAAGTTGTGGAACCCTTGTACGAACAGGATGAAGCGGAAAATTCCCGCCACTCCAAAGCTGGGAGCAAAGAACCAGCTTGACTGTCCCAAGGGGTACATCAAAAACACGCTGACGAATACGGCAATCGGTGCAGAGAACGCAATGGCGTTGTAAGGACGAATCCCCACCAACCGTGAGATTTCAAATTGCCGGAGCATGAACCCGATTAAACCGAAGGCTCCGTGCAGGGCGACAAAGGGCCACAACCCGCCGATTTGGCACCAACGGATGAAGTTGCCTTGGGCTTCGGGTCCCCACAACAACAGCAGGGAGTGTCCCATGCTGTCGGCAGGCGTTGATACGGCGGCGGTCAGGAAGTTACAGCCTTCTAGGTAAGAAGAGGCCAATCCGTGGGTGTACCACGAGGTGACAAAGGTGGTGCCGGTCAGCCAGCCGCCTAGCGCTAGGTAAGCGCAGGGGAACAGCAGCAGGCCGGACCAGCCGACGAAAACGAAGCGATCGCGCTTTAGCCAGTCGTCGAGGACGTCAAACCATCCTCTCGTACTTGCCGCGCGTCCGACTGCTATTGTCATAGTTTCAAATCCTCTGACATTAATGAGAAAGCAAGGATTCCAGTTTGACGCTTTCGCGTAGGGTTGTTGACATCTCCACCGCTAGATCAGCGTGAAGTTCCTGCGAGGCTAGCCTGTCAGGCTAACTTCTCTCAGAAAGGATGTGTCAGGTACCCACTACCACTCACTAGACTATTAGCTCGTGGCTGTTTAATGTTTCTTAACTTATCACATTTTTACGCCGCTACCCCGATCTCCTGTAAAGGAGGTAAGGCTTGTAGCGTTTACTTTCTAATCATAATGGATATCAAATTTTTTACAAATTGACACATACGTCCTCAGAATTTCTGGAAGTCCGCTCTGTCTTTGCTAAAAATGCCATAGTAATGGCAGAGTGTGTTATGCAAATCGTGAGATAGAGGGGGCCGGATTGTTCCATGACAGCACAAACAACCCAGCGCGAGAATCGCGTCATTAGTCAGCCGATTTTAGGATCTCGCCGATTCAGTAACTACTGGTGGGCAATCATTGTTTCTGTGGGAGCAACAGGCTTTTTCTTGGCAGCGCTCTCAAGTTACACCAAGGTGAATCTGCTTCCCGTTGGAGATGCGACTCAGTTAATATTTATCCCTCAGGGGGCGGCGATGGGGTTCTATGGCCTTGCAGGTCTGCTCTTAGCCCTTTACCTGTGGCTGGTTATTTTGTTGGACGTTGGGGGCGGTTACAATGAATTCAGCAAAGAAACTGGTATGGTGAAAATTTTTCGCTGGGGATTTCCTGGGAAGAACCGTCGTATCGAGTTTAGCTGTCGCCTACAAGATGTCCAGTCGATTCGAGTAGAGATCAAAGAAGGTCTTAACCCAAAGAGAGCGCTTTATCTGCGGGCTAAAGATCGCCGAGAAATTCCTCTGACTCGCGTTGGGCAGCCCCTATCCTTGTCTGAACTGGAAAATCAGGGCGCAGAAATCGCTCGTTTTCTGGCAGTTCCCCTAGAGGGCTTGTAAATCAATTTTGTAATTCATGCTGTTGAGTGGGAACAGATCTGCTTACTATGATTCAGTAGCTAAGGCTACAAGAACGGTGAATTAAACATGCAGATAAAAATCCAGCGTTGGTTATCGATACTTTTGATTGTTGTAGGTTTGGTGATGGGGGGATGTAGTACGCAAGAAGCGACTCCCCTCAAATCCAGTAACCCAAAAGCCGCTGAAACAGCCTCTGCTCCAGCGGCTGAGCGACCCAGTTCTCAGCAGAGTAATTTGCCAAGACTGGACGGAAAGGCCACAGTGGTACTCAAGGTAAAAGGCTCACCGATCACCATCGAAGTTGATGGAACCAATGCCCCTATTACAGCAGGAAATTTTGTAGACCTTGTCCAGCGAGGCGTCTACAATGGGCTAGTTTTTCACCGGGTTGTGCGAAACCCGGAACCCTTTGTTGTTCAAGGCGGTGATCCTCAAGGGAAAGATGAAAAATTTCCTGTAGAACGCTTGGGAACAGGTGGTTTTATCGATCCCCAAACCAAGCAAGAACGCTATGTCCCTCTGGAGATTAAGCCCAAAGACGCACAAGAGCCGATCTATAGCCAAACGTTCGAGAAAGCCGGTATTACTGTTCCCCCTCAACTCAAACATACTCGTGGTGCGGTGGCGATGGCTCGCTCAACTCCCCCGGACTCGGCTTCGTCACAGTTTTATATTTCCCTAGCCGAACTACAATTTTTGGATGGGAACTATGCGGTTTTTGGGTATGTCACCGATGGAATGAACGTGGTGGACAAGATTCAGCAGGGCGATCGCATTGAGTCAGCTAAGGTGACCAAAGGAATCGAAAATCTCAAGAAATAGTGGGTTCGCCCATCTCCACACTCTACGCTCTACCCCTTCAAAGCTGTTGGCTGAAAATCCCCTCGATAGTTTAGACTTGATGAGGTTTGCTGGAACACTTGGGAGCAATTAGCTTTGGCTGCGGTGGAGGTAGTCGTTACTGGCATCGGTTTGCTCTCAGCTTTAGGTAGTCTGGAATCTAGCTGGCAGCATCTGACCCATGGAAAATCTGGCATCCAGCAGCATCAACTATTTCCAGAGTTTCCCTCCCGTCCCCTAGCGCTGATCGGTCAAACTGTAACGTCCCTCAAAACGCTCACGCAGCAGGTTGTGGCAGATGCCCTTCAGGATGCTGATTTACCTCTGCCATTGCCCGACTGTGGCGTGGTGATTGGCTCAAGTCGTAGCTGTCAGGCATCATGGGAGCAACTCGCCAAAAGACTGGGGAGAAGACAAGATGGGGACACTCAAAGATTGACTGGGGAAACAAAGGGATATGGCGAGTTTGAAGAACTCTCCCCATTCCTGGGTGTTCCCCTTTCAACGTCTTCTTCCCCATCCCCAATCCTAAACTTAGACAATTGGTTGGATACGCTACCGCACAGCGCCGCGATTACAGCCGCTCGTCAAGTTGGGTCACTAGGGCCGGTGCTTGCACCGATGGCGGCTTGTGCGACAGGAATCTGGGCGATCGCTCAAGGCATGGAACTGATCCAGACCGGTCAATGTCAACGAGTTATTGCGGGTGCAGTTGAAGCTCCCATCACTCCACTCACTCTGACCGGATTCGATAAAATGGGTGCTCTGGCTCAAACAGGGGCTTACCCTTTTGATCAGCGGCGGGAAGGTTTAGTCTTAGGAGAAGGAGCGGCTGTCTTAGTCTTAGAGTCAGCCGACTTGGTCATCCATCGAGGTGCTCGAGTTTATGGAAAGTTATTGGGGTTTGGTTTGACGAGTGATGCTTATCATGTCAGTGCCCCAAATCCAGATCGACGCAGTGCGATCGCCGCTGTCCAGCAATGTCTAGAACGGAGTCATCTTTCCTCATCGGATATTGACTACATTCACGCTCATGGTACCGCTACCCAACTCAACGACTACAACGAAGCTGAGTTGATTCAGAGGGTGTTTACAAGGCAGGTTCCGGTTAGTTCGACCAAAGGAGCAACAGGTCATACTCTGGGGGCATCTGGAGCCTTAGGCGTGGCTTTTTGTTTGAAAGCCTTAGAGCATCAACTTTTACCCCCTTGTGTGGGGTTGACGGAACCCGATTTTGAGTTAGATTTCGTAAACACACCTCGCCCAAGCCAGATTCGGCAGGTGCTATGTTTAAGTTTTGGATTTGGCGGTCAGAATGCGGTGCTAGCTTTGGCTCAGGCATCAACGTGAGCCATCGCAATCTTTAGACGAGCGACAGATGTCAAGCTAAAATCAAGCAATTTGTGAGACTAACGATGCAGTTTTCTCTCCTATGGAACTGAAATCGCATAAATTTATATCCTTTTTTGAGCCTGAACAAGCTTCAGAACTATGCCGCATAGCGATTGTCGAAGACTTACCTGATCAGACCCTGATTTTTGATGAAGGCGATCCCGCCGATTTCTTGTACCTGGTTTTAGCCGGTCAAGTGGAGTTTAGAAAACGAATCAGCCCTAATCACTATCAAACCCTAACCAAAGCTCTGCCGAATGGTTTTTTCGGGGAACTTGGAATTTTGGATGGACAACCCCGAAGCACTCAAGCCATTGCTTGTCAAGAGGCCACTTTAGCCAAGATTCCAGGTAATGGTCTGATGCAAATCTTGGAAAACACAAAAGGCAGTGTAGCCATTAAGTTATTTAGTTACATGATTCAACGTCTCAGGGACTCCACAGACGAATATGTGAAACAAGTGGTTCACAAAGAAAAAATGGTTCTGCTTGGGGAGATGCTGAACACGGTTATCCATGATTTTAAAAGTCCTTTGAGTGGGATTAATCTAGCTAGTGGCATGATTCAAGAGCTTCACTCAGATGAAGAGACCGTTGAATGGTGCTATTTGATTCAAGCCCAGGCTCATCGAATGTCAGCCATGGCAGAAGAATTCTTGGAATTTGTGCGGGGCAATTCCGTATTAAATAAACAGCCAATTAACCTTGCTGTGGTATTGCAGCTTTTTGAAAAACTCAATCGTGTTTACTTCCACGAGGCACAGGTTGAGTTTGTGATTCAAGCAGCAGACGTAGTCGTGAATGTTGATGAAAACAAACTCTTGCGTGTTGTACAAAATTTGGTGGGGAATGCGGTTGAGGCGTTTAAGGGCTGTGGGGGGCGTGTGGAACTGACCGCTTGGGTGAACGAGTCAGGCGTAAATATCAAGATTCGCGATAACGGCCCAGGCATTCCAGAAGCGATTAAAGACCGCTTATTTGAGGCATTTGTCACCTATGGGAAACATAGTGGCACGGGATTGGGAACCGCGATCGCCAAATCGATTATTGATGCTCATGGGGGGCAGATTTCTTTTGAGTCCAGTTGCCAGGAAGGAACGACTTTTTACATCAATCTGCCGTTGTGAAGGGGATAAAGAATGCCCGCACCCTGAAGGGTGGGGCTATACGAACGAAGCCTGCCTACGCAGGCTAGAATTAGCAAGTTTATCAGCCAGGGGGAGAAAGCTTGACGTTAAAAGGGCGCTCCTTAGCTGAGTTCCCAGTCGGAGATGAGGGATTTTTGGCGATGGTGCTGCGCTTGGTTACGAATGTAATCAGCGATTTGATCAATTTGATTGCCACTGACTGTAAATGCGCCATAGCCACCTTGCCATTTGAAAAATTCTCCTGGTTTGATTTCAGAGCTGACTAGATGGGAAGAGTTGCCTTTAACTTTGCCGACGAGTTCGGATATAGTCAACTTGGGCGGAAAACCAGTTAATAGGTGAACGTGTTCTGTCATACCGCTAATGGTAATTACTGTGCATTCTAATTGGCTACATTGCTTAACAATTGCGGCATAAATGACTTCCTGAATGTCTGGTGTTACTAAGGGTAATCTATCCCAAGTTCCCCAAACTAGGTGAAGGTACAACTGTGTAAAATTTCGATGCATGTCCCTCTTGTAAAGAAAACCCGCACCCTGAAGAGTGGGGCTATACGAGCAAAGTCCTCACTAAAGCTCCGGCTCTACGCGGGCTACAATTATTCAGCCTGCGTAGGCAGGCTTCGTTTGTATAGTCGCGAGTTCACTCGTTCGGCTTGTCTGGTACAAGATGATAGCTCAATCGAGTATTCCTGATTTTTTCATCAATTTCCTAATGTTTGCGGGAACTTGATTCATCTCGACAGGATATCCATGAAAAAAACCATTGTTGGCGTTATCTGTGCGATTCTCGTAGTCAAATCTATAGAACCGTCTGTTGTGATAACTGTACACTCTGGTACCCAAAGGAAAGCCCCGCTTTAGAACTCTCTGAGCTGTTTGCTCATCGAGATCCATAAGTGTTCCCGCACCACCACCTTGATGCTTGGGTATTGGATTATACCTTCTGCCATTCAAATTAAGGTTAATAACATTGCGTGGGTTACGGATTTGCGACCCTCTTCTTCGCGGTAATCGAATGCGTGGTCTTTTGGCTATCTGTGAATTTAGCGGCAAAGGCAAAATATCTCGTTGTCCTTGCTGCGTATAAGCCTCACTAGATTCTCCAAAAACTGAGAGTACAATTATTAATGCAATTGATAGAGTTAACCATCGATTAAACATATAAAATCCTATCAATATATGAAAAAATTAAGCGTATTTAACCTGAATTGATGGAATCTCAATCCGACGATTGGCGTTAACAACAACATCAATAATTCCATGACCTCCCTTACCTGGTTTGACAAGGCGATATTCAATCAAAACGCCATCTTGTCCAGCAATATTGGAATAAGCTGTATAGCTTGTGGGCTTCGACCAAGACGTAAAATCGTTATAGTCTTGATAGGTTGGCAGAATTGCTGCTTGTACTTCTTGATGACTCATCCTTTGATTTTCCCGCATATATTGGGCTGCAATAGCCATACCAATAGCGGAAGGCCCAGCAAAGGATGCAACACTCGGTTCACTGTCCCGCATTTGGGGAAAGCCGAAAGCAATATTTTTACCCAGTTGCTCACTACGTTCAGCCGCCAAAACAACAGAATACTGAAAGCTATTAACTTCTGCTACAGCAACATTAGTAAAACTATTGCCGATAAATTTACTTTGAGCCAATTGAGCCTCTAACCTTCTGTCATACCATTCTTGGCTGCGCCTTCCCCAAGCATGACGGGCTAGAGCAAAAGCACCTTGAAGTAAAGCCCCAAAGGCTGCATCCATGAGTGCGCCCCTCAGCAGGAGAAACAAAAAAGCATCTGCTGGCTTAGGATTGTGTAGACCGAGATTAACAACAAAGGAAGCACTACCCAAGGCACCATACTGAATAAAGTCTCTGCGCTTCATCGATTTATTTCCTTAAAATATCTTCAACAACCCAAATAAGGGGACAACTATCAGAGTTTTTTCGTGGTCGGACACATTCAGTTTCTAAAGCGAGACTACGAGTATTTCTAACATCTATAGGCCAGCGAATTTTATCGCCTCTACTGACAGTTTGCTCGCCGTAAAAGTTACCGTCTTTGTAGACTGATAGGCGAACGATTACAGAACCATCAAGAGCGGAACTATCTTCCCTAAGTCCAAACGAAAGGGTTAAGGTTTTAAATTGAGGAGCTGCGTTCACGGGTGCAAGCCGACAAGCAACTTTGGTAGGATGATCCCTATCAATTCCTGTTCCCAAAAAACTCCCGTCGCCTAGATAAGCAACAGCTCTAAAGATTTCACGGCCTATAGGGATATCTTCATTTATAGTTCTGTACCCACCCATACCTCCTATCCTCCGACATCCCATCTCACCTAGAGAAGCAACTCCAGATGAACGGCGGTTTGGAGCCTTTTGAGCCTGTGCGTCAATTGCTGTAGCGATTAAGACTGCTGCTACAACTAAACTAGAGATAACTCTACCTATATTCATTTCACCTCTCAAAGCTTAAATCGGCTTGCTGATAACCTTCCTTGTGTAGACACCCAAAACTGCAAGCCCATTCTTAAGAGTATGTCAATGTTTTTTGAGTACTCACCTCAGTATTAATACTGAATTGTCTCAGCATTAATACTGAGGTGATTCAACTCTGCTGTTGAGCTCTCCAGCCTGCGTAGGCAGGCTTTGTTTGTATAGCCGCGAGTTCACTCGTTCGGCTTCCTCCCCCAGGCTCCAGCCCATTAGGATGAAAAGGGAGCATCCCCGCCAAAAGAGACAGCCATGAGCCAAACCGAACAAATTCTCTCTCAGCTACCCGGCAATCTTCTAGAACGCCTTCGGAGTGCAGATCAAGCTTGGCAAGCGTTGCGGGACGACACAGCCCCCATTCCCTTTGTGGTCAAAGAAAGCCAAGAGGCTTTAGGAACCGTGGATTGGGATGTGGTTATCTGTGGTGGCACATTAGGCATTTTAATCGGCGCAGCCCTGCAAAAACGAGGTTGGAGAGTGGCTTTAATTGAACGAGGAATTTTGCGGGGTAGGGAACAGGAGTGGAATATTTCTCGCAAAGAATTAGAAATATTTTTAGAACTTGAGCTACTTTCTCAAGCGGAATTAGAACAAGCGATCGCAACCGAATATAACCCGGCTCGCATCAGCTTTCACCAAGGCCCCGATTTCTGGATACGGGATGTTCTCAACATAGGAGTTGACCCAATTTTTCTCCTCGATACCCTCAAGTCAAAATTTATAGAAGCAGGGGGACAACTGTTTGAAAAGACATCGTTCGAGGGTGCTGTCGTTCATCCCGATGGGGTTTTTGTTGATGCCGCAGGTGGATTAAAAACACGGTTGCTCATCGACGCGATGGGACATTTTTCGCCCATTATCAAACAAGCACGACAAGGCGAAAAACCAGAAGGCGTCTGCTTAGTTGTTGGTAGTTGCGCTCAAGGCTTTCCTCAAAATGAAACAGGCGATTTAATCGTTTCTTTTACACCCATCCAAAATCAATGCCAATATTTTTGGGAAGCATTTCCGGCACGGGATGGTAGAACCACTTATTTATTCACCTATCTGGATGCTCACCCAGAACGCCCCAGTTTGGAGTTTTTATTCGAGGAATACCTGCGCCTGTTGCCAGAATACCAAGCTGTCGAATTATCCCAACTTGATTTTAAACGGGTGCTGTTTGGCTTCTTTCCTGCCTACCGTGACTCGCCGATTCGTCTGCCATGGAGCCGAATTTTACCCGTGGGTGATAGCAGTGGGGGTCAATCTCCTGTAAGTTTTGGTGGGTTTGGCTCCATGGTGAGACATCTCAAGCGCCTGACGGAAGGAATCCATGAAGCCCTGGAATATGATGCTTTAACCCAAAATGCCTTAAAACAGTTACAGCCTTATCAACCGAATATCGCCGTCACCTGGTTATTTCAACGAGCGATGAGCGTTGGGATCAACCAACAGTTACCTCCCAATCAAATTAACCAACTTCTCACCGGCGTCTTTCAGGCAATGGAACAGCTAGGAGACGATGTACTGCGCCCCTTCTTACAAGACGTTGTCCAATTTTCAGGACTATCCAAAACATTATTAGTCACGTCACTCACTAAACCGGGACTTGTATTGCCTGTGATTCCTCAAGTCGGCCTGATAACACTTTTAGATTGGCTGATTCATTACATTAATCTAGCCATCTATACCGGCTTATATCCGTTAGGGCCGCTCATCAGTGGCTCTGTAAAAACACTACCACCAATTCCTCAATATTACTGCCGCCGTTGGATTGAATCATGGCGCTATGGGTCTGGGAATGACCATTGAGTGAGAAACTTAAACATTAAAAAATAGGCGGAACAGAATATTTCCTGTAGAGGTTTTAAGTTTTGTATACTGGCTTACAGCGAAACCGGGAAATCGACACAGAGTAGCAATCACTAAACCATGAAAGTAGCAATTACTGGAGCAACTGGATTTGTGGGCAGTCGCCTTGTGGAGCAACTCCAGGCACAAGGACATCAGCCGCTTATATTCACCCGCAATCGGGAAGCGGCGTTACGCAAGTTCCCCAATTTGGAAGTTGTAGCCTATACGCCGACTGAATCCGGTGACTGGCAAAAAGCGATCGCAGGTTGTGATGCTGTAGTACATCTCGCTGGAGAACCGATCGCAGAGAGTCGGTGGACACCGCAGCACAAACAGGAGATTCTCAACAGCCGCAAGTTGGGCACGCAAAAAATAGTAGAAGCCATTGCTCAAGCGAATCCCAAGCCACAAGTCTTAGTGAACGCTTCTGCGATCGGCTACTACGGAACAAGCGAAACCGCTACCTTTGACGAAACCAGTCCTGCGGGTAACGATTTTCTCGCCGAAGTCTGTCAAGCTTGGGAAGCCGAAGCCCAGAAGGTGAAAGAGGCCGGTGTCCGACTGGTGATTCTCCGGTTTGGGATTGTCCTAGGAGATGGTGGCGCACTTGCCAAAATGATACCCCCATTCCAATTCTTTGCGGGTGGCCCCATTGGTACAGGTCAGCAGTGGTTTGCTTGGATTCACCGGGAAGACCTTGTCAACTTGATTATGGAAGCTTTAAACCGATCTGACATGGAGGGTGTTTTCAATGCCACTGCACCCAATCCCGTCCGGATGTCAGAACTCTCTGAGAAGCTGGGGGATGTTCTCCATCGTCCTTCCTGGTTGCCAGTGCCTAGTTTCGCCCTAGAAGCGCTGCTGGGCGAAGGGGCTAAAGTTGTTTTAGAAGGTCAACAGGTACTTCCCAAAAGAACCATTAGCTATGGTTTTAAATATCAATATCCCATCGTCAAGGAAGCTTTGGCAGAAATTTTGAGTTCTAGCTAGAACAGACTGAATTAATTTTAGCCCTTGTTGGAGTTTGGGGGAGGGAATCACTATCTCATCCCCTCTTTCACTTTTGGAGGCCAGAGGTGATGAGCGCGAGAGTGAAAAAACGGCGATCGCTTCATCGATGCAGTGCTAAGTCTTTAGTGCTGAAAGTGGCTGGCCGATTAGAGCCAATCAAAGACAGGACTTGGAGTTGAGGACTGACGTTGAGTCAATAGCCGTTTGCTCTTTAAGTCGAACTCAGTTTATGACTGCATCTGCGGTGGCGTAAGAATCTGGCTTGGAGCCGTCAACGTCTGATCGGCTTCAACCCCTGCATCGGTCTTATCCTGCACGCGCTCAATTTTCGCTCCCAATTGCCGCAATTTCCCTTCCAAGTCATAGTAACCCCGATCTAAATGGTGCAGGCGCTGAATCGTTGTTTTTCCATCAGCCGCTAGCGCAGCTATCACCAACGCAGCTGAGGCTCGTAAGTCTGTGGCAACAACAGGAGCACCGGATAACATCGATACCCCTCGGATTAGGGCATGTTTCCCTTTCACACGAATATCTGCGCCCATGCGATTTAACTCAGCAACATGACCCAGACGATTCTCAAAAACCGTTTCGGTAATCACGCTGTCTCCTTCACTCTTGGTTAAGAGTGCCATAAACGGCGCTTGCATATCTGTCGGAAAGCCTGGATAAGGCAAGGTTTCAATATCCGTTGCCCGGAGTCGTCCTGGCACAAGCCGCAGGCAATTGGGTTCCTCGGCAATCACCTTAGCTCCAATGTCTTGTAGCTTAGCAATGACAGCCGTAAGATGATCGGGCACAACAGGAGAGATGGTGATTTCAGAGTGGGTAATGGCTCCAGCCACTAAAAAGGTTCCTGCCTCAATGCGGTCAGGAATAATCGGGTAGTCCACCGAGTGTAAGTTGGGAACACCGGAAATGACAATGGTGTTTGTGCCAGCACCGCGAATCCTGGCTCCCATGGCTCGACAGAAATTCGCCAAATCTACAACTTCTGGCTCCTGGGCGGCGTTTTCCAGCGTTGTTTCGCCTTCGGCTAATGTTGCCGCCATCATCAGGGTTTCCGTGGCTCCCACACTGGGGTAGTCCAGGTAAATTTTTGCCCCTTTTAATTTGGGGTTTCGTCCAGGAACATAGGCATGAACCATGCCATGATCGATGTGTACCTCTGCTCCCATCGCTTGTAAACCCCGGACATGGAGGTCTACGGGTCTAGCACCAATGGCACAACCCCCTGGTAAAGGGACACGCGCCGCTCCCAATCGCGCCAGCACCGGACCAATCACAAAGAAACTAGCTCGTAGCTGGCTGACCAATTCGTAAGGCGCTTGGGACTGTTGGAGGTGACGAGCATCAATGTCTAGGGTGTCACCGTTACGTTCTATCTTCAGACCTAGAGCCGCTAAAATCTGGCTCATTCGTGCCACGTCTACCAGAGAGGGCACATTACGCAGTCGGCAATCATCAGGACAAAGTATAGCCCCCGCCATGATGGCTAAGGCCGAGTTTTTGGCTCCACTAATTTTGACATGACCGTGTAGGGGATTTCCGCCCCAAATCTGTAACACGGATTTGTCTTCTTCGGGTAAAGAGTGGCTATCTGTCAGGCTGAGAGAGTGATTGATGGGTCTATCCTCCAGAATCAGGGAATTCCTTTGCATTTTTTAAAATTTGGTTCTGATTCTACCTGAAAGATTTTAAATGTCTACATAAAAGCCAGCTTAATCGTCCACGAGTTTTGCCTTTAACCCTGTTTTCAAGACCTGGGAAAAAAATTAGTTGACAAACTCTCAAAATTACGGCAGGATAATAAACTGCGTGGAAAAAACGCAAGCGGAACTGGCGGAATTGGTAGACGCGCTAGATTCAGGTTCTAGTGTCTGCAAAGACTTCCGGGTTCAAGTCCCGGGTTCCGCATCCTCCAATTTTGGATGCCAAAATTTTAGATTTTGGATTGATCACCCATCTAAAATCCAAGTCTAAAATCTTAAAATTACGATGCTGACCAGTATTCAGAATTCTCTTGTCAAGCAAATTAAAAAGCTACACCATGCCAAGGGGCGGCGAGAGCAGCAACTTTTTTTGCTAGAGGGAACTCATCTATTAGAGGGGAGCATCCCAATTTTGCAAGAAGGCAAGAGAACGGGAAGTTTATTCGCGATTTTTACTCGCGAATAAAGGCCGACTAGGCGGATGTTGCCCTAACTGCGACAATTTAATTAGTTAGGGAGCCTCTTTATGACAATGACACCAGAAGACAAAAAACTTTTAGCCGACCATATCAAGGCGATAGCTAAAATTCTCTATAAAAATACTCCACAAGAGAAAATTGAGACGTTAGAGGGTATTGAAACAGCGGTGCGCGACCAAGTGCTAGAACATGTCAGCCCCCAAATAACCTTTTTTTTATCGGAGAAAAGACGGGAACAGAATCGGGACGCATCCGAACGATAAGAAGTTGTGTGGGTCGGATAAAAATCACTCAAAAACAAGCGTCACGTTTAGGAATTGAGCCGTATCGACGGTTAAGTCCTCTTCTGGAAAAATGCTGTTTATTACTTGCAGCAAATGAATCATTTCAAGATGCAGAGAATGACCTGAAAGTCTTGACCGGGGTAGAAGTAGGTCACAGCACTCATCATCGCCAAGCCCAGAAAGTAGAGCTATCGCCACCTAATATTAAACAAAAACTGACAGAAGTTTGTCTCGATGGTGGGAAAGTGCGTTTACGCTCACAGGAAAAAGGTAAACCCGCCTACTGGAAGGAGTATAAAACCGGACGACTACAAGGAATATATTACGGAGCCTTCTTTCAAGATAATTTTTCTCTAATTAATTGGGTGAACAGCCAAAACCTGGCTCGAACCATTTATTGCTTGGGTGATGGACACGATGGGGTGTGGAACCTATTTGCACAAATAGCCGACGACCAGACCCGACAAGAAATTCTTGACTGGTATCATTTGAAAGAGAACCTCTATAAAATTCAGGCATCGAAAAAGTTTTTAGAACAAATCGAAGCAGATTTGTGGCAAGGAGTGGTCGAAGAAGCGATTAGTAAACTCCGGAAAACTAACTATGTCGGGGCTACTAACTTTATAAGTTATCTACGTAAACATAGGCATCGCTTAGTCAATTATATGTACTTTCAAGCCGAACAATTAAGTTCGATTGCTTCGGGAGCTGTAGAGTCTGCGGTCAAACAGATAGACAAGCGGCTACAAATAGTCGGCGCTCAATGGAAGTCCCAAAATTTACCGCAAATGCTGCAACTGCGGTGCGCTTATCTGAATCGACAGCTTGCTCCAAGCGCTTAAAAAACCCAAAAACAGTATGAAAAGAAGCACGCTGCTTTTTTTCGCGAGTTACAATCGCGAATAATTAGGATTTATCTTTATGCCTCGAAAGACTTCCAAGGATATTGAGCGAGATAAACTCGCTCGATTTGAGCGTATTAAAAAGGCGATAGCAGCGTTAGAAAAACAACAAAGACAAATATTAAAACAGGGTGAGCTGGCTCCATCCGGGGCTTGGGTAGCGCGTTATCAAGTTCGGCAAAATAATAAGAAATATTGGTACTACAAATTACAAGTGCCGACTCCATACTTCCCATGCGCGACCTCCGAAGAGTTGAGTAAATACAAGCATCTGGGGAAAGCTGGTACTACTGACCATATAGATGCTGTCATGTCTGTTTTTAGGCGTTCTGTTATCGATGAGATACAGAAGCTCATCCGTTCCCTAGATGATTGCTTGCTGGATATTACTTCTGGAGCCGAGCAGGAGGAAGAAAAACCGCAGGATTGAATCTCCCGAAGTATTCGCGATTATTACTCGCGAATAATGGCTGTCCCTTTATTTTTGCACAATTGGGATGCTCCCTATTAGAGGAAGCTTGTGCGGTAGGTTACCCATTGGTCACGGTTTGCTGTACGCCCGAATGGCAAGAACGTCATCAGCCGCTTTGGGAAGATGCGGCTTCGCGCTGTCAACGAGCCGAATTGGTGAGTCCTGAAGTCCTGAAGGCGATCGCCACAACAGTTCAACCCGATGGGGTTGTGGCAACGGCACAGCGTCGCCTTGTGCCTGACACCGTAGTCTCTCCCGGAATGCCGACCCTAACGGGTATCGGTCTGGCTCTAGAGACGATACAAGATCCAGGTAATCTGGGTACCATTATTCGCACAGCCGCAGCCGCAGGTGCCGAGTGCTTGTGGTTGAGTACGGATAGTGTGGACATTGATAACCCAAAGGTGTTACGTTCTTCATCGGGTCAGTGGTTCCGGCTGCCTGTGACAGTCAGTCCTGATTTGCAACAAGTTGTTAGCCAATGTCAGGCTCAAGGAATACAAGTCGTCGCCACCCTCCCAGATGCCACATTGAATTACTGGGACATTGATTTATGTAGTCCTACCCTAATTCTGCTAGGCAATGAGGCGGCTGGACTGAGAACGGACTTAGCTATCCAAGCGGATCGACAGGTCAAAATTCCTCTAATGCCAGGAGTCGAGTCCTTAAATGTGGCGATCGCTGCCGCTTTGATGCTATACGAAGCCCAACGTCAACGCCACAAGAAGGGTTGAAGGTTGTTCTGCGTAACCCCTGTAACGGCTGGCGGCGAAAATTGAAAAGCTCAAGCTATTTTTATGATCGGTTAATGAGTGAATTGAAAACTGGCTCACCATCAACTCGTCTGTTCACCCTCCCCATCGAATATCCCCGGTGGTGGCAGATGTTTGTCCTCCAAAAACGCATCCAGATCAGCCGCTGCTTCTTCCCACAAATTGGAGTTTGGTTGACTTCTTGAAGGAAAGTCACCTTCTACGGGAAAATCAGATTCAGCGGTTTGAGGAGCTGGAGGCAAGATATTGTCTAATTGCTCCAGCGATTCCCGAAAAGCTCTGTCCGCAGCACTCCGTAGATTTGGCTGATGCTCTTGCATAATGATTGACTCCCAAAACGCCTTTTAATTGCAGAACAGCCGATGAAAACTTCTAAGATACATCAAGATGCTTGGGGAAGTTTGAAGTCCATAATCAGCTCAATTGGCTCATCCTCCAATTTGGACAACAACCAAACTCGTCATAACACTTGAGATTTTAGTTGGGCGGAGAAACTCAAACCACAACTGTAGCTAGGGTTCCCGCTATGGCACCCAGAGGAACGAGTGAATTAAACTAAATACTTGTGTTCATAGATTGCACAAGTTAAGAATAGGGAGGGCGATAGGCATTACACAGATGAATGTTAGTCAAGAATTTGATTACGATTTGGTGATTATTGGAGCTGGTGTGGGCGGGCATGGCGCGGCTTTACACGCCGTTAGCTGTGGATTGAAAACCGCGATTATTGAAGCGGCACAGATGGGGGGTACCTGTGTTAACCGAGGCTGTATCCCATCAAAAGCCTTATTGGCAGCATCAGGGCGGGTGCGGGAGTTACGGAACGCCCACCACCTCAAGTCCTTAGGGATTCAGGTGGGAAGTGTGGAGTTCGATCGCCCAGCGATCGCCAGCCACGCAACCAATCTGGTGAGTAAAATTCGCGGCGATCTCACCAACAGCCTCAAACGTCTAGGTGTTGATATTATTCAGGGCTGGGGTAAGGTAGCTGGGCCGCAAAAAGTTACTGTGGCTACAGACAGCGGCGAAAAAACCATTACGGCAAAAGATATTATTTTATCCACAGGTTCCATTCCTTTCGTCCCTCCGGGGATAGAGATTGATGGCAAAACGGTGTTTACTAGTGACGATGCCGTAAAGCTCGACTGGTTACCAGACTGGGTCGCCATTATTGGCAGTGGTTACATTGGTCTGGAGTTTGCTGATGTTTACACGGCTCTAGGGTCTGAAATTACGATGATCGAAGCCCTCGATCAATTGATGCCGACCTTTGACCCAGATATTGCTAAATTGGCAACACGCATTCTGATCACACCCCGTGATATTGAAACCCATGTGGGTGTGTTTGCCACAAAAGTGATTCCGGGTTCACCCGTGGTGATTGAACTGACGAACCCCAAAACCAAAGAAGTCGTGGATGTTCTGGAAGTGGATGCCTGCTTGGTGGCAACCGGTCGGATTCCAGCCACCAAAAATCTAGGGCTAGACGCGGTGGGGGCCCAAACGGATCGCAGGGGCTTTATTCCGGTCAATGAGACGATGGCAGTTCTGTCAGGAGGTGAACCAGTACCACATTTGTGGGCGATTGGCGATGCAACAGGTCAAATGATGCTGGCTCATGCCGCCTCAGCTCAAGGAATTGCGGCAGTCGAAAATATGTGTGGTCGTCACCGTACTGTAGACTATCGCAGCATCCCCGCCGCCGCCTTTACTCATCCAGAAATTAGCTATGTGGGACTGACAGAACCCGCCGCTAAAGAACTGGGAGAGAAAGAGGGATTTGAGGTCGCCTCGGTTCGGTCATACTTTAAGGGGAATTCTAAAGCGATCGCAGAAGGAGAAGCCGATGGTCTTGCTAAAGTGATCTACCGCCAAGATACAGGCGAAGTCCTCGGTGTTCATATTTTGGGACTCCACGCCTCAGATTTGATTCATGAGGCATCCAATGCGATCGCACAGCGCCAGTCTGTTAACACTCTCGCCTACTTAGTCCATGCTCACCCCACCCTCTCGGAAGTGTTGGATGAAGCCTACAAACGAGCTGTGCTGAGTCATTAGTCAGTTCAACATTGTCAGTTGACCTAAAACCAATGACCTATGACCAATGACCCATAACCCACTCATGCAAATTCGCCGACGCCCACCGAGTCCCCCTGTTGATATCAGCATCGTTCGTTATCAAGTTAAAGTCCCAGACGCTGAACCACGCCATATCCTGGAAGAAATTGTCTGGCACAAAGAGGCAGAAATTGACCAGATGCGAGAACGCTTGCCTTTGGTGGAATTGCGTAAGCGGGTGCAAACCGCACCGACTCCCCGTGACTTTCAAGCCGCCTTGCTCTGTGGTAAAACCCGGCCTGCCCTGATTGCTGAAGTCAAAAAGGCATCACCCAGTAAGGGTGTGATCCGTGAGGATTTTGAGCCAGTTGCGATCGCTCAAGCTTACCAAAAAGGCGGGGCGACAGCTATCTCTGTACTGACGGATCAAAAATTCTTTCAGGGCAGTTGGGAAAATCTGAGTCAGGTTCGTGCTGCCATTGACTTGCCAGTCTTATGTAAAGAGTTCATTATCTATCCTTATCAAATCTATCTCGCCCGCGCTTATGGAGCTGATGCGGTTTTATTGATTGCCGCTATTCTGTCCGATCAAGACCTCCAGTACTTTGTCAAAATTACGAAATCTTTGTCCATGACCCCCTTGATTGAGGTTCATACTCTTGAAGAGTTAGACCGCGTGTTATCTCTAGATGGGGTTACCCTAGTGGGTATTAATAATCGCAACTTGGAAGACTTTTCGATTGATCTGCAAACAACCTGTGATCTGCTAGAGGTGCGGAGTCATCAGCTCCAAGAGCGGAATATAGCGGTTGTCAGCGAATCGGGACTTCACACAACTGCTGATTTGGAACAAGTGGCCTGTGCAGGGGCAACTGCCGTTCTCATCGGTGAGTCATTGGTGAAACAGCCTGATCCAGCTATTGCGATCGCCGATTTGTTTGCCAAGGCATGACTTCCTAGGAATAGTTCATTCAATGGCGAGAACTCTCAGGGGCTTTTAAGATGCACAAGTGAGTTTCCGGCTCACTTAAAGCGCTTAGCGCCCCTAACAGGATGTTTTGCTATCGCAGATTCGTTCATTTCGAGGTAAACCAGCTTTCATGGAGCCAATCCCCCTTCCGTCTTATATTCATTACGAACTGCTTCTCCAACTTCTAGAACGTCAAACTTCGTTTGCGGTGAGTCAAAAACCAGCCGTTCGAGAGCAAGTTCATCAACTAATCAGCACCCTCCGCAAAGCCTTGGCTCAGCAGAAGCAACTTGAACAAAGCTGCCAGCGAGCCAACTTACCGGTTGAGTATCGCTGGTCTCTCAATAGCGTTAACTCGGAGCCAAACCCTTCTCCTGACGTTTTTCCCTTAGATCAGAAGCCTGAAGTTAGCAAGTGAACTCCTAACCAGTTGCATCTGCATTTTAAAGCCGAGAAAAATCAGAGGATGGGCGGGATTGCCCATCCCACCATTGAGAGGTTAAACAAAGCCCAGAAATTCCCTTCCCTCGCTTCCAGCACAGGCAAATCGGTTGTGAGATCCTGGATCATACGGAGCGATGGAGAACTACCTCATGGACAACAAGCAGATGCTGATGATTCCTGGGCCGACACCGGTACCAGAACCAGTGTTATTGGCCTTGGCTAGGCACCCAATCAGCCACCGGAGCGACGAATATAGCGCCATTATGGGAGAGGTGAACCACAACCTCAAATGGCTGCACCAGACTGAGAATGATGTCTTGGTGTTGACGGCGAGTGGTACCGGGGCGATGGAAGCAGGAATTATTAACTTTTTAAGTCCGGGCGATCGCGTTTTGGTAGGATGTAACGGGAAATTTGGCGAGCGCTGGGCGGATCTATGTGCCGCCTTTGGCCTTGAAGTCGAGAAAATTACGGCTCAATGGGGTAAATCCATAGATACAGAGCAGTTTAGAGCAAAACTAGCCGCCGACACGGACAAAACAATCAAAGCGGTCATCATCACCCATTCTGAGACATCTACAGGTGTCCTCAACGACCTAGAAACCCTTAACCGTCACGTCAAAGAACACGGCAAAGCGCTGATCATTGTTGACGCGGTTACGAGTTTAGGTTCGGTTCATCTACCCATTGATCGTTGGGGGCTGGATGTCGTGGTTTCGGGTTCTCAAAAGGGCTATATGACTCCCCCCGGACTGGGGTTTGTTTCCGTTAGCCCCAAAGCCTGGGAAGCTTATCAAACCGCGAAGTTGCCCCGTTTTTACCTGGATTTAGGGGTGTACAAAAAAGCGGCGGCGAATAATATTAATCCCTTTACTCCACCCGTCAACGTGGTTGTGGCGTTACAAGTGGCGCTACGGATGATGCAAGCAGAAGGGTTAGATTCTATTTTCGCTCGTCATCAGCGTCTGATGAAGGCAACACGGGAAGCCCTGAAAGCCCTCTCGCTACCCTTGTTTGCGGCGGATGAAGTGGCAAGTCCGGCGATTACGGCTGTGGCACCTATATCGGTTGAGTCTGAACAAATTAGATCTGTGATGCAACAGCGCTTTAATATTGCTCTGGCAGGAGGACAAGACCACCTAAAAGGAAAAATCTTCCGCATTGGTCACCTTGGCTTTGTGAGCGATCGCGACATTCTTTGCCTAATTGCCGCTCTCGAAGCCACTCTTCAAGAGTTGGGATATGAATCTCTCGTGCCTGGAGTTGGTGTAGCCGCCGCACTCAGAGTCATGAGTCATTAGAAATTCTCATGATTTATAACCCATGATTCCTCACTAAAAGAGCGAGTCGCTGATTGACCCGCTCTTTTTTATATGGGATAAATTGTGAAGGAAAACAAAATAATGGAGTTTGCCTGAGAGTTAGGTCAACCCCAAGGCGTAAGCGCTTGGACATGATGCGTTTTCTCCTCGCCGATTGGTTCAGTCTTAGACTGTTTCTAGCCAGTCATAAATTCGGTCTAGCTGCTCAAGAGTCACTAAACCGTACTGCCAAAGAATCATCGGCAAAGGGCCTGGGTCTTGTTCACGATACCGTTGCGCGAACGCCAGCGAGTCTGTGGAAATGGCTAACTCGTCTTGAAGAAAGCGAAGAAATCGAGTATAGGTTGTAGGGGTCATATTTGCTTTCACCTCCTCATTGTCTGCTCTATTTTGGAATTAGAGGGCTATGTCCTGAAAGCCTCAGTAGCCAGTCATCTATCTGTCCACCGTTTGCCGATTCTTTTTCTCTATCTTGAGGGTAAGAACGGTTGTGACTTGTGTTCCAAATCACCAGCTATCAGAGATTTTCATCAGTCGAGTTTGTCTTCTACGTGGAGCGACCTACGAAATTTCTGTACTAAAGGTTATACCCCTAGAACGGATTAAGCTCGTAAGTCGGTCAATCCCGCTTCGCTGAACTGGATACTCCAAACCAAAACACGGCAGTCTTAAGCAAAGTTTGCTGAATGCTGCTCGACGCCAGCGATTGAATTCAAGCCATCTACCATCTATAAAATGGCAGATTTTCCACGGGGTGTACGTTATTTCTGAACTCTCCTCACACCACCCTGCCAACTGAAACCCAATTGGCGACTCGTACACACTCTCTCTTGGCTCAGCCGTTGGATAGCTCAAGCGTGATTAGGTCATTAGTAGTCAATAATACCTAAATTTTTGACCACTGAAGTCTGCCTATGGAAAGAGTAGCTCATTACTGCTACAGAAGTATAAAATGTTCATTAGTTTTTTTAATATTCTTAATAAAAATTTAAGAAGTGGGTTGAGTGCTAGGGGGGGTATTGCTGTCCAAGAATTTAATGCTGACGCGATCGCCCACCTTTAAACCGAGTTCTGCCGCACGTCCCGCACGCAGTTCAATCACTTGGTCAATCAGGATCATGTTCTCAGGCCCATAAGAGGGGCAGGGGTCGGCCTTACAAGGGGGAACATTGGCGACAATGTCTTTCACTTGACCATCTCGCAAAAAAATCATATCCAGGGGAATTTTAGTATTCTTCATCCAAAAGCTGGTCGGTTGCGGCGGGTCAAAAGGAAACAACATGCCCCGGTTATCCGCTAGAGACGTTCGATACATCAACCCCATTTGCTGCTGCTGGCGCGTCCGTGCTACTTCGAGTGAAATCCGCTGACCTTTAATCTCAGCTTGAGCAGAAATAGGTAACATTTGACCGGCATTTGTAGGTGACGAGGAGACGACTGGGGCAGGGGTTGGCGGTTGGCTTAAGAGCTTCTCCTGCCCTGGTTCGGCTGGCACGGATGAAGCACAGCTCATTAACAAAAGACTCAATACTATTCCTGATAAACCCATCTGACACTTCATCAACATTTTCCGCTCAATATGCCATTTGTTCTCAAAGGATGTTCACCTACCCATCCGTCTCTGGTAAGGAATACCGTTAATTACTAAGTGAGCGCTGACAGGCTAGTCATGTTCCCGGCACACAGAGGTTGATGCTCAACCGTGAGAGCCTAGGAAAAATCATTGCCACTGTCCATTCCCAACACTCTACGACTCCCGCAATACGTACCCGACGCCCCGCACCGTCTGAATCAAGCGCTTTTCACCTTCATCTTCAATTTTCAGACGTAAATAACGAATGTAGACCTCAATCACATTCGACTCTCCCATAAAATCGTAACCCCAAACATTTTCGAGAATTTGTTCGCGGGTTAAGACCTCACGGGGATGCATCATTAAATATTTAAGAAGTTCAAACTCCTTCATCGTTAAGTCAATCGCCCGCCCTCCGCGCATCGCACGGCGTGTTGTTAAGTCTAAAACCAGTTCCCCAAATCTTAGCTGTTCTGTAGCACTAGTTTTCGGCTCTAGATACAGACGCACCATCTGTAAAAAAGGTTCGGTACGATAAGGTTTGAGGAAATAATCATCAGCGCCAGACTCCAGACAAGCCACCCGATCATCTACCGTGTCACGAGCCATCAGCAGAACTATCGGTACGCGAGAGCCGGAACTTCTAATTTGAGTACACAATCTCAGTCCTGACTCGCCAGCCAGCGCTCGATCCACAACAACCATTGCCGGTTGGAGTTCACAGGCTTGATGCCAACCACTGGTAGCATCATGAGCCACGACCGTACAATATCCTGCTTCTTTCAAATCCAGGCTCAGTCGTTCAGCAAAAGCTTCGTCTGTTTCTACAACTAAGACACAGGGATTAGGGTCAAGGGTAGCAGAGTGCATAGGCAGAGCTTAATTCACAGGCTTGGGGTACTGTACCTGAGTTATTCTCCCTGTTGTAGCATGTCTTGACAATGAGTTACACATGGCTTTCGCCTAGAACATCGGTTCACGAATCAAACAATCGTTTGAGACTTTTGCTAAACATGAAGACTAGACCGAAGTTCTAGGGAACATTAATCATACAAAGCTTGATAAGAGAAAGTTCATGCTGGAATTTGTACGAACCCTTGTAGATGCAAGAGAGTTTATTCCTCACGGACACTGCTATCTTTGGAAACCTGAGTTAGTCTGGCTCCATGTTGTAGCAGATGTGGTGACAGGGATTGCCTATTACTCAATTTCTTTTCTGCTAGTTTATTTTGTTCATAAAAGGCGAGATCTGCCCTTTAATTGGATCTTTCTCATCTTTGGCAGCTTTATCGTCGCCTGTGGTACGACTCATTTCTTCGAGGTATGGACACTCTGGCACCCGACTTACTGGCTGTCGGGATTAATCAAAGCAATTACTGCTTGGGTATCAGTGGGTACGGCAGTGCTACTAGTGCCCTTGATTCCTCAAGCACTGGCTCTCCCCAGCCCAGCCCAATTAGAAGTGATCAATCTTGAACTGAGAAATGAAATTACTCAACGCCAAGAAGCTGAAAAAGCGTTGCAAAGAGTGAATGAACAGCTAGAAATCAGAGTTCAGGAACGTACCGCAGAGTTAGCCACAACCAACGAATCTCTACAAGCAGAAATAGAATGGCGTAAGCGTCAAGAAGAGGTGCTAAACCGACGCGAACAAGAATTTAAAGCGCTTGTTGAAAATGCTCCAGATATCATTACACGCTTCGATCGCGACTTGCGTCATCTTTACATCAACCCAGCCATAACACGAGCAACAGGATTATTACCTGAGACATTTATCGGCAAAACGAATCGAGACTTAGGGATGCCAGAAGACCTAATTGTTTCGTGGGAAAACTCTGTATATCAAGTGTTTGAAACGGGTCAAGAAAAGTCCCTAGAATTTCAGTTTCCCACTCCCAATGGGCTGAAATATTATCAAGTTCGTCTTGTGCCGGAATTAGGGAATGATGGAGCAATTAAATCGACACTTTCCATTGCGCGTGATATCAGTGAACACAAGCAGGTAGAGGAAGCTTTGTTAAGGCGCAGTCGTCAGTTGGAAATTCTTTCCCGCGCTAGTCATGAGATTAACACTGTCCTGGAAATTCCAACGGTAATGAGAACAATGATGGCTTCAGCGATCGAGTTAGCAGGAGCATCGGCTGGAACTTATGGATTAAACAAGCAAGGGCAGATGGTTTTTAGTGAATATAACCAAAATGGCAAAATTTACTCTGTTGATATAACCTATGAGCGAGGAATGGGGGTTTCTGGATGGGTTATGGAAACACGGAAACCTTATGTTTCTAATCAGGCTGAATCCGACCCTAACGTCCTACCCTATCTGCAAAAAGCCTTTACTTTTTATAACCTGATCAACATTCCTATTTTTAATCGTAAAGGGGAATTAATTGGCTGTTTTGAACTTCATAATAAAGCCAAGCAACGTCCGTTTAGCGACAATGATATTACGATGCTACAAGGTTTGGCTGCCAGTGCAGCCGTAGCACTTGAAAACGCCCAAATGCTCGTTGAGCGCCAACAGGCAGAAAAGGCTTTACGCGAGAGCGAACAAAGGTTAGCGGCTATTTTTAATCAAGCCGCTGTTGGTATTGCACAGGTGGGACTGGATGGAAAATGGTTACTAGTTAATCAAAAGTTGTGTGACATTGTTGGTTACACGAGTCAGGAACTTTTACAGCAAACGTTTCAAGATATTACTCACCCTGATGATTTAAGTATTAGCCTCAAATACCTTCAACAAATGAGTGCAGGTGAAATTCAAGATTACTCCTTGGAAAAGCGTTACGTTGGTAAAAATTCTCTTTCTATTTGGATCAATCTGACCGCTTCAGTGGTCCGAGATTTGTCCGGCAAATCGCATTATTTTATTGTTATCGTTGAAGATATTAGCGAACGCAAAACAACCGAAGAAGAACGTCAAAAATTAGTTTCACTGATTGAAAACAGTTCTGATTTCATTTCCTTAGCTTCAATGACTGGAGAAGTCCTCTACGTGAGTGAGGCGGGTAAACAGCTCATTGGACTCGATAATAATGAGGAAGTTAAGACCACATTCATACTCGACTACCTGATGGAAGAAGATCGGGTCGAGTACCTAGATCAAATTGTGCCAGCCTTGATGAAAAACGGACGTTGGGAAGGCGAATATCGCTTTAGGAACTTCAAAACCAATCAGCCAATTGTAGTGCATCATAACTGTTTTCTGATCGCAGACTCGCGAACGAATGAGGCGATCGCGATCGCAACAGTAACTCGCGATATTACGGAGCGCAAACGAGCCGAGCAAGAAATTAGAGAACTGAATCACAACTTAGAACGCCGTGTTGCTGAACGGACAGCCGAACTTGAAGCGATCAATCAGGAACTTGAATCTTTCTCTTATTCAGTTTCTCACGATCTACGAGCACCTTTACGGGGGATTGATGGCTTTAGTCAAGCCCTTTTAGACCGCTACGCCGACCGATTCGATGAGAAAGGGAAACACTACCTCCAACGAATTCGTACAGGTACGCAGCGGATGGGGGAACTGATTGATGATTTGCTCAAGTTGTCGCGAGTCACCCGTAGTGAGATGCATCGCACACAAGTCGATTTGAGTGCATTGGCAAGGGAGATTGCCGCAGAACTCCAACGTACACAACCTGAACGGCAAGTTGAGTGGGCGATCGCACCGGGACGGGTTGCCTATGGAGATGCGAGGCTTTTGCGAATTGTGTTAGAGAATCTGCTTAACAATTCTTGGAAATTTACGTCAGCGCGTATGCTGGCACGGATTGAATTTGATACCAAACTTCACGAAGATGCTAAACCTGTCTATTTTGTTCATGACAACGGTGCAGGCTTCGAGATGGCTTACGCGAATAAACTATTCGGAGCGTTCCAGCGCTTACACACCCAAGCTCAGTTTCCCGGGACTGGGATTGGACTGGCCACCGTCCAACGCATTATTCACCGACATGGGGGCCGTGTGTGGGCTGAAGCTGCCGTTGAACAAGGGGCTACATTCTATTTCACGTTGTAACCTCAAGACAATTCTTGCCCTCTTATTATAAATAGGCGGTGACATTCTTGAGGCTGTAAGCTGAAAGAAGACTCTTTACTTGTTCTCAAAGCACTAAACAGGTGACTCACAGAAACGCTCTACTCCTTGTGGAAGATAATCCTGACGATCAAGAATTAACTTTGCTGGCTTTCGAGCAAAGCAGGATTACCAATGAGGTTGTGGTAGCTCATGACGGAGTAGAAGCGCTAGACTATTTATTCGGGACAGGAATGTACGCAGACCGTGACCTAAGCGTCATGCCAGCTCTAATTCTCCTCGATTTACAATTACCTCGAATCAATGGATTGGAAGTCTTGCAGCGACTACGTGCTGATAAGCGGACAAAATTGCTTCCTGTCGTTATTCTGACAACATCTAATGAGCAGCAAGACTTGATTAATAGCTACAGTCTTGGATGCAACAGCTACATTCGTAAACCTGTAGATTTTCAACAATTTATGACAGCAGTACAGCAATTGGGAGTGTATTGGCTAATTTTAAACGAACTACCACCCATCTAAGGACTTTGCTCATGATGCATAGACCACTGCGTGTTTTGCTCGTGGAAGACTCGGAAGACGATGCCGAGCTGTTAGCGTATGAACTAGAGTGCAGTGGTTATGAATTAATCTATGAACGAGTGGATACAGCCTCGACCATGAATGCCGCACTCGATCAACAAACATGGGATATTATTATCGCTGATTATACCTTGCCCAGTTTTAGCGCCCCAGCGGCGTTGACTCTTTTGCAGGAAAGACAGCTAGATTTGCCCTTCATTATTGTGTCCGGCACGATTGGTGAAGATATTGCCGTTGCGGCAATGAAAGCAGGTGCCCATGATTACTTAATGAAAGGCAAATTGGCTCGACTTGCACCCACCATTGAGCGGGAACTCCGCGAGGCGAGTGAGCGACGCAAACGACGTGAAGCTGAGCAAGCCGTGCGCCAAAATGAAGAACGTTTTCGAGCCTTAATCGAAAATGCCTTAGACATTATCACAGTTGTTAATGCTGATGGAATTATTGACTATGAAAGCCCTTCCGTTGAGAGAGTTTTGGGTTATAAACCAGAAGAATTAACGGGTAAAAATATTTTTGATTACATTCACACTGAGGATAGAGTAAACCTCGCCCATACCCTAAATCAAGTCATCCAAAGTTCAAACCTTACCCTATCTATCGAGTTTCGTTTTCAACATCAAGATGGCTCTTGGCGGATTCTTGAGGCAGTCGGCAAACATCTTCTAGAACGTGATAGCGGTAGCCCCTTTATAAACTATAATAAAGTGGAGCTTGAGAGTAGCAATATTCCTACCCGAAAATCGAGTATTGTACTCAACTCCCGCGACATCACAGAGCGTAAGCGAGCCGAAGAAATTCGCAATACGCTTTTAAGAGAAAGAGAGCTGAGCGAAGCTAGATTTAACTTTGTTTCTATGATGTCCCACGAGTTCCGAAATCCACTCACCCGCATCAGAGTGTCAAGCGAATTACTCAAAAATTTCAAAGACAAAACGACTGAGACTCAACAAGAACGTTGTCTTAATAACCTAGAGTCTGCTGCTAGAGAAATGACACAGCTATTAGAAGATATATTAATCATTACCAGAGCAGAAGTCGGGAAATTAAACTTGAATTTAAATAATTGTAATTTAGCAGACTTCTGCTCTAATTTAGTAGAAGAAATGCAAATTGATGCAGGGGGCAAATATAGATTATTATTGACCATTCAAGGAGAATGCAATCCGGCTTGTTTGGATGAAAATCTACTTAAACATATCCTGGTCAATTTGTTATCGAATGCGATTAAATATTCACCCGAAGGGGGCAATATCTGGTTTGAACTTTCTTGTCAAAATGATCAAGCCGTTTTCCAGGTTCAAGATCAAGGGATTGGCATTCCGATGGACGATCAACAACAACTGTTTGAATCGTTTCATCGAGGGCGAAATGTCGGTAAGATTCCTGGTACAGGATTAGGATTATCTATTGTCAAACGGTTTGTGGACTTACATGGCGGGAAGATTAGTATTAAAAGTAACGTGGGAGTGGGCACGACGTTTACAGTTATACTGCCGTTGAATAGCCATCAATCTATAGGGGGACAGTTAGACGCAAAGCAATGTCACGCCCTTTAAAAAACATCTCAGGCATAGAATCGATCTTGGTGTAAAGAAAGAGGAATTAGAATCAGTGGGCTATCCTTAGAAAGACCACCAGCCAAGGTCAGCGACGAAAAAAGAAGCAAGCAATAGAAGATGAAAGAAT
Source organism: Allocoleopsis franciscana PCC 7113 (assembly GCF_000317515.1). Classification (GTDB taxonomy): domain Bacteria; phylum Cyanobacteriota; class Cyanobacteriia; order Cyanobacteriales; family Coleofasciculaceae; genus Allocoleopsis; species Allocoleopsis franciscana. The sequence goes on along the minus strand of NC_019738.1, from coordinate 6,659,755 downwards.
TCATAAGCTGTCGTGCTTAGAACTTGCATATCTTCAAGACGGCTAATCGGTAATCGGTAATCGGTAATCGGAGATGGAAAAACTTAGAGGAAGAGAATTCCATTAATTATCAATGCTCAATTCTCCATTACCAACGAGTGCAACTTGTATGCGCGACAGCTTATTCGCTGTCTTGAGCAGTCACTCCTCTAGGAAGACTGCTCAAAACAGATCTATGGTTCATTGCATGAATTCTGAACCGCCTTTACCCAACTCTTTACTAGGAATTGTGGTAGGGGCACTTCCCTTGCGGTTGTTCACTTGCACTCTTCCAAGGATCGGGCTGATAGAAATAGTTAGGCTTGAGTATCCGGTTTTCCATTTCTAGCGGCCACGCTGGGGCGGTTGAGCCAGATACGGGCGGAATGATCCAGCCCCAGTCGGTGTAGACGTTACGCTGGCATTTCTGCTCTTCGTCCATAAACTTCATGAAGTAATCGCCCATGCTGTGGTGGTCTAGCAAGCGAACGCTATGCTTCTTGTAGGAGTGGACAACAGCAATATTGAGTTCCACCAAGGCAGAATCCTTCCAGAGGGTGCTGTCATCGCTCATATCCAACCCCATCTTTTGGCCAATCAACGGCAGCATATTGTAACGGTAGGTATCGCTGAAGTTGCGACCGCCAATTTCCGTTCCCATGTAGAAGCCATTGAACGGCGCACAAGTGTACTGAATCCCGCCGATGTCAAACGCCATACTGGAGACAGCAGGCAGCGCGTACCACTTCAGCCCCAACTCCTCAAACCATTCATAGCGAGGATGGGATAGCGGCACCTCTAGATTAAGTTCGGGAGGAATCTCAAACCAGCGAGGCTCTTTGCCAGGAAGCTGGATGATTAGCGGCAGCAAGTCAAAGCGCGTGCGCTGACTAGGACCAGGCCAGCCGAGCCTGAACGCTTGCTCGGTCAACTCTACGTTGGCGGGATCTCCCAAAATCGTGCCATCTGCCTGACGATAGCCAGCATAGCGGATTAACTGAGGATTCCATAAACGCCGCCCGTCGGGTTTAAAGATGCTTATGGTTGCTCGTAAATCCCCGTTGTTGGTGGCGTACTTGATGTGTTCAAGGATGGCATCGAACATTTCTTCTTCTGTTTCCAGATGCCGCATATCCCGTAGCTGAAGGTTCTGCCAGAAGTAGCGTCCAACGCAACGGGAACTGTTGCGCCATGCCAAACGTGCACCGTAAGCCAGTTCGTCGTAAGTGTGTTCGTAAGTTCCTGTGCTATCAAGGGCTGCTTTCACTTCTTGCCAACGGGGCAGGAAAACGGCGTTCAAGCCTTGTTCTAGATAGCACTGCTTGAGAAAGGCTTCGGCTTCTTGCACTACTGAACCTACTGGCCCGACATCGAAGCTGTGGTGTTCTACAGGAGTGATGCCGCCTGCCAGTTGTACAGCGGTACGCTTAATGACGGGTTTCTGGGCTTTTCCTTCCTCATCCAGTTTGGAGGAGAATAACTCTTCCCGGATGGCTGAGTTTGGCCAGTTCGCCTCTTTGAGATGACCCCGGATAGCCTTCATATAGCTTTCGGGTCCGCACATAAAGGCGACAGCACCTTCAGTGTAAGGATACTGATGTAGCACTTCCTCAACAGTGAGTCTGCCTTGGGTTCGGGTCGGTCGCAGGGTGAAAGTGAGGTGAGGATGTGCGGCAGTAAGCTGTTCTAACTCTGGCTGGAAGACTAAATCTTCGGCGTAGGGAGCACAATAGTCTAAGTGAAACTTGCGCTGATCTCCCCGGTTGGCAAGTGTCCGCATCATGGCGATCGCAGGTGTCACACCAATCCCGCCCGCGAAGAACACCACTGGATTTTCGTCTTCTAGGAAATACTCGCCACGGGGGTCAGAGATGCGAAATAGGGACTCTGAGTCAGCGCGATCGCACAGCCAGCGAGAAAACAGTCCCAGTTCTTCCCGTTTAACCGTAATTTCGTAGCTATCAGTTTGATCGGCTGGAGAACTCAACGTGTAGGCGCGTGTCACCCATCGGTTATCTACCCGCCCTTGAATCAGAAGGTGCTGTCCGGGCTTCGAGGCTACGACCGGTTTATTGACCGGACGGAACTGAAATCTGACCATGCCCCGCCCTAAGTTGTACTTTTCCACCAATTCTGCAACAAAGAGGCTAGAGGAACCGAGCAGTTCTTCCACTAATGCTTGACAACCACCGCAAATTCTCGTGATTTGACTGAGGTCGCCAATTTGGTCAATGGTATTATAACCACTATCAATCAGCTCTTGCACTTTGCCACAAGTGGCTTGAGTGCAGTTACAAATAACTTCATCAGCAGCTCCCGTAGTGGAAACCTCCTCCATCTGTAACTCTCCCAGTTCTCGGAACAAAGCCACTTGCCAGCTAGGTAAGGGTTGATCCTCGAAGAATAACTGAGTTGCTAGTCGGCGTCCGGGCCAACTTCCCCGTGCTGATAAAGCGACAAGCCGTCCTTCCTTCAAATTCAAAACCCGCTCTCCACCTCCTTCAGGCTGGTAACTGACAACTGCCGCATCACTCATGTCTTCATCAGCCCATTGCAACTCTGCTGCCTTGCCATCTAAGGTGCGCTGACTAATCAGCATTCGGTTATTGGCTTGTAGGAGACGGGTAATTAATGCTGGACGACCATCGAGGTTCCCTTGATTGATGGTTAAAATCCCTCGTCCGGGAAGAATGTATACGTTAATCAACTCTAGGATGTGCTGGTCTGCCCATTCGATGCCGGACATAGTAGGTCGCCCCAGCCACTGAGAGAGTTCCTGATTTTTTTCAGGCAAGCCATACTGATTGAGTACAGAGAGCAAGTCAAGCCGATATTTGGCTGTATTTTCGTCTAATCCCCCGCTAATCAAGTCATAGAGAGCAGTTGCCTTGGGAACGTTAACGTACTGCACCTCTGGGGAAACGTCTGCTAGGATTCTGTTGAGGTGGTCTTCCAAACCTTGGATGAACTCCTCGAAGTCGATCGTCCCACTTTTGTCTTTGTCAGCTTCCTCTAAAATTTTCTGAGCTTCATCGTTGCTATATCCGAGTTCCAACAAATAGGGGAAAAGTTCTTCCCCATCGATCTGTCCGCTAGCGTCGAGGTCAATTGCCTGGAAACGGCGCTGGGCAAACTTGTAAGCGCTGAGGTTTTGTTTGAGAACTTCACTCAGTCCCTTGGCAATATTGTCTCCAGTTAACTGCACAGGACCCGTCAGCACATCTGGGGGTTGGTTATTCACCTCTCCCAATATCCACTTGTATAGTCCCTCGGCAATAATTTCTGGAGCTAACCAGGGCAATGCACTGTTACCAAGCGGCAAAGAGAGGGTGCGGCGGAACTGCAACTCTCTTTTCTGGTCAAGCAGGTCAGAGAATAGAGGAGCATGGCGCAGCACTAAAGTTTCTAGAGTTGAAGAGCGCACTAATGCTTCGGCTTGGGCTAAAGGCTTTCCCAAGTCACTTTCTGCCGGACAAGCAGGAGCTACCCATGCTAAACGCCGAATACCAGCCTCGCTCGCTTGTTCTAAGAAGGAGCGAGTCAGGTTAATCGCCTCTGGTAAGTCTGCTGGAGTGATGAACATGAATGCTGCTTCACACCCTTGAAAAATATCTTTAACGTCTTGTCCAGACGTTAACTTCGCACTCGACCACTCAACTCGTTCCGATGCCGAAGGTACTGTAACGGCATTGGGTTTTTTCAAGCCTCGCACTCGATAGCTACCCTCAGCGACTAGCTGATTGACAAACTGCTGGGCAGGTGGATACTGCGGATTTGTCACAAAGACAACAATATTCTTCATTTTTATTTCAATCTACAGAAAAGGTTAGTAACGTTCGACAAGACAAGTCATTCACTAATGAAGAAACACTAGTGATTCGTCAATGGCAGAGGTGCTTGAGTAATCGATTCGCTCAACGTTGTTAAGTAAACACCAACCAAAACAACAGCAAACGCTAGCCAATTGACAAGACTAAGATGTTCTGAAAACAGAATCCCTGCTCCAATCGCTGCCAGAATTGGATCTAATAGCAGGAACAGTGCAACAAATTCAGACGATACTTGCTTCAGGCTGTAGGTCAAAAAGCCCTGTCCTAGCAACTGACACACCAACGCCAGTGACAGAACAATCAACCATCCTTGCCAGGTACGAGGAAAAAGTGGTTGCTTGGTTATCAGAACGATGGGTAAAGTCAGTACACTAGCGATCGCAGAACTCCAGAACACGACAGTTGTGACAGTGAGCCAAGTTTGCAGTTTCTCTAGAATTAACAAGTAAATACTGAACGATAGTGCCGCGAGTAGGGCTATCCCATCGCCTTGCAATTTATCCGCTGCAATTTGCCAATCAGTTAGACCAACAGCAATTGCTCCTCCCATGGCAATGACCATGCCGATGAGAAAATAGCGATCAAAACGCTTACCCCAAATCAGCCATGCTCCCAAAGTTGTAAACAGAGGGGTGAAATTGGCTAGTAAAGTAGCATTAGCTACACTCGTTTGAGTCAGCGCCCAAGACCAGAGAACTAGATCCATTGTGATGAGAACACCCAAAGCTAGTAATGCAGCGAGTATCCAAACGAAGGAAGGAGTCGGGTGAGACGATGGGTTAGCCCAAGATTGGCTGAAAATCGACCATAGCCCATTCCACAACCCTAAAATTACTGTTGTGATCCAGAAGCGATTGAATGCGATCGCCTGAGGAGCCATTTCAGATTCAGCAAACCGAATCAAAATAGCAGAGAGTGAAATGGAAACCAAGGCAATGACAAGTGCCGTGAGCGCTGTGAGTGGTAGTCCCTTAAAAAGTCGTTGTTTTGCAAATTCAAGCCGATTGATCATGTCTGATTTAAGCAATTGCCTAAAATGTCATCTATCGATGGGTAAGTCCTAAAAACCAGTGCAAAAATTGATTGATCTCGGCAGAAACGGTAGCGTCTGCTCCCTGAACCTCCAAGTAGACGGTTTTGTCTCGACTAGCTGTGGTGCGATTAAGAATCGGAGACAGCAGGGAACTTTTCTCCCGAGGCTTGGGCGCTTTTAAATTATTTTCTGTCTGTGTATGATCTGTAAAAGTTTGGCACTTCTGCTGCGCTTTCTCTAGCCACGAACTTTTTTCAGTTGCCAGTTCGCAGCGATTTCCTGTTCGTGTTTGCGAAGCAGTCACAGCCAAAGACGAGAAAGCGTCTCGAAAAAAAGGGCAACTCCTACCGTAAGATGCTTGAAGGGCTGTAGGGCGATCACTTTCCAGCAGTAATTGCTCACTATCCTCTGAATATGAAGCCTCCACTATTTCAGTGGCAACTGGTAACTGATTAGTGGTAGACGTTAGTGGTGGGTCTATTGCTTCTACTAAGGTTACTGATAACGAGTCACTAGTTACTGTTTCATCTTTGTGGGAGAGCAGGTATTGCTTCAGAACTAAAAACAGATTTTTTTTCGTCACTCTCTTCCCTAATGCTTTGGAGAGGGCTTGCCACAACTGGGAGCCAATATCCTTGATATGAGCGATACTATAGGCACAATCAGGTGCCATCTCGCTATAACCGCGTCCGAGCCATGATTGACACAGGATGAAGCGCTCAAGGGAACTTAGTTGCCTTAAGAGCAGACCTTGTTCTACAGTGCTCAAAACTTCGCCAACATTCATGTAGTGACTCCATTTGAGTAGTATACACACAGCAAGTTAGCTCTAGATTCTCTTGCCTGTTTGTCAAAAGATTTTTTGCCTCAATCAACCTTTTTGAACCAAAAATACTTTTCTTGCCAAAAGTTATGTTTTCGCTGAGGGAGATAGGGACAAGGGCTAAATTACTGTAAGCGGACATTCACCAAAAAACTTCACTACGTTATTATTCAGCTCTTTAGCTCAACGAGAAATAGATAAAGTTGGTATGTTTGTGTAGAGTTATATTACTTTAATTCACAAACTATCTAATTTGTCAATAATCTAAATTGGTAAATTAATTACCTAACTAATACAGCAAGGCGGAAATAACCCACCAGCTCAAAAAGATTAAAAAGCTTACTGGTTTGTTGGGTTTTGCTTATGCAAGGATCTAACAATCAAAGGTGGTGTACTTTGAGATGAGTTGGCGAAACCGCCAGATAAAAAATCCTGCGGCAGTTGCTATACCCATTACCTCCCCGATCAACAAGCCCATGCCACCTAGATTAAAGGAGTATCCCAACATATAGCTACTGAGCAATCCAGCTCCCCAGAAGGCTAAGAAGCCTAGCAGCATTGGCACACGAGTATCCTGCAATCCTTGCAGCGCCCCATAAGCGGTTCGTTGTACTCCTTCAAAGATTAGCTGTACTGCCACAACTGTAAACATGGGCATGGCAATGGCAACAATGCTAGCATTCGCTAGGTCATTAACATCTAAATACAGCCCAATGACTTGCCGGGAGAAGGTAATTAGTGTAATTGCCATTAGTACCATAACCCCACCTCCGAAAAACATACTAACGTACCCCGCTTTTTGTACGCCTTCCAGATTTTGTTTTCCGAGCCACTGTCCCACTCGAACTGTCGCGGCATAGGACATTCCTAGCGGTAGCATGAAGTTAATCAGTCCCGTTTGGAAAACAATTTGGTGCGCTGCCAGCACATCAGTTCCCAATGTGCCCATCATGTAAGTAACTGCATTCACTTGCCCAAATTCTAGGGCAGCAGAAATTCCGATGGGTGCACCAATCCATAGCAACTCCCTGATCAGGGACGGCTTTAGCCAATCTATGGTTTGAAAGATGCGTAATGATTTCAATTGAGGATGAATCAGAATGTAGAGAGCTAATGCCAGGAACATACCCCAGAAGGTAGCGGTACTCGCTAACGCCAAACCTGTCAGTCCCAGTTTAGGAAATCCAAGTTTGCCATAACCCAAGATGTAATTCCCTACAATATTGAAGAGGGTTCCTCCAATAACGATCGCCATAATGGGACGAGCTTGCGACACACCCGATACCAACCCTCTGAGTACAGCAAAACCCAAGACTGGAAACATTGCCCAAAGCATGATATCTAGATAAGTATCTGCCAATGTGACAGTCGCAGAAACTTGTCCAAGCTGAAGCATAAGCTTATCCAGATGTCCAATCAGCAGCATCATAGGAACGGCTAACACCAGTGATAGCCACAATCCCTGACGTACCACCTGCTTAATCCGTAGTTTGTCACCTGCTCCGTAAGCCTTTGCTACAAGAGGACTGACTCCCATAACCATGCCAGTTGCAGTTTGTAGCAGGGTGGTAAATGTGATAGATGCTAATCCACCGGCAGCCAGAGTTTCCCATCCTAAATGCCCCATCATTACGGTATCTACAAACCCGACAAGGGATTGGGCGACTTGGGCACTGGCTAGAGGAACCGCAAGGTGTAAAAATTCTTTGACTTCTGTTCGGAGAGTTGGAATCGAGATTGAGGTCAAGTCGCTGCGCTCCAATTCGTAATTATTAATTCGGAATTCTGAATTAAACTCCATAAATGAATAATGGAGCTTGAATATTGATGCTGCGCTATCAAGTGTTCTCCATAAATGAATTGAGGGGCTTGTATTCTGAATGAAATAATTGTTAATTTTGTTCGTAATTCGTAGTTCGTAATTACGAATTATTTTGTCATTACAAAATACATCAAAGATGCGTTGTTACCTAAATTGTGAAATGAAACAAGCTACTCATTTATTCAAAAGCTGCTTCTTCACCTGCTTGGGAAGGTAATGCTGTTTTGATAGCATCCATACAGAAACTAACGCTAAAACTATAAATCACAGAACTTACGGAACTGGTACAAAACACCGGAAGGTTTTGGTAAGCCTAAGTTCTATAACTGTCGTCAATTCATGTTAGAGTACCAAACTGCTGAAATACGTTGCGCTGTTGCACAGGATAGACGCTTCGCCCTACCAAAGTGTTAATAATTACAGAGTTGCAGTAAGCGCCCAATCCCAAATCTGATGCGCCGATGCCGTGAGTGTGTAAGTCGCCATTCTGTACAAAAATTTGATTGGGAATGTCTTGGGTGAGAGCAAGGCGATAGTCAAGATTAACAATGTATCGCTTCTGTTCGTCCCACTGAATTAGATGGCTGATATTTGCAATACAATCGGGAATTTTGTCGTGGTATCCAGTGGCAAGAATGATACAGTCGGTTTCATGAGTATAGGGCTGATTCTGATGCAGGTGTCGATAGACTAAACGATAGCCATTACCTGCTTTTTCCACTTCCTTCACTTCCATCGCAGATGCTAACTGTACGTCAGGATAATTGTCTGCAACAGAACGCTCGTACAGCAGATCGTATATATTAGCAATGGTGCTGAAGCTAATTCCTTTGTAAAGCAAATCTTGCCCTGCTAGCAATTGATCGCGCTTGTCTTGGGGTAGGCTGTGGAAATAGTGGATATAATCGGGAGAAAAATGCTCTAATCCCAATTTGGAGTATTCCATTGGGAAAAAGCCTTGGGAACGAGTATGCCAGCTAAGACGATAACCGTATGTTTCCTGAGCTTGCAACAGTTCGTAAAAAACCTCTGCTGCACTTTGCCCTGAACCGATGACAGTGATGGATTGACATTGATAAGCGCGATCGCGCTTGTGCAAAAATTCTGCTGAGTGAAAAATCCGCTCTGAAGGCACATTTTGGAAGCAAGCTGGGGTATGGGGTATACTACCCACTCCTAAAACCAAGTTTCGGCAATGATAGGTGAAGTGAGTACCATCAACTCTTTTGGTTTTTACTGCAAAATCCTGTCTATTTTCTTCCCAAGTAATGGCTTCTACTCGTTCCCCAAACCGACAACTGGATAGTTGTTCTGCCACCCATTGACAATAGTGGTTGTATTCTCGGCGCGGAATATGAAACTTTTCAAAAAAATAGAAGTGGTAAAGGCGGGATTTTGCTCTGAGGTAGTTAAGAAAGCTGAATTGGCTACAGGGGTCAGCCATTGTTACCAAATCAGCTAGAAATGGGACTTGAAGTGAAGTGTTTTCAAGTAATAAACCTGGATGCCATTGGAATTGGGGTTTTTGTTCTAGAAATAGAGCATTGATTTGATCTACGGGTTCACAAAGTGCTGCTAAACCTAAATTAAAGGGTCCAATCCCAACTCCGATTAGATCATAATGATTATTAGTCATTTATTCCATTTTTGAAAAAATTTTGACAATTGCAAAACCTTAATACTGTTTTTTTGTCGGGTCAGTCAATTTATGTTTGTATTCCCAAGCCGCAACTCTTTCGTATATTGGTTATCCCATACATTGTTCAGTTTTTTAGCTCAACAAAAAATAGATAAAGTTGGTATCTTTGTATACGGTTATCTTGCCGTGAGTCAAAAAACTACAATTAGTTACTTTTGTCAATCATCTAAATTGGTCAATTTATTCCCTACTAACGCCTCGCTAGACTACGTCTCTCGCACAAATGTCTGTCTTCCTCCTTCAATTCGACATTTGTCCGCAGATAATCTCGCACCCAATCGCAACCCGCTGCTACTACCTTATCTAGCTCTACAGACTGCTCTAAATTCCACAAAATTACTGTTTTGTCCTCAGCAGCCGAAGCCAGAGTTTTGCCATCAGGAGCAAAAGCTAATCCCTTAACCCCAGCACTATGTCCAATCAGATTTGTTATAAATGTGCCATTACTTTTCCAGAGTTTAATTATCCCATCATTACTCCCTGTAGCAAAAGTCTTGCTGTCAGGGCTAAACGCTACACTCCAAATCCCAGAATTATGTCCCTTGAGAGTATGCAGTAACTTGCCGTCACGACTCCAAAGTTTAGCCGTCCTGTCTTCACTCACCGAAGCAATCAATTCACCATTGGGGCTAAAAGCTACGCCAATGACTACACTATTATGACCTTGAAGAGTCTTGAATAAGCTATCTTCACCAAGCCCTTTTGGGCCGGGTGTGGGCGATCCACTCCGGTCTTGAGGTTTCCCCAAGTGGAGGATGTGGCGTTGTAGGGTGTAGGGTGTAGAGGAAGCTAAACGCCAAAGCTTGACTGTCTTGTCGCCACTGCTCGATGCCAGTAACGAACCATCGGGACTAAAAGCAACTCCCCAAGTCCCAGCCGTATGTCCTCTAAAAGTAGCGATTTCGGTACCGTCTATCCGCCAAAGTTTGACTGTGCGATCGCTACTCGAAGATGCAAGCATATTACCGTCAGGGCTAAAAGCGACTTGCTTAAGATTACCCTGATGCCCTTTGAGACTACGAAGCAATGTACCATCTTTCCTCCAAAGTTTAATTGATTGGTCTGTGCCAACAGTTGCGATCGTTTGACTATCTGGACTGATCGCAACTGAGCCAAACCGAGGGCTTGGCTCTTTTAAGCGCCGATAGCTAATACCATCTTTGCGCCAGAGGATCGTCTCCTTCGAACTCGATGAAGCGATTAACTGTCCATCAAGACTAAAAGCGATTCCCCAAATTCCCGCCGTATGTCCCCGTAGAATTTTCAGCAACCGATTGTGCAATTTCCACAGTTTTACAGTGCCATCCCCAGATGCAGAGAATAGGGTATCGCCGTTGGGACTAAATGCAATATCTTGAACGGTACTGTTATGGCCTTTAATGGCATTCAACAAAGTACCATCCTGGCTCCAAAACTTTACCATCTTGTCATCAGAGCCAGAGACGATAATCTGCCCATTCGGGCTGAACGCTAGTGCGTTAATTGCCGCATCGTGTGCAGTGAAAGTCTTTAACAAACTGCCGTCACGCTGCCATAGTTGCACCTTCCCGTCTCCATTGCCGGTTGCCAAGGTTTTGCTGTCAGGACTAAAGGCAATTGAGAAAACAGGAGATGGAATATCTGAAAGTGTTTTCAGCAATGTGCCATCGGGCTGCCAAAGTTTTAAAGTGCCGTCGTCAGCAGCCGAAGCCATCAACTTTCCATCGGGGCTAAAAACTACTGGTGTAACGATCACGCCATGCTTCAAGGTCTTGAGCAATCTGCCATCGACGTGCCAGAGTTTTATCGTACCGTCCCCACTGGAGGCAACAATCAGTTTTCCGTCAGGACTAAACTTGACTTTGCCAGTTGCAGCTTTAAACCCTGTCAACGTTTTTACGAGAGTGCCGTCACGTTGCCAGAGTTTGACGGTTGTGTCTCCGTTTGATGAAGCAATGAGCTGACTGTTGGGGCTGATGGCTACACCTATAACTGGGCCAAGATATCCTTTAAAGATACCCAGCAACCTACCATCGCGCTGCCAAATTTGGACACCATTTCCGATTGTTGCCACAGCAATCATCTCGCCATCAGAACTAACATCTAATGCGTTATTGACGGAGGCATAACCTGAAAAGCGGTTAAATTCAGCAGCTCCATAAATTGACAGTCGCAAAGCTAACTCCACCATTGCTTCTGTTTGGGGGTCGGTTGGTGCTAAGTGTTTAAGTTCTCTTCTGGCCTTGAGCGCTTCAATTAAAGCATCTAACCTTTTATCTAAGGCAAAGAGGGCTTCAGAATATCTAGCCATCTTTTGAATTTTTTCGATTTGCTCATTGCGTTGGCTGAGGAGGGCTTTCTGGTACTGGGAGAAAGCGAAGATTCCTGCTGCGATCGCATTTACTAAAGCGAATGAAAGCCCAGCAATTAGATAAGCTTGGCGTTTAGCACTTTTTTTCTTGAGGGCTAGCCTAGCTTCTACTTCTTTAAGACGTTCTGCTTCTAAAAATAATTGCAATTCAAGGCTATCTACTTCTTGGCTATCTGCTAAAAACTGATAGTCTAAATCGCTTAAACTTTTGCCCTGTGCCCAGTAGGAAGCGTCTTTTAAAGCTTGTCCGCGCAACAGTCGCGATTCATCTTTTTGCCCTGAAGCTACCCAAGCATCAAACGCTTGCGAGTAAGGACGCAGTGCCGTTAATTTTTTTTCAACCCATTGCAGATTAAATACTTGTTGATAGATGCGATTTTTTACCTTTAATATTCCCTCGTGCCTAACGACCAAGCCACTGAGTAACAATTCAATCTGTTCTCGACTATCATCACAATTTATTTCAATCCCTTGCAAAATTTGTTGATAAATGCCGAGAATTCTCCCAGCCCGCTGACCATTACGGTCTATGCGATCGCGTATCGTTCTGAGATGTTCCGGTTCATCCTGCGATTCCCAACGTTCAATAATGCGGGTTTTGACTAAGTTCTCAATCCAGAACGATTCTGTACCCGGTGGAATACTCATCTTGCCACCATCCCCCGTTGTCCGCTGACTCAATTGCACGACTAAATGACACAACTTCTGAGTCAAAAACGGTTGTCCCGCTGTCCAGTCTAAAATCGCCCTGACAAACGATTCTGGTTGTTCCACCGTCTTTTCCAGCCCTTGAATTAAGGGAGTCACTTCCTCCCACTCAAACCCAATGAGTTCGATTGCTTGCCCAATATTGAACGGTGTCTTTGTTCTATCTCGAATCAAATCGGAAGGAGTTGCTACCCCAAAAATGGCAAAGGTAATCCGTTGATACTCTGGGTTGATTGCCCGTTGGTTATAACAGAAGCGAATAAAGGCAAAAAAGTCATCAATCGAAAAGTTAAGCCCCAGCAGAGAGTCTATTTCATCGACAAAGATAAACAACTGTTGTTGGGGAAACTGCACGAATAGCAATTCTTCAATAAACCACCGCAGTCGTTGTAATAAACCCAAATCGTTGCGTTCAAGCCACCAAGTTTTTAGGTTCAAGGTTTCCAGTAGCCCCAACTGTCGCCATAAGTCACCGACAAACCCCTTGTACCATTGCAGTGGAGTAATTTGTTCGCTGCCTACCACACTCAAATCCACGGCAGCACAGAGAAAACCATCTTGCTCAAGGCGATGCTTGGTTCGCACCAGCAGTGAGGATTTTCCCATTTGCCGGGAGTTGAGGATATAGCAGAACTCTCCTCGCTTGAGGGCTTGATACAGTTGTGAGTCGGCTTGTCGCTGTACGTAACTCGGTGCATCGATGGTTAAACTGCCGCCGAGTTGATAGCTATCTTGGGGCATAAGGAGTTGATAATTAAAATCAGTTAATTAATAATTTTTAATTATAAACTCTAAATATCATATTTCCCTACCTTTCCTCCCTTCCCTACTTTTCATTTTCTAAATAATTTATAAAAGCCTTTACTTATATCTGTGAATTCCGACTTTTCCAACTTGCTTTTCTTTAAGCAAAGAAGCTATAAAATTAATCAACTCTAAATTAATCAACTCTAAATAGGATAGTAGATTATAAAAAAGTAACCTGAAACAACGGAATTACCCAATAAATTAAAATAATTCAGTACCCAGATATCATTTAAGGAATAATTTATGTCAGGATATACCCAATTCAAAACTTGATATTTAAAATTAACTTCATCTATTTATTGCCTATTTTATCCAGCCCTTATTGTTGAAATTTAGTTATTACATGGAAAATATTTTGGAACAGATTAAGGCAACTCTACTTCATTCAAACATCACTAGTGCAGACCTACCTCTGACTACAATAGTTATTATCATTACCATTATCATCCTCACCCAGTTGTTGAGAGGATTGTTTTATTCATTAGTCATCCCAAGAATCAAGAATTTTACTAACGGAACGAATACTACATTGGATAATGAGTTAGTAGAGATTCTGGAGCAACCGTTAGGGTGGTTGATTTTTCTAGTTGGACTTTGGATAGTGCAACTGATTTTGGCAGAGAATATCCAGCCTCAAGTGAGCAACATGCTAGGTAAGGTTCTTAATCTGAGTGCTATTGTTGCTGTGGCATATATTATTTACCGCGCCTCTCCCCTGTTGGGTGAGGTACTCTACAAACTGGCACTGAACACCACAACCGAACTAGATGACTTGCTTATACCCTACATTCCTCGTTTGCTTAGGACGGTAGCGATCGCTGTTGTATTGTTAAAAGCTAGTGAAGTATTTTTAGGAGCATCTATCGGTGCGCTAGTGGGTCTGTTAGGTGGAGCGGGAATCACCTTCGGTTTATTGCTCAAAGAGATAATCTATGACTGGTTTTGTACCATTGTTATTTACACTGATAATATATATCGACCTGGTGACTGGGTAATTATAGAAGGAATAGATAGTACCATTGAAGTTTTAGAAATTGGCATCAGAACTACAAAGCTTCGTCTAGCAAAATGGGATTCTATAAAAAAGGTGCCTAATTCTAAAATGATTACTGGAATTGTCGAAAATTGGTCACAAAACCCTGGTCATGAGCAGTCATTTGGCATAAATCTTACTCTCAAACTTGATAGTATTTCGGCAGCAAAAACTTCTAAAATTTGTGATGCTATTCGCAATTTACCTAAGTCTATTGATTCCTTAAATGATAAATGTATGGTTTGGTTAGACGGACTCGCTCAGAATGCCCGTGTTATTAATATTCGAGTATTCAATAATAATCTAGATTTATATAATTACACTTGTGGAGAATTGAATTTAGCGATATTAGCTATCTTGGAGAAAGAGGGTATAGATACCCTCCATGTGGAATTTAGAACTCACATTTCGCAGTTCCCCATAAATGCTCCAAACCAGTTTGCAGGAATCATCGATACAGTTCAATAAACGAAAAACGCAGTAAGCTGTTGTCCACCTAGTGCAAGAAGGCAGGAGGCTCTTGAGCTGGAGGCAGAAGGGATATTGCTTGTAAAGTAAGCTTTTTAACTGTATTATAGAGGCTGAGGAAGGTAATAGGCATCTTGGCGATGAAATTAAGGATAATGCTGCTCAAGAATTAAAAAAAATAATTGTGGAAGTACTCTCGATATAACTCACAGCTAACAGTTGCTTGATTCTCGATAAGATGCACTAATCCTAAACTTTTTGACTTATATGCCACCTCAACCTCTAACTGAGTTGGAGCCATTAAAACCTGTTGAAATGCCTCAGCTAATTTAGGATGTTGTTGAATGTTCCATAACTGAGACTGAAGATGTTGTTGATAGATTCCAGTATTCTTCGTAGCATCTTGCAGTAGCGTTTGCATGGGAATCTTCAATCTAGCACTTTGATACAATGCCAATCGGATTAAGTACGGAAAGCCACCCGTGAGCTTCATTAACTTCTCAAGCTCAGGCTGTGTGAGTTGAAGTTCGTGACGTTCGGCTAAATCTTGCACCTGTTTTTGGTTAAAACTCGGTAGTTCGATCGCCAATCCTACATTAAACGGAGAGCGATGGGTGGGTAAGGGAATGTAAACTTCAACGGCATGAGCGATCGCAACTCGTAACTTCTGCCACACTGAAATGTCTTTTGTTTCCTCATACCAGGAACGCAACAGGACGAAAAAATCACTAGCAAGTTCTGGGTACTCAAATAATTGATCTACGCCATCGAGTGCTAAAACGATAGGGTTAGAGAGTTCCTTAAGGAGATAGCCCTGAAAATAAATCGTGCTGTTAATCAAAGCTCCCATATCCTCGTCCCAGTAGTCATTTAATCTAGATTCCATACCCAACTGCCCAGTGACATTGGTACAAAACCAGCGTAAGAAGCGATCGCTCGAAGCAAGCACCTGTGTTCCAGCGCCATATAAGCTGAGTCGCACGGCGTGGTAATTCTGACTGCTCCCATAATCCAGAATTCGTGCAATCAGCGAAGTTTTCCCCATCTTTCGAGGTGCTTTGATGCGAATGAATGCATGAGGTTGGAGAATTTCTTGATAACAGGTTTGTTCGATAGTCGGGCGCTCAATGTACAGCTCAGAAGCAAGGGGAACCTGTCCTTCAGGAGATTCTAAAACGTAACGTTTCGTCGTCAATCCCGTTGTTGGTATTGCTGCTGTTGTTTCGGTCGTCTGAGAATTATCCTGAGAAGTGAATTTTTCTAACTGTTGTTGTAGCAACGTCAGGAAATTCGTTTTGTTAACTTTTTCGCCGAGCGCTTGTGAAAGCAAGTGCCATAGTCTAGGCGCAACTGTGAACTTAATATAGTTTTCAGAGTAGTTATTTTCTTCTGCAATTTTAGCGTATGTCTTTTTGTTTTCAACTAAAGATTCTTTCAGAATTACCTTCTGAATATAGCTCAGTGAAAATCCTGTTTCTGTAGCCACTAACTGGAGCGCAAATTCAACAAGCTCTTCAATGTTTTTCATCCAATAGGTTTTGTCAAGTTATCCTTACACTCTACACCCTACACACTTTGACTTTCCCACATAGGGTGAAAAGTTAGAAGACATTTAAGGCTCCATTGACTCTAAGCCACTGCTTCTGTTGGCAAGTTAACCCTTGAGCGTCTGCAAAGCAGGCTCCTTTGACGCGGGAATCCGAGAAATCAGAACCCATTAGCTGAGTATTTTTAAAATTGGCATATCTCAGATCAGCCTCAACCAAATTGGTATCCTGTAAGACAGCTCCCTCTAGATCAGCTTGAAATAGAGAGGCTTGTTTTAGAGTCGCACGGCTGAAGTCAGCACCAACTAAGTTGGCTAACTCTAGAGCAACTCGACACAGGATTGCTTCTGTCAAATCGGCATACCTCAAATCAGCCTTGACCAAATCAGCCTCCGTCAAATCAACCTTCCTAAAAATTGTCTCATTCAGTTGGCTCGCTTCTAGGTCAACTCGCTGCAACGAGGCTTGGCTTAAGATGGCACCTTCCAAATTAGTCTGACGCAGATTGGCTTCATTGAGGTTGGCTCCCGTAAAATCCGCCTCTTTCAAGCTGGCTTTGAATAAATTGGCTTGACTCAGGACGGCTTGAACCAAACAAGCGCTTTCTAAAGACGCTTCAGTCAAATCAGCACCCTTTAAACAGGCGGACGTTAGATTGGCATGATTTAACCGAGCATTACTCAAGTTGGCATTAACTAATGTAACGTCCTTTAAATCCGCCCAACAAAGGCTGCTGTGAAGCAGGCAAGCTTGAGTTAAGTTTGCCTGTCTTAAGTTGGCTCGATTCAAATCTGTCCAAATCAAACTAGTGCCGCTTAAATTTGTATAACTCAAATCAGCTCCATTCAAGTTGGCATGACTGAAATCAATTCCATCTAGGACAGCACCCTTCAGCTCAACTCGGCTAAGGTCAAGATTTTGAAAATTTCGTTCTTGCTCGGCATATTGCTTAAGAATATTACTGGCATTAATGATGTTCATATACATCAAGGAGGCAATGCTTGGCTTAACGATTATTGTTGAAAAGCTCGATGGCAATGTTCTGTATTCATACCTTTCTCATGGCGATCGATACTCTATTTTAACTAAACATTGTTGATTGTAATAATGAATTTAAAATATAAATTATCAAAAAACCTACTTATCCTACTTTTCCTATTCATCCTCCGTTTCCTATTTTTAAAAAAATTAAATTCGATATCTTGGATTTCAAAAACACATGTTATATTCAGAGAGTTCCTAAGTTAAAAGCATTAGGATGAGCTGCATTTATACAATTCAGATATAAATGCGATCATTTAGCATCCATTGCTGTTAAATTGTCTACTTTTGCAAAAACCTTAAGGACATTGGAGAAAAATCATATGACTACTTGGGGTGAAGTTAGCCACATATTTCAAGGGTTACTCACTGAGCCTGTGCGTATGGGTGACAAATATCGTACCGGCATTCCTTTAATTGACAGCCATCACGCCCAAATCTTTAATTTTATTGAAGAGATTCGTCAATCCGTGCGTCAGAAGCAGACCAAAGAGCAGTTGATGCAGACGATGAAAAAGATTGAAGATTTCTGCGACTACCATTTTTCTTTTGAATCAAAAATCATGAAGAAACTTGGTTATCCTGGTGCTGATGACCATACCCAAACTCTAACTTCCTTCACCAAACGAGTCGTTGATGACTGGAAAGAGAAATTGGCACAGGGTATGCTTCATCCCCTGGAAGTGGTTCATGGTCTTAAGACCACAGTGGTCGATGCAATCATGGCGGAAGATGTGAAGTATGCTAAATACTTTGCTGACAATGGAATTGATGTTTCCTGGATTGAAACACCTCAAGATTTAGATCGTGGTAAAGACTATGTAGGTGTATGCACAGATGAAGATATCAAGGAAACTTTCAACGTTGTGGATCGAGATGGCGGCGGAACGATCTCGCGGAATGAGTTGGCGTTATTGCTGAAGAACCTGAATTTAGGTGCCTCTGATGAGGATATTAGCCGTCTCATGAGGGAGGCAGATAAAGACGATAGCGGTGAAATTGACTTTAATGAACTCATTAGCATCATGAAGAGTTCCACACAAGCTACCGCTCAACAGGCATTGACTTGGGGTCAGATCAACGATCTGTTCAAAAATCTGCTTAATGAACCCGTTCGTATGGGTGAAAAATATCGCACCGGCATTCCTTTAATTGACAGCCAGCACGCCCAAATCTTTATCTTGATTGAAGACATTCGTCAAGCCGTGCGTCAGAAGCAGACCAAAGAGCAGTTGATGCAGACAATCGCTAAGCTGGAGGATTTCTGCAAATACAATTTGTCTTCTGAATTGAAACTGCTGAAAAAATTTGGTTATCCTGGTGCTGATGAGCATGACCAAACTCTAACTTCCTTTACCAAACGAGTCGTTGAGGACTGGAAACAGAAGTTGGCAAACGGGATGCTTCATCCTCTAGAAGTGGTTCATGGTCTTAAAACTACAGTGGTAGATACAATCATGGCGGAAGGTGCAAAGTATACAAAATACTTTGCTGACAACGGGATTGAGCTTTCCTGGATTGAAACACCTCAAGATTTAGATCGTTCTCAAGATGATGTAGCTGTATCTAGCGATGAAGACATCATGGAAACGTTTAAGGTTGTGGATCGAGATGGCGGCGGAACAATCAGTCGCGATGAATTAGTGCTGTTGTTGAAGAATCTGAATGTCTCTGCCACCGATGAAGATATCAATCGTTTAATGGATGAGGCTGATAAAGACGGTAGCGGCGAAATTGACTTTAGTGAACTTATTACCATAATGAAGAGTTCGACGTTAACTCCCGCTTAAGAGGAATGACACTGACTGAATAGGGTGTCTTAAAAGTCAGTCAGGTTGTAAAAACGCTCTCTCAGTTTAAGCTGCGAATACGTATGACACAGCACTGAGAGAGCAATATTAATAAATTCATTCTTGAACTTAATTTTTATTAAGAGGATGTTTGAGAAGTATCAGCTCCCTCCTCGTCCCCTTAAAAAAGTGCGCTCACTTTTAAATCTTGAATTTTAATCATGAGAAATCACCAGCAAAAATCTCCAATAAAGAGAGTAAATCAACATCAAATAATTCAACAGTAGTTGAATTGAGAGCGATCGCGCAATTTGTCATAAATGACACAGCGATGTTAAAAAATAAATAATTCTGCTATCAAACAGAAACCGATTACTCCATAAATACAATGATAAATCAAGTAAAAACCTCAAAAAAGAGTGCAAAAAACTTCTGGATTAAAAAAACATTTAGCTTAAAAGGATCTGTAATTTTAGGAGTTTTAGAACGTTCTTTTTTGTGTGGTGCATTTGGCATCTTAATTTCCTTTCTTTACTTAAAAAAAATTCCTGTTGCTCAACCTATTTTAGGGAATGTAATTCCCAGCATTGTTTTAGCTTTATTGCTGGTTTTTCGGACTAATACAGCTTATGAACGATTTTGGGAAGGAAGGAAACTTTGGGGTAGTACAGTTAGTACAATCCGCAATTTAGTTTGGCAAATTTGGATTGCCGTTGACGAAGTTGAACAGGGAGATCGAGAGAGTAAAATTACCACATTACGCTTATTGTCCGCGTTTGCCATCTCCAAAAAACTATATCTCCGTTATGAACCAGCTAGTGAGGAGTTACAACCTTGGGTTTCGCCCTCTCAATACGGCATTTTGCAAAATACTCCAAATATGCCGTTAGAAATTATTCGTTGGATAGCCGATGAATTACATCAAAAATATAAGCGAGGTCTTTTAACTGTAAGCCAATTGGGTGACATTCAGAGTCTGATGAATAAGCTGATTGATAATGTCGGCGGATGCGAACGCATTTTGAAAACACCCATTCCCCCAGCCTATGTAATTCATCTGAATCAACTGGTACTCATTTACTGTTTAATTCTGCCTTTTCAGTTTGTCAAAGACCTCGGTTGGTGGACAGGTCTATTTGTAACCATTGTTAGTTTTGCTTTATTTGGAATTGAGGAAATTGGGGTGGAAATCGAAAATCCATTTGGTTACGACATGAATGACTTACCACTCGACGGAATCTGTCAGCTTATCCAAAACAATATTGAAGAATTTATTCACTGTGAATCTAGAATAATTCCAAAAACATCTCAAGATACAACTCGAATTATCGGAGGATAATTCCTCGTGCCTTTAGCCGAATAAGATCGCGAATTAGCACTACTAACACTTGATAAGTTCCCTATTACTGGCATTATTCTGTCAATGTTAAATCTCCAAAATCGCTTGCCCAAGTTTCGTAATGGCTCACTCATTAATCTCAGACTGGGCAACTGGACAATTCAATCCAAGCTGCAAGCGTTGCTAATGGCAGTTAGCTTCGGTTCTGTAGTCGTAGTTAGTGGGATTGGTTGGTATAGAACACAAGCCATCCTCAAAACCAAAATCACCGAGCAACTTGCAGGTATACGTACAACCAAAGCCGAGCAGATTGAGGCGTACTTTGAAGATTTGAACAACCAAGTGGCGATGCTGGCAGCAGACGGTAACATCGTTAAAGCGATGGTGGAGCTGAATGGGGGTTTCCGTACCTTAGAGAACAACTTGATTTCTCCTGAATGGGATACAGCTTTGAATGCTTACTACACCAAAGAATTTTTCCCTCGGTTGCAAAAGAATCTCACCTCGGAAGTAGTAAATCCTAGCGTCTATATTCCTACGGGACAAGCAGCTCGCTATCTCCAGTATCACTACATTGCTTCTAATCCTAATCCAGTCGGTAAAAAAAACAAGCTCCTCGATGCTGGTGATGGCAGCAATTACACCAAAGCTCATGCCAAATATCAATCATTCTTTGCAGAAATTATTGAAAAATTCGGTTATTACGATTTATTTTTGATAAACCCTCAGACCGAGGATATCATCTATAGCTATTTTAAAGAAACAGATTTTGCTACCAGTCGGCTACAAGGTTTTTACTCCGATAGTGCGCTAACGAATTTAGTACAGAAAGTTCAGGCAAATCCGACACAAGGTAGCATTCAGATTGCTGATTTCAAACCTTACCGCCCCTCTTATAACGCTCCAGCCGCTTTCCTAGCAACGCCCATTTATAGCGGTTCTAACAAGATTGGTATCTTGGCGGTGCAAGTTCCTATTAACAAGATGAATCAAGCTCTCAACCGGAATAATAGTTGGGAAACTAGTGGTTTGCAGAAAACGGGGGAAGCTTATTTAGTTGGACCCGATTCCCTCATGCGTTCGATCTCCCGTTTTTGGGTTGAAGACCCGAAAAAATATCAAAACGTTATTCGTTACACGGGGATTGACCAAAGGACTCTCCAACTGATGGAGTCCTTCAACACCACCATTCGCTTACAGAAAGTCAACAGTTCAGCTGCTCAAGCTGCTTTGGAAGGGAAACAAGGCATGATGGTAACCCGCAATTACCGGGGGAGAGAGGTATTGAGTTCCTACTCTCCTGTGAAGGTGAACGGGTTAAACTGGGGAATTCTGGCAGAGATGGAGGTGGGGGAAGCCTATCGTCCGCTTTACAGGTTACAAGCAATTTTGCTGATTGCAGCAGCGCTTTTCCTATTAGGGACGGCGTTTTTAGCGGCGGTGGCGGCGAAAATGTTCACCTCTCCCCTGTATCGTTTGACGGATAGCGCCCGGAAACTTGCTGCTGGGGAACTGGATGTGGAAGTTGACGTAAACCTGCAAGATGAGTTTGGGGAACTGGCAACAGAGTTCAAACAGGTGGGGAACAAATTACGCCAGACTGAGGAAGAACTGGAAACCAAGAAGCAGGAAAGCGATTTTCTGTTGCAGAATATCCTACCCACAGCGATCGCTGAACGTAGGAAACAAGGAGAGGCGACCATTGCTGACAACCTCAAGCAAGTCACCCTCCTCAATGCTCATCTGGCTGGGATTTCTGAGTTAAACAAACGCCTGTCACCGCAAAAGATGACAGAATTGCTCACTGAGCTATTTGATGAATTTGATGACTCAGCAGAACGCTACGGGTTGGAACGACAGAACTCTCTGGGTACAAGCTATATGGCGGTTTGTGGACTCACCCAAGTCAGATTTGACCACAGCAAGCGAACCGTTGATTTTGCCCTAGACATGTTAGACATTATCCAGCGTCTGAATGTTAATTATAATTCTGCTTTGGCTTTACGCATCAGCATTCATGCCGGTCCTGTGACAGCCGGGGTAATCGGAACAGAGAGATTTAGGTACAGCATTTGGGGAGAAACAGCATATATAGTAAGCAGTCTCCAGAGCCAAGCTGATTTGAACCATATTTTAGTGACTCGGAGTGTGTACGAACGCCTAGCAGATAGCTACACATTCATCAAAAGCCCAGTCGTGAAAATTCAAGGCCTGGGAGAAGTAGAAATCTGGACGCTGATAACCACCAAGAAGTTAGCTCCAACTCAGGTAGAGTTGGTTCAGTCATCCTTTGAAAAAGTGAAGCCCATTGCCGATCGCACTGCCGAACTGTTCTACCAACGGCTGTTTGAATTGAGTCCCTCCGTGCGTCATCTATTTAAGGGGGAAATGAAAGAACAGGAACGTAAGCTAATGCATACGCTTGCTCTCGCCGTGGAAGGTTTGCGTCAGCCAGAGAACATTATCCCAGCCGTTCAGGATTTAGGTCGCCGTCATGCGGGCTATGGGGTCAAAACTGAATATTACGATATCTTAAGTGATGCATTGCTGTGGACTTTGGCGCAAGTACTGGGTGTAGAGTTTACTGCGCCAGTACGAAAAGCATGGGAAGAAGCTTACACATTCCTGAGCGAAATTATGAAAGAAGCAGCAGCAGAACTTGAGTTGAAAAAGATAGGCGTATAAAGAAACGTTCTAACTCATCGCAAGCTACTGAAAAATACTGACTACTCACTGTGTTTATGGTTCGTTAAAAACAGTCATGGATAAATCACTTTTGGGATGGCTATTGCTTTTGGGGCTGGGATTTCCATTGTTGAGTATACTGCTGAGTGAAGCAGCCTCAAGGTTACAACGGCAGCAGCACCCCTTGGCAGTTGCTCTACGCCAGGTGCGTGAGTATGTGTTACCGCCGTTAGCGGTGCTATTGGCAATGCGGCAGCTTTTGAGCGTCGCTGGCGCTTCCTGGGCACGCCTTGTGGAAACACTGACCTGGGTTGCGGTCATTGTGGCGGGAATTTCTTTGATCAATGCGCTGTTGACGACAAAAAAACCACAGATCAAGTGGCAAGTCCGTGTGCCGAACCTGTTCTTTCAGGTGGCGCGAGCGTCAGTGGTATTAGCTATTGTCTATTATCTCATCAGTGGCGTTTGGAATATAAGTTTGAGTGGCTTGGGTACCGGTTTGGGAGTCGCCTCGGCGGTAATTGCCCTTGCACTGCAAGATACCCTCAGCAACCTGGTGTCAGGATTACTGCTGCTATTTGCCAATCCATTCAAAACGGGTGACTGGATTGAATTAGACGGAAACCAGGGGCGGGTCATTGAGCAAAATTGGTGGTCAGTCACGATTGAAAATCCTTTCTTTAAAATCAACATTCCTAATGGGGAGTTGTCGAAGGCAAGTATTATCAATTACGGTCAGGGGCCAATCTGGAAAAGTATTTCTGTCAGTTTTTCTTATAACGATTCTCCTGGTGCGGTAATTCCAGCACTAAATAGCTTGGTGACGGGCATAGATGCGATCAAATCTGAAGGTTCTGCTGAGGTTAGTTCCTATGGAGACTCTAGTATCACTTACGAGCTGTGGTACAGAATATTGCCAGAAGACGATGAGGACGTTTCTGATGAACTTAAATACCGACTTTACTATCTGACCCAGCGTTATGGCTTTACTATGCCTTATCCGATGAAAGCGCAGTACGGTCTCAATACGACGCAAGGGATACTGAGTAAGATGCCCCAAGTAGCCGAGAACCGCCAACAAGACTTGGCAACTTATTTGCGATCGCTGCCTTGTTTCGTGACGCTCAATGAGAATGAGATTAAAAACCTGGCTGAACAGTCTCGATTTCAATCCTACGGCAAGGGTGAGTTAATTATTCAGGAGGGCAAAGAAGACCAGGGACTGTATATTATGCTTAAAGGTAGGGGAGAGGCTTACGTAAAAGATGAACAAGGCCACCACCAGATAGTAGACCAACTTGGAATTAACGCAGTATTTGGTGAAATGGCTACCTTTCCAGGAGAGGTCAGTCCGGTTACAGTCATTGCCAATGAAGATGTTGAGATTGTATTGATTCCAGCCAAAGAGATTGTCGAAGCGATCGAGTCTAACGAAAAATTTGCTTCAGAGATTCTTGAGTATATCGAAGAGCGGAAAAAGATCGTTAAACTTGCCACAGGAATCAAACATGAGGCAAGTCCACGAAGTAGCAACAATGGTCGCCGAGGGAAAGTGAGATCGTGAGGATAACCAGAGTCAAGGTTTACAGAAGTTGCTTAGTTTTGAGCGGCATGGTTTTACTATTGACAGCCTGCACCCAAGGGTTAAAAACCTCACAAGCGACAATTGACAATCAATCCAGTGCCAACAAATTATCAAAAGAAAGCTTAGGTATCCAGAAAGTTGAGCGTAAATTAATTAAACCTCCTGCAAGCCAAGATTCAAATCAACAGGGCATTGTGCTACCGGAGGTAAAACCCCTCGAACTGGAGGGAAAACTTGCAATATCGGGAAGTCAGGTGGTTTTGCCGATTAGTCAGGCTATTGCTCAACGCTTTCTCCAAGACGGGTATTCCGGCAAGATTGAACTCAGTGCTATTGATACTCAGGTTGGCTTCAAGGCATTTTGCGAGCAGAAAAAGGTAGATATTATCAATACGGTTCGCCCGATTACCGCTCAAGAGTCCGCCGCCTGTGCCAAGTCAGGTGTTGAGCCGATAGGCTTTCAAATTGCCATTGATGCAGTGACCATTGTAGTTAGTTCTCAGAATAATTTCCTCCCAAACAGTCTGACGCGCGACGAGCTGGCAAAGGTATTCACGGTCGAAAAGTGGTCAGATGTAAATCCCAAATGGCCAAAAGAGTTGATTAAACGCTTTGTTCCAAAAGGAGCTGGTACTGGAGGCGCTGTTCACCTATTGTCCCAAGCTATCCTTAAGGGCAACATCAGCCAAATTATTGATACTCCCAATACGATATCTTATGACTTTGTAGAGCAGTTGCACTCAGAAGCTTTAATTAATTCCTATATGATCGGTGTTTTAGAGTATAACTCCTATCAACAAAACCGCGACAAGTTGAGGGCGATCCCTATTGATACAGTAGACCCTTTCCTGCCAACATATCCTCTAATTCGTCCTTTGTACATTTATGCAGATGCCAAAGCGATTCGGAAACGTCCCGAAGTAGAAGGGTTTGTTAATTATTACTTGACTTATGTGAACGAAGCAACTTCGAGACTGGGTTACTTCCCACTCAAATCAACCGTATTGAATGAATCTAAAACTAAGTTTTTGCAAGTGCAGGGTAATAAAAAGCGATTATAGGACGACAAATTCTTTAGAGCCACTCGTTTAAACTTTTTCCTCATGTCCTAACTTATGGTTCGCTGGCTATAGATGGCATTTGAGCAGCTTAAAGCCTATCTATCAATACTTTTGAGCATTTTCAGAGATGTCTAAAGGGTAAATAAGTGTGCAAAAGCCTGAAATTGCCTCCATCGCTGGGAAAGAATCACTGTGCTACTGCCAACACCCGCTCACGAAAGCTAATATCGGATATAAGCCACATTAGCGAGTTTTGATCGTAAATAAGGAAGTTGCATCAGTGAGCCAATCTATCTCTAAATTGGTCGATAACCTACCAACCAATAGCATGACCGTTTACATGCTGCGATCGCTAGATTTTATCGTCCCCGGTGAATGGCAAAACGTTGTGGGGTTTGAAAACACGATTCGTGCGGTTACGGGTATTACGGATAAACACTTAATTCAGGACATTGGCGAGAGGGCGATCGCGCTTTACAATAACCCGTCTGAAGTTTATCAACAAACCTTATGGCTTTACCAAACCGTTGATCGGGCTGATAGTGCGATCGGTGCCGCCGCACTGGCGAACAAAATTGGCGAAAAAATCAGCTTTTTAGGTTTCTTAAACCAGCTTACTCCCAAAGCCGACACCGTACAAACAATCGATCTTTGCCTGAAACTTGTTGTCGAGGCGATCGCCTTTTGCCGACTGCATGGTATGCCTACCAATATTGATGCATTTAGAGCATCCTTAGCTAACTATCATAATGAATCCGTCATCCGGATGGCTGCTTTGATTGCGGTTGATGGCTTAATTCCCCTCGGCCCCAACTTTATCCTAAAAGCTCAATCTGTTCTTGGGCAATTAAATACTGCACAATTAGAAGGAAATCCCACCTTCCAAAACATCAGTAGCGCAATTCCTGGTGGCACTACTGCTGGCAAATTGGGCTTTATTAACGAAAATTTCGCCTCAGTTAAAGGCTGGATGAATAATTTTGTCACCTCTCGGAATTTAACCCCCGAAAAAATAGTCGTACACTTGCAACAGTTTATGAACGTTGCTGATAGTAAGTTAGACTATGTAGCCGCATTTCTTGATATGTCAACTAACTACTATGAACACACCGGTACTCAAACTGTTGCCCGGAACCTGATTTTACGTGCAGCTCAAGAGACGAAGGGGAAAGTAAAAGATAAAGAGAAAAAAAAGAAAGACAAAGACAAAGATAAAGATAAAAAGAAGAGGAAAGATTAATTAATCGGTCTTAATCTTAAACCATGCTGATATTCACACTTTTGTCTTGTGGAACTATTAAAGTGTGAACGCATGAGTGTTTGCTCTTTTCTTTCTTTTTGGGAGGATTCAACATTAATATGGCTAGTATAAAACAAAGCTTGACTATTTCTCTATTGGCTTTGAGTGTATTGACCGGAAGCTTCGTCTCTTTTTCCAATTCTGTCATTGCTGGTGAAGTTCTAGTAGATAACCGCTGCCGACGTAACTCTAGATTACCCAATTCTGAGGGAGCCTTGGTTAATTATCAATCAGAGTTTAAAACGTATTTTCAAAGCTATTGGCTTTCTGCGGCTCGTTATCAGGATGGGGCTTATATTCTTTGTCTTTCTAAACCCGATTTTAAAGAACCTAAACCCTTGAATGCAAGTCAGCTCCAGAATCAATTTATTCGCAAAATTGTCAAAGCTTCTAACAGTAATACGGTTTTTGTAGTCACGGTAGCAGAAGGGAATGGCAGCCGCGTACCTCTAACAGAATATCACTTGAATTTGAGCAACCCTAACCAACCGAAGGTAACTCGGATGCGGAAAAAATAGTCTTAATTTAATCGATCGCAGTAGTAAGGTGTGTTATTTAACGCGCCCTATAACTGACCTGTTCTAAAACACAAGAAGGAGAAAGATGTGATGATCAATTGGTCTCATTTTTGGTTAGCCCTAGCTTTGTCCACTTCTGTAATTACTGTAGGGTTACCTGCTCAAGCTGCAAAAGTTTGCAAAGTAACCGATCCTACGGGTACCCCGCTCAATGTTCGCGCTCAACCAAATGGTCGAGTTATCAATGCTTTAAAAAATGGCAGAGAAGTGAATATTGAAGCCATAACCAATGATAGTAATGGTCGCCCGTGGGCTAAGGTAGGTGGTTATTACAAGGGTGAATACAGGATTTGGGGCTGGGTACTTCGAGAATTTATAAGTTGCTATGAGAGCTAAACGCGATCGCAACGATGACCTGGCACAAGGCGATCTGTAGGCTCATACACTCACTGCTAAAATATTGGGTCGGAGATTCATGGCTGATTCATGTCTATTTGGGTTTGGCTATCACGAGTAACGTTACTGAGTTTGGTGGGGACGGCTGCCCTTGCCGCTTTATTATTCTCAACGCCTAGTAAAAACAGCAGCGATCGCGCCAAGGCGACCGACGAACCTAATCGTCTCCAAGCGGCTGCTATCACGCCAGAGGAAATAACAGTCCTAAATTTGTCTGCTCCTATGCCACCGCCGCCCATGCCTCAATCCGATTTCCCCATGGAAGCTGGAGATGGCAAAAAAGTTTCAATCAAGTCTGGGGATGGCGAAAAACCTGCAACAAAACCTGGAGAAGACAAAAAAGCTGTAACAAAGCCAGAGAAGGACAAACAAACTTCAACAAAACCTGGAGAGGACAAAAAAGCTGTAACAAAGCCAGAGAAGGACAAACAAACTTCAACAAAACCTACGAAGGGCAAAACAGCTTCAGCACAACCAAAAGGTACTCAGAAAATCCCTGCTCCTCCTTTCAATCTCCAGAAAAGCCTGATGAGCTTGTCCCCTCTGTTTGCTAGTCCTACTTCCCTAGGAATGGTGGCGATTGGTGTGGCAGAGGGTAATTATCGATTGGTGGTAAAAAATGGCGTTCTCTACGTGCAGCAGACGCCACTTTACTTCGGACATACCGATCCGGGAAACTTATCCTGGGGCGCTGTGGTGACCAACTTTGGCCCATGTAGTGACCAAGGGCGTAGTGGTGGGAATATGGCTTTAGCCGAGCAAATGTGCCTAGAGCGAGCGCTCAATGCACTGCCCGTTCAGTTGGTTGATTTAAACGCTGCTGGGATTAATCCAATCGGGGATATCGAAGCCCTGCTGAACACGGCGGATTTATACAATCAGGCAAGCCCGATTCACTCCCGTTTCTTTCCCAGAGCTTTAGCGATCGCACGGCGGGGAGGACTCCAGGGAATTGAAGCGATCGCTTGGGCAAGAACCGCCTCTTTCTACCTCAACTCCAATAATGAGTTAGATATAGAAAAAGGCATAAACCAAGCATCGGGACTGTTGGGTATCTGTGCCAGAGAGAATCGTCCGGTAACGGAGTGGCAATGTGTCTATGGTGATCAGATGCGACGGGTTAAAGAGATTACCAATGTTTTAGACAAATATCGGCGTCTCGCCCGAAAGTAATGTGATGGGGATACGTGCCTCAACCCTGCTCAAATGTGGTCTATTTACCTGAAAATGGCTGTAAGCAAACGGGCGATCGCTTTTACCAATTCCTCTGGTTCGACAGGTTTGGAGATATGCATCCCAAATCCGGCAGCTAAGGCTTGCTGCTGATTGATTTCTCCAGCATAGGCGGTAAGAGCGATCGCAGGAATCATACCTCCCTTTTCAGGTGACCACTTTCTAATTTGCCGAATCAGCGCATAACCATCCATCTCTGGCATCCCTATGTCACATAACAGCAGATCGGGAACCGATTGATTCAGGAAAGTCAACGCCTGTGCAGCCGAAGCGGCTGTCGTAACTTCTGCACCAGACCCCATCAGGGTAAATGCTGCCAACTCCCGCATATCTGCATCGTCGTCCACAACCAAGACATGAACACCCGCTAAGTCTGTCGCACTTTCTGGGTGTTTGTGATCAGACGAGGGTTCTGGCTCTACGACGTTTAACGGTAGCCGAATGGTAAATGTAGCCCCTAAGTTCTGTCCTGGACTGTCTGCTTGAACAGTGCCTCCATGCAATTCGGTAAAATAACGGACGATCGCTAATCCCAATCCCAGTCCGCCAAATTTTCGGGTTGTTGTGCCATCTTCTTGACGGAAGTAGTCAAACACGTAGGGTAAGAACTCTGGGCTGATGCCTTTTCCAGTATCTTTAACTTGAATCTGAGCATACGTGCCAACTTGCTTTAGTTGCACCTCAATACGTCCTCCGGCTGGGGTGAACTTCACGGCATTGGAGAGGAGGTTCCAGATTACTTGTTGGAGGCGATTTGTATCACCTGAAACTGTTCCAAAAATGGGATTAAGTAGGGTCTGGATTTGAATGTGTTTGGCTTCGGCTGCCAGTCGTACCGTTTCCAGGGCGGCTTCAATCGTTGTCCCTAGATTCACAGGAGCGACGTTTAACATCATTTTTCCTTGCAGAATCCGGGAAACATCCAACAAGTCCTCTATTAATTGGGCTTGCAGTTTGGCGTTGCGTTCGATCGTTTCCAGCGCTTGCTGGGTTTTTGTGGCATCGAGTCGCCCAGTGCGTAGCAATTTTGTCCAGCCCAGAATCGGGTTGAGGGGCGATCGCAACTCGTGGGACAATACGGCTAGAAATTCATCTTTAATCCGGTTAGCGGCTTCTGCTTTTGCGCGATCGCGTTGAGCCACCCGGTACAACTGAGCATTGTCGATCGCCAAGGAAGCACGACGAGCCAATTCCTCTGCCAGTTGCAAATCTGTCAGGGTGTATTGTCGTTCAGATTCGGCTGAGATAAAGGAGATGACCCCTAGAATTCGTGTCTGAGTTCGTAGTGGCACCGTCATTACAGATCTGAATCCAACCTGCCGCAGAATCTCTAAATGCTCTGAATCCCGCGCTGCGTGTACCAACAATTCATCGGGAATCTCCGGCACTAAATCAGATTCCCCAGTTCGCAATGTATATGCAGCACCACGCGGGTCATCTGGGTTTAGTGGATACTTGTCTCTGATCTGATAGGCCCATTCCAGCTTAGCCGGATCGATGTGAGCAACCGCAATCTGCGCGATCGCACCATCTTCTTCTACCATGTGAACCGTGCACCAGTCCGCTAATTCCGGCACTGTAAGCTGCGCGACTTGCTCTAGAGTGGTTTGATAATCGAGTGAGGAGGCAAGCACCGCACTTGCCTCAGAGAGAAAGCGTTGAGCATGTTCTAACTGCAACCGTTCCGTCACATCTACCACATAAACCAAAACCCCTTCAACCTGACCCTTTGAGTTAACGGTCGGAAGATAGTAAACGTTGTAGTAACCGGGACGGCGATCATTGCGTCCGGGAACATTCACCGCAAAGTTGGGTGAAATGAAGGGATTACCTGTGGTATAGATCTGATGAAATACTTCAACTAATTGAGGATCGGAGTGACCAAAAAGTTCTGGAATGGAATGTCCTAAGTGTTGCTCGCGGGTTAATCCATTAATTTCTGCTAAAGCTTCGTTGATCGCAATAAATCGTTGCTTTTCATCTAACAGGGCAAGTCCAACCGGAGATGTGTCAAAAATAGTTGCCAGTTGGTGCTGTGCGGCTTCTGCCTCTGAACGGGCAATACGTTCGCGTTCTAGTAGTTGTTCTCGTTCCTGTTCGGCTTGCTTGCGTTCTGTGATCTCAATGACAACTCCGATCGAGTGCTTGGGATTTCCCTGAGAATCATAAGTAAACTTCCCTCTCGCTTCGACCCAGTGAATGGAGCCATCTGACCAACGCAGACGATATTCATCGTGAAACTCCTTCTTGTCAGCTAAGGCTTGCTGAAGCTTTGCCTCAACTTCTGCTAAGTCATCGGGATGAACCCGACTTGCCCAAATCTCATAGCTGGGTTCACACTCATTGGGTTGCAGACCTAAGACGGTGAAGTGTCCTTCTGACCAAAGCGATGCATGGGTCTGCATATCCCAGTCCCAGGTTCCCATGCGTCCAACCCTCAGCGCGAGTTGCAGGCGAGCTTCACTTTCTCGCAATTCCGCTTCTGTCCGCGATCGCTCCACGGCTAGCCAAGTTTTTTGAGCAATTCGCTCCATCAGCACCACCTCTTCCTTCGTCCAGTGGCGAGGAGAAATATGGTGCAACACCAACAATGCAACAAACCGCCCTGCTTTTACCAAGGGAACACACAGCAGAGATTTGGTTTGAATTGCGTCAAAGGTAGCAGCTCCCGATCCGGCAGTCCGAGGATCGGTATCAACATCATCGACAACGATAGTTTTGCCCTGCTTTAATTCAGCAATGAGTTCACGACCAAACGAATCCATCTGATGTCTACCCACCACGCTGATTACACCATTGCAATAGTCGCGATCGACAATGACGTATTCCTGAGTGGCATCAATTTCACCATAGGTACAACGAGTAACTTGGAAGTGTTGCCCCGTATCGCGAACTACCTGCCAAATAATTTCCTGGGAGTCTTGAATGGCACGAATCGCATCATTCAATTCGATCAGGAATTGCTGCTGCCTCTCCTTATGCTGAAGCTCTGCTAGTAGTGAGTCAATCTGTTGGCGAGCCTGTACCTGGGCTGTCACCTCAATACCATAAAGCAATACCCCTTGAATCGTTCCCCGAGCATCTCGCCAAGCCGGAAAGGTGAAGTTGAAAAATGCTTCTTCCAACACACCATCGCCGTTCCGATCCCAGTAAGCCGGTGACTCATTCCCAATGAACGGTTCTCCCGTTTGGTAAACGCGCTTGACCGCGTCAAAGTAAATTTGCCCCTCTAACTCCGGGAAAATCTCCCGCATTGATTTCCCAATTATGTCTGGAGTGCGCCCAGCCACTTGCAGAAGCGTTGGATTGGCAAATTCATACACCAGATCGGGGCCTTTCACAATGCCAATCATGGCAGGTAATTGCATCAGGATGTCATGCAACCGTTGCCGTTCGGTTTCTGCTTCTCGTCGGGCAGATTGTTCTCGTTTTAAAAGGCGATCGCGCTCCGCTTCCATTTGTTTGCGTTCCGTGATATCGACGGAAACGCCGATTAGACGAACTCCTCGCCCAGCATTATTCAGATAGGTTTGCCCTTGACTATTGATCCAGCGCGTAGTGCCGTGTGGATCGATGACTCGGTACTCCTTCATATAGGACTCTTCTCCAGCCATTGCCCTTTGGGCTGCTTGCATCACCGGTTGGCGATCATCTGGATGAATGACTGCAAAAAAGTCTTCTGCCGTGCCTTCTTGAAGACCCCAAATGTCTAGAGCATTCGCAGAACACAGCACCTGATCGCGCTGCAAATCCATATCCCAGACAACCATCTGAGCCGCTGTCAGTGCCAATCGCAGGCGTTCTTCGCTCTCTCGCAATGCCTGTTCAACCTGTTTGTAATCCGTCACATCTTTGAAGATCACAACGGCTGCAACAATCTGTCCCTGGCTATCTAAAATCGGGGCTGAATTGATGTTAATGAAGATGCGGCTACCATCATCTCGATGAAGTGCCATTTCTTCGCTGGTAACGACCTCACCTGTTTGTAGCGATCGCGCCAGAGGATACTCATGAGGGGCATACACTCGACCATCTGAGCTAAAGGCTTCAAATGGAGTAATGGGAACATATTCCTCAAGCTCAAGCGACTCTTCGTAGTCATACCCAACAATCTGCTTGGCTTGTTCGTTCGCCAGAACTAACGTACCGGATGCCGCATCGGCAATGATGACGCCAGCAGGCATCTGTCGCAAAACGGCTTCAAATCGAGCGCGTTCAATTTCCAGCTCGTGCAACAAGCGTTCTCGTTCTGCCTCCGCTTGCTTGCGTTCTGTAATATCGCGAAAATAAACGGCTACTCCTTCTGCTGAGGGATAGGCATTTGCCTCTAACCAACGCTGAACCGGCTCCCCAAATTCTTCCCAAGAAACAGGGGCTTGTTCCGCTACTGCCCGATGGAGTTCCTGATAGGCAAGTCCACCAACCAACTCCGGAAAAATCTCATGCCAAACGTGCTTTCCCAATAGCTCGTCTGGCGTTCTATGCAGGATTTGAGCCGCCGCATGATTCACATAGGTGTAGCGCCAGTTGTGATCGAAGGCAACAAACGCATCTGTAAGGTTTTCCAGAATTGTTGCCACCTTGCGATCGGTTTCTTGGGCAGCGAGCAACTGTTCGCTTTCTAGTTCTAGAGTGCGGGCAAAGCGTTCAATAACTTCAGAGCGAGAAATTCCTCGCTTGTGAGCCTCTCGATCGAGCGATCGCCATGCTGTATTAGTCAGAGATACGCTAACTCGTTGTTTCGTCTCCGAGTTCCAATTGCTAACAAACTTGCCTGTGGCGTCGCGCTTCATGAAAAGCCATCCGTATACATACACGGTCTTCTCCATTCAAGCTGAGTTACTCTCAGAGGAGAATCCGCCTGAAGACTGATGCTTGAAGAATTATGAACTACTGCCAGTGAGCTTCGCTCTCAGGCAGTTTCTGATTTCACGGGGGATTGCGTCAACTTAGACTTGCGTCCAAGCTTTGGACTCACATCCCCTCCGTCAGCAGCAGTCCTAGTTCCTAAGACCGATAGCATTCTGATTCCTTCTGCTCTAATATTTTGAGACGCATTTTCGTCCCTATCATGGTGAGTGCCGCAACTCGGACAAGTCCAAGCTCTAACTTCTAGTGGCATCTCGCTTATTTGATAATGACAATTTGAGCAGAGTTTTGAGCTGGGGAACCATCTGTCTATTTCTACAAGTACTTTACCTTCACGGTCTAGCTTATACTGCAAGAAATTGACAAACATTCCCCAACCGACATCAGAAATAGCTTTGGCTAATTTGTGATTACGAACCATGCCTTTGACATGAAGACTTTCGACTACGATGACTTGGTTGTCGTCAACGAGCTTTCGGGAAAGCTTGTGTAGAAAATCCTGACGAACATTACTGACTCGTTCGTGAACCCTAGCTACTAATTTTCTAGCTTTATCCCTTGATTTACTCCCTTTCTCTTTTCTAGCTAACTTTTGTTGTTTCCGTTTGAGGTTGCGTTCATGTTTACCCAAATGTCTTGGGTTCGCAAATTTGGAAGTTTTAACACCATCGTGAACAATAGCAAAATCCTTAATTCCTAAGTCTATGCCTGCAATTTTTCCGTTAGTGTGCGGTGTTGGATAGTCACCCTCTAGTTCCACCAAAATAGACGCATAGTACTTTCTTGATGGGTTCTGACTGATTGTTACTGTTTTGATAGTCCCTTCAATCTCTCTATGTAACCTAGCCTTGACACAACCGACACGACCCGGAAATTTGAGGGAACTTTCAATTCAGGGGGATTTCCCGCTCACATCTTGTTAATGATAGTCCCCTTGAAGAATCAACTGTCTCTCCAGTTTTACTAAAACTCAAAAATAAATTATTGAAAAGGTTTTGAGTTTGAAGAAGTTTTGGAGTCAGGGGTTCAGCCTGAGAGAATTTCTCTCTACGGCAATTCTACCGACGTAGGTTTGGCAATATGAGGTAAACCCCAACCTAATTTTTCGCGTAAGATTCGGAAAAACTCTGGGGGTTGCAAGCGGATGAACCGAGCCGTATAGTGCGATCGCTCAACCTTGACACTATCATCCGGCAACACATAGCACCCGGCATTACCATCCACCACCAAAATTAGCTGATTGGGTGCTGCCGGAAAAATCGCCACTGGTTCACTATCCGCAAATACCAATGCCCTAGACGCCAACGAGTGAGGACAAATGGGCACTAATTGTAACACCGGCACCCCAGGTGTCACCACCGCGCCCCCAGCACTGAGCGCATAAGCCGTCGAGCCAGTTGGTGTTGAGAGAATTACCCCATCTGCTGCAATATCCACCAAGGCATGATGCCCAATTTGAATCTCAAAATGGCACATACAGGTCAACGGCTCTCGATGGAGTACCATCTCATTCAAGCACAGCGCTTCCCACCAAATCGCTTCCTTGCGAACAACCTGAACCGACAGCATCGTCCGCTCTTCAATCTCATAATCTCCCCCTAGTAACTTTTCCAAAACATGAGGCAACTCGTTCACATAAGCCTCAGTTAAGAAACCCATGTGACCCGTATTGATGGTGAGCAACGGGATACCATAGGGAGCAACCTGGCGAAACGCGGCTAAAACTGTACCATCTCCTCCCAAAGCGATCGCAAAGGTCATCTTTTCATCAAAACCAGGAGGTGCCAACTTATCAATTGGCGTATGACAAATCGGTGAATCAGGGCGTGAATAACCCAGAATTCCTCCGACTCCTGTCGTCATATAAACGTCCCAACCCGCCGCACTCAATTTGTCTTGCAACTCTACGGCAAGGCGACAAGCTACGGGTTTAAGATCGTTGTAAATGATGCCTGCTTTGGGTATGCTCACCAGTCTGCGTCGGGGTCAAGTAAACTGAACTAGCGCTTTGGTGTGACCTTAAACAAGGACGTTCCCTGGCAATACTCTACCAACGGTTCACTACAAGAGCGACTACGTAAAGAGGCACGGAGTGGAGAGTAGTAGCACTCAACCATCACTCCTATGCCTTTTTCAGGGAATGCCTTGAGCAAGGAATCCAGTATTTTTGCTTATCAACTTATTTTATCTTGATATATGATAATCGCCTTTTGTGTGTCAAAACATCCTTTACTGAGTTTTAAAGGGAGTCTTCTTCTTCTTTTTCGCTTTGTCTTTCTCGAATTCGATCTCCTTGAGCTTTTTCATAATTCGGCTGAAGTAGTCTTGCAGGTAAGCTTCTAAGGTTGTTGTTTCTTTAGGATTTAGACCTAATACTTCGTAAACTTCATCCATTGGAGCATCCAGGGGTTTCCCGTTTGCCAACACTTCGGTAAAGGCTAAGCGATCCGATACATTCCAGCCCCACTGAAAAAACCTGAGAATCTGGCGCACAGCCCGCAGCAAATTCAGAGGCAGTCGCGCAATTTTGGCTTCTTTCCCGGACAATCGCTCACACAGGCGGATAATCTCATAAGCTCCCCAAGCCCTAGTGCCCACTACGGGAAAGGACTTATTTACAGTTTCTGGAACCTCAAGGGCGCGAACCGCAAATTTGGCAACATCTTGAGTGTCCATATAAGCAATGGGAGAACTTTCCCCAGTAATCCAAACCGCCTGTTTGTCTAAAATCGGAATGGCGTACTGACCAATTAGACCTTGCATAAAGCCACAGGGTCGTAAAATCGTGTAGTTCAATCCCGATTCAGCCAAGAACAGTTCCGTACACCGCTTGATTTCCATCAGCGGGACATTGGGAAAATTTTGAGCATCTAGAATTGAGAAGAAAATAAAGCGTTCAACACCCGCCGTCGCTGCGGCTTGAATCAATGAAACTTTGCCGTCCCAATCCACCTGCTTAATGGTGAGAGAGTCTGTCGCTCTTGATGTTGCCGCATCAATGACAGCCGTGACTCCTTCGAGGGCGGGTTTCAAAGTTTCGGGGGCAGTGAGATCTCCTTGTACCAGTTCGGCTCCCCATTCTTTGAGAAAGGCAGCTTTTCTGGGACTGCGTACCAAACATCGGACCTGATGGCCTTCGTCGAGTGCACGACGAACCACCTGTCTTCCCAGGGTGCCAGTTGCACCTACGACCAACAAGTTCATCAAGGAATTTTAGTAAAGAATCTTAAACTTTCTCAATAATCTTATCAGAAATCGGTGATCGATTCCATGTAAAAGTCACTCAAAGCACTCTAACCTTGCCAAAACCCTAGTTTGGCAGAAGGCCGATGGAGGCACAGAACCAAGCGTTACTCTGGCTTGCCCTGCTAACCTCACATCGGCCAAACCCTTAAGCTTCCTCCTCGCCTCCCTGGATTTTGAGCAGTAAAAAGCCCAAGCCCAAACCGACCAAAATCAGGGTAAAAGACAATACTGCTGCGTTAAACATCTCACCGCTCATTTTTTTTAATCTCCTAATGGATTGGTAAAGTGTGTGTCAAAGGGTGATCACCCCAAGGGGCAAAGGTATTTACCAAGCGTGTGCGTAGCGCGATCGCCAAGCCGTTGGATCAATATAGAGAGCTTAAACCCTGATCAGTCATCTCTCTCATCCCGCTTGGAACCAGATGCGTTAAAAGGCATCCAGACCCATAGGGTGTATTTTAGAACAGCACGGCAGTCAATAAGAAAGGAAAAGACGTTAGAAATGGTTGTCGTCGCACCGAATTGGGGAATATTTAAAATGAAGACCGAGAAAACTTTCTTTACACAAAAAAACCGCTCACAGCCAGAGTGTCCTCGCTTAGCGGTTACATTAGGAGACCCAGCAGGAATTGGCCCAGAAGTGATCCTCAAGGCATTGGCAGACCCAAAAGTAACGAACAATTGTGAAATTACGGTCATTGGCAGTCCATCGCTTTTGCAAACCACCTACACCCAACTGCGGCAAACCCTGGAAAATCAAGAGGCATTGGTTGATCCAGAACACTTATCGATTGTCGATATTGAGTTAGACAAGTTAATTGAGCATCAAATTACGGCAGGTGTTGGAACGGCGGCGAGTGGTGCGGCAAGTTTTGCCTATTTAGAAAAGGCGATCGCAGGTACTCTTGCAGGTGAGTTTGATGGCATCGTCACCGCCCCGATTGCCAAGTCATTATGGAAGGCCGCAGGACATGATTATCCCGGACAAACTGAAGTTCTGGCAAAGTATGCCGGAGTTGAGCGATTTGGGATGTTATTTGTAGCGCGATCGCCTCACACCGATTGGTTACTTCGCACTCTTCTGGTAACCACACACATTCCCCTTTGTCAAGTCCCAGACACCCTAACGCCGGAATTAATGAGCAAAAAACTGGACTTGCTCGTGGAGTGCTTGCGGGTTGATTTTGGCGTCGAGACACCCCGGATTGCGATTTCTGGCTTAAATCCTCATAGTGGGGAGCAAGGACAATTGGGTCGTGAAGAGCAAGATTGGTTAATTCCTTGGTTAGAACAAGAGCGCCTTTCACGTCCTAAATTACGGCTTGATGGGCCTGTCCCACCTGATACACTTTGGGTCAAGGCTGGGCAAGCGTGGTACGGATCTTCCATCCAAGACCCAACATCTCAAATCCCCAATCTCCCGGATGCCTATCTGGCGCTTTACCATGACCAAGGCTTAATTCCTGTCAAACTTATGGCATTTGACCGAGCGATCAACACCACCATTGGTCTACCCTTTGTGCGGACTTCTCCCGATCACGGTACGGCGTTTGATATTGCAGGTCAAGGTATTGCCAATGCCACAAGTATGAAAGCGGCGATTCAGCTAGCCACTGAACTCGTCAATCAGCGTTTAAGAACCGTTTAGAGAGTTGTCAGTTATGGAGGCTAGCGAGTACGTTATTGAGATTGCTTCAACGACCGGGCGCAGGGAAACTTTAACAGACTCATCGTTGCCCCTACAATATGACGGTGGTTTCTGGGGGATTGCGCCATATAGGCATGTTTCAATCTACTGTGTACTGTGGATAAAATCTCCTGTCATGGACACGTTTACAGATGTTTAGAAAAGCCAAAAAATACAATGAAGATTAAGCCTCTCATTTTTCTGACAATCGCTGTGCTGTTTAGCACTGTGCTCAATAGAGCGGCAACCGCTCGACCTCTAGAGCAATATGAGCAAGAAGTGAATAATCAGCTTCAACACGCCATTAAAACGGCAAAGGATGAGGGCTATCAGCTATCGTTCCCTCCTAATGTGACGAAGTTGGCTCGCAAAGCCGAAGCCCCCAAGACAGTAATGCTCTATCCGAATCGCGAGTATAGTTTCGTCGCGGTGTGCGATCGCAATTGTGATCAGATTCGGCTGGCGATCAAAGACAAGGATGGCAAAAGCATTATGGTTACTCCCACGGCTGATCCTGTTGCTGTCGTCACCTTTAAGCCACCATCTGAGGACAGATATCAGATCACGGTGAGAATGGAAAAATGCTCACTACCGTCTTGTTATATCGGATTGGGAATCTTTGCGAAGCGCTAGACGTGAGCAAGTCGAGCCAGAATAATTGCCCAGTTGTGTAGTAGGCGCTCAAACGTAAGGCATTGCCTCAAAGGGTAAGCACAACAGTTCTAAAAATACAGATTACACAATTTTTCTGCTACCACTCACAATGATTTATAGCTGTCGTCATAAAGGTTAGGACTTTCTTTAACGGACGAGAGCGACCACTTACCAGTAATCAACATCAAAGCTTCTGCCTTCTGCCTTCTGCCTTCTGCCTTCTGCCTTCTGCCTTCTGCCTTCTGCTATACATCCTTGCCAAGGGGCATCTACCAGTTCCTTACAATGAGCCTCGTTAGACGGTCGTCTGAGCTTTGGGATGGAAGTAAGAAAAAAAAACTGCCCCCCAAGCACGGAAGGAGGGCAAATTAGTAGTCCAAAAGCTTCCAACTAACAATGTACTAATCGGTTGTGAAATTTTTGTGAAATAGGCAACGAGAACATCAACAGCATGAGAATTTTTATGAAAAAATGCCCTCCCCGATCTTCCAAAGGTGAGGGCATATAAGCAGTAGTTTTGAGTCTATGAAATGAGTGTGAAGAATTTGTGAAAATTTCATTTTTTAGCAGGATATTCCTAATAATTGCTTATTCGTTCAATAAATCAAGCACTGCTGTTCTTCACAATTAACACTAAAATTCACTAGGCTCAATTTGAATAAGCTATGTTTTGGTTAGACCAAAATTCATTTTATCTCTGTTAGAATTAAATTAAACAGATTGAGAAATATAGGCACTCATAAACCAAGGATTTTGAGAACAACGGTTTTAAGAAATCGGTGAAGGGCAAACTATGCCAAAGTTTCTCTGAAAGCGAATGATTAATCGTGATTAGTAGGAGAGGGAAATCAATGAGTATTGAAACGAAGTCTAACGAAAACCTATTTCCCACGCCACACCACCCTGCAACCGGATTCACCCCAGAAGAGATGCAAGATATTCAGCGCTTTGCTGATCAACATGGCATTCATGGCGCAGCAAGAATCAAGCTGTTTATCTTGCTCAGAGAAATTAGAACAGATCGTGGTGTTCAAAGCCATCCAGGCAACAGGCAAAGCCGTTGAGACTATCTCTCATACTGCCACACCTTGACGTTCTCTAAGAGTATTATTTTGCCCAGTGCTTAGCTCTTTTAACCGCTTCGAGCCAGGTGGGAAAACACCCCTGCGCCTGGGTAACCCCTTCCCCAGGCTGAAAAACACGATCAATTTGACGGCTTGATGTGAGTGCCGTGTAATCTTGCCAAAATCCCACCGCCAAGCCAGCCGCAAAGGCTGCTCCTTGAGCTGAGGCATCCAGTACCTTGGGACGTTCTACAGGAATACCCAAGACATCCGCTTGAAATTGCATTAAGAAGTTATTCTGACAGGCTCCCCCATCTACTTTTAACCGAGCAATTTCGGTACTGGTATCCTGATTCATGGCCTGTACGACTTCTTTGACTTGGTATGCGATCGCCTCTAGTACCGATCGCACTATGTGTTCCCGCTGCACTCCGCCGGTAATGCCAAAGAATGCTCCTCTGGCACTCATATCCCAGTGGGGCGCACCTAATCCACTAAGCGCCGGGACAAAATAAACGCCACCGTTATCTGCCACTCGCTGCGCCATCAGTTCTGTATCCGCCGCCGCTGTAATCAGCTTCATGCCATCTCGCAACCACTGAATACAGGCTCCGGTTGTGAAAATACTACCTTCCAAGGCATAGCCAACTTTGTAATCACGAGAATGAAGAGAATTTTCCCCGGCTACTTCCCTCTCAATTTCTGGCTGTGTCCAAGCGATAGTGGAAAGCAGTTGATTTTGCGATAGCGGCAACTGTTCGCCTGTGTGAGCAATGAGAAAACAGCCCGTCCCGTAGGTACACTTTAACAAACCGGGATGATTGCAACCATGAGCAAATAACGCCGACTGCTGATCACCCAACATCGCGGTAATCGGTATCGCATTTCCCAACAACTCAGGTTGGGTGTAACCGAACAACCCCAAACTTGGCTGAATCTTCGGCATCAGATGCCCTGGAATACCAAAAAGTTTTAACAGCTTGCTATCCCATTGCTGTTCTGCCAGATTCATCAACATCGTGCGGCTGGCATTACTGTGTTCTGTCGCATGAACCTGTCCTCCTGTCAAGTTCCAGAGAATCCAAGTATCAATGGTTCCAGCCAGGACGTTATCGAGGTCAATCGGGGGGTCTTGCTGTCGTTGAATATGCTCTAGTAACCAAGCCAACTTAGTGGCAGAAAAGTAGGCATCGAGGATTAAGCCTGTGCGATCGCTAATTTCAGCCGCATAACCCTGCTCAGCCAACTGATTGCATAGGGGTGCTGTACGCCGATCCTGCCATACAATCGCATTATGTAAGGGTCGTCCTGTAGTTTTGTCCCATAACAAACAGGTTTCTCGCTGCACACTCATCCCGATTGCCGCAACAGCAGAAGCGGCTACCCCCGCCTTCTGCAACGCTGTCTGCATTGCCCACAACGTATCGTCCCAAATGGCTCTAGGGTCATGTTCTAACCAACCGGGTTGCGGGTAATACTGAGTTAGTTCTTTATACGCTTGGCTAACAATTGCGCCTTCAGCATTGAACAGAATCGCCCGATTGCCTGTAGTACCAAGGTCGAGGGCGAGAATATAGGCAGGTGCGCGATCGGTCATAGTTTAGCTGGCGATTGTTAGTACTATATAGTACTGATAGTTTCCACCCGCCATGTTAGACCCTTATCAAAAGTCAGCATCTTTCGGTGGCAGACAGTATTCAAGGATAGTATGGCTGTCATGGCTGGAAGGAACTGACTGCGCGTCTCGTTCTGTACGTCGCATGTGGTCGGCAAGCCGATCGATTAGGGCATTAACCAGATCGGAATGTTCGGTCTTAGCCGCCAAATTTTCGGTCTCGTCTGGATCATTCACCAAATCGTACAGTTGAAGCGATCGCTCTGTGGTAAAGCTATTCAGTGCGTAACCATCTTTTCGCCTGCGTCGTCCAGTAGAGTAGATGAGCTTCCATCGTTCCGTGCGAATCATCGCCTCTGCGTTGTCGGCGTATTCAACGATCACCTGTTCGCGATGTACTTGCGTTGCATCCTGCAAGACTCTCTCAAACGAACGTCCATGAAGATTGTCGGGGATGGGTACATCGCATAAGGAAAAAATAGTCGGGATAATATCAATAAGTTCAACCAAGGCGTTCGACGCTTGCCCTGATACGATGACACCCGGAAAACGCATGAGCAAAGCCACACGCACAGCCCCTTCAAAACAGCAGTGCTTCTCGAAACGTCCATGCTGACCAAGCAGGTAACCGTGATCGCTGGTGAAAATGACGAGGGTGTTGTCGGCATGACCTGATTGGTCGAGAGCCTCCAAAACCAATCCCACGTTCTTGTCCATGAATTCAGTACAGGTATAGTAGGCAGCCTGGATGCCTCGTTTTTCTGGCCT
The DNA here is from genome assembly GCF_000317515.1 of Allocoleopsis franciscana PCC 7113. Lineage (GTDB taxonomy): Bacteria > Cyanobacteriota > Cyanobacteriia > Cyanobacteriales > Coleofasciculaceae > Allocoleopsis > Allocoleopsis franciscana. The sequence goes on along the minus strand of NC_019738.1, from coordinate 6,616,706 downwards.
GGTTAGGTTGCGAAAGACGGCAGGAATTTGCTCGAAGTCTTCGGCTGTGAGTTCGGGAACCGTAAATTCACTAGCCGTATGGCGGTTTCGGAATTCAACGGGAAACCAGAAGGGGGAATGGGTTTCATAGAAACTGACGTAGAGAAAAAAGGGTTGCTGAGCCGTACTCTGGAGAAAACGTGCCGCCTCTGAGGCATAGAATGTACCTGCCATATCTGCATCGACGGCTCCATAAGGTTTACAGGCACTGTTGAGCCAAACGGCGGCTGGATCGAGGAAGGGTCGCCAATGACCGAGTACGTCAATTTCGGGCGGAATAGGTTGCCGGCCTTTCTGCTGAATCCATGCCTGATATTCGCTGAGATCGACGCAGGTATCGTATTCATACTTTCGGGGAAAATAGTAGTGGGTTTTGCCAAAGGCCGCCGTTTGATAACCAACCCTTTTTAAGAGAACCGGAAGTGTTACCTCATTTTTAGGTAAGGGTGTTCGGGACAGGGTAACTCCAATGCTGCGGGGATATCTCCCTGTAAAGAAAGCTTGCCTGGAGGGAGTGGAAAGTGGACAAGAACAATAGGCGCGATCAAACCTGATCCCCTGCGATGCTAACCGATCCAGATTAGGAGTGTGAACTTGCTGATTACCGTAGGCACCGCATACATCTGGAGTGAAGTCATCAGCACAAATCCACACAATGTTAATGTTGGGGCGGTTCATAGATCTTCATCCAGTGGGTGATTACGATTACTGCTCAATTTATTTCTGGGAGAACTGAGCTTATGCAATTCTTTTTCAAAGCTTGCTGATACCCCTCACTCCTGGATGGGAACAATAAGTACAATTAGAACCTCTTTGGAGTACACGTCGAGCTATGACATCACAAACCACTGAGTGCAAATATCTAAAAATCGGCTCGATCACAAAAATGTCTCCGGCTCAAGCTGATAAAGCTATCAATTTTGTCAAACGCAGTAACCCCTCTAACTAACTTGCTACCTATTGGGGATTGAATCCTTCATCCGCTGTTGAGATAGCCGTTCCCACTTCAGGAACATAACAGGCTTACTTTCCAGATTGTCTCCCTGCTCCTGCTGGGGGATTTTTTGTAAATTCTGTTTCTGGCTCAAACAAAAAAGGCTTAAGCTTTCATGCCTAAACCTTTTATTGATTGAATCCAGTTAATGAGACTGATTCAGCTTAATTGTTAGTTAGCCCTGCATCGCTTAGCAAGGCAAAGACGGACTCGCTGGGGTGAGAGCCATTGAGCTTAGTAGCGGCGAGAAAAGCTGTTGTTTCCTCGGTTTCCGCCACCACCAAAAGAGCCTCTGTCTTCACGAGGCTTGGCCTTATTAACTTTCAGGTCACGACCCATCCATTCAGCACCATCAAGTGCCTCAATGGCAGCCGTTTCTTCAGCCTCTGCTCCCATTTCCACAAAAGCAAAGCCGCGTACACGACCTGTTTCACGGTCAGTGGGGAGCTGAACCCGCTTGACCGAACCATACTCTGCAAAGACACCATTAAGGTCTTCTTGCGTAACGTCGTAAGACAAGTTGCCTACATAAATTGACATAGACTTTCTCCAAAATCTAGGGTGTGTAGAGATTTAGATTTCGGAGAGAAGCCTGCCAAGACCAAAAGGAAGAAGCCGATTAATACTATCAACAAACACTGCAACCGAATTTATTCTCACTCATTAATGTAGCACGGTCGTGATGAAAATGGTTTCGATGTCATCGGCAAAAAGACTAATTTAGAGGGAATACTGGGGCTATACATTACTGAACAGCTTATGCAGAGAGCGTTACAGCCATAAATAATTTCTTTTTTCAGTTCCTTGTGCCGGATTAGCCTTAGCCTAAGGATGGGCTGACATAATTTTGCCCACCCTTGTACACCTCGAACGAACAATGGCCTTTTGGGTCGGTTAACTGTCGCCTCAACGAACGAGTACCCTTAGCTGTCTGCTGTCATTGGTAGATCCCGAATTAGGGAAACTGAAAGGATTATTGGGATCGAGAGTATCATTAAAAATCACTTCTACCCCATCACCAATGGGGGAGCTTGAGGGAGATTGCCTCAATCTACCCACATTCGTTGTCGTAGGATATTCTCCTCCCTGGGAAGTTCCACTGAAAAAGTTTTGGAAATCGTCGGAGATGGATCGATTTTCCACAGTACGCAGAGATTGACCCGACAGCGTCACTGAATTGTTGTTTGAGCTAGACGGGTTATTAGACTGAGCATGGGCTGTTGAGGCTAAGCCCGTGACGACTGCTGTGGTGCCTAAAATGAGAAGGATTTGACGTATCATGGCAAACTGCTCCCTGTATTTAATTGTTTTTTATTATTGGTTACCGTGGGTTGATATTAATTAAAGCTCGATCTCTATGGCTATATATACCAATCATGTTAGATGGAGCTGAGATGAATACATACTATTTTAACAATATTCTTGCGATCGCTCCTCCCAACTTGGCCTCGCTTCTCTTCTCAAAGGGAGCAATGGGTTTGCATTAAGGAAAGTAAACGTATGGCAAATTACACACCAGGAAAACTCATGGCTTTCCCCGGGTCAATCTGAGTTCGGGAATTACGAATACTTCGCTCGTCAAAACCGAATTGATGAACTCTGTCTTCTGCAATACTCTATATATCAGAAACAGGTATTCAGAACTGTATTCTCTGAAACCACAAAATCAAAACTAAGAGGAAACAGCTATGGCACTGATTCGTTGGGAACCCTTCCGGGAAATTGACAGCCTACAACGGGAAATGAACCGCTTGTTTGATAGTCTTTCACCTACCCCTACCACTAAGGAAAATATGGGGGTTGCCTTTATCCCTCCTGCTGAAATCCAGGAAACTCCAGAAGCGATTCAGCTAAGACTGGAAATTCCTGGCATGGAGGCGAAAGATTTGGATGTACATGTGACGGCTGAAGCCGTATCCATTAGCGGGGAACGCCAATCTGAAATGCACTCTGAAGATAAAGGCGTTACTCGCAGCGAATTCCGCTATGGTCAATTTCGGCGAGTTATTCCATTACCGACTCCCATTCAAAATGACAAAGTTCAAGCTGATTACAAGAATGGTATCTTGAGCTTGATCTTACCAAAAGTTGAAGCCGAAAGGACTAAAGTCGTTAAAGTCAACATCGGTTAATTTTCTCCGGGTTTGGTCTTAACTCATCTAAATTATTAATTTCAGATGAGCTAAGAGGAATATCCAAAAACCCATTCATCTTTATGAGAGACACGGCAAGCCTAATATTTCGCCTTAAGGTCAATATTAGTTATGCCGTGTCCCTTCTGAGAAGGTGGAGTTCAATTCGCCTGTGCCATTAACATTCCCATTAGTCCAATCACAGAAGCATTGTAATCAATTGCATATTCATTGGTCGCGTAAGACCGCTCATCATCGAGATAACTTAAAAGCCCTAAATCTTTTGGTGCAATTCCATCTTCTGCTTTAGCATTAGGACCACCGACCATCAACCCTGGAATCACAATTTTTTTCGCTTGTGCTATCCGGTGATGTACGTTTCGTACAGAGTTAGAGCCTACACCTGTGATAAAGGATTTATTAAAATGATTCCGCCCTAGTAGGTAATCTAACTGGTCAACGGCTGCTCGGAAGTAGTTTTGATTGCCTGTGATTCGGTAGGCATGAAGTAGAGTAATTCCCTCTTCAGCCGCCCTTTTATTAGACGCCCAAATAAAATCTTGATTTGCCAAACGGTAGCCACTCGCCGCTACTTTTTGCATCAAAGAGTCTGCCCGTTGAAGAAGCTTTGTCTTGATTTGTTGTTTTAGATTTTCTGACTCTTTCCGACCTGTTAACATCAGATAGTCAGTCATACCCAAGGTAGAAGGGTCTGTCCATTCATACAAACTATAAGTCCAGGAAGCAATATTTTGAACTAAGTATTGCTCAAAGGCTGAATTACCTGTCGTAATGAATAATTCTGCGGCAGCCCAAAGCCGATCATTCTTATCTGTTTGCAAACGACCTTCAGGAGACTGGTTTAGGTATGCACCCGAACCACTATCATCTCCTTCAACCCAATCTACTTTCGCTGAAGGTTCTCTTTGTAGGAAAGTCCAAGCTTTCTGAGCAGCTTTTAAATAAATTTGAGCTAATTTAGAATCATAGGGGGCATAAATTCTATGAGCCATTGCCATTGCACCAGCTAATTTTGCAGTTTCTGACGTGGAGATGCCATAAACATAGCGGGTTTGTTTATCTTCATGGGGCAGAATTGCTCCTGGCCATTCTTTGCCTGAGAGTTTACGGTAGACAGCGCCATCTTCCCGTTGCATGGTTAGCATCCAATCCAATCCAATCTTGACTTCATCTAGGATGTCGGGACGGCGATTGCCACTTTCAGGAATAGCGAGTTGGCGATCGCTAAATAGTTTGGGATACTGCTCATAAAGGCTTAATAATCGACCCACAGTCACAGCCGTTGGCCCCACATACTTGCCGTAATCCCCAGCATCATGCCAGCCGCCAATCGCAGGTTTGTGCTTCCCGCCTTGATTGAATGCATCCGTATGAGCAATCAGTCCATCGCTGAGGTGGCAGGGGGGATGATTCACGCCACTGGCTGAATCTCGTACACCAACACCGCATCGCTGCAAGTAATAAGAACGGAGGAGTTTACTCAAAGTCTCCCGATAGATGTTTTTCCCAATCTGGAAAGGATAGGACTTAATATTGCCGGATTTTAGGTAATAAGAACCTTCCTTGTTAAATTTGGAAAAATCAATGGTCTGGATGATATCCTGACTGGCTCCATCTTGTTGAGGTGCACTCAATCCAGTTTCAAAAACAGTCCGTTTAGTTCTGTTGCTAACCAGTTGGACTTTGCCAGGTTTGGGAGCGCTCAAATTGATCAATAGAGCTGTCTTAGTAGTATTAGGATAGTAGCCAATTTGATTAATAACAATTTTTGAGGCGGCCGCTTTACTGGGAGTTTGAGCATTACTCTTCGCCGAGAACCCGTATGCGATCGCAAAGACGCAACTTAGCGCAATTACGATAATAAAAATTAACATTTTGCTGATTTTCATTTTGTCTGAAGCTTTTACCTTCAAGCTGACTGGGATCTCAATACTGCTCGGTAGCGTGAGATTTAACACCGGGAGATACCCCCAGAACTCCATAGAACAAGGAACACAAGCAACATCTGGCCTTCGCCCCTTTTGACCGGAGATCATACGAGGAGGAGGGGGAACTAAAGGAGACTACCCAATTGGGAGACTGTCAGAATCTCCAGTCGTCTCCATTCCGCCTAATGTTCCTTTTGTCAAGAGAAAAGTTAGGGGACGTGAATTCAGCATCCAACGCTTGAAAAAAGAGTGTAAAACAATACATTTAATGTGTCTTTACAAAAGTAAAAACACATCAAAATCTATCTACTGATTAAGGCTACTGTTGTCCGGATGGCTTGATAGGTTGCAATCTGCGGCTTAGCTTCCTGGCTGGTTCAAGTTGGGGACAAGGTCAATCTGAAGCACTCTCCTATCCCTGCGATAGTGCTGTCTGCCATTTGAGGAATTTTTTTTCATCAGTAAATATTCGGAATAGTTTTTCATCGCACCTAGAAAATTTTCCGTAATTTACCCGTTTTTGATTCAAAGGGAAGCTTTTTAAGATAACTACAACCACTTCAAAAGGCAGTAGAGAAGAACTATGGGACATCTACAAGAAATTGGAAAAGCTTCAATTGTGACTTTGGGTGCATTGGCTTTCGCCGCATTACCGGGTGGGGCAATTCCCTTTGGATCGAATAAAGTGTATCGGGTTGGGCAGGATGTGATCATCAGTGCTCCTGCAAGCAGCAAGGTTGAAGTCGGCTTAGGCTCCCGTGTACGCAACAAAGCTGTAGTGGCTGGGAGTTGTGGAGAAGTCAAGATTACTTTACCTAAAACTTCTCCTGCAACGGTACAAGTAGGCACGAAAACATTAACGATTGCCAACTTACCCACTCAAAGTTTACCGAGCTGTAAAAATGGGCAATTTGCAGAAGCCCGGACAACTGACTTCAAAACGGCTGAAGGCAAGGTTGTGGTAGTAGGATTTACGCCAAGTCAAAGCGTAGCTGTAGGAATTCCAACGCCTACCACTCGACGAGTTTCCATCAACGCCTGCGGATTCGGGACTATAAAAGGTGCTTCTGGAAGTATTACGGTTAACGGTCAGGACTACAATGTGAGCCAACTTCCCGACGCTGGTGCATCGCCAGTCTGTCGCAAGGGCAGCGCTTATACTCCTTCCTCCTGGTCTCGGTAGCGAGAGAGTAAGAGCTTCAAGCTGTTGCACATTTAACTTGCAACTAAACGAACAGTAGATTTCTTGTGGGATGGGCATCTTGCCCGTCCAAGCTATGCTTACTTAGATGTTGAGCAGTTTACCATAATTGAAGTTCAGCCCACCCTTAATCAGGGTGGGTTCTTTTTTGGCGACCCGTGTGAGTGATACTGAGTTGCTGCTCTTACTAGAATTGAACAAACCACAGAGGCTCAGAGGACGCTGAGGCCAGAGAAAGAGAGAGTTATACATTTGAATGCAACTTGGTATGAGACAGAAGCGATAGGATCTAAGCAGCAAAGCGATTCTAAAGGATCGAGAACTGGCCTTCACGCCTAAATAAGCCATCAGCTTCAGCCGTCACCTTCTTTGTATCCAATGACAATTATCCGCGTGCCCAAATCCTGGGAAATCCCAGAGCGAGACGTTACCCCAGAATCCGCCTATCTCAATCGTCGTCGATTCCTGAAAACCCTGATGAGGGCTGGTATCGGAGCAAGTCTGATGCCAATTCTCGGCTGTGAGAAGGGTGAGGAAGTCAATAGCAAATTAGCCGCAACTCTGGATACCGCCAATTTAGAGGCTAAGCGCAATCCCGCTTTTTCTGAGGTTGACCGCCCGACTACAGACCGAATCCTGGCAGGACAGTATAACAACTACTATGAGTTCGGCATGACCAAATCCATTTGGCAAGCGGCTCAGGCATTACCCACCGAAGACTGGAAAGTTGAGGTGACGGGTTTGGTGAAAAATCCGCGCACTTATGATTTAGATGATTTGCAGAAAGCTTTTCCTATTGAAGAGCGCATCTATCGGTTCCGCTGTGTCGAAGCTTGGTCGATGGTAATTCCCTGGATTGGATTCCCGATGAAGTCGCTGATAGCTGCGGTCGAGCCAACGGATAAAGCGAAGTTTGTCAGGTTTATTTCTTATTACGATTCTAAAATTACAGTTGGCCCTTTCTGGACATTAGGGCAAAAGCTACCCTGGCCTTATACGGAAGGGTTACGTCTGGAAGAAATGGCCAATGATCTGGCGTTTTTTGCCATTGGCAATTATGGTCATTTGTTACCGAAACAGCATGGTTCACCAATTCGAGCGGTGTTGCCTTGGAAGTATGGATTCAAGGGGGCAAAATCAATTGTGAAAGTTGACTTTGTTGAGGCTCAACCTGCAACATTTTGGAATACCATTGATTCTCATGAATATGATTTTGAGGCCAATGTTAATCCCACAAAGCCTCACCCTCGGTGGTCACAGGCGACGGAAAAATTTATCAGCCAAGGACCCGATCTGAAGTGGAAAAAACGCCCAACGCTTCCTTATAACGGTTATGGGGAATATGTGGCGAGTTTGTATTAGAGCTTACTCATCGATACACCCAACCCTGCTCATCCTCACCTTCAGTTTCGGTCGCTCCGGTTAAAAAGGGCGCTAAGAAGGCTCTACACCGATCCAGATTTAGATTGTCTGGTAAAGAATAAGCGGCTTCAGGCTTTGATTGAGGATAGTAAGGGGAGGTGAGGAGCGATCGTTGATAAGTAGGTAAATCAGTTTGGCTATTAGCTTTTTCGATTAAGAACGGCGACTTTTGGCTTTAAACAATTTTCAACAGTGATTTCTTGCCAAAACATAGCAGGAGCATACCTAGCAAGGTGGTCTACATTACCTGTTGCAATTACAACATAATCTTGTTCCTGTTCGGCAAGCATGATAGCTTGAGCAGCCAATATAACGTCTATATCTATATTTTCGTCATGGGCTGTTTGCTGTCCTGTGTTTCGCGCCCACGCCCATAACTGTGCGGCTTTTATAGTTACTCTTTCATTAATGAGCGCTACAGGTAGAGCTTGTTTTGCAATATCCAGTTGCTGAACGCTTTTTAATTTCTTGGCGCGGATTAATTCTCGTCGGGATTCATAGTCTATTATCTGAGGGATAGCAACTTGAATGCCACCTAGCACTAGGCGTTTAACCCAGCTTTTACATTCTAATGGCTCTCTATCGTTAGCTGGGTGGGTTAGTAATCCTAGCGGAGTAGAGTCAAGTAAGACAATTGGCATTCTAAATTGCACTCCCCATTATATTTAACTACCAAGAGTTTGTCTTAGATACTCGCGAGTTTCTCTTTGCTCTGTAGCTTCCTGATTATTTGAGGGACTTAGTAAATCTAATAAGTGTAGCCGATTTTTTGTCTCCTCTAAGAGTTTAGCGCTAGGCAAACTTCCTATGGCAAAGTTTTCCACGTCTGTTTGACTATGGTTTTGTATCCATTGAATGATGAAACTCGCAGAATTTCTAAGTGATCTTCTGTATTTCTCTTTTTTGGGATTGTCAATGTAGGCTTGAACTGTTACTTCAATTGCTACATTGCATAGTTTTTGCAGATAAATCTTAATCTCTGGAGGAAGATTTTCTAAATCGCCTCCATCAAGAAATTCTGCATAAGTTTCAAGAGCTTCACACCATTTTTTTAGGTTTTTCAGGCTGTCTTTAGATTTTAAAATGACCAGGGGAGAAGCTGTTATCTGACAGGTTTTCCCTGAAACTCTGAACTTGTATGCATTAAGTTTTATTTCTTTGTAAGCTTCTGGAGAAAGCCTCTTCTGATGCCGATTAGCAAAAGTTGAGGTGCTAGAAGAAATTCGATTAAAAATTTCTCCTAAAACTATTAGGTCATCCTTAGTGAGACTATCTTTCTTAAATAGTTCTCTTGCCTTGCACAATTCCTCAGCAAGTATTGAATTTATAGATTCATAACGAGAAATTTCCTCTAGTTGCTGTTTAATTTCGTCAAGTTGTCCTTCCAGTTTCTCGCTGATGAAGTCTTTGCTGAGACGTTCTTCAAAAAAAGTCGTCATGTGTTTACCCTCATTGGAGGTTTGTTGACTTTTAAGGTCAACATCAACTTGTCTACATCTTCGCACAATAGATAAAAATGCAAAGAGTATACACGCTGTAACACTTACTGTAGCTAGGAAAGCTAGGCTACAGCTATCTAAGGTAGGTAAAACTAGCGCTATTTGATACAGCTTGACCCATTTTACTACTAGTTCTGCTGTACTGCCAGCAAAAAGGTAGCTAAGAGCTAAAACCTATCTTTTGATAGAGAGGGTTAGTAGGTCACTAGCCCACGAGCAATGAATTAATTTGTGCGTGTCAGTATTCGAGAATATGAACATTTTCAGTCTTTGATTCAGGAGGAAAGCAACCTCAAAGACGGAGAAGCAAGATTACGCCACAACGTTTATAAGCCTTAATTGGTTGCACAACTCAGACTTTACTCCCTTTTGAGCAAGCAATAAAACCCACTTGGGCTTTAACAATCGGCTTAATAAAGCGAGTCTGCTAAAGTGGACTGGCACCTTTGTAGAGTCAGCCTTTAGTCGTAGTGGGGTACGCATGAAGCCCCCCACAGGTAAAATATGCGTCAATTTCCAAGATTCCTGATTACCCTCGCCGCTTGGGTAACATTGTCTCTCGTACCCCAGCCGGTTCTTTCCCAACAGTGGCGTCCCGTGCGCGGTGGCATAGCCTTTGGCATCAGTGGGATGGTGCTACTCACTCAGCAAAGTGATTCCAATTCATTTCTGGTTGCTCATGACAACAAACAAAAGAATCAGGGACGTTTGGCAATCATCACGATTAAAGGTGAAGATTCACCCCAATATTTCCCCTTAAAGTGGCCTAGTAATACCCCGTTACCTGTTGATCTAGAGTCTCTAACTGCTGTCCCTGGAACATCTGAACCGACGTTTATGGCGGCTACCAGTGCCGGAAAGGTTTATCACTTCCGCTTGGATGCCTCGAAGCAAAGTATTTCAATTCTTAAAGTTTTTGATTTGCCCAATATTGCCAAAGGTAGCAATTTTGAAGGGTTTGCGGTGCAGCGCATCGATGACCAGTTAATAGCAGTATGGGCGCATCGGGGGGAAGATAATGATCCAGCCGTACTGGACTGGGGACGGCTTGACCTCAATACTTATCAGATTACTTCAATCCGTTCCGTTCCCTTAAAAGTACCGTTCCCTGTCTCAGCGGTTCGCCACATTTCCGACTTAAAGGTAGACTCAGCCGGGGTTCTGTTCATCTCTTCCGCTACGGATAACGGGGATGATGGGCCTTTTTTATCAGCCGTATATGTGGCAGGTGCGTTTGGAAGTCGCGAACAGCAAATTATATTTCGCCAGAATTCTCAACTTGTTCCGTTGTATCGCTTTAAATATCACAAAATCGAAGCCATTGACCTTGTACCGGGGCGGAATGGCGGCCTAATTGTGGGTTCAGATGATGAGAATATGGGGGGGGCTGTGTACTTGGATTGGTAGCGAATTTTTGCTGCTGCTAGCGTCGCGATCGCTATTCGGGTTTAACCCGGTAGTGAATCAAGCAACACGGTTAAACTCCGAATACCCACGACAGCAACTAAACTCGCGATCGCCACAAAGCTTAAGGGACGTAAACTCGCCTGTAGCAATTTTAGTCCCTGTTCTAACTCTGTTTCGTAGTATTGGGCTACGTTTTCCAGTGCCGTATCGAGATTGCCGATTGCTTCCCCGGTGCGAATCATCTCCAACGCTGTCGGTGGTACTTTACCTTCCAGAGAAACGCTGAGGGGTTGCCCCATCCGGATGAGTCGCGCTGCACGGGTGAGATTGGCTCTCATAATTGGGTCTGGAAGATGCTCTTTGAGCAATTCTACAGCCGTCAGAGGAGGGACGCCGCAACTTAAAGGTAACCGTAACTGGGCTAAATCCAGCAGCGATCGCGCCTGCACCAGCTTACCTAAAATCGGCAACTTCAGAGCAAGTTGCCGTGAACCTTGACTGGAATAGCGAGAAAGGAAGAAACTGATGCCCCATAAAAGTAGTGCGATCGCTAAACTTCTCAACCAAAATTCCAGCCGAAGCAGACCTGTGGCGTTAGGATTAAGAATTGCGGCTGATAAGATGAGTAGGCTCCAAATCGTGCTGATGACTGAGAATCGCACTGAACGCCCCAGTCGTTTGCGTCTGGTTTGAGCTTCTGCTGCGATCGCTAATTGCTGGCAAGTTTGGGCTAATGAACCACTATATTCTGCCAAGCGAATCAAGCTAATTGTCCAACTGTCAAAATAGCCAGAGTCAACTGCCAGTGCTGAAGCTAATTCTTGACCAGTATCCAAGGCAATAATAACCTGTTGCAAATAGCGCTGGAAGGAAGGATGCCCATTCTGACGCATTAAGGTTAAACTCTGCTGCACATTCATGCCAGAGTTGAGCGCAGATGCCAACTGATAAAAGAACTGGGCTTTTTGCTGAAGCGTTAATCGGTTCGGTAGAGCCACGGTTTGCCACAAACTATTGCCATTGTCTTGAGTTTTACCTTAGCTCAGTTGCCAGAAGTCTTAGCAATCCAAGCCCCTGATCTTCGGTGGAGTTGGTGGTTGAAGTTGAGTGCCATTAGGCGGTTGAAACCGCAGTTACACAAACTAAACCTGCCTACGCAGGTTTCAAAGACTTGGCTTTTTGCGAGTCCGCGTAGGCGGACTTTGTTTTTGTAGATGCGAATTCTATTCGCCAAGACTTGGTGCTTCTTCTTGGTCAGTTGTATGTTGAAGTTGTTCATTAGGAATATCAATGTAGTCGCCCTGATCCAATGAGCCAAGTTTCCAGGATAGGCGTCGAGTCTGTTTGTGGCATTTGTATCCCTGTTGGCGCAAGGTTGCACAGATTCTGTCGCCTTCTGTTTGAAGGCGCAGCCAGTCGGAGTGTTTCATTGTCAAAATCTGGGTAATGTCTTGAGGAAAAGCGATCACTGCGCTCTAAATTAGCGATCGCCTCTGATACTAGCGAAGGCGATCAAATTGATGGTCTAGAAGCAAGTGAAGAGTTGGATAAGTTTCAAAACCAAGAAATTGACTCAAAGAAACTAGCAATTTGTTGAGTCTTGCTAACCGTACCTAAAATTCCTCCCAGTAAGCCAAATCCTACAAGAACCAGAATGTGTACGGTCGTTACGTCAGAAGCGAAGTCCCAAACATAAGACAGTGGTAACAGGCCGAGAAGACAACCGATGATCGCCCCCCAGAAAAATCTAGATGCAATATTGATCAACTTGCGAGATTGAGGCTCAGGAGAAGTAGGCAACATTGTTAAATTCTCTATGATGTTGAGTATCCGTATACTGGCATATTTGATTTACTGTTGAGGTTCGGTTCTTTGCCATGTAATAGCCAAAACAGCAAATCAGGACGATTCAACTAAGAGGCTTTGGTGTGTATGGCAAGGTGAGAGCGATCGCATCTTCGCTCAGGTTGTAAAAAAACTACTCATAATGAGTCCACATCCGCAGAATCTTCACGCCCATTTTCTGACTCAATCACTTCATACACGAGACGATGCTGAATATTGATGCGCCGCGAGTAAGCACCAGATAAATCACCCACCAGCTTTTCATAGGGTGGGGGATTCTGAAATGGATCGATTTCAATGATTAAGTTACTTTGAGCCAGCTTCTTAGCATCTTTCTGAGCCTGTTTCGTGTAGACAAGTTGCCAAGTCACCACTCCAACTCCCGATCGCATTCTTCAATCGGAGTCGCCAAACCAGCACGAATTGATTCCCTAGCGGGTTGTTGCAACTGATACAAGATGTCAGATTGACACTCTTAAGTGCACTTAATCATAAAATAGCGATCGCTCGGTATAATGCCTCAGTATCTTCTCCTGATACTCCTCAAGTGATTGCAATCTACCCAGGCAGTTTCGATCCAATTACCTTAGGGCATCTCGACATTATCGAACGTGGCTCCAGGCTCTTTGACCATGTGATTGTCGCCGTGCTACGCAATCCCGATAAATCGCCCTTATTTACCGTACAAGAGCGAATTGAGCAAATACGCCGATGTACCCCGCATCTGTCCAACGTTGAAGTAGACAGCTTTAACGGTTTGACCGTGGAATATGCGAGACTGAAGAATGCTAAAGTGCTACTGCGGGGGCTACGAGCCGTTTCAGATTTTGAGAAAGAACTCCAGATGGCTCATACTAACCAAACCCTCTGGGATGAGATTGAAACCGTTTTTCTCGCTACCTCGAACGAGTACAGTTTCTTAAGTAGTAGCGTAGTTAAGGAGATTGCCAAATTTGGCGGCTCCGTCAATCATCTTGTTCCTCAGCAGGTTGCGCTAGATATTTGCCGATGTTACACCGAGACCCATCCCGGAGCGACCCCCCCGACCGAGACGAATCCAACAACTCAGGTGAACCACCGTCGAATGGATCGAGAGGTGTAGATATCCAACGGGAACTCAACCGTATGGAAGAAATCTTGATCGTCGAAAGCTGGCATATCCCCTTGACCAAACGCACCGTGGTGGATGAAGAGATGTTGTTGGCTCAACTGGATTTAGTCCGGGAAAGCCTACCAGCAGCGTTTGAAGACGCGGAAAAAATCGTCCGTCAACGGGAGGAAATTCTCCTGCAAGCCGAAGAATATGCCCAAGAAATTATGGAAGCCGCCGAACGACGGGCTGACCAGATTTTGGATGAAATGGGCATTATCCAGCAGGCAGAAATGGAAGCCAACCAAATCCGCAAGCGAGTGCAGCAAGAGTGTGAAGCCATCCAAGAGCAAACCCTAACAGAAATTGAGCGGATGCGCCTGCAAGCACAGCAAGAACTAGAGCAGATGCGCCTGATGGCACTCACCGAATGTGAGGATATTCAAAATGGTGCCGATGACTACGCCGATGCCGTTCTCACCAGTATCGAGCAGCAACTAACCGAAATGCTCCGGGTGATTCGCAATGGGCGGCATCAGTTGCAAGGGGAACCACCCCCCGATTATCCACCTGAAATAGACCCCGGAACGTCTGCCACACGACCCTCATCGCCTCCACCCAAGAAATGAATGGAGAGCTTAATCCTCCACTACTCCACCGTGCCAGTTCGTACACTAAAGTAAAAAGGAGCTTATCAAATCATGACTTACGATTACGATTTGTTTGTGATTGGTGCGGGTTCGGGAGGAATCGCGACAGCGAGGCGGGCGGCACAATATGGGGCAAAAGTAGGGATTGCAGAATTTAGCCAATTAGGGGGCACCTGTGTGAATCGTGGCTGCATCCCTAAAAAATTGATGGTCTACGCCTCTCACTTCCCTCACCTGTTTGAGGATGCACAAGGCTATGGCTGGAGTGCCGTACACAGTACCCTCGACTGGCAAAAGATGATTACGGCCGTCAACCAGGAACTCGAACGCCTCAATGGGGTGTATCAGCGGATGCTTGACAATGCACGAGTAGACCTAATCAATGGTTATGCCAAGTTCCTCGATCCCCACACCTTAGAAATCAATGACCGCAAAGTTACAGCCGATAAAATTTTAATTGCGGTTGGGGGACACCCTTATAAGCCAGATATTCCAGGCATTGAACATGCCATTGTCTCTGATGCCATGTTTCACCTCAAGGAGCAACCCAAACACATCGCCATTATTGGCACTGGCTATATCGGCGTGGAATTTGCTTGCATTATGAACGGCCTGGGTTCTAAGGTGACTCTGCTCGATCGCAACGATCTGATTTTACGAGGCTTCGACGACGATCTACGTTCAGGCATTCAAGAGGGAATGCAACAGCACGGGATTGAGATTCTCAACCACTCTCAAGCGGCCTCTATTGAAAAAACCCCAGAAGGTCTTAAACTGGCGATCGCGAATAGCAACGTGACCGTAACTGCCGATGTGATTCTTTCTGCCACCGGTCGCAAGCCCAATTTGCAAAATATGGGTCTAGAAAATGCTGGGGTGGACATTAAAAAAGATGCCATTGCAGTCGATGAATATAGTCGCACCAACCAGCCGCATATTTTTGCCGTTGGGGATTGCACCAACCGTGTGAATCTAACCCCAGTTGCGATTAATGAAGGTCGTGCCTTTGCCGATACCGAATTTGGCGGTCAACCCCGGAAAATGGCTTACGATAACATTCCTTCAGCGATTTTTTCTACTCCTGAAGGGGCGGCAGTGGGTTTAACAGAAGCCCAAGCGAGGAAGAATTGGGGTGAAGCCGTGAAGTGCTATCGCGCTGCCTTTAGACCCATGTACCACACTCTCAGTGGTCGGGCAGACAAGACAATGGTGAAATTAGTCGTCGAGGAGGATACTCAGAAAGTCTTGGGTGCTCACATGGTCGGCGAACATGCCGCAGAAATCATACAAGGAATTGCGATCGCCCTCAAGATGGGAGCCACGAAACAAGACTTTGACGCTACAGTTGGTATCCATCCTTCCACAGCAGAAGAGTTCGTCACCTTACGCTAACTGAAGCATCAAGTGTGAAGGATGAAAAATGAAGTGCCCTCTAACAATTTCATCCTTCATCCTTCCTTACTTTTTTGCCCTTTGAACTCATTTCAATTTGCATCAGAATTCTTCAAAAACCTCTGCGTCCCTCTGCGTCCCCCTCAGCGTTCTCTGCGTTAAAAAATATTTCCTAATGCAAACCAATTCGATATGACTGGCTTACGCCACCCAACGCCACCAGGCAAAACGAATGGCAAAGCCAACCAGCATCGTACCAAACAAGCCCATCGTCGCAAATCCCCAACGAGGGTGACGAGAAAGCAACACACCTAGCGCCAGAGATGCCGTCACCACACCATAAACGTATCGGTTGACCGATAAAACTGCACCAGAGTTGATAATCAGCAATATAGAGAAAAGACCATAGACAGTGCCAACTCGCGTAATCTGATGGCGCATGTGCCAAAACAGATAAGCACTACCAAAGACCATAAACAACTTCGTGAATTCTTTGACAGCCCCCCATCGCCAGTGGAAAAGATTCACAATCATACTCCACCAACCCTGCAAGTTAATTCCAGAAGCCGTACCCCATGCCTTCTGCACATGCACAAAGGTCAAAGGATGACCAAAACGAATCCAACCATACAGCATGAATAACACTAGCCCCCCACTGGTAGCCAGACCGGCAAGGTAAGCAATTGGGGGTCTTTTTTCTCTCCAGGCTACAACAAAAAAGGTGGGTATCAGCACCACTCCCGTGACTCGCGTTCCTGTCGTTAGTGCCCCCCACAACGCAGCACTGGCATACTGATGCTTTTCAAACGCTCTCAAAGCGGCTGTACTGAATAACAGAAATAACCCTTCTGAGTAGATAACTGTGCCGAATAAGGAAAAGGGACACCAAGCCATCACTGCCGTTGCCCACCTAGCTGCACTATCCCCATGACGCTCCTCTACCCAAAGGTATAGAAGAATCATGGCACCTAAGAGCGCTAAATTGTTCACCAGTAGACCGGCTATCTCAAATGAGAAACCGAGACTCATCACGGCTCGAACAAATAAAGGAAAGACCGGGAAAAAAGCAATATTGTACATTTTCCCATCATCGGCATAGTTATAGCCTTGAGTGACTATTTGTTTAAACCAAGCCGCATCCCAATGGGTAAAAAGTTCCCAGCTACTGGTAGGAACAAAATTGGGGACAAAATCTAGAGGAAATGGCGTAGGATGTTCAGCAGGTGTAGCGGGATAATGAGGCGCGATGATCTGCATTGCAATGATAATCAACAGCCGACTCAGCAGCCACATTACAAACACAAACTGCAATCCCTGAATTGATTTTTCTGATAAATTTCTTCCCAATCTAGGCGGTCTAATCGGTAATTTTAGGCTACTAGACACAAGATAGCTCCTGTTGAAAACAGTGTTAACGGAAGGACATTTTATAGTTAGTTAAACAGGAAAAGTTTACAAATGCAAATATTTTGTAAGGTGTGAGACTATGTACTGAAAATTTGTCTAGATGTTGAAGAATCAATATAAAGCCTACCGAATAAAACATCGGTTTATTACCACTTGATTAAATATAAAGATTTCCTGAAATTCCCTCTAATATCATCTCTCAATAGACCCAACTCTGTCCCTATCAATAGGTACAGGTATGTGAGGCACTATTTAAGATATATTAAAAGATTACCTTAGTTAAAGAAAATTCAATTTAAGTCTAAACTTTCGGTCTTATCATTTTATGTGACCGAGATAACAACTCCTGCGCTTTCATTGGCAAGATTATCCACCGCACACAAAGCATAGGTTCCCGGCTCTATCGTAACAGTCGTGGTGGCACTGTTAATGATTTGCATCAGCTTCCAGGCATCGGCATTCTGTTTATAGAGCGAAAAAGAACGAATATTTCCAGAACTGGCAGCTTTCCAGGTTAGCTTGCCGTCTTTCATCATCACATCATCAGGAATAGGCGGCGCTACAGCACCCAGCCACGGCATATTAGGAACCAATGCCAGTTCGGGATAAAGCGAGGTTTGAAACCGCTCAAAAACACCTAAGCGATTTTGAGATAATGGCTTCATACTATAAAAAATATTCCCCAAAGCGAGTTTTGGGGCTAGATTTCGCGTAATTTCCACCTGTCTTTCATACTCAGAAATTGGCCAGTCTTTGCCATCCAGCTTACTGAGGTTATTACCGGGATAAATGTGGCGACCTTGAGGATTATTATCCACCCACCATTGCAGCAAAGCCGAGTAACTCTGTTGTGGGGGGTCAATCCGCCAGTAGAGTTGAGGGGACATATAATCGACCCAACTCTCTTCTAGCCACTTTTTCGGGTCAGCATAGATGGCTTCATACTGATCTAACCCTTTAATCTGAGGGGGTTGTCCAGGGCGATTAATGCCAAAGGGACTGATGCCAAATTTAACGTGACGCTTTGTGGCTTGGATTCCTGAAGAGAGGCGTTGCGTCATGCGATTAACATTATCTCGCCGCCAGTCTGCGATCGCTAGTTTACCCCCTGCGGCTTGATAAACGCTGTAAGTTTTCTCATCCGGAAATTTCACTCCGGTAACAGGATAGGGATAAAAATAGTCATCTAAGTGAACACCATCGATGTCATAGCGGCGCACTACATCGAGAATGACATTGTATGTCCAATCTTGAATGACTTGTGCTCCTGGGTCCATCCACAAATTGGTATCGTATTGGTAGACATATTCTGGATAGGCAAGTGCGATATGAGGGCGAACGTTGGGCGAACGTTGGGAAGAAGTTCCCGCACGGTAGGGATTGAACCAAGCATGAAGTTCAATATTACGCTTATGAGCTTCGGCGATCGCAAATTCTAAGGGGTCATAAAACGGTTCAGGTGCTTTACCTTGAGTGCCCGTTAACCATTCACTCCAAGGCTCTAATTGAGAGGAGTATAAAGCATCTCCTGTCGGTCGTACTTGTAAGACTATTGCATTAAAATTGAGGGCTTGTATCCGGTCAAGAATTTGAATGAGTTCACTTTTTTGTTGTTCGACAGGAAGTCCGCGTTGAGACGGCCAATCAATATTCCATGCCGTTGTTACCCAAACTGCTCTAAACTCCCGTTGATGGCTCACTGAAACGGTTTTCGGGCGAACAATTACTATATATTCAGAAGTAATGGCAGGCACTTTTTCCAAATAGACCAAGGCTTGGTAAATAAAGGCTGCCACCTCTGCACGAGTCGCCGCATCAAGGGGTCTGAGTTGCTTTAAATTAGGATAATTTACCACCAGGTTTGCCCCTGTAGCCGCTCTAATTTTATCTGTAGCATAGGTGGGGATTTGAGCCGCATCTTGATAGCGTTCTGGCAGTGAAACTTTGAGCGCGAATGTATTATTAGCAGGAATATCTAAGCCCGTGGCGAGAGAGAGTAATACTTCTAATCGGGAAATACTGGCTTCGGGGCGGAATCGATTACCTGGATACCCGGAGATGAATCCAGTTTCATACGCTTTTTGAATGGCTGGGGCTGCCCAGAACTTGGCTGGAACATCGACAAAAGGAACGTATTGCCGCTTTTTGGGTTGGGTAAAGGCTTTCTGTAAGATGGCAGCGAACTCAGCTCGATTCATCGCTTGATTAGGGCGAAACGTGCCATCGGGAAACCCGCTAATCATGCCCTGATTGGCTAAACCTTCTATAAATAAACGTGCCCAGTGATTTTGAATATCAGAGAAGCGAGGGGGTGTGGCGACCATATTCCAGCGGATGTAGTTCCCTTTAGTTGGGTCGATTTTAGCATCACTCTAGGGATTGATCTTCTAGGGGATATGCCTCTATCCCGTAGTGGTGAGAATTCATGCGATCGCTTCCTTACCACCAGTCCTAAAATAGGTGTAAGGTTTGGTGGAGAGATGCCTGCAAAGGATATTTATCACAACGCTGTTAAATCCGCTCTTGTTAAGGACGGCTGGACAATCACGGCTGACCCGTACAGGATTGTGTATGAAGATGCTGAACTGTATGCTGACTTAGCGGCTGAACGTCCCATTGCAGCTAAACGCGATGAACAGAAAATCGTGGTTGAAATTAAAAGTTTTGTGGGGCGCTCATTAATGTATGACTTTCACAGCGCCTTGGGTCAGTATATGGTGTATCGCCAGCTCATTAAGTTAACACAACCAGAGTACAAACTTTATTTAGCAATTGATGATATTACTGATGAGAATTTATTTCAACGAAAATCCATTCAAGCTGTGATTGAAGCCAACAATCTTCTAGTGATAGTCGTAGATATTGAAAAGGAGATAATCATTCGATGGACAAATTGAATCATTATCGCAACTTAATCAAAAAAATCTTAACTGAATACTACGAGTGGGTGTCTAATGCTCCTAGGGATGGGATAGAAGATTGCTTGGCATTCGATGAGGTTCGAGATCACTACTTTTGGTTTTACGTTGGTTGGGATGGCAAGCGTCGAGTTCAGGGGGTAACGGTTTACCTGCGAATTCGAGATGAAAAGATTTGGGTTGAGGAAGACTGGACGAAGCAGGGAATCGTGAATGAGTTATTAGAAGCTGGGGTTCCCCATGAGGACATTGTTTTGGGATTTCAACATCCGAGTAAGCGGCTTTTGACGGAGTTTGCGACAGCTTAGTCTACTTTGAATGTAATGAGTTCATGTTGCGATCGCACTTTTTCCTCACTTTGTTTAGGCGATCGCTCCCTTCCTGCGATCGCATCTGTCGAGATTACAATCGATTTGATTCAAGGCTCACTCCCTCTGCCTGTATTTTTTTAGCGGTTGTCGGTTTGGAGCAGAGAGCCTAATGAATTCCTCTGTAACCACATACATAGTTTTATTGGCTTTGAGTAACAAATTCTATAGGAATAGGGTCATCTTCCAAGGCACCTAAACCTGAAATTTCCTCCTCTGGTACATTGGCTAAAAGTGTTTCTAGCTGCTCACGGCTAAAAGCCATAAGCTCTACACCAGCAACAGTTCGACGAACTGCATCATCCATAAAGTGAACTAAGCCTTGAACTGGAGTTAAGTCTATTCTTATACCGTTATACTCAGTTTTCCAATATCCAAATTTACCAAAAGACTTAGGCTCTGTATGGTATTCTTTCCACTTCAACGCGCTAACCTTTTTATTGATTTTTTTTAATAGACTCCGTATACTGCCCGATAGACCACGCTGACCATAGACAGGATAAAGCAAATATAGTGTTGGCGGTTCTTCGTCAGCAATTGGGTCAAAGCCAAATATCATAGTGTTGAACTTGGCTAGCTGCTGAAGGCTCTGCTGTAGCGCTATCTCAACTGGAGTTATTCTTCTAACTGGTGATACCACTTTTGACCAATTTAGTGGCGGTTTATATGAATTTATAAATTCATTTTCAAGATTTGAGAGAGTGTTTATATCATTACTGCAAGTTAACCAGCTAATACTAATACGAGTTTTTCGATTCAACCTTTTTAACTGGTTAAATCTGTGGTGTTCTCGCCACCGCTTAACCAAATTAACTGTTCTGCCAACATAAAGCACTTGACCTTGACTGTCAGATACGAAATAAATAGCTGCATCGTTAGGTAGTTTGTCCTTTTCCAATAAATAAACCGACGGAAGTTTAGACAGGTTAAGGGTATTTGACAACATTGGAATTTTCTGGCAATAAATTTCTGTCTGTACGGGGAACAGAAGGCTAAACCATAGTTATTCCAACAGCCAGCCAAATACCTCACCGACTGTCAGCCGTAATTCACTGGCAAACAGAGGTACGGGAAGCTGTTCTTCCGGCTCCTCAAATACTTCTGGTTGTTGATTTGATTGATAAACAAAGATCGTCTGTTCGTCTGGGACAATCAGCCAGCCCATTTGCGTGTCATGTTTTAGACTATGCAGAATTTTTTTCGTGACTTTCGTAGCGCTTTGGTCTGGAGATAGGATTTCAATTATCCAGTCAGGAGCCGCTTGAAAAACATTAGCTACGCCACCATTTTCCTTTCGAGGAATTCTCTCCCAAGTAAATACGGCTATATCAGGTACAATTGACCTCCCTCCAAAGGTACACCGCAGTTCTGGAAAAGCTCGTGCAATCTTTTGAGGTTTTACCACTGCATTGACAGAGGTTACCAATTCACCCTGAATTACGCTATGTTCTCCTTGAGGCATTGGCTTTTGAATAATTTGACCATCAATGTACTCGCTGGCAGGTTCAGTTTCGGGTAGCTTCAGGAACTCTTCCAAGGATAAAGGTTTAGCGGGTGTTTGTACCATTTGAAGTGACCTCGATTTGTGCTGGATGCGGATATTGCTAGGTAGAGGGGACATTCGTTGAGCGAAAACGCTAAAAATGCCTCTACTCAATCTTCTCTCAAGGTATCGGTACTAGCTCCTTTAGGCGCGATCGCTCAATCGTTCTTAGATTCTCACCAGCCTCTTGACACCTTTGTAGTATTCATGTAGTATAAAAGTAATCAAGCGGCGGTAACGTTCAACCTCATTACCTTCCCGCGCCTCAAATTTGGAGAGAGGAGGCGTCCGATGGATATTAGCCAACCAACCCTCGCAAATTTCCTTCAGCATTTGCGTACAGAAAATCAGCCCTTTATCCTGCGGCGAGACGCAGCACCACCTGAGTGGAATGATGAAGCGTTGCATCGGTCGAACTATGACCAAAATCCAGAGCTTTATGCTCTTTTGGCTGTAGCAGAAACCATTCAACCCTGGCAGCGTGTGCGGATATTGTTCCAATTGCTGCAACGCTCTCGCAAAGGGATGTCCAACGAAGTTCGTTGCACTTTAGAGCGTGTTGCAGATTTGCTGCTGGCAGTTTTGCACCCTGACCAAGTGTTGACAGTGTTTCTGGCACTGCGACGAGTTCGGGCGAATCACAAACATACTACAAAAGCCATCCTCAAGTACATTCTCAATCATCCTCAGTTTGAAGACATGGCGAGCAGCCGTCGTCCAACTTTGGTGGATTGCTTGGAACACGCACTGGGTAAGAATGTGGCACGAGCTTGCGCCAAGATGCTCAGTGAAGAGGTAACGGCTAACGAAGCCTATCTACGTCGCAACTTGCTACGGTTTGTCCGCGATGCTCAGTGGGTTAAATTCGTCCTGCCTTTTGTTTACAAGCAGGGGACACGCCAAACGGGTAACGGTCAGTATCAGCAAGCTCATCAGCAGTATATCGAGAAGTTTGAGCAGCACCAAGAGCGACCCAAGACGGTGACGGCAACGAATCGCGGTGACATTGCGGCTACGCTGGTTCACCTCTACCGGGGCGGTAGTTCGGCACAGTTGCAACAGGCTGTAGAGGGCTATGTTGAGGAAGCGGCACGGGAATTGCCCCGATTTGCAGGAAAAGTGGCGCTCGTTTTGGATGCTTCTGCCTCGACTCGTAGTTATGGCGAACGCGAATATTGTGCTCTAGCTCAATCCATCGCCTTGCAACGAGTACTCGAAAAACGCTGTGCTAATTTGCAAGTTCATACGGTGGGAGGTTCTGGATATCTGCCAGTACCGGAAGGTAACACGGATTTAGCAACGGCTCTCCTGGATGCGCTGGAAGCGTCACCGGATGTAGTGGCAATTGTTACGGATGGGTATGAGAATGTCTATCCCGGAGACTTGGAACGTGTTGTGGCATCTTTGCCGAATGCGGGTGTGCAGACGCCTGTTGTTTTGTGCCATAGCAAGTTTACGCCCTCGGATGACTTAACTTTACGGCGTCCTGCCGAGAACCTGCCGCAACTGGAATTCTGGCATCAAGATGACTTTGAAGACATACTGCTGTCGTTGTTCTTGATGGCTGACGGCAACGGTGCATCAGAGTGCCTGCGGGAGTTTCTACTCGAAAAACTCTACAAGGTCGAAAAGGAGGTAGCACCTTGGACTACCATCAATTAATTCCGACTCAATTTGACTTGTCTACTTATCGTTTTGGAATGCCGCAGCAGTCGGGAACACTGACGGTGTTGCCGATGTTCGGTGCCGATAACGATAGTCGATTCGTTAGTCCTCTCTCTGGATTGAAGCTAACTCAAGTGCGCGGCTATGGAAATATGGAACTTTCCAACCCATCGGAAACTGGAATTGCGATCGTTCCCCTGCACATGGGTTATATTCAAGACCGAGCGCAAAACCATGCTCTGTGCCGTTCCGCGTTTATCGCTGGTGGTCAAAAACTGATGTTTGAAGATGCCTGCTGTGTGCAAGCCTCTCAAGGCGGCTACCTGGAAGGGCGCGAACAGTGGTTCTTTATCCTACCGTTGCAACTGCGGGAAGAAGCGCTGGAACTTCGGGGTAAGGACGATTACAGCAAACTTTGGGATGGGATTACTCGCCTCAATGAGCAGTTTGGTTTACCCAATCGTGGTCATTTGGAGCAGATTCTCAGTCGGAAACGGGCATTTTTAACCCAATATCAAAGCCGATTGGAATTACTGCCTCACCAAACGGGTGCTGTGTTCTTCATTCAGGATAAGTTAGTTGGGGTGGAAATTGCCCCTAGTGCGGCTTACTTTCAAGAGTTGTGGATGCCTTTGGTTTGCTTCTGTTACGGCGTAGCGGCAATGTATAAAGAGAAAGATATTAAGGTGCAAAAACCTTTGGTTCCTTTCTCTGCGAACAATCTCCAGGAATTGAGAGAACAGCTTAATCAAAGTCGCCTTGAACGCCAAGAGCAAGTCCGCAATTGGTTAGCGCAGACACCGAAACAGAAGTTTAGAATTAAGGAAGAAGAACGCTTCATGAGCCTCCGGTTGCAAACAGTAACGGGCAAAAATTTTGCCGGTCAGTTTGTGGAAGAGGATGGGCGTCTACTGTATGCTTCGCTGTTCGCCAAGCCTGGGTATCTGAACTAGGAATAGAGGATTCGGTAAGGGCGTAGATGCCTACGCCCCTACAAACTAAATGGGTTAAAATACAACCCCTAACTAAGGGCAGACAATGCAATCAAAATCCAAAATGAGATTGACACCTTTAAAACAAATGT
The DNA here is from genome assembly GCF_000317515.1 of Allocoleopsis franciscana PCC 7113. GTDB lineage: Bacteria > Cyanobacteriota > Cyanobacteriia > Cyanobacteriales > Coleofasciculaceae > Allocoleopsis > Allocoleopsis franciscana. The sequence continues at coordinate 6,592,101 of NC_019738.1, read as the reverse complement.
AGTATGATAGATTACATAAGGAACTGAGTCAGGTAATCGACGTAAACAAGCCGGTTCCAAGCAGGTACTAAAGAACGTCTGCACGCTGACCGCCTGTCCTAAGCTAATATATTCATGCCCTTGGCTAAAAGCTGCTCATAGAAATCACTAGGAACTGAGTTAGGCACAACGTTAATAGATGATTCCAAATCAACGCCTAAAAACGTCCTTGCGCTAACCGCCTGTCCTACGTCTTGATGCTCTAATTTTGATTCATCGGCTTATTGCTTGGTTACAACTGGCAATTAAAGCCAACTTTTCTTGCCGAGGTTAACAAGAAAATTGAAGTGCTTGCCGCCCGTCCTCATTAATTTTAAGAGTAGGAACTGTGCAAGACTCTTTTTTTGCCAAGGTGGCACCTGCGTCTCGTTTACGTAGGCTGGGGGTTCGATTCCCTCCCTCGGCTTTTTCATCACAATCTACAAATGAAATCAAATTATTTTCCCAACTTTCAACGGTCAACCTTCTAACCTTCAACTTTTCCTAAAAGGGAGCAAGACTCTAATATCCAAACGTTAAACGTTCAACTTTCTAAGCTTCAACGTAGGCTAAGTCCAAGCACGGTAGAAGGTATTGTCTTGCCAGCTAGCAACAGTGCGTTGCTCAATTTGTGCTAGGGTTGCCTCATTGAGTGGTTTGAAAGCTCGTGCTACTTCCACATTCGTCTCTAACTGGGCAACTGTTTCTGCTGCAATCACACAACAATGCACTCCAGCTTGGGAAAGGGTATATCCCATGGCTTGGTGCATTCCATCTAAAACGCCAGGTTTGAACAGACGTCCGTAGGCTGGAACTTTCATGGCAATCACACCAATTCCTTTCTCGCGTGCGACTGGCAATACGCTAGGAATAAAAGAACGAGGATGGTGTATTTCTACAGCGTTAACGGGGATGAGGATAGTATCAAAGTTATAGCGACGTAACCCTTCAATGATGATATTTGGCTCGTGATGTCCGGTAATACCAGCAAAGCGAATTAGTTTCTGGGATTTGGCTTCTTCCACCGCTTGAATCGCACCATTTTTACTGAAGATGGTGTCCAATTCTTGGTCAAATGAAACATGATGCAATTGCCACAGATCGAGGTGATCGGTATTAAGACGTTTTAGCGATCGCTCCAACTCCCGCCAAGCCCCATCGCGATCGCGTTTCGATGTCTTACTGGCTAAAAACAGCTTATCTCGATGCGGTGGTAGTACTTTCCCTAAATTGTCTTCACTTGGCCCATATTCAGCCGCTGTATCAAAGTAGCGAATTCCCAATTCTAAAGCACGTTCGATAATCGCTACAGCATCCTGTTCACGGTTCTCCCAGGATAATGGCGTTTGTCCTGCACCCCCCAAACCGAAGATTGGGACACTCACACCCGTCTTGCCTAACTCTCGTTCTTGCATGGTTGTCCCAGTTGATAGCAAGTTTGTTGTTGTAGGTGGCTGATCTTTTGCCGTGGATGTGAGGTCTTGTTTGATCGTGGCACATCCAATGATGCCACCTGCAACGGCAAGGCTTGTTGTTAAAAATGTACGTCTTGTTGTTTTTTCGCTCATGGGTTGATGCTCCACTTCTTATTTATATTTTGCCGATCCAGTTGGAAAAATCCCTATTTTTCTTGGATACACCCTAGAAAATTATCATCGAACCTACTGGAATCTTAGCAACGACTGCTTTATGGGAACGGATCGTGACTCTGCAAAATTTTCGTATTGGCGTAATCATCAGTGGCGGTAATGTCGATTGGAAACCAGCGAATCAACTCTTGCCTTCATCCAATCTCTACATTTAGCAGGATTACTCAAGCCTATTTTTTCCTCAAGATTTAAGGGAAAAGAGAGGGATTGCTCTCTCAGTTTTTGCGGTTCACAGAGGATACTCTATGATCAAGAACAAAAAAAACCTGCTACAGCATAAGCAGCAAGCTTGTCCGAAAGGATTAAAGACAAAATCCATTCAAAAAATCAGAGAAGAAGCTGAACAGAAGCTGGGAACAACGAAGCAAGAGATTGATGGACGACTCTGCAATCTTCGAGCCAGCCAAGAACTTGATAAACAGGTACAACAGAAATTAGGTGAGATTGGTATTCGAGACCTCTAGAACCTGACTGTTCATAACATTTTCTTCAAGAGTGACAGCCTTGATTAATCTCCCTAACGATCGCGTCCCGACTAAAACTGGGTCTGTTTTTGAGGACGATTTTTCAGACACCCTCTTGACAAATTCCAGAGGCATAGGGCGGAGAAAGCAGGGTTCTCAGGAATTATCGAGGACTGCTGCGGCTGCGATCGCGTTCTGGTGCTGGTGTAAGAACCAACTGCCATTCTGTTTTTTGTGAATTCCATACAGGTAAAGGAGTTTTGCCGACTACATCGGGACTCCAATAGACACGGGAGCCATCCTGAGCGAAAGCAAGGAGAATGTCTCCCTTTTTGAGTTTAAGCTGATCTTGCGGCTATGAAAGAATTAAACCTTGGCTACCGCCGACCCGCTTTATATATATCCCCCGCTCCTTTAAGTGAGGGGTTTTACGGCGCTTTCCGATCAGGTTGGCAAGCTAATCGATGGTTTTTCAGCTTGTTCGACAACTGGCTCACTCGGTGGTTCAATGATGGATATAGAGGAAATATCCGGTGATTGTGGCTCAATCGACAGTGTAAATTAAAACAATCCCGCCCGGTCAAGCCATGCAGAATACCCGTCTCAATAATCTGATTAATGGAGCCTTGGCAAGATTTGGGCGATGGTTTGCTAATCCTTGGCGGCACCTTTCGCTAGTCTTAATGAGCCTGCTGTTAGGAACTTTCCTCGGTTCTGCGATTCCAGCGACAGCAGGGCAAGCCGCTAAGTTGGATTTGGTAGGAGCTGGCGTTTTAATTCTGTTTACCGAAATGATTAGCTGGATTGTGTATGCTAAAAGTCCGCAAGGGAGACCATTAACTGAAAATTCCCGTGGGCTTTCACTGTTGACTCAAATCCTCAATGCTATGAAAATTGGTATGACTTATAGCATGTTTGTAGAAGCCTTTAAGCTCGGATCTTGAGAGTATGTCCCAAGCGGATACCTCACTGGTTCAAATCCTCAACCACTGGACAGCAGGACAAACTCCAAGCAATTTGGAGTGGCAACACCTAGCCACTGAGGCACTAAAATTACCGCAATGGACAAAGGCTTTTGGTCTCACACCAGCTAGTGTGGCAGAGCTGCTTCAGGGGCGATCGCCTCTTGAAAACACTTCGCTATCCCATCTGCTCCCAGCCGTTTACACAGATATCCTCTCACTCCCATCTTTTCATCCTCCAACCAAACTCCACGGAGAAGCCGAAGCAATTTCCCCCTCCAAAATCCTCTTATCCCTGGTATCCCTCTGGCTGCCCTTTACCTTACAACTGGCGACCTTAAAGCAACAACTAGGGCGTCCTGTGATCCAAGGAATCTTAGGTGGACAGGGAACGGGCAAAACGACCCTAACAGAGGTTTTAAGTGTAATTCTTGCTCAATTAGGCTACCGCACCCTCAGTCTTTCCCTCGATGACCTCTACAAAACTTACGCCGAACGGCAACAACTCCAAGAACAAGACCCCCGCCTAATTTGGCGCGGGCCACCCGGAACCCATGATGTTGATTTGGGTATAGAGTTATTAGACCAACTGCGTCAACCCAACCGACCTCACCCCATCCTTGTCCCTCGCTTTGATAAATCGGCCTGGGAGGGTGCCGGCGATCGCACGACTCCCGAACCGGTAGAAGGGATAGATATTGTTCTCTTTGAAGGATGGTTTGTAGGAGTTCGACCGATTAACCCAGCGATTTTTGACGATCCCACCCCCCCACCGATTCAAACCCTTGCGGATCAGGCATTTGCCCGTGATATGAATCAGGGACTCCAGGACTATTTACCCTTGTGGGAACGATTAGATCGCTTGATGCTGCTCTACCCAACGGACTATCATCTCAGTCAACAATGGCGGCGTCAGGCGGAACAGCAAATGATGGCGACGGGAAAATCGGGAATGACGGATTCACAAATTGATCGATTTGTCGAGTATTTCTGGAAATCATTACACCCAGAATTGTTCATTACGCCACTCACTAAAAATCCCAGCTATGTAAACTTAGTTGTGGAAATTGATCCCGACCATACTCCCGGTGCCATTTATCAACCCAGCAATTCTTAGAAGCAGAAATGTACATCGCAGTTCTGGAAATGCTCGCGCAACTTTTTGGGGCTTAACGATACATACAAACCGAGCTTTCCGGAGCAATCATCCAACTTCTGCTGGCTGCGCTTGTGATCTGCTGTTTATTCCCAAAGATCAGGTTGCGTATTTCCCCAGAATATATATACTTTTGTGAAATTAAGAAAATATTTTGTTACTGAGTCAGGAGGAAAAATGTATATCGTACAAATCGCCTCTGAGTGCGCTCCCGTCATCAAAGCTGGAGGATTAGGGGATGTCGTTTACGGACTAAGTCGAGAGTTAGAAATTCGGGGGAATACAGTTGAACTGATTCTGCCCAAGTACGACTGCATGAGGTACGACCATATTTGGGGACTCCATGATGCCTATCGTGATTTATGGGTACCCTGGTATGGCGGCGCAATCCACTGTTCTGTCTATTGTGGTTGGGTACATGGACGGCTGTGTTTCTTTATTGAACCCCACTCTCCAGATAATTTTTTCAACCGGGGTTGTTACTACGGTTGCGATGATGACAATATGCGCTTTGCCTTCTTCAGTAAAGCTGCTTTGGAATTTCTCCAAAAGAGCAATAAGCGACCTGATGTAATCCATTGCCATGACTGGCAAACTGGCTTAGTTCCCGTCATGCTGTTTGAAAACTACAAGTATGAGATGGGAAATCAACGGGTTTGTTACACCATCCACAACTTCAAACATCAAGGAATGGGTGGTACCGAAGTTTTGTGGGCAACAGGATTAAATAACCCATCTTATTATTTCCAGTACGATCGCCTACGTGACAACTTCAACCCCTTTGCCTTGAACTTCATGAAAGGGGGCATTGTTTACTCCAACGCCGTAACCACCGTTTCGCCTCACCATGCCTGGGAAGCTCGTTTCACCCCGATTGGATATGGATTAGGTCACACCTTGCATGTGTACCAGGATAAGTTTACCGGGGTACTCAACGGCATTGATCATGATTTCTGGAATCCCGAAATCGACCGCTACATTCCTCATCACTACACCCAGGAAGACCTAGAAGGCAAAGCCAAGAATAAAAAAGCCCTGCGGGAGAGGCTTTTGCTGCGCGATGTCGATAAACCCCTGATTGCTTTCATCGGTCGTTTAGATGATCAAAAAGGCGTTCACCTCGTCCATCATGCCATCTACTACGCCCTCCAACGGGATGCACAATTTGTACTCTTGGGTTCAGCGACAGAACCAGGAATTAATGCCCATTTCCAGCATGAAAAGCGCGTTTTGAACGATAACCCTGACGTTCATTTGGAGCTTGGCTTTAACGAAGAATTATCCCACCTGATCTATGCCGGGGCGGATATGATTGTCGTTCCCAGCAACTACGAACCCTGTGGACTGACTCAGATGATCGGGTTAAAGTACGGCACCGTGCCAATTGTCCGGGGAGTCGGGGGTCTGGTCAATACCGTGTTTGACCGAGACTACGATGAAAAATACCTACCGGAAGAGCGTAATGGTTATGTGTTCTACGACACAGACCCTTATGCCCTGGAATCGGCAATGGATCGGGCAATTGGGTTGTGGTATCAATACCCCGAAGAGTTCCGCAAACTCGTCACTCAAGGCATGAGCTACGACTACTCCTGGAACCACCCAGGTAAGGACTATTTGGAGATTTACGAGCGAATTCGGCACAAATAACACAAATACCCATTGCCTTAGGGGCGCACGGCTGTGCGCCCTAAACCCCCTCCAGTCCATTCCCTAAAATTTCTTTGGAAGAAGAAGTTGACAAACTCAGAGAAGGTATGAATAATGAGAGAGGCGCGAAATTAAGGCGCAAAAATTGGGACTGTAGTTCAATTGGTTAGAGCACCGCCCTGTCACGGCGGAAGTTGCGGGTTCGAGCCCCGTCAGTCCCGTAAAAAAGAGTAATAAGTAAGTCGGCTAGTTCATGTCCGCTCAGCAGTGCAGGCAAATGCTAATTCTTGCAGGTAAAGCTGTCCTTGAGGGTTGCCCATGGGTGATCGATCAATGTGCTTCTTGAAAGATAGGCGCAACTTTCAGGAATGACTCCATCGGCTGTTGGAGTAACAGTTAGGGTTTGAGCCAGAGGCTCAGATACCCAGTGGATGAGTCAAACGCAGGGGTATTTGCCACACACCCACTCATACGAAGACATTAACAATGCGCCTAGTCACAACTTTGACAACAGCCTTGACCCTATTCGCTATCGCACTTCCTGGTATGAGTCCAGTGTTCGCACAAGAATCTGAGCTTAGCGAACGTTGGCTGACAATGGGTAAAACCCAAAAAGGGGATATCTTATCCCTGAATGTGAACTCTGTACAAACAAAACCCCAGGCTGGCAACTGGCTCTGGTTTGCTTATCGCATTACCGATGGCGTGGAAACTCGTGAACGCATCGGCTTCACAGGTGCTTGCCGTAGAGGACAGCTTGTGTCGAGGCCGGTATGGAACACCGAAATCCAGAACAAAGATGGAGTCCTTGAGGCAATCGAAATTAAGGCGGATGCTCCCGGCAGTCTCAGGTTGCTGAGAACAGTATGTTCCAAGGGCTACTCCAGAGCAGTACCTTCAAAGTGAAATTAAGCCAAGCCACGACAACCCATGTAGAGGAACAATTCACCCTCTTGAGAGCGGTTACATACCTTGTAAAGGTGATAGCTTAATATACTTAAGTTTGTAACACTAGAGAGATTCATCTTGTGACTGTTAGAGTCCGGATTGCTCCCAGTCCAACGGGAAACTTACACATCGGTACAGCAAGAACTGCTGTTTTTAACTGGCTGTTTGCCCGTCATCATGGCGGTCAGTTTATTCTACGCATTGAAGACACGGACTTGGAGCGATCGCGCCCTGAATATACCCAAAATATCCTCGATGGTCTCACCTGGCTGGGATTAACTTGGGATGAAGGCCCATTTTTCCAATCCAAGCGTCTTGACCTCTATCGTGGCGCGATTCAAACGCTCTTAGATCAAGGCTTGGCGTATTACTGCTACACCACCGAAGCCGAACTTAATGCCTTGCGGGAAGCCCAAAAAGCGAGGAAAGAAGCCCCCCGCTATGACAACCGCCATCGTAACCTAACCCCAGAGCAACGCTCGGCATTTGAAGCCGAAGGGCGACAACCGGTGATTCGCTTCAAGATTGAAGATGACCGGGAAATTGTCTGGAACGACTTAGTGCGCGGTAAACTCACCTGGAAAGGCCGCGACTTGGGGGGTGATATGGTGATTGCTAGAGCCTCTAAGCAAGGCGAAATCGGTCAGCCACTCTACAATTTGGCAGTAGTGGTGGATGACATGGATATGAAGATTACCCAAGTCATCCGAGGCGAAGACCACATTTCCAATACCCCTAAACAAATTTTGCTTTATGAAGCGTTGGGGGCAGCGGTGCCGGAGTTTGCTCATACACCTTTAATTTTGAATGAGAAGGGAGCCAAGCTCTCGAAGCGGGATGGCGTGACTTCCATCTCGGACTTTAAAGACATGGGATTCACGGCAGAAGCGCTTGTGAATTACATGACGTTGCTGGGTTGGTCGCCACCGGACTCGACTCAGGAAATCTTTACCTTGCAAGAAGCGGCACAAGCCTTTAGCTTTGAGCGTGTCAACAAGGCCGGGGCAAAGTTTGACTGGGCGAAGCTGGATTGGATTAATAGTCAATACATCCACCCGATGCCAGCCTCTCAGCTCGTGGATTTGCTGATTCCTTACTGGCAGAAGGCTGGATTTGAATTTGACCCAGTGGGCGAAAGGGCCTGGTTAGAACAGCTAGCGGCGGTGATTGGGCCGAGTCTGTCGCGCTTGCCGGAGGCGGTGGAGATGAGCCGGATGCTGTTTACAGAGTCAGTGGAGTTGACGGCTGAGGCGATTGAGCAAATGAAAAAAGAGGGTGCTGCTGAAGTGGTGCAAGCCATCCTTGATACTCTTGGTAATTACCCGGAATTGACGGCTGAGCAGGCTCAGGAGATTATTAAAACGGTGACCAAAGAGAAGAACGTGAAGAAAGGATTGGTGATGCGATCGCTGCGTGCGGCACTTACGGGTGACGTAAATGGCCCTGACCTCATCCAATCTTGGGTGCTTCTCCACCAGCAGGGACACGCTAAAGCCCGCTTGCAACAGGCATTAGCTCAGGCCGCCTGAACCGTGGCTGAATGACCTTCACGCTTGAGCCATAGGCTGATTGGAACCAAATTGGTGATATCCTCGTCACTGCCTACATTAAAGCCGTTCATAGCCGTTAGAATATACAAGCCAGTGAAGCAACGAGGCACCAAATTTGTCAAAAATTCTCGCTGGGTAACCCCGCTCAGCCTAACGGCTTGCTTGGCGCTGGGAATGATACCCAGTGTCTTGATTAGCACTGCTGCCCAAGCCCAGCCAGCCCGCACCCCGACGATGTTCGAGAATGTTACCATTGGACCCAAGTTTTCCCCAGAGCCTATGGTGCTTCGGGGCATCAGTGGCGGTTCGGTATCGGCGACGCAGGTGGCTGGTCGTAAAGAAACGCCCACGGGTCCGTGCGTGGGTTTTGTGGATGAATCGCCGAACCACACCATCAATCTGAAAGCCTTTTTCAACTACCTGAGTCTGCAAGTCGAAAGTCCTAAGGACACTACTATTGTGATTAGTGGGCCGGGTGGAACTTGGTGTAACGATGACTTCCAGGGCAAAAATCCTGGAATTGCGGGTCAGTGGCAGGCAGGTATTTATAAAGTATGGGTCGGTTCTTACAATAAGAACAACTTCGACCCCTACATCATCAAAATCAGTGAAGTTCGGCTGCTCAATCCTGGCCCGTTCCGGCGCTAGGGGGCGTTAAGAAACATCCAATGTCAGAAAGTTTCTCTGAACAAGACATTTCCGAATTTGGCGAATGGCGGCAAAAAATTGAGGAGGCTAACCGCAACAATATTTTTTGCTACTGCCGCACCTGTGGCGTTGAATGGGTTGACTCCTCGTTTGATGCTGTCTGTAGCTGTGGTAGTTCTGAGGTGGAACGTATTTCCTGCTGGCAGTTTCCAGATGATTAAATCTCTTGAGCAGTTACGAGTTAAAACTCATTGAAATCAGGAATGTTACGCTGTGGGCATCGAGCAAGAATAGGTTAATTCTAGGGAAAGCTTTATGACTACAGTTACACCAGCAGAAATTGAGAAGTTTCGCTCTCAATTGACGGAGTATCCGGAGGCGATCGCAGCACTTGACGAAATCGAGATGTGTGAAGGGGATTTGGAAGCGGCGGCTTATGTGCTAGCAATCAATGCTGGAGAAGAAGTAGTCAGGTCAGATCCAAAGTGGCTAGATCGATTTGCTCAAAAATGCCGCCGTGTCATTTGTCAAGAAGAATTTAAAGATGAATTGTTACCTGACCTATCGCGTGAATTGGTGGCTGCTCTAATTGGGGTTTGCTGTAAAAACCGGAAACCCTTAGCTATAAATAGTTTGAGCGGTCTTGAAAGTTGTTCAGCTCCCAGGAAATCTGGTAGAATCCCACAAAATCCTTGTACCAAGAGCAGGGAAAATGTACAGAAAAGCTTCCTCAAGCCCGACCCCACCGGAAAACTTTGAGCTGCCCTTTGAGGGAAAGTTATCACAAGATAACCGTTGGGTAATCATGGCAAATCTGATACCCTGGGATGAATTTGAAGAGGAATACGCCAAAATTTTTTCTATTGATATGGGGGCACCTGCGCTGCCATTTCGGATGGCATTGGGTTCATTAATAATCAAAGAAAGATTAGGAATAAGCGATCGGGAAACAGTAGAACAAATAAAAGAAAACCCTTACTTACAATACTTTATAGGGAGAAAGCATTACAGCAACGAAGCCCCTTATGATGCCTCACTTTTGGTAAGATTTAGAGAAAGGATAAATGTTGATTTAGTAAATCAAATAAATCAAAGAATGGTAAAGAAGATTCAGGAAGAAACAGAGGAGGAATCTAAAAAAAAAGCTCACTCTCAGAAAGGCAAGAAACAAGAGAAAGCCCGAATCAAGGGAAATTAATTCTGGATGCTACCTGTGCGCCAGGAGATATCAGCTATCCCAATGACTTGGGTCTATTAAATCAAGCCAGAGTCAAAACGGAAAAGATAATAGATACTCTCTATAAGCCCCTAAAAGGGAGACTAAAGAAAAAGCCAAAAACTTATAGAAACCTCGCTCGGAAAGATTACTTGAAAGTCGCCAAAAAACGGAGATCGTCAAGAAAAGAGAGAAGAAAAGCTATAAAAAAACAACTGAAATATATAAAAAGAAATTTATCACACATTGACCAGCTCCTTCAGACAGGAGAAGCACTTGAGGGTTTGAGCATCTCTCAATATAAGAGCTTGCTGGTGGTGGCGGAAGTTTACCGTCAACAGCAATGGATGTATGAGAATAAAGCCCAGAGAATTGACGACAGAATAGTCAGTTTAAGTCAGCCCCATATCCGTCCAATTGTGAGAGGAAAAGCCGGAAAACCTGTAGAATTTGGAGCTAAACTAGCAGCAAGCGTCAGAGATGGATATGTCTTTTTAGACCGTATAAGCTGGGATAACTTTAATGAAGCCGGAGACTTAAAAGCCCAAATAGAAGCATTTAAACAGCACACAGGAGTCTATCCCGAATCAGTACATGTAGATAGAATTTATCGAAATCGCGAGAATCGAGCATTCTGTAAAGAAAGAGGGATTAGAATAAGTGGCCCCCCCTTAGGCAGACCTCCAGCTAATGTCAGCTCAGACAAAAAGAAACAAGCCTTAGACGACGAGAAGGTTCGCAATGCTATTGAAGGAAAATTTGGCATCTCAAAGCGAAGATTTAGCTTGAATCGCGTCATGGCTAAACTGCCTCATACTTCTCAAACGGCTATTGCTATCACTTTTTTAGTCATGAATCTTTCCACCCTGCTACGGCAGTTTTTTTGTCTTTTTTTGTGCAATACACAACATCACGCCTTTTTTCTCGATAACTATTAATTCGGCTTATGCTTGTGGGAATTAACAACAACAAAAGCTCATTATTATTCCAGGATTAAATAACTGATTAATCCATCGGTTGTTTTTCGCCGACTTATTCAGCAAGCCCTAATTGGATATCTAGTAGCGACTGGTGCTTTTCCAGTCGCACTAGCTACCCCACTGGCAATTTACGTTATCAAAATTGGCGTGAAGAATTTTTGTAAATCTTCTAACTCCTAAAATCCTGTTGCTGTGAAGGCAGCCCAATAGTACGGATTAGCGAACGGATGTGGTTTGCGATCGCAGGTTTGTCGAAGAGATGCTTCAGCAATTCTACGTCTTGGCGTTGGTAGTTGGGCAAAGATTTCATCTATTTGAGGTTTGAATTGGGCTAGAACTCTTTCAAACTGCTCACTGGTTAGATTCCGCAGCCAATTTTGGGCTTGCTTAAGAGCGATCGCAACTGTAGGACAAGTTCGCAAATTTTCATAGAACCGAATTATTAAAAACGCTGTAGACACATCATTCACTTGCCAGAGGCTACTGAGAACATTAGTAGTACCCGCAGCGAGAAAACCACTAGCCAGACCCACAAATTCATCAATTAGCCCTTGTTTACCAGTCATACCAGTTTCACACGCTGACAGGCAGACTAAGTTGTAGTTGCTCATATCTAACTCGAAGATGTCTCTCAAGGTCAAACGTTCGTCATGAGTTAAATGCAATGATGATTCTGATGGTAAGTTTAGATCGTGTTTGGCGTGACCGCTAAAGTGGAAGATTCCAGCCCCAGACTGCAATGCTTGTGTAACTGCTACTTGAGTAACTGCTGAATTTCGGATGTGTTGGGTGTTGGGATAGAGTTGTGCGATCGCAGTAGACTCAACGGCTGCATAGGGTAGGTTTTCCTGGGAATTTTCCACGTTTAAAACAGATGTGGTCAGGCGTTTCCCAACAACCTTAAATTGAACCTGTTGTTGGTCGAGTCCAACTTGAGCACTGGGTAGATAGCGGATGGTGAACCGTTCAGGAAACAGGGCATTAAGGGGTAGCAGGTGCAGGTCGCGGTGGGGCAGTAAAATTAATTGGTCAATGCCGCATAGATAGGGTAAGATTTCGGCAATATTAAGTATTTGGCTCAGTTCATTTAATCTTGTAGGTATTTCCTGCCGCCAACGCTTTTCTCCTTGAACTTTGTAATCTTTGTAATCCTGTTTCCAATGAGTTAACCAGTTTTCTAAATCTTGCAACTTGCGGGCAGCAGCAGCATAGGTAGAGTTGTCCAGCATAGTTTCCGCACAGAGGAGATGCGGTGGCTGGTCATATCTCAGGACAAAGGTTTTAAGTGACTTGTTTTGTCTCAGGATAAATGTAGTGATGGCGGCTGGACTGACGTGCCAGTAAATTGCAGCCGTATGGGAATTCAAGAGTTTCTGAATGTCTTGGTACTTGGGGCTGGGTACCGTATCACTCCAGCCGTAGCGCAGCCAGCTAAGACAAACATTCTTGCGTTCCTCGGCTAACTCTATAGCTTCTACTTGTTTTCCTGATTGGACTAGCTCATCTATACGCAATTGGTTAAAGCCAGCAAATTGCCGCGCTATCAGAAGCTTCTTTCCTGGTGAAGGAGTATCCTGTATCAATCGCTGTAATAGATCAGTTCCTTCACGCAATAATTCCTCAGCTTCTTGTGTTTGTCCCAAGCCAAAAAGGGTGCGGCTCATGTTTTGCATAACCTCAAGATACCGCTCCCGTAACTTCGGCTCGTTTAGGAAATCTAAAGCTTCCTTGTAACTTCTCTTTGCCTGACGCCAGTAAGGAAAGGGATTTTGCTGCTTCTGTCCATGCCGATAGTGGGCGTTACCTTTGAAATAATTCAAGATGCCGCAACCCTCTTGATATCCAGGCATCTTTGGTTGAAGAAACTGCAACCCTTCATTATAGTTCTGTAATGCTGCTTCGTAGCTATGTAAGTTAAAGAAAGCCATCCCCCGATTGAGCCAAGCTGACCACATCTGATTGTTCGTCAAGCACAGAGCACGATCAAGACAAGGAATTGCCTCTTCGTATCGCTCTAAGTCTGCTAGGGAGCCGCCACGACTATTCCAAGCGTTATATGCTTCGGGGAAGTTAGGGTTCTGAGAGAGGGCATGGTCAAAGGAGGCAATGGCTTCTTCATAGCGCCCTAATTTCCGTAGTAAAACACCACGGTTAGTCCAGCACTCTGGCAAGTTGGGATTAAGGGTCAAGGCACGATCCCAGGAAGCAATTGCCTCTTCATATTGCTCTAAGTCTTCTAAGGCATTTCCTCGACCATACCAGGCGCTAGTATTCTCAGGGTCGAGACTTAAGGCACGATCCCATGAAGAGATTGCCTCTTCGTAGCGATTTAAATCATCCAGCGCAGAACCTCGGTTACTCCAAACCAGAGAATCGTTGGGATTAATCAACAGGGCGTGGTCGAAAGAGCTAACCGCTTCTTCGTAGCGACCTAACTTCCACAGTGCAAAACCTCGGTTAGACCAAACTTCGGAAACATTAGGATTAATCGACAAGGCATAATCGTAGGAGCTAATCGCTTCTTCGTAGCGACCTAACTTCCACAGTGCAAAACCTCGGTTAGACCAAACTTCGGAAACATTAGGATTAATCAACAAGGCATGGTCGTAGGAGCTAATCGCTTCTTTGTACCGCTCTAAGCGCATTAGCAAGAAGCCCTGATTATTCCAGAGTTTGTAGTCATCGCTATTGAGAGCTAAGGCATTGTCGTAGGATGCAATCGCCTCTTCATAGAAGTTTAGCTCCTGTAGCAAAGCACCTTGGTCTCTCCAAGTTTTATATTCATTGGGATTAATAGCTAAGGCGCGGCTATAGGAATCGAGTGCTTCTTCGTGTCGCTCTAGGTGACTTAACACCGTGCCGTGATTGCGCCAAACTTCAGAATCGTTAGCATTGAAAACCAGGAAACAGTTAAAACAGTTGAGCGCTTCTTCATAATGACCGAAAGCATTTGCTAATATGCATCCTCGGATTTTCCAGAGTGTAGGACAGTCGGGATCGAGTTCCAATGCCCGATTAGATGAGGTGAGAGCCTCTTGGTATAGACCTAAACTCTGTAGAGCAGAACTGCGATTACACCAAGCATGGTGATTGTTAGGATTGATTTTAATAGCACTCTCCAAAGAAAAAATTGCTTCTTCATACCTTTTCAATTGAATTAGTGCCACTCCTCGATAAATCCAGGCATGATGATTGTTCGGATTGATAGCAAGGGCTTCATCAAATGAGGACATGGCACCTTGGTAATCACCTGCCTGAAATTGTTGTAAGCCTAAGTTAAACCACAATACTTCCCATTCCACCTTCGTAATCTCCCGTAGCCGATGTTGTCTCTAGATAGAGCTACGACTGACAGGGGAAACCTCCGGAAATTCTGGTATAACCCGATCGTTTCACTTAAACAACTCAGCAGTGCCTTGATTTGGATTTGGACAGTCTTGCCATTGTTCTTCGTTCATATTCAGTTATCAAGGTGTAGGGGCGAAGCATTCGCGCAAATAACTTATCGGCAATTCCTGGATGATTGTACGCGAATGCTTCGCCCTGTCTGCGGCAAAACCATCAATCCGAATCTTAGAAAGATTCGGGTTTAAATTTAAGAGGATTTTCCTCATCTTCATCCCAACTTAGAGGATTTTCCACGATGTACCGCCTGATATTTTCCAAGGCTTTCTGATTACGAATAATCTCTTCATGATAATTCCGTTGCCATAATGTTCCTGAATTCCGAGTTATGCGGTTAACTCGGCGCGTTGCTACTGATTTAAAATTTTGAAGAATTGCTCCTATTGAACCGGATTGCGTGGCGCGAGGTGGTGATGTGTTGTTACATCCTGGAAAGGGCGAAGCATTCGTGGATGAAAATTCTGGTGATGTGTTGTTACATCCTGGCACGAATGCTTCGCCCCTACAGTCATGGTTAAGGTTAGGGTTAAGGTTAGAGTTAGGATTAGGGTTGCAGTTACCAGGATTGTCAATAATAACGATAATTCCGTGTACATGATTGGGCATGACTACGAAAGCATCCAATTCAATTAACGGAAAATGATGGGGTAAATTATCCCAAACAGCTTTAACAGTTGCACCAACGAGATTTAGGTGCATGACACTATCCTTGATTTCCCCCAGCAAACATCGCTTTTGATGACAACAAATAGTGAAATAGTATGCACCTACCTGTGTATAGTCATATCCTTTGAGACGAATTGAGCGACGATGATGTTTTTCCGGGTCATAATTCATATTTATCCCCTGGATGCAACCCTCGGATTAGCGCTTTTTCATCTCTTAAAATATTTGTAGGGGCAAAGCATTCGGACGATTAATTGGGCTATTTTCCCCAGATGTTTGTATCCGAATGCTTCGCCCTTCCATGCGATCGCACTATGGATGAAAATAATCATAGATTTCTTGCGCTAAACGCGGCCCAATTCCAGAAACTTCCGCTAACTGCTGTGGCGTAGCCTCGCGAATATAATCAATCGAGTGAAAATGCGCCAATAATTGCTTTTGCCGATTAAAACCCAGTCCCGGAATATCATCTAACCGAGAACGACGCATCCTGTCACTTCGCTGCTGCCGATGGAACGTCACAGCAAAGCGATGCGCCTCATCCCGCAGACGCCGCAATAACTGCACCCCTGGTTGTTCTGCCTCTGTCGGCAATGGCGACGACTCACCCGGTAGGAAGATTTCCTCTCGCTGCTTGGCTAAACTCACCACGCGCAAATCTTCCATTAAATTCATATCTTGCAAGACGGCAACAACCGATGAAAGCTGACCTTTACCCCCATCAATCATCACCAAATCCGGCCAATCAGGATTCCCCACTCGTTGCAGATTTGGGTCGTCTCCATACTTACGAAAACGGCGACGGATAACTTCAGCAAGACTGGCAAAGTCATCGGAATGACCCGCTTTTACTTCTGGGTTTTTAATCTTGTAATGGCGATAGTGCTGTTTTGCAGGTTGTCCATCAATAAATACCACCTGCGAAGCTACCGCATTCGACCCTTGAATATGAGAAATATCGTAGCCTTCAATCCGGTGAGGCAAGTCTGGCAAGTCGAGAATATCGGCTAAATCCTGCATTGCCTCGGTGTTGCGATCGCTAAATCGTTGAGTGCGTTCTAGTTCATATTTAGCATTGCGTTCCACCATCTCAATCAGTTCCGCTTTAACTTGTCGTTGGGGAACTAGGATAGTGACTTTACGACCTTTACGTTCACTGAGATATTCCGCCAACATCTCGGCTTCGGGTAACTCATGCTGCACCAAAATTTCGGTCGGAATTTCCACCGAGTCAGCGTTTTGATAGTGTTCCTCTAATACTCGCTGTAAAATCGCTCCAGGGTCTACCCCCCCTCGTTCCCCACCTTGGTAAGGGGGGGATGAAACAGAAGGTTGTTCTTCTCCTTGGTAAGGGGGGGATGAAACAGAAGATTTCCCTTGTTCTCCCCCCTTGCTAAGGGGGGTTGGGGGGGTAAGGGGGGGTGCTTCGGCAAAAAATCCCAAACGTCCCACCAATCGACCGGCACGAGTTTGGAATAACTGAATGCAGGCGTGTTGCTCATTAGCTGCAAGCGCGATCGCATCCCGCGAAACGGTATCATCCGGTAAGGACACTTTTTGGTCAGCACTTAAAGACCGAATCCCTGCAATTTGGTCGCGAATCCGTGCGGCTACCTCGAAATTCAGCGACTGGGCCGCCTGATTCATCGTCTCGGTCAGAATATCGATTAATTCCTCATTTCGACCCTGGAATACCATCGCAATCTTCTGAATAGTCTTGCGGTACTCCTCTGTCGAAATCAACTGTTGACACACACCCGGACAACGACCGATATCATAGTTGAGGCAAGGACGGTCTTTAAATAACGGTTGCGGACGTTGCCGCATGGGGAAGAGTCGTTTGGCGAGACGAAGAGTTGTCCGAAGTGCGCCAGCATCGACAAATGGCCCGTAGTACCTATCTTTCTCCTTTGCCAAGCGCCGATTACGAGTGATGAAGATTCGCGGATACTCTTCTGACCAGGTAATCAAAATGTAAGGATACTTCTTGTCATCTTTGAGCAGCACGTTGAAGTAAGGTTGATGCTGCTTGACAAGATTGGCTTCTAATGCTAATGCCTCGGCTTCGGTATCGGTAACGATGAACTCAATCTCGGCGACCTGCCGCACCATCATAGCAATGCGATCGCTAAGTTTTTGGGATTCGCGGAAATAAGAGCGAACGCGCACGCGCAATTTTTTGGCTTTACCAATATAGAGGATGCGATCGCTCGAATCCCGCATCAGATACACCCCAGGTTCAGTAGGAATCTCCTTGAGGCGTTTTTCCAAGCGTTCTGGCTCTTTGACGAGTGTCAGGGTTTTAGCAGAGGTCGTCACGAGAAGCTACTTCAATCTGTGAGTGTATCTCTCATGATAGAAAAGGTAGGCTTTTTTTACCGTAAGCTTTCTCCCACCTCAAGGTGTGGCAAACCCTCACTCTTCCCTGAGAGGAAGGAATAATGTTTCTTTGCCAAAAAGATGACTTCGCTCCTCTACTAGTGGCTTATTCCACAAAGCTCAAAGCAGAGTTTAGGACTAGAACGGAATCTCTCTTTGAGATGAGGTTTGGAGGAAGAAAGAACCGTTAAAAATAAAGAATTACAAAAAGAATATTTCCCCTTGCACAAGAACCTTTGACACGATCGCTGAGGAGGAAAGGTTAGGTTCTAGTGCTAGTGAAACTGAATTATTTCAAGTTTTTGTAAGGCAGGTAAAACCTCTGTCCTACTTTTCAATTTTGTTGTGGCTGGATTACTTGCTTAATCCTGAGGGTTCGTTTGTCTAGCGCCTCAATTGAGCGTGAGTTTAGCTTTGACATAAAGAGTTACAAAACTTCCGGTTTTAAAAAGGAGAAATCTCTTGACTTACGTTTCCGTTCAGACTCAAATCTATTCTCCCCAGGGATGGGATCTATCAGACATTTATAAAAGCTTTGATGAGCCAAAGTTTGAGCAAGATTTAACCGGACTCCAGCAGAAAGTGGCTGAATTTCAACACCATTACCGAGGTCAGGTGAGTCAGTTGACACCGGAAGAAATGGCTCGTTGCTTACAGCAACTGGAAGTTTTATCAGAACAATATAGTTATCTCGATACCTTCGCTAACCTCGTCTTTTGTGCGAACACTCGTAGCAGCGAGGCAAAACAATTTTTCAACGACACGAAACTCGCTCTCACCCGCATTTATAATCAGTTGCTGTTTTTTAATCTGGAATTGCAGGATTTAGATACGACCCAATTTGACGAATTACAAGCATCATCAGCCCTACAACAGTACAACCACTACCTCAACCGCATCGCCCAGTTTCGCCCCCATAGGCTCCCTGAAGAAGCAGAGCGAACTCGAAACCGGGATATGCTCACAGGACGGTTTGCTTTTGTCCAACTGTACTCGGTTCATCGGGGTGAGCAGGACTATGAACCCGTAGCAACACCCGATGATAAGCAGGTTGAAACACCAGCGCAATTGGAGGCTCTGCTGTTTCACTCAGACGGTGATGTGCGTTATGAAGCCTACTGTTCATTGCACCAGGAGATGGAGCGGCATAATGGATTGTACGGCTTTATTCTGAATGCGATTTGCCAAGATCACCGCATTGAAAGCCAGATGCGGGGGTATCCTTCCACATTCCATAAGCAGTTATTGGCGGCGGATGTGCCGGAGTCAGTATTTCGTTTGATCATGGATGGGGTGAGCGATCGCATCGACTTATTCCAACGCTATTACCAGTTGAAAGGGCAAGCGATTGGGCAAAAAATCCGTACTTGCGATCTTAATACTCCCTGGACAGCGGATGATCCATTGCTGAAGCTGGACTATAAAACAGGTGTGCAAACGCTGCTCAATGCTTTGAAACCGTTTGATGTATTTTACGCCAACAGGGCATCAGATTTTTTCTCCAAGAGGTGGGTTGATACCAAAGTGCGTCCTGGTAAGGCTAGCGGAGTCTTCAGTTTCCCAACTTTCGCGAAGCACAGTTACCTATCGCTTTGTTACACGGAGGATTATCATTCGCTGTTTACCTTGGCTCACCAAGTTGGGCGGGGATTACAGTTTAGTAGAACGCGCGATCGCCAAACCTATTTCAACACTCAACCGCCCCTATTGTTGAGAGAAGTTGCTTCAATTTTCAATAAATTGCTGTTGTTTGACTACCTACTTAAAGAAGCTGCTGATGATCCTCTCCGCAAGCAAGCTGTGCTGACGCGGATGCTGGAGGATCAATTCAATCTCCTGTTTTATCAAAGTACCATTAGCCGTCTGGAACTCGCACTCCATGAACGGGCTGCTCAAGGCAGTTTTGATCACTCCTTTGTTAACGAGCAGTGGCTGGAATTTTACCGCCAACTTTGTGGTGATGCTGTAGAAGTTTTGCCAGAACATCAATATGACTGGGCAGGAATGAGTCATATTTTCACTCAGCCGTTCTCTAGCTACCAGTATGCGGCAGCCAGCATTGTCAGTTTGGCTTGTTACCAGCAATACCAAGCGGTTGGAAAAGACTTTATCCCTAGCTATTTTGATTTCCTTGCGGCTGGCAGTAGTATGAATCCGGTGGAGGCTTTACGCCAGACGGTTGGAGTCGATCTGGAAGACCCAGCAACCGTTAATGGCGCTTTCTATTATGTTGAAGGGTTGATTGATCAGCTACAGGCTATGCTTTGAAAATCAGCTATTTTTGCTGATTTGAGCGATTTTTTAGCGAGCTTCAATTGATTGCAACACAGTCGTTTTTAGGGCACGCTCTGCTCGTGCCCCTACCGTTTTACGATATTAATTTCGGATTAGATAGAAACCGCAACTGGACACCGAGTTGGAGCGCAAGCAGGAGAGACTAGATGGTATAGCCCGCCAGAGGCGCGGAAACTGGAACTGTAATCATATCTAAACTGAAAGAACCAGAAGCTAGTTCTATCTGATTAATGTTGAAAACCTGAGCCAAGGCAAGGAAGGAATCTACGTTAGAGGGCAGATCTATTCCCAAAAGATTAGTGAGATTAACGAACTCACTGATTACTAAATCTACGCTGAAATCTCCCTCTGCTGTGATTGTAGACGACCCTACCAAGCTTCCCGCTACCACAGTAGGCTCGAACCCATCAATTAGGAAAGTATTTTCCTCACCCTGATATTCAAAATTAAAGCCAGTGGTTCCTGTCACCGAAGTGAGAGTGCCACTGCCTGCCAACTCAACGTCAAATAAATTATCAAAAACTCCAATCACAGAATTGGCATCTGTAATGTCTAAAGCATCTAGAATTGCCAAAACCGAATTAGGAACAGTAATACCGAAATTATCGAGTAAATCCAGAACAGAACTATCAGGATTGAGGCCAAAAACATTACTAATTAGAGGGAAATCTATGGTGATGTCGCCATCAGAGATATCACCTGCCGGCAATTGATTTAAGTCACTCGGAAGAGGAACATAGCCTTGAAAATCCCGATTAACGCTTACCCCAAGGGGTAATTCTACGTTGAGGTCATTTCCAACTATCCCAACGATCAATGGATTAAAGTTGACCGTTGCAGAAATCATTCCGGCATAACCAATTGCTGTGAAATTAGTTAGGGTGGAAACTTCGCCAACGGGTGAACAAGGAACACAGGCTTGTCCTTCGTAAGCTGTGGTAACTGTATCGATCCAGGATTCCGTCATGAGCGCTACCCCTGTTTTTGTGTAGGTTCTGAGTGTAGGTTCTGAGTGCCTCAGCACGCAGGTCGAAAAAAGTACAGCTATGTCGAGATATGTCAATCATCCTCAAATCCTGAGTCTTGGTTTGAGGTTGTTACAAAACCTGACATGTCTAGTTCCAATGAAGCCTAATTGCTGAGCTCCCTTACAAGAATAGGGTGAGTCTAGCGGATGCTATGTGAAGCTTGTATAAAGTCAGGCAGAAATTTAACTCTTTGTGGGGGCTTGAGGGACTTTCAAGAGTGTAGCGATCTGCGCTTCTCTCCGAGACGCTACGCGGTTTTCATGCCCGTTAGCGAAGCGACCCGAAGGGTAGGGCTGTACGAAGCAGCGCTGGACTACGTCCCGCTACGCTAACGCTATCGCAAAAATCCAGCCATTCGTTCCACCGCCATTTCCAGAATGGCGGGTTCATGCACTAAAGCAAACCGGACATATCCTTCACCTGCTTTGCCAAAACCCGCTCCCGGTGAAGCGGCAACGCCTGTTTTTTCCACGAGTTGAGTACAGAATTTTACCGAATCATTCGTCCAAGGCTCTGGCAACTTTGCCCAAATATACATTGTTGCGTTTGGGGTCGGAACCTGCCAACCTATTTTGTGCAAGGCTGTAACGAAAGCATCCCGTCGTTGTCGAAAAATTTCTACCGATTGCTGAACGCTATCTTGAGGCCCCCGTAAAGCGGCGATCGCACCATTCAAAATCCCTCGATATTGGTTGAAATCAACGGCGGCTTTCACCTGCCGCAACGCTCGAATCAACTGAGCATTGCCAATCGCATAACCAATCCGAAAGCCGCCCATATTATAAGACTTGGAAAAGGTAAAAAACTCGATTGAAACGTCCTTATCCGGGTCGGCTTGCAAAATTGAAGGGGCAAGGGATTTGGGATTGGGGGTTTCCCCGGTATCTTCTGCAAAGACTAAATCTGCATAGGGAAAGTCGTGAACTAAGACTAAGTCATGCTCTCGGCAAAACGCAACGGCCTCCTGGAAAAACGATAAGGGCGCGATCGCCGTCGTAGGATTATGAGGATAGCTCAACACCATCATCCGAGATTGAGCGAGTACGGGTGTAGGAATATCTTCAAATACAGGTAAAAAGTTATTTTCTGCCAGGATGGGCATGGTATAGATCTGACCACTAGCCAGATAAACGCCGCCAACATGGGAGGGATAGCCAGGGTCTAACAACAGGGCAAAATCTCCTGGGTTCAGGACGGCTAGCGGTAAATGAGCCGTGCCTTCTTGAGAACCAATCAGGGGAAGTACCTCAGTTTCGGGGTCAACTGAGATGCCAAATCGTTGGGTGTACCAGTCGGCGGCTGCCTGACGAAAGGCTTGAGTACCATGAAATAGCAAGTAGCCGTGAGTACTGTTGTCTGACAAAGACTCTTGAATCGCCTCTAGGACGTGTTCTGATGCCGGGAGGTCAGAAGACCCTAAGGAGAGGTCAATAATGTTCTGTCCAGAGGCTTTGGCTTTTGCCTTTGCCTGATCCATGTCAGCAAACACATTGGCTTGCAGGGGTTGTAAACGCTTGGCAAACTGCATCTTTTTTGTTGCTTGTTGTTTTTTTTCGGATTCCCAACAACCCACAACCAACACCGAATCAGTAGTGCAGCGTGGCAGAAATAATTATCCCGTTTAAAAAGGTTAAAAAGTTTACTGTACAAACTTTCTTGCTTTCTGCCTCCTGCCTACTCCTACGGAGAACGCTACGCGAACGGCCTTCTTGAAAAAAGGGGGTTGAGTTTTTGCTAAGAAGCGGGGGACAAATGATTGTCGATCAGGCTGACTAATTTCTGTTTGCTAATGGCACCTTCATGGGATTGAGCAATCTCACCGTTTTTAAATACAAGGAGTGCGGGGACGCCTTCGACGTGGTACTTCTTTACCGTGTCAGGATTTGGATCGACTTCCATCTTGAAGACTTTTAGGCGATCGCGATAAGTATCAGCCACCCAGTCTACGGATGGCGATACCAAGCGGCAAGGGCCACACCAAGACGCCCACAAGTAGACCAGTACAGGCTGCTCGGCTTTTAAAACTTCGGTTTCAAACTCGGAATCCGTAATTGAAATAGCGTTACCCACAAAACCCTCCATCAATACAACTGTTTCTAATTCGCTCACTGAGCAGATTATCTGGTGCAAAAATTAACCCGGATTGGCAAGCGAGCAAGTTTGCCTGTAGCTTTACATTTAATACAGTAAATCAGTCCAAGCCTTTGGTGGTAGGAGCATTTATTATCCTCAATAAGCTATATACTTATCAAGTCTCGTTGGTCATCTGGCTGTGCGACTGTATTCAGTGATGTTCCTACTTCATCCAGCCGCCAATCTGCTCAACAATAATTAAGACCTGGATAGACTCTCTGCATCCACTCCACCCTGAGAGTCAGTGGAATTAAGGTTGAGTCGCCTATCAAGGTCTTTGATCGCAGAGGGTATGGTCAAAAGCTTGGCGACACTTATAAATTGTCGATTTGCTTTCGTAGAGCTTCCAATTCAGCATCAACGGCTGCATTAGACGAAGGAGAGGCTTTTTCCTCAGAGGCGGGTAGTGCTTGCTGTGAGACAGAACCCCCGGTCAATTGGGCTTTCATTTGCGCCAACTCATCATCAACGTCGCTGCCGCCTTCGAGTAGGGCAAATTGCTCTTCTAAGTTATTACCTGCCAGTTCATAGCCAGCCTGAGAACGAGCCTCCAGCTCCAAAACTTTGTCTTCCATCCGCTCAAAAGCTGCCATTGCCGAGCCGGTACCCAAGCGACCAATTGTACCTTGCAACTGCTCGTTGGCTTTCGCCGCCGCTGCACGGGACTTGAGCATATCCTTCTTGGTCTTAGCTTCGGAGATCTTACTTTCCAAAGCAATCAGGTTTTTCTTGAGGCTATCCACCTGAGTCGTCTGCTGATCCAGCATGGTTTTCTGAGTAGCAGCCGCTTCGGCAACAGTCTTCTTACGCAAAAGTGCCTCCCGCGCTAGGCTCTCATCCCCTTTACTGAGGGCGAGTTGAGCACGGTTCTGCCAGTTGTTGGCTTCGGATTGATTTTTGTTGTATTGTTGCTCGGTGCGTTTTTGAGTGGCAATAGCCCTAGCCACTGCTTGGCGCAGTTGGATCAGGTCTTCTTGCATATCAATAATGGCTTGCTCCAGAATTTTTTCTGGATCTTCAGCCTTGCTCACCATATCGTTCAGATTTGCTCTGACGACTCTGCTTAGGCGATCAAATAATCCCATGACGCTGTCTATCCTCTTGGAACGTATAAAGTAGTTTTAACGCAGACTCTACGCTATCAGCCGATTGCTGATGCGTTGCGGTTTGAGCAATTAAGGCTATCCCATCTCTAGTCATCAAGCACAACTTTGAAGTCACTCAAAACACATCGGCTCAAGCCATTGAGACAAGACGCTTTAATCCAGTGTAAAAACTTCCAGCCCAAAAGCGCTAGCTCATCGCTCGGTTCTCCAATTGTCAAGGATGAGAAGATGCATAACTCACCTCA
The DNA here is from genome assembly GCF_000317515.1 of Allocoleopsis franciscana PCC 7113. Classification (GTDB taxonomy): domain Bacteria; phylum Cyanobacteriota; class Cyanobacteriia; order Cyanobacteriales; family Coleofasciculaceae; genus Allocoleopsis; species Allocoleopsis franciscana. Next base: position 6,567,603 of record NC_019738.1, on the reverse strand, counting down.
TTGGCTCAGGTGGTGGGGGAGTAGGGTAGTCAGTGGGAGAGTGGAAAAAATTAGTCATGATTGTGTAAACGGCAGCAAGAGGAGAGAGCCGGATAAATTCTCAACTGAAATCCCGAAATTCAACAACTAACCTTTCCCCCATCTCTCCATCTATCCTCCTCTTGACTCAAGAACCTTCTATTTCAGAGCGCAGTTTTTTCAGCTCGGCTTCAACTTCTGGATTTTGGGCAGATGATGTCTGAGCAGACGGTAATTTGGCTGATTCGGTGCCACTCATCAAGTTCGCTTTCATCGCCGCCAACTCGCTATCCACCTCATTGCCCCCTTCTAGAGAGGCAAATCTCTTTTCCAAATCGGTGCTTCCGAGTTCCGCTATGGCTTCAGACTGGGCTTCGAGCTGCATGACTTTTTCTTCCATGCGCTCAAAGGCACTGATCGCCGTTCCCGTCCCCATATTGCCCAGCATCTCGTTAATTTTCTGGGACGCCTGAGCGGAGCGGGCACGAGCGATATACAAGTCTTTTTTCGTTTTCGCTTCTGAGATTTTACTCTCCAGCGTCCGCATGTTTTCTTTGAGCTTGCTGACCACAGCGCTTTGCTGCGTCAGTTGGGTTCGCATGGCTTTAGCCGTCTCCTGATAGGATTTCCGCCGCGTTAGAGCTTCCCGTGCCAGGTTGTCATCCCCGTTTGACAGAGCCAATTGGGCGCGGTTATACCATTCTTGGGCAGTGGTTTCAGCCTGAGCGGCTTGTCGTTCGGTACGTTTTTGGGTAGCGATCGCCTGCGCTACAGCTTGTCGCAGCTGAATTAAATCCTGCTGCATCTCCTCAACCGCTTGTTCCAGAACTTTTTCTGGGTCTTCGGCTTGCCCGATCAGGTTGTTGAGGTTGGCGCGAATGACGCGCAGGATGCGATCCATCAATCCCATAGCAGCTCTCCATTCACATCACGGGTCGGGGAATTTATTAACATCATGGTATCTCACAGTCAAGACCCGATTTGATATTTTAGAATTAGACCCGCCCTAAGGATGATAGATCGAGGCGTTAACCCCTTGTTTCTTGAGGGTCTCTACTAGCGTTTTCGCCTGAGACTCCAGCTTGAACGCTCCCATATAAATCTTTTTACCTTCTGGAACGTTTTGCACATAGGCATCAGGAACAATGGTCTTGGCTTGCGCTAGGTCGCGATCGCTACTGTAGTTCATCAACACATAATAGAAACTTCCCTTAGCAGATGCAGGTGTGGCGGCTTGTTGGGTTGCCGCAGAAGACGCTTTTGAGTTCTGCTTGGTAACGGGTGTGGTCGGTGCTAGTGACGGTTTGGAATTCACAGCAGATGAATTGGATGAGTTTGCTCCAGGTACGCCCGTGGGTAGCGCGGGTAAGGGAGCTAGGGGAGCTACCGTGGACGGAATCGTTTCTGGCTGTCCCGGAGAGGGCAGGAGTGCCGAAGATATATCTGAGGAGCTTCCAGGCAGGGCTGAGTTAGGAATCACAGGCGGAGCTTGTTGTGTTACCTCAGAGCCAGACCCTTCAGGTTGCGTGGGGACTACAGGCTGAGTCGGTGTCGGGCTGGGTTCCAAGTGACTCAAGGTATTTAAACCTACTTCTGGAAATTCCTCCGCCGCGAGATTGGGTCCTTTGATGGTTGGTACATTCTCGGATGGAGTCGTTTTCGCGGGAGCCGATTCCGTTGGTTGTTGAGCCGTTGTTGTCGCCTTTGAGCCAAACCATCGGTTCGGATTTAGCGCACTGAGTGTGGATGGATTCTTGAAGATATAGGCCAGAGTTGCTCCAGAAAGTAGCAATAGTAATATAGAACCCACACCGAGGGGTGTTAGAACTTTATCAATCAAACGCTTACGGGAGCGAGGCGGAACCTCTTCTTGATCCAAACTCCGCAGCAATTTTTCTGAGGATTCCAAATAATCTTCTGGTTGGGATTGGGCTGCCCCTAACGGCACCAAACCCCCTATTTCCTCTGCTGGTTTTTCCGCAGAAGTCAGTTGCTCCCTGACATCTTCGACTCCATCCCAAGCATCTGTGTTAGTCCCCGAAGCCGCCATCAACGGCGATGCCGAATCACTGGGCGTTGAGAATGAAGACTCTCGCTCACCCATTTGATCCATCGGTTCACGGCTGGTCTCCTGAGAGGATGTTGCCGCCTGTGATGGGTTCACCATCACTAAAGGAAATGAAATCTGGGGAGCTGTACTCATGCCTAAGGCGGGTCGTTGAGTTTTCTTCGTTCCTTGATCGACCGCAATTAATTCGAGCGGTTTACGGATCTGGTGACGACCAAGACCACTGGGTGACATGACGGGGCGTCCTGCACGTTGGCGTCGGTAGCGGGCTAACTCTTCTTCTAACTGCACATCTATGCTACCCAGAGCAGCCTGCAAAACTGGATGGATTGACGGGTTGGATAAGGAGGGAGTTGTGGATTCAATTGTAGTGTTTTGGCTCATGAGGAAGGCTTGGGAGTGAGTGTTGGAATACAAGGGCCTGTATAGAGCTTTCGATGTATGACTCTCGCTGTCAGTTTATTACAAGCTTTTGAGTTTGGCGGAGGTAGAGCAAGAGCCGATTCTGTATCTGTTGTTTCTCTTCTAGAACGAGGATTCTGCTTCGAGGTGTTCCCCTTTTGAGGATTGCTCTTAAACAGCCCATCGGGTTGAGATAAACAGATGATCAGCGTAAATCTCTCGATCATATATTAGGTGCGCTTCAAAATCAGCCACGGTGGCAAGGACGAGAGCCGCTTCAAGGCTTAGCCAATATGGGGTTGAAAAGTGGAATCCACCAGGTTATACCATTTTGGATTTAAAATGCAAGAATTTTGGATTCTGAAAGCCTTGCCCATCAGTGGTTTCAGAAGTTCCGCTTTCTCCAGTTTTAACCTAAATGTTCATACCTCTAAGCCGTTCTACTGTCATCTGCTTTAAGGGTGATTTTTGATAACTGAATGGCTCTAAAGGCATGGAACCGTCTAGACCTATCTTTGCTAGGCTGCTATGCTCCACGCTCCTTGAGGAACTCTCAAAATACTCAATAAGTGATCAAAATGGGTCGCCGTCATCCCTCTTAAGTATTAGTAATTCCTTCAATGCTTGTTACCTGAGCAGATGGTTGAGTCGATTACTCTTTCTGTAAATTTTATATTTAGGTTTACTATTATCTTGTGTTTGGCTTGATCCCTGCGCGGTTTTAAGGGAATTTCGTACATTTTCTCAGAAAGATTTGATTTTTGTTAAAGTTCTTAACTTTATATATTTCTATATATAACAAGATACTAAAGAAAATCTAAAGCTCTCAGTTCCTTGAGGAATTGCTCTAACCTAGACTGGCTCACAGCTTGCCAGCTTTAATATACCTGAATGGGGGATCGGAAAATTAAAGGGTAAGAAAGAATAAAATTCATTATCAATAAAAACCCAATGACGACTTTAAATTTTGCCACCTCTGCTTGTCGGTGCTGTCGGTATTACCAACCAGAGGGACGTCGTGGAGGGATGTGTCAGCAACTCAGTGTACCCGTCAGAGGGAGCTGGAAAGCGTGTTCTTTAGCGATCTCGCCTTTTGAACCAGCTTGGAGGAGAATGGAAGCGATTTGGGGGAATGACCCGTTAGGGATCAAGGAAAGCTTGGCGGTTAATTGTTCGTTGACCGTCTCAGCTCAAAACCTCTGTGAGGAAGACTGTATCGCGCCGGATGAAACATTGAACCCTAGACCCATGCTTGCAGAAATTGCTTAATTCTTGTTCAGGATTAACTTGATAATCAGGCTGGCAGGTATTGATTCGGGTGATCACTAATAAGACATTTGATAAAATTCATGTAAAAAATAGAAAAAAAATTTACGCGCTTGGTCAGTAGAACTTATGAACCCGTGTTTTCGGCTTCAAAGACACAAATGTCCTCTCACCTTGCCAGTAAAACTACAACTTTTGAGTCACTTGGAATAAACGAGTACAGAAGTGAACGACCTACACTGGCTGAGAACAGGTCAGTGTAGGCTTGTGATGATCACGTAGGGAGTGGTTACGGTAACCAAGGGTATTGGCGGAAATTGGGCGATCGCTTTTCCAGAAAGGCTTGTTTGCCTTCTGCCCCTTCCTCTGTCATGTAATAGAGTAATGTGGCATTTCCGGCAAGTTCCTGGAGGCCGGCTTGACCGTCACAGTCAGCGTTAAATGCTGCTTTTAAGCAACGAATGGCGATCGGACTATGGGCTAAAATTTCATTCGCCCACTGCACACCCTCCGCTTCTAGCTGATCGACGGGTACAACACAGTTAACCAGACCCATTTCCAGCGCCTGAGAGGCTGTGTACTGACGACAGAGAAACCAAATTTCTCTGGCTTTTTTTTGTCCAACGACTCTGGCGAGATAACTAGCCCCAAATCCCCCATCGAAACTACCGACTTTTGGGCCAGTTTGACCAAAAATTGCATTATCAGCCGCAATACTGAGGTCACAAATCAGGTGTAAAACGTGACCCCCCCCGATCGCATATCCAGCCACTAAAGCAATCACGACCTTGGGCATAGAGCGAATCAGGCGTTGTAAATCGAGTACATTTAAGCGGGGAACGCCTTCATCGTCCACATACCCCGCCTTACCCCGCACACTTTGGTCGCCTCCCGAACAGAAAGCATATTTCCCATCCGTATGGGGGCCAGCACCGGTAAAAAGTACAACACCAATACTGGGGTCTTCACGGGCATCACAAAAGGCATCATAGAGTTCAAAGACGGTTTTGGGGCGAAAGGCATTACGTTTATGGGGACGATTAATCGTAATTTTGGCAATCCCGTCAGTTTTGTGGTATAGGATATCTTCGTAGGTTTTGGCGGTTTGCCACTCAATTTGCATAAACTTTAGGTACTTCCAGAAAGAAGGAATGACGAGGACTCAATTGAATCTATGACACAACCAGAGCCAATTCCACCCTTGACAAAACGGGAGTATTTCGCATCCTTGGCACTACAAGGACTATTGAACAATCAATACACAGTAAAGCTGCTACTCAAAGAGACTCGTAGCAACTACGAACTCATGCCTGGATTATTAGCCGAAAGCGCGGTGAGAATTGCGGATTCGTTGATTGAACGATTGGAAAGTTAATCTCTAGAGCACTCGGTTTAGAGGACTGTGATCCATGTCTGGAGCATGTGACACTTGTCCCTCAGTCCGTCCCTACCAACTTTCTGACCCAGACACCTGATAGGCTGTAGGAATGAACCAGATTCTGCGGCAAGAGGCTCCCTTGTTTTTCAGCGTCGTCATTCCCACCTATAATCGCAAACCTATTCTCGAAAAATGCCTGAGAGCGATAGAAAATCAGCAACTCAGGGATGGTAGTGTTGTTGAAGGCTACGAAGTTGTCTTAGTAGATGATGGCTCAACGGATGGAACTTTAGAGTGGCTAGAGTCTCATAAGAGTGAGTTTCCCCATGTGCGATCGCACGCTCAAGACCACAAAGGCCCAGCCGCTGCCCGCAATTTGGGGGTAGAACAGGCTAAGGGTGACACCATTATCTTTATTGATAGCGATCTCGTTGTCACCGAACAGTTCCTTCAGGCTCATGCCGATGCGTTGGTGCAGGGAGAGAAACAATTAGGGAGCGATCACATGTTCACCTATGGTTGGGTGATTAATACCTGTAATTTCGACAATCCCACATCGGAACCCTACAAAATCACAGATTTTTCAGCCGCCTATTTTGCCACGGGAAATGTGGCGATCGCACGGAAATGGCTAGAAAAGGCCGGACTTTTTGATACTCGCTTCCAACTCTATGGTTGGGAAGATTTAGAACTGGGTGTCAGACTCAAACAACTCGATTTAAAACTGATTAAATGTCCCGAAGCTGTAGGTTACCACTGGCATCCCCCTTTTGCTTTAGACCAAATTCCCCGCATGATTGACCGAGAAATTCAACGAGGAAGGATGGGTGTTTTGTTTTATGAAAAGCACCCCACTTGGGAAGTACGGATGATGATTCAGATGACATGGTTACATCGCCTACTTTGGGGCATCCTCTCCCTCGGTGGAAGGTTGAATGAACGAACAATGGCTCCTTTTTTACAATGGCTGATTAATCAAGGTAAGCCCCAACTAGCCTTAGAAGTTGCCCGAATTTTCCTTAATTGGTATAACGTCCAAGGCGTTTATGCGGCTTATGCTGAAACTCAGCCCAACCCTTAATCTGTAATGGGTATCTCAATCCTAAACTCTGTTCCTTGCCCTGGTTTTGATAGGCATTGCAGGGAACCTTCATGCTGATCGACTACAATTTTGTGGCTGATTGATAGCCCTAATCCTGTGCCATCTCCCACTGCCTTCGTGGTAAAAAATGGATCGAATATTCGTCTTTTAATTGCATCAGGAATACCTGAACCGTTATCAGTAATGCAAATCTTGACTCGTTCTGTTGTGAGTTGATTTCTCGATAGAATATTCTCACCTCCATGGTGAACTACCTCGGTGCAAATAGTAATACAAGGAGTTATTCCTGGTTTACTTTCTAGTGTTGGCTCCTGACCACTCTCAAAAGCATCAATCGCGTTGCTCAAGAGGTTCATAAAAACTTGATTGAGCTGTCCGGCGAAGCAATTCACTAACGGAATGTCGCCATACTTTTTTATTACTTCAATAGCAGGTCGAGCCGATGTGGCTTTCAGTCGATGCTGCAAGATTAACAACGTGCTGTCGATTCCTTCGTGGATATTGACAGGCTTCTTTTCCGCTTCATCCAACCGGGAGAAGTTTCGTAAGGACAAAACAATTTGATGAATCCGCTCTGTCCCCAATTTCATAGAAGATAGGATTTTGGGTAAATCTTCAGCGATAAAATCAACATCTCTGGCTTCTAATTCCTGCTGGATCTCAGAAACTGGATTGGGGTAATGGTATTGGTAAAGAAATAGGAGTTCTAGTAAGTCTTCAATATAATCACTAATGTAAGGAAGGTTGCCATGAATAAAGTTGACGGGATTGTTGATTTCATGGGCAACACCAGCCACCAGTTGTCCCAAGCTAGACATCTTTTCGGTTTGAATGAGTTGGGCTTGAGTGTGCCGCAACTCCTCTATCGTTTGGTTTAGCTGCTGATTACGGCGACGCAGTACCTCCTCGACTTTTTTACGCTTGAGCATCGTGCGTTCTAATTTCGAGACATGAATCCGGAGCTCTAGCTGCGACATGACTTGGCGACTCAAAGCCCATAAGGCTTCTCTTTGCTCTGGGCTGAGTGTGCGGGGAATCCGATCAATCACACATAAAGTGCCAAGAGGAAAGCCATCGGGTGTGACCAAGGGGGCACCCGCATAAAATCGAATTTTGGGGTCAGTTGTAACTAGAGGGTTATTGGCAAACCGCTCATCTTCTAAGGCATTGGGCACCAGCAGCAATTCATCCGGTTGCACAATGGCATGAGCACAGAATGCTACTTCTCTGGGGGTTTGCGTTGCCTCTACGCCAATTTTTGACTTAAACCACTGCCGATGAGCGTCAATTAAGCTGACTAAGGCAATGGGAGTGCCACAAATATGCGCGGCTAAGGCTGTTAGATCATCAAATTCAACTTCTGGGAATGTATCAAGTACTTTATAGCGAGCGAGTGCCTTGAGCCTAGCGGCTTCGTTATCCGGCTTGGGTGTGGCTTTGGCTGACTGCGTCTCTCTACGGCTAGGGGATGTTTGAGAAATCGAGGCTGTCGTTTGCTCTAGTGTAAGTTCCTGAGTTGTCGGCTGTGGCGACCACCTTGGCGGCCTGAAGGAGCCACCCCTTTTTTGTCGAGAACCTAAATTCAAGGCTTGCATCCAATGCCGGAGAAGCCTCACTGCTTTTTTGAGAATCTTTTTAAGCATGAATTAAAAACGAGGCGTTTCATTGAATGTACTGAGTTTAAAAAAATTTCGTGAAGGCCATACCAATCAAAAAGCGCACATCAAAAATCGACTAATTATGTTACCCTAGAAAAGTTGTTTAAATTCTGCACATTCAGGGTTTCGGGTGTTTCTAGAAGTATCAACAACTTGGAAATCCGCCTGGATGGAAGGTAAACCCGAATCAGGAGTTCAAAAAATAATGCCAGTTATCTCTTTAGCGGAAATGCTAGAGTCAGGGGTTCACTTTGGTCATCAGACCAGACGGTGGAATCCCAAGATGGAGCCGTATATTTACACGTCTCGGAATGGTGTCCACATCATTGACTTGGTGCAGACCGCCCAGTTAATGGAAGAAGCCTATAGCTACACGCGGACAGCTTCAGAGCAAGGGAAAAAGTTTCTGTTTGTGGGCACAAAGCGCCAAGCGGCAGGGATTATTGCCCAAGAAGCATCTCGTTGTGGCGCTTATTATGTCAACCAACGTTGGTTGGGCGGAATGCTCACCAACTGGGAAACCATTAAGACACGGGTGGAGCGCTTAAAGGAATTAGAACGGCGAGAGGAAACGGGCGCACTCGACTTGCTGCCGAAGAAAGAAGCCTCGGTTCTACGTCGGGAACTGGGCAAGCTTCAGAAATACTTAGGTGGCATCAAACTGATGCGGAAAGTCCCCGATGTGGTGGTTATTGTAGACCAACGGCGCGAATACAACGCCATTTTGGAATGCGAAAAGCTGGGACTAACCCTGGTATCTATGTTGGATACCAACTGTGACCCTGATGTCGTTGATATTCCGATTCCGGCTAATGATGATGCCATCCGTTCCATTAAGCTAATAGTGGGTAAATTGGCGGACGCCATCTATGAAGGGCGTCACGGTCAGCTCGAAGCCGAAGAAGAGTACGAAGACTACGAAGGCGCAATGGACGATGTTGACGAGGAAGACATTGACGAAATCGACGACATCGACTCCGTTGTAGCAGAGGATGGCGAGGGTAGCGAAGAATAATTAGTGTGTAATCTAGGTTCATAGAGTAGGGACAAAAGCAAGATGGCGGAAATTTCGGCAAAACTCGTCAAAGAGCTGCGCGACAAAACCGGCGCTGGCATGATGGATTGCAAAAAAGCTCTCAAAGAGACTGAGGGAGACATTGCCAAAGCCGCAGAATGGCTACGGCAAAAAGGTATTACCTCAGCCGAGAAAAAAGCCGGTCGTGTAGCGGCTGAAGGACTTGTGGGTAGCTATATCCACACCGGTGGTCGAGTCGGTGTACTGGTTGAAGTCAACTGCGAGACGGATTTTGTGGCTCGCCGCGAGGAGTTCCAAGACTTGGTGCGGAACATCGCGATGCAAGTTGCAGCTTGCCCGAACGTTGAGTACGTGAAGGTCGAGGATATCCCCGCAGAACTTTCTCAAAGAGAAAAGGATATTGAGATGGGTCGGGATGACCTCGCGGGTAAGCCTGATAACATCAAAGAAAAGATTGTTGTCGGTCGGATTGAAAAACGCCTGAAAGAGCTGTCTTTGATGGATCAACCCTACATCCGCGACCAAAGCATCTCAGTAGAAGAGTTGGTGAAGCAGACCATTTCTCTGTTGGGTGAAAATATCCAAGTCCGTCGCTTTACGCGTTACGTCCTGGGTGAAGGGATTGAGAAGGAAGAATCTAACTTTGCTGAGGAAGTTGCTGCACAAATGGGCAGTAAGTAAATAGGGAAAAATAGGGGTAAAGATTCTTTTACCCCTTACCCGGCTTAGAATTTAGCAGATTGACCACCACAAGGTTTTCAATTCGCTGCCAAAATTGCTTTGCTCAACGATAAATTGGGAGCATGAATGTTCCCATGTAAAGCAGAATGGTTTTCATCAATGCTCTCCATTAAACAGGGCGACAATACCTAGCGACCGCTCGTGTCCATTAGCTCTGTTCTAGAAATCGTCTCTGCATGGTAGGTCAACGTTTTTGGATAGCCAAGGTTCTGGGCCAACTGGCTAATTTCGCTCTTTAGAAGCCGTTATCCTGGAGTAGGGAAATAATAGCTGTGTGGTATGGCGAGAGCAATTGAGAGAATTGAGCAAGATTTAGCGGCATTGGAAGACGCGACGGCTCTGTTACGAGCAGAACTAGATAAGACTTATTCCCAATATCTACAGTTACTCGGACAAGCAGTGCGGCGTCAGCTAATTTTGGCAAGCTATCAAGTTTGTACTCATGGGTATCCTCAAGCGTTTTTGAGTTTGTCTTTCAGTCAGCGGCAAAAATTGCAGCAATCCATTCAACAAATGGGAAAGAAGGCTCAAGAACAGTTGCTCTCACACTTAGAGGCGTCGAAAAAAGCAACCCAGGAAGAAGTGAGGGACAGCAATAGCAATGATCCAGCACCTCAGCCAGAAATCACGAGTAACGAACCGCCACAGGATGCTACTCCAGAAATCTTATCTATTTTTGAGCCGGTACCGGGCAACTTAGAAGCAGAAGCGCCAGAAAATATCGACATCAGTAACCTAGAGCTAGCGAAACCTGAACAACTAGCGCAGTGGCAAGAGCAGTTGGAGGAAGCAATCGCACAAACTCTGGAAACTCTCTCTTTGAACACCAACCATTTATTACAACAAACGGGTATCATCCCCAGTAAATTACCAGCCGCTGTCTTAGAAGCAGCCACCAAAGCCGATAATTCTACGGAGTCAGTAACAGTTGGCTCCCCCAATCTCTTAAACTTGTTGATGGAAACCGAAAGTGAGGATGATTCGGAAGACTCAACCTTAACCCGTATCATTGCCATTAACCTGCGTTTGTCAGAAATTGAGTTCGCTGACCCCACCTTAAATGCTGGACGCAATCAAATTCGGAACCTTTCAGCCAAGAGAAATACGCTCCACCGAGAGTATCACAAAAAACAGCGAGAACGGTCTGTTGCTCAAGCCGAAGCTGCATGGCGAGCAAGCTGGTTTGAAGATTAAGGGTTGAAGGTTGAAAGTTGAAGGTTGAAAGTTAAAAATAATAACCTGCAACCTTAAACCTGCATACCGTCAATTTGAAAGGGGGGGGAAATTGTGGCAATAGAATCACCAGATTGGCTCCGACTGCAAAAGGCTCTTGCCGTAGAAGCGGACAAAGGCTTTACTGACTTGGTAGGCAATCAATACCGCTTTAGCGAGTTTCTCTGCCTCAGTTTCGGCGAAACGCCTAACCATCTCATGCCAACCCAGAGACGCCAATGGCAGGAAACCGCTGCCAAGTTTGCCCTTTATCCTCAGATGACGCTGCAACAACGGCAACATCTTGTTGCAGATACCCGCCGATTTTTGTATCAACTCCAGCAAGATACTCAGCGCCGCAACGCTGAGGGTGAAGCCACTCCATCACCCTCACAATCCCCTAAGGTGAAAATCCCTCGCACGACGCCCTTAGTTCAACCTCAAACTGAAGTAACGGAAACACCAGCGCTGAGTCTTGACCAACCCCTCTCTGAGGTAGAAGAAATCGGGATTAGAAAAAGTGGGTATTTAGCACGTCTGGGTTTACTAACACTACGTGACCTCCTCTACTACTACCCCCGTGACCATATTGACTATGCACGTCAGGTCAATATTTGTAACCTGGAAGCGGGCGAAACGGCGACGATTGTAGGAAACGTCAAGCGCTGTAACTGCTTCACCAGCCCTAAAAATAAGAAATTAACGATTTTCGAGCTGTTACTTCAAGATGCAACGGGTCAAATTAAACTGAATCGTTTTTTTGCCGGTACTCGCTACAGTCATCGTGGTTGGCAGGAACAAAACAAGTATCGTTATCCGCCTGGGACGGTAGTGGCAGCATCGGGTTTAGTGAAGAAGAATAAGTATGGTTTGACTCTGGAAGACCCACAATTGGAAGTTTTAGACCACGCAGACGGTACCATAGACTCTCTGACTATTGGTCGAGTCGTGCCTGTATATCCGCTCACGGATGGCGTACCCGCTGATATTGTGAGATTGGCTGTGATTGCAGTGACTCCCTATGCTTCCCAATTGAAAGAGCCGCTTCCATCTGCCGTGCGGAAGCAGTATGGGTTGATCGGGGTGAGTGATGCGATCGCTAATATCCATTTTCCCGCTGATAGCGATACCCTGGCGGCAGCTCGACGCCGATTAGTCTTTGATGAGTTTTTCTATTTACAATTAGGGTTTCTCCAACGCCGTCAGGCTCTAAAGCGACATGAAACGAGTGCTGTACTCGTTCCCACAGGTCAACTGATTAACCGATTCCATCAACTCCTCCCCTTTGAGCTCACCAAGGCTCAAAAACGGGTGATTAACGACATCCTCAACGACTTGCAATCCTCAACCCCAATGAATCGCTTAGTGCAAGGGGATGTAGGTTCAGGGAAAACCGTTGTGGCTGTCCTCGCTATCCTAGCAGCGATTCAATCCGGCTACCAAGCCGCGTTGATGGCTCCGACCGAAGTTTTAGCAGAACAGCATTATCGTAAACTTGTCGGCTGGTTCAACCTGCTGCATTTGCCAGTCGAATTGTTGACGGGTTCCACGACAACCAAAAAGCGCCGCCAAATTCATGCTCAGCTTGAAACCGGTGAATTACCGCTGTTGGTGGGGACTCATGCTCTGATTCAAGATACTGTGAACTTCCAACAATTGGGTTTAGTTGTGATTGATGAGCAGCATCGCTTTGGTGTGCAGCAACGGGCGCGTTTACAACAAAAAGGGCAGTCTCCTCACGTTTTAACCATGACTGCAACCCCCATTCCCCGCACTCTCGCGCTGACATTGCACGGCGATTTGGATGTGAGTCAGATTGATGAATTGCCGCCCGGACGTCAGCAGATTCACACTACTGTACTATCGGGAAAGGAACGCAACCATGCCTATGAGCTGATTCGCCGGGAGATTGTGCAAGGGCGTCAAGCGTATATTGTATTACCTCTCATTGAAGAATCAGAAAAATTGGATTTGCGATCGGCAGTTGAAGAGCATGAACGACTGTCTGAAAGTATTTTCCCCGAATGCCAGGTTGGTTTGCTACATGGTCGCATGAGTTCAGCCCAAAAGGATGAGGCGCTGAATGCTTTCCGAGACAACGAAACTCAAATTATTGTTTCGACTACTGTGATTGAAGTGGGTGTGGATGTCCCCAACGCGACAGTGATGATGATAGAAAATGCTGAGCGTTTTGGATTATCTCAGTTGCACCAGTTGCGGGGTCGTGTGGGTCGGGGTTCTCACCAATCTTACTGCTTACTGATGAGCGGTTCCAAAACGGATACAGCTCGTCAGCGTTTGGGCGTGTTGGAACAGTCCCAGGATGGCTTTTTTATCTCGGAAATGGATATGCGTTTCCGGGGACCGGGGGAAGTATTGGGTAAGCGACAATCAGGGTTAGCGGATTTTGCGTTAGCTAGTTTGGTTGAAGACCAAGAAGTTTTGAATTTGGCACGGGATGCAGCGGAGAAGATTATTATCCAGGATGATACTTTGGAGAGTTGGCCTTTGATGAAACAGGAGTTGGAATATCGTTATTCTAAGCTGATGGGTGGGGCGATTTTAACTTAAAGGCGATCGCTCCCTCATGATTAAAGCTGCGATCGCCTTTTTCAGTCCTCCCGTCTTTACAAAGACAGGGTGGGTTTTTCGAGAGGTTGTTTGCTCTTGACTATTGCCTCAGCGCTATCTAAGGTGGGGTCAAAGATAATGCTGTAAGAGGCATGGGGAATCATTCGCTGAAGCAGTCGGAGGTGATCTTCGGCATCGTTGCAACGGCGATGGCGGCAAACAACCAGCCGTTGCAGTTTTGGGAGATGGCGGATAATGCACCAAGGGTAAAGTTGGTCTTTGTAGGTCATGTGCCTCTCCCTCTTGCTGGAAGTTTAGCAAAGTGAGGCACAGCCCTTGAGAGCGGCTGCGGTATTGATATCATGTAATGTGCCTCCAATTTATTGGGGGATAGTTGGTAATCGCCCTTGAGTTGTCCAAGCCGCAGGGCGATTACTTTTGGTACAAAAATATTAAATGACTTGTATTAGTCATTTGTCAATAAGTATATGGGCTTAGTTAGGCTGCGAATTCGGGAATTCGCCCAAGAGAGAGGTTGGACGCTCAAAGAAGTTTCTGAGCGTTCAGGGATTGTCTACAGTACTCTCAGAACTTATGCCCGTTCCCCTGGATTAGCAACGGTTGACGTGACGGCGTTGCAAAAACTGGCTCGCACGTTTGATGTGATGATTGAAGATTTGATTGAAGTGGTCGAAGAGTAGGCGAGGTAGGAGCAACTCTTTATAGATAGTAAAAAGAATAACCCCCCAGATAAATCTAGGGGCTGAAACAAAGATGCTTAAATAAAACGCTCTTCTCTACAGTCAAAAACCGTTAAACTGCCACCTGTTCCCCAATTCGGTGTGCCTTAATTAAATTCGTTACACCCGTAATGGCTAAAGGTAAACCTGCAATCATCACCACAATATCTCCCTTGGTCACAAACCCATGTTGGAGAGCTGCTTGCTCCGCCAAAATAATCATGGCGTCTGTGTTATGAACTTCCTGCAACTGTAAAGACTGAACACCCCAGTAAAGTGTCAGCCGACGTTGCACTTCTTCGGTTGGCGTGACAGCAACGACCGGAATCTGCTGGCGATATTTAGACAAAATGCGTGTGGTAAAACCGTGCTCTGTGAAGCAGATAATCGCCTTAGCATTAATATTCTGCGCCAGTTGGCAAGCGGCATACCCAACCGCGTTGGAAACAGTGTGTTCCCGCTTCCCATTGATGAACAACGAAGACGCCGCCAAACGATCCTCGGTGGTTTCGGCAATACTCGCCATCGTCTTCACCGCTTCTACCGGATAGCGACCCACTGAGGTTTCCCCCGAAAGCATAATCGCATCTGTACCCTCCAGAATCGCGTTGGCAACATCAGAAACCTCAGCCCTGGTTGGGCGAGGGTTTTGAATCATCGACTCCAGCATCTGGGTTGCGGTAATCACAGGCTTTTGATAGCTGTGGCAGGTGTCAATTAAGGTCTTTTGAATGCGAGGAACTTCTTCTAAAAGCATTTCAACACCCAAGTCTCCACGCGCCACCATGATTACATCGGCAGCAGCAACAATCCCTTCTAGGTCGTTTACGGCTTCATGACGCTCGACTTTAGCAACGATGTGAGTCGATTTACCCGCGCTTCTCACAATGTCTCGGACTTGCTCCAGATCAGAGGCTTTCCGCACAAAGGACAAGGCGACGTAATCCACGCCTTGCTCTAAGCCAAACATCAAATCCTCTTTATCCTTATCGGTTAGAGGAGGGGCTGAGATTGAACCGGTCGGGAGGTTAATTCCCTTATGACTTTTTAACTCTCCCCCGTAGATGACGGTGCAGTGAATCTCCTCACCACTCACCTGCTCTACCCTCAGTTTGAGTAAGCCATCGTTGAGCAGGATTGCGTCCCCAGCTTTCACATCCTGAGCTAAGCCTTTGTAGGTTGAACTAAATCGTTGTGCTGTGCCGAGGATATCCTCCATCGTGATTGTCGTCTTCTCACCCTCTTGGAGAACGACGCCATCTTCCATATCCCCAACGCGGATTTTAGGCCCTTGTAAATCTTGAAGAATGGCGATGGGGCGTTTGAGGTCAGCAGCAACTTTACGAACCGTGCGGATGTACTCTAGATGGGTCGCGTGTTCGCCATGAGAGAAGTTCAGCCGAACCACGTTCATCCCAGCTTCAACCATGGCTTTGAGGGCGTCATAGTTAGAACTGGCAGGCCCAAGAGTGCAGATGATTTTGGTTTTACGCATAAACACGTCTACTCTGTCAAGAGTTTTTCTACTTACTGTGTCCATTGCCTTCTACCTTTTATAGTTCTGCCCTTCCGGACGTTTAACAGAGTCTTGAATAAATTAAGTTGACCTTTGATAGTTCCTTTACATTGCGGTTAGAGAAATAGCTGATCTCTTGATTGGAATTCAATCCACGCTTAGCCACATTACGCTCTGACAATGTTGGCAGTAATGTTGAGTTCGCTGTTAATTAATGTTCCATCATTGGTACGGAACTCCCACACAGTAATACTCGTATTCGTTCCAAAGAAATGTTTTCTCTAACACTCTAAGCAGGAATTCAAGATGAAATAGGGTGAGCAATGCCCACCCTATTCTTTGGCTGGTAGAAATAGGTGAGGTTTAAGTTGCCTATTTTTACTATCTTTCATCCTCCTTTTGACAGGATTTTTCCAGTCATTTCGACGCTAAAAAGGAATTTTTGCGGATTAAAATTAAGCTTTCACCTTTTCAACAGCAGCGCGAACCATTTGATTGGCATAACCCCATTCATTGTCATACCAACTCATGACTTTGACCAAGTCACCATCAACCACTTGGGTCATAGTTAAATCAACAATTGAAGCGTGGGCATCACCCACAATATCAGAAGAAACGATTTCTTCATCACAAGCGCTCATGATCCCTTTATAGCGATCGCTTTCGGCTTCTTCTCGGAAAATAGTGTTAATTTCCTCAACCGTTGTGGGTCTTTCGGTGACGAAAATAATATCAGAGATAGAACCCACCGGAATGGGGCCACGAACGGCTACACCATCGAATTTCCCTTTATACTGAGGTAACACTTTGGTGGTTGCGATCGCAGCTCCTGTTGTACTCGGCACAAAGTTAGCGGCTGCCGCTCGTCCTTCACGTACTTGCTTTTTACTGGGCCCATCTACAATTGCCTGAGTGGCAGTATAAGCATGAATGGTGGTCAGAATTGCTTTCTTGATGCCAATTCGACGCCCCATCACTTCCACCACGGGTGAAATACAGTTGGTGGTACAACTAGCACAAGAGAAAATGTTATCCGATTCTGGGACATGATTCACCCCATAAACCACCGTTTGGATTCCCTCACTCTTGGTGGGAGCCGAAAGAATCACGGATTTGGCACCCGCCTGAATGTGCTTTTCTAACGCTTCTTTGTTGGTAAAAAGACCGGTGCATTCAAAGACTAAATCAATTCCCATGCTCCCCCAAGGCAATTGAGCGGGGTCTCTTTCACTCACAACTTTGTAATGTTTTCCGTCTACAATCAAGCTATTTTCATCACTCTCAACCTTATTTTTAGACCGACCATAGACGGTGTCGTAGTTGAGTAAATAAGCCAGATTTTCCGGTGGAACGAGGTCATTAACCGCCACGAGTTCCAAGTCTGGATTGTCTTGAATGATTTTAAAAACGGCTCTGCCGATTCTGCCTAATCCGTTAATTGCTACTTTCGCCATTTTGACACTCCTTCGGCTTTGGATCGTTTTTCGGGCTTTGCCCAATAACTGCTCTTTCTTTCCGCCTTAGTCAACTTTCGTCAATTTTAGGTTCCCAACCAACTTTAGCTACACCTATTTCAAGTGAGCTGAAACTTAACAAAAACTTTGGTTGAATCGTCACAATGACAGATTTCGGCAATTCGGGCATTTCTCTAAAAGTATCGTGATGATACCAAGTTATAGATTTGTTGCTACACAGGCGCTTTCTCCATGGCTACCACAAAGCCAATAGAAAACGGTCGAGTTCAAAGTCATTTATCCCCACTTATTTAATAAAAATGAATTGAAAATGAAGCAAAAATGAATTGAAAATGAAAATATTGAACTTATAATTCACCAATAGGCTCTTTCTTTAATGGTTAATTTATGATATAAAAATAATATTGAAAGGGAGTAGCTTCTGGTAAACAATTGACCAGGACACCTGAGTCAACATACTGGCGAAAAGCCTGGTTCAGGTGACAAGTTTTAACTCTCAGTTTAGCCAAAGGTAAGGTTCTGGGCTAAAACTGCAAAAACTTGGGAGCGAGACTTTCACTAAGTTCACATTAGATGTGAGCTTGGTGAGGTCTTGTTATTCTCATCAAGCTCCATCCGGTCAATTGGAAATTGAGAGGAGCTTGAGAGAATGTTAGCAGCTTTTACAGCGGGTCTATTACTAATTACTATTTCTGAGTTAGGCGATAAAACCTTTTTTATTGCTGTTATTTTGGCAATGCGCCATTCACGACGATTGGTGTTTGTGGGTGTCTTAGCCGCCTTAGCCGCCATGACCTTGCTATCTGTAATATTAGGGCAGATAGTATCGTTGCTTCCCAAGCATTATATTCATTTTGGGGAAATTTCTTTATTTATCGGTTTTGGGCTAAAACTGATTTACGATGCTTGTCGTATACCTGCTCAAGCTGAAAATACAGGAGCGAAAGAAGCGGCCTGTGCGGTAACTCAGCAGAGTGAAGGTGGAACAATCACGATGCCGACTAAGGCGTGGTCTGTGTCCCCCAATCTGGCGCTTTTGTTCCAAGCCTTTGTCATGACATTTTTAGCCGAGTGGGGCGATCGCACTCAAATTAGTACGATTACTTTAGCCGCTTCTTATCAACCCTTGGGTGTTACCAGTGGAGCGATATTAGGGCATGGAATTTGTACCGCGATCGCCGTGCTCGGAGGACGCTTAATCGCGGGTCGAATTTCTGAACGGGTGGTTACGGCGATCGGTGGATTATTATTTCTTATTTTTGGATTTATTGCCATCTTAGACGGCGTTTAAGCAAATTGAGTTGCTTGCTGTCATGCTAATAGGAAAATACAAGGTTCTTGTTTACAGTCTGCCAGGAGATGAGAATGCCCCGCTCTAAACCTTATCAGCCTTCATTGCTTAGATTCCTCCACGGAGTTAATGCTCTGATTGCTTTGTTGGCGATTATCACCGCATTTTGGGTATACAACACCTTTGATGGACGATTGATTAAGCTACCACTACCAGAGATTAATGACATTATTGGGATTCATGGCACCTTTGGTGTAGCCTTCCTCCTAATGATGCCTGCTTTTGCCTTGTACAGTTTTCATCTGGGTCATAAACGTTTGGTACAATCCGACTCATTAACCAAACTCACACAAATCGGTAAACCAATTTGGTGGTATAGCCTACACCGTATCGTGAATACGGTGATGTTAATCGCTGCAACCTGGGCATTAATCACCGGCAGAATGATGAAAGAAGAATGGCTTCCGATTGGGGAATTAGACCACATTTGGTATCAACTGCACCTGGCAGGCTGGGTAATACTGGTGGTTTGTTTAATCATGCACCTGTTGCTGAGTATTAAGGTTGGTGGTTTGCCACTCATCGTTTCCATGTTTGAATTTAACTATCGTCCCGAAGATTCACCGGCTACCTGGCTTCAGCAAATACGTTCTTTTTTTAGTCGTTCCTGATGGTCAAGGAGTGAAACATACTAACACGATGAAACGAAATACTGTCCTAATCATTGCGGAAATCTTGGTGATGGGAGGCATTCTCACAGCCTTCATTGCCCCCCTTATATTCCCTTCCGATGAATCTAGTGAAGTGGGTTGATTGCAACAGTAGTGATGTAGCATACTTCAGAATTAAGGCAGAACCTCCATCTGTAGGGGAGATCTGGCAGGGTATGATTAATTTATTCCTGCATCCGAACTGAGCGATCGCTGTCTTAGGTTAGAGTTGAGGGCAATTAGCCCGAAGCAGTCGCGAGAAGCGATCGCTCAACGAGTATCGAGGAATGTCCTATGACTGCAACAGTACCATCTACCAACCTACCGACTTTAGAGGATTTCAGGTCAGGCTTACCCAATATCTGCGGGTGGGAGACAGAAATCAGTTCGGTGGTGAACCATAATGAACCTGTATTTTTGCCTAGGACAAATCTTCGTTTGGAAGACATCACGGCAGGATTTGCCTGCGCCCTCCACATGCACCAACCCACTATTCCAGCAGGTGCCAATGGCGAACTCATCAGCAATCTCCAGCACATGTTTGAACATCCCAATCAAGGGGATAACCACAATGCTGAACCCTTTGCTTGGTGTTATAGCCGCATGGGAGAGTTTATTCCCCAACTGGTTTGGGAGGGTTGCAATCCTCGAATTATGCTCGATTACTCTGGCAATTTGTTGTGGGGATTGCGTCAAATGGGGCGAGAAGACATTCTCAACAATCTCAAACGGATTACTTGTGACTCTCAGTACCAGCCTTATGTGGAATGGTTAGGCACCATGTGGAGTCATGCTGTCGTGCCCTCAACGCCAATTCCTGATATTAAACTCCACATTCAGGCATGGCAACATTATTTTGCCGCCATTTTTGGCTACGATGCCCTGAAGCGGGTTAAAGGTTTTTCGCCGCCAGAAATGCATCTACCTAATCACCCAGACACTTTGTATGAATACATCAAAGCCCTAAAAGAATGCGGCTATCGCTGGTTGATGGTGCAAGAACATTCTGTCGAAAATCTGGATGGTTCAGGATTAAGTCATGAACAGAAATATATTCCCAATCGTTTAGTTGCCCGTAATTCAAAGGGTGAAACCATTAGTATCACAGCGTTGATTAAAACTCAAGGTTCGGATACCAAGTTAGTAGCTCAAATGCAGCCTTATTTTGAGGCTAAAGGACGAGGTAAACAACAATTAGGTAATCTTAGCGTTCCTTCTGTCGTCACCCAAATTGCCGATGGGGAAAATGGCGGCGTGATGATGAATGAATATCCCCGTGATTTCTTCCGAATTTATCATGAATTGCGCGATCAGGGGGGCGGGAGAACGGGTGTTGTTCCCATCAACGGGACTGAATATCTGGAACTGATGGAGGCAGCCGGGGTTAATTGTGAGGATTATCCCACCTGTCAAGGGATTAATCAGCACAAAATTTGGCAACGGGTTGACCCAGATCATGCAACACCAGAAACCGTAGAAAAAGCGATCGCACAATTGAAAGAAACTGACCACCAGTTTCACATGGATGGTGCCTCTTGGACGAATAGTTTAAGTTGGGTCAAAGGCTATGAAAATGTCTTGGGGCCAATGACTCAACTCAGCGCTGCATTTCACCAAAAGTATGACTCCTTAGTGCAGCAAGATGCTTCAGTCACCAAACAGTTTGAATATCAGCAAGCCTTGTTGTACAACTTGTTACTTCAAACCAGTTGTTTTCGCTACTGGGGACAGGGAACTTGGACAGATTATGCCCGTGAATTTTATCGTCGCGGTGAAGCTTTACTGGTTGGCAACGGCTAAAGTAAATCATCGGATAAAGGCGGATTTTTGAGAAATAAAAGTATCTTGAATTCGCTCTAAATGGTGTTCCATCACATCCATGCTGACAATTTCATTGAGGGAATAATATCCATATTCAGTGGTTTCTTCACTAATACTCAATGTGCCAGCAATGGATGTGGCTTCAAAGTGCAAGGCAACAGAATGACAGCGCTCTCCGTCTGCATATTCAATGATCAAGTGAGGATTGCTGTAGACCCCAATCAAGCGTTCGACGCGAACGTGCAAACCTGTTTCTTCTAACACTTCGCGAACACAGGCTTCAGTCGCATCTTCACCTGCATCCATACGTCCACCGGGAAAACACCATCGTCCGTTATCGGTGCGACGGGTAAGTAATACTTTTTGCCTTGTTGAATCAAAAATGGCAGCGGAGCAACCCAGAGTAACTTTACCTAGCTTACTGATGCGATCGCCGTAAATAATCTTTGCCACTGATTTATTTCTCGACAGGTATATGAGGAAGCCTGCTCCATTAATCGTTAGTTATACCAATTTTCTAAATTCTTGCTACAAATAGTTTTCTTGTTCTCTCCTTACCAAGCCGGAGCGACCGGAGCTTTAGTGAGGATGAGGAGATTAGGGGGATAAAAGCG
The DNA here is from genome assembly GCF_000317515.1 of Allocoleopsis franciscana PCC 7113. Classification (GTDB taxonomy): domain Bacteria; phylum Cyanobacteriota; class Cyanobacteriia; order Cyanobacteriales; family Coleofasciculaceae; genus Allocoleopsis; species Allocoleopsis franciscana. Next base: position 6,545,984 of record NC_019738.1, on the reverse strand, counting down.
TTGCACTATGTAATTAAATTGGTGTTATATTAACGCATCTGAACCCTTTGCGCCACGCCTGCCAATGAGACGTGATGCTAGTATTTCATATCCCCGACTTATTAAATAAATCAGGGATATCATTTTTAAGTGATACTAATTAGCTCAAAGCCGCTGTTTCAAAATAGCTCGGAGTTCATTTTGTTGTTCAATCGACCCAGCTAACAGAACACCAATTTTTCCAACCAAAACACTACCCCAATTAACCAGCACAACACCTGTATCATTTTGAGGATTAAACTCAATACTACTGAGATCAAGTTGATCGAGTGAACGATATTGGGTTATGAAGGTTTCATGACTCCAACTTTTAAGCTTGAGTTTGTTCGCAATACCGGTGGGATAAGAAGCACCATTAAAGCGTGGGTTGCACTCAATAGCTAAATAACGAGGTTGTCCTCCCTCTTCTACAACCGCAACATCAAACGCAAACACATCTTTCATTCCTCGTTGTGCCATCCATTCCGCTATTGCTTCAACCGTTTCCCAGGGTTGATGTTTAGTAGGATAGCGATTACCACTATGTGCAAACCCATCGAGTATCTGTTCTGTTGCAGCAAGACGTTTTACGCCATCAGCCGTAACGCAGTATTGCAAATTAAGAAAGTTTGAAGCCGTTATCTCTTCCTGAATTTGTAAGGGTAAATCATCAGCAATTTTTTTCAGAGATTGGCATAATTGCTCTTGGTTTTCACATCGACTAATCCCGGCTCCATCGACAGAAACGGCTGGTTTTAAATAACACGGATAGGGTAATTGATCAAAGTTTGCAATCGTGGCTTTGCTTTCAAAACAAAGTGTTTTTGGTACGCTAACTCCAAGCTCTTGTGCCAGTTGGATAAACTTATTCTTGGAGTTCATCCACTCAACAACGTTACACCAGTCGGAATCCATCTGGTGAAACCAGGCTGCCTCTAAACTGGCTTGATTGGTACTATCCCCAAAATAAAAAACAGAAACATCATAGTTAGGATAGTCTGCCAATATTTTCAGCGAAACATCCCAAATGACATTTTGGCTATGGCTTAAACCAATCCGTGCATAATGAGCGGTAATTGCATTCCATTGTGACTTTAAATTCGGGTGTAACTGAATAATATCTTCAGTTTCAGTCTGACCTAAAACTCTGCCGGAATAAAGATGATTACCGAGTACAGACTCATGGGTGCAGGTCATGATGTCATGGTTGAAAATTTTCTGGCGAATCACTTTTAAATCTCCGTCACGAAAGTAGACAGGTTTGTTCATGGACGTACACCTCCAAACCCCCGACTGAATTAAAAAAGTGGTTTGAGTCTAAAAATATGGCTTAGAGGTCGTTTTAGCGATATAGCCAGCCGAATATTGAGAGGATAAATCGTATCCTCCCGTTTGTTAGAGTGGACAGTTATTTTACAAGTGTGGAGTGTGTCCTACCGTCCCCACGGAATAGAGTCTCTGACTCCGGTCAATTGGGTAGTTAAGTTATGAACCAAGAGAAAACAGACAATAAAAATCTGCTTACCCTGATGTCCTGGAATGGGTTTAAGGTGGGAGAAATTGGCAGGTAAACACCCGTTTTTCATCGATGAATTTGCTTCATATACTGATAAGTGACATGAAGCTATCACACCCGAACTAATGGGGGCGTGGCTAATTTAAGGGTTCGCTATTCCCTTGAGTGACGGACTGTATCCCATCGAGGAAGATAGACGAAAACTGTACCTAAATGCAACTCCAAGAGCTGATTATTATTAGCAATCCATGACAAATGAGGATTAATACTTAGACGAGTGATTGATGAGGTGCGTTCTCAAGGGTATAAAGAAGTACAAAATTTTTAAGTAGGCTTTGAGACGAGGTTGCTAATCTGAGATTTTGCATCAGTTGCAACAACCGCCAGTGGTTAAAACCACTGTCTCATAGCTCGCATTCGTCTTCATACGACAGGATTTGAGTTTCAGTCCATTTCAATGGACTTGAGCTATAAGCCAATAAATTAATTTCTTGGCAGGTGTGGAGGCTTACTGACAAAGGTGCAAGATGTGAGTAATTTAACTTAATCCGGAGCCAATACTATCCTCAGTGAGGCTATTGGATTAGAGAACTTCCAGCGTATCCAGAGCCAAACTATCAGTTCTCAGCAAGACATACATCGGAGTATCTGTTTCCCTCCAAGATTCGAGAACCTCCTGGAAGATATCGAGTGCAATTGACCACTCGGAAGGGTCGTTGTTAGCAAAATTATCGGGTTGAGTATACAACAAGATATATCCATCCGCTGATAGCCAACTCAGGTCATCAATACAGTCAGAAAACGCATCCCAATTATTACCAAAATAGTCTGGAAAATTCATCGTTTGAGCTGAAGCTTGGAAAAACTCAGCTTTGGTTGCCACGTCATTTCCATTAATGTAGAAGAATTGAAAACCATACTCTTTGCACAAAGAAGATAGCTCATCAATGTTTACTTCCGTGGTAACTTTGTATAGCCCAGGACTCAGTTCACCCTTAAATATTGCAAGCAGCTTATCCATTGTTTTATTGCACCCTGACAAAGCTTCTATAGTGGTCGCCAGTATAATAAATCTCATTACCCTGTCCCGTGACTAGCCGTCGTGCGCCTCGATTCGGAGAGCCTGGAGTGGGAACAGTGTACTCTCGATAATATCCGACAGGTGCGGGAGGCAGTCTTTTTTCACGATTTCTGAAGATAGTACCATCCTGTCGATAAGGAAATGGCCCTCCTTTGTAGATTAAGTTGATAGTAATTTGCGCTTCACGAGGTAGCTGATTGATAGGAAGAGTTGACATCTGCCTTTGGGCAGTTATGGTAGTGCCTGTCTCTTCTGTGATTGGCTGAAATGTTGCCTTTCCTTCAGCCAAAGGACTCAATCCTATCAATGTCAAGCTACTCAGTAGTAAGCTGAAGCCTTTAGTAATTAGCTTCATGAGACGCCTATAGAATGTTGATATTCCAATATTACATCTAGAAGCGTAGTCCCGCCATCCGGGTTGGCGTCAGCTACCCCAGACATTTGGGACAAACAGAGAATAATAAAAGCGACAAACTAACTCGTATGGTTTGATACTTGCATTTCTTGATTTTTAACATAAACTTGTGTAAAGCCGAAGTTGTAAGAAGGTTGAGACAGTCAAAACAAAGATGAAGTATGAAACTAATCCTCCTGTAGAGGGATGAGGCATAGATATTGAAAAAACAGTTTTTTCGCCTCCTCGCTAAAGTTACCGGGTTGGGGTTCTCATCTACTGGGAATCCCCTATTTCATCCTTTATCCTTGACCATTCAGTCTTCTTGACTCCATTACTGCTGAAGTAATCATCGACAAAATTAACTCCAGGAAAGAAATTTTATGTTAAATGCAGCCAACAACCAGCCTCCTCACCATGTTGTTATTGTTGGAGGCGGATTTGGTGGGCTTTATGCCGCACAATCACTGCGAAAAGCACCCGTCAAGGTCACATTAATTGATAAACGAAACTTTCATTTGTTTCAGCCCTTACTTTATCAAGTGGCGACCGGTGGCTTATCAGCGGGTGATATTTCCTCCCCTCTACGAGCGGTTTTGAGCCGTCATAAAAATACCCAAGTATTGATGGGGGAAGTGACGGATGTAGACCCCAAACAGAAAAAAATTAGACTCAATGATCAAGAACTAAGCTACGACACATTAATTGTTGCCACAGGCGTGAGCCACCACTACTTCGGTAATGAACAATGGGCAGAGAAAGCTCCTGGATTGAAAACAGTGGAAAACGCTCTCGATATTCGTCGTCGCGTCTTTCTCGCCTTTGAAGCCGCAGAAAAAGAAACTGACCCCGAAAAGCGCCGTGCCTGGTTAAACTTTGTGATTGTAGGAGGTGGCCCAACCGGTGTTGAATTAGCCGGGGCTTTAGCCGAGCTCGCTCACAATACCTTAAAAGACGACTTCCGCAGCATCGATACCTCGGAAGCCAAAATTTTGCTTTTAGAAGGGATAGACCGCGTTTTACCGCCTTACCCACCCGAATTGTCGGCAAAAGCCCAAGCCTCCCTAGAGGATTTGGGGGTTACGGTGCAAACCAGCACTTTAGTGACGAATATTGAGGACAATCTTGTCACTATCCGTCGTGGTGACCAAATTGAGCAAATTCCATCCCAGACGATTCTTTGGGCGGCGGGCATGAAAGCCTCTAAGATGGGGGAGATACTCTCGAAGGCAACGGGTGCACCCTGCGATCGCGCAGGACGAGTGATTGTGCAGCCCGACCTGACGATACCGGACTATCCGAATATTTTTGTGATTGGGGACTTAGCCAATTTCCCCCACCAATATGAAGACGGCAAACCCTTACCAGGAGTCGCACCGGTGGCGATGCAAGAAGGGCAGTATGTGGCTAATCTGCTCAAAAAGCGGTTTAAAGGAGAGACTCTGCCAGCCTTCCACTATAAGGACTACGGCAGCTTAGCGGTGATTGGACGCCATGCGGCGGTTGTAGATTTTGGTTTCATCAAGTTTTCCGGGTTCCTGGCTTGGCTGATCTGGACTTTCGTTCACATCTTCTTCTTAATTGAGTTTGACAATAAGATTTTGGTCATGATTCAGTGGGGATGGAATTACTTCACTCGCAAACGAGGGGCACGTCTGATTACCAATCAAGACGCTGCACCGCCGATAGAAGTTGAAGACCAGAGTAATTATCGAACGCCGGTGAAAGTGTAGGTTAACTGACATCTTGCACCACCCCCCTAACCCCCCTTATCAAGGGGGGAATCTAGCTCCCACCCCTTGATAACCGGAGCTAAGCGTGAGGAGAGGGCTGGGGAGGGGTAAAAGGGCTTGGTGCAAGACTCCCCATGAGCTAGCGCTCACAACAAACAATGAAAATCTCTCTACCCCATTACCCATTACCGATTACCCATTACCCATTTTCAAGACAGATCTGAGTTAACTCCTTCGTGCCACAGTGAAGTTAAATCTTAAACACTAAGTAAACCAGATAGAAATAGCTTTCTCTGGCTAGGAACTTCAGTTGGCTACTCACACTTCGATAGCGGGTGGTTGGTGTGGGAGAGGGATAGGCATCCATTCCCATCTCTCGCGCCATTTGTAGAGATCGCTTCATGTGCAAGGGGTCGCTGACAATCAGAAACCGCTTCAAGTTGTGAACCTTAGCCACCTGCTGGGAGTAATAGAGATTCTGTTGTGTGGTTCTCGATTGCGTTTCGGTCAAAATGTCGGCTTCTGCTACACCTTGTTGCATGGCGTAGTGTTTGCCAACCATCGACTCTGCCAGTTCATCGCCATCGCCTTTTCCCCCCGTAAAAATCAGGGTGTTGACTTTTGCCGCTTTATACAGGGCGATCCCATGGTTGAGGCGTTCTCTAAACACGGGAGAGGGTTGGTTGCCCCAAGCCGCCGCGCCCAAAACAATTGCTGCATCTGCCTGAATCTGGGTTGAGTGGCTGCCATAGCGATAAATGCTCCAACCTGAGTATGCGATCGCCGTGAGGCTCAAGGATACTAACCCAAGTAAGCTGTTAATTAGCCATTTCTTTTTGTTCATATCAGACCCTATGTATGGTTTAGATAGACAAAAAAATAAACAGCTCTGTTTCCATTCCTTATTTTTCAGCGAGGTTTATGTTAAAAAGTGAGCAAAATCACTCAAACTAGTAGTATTCCCTCACTCTGTTGGAGATGGGCAATCACACAAAATCTTCGTTAAGTTCACAAATTGAACGGAGTTGAATCACAGGCAGATTGGCAGATTAACCAGATACTAAAACACGTCTTCATTGATTGTTGCAAAAACTTAATAATGCAACCCAAGAAACAACGATGTGCATTGCAGGTTACCTATCAGACTTTTCCTTAGCACAAATTTGTCACCTGATCGAAACAGGAAAGCAAACAGGCTTGCTGACACTTCGTGCCTGCCTCCCCACTCAAGCAAGCTCTGCTGCTGTGCGTTATATCTGGGTCTATCAAGGTCGCCTGGTAGCCGTCGCTCATCAGTTAGACCAACAAGGTTTAGTCTCGTTAATTGCTCAACGTCAGTGGATTAATCAGGCAATATTTGCTCAACTCGTTCAGACCTGCCCGACCCATCAACCCTTAGGTTCCTATCTTAAACACAAAGGTGCCTTACAAGCCAAACAACTGAAATGGCTATTTCAGGTTCAAGTTTTGCAGTCGATGCGTACCTTGTTTCAACTCCAGGATGCTCAGTTTGAGTTCAACTCTACGGTAAAACTACCGACGCGAGAAATGACGGGGTTGAGTATCCCGGCGATGGAAGCGACATTGATCGGATTGCGTGAAGCACAACGAGTTCTTACGGCAAAATTGCCTCTTCAGGATAGGGCATCGCTGACAAATTCGGACGTTTTAGCCGCTCAATTACCCCATCCCAATCAAGGTTTAATCAGTACAATTACTCATCACCCCCACCATCGACTTAATGCTTTAGAGTGGCAGGTTTGGGAGTATACCAATGGAACTGTTTCTCTCAAGGCAATCGCAAGGGATCTTAAACTCCCCATCAAACAAGTACAGCAAATTGCTTTTCGCTTAGTTGCCGTCGGTTTAGTGAAAGAAGTGCCTTTATGGGTTAACTCCCCATCCCCATCGAGTATGGATAGACTACCGACTCAGTTACGGCAAGAAGCCGAACGGCGGAACGTCCCACACTTATTTTTGGACAACTTTGGGGAATTTTTAGGCAATATTTAAATAATTATTAAAATATTAGAAGATCGGTCTGGCTTGAGCCACAAGACTGAATTAACAAAAATTTTGTAAGTATTGGTAAAGAGTGGGCTGAGCGGCTGAAGCTTAGGACTATCAATGTTTTTGCAGGATCTATATAGGGAAGTGGGTGCTATGGAGCTAACTCTTATTCTGCGATCGCTCTATCTACGGGAGGAAAGCGATATCGTGGATAAGAGCACTCCTTACTCTGTGATCCCATACGCGGCTAGCAAGGTTACGCCCGTTTCCTATTCTCCGGAAGCTTAACTTCCCAGAGAAGGATTAGAATTTCCTGAAAGAGAGTGCAGTTCGCACGAAGATTTGCCTTCCTCCTCAGACTCATGAGCAATTTTCCAGATTTGTCCAGCCACGGTTTCAGGGTCGTTCGAGAATTAGGACACAATCGGACTGGCGGGAGAGTGACCTATCTCGCCATCCCCACGGCTACCGCATCCATCCACAATTCAACTCTCTCCGAATCTTCTCCTCTAACCCAGGGAGAACCGCTTGTCAAGGGGCACTCACATAGGAGAGTCAATCCGGGGGTGGGGAAAAAACCCGTTGTGATTAAGCAGTTTCAATTTGCTTTAGGGAACACCCACTGGTCAGACTATGACGCGATCGAACGCGAAATTCAAGTCTTGCAGGGGCTAAATCATCCCGGTATCCCGCGTTGCTTCGGGTCTTTTCAAACACCCACCGGTTTTTGCCTAGTACAAGAATATAAAAAGGCACCTTCTCTGGCTGCGCCTCGTAGCTTTGACCCGGATGAAATTAAGCAAATTGCGGTTTCTTTACTGAATATCCTGATTTATCTGCAAAATCGAATTCCGACGATTAGTCACCGGGATATTAAACCGGAAAATATCTTAGTTGATGAGAAAATTAATGTGTTTCTGGTCGATTTTGGTTTAGCTCGGATTGGCGATTCGGAAGTGGCGATGAGCAGTGTTGCCAAAGGCACCATCGGCTTTATGGCTCCAGAGCAGTTATTTAATCGACAATTAAGTGAAGCTTCAGACCTTTATGGGTTAGGCGCAACATTAATTTGTTTACTGACGGGCACCCCATCCACAGCTATCAGTAACCTGATTGATGATGACTACCGGATTAATTTCAAGCATCTGGTTCCCAAGCTCAGTTTACGTTGGATTGAGTGGCTGGAAAAGATGGTGGAACTCAAACCCAAAAACCGCTTTCCCGATGCGGCGACGGCTTTAAATGCCCTTCAGCCGATCTATGTGATGCGCGTCCCTGAAGCGAAGTTCAATCACTCGTGCTTGGAATTTACGGCAACCAAACTGGGCGAAAAATTGACTCAGACGCTGACAATTACTAATTCAGTTCCAGAGACGGTTCTGGAAAGCCGTTTAGAAGTTGCATCCCATCTGAGTGACCCCCCTCATACCCCCCATGTTCACGAGTGGATTCAGTTCGATCAATCTCATTTTGTCAGTAACCAGGCGTTATGTAAAATTACCGTTGACACCCGTAAGCTCATGGCAAATAAAACCTTTGAGCGAGAGGTTTTAATTCACACCAATTCTCAACCCGAAACACAGGTCTTAACGATTAAAGTTAAAACCGCCCCAGTACCTATTGCGGCGAAAAAATTCCCGTATTTTTCTTTAAGTTTACTCGTCTTATTTGCGGCGGCGGCAACTTGGTTTGAAGCGACGGCTTGGGAGGGAATCGTGAGCAAAAATGGGTCACTTGGAATGGCGATCGCAATCTTTGTATCAGCGTTTGTCGCCATACTAGGATTGGCGGCGGCTGTGACTTCTGAAGCGATTTCCCAGGTGGTGGCTAAAATCCGAACCCGGTTAGGGGTTCCCCTAAAAGCCATGGATACGGTAGCGGCTGTATTTTTTGCTGGAGTAGCGGCAATGTTCGTTGCAGGATTCGGTGCCGACTTTCGAGAGATGGATAAGGCGAGTACCTGGGGAATTGCTTCGCTTCATGCCGCCTTTGCGGCGGTGGATGCCGTGGTATTTATGGCAGCATTTGAGGGTGAAGGGGTGGCTCAAAATTGCTTGCAGCGAGGATTTAGTAAAACCATCGCCATTGGGGTTTCTCTGTTATCCACGGCTTTGGGAATTAGTTTGGGACTTGGTTTCAAGCTAGGGTTTGTCAATCAGTTAGTAACCTCAGCGATTGTTGGCACAAGTTTACCGTTAGCGACAATGATTCTTTATCCTTCCTTAGAGCGTGCCAAGCGTATTGCTAATTATCGCAAATTAGAAGGGAATTTAATTAAGCCTTAATTCAAAAATCAGTAGATAGGAGGAATGGCTACGAATACCAATTTTCTAAATGCTTAATATAAATACCTTTCTTGTTCCCCCTTTGCTAAGGGGGGTGGTGCAGGATGCTAGGCACTTACACCTTGGCAGAAGATAATTCAAAACCTAGAGTTCAATATCCAACATCGGATAACCGGCATGGCGAAAATCAAACATCGTCTGCCGATAGACATCGGGAAGTCCTGTATCAAAACACTGTCCTTGGACAACATACCCCGTTATACCTTCCTCTTGCCGCAATCGATCTAAAGCAGAGGTGAGTTGAAATTCTCCCCGTTCGCGGATGTTGTGGATAATGTTGTATTGTAGATAATCCAAGATTTTTGGCTGGAGGATATACATGCCGAATATGGATAGGAATTGCTCATCGTTCATGCCATCAATATGAAGATGCTTTCTCGCATATTCAAGACTCGGTTTTTCATAAATCTGAGTCATACTAAGAATCGAGTCTGACTGTTTCCAGGTTCCAGTAGCACAGCCATAGTGATGAATCACCTCTGCGGGTGTTACGCGCAAACCAATCACGCTTTGAGAGACTTGTTGATAAACCTCTAAAAGTTGACGGGCGCAGGAAATTTCATTCTCAGAGGCATAAAGATGATCGCCCAACATCAGGAGAAAGGGTTCATTATTGACCCATTCCTTGGCACAGAATACAGCATGACCAAAGCCTTCCTGTTCGTTTTGCGTCAGAATAGTGATTCGCTGTCCTAATTCTTGGATATAGTGGCTATATTCTTGATTTTGTAGGGATAGTTTGTTGAATAGATTTTGTGGGGGTGGAACTTTAAAGAAATCCTCAAAAAGGACGCGATCGCTCTTTTGCACAACTATCCCAATTTCTTCAATTCCCGCACTAATCGCCTCTTCTACTATCACCATAATCACGGGTTTCGCTCGCCCATCACGATCAATAATGGGGAAAAATTCTTTCTTAACCGCTTTGGTGGCTGGAAACAAGCGAGTCCCAAAACCCGCTGCTGGAATTACGGCTTTACGAACGTTATGAATTAGCATAAATAGTTAATTTTAAAGCTTGCATTTGAGGAAAATCACGTTCAATAATTGCAATAACCCTTTGTTGGCTTTCCTCGTCTTTCACAATAAATTGTGCTGTACCGTCTCCTTGGGAGCCAACACCTTTTCCTCCCCAAATATAAGGTTGAATCGGTGCATAGTTCAAAATTTTGTGCAGAATGGGAGCCGTTAATTGGGAAGGACAGGCAGGAATTAGATATCGGTCAAATTCTGCTTGTGCTCTTCTCATTAAATTACCCATTCGTTCAGCCTCGCCTTTTTGTAAAGCGTCAACAGCTTCCTGAGTAATGGTAGAACTGATGGAGTCGAGATAGTTTTGCACATTCTGCTGTACTTGGGTGGTGGCGAAGGGATAACACTGATTGAGTTGATTGAGAATTTCTTGAGTGTTTTTGCTAGCACCGAGATCGACAATAACAAAAAACAGATTATTCGGTACCTTGAGTTCAATTACCTCTGTACGTTCGCCATCAAATATCATCAAGATAGACTGACCTCCGTAAGCACAAGCCTGATCCATCCGCCCACAGCGAGAGGGTGTGGTAATTTCCCCCAGATAGGCTAACTCCATCTCACCCCGAATCGTGAGTTTTAAGTCATATAATTTATTAAAAGCACGGGCAATGAGGACACAAAGAGCTGCACTCGAAGACAACCCTTTTTTGATTGGCAAATCGGTCAGGTAATTGTCAATTTCCAGACCACCAACATGGTAGTAAGTGAGACCTTGGTAGGCAACACCAGCCGCATAGCTAAAAAATCCGCCCTGTTCAGCTTCAGCCAGTAAAGCCTGCGGTTCCATCGGCAACACCAGCGGTTCTGGACGAGTTCCATCATGCAGCGAAGTGCGAAGAATCAAGTGAGTGGGATGAGGTTTCACCTCGGCATAAAGTCCCTGATTGGTTCCAGTCAGCAATGTATAGCCTGGTTTTAGCTTAGGATTGAGGCGGCGATAGTTTCCCGCCCAATCACTATGTTCGCCGAACAGACACAGGCGACCTGGAACAAATATTTTCATGATTTTTATGCAATTTCTCGCATCTTTTAGGGCTACACTACCAAGGTTAAGTTATTTTTAATCCCTATAAATAGAACATGGAAAAATTCAATAAGTTAAGCGCTATCCCTGTTAAACTTCCATTACCAGGATGAAATATGGGGGTCTTTATAATTATAAGAATTAGGGAAAATAAAGTTGATAAAAGAAAGGGAAATACTGATATCTAGTGCTTTAACTTGATGCCACCACCCAACAGGAACAAAAATAACTTCTCCTGGTTCTAAAACAGTTTCTATAATGTTTACATCCTTAAATAAGGGATATCGATTGTAGTCTGGATTCTCACAGTCAACCTTGCTGAAAACGCCAACGTAATTGTAGAGAAGTGGCGTCTGATCAGGAGAAATAAGTCGCCACCGCTTGCGTCCATACACTTGAGCCATCATCAGGTTAATGGGGTCATGATGTAGTGGCGTGATTGTGCCAGCCGGACCAAACCAGAAAAAGACTCTGCCTTGAGTATTAGATGCATCCAGGAATTCAGGGAACATGTGAATGTCATCGAGTAAACCTTTCAGTTCTTCTCGGTCTAAGTTGCTGTTGTTGGCAACAATATAGTAGTCATTACTCTCACCACCGCTGGCTACCATATCAACGTATTCACATAACCTTACTGTCTTTTTGTGTTGTTCACAGTTAATTTCATATTCCGGATCTGAGTCTCGATTGGATTGAATTTCAACTAGCACGTCGCCGTATTTTGTCTTGAGGTAATCTGGCGACCATAAAGACATTGCTGGCCAATCATGCATCATGTCAGTCAGAATAACGGGTGTATTCTTGATGTAGTAATTTTCTAAGAATTCTTGCCGAGAAAGACGACTTCTGCGTTCTATCTTGCCAAAATTGGGAGACAATTCAGCCAGTTTTCGGTTAATCTCCAGAATTGATTCCAGCTTTCTCAAGAGTTGAACAAAGTTTCTGCCGGCTAGGAAAGACGGATCCGATGCGATACGATTGACCTCTTGTATAGCAACCTGAAAATCGATACCATTTTGCAGCATTGCTTGAATAATCGAATCATCCGAGTTGCCATGCAACTTATTTTCGGCAATCCATTGTTTCCAAGAGTTGGAGAGTCCCTGCTGGGTTGTCTCTGCTGAGAGTAGCTGATTTTGCGCCAGCCATTGCAGGTCGATCTGTTGGTTCTCTGTTAAGGTAATCTGCAACGGGGGGAGGGTAATGCGTAGAGGTTGGCTGTCAGGCATAAAGGCTTGTGTTTAGAAGTTGTGTTTAGGGAGGATGACAACGCTAACAGGCATTCAATTTTACATGCTCAATGTTAATGACTCTTGAAATAAGTCGCGTTAGTTAGTTTAATTCTTAACATCATAGTAGGCAACTAATATGGATTTTACTTCACAAGCAACCAATCCACAGGATGTCAAAGTTACATTGCTCCTAACCGGAGGACATCAGTACACGCTTTACCTCAAGCCAAATGACCCCCTACTTCATAGTCTCATGGCTACAATTATCACTCGCGCTCAGAAGCAAGAAACGGTTTCTTCTTATTTATTTCAAGTTTCAATTGAAGGGGGTCGTGCAACTCTATCTTTTCCGAGTGAACATCTCATTGGTTTGGTTACAGAACCCCCTGTTTATTGGCAACAAAATGAGCCAACTCAACCTCAGATTCCAGCTATTTTAGAGTCTGAGTATGTGCAAATTGACAACTTCTTAACAGTAGAAGAATATCAGCAACTCCTCAATTATGTTTTTCAACGAAAATCAGCTTTTGTTCCTACGAGTACTTCTACAGGCGATCTGGACTATCGTCGTTCAATGATTCTTCACTCATTTCCAGAATTTTCTCAACTCGTCGTCAATCGAATTCAAGCCATTCTCCCCGATGTATTCAGAAAATTAAATTTGTCCTCATTTCCCATTGCTGAAATCGAGGCTCAGCTGACCTCCCACAATGATGGAAATTATTATAAAGTTCATAATGATAACGGGAGTCCAGACACGGCAACTAGAGAGTTCACCTATGTTTACTACTTCTATCAACAGCCGAAGGCATTCTCTGGTGGAGAATTGCTAATCTATGACAGTAAAATTGAAAACAATTTTTATGTAAAGGCAGATTCTTACAAAAGGGTGGAACCGCGTAACAACAGCATCGTGTTTTTTCTGAGTCGCTATTTACACGAAGTCTTACCCGTTAGTTGCCCTTCAAAAGCATTTGCAGATAGCCGATTTACGATTAATGGTTGGGTGCGTCGTCAAGTTTAGAGTCTGTCTGAACACCCTTTGAAAAACAAGAACTCAGTACATCTCCTTTCTAACCTTTTTTCGTCTTCTCTTCTCGTCTTTTCTCTTTCTCTGCGTTCTCTATGCCTGGAGTGGTAGCCTACGGCAAGCCGCTACGCGTCTACGTTAAAAACTTACTTCCGAGACACACCCCTAATTCTTCCAGATAATCTAACTATTTTATATCCAAGAAGGGAACCACATCCGGCTGTAAAATGCTTCAGGAGATAAAGGAAAGCCGAGAAATACAGGCAGCCAGAACACGAAAGAAATGAGAATCAAAAAAACAATTGTCACCCCCACCATCCGCAGAAACAGGTCATAACCTCGCAGACATCGATCCACAATCCAAGCCAATGCCAAGAAAGCAAAAATAGAAGCTCCCATGTAGTGATAAATAAAAGTACAGCGCGTTACTCTCACCCAAGGTAGTAAATTAGCGATGTAGTTCAAAATCAAATAAAGTACAATCCAAAACTCAGCCCGTTGCAACCCCGGCATTGTCTGATTGACTGTTATATCAGACGCAGTTACCCAAGTTCGGATGGTGAAAACTAACAGCGAAAGCACAACAAGAATTGCGATCGCAGATAGCCACCACAAGACGGGATTCCCCATTCCATGTACATCGTAGTAAATAATCTTGGGTGGACTCGGCTTACTGGGGAAAAATAACGGTGAACTTGGAGAGGGAGTTTCGTCCACTTTCTGGAAATAATATCCCATCGGACGAATCATTAAAGGCCAAGTGTACCAAGCAGAGCAATAAGGGTGCTCCTGTGGACCATTGCCAACGTTTTGATGGTAACTGAGCAACTTCTGTTGCATTTCCCAGAATCCTGGTTTTGGATAGAGTAGCAAGTGGGGAATCCAAACCAAGCTGTAGACTAACCCAGGGATAATACCTAAGTTCAAAAATATTTTTTTGAGATTCAGTTGTCCTAAATTCTGTAAAGGAGTCGAGGTAGTTTTTAGAGTACCCAACTCAGAATTTGATGAAGACTTTTTTGGGAATAATTCAGCGGCTATTGAGCGGAAAAAGGGTAGCGATCGCATCGCCCAAGTAGTGATTAAAATTAAATAAATACCCAATAAAAACCACAGCCCATTCCACTTAACAGAGGCTGAGGCTCCAAAACAAATACCTGAAAGAGCCAACCACAACCCACGCCGCTTTTGCTGATTCTCCAAGGCTACGAGTAAACACCATTGAGCCAACAGCCCAAAGAGTACCAGATAAATATTATTTAGCGCATAGCGAGACTCTACTAAGAATAAACCATCAACCGCGACAAAGAGACTCGCGATAAACCCATAACTGCGGCGGTGACTTAGCTGATAAGCGATGCCCCCCACCACTAAGGGAATGAAGGAACCCGTAAGGGCATTCAGCCAACGGTAACTAAAAGTAGTTAGCTGAGTTCCCGTCAAATTGTTTACTGTATCCTTTCCAACAGGAAAGTGACCTCCTAACCAAATACCAATAGCAATTAAGTATTTACTCAGAGGCGGATGAGTATCAAAAAAATCAGTATGGGTCAGATAGTTATTGGCAAACTTGGCAAAGTAAACCTCATCAAATACTAAAATATTAGGCTGGCTCAGCCCCCAAAAACGTAACGACAATGACAACAAAAATACGAGCGCCATTCCCATCCAGAACCAAGGAACTGACTTTCTGGAAGGTCTGGTCGGTAAAGTCATATCCATATCAGTCATGAGTTCGAGAGTTCGCTAGTCAGTTGGGAGTTGACCAATAACCCACTACCGTTCAAAAAACTTTACCGTCGTGTCGCTCGGTTGATTAGACCTAGGATGGCGGCAAAGATAGCAGAACCAATAATTGACCAAATAATCGGGAACGAACGACCTCCCATATTGAGAGCATAAAATACTGGGAGGTTAAATTCACGAGCGACCCAGATTCCAATGTACGCGCCAATAACCCCAACAACAATTGAGGCCAAGAGGCCACCTGTCGAGTATCCCACTAATACTTGTCCCAGACTGCCACAAATGGCTGCAATTAACAGCAACAAAAGAATTTCTATTAGTGTCATGACTACTCCTCGCCGCTAGATAAAGTCACTGATATATTCCCATAACTAGGTGCTGATTCCTCACTTGTGAGTCTGCCGACTCGACTCACTGTGGTTTAAGTCTCCAAATCACGCGCCATCCTAATCGTATGGGGCAACACACCAACCAAAAGTGCCAGGGCTTCATCGGGCAGTTGACTGATTGTTTCAGAGTCAAAATAGTATTCAAACTGCGTGAGAATCTGCTGAGCGCGTTTCACGGGTACTGGATTGTCGGTAATTTGTTTCGTCAATCGAATCCACTGCCGCCGCAGCGCATAAGCCCGCTGTCGATCTTCAGCCGATTCAGGACGGATCAACGAAAAATTGCCCAATGGCAGCGCTAGTTTACAATCGTGATCAATGAATCCTCCTACCGCCGCGCCTGGACCTGCAAATTCTGCATGATAGCGCTTATAAAGAATTAAACCATTCCGACGCCGACTATTGACCACTAGTAGGTCATCACTATCAAATGGAATTGGCTCCATAAGTTTATATACTTAACCAAAGCTCATGATTTAACTAAAACTCCCCCGAATTAGGAGGTCTGCGCCTTGGTGGTTTTGGAGGAACACCTGAATCAGATGCCTCAATGCCAAGCGTCTCTGAGTTAAGAGCTGATTGAGGCAGAAAATGATGCAGAATTATAAGATTATCAGGTATTTCTAGACTTAGAGTCTTATGCTGGCTCATAATAACAGTCAGCCGCTTTAAACTACTCTTGTGCTCCAGCTACCTTCAGCCGTTTCACGACCTCAGGATAGCCATTAAACTCTGCTAGCATCAAAGCCGTATAGCCTCCCCGATTTTTCACATTGACCTGTGCACCAGCATCCAGCAATAGTTGCACCGCCACGGCATAACCCCGATGTGCCGACCACATCAAAGCAGTAGCACCGGTCTGATCTGCACTATTGACTGGGGCACCCGCGTCCAATAGGTATCGCATGAGAATCGTGTCTCCTTGGTCTGCTGCCTTCATCAACAAGGTCTTTCCATCAGTGGTGGTGATATTGGCAGGCGCACCCCCATCTAGCAAAACCTTAACGGTTTCTGTGTGACCCTGAGAAACCGCCAGCGTTAGAGGTGTCTCACCCTGGTTTGTTACATTCAAGTCTGCTCCTTTTTGTACTAAAGCCGACACAATTTTGGTGTAACCGTGTAAGGCTGCCAGGATTAAGGCTGTATCGCCCAGATGATTCCTCGCCTCAAGATCAGCCCCTGCTTGAAGCAGCAGATCGACCACCCCACCATGACCTTCCACAGTCGCCAGATGTAAAGCTGTCTCTTGGTCGCGGTTCCTAAGATTGATATCAGCACCAGCGTTCAGCAAGGCTGTTACTACAGCATGATGCCCTCCAGCCGCTGCCGCCATCAACGCAGTCTCTCCTGTCCAGTTTGGCAGATTCGCGTCAGCCCCCTGATTAAGTAAGGCTTGGACAACCTCTGGATGGCCTTGGTCAGCAGATAAAGTCAAGGCTGTTTCACCTTCATGGTCTTGAGCATTGATATGGATATCCGTAGAGGCGGTTAATAGGTAGACCACCTGCAAATATCCTAATTCAGCAGCCTGCATGAGAGGGGTTCTGCCATCCGGATTAGATGTGTCTGCCTTGACTCCATGTTCTAGCAAAACTTGTGATACCTGAACGTGACCTTCACTGGCGGCTAGGTTTAAGGCACCCTCACTCAGGGTGGCATCTGCACCCGCTTTTAGCAAGGCTTTTACGACATCGGCATGACCATTCTGAGCGGCTAAGTTTAAGGCGGTATCTTCATCTTGATCTTGGATATTGACATCGGCTCCCGCATCGAGCAAGATTTGCACGATTTTTAGGTAACCTTTGTGTGCCGCTACCATGAGTGCTGTGCTGCCATCATCATTTGTGATATTGACATCTGCACCAGCCGCTATCAACGTATGCACAACATCAGCCTGAGCGGCGGCAGAAGCCAGCATTAAAGCGACAAGACCATAGCGTTCTCTTCGCTGGTTGGGATTGGCTCCCTTGGCTAGCAACACGCGAGCGATTTCGGTGTAGCCAGATTGGGCGGCAAACATCAAAGCCGTGGTGCCATCGCGATCGCAGGTATTGACATTCGCCCCCTGAGCCAGGATGGCTTTGAGTTGAGTCAGCTCACCCCTTTGAGCCGCTTTTAGGAATAAAATGTCTTGGTTTGAGGTCATTTCTTCAGCCACGTCAAGAGCGCCGTATAAACTTAGCGCCAAATCAGCTCTCATCGTTATCGCTCCTAGATAGATATGCGATTGAGAGCTAATCAGACTTTAGAGAAAATGACACCTATGCTAAGTTAAGTTTTATCAAGATTCTTAAACGGCTCTCTCCAATCCTATGAACCTCACAATTCCCGAATCGGTTAAAGTCTGGTCTCAATTCCTACACCCAACAATCATGTGGGTCATACTAGCGCTCTCAATTTATGCTCTGTATTTAGGGATTCAAGTCCAACGCACTCGATATGCTGACGGCGATATCAAGAAAGAGCTGATTAAAGGCCGATATAACGTGAAGCATTATCAAATAGGTTCAGTGCTACTCGGTCTGATGGTTGTCGGTGCGATCGGAGGCATGGCGGTTACCTACATCAACAATGGCAAGCTATTTGTGGGTCCACACTTGCTCGCTGGTTTAGGCATGACAGCACTCATTGCCATGTCTGCCTCTCTCTCCCCGTTTATGCAAAAAGGGCAAAACTGGGCACGCTTCACCCACATTGCTCTAAATGTCGTTCTTTTGGGCTTATTTGGCTGGCAGGCTGTTACAGGTGTAGAAATTGTCCAACGGATTGTGAGCAAAATGTAGCTTTTTTGTCCTTGTTCAACCTTCAACCGCTTAACCCACAACCCCTTACCGCCTCTTCAATTTTTTAGGCATGGGTAGTCCCAAGCTAGAGTGAAAGTCTTCCTGTACTTTGTGCGTCAAGCGCCGAGAAACTTGTCTCACCACTTGGCGCATGAGGCTATCGCCTGTGCTTTGAATCAATGACTGCGGTAATTTGTGGATAAACCGGGGAAAGCGAATGCCAACCCTCAGATCCAGTTCCCACTCTACACGAGTGACGGCCTTGGGTAGGGAAGCTTCCTTGTGTTTGTAGCTTTGAAAATATTCACTGGCGGGTACTTCCACAAAGGTTTGAGACGCTTGGAAATCAACCTCATAGCCCGGAGCCACATAATTGGGGATGGGGACTGTCCGAATTCGGTAGATTTTATCTTCTTGAGGAAGCAGTTCTAAACCAATTTTTGGCTCCACCTCATAGCCAAACGACCCAAAGCGCCCAACAACTAAGGCGTAGGCATTCTGAGCAATTGATTCTACCTTCATAGGCTGGGCGCAACGGGTAAACCAATTCTCATGAGCATCTAGATAGGCAGTAACGATCTCCGCTTCAGCATAAAGTTCCATACAGTCTTGAAAGTAGCTGTGAAACTGAGTTACTTCACTGGTTAAGTCAGGCACTGGTGTCACTAAACTGTCAGCCTCGGCAAAACCGGATTGGGCATTCAAATGAGTCTTTTGGGCTTCAAACGGTTGATCGTCAGCAAATTGTGAATACATACCTGTTCCATTATGTCGGTTGACTGTTACCTATGTTCAGGATTCCCACTTGCGGTAAAAATTTTCACTTTAGTTTCGTTAATTTACGGTAAAGACGAGTACACATTTATAAAGTTCATACAATTAAGGAGTTAAGGTTTACTGCTAAAGAGAGAATTTCTTGCTCACCTAGCATAGCTTGTGAATCTTGTAGTCAACCATTAGTGAATGACGGACAGAGGAATGAAAGCATTTGTTGCCGGAGCTACAGGCGAGACAGGACGACGGATTGTACAAGAATTAGTTAAGCGCAATATTCCGGTTCGGGCGTTAGTTCGGAACTTGGAAACAGCGAAAGAAATTCTGCCTCCCCAAGCCGAACTGATCGTAGGAGATGTGTTAAAACCAGAGAGTCTTAGTGCGGCGATCGCAGATTGTACAGTCATTTTGTCAGCGACGGGTGCCAAACCCAGTCTCGATCCCACGGGGCCTTACAAAGTAGACTATGAGGGTACGAAAAACTTGGTAGACGTAGCCAAGAGCAAAGGCATTGAACACTTTGTTATGGTCTCTTCTCTGTGTGTATCCCAACTTTTCCATCCACTCAACCTGTTTTGGCTGATTCTGGTATGGAAGAAGCAAGCGGAGGAATACCTTACCCAAAGTGGCTTGACTTATACGATTGTGCGACCTGGGGGCCTCAAGAATGAAGATAACCCAGACCCGGTTGTGATGTCATCGGCAGATACACTATTTGACGGCAGTATTCCTCGGACAAAAGTGGCACAAGTTTGTGTCGAGGCACTGTCACAATCGGAAGCACGGAATAAAATTGTAGAAGTCGTTGCTAAGCCAGAGGTTCCTGATCAAAGCTGGGATCAGCTATTTGCTAAAGTGGTCTGATGGGTTAGATCATCTCTGTTCAACGGGCAACACTTGCACTTGTTTTTGAGCCGATGAAGTGCATTCAATGGGGTACATCCATCACCCTGGCTAAAATTAATTAGCTTAAAATTCAAAAAAAGATTTTTCTCCAGATTTGCCTTGAAAAATCTACTTGCAAAAATTGGTGCCTTAGCGATCGCAGTCATGCTGTTTGAGCTCTCTAAAGGCAATTGGGTACAACGCTTGTATCCCCATTATCCCAAAAGTGCTTATGGGACACCTCCCTTGGTGATGCAGGGGGGCGATCCCTACATTCGTGCTTTGATGCGAACGATCACAGCAAGTGAAGCGAATGACTCTCAACCGTATACACTCCTCTATGGCGGCGATCGCGCCTGGGATTTGAGCCGTCATCCGAACCGTTGTGTCCGGATTGTAGCTGGCCCGAATGTGGGCAACTGTACAACAGCGGCGGGACGGTATCAGTTTCTTAATACCACCTGGGATAAGATGGCGCAGCGCTATCATCCCCAACCTTCGGGTTTTTTATTTTGGCGAAACTATGGCTTTCAGCCGGAGTATCAGGATGCTGTGGTTTACCGATGGTTGAGTGATAAAAACGCTTGGGGAGTCGATATTTCTACACAACTCCGTAAGGGAAGAGTGAATGATGTCTTGCGTCGGCTGTCGGGAACCTGGACAAGTTTAGGTTATGGAATAGAGACGAATTCCATGTCGGGATACTTACCCACGATTTATCAACGGATGTTGAAGGAAGAGTTGAAGAAATCTGGGTGAGTTAGAAAAAGGCGGGAAGATAAGTCGCCCTTTTTAATGATCTCCGGGGTTGAATTTCACGCTTGTGAGCAATATTGCCCTTACACGTACAATGAGGTACCAGCATAGAGATTAGCCACCTCAGCGTTACGCTGTAGCGCCGCTGCACGACGAACCGCCGCATCAGCATTCACCAAACCATAACCAAACGTATTATCCCGACCCAGTGTTCCCAAATCCATTGCTGTATCGGTTAAGATCTGGCGGACTTGTCCTCCCGTTAGTGTAGAGTTGACACTCCACACCAAAGAAGCAATACCCGCTAAATTGGGATTAGCCGCAGAGGTTTCGTTGAAATAGACGAAGTTCCCAAATTGATCCATAACTGGAGAATCAGTGGCGGCTACCAACGTTAAATTAGAGCCGCGATTGGAGTAGGCTGCCAGATCCACAGCCGTAGCATTTGTGATGCCATTCACCGCATTGGTGCCTTGATACTGAAGTGCACCAACAGACATCACATTACTATAAGCCGTCTCCAGTTTGGCAACACCACTCACACTGGTTAGATAGTTTGGATCAGATAAATTCCCACCAGGGCCACCATTTCCTGCGGCAATGGCAAAGGTAGCGATATCCGAGTTGGCTTGAATCAACTGTTCAAGTTGTGCCTGTGTACCACCATCATTCAGCCAGCCATCTCCCTGAATACCCCCTTGGAAAACCACCTTCATATTGTAGGTTCGTGCATAGTTAATCGCATTGGCGATCGCACTCTGTAACGTTAATCGCCATCCTACTCCGTTACCCCCATACACGTCATTGACATATACGGGACTGTTCCAATTAATCCCCGCCGTACCGGAAGCGTTGTTAGCCGTACCACCCATGATACTGATCGCAGCATGTCCGTGACCATAATCATTGAAGTCGTCGTTCGCCCAAGGCCAATAATAAGAAGTCAAGCGATTAGTGGCAATGTCAACCGTATTCACCAAACCATTGGCTCCTACAGCGAGTCCTGTATCTAGAGAAACGAGCAAAACATTACTCGCTCCTTGACTATAGCGCCACGCACTCGGTACATCAGAAACCGCTAAATTCCACTGAGAACCAAAGTAAGTATCGTTTGGGTGAACTTGTAACTCTAAGGTTGACCCATTGGCAAACTGGAGGAATTCAATCCCCTGAAAGTAAATTTCTCGACCATCGGAAAGAGTCAGGTAATCAAAGGCTGTACCGCCATAAATGGCTTGATTTGCCGTTGAGCCAGATAAGGGATTGAACGCACTGAGGCTAAGTCCGTTGATACTGGTAATGTTAGCCGCAGAAAGACCCGCCGCTCCTAAATTGAGGGTATCTGTACCCCCACGTCCCAGAATGATGGCTCCATTTCCCAACCCGGCTGAGTAATTCAGCGTATCAGCAGCAAACGTGCCATTAATACGGGTATTGGACACAATACTCATCGATTGAGTAGCCGCCAAGAATTCTTGTCCACCGGTGGTTTGAATCACCGCGCGTAGCTGATAATTACCCGCCGTTAACGTCGAAAAGCTGGCAAGATTAACTAAAGCGCTGGATAGGCTCGCTCCACTCCAAGTCCCTAACGTTGAGACAACGCTACTGCTACTCAAGGCTTCTAACCGAACACTCGACAACGAAGCCACATTTTGAAAGTCATAGCTAACACGTATCGCTCCCCCCTGAAAGACGCTATACGCAGTGCTATCCC
Organism: Allocoleopsis franciscana PCC 7113; assembly: GCF_000317515.1. Classification (GTDB taxonomy): domain Bacteria; phylum Cyanobacteriota; class Cyanobacteriia; order Cyanobacteriales; family Coleofasciculaceae; genus Allocoleopsis; species Allocoleopsis franciscana. Next base: position 6,523,516 of record NC_019738.1, on the reverse strand, counting down.
CCGATGCATCAATGACACTAAAGTTGGTCGCGAGAGCGCTACTGGTGTCGGTACTAACCCCTGAGGTAACCGCATTCATGCTACTCGTCGCACTCGGCAAGAGTTCGCTGGGTTCACTTTCTAGGGAAGTAGACAAATTTAGGGTATAGTTCGTACCAGCACTGGACGGGGACGGATGGACATCAATGTAATACGTGCCTGCTGTCAATCCGGAGAGATTAATGGCCTCTGTAAGGTTACCTAACTGGGCAGAACTGCCAATCAGAGTGTTATTACTATTGAACAGTTGTAAATTTGCATCAGCGCTCAGTCCCGTGAGTTCGAGACTTAAACTGCCGGGAGAACTCAAATCCAATCGGTAGTAGTCATTCAAGTCAGTACTGCTGACAACATCTGTGAATGTCTGACTATGATTGCCTTTAAGAGTACCAATATTAAAAGCTTGTCCTGGACCGCTACCAGGATCGGGTATCACTGTGGAGAGAGCAGAACTCGAGCTGATCAGCGTATTGCCAGAGTGTAGGGGGTCTTGTAATTCCCCCGGACGCATGTTCCATCCTGAGGAGGAACTCAAAAGGTCAGAGCTATGAGAGCAGAAACAGCTTGCAGATGCGGAATAGGAATTACGTTTCATAGCCACTCGCTCTAAACCAAGTTCTGATAAGTATTTATACTGTTTTTATTGAAAAACCGCTAATCCCTCATCTTCTCTTGACAACAGCGACCAGAAGAAGAAAGCCAAAGAGAATGAGAAAAAAGCCTGCGTTCGACCAAGCTTTTCAGCCACTCAACGCCAGGATATATGATTATTTTGCACACACTTCTTAATTTGTATTACCGAATACTAATGAGCTTCATCAAATCTTTTATTCTCTCATTGTAATTTTTTATAAAGCTTTATCTTTCAACCACATACCAGAGAGAGATTTTGGCGCTGTTATTGCCTTAGGGAATATAGCTGTTAAGGTGTTCCGCTAGAGCATCCCTGTAGTTCTAAGGTATTTGGGTGCAGGTCGTCGTCTACACCGCTGATTGTTGACGTTGATACAGCGACCAATAAAGCCCCTTCTGCTGCAACAGCTCCGTGTGGGTACCCTTTTCGGCAATCACACCCTTTTCCAACACCAGAATCAAGTCAGCGCGTTTCAGGGGAGCAAAACGGTGGGCGATTAAGAAGACAGTACGATTTTGAGAGATTCGTTGAATGTTTTGTAATACCTGTTGCTCTGTCTCACTATCCAAAGCGCTAGTTGCTTCATCCAAAATCAAGATGGGTGCTTGAGACAAGAACAAACGCGCCAAAGCAATGCGTTGCCGCTGTCCCCCTGATAAAGCTGTACCCCTCTCTCCCACATTGGTTTCATAACCTTGGGGCATTTCACTGATAAAGTCATGGGCAACCGCCAATCGTGCCGCTTCTACCACCTGTTCTGCACTAATGTCGGGGTTGCCGAGGGTGATATTTTCCAAGATAGAACCGTTGAAGAGAAAGTCCTCTTGGAGCACAACCCCAATTTGTTGCCTTAAAGAAGCCAAATCTGCACTTTTCAGATCGAAGCCATCAATCAGAATACGACCCGACTCTGCTTGATAAAGGCGTTGCAACAGTTTAGACAGGGTACTTTTCCCTGAACCACTCCTACCCACAATCCCAACAAACATTCCAGGTTCTGTAGTAAAAGAAATTCCCCGCAAAATGGCTTCTTGGTTCGGGCGGTAACGGAAGAAGATTTGGTCAAAGGTTACCTGTCCTTTCAGGGTGGGGAGTACTAAACCACTTCCGGGTTCTGCTTCCGAGGCAACATTGAGGATATCGCCAATCCGGTCTACCGAAAGCAAGACTTGTTGGAGATTTTGCCACAGTTGTACTAACCGTAGAAGTGGCCCAGTCATGCGACCTGAAAGCATTTGAAAAGCGACCAGTTGGCCAATCGTGAGCTTCTGATCAATCACTAATTTGGCTCCAAACCAGAGGATGAGGAGATAGGAGAAATTAGTTAAGAAGGTGCCGATGTTATTACTAATATTAGAAGTTGTAGAGGCGCGAAAACCGGTGCGGATGTAGCGAGCAAACAAACCCTCCCAGCGATCGCGTGCCGTTCGTTCTGCCGCATGAGCTTTCACTGAGTGAATGCCTGTAATCGTTTCCACCAAAAACGATTGACTATCTGCACTACGATTAAAGGTTTCATTGAGCCAGTTGCGGAGTATTGGTGTAGAAACAAGGGTCAGAATGGCAAATAGGGGAATAACCGCCAATGCAACCAAGGTAAGTTGGGCATTGTAATAAAACATCAATGCCAGATAAACGACTGCAAAAATGCTGTCTAAGATGACTGTCAGGGCTGTTCCGGTGAGAAACTGCCGGATGTTTTCCAGTTCCTGCACCCGTGCTACCGTATCTCCGACCCGACGTGCCTCAAAATAAGCTAAAGGGAGACGCATCAAGTGCCGAAAGACTTGAGCGGATAAGCTCAAATCCAGGCGTCGGGCGGTGTGGGTAAAGATGAATAGCCGTAGGATGCCGAGAATAGCTTCAAAGATGGCAACACTCAAAAGCGCGATCGCCATCACATCCAAGGTGGGTAAGCTACCCTGCACCATCACTTTGTCAATAATCACCTGAGTCAGGATGGGCGTCGCTAACCCCAATAACTGCAAGGTGAATGAGGCGAATAGAACTTCCCCTAACAATCGGCGATAGTGCCAAACCGCTGGCAAAAACCAGGCTAGGCTAAATTTGTCCTGTTTTTGGATGAGTTCCACTTGCCATAACTGCCCATCCCAAGCCGCCTCAACCAGTGACTGGGGCAGACTTTCGCAAGTGCGATCGGGGTTAAGGGGGTTGGCGATGATTAGGCGATCGCCCCTTACTCCATACACCACAACCCACTCAGGGGAATCGGAGAGGGCGGGAGTGATTTCACTTTCTTGTCCCCCTTGTCCCCCTTGTCCTCCTTGTCCTCCTTGCCCTCTACCCCCAGTTCCCCGATTCCATCGCATCAAAGCGGGGAATGTAAGCTGCCGCAAGTCACTCCAAGTTGTCTGCAAGCGTCTCAACTGGAGTCCTAATTTTTCACCCGCCTCTACCAGGTGTTTTGGCTGTTGTCCTCGCAACTGGCGTTGCACCCAGTCCAGTTGGGCTGGATTCGAGAGTTGCTGTGCCACCATTGTCAAGCAACCCGCAGCGGTATTGAGGGTAGAGACAAACGGGTAACCGGAAATAGGTTGAGGGGCATCGGCGCTTGGGGGAACGAGGCGCAATCGCGTTTGATGCCAAAACCGTTCGATATCGGGTGACAATACGTCCTGCCAAAGTGCTCTATCCCAACACACCACTATTACTTCTTTGCCAGAAGCAACGGCTTTGAATGCTCCGGAAAGCTGGAGCCAGTCCCCGAACCAATCCCCCACGCCCAATGTGGCTAGCGGTTGACGCGCCCCTTCTTCCCTTAAGCGCACCTTTCCCGCCACAACTAAAAACAGCTCTCCTGGACTATCAGTAGACCAAATCTTTTCCCCAAGGGTGTAGCGGCGAGTCTGAGCTTGATTTTGAAATTGAACTTGCTGTTCGGGACTTAACAAAACCAGGGGGGGAACATCCCAGGGTATGGAGGGGACAGAAGATTGAGACGTGTTAGCGTTCATCGCCTTGGTGTCTACAGATTCATCCACAGTCTCAAGTTACCTGAAGCTTAACAGCCATGGTTTGGATTTTTTGGGCTATCCACTGCTCAAATAGTTCATTTTGTAGCGCTAGCTTTAGCTGAGCGTCTTCTAGGGAGGCGGGTAGGAATTGCTCGACTCGAAACAACAGCCAACGTCCTTCTAATGCTAACGGCCCAATGATCTCTCCAGGACTGGCGGCATCCACTGCGGCTCTTAAAATATCAGGCAGTGCACCCCGACTCACTGGCCCCATCATACCGTTGAGGACTCGATCATCGGCGATCGAATACTCTCTGGCGAGTTGATCAAAGCTGGCTCCCTCCTCAATTTGGCTCGCTAATTCCTCCGCCAGTTCTTGTTCATTCACTAAAATGCGAGAAAGTACCACCCGGTCGAGAAACAGCTTGCGCTCAATAAAATATTCTTGTAACTTGGAACCCGTTATCTGGGCTTTCAGGTTTTCTAGCTTGAAGCCAAAAGCCACTGAGCTATGAAACGTGGTGTAATCTTGTCCGTTGCTCTGGAGCCAGTCGGCAAACACTTTGGGGTCAGTTAGTTGACGCTGTAGGCGAAAATCAATCACCGCTTGCTCGATCAGGGCTGGATTTACGCCTATATCCTCACGAGCTTGCAGTTCTTGCTCTATGACGTGCTGGCGTAAAATATCGCCAATAAAGGCTTTTAACTTTCCACCAACTTGCAGATATTGCAACGCTTGTGCCAAATCAATCGGTTGGTCATCAACAGTCAAGAATGGTTGGGATACCATGAAATAACGAAATAGTAATAGATCAGAACTCTTGCCAAAGCTCGTTGTTGCCACATAGGTGTAAGACTTATCATCCCTGGCTTTGCCCTTGATGCAAGAAGTTCATTGTCAAGACCTATTATCTTCCCATCCCCAAAAATTGCCCTCTAGGGTGATCTCAAAGTTTGATGTTGATTTCGACAGGGGAATGGGGGAGTTTGGAAGATACGGAAAATTCTTACTGTCAAATTTGAATAAAACTGACTCAGAATAACATGCTAGGAACTTTTCAACAAAGCCATATCCGCATTGAAGTGGAAGCACCACAAATTGCTATCCATGACAGCTTGCTCTATTCTGAGCGTCTACAGCAATGGCTGTGGCCTCAACGCTTTTCTCTAGGACTACCGGAACAGTTGCATCCAGAATTGACCTTCACCACTTGGATGGGTCCTGTTGCTATCCAGCACAAGGTGGAAGTCGCCCAGCCTAACTGTTTACGCTTGCTATTGAGTCAGGGAATTGACGGTTACCATGAGTGGTACTGGGGTGACGGTTGGGTTCAGTCTCGTCTAGAGGGGATTTCTCTACTCCCGCTGAATCTCGGTCAATCTCTCTCTTTGTTGCGGCTGCGCCAATTTCTTGCCTCTCAGCGGTAAAGCGACGAAAGGTTAATCTCGATCCAAACCAGATAAACACGGAGAACCCCTGAGCTCGACGCCAGGGGATACTTTTTAATCTGAAAAGAGAATATTCAGGACGTGTTGATGCTAGTAAAGGCGAAACTTGAGTGTCCACAATTTTTGTAAGAGAGCAAAAACTATGTAAACTCAGGTTTTGTTATTTTTCTCTAGCGAAAAAATAAGAAAATAACAGAGAGACAAGAACGCAGTGCAGTCATTTATGTGGCCTTTCTGCGTCTGAAAATGGCCACCCACGAAAAATTTCATCTGTACTATAATTTATTTTTATTCCAACTTTACTAATATTTTAATTAGCTAATAATAAAATTAAAATAGAATTAAATAATAGCTTAATAATTCAATGCACTCCACAGCGGACAAAGCTTTCCCTAGCTGAAGTTGATCGCGCATTCCCAGGTGGAGAACCCGATGCCTATCCCATCCCCTTCCCTAGACTTGACTCACCCCTTTGCCAATAACCCACAGCCGCAGGAATTACTCACACACAGCGAAGAACAATTTAGAACGTTCGTTGCGAATATTCCTGGTGCAGTCTACCGCTGTATATACGACGAACAATTAAAAGGGCTATCTCTTAGGACAATGCTCTTTCTCAGCGAAGCGATTGAGACGGTTACTGGCTATTCGGCAAGTGACTTTATTAATAATCGAGTACGGTCTTTTACCAGTATTATCCATCCTCAAGATCGAATTAAGATTGAGCAAGCTATCAGGCAGAGTATTAGTGCCAACCAGCCCTATGTGATGGAGTACCGAATTGTAAAAGCCAATGGCAGTACAGTGTGGGTCTATGACAAAGGTCAGGGTATCTGTGACGAAAATGGACATATCCAATGGCTAGATGGGGTCATTTTAGACGTTACAGAACGCAAAACGGCGGAAGCTGATTTACGCTACACTCAAACATTCTTAAACTCCGTCGTTGAACATCTACCCATGGCGGTGTTTATTAAAGATGCAATTGATTTACGGGTGATGTACTGGAACAAAGCCAGTGAGGAACTGTTTGGCTATTCCAGAGAAAAAGTATTGGGAAAGAATGATTACGAGTTTTTACCGGCCCAACAGGCTAGGTACTTACGCGCCAATGATCGACAAGTGCTAGCTGGAGGTGAACTAGTGGATATCGCCCAAGCCCCTTTAATCACGCCCCATCGAGGAAAACGGATTGTACATAGCAAGAAAGTTCCCCTGCTTGATGAGACCGGCACTCCTCGATATCTGTTGGGTATTTGTCGAGACATCACAGAGGAAAAGCTAGCTGACACAGAAGCGGCACAAAGCGCCCAGGCACTGCGAGATTCGGAAGCTCATTATCGCCGCATCGTGGAAACGGCGACAGAAGGCATCTGGATGTTTGATGCCAACAGTAAAACAACGTTTGCCAATAGTCGTATTGCCGAAATGCTGGGCTATACGGTAGAGGAAATGCAGGGGCGCTCATTCTTTGACTTCATAGATGAAGAAAGCCGAGTGCAGGCACAAGCCTATGTGGAACGTCGCCGCCAAGGCATCCGGGAACGTCATGATTTCAAATTTTGCCGTAAAGATGGTTCACTGTTGTGGGCAATTGTGTCGGCTACCCCCATCCTAGACGCCGAAGGTCAGTTTGTCGGTGTTTTGAGGATGATTACCGATATTAGCGATGTCTACGACGAGCTTCGCTTACGCAAGCAAGCCGAGGAAGCACTACGGCAATCCCATCAGCAAATTGCCGACATCCTGGAACGCATCACGGAGGCCTTTTTTGCCCTCGATCATCAGTGGCAGTTTACCTACATTAACGGCGAAGCTTCGCGCCTTTTGCAGCGACAACCAGAAGAACTGATTGGAGCCAACTTTTGGGATGTGTTTCCCGAAGCCGTGGGTTCCTTCGTTGAGCAGCAGTATCGCCAAGCGACGCAGGAGCAAGTTCCAGTGATCTTTGAAACCTTTTCGGCACCCTTGAACAGTTGGCTGGAGGTGCGGGCTTATCCCAGTGGCTCAGGACTTTCCGTTTTTTGGCGAGACATCACGGAACAAAAACAGGCTCAAGACGCGCTGCGAAAAAGTGAAGAGCAATACCGTACCCTAGCCAGCCACTTTCCCAATGGAGCAGTTCTTGCCTTTGACCGAGAACTCCGCTACACCCTTGCTGAAGGTGAAGCATTAGCCACACTCGGCTTATCTAAAGAGTTAGTCGAAGGAAAAACCCTATGGGAGGCCCGCTCGCCAGAACTCTGTGAAATCCTAGAACCTCATTATCGGGCCGCACTATCGGGAGTAGCTGGAATCTTTGAGTTGGAGTATGCTAACCACACTTATCTGGTACATACGCTGCCCCTGAAAAATGATTGGGGAGAAGTGTTTGCGGGGATGGTGATGAAGCAAGACATCACTGATCGCAAGCGATCACAGGAGCAACTGCAAGAAAGAGAGCTGTTTCTACGCAGCATCTATGACGGGGTTGAGGACGGGATTTTTGTGGTAGATGTCCTAGAAACAGAGAATTTAGGAGCCAGGAGTCAGGAGTCAGAAGTAATACAGGAAGAAAAACCAATTCCTGGTTATGAGTTTCGCTACCAAGGGTTAAATCCAGCTCACGAGCGTTTAAGCGGTCTTTGTTCAGCTGACTTGCGTGGCAAGACGCCGCAAGAGGTTTTACCACCGGATCTAGCCGCAGCGGTGAGTCAGCGTTATGAGGAATGTGTCCGTGCTGGCACCGCGATTTCCTACGAAGAATGCTTGCCTTTACCAGGAGAGGATGCCTGGTGGATTACCACACTCAGCCCATTACGAGATAGACAGGGGCAGATTTATCGCTTGGTGGGTACGAGCATTAATATCAGCGATCGCAAACAGGCGGAGGTCGCATTACAAGAAAGTGAGCGCCGCTTCCGCGCCATTTTCGACTCAATGTTCCAATTCATCGGTCTTATGAAACCCGATGGAACACTCCTGAAAGCTAACCAAACCGCGCTTGATTTTGGGGGTCTTTGCTTAGAAGATATTGCAGGTCGTCCGTTCTGGGAAACACGTTGGTGGAGTCTATCGGCTCAAATCCAAGAACGCTTAAAAGCCGCGATCGCTCAAGCGGCAGCTGGGGAGTTTGTGCGTTATGAAGTGGATGTTTTAGGGGCTGGCAATCAGGTCATCACCATTGATTTTTCCATTAAACCGGTCAAAGATGAAACGGGACAAGTGGTGCTGCTAATTCCAGAAGGCCGCGACATTAGCGATCGCAAACGCACCGAAGAAGCTTTACGCAAGTCAGAGAGCCAGTTGAGAGCCAAAAACCAAGAGCTGAAGCGGACTTTACACCAACTCAAAAACACCCAAGCCCAGCTAATTCAGAATGAAAAAATGGTCAGCTTGGGTCAGATGGTGGCTGGAATTGCTCACGAAATTAACAATCCCATCAGCTTTATTTATGGCAATATCGCCTATGCCCATGAATATGCCCAAAATCTCTTGAATGTTGTCAAACTGTATGGGTTGCACTATCCCGAACCCTTACCACTTATCCAAGACGAGATTGAGGCACTGGATCTGGATTTTGTCGCTACCGACTTCCCCAAACTGCTTGACTCGATGCAAGAAGGAGCCAACCGTATTCGAGAAATTGTCCTCTCCTTACGTAACTTCTCCCGCTTGGATGAAGCCCAAATCAAGCCTGTTAATCTTCATGAAGGGCTGGATAATACTCTGCTCATCTTGCAGCATCGCCTGAAAGCACATGCAGGAAAGTCCGGCATTGAAGTGAGAAAAGAGTACGGACAACTCCCTTTAGTTGAGTGTTATCCAGGTTCACTCAACCAAGTATTTATGAATCTCTTGAGTAATGCCATTGATGCTCTGGAAACTCAACCTCAACCAAGAGTGATTACCATCCGCACTGAGGTAGAGACTGGAGATCAGGGGAGAGCAGGAGAGGACGAGAGTACAAGAATGTTTCAACTCAATTCCAGGATGCTCAGCACCCCCTTACCCCCTCCCCAATGTGTGGTGATTCGCATTACCGACAACGGCCCTGGTATCCCTTTGGAAGTGAAAAAACAGATCTTTGACCCCTTCTTCACCACTAAACCCGTTGGTGTGGGTACGGGCTTGGGGTTAGCGATCGCGTACTCGATTGTTGTTGAACAGCACCGGGGTCATCTGACGTGCATGTCCGAACCGGGTCAAGGGGCTGAGTTTGTGATTGAGCTGCCAATCCGACAACCCAGCTTATCCAATGCCACTTCTGTTTAGGGCGCTAGTCTGGCTTGACCACTAGCACAGAACAGGGAGCCTCAGCCACCACTTGGCTACTCACCGAGCCTTCTAAAATTCGTTGGAGACCGGTTAGACCGCGACTGCCAATCACAATTAAGTCAGCCTGGTGAATATGAGCAAGGCGGATGATTTCGGCTGCTGGGTCACCCGTAACAATCTCTAGAGTACTGTCACCCAGAAGGTCAGCTTGGTAGGATTGCAACTGTTTTTCAACCTGTTGATACAATAGCTCCTCTGAAGTATGAGGTCGGTCAACGGCTATATCCATGTCAGGCTCAGGTGAGGGAATGACATGGGCAAGGATTATTTTTGTTGCTGGCTGTATTTGAAGTTCCTTGAAAAACTGAATCACACGCAGTGTGTGTTCTGAACTGTCAAGAGCCAAAAGAATTGTCTTTAACACCAATGTCTCCTATCAGGGATAGCGAAGCGAGCGATCGCAAAGCGCAAAGCGGCTGTGTTCGTTCAGCTTTCAGCTATTGGGATTGTCACCCTTGGGTAGAGAATTTGTCTACCTGGGCGACAAGTTTGAACCCATCAATCAACATAGAGACGTCAAAGTCTACTAATCGTTATAGCTCCTCCTGCGTCCGCAATCGTACCGAGTCCGCATGAGAAGGTAACCCTTCAGCTTCAGCTAGCGCCTGAATAGCACTCGAAACTTTGTTGAGGGCTGTCGATGAGTACTGAATCAAACTGGAGTGCTTCATAAAGGTTTCGACACCCAAAGCAGAGGCGTAGCGGGCAGCACCGGAGGTCGGTAGAGTATGATTAGGGCCCGCCAGGTAGTCTCCCACGGCTTCGGGGGTGGAGTGGCCTAGAAAAATCGCTCCAGCGTGGCGAATTTTCTCCAGTAAATCCCACGGTTCAGCAATTTCAAGTTCCAGGTGTTCTGGGGCGAACTCGTTAGAGAGTTCCGCCGCCTCATCCAGGGAATCCACTAGGACAATTAAACCAAAGTGAGCGATCGCTTTTTCGGTCAGCAGGCGTCGCGGATGGTCTTTGAGTTGCCGTTCCACTTCTTCCTGCACTTGTTTCGCCAGTTGGGCTTCGGAGGTGAGAAGAATGGAAGCGGCCATCGGGTCATGTTCGGCCTGAGCCAAAAGATCAGCGGCAATGTAGACCGGATTAGCAGCTGTATCCGCTATGATTAACACCTCCGATGGGCCAGCCAAGGAGTCAATGCCTACCGTTCCGTAGACCAGTTTTTTCGCCAAGGTGACGTAAATGTTGCCAGGACCAGTAATAACATCGACTTTAGGAATGGTTTCCGTGCCATAAGCTAAAGCCGCGATCGCCTGAGCTCCACCGACCCGGTAAATTTCTTGAACCCCAGCTTCCTGCGCTGCCACGAGGACAGCCGGATTAATCGTTTTGTCTGAGCCAGGAGGCGTCACCATCACGACTTGAGGGACTTTAGCCACCTTGGCGGGGATGGCGTTCATCAACACGGTACTGGGATAGGATGCCCTACCCCCAGGAACATAAATTCCTGCTCGATCCACGGGCGTATAGCGCTTGCCTAAGACGATCTCATCGTCGCCAAATTGTACCCAAGATTTTGGGACGCGCTGTCGATGAAATGCCTCTATTTGCTGCGCTGCCAACTGAATGGCATCGAGTAATTCCTTGGATACCTGCTGGTAAGCAGCATCCAATTCTGACCCACTGACGCGCAGCCCGTCGATACTTAAGGTTTGGTGATCGAATTCCTCGGTATAGTGCAAGAGTGCTTTGTCTCCCTGGCGTTTAATCGCCTGTAAGACCTCTCTCACCGTCGCTTCTTTGTGAATAACGTGGTCTTGAGAAGTGCGATCGCGGATACGTCGCAGTTCAATTTGTGCCTCAGCCTGCTGAGTAATGATTCGCAGCATGGAGTCGGAGTGCCCATCCTTAGGTATTACCCGTCCGAGACCAGGTCCATCAGCCTTCTCTTTGACAAGAAGGGGGCATCGTCTCCGGACTTACTCCTATAGCTTAACTGGATTTTTCAAGGCTCGCGATACTTTCTCTCATAGATGTTATAGTGGTCATTCAGGTATTTTGTTTGTTATCAAAAGTAAGGTTTCCTCAAGGCTACTGTGGCTAATAACAAGTCCGCGCTCAAGCGTATAGAAATTGCCGAACGCAACCGAGTTCGGAACAAGACCTACAATTCAGCGGTGAAGACGCTGATCAAGAAATACTTCGCTGCTGTAGAAGATTACGCCCGCCAACCCAATCCAGAGGCGTTGGAGGCCGTTAAGAGGAGTATGTCCGAGGCTTACAGCAAAATCGACAAGGCTGTAAAGCGGCGGGTGTTGCATCCGAACAATGGCGCTCGCAAAAAAGCACGGCTGGCGGCTCGGCTCAAAAAGGTCAGCCCGGAAGTCAATTCCTCGGCTGAGCAAGCCGAAGCCTCGGCATAAAAGCATCACTCTTTCTTGCAGAGTTTCCTCCTAAAGAGAGAAGAATGCGCTTATGTCTGAGCTGACTCTGGGTCAAAACCTAACAAGAGCTAGGGGAAGATCCTTCTTTCCCCTATTCTTGTCATGGTGAGCGGCTGACTCCTGCTAATTCTTGAAAATAACTGTAGAATAGATAGAAGACTGTGCAGATGCCGTTGGTAGACACACATGTCCACATCAACTTTGAAACCTTCCAGACCGACTTGGAAGCAACGCGAGACCGCTGGCGACAAGCTGGTGTGGTCTCTCTCGTGCATTCTTGTGTGGAACCAACTGAGGTGGCAGCCATTCGAGCTTTGGCTGACCAGTTTCCTGAACTCTTCTATGCTGTAGGGTTGCATCCCTTGGATGCCGAGAAATGGACATCGGACACAACAGACTTAATTCTCTCTTTAGCTCGTTGTGATCCCAAGGTAGTGGCCATTGGGGAAACGGGATTGGATTTTTTCAAAGCGGAGAACCCCCAAGAGCAGAAAGCGGTATTTGAAGCGCAACTGGCGATCGCTAAGCAGTTAGATTTACCCGTAATTATTCACTGTCGCGACGCTGCCCTGCCCATGAGAACGCTCCTACAGGAGTTTTGGGAACGTCATGGTTCCGTCAAGGGTGTGATGCATTGTTGGGGAGGCACTCCCGAAGAGACTCAGTGGTTTTTGGATCTAGGCTTTTACATTAGTTTTAGTGGCATTGTGACCTTTAAAAACGCCCAGTCGATTCAAGCGTCAGTGGTGATAGTTCCCTCAAATCGCCTTCTGATTGAAACGGATTGTCCTTTCCTAGCACCCGTTCCCAAACGAGGCAAACGCAATGAACCGGCCTATGTTCGTTATGTGGCAGAGTGCGTTGCCCATCTCCGAAATATCCCAATCGAAACCCTAGCCACCCAGACAACCGAGAATGCCATAGAACTTTTTGGTCTAACCCTCCCTAATGGATCGGTTTCGAGTTCCGACTGTTACAGTACCAATTCCTAGAAAGTAGAAGGGGAAAGGATATTAGCAAGCGATAGCGACCTGACAAGTGTCGGCAAAGCCAAGAAACCCAGGAATGATCGGGTTGATGGATTCACTCTCTATTAGGCTAAGCGCACGAATAGGTTGGTGGGAGTTTTCAACTCCACTCTATCCTTCGCAAGTAGCAAGTTTTGAGCCTTCGGTCTTCAGCCTTCAGCCTTTAGTCAGATTCAGATTCTCTGCGGCATACTATTATTAAGAAGAGTTACTATGAATAAAATTTTCCCTCCCCCTATTCAATTGCTGCAACTCATCCACAGCCAATACCCCCGAAGGTCAAAAGCCACTTCTTAGAGACACGGTTTATCGGGTCTCTGGAAAAGCCCTAATTTTTAAACCGAGCGTTGCTCATAGTTAGAGACACTAGCCATTTCCCAAGATCATTTTGTTGCTGCCACGAGTCAACAACTGAACAGCCAGAGTTGCTAGATAATTAGCGATCATTGCCAGTTATCTAGCAAAAATCACTTTGTGGATCAGTATCACCTATCAATCAGGGATACAATCGGTGCTGTTGCAGCGGCGTGGTACCTTTGGCTCGGACTCCTATCCCGAAGCCGACTCACCCCGTAAGAGGAGACGCATGAATAATCAAATTTACACCCCCTCCACTCAAACATACACTCTAGCCAACTATATGTTGCCTGACTTAGTGGAGATTCAGCGTTCCAGCTTTCGCTGGTTCCTGGAAGAAGGGCTAATTGAAGAACTGAACAGCTTCTCACCCATTACCGATTACACCGGTAAGCTGGAACTCCACTTCTTGGGTAAAGACTACAAGCTCAAGCGACCCAAGTACGACGTTGACGAAGCAAAGCGGCGAGACAGCACCTATGCCGTGCAAATGTATGTTCCCACCCGCCTGATCAACAAGGAAACCGGTGAGATTAAGGAACAAGAGGTATTCATCGGCGACCTCCCCCTGATGACCGACCGAGGCACGTTTATCATCAACGGGGCAGAACGAGTGATTGTGAACCAAATCGTTCGCAGCCCTGGCGTATACTACAAATCGGAAACCGACAAAAACGGACGCCGGACTTACAGTGCTTCGCTGATTCCCAACCGGGGGGCATGGCTGAAATTTGAAACCGACAAAAATGATTTGGTGTGGGTACGGATTGACAAAACCCGCAAGTTGTCGGCACAGGTACTGTTGAAGGCGTTGGGACTGTCCGATAGTGAGATTATGGATGCCATGCGCCATCCAGACTACTATCAGAAAACTCTGGATAAAGAGGGTAACCCAACGGAAGAAGAAGCGCTGATGGAGCTATACCGCAAGCTGCGTCCAGGGGAACCCCCGACGGTTAGCGGAGGTCAGCAGTTACTGGATTCGCGCTTTTTTGACCCGAAACGCTATGACTTAGGTCGGGTGGGTCGTTACAAAATCAACAAGAAGCTGCGCCTGAACGTGCCGGATACAATGCGAGTCCTCACGTCGCAAGATATTGTGGCAGCGATTGATTACCTGATTAATCTAGAATTTGACGTGGGTAGCACGGACGATATCGACCACTTAGGGAATCGCCGTGTGCGCTCAGTCGGTGAACTGCTGCAAAATCAGGTGCGAGTCGGTCTTAACCGCTTGGAACGAATCATCCGGGAACGGATGACGGTTAGCGATGCGGATACCCTCACTCCCGCTAGCTTAGTCAACCCGAAACCACTGGTTGCGGCGATTAAAGAGTTTTTTGGCTCGTCGCAGCTATCCCAGTTTATGGATCAGACCAACCCATTGGCAGAACTCACCCACAAACGGAGACTGTCGGCCCTTGGCCCAGGCGGCTTAACGCGGGAACGAGCTGGCTTTGCCGTGCGGGATATCCATCCTTCGCACTACGGACGGATTTGCCCAATTGAGACACCAGAAGGTCCCAATGCAGGTCTAATTGGTTCCTTAGCCACCCATGCACGGGTGAATGCTTATGGATTTATTGAGACGCCGTTTTACCCGGTAGAAAATGGTCGAGTCCTCAAAGACCAGCCCCCCCTGTACATGACAGCGGATGAAGAGGATGACCTGCGGGTCGCACCGGGGGATATTCCCATGGATGAAGATGGGAATATCTTGGGTGAGTCGGTACCCGTGCGCTATCGGCAAGACTTTACCACAACCACCCCGGATCAGGTGGACTATGTGGCGGTGTCGCCCGTACAGATTATCTCGGTCGCTACCTCCCTGATTCCCTTCTTGGAGCATGACGATGCCAACCGGGCGCTGATGGGATCGAACATGCAGCGGCAAGCCGTACCCCTATTACGACCAGAGCGCCCCTTAGTCGGAACCGGATTGGAAGCCCAAGCAGCAAGGGACTCTGGGATGGTAATTGTGTCCCGTACTGATGGCGAAGTGACCGAAGTGGATGCTCGTCACATTCGGGTCAAGGATAAGACGGGTCGGGAGACGTTTTATGAGCTTCAGAAGTATCAGCGCTCGAACCAAGATACTTGTTTGAATCAACGTCCTTTGGTATTTGAAGGCGATGATGTTGTTGCGGGTCAAGTGATCGCTGATGGCTCGGCAACCGAGGGCGGTGAGCTGGCACTAGGACAGAATATCTTGGTAGCTTATATGCCGTGGGAAGGCTACAACTACGAGGATGCGATTCTGATTAGTGAACGGTTGGTGATAGATGATGTCTATACCAGCATTCACATCGAGAAGTATGAGATTGAAGCACGGCAGACCAAGCTTGGACCCGAGGAAATTACCCGCGAAATTCCCAACGTTGGGGAAGATGCCCTGCGTCAGCTAGACGAAACCGGGATTATTCGGATTGGTGCCTGGGTGGAAGCCGGGGACATTCTGGTGGGCAAGGTAACGCCCAAAGGGGAATCTGACCAGCCGCCGGAAGAGAAACTGCTGCGAGCCATCTTCGGTGAAAAAGCCAGAGATGTGCGAGACAACTCCCTGCGCGTACCCAACGGTGAGAAAGGTCGCGTGGTTGATGTCCGGGTGTTTACCCGTGAGCAGGGAGATGAACTACCTCCTGGGGCGAACATGGTGGTTCGGGTGTATGTGGCGCAGAAGCGGAAAATCCAGGTGGGAGACAAGATGGCCGGTCGCCATGGCAACAAGGGGATTATTTCCCGGATTTTGCCGATGGAAGATATGCCCTACCTCCCCGATGGGACACCCCTTGATATTGTGCTCAATCCTCTGGGTGTGCCGTCGCGGATGAACGTTGGTCAGGTGTTTGAATGTTTATTGGGATGGGCAGGGGAGAACTTGGGACTCCGGTTTAAGTTAACGCCGTTTGATGAAATGTATGGGGAAGAAGCGTCCCGAACGACGGTTCACGGCAAGCTGAAGCAAGCCAGTGAGGAGGAAGATCAGAACTGGGTGTTTAACCCGGAACACCCCGGAAAAATCAAGGTCTATGATGGTCGTACCGGAGAAGCGTTTGATCGACCGATCACGGTGGGTAAGGCTTACATGTTGAAGCTGGTTCACTTGGTGGACGATAAGATTCATGCTCGTTCTACGGGTCCTTACTCTCTAGTCACGCAACAGCCGTTGGGCGGAAAAGCGCAGCAGGGCGGTCAGCGTTTTGGAGAAATGGAAGTGTGGGCACTGGAAGCCTTCGGTGCGGCTTATACCCTGCAAGAGTTGCTGACGGTGAAGTCCGACGATATGCAAGGACGGAATGAGGCGCTCAATGCGATCGTTAAGGGTAAAGCCATTCCGCGACCCGGGACGCCTGAATCCTTCAAGGTTTTAATGCGAGAGCTCCAATCCTTGGGCTTGGATATGGCAGTTCACAAAGTAGAAACGGCTGAGGATGGTACCAGCCGAGATGTAGAGGTGGATTTGATGGCAGATGCAGATCGCCGTCGGACACCCAGCCGACCCACTTACGAATCTCTGAACCGCGAGGAACTTGAAGAAGACGAAGTCTAAACAGGTTGAAAGTTAGCAGGTTGTTCGCGAGAGCGTTCCCCGCAGGGGTAGGTTGAAGGGCGAAAGTTAATAACCTTCAACCTTCAACCCCCTCTTCCAACCTTCACCCCCCTTTTTTTTCAACATTCAACCTTTAAACCTTGAACCTTCAACTCTTAATCGAATGAGACATCAGCTAGAACAGCGGTTTGACTATGTCAAAATTGCGATCGCTTCTCCAGAGCGGATTCGGCAATGGGGAGAAAGAACCCTCCCTAATGGCCAAGTGGTTGGTGAAGTTACTAAACCGGAAACGATTAACTATCGCACGCTCAAACCCGAAATGGATGGGCTGTTCTGCGAACGAATCTTTGGTCCGGCCAAGGATTGGGAATGCCATTGCGGCAAGTACAAGCGGGTGCGCCACCGGGGCATTGTCTGCGAACGCTGCGGTGTAGAAGTCACCGAGTCACGGGTACGCCGTCACCGGATGGGATATATCAAACTCGCCGCACCGGTGGCTCACGTTTGGTATCTCAAGGGGATTCCCAGCTACCTGAGCATTCTGCTAGATATGCCCCTGCGGGATGTGGAACAAATTGTCTACTTCAACGCCTATGTTGTCTTGAGTGCAGGCAATGCCGAGAATCTCAGCTACAAGCAGCTACTGACGGAAGATCAATGGCTGGAAATTGAAGAGCAGCTTTATAGCGAAGATTCTCAACTAACTGGAGTTGAGGTAGGAATTGGTGCTGAGGCACTCCAACGACTTTTGCAGGACGTTGATTTAGACTCTGAGGGTGAAAAGCTCCGCGAAGAAATTACCAACGCTAAAGGTCAAAAACGAGCCAAGCTGATTAAGCGCTTGCGGGTGATTGACAACTTTATCGCCACCGGTTCTCTGCCGGAGTGGATGGTACTGACGGTGATTCCGGTCATTCCTCCAGACCTGCGCCCGATGGTACAACTAGACGGCGGTCGCTTTGCCACCTCAGACTTGAATGACCTGTATCGGCGCGTCATTAACCGCAACAACCGACTGGCACGTCTCCAGGAAATCTTGGCACCGGAAATTATTGTCCGCAACGAAAAGCGGATGCTTCAAGAAGCGGTGGATGCCTTAATCGACAATGGTCGTCGGGGTCGGACTGTTGTGGGTGCAAACAATCGCCCCCTCAAATCCCTCTCCGACATCATTGAGGGTAAGCAAGGTCGCTTCCGGCAAAACCTCTTGGGTAAGCGGGTTGACTACTCGGGTCGTTCTGTGATCGTTGTCGGTCCTAAGCTGAAAATTCATCAGTGCGGTTTGCCCCGCGAAATGGCGATCGAACTGTTTCAACCCTTCGTGATTCATCGCTTGATTCGTCAAGGTTTGGTGAATAACATCAAGGCGGCGAAAAAGCTGATTCAACGGGGCGATCCCAGCGTGTGGGATGTCTTAGAGGAAGTGATTGCAGGTCACCCCGTACTCCTTAACCGCGCACCTACGTTGCACCGCTTGGGAATTCAGGCGTTTGAACCGATTTTGGTCGAAGGTCGCGCCATTCAACTGCACCCCTTAGTCTGTCCGGCCTTTAACGCTGACTTTGATGGTGACCAGATGGCGGTTCACGTGCCCCTATCTTTAGAATCCCAGGCAGAAGCTCGACTGTTAATGTTGGCCTCTCATAATATCCTTTCACCCGCAACCGGTCGCCCGATTGTTGCGCCTAGTCAGGATATGGTCTTGGGATGCTATTACCTGACCGCTGAAAATCTAGAGGCTCAAAAAGGCGCTAATAAATATTTTGCCAATCTAGATGATGCGATTAAAGCCTACGAACAAAAGCAAGTAGACTTACATGCCTATGTCTGGTTGCGCTTTGATGGCATCGTTGAGTCAGCCGTACCTGACAATGAAGTGATCAAGACGGAACAATCATCCGATGGCAGCGTAACCAAACATTACAGAGAGCGTCGAGTGCGGGAAACCGCTGACGGGCAGATCATCTCCCAGTATGTGCGTACTACTCCAGGTCGGATTATCTATAACAAAGCCATTCAAGAGGCGCTGATTAGCTAGTCAAAGGTTGAAGGTTGAAGGTCGAATCGGTTAACTTTCACTCCCGGCCCACTTTCAACCGCTTTTGGGACTAATCACTAAAGACTGAGGACGAAGGATAAAGCAGATGGTAGACCAGAACGAAGCGATTTTTTATAACCGGGTTGTTAGTAAAAGTGAGCTGAAAAAGCTGATATCCTGGGCCTTTACAGAACACGGCAGTGCCCGTAGTGCCCAGATGGCTGACCAGCTTAAAGACCTGGGCTTCCGCTACGCCACTCAGGCTGGTGTTTCGATCAGCGTTGATGATTTGCAGGTACCACCGATTAAGCGTCAGATGCTGGAGGAAGCGGAATCCCAAATTCGGGAGACTGAGGCTCGGTACACGCGGGGCGAAATTACGGAGGTTGAACGGTTTCAAAAGGTAATTGACACCTGGAATAATACCTCTGAAGCCTTAAGAGATGAAGTGGTACGCAACTTCAAAACCACTGACCCCCTGAATTCGGTGTACATGATGTCTACCTCTGGAGCGCGGGGCAGTATGGCTCAGGTGCGTCAGTTAGTGGGGATGCGGGGTCTGATGGCCAACCCTCAAGGAGAGATTATTGACTTACCGATTAAGACGAATTTCCGTGAAGGCTTAACGGTTACCGAATACATTATCTCGTCCTATGGGGCACGCAAAGGCTTGGTGGATACCGCGCTCAGAACTGCTGACTCTGGTTATCTCACCCGGCGTCTGGTGGACGTGGCTCAAGATGTAATTGTGCGAGAAGTGGATTGCGGGACGACGCGAGGCGTGACCATTGTGGCAATGACCGATGGCGATCGCACTTTGATTCCTCTGGAAGACCGTCTGTTTGGTCGCGTCCTGGGAGAAGATGTGATTCACCCCATCACCGGCGAAGTGGTTGCCGAACGCAACCAGGATATCTCAGATGAGTTGTCTAAAGAAATTGCCCGTTCCGGTGTCAAAGAAGTGTTTGTGCGATCGCCCCTGACTTGCGAAGCCTCGCGATCGGTCTGCCAGCATTGCTACGGTTGGAGTTTAGCCCACGGGCACATGGTGGATTTGGGAGAAGCGGTCGGTATTATTGCCGCCCAGTCGATCGGAGAACCTGGAACCCAGCTCACCATGCGGACGTTCCACACGGGTGGTGTGTTCACGGGTGAAGCCGCACGGCAAGTGCAAGCCCCATTTGATGGGGTGGTGCGCTTCGCGAAAAAACTACGAACCAGAGGGGTACGGACTCGTCACGGGGAAGACCGTGAACAAGTAGAAGTCGCGGCGGATCTGATTTTAGAGCCAACTGATGGGACTCAAAAGTCTCAGACTTTTCCTGTTACCGTTGGTTCCTTGCTGATGGTCG
The DNA here is from genome assembly GCF_000317515.1 of Allocoleopsis franciscana PCC 7113. Classification (GTDB taxonomy): domain Bacteria; phylum Cyanobacteriota; class Cyanobacteriia; order Cyanobacteriales; family Coleofasciculaceae; genus Allocoleopsis; species Allocoleopsis franciscana. Next base: position 6,503,384 of record NC_019738.1, on the reverse strand, counting down.
GCAATGGGGAACAGGTCAAGAAGAATCAACTCTTGGCAGAAGTTGCCTTGGGTAAATCTCGCCTCTCCACAGAAAAAGCGGCTAAAGACGTTGCTTCCGATCTGGCTGGGGAAGTCCTGTTTGCGGACTTGATCCCAGAGGAGAAAACAGACCGTCAGGGCAATACCACCCGGATTGCTCAACGGGGGGGTTTACTGTGGGTTTTATCGGGAGAAGTTTACAACCTACCGCCCGGTGCAGAACCCGTCGTTAAAAACGGTGATGCAGTCGAGCAAGGGAGTGTCCTAGCCGAAACCAAGTTAGTCACCGCCAACGGTGGTGTCGTTCGACTCACCCCCGGTAAGCGGGAAATTGACATCATCACGGCGTCAGTTCTGTTAGACCAAGCCATGGTACGGGTAGAAAGTACCGCAGGCCGTGATCAGTATGTGATTTACACCACCAATAATCAGCGGTTCTTACTGAAGGCTACTCCTGGAACGAAAGTGTTCCACAACCAAGTGGTGGCAGAACTGATTGATGACCGATATCGCACCCAGACCGGTGGCATTGTTAAATATGCCGGTGTCGAGGTTTCTAAGCGGGGTAAGGCCAAGCAAGGCTACGAAGTTGTTAAAGGCGGCACCTTGCTCTGGATTCCGGAAGAATGCCACGAGGTCAACAAAGATATCTCCTTACTGTTGGTGGAAGACGGTCAATATGTAGAAGCCGGAACCGAAGTGGTGAAGGATATCTTCTGTCAATCGGGGGGTATTGTGGAAGTCGTTCAGAAAAACGACATTCTACGCGAAATTGTGATTAAGCCAGGGGAACTGCATCTGGTTGATGAAGTTCCAGAAGCGTTTATCACCGAAGGTCAGTTGGTATATCCCGGCACCGAAGCCATACCGGGGCTTGTCACCGCAGAGCTGCGTTATGGCGAAGCGGTGGAAACTCCAGAGGGAGCTGCTATCCTGTTGCGGCCTGTGGTAGAGTTTCCCGTACCCGATGAACCGCCCGTGCCATCTCAGGCTTCGATTAATAAGAAAGACGATATCGCCCAGTCTGGAAAAGCCCCTCGTGGAGCGACCAAGATTGAACTGCGGGCAATCCAACGGCTGCCTTATAAAGATGGAGAACGGGTGAAGTCCGTAGAAGGGCTGGAGTTACTCCGCACTCAGCTTGTCTTGGAGATGCTCCAGGAATCGGCGGATGAACATGCGGGTGCCGCCCAGCTCAGTGCTGACATTGAGTTGGTCAATACGGGCGACGAGAATAGCGCCGACGATAGCGATAGTACACCGTCTGCCGGGACGGATATGCGATTACAGCTCGTGATTCTTGAATCCCTGGTGATTCGCCGTGATACGGCAGCCGATCCTTTGGGCGGAAGCACGACGACACGCGTTCTGGTTTCCGATGGAGACGAAATTGCCCCTGGAGCTGTAGTGGCTCGCACTGAAATTCAGTGTAAGGAAGCGGGTGAAGTCCGAGGGATTCGAGAGGGTGCTGAAGCGATTCGTCGGGTACTGATTGTACGCAATGCCGATCGGATCACGGTTCCGATCACGGGTACACCCAAGGTTAAGGTCGGGAATTTGGTCGTTTCTACAGATTTCCTATCCAACGAGACACCCACTCCAGAATCCGGTCAGGTGGTCAAAGTCAGCAGTGACTCGGTGACTCTGCGAATTGCTCGTCCCTACCGGGTTTCGGCAGGTGCGGTGTTGCAGATTGACAATGGCGACCTGGTGCAACGGGGTGACAACCTGGTGTTACTGGTGTTTGAACGAGCGAAGACGGGTGACATTATTCAGGGTTTGCCCAGAATTGAGGAACTCTTAGAAGCTCGTAAACCCAAGGAAGCTTGCGTTTTAGCCCGACGCCCCGGTGAGGCTCAGGTCGTTTATGAGCAAGATGAAACCGTCGATATCAAGGTGATTGATTCCGATGGAACGGTTACCGATTACCCAGTCGGTCCGGGTCAGAATTCTCTGGTGACAGATGGTCAACAAGTGCCTGTGGCTGGAGCGCTCACCGATGGTCCGGCAAATCCCCACGAAATTCTAGAGGTGTTCTTCAATTACACCCTGGAAGAGAAAGGAGTCTATGAGGCGGCGCTGGTTGGACTGTCTGCGGCACAGCGGTTCTTGGTGAATGAGGTGCAGTCCGTGTATCAATCTCAAGGGATTGATATTTCTGACAAGCACATCGAGGTGATTGTCCGCCAGATGACTTCTAAAGTTCGGGTGGACGACGGTGGCGATACTACCATGCTGCCTGGGGAACTGGTAGAGTTGCGGCAGATTGAGACGGTGAATGAAGCAATGGCGATCACTGGTGGTGCACCGGCACAATATACACCCGTGCTCTTGGGGATTACCAAAGCTTCGCTCAACACCGATAGTTTCATCTCGGCAGCTAGCTTCCAGGAAACGACTCGTGTTCTCACGGAAGCCGCTATTGAAGGAAAATCTGACTGGCTGCGGGGTCTGAAAGAAAACGTGATTATTGGACGCCTGATTCCAGCAGGTACCGGATATAACGCTTATGAAGACTCAACTCTCAGCCCAATTGAACCCGATTACTCGGCGGGTGGAGCAGGAGTCTATGGTTATGGAGAACGCACCGATGCTGACTTAGACCAAGATGACCCCCTCGATGTGGTGCTCGATGACCGGACAGCCCGCAATTACAGCTTGGATGAGCGGACGCCCAGTTTTGGTATGGGGGCAAACGGCTTCCCCTCCGTTCTCAAGGATGATGACGATGAGGACGGCGATTTTGAGGAAGACTACTTAGATGATGATGATGATGCTGATGAGGACTAGTCTAATCAGGGCTATTTCTAAGCTCGCATCTCAAGGAGTATAAGCAAGGGCGACCCAGTGGGTCGCCCTTCTTTGATTCAACTTACCTCAAACTCCAGCCTACTAATACCATTTCACTTTTAATCCGTTACACATCGACCCCCCTAGCCCCCCTTACTAAGGGGGGAACAAGAAAACTATCTGTAGCAAGCATTGAGTGAATTGGTATAAAGCTTCTTCGCTATCTAGCCGCTGTTGGCAACTCCCCTGTGCGAACGGCTATCGTATCACTTTGACTACCGCGCCGTATCTTCAGTTGTAGCGTCTGACCGACATTGCTATTCTCAACCATCCGTTGCAACTGATCCGCACTGCTTACAGATTGTCCATTGATGGCGATAACGACATCTCCCCGACGTAGTCCCGAAGTAGCAGCAGGTGTGTTGGGTAACACTTGCACCACTAAGACTCCGTTGACTTCTGGTATCGTGAAAGCTGAGTTGGGGTCGCGATTGTTCTCCGCCGCTAGCTGAGGTGTCAATGTTGCCATGCGAATGCCGAGATAGGGATGCTGAATGGTTTCTCCCTGTGCCAGCTTGGCTGATATCGCTTTGGCGGTATTCACAGGAATCGCAAAACCAATTCCCATGGCATCGGGGCGAATGGCAGTATTGATGCCAATCACTTCTCCCGCATCGTTCAACAACGGCCCGCCTGAGTTCCCGGGATTAATCGCTGCATCGGTTTGAATAAAGTCTAGTCGCTTGTCGGGAATACCCACTTGAGCACTAGATCGTTGGAGAGTGCTGACAATTCCTAGGGTGACAGTATTATCGAGTCCCAAGGGGTTACCGACGGCGATCGCCCAGTCACCCACTTTAACCCCATCAGAATTTCCTAAGGTGGCAACCGGTAAGTCCCTACCTTCAATCTTAACGACCGCTAAGTCCGTTACCTCATCTGCACCTTGTACCTTTCCCTGAAAGGTGCGTCCATCTTTGAGGATGACAGTTACCTTGTCCGCGCGATCGACAACATGGGCATTGGTGAGAATCACCCCATTGCCATCAATAATAAATCCTGAACCTTGACCCCGCAGGCGTCTTTCCATCGGCATCTGAGGGAAGGCATCCTCGCCGAAAAAGCGCCGAAAGGCGGGGTCATCAAAAAACGGATCGACGCGACGTGTAATGGTGCGCTCGGTGTCAATTCGCACTACCGCAGATCCGACCCGATCCACTGCTGCCGTTACAAAATTGCTAGGAGCGGCGGCTATCGGTTGTCGTTGTGCAAGTAGTGTTGGTGTTTGTGACTCGGCGATCGGTGCTGGTTCTGCTTGCGAAGGCGACACCTGATAAACACCAACCGTCAGCAGAACTCCTATAATGAGCGCGAGTAAATAAGTACGAATTTTGCCTAATAGCAGAGAAAATTTGTTCGGTCGCATAGCCTCTATTGTGGATTCGATGATTGTTTCATGAAAGTATTGGTAATGGTCTATTCGTTGCTATCCGCAGCTTTACAGATATTTTGACAGTTCAGTTACGTTCACTGGGATGCCATGGGTGTAGAAGTTGCACCTTGACAAAAAGGCAAAAATGTGAAATGGATAAAACGGATTAGTATAAGCAGCTTCATTTTTTCTGGATTCAAAGCAAGCGTCATCGCCCAGTCGCTGCCCCCCAGGACGGAAATCTCTCTCCCTCCGTTTCTAGCGCACCATAGTTCTTGATCAGTGCGATCAAAAGAAGCATCTGAGATTCTCTGCTCTACACTAGGATCGGGATAACAAGAAACTCAAGAATGTTCCCACGCCATAATTTGGAGCTGAGCCATTGATTAACGAAACCTTTTCCGTGTCTGGGAAAGACGAAGCTTCCCTAAGTCAGGATGTGAATTACACTCACATCGCGCATAGTCATGGCGAGGGACAATCAACTCATCATCATGTTCATGATGAAGACTCTCTGCGGCGCATCGTCAATCGGCTATCTCGAATTGAGGGGCACATCCGAGGAGTTAAGACGATGGTACAGGAAAGTCGCCCTTGTCCAGACGTGTTGGTGCAAATTGCAGCGGTTCGGGGAGCACTAGATCGAGTGGCGCGGATTATTCTGGATGAGCATTTAACCGAGTGTATTGCTCGTGCCGCTGAAGAGGGCAATATTGAGGCAGAAATTGAGGAACTAAAAGCCGCTTTAGATCGGTTTTTGCCGTAGCCTCAGAGGTTTAATTAGCACGACTTAGACCTTGTTGTAACTTGCCAGATTAATATTCTATCAACAGGGCGATCGCTCACAAAATAACGAGCGATCGCACTCCAATTAAAACCTTACTTGAACATCAACTCGCCCCACTGCCGAGAACGAAAAGACTGAGGAGTGTCCCAGCATTCCACAATCCATGAAGCAGCATAGAAGCCAGGAGATTGCGCGATCGCGTATACACGATTCCCAACACTATTCCCAGCGTGGCTAGTGGTAGCACCTCAGAGAAACTGAGGTGAGCCAAAGCAAACAGGAAACCACTGGCAACAATTGCCCCCCAAACCGGCAGATAACGAGTTAAAGACGGCAATAAAAACCCTCGAAAGAATATTTCCTCAAACATGGGGGCTGCCACACAAGCCGTAACACAAAATAGGAATAGAGCAACATTATCTTGTCCCTCCAACGCTAGGGACAAAATGGGATTACTACCACCCTGTCCTTGCCACAGCTTCTGGTTAAGAAACGATACCAAAATCACTAAAGGAAGTGCCACGAAATAACCTCCCAACCCCCAGGCAATCCAGCTTAGTCGCCACTTAAAAGAAAACCAATCTTGTGGCAAGGGGAAGAAAGGTTTAAGGGAAAAGTACAGTACCAACAAACCTCCAGACGCCATCAGCAGGTAGCTTGCCAGAACATAGAACGCCTTCATCCGCACATCATAATTGCTGGGATTAACGCCCAACCAATGAAACAATGTAGGCAATAGTAATTGACCGATGAAGAAAAAGCCCAGGATAAACACCTGCCATATAATTTCCCAATTCCACGGCGTTTCCCAAGGGACATTACTGTTGGTAGCGAGGAGTGATTCTTTGCCTTTTAGGAGTCGCTGTACGATTAAAAAGACGAAAAGTCCTACACCTAATAGTCCACCGAATCCGGGTATTCCCCCAATCAGCGCTAATTTGAAAATAGCTTGCTCCGCCAGCTCTTGTTCTTTCGCTTGGAGGGACAACTGAGCATCCTGACGCTGTTGCAATTGATACAACTTGGTTAATGCCCGATAGCGGAACCAACCCTCTAAATCTTTTTGAATTTGTGACTCAGCATCAGGCAGCAAGCGAGGTTGCTCACTCCATAAACCGATTAACACCTGCGCTGTCTGTACCATGGAATCCTTCGAGGCGGACACGGAAGCGACGGCCTCAGCAGAGGGTTTGGTAAACTGACTCCAGGTATTGAGTGCCGCTTTCTGATCGCCCTGGTGAGCTTGGAGAACGCCGATTCGCAAATCTAGCTCATCAATTAGTTGTTGGACTTGAGAAAGTAGCCCTTGCAATTGCTGTTGCTGCTGCATAGAGCGTTGCAATTGTATTTTGACTTCCTCAGGGGTGGGGGCATCTTCATCCTCAATTCCCTGAACTTGGGAGATTTTGTCAGAAACGTCTTTCAGTTGTGCCGCAAGGTTCGACTGAGTTTTCTGAGCGGATTTACGTGTTTCTTGATACTGTTCTTGAGCCGTTTTTAAAGGCTTTTCGCCCAGTAAAGCATTTCGAGCCGCTTTCAAATCAGGTACGGACTCTTGCGGGGTTCCCGTCTCGCTGCTATTACCCTGCCACTCGCTGGCATGGAGGAGTAAATTCGTTTGGTAAAGTTCCAGGCGGCTTTGAATCTGAGGCTGACTCAAGCTTTGCAATAAGGAAAGGGTAACACTGGCGAAGGCAAAAATCGTCAGTATCCCCAAAATCAACCGTTTAATCATCAAAATCCACCGCTCAGTGGTCATGAACCCCCCAAATGCCAGTAATAAAGTCCAAGGCTAAGAATTTTTGCCCGTTACAGGCTAGCTTTTTCAAGTTATCTGAAATTATCTTACGCTTCCTCAAACCAAGGGTTCAGTTTGAGGGTCATATTCGGTTGCAAGTTACCCTGAAATTGGGAGATGCTTAAATTAGCAGCCTTTACGTCAAACAGGGCACTGTTCACCTACTTGCTAATGGAGGATTCCCAGATTGGCTACTCGCGTCATTATCGTGCGTCACGGTCAAAGCAGTTATAACGCCCTTAAGATGATTCAAGGGCGCTGTGATGAGTCAGTCTTGACCGAAAAAGGAACTGCCGATGCCCACCAAGTCGGCGCTGCCCTCAGTAGCCTCAGATTTGATGCTGTGTATAGCTCTCCCCTACAACGGGCAAAGAAAACCGCCGAGGTTATCCTACCTTATTTGCCCGGTTCTCCGGAGTTATTGACCCCGACCGGCCTACTAGAGATTGATTTGCCGTTGTGGGAGAAGTTGCAGAAGGAGGCGGTGAAGGACAAGTTCTCAGAGGAGTATCGCTGCTGGAAAGAACGCCCTCACGAGTTTTGCATGACTCTTCCCAACTCAGAGGGGACGAAGGAACATTTTCCCGTGCTAGCGCTTTACGAACAAGCCAAGCAGTTTTGGCAAGAGATTCTCCCCCGCCACCCAGGAGGAACCATTTTAATCGTGGCGCATAACGGGATTAATCGGTGTTTGCTCGCGAGTGCTCTTGGTATTTCTCCGGCGCTTTATCATTCCATCCAGCAATCCAACTGTGGCATCAATGTTTTGAATTTTGTAGGGGGTTGGGGTGAACTCGTACAATTAGAGTCGCTCAATCAAACCTCCCACATGGGAGACGCCTTACCTACACCACGAGAAGGGAATCGAGGGTTGCGGTTGTTGCTGGTGCGTCATGGTGAAACCGAGTGGAATCGAGTTGCACGCTTTCAGGGCGGAATTGATGTGCCGCTGAATGACAATGGGCGCAAACAAGCACAACAAGCGGCTGAGTTTCTCAAGGATGTGCCGATTGATTTTGCCGTCAGTAGCCCTATGCTTCGTCCCAAAGAAACGGCTGAATTAATCTTAAAAAATCATCCCAATATTAACCTGGAGCTGCAAGAGAAACTCAAGGAAATTAATCACGGACTTTGGGAAGGAAAGTTAGAGTCCGAAATTAAGCAGGAGTACGCCGATTTGCTGCATCAATGGCAAACTGCCCCGGAAACGGTACAGATGCCAGAAGGGGAAAATTTACAGCAGGTATGGGATAGGGCGATTGCTTGTTGGAATGGGATTATTGAAGCGGCTGGAGTATCTAACACGGAACTGAAAACCGGTCTAATTGTGGCTCATGATGCCATCAATAAAGTGATTCTCTGTCATGTATTGGGTTTAAGTCCAGCCTCAATCTGGAGTATTAAACAGGGCAATGGTGCTGTTACTGTGATTGACTATCCTCATGGTTTAGAAAAACCGCCGATATTGCAAGCGATGAACATTACCACCCACCTATCGGGGGGTGTGCTGGATCAGACGGCGGCGGGTGCGTTGTAGAGAATATCGAAGATTGCAGATGGGTATTCTTGCAGTACCGATGTAGGGGCACGACATGTCGTGCCCCTATCTGTTGTTTATTCAACTGATAAATAGGTGAGTATTTAAAAAATGATGTAATCGGTGGTAAGTCACTGGTTGGTTTTTACGTAGTCTTGCATTTGCCAGCGGTGCTGCACTATTCTCTTAAGAAACACATTCTCAAACCCTTATAGTTGAATGATTTCAGCTAATTGTGTTTCTTCCATCTGTTGGGGATGCGCGAAGCGTCCCTTGGAGGCTCAAATCTTGCACAGTTTGAAAGTTTTGCTAGGGCTTTGTTGATGGAAAATCAATTTTTTGAACGCCAAGCCCAGCTAGATCAATGGCTGCACCGCCTGGTGGAAATCCTACGAAGCCAAGGAGGTTCCACCTGGAAAGTCTTGGTGCAAGCGGTTTCGGGAAAAACGGCTGCGATCGACCTTGATGGAATTAGGTTGCGACTGCGGGCGTCGGGAGGAGAACAACTGCAAATCGAGAGCGAATATCCGGTGGCGCTGGAGTCAGTAAATTTTCGCAGCAAAGCCGAAACTCTCCGAGACGTGATTGCTGGCAGGTTGACTTTAGATGCAGCCGTGGTGGCTGACAACATTTACCTAAGCGGAACTTTAGAAGACTTGCTGGCCATACACCAAGTAGTAATGGAAATCTTAGCCGACAGTGCCATTAACCCGCAGTTGCGACATTTGTGGACAGAATTCGACCAATTGTGGTTGCGTCGTTCTTCTTCACCACCGTACCTTTCTTTGGAACATCAAAAACCTTCCTACGGCGAGTTGATCCGCCAGGTGCCGGAAGATGTGCTTGCCATTGATGTTTACTCACCCGAAATAGACGCCACAGAGTAGGGTGATCGCTTTTCCATCTTAAACATGACTGACGCAATCCTAGCCCCCAAGTTTGGGGGGAAAGGCTTGTATCCCATTTCTTTGGTCAGTCTAAGTTTGAGGGATGAATCTGTGCTTTATCCTATGTCACTAGACACTAAACCGCTTGCAGAAGTAGGGAAAGGGAAACGATACTTTTCTCTTTTCCCCTTCATCCTTCCTCCTATCGCTAGGAGATTTCTGACTGTGTACAAAAGGTCTACCATTGATTTAAATAAGTCTTAATTAATAAGGCTTATATATGATTTATTTTTATTGTTTTTATTGCTTTTATCTATTGACAAGATTTTATTAAATATGCAAAATTGAAGCATTCTAAAGAAGTTTAATCACCCAAAGCAAAAATTGACTTGTCTTAGCTGAGGGGACAGGTACAAAACTTCAGTTAAGCTTAGCATGAAAACGATAACACAAAACAAACAGAAAAAATATGACAAAGCAGGAAACAGCCTCTCAAGGTTCATCCGTTGCATCTGATTCTGTAACTATTATTAACCTAGATGCCACAAACGAAGAGCCAGTTGTTAAGTTTTTCAAAGCAGGAACTTATGAAGTAAGGGTAATAGGAAAATCACAAGGGGGACGCTACGAGGCTTGGAGTCGTTGGGAAAATAATGACACCTATGGAACATTCATCACAGGATGGTTAAACGCATATACCATATACTCACCGGAATTTAAGGAAATTGATATTGGCGATATTAATCAAACATATGAAACAAAAGAAGCGGCGCTTGCAGCGGCTAAAACTAGAGGCTCTTCTACTTTTACCCTGAACTCAGATGGGGAAGTGAAATTTTACCTGAAGGATGAAAAGGGTAAGTATAAGGACAATCGGGATGGTCTGTCACTAGCGGTTAAAAAGAAGGGTCAAGCCACAGATGATGCACCATTGTCACCAGGAGTATCATTTCTTATTCTTGTGATAGTTGTACTTTTTTCAGTTACGATTTGGGGCTTGGCTAACTTAGTTAATAACTACCCTGCTAAGTAGGTAGGCATTAATATTTGTCGTTGAGACAAGGCAGACCGGAGCTAAGCGTGAGGACAGAAGGCAAAAGGGAAGCGGTTTTGAGTTCTTAATATTTATTCACATACCTTCGCTTATTTGTGCCTACCTACTGACATCCAAATAGGATTAAATATCCGCTGCGGTAGAGACGCAATATTTTGCGTCTCTATTTGTTCAAGAGTCTTATGAAAGAGGACTTGAGCTATAAACGGCGGGTTTTAACCCCTGGTGGCTTACTTCAAAATACGCTTCGATCGCATCGCTTGCGGAGGCAGCACCATTTTCCGCCTGTACCAAACGACCGACTTCTGCTGCTTTAACTGCATAACTAGGCTCAGACAGCAGCTGTTTCAGTTCGGCACTCATCACGTCAGCAGTACAATGCTGACGTGCGATCATCCGCGCTACTCCCAACCTCACCAAACGAGCGGCGTTATCTGGCTGATCGTAGGCGCAGGGAACCACTAGCATGGGGCGACCGGAACGCAACGCCTGCGCCGTTGTTCCTATACCACCATGATGGACGATCGCAGCTGCACGGGGAAAAATGGCTGAGTGGGCGGCGTAATTAACTGCGATCGCTCCTTCTGGTAGCTGGTGGGGGGCAATCTCATCTGCTGCCTTTCCCATCAGCAAGACGGCTCTGTAGCCTAAGCGCTGGGCGGCAATGGCCCCGTCTAAATAAAAGTTCCCTGGCGTCCACACCACTAAAGAGCCTAAAGTGAACACGAGCGGCGGCGCTCCCGCTTGCAAAAACGTCTCCAGTTCAGGAGACAAACTTTGACGCTCCTGGTGGTTGTATAAAGGAAACCCAGTAATGCGAGTTTGGGGTGGCCAGTCGGGTTGAGGAGTTGCCAAAAGCTGGGAGAACAAACCTAGCACCAGTTTGGATGAATACTGACCTTCAAAAAAAGGATCGCCTGAAGGTGGTAAACCAAGTTCAGCCCGCAGTTGTCGCACTGGGGCGCTCCAAAAGCGTGCCTGCCACCGGAAAGCTCGATGTATAGCATCGTTAGCAACCAGCGTCATGGCGCGATTTCTAGCTTCCGTCGGTAGGGGCGCAAGGCTGGGAGAATCATACGCAGACATAAACGACCCAGGTGAGAGGACACCGGATACTCTGGGAGTCCCAGTTTTTTCAGCTGCCACACAAGCCGCAAAAGCCAGGTGGTGCGTCAGCACTAAATCAGCATCCCCTACCACGTCCACCAAGTCATTGTAGGTTGCCCGCAAGTGAGGCGCGATCAGATAGCTGATACCGTACTCCAGAGGCTGCCCACAGGAGGAGAGCAACCCGATAAACTCCCCCTCTTCTTGCATGTTGATTGAGCCTAACGGTCTGATGGCACGAAACTCAATTCCAACTGATTCGATGATCTGGCGATATATCTCGCTAGCAGCAATGACGGCATGATGTCCCCTTCTGTGCAACTCAAGAGCGATCGCTATGTAAGGATATACATCCCCAAAAGAGCCAAAAGTAGCGATCGCAATATATTTGCTCATTATCAAAGCCGTTTTCGGAAATTAAATAAAATATTTTATATTATATTTTTCTGTTTTTTACTAATTAAATAACAATATTACTGACTTTAGTTAACTCACTATAAATTCTTAACGGTTCTTCAGCACTTATTATGTTAATTCAACAATTAAAATGCCAATGAAACAAGTATCTAATGCGGTAATTGTCAAAGTTCCTAAACTCATATCTTGCACCTTTGTCAGTAAGCTTTCACACTTGCTAATCCCAAATATCCTTTCTCGCAACCGCTGGCTTACATCTACAAAAAGCAAAATCCCAGCCCCGCAATTCCAGCATTCTTGGGCTATCTACCGCTACACCAAATAAGCCGATCGTTTAAAAAGTAATTTCCGATACGGCTAAATAATTGGAGGTAAGTGATGCTCCCAAAGCAGTGGCACAAAAGGGAAAAGCTTTGGCGGTTAAGACATTATGTCAATCTCAAACCCAGTCACAGTAAGGGCATTACTCCTGAGTCCTGAGTCCTGACTCCTGCTATATATGCCTCATAGCAAAATTATCATCAACAAAAATGTAAAAAAATACAAAATTATTCTTGACTTACAAAGAATAATATGCTTCGATTTGTTGTGAAAAAGTTAAAAAACTTAATGATGAAAGGAGAAAAAAAGATGGCAGATAATACCGTTAAAAACGGCTGTAATAATGGCTACTTTTTGATAAAAAGCAAGCTCAATGGCTTAGTTCTGGATGTGGCAGGAAACAACGCGGAAGCTAAAACTCATCTGGTTGTTTACCCAGTCAAGGGAACGAATGGTGAGCCGAATCAGCAATGGAAGATTACTGAAAATGGGTTCATAGAAAGTAGACTAAATGGCTTCGTGGTGGATATTCCAGGAAGCAGAACAGAGCCTTTTACCCCAGTTATTACTTATCCGGTAAACGGTAGTAACGGAACGCCAAATCAGCAATGGACAATTACTGAAGATGGGTTGATAAAGTCAAAGCTAAATGGCTTAGTGCTAGATGTGTTAGGGAGCAGTACAGAGCCGTTGACCCCCGTTGTTACGTACCCAGTCAACGGTAATAATGGTACAGCAAACCAGCAATGGGAACTTGTTCCCGTTCCGGAAGAATCATCGCCAGCATCAGCGTCATTTCCGACACTAGGACCTAGAGGGTCCTTTATTGATGCAGAAGAATTTGCCATCCAACCCAAAACGCCTCAGTCGAGAATTAAAACCGTGCGTATTAAGTCGGGTTGGGCTATCGACAATATTCAAGTGCAGTATGAAGATACAGCAAAAAATCCGCCTGAAACATACGAGTCAATAGCAGCTGGTGCTTCCGGTGGTCAAGCTGATGAATTCAGCATAGAAACGGGAGATTATATAACAGGAATCGTACTAACCTGGGGTAAAGAAAGCCCCGACTATCCAGAGCAGGACATTATCTCCTTACAGTTTCAAACCTATAAGGGAGTTAAATCACAGGTATTTGGTGGCTCTAGTAGCCAAAAGGAAACGGCAACTTTTTCTCTTGAAGCATTTCCAAATCACGAAATAATTGGGCTTTTCGGTGCCCATGCCCTTAATCCTGTTAGTAATATGGATGTGTTAGTTCGCCTGGGTGCTTATATCAGACCTGTTGCTTCCTAAACAAGACGCGATCGCAACCCCGTCAAAATTTCGGTGTGGTGGGGACTGAAAGAATGGGTGATCAGAAATAGAGATAATCTTGTCGATAAGCCCCACCTAAAAATCTGCTCGACAGGAGAAAAAACTGGCTCGATTAATTTATAATAATTGTTGTTTTGAATACAAGATAAAATTAATGCTTGCAATTTTTCTGTTCATACTGTACTTCTGCTTTTCTGCTTGGTTAATGTACGACCATAAACAGAAAATAGGAATTCAAATACAAGAAGAGTTACCCAAAAAAGTTATTAAAATTACCACGGCAACACCAAAGAAACAACAGAAAAATAAACCCGTACTCGCAGTAGAAGTCAATCTAGCCAACAGTATTAAAAACAACTTTACAAACGGTCAGCAGTTGCCTCTGCCTGCTTATAGACCGGATTTTGAAGAGAATGGTAATAAGATAAACACAGGGGAATACACGGAAAATTCCTCGACAGCGCTGCCCACGTTTGCCCAACACATTACAAACGTGCCATTAGCAGCTAAAGGGGGAGTGGCGAACGCGCATCCACATCCCTATGCGATCGCCTCAGCCGTTAACATCGCTACCAATGGATCGAGTGAAGCTCTCGTAGAAAACCATAAAGTTGAGGAAGTCACCAACACTGCCGAAGAGCAGTTAATGTATGACAAAAACATTATCAATGAAGCAGTACACCAATCCCGGTTAGCAGTAGGCGAAACAATCAAAGAATTTGTTGCCACTAGAAGTGATATTGAAGGTGCCTATAAACCATTATATGAATTATTAACTGATTACCCCTTCCGTCTCGGCAAAATGCTGCGACCAACTCTGTGTATTAGTGTTGCCAGAGCAGTAGGAGGTAGGGGACATGATGCCTTGACATCAGCAGCAGCTCTTGAACTTTATCACAACGCTTTTCTAATTCACGACGATATCGAAGACGGTTCCGAATCTCGACGGGGGAAAGGAACTTTGCACCAAATGATTGGAATTCCCCGCGCCATTAATGTAGGTGATGCTACCAACGTCTTGGCAGTAGGTTTATTGCTAGAAAATCTGTCAAGCATTGGAGTTTCCAAAGCTCTCAATGTTTTACATGAAATCGAGTTTATGGCGCAGCAATCTGTCGAAGGACAGGCAATGGAATTAGATTGGGTGGCTACCAATGCTTCCCACCTAACCGACCAAGATTATTTTAAAATGTGCGTCAAAAAAACCTGCTGGTATTCGTTTATTACTCCCTGCCGAATTGGTCTGATCGTCGGACATCCATCAGCAAGTAATAAGGAGCTAGTTAACCATTTGGCAGGTATAACTCGATTTGGTATGCTATTAGGAATTGCTTTTCAGATCCAAGACGATTTGTTGAATTTACAAGGTCAAATCGAAAATTATGGGAAAGAAATTGGCGGTGATATTTACGAAGGCAAACGCACCTTAATGCTGAATCATGTTTTGTCACATCGTGGCAAAGCATCTGAGAAGATATTGAAAATCCTTGCTTTACCCCGCGATAAAAAAACACCAGAGGATATTGCTTTTATTAGTGAACAAATGCAACTTTGCGGTAGCATCGAACACGGCTGGGAAGTTGCGCGATCGCTTACCAACAAAGCCGCAAGAATTTTTGATAACCTAGATTTTCTTCAGTCAGAAAACCCGCTACGCTCAGAAGAAAAATGGGGATGTCCTGTCCACGACCGTCGATTTCTCAAAGAAATAATTAACTACGTGATTTACAGAAATGTGTAAGCTTGTGTCAATAAGAAAAGTTAGAGAAAAACTAAATGGATGAAATACCAGTCATTATCAAAAACTTTGTATATGAAAATATAAAAGTTTATCCAGGTTCAAGTTTGGTTCTACATCTATTAATTAATAGCCAAATACCTGAAAACTTATTATTCCGTCCTATATTAGATGATTGGTTAGTAGATAACGGTCAAGTCATCTCTATATCTAGTAGTATTTCTCCCTCTTATCTTTATCTAGTTCAGGGAAGCCAATTTAGCCAAAAAATTATAATTTCACTTCCTTCCATACTGCAAATAGGACAGAAAGTCAAAAGTTGGTTACGCTTTCCAGCCATTCAAGAAGAAGCGATTCCTATCCAACTAGAAATTGTATTGCCAGAAACTGAAAAAAATCAAAATCAGGTTGTCGAAGTTTCCTTGCCAGTTACTTTACCTTTCTCTTCTCGTGACGGAGACTTGTTCTCGAATGCCCTAGACAAATCAACAGCCGGAATGTTTGGTTTGATGTCAGGTTTAATAGACCTAGATAAAATACCATCTCGCTGGCTAGTCGCTGAAATTTTAGCCAGTTTAAGTAAAAAAGGCGAGGAATACGCCCAAACTGAACCGGGCACACAATTACTCAATCAAATTAGACCAACTAGCTTCTTTCAAAATGGAGTGATCGCTTTTGCCTCCGCACAAATTCCCAACTGGATAGGCGATAACATCAAAAGTGAGAATACAATTTTAGGGGGTCAGAGTTTGCTAGCTATTTGGGAAAAATGGCTGTTAAACTTGGTTCCCGCTGAGCAAGAACCTCTAGAGAAAAAAAGAGAAACGTCAGTTCCAGGTTTTTTAGCCGAAAAATTCGTTGCCAAACTAGGAGGTTCTGCCGATCGCTGGTTCGCTGGCATCCTCTTGGGACTGGCGCAGATATCCCCACTCATTGCCAAAAAATTGCAAGATATCGCCTCAAAAGAAGCAACCTTAGATAGCGATGCGTGGCAACGCATCCCACTTAGCGATCGCACTACCGAGGCAACTAAAAGTTTGCTTGCTGTAATACCCGGTTTAGATACACTTCCGGCTCGTTGGCTAGTTATAGAATTGTTGCTCCTCCTATGCCAAGAAGGTGATAAATACCGTCGCACCCAAGCTGGTAGCGAGTTACTGACTCAGTTAAGTAACACCCGTTTCTATCAGAATGGGGTACTCGCTTTTGCCGCAGCAGAAGCCCCCCGTTGGCTAGTTATCACTCAGGAAGCTGCCTCTGCTTATCAGAATTCTGTTGGCGGTGACAAAAACCAAGGTGGTTGGCTAACCCTTGCCTCACACTGGTTGTGGAGTTTAGGTGCAACAGAGTTTGATGAAGGCCAGCCTAATCGTGACTTTTCCGTATCGGCTGAGGCGGTAGACGCGCTCAAAGCATCTCTGGGAATGGATGCAGAACGCTGGTTTAGTTGCCTTGTGCTGGGACTGGCGTTGGTATTGCCCAGAATTGCCACCACCTGGGATGCGATCGCCTCCAGTATTGGTGTAGCCTCTATCCTCCCAACGCCGTCCCAGCAGACAATAGTCAAGGATGTTTTTTGTGAGGCAGGTTCGCTACAACGATGACCATTGACGAACAACTGCTAGCCCGTATTGAAGCCCTACGCATCCCCTTGGATGACCCCGCCTCCCCCATGGACTGGAAAGATTGGTATCATTTCGTTCTCCTGGATAGACAAGGAAAAGTGCGGATACTGGTCAACATAAACTTGATGGGCAGACCAGGACACGGCGAGATTCAAGTAAGCTTCCTGGTCAACTTAGCCAGCACTCACCTGCTGCCAGAGGAGCCGGTGGATACGCCTATGGCGACATTAGGCACTACTTTCAACTTGGAATGGCAACCCGATATGGTGCGTCGAAACCCCTTGCGTATCCAGGGAAACGGCGTCTTGCTGGAACTTGATGGCAAACACTCGACGCTGCAAGTCCAAGACGAAAGGGCGCAGTTATCCATTCGTTGCCAAGGAGAGGCACAAGCCATGCCATTGTTAGTAACCGAGGATTCGCCTTTTGGCAGTGGTTTCATCGGTTGGGGTTTGGTGCCCGGTTTACAAGTAATGGGAGAGTTATCTGTAGGCGAACAGAACTTCAGTATCGATCGCGATTGGTTTGTCTACCACGATCACAACTTTGGTCGTTTTCGTTGGGGTGAAGATATTGCTTGGGAATGGTTTGTCGCTTTTGCCACCTGTGATGACGGCAGGCAAATTACTCTGGTTTTAGACCAACGTACCAATAAAGACCATTCTGTCAAGTACTTACCCTATATTTTTGTATATGTGGATAATCGGATACACAAAATTTTCCTCGGCTCTACTTTAGCTATTCATTGGGATTGGTCGTCCTCTCCAGTCATGCCTGTGCGTCTGCCCGGAATTATGGCTTCCCTGTTTGCCGATCGCACCTTAAAAGTCCCTTCTAGCTTGCAGGTAGAAGCCGCCGATGAATGCGATCGATTGTTAGTCAACGTCAACTTTGAAACCACGATGGAGCTAGTAGTGCCTGATAATCAAGACCGTCAATACAGTTTTATTGAAGAAGTTACAGGCCGTGTTGAAGTTAGCCTTTTTCTCCAAGGAGAAACTCTGCGAGCAAAAGGATTCATTTATGGAGAATATGTGCTTTGACCGATTTAATAGAGTATGTTGAACAAGTGGTGGCGGTAGATGGAATCGCCGAGGACGTTTTACCGGCCATAAGTCAATAAACCCAAATGCTGCTGCAACGATCGCCGCATAATATCCACTGGTGGTGTTTGTTCAACCCAAATTTTTAAAGCAGCCGCGCCTTGCTGCACCAGCATTTCTAAACCATCGATCGCAACTGCACCCTGTTCTTGGGCTTGCTGCAAAAACTGCGTGGGGTTAGGAGTGTAAATTAAGTCATAGGCGATCGCATCCGGACGTAACAACTCCATCGCGGCTGCATCGAGAGGAGACTGATCAACGTTAGGATACATTCCGACAGGTGTGCTATTGACCACCAAATCCGCTTGAGGCAATAACTCCGGTAGTTCATCCCAGCGATGGACATTGAGCGTTATGGGTAGGGGGGCATTCACCCAACTTTGTTGAAATTGACTTAACTTTTGCACATTGCGCCCCACAACGTGAATCTCAGCACAACCGAGTTGAGTGCAACCCACAACGACAGCCCGTGCCGCACCACCATGCCCTAAGATAACGGGGGTGCTTTGGCTCCAATCCCGATTCAAGGCTTGCAAGGGTGCCACAAAACCTTCCACATCCGTATTGGTACCACTCCATCCCTGTTCTGTCCGCCAAACGGTGTTTACCGCTCCAGTTAGTTTAGCGATCGCAGAAACCTCTGACAACAGGGAGATAATCGCTTGTTTGTGAGGAATAGTAACACTAAATCCCTGCACACCAATAGCCGCAAAACCTGCGATCGCAACTCCCAAATCTGCTGTTTTGATCGGGAAGGGGAGGTAAATGTAATCTAATCCCATCTCTGCAATGGCAGCATTGTGCATCACAGGAGAAAGAGAATGCTCAATAGGATCACCAATCACCCCCAAAAGTTTAGTTTTACCTGTAATCTGTGACATTGCGTTTTGCTCGATACGGCTATCTGTAGCTTAGGATTCTATCCGGAAAAGGGATATGAGGATTGAAACCGTAAAGAAAGCAGATGAAAAAATCATTACAAATTTTTCCGCTTAATACCCCTGAAAGAATAGAGGTGAGCCGGTGAAATTGATGTGATGCCTTACTCATGCACCCAGGCGGAAATACGTGAGCCTTTAACAACCAAGCCAAAAGTAGAAACTATAAGCCTCTGTGCCCTCTCTTTCTACCCTCTACCCTCTGCCTTCTGCCTTCTTGTTCTAGTCGAGCCGCAATGGGACTGGCTAAGCTGGTACTCATGCGGGACAAAAGTAAGCTGGTAACCCTTGAAAGTAGCCTCATGAATGCGATCGCTTGTACAAGCTGTGGGAAAGATAATCTCAGTAGGGCACGGTTTTGTTCTCGCTGTGGAATACCTCTGCCACAACAGAATCCTCACCTAGTGGGTAGCCACTTGGCTCCTGGGACTCGGTTGCGCGATCGTTATGTGATTGTACGCCCACTCGGTCAAGGAGGCATGGGCAGAACTTACCTTGCCGAAGATACGGGACGGTTTAACGAATGGGTCACACTAAAAGAACTGATGCCCACCCTACAAGGCACTAAAGCCCTACAAAAGGCAGAGGAACTATTTCAGCGGGAAGCGGCAATTTTGTACAAGCTCTCATCGCCTCAGATTCCCCGATTTTGGGAATTTTTTCGGGAGGGAAAACGGCTATTTCTAGTTCAAGATTACATCGAAGGTAAAACCTATCAGACTTTATTAGAAGAGCGGATGGCGCTCGGGCAACGCTTCAGCGAAGCCGAAATGGTTGAGTTGTTGTGGCAACTGCTTGTAGTTTTAAGCTATCTCCACTCGTTAGGTGTTATTCATCGTGATATTTCTCCTGACAATATTATCTGCCGTGCTTCCGACGGGTTGCCAATCTTAATTGACTTGGGCGGTGTCGTCGAAATTCCGCTTGAAGTGGGTCAAACTGTTTCCAGTTCATCGCCGTCTGTTCCGTTTAGTAGTAAGACGCGTCTGGGTAAGATGGGTTATTCGCCGGATGAACAGATGCGTTTAGGAATCGTTGCCCCTCATAGCGATTTGTATGCTTTAGCCGTCACGGCACTAGTTTTAATGACGGGAAAACATCCCCAAGACTTGATTGATTCGGATACACTCCATTGGATTTGGCAGCAGGAACTTGCCCTCAGTCCACGCATGAGTTTTATGCTCAACCGTATGCTTGCGCCCCATCCTTCGGATCGGTTTCACTCGGCTGATCAGGTTCTGGAATACCTATTAGCTACGGCAACCGATGTCCCTGTGGCTACGCGAATGCTGAATACGATCGCTTTTATTCCCAAGGCGTCTTCTTCCCGCTCCAATTCAGTTCACCCTACTCCTAAGAATAATTCTGGAGAAGGGAAGTTGTTGGACTCCTCTATTGCCGTTCCCCAAGAAATTCCCGGCTGGAACTGGGGTGCGTTTTTCTTTCCCGGTTTATGGTGTATTCCCAATCAGGTTTGGGTTGGACTGATAGCTTGGAGCGATCTTTCGATCATTACCCTTCCCTTTACCATGGGGATGACTTGGCCAATGATGGCGATTATTTTAGGTGTTAAAGGCAATGAGTGGGCTTGGAAAAGCCGCCGTTGGAAGAGTATCAAGGCGTTCAAACGGCATCAAAGACTGTGGGCGATCGCAGGATTTATTCTCGTGTCTGTTTTTATCGCCGTATTGGCGTTAATTATCGTGATGATCGTGATGGCAACAGCCGTTTAATTGCTTGTACTCCTACCGCCAATCCCCCTGTACGGTAAACGCTGCCCAATAATAAGGAGACTGCCATTGCTGGGAGTTCCACATCTCTAGTTGTGCAGCCCTTAATGCCGTTACTGGATTTTGCCCGTCCTGAAGCATTTTCTGGTAGAATTTCGCCATCACCTCAGACGTGGCGACATCATTAACACTCCACAAACTCACCACCACTCGCCGTGACCCTGCATACATAAAGCCTCTTGTCAAGCCGACCAATCCTTCCCCTTTCACGTCTTTTCCTAATCCGGTTTCGCAGGCACTCAAAACCACGAGTTCCGCAGGTAAGTTGAGGTTGAAGATATCCTGTAGGCGCAAGAAACCATCAAGGGATTTGCCTTTTTGGTCGAATAGGGACAGCACGATTCCTGATAGTTCAGGATTAATGGGGTCGAGTAAGCCGTGAGTGGCAAGGTGGATAATTTGATATTGGGCTAAATTCGGGTTAGTTGCTGTAGTTCGAGAGGCATTAAAGTCTAAGGCTTGCAGATGTTTCGCTTCTGGGACGAGGGCGAGGATTTTTTCGGCTTCGGTACGAGTATATTGCAATCGGTCAAGTAGTTTGGCACTGTCCCCTAAACCTAAGTTACGAGTGGCGCGAGTCAGGGCAGAGTTGGTGGGTGTTTCAGGGGTGGGTTGGGGTGTAGTTGAAAAACGAGGGTCGTTGAGAGCGAAGATGGGGTCAGCAATTACGGCAAGGGTTTTGGCAGCAGTGGGACGGTTTTGCAGTTGGCGCTGTTGAATGGCAACGGTGGAGGCGGAGGGGAGGGTGATGATTTCGTTTTGGACTAAAAGCGGGGTGTAACCTAACCCCCCCAGCCCCCCTTCCCTACTAGGGAAGGGGGGAGTAGGACTTCCCTCTCGTGAATCCAAGTCTTTGTTCTCCGTCCTCCCCCCGCTTCGGGGGATTGAGGGGGGTCAAGAGGGGTTGGGGGAGAGGTCGGTATGGGCAGCGCGGCAAAGGGAACAGATTGCAATGCCCCATCTCCAACAATTAGTAAGCGTTTATTACCCAATTGATTAGCGACGGGGGCGAGAAGCATCTGACTCAGTGGCAGTCCGGCTTCGAGATTGGCGGCGCTATTGGGGGTGAGAGATTCGCGGAAAGTTTGGGCGGCGGCTTCGATTTCACTGCGTTTGGGGAGTACGTAACTGGTAATGCTGGTTTTGCTGACTGCCCAGAGGTAACTGCGGTCTTCGCCGAGGGAATATTCTAAAAGCAGGGTATCGTCGTCGAGTACCTGTTGTTGAATCTCTTGTAAGTTTAAGGGTTCGGGATATTTCAGGGCAGCGTAGCGGGGACTGGTAACCCGAATTTGGGCTTTGAGTTGGTCGAGTTGAGTGAGTAGGGATTGGGATTGTTGTTTGATTTCATTGAGTTGTTGTTCGGTATACTGACTGCTGGAGAGTTCATACCTGCGACGTTCTAGGGCGTTGAGTTGTTGTTGAAGATTGCGTTCTTGTTCTAGCAGTTTGGGGTCAACGCCTTGGCGGATGTTGGCATTAGCTTCGGTGAGGAGTTCCAGGAGGCTTCTAGCACGGGCGCGTTCACTGGCGTGGAGGGCGAGGGCATCGTATCCTTGATTGGGATTTTGCTGGTGCAGTTGCATCAACAGGTCGATGTAGAACTTGTAGTAGTCTTGGACGGTGGCGAAGTAGGAGGCGCGGAGTTCTTGGGAGCCAATTTTGGTGCGGAGGTCTTCAATAATGGTGATGGCGCTATCCATCAGGGTTAAGGATTCTTTCAGGTTGCCTTGGCTGCGTTGCGCGACGGCGACGTTATGGAGAGTAAGGGCTTCCTGTCCTCTATCCCCTACCGCCCGTGATAGGGACAGAGCTTGGTTGGAGAACTCAAATGCCTTCTGCATTTCTCCCAATGAGGAGTAGACACCGCCAATATTATTGAGAGTAGAGGCTTCCCCACCTCTATCCCCCACCGCTCGTACTAGGGGCAAAGCTTGGTTGTAGAATTCCAATGCTTTCTGTTGTTCTCCCAATGAGTCGTAGACTAAGCCAATATTATTGAGGGTAGCGGCTTCCCCTCGTCTATCCCTCACCGCCCGTCTTAGAGGCAAAGCTTGGTTGTAGAATTGCAATGCCTTCTGCATTTCTCCCAATGAGGAGTAGACACCGCCAATATTATTGAGGATACCAGCTTGCCCACGTCTATCTTCCTCTGCTTGAGATAGGGACAGAGCTTGGTTGTAGAATTGCAATGCCTTCTGATTTTCTCCCAAGTCGTCGTAGACAGTACCAATATTATTGAGAGTAACGACTTGCCCACCTCTATCCCCCACCGCTCGTACTAGGGGCAAAGCTTGGTTGTAGCGTTCCAAGGCCTTCTGCTTTTCTCCCAAGTCGCTGTAGACACGCCCAAGGGCAACGAGAGATAAGGCTTCTGAGCGTTTGTCACTCGCTTGATAATAGAGTATGGCAGCTTGTTCAAATTTAGGAATTGCTTGTCGCAGAGATTCTGCTGTTCCTTGCCGATAGAGTTGGATCGCTTCCTGAAGAACTTGTTCAGCCGCATCAGAGTTAACTGGCTGTTGGGCTATCCTGGGAGCCATCTGCTCAGGAATAGCGGCGAAGGATTGTGAGCATAAAAGTAGGCAAGTTACCCCTGAAAGTGAAATGAACCCAACGAATTTAAACCACTGCGCCATAACTCCCCCTGTTAGCCTTGAACTTACGTTAATCCTTACTGTTACTCTCTATATCTCAAGAGGGGAAAGCTTATGCAGGTAGGGCTGGAATTTGGGGCTGAGTGAGAAGAGAAGAGATTTGAGGTCAGCGCTAGAGTCTATTTGTTAAAATTTTATCCTGCCAGAGGTGCGATCACATTTCATCATAATTGACCTGGAAAAGGCTAAAACTCGAAGAGTTGAGAACAGGCAAAGCTTACCATCAGTGCTAAATTAAAAGTAAATTTCGCTCAAATGCTCCCCATCGAACCATGCAAGCTACACAACAACGATACTACTCGACCGAGGAATATCTAGCACTGGAGGAAGCTGCTGACTATAAAAGCGAATATATTGACGGTGAAATCTTTCCCATGGCAGGTGGCTCTACTAATCATAATCAAATAGCTGGCAATTTCTATACTGAACTAAGTGTTGCCTTCAAAAAACTCGATTATCGAGTTTTTATGAGTGATGTACGCTTGTGGATACCCAAGCGGCGCATCTATACCTATCCTGATGTGATGTTAGTGACTGGAAAACCGGAGTATTATAACAATCGCACGGATACAATTACGAATCCCCAATTAATTATCGAGGTTTTGTCACCGTCAACCAAGGGATACGATCAGAGTAAAAAGTTTGAAGGATACCGCACGATTGGGACGTTTCAGGAATACTTGTTAATTGACCAAACTCGGATATATATCGAACATTATCATAAGACGGATGATAAGCAATGGTCGTTTAGGGATTATGGTCAATCTGACGTTACTCTAGGGCTAGCTTCGGTATCCTTTGAAATTCCTATCTCAGATATCTATAATAAGGTGAATTTTGAGCAGGTGGATGGGGAAATTGCACCTGATGTGGGAGAGGTTTAAAGGGAGCTTAGTATGATGTCCAGTAACATCGCACTTGTACAAGTTCGTAGATCCTCACCTACAAACTGTGCCACTCCCATCAGCTAATAAAGACTCCTCTTACCCATTACCCATCAAACGCAACGGTGTTCCTTTCTTCACGGCGTTCTCAACCATTGCCTGTGCCACCAACCCATCACGAGCAACCACTTTCACCTGTCCTGTACCCTTCATTGCCGTAAATACCGTCCCCGCTTTCACCTGCCTTAAATCAACACCCCCTAACCACAACTGGGCAGTATTCCCCTTCACTCCCATCACCACCGCCTGTGCTGGCGACTGAGGAGAATTAATAAAATAAGGACTTTGCCATTGATAATCGCTCCCTGGTTTCACTTCATAACGCGGCAATTGATCAAAATCTTTCGGGATTTCTGGGAGAATCTTTTGGAATACCCGCTCAATATTGCTATCCTCCTGCCAAAGATAATGCGTGAGTAAATAACTAAAGATGCCTGATTTAAAGCCATTAATATTTACTTTCCGTGCCAATTGATCAGGTGCAGTTGCCGCTAAAACCATACCTTTAGCAACGCCTGTTCGATACCCCTTCACAAAGTCTTCTGGCGACATATTTAACCGAGATAACCACTGCTCTTGGTACGTTTTTTCATTAGCAGAAACCAAAACATTCTTACCCCCATCCCGCGAACGTACCCGCGCTTCTCTTGTCGCCCCACCGGAAAAACAACTATCCAAAACCGCCGTGACATTTTCAGTTTTCAGCGCAGACATCAGCAAAAACAACGTATGCCCCATAATGTCTTGCACCGTTCCTCCAACTTCTGGATATCCAGCCGATAAATTACTATCCACCGGCACAAAAGTCCCATTTAGTCCTGCTTTTCCTCGCTCACCCCCAATTGGATCAGAGTCAAAAATTTGCGAACCATGCCCAGAATAGTGATAAACCACCACATCTCCCAGTTTAGCTTGTTTAATTAAATGTTCATCAAACGCCGTTAGCATCCCTTCCCGTGTCGCATCTTTATCAGGCAAAACCAAAATATCTTTGGGATTAAACCCAAACCGATAAATCAACAAGTTTCGTTGCAAATCTACATCGTTGAGGCATCCTTCCAAAGGTTGTTCGATGTAATTATTAATGCCAACAAGTAACGCCAGTTTGCGAGGCGTACTTTGAGCTAGAACGGAAGTTCCCCCGTACAGATGAACTACAAAGGGAGAAAAAGCTTGAGTGACGGGAACTAGAGCCATTTACTCCCAGAAAGCCGTACCCATGTTTTTAAGAATTTTTTAAGATTTTGGCGGGGAGATTTCTGGGACAATAGTAGCCATGTATATTGAACGAGTCCCTAACAGAAATTCACCCCCCGCTGTCCTCCTACGAGAGTCCTATCGTGAAGGGGGTAAAATCCGTAAAAGAACTTTAGCTAACCTGTCGAAATTACCGGATACTGTCATTGATAACTTGAGAATAGTGCTCAAAGGCGGCGCAGCTATTGAAAATCTCTCCGAATCATTCTCTGTAGAAAGAAGTCTACCTCATGGTCATGTAGCTGCGGTTTTAGGAACAATCAAAAAACTGTCTTTGCACCATCTAATCTCACCCTCAAATTCGAGAAAACGAGCTCTAGTTTTGGCGATGATCGTGGCGCGTCTCCTTGACCCTCGTTCCAAGTTAGCCACAGCGAGAGGATTGCACAGCGAAACGTGCAATTCATCGTTAAGTGAACTGTTGGGCTTAGAAAAAGCCGATGAAGATGAATTGTATGAAGCAATGGATTGGCTGGTATCCAAACAAGAATTAATCGAAAATGAGTTAGCCCTAAGACATCTATCCGAAGGAGCTTCGGAAACTTCTTGAACAAGAAGCTGTTCAACTCTCATTATTTGATGAAACTGACTTAGTAGAATTTTCTTGTTCTGATTACCCCAGTGAGCGGCTAATTGCTTGTCGCAACCCGATGCTTGCTCAAGAAAAGTCTTTGACTAGAATTGCTTTATTACAGGCGACACAGCAGGAACTCAATAAGATTGTTATCGCCACTTCACGAGATAAACGCGCCCTCAAAGGAGCCGACCAGATTGGACTGAGAGTGGGGCGAGTTCTCAATGCTACATGTGTGGGGAAATACTTTAATATTGCCATCACTGAGACAAGTTTTTCTTACTCATTGAATGAAGCGGCTATCGCCAATGATTCGGCTTTGGATGGAGTCTATATTATTCGGACTTCAGTCAAACCGGAGACTTTAGATGCGGCTCAAACGGTGAGAACCTATAAAAGCCTTTCTACTGTCGAACAAGCTTTCCGCAGTTATAAAACTATCGATTTGAAAGTACGTCCAATTTATCACCGTTTAGAACAGCGCGTCAAAGCTCACGTCTTCTTGTGTATGCTGGCTTATTATGTGGAGTGGCACATGAGGAAAGCTTTAGCTCCACTGCTGTTTGACGATGAAAAAGTCACAGTTGAACCGGAGGGAAAAAGTTCAATTGTTGCTCCATCTAAGCGTTCAAAGAAAGCCCGCGCTAAGGCAGCGACTAAAAAGACACCTGAAAAGCTTCCTGTCCATAGTTTTCGGACTTTAATGACTGATTTAGCAACGATTGTCAAAAATAAATTCCAGTCTAGTGGTCTGGAGACTTCTCTAATGTTTGAGAAAATTACTCAACCGACTCCACTCCAACAAAAAGCGTTAGATTTGTTAGAAGTTTCCTTAATTTGTACCCAGTAACAGCCGAGGAGTTGAGTCTCTCCCTCTCTCACAGCATAGGTTGTAGTTTTTTGTCAAAGGGGAACTTCCGCTAGAACTTGACCATACTGTTGGGCTTGCCGTTGAAATAATACCTGATTGATTCCAATGCCTGCTAGTGCTGAACCAACAAATTGCAAGAAATGACGGCGAGTAATATGGGTCATAGTGAGCTAATTTCAGGTATTAGAGATAGAGTGAGAATACCAATCGCAAAATTGGCTGTAGCGGACATCTCAAGTCAGATTTGTGTCTAATATATCAGATTTAATCGAGCAATAAAGTTCAACTCGGATGGACTATTCCGAGTAGCGATACCAACAGCAATTACTGTGGCATCCCCTTTGGTTTAATCCATGCGGTCACATTTTATATATCTGAGATTTCCCACAATATTATGCAGCTATAGCAAAAGGCAGAAGAGTCAGCTTGACTACTAGGCGGAAAATTTATCTCCCCTCATTCTCTCTATTTTCAATTGGGGTCAATTAAGCCAGATGCCAGTTCACGGGTAATTAAAATCTGGAACTTCCCCGCAGGAACACTCATACTGAGCCGTCGGATAAACAAATGGTACGTTCCCGTATCTGTACGGACATCCTGTTCCAGGGCAACGATGGGGGAGTCCGTCTTGATACTCTCTTCCAGTAAGACAAAGGCAGCCATTAGTGCTTCCACTACTCTGGGTTCGCTCGTTCCACCCATCGCCTTTTCCACAAGAGCCACAGTTTGAGGTAGGAGGCGATTGGGGAAATCAGTTTCAGGGGTGGGGTTCATTCAGTCCTCCAGATTGGCTTGCCGAAACTTGCAGTGGCTGGCTTTCAGTCCGCTCATGAGCTTAAAACACTGACCGAAAGAATTTTTTCTTCCGCCTTGAGTTTAGCAATGCGATCGCCTGTTCCATCTTTACCCCATATTTTGACGGACTCCATCTGTAAAGACACCGTCCGCTCAGCACTTGTCACCAGCATGACTTCTGACTTGGGTAAAGCTTTGGTCATTGCCACTAAACTATCTGTCGCCGTCTTAAATTGTAGAGCCTGAGTCCCCAGCTCCCCCCGATTGACCAACCGAAACAAACCCACAGGCACGCGCTTTCCATAACCTTGCTCAGAAACCAGTAACAGGTTTTCCTTGGCAGACAGTGTCACACAACCGACCAACCGCTCTCGACGTTGTAACCGCAAGGCTTGATTTCCTTGAGCACTGCGCCCCATCAGTGGTAACTGAGCATCATTAATCTCAAAACGCAAAATCCGTCCATTGCTCGTTGCCAAGGCGAGTTGCTCACCCGGTTGAGCCAGACACACATATTGCAATTGATCATCATCCTTGAGCTTGATCGGTGTTGTCCCCCGTGCCGTGAGGTTCGTCAACTCAGAAGCGGGTAGGCGCTTAATTCGCCCCTGCTGAGTGAGCAGAATCAAGGAGAGGGTATCGGGCTGTTCCGGCAGGATATAGTAAGCCACTACCGTTTCAGATTGCACCACCTCAGGTAATAATTTCACCAAAGGAGTTCCTGCCTGGAGTCCAGCGGCGGGTGGAATATCTCGAACTTTGACGGGGTAGGCTTTCCCAGCACTTGTGATCACGACTAATTCTGCCTGCGTGATGGTGGTTAGAGTCTCAACTACAAAGTCATTCCCTTTTTTCATGGACTGGGTGGATTTTGAGGTTGTTGTGGGACGCTGCCGCAGTACACACCCGTGATGGGTAAATTCCAACACGGTTTCTTCTTCTTCAACCACAAGCTCAGGAAGGGGAAGTGTGGGTGGATTGGAGTCTTTCTTCTTCCTGCGGTTTCCCTTCTCCTGATTTCCGGGTTCTGAGGTGGAACTTTTGTCGGGTGAGGTTTGATTCTTAACTTTTGACTTTTTACTCTTGGCTGATGACGCTTGACGGCTGACCTCTTGCTCCTTGGCTTTCAGGTCTTTGGTGATAATTTTAGTTCGGCGGGGATCAGCATACTTGCGTTTGAGCGATCGCAAATCTTTCTTCAAGGTTTTGAGCAACTCGTTGCGATCGCTAAGTAATCGCCGCAACTGCTCAATTCGGGCTGTGAGTTCTGCAAATTCCGTCTGTAATTTTTGCCGCTCTAAACCCGTGAGGCGTCGCATGGGCATGGATAAAATAGCATCAGCCTGAGCCTCACTAATGTTTAACTGATTTTGTAGAGAAGTCTTTGCCGTTGTCCCATCTGGGGCGCTTCTGAGAATATCAATGACCCTGTCTAGGGCTTCCAGACAAATAATTAACCCATCAACGAGGTGAAGGCGTCCTTCATGTTGTTCCAGCTCATAGGTATATTGCCGGGTCAGCGTCTGCTCTCTAAATTGTAAGAATTCTTCTAATAACTGGCGTAAATTGAGCTGACGCGGTTGTCTATCCACTAAAGCCAGCATAATTGCGCCAAAGGTCGTTTGCAGTGCGGTTTGCTGGTACAACTGTTTGAGGACGTGGTGAGCATTGGTGTCTCGTTTGAGTTCAATCACCACGCGCATCCCGGAGCGATCGCTTTCATCCCGCAAGTCCGCAATACCTTCCAAGCGCCCTTGGTTGACCAGTTCAGCCACTTTCTCAATCCAACCGGCCTTATTCACCTGATAAGGGAGTTCAGTCACAACAATCGCGGTTCGCCTGTGTTGACGCCGTCCTCGCCCTGCTGCAATTTCTTCGAGTTGAGCGATCCCCCGCACGGGAATGCTACCCCGACCGATACTGTAAGCCTCCCGAATGCCCCCGACATCGACAATTTCCCCTCCGGTGGGAAAATCTGGCCCTGGAATCAATTCCCATAATTTTTCGTCAGATAAATTGGGATGGTCAATTAAGGCAATCAAACCATCCACCACCTCTCCCAAGTTGTGAGGAGGGATATTCGTTGCCATGCCCACGGCGATACCAGAGCAACCATTGAGTAGTAATACCGGCAACTGAGCCGGGAGTACCACTGGCTCTTGCTGAGAGCTATCGAAGTTGGAGCTAAAATCAACGGTTGCCTCACCAATCTCGGACAGGAGTGCTTCATTCCCTACCGAAGATAACCGTGTTTCGGTATAACGCATGGCGGCAGGTGGATCATTGTCCACGGAACCAAAGTTGCCATGACCTGCCAGTAGTGGATAGCGTGAAGAAAAGTCTTGTACGAGACGAACCAGCGCGTCGTAAACGGCTTGGTCACCGTGAGGGTGATATTTGCCTAAAACGTCTCCCACTACACGGGCACACTTGCGATACGGTCGATCTGGTGTTAAACCTAATTCGTGCATCGCATATAAAATACGCCGATGAACGGGTTTGAGACCGTCGCGCACGTCGGGAAGTGCCCGTCCAACAATCACACTCATGGCATATTCAAGATAAGACCGTTGCATCTCCGCATGTAAAGCTGTGGGGATGACCTGACCGGTCGCAAGTAAATTGAGCTGTTTTGCCATGAGTTAAAGTTCCCTAATTTCTGACCACTAAGTGATGACGGAGTGCCTGCCAGGATGGCAACATGACAAAGTCCCTGTCAGACTTATTATCAAATCGCACATTCAAAAAAACGACGACTTTCAGCAAGGCAACGCCCATGAAAACCGTTCTGATTGTAGAAGACGATCCCATTAATGCTCGTGTTTTTTCTAAGATTCTCAGCAAGCGGGGCGGCTTAGATGTAAAGCATACCGAAGATGTGGAAGAGGTGATGCAAATTGCACAAAGTGGAGCCGCTGACATTATCTTGATGGATGTTTCCCTATCCCACAGTGTTTACCGGGGTAAGGCTGTAGACGGGATTAAGATTACCCAGATGCTCAAAGCTGATGCTCAAACCTCCAATTTACCGATTATTTTGGTTACGGCTCACGCTATGGAGGGCGATCGCGAAAACTTCCTCAAGCAAAGTGGTGCTGATGGCTACATCTCCAAGCCGGTTGTTGACCATCAACAGTTTGTGGATCAGATTATGGCTCTGCTCCCCAAAGAGACTTAATACCGTTGTCTCTTTACGCTTACTTTAATCGGTTTGACTTGTCTTCCTCCTCTCGATTTTTACTTAAGTTACGGCTGAGTGGGATACCAATTAAGTACATAAGTACTATCTAATGACCCTTTTGGCAAGAGGTGTTCCCCATCAGGCCAGTCATTGCTTGGGGAGGCTAACCCTTCTGGAAAGAAAAGGTCTAGACCTCACCCAGAGCCTCTGAATCGAGAGCTAGAGGTTCTGAGCGGATTCTATCGGCAAAGCTCCCAAAAGCGAGCTGACCAATGGCGACTCTACCGAGGGGCACTTTCTACTTGTGTCGGCGATGCTTGGCTTTGAGCAATACTGGCTTGTATTTTGGGGTTTGCCAAAAACTTCTGTGTTTCAGTGAGCAGACGCTCACCCCAAAGATTTTCTTTAAGAAAATCTAAGTCAGCATAGCGACTATCGATGCGAAGTGCCGCTTCTCCCAGTGCAATGGCCTTTTCCTGCTCTCCCTGAGCATACATCGCAACCGCAGCGGCTAGTTGAGGTTCTGCGGCTTCATCGTCAATGGCGATTGCCGCTTGCCATTTGTCCAGAGCACCCCGAATATCACCCTGTTCGTACTTCACTAGACCAATGTTGTTGATGGCAGGCCAAAATTTCTTTTCTTGAGCAACGGCTTTTTCATACTGAGCGATCGCCTTAGGATAAGCTTTGAGCATATAGTAAGCATTCCCTAAGTCAAACAGGGCTTCTGGAACATTGGGTTTAATTTTCAACCCAGCTTCCAACTCAGCAACCGCTTTGGAATATTCGGCTTTTTGAAAACGCGCAGAACCCAGAGTAAAGTAAATTCCTGATTCTTTAGGGTCTAGAGATTTAGCCCGTTCTAAAGCCGTAATCCCCTGATCTAACTCTTTCGTCTGAACATACAAACTTCCCAAAATAAACCAGGTTTGGAACGCTTTGGGAGCCAGTTGAGTCGCTAACTCTGCTCTCGGCAAAGCCAGTTCATATTGCTGGAAACGTACCAACTGAACCGCATCCTGAGCGAGGTTCAAGCCCTGCTGCTCTAGTTGCTTTGAATCCAGCTGAAGGGTATAGGGCACGAGTGCCTGTCCAGCAACTGGCGCTTGTGCACTCAAAAAACCCAGGAGAACAAAAATAGAAATTAAAGGAAGATACTTGGGCACGGTGCAGCCTCTAAAGACAACAAGGAAGGAATCTAAGAGCTAAATTAGCGCATAATCGATGGGATTGTTGCTGAAATCTTAACCAAAAATTGGTCTGACCCTATCTATATAGGGAGTAGGGGACATGGGAGCATGTCACCAATGGGAAGCCCTCACCCTAAAGGAGAAGGGGCTGGGGGATGTTAGCGTAGCGGCACGCAGTGCGGGCATCCACTTGCTCTCCCTGACATGTTCCCATCGAACCTGAGCTAAGCGTGAGCATGGGAGAGTGGGGGAGAGAGCATTTAATCATGACGATCTGAGTGAATGACTCAACTTTCCTCTATTCCGGCAGATTTTGGTTCAGTGATACTACTTCACCCAATGGAATGAGCCAGTTGGAGGAAGCGCCAACCCAGTTGAAGCCGTCAAGATATTATCATAAGCAACACTAAAACTTATTATCATAACCTTTTTCGTGGCTCAATAACCCTTCTCCCAATTGCAAAGTATTGTGAAGTTTCAGGCGTGAACTCGATCAGAGCTTGTTGCTTCGGAATTCCGTACTACCAGGAGTAATCAGAGTAGCCCAAAGGTTCAAGCCAGACCGATAGTATAAAGAAAGGTAAAGTTGGGTGGCAAGTCGGATAGGGTGAACGTCTAACTCAGAAGGGAGTACTCTCTCTTGATTCAAGGAGACTCTAGGGAGTAGAGCCAAGCCAAGGAGACGCACAACCTTCTCACAACCTGGTTATCTTTACAGCCGGATGGGAAAACATCATTACATGGAACTTCCACTAATCGGTAAAGTCAAACAACCTTCCCCTTGGATCATCGGGTTAGTAGCCGCAGGCATTGTGGGAGTGGGTGGTGCAACTCACTTGGCTCTTGAGGCGAGGAAACCTAAAATCGACCTCAATCAACTAACCGTACCTGTGCAAGCGGAGACTCTGACGCTGCGGATTACCGACATCACGGGTACTGTGGTGCCGATTCAAAATGTCAACCTTAGCCCCAAAACCTCAGGTCGTTTGGCTAAGTTGTTTGTGGAACAGGGCGATCGCATCCAGGAAGGACAACAAATCGCACTGATGGAAAATGCGGATTTGCAGGCGCGATTAGCTCAAGCTCAAGCGAACCTGAATAAAGCACAAGCCACGTTAGCCGAGGCACAGGCAGGGAGTCGCCCAGAAGAAATCAACCAAGCTAAAGCCCGCTTGTTGCAAGCTCAAGCGCGTTTAGAGGCGGCGCGTGGTGGTAATCCCCAAGAAATTGAGCAAGTCCGATCGCAAATCGAAGCCGCCCAATCACGATTAGCCCTGGCTAAACTGAGAGCCGATCGCTATCGAAATTTAGCCTCACAAGGCGCTGTGTCCCTAGACAGACGGGATGAAGCCTTAACCGAAGAACGCAACGCTCAAGCCAACCTACAAGAAGCACAACGGCGTTTAGAGCAGCAACAAAACACCAAAAAGCCAGAAATTGACCAACTAGAGGCGGCTGTAGCCGAATCGCGCTTTAATTTAGAGCAGTTGCAAAACGGTAGGCGTCCCCAGGAAATTGCCCAACTCAAAGCGGCAGTGGATGCAGCGAAAGCGGAGGTGATGTCTGTGCAAGTTCAACTGCAAGACACAATTATTCGTGCGCCCTTTTCAGGAATTGTGACGCAAAAATATGCCACCGAAGGAGCATTCGTTACCCCAACCACGTCAGCGTCAAGTACGGCTTCAGCCACCTCAACTTCGATTGTGGCACTGGCTAAAGGGCTGGAAATTCTGGCTAAAGTTCCAGAGGTTGATGTCGGCAAAATGAAACCCGGACAGTCGGTGGAGGTTGTCGCAGATGCCTTTCCTGAAAAAGTTTTTCAAGGTCGCGTCCAACGGGTGGCACCGGAAGCCGTGGTTGAGCAAAATGTCACGTCTTTTGAGGTGCGGGTGGCGCTATTAACGGGTCAAGATGAGCTACGTTCGGGCATGAATGTTAAGCTTACCTTTTTAGGTGAAAAAGTTAATAATGCCCTAGTTATTCCGACCGTCGCGATTGTGACACAGGAAGGTAAAACGGGGGTTTTGTTGCCAGATGCACAGAATAAGCCCCAATTTAAACCTGTGACAATTGGGACGAGTATTCAAAACCAAACTCAGATTCTGGAGGGGTTAAGTCCGGGTCAACGGGTGTTTATTGATTTACCTGAAGATTTTAAGCAGAAAAAAAATCAAGAAAATAAATAAACTTTTTTAAAAATTGACTTTATTTTAATTATCAATTCATGAATATATGGATTTATTAGAAAGTCTAAAAATGGCAGGAACTACGCTAGTGGCTAACAAGCTGCGTAGTAGCTTAACGATGTTGGGCATTATTATTGGTAATGCTTCGGTGATTGCAATGGTGGGAATTGGACAAGGTGCTCAAAGGTTAGCTTCTGAGCAATTTGAAACCCTTGGGCCTAACCTCTTGTTTATTGTTCCGGGTTCTCAACAAACTCGGAGTACGACATTGAACCTGCCGAAGACGCTGGTGCTTGCAGATGCTAAAGCGATCGCCACTCAAGTCCCTTCTATTAAAGAAGTTGCTCCTCAGATTAATTCCAGGCTGTTAGTTACCTACCGCAACCGAAACACCAACACGGCGATTACTGGCACAACACCTGAATTTCTCGTCGTCAGGAACTTTGATGTTGCTAGGGGTCGGTTTATCACGAATTTAGACTTAGAGCGGAATAATCAAGTTGTAGCTTTGGGCGCTGACGTGGCGGAGAAACTATTTGGAAATAGTGACCCCATTGGGCAGACAATCCGCATCAAAAATGCCTCCTTTCAGGTGATTGGGGTGATGGAGCCAAAAGGGGCTTTCTTGGGAGACAATCAGGATGATACCGCCTTCATTCCCCTTACGACAATGGCGAATCGCCTCGTGGGACGAACGTCTCCCTATGGGTTAGAACTAACGTTTATTTCCGCGACTGCAAAAAGTCAAGATAGCATCGGGGCGGCTCAGTTTCAAATTGAGAACTTGCTGCGGTTGCGGCACAAAATCACCGATGAGGATGATTTTACCGTGAGAACTCAGAAGGATGTTCTCAAGATTGTTGGCACAATCACGGGCGGACTCACCGTTCTTTTGGCGGCAATTGCGGCAATTTCTCTGCTCGTCGGGGGTATTGGTGTGATGAACATTATGCTAGTCTCAGTCACGGAACGTACCCAGGAAATCGGATTACGAAAAGCGCTCGGTGCTCAAGAACGAGACATCTTGATTCAGTTCCTGATTGAGGCGGTTATTCTCTCGGCGGCAGGTGGCATCATTGGCACGGCGCTAGGAATTAGCGTTATTCAAATTGTCGCGATGGTGAGTCCTTTGAAAGCGGGAATTTCTCCAGTGGCGATTCTAGTATCGGTTAGTATCTCCGGTGGAATTGGCTTATTCTTTGGCGTCGTACCAGCACGGCGGGCGGCGAAACTTGACCCGATTGTTGCTCTCAGAAGTGCTTAAGAAAGGCAGAAGGCAAGAGCCATTCAACTTAGGTGAGTCAGAATTTTGATAGATTCCTGAGTACCAATTCCAGGTATAAAAATTAGTATTAGGTATTATGAAAAACTCCCTTAATTTTCTATCAGAGGTTTCCGATTCTCCCAGAAAACCTGTTGTTATTCGCCTTGAGGATATCTTTAAAGTCTATGGCATCGGCAATACAGAAGTGCGTGCTCTCAACGGTGTCAACCTAATTGTGGAGCAAGGAGAATATTGCTCGATTATGGGAGCATCGGGTTCGGGTAAATCGACAGCGATGAATATTATTGGCTGTCTCGATCGACCGACTTCGGGACACTATTATTTAGATGGGGTGGATGTCTCTGGACTCGCTGATTCTGATTTAGCGAAAATTCGGAATCTTAAAATTGGTTTTGTTTTCCAGCAATTCCACTTGTTGGCTCAATTGACAGCGCTGGAAAATGTCATGCTGCCAATGGTTTATGCAGGTATACCAAATGCCGAACGGCGAGAGCGTGCAACGGCGGCTTTGACGCGAGTAGGATTAGAAAATCGTCTAAATAATAAACCCAATCAGCTCTCTGGAGGTCAACAACAACGGGTAGCGATCGCCCGTGCAATTGTGAATAAACCTGTCTTACTCTTAGCCGATGAACCGACAGGAGCGTTAGATTCTCGAACGACTCAGGAAGTTATGGATATCTTCACCGAACTCAATGCCAGTGGTATTACTGTGGTGATGGTGACTCATGAGCCAGAGGTGGCACGTTTGACCAAGCGCATTGTTTGGTTTCGTGACGGTGAGGTGATACATTCTCATCTGACTCCTGAGGAAATTACTCAGGTAGCTGTTTCTTAGTGGCTACTTTTAGGGCTAATTAATCCTGAAAATCACGAAGCGGTAGCGATGCTCTTGAGGTTTCGGTAATTGAAGAAAGTTCTTACTATTACCCATTACCCATTACCCATTACCAACTAACAATTACTGAGGCTAGGTTGGGTGGTGACTTTGCTACGCAAAAAACCCACTAAGCTTTGCATAAAGGAGGGGCTGATGTTCTGTTTTTCCGCGTCTTCAAGGAGTTGTGCGGGTAGGGCTTCTACTTCCTGAGTCGGTAGGGTGCCCACTAACAAAGGCACTTCTTCTGCTAAACCGATGGTGATCAGTCGGAAAGCCACCTGCTGCACTTTTTCTACAGGGAGTCTTAATTGTCGTGCGATCGCGCTTAGAGACATTGTGCCTTTGGTGTATTCCCAAACTTGCCACTCTAGAGTATCTAAACGATATTGGGGTTGACCTGCAAGGATACTAACCAAACCCCCGTTTGGATCGGGCAGTTTATCGGCTAACGCATCCCAGTTTCGCAGTACCCTTAACCCGACGAGTACCGCTTCAGTGGCTAGTACACTTAAACCGGTCAT
Organism: Allocoleopsis franciscana PCC 7113; assembly: GCF_000317515.1. GTDB lineage: Bacteria > Cyanobacteriota > Cyanobacteriia > Cyanobacteriales > Coleofasciculaceae > Allocoleopsis > Allocoleopsis franciscana. The sequence continues at coordinate 6,466,382 of NC_019738.1, read as the reverse complement.
TTCTCGCGTCGGGATTTGCACGTTTGGCTCAAATCGAAACTCAGCATCTTTGAATTGAAATAAAGCACACACGCCACTTAATACCTGAAATTGGAATAATCGTTTCAGTTGTTTGGCTTGTAAAACGCCTTGATTTTTCAGGTATAATCCTAGGGGTTCATTGATTGGACAGCACCAGTGAACTAATTTATCAAAGACGCGATCGCTAACCCACTGGCGTTGATCAATTAGCGAAACTAATCCCTGATGATCGAGTCGATTGGCGGCTGCGACAATTCGACCCTGATACACCCAGATGTAATGAAATTGGGGCTTATCATGAACGACGGGTTCAGTCCGAAGTGTTAGGAGGCCGGTTTTATGCCCTTTTTCCAGCAACTGAAAAATTTCGGGTAAGGAAAAGTCTGATAGATGACCTGTAATGGACATGGCTGTTTAATTGTAATTGAAGGTTAAAAGACAGAGAGTGTAGTTGGAAATCAACGATGGCATAGGTCGTTCAATAATTTACTTAATATTACGCAATACTAATATAGAACCTACTATTTCCTGAATCAATCTATCGATAGAGAGTAGAAAATCATTACAGTAGAGCAATCTCTTGAATAAGACCTATCCTCTTGCCTCTTAGGACTTGTACAAAAAAAGTGAGCCATTTTAGGTACAAGAATGGTTGAAATGGCAAAGTTATTTTTAAACGAACTCTGGCGTGCCTAACCGGAAACAGAGTTACTGGAGAGAAAGCCTTACTCCATAGAGGTTTGGGCTTGTGACATTGTCGCTCACAGGTTATAGAAATTCCTCTATCCTGGAGTTGATTGCTCCGGCGAGCATAAGTATTTATTCGGATTGACAGATCCGAAATAATGCTGTGTGAGAGACTGGCTAACACTTTTCCTCCTCCTCACTAGATGGCCCGCCTTGATTTGAAGAATTGGCTGAGATGGAGCGATAGTCTGGGGAAAGTTGAGGGATTTCGCGCCCTGAGTGTGATAAATCTACGACTCGCTTACTCAACCTTAGTTTTTGTTATCTTAACTGAGTTACAGGTAATAATAATTACGGAATAGTTAAGAAGTTTAATTTTGTTAAGTGCTGATACTTTCTTTTATTTTTAGCTTTGTTTAAAGTGATTTAGTATACAAAATCCCGTTTATTATTCAGTTCAGCTAATTAGGTGTTAGGCCATTCAAGAACGGCATCTAAGTTTGTTAATGGTTAAAGACGTTTAATAGTTTTGAAAAACAACATTAAGAAACTTGGTTTTTCTCATAAAAATTACATCACAGAATTTTGCATGAAATGTTCTATGAGTACAATTAAGGCATTCACCACCGATTCTTTTTGATTAGCGTTTAGGGTCACAAAGGGAGGTCGATTTTTTTCATCGAGAAAGCCCAACGCGATCGCTACATTCTCCACAGACCAAGCTCCCTCACAATCCACATGAGTTAGACCAATCAGTACAGGGATCTGCGCTCGTTGATTCATAAACGCGAGAATGCGACGGGCTAAGCGAAAATCGCTGGGGCGATGAGCTGCAACTAACAGGATATAAGCGTGCGCCCTACGAATCAGAATATCCCACATGAAATCGAAACGAGACTGTCCTGGAGTGCCATAAAGGTGCAGTGCCATTCCTGGAGCAAATTGTAGGCGTCCAAAGTCCATCGCTACCGTTGTCCTTGTCTTAATTTCGGCAGCAGGCCCTGTGGCGACGCGATCAGTATCAACTACGGCAATCTCACTGACTGAACGAATAAACGTAGATTTCCCGGCACCCACCGTACCGGTCACAACTAGGCGCATGATTTCCACGCTTACTTGCTCCTCAGGAAACCTAGCAAGTTTTGCATGAAAGAATTGCTGATCACTTGACCCTGGTTATCTTTGCTACCCTCTGTCGTCGCTGCAACTTCTAACATGTCTTCTCCCGAAGATCTAGTCCGAGAGGGAGCAATCATCGGTACTTCTGCCACTAAACCCACGCTAATTAAGCGGAAAGCGGTCTGTTGAATAATTTCTATGGGTTGTTTAAACTGGCTGGCGATCGTATTGAGCGGAACCGACCCATTCGCCAACTGCCAAAGTCGTCCTTCTAGTGAATCTAGCCGTAAGTGGCGCTTGCCAATCACTACCCTAGAGAGAGCTGAAGTTGGCTCAGGTAGCTTGTCTACTAACGATCTCCAATCTCGCAACACTCGTAAACCCATCAGTGTTGCCTCCGTCGCACTAAGGCTTAAGCCCGTCATTTCTGTTGTTGGTAAAGTGGCTTTTGAGTCAAATTTAAACCGAGCATCTTTGAGCCGAAATAACGCACAAACTTGCTGAAGTACCTGGGCATGGAATAGTAACCTCAGCTGCTCTGGTTGGAGAAATCCCTGTGTCTTTAAGTAAAGACCAATAGGTATATTAGCAGGACAGCGATTAACTTGTTCGCGTATCACCTCAGGGCTAATCCAGCCCCGTTGACAAATCATCGCTAGTAAGCATTGCTGATCCAGTCGCTTAGTCACAGCGACGATACGACCCTGGTGAATCAGGGCATGACGGATTCTTGCCTCTTGATTGGGGTCAAGCTGAAATCGAAGAGTGAGCAATCCGGTTTTACTTCCTTGATCGAGGAATTGAAAGAGTTCCGGTAGGGAAAATTCTGACAAACTACTCGTAATTGCCATTGCTTTTCACTTATTTCTAAGGATGGGTCAAAAATAGGCTTATCTTTTCTTATTCTTAAATTAATGTGAAGAAATATCAACTTTTTGTTACGTTTATTCCCGATCAGCATCTAAGCTTATGATAACCACCTAGATTTTCAATTTAAATTCAGCCTCAACGCTGATTTTTTCAGTTGAAAACAAAGCTATGGGCGTTGAGTGAGCTAAAGCTTCAAGTCTCGGCAATAATCATCGCCAAAACGCCTTAACACTAGTGTTCCCCCAACCCTGACATAACTCAGCATTTTCCCAGTAATCTTTTTATCATGCCATTGATGGCACACCGAGAGCTGACGGGTAGCCGCCCTCACTGATCGAAAATAGTGATTGACCTGCTTTTGTGAGTGATCAAAGTTAAAAAATTATTTAAATGGGGGGAAGTGCTGGTGTTCAGCAGGGTTATTGATGTTCTGTTGTCTAAAGCATTGAGGTTCTAACTTTTTTTGACTTTGGGTTTCGCTATTACCTTTTAGCTACATGTAAGGGTTTAGTCATTAGCCTAACCTAGCTTCTGAGCCAGCACAGCGATGTACGGCTGGCTCATCTGCACTCTGAGGTGACAGCGTGAGTGCCATCGAAATACAGGCTGAAGGCTGAAGATAAAGCGTTTGCCTCAGTTTAAAGCCGCCTTCAGCTCTGGAATAACGCGCTTAATTTCTAGCATCAGTACTCCTTGTTTAGCCGCCTTACTAGCTAAGACGAGTAAAACGGCATACTCGCCGCAATTCGTGAGTATGCCATAGCCTTGATCGCCTTCCACAAAGATACGGTCTAAAAAGCCTCTGGCTAATTCACTGCCAATGCGCTCACCCAAAGACAGCATGGCAGCTGACATCGCCGATACTCGTTCTTCATCCATTTCGCCCGGTAAGCTGGATGCTAAAGGAAGTCCGTCAGGTGAAACAAGAGCAGCTCCCTGGACATCACTTGCGCCTGTGACAAAATTTTGGAGAATGCTCTCAAGTTTGGCTGTATTAATTGTCATTTCTCTCACTCCTCATTTATTGGTTTAAATGCTGTTGTCCGCTAATGGAGGACATTTTTCCTGTCCATCATCACAGCTTTAAGAAAGTATAGGCTGTCAAAAAGCCCTGACTTTTCTGGAAACTACTTCTCAAGAAACCCAATTTGGAGGCATCTAGAAGGAGAGGAGCTGCTCTAGGAGTTTCAGCCGGGGGAAGAGCGACCCTGTCAACGGGGTTCGAGTAGAGTTCATAAATACGCAAGTCAAGTGACATAAAAATTCGAGACGCTTTATCGGTAGCCGGATAGAAAAAAAAAGAGTGTTCAACCAGGCTCTAATAAGAACTCAGTATCACACCTTATCTAGAATTATTCTCCGAGATTGTTAAACAGCAACCTCTATTTAATGCCCTGTGGGGAAAATTCCTGAACCTACAGGCTGGGCGTCTTGCCAGTTTCTGCTTGGGTCGGAATTGGCTTGACATCGCTATAGCCCATTTTCCCAACTATTTCACGCAACAACGAGATTTGTCCTTCAAAGTCAAGTCCTTCAATTTGGGACAATGTATTATTGATTGCTTCCGTGGATTGATAGTCATTGGGCATATCGACTACCGTATCACCCATTGCCACAGCCCAAGCATACCAGACGACTAACTGATTGTTCTCTGTCAGCGCTCCGTAAGCACGAGATAGTTCTGTGTCTTCACGATTAACAATGGCTCGCATCACCGCTAGCTGATCCTGATCAGAGCTGTCATAAAATTCTGCTCCTAATAGCCGAGGAGCCATTTCTGGATTAGCGGCAGTGGGAGCTGCTGGCGTGATGGAATCTCCCATTTTTTCATAGACATAGTAGAGCAGCGCCAGTTTATCATCGGTGCCTAAAGCCTCAAACGCTTGCACTACTTTTCGAGTGTCTTCGGAACGGGCTGAGGAACGAGTCGTTTCTTGAGCTGAAGACATAATTAATCTTTGAAATCAATGAATGGGTTCAAACTTTAGAATTATCAAAATTTTCCTCAGGCAAATCGCCCTCCAAGAGAAAGAGTTTGTGCAAGAGAAAAACGCTGAATAAATCTTCCTTTATATAGAGATAAAAGATATCTCTCAAGAGTCTAAAGCTACGGGGATCGCCTTTGTTAGGATGACCTAGAGCATTTAAAAAAGCAAAACAAGCAGGAGTTTACAATGGCTGAAGAACTGAAGGTAGATGCGAAACAAGCTGTAGGGCAAGACGCTGAATTAGCCGCCGAGAATATGGCAGAAGGAACCGAGAAAACACCAGAAATTGATGTTGATAGCGACTACGAAGCTTCAAAAGAATACAGCGTCAGTGACATCGATAAAAACGAAGCGGGCACCGGAGCCGCTGGGGCTAATACTCCTAATGAATTTCGGCAGATGGCAAAGGACGTAAATCCCTCAGCAAATGCCTAGTTACTCGTTAAGAGAAAAAATTTAGTCTTGTTCTAAGATACGACTTGTGACAGATGCTAGGGCTTTGATGATGGCTTGAAAGAGAGCTGTTCTGGCTTAAGAATTCCCACTTTCAGGATATTAGTGAACTCTCGCCAGAAGCACTACGCTAACAATGAATAAGGCAAATGAACGCTCAACCAGCTCTTGGGTTGAGCGTTATTTTTTGGGCGGGTTGGCCTCAATCCGCGTCCCCCTAATTCGAGAATGGCGCGTTGGGTTTAAGGATTTGGCATAATTCTGTGCTGCGGAGTGAGCCAGATGGCGCTTATTATAGACTTCAGGCTTGACCTCGTGTACTTTCCTATCCTCAAGCCAAAGTTACCGACAAGCAACTATGCGAACTTATTATTGCGGCGAAGTTAAAAAGGAACATATTGGTGAGACCGTTACCCTGTGTGGATGGGTAGACCGTCGCCGCGACCACGGAGGTGTGATTTTTTTAGATTTGCGCGATCGCTCTGGCATTGTCCAAATCGTCAGCGACCCCCAGCGTACCCCAGATTCTTATCAAGATGCAGAAGCTCTGCGGAATGAATACGTTGTTAAAATTACAGGTCGAGTTACAGCACGTCCAGAGGATTCTCTCAACCCTAAACTGCCAACGGGTGAGGTCGAAGTCTACGCCGACCAGATCGAACTGCTCAATAGCCTAAGCAAGCAGCTACCCTTTCAGGTTTCCACGTCCGATACTTCAGAGATTCGAGAAGAGTTGCGGCTGAAGTATCGATATTTGGACTTAAGACGCGATCGCATGAGTCGTAATCTCCAACTGCGTCACCAAGTCGTCAAAGCCATTCGCCGCTACCTAGAAGACGAGCAAGGCTTCATCGAGGTTGAAACTCCAGTCCTCACCCGTTCCACCCCTGAAGGTGCCAGAGACTATCTGGTGCCCTCTCGTGTCAACCCAGGAGAGTGGTACGCCTTGCCCCAGTCCCCCCAACTTTTTAAGCAGTTGCTGATGGTATCCGGCTTTGACCGATACTATCAAATTGCCCGTTGCTTCCGGGATGAAGACCTCAGAGCTGACCGACAACCAGAATTTACTCAGTTGGACATGGAAATGAGCTTCATGTCCCAAGAAGAGCTGCTCCAGCTCAATGAAGAGTTAGTCTGTTATATCTTCAAAACGGTTCAAGGCATCGAGTTACCGCGACCTTTCCCTCGCCTCACTTATGCCGAAGCTATGGGGCGCTATGGTAGTGATAAACCCGATACACGCTTTGGTTTAGAGCTTGTTGACGTTTCTGATTTACTCAAAGATTCAGGATTCAAAGTCTTTTCGGGTGCTGTGGCGGCTGGGGGTATCGTCAAAGTATTACCCATTCCTGGCGGGAATGAACTGATTTCTAATGTGCGGATTAAAACCGGCGGCGACTTATTCAAAGAAGCAATCGAAGCCGGTGCCAAGGGTGTTGCCTATATCCGAGTGCGTGATGATGGGGAAATCGACACCATCGGGGCGATTAAAGACAACCTCACAGAAGCCCAAAAGCAAGAATTACTGGAACGCACAGGAGCTAAACCCGGTCATCTCTTGCTATTTGGAGCAGGCTCAGCCGACATCGTCAACAAAACCTTAGACCGACTGCGGGGCGCAATTGGTCGTGAACTGGGGTTAATTGACCCGGACAAGATTAACTTGTTGTGGGTGACAGACTTCCCCATGTTTGAGTGGAATGAGGGTGAGAAGCGCTTAGAGGCATTACATCACCCATTCACCGCTCCCCACCCCGATGATTTGGGGGACTTGAAAACCGCCAGGGCACAAGCCTATGACTTGGTTTATAACGGTTTTGAAGTGGGCGGCGGCAGTCTGCGGATTTACCAGCAGGACATTCAGCAGCAGGTGTTTGAAGCCATCGGTTTATCACCAGAGGAAGCTCTCAATAAGTTTGGGTTTCTGCTGGAGGCGTTTGAATATGGCGCACCCCCTCATGGTGGGATTGCCTACGGCTTAGACCGTTTGGTGATGCTGATGGCGAAAGAAGAGTCAATTCGGGATGTGATTGCCTTTCCGAAAACACAGCAGGCTAGCTGTCTGCTTACGGATGCGCCGGCTGGGGTGGATGCCAAGCAGTTGAAGGAATTACAGGTGGCTTCTACTTACAAGCCCAAGACTTAAGAATACATCGACAAAATTCCCCGTCTTTTGGTGTTGGAGGGCGGGGTAGTTCACAAAGCAATGAAAAGCTCCTAGAGCGCATAAACTAGGAGCTTGTTGTCCTATCGTTAGCACTGCCCTCATTACTTTGGACTTGCCTAAGAAAACGTTATCACCCTAGATCAAGATGAGAGTCTATCCCAAGGCAGGATTCTTGGGATCGGACAAGGAGGTATACAGGGATACGACTGAGAGTTATTAGAGGTTAGAAGTATTTGTCATACCGAGTTGCGTTCAAACGTAGTATTTTCTCTTCCCCTTGTCCCCCCTGTCTTCCTTGTCTTCCTTGTCTCCCTATCTACTGTCTTTGACTGCAACTTGGTATCAAAAGCCGTCTGCCTTTTGCCTCCCGCCTCCTGCCTTTTGTGATAAAAAACCTGGATAGCTGCAAAGCCACCCAGGATAATTTTTGAGGCAAACCTGTCAGTTTGCCTGATTAACGAAAGTCAATTAAGCGATCGCAGCTTTCTTGATAGTTGCCGTTAGTTCACCTTTGGCATACTTAGCTGCATACTCTTCCAGGCTGACTTGTTTGATCTTGCTTGCATTGCCAGCAGTGCCAAACTGCTGATAGCGCTCAGCACAAACTTTTTGCATGTAGGTGATAGAAGGCTTCAAGAAGTGACGGGGGTCAAACTCCTTGGGATTTCCAGCCAGAGCTTCGCGTACAGCAGCGGTGATAGCCAGACGATTATCAGTGTCAATGTTCACTTTCCGAACACCGCTCTTGATGCCTTTTTGAATTTCTTCGACGGGTACACCATAAGTCTCAGGAATGGCACCACCGAATTCGTTAATCATCGCCAGTAGGTCTTCAGGAACTGAAGAAGAACCATGCATGACCAAGTGGGTGTTAGGCAGGCGGCGGTGAATTTCTTCAATCCGGCTGATCGCTAAAATTTCACCAGTTGGCTTGCGGGTGAACTTGTAAGCACCGTGGCTGGTTCCGATCGCAACAGCTAGGGCATCAACTTGAGTTTGCTCAACGAAGTCAACCGCTTGATCCGGGTCGGTCAGCAGTTGAGAGTGGTCAAGCTTGCCCTCGAAGCCGTGACCATCTTCGGCTTCACCCATACCGGTCTCCAGAGAACCCAAACAGCCGAGTTCACCTTCAACGCTAGCACCGATGGCATGAGCCACTTTTACCACTTCACGAGTCACATCGACGTTGTACTCGTAGCTGGCTGGGGTCTTCGCATCAGCTTCCAGAGAACCATCCATCATCACGCTGGTAAAACCGTTCTTGATGGCAGAGTAGCAAGTAGCAGGCTCGTTACCATGGTCTTGGTGCATGACGATGGGAATGTGGGGATAGGTTTCCACCGCAGCCAGAATCAGGTGACGGAGGAAGTTTTCGCCAGCGTACTTGCGAGCGCCACGAGAAGCCTGGAGAATCACAGGGCTATCGGTTGCATGGGCAGCTTGCATGATTGCTTGGATCTGCTCCATGTTGTTGACGTTGAACGCCGGGATGCCGTAACCATTTTCAGCCGCATGATCGAGTAGCAGTCGCATTGGTACGAGCGCCATAGTAGTCCTCCTATCTTTTAGTTCGTTGTCAGCTAGTCGTGTTGTCTTAGTAACAAGCTTAATTCTTATGACAATCTTAAGATAATTTATCAGTTTATAGGCAATTATCTCTAGAGATTCTTAAATAAGCTTTCCTTATAAACACGATAATAGCTTTGTATCCTTTTAAATGGGTCGCCCGGGATTCGAACCCGAGACCAATCGGTTAAAAGCCGAATGCTCTACCGCTGAGCTAGCGACCCGCAATCTGTGTGTTCTGTGTGGAGCACACGATTTCTAACAATAGCACAACAATTGAAAAAAGGAAACTAAAAAATCACAAAAAAGTGACTTCTAGTGTGACAGATGTCTCCAAACTCTCTCCTGGAGGGAGTTCGGTGAGATGTTCGCCCGTGTTCAGGGCATTGCGGGGGGCACTCCAAGGCTCTAGGCAATAAAAGTCTTTGCCTTTAACCGTCCAAAAAACCAGGGTAGAGTAGAGGTCGCTGTAACTCAGAGAAATCTTGAGGTCGCGACCCTGATCAGTAATACTGGCACAAGGCTCAGCCACCTGTCCAAAAGCCAAATCCAGTTCATCACGACTCAAATCGAAGGTGCCCAAGAAGGAATGAACTTCTTTGGTAATCTGATCTTGATACTCGGAGGCTGAAATTTCAAACTCTAGTTGGGTCTTATCTGAGGTAACGAAGTAGGGATGTAGACCGGTGGAAAAAGGCATCGGTTGATCGGAATGATTCGTGTAGCGCTGATGAATCTCCAACGCATTGCCAATGAGTTTGTAGGTAAAGGCGAGTTGAAAGTCGAAGGGATAAACAGCGCGAGTCTGGTCGTCACTGTTGAGAACCAGGGTAAGGCTTTCTAAGTTATTGTTAGCCTCAGAGGATTGTATGACTTGCCAAGGCAAATCACGGGCAAAGCCATGTTGTTTGAGTTGATACGATTGACCTTTGTGCGTGTAGGTATTATTGGGTAAATTCCCGCAAATGGGAAAGAGGATGGGGATGCCACCCCGCACGCTCAAGTTCGGGTCAGCAAAGCGATTGCGGTCTAGGTAGAGGATATCCTGTTGTTGCAGACTCCATTGAGTAATGATCGCACCTCGTTCCGGTACGACTTCCAGTCGAGACTGAGATTGAGGGTTCGTGAGAATGTAGGTTTTGTATTGTTTTTGTTCTATGGCGATCGCACACACAGGCGTCCTTGCTCCCAAAAAAACTAGCTGTTGGTTGGCTAGCTACACCAGAACTTTAATAAACTCTTATCAGAAAACGACCGTTAGCTTTACCCCTTTTTTACAAGATATTTTTTAGGTTATAGGGATGAGCTGATGATCCGCCATTAAAGTCTGGCTCCGCTAGTATTTATAATCACTCCGACAATAACCCAATTTTTGCTAGAGTCGCCCATCGTTCCATTCCTGTGACCTGTATCACAACAAAAATGTGTGGAAAATCACAGTTATGGACTGACATGAATCAATGCCCAGAGGCCGAAAAAACACGATAGTGTTAATAATCCCCTACAGTAGTGCTCTGGGAACATGATTCGCACGCTTGTCCAATCAGCTTTTCAAACGGGTTGTCTCAGTGTGGCTTCTGAAGGTTTAATCCGTCAGGTAATGGAAATGAAAGGTTACGAAGCATCAGATTTGGAAGCGCTGAGAGCTCTCTACGAGGCCGTGGATTCTGGTCGAATTCAGCGAGAGGCTAGTGGGAACAGCGTCATGACATTGATGCCTAGCCACCGCTAAGGCGGGAAAGCTGTTCAATAGCTTTTGCTTGAGTAACGGTTCATGACCTCAGACATCACCAGAGTGTTCATCATGTAGGGTTTTCAACGGAGCTGTCTGCTGGAGTTGTTACAAAAAACGCTCCTGAAGATGATTATGCGTCAAAATCAGCGTGGCGATTGCCCTGTGGGAGTTGGCTTTGAGGAAAAATATCAGAAACCTTTTCCTCATGTCCAGCAGATAGCATGAGGAGTATGTCACAATAGCTATGTCTGAATACATCAGATATCTATGTACCCCTAGTAGACCAGGGTTTTTCACCTGGGAAGAGTGCGCTTGTCGCAATGGCGGAATTCATTTGTGCCTTAAAACAATCCCGGCTCCCTGCCGATACCCATCTGTTAAAAATTCCTATCGGATCACAGGGCAAATTGCTCTCCATCATTGCCTTGCCAAGAGTTTTACTAACTGCTCGTACACTTGAATAAGGATGCCCCTAGTTGCTTTCCATCGTTGAAGGTACTAAAGTCACTCTCAAGATTGCTGTTGAATGCAAGCCAAACTTTTAAGCACTTATGGGGAAAGAGCGTTAAGGCATCTTACCTTTGGCGGTGAGAAACCCACTGGGTTAGACCCCCGTCAAGCTCACAAGGAAGCTGTATCCCCTATAACTGGAACGGCTTGCTTCTTCACATACATATTGGAAGAGTTATTTGCTCAGGAGAAGCCAAATATGCTACACCGCAAGATTTATCAACTTTGTTGCGATGGTCGTGAAATCTGTGTTTTCTTGCGGGACCAGCAACGTTGGATTGAACGCGCTCGAATTGTTGATATAGAAGGCGATTTAGTTACCATTCGTTACGAAACGGAGGAAGAAGACGAAATCAGTTCCTGGGAAGAAATGGTTCGCCTGGAAAGTATTGGTTCTGTAACACAGAAACTAGCTTCTGTGCCAAGAGGAAACTTTGAACCCTTGGTTTCTGACGATTGCCCGGAAGCTGAACAAATTCACCCGCGTTCCCAAGACTCGAATCTAGACTAGATTAAAAAACGAGTCGCTTGTTGGTTGCCCAAAATTTCAAATCAAGCGTTTTTGAAGACTCTAAAAACCTACATACAGGATTGCCTGAATCCGCAGTGGACTTTCTTACCCAATAGCAAGGGTTAGAGCCATTCTAGGTTCAAGAAACCCTAAGAACTCGTGTAATCCTGCCTTGAACCCAGTGTGGAACCTTCTACACTGGGTTAAATATTGGGTTAGGCGTTTGAGTCAGGGTCGATCTCTCAGGCTTCATACCAAATCCGGGTTAACTACCCCTTTTTTAGTGGCGATAAGGCAGAAGGCAGAAGGCAGAAGGCAGAAGGCAGAAGGCAGAAGGCAGAAGGCAGAAGGCAGAAGGCAGAAGGCAGAAGGCAGAAGGCAGAAGGCAGAAGAAAAAAAAGACTTAAGCTAAACAAAGTTTAACTCGGACAAAAGCCGCACTAAGAGGCTGACGAGGGGGGTTCTGCCGCTTCAAACACTGGACAATACCCCTCCGGTGTCACCTTAAAACCGTAGAGAGGAGAAGCGGGATTCCAGCAGCGCTGCCCTCGTTGGTGACGGCAATTCCCACAGCAATCGATGTTCATCGGCACTCTGGTATTGCTCGCTTGAGTGAGGAGTTCTCGTTGGGACAATCCCCTCAATACCAGTTCTGGTCCCTGCCAGCGGGCTTCGACCAAACCCGTATCGGCAAAATCTTGCCAGCGAGGGTCAGCCGCGATCGCTTCTGGGAGCGTGACTGTGACCACCGTTCCTAACTCGGTTAGCTCACCTTCGTAGTTGGCTTCGGCGGGTGCTGCCGGTTGGATAAATGTTTCACCAATCGGTAATTCTACTAAAGTTCCGGCAGATGGAGAATGGAGGTGGTATCGATTTTGTAACTCCTCTAAGCCAGTTAGATCGGCGAGGTAAGTCGGAGAACCGTGAATAAAAATGACGTGCTGGGGACGGAGATTATGAATCAACTGAGTCGTTCCCAAGCGATCGCCATGTTGAGCCAGTAGATAAGTTTCAACATCCGCTAGCTCAATGTTGTCTCTCGTCGGATATCTAGGATGATCCGGTCGCAGGATGACGGGAGGGCTGGCTTCTGGGTGCCAGTAATCGCTGACATCAGCCGTTTCATCGGTGATCACAATACAGGGAGACTGACCGATCGAAGCGAGTTGCCGCTCATCCAACAGTCGGACACGAGGACGTACTCGCTCATCCCAAAACAGGGGTTGATGGCGGGCAAAGTTTTGTACGGATGTGGGGAAATGAGGCAATAGTTCCAAGTAGGCATTACAACCATCCACGACGGTTCCCTCAACCCAAATATCGAGGTTACGTCCTGTAAAGTGGTGATGACTGCGTAGAAGCATTAAGATTTCTTGACCTAACCCCAAGGTGGGTACAGGTAGCAAGACCGAGTATTTTTGAGCGATCGCCTGATCGATACGCTCTACTAACTGATTTTCCTGTTGTCGTCGGTGCGGATGCCGAGCTGAGCCGTAAGTCCCTTCCACAATCAGTACATCAGGCTGCATTCCCCGTAAGGACTCAATCGATAATCCTTCTACCAGCCGCGAGTTGGATAGGAAAAAGTCACCGGTATAAAACAGTCGGTAGGTTTTTTTGGGTGTAGTATAAGTGAGCAAGAAAGCAGCGGCTCCAGGCAGGTGTCCCGCCGGAAATAATTCTGCACTCAATCCGTCGCAAAATTCCACCGGCGATCGCCAAGGTAATGCTTGGCAGAAATGGGGAATTTTCTGGGGCGGCAACTCCGACCAATTGAGGGGCAAAAGTTGAGTGGTTACCTCGCTGGCGTAGATGGGTAACTGGGGAAAGGCTTGGTGAAGAGCCAGCAATCCCTGAGCATGATCGGAGTGGGCGTGGCTGCACAAGACTAAATCGGCGGGAGGCTTGGAGCTAGATTGTAGGGGTGAAATGTTCTCTAATCCGCAGTCGAGAAGAATGCGGTGTGGCCCCATCTGCACCAATAAACAAACGCCCTCAGCACCATGACCTACTGCATAGGGGAAACAAACTAATTGATCATCTTCAACATAGGATGCCATTGGATGTTGATGGCTCATGAACGGTCAGAGAGTCGCACTCAATAATCAGCTATTTGCAATTGCTATTGGGTTAATCATTCCCTTTCTCGGTGTCCAGTGAGTTGGAACAACTGACTACAGATGACTTATTCTCTCCTCCTCCAGAGCTGTTGACTGACGCATCATATAACACGTTGGTGTTCTACAGACAGGCTCTACCTGACCCAAACACGCTAGCGCTCCGCTCAGCTACATTCTTGTTGACGCATAACCCAAAGCATTATGACCCAACAAGGTGATATTCCTAGGGATTTTGACAACCACCCCATATCTCGACGCACCAGGGGTAAACGCTAGCGACACGCCAATGTCTGCTGCTGTTACTACCACTAGGCTATTGCTAACGCTATCGGCTATATCTAATCGGTTGTTGTTCTGGGAAGACTTGTTCTCTTATTCCCCTTCCTGAACTCTCGCCCTTGTCTGCTCTTACTCCTAGCATCTCTATAGGAGCTGCTGAGAGGAGTTAAACCTCGGTTGGGTTTCTACCTGCCTCGCAGGCCAGCGACTAGCTATTCAGTATCCATTTTACCAGATTTTTTTGTAGTTATAGGATAAAGATTTGGCATTGCTCACGTTTTCTAGGGCAGAGAAATCGAACCGGAACAAAGGTCATGAGTCTCTTGTGTTCAGTAAGCATCTATCCCAGCGCGGTGAGAGTTGGGATGCAGCTAAGACTCCAGCCTGTTAGCTCAAAATCTTAGTGGGCAGAACCGTTACCGTGATAATTGTCGGAATCGTAGAATCCGTTTTTTGTGCCGAAAATTAGGGATGACACCGTAAAAACAATGGTCAGTATCACTAAAATCAATTTGACATCCATGGATTTAATAACCTCCTCTCTATTGATCCCATCGAGGGACTTCAGGGCTTTTTAATGATGAATTTTCACTTACCATCAGCTCAAATTGTAGAACCGAATTGGCTCGCCCGTCTATCTCCTGAAGTGGCCCCCGATTTAGTGGGTTGTATATTGGTGCGCCAGTTTAGTGATGGCACCCTCCTCCGGGGAATGATTGTGGAAACTGAAGCCTATGGTCCTAACGACCCAGCCTGTCATGCTTATCGGCGTCGCACACAACGCAACGGGGCGATGTTTGGGCCTGCGGGTCGCACTTATGTTTATTTAATTTACGGAGTCTACTATTGCCTGAATATTGTTACAGACCAAGAAGACATTGGCAGTGCGGTCTTGATTCGCGCTTTGCAGTTACAGTCCATACCCAGTTGGGTAGAACCGCACGAAGGAGCAAAACAGCATCGCGTCGCGGCGGGACCTGGTAAGCTCTGCAAGGTCTTGCAAATTAACTTGACGTTAAATGATCAAGTTTTACAACCCGGTCAACCCCTGTGGTTAGAGCACCGTCCACCGCAATTTATCCCTAACTTGATTCAGACCACCCGAATTGGGTTGTCAAAAGGAGCGGATTTGCCTTGGCGATGGTATTTAAAAGATTGTTCAGCCGTTTCTAAAGTGTGAATAGCCACCACACCCATTGTTAAATCACAATTTCTTGCCCTTGCTGTGTGAAGCGAACATTCTTAATCTTGAGTTGAGAATTAGTAGTTAAGGTTTTACGAAGGCTGCCAAAAAGGGCAAACTGTTCGCAGCTAGAGAGAGAAACAAACTGTCGCCGAGAATTGGGTGACAAGCGGAAATCGACGGTAGCAACACCACTATTGGAGTTAACTTGGACACGATATCCTGCTAGATCAAAATCGCCGGAGTCAGCTTGCTTTAAAACTTCTCCCACAGCCGTATCGACAACACGAGTGGCTGGAACCGCTACTTTTTCAGGAACCAGAGTCTGACACTGATTATCAGCTTGATAGATGGTGAGGGTAACTGTATCCTTCGCTTGGGCAATCGAGCCAGTCGTGTTTGAGGGTTGACGGGTGACAGGCGTTTGCACCTGGGGTTGAGCTGGTGTTGTAGCGGATCTGGCAGACAATGTTGTAGAAGGCACATTACCCATCTCTTGGGTTGGTGAGTTTGCCTTGTCACTTTGGCGATTGGTGGGAGAAGAGGTACAACTACTGAGACTCAGAACGATTAGTCCAGTTATGAGGGGGGCTAGGTATTTTCTGAGAGGGTTCATCGCTAAACAATTTGTATAAGAAAGGTTTTGTAGGCAGGGACTGGAACCGAAAACCAACGTCAAAATTTCCAATCCCGGATTGAGAAATGTAACTCTTAGAGGCTAATATTGACTTACTGATGTCTTGACGCGATATCAGTGAAGATTTCTGTGGTTTTTATGGACCGAAGTCCATCCATTGGTAGTAGCGGTAGTAGCAAGCTCCTGAGCGCATAGAGAGCCAAGGCTCCCAGCGCGAGGGAGCTGAAGGGGGTTTTATGTTGACTCAGGACAGTTGTTTTATACTGTCGCACTTGGCTGATTCTTTTCAGTTCAAGTGGGAACGGGGCTTATACCCATATCCCCCTAACCCTCCTTGAGTGGGAGGATGGGGGCGCTAAAGTGGCTGAAATCCTTGAAATTCAGTAACAGCTACGGAATTTCTGGGCTTATTCGCTTTAGGTGGGGAAAATAGTGTTGCGGCACTACCCTAGAAGTTAGGTGAAAAGCGCTGGCGCTTTTAAAAGAGCCGAATAGAGTTCCTCAGGATGCATCGTGCACCGCGCACCGCCGCCTCTATTGAAGGGTGCAGTATTTTATTCTGGCTATTTCCCTGTCCCCCCATCTTTCCACCTGACACTATCTATGAAGTGAACGAATGGGGCATCGCTCTTTCATTCGCTGAGCGAGGATTAGGTCAATCAAAACTTTAATGATTGTCCACCGAAAGTGATTCAGACAACAAACGGTTCACTCTCTGACATCGGATTATGTCAAATTAAGGAGGAAATTTGTTTCCTGTATTGCTTCTCGATCTGACTCAGATTGAAGAATGATTACCAATTCCTTCTAGCGTCCTGATGATGTTAGAAACCATCTGGTATGTACTATTTAATCTGTTCACTGTAAAACCGTTGATGCCTGCCGATTGATTTGAAGCAGCACGATTTCACAAAGATCTGAAACCGGTAAAATTCCTCTCCTCTTGTCAGATACTGCTGGTACCTCTGGAACTGGTAATATTTGCCATTTTTTAAATCGGGTGACTTCTATATCGCTTGACTCAAAAAAAACATCAATCACTAGCCTAAAGTAACGACAAATGTACCCAATGATTGACTACCCAATCCTGCCATTGCGAACGTTATCTGGACGAGCTGCCTACTGGTAATGATGGCAATTGCCAGCCTTAATTGTTATCGATTCTATGGATCGAAGTCCATTTTTGAACAGTAGTAACTGCCTGAGTGCTGGATGAGCCTTCTCTCCTGCATGAGGGAGAATTAGGAGGTTTTATGCTTACTCAAGATGTTCGCAATACACTCTTTGATGTTGCCGATTTAAACCAGCTCAAAACTGCCCTGAATCGCTTGCCAGAGGTAGATGTAGGCGAATTTATTTCCGATTTATCTCCGGAACGCAGAGCGATCGCTTTTCGCATTCTCCAGAAAGATCAAGCGATCGGTGTGTTTGAATATTTACCACCGGAGATTCAAGAAGAACTGATTGGTGCCCTACACGATACCCAGGTTTTTCAGATTGTCGAGGCAATGAGTCCCGATGACCGGGCAGAATTATTTGATGAATTACCGGCTGGGGTAGTCAAGCGGCTTTTGCAACGACTCAGTGCCGCTGAACGTCAAGCGACGGCGATGATTTTAGGCTATGCCGAAGGCACTGCCGGACGTGTGATGACGACGGAATTCGTGCAGTTACGGGGAGGCTTAACGGTTGAAGAAGCCCTCAATAAGATCCGCCTGACTGACCAAGATAAGGAAACAATTTACTACGCCTACGTCACCGATGACAACCACAAACTCGTTCAGGTTGTATCCCTACGGCAACTGTTATTTTCGCTGCCTAATGCCCTGATCCACGATATTGCCAGCGATCGCCTGATTAAAACCCGCACCGACATGCCTCAGGAAGAAGTCGCCCAACTTATGAAGCGCTATGACTTGCTGGCTTTGCCTGTGGTTGACCGCGAAGACCGTTTGGTGGGGATTGTCACAATTGATGATGTCGTGGACATTTTGGAGGAAGAAGCGACAGAAGATATTCAGAAATTGGCAGGGGTAAGTGGTGGAGATGAAGCGGCATTGTCTCCTCCCTGGATCACCATTCGCAAGCGCCTACCCTGGCTTGTGGGTGTGATGGGATTGTACATCGGAGCGGCGAGTGCGATCGCACCCTTTCAAAAAGTGATTTCCCTGGTACCTGTGTTAGCCGTAATCATGCCTATTTTTTCCAACACAGGGGGCACCGTGGGCATTCAAGCGTTAACGGTAACCATCCGAGGACTCGGTGTGGGCGAGGTCACCCCCAAAGATACCCTGAAGATTCTACGCAAAGAAATTCTGGCCGGTTTGGGTACTGCCCTATGCTTAGGTCTCACCATGATTGCCCTCTCCTTAATTTGGGCCGCACCCCAAGAACGTTGGGTGGCCTTAGTAGCAGGGACAGTTATGGCGATGAATGTCTTTGTGGCTGTGACCCTAGGAACATTGTTACCCATGGCGATGAAACGACTCAAACTCGATCCCGCACTGATTAGCGGCCCCCTACTCACCACCATGCTAGATGCTGTTGGGTTTATAATTTTCCTCTCGCTGATTTCGTTTTCCTTAAAGGTTATGCATTTGAACCCCTAATCGGGAGCGGGGGTGCACAGGTGCAGAGGTGCTGGGCAAAAGAGATGATGCGATTTAAATGCTGATTAGCTTACGCCATAACGGTTTGGTTAAATCCTAAAGATGAACCGCGCTGAAACTCCCTCGATCGCGGTATGTTGGCTAATAGTTAGTTTTAACCCATCTCTATGGCTACTACCGTTTGGACACGCCGCCACGTTCTTGGGTTGGCTGATTTCACACCCGCAGAATTCGATACAGTCTTGCAAACGGCTGCTAGCTTTCGGGAGGTACTCTCAACGCGAACGAAAAAGGTACCCGCGTTGCAGGGGCAAGTGGTTGCCAATCTGTTCTTTGAACCCTCGACGAGAACTCGCAGTAGTTTTGAGTTGGCGGCAAGGCGTCTGTCTGCCGATACGCTCAATTTTGCTGCGGGTACCTCTTCCCTAACCAAAGGGGAAACCATTCTGGATACGGCGAAGACCTATCTGGCAATGGGAGCGGATATGATGGTGATTCGCCATCGGGAAGCTGGGGTACCCCATGCGATCGCGGCTGAAATGAATCAACTTGGTGTCCGAGTCAGCATCCTCAATGCGGGCGATGGACAGCACGAACATCCCTCCCAAGGTTTGCTTGACCTGTTTACGATTACATCTCTAATTGATTTTGAATATCCTCGATTAGGGCTTTTAGCGGGGAAAAAGATTGCGATTGTGGGGGACATTTTGCACTCACGGGTTGCCCGTTCTAATATCTGGAGTTTGACATCTAGCAAGGCCGAAGTGCATCTGGCAGGCCCACCAACACTACTCCCTAAGTTGTTGGCTCAAATTGGAGATTCTTCCCTACCCAATCGGAATATTTTTCTCCACTGGGAACTCGAACCCGCATTGAAAGATGCCGATTTTGTGATGACTTTACGGCTACAAAAAGAGCGCATGACCTCACATTTGTTGCCAAGTTTACGAGAATACCATCAACATTTTGGAATTACACGCGATCGCTTAAAACTGTGCAAACCCGATGTTAAAATTCTCCACCCAGGCCCGGTCAACCGAGGGGTAGAAGTTAGCTCTGACTTGATGGACGATCCAGAGTTTAGTCTGATTTCTCAGCAAGTAACGAGTGGTGTTGCGGTGCGGATGGCATTACTGTACTTGATGGGTAGCGGCAAAAATTAGGATGTTGTTGGTCAATTCGTGGCGTTCATATTCTACACCCGCAAGATGATATGCAATGGGTTGCCATCTATGCGACCTAAAAGGGTCTATCACACCTCATCATGCCTAACCGTTGTTCATTAACATCAGATGGTGCGTTACACCTCGTTAACGCACCGCTTACTCAGAAATTAATGACTAACATCGAAACTCAACGCTGTTCCTCTCACATCGGTGTTCAACTTGCCCTTGTCATAAACAACGTGACTCCACCTTTAGCACAAGCACAGCTTGCTGTAAATAAATCTTCCTTATGTTCTAACCCTGGCTCTCTAAAATGTACTTGAGGATCGATGACCCCTGGCAACAAAGTCAGCCCGTTTGCGTCTATCACTTTATCCGCCTCGGTGGCAGAAGTCGTGATTTCTGGTGCAACCTGAACGATTTCTCGACCACGAGTCTGGATATCTCCCATTAAAAACTCACCCGTTGGCAAAAGTATACGAGCGTTGCGGATGAGCAGACAGAAGTCAGAAGACATAAGAGGATGCTAAAATTCGACGGTGATTCTATAGTCGCATTTAAATTTGTACAGTTATATGTAAGAACCCATTTATTTAGATGGGATGGTCTTAGCGACTCATCGGCTTTTCCCCGTCACTGAAACTCGTAACTCCATGGTGATTGAACAGTTATGACTCGTTTGCAGGATCAAGAGCCTAAGAAACAGTCTCTACAAGACGCTGAAAATCCTTGGGTAGAAGCCATCAAGACGATTGCCTTGAGTGGTATTCTCGCTTTTGGGATTCGCAGCTTTGTGGCGGAAGCCCGCTACATTCCTTCAGAATCGATGCTGCCAACGCTACAGATTAATGACCGCCTGATCATTGATAAGATCAGTTACGACTTTCGAGACCCAGCACGGGGAGACATTGTTGTATTTTCTCCCCCTGAAGTTCTCAAGCAGCAAAATTACCAATACCCTTTTATCAAGCGGGTGATTGGTCTCCCTGGGGATAAGGTTGAGGTGAAAGAGGGACGAGTTTATGTCAATCATCAACCCCTACGGGAAAAGTATATTGAAGAAAAGCCGAATTACAATTTTAGTACTAAGGAATTTAACAGTCGGCTCAAGATTAAAGGTGGAACGGTACCCTCTAACCAATACCTCGTTCTGGGAGATAACCGCAACGATAGTTACGATTCTCACTATTGGGGTTATGTCCCCCGCAGCAAAATTATTGGTCGGGCGGTGATCCGATTCTGGCCTCCGAATCGGGTGGGCGAGCTGGGTGAAGGTCCTGTTCCTGCAACTCCTAAGTAAGCCGTGAGATTGAATTATCGTTATTAAACAGCAATGACTCCTACACAAAACCAAGAGCCTGATAAACAACCTGTACAAAAAGGTGAGAATGCTTGGGTTGAAGCCGTAAAAACAATCGCCTTAAGTGGTATTCTTGCCTTCGGGATTCGCAGCTTCGTGGCAGAAGCCCGCTATATTCCTTCGGGTTCGATGCTACCAACGCTCCAGATTAATGACCGCTTGATTATTGATAAAGTCAGGTATCGCTTCCAAGAACCTCAACGAGGAGATATTGTAGTGTTTATGGCTCCTAAAGAGGCGGGTCATTGTACTAATCCTCTGACCAAGAATCCAGAAGCTCCTCGTGATGCATTTATCAAACGCATTGTTGGCTTACCTGGAGAAAAAGTGGAAGTTAGAGAAAAACAGGTTTATATTAACGGAAAACTGATACAGGAGAAGTATATCGAAGCTCCTCCTGGCTATGAATTTGGTCCTTTTAGGGTGCCTAAAAGCTCTTACCTTGTACTAGGTGATAATCGCAATAATAGCTGTGATAGTCACTATTGGGGAGCTGTCCCTCGTGACAACATTATTGGCAAAGCCATAGTCCGATTTTGGCCTCTCAATCGTGTGGGTGAATTGGGTGAGGGGCCGATTTATCCAGCTAAGTCAAGTCAGCAATGATTCTGGGATTTAAGGTGGGCAATGCCCACCTTACCTGTAGAGACTGCCTATCCTTTTTGCTGTCCACCTAATTTTTAATCTCCACTCTCCAATCCCTGAATGGGGCACCAGGTTTGCACAACACGACCCGTTAGCTGTTGTTCTAACCAGGGGGTGTTGCTAGAGTGAGATCTGAGGATATATTTCTCGATTTTCCATTTCTGTTGGGGATTGAACAGAACCAGTTCAGCCGGTTGCTCTGGCGCGATCGCATTTGGAGTTTGTTGTAGACAAATAGCTGGTTTTATGCTAATACGCTGCCATAGTTCTAACGCTGACCAATCGCCTATCTCGACCAAGGTATGCCAAAGTAAGGGTAAAGCGAGTTCTAAACCGATCGCACCCGGTGGCGCTTCGGCAAAAGCAACGGTTTTTTCTTCATAAGTATAGGGCGTGTGGTCAATGGCGATCGCATCGATAATTCCCTCCCGCACACCTCGCAACAGTGCGGCTTGGTCAACGGGATTGCCCAAAGGAGGTTCTAAGTGTAAGTTAGGGTCATAACAGCCCAAAGCTTCGGTATTGAGCAGTAGATGCATCCAAGTGGTACTCGCCGTTACAGGTAATCCTCGTGTTTTGGCATCCTCAATGAGTTCCACACTACGACAGGTAGAAATACGCATCAGGTGTACAGGAGTGCCAATGGCGGCAACCACTTCCA
Source organism: Allocoleopsis franciscana PCC 7113 (assembly GCF_000317515.1). Taxonomy (GTDB): domain Bacteria; phylum Cyanobacteriota; class Cyanobacteriia; order Cyanobacteriales; family Coleofasciculaceae; genus Allocoleopsis; species Allocoleopsis franciscana. The sequence continues at coordinate 6,444,095 of NC_019738.1, read as the reverse complement.
AGATGGCAGCGAGGGCAGTGGATTCTGAGATCGCAGGATTTCCCGGCAAGCCAAAGCGTAAGGATTGCACCCCCTCTCGCATCACCCCATTCCCCGCCAACTTGAGGTCACAAGGGACAAGTGCTACGGGTTTACCTAAAGGTTGCAGGTATTCTAACGCCCGTCGCAGTAATCCCAGATTCGCGATCGGACGCCCATCGGCAAAACCCACCACCCCAGCGGCGGCTAATTCAGCCAGTTCCGTCATTTGCTGCCCTTCGACACCCAGAGTGAGAGCACCCCAGCAATAAAGATGAGGAAGAGAGGCAGGGGGAGAACTTCCTTTTGTTCTTGCTTTTTGGAGTGCTTGTATCTTCTGATTCAATGCAGCTAACCCAGAGGGGTTATCCAATGCAGGGACGGTATCCGGTAAAATTGCCAAGCGTGTGAATCCGCCTGCGGCTGCCGATTCCATCAGTGATAACCAGGTTTCCCGTTCCTCAAAGCCCGGTTCCCCAGAATGGCTATAAAGGTCTACCAGTCCTGGCCCTAAAACCAATCCCTGACAATTTCGCACCACGGTATCGCCAGGAATCTCAGAAATAGACGTTTCCACCGCCTTAATCCAGCCGTCTACAATCAGAACATCAGCCCGTTGGTCAGTTCCAGAAACCGGGTCTAAAACTCGAACTTGTTGAAGTAGTTCACTATTCATAGAACTTGAACATATACCCTACATTCCCACTTCCCCATCCAAGGTACCCCCCTGCTCAAAGTAGAGGGGAAAGAGAGAATTTTAATCCCCAATCACAATATCAGTATCTGTATCATTGAGGAGAAGATTGTCCATTGAGACACGAACAGATGTTAGGCTACCGCCTACCGTTCAGAAAGATTGTCCAGTCTTTCCCGAACCGCTAATTTGATTAAAGAGCGTAGTAGAATTAAGAACCAGAATCCGGAAAAGGCAAAAGCGGCGATCGCCCAGTTAGAATAAGTCCCTAATAGCACCGTACCCGATAATAAGGTAAAGCCAGCCAAACAGGCATACATCAAGCACTTGATGGCAAGATTGATCCGTTTCAGGGCGCGTTCACTTTCAATCGCCCGAACATTGAATTGGATTTCACCCTGTTCCAGCCGTTCTTCTAATCGCCTCAATAGAATTTCGGTGGCATTAGGTTGGCGCAATTTATATTGAATAAAGTCTTTCGCTTGCCTTGCGAGTTCTCCCACCACATTCCCCCGCCCTTGTTTCGAGACGGTGAGACTTTTAATAAAAGGTTTACTAGCTGATAAGAGGTTATATTCCGGATCGAGAGTCCGCGCTATACCATCCAGCGTCGTTATGGACTTTAAAATAAACGTCATCTGTGCCGGTAAGCGGAAGGGTTGCTGCTCGAACATGGCGTAAATTTCGCTACGCATTTGATCGAACGCCTGAAGTTCTACCGGTTTCTCCCGAAACTTCTCTAACGTAAAAGCAATTAACCGCCTGACAGGCGTCATGTCTGGCACAGGTTCAATTAAACCCATGTACGTTAAGGTATCAATCACCTCATCCGTGTCCTTTCTCAAGACAGCAAAAAAGGTTTTGATCATCTGGTCTTTAGCAATGGGCTTCACCTCAGTCATGGTACCAAAATCATAGAAAATCAAGTGACCGTCCTGACTGACTGCCATATTCCCCGGATGGGGGTCAGACTGAAAAAAACCATCCTGTAACAATTGCTTGAGATAACAACAAATACCTAACTGGATGATTTCTTTCGTATTAATACCGCAAGCTTCCATCGTCTGGCGGTCATCAATTTTGATACCTGGAAGGTATTCCAATGTTAAAACTTTCTTTGTGGTGTATCGCCAGTAAATTTTGGGTACAATAATGCGAGGATAATCCGTAAAATTTACCCGAAAACCATCAGCATTTTTACCTTCGTGAATATAGTCAATTTCTTTATAAAGAAGCTCAAAAAATTCGTGATAAATAGCCTCTAAATCATACTTTCGGAATGAGGGAGCCAACCGCTCCAAAAAACGCACTAGTCGATGTAAAACTTCAAAATCTAGGTTGAAGAGTCTTTCTAAACCGGGACGTTGGACTTTAACAACAACGTCTTCACCTGTGTGCAGTCTGGCCTTATGAACTTGTCCTAAACTGGCAGAAGCGAGAGGGTAAGGATCAAAGTCTCGATACAGCGTATGAATCGAGTTGCCCAGTTCAGATTCAATCAATGCGATCGCTTCGGCACTACCAAAGGGTGGCACTCGATCCTGTAATTGCCCCAACGCCTGCACGTACTCTCTAGGTAGCAAATCAGCACGGGTGGATAAGGCTTGTCCAATTTTGATAAATGTTGGGCCTAAATCTAACAAAGTTCCGACTAACCACTGTGCACGACGATTGCGGTGATGAGGGGAGTTTCTGGCAACCACCTTGTCCCACCATAAGTAGAACATCAAGTTCAAGGCAGATGCAAAAATATCGATTTGGCGTGCCAGCGGCGAATATCTTGCTCGTTGCCAGCGGAGTGGCTTAGGTACAGTGGGGGTAAGCATACTGTTGGAAATTTTCAGTCGGTGCCCCGCCAGTATGCCAACGGATAGTCTGTTAACTGGTGGTTTGTTAGTAAGAAGGGAATTGGTATCTCAGAACGTGTTAGCAGTGACTGGCTCCTTATTTAAAGGTATCAATGAATCAATCAACAAGTAAAGTTTGGTAAAGTTTAGGGTAACTGTCGTAACTGAGGCAAGGTCAAAGTAAAAGAGGTCAGAGAACTCTCAGAGTTTTCCAAAGGGCAGCTAGAAACCTCAATCGTACCGTTGAGATGCTGCACTAAGCACTTGACCAAAGCTAGCCCCAGTCCCGTACCTTGAACCGCATTTTGAGTTACACCTCGACCGCGACGAAATTTATCAAAAATATGGTCTAAGTCTGCGGGTGAGATGCCTGAACCTGTATTGCTCAAGGTCAGAACCACTTGATTCACCGATGGTTGAGTTTGGCGAGTCACCTGGAGATGAACCGTTGTGTCTGAGTCAGAATACTTGCCCGCATTGGTCAAGAGTTCCAACAGGATACGGTTCAGGCTATCAGGGTCGGTGCTAAGAATCAGCGGATGTGCAGGACTTATTACTTTTAAGGTTAACCTTTTATCAGCCCATTTCTGCTCAAAAGATTGAGCTAATGGGTCGAGTAGCCGGATTAGGTCAATTTTTTGCAGTTGAATCGAGGCTTGATCGGCTTCTAGCTGCTGCAAACTCAGTAAGTCATTAATTAATTCAATTTCTTTATTGCACTCCTGCTCCAGGATTTCTAGGTACTTCTGACGTCGTTCTGGCGGGAGTGTGGGTTGACGTAACATCCGAATCGCCAGACTCATCGTGGTTAGAGGCGTCCGCAGCTCATGACTCATACTACTCATGAATTCTTCCTTGAGCTGATTTAATTGCTGTAGCTGGTCAATCTGCTGCCGCGTTTTTTCATATAACTGAGCCTGAATTTCTAAACTGTGCTGTAACTGCGCGGTACGATCTTCAACAAGAGATTGTACTTGCCGCAGTGTTTGATTCTGAATGATGGCGGCACTGACCTGAGCCGCGACTCCCTCGACTAACTCTAATTCATCTGTGTGCCAGGGGCGAGGTTGACAATGTTGCAACACTAAAAATCCCAACACTGTTGAGGCGGCAGGTGCGTTACTGGGTGAGCCAATCAGAGGCACAATTAGTAACGCTGGCATCATTTCTCGCTCAAAAATGGAGAGGCTCTCTCCTCGCCGATCAATCGCACCAGACTCTTGACAGTCTGAAATAATCATGGGTGCTGGGGCATCTCTAAACGCTTGTTGGCATAAGCAAGACTCGGAAAGCCAAAAGGATTGGTTTAACAGGGAAGAAGGACTTTCGTTGGAGATTGGCGATGGCCCTGCCGTGTCCTCTAACCACTCCCCCGCTACTGTTACCTTGATTTGCGGCAGGTGAACCGAAGGTCGGCTGTTACCCAGAGGATGGGTGTAGGTTAACAACAGGAGTAGACCGCGACCGACCTGAAGGGATTGAGCCGTAGAAGCGATCGCCATCTGGAGAATTTCCTGGAGATTATCCGTGCTGTGCATAGCCAGACTCAACTGAGTGAGCAAGGTTCGCGAGTGGGCGAAGCCCAGAACTTGCCGGGTGAGCTGGACATGAGACAGGGCGAGTGCGACGGATTCCGCCACTAGGGTTAATAGGTCTTGTTCTGGTGTCGTCCATTCGTGAGGCTGCGATCGCCCTAAAACGATCATCCCGTTTATCGCAGACTGAAACCAAGTGGGGATTTTCAAAACCGCCCTAACACTCAGTCCTTCCGGGCAACCGTCAGCGTTAGACCAAGCCTCCGATGTTTGTAGGTCGGAAATCGCTAGAGGTTGATGACTTCCCCAGTCCACTTGGAGTACTGGGTGTTCCCAGAGTGAGGAATAATCATCAATTGGTAAACCGGGAAAGTCATTGGCACACCATAAAGCCATTTGAGGTGTTGTAATCGGATTAGCGATCAACGGCTCACCCGGCTGGGCTAAGGCCATAACCAAGCACGTATCGACCTGAAAAATTTCTCCTAAAACTTTAGCCACTTTGGTGAGTAAGGTTTGTGGCTCTGGAGTGGTGAGAATAATCTGGGTAATGTGTTGCCCGATTTGAGCGGACTGGGCCGTGTACTGCATCAGTGAACCCTTTTGCTCTGGGGTGAAAACTGGCTCAACGGGAGTGGACAGACAGGAGAGCGAATCGTTTCCTAGGGGGACTGAGTTTTTGTTCCTATTGGGGTCGTGGGGCGTACTAGCAAAGCGGCTCTGAAACTCTTGTTTCAGCGAGGACATGACGGGTTCTGTATCCATGAGGCTTGTTGCACAAATCTTATTTCTAAAGTTCTGACATTACAGACCTTGACCAGACCCACTCTTAAAAAAGCGATCTTGCTAAGATTTAGTGTTCCCAGTTTGATCGGTTTTTTACCAAAACCTCAGACTTCTTTGGAGAGCAGCCTTTAAGAGCGCCTCTGAGTAGCTTGCTTTTGAGCAGCCTCGCTATTTTTTCGATAAAGCTTCATGCGGTCTTGAGCGGTCTTATAGCGGTGGTCATCAGGCTTGACGGCCTTCATTAAATCGGAGGCTCGCTCCCACTTAGCTGCCACATCTAACCACTGAGCTGATGTTTGAATCGTTTTACCCGCCGTAGAGGCTTGCTCAGCGAGCCGCACAGCCTGTGCAAATGGATCGGAGGTGGGTGATGAGAGCTGTCGTTGGGCAATCCCTGACGTTTGTGAGGAGTTAGTTTTGCTGTTGACGGCTTGAGACGTTGTTTGAGGATGCAGTTTTGGAGCTAACCACTCATGAAGGAGCCAGCCCAGGAACAAAAGAAGTAAGCTCAAGCCCACACCACTTAAAATGCCCCGCCAGTAAGGATTTTTTTCTCTGAGATAAGGCGAGGAAGTTTTGGGTAAACTGAGCTTCTTTCTAGAAGCTGTTTGGTGATTTTGGCGATTCTCCACCAGTTGCTTGAATAAAGTTGGCTTGGTCAGAATAATTTCTTCAGACCAAAGTAACTGATTGTCTGGGTCACGGTTAATTTCTTCCAACCACAGCAATTGTTGCTCTCGCACGATTCGGCTGTTGATTTTGACACGACGAATGTTACGCGGTGCAATCTCTTCCAGAATCTGCTTTATTTTTGCTACCGTTACAGACTGTTCGAGTTGCTCAGGTATTGCCGCCTCACACAAAAGTTGCAGGATGCCGTCGGCCAAAACGGCGCGGGTTCTGATGCCCACATCTATTAGCTGTTCATTCAGCGTTTGAATGATCGCCGCAACACTACCCTGGCGAGCTTGTTGAGCGATGTCATCCATTGGATCGCGCATGTTTTTTAGAACCATGGATTGGTTGCTCTGCCTGACTTTCATATATAGAGTATCAGCCTCAATCGGCGTATTGTACCTTAGGTCTATACTCTGGAAATTTTTAACTTATCATTACTGGAGAAGATTTTGGCTGTGCGTCATCCTAACCACTTGTGCCCATGAGGTTGAGTTTTGCGGGTGTTCAAAGCCCAACAGCACAATTTTAGCCGTCTATTTTTTTGTGACGTTGTACGCCAATCGGTGAATTTTTTTGCTCAAACCAGGGTAACCCGTGATTCAGTGTCGAAGAATTGATGAACACACAGGAGCGCAGGGCAGGAGCCAATAAACCTCGCTAACCACACCAGCCTGTTTTGACTTACAGAACGCGGATGTGTTTATGTATGTTTACAATTAGTTAAAAATAATATCAGTGCCTGTAGGAGAGTCTCTATGCTACTGAAGTCCACAACACGTCACATTCGCATCTATACGGCGGAAGTTGATGGTAATGAACTGGTCGAAAGTCCAAACGTTTTAACCTTAGATGTTGACCCCGACAACGAATTAAATTGGAATGAAGACGCTCTGCAAAAGGTGTATCGCAAATTTGATGAATTGGTGGAATCTTACGATGGGGCAGATTTAACCGAATACAACCTACGTCGCATTGGTTCGGATTTGGAGCATTTGATGCGATCGCTTTTACAGAGCGGTGAAATCAGCTATAACTTGGAAAGTCGTGTCGTCAACTACAGCATGGGGCTGCCGCAAGTTGAGCCTCAGGTGGGTTAATTGAGCTAGTTATCGCCAATTACGATTCCCTTCTTCGTCGGTGCGGGCTTGGCGAATCACATCAGAAATCTCTTCCGCATCCTTAACGTGGTGTAGCGCCTTTTGCTCCCCTTCAGGTTCATCAACCACAAAGTAGGTCGGAACCTTAATATGGTCGCCAGTGATGTCAGGGGCATCAACGGCGACTTGCTCTGCTTTTTCTTCAATCGTTTGAGCGGATGGGTCTATTTTATCGCCAGGATTGACCGCATCATTGCTGTCAGGTCTTTCTGGCTTATCGGGAGAAAGTCCTATATCTTGAGTAACTTGAGCCGTCCGCTCGTCAGGAGTATTGATTTTGATTTTTTCTTGCTTATTCATAAAAAACTCCTAAAGTTTTTAACGATTGATAATTCCAAATTAATGTTAAGAAAGAAAAGCTCATGAACTCCTCTTTCTAGGGTGGTAATTGGCGTTTATTTAATCCAATAGGGCGGTCTTATTGATGAAGTGATTCTGACTAATAAGGGATTGACAAGATGAGATGAAACGCTGTATCTACACGCGATCGCTTTTTTTATAGATTCGACGCCAACTTTCTGCGTTTCTATAAACCAGGAGTAGGGAGGTCATAAATTAATTAGGGATTGAAGTTAATGTCTGATTTTTTTGCCATTACCTCAAAACCTGACTCCATCTAGCCTGTACGCTCTTCCTGTCTGTCATTTGGGTTCACCAGAGGAAGATGATTCAGGCACCTCTATTTTTTTGGAGTTATCCGTTCGCTTCCGTTGCAAAAACTGCTGAAGTGCCTTGCGACGATTGGCTAAGAAGCGACTCCAAAAACCGGGCAAAAAATTATCCATCGTTGCCGCCAATGCCCAAGTTTCCATATTGATCAGTTTGTACTGCAAGTCGTGAGATTGTTGAAGTTTGGCAATCAAGTCTTTGATCTCTACGGTAGCTGGCGTGTTGAGATCAGCAAAGGTTGGCTCATGGGATGGATCAGGAGCAGGTTGGGACTCAGGTTCGGGCATGGTAATGGGTGATGGGAAAAAGTTAACGGATTAAATTGGGTGAACCCAAAGATTCAGTCGGTAACACCCCAAAACAACATCCAGAGTATTAAGCAATAAACTGTATCTAATCTCCAAACCTCAGCAACAGTTCCTAAAACTAAGTCAACCCCTAGCTGCTAGTGCCTTTACCTTCAACCGCTATCATTGTTAGAATGAGCGGCTGTACTATGTCAAACGGCAACGGGTTGTCCAATCTTGTCTAAACAAAAGCAAAAGCCTTCAGACCCTTGGAGTTATAAACCCTGGTGGTGTCAGCCTTGGTCAATTCTGCTGACCGGAACAATGATCATCGCTAGTAGTTGGGCTTTGGTAAAAACGGTTTGGGTCACCATCCTCGTTGCCCTGCCAATTTTACTTTGGTGGACATTTTTTTTGCTGATCTGGCCTCACCTGATGAGGGACAGTGGTAGCCTGGACAATTATTAGCATCAATGCCAGATTGTATGCCCTAGGGAAGAATCGAGCGCAAGCCTATAAACTCACGCTAGAGCCAGACGCTACAATCGGTAATCAATACAATACGCTTGCACAAGACACTTCCTACAGGCGGAGGCATACTTCCGGCTTTGAGAAGTAAGGCTTGTAGCCAAATCATCATCGGCTGAACGTAGCGAAGAATTTTCATGGAAAATCCGGCGGCAACGATCCACTGTTCTAACATTCGCTGTCAGGCTCCCAACCCTCAGAGTAATAAGTTCTGCCAGCAATGTCGCACGCCGCTGTTGAGACGTTACTTGTGGGCAATCGGTCAGGGAATCGAGGGTTTTCAACCTGGAGATACAATCGCAGGTCGCTATTTACTAATACACGCACGCGTTCTTTTAGACACTCAACCGGGAAGACCTCCAGAGACTCCCTTGGATATTCCTGGGAACCTAACACCCTATTTGAGGCTGGCACCCTATAGCTTACATGTTCCCCAACTTTATGGGCGTTTGATACCCTTGGAAGGGCGTACTCGCTCAGAAATATGGCTCCTGGAAGATGCCCCTATCTACAGCTATGTCTCTGGACAGAGCAGTCGCAAGGAAAAGGCAGCACCTCCAGTTGAAGGGCAACTCTTACCCGAACTAACTAGTGTGTGGGAAAAGGCTCCCGCGATGCGTCAGTTAAACTGGCTTTGGCAGTTAGCCATGCTCTGGCAACCTTTGAATAGTGAAGGGGTGGCTTCGACGCTGCTCTCGCCAACGCTGCTGCGGGTAGAAGGGTCTGTCGTCCGATTGTTAGAGTTGCAACTTGATCCGAAGTCAGCACCGACGCTGCAACAGTTAGGTCAGTTGTGGTCACAATGGATTGCAGGCGCAGCACCGACGATTGCAGAGTTTTTAAAACAGCTATGTACTCAACTACGGGATGGACAGATTCGCACCTCGGAGCAACTCGTGGCGCTGCTCGATCAGGGGCTGAAAAATTGTGGGCGATCGCAGACTCGCACCTATCAAATCTTCACTCGCACAGATTCCGGCCCCAGTCGTTCCCATAACGAAGATGCCTGCTATCCGCCCAATGGGCAGTTGATCAAACCCGCCAACGGTGCCAGTGCTTTGGCAATCGTTTGTGATGGCATTGGCGGGCATGAAGGCGGTGAAGTTGCCTCAAATTTAGCCATCGATACACTTCGGGAACAAGTTGAACAACTCCCTAACGACCCCGATAATTGGAACCCCTCAACCCTGACGCTGGAATTAGAACAAGCCACCTGTGCCGCTAATGACATCATTAGCCAACAAAACGACAGCGAACGCCGCTCTGATCGGCAACGGATGGGGACAACATTAGTCATGGCTCGCACTTCTGCTCATGAAATGTACATCACCCATGTTGGGGATAGCCGAGTCTACTGGGTAACTCGCCATAACTGCCACCAAGTGACTTTGGATGACGATTTGGCATCCAGAGAAGTGCGACTTGGCTACGCACTGTATCGGAATGCTGTACAGCAACCAACGGCAGGCTCTCTGGTTCAAGCCTTGGGCATGGCTCCCTCCGCCACCCTGCATCCAACGGTACAGCGCTTTGTCTTGGATGAGGATTGTGTGTTTCTGCTGTGTTCGGATGGACTGAGTGACTATGACCGAGTGGAGCAATACTGGCAAACCGAAATTCTACCCATTCTCGACGGTCGAATTGATTTGCCCACGGCGGGAACACGACTGATTGAGATTGCCAATAGCCAAAATGGACATGATAATGCCACCATTGCTTTGCTCTACTGCACAGTGAATCCCTCAAAGGAGACACCCCCGGCACAACTTTCTGCGTCACAGATGAAGGTTCCTGCCTCTTCACCCGTCGGAGGAACCCTGCTGGCGACAAGCGCTCCTTCCCAGATGAAAACGCAACCCCTGGCGACCAAAGGTACAGCTCGGCGTCCTTGGGGACTGTTGCTTGGTATTATTTGCCTACTGGGGCTGGGGAGTGTACTCTCTTACTTTTTAATTCCAGGCGTGAGTGAATCCGTTGACCCCCTAATGAAGCAAATGGCGTCTAATACCAGTCCCCCTGACGCATCGACTGCGACTAACCCATCGCCCGCCACTACCAGTGCAGACGATCCAACGGCTTCACCCGCAGAGATTTTATCGTTAGAGCCAGGAGCGGTGATTCAAGTCATGAATTCTAGCGCAACGAACTCCCAGCCGCAGAATGTTCCCTTGTTGCTGCGACGCGGCTTGCCACCCCAAAACCAAACCCCCTTTGGTGTTGTCCCCACAGGTAGCATTTTGCAAATTATTAACAAATCACCCGATCCACAACAAAATAGCTGGGTAGAGTTGAGGGTTTGCTCACCGGGCACCCGTAACGCTGAATCTCAACCTCTAAAGCCAGCTCAGCCTGCGGCTGAACCTCCTCAAAGCCCAGCAGGTCAAACTCCTGGAGCCGTCAACCCTCAGCCAACGACCTTGCCTTATCCTCTTGTCAAGTCGGGAGACCGAGGTTGGTTGAAAGAAGCGGAGGTTCTGCCCCAGATTAACCCAAATTTCACCTTAACCAGTGAATGTGTGTCTCCCTCTGCCTCTCCCCCCACCTCGACCCCAGTACCCAGAGCGATTCCATCTCCCTAAAACCGCGCAAGTCGAAAGTTGACAGGGAGGCAATTTTATGAGTTCAACTTTCAACTCTTCATCCCCGAAAAATACTATTAGGGTAAACAGAGCCAAAGAACTCGGTAGACTGAAAGAAAAACCTATACAGCCGCTGTTCGTGTGGCCTTTTAATGTCTGGAAACGAAAATCCGCTGCTCAGTTTAGCGATCGCTCGTCTGTCAACGGCTGGAGATGAAAACTTTGCCATCTGGGTACTCAACGCGCCCTATCCTGGTGGCTATGTGCTTCATCAGACAACATGGTCTCCAGTCATGACTCAGACTTGGCTGGCGTGGCAAGAGATGTTTTCTTTACGGGGTCTGCCCCACGTCCCTCTGATTCATCATGCTAGTCAGTCCGCCCGAACGCTGCCCCCCGATAGCGACATCGGCGCGGCTGGACAAACCACCAGCTACAGTAGTCGTCTGATGCAGCGTTTAGGGATTGACTTGTGGGCGTGGCTGTTTGAAGGGCCGATTCGCAACACACTAGCTCAAAGTCAAGGCATTGCCATTGGGCAAAACAAACCCCTGCGTTTACGATTGGAAATTCGTGACCCAGATTTCATCCCCCTACCGTGGGAAATCATGCAACCGATGGCTGGGAAACAGGCCATTTCTCTGTCTCAACAATTGTTATTTAGCCGCACAACCAGCGATGTTGACTTGCTCAAGCCCTTTACCCGCAACAACCAAGCCTTAAATATTTTGCTGGTTCTGGGGCAGGATGTGCAAAGACTCAGCCGCTCAACGACGGGTTTGCAGCTTGAACAAGAAGCGGCTGCTTTGGTGAATGTTCTCAAAGCCTGCGGACAACCCAATCCCAGCAGCGAAAAATTTGTTGTCCCCGTTGCTTGTAATGTGGAAACGTTGTTACAGCCCACACCCGCAGAATTGATCGATGCATTGGAAAAGGGTGCCTTTAATATTTTGTTTTATGCCGGTCATGGTGAACCGGGGCCGGATGGGGGTTTGCTATTTTTGCGCTCAGATGCTGTGATCAACGGTACAGAACTGGCTCAAGTTTTGGTTCGCACCGAGGTCACATTGGCGGTCTTCAATGCCTGTTGGGGTGCCCAACCCGACCAAGTAGGTTCCCAAACAATTCCACGCAGTAGCTTAGCGGAAGTCCTCATCCATCACGGCGTTCCGGCGGTTTTAGGAATGCGTGATTCGATCGCTGACCAAGAAGCCTTAACATTTATTCAAACTCTGGCCCAAGCCCTCGCCACTCGGATGCCCATTGACCAGGCTGTAGCGGTGGCAAGGCAGCAATTGTTGACGATTTACAAGTTCAATCAACCCGCCTGGAGTTTACCGGTGCTTTATATGCATCCTCAATTTGAGGGTGAATTAATTAAACCCATTGAAGAAGGCATCACCGAACTCCCCCCGATGACACCCAGTTGGGTGGGAACTCCAGCGCCTGTGGCTTATTTACGCTCTCTCGGCTCAACTGCTCAGGTTTGGCGAATTCGGGGTGGATTGATGCGAGTCGGACGCCGCCAAGAGAATGATTTATTCATTCAGGAACAGTGGGTCAGCCAAAATCATGCCGAAATTATCTGCCGCGATGATTTTCATGGGAGTGAAGCTCGTCCCACTTACTTTTTACGTGATTTCTCTCGCTACGGCACATTCATTTTAGCTCCTGATCAGGTTAGCCCAGGGGTGAATCAGGTTTCAGGGGGACGTGATGGCGTTCGAGGTTGGCAAAGAATCCACCATCAGGAAGTGCCATTGCAATCTGGTATTCAGTTAAAGTTTGGCAGTAGTCAGGGTCAAACCCTGGAATTTGTGATTGAAGCGTCTGATCCTTTGGAATAAAGCTGGGCTTCAGTCAGGAGATAGCTTATCTCCTATGGCACTAGACAGCCGTTTAGATATGAGTCAGTCTGGCTCTGTAACGCCATCGACTTCATCTGATGGTGAAGAGTGCGAAGGGTATTGCAGCGACAGATTGTTTGTTTCGCAGCAAACAATGTAAGCGCTATCTTGTATTTTATGAGATGTTACGGAACTCTCTAGAGCGCTGATGTAGCTATCCAATGCCAGGATTCATCTACCTACCCAGACAGGAGGGTCATTATGTCAGGTCAACCCATGCAATACAAAAATTGTGAGGATGCTTTGAACAGCGTACAAGGACAACTACTAGAGGCACTCTTGCAGGCAGAGGAAGATTTTTATCCCTGGAATCCAGCTGAACCTGAGGCAGAAGCCTATTTCGCTGAACTGGAACGAGGGTTCTTACTTGAGCAATGGCAAGAGGTAGAAGACATTACTCAAGCGTCACAAGCTTTATTCAACCAGTTGCACCAATGCTGGTCATCACCTGAATGGGTGGTTGAGGAAAATTTGCGTCAATCTTTGTCCGAACGGTTTGCAGCTTTTATGCCAGAGGCATGGTTAGAAGCGATCGCTCACAAAGCACAACAAATTTTCTCGACCAACTTATCATTAGCAGAGCAGCTTGTACTCTGTGTTAAGCCCTTGTTACCCAACTGGGCAGAGGATGATTTATTGGTTTTTGCTCGTCCATTGGCTTACGCCATGCGAGGGAAATCAGAGTCAACCCCTGAAACTCAGCCTAGTGTAGCTCAACCTATAGATTGGACAGAGTTATCCCCCATGGAACAGGCACGCTTCAGTTTAACCGTCGCCCATTCGGCTTTGTTACAACTGCAAAATTCCAGCGACGAACCAGAACAGCCATTACTTTGAATCCAATTAAATTAATGGATGGCTTCTCTTCAGTTATTAGGCTTGAACTACTCTACTTCTACACTAAACGTTTTCATCTCCAATTTTTCTTTTCCAACAACGCCAAACAAGAGTTGGGGCTAAAACAACAGATCTATTTGTAGAAATTCTGTCGCCGCCAAACTCTATTCAATCAAAATTCAACAGCCTTTTAAGCTGAATCAATTTTGAATTTTGAGTTGGAAAACAGCACTGAATCGCCGTCAATTAAGAATAGCTCAATGAACAGCCAGCCAAGGCTCTTTGCCCGAAAGGGATTGAGAGAAATTCCGTTCGGATTGAGACATATTGTTGTCCCTCTAGCTACAATCCCAAATCTACCGCTATCCGATGAGCACAAGCAAACCCCGAAAATGCCACTGCATTTAACCCCTGTCCTGGAAATGTACTATCCCCTACACAGTACAAGCCCGGAATTGAAGTGCGATTAAATGGCATTCCCAACAACCCCATTAACTTCTGTTTGGGAATGGGGCCATAGGTTCCATCCTCACGCCCTAAAAACCGTCGATGACTGCGAGCCGTTCCTACTTCCATGTAGTCTAAACCGGCATCTAAACCTGGAAAAATCTTTTCGAGTCGGTCAATCATTCGCCCTGCGGCTTCTTCCTTCTTCTGTTCATATTCCTGAGCAGAAAGTCCCTGCCAATCATCCATCCAACTAGGCGTAAATGTATGGATAATGTGATAGCCTGTCGGTGCTAAATTCGGGTCAAGTAGGGTAGGAATCGAGACAAAAATTGTCCCTTCAGCCTCCTCCATTTTCTGCCAATCTTCCAGGACAATATGATGACACTCCGTACCGGGTGGCAAGACGTTCGCTTCAACCCCCAAGTGCAAACTCAAAAAACTGGGTGACTTTTGATACCGCTGACGCCATTTCTTCTCTGCCACTGGCATCTCTTCGGGTGGTAGTAACGTCTCAAAGGTATCCCAACGGGTGGCATTAGAAACAATTCGTTTAGCCTGGTAAATTGTCCCATCCGCCAGTTGAACTGCGGACGCTTTTCCCTTTTCTGTGACAATTTTCGTGACCCTGGCTTTATACTGAATCTGACCTCCAGCTTGTTCCAATCCTTCCACCAGTTTGATGGCGATTTGCCCCACTCCACCTTTCGGGTAGTTAATTCCCCCATAATGTCGGTCAGAGAACACCATCCCCGCATTAATCATGGGTGTTTTATCCGCAGGTACCACTGACCAGCAGTAACACTCCATATCAATAAACTGTAGTAACTGGGGGTCTTTGATATACCGACGGGCAATATCCCCCGCATTCTGGGGTAAGTACTTCACCAAACCAAGACAGGCGAGGGGATGCTGGAAAAACACCCGTGTTAGATAGCCCGGTTCTTCCAAAGACAGCAACTCCATTGCGTTGAGGCAGTTAAAAACCTTCCAGCATTCGTCGTAAAATTTGCGAATGCCTTCCCGCTCATGGGGAAAGAAGGCGATTAGTTCTTGCAAAAACTTCTCATAGTCTTGATGAACTTTTACATCTAATCCCCCAGGCAAATGATAATGAATTTGCACCGGGTCAGGAATTGTGTCCAGACTGACCTTCACGGCGTCAAGTGCTCTGGTTAAGAGATTGGTTGTACCTTTCGTCCCAAAGCCAAAAATCATCGATGCCCCAACATCAAAGCGGTAACCCTCGCGCTCAAAGTAACCTGAACTCCCACCGGGAATGATGTAGCGCTCCAGTACCAGTACCTTTGCACCTTTTGCCGCTAGTTGAGTTGCCGTTACCAGCCCCCCAATGCCAGAACCAATGACAATGACATCAAATACCGATGTCTCTGAACCGGAAGCAGATTGATTGTGGGGTAAGGAAGTTGGGGAAGCAGCAGGCATTGAAATCGCAGGTTATAAATTTACGTAACGAATCTGAGTTTAACGTTTCTGGCTGTGACGCTGATACTGCTGCTCAAAGAAATCTTGAAACAAATAAAGTGGAGACCAGTCCGCTACCGCTTTCCGGCCCCACCTGCCGATCCTTTATGAGAGGAGAACACTGAAAATTAATATAGCCTTGTTGAAAATCTATGTCAATACTAATAAAAAATATTCTCAATTGAGAGGGACAACTAAGCTGTTGTGCATTTCATTCGCATTATGAGGTTCGCGCAGGAGCTAGGGAGCTGGGGAGCGGGGGAGCTAGGGAGAGTGCCCAGATTCTGAACCTTTCCTCAGGTATGATTATTCAGGACTTAAGCTGTGATCTCCATCCATTTCAAGCTGCTGATGACTATCCAACTGCGCGTTTATGTTCCACCCCATCCCCTGATTAAGCATTGGTTGGGTGTTGCCCGTGATGTGTCTACACCTTCACCCCTATTCAAGAGCGCAATGACCGAGTTGGGGCGCTGGTTGACTTATGAGACAATTCGAGACTGGTTGCCCACAGAAGAGATGATGATACAGTCACCTTTGGCTGCCTGTCCTGCAACTATGATCAATCCAGAAGTACCGTTGGTCGTTGTGCCCATTCTCCGGGCAGGATTAGCGTTATTAGAGGGTGCCCAGACGTTGCTGCCTTTGGCCTCAATTTACCATCTGGGCTTGGTGCGGAATGAGGAAACGCTGGAACCTAGCTGTTACTTGAATAAACTGCCGAATCAGTTTCAGCCCAACACCCATGTCCTGATTACTGATCCGATGCTGGCAACGGGCGGGTCGATGATGCTGGCTATGGCAGAATTGGTTAAACGCGGAGTCGATCCGGCTTTAACCCGAATTATTAGTGTAGTGGCAGCCCCACCCGCCTTACAAAAGCTGAGTTCAAGTTATCCGAGTTTAACGATTTACACCGCCATGATTGACGAAATAGTCAATGATCAGGGGTATATCGTGCCCGGATTAGGGGATGCAGGCGATCGCAGTTTTGGCACTTAATGCCAGTTCACAAGCAGAAAAACTCTATTTTTGGCTTTCTACTTCCCTCTTCTTCCCGCAGTAGGCAGGGGGGACAGCCAACCGTTAATCTTGAGTTAAGTGCATATTAGAATCAAGGGCACAGGACAAACATGAGTCAGCGCGATGGTTTTGCAAGCGGATTTTTGGCTGGAGCCATAGTCGGCGGGTTAATTGGTGGAATTATGGGAGCGCTGGTGGCCGTTCAACGGGATACTGATGACGAGGCGGAACAGTCTCTACTCAAGGCTAAGCGGTTAGAAGCCAAGGCAATCAAGGGTAAAAAGCGCCAGCTTAATTCCGAAGAAAGTATTGAAGTCGCACGTCGTAGCTTAGAGGATAAAATTGCTCAGCTCAATACGGCGATTGACGATGTTCGGCAGCAACTGGGTACTGTGAATGGAAATACCGAACAGGTAAACATAGAGCGATCGCGCGAATCTTAATCGGACACCATCCAAATCCCTTTAACCCTTACTGGATAAAGTTAACACCGCTTGGCAATCCAGAATGCAGGGAGATCCGTTAAACTGACAACAAGGCTCTAGCCGTCATAACCACTCGCAAGAAAGCTTTTCAACCCATGAATCCTGCTACAGAACTGGTGACTAGCACCCTCGGCAACTTTCTCAATATTTATCTAGTTCTAATCGTTATAAGAATTCTGCTGACTTGGTTTTCGACTGTTGATTGGGTGAACCAAGTCGCCGCCTTCTTAAGTCCCATTACCGATCCTTATCTCAACATTTTTCGGGCATTCATTCCACCTCTGGGCGGCTTGGATTTATCTCCCATGCTGGCTATTTTAGTATTGCAAGTTGTAGCTCAAATGTTCAGTAGCATATAGAGGTTTAAGTCAGACCAGCCAATTTTTTGTAAGATAATCGCTTTCCTAGCGTAACATCTTAAAACCATAACCTTTGGTTCGTTACGGCAACCTAACACACCCTAAATCTTACATTTAATTTGGTTATCTACTTACCCTAAAAGTTCGGATGAGTGACAGGTTAAGGTTTGAGGAATTATTCACAGGTCAAGAGCCGACCGAATAACCTTAAACTTTAGCGGCGGACTTGGCCTGTAAAACCGGAAGCTTTGAATTGCTTGAGTTGCAAGGGTGTTGGTTGATTAGCCGGAACCGAGATTCTCAGTTCAAAATCACTGACGCCCGGTGGCACTTCCTCGATCGAGCCGAGCCGAGTACGATTCTGTAAAATTGAGTTGTTATCAGCATCGTAAATGCGACCAAAAATGTCAGCATTGACGACCATTTTTCCAGACTTGTTCTCGGCTTTACCCGTCACAATAAAACAGTTAGCCGCAATACTGTTTCCTCCGGGTGTCACCGTCCCTGCTGCTACATCAGGTGGGCATTCATGATAAGAAATATCGGATAGTTGAATTTGAACTAACGCCAAAGCCGCAGGGGCAAACACCCAACTGATGACCCAGAAAAGGCAAGAAACAGTTACTGTAGTCAACCAACTTCGTAATTGCATAAACCCCACTATTTCGATAACGTTGAGCAAAAAGGATGAAGTGTGTGCGGTGTAACGTCGGATGACTTATGAAAACACTGAGCGCGTTCTCTTTACATCCTTGAGCGTCTAAATCACCACTCCAACCCTCAGCTTACCGCAAAGCTAGTGCAAGAAGGCAAAAGGCAGTTCGCGTAGCGTTCTCCGTAGGAGTAGGCAGGAGGCAGGAGGCAAGAAAGTTTGTACAGTAAGCTTCTTCACCTTTTTCAACTGGATAGTTATTTCCGCCACGTTGGACTAGCCAGCCAACTTCTGTAAGTTGTGGAGTTGAACCTTTGCAATAATGAGAGAAAATGTTCTTTCGTCATTAGCCATGCTTCGACGAGCCATTAACCCGTCTGCTGAGTTGACATGCTATGACCCCAACTGAGATTGAAGCTGTCTTGCAAGCTGCCTTTATTCAGTGTGAAACGAGTTTGTGTCCGCTGAGTGATCAGCAGAAACAAATTTTGCTGCAAGTCGTGACTGAATCTGTAACCCGTGCAGCACTGCTGATGTCAGCCAGAGGGGATGACGATGACGATGACGATGCAGCTAATCCTCTCGATGAACTCACAGAGGAACAGCGCCAAGCTTTATTGGAGTTTGTACAAGAACAAGAAAAACGCGATTACCCAAGGGGTAGCGCCAAGGGCGATCGCCCTTGGAAGATAAAATTACTTAACGATTGGCTGCATAACCGCGAGTCGGGATCGGTGCAGTTCATCCGCGAGAACTACGGCCCCCAATGGCTCAACCGCGTCAAACCCAAGCATTTAGCTCAGTATTTTGCTGCCGAAATCTTGTCGGATAACTTAAAGCTGAGAGTTGGCGATCGCATCGAAGTCTCGAATGGCTTGTGGGAGTGGGTGCAAGAGAATGGCCCTTGTACTCGTGAGTGGTTTGCTTGCACGGTGATCAGGATTTCTCAGCAATCGGACAGCGACGGTTCGTATTACAACTGTACTATTCGTTTCGACAATGGCAGTGAGTACGAAATTCCAGGTATTTATCAGTGGAATCGTTACAATTGGCGTTGGCCTGCGTAAGGATTTGACTGATCTCAGCTCGGATCAATAGTTAACGTTTATTTAACGAACCACTCCTCGTCACGGAGACTTGTGATTTTAGGGATTCTACTATTTGGGGAGTCCATCATTTTTTTTGCTCCTTGCAGTACTAAAAAGGCATAAGACCCCATAAATAATTGGATGTCTCATGCCTTTAACTTATATTTTTAATACCCCCAAGGGAATTCGAATCCCTGTCGCCTCCGTGAAAGGGAGGTGTCCTAGGCCTCTAGACGATGGGGGCTTGTTTTCTGAACCTTTATTAATTTAATCAATATTCCTGAGTCTGTCAACTATTTTTTTGCAAATTGAGCAAAATTTCCGATCAAGCCATCCCTGCCCCTTGTTTGAGACTCCACTCAGCGTGTACCTTTACGCCATTGGGCTAAACGCTGTTGAGCTTGAGCATCCAGGGAATTAAATAAAAAGCGGCTAGTCGATTGCTTGGGAGGGCGCTGTTTGCGACGTGCTCGTCGAGCAATGAATTCAACATCGCTAGCCAACTGCTGAGATGACATCCACTCGGCTCCATACCCAATCACCGTCAACTGCTGCGCCCGATCCGAAGTCGCGACAATCAACCGATTGCAGGGACGACAAAGTTTATAGTGATGAAATGAGGCACAATATTTTTCGATGTATGTGTCGGCTGTCTGTCCAAAATCTGTATAGTAAACGGACAAATAAGTGGTTAAGACTTCACAGTAAATCGGTGTATTTTGAGCATGAGCATCAAAAACAACCTGA
Source organism: Allocoleopsis franciscana PCC 7113 (assembly GCF_000317515.1). Classification (GTDB taxonomy): domain Bacteria; phylum Cyanobacteriota; class Cyanobacteriia; order Cyanobacteriales; family Coleofasciculaceae; genus Allocoleopsis; species Allocoleopsis franciscana. The sequence goes on along the minus strand of NC_019738.1, from coordinate 6,424,287 downwards.
GTTTCGTAGCCCTGAAAGGCGCTGTAGTTCACTAACGCCTCCACTAATTCATGGCGAGCTGCCTCTAGCCCATCATGATCGCGGGTGGTTTTCAGGTTCGACCAAGAGCCAATGACGTTGTAGCCATCAACCAGTAAAATAGCCTGGGGTGAGGGACGGGGCATTATTCAAGGCCAATATTTTGTTAATTTGAATATTCATAGAAGTTATTATATTAACAATAGTTAACATAAAATGGTAAAAAAGCTTCGTTTTTAGAAATGGCTTCACAAAAAAAAGGGACTGGCTATTGCTTTCCAATCCCCATTATTTAAAGAGCGATATTCGGTGCTTGCATGAGTCGTTGCTTCAGGCGTTCTGGCTCGCCTCGGTCAACCACCTGACCTTGTTCTAATAAAAATGCTCCGTCACAGTAATTCAACTCATCCAATCGGTGTGTGACCCAGAGTGCAGTCAGGCCACGACTTTTAACCAGATTTCGGACTTGCGCCACTAAATCGAGTTGAGTATCTGGATCGAGCAAAGCCGTGGGTTCATCTAGCAGCAAAACCTCGCAGCGACGTGCAATAGCACCTGCAATGGCAATCCGTTGTTTTTGACCGCCACTCAGAGCATAGATGGGGCGTCGCTGTAAATCTAGGAGATTCACGGCGGTTAATGCCTCTCTGACTCTGGCAATGATTTGATCAGGAGCAAGTTTTTCTTCGACCAAGCCAAAGGCTACATCTGCCGCCACTGTAGGCATAACGAGTTGATGGTCGGGATTTTGGAAAACAAATCCCACGGGTTGCCTAATTTGCATCTCACCCGATTGAGGTTGCAATAGCCCTACCAGTAATCGAAGTAACGTGGATTTTCCACTTCCATTCGTCCCCAACAGCATCCAGAATTCACCCTTCGGCACATCCAGAGAGCAAGATTGTAAAACAGGTGTTCCGTGGGGCCACTTGAAGCTAAGGTCTTGCACCCGAATTGCCAATTCAGGTTTTATGTCAGTTGCCCCTGTCTTCATTCCGCCACGGCAAAGAAACCAGGTACACGACCTCCTCCAGCCGCACCGGATTTCTGCGAAATCATGACCGCACTGATCTGATCGCTGAGAATGCCAATTTTCTTCTCCGGCTGGTGATCACAGGTTAGTTCTAATAACTGACTGCTGCCGGCACGCATGGCTTTGGTAATTTCCTGGTAAGTCGTTTCTGCCGCTTCTGCTGACTTGCGTTGCACAGACAGGGGGACAGGGGTCGTTTTCAAAGTCAAATCAATGGTGAACATGCTTTTGTCAAGCGCTAAGCACTGCGTACATATACTTTCTTTACCATCTTAGACACCCAACTGCACGGTGGTGAGCATCGAGGAGAACTCTGGCTTTTCGAGGTTGAGGGGAAGTGGCACAGACCAGTTTTTTGAGAGGGTTCACGTTAAGAGTGGCAAATTCTGCATGTTTCACCTAATATGTTTAATACAGTAAAGAAAAGTAAATTTTTCTGAGAACCTCACCAATATCTGCTTATTCAACTCAGCAGCTTATTAGGAGAGGAAAAGCGGCTTTTCTTTGGTCTTTATAAATACTTGGAGATTCTTGCTATGACAATAGCAGTCGGACGCGCGGCAAGTACGAGAGGATGGTTTGACGTCCTCGACGACTGGCTAAAGCGCGATCGCTTCGTTTTCGTCGGCTGGTCCGGCCTGCTGCTGTTCCCCTGCGCTTACCTAGCGCTAGGCGGCTGGCTGACCGGCACCACCTTTGTCACCTCGTGGTACACCCACGGATTGGCCTCTTCTTACCTAGAAGGCTGCAACTTCCTGACCGCCGCCGTATCAACGCCTGCCGACAGCATGGGACACTCCCTGCTGCTGTTGTGGGGACCCGAAGCCCAAGGCAACTTCATTCGTTGGTGCCAAATCGGCGGGTTGTGGCCCTTTGTCGCCCTGCACGGAGCCTTCGGCTTGATTGGCTTCATGCTCCGGCAATTTGAAATCTCACGGTTGGTGGGGATTCGTCCGTACAACGCCATTGCGTTCTCTGCACCGATTGCCGTATTCGTCAGCGTGTTTTTGATGTACCCCTTGGGACAGTCAAGCTGGTTCTTTGCTCCCAGCTTTGGAGTGGCGGGAATTTTCCGCTTCATCCTGTTCGTACAAGGGTTCCACAACTTCACCCTCAACCCCTTCCACATGATGGGAGTGGCGGGTGTATTAGGTGGAGCGCTGCTGTGCGCCATTCACGGGGCAACCGTAGAAAACACCCTGTTTGAAGACGGGGACAAAGCCAACACCTTCCGGGCGTTCAACCCCACCCAAGCGGAAGAGACCTATTCCATGGTCACCGCTAACCGCTTCTGGAGCCAAATCTTCGGAATTGCCTTCTCCAACAAGCGCTGGTTGCACTTCTTCATGCTGTTCGTGCCCGTGACGGGATTGTGGATGGCCTCGATTGGGATTATTGGCTTAGCGCTGAACCTGCGGGCTTATGACTTCGTCTCTCAAGAGTTACGAGCCGCCGAAGACCCAGAGTTTGAAACGTTCTACACCAAAAACATTCTGTTGAACGAAGGTCTACGGGCTTGGATGGCTCCTCAAGACCAACCCCACGAGCACTTTGAGTTCCCTGAGGAAGTTCTTCCTCGCGGTAATGCTCTGTAAGCAATCGCTGACTTAATTTTCCTTAGCTTTATACCCCTACCTATCGGTGGGGGTATTTTTGTGCCGGCAAGTCCAGAAAAATTTCTTTGTGTTATGTTGATGAAAGGTGCTAAGGCACCTAGTCAATTACGGCAATAGAACCGTATAGGGAATTATAGGAGGTGATGCCCATGACAGATAGCAGTAAAACCATGGGTCATCTGGTTGGAGTTAGCCGGCTGTGCGCCGGGGCTGTTCTCTAACAGTCAGCTCGGTTCTCTTCGGAGAATCATATTAATTGATAGACTGAGCTGGATCGGAGTTCCTTCCGGCAGTCTGGTTTCAATCAGAAGACCCGCTAGACCGCTTTCACATCCAGTGTGAGGGATAAAACCTAAGCACTACCGTGAAAGCGGATAGTTTTTTAGGGGGAGAGCTAGACGTTGTTATTGGGCTGATGAGCATCAGGAGACAGGTCATCATGGCTTCGCTACTCACGGATACAGAGATTCAAGAACGTGCTAAGCCGCTAGAAGGCTGGATAGTAGAAGGAAAAACGTTGCGGCTCACTCGAAAATTTAAGGATTTTGTGGAGGCGATCGCATTTGTGAATCAGCTCGTTGAACCCGCAGAAGCCGCAGGACATCACCCCGACTTGGAAATTTCCTATAACCAAATAACGATTACTTTGACAACCCATGATGCAGGCGGGTTGACTTCTAAGGATTTTGAACTAGCCCAAGTGATTTCTCGCTTATAACTTGGGTTAAAATAAAGTTAAATCTCAGGACTACGACTCTACTGAAAACCCCTACAACTTTATACTGAAAACCTCATAAATTGGACTTCGATACCTTACCGCTTAAGGTACAAGCAGACTCATGATTGGTGAAGGTCACGAAAAAGTCTGTCTAGCCTAAGAACCACAGAGGATGTACCATATTCAAGGAAGGACGAGACAACTCTTTCTAAAGACGAGACAACTCTTTCTAAAAAGGTGTGAGGATTAAGAGAAGATGTCTAAATTACTGTGGAGAGCTCTAATAGTTAGTCCGGCTGTGTTAGGCGCAACCCTGCTTGTTTCAGCGGGTGCAGTGCGTGCAGCAGGTGGCGACAGCTTACTCACCAAGGACAGCCAATCGGCGACAGCAGAGGTTCAACCTCAAACCGCAGAGGTTCAAACACCAGAAGCTCAGTCTCAGGCGATTGCGCCAACAGCGGAACTCGCGTTGCCAGAGGCTCAGCCAAAACTAGAATTTTCCGCAACACCAGCTCCAGCACAGCCAAAGCTGGCTGACCTGAATTTACCTTCGCAAGTGTCTTTGAATCCGACTCAACTGACACCCGTGAACGAGGCCGGAGTAGAGGCAGCGCCAGCAGCAATACCTCCAGCAATTGCCCAATCGGCTCCGGGAGACGCTAATAGCGCAGATGTTTTAAATCAAATCAACCGCTACAGCCGTGAAGGGAACAACGCGACCCAAGAGCAGGTAACGAACGTCTCCCAACTGAGCGATGTCAGACCCACAGACTGGGCTTACGAAGCACTCCGTAGCTTGGTAGAGCGCTACGGCTGTATTGCGGGATACCCGGATGGCACATTCCGTGGCAACCGAGCCATGACTCGCTATGAGTTTGCGGCTGGTTTAAACGCCTGTTTGCAGCAAATAGAACGTCAGCTCGGTCAGACTGGAGATTTCGCCACGAGAGCTGACTTAGAAACTTTACAGCGCTTAGTCGATGAGTTCCGGACAGAACTGGCAACGTTGGGAACGCGAGTTGATCAACTTGAAGGTCGTGTAGGTTTCCTAGAAGACCATCAATTCTCAACCACCACCAAGCTAGCGGGAGAAGCCATCTTCGCTCTCACCGACGAATTTGGTCGAGGTGGGGTTTCCAACAATACGGTATTCCAAGACCGGGTGCGTTTGACGTTTAACACCAGCTTTACGGGGAGAGATCGTTTAGTCACTCGTCTTGCGGCAGGTAATGCAACACGATTTGCATTCAGTGAAGACGCGCTGGGCAACAGAACATTACTAGATGAAGGGCAACAGACGTTTAACATCGGTAACACCGGTAACAACGACGTTGTCTTAGACTGGCTGGCGTACTACTTCAACTTTGGTTCCTCGAAAGTTTATCTTGCGGCTACTGGAGGGATTCACAGCGACTACGCTCCGACCCTTAACCCTTACTTTGAAGACTATGACGGCGGGAATGGTGCCCTCTCAACATTTGCACAATCAAACCCGATCTATCGGATCGGCGGTGGTGCGGGTGGTGCAATCAGCCTTGGTGTCGGTCCGTTACAGAGTATCTTAGGTCCTAGTACACTGACCATCGGTTACTTAGCCGGGGCTAACAATGGTGGTTTTGGAGCAAATGATCCTAGCGAGAAGGCCGGTCTTTTTGATGGCGACTATTCTGCTCTAGCTCAGCTAAACTTCAACCTGGGTGACCGGATTGGTGTTGGTGCTACCTATGTCCACGGCTACCATAATTCGGGCACCGATATCTTCGACTTGGGTGGTGGAACTGATGCTCGAGTAGTAGGTAGTGCTTTGGCTAATCGTCCATCTTCACTCTTAATTGGTGGTGAGCGTCCTGTTGTTACCAACTCTTACGGCGGAGAATTGGCTTTCCGGCTGAGTGAAAACATTTCGATTAGTGGCTTTGGTACTTACACTCAGGCAACTGTGATTGGTCGAGGAAGAGGCGATATTTGGACTTATGGCGCTGGCGTTGCCCTCTCTGACTTCGGGAAACCGGGCAGCGTTTTAGGTTTGTTTGCTGGTGTAGAACCAACTTTAAGAGGTGTTAGCCCTGGTCTGCGTGGACTCGATGCTCGTCCCTTTAGCCGTGATAACGTTTGGCACTTTGAAGGGTTCTACAAATATAAGCTGAACGATAATATCTCTGTGACTCCAGGTGTTATCTGGGTTACCGCTCCTGGTCAAAACGAGGACGAAAGAGATGCCGTCATCGGTACACTCAGAACTACGTTCACCTTCTAAAAGAAGGACATAACCGCTCAGGCGGAAGAAGGACTATCTGAGTTTAAAGCCTGGCTGTCGGCGAGGCTTTTTCTGATCTAATCCCTAATAGGGCAATCACCGGTGCGAATCGGCTCAAAAGTCCAAGAAGAATGAGAAAAAGGTGTGAGGATTAAGAGAAGATGTCTAAATTACTGTGGAGAGCTCTAATAGTTAGTCCGGCTGTGTTAGGCGCAACCCTGCTCGTTTCAGCGGGTGCAGTGCGTGCAGCAGGTGGCGACAGCTTACTCGCCAAGGACAGCCAATCGGCGACAGCAGAGGTTCAACCTCAAACCGCAGAGGTTCAAACACCAGAAGCTCAGTCTCAGGCGATTGCGCCAACAGCGGAACTCGCGTTGCCAGAGGCTCAGCCAAAACTAGAATTTTCCGCAACACCAGCTCCAGCACAGCCAAAGCTGGCTGACCTGAATTTACCTTCGCAAGTGTCTTTGAATCCGACTCAACTGACACCCGTGAACGAGGCCGGAGTAGAGGCAGCGCCAGCAGCAATACCTCCAGCAATTGCCCAATCGGCTCCGGGAGACGCTAATAGCGCAGATGTTTTAAATCAAATCAACCGCTACAGCCGTGAAGGGAACAACGCGACCCAAGAGCAGGTAACGAACGTCTCCCAACTGAGCGATGTCAGACCCACAGACTGGGCTTACGAAGCACTCCGTAGCTTGGTAGAGCGCTACGGTTGTATTGCGGGATACCCGGATGGCACATTCCGTGGCAACCGAGCCATGACTCGCTATGAGTTTGCGGCTGGTTTAAACGCCTGTTTGCAGCAAATAGAACGTCAGCTCGGTCAGACTGGAGATTTCGCCACGAGAGCTGACTTAGAAACTTTACAGCGCTTAGTCGATGAGTTCCGGACAGAACTGGCAACGTTGGGAACGCGAGTTGATCAACTTGAAGGTCGTGTAGGTTTCCTAGAAGACCATCAATTCTCAACCACCACCAAACTGGCGGGAGAAGCCATCTTCGCTCTCACGGATGAGTTTAATCAGAGTGGGATTTCCAACAATACGGTATTCCAAGACCGGGTACGTTTGACGTTCAACACCAGCTTTACGGGGAGAGATCGTTTAGTCACTCGTTTGGCGGCAGGCAATGCTGATACTGGCAATCGATTTAAATACGGGACTGGCGGCGCGGCTGGATTTGATGGATTCCCCTTAGATGAAGGGGTACAGACGTTTAACATCACGGGCGGGAGCAGCGGTAACAACGTTGTTCTAGACTGGTTGGCCTACTACTTCAACTTTGGTAGCTCAAAAGTTTACTTGGCTGCAACCGGTGGGATTCACAGCGACTACGCTCCGACCCTCAACCCTTACTTTGAGGACTATGACGGCGGTAACGGTGCGCTGTCCACCTTTGCCCAATCAAGCCCCATCTATCGCATTGGTGGTGGTGCGGGAGCCGCAATCAGTCTGGGTGTTGGTCCTTTAGAGAGTATCTTAGGACCGAGTACCCTGACGGTAGGCTACCTGGCTGGATCTGGAGCGTTTGGAGCTAATGATCCTAGCGAGAAAGCAGGTCTGTTTGATGGAGATTATTCAGCCCTAGCTCAGCTCAATTTCAATTTGGGCGATCGCATCGGCATTGGTGCTACCTACGTTCACGGTTACCACAATACTAACACTGCCATTTTTGATAATGGTGGTAGTGATGCTGCTCCTGGTGGTGCTCAGGGTTTCGTCGGTAGTTTTTATGCCAACAACCCCAGTGTGTTTGTTCAAGATTCATTGCTAGGACGAGCTTCCGGCCCAGTAGTCAGCAACTCATACGGTCTAGAAGCCGCTTTCCGCCTGTCTGAAAACATTTCCATTAGTGGCTTTGGTGTTTACACTAAAGCGATCCTTCTGGGTCAGGGAACAGCTGACATCTGGTCGTATGGTGCAGGGCTTGCTTTCTCTGACTTTGGTAAACCAGGCAGCGTTTTAGGTCTGTTTGCAGGAGTAGAACCCTCTCTCAGAGGCGTTAGCCCTGGCATTCGTCCTGCCGGAGGCTTTGACCGCGAGAATGCATGGCACTTTGAAGGGTTCTACAAATATAAGCTGAACGAGAACATTTCGGTGACTCCAGGTGTTATCTGGCTCACCGCTCCTGCTCAAAACGACAATGGCAGAGATGCTATCATCGGTACCCTGAGAACTACGTTCACCTTCTAAAAGAAGGACATAACCGCTCAGGCGGAAGAATGACAAGTTGATAGACAAGCCTCGCCAGCCGCGAGGCTTTTTTGATCGGCTCCCCAATAGTGCAATCACCGGTGGTGAACCGGAGTATACTGGAAAAGATGCTTTTTAAACGTGATCAAACCCGTGGAACTTTCCTGTAAAACCGAGTATGCACTTTTGGCCTTGTTGGAATTAACAGCTTGTTACAACGAAGGGGAGCCGCTCCAAATTCGGCAGATTGCGGCTATCCAAAATATCCCTGACCGATATTTAGAACAGCTACTCGCCACCTTGAGACGTGGCAGTCTAGTCCGTAGCCATCGAGGAGCCAAAGGAGGCTATGTCCTAGGGCGAGAACCTTGGAAAATTACCCTTTTAGATGTAATTAACTGCCTGGAAGGCTCAAACGCTAAAGCCTCTAAAAGTGATACCCCACCCAAAACCATAGAGAGCGCTATCGTCGGCGAAATTTGGCAGGAAGTTCACGATCGCGCCGATGAAGTCTTGCAAAAATACACACTTCAAGAATTGTGTGAAAAGCGCGATGCTCGACGCCAGCTCGATATCATGTATTACATTTAGTCATGGGTCAAGTAAAAGCTGAAGTTTGAAGGATGAAATGACCTCACCTCTTCACGAAAGTTCTGGTCGAGGACAGGTTTATTGAAAAATTTTTGCTTTTTTCGCCCTACTTTCAACTTCTCTACAGAACCCTAAACCCTAACAACTATCTACTAACACTAACCACTCATGCGTATTGCCCAAAATATTACAGAACTCGTCGGTCGGACACCTTTGGTACAGTTAAACCGCATCCCTCAAGCAGAAGGCTGTTTAGCTCGCATTGTTGTGAAACTAGAGGGGATGAATCCAGCCTCCTCCGTTAAAGACCGTATCGGCGCTAGCATGATCAATGCAGCAGAACAACAGGGGCTGATTACTCCAGGAAAAACGGTTTTAGTGGAACCAACTTCTGGAAATACGGGTATTGCTCTAGCGATGGTAGCAGCCGCCAAAGGTTACCAGCTCATTTTGACCATGCCCGATACTATGAGTACAGAACGGCGGGCAATGCTGCGAGCTTACGGTGCCAAACTAGAATTAACTCCAGGCATTCAGGGCATGAGCGGCTGTATCCAAAGGGCACAGGAGATTGTTGCGAACACACCCGATGCCTACATGCTGCAACAGTTTAACAACCCAGCCAACCCCCAAATTCATCGAGAGACGACGGCGGAAGAAATTTGGGAAGATACGGAAGGACAAGTAGACTTCCTTGTTGCTGGAGTGGGTACGGGTGGCACCATTACCGGCGTTGCAGAAGTGATTAAACAACGCAAGCCCAGTTTTCAAGCGATCGCCGTCGAACCAAGCAGCAGTTCAGTACTTTCCGGAGGGCGTCCCGGCCCCCATAAAATTCAGGGGATTGGGGCCGGCTTTATACCTGAAGTTCTCAAAGTTGAGCTGATCGATGAAGTAATTGTCGTTACAGATGATGATGCGATCGCGTATGGTCGTCGTCTCGCTCGTGAGGAAGGACTCCTCTCCGGCATTTCCACAGGTGCCGCCCTCTACGCCGCTATTCAAGTTGCCAAACGCCCCGAAAATGAAGGACGGCTAATCGTCGTGGTTCAGCCCAGTTTTGGGGAACGTTACCTGAGCACCCCACTATTCCAAGAACCAGAAGTGCGAGTGCCTGCGGCATTGGGTTAGTGCAAGAGTAATGAGTTGTTGTTCCTAGAAGTTGCACTTTTGGGTGTGGGGAAAGGGGAAAAGCCGTCCACCATCAACTTTTTCTCCTTTCTCCATTTTTTATCCGCGTCAAGACTTACGCACAAACACCACTCATAGAAGCAAGCTCCTCGTATGAACGCCGGCTGTGGTTGCCCTGTTTTCACCCAAGATGTAGTGGTAATGCATCAGTCCTAAGTGTGCAAGTTATAGGGCGTCCAGCAATACAAATATAAGATCTGGAGAGTTAGTAGTGAGGAAGGGGAGTCCTCTTGTGATGGGCACTCTTTGTGCCTACTACGAACAGATGGATCGATTGCCCAGCCAAGTTTGACTGTAGTTGAGAACAAGATTGCGCTAGGTTGAAAGTTAACCACTATGGCAGTGCCAACTCTTTGTCTTTTCAACCCTACCCATGTCAGCATCCAACCACTACGACACTCTCAATATCAGCTCTCAAGCCACATCCGCAGAGATTAAACAAGCGTATCGGCGTCTAGCTAAACTCTTCCACCCAGATAGCAAGAGCGAAACCGCTGACTCCGATAAAATCATAGAAGTGAATGCCGCTTACGAAGTACTCAGCGACCCAAAGCGCCGCCGCTCTTACGACGAACAACTTCGCTCCTCACCGTCAACAACTCAATACCGGAATCGGCAACAACGGACAGCAGATGCCCAACAAAAATACCAGCGTCATCGGCAAACCGCACAAGATGCCGATTTCCAGCTCAGCCAGTGGTTGCAGCTTGTCTATAAACCTGTTACTCGGTTGATTCGCCTCATTGTTAGACCTTTAAATGCCCAAGTGGATGAACTCGCCCTAGACCCGTTTGATGACGAACTGATGGCGAATTTTCAGGCTTATCTGGAAGAGTGTCGTAACTATCTCAATCAAGCTCAGCTCACCTTTCGCTCTCAACCCAATCCCCCAACTGTGGCAGGTGCGGCGGCTAGCCTCTACTACTGTCTTAATCAGTTAGGAGATGGAATCGAAGAGTTAAATTTTTTTACCCTCAATTACGATGACCACTATCTACATGTGGGTCAGGAACTGTTTAGAATTGCGACAGGTTTACACTATGAAGCTCAAGACGCTCTCAGGGAATTGGCTCAGAAAGTATAAAGGCTCAAGGATAAAAATTTAAACTTTATTAGGTGTATTTCAGACTTCATTGTTCCTATCCACCAAAATTCGTTTATCCTGGAAACAGAACCCGTTTACGGAACTTTACATATTCTGATTCATCAGTGATCGAATGGAATGCATCATTAACCGTCGCGCTCAGTTTTCCGCAAGTCACCGATACTGGTTGCCAGAGCTGAGCGAAGCCGAAAACAGTCAGCAATTTGGTTTAGGTTCCCGGTTCCCAGGACATGGACATAACTACGTCCTCTTTGTTTCCCTGGTTGGTGAGCTAGATGAGTATGGCATGGTGCAAAACTTGTCAGAAGTCAAAAAGGTGATTAAACGGGAAGTCACCAGCCAACTGGACTCTGCTTATCTCAATCAAACTTGGCCAGAATTTCAACAAACCTTACCGACAACCGAAAATATTGCACGGGTTATTTGGCATCGCTTGATTCCTCACTTGCCAATCGTGCGTATTCAGCTATTTGAACATCCAGAACTTTGGGCTGACTATCAAGGAAACGGCATGGAAGCACATCTAACGATTAGTACTCACTTTAGCGCGGCTCACCGACTCGCGCATCCGGACTTAAGTTACGAAGAAAACAGCGAAATTTACGGCAAATGCGCTCGTCCCAACGGTCATGGACATAACTACCACTTAGAAGTAACCGTAACGGGTGAGATTGACCCCCGTACTGGCATGATTGTCGATTTAGGCGCTTTGCACCAAGTTGTCGAAGACTATGTGGTTGAGCCGTTTGACCATACGTTCCTCAACAAAGATATTCCTTACTTCAGCCAAGTTGTGCCGACAGCGGAAAATATTGCGATTCACATCCGTCAGTTGTTACAACAGCCGATTCAAGAATTGGGTGCTCAACTCTATAAAGTCAAATTGGTTGAAAGCCCGAATAATTCCTGCGAAGTCTACTGCTCCCAAGCGACGTCATCCTCTGCACTCACACAAGAAAGTCAAGCTCTGGTAACGTCTGTTTAAAGAAAATTAGTAATCTCGCTCAATTCCCATCTCTATCCCCTAGGTAAGCGGAATATCAGCTTTTGGGTGAGGATGGGAAGGAAATTACTGATGTTATAGTTTTGGGGGGTCAAGAACAATTCCCCGCCAAAGACAGCTTTGTGTAAGCATTCAGGGTGTGTGGGGACTAGTGCAGCGCGGCAGAAATAACCCATCAGTCCAAAAATGTTAAAAAGCTTAGTGTACAAGCGTTCTTACCTTCTGCCTTCTTTTTTCTGCCTTCTTGCACTAGTAGCATCAAAACTGACACTGACTGATCACCAAGAATCTAGAGATGGAAGTTTGACTGTTTAAGCTCAATAGGTCGGTGTCAAAAAACATAGGTTGAATTGAATAAGAGGTCAAAAAAATTCTATAGCCCCAGCCATGACGAGAAGGTAAGAGGTAAAAATCGCCAGAAAAATTAGATTTTTCACCCTTGACTGACCAAGAATCTCTCACCTGTTATATGAATAGCCCCTGACATGCTCAGCTAAGTCCGTTTTTGCTCATCTCAAGTTTGGGTTAAATCGGACGGATTGAATGCGTGAATGGAGAACACAGCCTGACACCTGAAGAGTTTAAGAGGCAATAGCTATGGACAACCAGTTGCTGTGCTGTGACGGTGAACGCAAGAGTCGTGAAGTCGGGAAGTTACATGAAACGCTGGTGACCCCAGGAAATACAAGTAGGCCAGATAACGTGTTAGCACAGATATCAATGCCTTGTGTGGGTGAAGTAGACCGACTCCTAGAACTGGGAGTTGAGCAACAAAAGACGGGTCAATTTGAGGTGGCGCTGGAGTCTTTCAAACATGCCATAAAACTTTACACCCAACTGCACAACCAACGAAAAGTAGGAAGAGTTTTGTGCTACTTGGCACTGACTGTTTACTCCATGGGAGACTTTCCCCAAGCCATTGAATATGCTAGTAGCAGCTTAGCGATCGCACAAGAAATCTCCGATCCGCCTTTAGAGGGACAGGTACTGGGAATCCTGGGAAATTGCTACCGCCATATAGGTGATGCGGCAAAAGCCATTGAACAGGGTCAACAAAGCTTGACAATTATGCGGGAACTCGAAGACCGTGCGGGAGAGGTGGTAGCGTTGAACAACCTGGGACTCGCCTATAAAGCGATGGGTGATTTATCGACCGCGATCGCCTACCAGCAAAAAAGTTTGAGTGTTGTGCAGACTCTGGGTGACCTTCAAGCCACTGAGCAGATTTTGAGAAATCTGGGAAATGCGTTCTACGCGATGGGGGATTTTGCTCGAGCCATTCAGTATTATGAGCAGCGTCTGACAATCGCCAGAGAATTGGGCGATCACCGCATAGAAGGACAGATTCTCAAAAACCTCAGTTATGCCTGCTATGCTCTGGGAGATTATCTTCAAGCGATTGAGTATGGTCGAGCTAGGCTTGTGACGGCAAGGAAACTCGGTGATTGCCGCGCCGAAGAACAATCACTCGGCAGCTTAGGCGTCGCCTTCGATGCCATGGGAGATTACGTCCAAGCCATTGAGTACTATGAACAACGTCTGAAGGTGGCACGATCTATCCCTGATCAGAGGGTGGAAAAACAGGCGTTAAGTAGTCTGACAACGGCCTGTTACGCTCTGGGCGACTATGCCAAAGTGATGGAGTATCATGAGCAGAGTTTAGCCATGCGCGATCGCTAAGAACCAGGGAACTACAGGGCAAGTAAACACACTGATTCTCTCTAACTTGATTCCTTCCTGACAGGCGGTAGATGTCTCGCAGTTCTTCATTCAGAGTCCGGAGATCAGATACTATTGACAGAAGCATCCTGTCATTTAACAAGACTTTTGACAACTTTTGGTTAGATGAGCAAAAGTTAGTCAGCCTGTAAATCTACCCAGATGCGTCGCCCAAACGATAAAATGTCGTACTTAAGATAACGGTGGAGGAAATATGGAACCTATGCAACAATCTGAAGAGGCTGTAGCCGCTGAAGCACAAGACCTAAAAGTAGACGTAAACGTTGACAAACCAGGGGCGATCATTAAACCTCCTGCTCCTTCGTCATCAACCGACCAGGCATGGCAGGAATGGGTGCAAATCGCTTCTGAATTTTTGTCAAGACTACCCGATTATGTAGGCGATTTCTTTTCGAGTTACCAAAAACCACTACTCACCATAGGGATTATCGTAACAGGTGGTATTACCGTTAAGGTAACCTTAGCGGTACTCGACGCCATCAATGATATTCCGTTATTGGCACCTATTTTTGAACTCGTGGGAATTGGGTATACCGCCTGGTTTGTCAACCGCTATCTCCTGAAAGTAGAGACCCGCAAAGAGCTAACAGACGAATTTAAAGCACTCAAAGGTCAAGTAGTGGGCAAAGACTAAGCTGAGTTGCTCTTGCTCATTTCCCACAAGAGAGTTTCCAGGCCGCAAGAACCAGTAGTGGATTAATAACTTCATGGAAAGCCAATAATCCCTTAAACTCTCCTCTAGTTTCCTAATAGATCAGAGTTGGTTCTAACAAAATTTATCAGCAGACTGATGCCAGAGCCGCTTCAGTCTGCTGCTCGCTATTACTTCTACGGCTTAACAAGGTACTGAGAAGGCATAGGCTCCACCTTACCTGATTCAACCATGCCTTGGTAAACCAATGCCGCCACTTCTGCACGAGAAGCATTGCGATTGGGGTTGAGTATATTAGGATTGGGATAATTGACCACAAGCCCCGATGTCGTAGCTGCACTGACCGGGGCTTTAGCGTAGTTAGGAATTCGATTGCTATCCTCATAAGTCTTGAGAACATCTTGCTCCACCGTAGTCGGCTTCAACCCCAAACCACTCGCTAGCGCCACGATCGTTTGTACCTTGGAAATGGGTTGGTTGGGTCGAAAAATATTGTTGGGATACCCTCGGAAAAAACCCGTTTTGACCGATTGGTCAATGGCTGGCAATGCCCAATGGCTAGTCGGTACATCCTTATAATTCAGTGCGGTTGATGTGGGTTGTTGCTCAAAGGCTTTCTGCAATAAAGCCGCGAATTCTGCGCGTGTAATCGCGCCACCGGGCTTAAATGTGCCATCCGGGAAACCACTGACAATACCCCGTGAGGCTAAAGCTTCGATGTAAGGACGCGCCCATAAATCTTGGGGCACATCGGTAAACTTGATCGGTGTTGCCGCCGCCACAGGAGTGGGTGTAGGGGAGGCTTCAGCGAGTGGGGCTGGTACGATAATCGGGATAGTTGTAGAACCAGCCTGAGGTGCCTCTGCTGGGACGGGTTGTGCAGTTGGTACGGGTGCAGCAAGTCGCCGTGTAATCGATGTAGGAGAGGGAGACGGCGCGATGTCTTCCTGCCCCGGCAAGAGTGTTGCTTCTGGACTTACTGTTGGTACAGGAGTTTGTTGGGGTAGGGGGATTACCCCGCTTGGGCTTGCCGTCGGAGCTCTGGCTTCGGGATTGAGCAATCGACTGAGGTTGAATCCTTTGTCTCGTTGACCCAGCGTTACAGCGAGAATGGTGCCGATGGTAGCGAAGGCAATCACTATGCCTAGCAACTCATCAAAACCGAGTCGAGACGAGTCTGGATCGGGTGGAGGTACATTGGTCATCGGCACTTTCCCTCTCTAAGGCGGTCTGATAATTCAATTAAGAGACGGGAGATAATTCTGGTTTACTCCCTTCTGGTTTTAGTTTAGCGGCAAAATGCTTCTCCACAAGCTTCGGGATTTCTTGAGGAGCAAGACCCGTGTAACGAGACTTATCCGGCATAACAACGACACAAGGCCCTTGTTTACACTGCTTCATGCAGCCAGTGCCTTTAATCGCGACCTGATCTTCTAATCCATGATCGTGCAAAGACTCCGTCAGCGCTTGACACACCTTATCCGCACCTCGCTTGCGGCAGGAGGATTTTTGGCAGACCATAACACAGGCTTTGCCTTTAGGCGCAGGCGTAGATGGCTTGTGATTTAGGTTTTGGGAGGAGTTGGTTGAAGAATTCTGCGCTTTTTTGCCTCTTGTGGCTAAAGCTCCAGGTTCCTCTGTATCCTCCTTAACCAGACCTTTTAGAGCAGGAGCCGTTACTTTTAGGCGAGAGGCTTTTAGTTTCAGTTCACCCGTTTTGTCTTTCAGCTTCAGTTCACCAAAAATCTCCACCCAGTCTCCGGGCTGAAGTACTCCACGCATGGAGTAGCGCAGCTCTTTGGACAACTTGATATAACGTTCTCCTTCAGCCGTCGCTACCCGTATGCGTTTGGGTTTTTCCTCAACGTCACCGACAAAACCGATAAACCGCCCCTCTAGATAGAACGGTGATACTTTCCCCTCTTTTATTAATCTAATCACGCCTAAATCCTAACTTTGTTGATCTGAGAGCTTGCACTTGCCCTGTCAGTCGCTAAGGGACCACAATCCCTCGATAATCGCTAAAGTCCTAGTCAAGAAGGCTTGAGTTAATAGACAAGTCCACTCAAGTGAACTTGAGCGATGAGACGGAAAATCTATATCCGAACGATTGAGGATGCAGGAGCAAGATCTGAGTTACTAAACTCAAACTAACTTAATTGATAAAAAATGTCATCTATTTAGACTTATATTTTTCTTATTGCTGAACCAGTGGAGTCAGCGCCAACCGTTCAAACCCCTGATTAGTAGGCTTTATACCCTACTGAGGATGCCAGCAAAATATAACGGGTCTGCGTGTTCCCTTAGAAAGAATTCTTTATGAACAAGAAGAGTCAATTAAAGTATCAGGTTATGAAACCCGTGGGTAAAAACTCCCTTTAACGGTCAGAGTTCTGATTCACTTGTAACTCAGCAAGCGCTTCGAGCTGTTGATCTAAACCTCGCAACTGCTGATTGAGTGCTGGCAGGGTTTCTAGGGGGAGGGGACAACGGTAAGAGCGATCGCGAATTTCATGTAGCTTTCGTTGTAGCTGTTGAGCCAGCTTCAAGGCATCCTCACCCAGCTTTTCTATCTGTTGGCGCTGATAAAATTTCAAAGCCACTCCGCGCAACACCTGCAATGTGGCTTCTTCTCCGTGGGTACCGGGCATCACCCGTAATCGCAGCAACAAACATTCTTGTTGATAACGCCGTTCAATTTCTACCTGCTTGGGTTGTCCCACCGGCAGCAGGGGTAAGTTGAAAATACGCTTGAGTTCGATAATTAAACCTTGAAACACCGTCAAGGCTAATCCGTCTAAGACAGACTGCAACACACCATCTTGACTCCAAAGGATACGACCTTGCTCGGATTGGCGTTCAAAATAAAGCCGACCAATTCCACCAATCAGGACTCGACCCAACAACTCTTGTAATAATTGCGGAGGTGGTAATGTGCCAACATAATCAATTGAACGGGCTAGATGAATTGCTTTGACTTCCAGGGGCAAAACCGCCTCATCCGAGGGCGACATTTTACGTACCGATGTGACAGCAGTTGTTGGCGGAGTTTCCAGGCGTATGTCGCTGGATAATTCCGACGTTTGAGTTGGGTTTGAAGACAGGTGAGTGTTGTCGAAAAGCTGTGGCGAAGGGGGTGTTGAAGCGAGTTCCTGATCGCCGTGAAGATTCAGTTTATTCTCAAACGGTTGAGAATCACCATTGCTCTCAACCCGGATTGGGGGTTGAGTCGTTTGCTCTTGATTTTCGAGTACTTGCTGGGGGATGGATTCAGAGCGATTTGTATGATTTAAGTAAGCCGACAAGAGTGACTGATGAGCCTCTGGAGCAATCGGTTCTGTTTTGAGCGAACAGTTTAAATAGGCAAGGATACGACGCACATAATCTAGGGCAGAAGAGTCTTGAGGCGCTACCATCGCTAACCTTAAGTACTTCCCTTCGAGAGCAACGGGCAAAAATTGATAGTAGAGGCAAGCTTCAAACGGCAAAATACTATCAATCAGCCGGAACATTTGGTCAGTCTGAAAACCAGAAAGATCTAACGCCTGAGTCGAAGGCGTCTCTGAAGAGGGATTTTTGAGTTGGCCTGGGTTGCTGGGTGAGGGCACCATAAAAATTTTTCCAACCTGAGTAGCGACTGATTGAGATGCCCCAAAAGCGCCAAAAATGAGAATTTTCAGTGAGGGTTTGGGTAGAAAAACCACCTTTATGCCCTACTGAGCTTTCTTTTTGAGAGAGTTATGGGTAAATACTGAGGCTGAAGAGCTACCTGACCACTTACTCTCGGTTATAGGAAGCGCTTCGTAGAGCTTGAGCTGCCAAATACAGTTTACTCCATTCCCCTATGACCTGGTTTACTTTCCAGTTTAAGTCTTTCGCGATCGCTTCTAACGATTGTCCCGCTTTTCGCTGTTCCAGTAACTGGCGCTGTTCTGGTGTTAAGCTTTCCAACAATTCTTGCCACTGCCTTGGCGTTAGCCCTAGGTTATGCTCCTGTAGAGATGATTCCAGCCAATTAGCGACTAATTCCGGCTTGGCTTTAATGGAAAAAACCCGAATCGCATGGTAGCTGATTTTTTCCCGCAGCCGATAGATTTCCTTGACTGGCTTATTTAACGCCTTGGCGATCGCCTCTTGAGACTTACCCTGGAGGTAGAGCTGAAGCCATTGTCCTGCCTCTGGACCTAGGTTTTCTGTCAAGTAGGCTTCAAATTCTTGACGTACAGACTGCCGCAGCGTCTGTTGCTCTTCCCAAGCTTGACCTTCTTGGTATTGGGCGACAGCTTGGTTGTCCAACAGGCTCACGGGCGAATCCATATCTTCTGGGGTCACCTCCTCCGATACTAACCTCACCTTGTCACCTTCGGGGATATGGGTCATACCCCCACGTTGTGACCTTCTCAAGAAATTAACAAATCGATAAACTAGTAGCGGTTGGTTGCGAATCGGGCGTAGGCAATATTCCTCAATACTGGTGAGTAATAAAGCATCCCGAAGACGCATGTCTTCCGTACATTGAGCAATCCAGGCAATTTGTTTTTGGATATAGCGATCGCTATTTAACAATTCTTGAATCACTTCTTGTAAAACATCGACCACCGCTCGTTGGCGATCGCGACTCAGGGACACCCAAGTGCGAATTTTATTACGTAATGTAACTAACCCAGCTAATCGAGTTGTTAAATGGCGATAGGCTCGTTCTGGTTCCACCCCTAGGTAACGTTGGCACAAAATCCGGTAGCGATAATCCATCGCCTGTTTGGCAATCTCCAATTGGTTGGGCATTAGGGTGTCAAACCGCTCTGGGTTTTCCCCCAATAACCACCGTATAATGCTTTGGCGGGTTGTTGGGCTTTGATCGGGGTGATCGCTCAATAGACGCGATCGCCACTCTTGCTCCAGTTTTTCCGCCAACTTGGTCATGAGATTGCGCTCCTCAAACCCTCTCTCTAAAGTTTGCATGACAATCCTTTTTTACTGCACTCAAGTTGTTTGTGCGCCGGCTGCTCTTTATTGGAACATATCTACCTATAGGAAGAAGTGATCGGGCTTCTCTCCCCTCGCTCAATCCATCACATTGGCACCCTGATGAATAACACTGGCGGAGTGAGACTCAGATCTTCCTTTTTAGTGATTCAGATCACAACAAGCAAACCGATGGCTCACTAGAGGTAAAGATTAAATTTTGTAACCTCAAGAAAGCCTCCTACTATAGCTCTCACTAACACCGATAAATTTTATGCAACCTGAGAAAATTGAGTGGGATTTACAACGGTTGAAGGAGGAACAACAACTAATTCTCAACCAGATAGACAATGCGATCGCCTTAATTGACCCATCACACCAGTTGATTTTATTTAATCAACCCTTCACCCAACTGTGGGGACTTTCGGCGGACTGGCTAACGCAAAAACCTCTGTTTCAGGACGTATGCGATCGGATTGTGGCTCACGGCTACTGGACTCATCCCCAAGCAAAACAGCTTCAGTCTACCTTACAAAAAACCACAACAGAAAACGTCTCTTTTTGCATAGAACAGAGCAATGGCATTCATCTGGACATCAAAATAACCATCACCTCTACAGGCGGACACTTGTTGACGTTTCGGGATGTCACGGTTAAAGAGCAAGCCCGACGGGCAGCGATGCTCATGCAGACGAGTTTGAATGCCGAAATCAAGCGCTTAAGATTTTTGCAAGGACTGACTGAACGGCTGCAACCCGCCAGTGAGTTACGGGAGATTGGTGAGTTTGCCCTGGCTTACCTGGTGGAAACAACGGATGCCGCTTTCGGGGATGTTAAGGTGATTATCGGTCAAGGGCGAGACGCTCTTGCCAATACTCTTACCCATCGGGTTTCGTCTGAATTTATTGCCTGCTACGGCACACCCGTCGTGAGCGAGATGGAAGCCGTACTCAAGCAAGGTATCCCTTACGGGCAAGGCTTACTTTGGCAAGTTGTAGAAAGCGGTGCGCCTTTATTCATGGAAGATTATTCCAGTCACCCTCAAGCGGTTGACGCTTTTCGCCACCCAGGGATTGGTCAACTCGGCATTTTTCCGATTCCCAGCGCCACAGGCAAAATCATTGGCGTCCTGACTCTGGAATCTCGCTCTCAACAAAAACTTCAGGAAGCGCCCCAACAAGATATCCTGTTAGCCGCTTGCCGCACTTTAGGGGTTGCCATTGAACGTGCCCAAGCTCAAGAACACCTGCGCCGTGCCAATGAGGATTTAGAACGAGCGTCTCGACTTAAATCAGAATTCCTTGCCTCCATGTCCCACGAACTGCGGACACCCCTCAACAGTATTTTGGGATTTTCGGATTTGTTGCAACGACAGACAGTGGGCACCCTTTCCTCTCGGCAACTGCTCCACGTTCGAGCTATTGAAAAAAGTGGTCAGCACCTGTTGCAACTGATTAACGATATTCTTGATTTATCGAAAATTGAAGCCGGTAAATCTGACTTGGAATTGGCACCGGTTTCGATTCAGGAGTTATGTAACCCCTGTCTGAAAATGGTTCAGCCTCGTGCTGAGAAAAAACGACTCGCTCTTTCACTGGAATTGGATTGCCACCTCCAGGAGGTGGTTTTGGATGAGCGTCGTGTCCGCCAAATCTTAATTAACCTCCTCTCCAATGCCATTAAGTTTACCCCAGAGGGAGGAACCATTAAGCTGGGGGGAAGGCTTGCCTATGGGTGCGAACTTAAGCAGGAATTTCGACCGGATCGCAGCCCGATTAATTGCAGTACACCGTATTTGTGCTTAGAAGTCGCCGACAATGGCATTGGCATTGCCCAAGACAAGCTACATTTGTTATTTCGACCGTTCCAGCAGATCGATTCGTCTTTAGCACGGCGTCACGAAGGCACGGGTTTGGGACTGGCACTCACCAAGCGGCTAGCGGAACTTCACGGAGGTACGGTTTCAGTAGAATCGCAAGAAAACCAGGGCAGTACATTTCGCGTCTGGCTGCCGTTGACGGAAATGCGCTCTAGTCAACCGGTGAACACGAGAGGGAGTGAGGGCAACGTGTCTGGTGCTTCCTCGCTCAACCCGGAACACCCTCGAACAGATGCCAAACGCATCTTGGTGGTGGAAGATCAGCCGTTTAATCAGATGTTGCTGTCTGAAGCGCTGGAACTCGAAGGTTATGTGGTGGATTGGATACAAGAGGGTCAGATCATGCTGGAGAGGTTGTCGTCTGCGTTGGTCACACCTGAGTCTCTACCGCATCTGATTTTAATGGATATCCAACTGCCGGGGGTTGATGGATTTGAGTTGATTCGTCAACTGAAAGCTCATCCCCTGTGGCAAAACGTGCCAGTGATTGCGGTTACGGCAATGGCGATGGCAGGCGATCGCGATCGCTGCCTTAGTGTGGGTGCTGATGACTACTTGAGCAAGCCTTTGAACTTGGAAAAACTCCTGATTACAGTTCGCTCTTTTGTTGAGGCTAAGATTTCGGATTCAGAGTAAATAGGAATAGCCCAAGTGGTAGAGGGTCATCACTCAGATTGTGTGGTTCAATAAAATAAACAAATAGTTACATTTGGCTCATCAAGTCGTCATTCACAACATTGGTTGGGACGGGTAGAGATATCAAAATCAGGGTGATGAAGTAATAGAAAATGATGTCTCACCACCCGCACAAATCACTAGAATGGGCTAGAGGCTTACCGTAATTTTATTTATAGCTGTCGTGGGAAAAGCCAAGGCAGAAAAATATAATCAATTCAGGGGCATCTAGATAATGAGCCAGAAATGTGAAGGATGAAACGTGTAAATTTTTATCCTTTATCCTTGATGTTTCAGATTTCATCCTTCAATTTGATTGTTCTTAATATTTTTCAAGTCTATGTCAAACCCTACGGTTCATATCCTGTTAGTCGATGATGACCCGACTAATTTACTTCTGCTAGAAGAAATATTAATCAGTGAAGGGTACACGCCTCTTTTAGCAACATCAGGAATTGAAGCCTTAGAAGTAGCCAATCAAGCAATTCCGGACTTAATTCTCCTGGATGTGATGATGCCGGAAATGGACGGCTTTGAAATCTGCCGCCGATTACGGGAAGATGTGAGATTCCAAACAGTCCCTGTGATTTTTCTAACGGCTTTAAATGATGAAAATTCACGGTTGCGCGGATTGTCCATGATGGGTGATGACTATCTCACGAAGCCCATTAATATCCAATTATTGTTAACCAAAATTTCTAGTCTTTTGCGATTAAACGAGCTGCGTTCACAACATATACAATCAAAAGTTAGCAAACAAATTAAAGAAGAATCTCAGCAGCAAATTGCCGAAGCGTGGGAAATTAACGACTACATATCTGAAAAGTTTCGATTGTTCGTCCCCGAACAATATCTTAATCGAATTGCTCCCAAAGGAGTCGAATCCATTCAGTTAGGAAATGCCAGAGAAGAAGAGTTTACTGTTTTATTTTGCGATATTCGGGGATTTTCCGGAATTGTAGAATCTCAATCTATCCGAGAAACATTTGAGTGGTTGAATGCGTTTTTTTCTCAAATGAGTCAGGCCATAAATAATCATCATGGCTTTGTTGATAAATTCTTGGGAGATGCTATTTTAGCTGTGTTTGACCGCGTTGAATGCCACGCCGCAGATGCTTTGAATGCGGCGATAGGGATGCTACAAAATCTGGATGAGTTTAATAAAGATAGCGCCCAATATAACCTGCAAAAGCCGATTAAGGTAGGCATGGGTATTCACACTGGCTTAGGATTGATTGGCACGATTGGCTCTGATCATCGCATGGACTCGACGGTCATTGGTGATGTCGTGAACACAGCGGCGCGATTGGAGGAATTAACCAAGTTTTACGGCTGTTCAATCCTGGCGAGTGAGACAACAATTGCAAATGCCAAGGCCAGTTTCACAAGCCCTGAGAGTGAAATCCAAAACAATCATAAATTCTCGTCTTACCTTCCACAAAAGCCTTATCAAAAGCGCTGGGTTGACCGGGTAACGCCGCGCGGGAAAAGTGTGGTTCTTGAACTTTACGAAATTTTTGGGTCACTGACTCATGGGTTGGATCAGGCAAAATTAAATTCTTTATCCTGTTACAACTCTGGCATTCAGGCATGGCATCAAGAGGAGTATGCCCGTGCTTTAGACTATTTCCAGCAGGTGGTAGACCAAAATCTCGATGACTCCGTTGCCAAACTTTATGTGGAACGCTGTCAAGCAAGGATGGGCTTAACGCATCAGCACAGTTATTAGTTATTAGTTAATAATTTTTATATTCTTCTACAAAAACTACAACTAGCGATAGGCAAAGGATGAACTCATAGATCTAACTACTGGAAGAGGTCGCTAGGATTTGGATTTTGCATACTAGAAAGTAGATGGTAAATCGGTTAAAAGAACTGTGCATATCCAAGCTTAAGGGGAAATAAAACTACGACCTCAGACGCTTTGGGTTCTTTATCTTATCGGTTTATCTACTTCATCCATTGTTTAAAATTAGTTAATACAGGAGTCTAACATGAGCATTGAAAATCGTGTAGAAGCTACCGCTAAGAATATTGAAGGCAAAATTCAAGAAGCCGCTAGTGAAATTACTGGCGATCCAAAAGACAAAGCTGAAGGTCAAGCCAAGCAAGACCAAGCTCAAGCAATGCATCTGAAAGAAGACCTCAAAGACAAAGCTAAAGAAGTCATGGATCAAGCCTAAAGCGCCGGTTCATTAATATTAGGGGCAATCTCCTCGTATGAGTTCCGGTCGTGATTGCCCCTTCTTTTTCTCAACAGGTTTTAATTTCTAGCCTGTTGAGTATTTCTTTTTGTTGACCGATTGGCAGGATTCATCCAACGTTCTAAAAAACTAAAAAATCGGGAAGAAAGTAACGTTAAAACTAAGTAAATTAAAGCTACGGCGGCATAGATTTCAAAGGCACGATAGTTATTAGCGATAACCAACCGACCTTCTTGTAAGAGTTCTTGAAAACCAATCACCGAAACCAAACTCGTGTCTTTCAGCAGAGTGATAAACTCGTTTCCTAAAGGGGGTAACATCCGTCGCAAGGCTTGGGGAAAGATGACATAACGCATAGTTTGTACGTCCCCTAGTCCCAAGGATTGCGCCGCTTCAGATTGCCCGATTTCTATGGATTGGATACCCGCCCGAACAATCTCCGCCAAATAGGCAGCACTATTGAGTGTTAGCGCCATCACCGCCGCACTCAAACGACTCATACTGAATTCTATACCCAACCCTTGGAGTAAGGCGGGTATGCCAAAGTAAATCATCAAAATCTGCACCAGCAAGGGTGTACCCCGAAAGAAGTCAATATAAGCGATAGTCGCCCAACGCAGAGGTTTGATGGGTGAGAGGCGGATAATACCCAACAGAGAACCCGCAATCATTCCCAAGAAGACGGAAAAGGCAGTTAGTTGAAGAGTAACTAGGGCACCTTTTAACAAGTTAGGGAGGGCATTGATAACAACGCTGGACGCTGGAATGGAGGACGTTGATTCACCAAAGTTAACGGTTTCTGGCAGTTGGGGGGGTGTGGCATTAAACCATTTCTGATAGATTTGCTGGTAGGTGCCATCGTTGAGAATCGTACTCAGACCTTGGTTGATAGCCGCCAGATGACGAGAATTTTTTGAGGTGGCAATGCCATAGTATTCTTCGGTTAGTAGTTGCTCAACGACTTTGAGTCCTTTGAGGTTATTGCTTTTGAGGGCATAGAGGGTTACTGGGGCATCATTCAGGACGGCTTCCACATTCCCATTGAGCAATTCCTGAAGGGCAAGGGGGGCGGAATCAAATGTACGAATTTGGGCACCCGAAACTTTTTGCGCCTCTTGTGCTCCCGTAGTACCGATTTGTACAGCTATTTTCTTGTTTTTCAGGCTATCGAGAGAGGTAATATTTGGGTTGTCGGCTTTAACCGCGATCGCTAATCCGGCTTTAAAATAAGGTCGCGAGAAGGATATGGTTTGGCTACGTTCTTGATTAATGGTAATCGAGCTAATCGCCGCATCTACCGTATTGGCTTGCAATGCCGGGATAATCCCATCAAACGGTAAACTCTGAAATTCGACCTTGAAGCCCCCTGCTTGTCCCACCGCCTTCATTAAGTCAATATCAAAACCTTCTAATCCCCCATCTTTTGCTTGGGATTCAAAAGGAGGAAAAGCGGGTTCTGTTGCCACTTTGAGCGTTTCTTGGGCATAGATAGCAGTGGCAGTGAAAACGACAATGCACAAAATGAGCAAAGAACTTAAGCTGAAAATTAGACTCTGACGTAAATGACGAGACGGAATGAATCTATGCATTTATGTTATGTTCCTTTTTTCATCCCACACCAACTGTTAATTGCAACGTTGAATCGTGCTAACTTCGCTGGTGAATCAATCTTAAAAATTACTGTGCAGTGTCTTTAAGGTGGTTAATTGTAAGAATAATCACAAATGGCAGCAAGCTCGCTAAGATGAAATTTTAGTTAATACCCACCCAAATCAAAATACGGAACTCAGCGATGCAGGATTCCACCCCAGCCATTGTGTTTGAGGACATCGAGAAAAGCTTTGGTTCTCTCAAAGTTTTACAAGGGATTAGCGGTTCAATCCAGCGGGGGGAAGTTCTTGCGGTTATTGGTTCTTCTGGTTGTGGCAAGAGTACGCTGCTACGTTGCTTTAACCGTTTAGAGAAAATTAATAAAGGGCGTTTGGTGGTTAACGAAATCGATTTATCCCACCCCCTTCTCAGCCAGAAGCAGTTGCGGCGTCTCCGGACTCAAGTCGGTATGGTTTTTCAGCAGTTTAACCTGTTTCCCCATCTAAGTGTGCTGGAAAACTTGATGCTAGCTCCACGTCAGGTGTTGGGTAAGTCTCGTCAGGAAGCGGATGAACAGGCGAGATTTTATCTACAAAAGGTGGGTTTAGCCGAGAAGGCAGAGGTTTATCCAGAACAGTTGTCGGGTGGACAGAAGCAACGGGTAGCGATTGCGCGTAGCTTGTGTATGAACCCTCAGATTATGTTATTCGATGAACCCACCAGTGCCCTCGACCCGGAACTGGTGGGAGAGGTGCTGCAAGTCATGCAGCAATTAGCCCAAGAAGGAATGACAATGGTGGTGGTTACTCACGAAATGCAGTTTGCCCGTGAGGTGGCGCATCGGGTAATCTTTATGGAACGAGGTCGCGTGGCAGAAGCAGGAACAGCGCCAGAGGTGCTCACTCAGCCAAAAAGCGATCGCTTACGCGCTTTCTTAAACCGGATGAGCTTTGTCGTGCAGCATGGCAGAAATAACTGACCAGCTAAAATCTCCCCTGCTCCCCCGCTCCCCTGCTTGCACAGAGGTGGTCAGAAACTTTTGCCGGGATGCAGTAGCCTCCTAAAAAGGCGAATTAAAATTGAGTCACTCAGCAGGACATCTCTCGTCTTGTAACATATCTATACACTTAAAGAAAAGACACTTTAAGGGTGTTCAATCCTATGACCCAGACTATTTCTATGAGACGCATTACCAGCTATCAAGCTTTATGGAGACCTTTAGAGAACAAAGGTCACTTTTGGTTCACCTATTTTGATGGTGATAGAGAACGTACACACGACTTAGACGCCGACAGCTTCAGAACGGTGATGAAAGTTCTCGATACCGATAAGCCCGTTTTCGGCGATCACACCACGGCAGCGGTTGCTGTGCATTCAGAGCCGACTGACCTCAAAGTAGGAGCTTGGGCTTAACCCAGGAGCATCTTAAGGTTATTGGCTTGTTCGTAACAACGGTAAGCTCTTAGCACTTGCAGTTGAGTTTCTTTAGCCAGAAAATAGTAAAAGAGACGTGCTTGGGGTGTTGCACAATCCAGGATGATTTCTACCAGTAATACAAGCATCAGGGCATTCAATCATCTCTGTTGTGTGTGACACCCTTTTTTTCGCGCAGTAGGCAATCTGGATGTTATTGTTCAACACCCTGCTTACGCTTCAACATGGAATACTTAGGTTTTGGACAGCGGCTTAAACTGAACTTTTACTCCTAGTGTATGACTTGTATTACTGAAATTATACACATTGTACACTATTGTTTAAGGCTTGAGATTAGCCCCAATACCAGCAATTTTCATCAAATCTTGAAAAATTTCTGGGGGTGAATCTATCTGCATAAAAACGGGTAAGGCACGCCATTCAAACCCATTTGAAGTACAGGTGCTGGCAAAGCTGATGCCGTCATTTAAATAATCTTTAATATTTCACAAGATTTCTTCATGAAATCTCAACATAAGTCTACACTGAGAAAGAAGAGACTAGAGGGGTATGCAAGGAAGCCGCCAATGGAAATGAAACGCATTACTAGCTATCAAGCTTTGTGGAGACCCCAAGATAACAAGGGACACTTTTGGTTCACCTATTTTGATGGCGAAAGAGATCGCACGATTGATCTAGATGCAGAAAGTTTCAAGATTCTCTTAGAGATCCTCAACACCGATAAGCCGATATTCGGTGATCATACAACCGCTTCTGTTGCCGTTCATTCCGAACCCACTGAGGTTAAGGTGGGTGCATGGGCTTAGCTCAACTTTCTTCCCTCAGGCCGTAGCTCTTGGAGGTATCCATCTTCCCCAAAAAAGAGAAATCAACCCGACAAAATTGTAGCTTTTGTAACCAAATGCAACCAAAGAAGCTTCTTACAAGTCGTTCTTTAGATGCTGCACAATCCAAGGACGATTTAGCTTGTTGAGGCTTGAAGTTCTCTGCTAAATCGTCCTTAAGGGAGTTAAACGCGGATATTCACTACTTACCGTGAGGTCAATACTGGTTTTTCCCAGCGCTTAACTTAGATAACAGATGCAATTCCCAATGTTTCGGGAGATCGACAACATGATTGAATGAGTTGAGGTGAATTCGACGGAAATTAAACCTTACTAGTAGACAGCTCATTTCCTGACGAACTCATGTCAACTTGATCATGTGTGACTTTTTCTTCAAGTAATACTCGTGTATAACTTGTATTACCTATCTGTATCTTATTGCACTTCGCTGACATCAGCAACAAAGTTAATGCAACTTTATTAAGCTTGGAATCGGTGGGAATAGAGGCTTGGGGTAGTTTGTGACTCCTTGCCAGTCTGATTTAACCGGAACAGCAAGTTGACGGTAATCTAGGGGAGTGGCGTAACGGGCGTGTTTGCTCTCTTCTCGGCACGCCGACACTAACCCGATTCCGATAGCAACTATGATACCGAACTCTCCCATCTCAGATTCACCTCAAACGGAAGAGATGACAACAGCTTTACCCCCCTCGCGGTTTTATACCTGGCAGGATTATCGCTGTGCTTACGAATTCTATTCTCCTAGCCAACCAATGGCTGACTCTGGCATTCCTCTGGTATTGCTCCATCCGATTGGGGTTGGGCTATCACGCTACTTTTGGCATCGCTTCTGCCGGGAGTGGCGTCAAACGGGTCATAATAATCCGATTTATAACCCCGATTTGCTTGGATGTGGCGAGAGTGAGATGCCTCGTGCGGCATATATTCCGTCTGATTGGGCGCTTCAGTTGCAATACTTTTTGCAGACGGTGGTGCAAAAACCGGTGATTTTGCTAGTGCAAGGGGCTGAATTACCTGTAGCCCTTGCTCTGATCCAACGGCAAACAAAGCCGAATTATATTCAAGGAGTCGTGCTATCTGGCCCTCCGGCTTGGTCATTAATCACGACACAGACTCCCGCTTGGCAGCACAAACTGGCTTGGAACATCCTAGACTCTCCGGTGGGGAATGCTTTTTATCGCTATGCCCGCCGTCGTCAATTTTTGCGCTCATTTTCAGAACGTCAGTTATTTGCTGAATCCTCTAAAATCGATGCTTTATGGTTAGATACCCTGGAGAATGGTGCGGTGAATCCCGATAGTCGCTACGCCGTTTTTTCCTTCCTGGCAGGGTTTTGGCGGCAGGATTATCAGGATGCGATCGCTTCTATTGCTCAACCAACTTTAGTCGTGGTGGGAAATCAAGCATCGAGCATTAGTCGAGAGGGGAAAGCGGAAACACCAGAGGAACGCATGGCGGAGTACGTCAAGCATCTACCCCAAGGACAGGCGCGTAAAATCTTAGGTCGGAATGTTTTGCCCTATGAGTCAACCCCAGAATTTGTGTCAGTTGTCGCTGAGTTTGTCAATCAATTACAGCGATAATTAACAATAAAAATCGTACTCATTAAACGAGGATAAATATGTCAGACCCATTTTCACCTGAAGTGAGTGAGCGTATCTGCAAGCACATGAATGAAGACCATGCCGATGCAATCGCTCTTTACGCTCGCATCTTTGGCAATGCCCCTGATACCAAAGAGGCACAAATGCTCTCAATTGATGCTCAAGGGATGAATTTGGTAGCGCAAATCAAGAGTGAATCCATACCCCTACGGATTGAGTTCGACCATGTTCTCAAAGATTCTGAAGATGCCCATCACACCTTAATTGATATGGTTAAACAAGCGAGAACGCAGGTGAAATAAAACGACCCATCTATCAGCCATTTGAAGTTTTCCAGCCTGGAAAAACTTTAATTTAGTTCTGATGTATGGTGATAGTCTCGCATTGTTGTGTAGTGTAAGTCTCTAAGCGGTCAGCCACTACATATTGCTGACCTGCAAAGGGCTGACCATAGTAACCATCTTCAAAACCACGAGCAAATTCACCTCCAACGTCACGAGGTTTATAAGCATCATTTTTGCGAGCGCTTCGTTGTCCTTCACGATAGCCGTCTCTGTAGGCAGCGGGGTGATCGGCACCGTCCTTAATCACTCTCACTTGCTGGACAGGACGGCAAATAGTTGTTCGTCTGGTTTTCGCTTGGTTTTTGCCCGCTTGTGCAACTGGCGAAAAGACCAGCAATGAAGGTGTGAGCGCTAACGTAAGTAGAGTAACTTGGATGATCTTGTTCATAGCTTTTACGTTTTGATTATTGCTCATTAAGCCTTAGAATCCATCTGAATACTTATCTGATTGAGGAAGGGCATTTATGCAGATTAATTAAACATTTTGGAGAGGTTAATCTTCAAATAAATGCTATTGTAAAAATTACAATAAAAACTTTATTGAGAGAATAAATTGCTCCCAATTTATGGCAATGGATAAAACGGAAAAACAAAAAATGCTGGCTGGTGAACTCTATCGTTCTACCGACCCTGAACTGGTAGCAGAACGCCACAACGCACGTCGTCTGACTCGCCTATACAACGCTACGACGGAGCAAGAAAGTGAGAAGCGGGTCCAAATGCTTCGAGAGTTGTTCGGCACTGTAGGGTCAACTCTGGAAATCGAACCACCGTTCTATTGCGACTACGGCTACAACATTTACGCAGGTGAGGGGTTTTATATGAACTTTGGCTGCATAATTTTAGACTGTTGTTCAGTTCATATTGGGGATAATGTACTGTGTGCTCCTGCGGTTCAGATTTACACGGCTACTCACCCCACTGACCCTGAAATTCGTTTGTCGGGTTTAGAATTGGCGGCTCCAGTTCGTATTGGTAACAATGTTTGGATTGGAGGCGGGGCGATTATTTGTCCGGGAGTCACCGTTGGAGATCACACGACTATTGCCGCTGGAAGTGTGGTGGTCAAAGATATTCCTGAAAGAGTTGTGGCGGGGGGAAATCCCTGTCGGATTATCAGACATTTATAGCCGTTTTTGTTGCTTATTATATCGAGTCATATCATGTCCGCATAATCCCTTACGCTCAAACGAGAGAGTGCTTTCCCTGAGCAATGCCAAAACGAATTAGCGTAGCCAAACACTTAACGATTGAGCCGCTAGAGCCGCATTACCACCAAGCAATTAGTCAAGATATTGCAGTTGTCCTCCCATACATTGACTAACAGAGCACTTGAGTTCCAAACAAAATACTAAAAATACATCGGAAAACCGGAGATTAATAACTCTCTAAATTAGGTTAGAGTGAGTAAAGACAGAATTGGTCAATTGTGCTACAAATCAACAAGGTTTTCGTATGGTACATTGACCACTTAAGAAGGTATTAACCAAAGCTTAATTACTCTCTTGTATGCTATCTAAAGTTGCTAACGTAAATACATTCCAGTTCGCAAATAAAGTAACCTAATCCAGTGAGACTTGACCTCAACAGTAAATTATAGTAGAGTTGGCAAAAATTCCTTGGGAGGGAAAGGCTTCATACAAAACTAGAAATTTATCTGTCAATTAAAGCCCGAACTTTTCGCCTGTAAAGCTGTATATAAACTTGGGCAATAGTTCTAAAGAATTCATTCATTAGGGGCATCAAGAGTCATCTACCCATGAAATCAAATCAGAGGAGTTCTAGCTCCTCCTTAAGAGTACTGTTCTGGACATTTTTGAAAATCAGCAGTACTGCTTGGGGAGGCTTTATGCCACTCATTGCAGTTATTCAGAATTACGTCAAAAGAAATAATTTGCTTGAGGAACAAGAGATTCTTGATGCCATATTCTTAGCCTCTGTGCTACCTGGCCCAATGGCCTTTAATGTAGTGATTGGTGTAGGCTATCGTTTACGCGGTATCAAAGGTGCTTTAGTTTGTGGGCTTGGAGCTTTACTTCCAACATTTGTGTTAGTTTTAGCGCTGAGTGTTGCCTACTTTCAGTGGGGTCAAATTCCCATGGTAGATAGACTTTTCATGGGCTTTACCCCAGCCATGGTTGCGATTGTTATTTCAGCCGCTTGGAGCATGAGTCGGCAAACGATTAAGGGAGTGCCAGAGATTGTCATTAGCCTAGTCGCCTGTATCGTGTTGTTAGGAATTGGTGGTTTTTACAGCACTATTGGGATTGTTTTAAGCTCTGGTTTAACTGGATGGTTACTGTTCCACAATTCGGAAACTACACCACCAGAACCCTCAAAACCAAAACTAGTCATGCCGTCTCAGGCTGAGCCTCAAGGTTCAAGCAAGTTGCTGTCAGTATCGTCACTACCCGCTATATGGCTACTCACTGTGCAGCCCGCACTAGTTCTAAACTTGTTTGCCACCTTTGCCGTCATGAGCTTAACGTTATTCGGTAGCGGCTACGTGTTTATTCCCATCATCCAGGATTTAGTCGTTAATGGCCAAGCTTGGGTAACAAATAAGGAATTTATTGATGGTCTTGCCATTAGTCAAATTACACCAGGCCCAATCTTAATCACTTCCGCTTTTATTGGGTATAAGGTTGCCGGACTGCTGGGTGCTATATCTGCTACTGTCGGCATGTTTTTGCCTCCAGCTTTCCTCATGTTAATGGGTATCCGTTTTCTAGATTACCTCAAAAACTCAATTGTATTTCAAGCTGTAATGCGAGGGATAAGACCAGCTATTGTTGGCATGATCATTGCGGCTGCCCTGGTGGTTGGTAGTACAATGCCTCAGCACTGGGGTTCTGTCGTTATCCTCTCTGCGGCATTGCTTGCCTTGCTTCACTTTCGGGTAGAAGTGGCATTGATTATACCAGTAGCTGGTGTAGCTGGACTCATACTTTATTAACTAAGAATTGCTGCTTATTTACAGGTTTTTAAAAGATTTAATAAGACTTAAATAAGTCGATAGTTATTCATAAGTATGGAAGTAATTATGGAATTTGTAATTCAAAAACTTATCTATATAGTTGGATGAAAAATAAAAATATATACCAAAAGTATGGTCTTTTTAAATTACAAATAAATTAGTATAGTTCTCAACAAATCCTAAGCGTAAAGAAGCTAATCAATCAGTAAATTTCAGTCATAGAGTTTGGAGGTTTTCCATGTCAACAAGTCAGAATACGAATCAGGTAGCTCAACGACCCAAGCCGATTTTGATGATTCCAATTAGACGTTGTGGTAGTCATGCCCTCCGTCTACGATTGAACTTCAGTCCAGATTTTTATTCTCCTTATCCATTGCATATCGTTGACTTTATGCCGCTTGTGGAACTTTATGGAGACCTTTCCAATGACTATACTTACTTTCAGTTAGTTATCGACCTTATTGGATTGCAAAATGCCACGATGGTCAAGTGGGATAATGTAGCCTTAGACCCAATTTCTGTTTTCGAGGCTGTCAAAAATCGTCCGCGCAGTGTCCATTCTATTGCCTGGGAGATGTTGTTTCAGGCTGGACAAAAACATAACGCTAAGGTGGTAATGGATAAGTCTCTTGATAATGTCCATTATGCTGAGGAGTTAATTTCCTTATTCGATGACCTGTTATTTTTGCATGTGGTTCGCGACCCGCGTGCTCAGGTTAATAGCATTAATCGCGCCATCATTCATGATTTTGATACACTGCTGAACACCCTAACCTGGGTGAAAGCCCAAGATGCGGCTAAGGATCTGGCTCAAAAATATCCCGATAAAGTTTTAACCATCAG
Organism: Allocoleopsis franciscana PCC 7113; assembly: GCF_000317515.1. Lineage (GTDB taxonomy): Bacteria > Cyanobacteriota > Cyanobacteriia > Cyanobacteriales > Coleofasciculaceae > Allocoleopsis > Allocoleopsis franciscana. The sequence goes on along the minus strand of NC_019738.1, from coordinate 6,390,805 downwards.
ATACGAGGATTTCTTGGTTAATCAGGAAGCGGTTCTGCGTAAAATTTGCCAATTTTTTGGCATAGAGTTCTTAAACTCAATGCTTGATGTTTCCGCTTCTCAGGAAGCCAAAAATATTTCTGTTTTGTCAGCTCTATGGCAAACCAACTCCAGCCCGCCGATTCCGGCTTATATCGATAAGTTCAAAAAGTCCATGAGTATGGATGATATTGAAATTATTGAGACAATTGCTGGAGATTACATGGATTACTACGGCTATGAAAAAATGACGCCTGCCAAAGCGAAGATTACGGAGGAAATGAGCGAAAACCTTCAAGCGCGGAGCGAAGTAAAAAAACAACGGGCATGGATAGAGCTGAGAGAAAATGCGCCACAGGATTATCAGCTAAGGAAGTTTAGGGCTACTTATCTTAATATGCTGAAAGCACGGTTATTGCAAGACAAGCCTGAGGAATTAAAAAATATCAAGAACGTTCATCAGATGGCTTGATTAGAGTTCTACTGCTAGTTGAATGACAGAAGTTTAGGGTAGTGTTGTCCTTTTTCTCAAGTGTCTTCATAAAGTTCCCCAAAAATAGTTTGTTTATTCAACCAGAACTTGCTGAAATTTTGGTTGTAGCATTGAGCCGATTCAAAGCTAACAGTAACATTGCTTAATTAACATTCCAGGAGCTAATGAATTATGCAGCATCAAGGAGTCACATTGTGGTTTACAGGTCTGAGTGGCTCAGGCAAAACTACCATTGCCAAAGCCGTTGAACATGAGCTTAAAGCCCGTCATTGCAAAGTTGAAATGCTCGATGGTGATATTGTGCGTACCAACCTATCTAAAGGTTTGACTTTTAGTAAGCAGGATCGCGATATCAACGTTCGTCGGATTGGCTTTGTGGCCAACCTGCTCAGCCGTAATGGCGTCGTGGCGATCACGGCTGCCATTAGTCCCTACCGCGCCATCCGCAATGAGATTCGGGAGATGACACAGAGCTTTATGGAAGTGTATGTGAATGCACCCTTAGAGGTTTGTGAATCTCGCGATGTTAAGGGTCTGTATGCATTAGCGCGATCGGGCGAGATTAAGAATTTTACTGGCATTGATGACCCTTATGAAGAACCTCTCAATCCGGAAGTGATCTGTTACACGGCAAAGGAAAGCATTGAAGAAAGCGTTGGCAAGGTGATCGCTGAGCTAGAACGATACAACTACATTTCTATGAGACAGCTTGCAACTATGGCAGTTTAAAACATCCTAGACCAGGGTGGCAGAAATAACTGACCAGCTAAAATCTCCCCTGCTCCCCTGCTCCCCTGCTCCCCCGCTCCCCTGCTTGCACAGAGGTGGTCAGAAACTTTTGCCGGGATGCACTAGTCGAGCTAGCCTCAAAGTTTATAACCGAAGCATCCCATGTATTAACAACATTGGATGCTTCTTCGAGTGAATGTATTACAGAGCCAATCGCTCGTATCCTAGTGAAGCGGTTTTATACAAAGATGCTATTGTTGTGCTTTTACTTTAGTTTTTAATCAATTCCAATAAGGTTACTTCCCAGACTAATCGCGGCTGAACGTAGCTGAGGATGTATTTTCGAGCTTGTTCTAGTTGTTGGATCATGGCGGGTTGATGCTGGGATTGCCAGTAACAGTGCTGTAAATACGTCACTAACCACAGTTGTGCTTCGGTATCGAGGGATTGGGCAATTGTCTTGGCGAGTTCTAGTGCATGGCGGGTTGATTTGGGTCGCTTTTTGACGGCTTCTAGCAAGGGTTCGGGGATTGATTGGAGTTGAGAGAAGGAGGCGATCGCGTCCCCTGGACTTCCTTGAGCGATCGCTAAAATGGATGGCTCATTGAGAATAGCCTCATGTCCCGTTTGCCGTAATACTTGTTCCATCTGGGACTGCGCTAGTCGATAAAACGGAATCCGCTGACATCGAGAGACGAGGGTTGGCAACAATGACTCCGCGCTGGGGGCAATTAAAATCAATGTGCCTTGTCCTGGTTCTTCCAGTGTCTTGAGCAAGCCATTAGCAGCGGCCTCTGCCATAGTTTCTGCTTGATCAATCACGACCATCTTGCGCGAGGCTTCCAGCGCTGAACGACTGAGAAATTGGGCTATTTCTCGGATTTGTTCCAGACGAATTTGCGGCGGTGCCTTGCGCTGAAGACCTTTTTCTGCGGCCTCCTGACGCGACAAGCGAATACCGTTATGGAGATAAGTTGGCTCCACCCAAAACACATCGGGATGGTTGCCTTGCCGCAGGCGTTTTTGTACTAATGGTTGCTTTTCCGGGGGGAGGGCTTGACAAAAAAAGAGTTCTATGAATGACTTGGCTGCCATACTCCGTCCCACGCCAGGAGGGCCAGCAAACAGATAAGCTGGAGCCATGCGATTCGTGGCGATCGCTCCCTGCAATAATGCGATCGCTTGCTCTTGCCCTAAGAGGGTGGAGAAAGCCTCTGAGACGACGGGTTGATGATGAATCATTGGCTCACACAGTTGAAGGCTGTTCGCGTAGCGTTCCCCGCAGGGGTAGGTCGAAGTTTAGAGGCACAACGTTTAACTTAACAACCTTTAAACCATCACCCATTACCCATTACCCATTCTCTCAACCGTTGACGCAATATCTGTTGAATCGCCGAATGCACCTCGTCCTCACTCCGACTCGCATCAATCCTGACAATTCGTTGGGGATAGGATGCTGCTAATTGGGCAAATCCCTGCTGTACCCGTTGGTGAAAGGCTAAGTCGGCTTGCTCCATGCGGTCGGCACTGCCCCGCAATCTAGCTCGTTTTAACCCGATTTCAGCATCAATATCCAGCCAGAGGGTCAAGTCACTTGCCAATCCGCCGGTTGCAATTTGGTTCAATTGCTCGATTAAGGTTAGGTCAAGACCGCGTCCGTAACCTTGGTAAGCCACTGTAGAATCCGTGTAGCGATCGCACAAAATAATCGCGCCTAATTTTAACTGAGGATTGAGCAATTCCTCAACATGTTGAGCACGGTCTGCGGCGTACATCAACAATTCTGCCCGGTCTTCAATCGATTGCCGTGTAGGGTTCGTCCCTGCATCTAATAATAGTTGACGTAGCTCTAAACCCAATGGTGTTCCACCCGGTTCTCTGGTAACGACAACCGGCGGAATTTTTTCACCCTCCCCAAAACGTTCTGCTAAACCAATCGCTTCCAGCCATTGTGAACATCTTTGGAGTTGGGTTGTTTTGCCACTCCCCTCCACTCCCTCAAATACAATTAACTTCCCACGCATCACTCAATTTGGGCTTAGCCCTGCTTTGTTATCACCACTGAGTCTTTTTTTACCTTTGTTTAAGGTTGCCGTAACCTCATGACACTTGTAGGATACAATTTTTTGATTCTTTTGATCCGGATGAACCCTTAATATGTTGGTAGCTGATCATAGTGGAGCATCGGCTTTTCATTTGACACTCCTATCATGAGCTTTTACATAGGTTCGATATGATAAGAGGGTCTAGCTATCTGACGCCCAGGGTTATATATGGCTCGCTACACTTGTTCGTTTACTGTTGCAATTTCCTTCGAGTATCTCCAGTCATCACTGATTGAGTTGCTGCAATCGTGCAATTTCGACATTATTTATGACACTGGAGACTACATCATGGCACGGGAATTTCCTGGCCGTGTCTCTTTTGCTAAGTTGGTAACGGTGGAAGTGTTGATTGACAAATCAACCGCCACCTCCCAAGAAGTGCGGATGAATTTTGTGATCAAAAACGAAGAGTTGCCTCTCCAAGTTGATAATCACTGCCACCAAATGTTCAATATGGTGCAAGAAGCTGTGGCGGAAAATCGCTATTGGCAACTCGTGGAAACTATTGCCGGATAATTCCTAACTGTTTTGTCAACCTATCAACGGTCTACTTACTCCCAAGAACTTATTTCTTCTGGGTCCCCAATCATCATGCCCGGACTAATCAGGGTAATGTCAAACTCATCGGGCGGCCCAGTTGGATTGGGATCGTTTCTTTTCAGTAAGTAATATTTGGCACTCACTTGTGGACCGAAAACCACTTCATCCTCATCTTCGAGATCGTGGGCTGGAAGTTTGCGACCATTAATTAACAGTCCATTGGCACTTGGCTTACCTTTAAGATTGCCATCGACAATCCGGTAATAGGGGCTACCATCCTCTCGTTGTCTTCGGACTAACGTAGCGTGTCGGCGAGAGACAAATTGGGAGAAGAGGCGGATTTCACACTTGGGGTCTCTGCCGATGGAATAGACTGCCTCTTCCAAGGGAAATTCTTTGCGCCCCTTGTCGTCTTCAATAATCAATAAATGGTGGTGTTTTTGTTGTCCAGCCATTGAAAATTTGTGATAAAGAGTGCAGTTGGTTGGGGAAAAAGCTGTGGTTTACTCACACTGACACATCTCTTAACCAGCTATCCTTGACTTTTGGGAGATTGGGATTGCAGGCTCTCAATGTGGTATTCCCTCAATCATCATAAGCACTCATGGAACTGAGCGGCAAAACTCCACTGTTAAAACTTTCCTGAATGGCGAAGAGGGTCAAAACGCTCTGATTGCCCTGATTCGTGCCAGGTTTTGAGAATTGTCCATTTTCTATTGTGGCATAATAAGCTACGCTACAGCTCCTCATCAATAGCCCAAGGTTATGGATGGCTGAGTCCTCAGTTTGATTTGGCTTTGAAGGCGCGACGCAGTAAGAGCGAATTCGTCACCACACTCACTGAGCTAAACGCCATGAAAGCACCCGCCGACGCAGGACTCAGGGCAATTCCGAATCCAGGAAGCAGCACACCACAGGCTGCGGGGATGCCGAGGGTATTGTAGCCAAACGCCCAAAATAAATTTTGCCGAATCTTGTTAAAGGTTGTCCGTGCCAACTCAATGGACTCCACCACATCCAGCAATCGAACATCTTGGGGACGGGTGGCACTGACACGCATTAAAATAATCCCTGCTGTTTCTCTTGCTACATCCGTGCCGACATGTAAGGAAATGCCAACATCGGCTTGAGCTAAAGCGGGGCCATCATTAATACCATCTCCCACCATGGCGACACGGCGTCCCTCGGATTGCAGGGTCTGAATTGCAGCCGCTTTACCATTCGGACGAACCCCAGCCAGCACATGATCAGGGTGGATTAAGAGTTGTTGTGCGATCGCTCTGGCTGAGTCAAGCTGGTCGCCGGTCATTAACATCACTCGAAATCCCAGGGCTTTGAGGCGTTCGACGGTTTCCTTGGCATCGGGTCTAAGCACATCACGGGCAGCCAGTACTCCAGCCAGAACCCCATCAACGGCGACGTAAACCACCGTTTTACCTGCATCCGCTAAGACTCGAACCTGTTGATTAACCGTGTCACTCATCTTAATACCTTGCTGAGCGAGCCAGTCCGCATTCCCCAGCCATACCCGTCGATTTTCCACCATTGCCGATATCCCTAAACCGGGTTCGGTGTAAAAATCTTGAGCCTCTAACATCGGTAGTTCTTGCTGGTGCGCCGTAGTCCGAATGGCTGATGCGAGGGGATGAGAGGTACCTGTTTCGGCAGCGGCTGCCCATTGCAGTAGTTTTGTTGCTGAAGCTTGAGTCAAAAGGGTGTCCCCATGACCGTTACGATGGGATTCGTTACCCTCAAACAACCCGGATTCCAGCCAGGGGAGGCAATCCGTCACCGTGGGTTGACCCGTGGTGAGGGTGCCTGTCTTATCAAACACGATCGTATCTAGCTGATGGGCACGCTCTAAAATGTCGCCGCCTTTGATTAAAATGCCCCGTTCTGCACCCAGCGTCGTCCCGACTAAAATTGCGGTGGGTGTCGCCAGTCCTAGGGCACAGGGACAAGCAATCACTAAAACGGTGATCGCCAGTTTCAAACTCAACAGTAAAGGAGAGGTTGAGGTCGGTTGAGCCATGCCGTGTCCCATCATGTCCGCCATTGGGGATAAGACATGAGGCCAGATTTTCGTGCCAGCAAGGTACCAAAACAAGAAGGTTAGGGATGCGATCGCTAACACGCCATAGGTAAAATAGCCGGCTACGGTATCGGCGAGTTTCTGTACCGGTGCCTTACGGGTTTGAGCTTCTTCAACGAGGGCAACAATCTGCGCTAGGGTAGTTTCTTCACCCGTGCGAGTGGCCTGAAGTGCGATCGCACCGGATTGGTTCAATGTACCTGCCGTTATCGGGTCTCCGGGTTGCTTTAACACCGGGATCGGTTCCCCTGTCAGCATCGACTCATCCACCAAAGACTGACCCGCCATTACCTCGCCGTCTACGGGTATTTTTTCCCCAGGCAACACGCGCAACCACTCTCCCACCCGGACTTGCTCAACGGGAATTTCGATTCCTAGTTGTTCAATTTCTCCCTTACCCTTGCCAGGGGAGGTAGCCGTTGATGTCGATTTGCCGATTAAACGCGCTACCTTCGGCTGGAGTGCCAACAATGATTCAAACGCCGAGGCGGCACGTCGTCTTGCTCGTTGCTCTAAAGTACGACCCAAGAGGATAAAGCCTAACATCATCACCGGTTCGTCGAAGAAGCAATCCCATCCCAGGTGGGGAAAGAATAAGGCGACACAACTTGCCGTGTAAGCGGTGAGTGCCCCCAACCCTACTAATGTGTTCATGTTCGGGGCTTGATGCCATAAACCCTTCCAGCCATCAATGATAATGGGACGCCCTGGCCCTAGTAACGCCAGAGTTGCCAGTCCCCAGTGGAACCAGATATTACTCAACACCGGCAGCATCGGCGCATCCATCCAATGACCGATATGCCCGATCAGGGAGAGGAAGATTAGGACGGCGGCGATCGCTAATCGACGAACTTGCTCTCTCGCTTCTTGTGCATGTCTCTCGGCAGGGGTTCGGGTGTCGGGAGTCGCAGGCATCCTGCCGGCTTGAGCGCGGGGTTGAGAGGGAAAACCTTTAGCCGTTAACTGTTCTGCGATTGAGGCTGGATCAACGGTACCCGTTTCGCATTCGACTACTGCCACCTCAGTAACCAAATTGACACGGGCGGAAACAACGCCGGGATGCTGGCTCAGTTGACGTTCCACAACACTGACACAGCCTGCACATCTCATGCCTGTAACGTCCAGAGCGATCGTCTCTACCGATGACGTTGGTGTTGTTGGGGCAATATCGGGGGTAACTTGCATACAAAAGTCAACAACTTTGATAATTCTTAATGTTGCTCGGCGCTTAATCGCAGGGTACGCCGCTATCTGTGAGCATACGCGAAACACCGCCCAGTTTAATCTATCGTAGAGCTCCTAGGAGGCATAGCAGGGGGAGATTTATCGTTTACAACTTAACCCATTGAAGTGAGGAGGTGATACGCGATGGCATTAATTCCATCCCTCTAATTTTGCAATAGCTGTAGTATCCCCCTGACACACCCAAGCTCCCCAGAACTACTTCAAAGTGGAGGGGATGCATCCCCTTGGCAAATGAAGGCTCCCCAGTATTTAGGATGAGCATAGGGGCGGTACATTTCATGTTTTTGACACAATTTTCGTAAATGGTTGCCAATGCCTGGGCTGCGCTCTGTGATGCGGGTAATCGCTTCTGGGGTGAGCCATTGGGGTCGCATTTGGGCAATGGTCAAGTCTCGGACGTAGAACTGTGCTTGCTTTAGGGCTTTGGCACGACCCATTTTCTCGGTGAGCAGATTGTGATAAAGTCGCTCCATTAAAATTGCCGTCGCTACATCGGGAACACTCCACAGGCTCATTACTAGCGTTTGCACCCCTGCTAGGACAAAGGCTCGTCGCAACCCCAATACCCCTTCTCCTACCTGCACATCACCTAGCGCGGTTTGACAAGCAGAAGCTACGACTAACGCTGTCGCCGCGAGGTTAATGCCACTAGCTCCTTGTGCGGTGAGCAGTCCATCTTCGGCTTCTGGGGGGAGTTTGCCGCCTTGTAACAGGGTATTGGCTCCGGCAAAGGCTAAGCCGGAACGCGCTAAGGGGTTTTGCTGTGCGGCTGAGTGCAAGCGCTGGAAACTCATCATCTGTGGCGGTGGGGTTTCTGGGCGAGTTTCGAGAAAGTAGCCATGTGTGGCAATGTGCAATATCCAGGGGGACTGGCAACGGCTAACCAGGGATTTTAAGGCTTGCGTTCCCATTTGCGGGGTTACGCCTAACTGTGCAGCGACTTGCGCTCCCTCTATTCGGGTGGCGGGAATGGGTTTGAATACTTCGCCGTTTCCTCGTCCTAAGTCTCGATGGAGTTCGCTGAAATCGGGCGACTGGAAGTCGCGGCTACACGAACTAAACCCGCCTACGCGGGTTTCACAGTCTTCAATAGAGTCCGCGAAGGCGGACTTTGTTTGTGTAGCCCCAGACTTCCAGTCTGAGGGGCTTGGGTGGGATTCGGACAAAACCAAATTATAATCGGGGTCAGCGATGACTAGAGGTTTAGTCGGTTGCACTAAAGTTTGTGTCGCACCGAAGCGGAGTAAGTCGCGCCCGACACTCAGGTAGCAGAGTTCGTAATCTTCCATTAAATAGCGTCCCTCGGCGGTGGGCAAAACGCCAAAGGGCAAGCAGCAAAGTTCGCCATCGGGTGCGAGAAATACTTGCTGATTCGGTGTGAGATATGGCTTGAGGGGGTCAATCAGTTTTTGGCGCAGTTCCACTTCTGGGGGGATGAGTTCTGGCTCCTCTGGGATTGAGTCTAAGTCGTCCAAATCTAAATCGCGATCGCCCGATACAGATTTGCGAAACACCCGAATCAAGTTGTCGATGAGTTCCGCTTCCCCCAAGTCAATCATTTGTAATTGCTCTGGCTCCTTAGCAGGTAAGATAAAGGCAAGATAACGAGCCGGGAGCCATTGGGAATCACCCTTTGCCAAGATTGCGTTGAAGTTGAAGACATTGAAACGCACGAACTCCACTAGGGTTGCGCCTTCCGGGAGAGCCAAAGCTATAGCACGGTGATTAGCTGTGTCTAGTTGCTTTTGCAGATTCATCTCTGGAATCTGGCGGCTGAGCGATCGGTCTAGCTCATCTCTTTGGTGGTACAGTGTGGCAAGCTGAGTTTCGTATGCTGCCAACTGTTCAGGGGGTGGGACATTCCAAGCGAGGCTGGCAATTTGATTGTCCAGTTGTCGCAGTTGTTCTAGTTGCGGAGTTAGATGACGGTAGCGATCGCTCAAAACAGAAATTCGTTGCATGGCTGCTGCTTCAGTGCCTAAGCCTTTGCGTCGGAGAACTAAATCAAAAGCTGCTCGGACAGCATCAGAATCATTCGGCAAGTATTGAGCCACCAGAGATAAAAACATCTCCAACAGATACCTGTTTTGTTGCAAGTAGGTCAGCCGTTGGTTATCACTAGTGATAGAGAAGATTTGACCCAACACTGGGTTTTGAATGTTTGCCGCATCCTGTATTAGGCGTAGCGCGTCTTGAGGATAGTCAGTTGCTGCCTTTAGTGTTGCTAAGTTACTTAGGATATTGGCATAGTTGGGATGAGCTGTGCCTAGCTTGGCTCCTGTAATATCCTTAGCTTCGTGATACAGGGGTTCTGCATCAGGGAAGCTACCCATAGCTCGGTAAAGCTCTGCCAAGTTATTCAGGCTTTGGGCATAGTCAGGATGGTCTGTGCCTAGCTTAGCTTTAATCTCCAAAGCTTTCCGACACAAGGGTATAGCTTCCCAGAAGCGACCCATAGCTTGGTAAAGAGCTGCCAAGTTATTTAGTCCAGAGGCATATTCAGGATTGTCCGTACCTAGTTCGGTTGCAAAAATCTTCTTAGCTTGCAGTAACAGGTCTTCTGCATTTTTGAAGTCACCCATAGCTTTGTACAGGAGTGCCAAGTTATTTAGTGTAGTGGCATAATCGAGATTATCTGTACCTAGCATCTCTTCTGTAATATCCTTAGCTTCCTGATACAAGGGTTGAGCATCAGAGAAGAGATCCATAGCATAGTAAAGCCCTGCCAAATCATTCAATGTAGAAGCATAATCGGGATGGTACTTGCCTAGCTTTTCTTCTCTAATCTCCAAAGCTTTTCGATACCGGAATTCTGCCTCAAAGAAGTTACCCATAACTTGGTAAAGCTTTGCCAAGTTATTCAGGATAGTGGCATATTCAATATCGTCTGTACCTAGCTCATTTCTATGAATCTTCTCAACTTGCAGATACAGAGACTTAGCCTCAGATAATCGAAATGCAGCATAGTACAACAATGCTAAGGTATTGAGGGTATCGCGATAGTAAAGATGCTTTGTACCGAAATAGGCTTTTGTCAGATCACAAGCTTGTTGAGCAAAAGGAATTCCTTGTTCGTACTGTCCATGCTGGTACGCTGTAAATGCCGTCTGATTCAGCCAAATAATTTGACTTATAACTTGCTCTGACATAATAAAATCTCAGTATTTTTGAACGAGAGATGGTGTGTAGGCGACACTACTAATCTCAACTTCTCTTACCTAGCTTGTCACGACGAAAGTTTTGTAAAATACATGACAGTTAGACTGCTGCCCCAGAAGCTTGAAAATCTCATAGAGGCGGTTATCATCCACAACAATATCTTTAGGATGAGAATCAGGACGTACCCAAGACAAACTCAAAGGTTTCTCGGTAACAATAGCTAAGAAATACTCCTCTCCAAGACCATTGAATTTTAACCCTACATTTTTAGCGATCGCCTCCTCTAGAGGTAAATACAAAGGACTTCTTAAGAACAGCGGTTCAGATAGAGCAAACGCCCTAGAAGGACAGATACAATATTTCTCCCCATCCACCCCCTCATTAATCAGCAGCAGATAGCCTTCTGATCGCAAATCAACTTGCAGCTTGTATCGTTCCCCCTTCCGTATAGTTTCTTCAATAACGTCTGGAATACCTTCCAAATCCAAATTCCGATTTCCATCAGCCGCAACCATCGGCTTCATCTGCAATTGTTCAATAGCACAAACCGCCATTTCCTTTGACAACTGCCACCCACGACGGGGAAATTCTGTCTCCCATAACCACTTATAAACAATTTGCCAAGGTGATTCTTTAGGCTTACCACGTCCCGGATTCAGCTTTTCAAATTCAACACCATCAGCTTGCATTTGGGCTTCAAACTTATCCTTTATCTTCTTGACTACATCCCCCACTGTGGGATTAATTGAGCTTTCTGAAAAGCCACCGTTCAATTGCTTGCTAATCTGAGCCGCAATTTGAGTATGCTCGACATTATTCCAATTGCTGGGATGAAATCGAAGCTGAAAACATAACTTTTGCACTTCGGAGTGTTGACGTGGTGGAAACATTTGTTCTGTTAGGTCTTCTAGGAATTTTTCTTGAAGACAGTTTGCTGGTGATACCATGTCATTCCTCCTTATTTTTAGCGTCCCTCAGACTGGAAGTCTGGGGCTATACAAACCAAGTCTGCCTGCGCGGACTAGCCTCTCTTTCATCTCCCCTTAGTAAGAGAGGATAGAGGGAGGTGAAACCTGCGTAGGCAGGTTTTGTTTGTGTAGACGCGGTTTCAACCGCCCATTAGAGAATTGTGATTTATCTTCGATGATGCCCTAAAAAACTACTAATACTAAAGAATTATCGGAAATGCTATTTAGCGCTATTTATGACTATTTGCCATTATTTCTAGCTACTAAAATCAATATAAAAAGCATTTACCTCAATTTTTCAAACCCTTATCTTTGGCATTAGAGATATTGCTTAAGCAAAACAGCGATGAATTATCAAAAATATCAATCCGAAAGAACCCAAATGGAAAAACCAGCTAAAAAACGCTTCAAATCTTATGCCTGGGTGACCTGGCTTGCCTCGCTGCTAGCTGGAGAGAAACTATGCAAATACGCAGTATGGCTGCCTACCCAGTACCAATTTGAAAAGCCACTCAGCAACTATGACTTCTCCGAACACGACGAAATGGTCATTCAACGGGCTTCCCAGCTTCAAGCTGAAGGCTTCACAGTATATGTAGAGTATGCCAACTCACTCAAAGTCAACGGCAAAATTTATGATATCTGTGTCGCTGGAAGACCAGACATTGTTGCTATCAAAGATGGTTGGGTAGTTGTCGAAGACTGCAAAACAGGTAAGCGTCGAGACTCACATCGCTTTCAGGTATTGCTATATATGCTGCTGTTACCCCTAGCACCTGAAACCAAACATTACTGCCAAGGTCAAATACCACACGGACGGCTGGTTTACCCAGATGGTACGGTAGAAATTCCAGCCTGGGCTGTCGATCACCAATTCAAACAGCTTCTCCGCCAAACCATCGCCACAATCTGTAGCGCCACACCCCCAAACCCAACTCCTAGCAATTGGGAGTGTCGCTACTGTAATATTCCCGATGCCTACTGTTCGGCAAAAAGCGATCGCATCCAGGCAGCTAGCTGATGGAATTAGATTCCTTTTCCTACCTAACTCCCCCTCTCCCAAAGTTGGGAGAGGGGTTAGGGGTGAGGGCAATCTCTACTTTTGCAACTTCACCCTGCGAATCGAATAATCCAACAACTCCATCGGATGCATCAAACTAACTTCCTTCCCCTTCAACCGCAAATGCTTCTGAATTTGCAACGAACAACCCGGATTAGCCGAAGCAATTAACTCCGCCCCAGTATTGAGCAAATTCTCTACCTTTTGCTGTCCCAAATCATCCGCCACTTCTGGTTGCAGCATATTGTAAACTCCAGCACTACCACAACACAACGCCGCATCAATCGGTTCCCGTAACTTCACATTCGGAATTTGCCGCAAAAGTTGCCGAGGTTGCACACTAATCTTTTGCCCATGTAACAAGTGACAAGCATCTTGATAAACCATCATCAGCGGTTCATCCGTCAGCGGTGAAAGTTGCGTAGTTAGTCCCACTTGCGCCAAAAATTCTTGTGCATCTTTGACCTTAGCTGCAAAGGCTTTTGCCTTTTCCCGATACTCTAAATCATCATCTAAAATGTGCCCATATTCCTTCAGCGTATGACCACAACCCGCCGCATTAATAATGATGTAATCAACATCCGTCCCGGCAAAACTATCAATCATTTGTCGTGCCAACGCTTTTGCTTGTTCCTTTTGCCCTTGGTGTTCCGGTAAAGCCGCACAACACCCTTGAGTTTTCGGAATCACCACTTCACAACCATTTGCCGTTAAAACCCTCACGGTTGCCTCATTCACGGGTGAGAAAAATAAGCGTTGGACACACCCCAAAATCACCCCCACTCGGTAACGTTTCTTCCCTTGAGCCGGAATAATAGTTGGGAAATTGTCTCGAAAAGAATCTAGAGTAATTTGCGGCAAAATTGCATCCATTGCCGCCAACCTAGGGAATACTTTCTTCAACAAACCCGTAGAACGAACCAGTTTCTGCAATCCTAATTTCTGATAGACATAAAGAAACACCAGAAAAGGGCGCAGGCGTTTGGGATAAGGAAATAGATTAAAAATCAGAGTTCTGATCAATCGGTCAGGTAAACTACGCGGATAGTTTCGTTCAACCTGAGGCCGAGTCGCCGCAATTAACTTATCGTATTGGACACCAGAAGGACAAGTCGTTACACAAGCCAGACACCCAAGGCAAGAATCAAAATGTTGCGCTGTAGCCTCACCCAGAGACGCCTCACCATTCTTGATCGCATCCATCAAATAAATCCGACCCCTAGGAGAATCCATCTCCTTACCAATCACCCGATAACTCGGACAAGTGGATAGACAAAACCCACAGTGAACACAAGTATCTATTAATTTCTGTTCAGGAGGATGTTGAGCATCAAAACCACTCACTGATTCTGGTATTGTCTCAATTGATTGAGTGAAACCCTCTGGTAAAGTTTGCATATTTTCTCTCTTTCTAATCTCTTAACTGTGTGTTCTCTGTGCCTGGAGTGGTTTATCTCTTAAATCCCTGCCACAAACCGATCAGGACTCAAAATATTTTTCGGGTCAAACTGTTGCTTAATTTGACGCATAACCTTCAGCGCATTGCCTTTATAACCCCAAACATCTAGCTGCTGCTTCAACGAAATCGGTGCCTCCAAAACCGTCAGAAAACCCCCTTGAGACTCACAGTATTGTCGCAGTTCCCCAATAATCTGAGGCGTCACCGTTCCTGAATCAAGACGTAATCGCCCCAACCCACTTGCATGAATTAACCCCAATCCCGTTGAGGATGTTAGCGCATCCAGCTTTGTCAAAGTCGTAACAGCCGCTGTTGGTAATACCCCTATTTTGCAAGTAATGGCAGGTTCCTGTGAGGCTTGCCAAATTTTTTCTGACAATGATTGCCATAGAGTTCCTTCCTCAGCCTCCGTATACACAGTGCCTTGTAACCCTAAATTTTGCCCCACCTCAAGCAACCGGGATGATTGCTCCTGCACACTTTCCTTCACACTTTGGAAACGTACCATTAAGCCTATGCCTTGACTCAAACCCAGTTGCTTGACAAGCTCAGATGAGAGTAAATCAGCAGTGGTAGGCGTCAAAGCCGACCCTAAAAGGGTTTTTGTCACAGAAGCAGTAGCTTCCGCTTTACCCGTCAACACCACAGTTCCTGAGGCTTCCGGGATTGGATATGCACGTAAAGTAACTTCTGTCAATATCCCCAACGTGCCATAGGAGCCGGTGAACAGCTTCATCAAGTCATAACCCGCCACATTCTTCACCACCCGACCCCCAGCTTTAGCGAGTTGTCCATCACTGCGGACAAAGGAAATCCCCAGCAGCATATCCCGAACCCCGCCATACCGATGACGCCAAGAACCACTATCGGCGGTGGCAATAATTCCACCTAGGGTAGCCTGTTGAGCATAGGCAGGGTCGAGGGGCAGAAATTGATTCTCCTGGCGAAGCAGGTTTTGCAAGTCAGCTAGTTTAACACCCGCTTCTACCGTAACCGTTAAATCACCCACCGCATGTTCAATTACCCGGTTCAGGCGTTCAGTACTGATTACAAGGTCAATGTCTTTACCCACCCCACCCCAGCCTAATTTACTCCCACTCCCGCAGGGAAGCAGGCTCCAACCGTTGCCATCAGCATAAGTGATAACACTCTTGAGTTGTTCTACTGTATGAGGATAAACAATACAACTGGGGATATTCTGTAGCGTGTTGGCTCGATTGATTCGTTCTTGCCAGATGGGTGGCAAGTGTTCCCAGTCAAAAATGGCAGACTCCCCAACAATTGGTTCAAGTTTTTGGGCGATAGACGCTGCTACGTCCCGCTTGGCTATGGCGTTCATGCTTTTGATTAATTCCTGATCTAGGTCGTCACTCTCTGCGTTCCAATCTCATTTTCAGTCACCTTTGTGTCGAATATGCTCAAAACTCCGTCAGAAATTTGGATAGAGGGATAGCGACCTATTGCCCCTAATATCGTAGTGTCGCACTAATGCTTATAACTAGATAGAGAAGCGATCGCGTTAGCGCCAGTCGATCTCTTGGGGAGTCAATCGGTCGCCGTCGAGTCCATTGCACAGTATTCTCAATACAGGTGTTACCTCGTTTCTATCTTTTGTGCTTATCGATTTAAACAGCCAGAATTGGAAATCCTGGAACCTGGGTCAGACGATACCGACTAACTGAGGGCATCTACCTCCCCCGCTTCTTATCCACCCTGGTGAAGCAAACATTGGCAACCGGAGCAATCATGATGAAATTTCAGTGGCTACTGCTACTTCCCAGTTTGTCGAGCATTTTTCTCTTTTCATCTCCTGCTGAAGCCGCAAGGCTTCTGTTGTGGCGTTTTGATGCCAATCAGAACCAACTGGTCTTTACAACCGATGACAGTGTTCAACCCAAAGCCCAACTTTTTGCTAACCCCAATCGTTTAATTATCGATTTACCGGGTACAACGTTGGGGCGTCCCACGATGAATCAGCCTGTCGGTGGGGCGATTCGGGAAGTTCGAGTCGGACAATATAATGCCCAAATGACTCGGATTGTTGTGGAGTTAGCACCAGGCTATACCATAGACCCACAACAAGTTCTGTTTCAAGGCATTTCCCCTACTCAATGGTCGGTACAAATCCCGACGCCTGAGCGAATCACGACAACACCCACAACAACGTCTCAACCGGTCGTCGTTATCCCTCCATCCCGCACTTCTAATCCTGCCAACAATCAAACTGAAACCCCAACACCGACCAGCCGCCTCGCCACCATTCAAGCGGTTGAATTGGTTAATGAGGGTACCCAATTGGCGATTCGGGCTGACCAGAGGGTGAGAGCAACCAGCCGTTGGGATGCCAAAGCCAATACTTATCAGATTATTATCCCTAATGCCCAACTGGCTGAGCAAGTCAGGGGGCCTCAATTAAACGCGAGAAGTCTTTTATCACAGGTACTCGTCCGGCAGCAAGATCGACGCACGGTCGTTATTCTGGTCAAACCTAGTAGTGGTGGTCAGATTGGGGAACTCAATCAACTCACTGACCAAATTATATCGCTGCAACTGCGACCGTCTAGACCCGTATTCCCTCCCACGACCTCAATTCCTGTACCACCACCTCTACGAACGACGCCGCCCGACTCCTTTTATCGTGTACCAAACAGTCGTATTGTTGTGATGATCGATCCGGGTCATGGTGGAAAAGACCCCGGAGCAATAGGTATTGGTGGATTGCGGGAGAAAGATGTGATCTTGCCCATTTCTCAACAGGTCGCAGCACTGTTGCAACAAAATGGTGTTCAGGCCGTTATGACCCGCTCAGATGATCGCTTCATTAGTCTGGCAGGACGAGTGCAAATGGCGCGGCAAGCGCGTGCCAATGTTTTTGTCAGCATCCACGCCAATGCGATTAGTTTACGCCGCCCTGAGGTTAATGGAGTCGAGACGTATTATTTCTCCAGTCAGCGTTTGGCTGAAGCGATTCACTCTAGCATGTTGCAGAGCCTAAATGTCCGAGACCGGAGAGTACGCCGCTCTAGATTTTATGTGTTAAGAAATAATTCTATACCAGCAGTTTTAGTCGAAGTCGGTTATGTGACAGGAGCCGAGGACGCCCCTAGATTGGCATCCCCGGCTTTTCAACGCCAGATGGCAGAGGCGATCGCACGGGGAATTCTCCTGTACATTCGCCAAAATTTTTAGAACCCAGGTTATATTACACTTTAGGGAACAGTCAATCTGCTCTTGAATGCAATCAACCCTTTAAGTTTTCTGCGCCTACTGGCCCAGTAGGCACAGAAAACGGGCCAACCTGCTATTGGTCAACCCGTGAGCTTGGGAACGCCTAGATGGATTGACTACTTTTGCAGAACCAGTTTAACGTTGGCATTCTGCAAGCCGCGCTGCTTGACTTCTGCCAAAGTTTTGTTGACGGCGTACTTCTGGTTAATCGAGTTGATCAGCTCGGTTTGGTTGTGCTTTTTAGCAACACCCCAGAGGTCAGCAATCAGATCAAAGGAACCATCACTGTTGCGAGACCAGCCGAGATCATACTCACCTTCCAGAACAGCAACGATGTCAGATCGAACGCGCTGACCATTGTAGCCACGAACATCCGCTTCCGTCTTAACAGAAATACCCAGGTCACGGAGAGAAGCCTTCAGGATTTCAGCGTCGGTGATCTTGGTACGCAGAGTGCTAAAGTGAGACATTTGGATTTCCTCCAGTAGAGATAGTAGAGAAACAACAACGTAGCGTTTTACTTTTCCATTTGAAGCCGCTTAACAAGCGCGGCTTTTTTGTCAAACTGCTAGCAGATTTTGCTAGCCTTTCCTCCTGTTGGGAGCAGGAGAAAGCCTTTTAAAACTCCATTCGCTGATATTCAGCAACGGAGGACGCCGCAGGTCGCGCGCGCTGCCTAGCCCAGTCCCTCAGGGCTGTTACCTGCTCGGTCATTGTCTTAGAAAGCGGTAGAGTTGCTTTGATGGCAGCTATGATATCGAGTTGGGTAAATTCTCTGTCTTGAGCAAATGCCTCATACATTGCAGCGATTATAGCTTGCTCAATTTCTGCTCCAGAGAATCCCTCGGAAACCTTAGCCAACTGATCCAGATCAAAGCGAGTAATTTCTCGACGCCGCTTACTTAAGTGAATACTGAAAATTTGCTGCCGCTCTTCCGCGGTCGGTAAATCAACGAAGAAGATTTCATCGAAACGACCTTTACGGAGGAATTCCCCAGGTAGACGCTCAACTCGGTTCGCTGTTGCCATGACGAACACGGGTGAAGTCTTCTCTTGCATCCAGGTCAGGAAGGAACCAAAGATGCGGCTTGAGGTACCTCCATCCGAGTCAGAAGAACCACTGCTGCCAGCAAAGGACTTATCTAACTCATCGATGAACAAGATCGCGGGTGAAATCGATTCTGCGGTCTTGAGGGCATTGCGGAGGTTAGCCTCCGACCGACCCACCATTGAGCCATCATAAACCCGACCCATATCTAGACGTAGCAGTGGTAGACCCCAGAGGCGAGACGTGGTTTTGGCAATCAGAGACTTACCGCACCCTGGCACCCCTAAAATTAACATCCCTTTCGGTTGGGGCAAACCATATTCTCTGGCTCGTTCGGTGAAGGCATTGGAGCGCTGTTGCAGCCACCGCTTCAGCTCTTCTAAGCCTCCAATCGCATCGAGGGTCTCATCTTCTTCAATATACTCTAGAATTCCGTTGCGGCGAATGAGCTGTTTTTTCTCAGAAAGGACGATATCCACTTCGCCTTCCGTGAGACGCCCAGATTTTACATAGGCTTTGCGATATACCTTTTCTGCTTCATCGTGCGTTAAGCCTAATGCAGCTCTCAGAAGCTTCTCCCGTGTTTCGGTTGTTGGACGACGGGTTCGGCTCTGTTCTAGCTGATGAGACAGCACTTGGTTCAACTCAGAGAGTTCTGGCAAAGGATAGTCGATCACAACGACTTCTTTCTCCAACTCAATGGGAACCTGTTGCATGGGGGACATCAGAATAATCGCTTTCTGTGTACCCTTGAAGCTAGCGATCGCATCCCGCAGCCACCGAGTTGTCGCTGGTGAATCAATAAAGGGATGTAGATCTTTAAAGATATATATACCGGCTTCTTTCTGCTGAATAGTCCATTGGATTGCTGCTTCCGGAGAGACAGTGTTGTGCTGGGTGATGTGTCTTGCTTGACCATACTCAACTATTCCGTGAGTAACAGTCCAGATAAAAACACGCCGTTGGGGTGATTTTGCTTCTTGAGCAATCTTGGCTATTACTCGCTCTGTCCGCTCTTCCTCAGAAGTCACGAGGTAGATTAGAGGGTATTGAGCTTGAATGAGAATACTGATCTCTTCTTGCATGACTATCGACCTAGTTTAGAGACGGCGCAACCACTGCTCAAGCATCATCAAAAGAGCAACACAGTCAGCTCTTTAGCTGGCAAGATTAACAAGGAACTAATTCCTCTTCTCCCTGAGCGCCTGTAGGAGAACCTACTTCTTCGCGCACCTTTTCCACTGGAATATCTTCTGCCAGAATACTGGGCTGATTTTTCAGGGAAACCATTTCTCCATCTTGGAGGACTACAGAGCTAGAGCATTCTGGACAGGCATATACCCGGTGGGAGTTCCCGTAGGATGCTTCTACCTCTTCAACCACTTCCGGGTGACGTAGATAGAAAACAATTGCTCGTTCTACCATTCCCGACATGGATTCGGAGTCAACGGCTGCTCGAATTTTGAGCTGACGATGAAGTCCTGGAGGGAGATACAATGTAACCTTTTGCTTGTCTTGCATATAATTTCAATCGTTTTACCCGGGTATGCTATGCAAGCTTATCGGGTTATTTGGGCGCTGTCAAGACATTAAGCCACCATGACGGCATTATTGTTACATTTGTTTACATCTTGGATGCGTAGTGCTTATTTGGGCAGATAAATAAAGGCATTTAACAGGGGTGAAAATCCAATAAGCTTCAATGTTTCTTAAGGTTATAGCCATCTGATGTTTGTAAAATAAGGATTCGACTGGATTGCCGCTTTCCCTCAAGCTATGCCCTCTGAAACTCCGCTCTCTCCAGATTTGCCGACTGAATCAACACCCCTGCGAGTTTTAATTGTCGAAGATGACCCCATGATGCAACTGGGTTTAGAGCAGTCATTAACTGTTCATCCCCACATCACGATTGTGGGGCAAGCTGAAGACGGCTACATGGGCGTAGAAGCAGCGAAAAGGTTGAATCCCGATCTGATTGTCATGGATATTGGTTTGCCGCGTTTAGATGGCATTGCCGCCACTCAACAAATTAAAGCGGCACTGCCGAACGTGAGAGTGGTGATGCTAACCTCCCACACCACGGATCAGGAAATTATTGCATCGCTTTCTAGTGGTGCCGATGCCTATTGCATTAAGGGCGCTAGTGTAGATCGATTGCTCAAAGCAATTGCCGCAGCCGCAGAAGGAGCGACTTACCTAGACCCCCAGATTGGTCGTCAAGTCCTCCAGCATCTTACCCCACCGACTCCTAGTGGGAATATTGCCAATTTGTCCCAGCGAGAATTAGAAGTCTTAAAACTCATTGTGGAAGGCTATAGTAATCCAGAAATTGCCACAAAGCTTTACCTCAGCGCCAATACGGTTAAGACTCATGTTCGAGGGATTATGAACAAACTATCAGTTGATGACCGAGTTCAGGCAGCGGTTGTGGCTCTGCGATCAGGCTTAGTTTAAAGTCAGTTTAATGATTAAATTAGACTTCACTCAAAATTTTAGATTGGGGTTGTTGCCTGATAACGTTGTAGTAAATACCCTAGACCTCTTGCAAAAGTCGAATCTACCTCCTCACTAAAGCTCCGGCTTAATCCCCCCTTATAAATGGGGAAAATACTTGAAATCTTGCTCCCTCCCCTTAGCAAGGGGAGGGGTTCTTTATATCTTTGCAAGAGGTTTCCTTTTCTTTGGATAATTTCAATCTCTCTCAAATTGACAATCTAAAATCTACATCCCCTGCCAAACGACTAGACAGAAGATGTGTTTTATTACTGGAGAAAGCCTGTTAAGGCAGCACTGTTAGGCGTCCACGACACAACAGTTGTCCTGGTGTTAAGGCAAGTTCCTGAAGATTTACTTCTGAACCTAAATCAACCTGGAAGTTATCTAAAATTAAGGGCGCAGACGTTGGTGATAGCTGAATTTGTAGGGGATTGAGTC
This sequence comes from Allocoleopsis franciscana PCC 7113, assembly GCF_000317515.1. Classification (GTDB taxonomy): domain Bacteria; phylum Cyanobacteriota; class Cyanobacteriia; order Cyanobacteriales; family Coleofasciculaceae; genus Allocoleopsis; species Allocoleopsis franciscana. The sequence continues at coordinate 6,369,727 of NC_019738.1, read as the reverse complement.
TCAGAATTTGAGGGCTTGCCAGTTCCAGACCTGCACGAATCACGACTGGTGTTGTCTGAAGTAACGCATCTGTTAAAGTGCCAAAGACGGTTAACTGACCCTCCTCAATATCAACTTTTTGCCATCTAATTTGTCGCTCTTTTAAATTTAAATCATTAACTGAATCAGTGATTCCATCTGATTTGGGCAATGTACGAAGGAACTCCGATACAGCATTAGAGAGCATAGGTGCTTGAAGGGAGGCGGCAAGGTCGCTGGCTAAAATCCCTATCTGACCTCCCACGGGTACGGGTTCTAGCAGGCGCAGGGGTTTGCCTTTAATCACTTGACTCAGGTTGACTCGAATGCCAGTCCCTTCTAGCTCAAGCTGACTCAGATGTAGCCCTTTATAGACCGCACGACTGGCTGTGATCGAGACCGTAGGAATGTGACCAGAGAGAATTTGGCGATCGCCCCCACTAATCTTAAACTGTAAGGTTTCAACTTGCTCCACTTGCGATCGCAGCCACAGTTGGACGGCTGGTGATAACACTTTACTGATAATCCGACTTTTTTTTGACTTCAACGTTGTTGGTGTTTCAACGTCCATTAGCACCTCAGAATGAATAGGACTTACTCACAGAAATTTTCTTCACCACTTTTTCACTGATTTTGTCTAGTATGTCAGAAGCTTTTGTGATACTTATACAACTGACACACCTACTGATTGACTCAAATGTTTCAGCCAGAAGGAGATTGAATCATACAACCAGTCTTCCTCTGTGTAGTCTTAAAGACACGGAGTTTCCTGCAATGGAGGTATTTGCTCAGGGTGATAGAGTAGGTAATTATGCCACCGACATGAGCTGTTTATACAAAAAACGGAGTACTTGCAGTTAACCCCATTCTTGTAATATTTGTACATAGTTGAGTCAGGTCGATCAGGCATAGGTGATGTGATGCAAGTCATCGATGTTCCTCTTGTAGGTTCTCCCTTGCTTGCTTAGTTGCTCACCCGGTGCATCGCCCTTCTCTAGAGGTAAATGCTCATACCGTCGTCGGATCATTATGGAAGAAAGAGTACAAAAAATTCTTTCCCAGTGGGGAATAGCCTCACGGCGTCAAGCTGAGAAGATGATCGAAGCTGGACAGGTTCGACTCAATGGCACTGTGGTGCATCTGGGACAAAAAGCCAATCCTGAAACCGATGTACTGGAAGTGAATGGCAAGCTTGTCCAACCGAATAACCGCCCTCAATCGATTTACCTCTTGCTAAATAAACCAGCAGGCGTCGTTTCCACGTGCCGGGATGCTCACAATCGTCCGACAATTCTTGACCTCTTGCCGAAAGCTCTCTCTCAAGAGCAGGGTATCCATCCAGTTGGACGATTGGACGCCCAATCAACGGGTGCACTACTGCTGACCAATGATGGGACGCTGACATTTCTCCTCACTCATCCTCGTCATCATGTTCCAAAGACTTATTATGTTTGGGTGCAGGGTCATCCACCTGAGTCCGTTTTACAAGTTTGGCGTCAGGGTGTTGACCTTTTAGGCAAAAAAACCTTACCTGCTCAAGTGCGGGTACTTCAGCGTGGGGTCGAGGATACACTCTTGGAAATTGTTTTAACAGAGGGAAGAAATCGGCAGATTCGTCGCGTCGCCGAACTGCTAAGCTATCCAGTGATTCATCTGCACCGCACTGCAATTGGCCCGATTCAATTAGAACCCCAAGGTGGGCCGGTACTTCCTAGCGGTCACTACCGTTACCTGAATGATTTTGAAATACGTTTTCTCAACAGCCGAGTCCACCTAACATCAGTAAAAGTGCCAGCAGATATGAAGGAGTACAGGATATGAAGGAGAACAAACACTATTTTCCGCAAGAACAAGTCGAGAAACTAGAAGAACTGGGATCTCGCCTCCGCCAGTTCCGAACAGAACAGTCTATCCCCCTAGAAGAAGTGGCGGCTCAAACACGAATTCAAGCACGCTTATTGAATGCGATTGAAGAAGGTCGGCTCGAAGAATTGCCAGAGCCGGTTTATATTAAAGGGTTTATTAAGCGCTTTGCAGATGCTCTGGGTTTAAATGGGGCAGAGTTTGCCAGTGCTTTTCCTACCGGCTCATCTCTACAGTTTGTCAAGCCGGTTTGGCGGCACGTACCCACGTCTCAACTGCGACCCGTTCATCTTTACTTACTGTATGTGCTCCTGGTCGTTGGTGCGGTCAGTGGCTTGTCGTTGCTGGTTCGACGTTCGGCTCTCGAAGGTGGAGTAAGTCGATATGAGGTCGAAATGCAGCAAGCACCAAAATCCTCAAGACCCAGTCCATCTGCTCAGCCAAAGCCGCCCCAAAAATTACAACCCACCAAAGCCGCTGAAGTCACGCAGCGCAGTCAAGATGGAAAGCCTGTCCAAGTGCGGGTTACCCTCAAAGCTCAGTCTTGGATGCGAATCGTTGCAGATGGAAAGACAGAGTTTGAAGGCACCTTACCCGAAGGAAGTAATCGCACTTGGGTGGCGGATAAAACACTGATTGTACGAGCGGGAAATGCTGGGGGCGTCTTGGTGGAGTTTAATAACGAATCCGCCAAGCAGATGGGTGCCCCCTATGAGGTTCAGGAAGTCACGTTTGCTGCAAATTCTAATTCTTAAATAGGTTGTTAGATTTTAGTTGTTAGGTGATTATTTAACAGCTAGAAACTAACAACTAACACTTAAGAACGAATTGGGGCACGACCATAAATGTAAGTGAGGGTTTTGAGGCGATCGCGTAATTCTCCGGTCAACACATCGGGTCGATAGCGCCATTCCCAATTACCTTCCGCTTTACTCGGAAAGTTCATCCGAGCTTCTGTACCCAGACCTAAGAGATCTTGCACTGGAATAATTGCTTGGTTGGCTACACTACTGAGGGCAAGACGGATTAAATCCCACTGAATACCATCAGGGCTAATACTTCCTAAGTAAAGTAATAAACTATCCTTTTCGTGTTGTGAAAGCTGATTGAACCAGCCTACTGTTGTGTCATTATCGTGAGTACCGCTATAAGCGACATAATTACGCCCATAGTTAAAAGGCAAATAAGGATTATCGGGACCTCCACCAAAAGCAAAGTGCAAAATCTTCATACCAGGGAACTCAAAGCGATCGCGCAAGGCTAACACTTCAGGCGTGATGGTGCCTAAATCCTCCGCAATAATCGGCAGATTGCCCACCTTCTCTTGCAATACCTTAAAAAATGCCTCTCCCGGTGCCTCAACCCACTTCCCGTTCTTGGCAGTAGTTTCGCCCTGTTCAACCACCCAGTAAGACTCAAACGCTCGGAAATGGTCAATCCGAACAATGTCTACATAATCCAGTGTTGCCTGAACACGTTGCACCCACCATCGGAAGTTATCCTGCTGTAACGACTCCCATTTGTAAACTGGATTGCCCCATAACTGGCCATCTTCACTGAAATAATCGGGGGGAACCCCTGCCATCAAAGCGGCTTCACCGGTCTGTTCATTGATCGCAAAAATGTCCCGATGCGCCCAGACATCCACACTATTATGCGCCACATAAATCGGGATATCACCAATAATCTGGATATGATGCAAGTTGGCGTACTGCTTTAACTCCGACCACTGGCGGAAGAACTCAAACTGCAAGTATTGGTGGAAATAGATTTGGGCGCTTAACTTTTGCCGCCACTTCTCGATCGCCTCTGGATGAGCCTTAGCAATTTCCGGTTCCCAAGTATGCCAACTTGTGCCCTCAAAGGTATCATGCAGCGCCATGAACAAAGCATAATCTTCTAGCCAGCTCGCTGTCGCGTCACAAAACCCTGAAAATTGCTTTCTTTCCACTTCTGAGGCATTCGCTTGGAAGCGATCGCAGGCTTTACGAAGCATCGGCATCTTCGTTTGCTTCACCCGCTCATAATCTACACGGTCAACGGGAAACTCCGGCAGATTGGCAAAATCTTCATCCGTTAGTAGCCCCTGATCTTGCAGTTTTTCTGGGCTAATCAACAGCGGATTTCCCGCCATTGATGAGTAACACATATAAGGAGAGTTGCCATATCCCGTGGGTCCTAAAGGTAAGATTTGCCACAGTTGCTGGTCACTCTGTGCTAAAAAATCAATAAATTTATAAGCTTCTAAGCCTAAGTCACCAATACCAAAGCGACTAGGTAAGGAAGTCGGATGAAGTAGAATACCACTAGATCTGGGAAACGGCATAAGCAAATATCAGAGGAAGCAATTTTTAAGACACTATCACGGTAGAGACAGATTGAGGATCATTCCCAAGTCATGTGATTGTGATAACCTCAATTAACACTTGGGACTAGATTTGTCTTCACTACTCCAGTTATGCTGAGTGCGACATGCGATAGATTTATTGGCTCAGCTCGTGACCTACCGAAATCCTGTTCCCACCGTTGATATCATTATTGAGTTAGTAGACCGACCTCATCGACCGATTATCTTGATCGAACGCAAAAATCCTCCCTTAGGTTGGGCAATTCCAGGCGGTTTTGTGGATTATGGGGAGACTGTAGAAACCGCAGCGGTGCGGGAAGCGCAGGAAGAAATTGGTTTGCAGGTTGAGCTGATTGAGCAGTTTCACATGTATTCAGACCCCAACCGTGACCCTCGTCAGCATACTCTTAGTGTTGTGTTTATTGCCACGGGAACCGGTGAGCCTCAAGCGGCTGATGATGCTAAAAATTTAGGAATTTTTCACGCTTGGGATATTCCCGACCAGCTTTGTTTTGACCATAACAAGATACTGAAGGATTACTGGCATTATCGGCATTATGGGATACGTCCGCGATTGTCTTAGCAGAGCTGCAAAATCCTTGAGATTAAACTAAATCAAGGGGAATTGAGAGGCTAACGATGGATGCTAATGAACTTTTAGGAAGATATGCCAAAGGTGAGCGGAACTTCAAGGCAGAAAATCTGAGTGGACTAGACCTTAAAAATACGAACCTCCAAGGGATAGATTTAAGAGGTGCAGACCTGACTGGAACCAATCTATCTGAGGCTGACCTAACCGGGGCAAATTTGCAAATAGCAGACTTGAGTGGGGCAACTCTTAATAGGGCAAAAATTGACTACGCCAAGTTTACTAGAGCATCCTTGAAAGGTGCAAATTTAAGTGCAGTGGTGAGCGCAGGCCAGCATAGTAAAGTAGAGCTGAGTGGGTCAGACCTTAGTGATGCTAACTTGAGTGGGGCAAAACTCTCATGGGTAGATTTGAGTAATGCCAACTTAAATCAAGCTAAGTTGAGTAGTGCAAACCTAAGTCGTGTAAATCTGACAAGGGCACTGTTAGTTGGAGCTGATTTGAGGGAAGCCGACCTGACACTTGCCAATCTAATGGGGGCACAGTTAGTTGGAGCTGATCTGAGTAGAGCAAACCTATCTGGAGTGATACTTCAAGATGCAAATCTACAAGCTGCCAAACTGCGAGCAGTAAATTTGCAGTTGGATCTGTCAGGTTTAAACATGGCTGAAGTGGATCTAACCGGAGCATCCCTTGTACAAGCAAAACTTAGAAATACCTGTCTGCGAGGGGCAAATCTAGAAAAAGCAAGTCTACAAAAAGCAGATTTGATGAACGCGAATCTGAAAGGAGCAAATTTTAAAAAGTCCGACTTAACCGACGCAAATATCTATGGTGCTTGCCTTGAGGATACAGATTTCAGTGAGGCGATAATGCCTGACGGAGAAATCTATAATCTGGAAGCCTCTGGGAACAACTCAACAACACAGATAGCAGCAACGCGTAAAGTTATTTTTACCGATAAAGCTCCGGTTCCTGTGGGAGCCTATAGTCAAGCGATCGCATCTTCCGGTCAACTCATCTTTATTTCAGGGCAAATTGCGATCGACATGAGACTCAATGGCATTGTCTACACTGACGATGTTGCCAAACAAACAGAACAAGTGATGACAAATATCGGCGCAATTCTTATAGCGGCTGGTGCTACGTTTCACAATGTCATCAAAACCACTATTTATCTGGCAGATATGAATAATTTTGCCGTAATGAATGCGGTTTATGCCAAATATTTTGATCAGGCAACAGCTCCTGCTCGTGTCTGTATACAGGTGTCCGGCTTACCTAAAGACGTTCTGATAGAAATTGATTGTATTGCCGTTATTTAGAGAATTTCGCGGAAATCCGTCTGGTAATAAGCAATTTTCAGGACTTCGTTGTGCGCTTTTCACATATGGGGTTCAGTCTGTCAATCTAGGAAGTAGAGCCTCATAAGAGGCTACAGCTTGATGAACTTGAAAACTGATGTAAACCAGGAAATTTAGGGATAACGGTATACCGTGCTTCCACGAGGCTCTAGATTTACTCAAGAGATTTTTTCATTAAACTATTAAGAATCTATCGCATTAACGGTAAAATACTCAAGTCAGCAACTTGACCGCATTCATTAATCGAGAAAGTTACGAGGAAAAGCGATCGCGAATGAACGTTACTAAACGCAGTGTAGTTGCGCTATTCTCTGGATTGGCGCTTCTAAGCACAGTGGGCTGTTCCACTGAGCAACCTAAAGCAGACGCTGATGCCAATAACGCGACAGCGAACAAAGCTAACGCAGGCGAAATTAACCTTTACTCATCCCGTCACTACGATACCGACAATGCGCTGTACCAAAACTTTACCAAACAGACGGGTATCAAGGTAAATCTGATTGAAGGCAAAGCCGACGAACTAATTGAACGCATCAAAAGTGAAGGGGCAAACAGCCCAGCTGACGTATTGATTACTGTTGATGCGGGTGGGTTCTGGCGAGCACAGAAGGAAGGCGTTCTGCAACCGATTTCCTCCGCCAAACTAGAGTCGGCGGTTCCCGCAAATCTGCGTAGTCCAGAAGGGTACTGGTTTGGTTTGGCAAAGCGAGCGCGTGTGATTGTTTATAACAAAGACAAGGTAAAACCAGACCAGCTATCAACTTATGATGCCTTAGCTCAACCCCAGTGGAAAGGGCGGGTTTGTGTCCGCAGTTCAGATAATATCTATAATCAGTCTCTCGTCGCCTCAAAAATTGAAACCAAGGGTGTTGAAAAGACTGAAGAATGGGCAAAAGGCTTAGTGCGTAATTTTGCCCGTCCACCGGAAGGCAACGATACAGCACAAATCAAAGCGGTGGCAGCCGGTCAATGTGATGTTGCGATCGTGAATCATTACTATATAGGGCGACTGAAGGATTCAAAAGACGCTCAAGAGCAAAAAACGGCTTCCCAAGTTGGGGTTTTCTTCCCCAATCAAAACGAGGGCGGCACTCATATTAATATTAGTGGGGCTGGTGTCACCGCTAAGGCTCCCCATAAGGAAAATGCCATCAAATTTGTTGAGTACTTAGCGACTCCAGAAGCACAAGAAATCTTTGCAAATGGTAGTTATGAGTACCCTGTAGCTTCAGGTTTGAAGCCGAATCCTGCGGTTGCTAGCTTTGGAGATTTTAAAGAATCGAATCTCAAAGTTGTTGCTTACGGTGAAAAGAATCCGGAAGCGGTTAAGCTGATGGATCGCTCTGGGTGGAAGTAGAGACGTTCGGTCAAAACGTCCCTACTGTTTGTGTTTGCTTTGTATGGAAATCAGGCGTACCCAACGGCGGGTGCGCCACTTCATTTATAGATGCGATCGCTCGATTCGTGTATCCCGAAAGTTGCAACGGTTGTACAGATTGCACTCCAATCAGTTCATTGGACTTAAGTAACTCACTCCCAAGGCTATTGGTAGGAATCGACTTGCTGCAATAGATTCACAATTAAACCAGGGGCTTGACAAATATTTTTATCTAATGTAAAACCTGAAACCACCACTCCCCAGTTATAAGGTAGAAAAATGTTTAGGGATTAATCAAGAATTAATTGCATTAGTAGTACAATACCTCGAAGGTAAAAATCAAACAAAAATACTAACAGAGAAGATGAAAATTACTCGACGTGTCTTGATGGCTGCCATCACCGCCCTACTTGTAGTGACGGTGGGACATTTGACTCAGCCAGCCCCTGGTATTGCCCAGGAAAAAGTGATTAACCTTTATTCCGCACGTCACTATGACACAGATAATGCACTATACGAAAGCTTTACCAGAAAGACCGGCATCAAGGTCAACTTAGTTGAGGCTAAAGCTGAAGAATTAATCGAACGGATTAAAAGCGAGGGTGCCAATAGCCCAGCCGATGTGATAGTTACTGTGGACGCTGGTAACCTATGGCGGGCAAAAGAAGCTGGTATCTTGCAACCTATTTCTTCGCGGGTGCTGGACACTGCCATTCCAGCAAACCTTAGAGACCCGGACAAGACCTGGTTTGGTCTCTCGAGGCGGGCGCGAGTCATTGTATACAACAAAGACAGGGTGAATCCATCCCAACTGTCAACTTACGAAGATTTAGCCAATTCTAAATGGAAAGGTAAAATCCTCGTGCGCTCATCAAGTAACGTCTACAACCAGTCTCTCGTGGGGTGGTTACTCGCAGCACATAGCCCTGAAAAAACTGAGGAATGGGTACGTGGTCTTGTTGGCAACTTCGCCCGTCCCCCGGAAGGCAATGATACGGCTCAAATTAAGGCAGTTGCGGATGGTGTAGGGGACATTGCGATCGCTAACCATTACTACGTCGCCCGTCTTGCGAATTCCAAGAAGCCGGAAGAAAAAGCGATCGCACAAAAAGTTCGCGTGTTCTTCCCCAATCAGAGAGATCGGGGTACCCACGTTAACATCTGTGGCGCGGCTGTAGTCAAGACTTCCAAAAATAAACAGGGAGCACAACAGTTTATTGAGTACCTGGCAAGTCCAGAAGCTCAAGAAATATTTGCCAAGAACAACTATGAATACCCTGTCATTAAGAGTGTCGCTCCGGCTGATGTTGTAAAGACATTTGGGCAATTAAAGGGCGATGATAAAACTCTTGCTGCCGTGTTTGGTAAGAACAATCCGGACGCCCTTAAAATCATGGATCGTGCTGGATGGAAGTAAAATAGAAACTCAGCACAAACATCTTGACTGTTGCCATCAATATCGATTTATTTTGCATTGGAATCATACTTTTAACGCAGACAGACTCTGATTTTTTTGAATAATTCCGATGTAAATAGAAATGATATAAAAAGGCGTACTCTTTGCAAGGGGTACGCCTTTTTATTGATAGCAATTTGTAACTTGATATAACACAAGTAAAGAGTAAAAAGTGTTCAAACAGTTATTTTTTAAGGGTGCCATCAGGCATGATTGCGCCACTGAGGTTCGCACCCTCTAGCTTGGCACCCTCTAGCTTGGCAGTACTTAAGTCTGCTTCTTTCAGGTTGGCATTGTTCAAAAGAGAACCACTTAAGTCTGCTCCCTTTAAGTAAGCACTACTAAGATTGGCACCACTGAGGTCGGCATTCTTGAGATTTGCTGCCGCTAACCCCGCACCACTGAGGTTGGCACCATTGAGATTGGTATCATTGAGCTTTGCGTTATCTAGGAAAGCTCCACTGAGATTAGCATTATTCAGCTTTACACCACTGAGATTAGCATCATTGAGCTTTGCCCCAGCCAGATCAGCGCCAGTCAAATCTGTGCCAGTCAGATCAACGCTATTCAATTCGCAACCGGGGCATTTTTTAGTTTCTTTTAATTGCGCCTTCAATTTTTCCACTTCGTTTCCCGACCCTTTACAACTGCAAAGGGTGAAGAGCAACAGCAATGGAACAAGAATTCTTGGTTTCATCATTTAACTATCAATTTGATTTCTCCGAGACCCAGTAATCCTCAAACTCAAAAGAATGACGGGTATAATCCCCACCGCGACGATCGCTAGTGCTGGCCCTGCTGCCTCCGCTAACCGCTCGTCGGAAGCCAGATTGTATACTCGAACGGCTAGGGTGTCAAAGTTAAAAGGTCGAACGATCAGGGTGGCCGGCAGTTCCTTCATCACATCCACAAACACCATCATTCCTGCCGTCAGCAAACCGCCCCACATGAGGGGGATATGTACTTTAACTAGAGTACTCGTTGAGTTGCATCCGAGCGATCGCGCCGCATCATCTAAACTCGGCTTGATTTTGCCCAGACTTGCTTCAACAGTGCTGAAGGAAACGGCAAGGAAACGCACTAAATAAGCAAATACCAGCGCGGTAATGGTGCCACTTAAGAGCAAACCCGTTGAGATGCCAAAGCGGCTTCGCATCCAAGCATCGATCGCATTATCCAGCCCACCAATAGGGATGAGGATACCTACCGCAATCACCGAACCGGGCACAGCGTAACCCATTGAAGCAACGCGTGCTGAGAGACGCATCGCTGCATTTGATCGCAGACGTAACCCATAGGCCATTACAATTGCGATCGCGACTCCCAAAGCAGCAGTGAGTGCAGCGAGGATGAAACTATTACGGGCAAAGCCCCAAAAGCGCTGATCTAGTGTAATTTCGGCATTTTTAAGGGTCATATCCAGCAGAATGACGGCTGGCAGCAGAAAACCCAGAGCGAGGGGGACAAAACAAGCCAATCCAGCACCGATAGCCCGTATTCCCCGGAGTTGATAACTCGGCAGTCGGCGGTGTGCGGCGGCACTCTGATAATATCGCGCTCGACGACGCGACCAACGCTCCAGCAAAATCAACCAAAGGATGAATAACAACAGAAAAGCTGCCAGTTGAGTCGCCGCCACTCGCTCACCCAATCCAAACCAAGTCCGATAGATGCCAGTCGTGAAGGTATCAACACCAAAATACTGCACGGTGCCGAAGTCGTTTAGAGTTTCCATCAGAGCGAGTGCTAAACCAGCAACAATGGAAGGTCGTGCCAAAGGTAAGGCAACGGTCGCGAAACTCCGCCAAGGGCCACAACCCAGCGTCCGGCTGGCCTCTAGAGCACATACCGATTGCTCTAAAAAGGCAACCCGCGCCAGCAGATAAACGTAGGGATACAGAACTAATGTCAGCATGACAATGGCTCCCCAAAGCGATCGCACATTGGGAAACCAATAGTCTCCATACCCCCAACCGAACAGATTACGCAGTGCTGTTTGTACAGGCCCCGAAAATTCCAAAAAGTCCGTATAGGTGTAAGCCAACACATAAGCCGGTGCAGCCAGAGGGAGCAATAGTGCCCATTCAAATAGACGACTCCCTGGAAAGCGACACATTGTTACCAGCCATGCCGTCCCCACCCCAATCACTAACACACCACAGCCGACCCCCATCATCAACCAAAACGAGTTGGTGATATAACGCCACAAGACTGTTTCTGCTAGATGCTTCCACACCTCGCCAGAGTCCGTGAAGATGTTGCTTAATACAAATAGGACTGGCGTCGATATCAAAAAAGCGATCGCCATAACCAGAACTGTCCAACCACTGAAACGCACGCGGGGAAATACTGGCTTGCGGCTGAGGGTTCCCGAAGGGGTAGGTGCATATCGAATCGGTTTTTCCATGTCATTATTGCAGTTGCCTAGAGCGCTGCCGCCTGATTGAGTTCTTCGCGGGTCAGTGGCTCTTGAGAAATTCTGTACACTGTGCCTCGGTTTGTGGAAAGTACGTTGAGATAATACTTGATCTCACCAGCCTTAGACACCTCATATACTCTTCTTCCTGTGTCATCTTCGAGATCTAACGCCTTCACTTCATACCCTTTAGCTTCTAGCTTCTGTTCGAGATTGCTTGATACATAACGCCACTGCGTTTCCGGTGTTTGCCAACACCCTAGTAAACCATTACAACCCGCTTGAGCTCCCTCAATCTGGGGAAACTCTGCCAATGTATCATCTGGTGTCGGACTTGGCGTGGGAGTTGGGCTTGGTGTAGGAGTTGGGCTTGGTGTAGGAGTTGGGCTTGGTGTAGGAGTTGGGCTTAGTGTAGGAGTTGGACTTGGCGTGGGTGTCGGACTTGGGGTTGGCGTGTTTTGCGCCATAGTAGGAGACGGCTGAGGTTGCTGAAGTCGTGGAGAGGGTTTAATAATCAGTGATGAGCTCGGCTGTACTCTAGGAGTGGGTCTGACGGGTATGAACGTACTCGGCTGCACGACAGGGGAAGGTGTGGGTTGTTGAACCGTGGGAGAGGGTTGAGGAGAAGCCGGAGGAGGCAACTGCGTCACTTTGACAGATTTTTTCTCAGAAGGCGACTCAGCCTGTTGTTGAGAAGGGATTGGTATACTCAGCAGTAGGGCGTGCAATCCGAGTGAGATGAACCACATCGGTCGAATCAGAATCCGTACAGGAGCAGGCCAGTCTTTGAAAAAACGAGGATGAGCCATGGTGTTAAAAATGTGCAGATGTCCCTCTCAGACCCATTAGATTAGATAGCTCCTAGACTCAGCAGCTTTTTTGAAGACCGACAACCACGAGTTCCGCTAGCTGTAACAGACCATTGGGTCAGCAGGTGTTGTGCCTAGCTACAGGCTAATTTTGGTCACGGCAATTTCACCAGACGATCCTGCTGGAACTGGGGTTATTAACCTCAATAGGTCTCTACGGTAAGATATCTTGCAAGAGTTTATCAAGAAGCTACCGCATTTATTGAAAATTTGCAAGGTGATTCTATCGGCGACAAGGTAAAGCCAAGGACTCTAGTGACCCGTTTTCAAGTATCATCTGCTCGCAGCAAAACCGAACCTACGAACACAATCCTCAGCAAGGATTTGGGCTTACTGTAAAACAGCCAGGATATATTAAGTAGGTGGGCATTAATATTTGTCGTTGAGGCGAGGCAGAAGGCAGAAGGCAGAAGGCAGAAGGGAAGAGGGTTTTAGGCTCTTAACATTTGTTGACATACCTGCGTTTATTTGTGCCTACCTACTTAACTCAACCGAACACATCTGCTAGCTGATAGTTTTGTACAAAAGCTGTGTTGGAATCTGTAGGGGCAGGTCTAGTGCCTACCCCTAGCCTGACCTGTTCAGCGCACCTGTCGCAATACATCAAACTTGAGCAGATACACCAAAGTTCGGGATAGATAGACCACAGCCCCCAGTTCCGAGCCAGCGAAGCGCTGTAGAATGTCAGCTACTTTGATAGAGCCTTCTTTTGCGATCGCTTCTAGTACCTGATCAATCATCGCAGTTGGCGATCGCTTGTCTGCCCCAAAGTTCGTCATCCAACTGGTGCGGAGTGCCTGCAATTTTTCCGGTGCCGCCATCGCACCCAAACCTAGAACCATATCCTGTCCCAAACTCTGGGTCGGATAATGAGATAACAGATGAAAGGGGTCGTCACACAAAGGATGGGGCGGTTTTTCCGCAGCCACAGGCGCTGATACTTTTGCTTTTGTCCGTAATTCAGCTAATTCTTCCCACAGGGCTTCATAAGCCCCAATCACCACCGACCAATCATAGATTTCACGCGCACGAACTCGACCATTTTCTCCCAAACGTTGTCGGACTTCTGGCTGGGTCAATAAAACGGTTAACGCCTCAGTACAGGCATCCACATCCACCGCCGTCATCTGACTAATGTGACCGACATAGGTGCTGTAGTTCAGATTGTCATCGTGATAATTCGCGGCAAAATCCAAACCGCATCCAGGAGGTGGCATCAGAGTAGGAACCCGAAAACCATCCAATTCGTGGCGTACCGTATCCTTATAACCGTCCCAATCTGCCACAACAACCGGTAAACCTGCCGCCATCGCCTCAACCGGAGTTAGCCCGAAAGTTTCCTGGATATTGTCTGCCAAGGAGATAAAGACATCTGCGACAGACCAAATATCTTGGCGAATCTCCGGTTGCCGTCCATCCACAAACAGATGGTTAACGGTAGGGCTAAAAACAGAGGCCGTGTTTTTAAAGGCCACTTCCTGTTGCTGGTCTTCAAACCAACCCGCCTGGATCAGATGCACCTTAGACTTAGTCGCTTGGGCTGCCCGTTCCATCGCCAGATACATAGGGACGGGATGGGCTTTGGCATTGAAGATTAGCCGACCGACAAACAAGACCACGAGGTCATCCGGGCCAATTCCCAGTTTTTGGCGCAACTGACTCCGAGTTTCTTGGGCAACCTGACCTTGGGGGAACGCCTCACAATCGATGCCGAGGGGAATCACCGGCAACCTGAACTGAACGGCAGGTTTAGCACCCAGGCGCACAGCGAGATACTCAGCCCAACTTCCGAGAAGCCGTTCCACCATCATTTTGACCGCCCTAGAGGTGCAGATCACAGCATCCCAAGGCTGGATCGGGGCAATCAGCAGGTTCCCAATACCCTCCATTGCCCCTTTACTCGCCAGAGTATGGGTAACGCCACAGAGGCTGTATGCCTGTTGATTGGCAAAGCGCCGTTGCCAAGCGAGTTCACTAATCAGCGGGTCGGGTCTGTAGAGAGTGCCGGCTTCTGCTAAGGCGACGGGATTACCCGCCGGCAGCCAGCGAATTGGGCGAGAGTTCGATAACCAAGGGCGAACCTGTTGAGAAAAGGCTTCAAATCCTGCCTTGTCCTTGGTCGAACAATACAGAGATTCTGCCTTACCATGACGCGCTAAGGCTTTGAGGAATCCCTCACCTGCGGCTTGACGACCCATTAAGCGCTGACCTTGAGTCTCGAATCCGTCTGGCTGATAAAGAATCGCGGCTGTTTTCATTGTTCAGTAATTTCCTGTATCCACTGCAAGTGTTGTGGTAATAATTGAGCCAAATCGTAACGCTCTAAAATGGTTTCCCTCGCTTGATGGCGAATGGATACCATTTGGGTGGGATTGTCAAGGGCGTACTCGATGCGATCGCAGATGGCTTGGGTATCGAAAAAGTCTACCAGCAGACCATTTATACCGTCCTGAATCATCTCCGTCACTGGCGCTGTATTAGAAGCCACCACCAAACAACCGGCGGATAGTGCTTCTAGCATTGACCAGGACAAAACGAAGGGGCGGGTGAGATAAAGATGGACGGAACTCGCTTGGAGAACTTGCAAGTATTCCGGGTAAGGGAGCAAACCGGTAAAGTGGACTCGATTGAGGTCGAGGGGCACTTTTTCCAGCATTACATCTTTGTATGTTTTGCCGTCGGGTAGCGTCCTGCCATAAGCCACGCGGTTTTCTCCCACAATCACAACATGGCACTGAGGGCGTCGCTTTTGCAGCAATGCTACAGTCTCAATTAATTGGGGAAATCCTCGATAGGGTTCCATTCCCCGCGCTACATAGGTCACAATTTCAGGGACTTCTCGCAAGTCTAGATTGATGCGGGGTAGGAATAACTTCGCGCCTGGTTGGGGCTGGAAGAATTGGGTATCCACGCCATCATGGTGAACCTTAATTTTGTTGTGATATTCCGGTGGGAATTGCTGTCGTTGCCAATAGGTGGGAGCAAGTCCGCGATCGCAACTATAGAGATCAATTAATATGGGAGCATTCTTGATGCGAATCCGGGCTTCATCATCAGCCGTCAGGGGTTCACTGGGGTCAAAGTCAGCATCTGAACCGTGAGCATGGTAAAACCATTCAAAATAGCAAAGAAGCTTAGCTTTGGGAAAAATATCTTTGATAAATAAACTCGGCCCCCAACCCGAATGAGCGTAGACTACATCTGGGATAAAACTTTGAGCCTTGAGTTGGTCAGCCAGACGATAGACGGCTTGACCCTGAAGCACTGCACCTTCTAACGATCGCACATAGTGATGAGTTTGGGGGTGAGCTTCGCGGGAGGGGGTATAGATAGCTTTATAGACACCTGGAAGCGCCCCTTCTTTGCGAGTCGTGCCGAAGACAACTTTATGATTGGAGTTTTGGGCTAAGGCGACAGCAAGGTGCCGAAACTGGGCTGGAAAGTTGGAATGTAAAAATAAAATACGCATAGAGCCAGCGTTGTCTCAATAGAAGTAGAACAACCTTAATCGGGATTGGGGGTTGGGAGTTGACTACGTAGTTATTGTACTTATCACTGAGGTTGTAGCGATTTATGCAAGTATTCTAATGAAGAAATAGCAATCTGCTGAAAGTAGCTGCGCTGGGCTACGCCCCGCCTGGTTAACGCGATCGCTCTTGGGTTGTGGCAAAATGCTCTGTTAAAGTTGGGTTACAGCCTACCGAACTAGATGCTCCGAAGGGGGCGACCATGACTGTAACGACTAAGAAACTAACCTTTGAGGAGTATCTGACTTACTCAGACGGGACTGATACCCGCTACGAGTTGGTGAACGGGGAATTAGTGGCAATGAGTATTGGCACCGGGCAACAGGTCGAAATCATTGACTTTCTCTATCGGCAAATCGATGCCGAAATTGGGCGTAGCGGACACGACTGGATTGTTCGACCCGTGGCGATTGGTGTGCGTTCTCCTCGTGCAGGCAAGTGGGATACCTCCCGCATTCCCGATTTGACCGTTATCCCTACCCAGCAGTGGCGCGAGTTAAGAACCCGCGAGGCTGTCATTGAACTCAACGAACCTCCTCCGATTTTAGCGATCGAAGTCGTTAGCGAATCGACAAAGATTGTAGATTATCGCGCTAAGCGTGTTGAGTACAACGTTTTAAACATTCCAGAATACTGGGTCGTTGACCCACTGACATCAAAGGTGACGATTTTTACCCTGGTTGAGGAACTGTATGAAGGTACAGAGTTCGCTGGTAGTGAGCAGATTGTTTCAGGCACTTTCCCAGAGTTGGTTTTGACAGTCGAGCAGATTATTTGGGCTAGGGCAATTCCTAGTGATGAAGAAAACGAATGAAAGATAATTCCTTACAGAATAGCTCTGCTCACTTAGACTTGTTATTCTAGGCTTCAGTAGGGATTCAAAACCAATGCCATGACACCAGGAGTAATTTATCCTCATATCGAGAAAGCGGAAGGTCAACCCGCACGGTTACAGCGGATACCGCGTGTGCGTGTCGCTCAGATTGTCATGGATTATTTGGCTTATGGTTGGTCTGTGGAAGAAATGTGCCGACAGCATCCTTACCTGACGCTATCAGAAGCTCATGCGGCGATGGTGTATTACTTTGATCGCCAGGATGAGGTTGACAATGAAATTCGCCTGGAATGGGAGCAAGCGCAACAGGCAAAATCACAAGCATCACCTTCTCCTTTCTTTGTGCGAATGAAGGCAAGAGGATTGTTATAAGTGGCGATCGCACTCTACATGGACGTTCATGTACCTCAAGCTATTACAGATCAATTGCGTCGTCGTGGTATAGATGTTCTCACTGCAATTGAAGACAGTTCAGCAGAGTTAACTGATGAGGCACTTCTGGAACGTGCTAGTTCACTGGGTCGAGTTTTGTTCACTCAGGATATTCGTTTTAAAGCATTAGCTGAAGATTGGCAGCGTCAGGAACGACCTTTTGCAGGGTTGATATTTGGACATCAGTTAGGGGGTACGCTTGGGCAATTTGTCAAAGATTTGGAATTGATTGCTCTGGCTTCAGAATCTGAGGAATGGCTGAATGTGGTTGATTACCTACCTTTTTAGGCGATCGCTCTTTAGTTGTGCCAACGGCATCTGAAACCCAGTTCCGCGATGCTCTGCTAAATTTGGGTTACAGCCTACCGAAGTAGCACTATGCACCAACGGTTTGGGCTTTTAACCTTTACTTTTTCTTTGATTCTACCGACAACCTTTTGTTCAACCAAAAAATGATGAATTGACAGTAGGGTTCATATTGAGACTTCTCATTTATATTACTATATCTGGCAATTTCTTTACTTAAAATGGCTACTGTCCAAGACTTAGATGGATATTTTTTCTGCAAGCCGAGAATAACAGCATCCAGAACTGCTTTACGATTTTTAGTCAAAGTTTCTAGATTGAGGTTCAAAACTTCGTTTAATTCGCGATTAATAGTTACATCATCCGAGTAGATTTGACCATTGCCGCGATATTTGATTAAATTCTCACATCTTCTACTAGCGTCAGTAGGATTAATCGTAATTTCGATTTCACCCTTTCTTGTATCACAATGTTGTAAATGTTGAGGTTGGCCTTGATTGCCTTGGCAAGCACCAAGCAGATTTTGGTAATCTAATTGTAAATTATGATAAATACTTTGGGATCGCCAATGCTCAATTTTCATCTTGTTTTTGGCAATGCGCTCCATACAATAGCAACAAATGTATCCCTGCTCAGTCAGCAATGATTGTCGCAGATCATCTTTTTCAGAATAGTTGTTGTAATCGGCATGAGATTTTAAGCGATGTTCCAGTAATGATTGAGGTTCCTTACCTTTGACAATATGCTTCACTTTACTCGGTTAAAAAATTAATTAGTGTTTTAGCCCTAACGATTTCGGAATCGTATTCACCCAGTAAATCTGCTAGTTCTTGCAGTTTACTTTTTGCTTCTTCTAATTTTTCTTCATTTATCAAATCAAAACAAGCATTAATTTTATCCTGAACTTCCTTTGGTCGTGCGCTCACATCCATTAATTCATATAAAATTGAATTGCTATCTCTGCCGTAAGTATAAGGCGTTACCTCTACTAGTTTATAATCTTCTAAAATAAAGACATTTTCTCTTTTAACATTGCTCAAAACTTGAGGAGAGTGAGTAGTAACTATAAACTGACAATTAGGAAAGGTTTGCGTCAGGCTAGGAATCACCATTCTTTGCCACTGAGGATGTAAATGTAGATCTATTTCATCAATCAAAACTATGCCTTTACCATGTAAAGCCTCAACTCCCAAACCTGGGTTAGCAATTGACAAACGCCTTGCCAAGTCAGTAACCAACATTAAAAGCATCTTTTCTCCTTCAGAGAGTTGCTCTAACTTAAAGTCCTGATTATTCTTAGTAATTGTTAAAAAAGAGGGAATCCTACTATGATTAAAATTCAGGTTTCTCTGGGATGTTGACCTGACTACCCGCAGATTAGAAAAATGGCTGCTTGGAAATCCCTCTAGAAATCTTTCTAAAGCTTTTCTTATAACCTCTAAATTTGGATTTCTATACTTATCATCTTCTCTTAACCGAATTTCATTTTCGTAATCTTCCTCTTGTCTGAACCAAGTAAAAAACCTTTGAAAATTATTTACTTCTGGATTGAAACTTCCACTGTAAGCACTCAATTGATTAATTTTGAATGGGTAAACTTTACTATCTAAATTATCCAAATCAATAGATTTAGTATCTAATATTATTCTAGATTTAGAATCTAATGTTATTCTACGAGTCCTATAATATATCATTAAAGGCAAATTAAAGTTTGAATTTGACTCTAATTTTCGACGCAGATACTCAATATAATGATTTAATTGATTGTAATCTCCTTCAAGGCCTTTCTCAATTAAACTTCTTGTGACCTTCCAAGATATACTGTCATTAAAATCGGTTGAGATTTCAATAGACACATCAACTTGTTTAGCGTTGTCATTAATATCATCTACTGTCAAAAAACTATTTATTTTTTGATTAATATTGATACTGTCAATTTCAGAATATTCAAATGGTTCAATTTTAATTATTCGTGTTTCGAGTTGAATTAAAAGGCTAGCTATACAATCTAATACTGATGATTTACCTGCTCCATTAATACCAATTATTACAACTATATTATCAGGTGTAAAATTAAAATCAATTCTTTTCAAACATCTAAAGTTTTGAATATGTAATTTATTGATATGCATAAATCATTAATTGATGATTGATAGAAAAATAAGAAAGTTGATACTTGTTTTTAAGCTATTACATGTATCATAACTACTGACTGCTACTTTTACTCACAACCACAACTACCAACAAACTCTTGCTTGTAGCGTGTTACCCTTCGGGAACGTTAGATAAACGCCTCGCTTCGCTAACGCATCCTCCCCGAAGTTCACTCCCCCAAAGCTGAAGCCGCACGAGAAGCGGTAAGCGAAGCCATGCTGTAGGCTTATCACCCCTTATTTTGTTAAGCTGCAACATCACCAGATATTGGCTCAAAATGCAGCACCATAATTTGCTCTGGACATAAACCAAGAGACTCGTAAGTGCGTCCTGTGCGTAGGCGAAGCCCGCCGCAGGCATCGCTAAATTCAACTTCAAAAGCCCTACCATCGGCAAGAATTTCAACAACTGTACCCACTTGCCCACGCCACAGATTGAATTCAGGCAAATTGACTGTAAGAGCAAAACCCTCTTGATTTCTTGATTCCCCCCTCTCCTAAGAGGCGAGGGGGGTTAGGGGGGTGAGGTCGATCATACTAGAACAAGTGGGCGATAACTGCTATTGTTTTTTGGGACAATTTGCTGAATCGACCTCCCTGGACTCAAGACTATGACCCGAAACGTGATTCGTACCGACAACGCACCTGCACCCGTTGGCCCTTATAATCAAGCGATCGCCGCGAGTGGTCAATTAATTTTTGTCGCCGGTCAAATTCCCCTCGACCCCAAAACGGGTGAGATTGTGGGGGGCAATGATGTCGTCCAGCAAACCGAACAGGTGATGGCGAATTTAGAAGCAATCCTGACGGCAGCAGGTGCGACAACTCAAGACATCGTGAAAACATCGGTCTTTCTGGCAGATATGAATGATTTTGCTGCCATGAACCAAGTTTATGCCCGATACTTCGACGAAGCCTCCGCCCCAGCGCGTGCCTGTGTTCAGGTTTCCCGTTTGCCTAAGGATGTGTTGGTCGAAATTGAATGTATTGCGGTTATCGGTTAATACCATTTTGGATTTTGGCTATGGTTGGCTTCTGACTCACCAATGAAGGAAGAATTCGCCATTTGGGTCAAAGCCTCTTCCTCAACCTAAACACGCTGTGATATAAATATATCAACCGTTCGATATAAACAAAGCGCCCAAGACGAACAATCTTAGGCTAACGGTAGGTGTCTTATAATATATCGGACGTTCGATATAAAGCAATCCTGACCATGCCGAAGATTGTTGACCACGATCAATACCGCAAAGAACTTCTGATCAAGTGCTTCGATTTATTTGCACAGAAGGGTTATGCCTCGATTACCATGCGGGAGATTGCCAAGGGACTGGGGGTTTCCACAGGAACCCTATATCACTATTTTCCGAGTAAAAAAGAGCTGTTTTGGCAATTGGTAGAGGAGCAAACTCGACAAGACAATCAAGCGATCGCAACTGCACTCGAAAACGCCGAAACACTGGAAGAGCGAATTAAAGCCTTATTTGCCTTCCATGCTCAACATGAAGACTACATCCACAAGCAAATCTTAGTCGGAGTTGATTTTTACCAACAGCAAGACCGAGAAGAGGTAATTAACAACGAGACACTCAAACAGATGTTTGAGGAAAGTAGACAGTTGATGACTGAACTTTTGGGCATCCAAGACCGCGCCCTGATCAACTTTAGTCTCAGTGTGCTGATGGGTCTACTCTTAGTTCGACTATTCGAGGGAGACGTGGTACCCATCGAAGAACAAGCTGAACTGTTGAGGAAAATGCTAACGCTGTACTTGAAACCACAACAAAAACAGGAGCAAACATGAGTTCGCAATTATTATCAAAACCATCCAAGCGGTGGCTAATTGGACTGATCATAGCGGCTACTGCGGTTACAGGTGCGACGGTTTTTTATGGCGCGTCTCGGTTCGGTATGATTGGCGATCGCAAACCCTCCCAACCCATAGAAAAGACTCCAATCATCAAAAAAGTGACAGCGTTGGGACGACTCGAACCGATGGGTGAAGTGATTCGCCTGTCAGCGCCAGTGAGTTTGGATGGCGATCG
Source organism: Allocoleopsis franciscana PCC 7113 (assembly GCF_000317515.1). Taxonomy (GTDB): domain Bacteria; phylum Cyanobacteriota; class Cyanobacteriia; order Cyanobacteriales; family Coleofasciculaceae; genus Allocoleopsis; species Allocoleopsis franciscana. The sequence continues at coordinate 6,348,129 of NC_019738.1, read as the reverse complement.
TGTTGCTCAAGTCTTAGTCAAACAGGGCGATCAGGTGCAGCAGGGACAAGTGATTGCGATTCTCGATTCCCGCGATCGCTTACAATCTGCCTTAGAGCAAGCCAAACAACAAGTGAGAGTGGCTCAGTCCCGCTTAGCCCAGGTGAAATCAGGAGCAAAAACCGGAAAAATTACCGCTCAAAAAGCCGAAATTACCCGATTACAAGCCGAATTAGAGGGAGAATTTTCTACTCAATCGGCGGCGATCGCACGTTACCAAGCCGAACTCAACAATGCTCGTGCGGAGTACAACCGCTTTCAAATGCTGTACCGGGAAGGTGCAGAATCGGCATCAAACCTGGATAACAAGCGCCTCACCCTGGAAACGGCTCAAGCTCAAGTTAACCAAGCAACAGCCACCCAAAAGCGAACAGCAGAGACATTGCAAGAGCAACTCAAGCAAGCCAAAGCCACCCTCAACCAGATTACTGAAGTTCGCCCTGTGGATGTGCAAGCGGCTCAAACCGAAGTCGATCAAGCCGTTACCGAAGTCAAACGCGCTCAAACAGAACTGAATTTAGCCTATATTCATGCCCCAATTGTTGGACAGATTTTAAAGATTCACACTCATCCTGGAGAAAAAATTAGTGAATCAGGAATTGCCGAGTTGGGACAAACCTCCCAGATGGCAGTGGTTGCTGAAGTTTATCAAACCGATATTGGCAAAGTTAAGTTAGGACAAAAAGCTGTAATTACCAGCCAAGCCTTTCCCGGTGAACTCCAAGGAACTGTGAGCGAAATTGGATTACAAGTCAGTCGGCAAAATGTTTTTAGCAATCAACCAGGAGAAAACCTTGATCGGCGAGTGGTAGAGGTCAAAATCAATCTCAATCCTGAACATAGTCAGCGAGTTGCAGGATTAACTAACTTACAAGTACAGGTGGCGATTCAAGAGTAAATATACGATGCCATTATTTATAACGAATGTTTGATATAGCAATATTCAATCAGATATGAGGTAAGTTCACTATGCTGCCCAAACTGTTTCGTAAAACACCTCTAGCTTGGTTTCAAGTCAGTCGAGAAAGAACACGCCTCGCCGTAGCACTGGCAGGAATTGCCTTTGCCGACATGTTGATGTTTATTCAACTAGGTTTTTTGGATGCGTTACTGGACGGTGCGACAAAATCACACCAAAATCTTCAGGCAGATTTAGTATTAATTAATCCCCAATTTCAAACCCTGTTCTACATCAAAAACTTTCCTAGAGAGCGACTTTATCAAACCTTAAGTGATGACAAAGTTGAATCGGTTCGTGGGTTATACATTAACATTGCCCAGTGGCGAAATTCCCAAACACGTCTCAGTCGTGGCATCTTAGTATGGGGCATTGACCCCGCCAATCCGGCTTTTAATTTCCCCGAAGTGAATCAAAACTTGGAGCGAATTAAACTATTAAATCAAGCTCTATTTGACCGCGCTTCTCGACCTGAATATGGCCCCATTGCAGACCTTTTAAAACAAGAAAAAACGCTGGAAGCTCAGGTAAATGGACAGAATATTCAGATTGTTGATTTGTTTACCCTAGGTGCTTCGTTTGGTGCAGACGGGAATATTATCACCAGTGAGTCAACGTTTCTGAAACTATTTCCTGATAACCCCCCCAATCAAATTGCCGTTGGTTTGATTAATCTAAAACCGGGCGCGGATATTGAGCAAGTGCGATCGCGCCTCGTTGCGACTTTACCCAATGATATTAAAATCCTCACTCCTCAAGAATTTGCCCAGATTGAAATTGATTACTGGCAAAGTGGTGGAATTGGCTTTATTTTCGGCTTGGGTGTAGTTGTAGGATTCATTGTCGGTGTAGTTATTGTCTATCAAATTCTCTATTCTGATGTGTCCGATCACCTCCCTGAATACGCTACGTTGAAAGCCATGGGGTATAGCGATCGCTATTTCCTCGGTGTTTTGATGCAAGAGGCATTACTCCTCGCTGTGTTGGGTTATATTCCAGGTTTCTTGCTGGCGATGGGTCTATTTCAGATTGCGTATACGGCTACCCTTTTACCCATTGGGATGAAGCTGTCACGAGCCATATTAGTCCTGATCCTCACGATTGTTATGTGTGTGATTTCTGGCGTAATTTCTATGCGAAAACTACAATCGGCTGACCCTGCTGATGTGTTTTAGTATATGTTTCAAACATAAGTATATGGAAGCTATTAATTCTCCCTTATCTAACTCACGGCTGAGTACCGAACCTGTTATTACCGTCCACCAAGTCAACCATTACTTTGGGAAAGGTGCACTGCGTAAACAAGCTTTATTTGATATTAATCTAGAAATTTATTCCGGGGAGATTGTGATTATGACTGGGCCGTCTGGGTCAGGCAAAACAACGTTATTGACCTTGCTAGGCGGATTACGTTCTGCTCAAGAAGGCAGCCTGAAGATTCTCGGACAGGAGATGAGTGGAGCGAGTAAACCACAGTTAACGAAAGTCCGAAGGCAAATTGGCTATATTTTTCAAGCCCATAATTTGATGAGCTTTTTGACGGCTAAACAAAATGTGCGGATGTCGTTAGAACTCCACGACGAAATGCTGAATCAGGACATGAATGCTAAAGCAACAGCAATTTTAGAACAGGTTGGCTTGGGAAATCACACGAATTATTATCCTGAAAATTTATCAGGAGGACAGAAGCAACGGGTAGCGATTGCTCGTGCTTTAGTCAGCCATCCCAAGATTGTTTTAGCCGATGAACCCACTGCGGCACTCGACAAGAAATCGGGTCGAGATGTCGTTGAAATTATGCAGCGTTTAGCCAAAGAACAGGGTTGCACTATTCTGCTTGTCACTCATGATAATCGTATTCTCGATATTGCTGACCGACTGGTTTATATGGAAGATGGTCGTTTGATAGAGGATGACGCAACGAAAGTTCTCCAGTCAAGCTAAACCGATTTTTCCTGCAAATCTGGCTTTGAGTTCATCCCTATCCGTACTATGTCTGAGGGCATAAGACTGGAGTTAGACCAGCCTGATTAAATGAAAGAATGAGCAATCTGCCTTCTAGAGAGACGGTTGCCGCCATTTCTCTAGAAGGACTTTCTCCCTAATTGACCCTCCAACTAAGGAGATAACACTATGATTTCAAATACTTGTGACAATTGGCATCTTGAGGAAGATAGATTTAAAATTCTCGAAAACTTGCAAGTATTGGTAGTTGATGACAATGAAGACAGTCTCGAGCTAGTGCGAATAATTCTCGAAGACTATAAGACACAGGTGGTAACTGTCACATCAGCCAGGGAAGCCTTCAAGGTGATGAAGCAAAGCACAGGCTACAGGAAGGCACCCTTTAAACCCGATGTTCTCATCAGTGATATAGCCATGCCATTTGAGGATGGATATTGGCTGATTCAGCAAATCAGAACCCTCTCCCCTAACCAGGGAGGACTCATACCAGCTATTGCTTTGACGGCTTACGCTGCAAAAGAAGAACAGATTCGTTCGCTTGCTGCCGGATTTCATGTACACTTGCCGAAGCCAATTGAGCCTGATGAGTTAGTTGCAGTTGTGGCTCATCTGGCTGAGCAAACGTTTGGCATTAAAGTCTTGAATTAAAGCTTGGGCGCGGTTCATTCAATTCAATCAATAGGTGTCAAGTATGTCAGTCATGAGGCATACATCTTCTAGTAGGCGATATATTCTTAAAATAATTTTAAGCTGGTAATGGAGCTTGCTGTCCTGTCGGTAAGCCCTACCCCTGCTCCCCAAGAGCGGGGGTAATTTTATGAAAAAATAAGCATAAAAAAAAGCCCCTACTAAGTTATCAGTAGAGGCTTAAGGCTTGATGTCCTGTCAGTAGCAATGTGCTGGGTAACTTAACACTTGCCATGTCGATAGTGTACTACTGTAGTCAGAACTTCTCCTCTATCTAAAGATATGGCTCGAAAGAATGAACTGACAACTGACTAAAAATTGAGAAGAAGTATTCTTCTTTACACACCCCGTTATTTCCCAGCTAAAATGTGTTCTGCAAGGAGACTTACAAGGGTTTTGGAATCAATTGAGTGAGTTTTTTCAAAACTGAGGAAGAGGAAAAAATAGAAAGCTGATTACTAATTTCCGGCTACCAGAAATTACGTACTTTGATACTTGACGGAGTAAGTAATTTAGGTTTAATAACCTTCTCGTGGGTCAAGAGCATCGCGTAACCCATCCCCCAAAAGGTTAAAAGCTAAAACCATCAGCGTAATCATCAAACCCGGAAACAGGACTGTCCAAGGGGCAGAGAGAGAATAGCCATTTTTAAAAGCATCCGATAGCATGGTTCCTAACTCTGGCGTAGGTGGTTGAGCACCCAAACCCAAAAATCCTAAACCTGCCGCTTCTAAAGTTGCCGTCCCAATCGATAGAGTGGCTTGTACTACGATGGGTGCAAGGCTAGCGGGTAAGATATGGCGGAAAATTATTCGGGCGGGTGTCGCCCCAAACGCAATCACAGTTTGGACAAACTCTTGCTCGCGTAAGGATAGCACCATGCTGCGCGTCAGCCGGATGAAAATTGGCACTTGCACAACACCAACAGCAATCATCACACTGGGTAAACTAGGGCCTGTGATGGTAACGACGGCGATCGCTAATAAAATCGAAGGAAAGGCTAACAGGATATCCGTCAACCAACCAATTGCCGTCTCTAGCCATCCTCGGAAGTATCCAGCCACCAATCCTAGCAACACCCCAATTGTTAATCCCAGCAGTACCGAGACTAAACCCACAGACAGTGAAGTCCGCAGCCCATACCATACCAGTATCAATACATCTCGCCCCAAACCATCCGTACCCCACCAATGTTGAGCACTGGGAGGTTTCAACCGCGTTAGGTAATTTCGGTCTGTCGAGGGGTCATAAGGGTGCAAAACTGGAGCGAGTAGCGCTAGGAGTATAATTGCGATCGCCAGAAATAAACCAATCTTGCCCGATGTCGATTGCAAAAATCGCCCAAGTGCATTTCCAGCATTAGCACTCCAAGCCTTTAGGGTAACTGTCATCGATACTGAATCCTGGGGTCTAAAAAGGCATAGGAAATATCCACTAACAGATTAATTAGCACAAAGCTAATCGATACAAAAATAACGCCTCCCTGTACAACAGGATAATCACGGTTGAGAATCCCATCGTAAATCCAGAAGCCAATTCCAGGCCAAGAAAAAATTGTTTCCGTGAGAATTGCCCCGCTTAAAAGTGTCCCAAACTGCAAGCCAATAATCGTTACCACTGGCAAGAGAGCATTTTTCAAAGCGTGCTTAAAAATCACCCAACGTTCTAAAACTCCCTTAGCTCTCGCGGTGCGGATATAGTCTTGTGATAGCACTTCAAGCATAGCGCTGCGAGTAATTCGGGCAATAATCGCTAGGGGGATGGTACTTAGAGTTAACGCTGGCAAAACCAAATGTGCAAGTACATCTTTCAGTGCATTCCAATTGAATTGAAGTAAAGCATCGAAGACATAAAAACCAGTCAGGGGTTTGAAGGTTGAGGCGACCTCTTGACTCATGCGTAAACCAGGGGGAAGCCATTGCAGATTGACGGCAAATAGATAAATTAGGAGCAATCCTAACCAAAATACTGGCATAGAAACACCGAGTAAAGAACCGCTCATCGTGAGATTATCAATCGGGCTATTTTTGCGAACGGCTGCCAAAACTCCCGCCGGAATTCCCAACATGAGAGCAATGAACATGGCAGCAACCGATAACTCAAAAGTAGCAGGCCAACGAATCGCAATTTCTTGAATGATTGAAGCGCCACTCATAATGCTATTGCCCAGGTTGAAGCGTAGCAGATTCCCCAAAAAGAGAAGGTACTGTAAGAGTAGAGGCTTATTTAATCCCAACTGCTCTCGGATTGCCTCCACTGTTTCAGGTGTGGCGCGTGTTCCTGCTAATATCTGTGCTGGGTCTCCTGGAATTAAGTGCAAGAGGATGAAAACTAACAGTGTAATCCCCAAAAGGACGGGGATTAAGTTAAGCAGGCGTTTGAGGATATATCGACCCATGTTAATCTCAGAGCGTATTGATCAAGACAAACTAAAATCAGCTATCTTAACAGACCTATTATAAATACGCTCAGAGTCAGAATGCGCTGCTTTAAACTAAACTCCAGTAAACCAAAGCACATATCCTAGGGGGAATGTCACAAACCACAGCAGTCTGCCTAGGAAAGAGTTGAGATTGATAAATTGTTTGGTAATGCCAATCTTCAAATAAAAACAGTAGCGGCTATAGTTAATCGCATTGCGAATAAAAAACCAGGGAGAAAAGTGGAAATAATCGATATCCGTGTCTAAAATACTTTTAGACATTAAAATGAAACCAAACGGATTTTTACGTACCCAATTAGATTTAGTTAGCTGATCTGCTCCACTATCAACATAGTAGATTCGTAAACATTCATTCACACATCTGATTTTGTATTTTTTGGCAACCCTAGACCAAACAATCATTTCTGCAACGTATAAATTCTGTCCAATGACTTCTGGGAAGGGAAATTTTCGCAGTATATCAGTCCGTTGAAACCCCCATCTTTCACCCTTTACTTTAAGGCGATAACGCATTTCACAAAAGTTAGTATCCGTAGGAGTAGAAGGATAATAACTGCCAATCAATTTACCATTTTGGTCTTGACACGGACACTCTACACCAAAAAACTGCTCCTGTTCAGCTTTGGGAATGCTATCCCAATAATATTTGAAAGATGCTAAGGCTTCTGCTACACAAGCATCATCAGAATCTAAGCAAATAAAAAGTTCGCCTTTAGCTTCTCTTGCTGCCAAGTTATAAGCGATATGTTTACCTTTATTGTTTTGGTAAATATAGCGGATGGGAAACTTAGCTTCTTTTTGCCACTGCTCTACTAACTCAGGCGTGCTGTCGATTGAACCATTATCGACAATCAGCCACTCAAAATCCCGATAAGTCTGTCTTTTAAGACTTTCGTAAACACGCGATAAGGTATGTGCCCGGTTGTGGGTAGGAGTAAAAACTGTAAATGTGTAATGGTAGCCTGAGTCTGTACTGAAAGGCTGATGCTCTGGCTCTACCATCGCCGCCTGTACCGCCACACTGATATTCCTAACAACTCCCTGGCCTGGAATCATTAATGTAACTTTTTTCATTGTTCATTTCGGCAACCCTGATGCTGTAAAAATACAGTTGCCTTGAATCGAGTAGTCAGCTTTTCCTTAATCTTGTTCGTATTTTTATACGGTTACAAAATATAAAAATTGATGAGTATATTTTTTTATTAAAAAGCAAGCAATATTTTTTAAAATAAAAACAGCTATTTTGCCGATAAATCAGCTAAGATTTTACAGTTCATTAGCAAGTTAAACAAAACTTTAAAAAACAATGACCAAAGGATTCCTGGTATAACTTAAAATCATAAACAAAGCTTATATATTAAGATTACGTTTGTATAGAGCTTTACTTCATAGAATCTTTATAGAATCAGTTAAAGAAACATTCGAGTTATACTGCATTTTTGTGGGGAAATTAGAGCTTTAAAGTTAGGTAATTGCACTTATCGTTCGCTCCTATGTGTTCCATGGCTATAAATTCAAGGAACTCGATAAAGATAAAAAATACTAGGGATTTGTAGGAGTCCCATGCGGAGAAATATTTGACAATAACAACTACATAATCAATCAAAATCCATCCATTCTCCAGATGGGAGACGGGGGAAAATAAAGGACTACATTTGACTGCAAGTGTGTATAAATTTATGTGAATGGCTCAGGACTTGCTAACTGCTCCTAGTGGTTCAGTCCCAAGAGGGCTGGGTGTCCAACCCTGAACAATCTTACGCTTGGCTAACAAGGGTTTGGAATGGACAATGGGTATACGCACGGCTTCTTTTTCGAGAATTTCATCAATTTGCTGATAAATTTTGATTCGCGCTGCCTTGTCTTGAGTAGCACGAGCCTGATCTAAGAGTTTGAACAGTTGCTCATTTTTCCAGTTTCCTAAATCAGCCGTAGCACCGGGGCCGAAGTGAGGGTAGTAAAAGCTGTCTGGATCGCCGTAGTCCCCTGTCCAACCCAGCATAAAAGCTTGGAAACCGGGCGATTTGTTGCGATCGCCAAGGTAAGCCGCCCAGTCCTTCGTTTGCAGGTTAACTTTAATCCCGATCGCACTTAATTCAGCAGCGAAGGCTTCAGCAATTGGCTTGGGGGTAGGAAAATAAGGGCGGCTGACAGGCATATACCAGAGTTGAAGATCAAAGCCATTGGGATAACCCGCTTTGGCGAGGGTTTGCAAGGCTTGTTCGGGATTGTAAGGATAGCCCGTGGCTTTCTGGGATTGATACTCTTTGAATAAGGGAGGCGTAAAGTGCGGCGTATTTTCACCTAATTCCCCCCAAAATGCTTTGACAATTTCCTGTTTGTTCAGGGCTTGAGCGATCGCTTGACGGACTTCGGGTTTTTTGAGAGGCTCATAGCTAGGATTGAGCGCCAGGTAGCCGACGTTATAAGACGGGCGAAAAATCGGCTCGACATTCGGGTCTCTTTGCACTTCTTGTAGCTGATCGGGAGTTAAATCTACCGTCAGATCGATGGTTCCGGCTCTGAGTTGCACTAACCTAGCGGCTGGGTCGCTAATGAAGCGGATGGTCAATTGCTCGGATTTCGGTAAGCCTTCCTGCCAATAATTTGGGTTTTTGGCGAGGACGATGCGATCGCCACTGCGCCATTCTCTAAAAATAAATGGACCCGTTCCCACAGCAAAGGAGGCGGGAGTGCCATAACTAGCTTGGGCTTTTTTAATCGCCGTTGGGCTAGCGATGCCAAAGTAGCCCGATGCGATCGCGGTGGGAAAGATAGCAAATGGCTGTTTGAGTACAAACTTAATCGTATCCTTCCCCTCGACTACGACATCTTGTAAGAGTGATTCTGGACTCCCCTTAAAGCCGCCAAATAAATTTTTCCAAATGATGTAAGTCTTGCCGGCATTGCGGTAGCCAAACTCGCTTTTGGGATTCCACCACCGATCTACATTGAATCTCACCGCCTCCGCATCAAAATCGGTGCCATCGTGAAACTTTACCCCCGATCGCAACTTGAATGTCCAGACTTTGCCGCCTTCCGCCGACTTCCACTCCGTAGCTAAAGCCGGGTCCAAATCGGTGGTACCGGGCTTGAATTGAATTAAGCGATTGTAGATTTGATTTTGAACCGTTAGAGAGTTGCCATCTTCAATATTTCCCGGTTCTAGATTCACCGGTTCTCCTCCTGCACCATAAACTAGCGAACCCGCTGACAGTGCGGCTGGGCTATTGGCTGGCGATGGAGGGCTACTCGTTGAGTTTGTAGAAGAGGGATTACAGTTAGAAAGCAGGATTGCCAAGCCGAAAGCCAGAATGGCCAAAATTACTGGCTGTATGATCCAGGTGCGTTTTTCGGATGCCCACCGACCAAGCCTCATTAAACTCACTCCTGATGATTGGTCTTTAATCCTCACTTATTTTGCCAGGGCTGGAGGCCATTGAGCTGATCAAAAATCCTTAGATGCAATTTCAATATCCGTTAGCTTAGAAAAAACTGCAACTTAATGGACAATTGAACAACGGCGGCTGAGAGAAAAGCAAGATGAACCACACCAAAAATCATGATATGCGACGGGAGTTTCCCAGCCGCGACGAGTTAATCGCCTACGTCCGCGAACAGTTCCCCAATGCAGCAGACGGCGATGAGTCAGTCAGTGAAATCGTCGGAGGGCGTAAGGCCGCAGAGGTAGCACTCAATCAAGTCAATCCCGCTCAGTATGCCAAATCCCGCAACTTTCTGAACGGGAAAGTCACCCGCCTTTCCCCCTATATCCGTTATGGGGTTTTGAGTCTCGCTGAAGTCAGGGACTTTGCCCTTAAAAATGTACAAAATCCCAATGAGGCGGAGAAATTAATTCAGGAACTCGCTTGGCGGGATTACTGGCAACGGCTATATGCCGAGAAAGGGGATGCCATTTGGAAAGACCAAGAGGACTACAAAACAGGCTATGCTGCCGGGGTGTATCAGGCAGAGTTACCGGCTGATGTGGAACAGGGCACCACTGGCATGGTTTGCATTGACAGCTTCAGCCATGAGTTACGAGAGATGGGTTACCTACACAATCACGCCCGAATGTGGTTAGCGGCTTACCTGGTGCATTGGCGGCATGTGCGTTGGCAGGCAGGGGCGAGGTGGTTTTTATCACATCTGTTGGATGGTGACCCGGCAAGTAATAATCTCTCTTGGCAGTGGGTGGCGAGTACGTTCAGCCATAAGCCTTATTTCTTCAACCGGGAGAATTTGGAGAAATACACTAATTGCGCTTATTGTCAAGTCTGTCCGCTCTATGGCAAATGTGATTTTGAGGGGAGTTATGAGCAGTTGGAGCAACGACTGTTTCCCCAAGCGGAGTCAATTGACAAGAGGGGTGGGAGTCGGAGTTTTGAGCGCCCGAAAAAGCGCCGCAGGTAGGTGAGGGAAGTGTGACGAACTACTCCAGTCACAGAGGACACACAGAGGAGAGAAGAAGAGAGGGATGGAAAAGCCGATTGTTTGGGTACATGGAGATTGTCTGAGTCCTAAGAATCCAGCGTTGCAAGAATATCCAGAGGCGGCGGCAATTTGGGTATGGGATGATGCTCTGTTGGAGGAATGGAAGATTAGTTTGAAGCGAATTGTGTTTATTTATGAGTGTTTGTTGGAGTTACCAGTGACGATTCGACGGGGCGATGTAGCGAAGGAAGTTGTTGCTTTTGCCCAGGAACAGGGTGCAGATGGTGTGGCGACGGCGACAAGTCCGAGTCCTCGGTTTGAGGTAATTTGCAATCGGATTGAAGACATTTCGTCATTAGAGATTGAAGTTTGGTCGCCTGAACCGTTTGTGAATTATGAGGGCTATATTGACCTTAAGCGTTTCTCTCGTTACTGGCGTGTGGCGCAGCAGTATGTTTTTAACGAGTGAAGAATTAAAAATTAATCTTGGATGGTTTATATCTAAATACTTCCCCGTCCTCGTATGAACTCCGGCTCCGCTAACCGTATTTTTACAACAACGGGAGGCACTTTTGGCGGCTGCAAATTGTAACAAATTCGCCCAATAGGTTGCAAAGCTTTTAAAATTTTTTACTTTTGTATCTGATACGAATTTTGCATCGAATACTCGGCATATTACACAAGGGGAGTACGAATAATTTGTATCTCAAGCAAAGGAGCAACTGATGGCTTTAAAGCTCAAAATTCTTGAAGATACTATCTTCAAACAACAACCTACAGACAGCAGTCAAGTTTCTAAACCTGAAGACTTATATAGTGTTCAGAAAGGGAGTGTGTTCGACTTACACAGTTGGGACCCTAGCGACGGACAGCCACACCATATCCGGGTCGCTTTGGCGAAAGACCGCTTTAACAACAAGAATACTTGGTACGTTTTCACCAACCACGTCCAGATTTGGGACGACGAAACCGTCTTGCTGCCCAAGCCTTCTCCACCCGGTTCTACCCAGGTATTGTATGATGTTCGTTCTTGTTCAACCCATGTGGTGCGGGGACTTGACCAGCAGGTGATTGACGAGATGAACGTTGTTTCGGGGAACATCTTAGTCAGCTTTGAAGGCTTGAATGTGCGTTTGGGAAATGCCGTGTGGCCGTTCCTTCAGCCCGGTGCCAAAAACGCCCTAGAGCGAGCAATTCGCGATCGCGGTGTGCCGATGGTTGTGAATTCATGTTATCGCACAATTGCCCAGCAACTGATTTTATTCAACCACTACCAAGCAGGGGGGCGCTGCGGTATCCAACTCGCTGCCCGTCCGCCGAAAAGCAATCACCAAAGTGGTTTAGCGATTGATATCGAAGACGTTTTTGGCTGGAAACCTCACCTGGAACGGTATGGCTGGAGGTGGTTTGGCCCTGCGGATTATCCCCATTTCGACTATGTGTGGGGAGGACGCGATATTCGGAATACGGCGGTGTTGGCGTTCCAGCGGGTTTGGAATCGGTATAATCCCGGCGATCGCATTACAGAGGATGGGGGTTATGGCCCTTCCACGGAAAGACGACTCAACAGGAGTCCCATTGGTGGCTTTGGGGAAGTTTGGCTGGGTTTTGAAATCTTGCGGTTGACGAATCCCTTCATGCAGGGTAAGGATGTCCGCAGGGTTCAGCAGGCGTTAGTGAAGGCAAATTTTAAGGTTGATACAGATGGTGTGTTTGGGCCAGGAACTCAGTCCGTGGTTAGGCAGTTTCAACGGGCTAAGGGCTTAATTGCAGATGGTATTGTTGGGCCTGCTACTTTGGTCAGTTTAGGGTTGGTTGGTTTAGTGCCACCAACGCCAACTCCAACGCCAACTCCAACGCCAACTCCAACGCCAACTCCAACGCCAACTCCAACGCCAACTCCAACGCCAACTCCCACTCCAACCTCAGTCAAACGCATCTTTATTTCTGCGGCTAATGATCTCAAAGACCCTGGAGTTGTTGCCTTAGAAACCACAGCGGCAGAAGAAATGATTCTGACTCGTAATGCACTTGTGAAGGAACTCCAGTCACGGGGAGTGGAATTTTTCGTTGTGCCTGACAGTCTGGACTTGAAAGGAACAATAAGTTGGATCAATAATCGCGTGCTTCCCAGTGATGTTGCTATAGAACTGAGTGGCAATGCTTTTAATGGGTCTGTCAGAGGGACAGAAGTGTTTTATATTGATGGCAATGAGGAGCGAAAGAAAGCGGCTCAATTGTTGTTAGAGGAATTTCTGGAAAAAGTTCCGGAACTTCGTTTGGGAAAACCCCTCTCTCGTGGTGTTAAGCCAGATACCTTGAGTGCTAAAAATCAACTTCCTTTCTGTCGTGACGTTGCGGCTTCTTCAGTCATCTTCAAGCTATGTTTTCTCGACAACCCGGAAGACTTAAAATTACTGCAAAACAATCGCGATCGCTTTGCTAAAGGTTTGGCTGATGGGTTGATTCAATGGAGTGGACAAAAGGAAACATCGGGTCAACCCTCAGCATATTTCCAACCCATTAATATCAAAATTCAAAACCGTGACCATGAAGAGAAGGGACTGTTAATTAATGGTAATTCATATATTCCTGCTGACTTAGTGGAAAGCTTGGGCGTTAACCTGGCTGTTGAAGCTGATATTCGCCAAATCAGTTACGGGAATGTTCTCTATATTAAGGCGGTCGATCTTCAACAGTTTAAAATATCCGTAGGTTGGGACAATGAAACAAAAACTGTATTAATTAGCACAGCTTCTCAAACTGACCTTGACGACTCTGACAAAATTATCTGGTTTGGTAATGCCTCAGAAAAGGACTTGAACAATTTTATCAGTACTAATAATGCAGAGGCTCTCAAGCAGTTTCCAAACATAGCTAGGATTTACATTGAAGAGGCAGAAAAAGAAGATGTCAATCATGATGTTGCTTTTGCTCAGATGTGTCTGACAACGAACTTCTTGCGCTTTGGCGATAAATTAAAGCCGGAACAGAATAATTTCGGTGGTATAGGTACGGCAAATAATGATCCGGCGGGTGCTTCTTTTCCGGATATTAGAACGGGAGTGAAAGCTCACATTCAGCACCTGAAAGCCTATGCAACCACTGCACCCATTGAACATCCACCCATTGTTAGTCCTCGTTTTCAGTTTGTGACACGGGGTATTGCGCCTTCCGCGTATGATTTGAGTCGGCGCTGGAGTCCTGATCCAGAGTATGGGAATAAAATTATGGCTCTGGTATTACGGCTGAATGGACTGGTTTCTAATGTTGAGGAGACTTCCCAAGCTTTTGTCGAGCGCCTGACTCGCACGGCAGTAGCAATAGACAGTAATGGTGCGAGTACTCAGTGTGCTTTGTAATAGCATGTCCGCTAAAAAAGCCGCACTATAGGGACGTTTGTAGTAAGGGACTTTAGTCCTCTCGGAGTGGGCGCTTAAGCGCTCACTATCAACATGTTTTTATTAACTAATTAACCGGACATCATATACATTGGTGAGCAGTAAACTCTAGTATAGTGACGCTCGTTTGTTACCTTTGTAGTAAATCGGCTTCGGGAAACAAACCATGAAGCGAGATGAAGTAATAGCCATTTTGGCAGCACATCGGGCACAGTTGCAGGAACTGGACGTGAAGTCCTTAGAGTTGTTTGGCTCAGTTGCACGGGATGAAGCTCGTCCTGACAGCGATGTAGACTTTTTGGTAGAGTTCAATCAACCAGGAGGGCTATTTCAACTTTTGCGAGTACAGTACTATTTGGAAGATATCCTAGTGGTCTGTCAAGAACTAATTGACGGATAGAGCCGCTTCAATTTAATCCGAGCCTTAGTACATACACACTTCTACTGTTCGTCAAAATTGCCTTGACAGACCACTAGGCTGTTCTGTGGATTTGGGAACTCAAGATGCGTTAAGGGAACATTTGCGAGAACCTGTACTCAAGGATGTGATTCGTGCCTTCTAGAGACTGGCGGATAAGTGTTCGGGATATTCTGTTATCTATTGACGGAATTGAACGACGCACGGCGAGTATGTCTTCTCACATCTGTCTTGAAAGTAGGGAGTAGGGAGTGGGGAATGGGGGAAGAGTCTTTAATTGTTTGTTGTGAGCGTCCAGCTCATGGGGGTCTTGCACCATCCTCGGTAAGCTGCCACACCCGCCCAGAGTTTAAACTCTGGGCTAATAGCCAAAGTCCACTCAAGTGGACTGAAATCCTTTGCAAGTCAGCATTTAGTCCTCTTAAGAGGACTTTCGCTATGAGCCAAGGAATTAATTCCTTGGCGGGTGAGTGGGTAGCTGTAAGATGTGAGTGATGGTAAATCAACCTTACTCCCAGAAGTCAGGTTTCACAGAAGGTACCCGACTTCTCGATCCCTGCGAGTTTTTGATTTAATGTGCTTATCTGCTTAGTTGATTGTGTAAGCAATCACTTGAGGCGATCGCATCTTCAGTTTTTGATGTTTTACGCCGTTACAGCCTCTGCTTCTATCTCATCTTCTGATTCATCTCTGACTTTGAAATACCAGTAGAGATTAGCAACCGCTAAGTTTGAGGCTTTTTGTAAATTGGCCGGAATTAAGGTTTTATAACCTGCGATCGCAGATTGCTGGCTGATATAGGATGCAAACTCTTGACGTAATTCGGGTTTCATCATCAAAATTAGCTGATCTTGCAGGGATGCGGGATGAGATTTTGGTTCTTCATGAGTCAGTATGCTAAATCAATAGCTAAATAAGTCAATAAGGATGAATAAATGCGAAAGAAAGTCAACCAAGTGGTTGTCGGTATTGACAAAGAAGGTCATATCCTATTAACTATAAACCGTCAAAACAGGGATTGAACGCATAGATAGTGAGATGGCCACAAAAAAGAGAATAAAGCTGCTGACAGAACTCTTGAATATAAAAGGAATAAAAGTAATTTCACATCGTCAACATGAAGGGATTGGAATAATTTTACAGGTGGAATTAATTGGCAAAGAAAGTAATTGCCCTCGTTGTGGAGCAAAAAGTCGTAGATTACACCAAAATCATCGACACATCGAAATTAATTGGTATTTTACCAGGAAGGACACAAGAAGAAGTGAGAGAGGTGCTGATGTCATGGGGAAGCGAGGCGTTAGAGCAAATAGAAGAAGTCAGTATAGATTTGTGGAAGGGGTACAGAAATGTTGTGATAGAACTTATGCCAAAGGCTCAGGTTGTGGCCGACCTATTTCATGTAATGGCACAAATAAATAAGGAGTTAGATGCACAAAGGAAGCGAGAAAAAAGACAAGTAGAAGATTTAATAAAAACCGCAAAATGCCGGGAAGAAAAAGCAGAAGATTCGCCAGTATTAGAGGGATTAAAGAAAAGTAAATATGTCTTGCTCAAGAACGAATCCGACCTAAGTGAACAGCAAAAAGTTAAACTGATTCGAGTCAAGAATGTATCTCTTACTCTCAAGAGAATGCATGAATTAAAAGAGCAAATTCGCCAAATTTTCACTCAGACCCAGCATTGGTTAGCCGGATTATTTCACTTGGGAGGATGGCTGAAGCAAGCGAAAAGCTATTTTCCTGATAGCCAGAAGACTATCATCCGTTGGTTGGATGAGATCATTGCTTACTTTGATAACAGAACGACTAGCGGTGTTGTGGAGGGGATTAACAACAAACTTAAGTTGATTAAGCGCTCGGCTTATGGGTTTCGGAACTTTGACAATTATCGAATTAGATGTTTACTTAACTGGCATTTCGTTTGTTAGTTTAGCATACTACATCCTGAAGAACCAAGCATGGTGCGATCGCAACGACTTCTTCTGTGGTGGCAATATGTTCGTCTACTACAGCAGCCAACAGGCGCGTAACCGAGACTTCCGAGGGCCAGATTTCTTTGCCGTCTTAGACATCGATGGCAGCTACCCCCGACAAGGTTGGGTGGTATGGGACGAAGGTGGTCGTTACCCAGATGTCATTGTCGAATTAATGTCTTCCTCCACCGCTAATGTAGACACAGGAGTTAAAAAAGACCTTTACGAACGAGTCTTCAGAACGCGAGATTACTTCGTATTCGACCCCTTTAACCCAAATTCTCTTGCAGGTTGGCGCTTAGACCGGAAGTTCCCCCGTACAGATGAACTACAAAGGGAGAAAAAGCTTGAGTGACGGGAACTAGAGCCATTTACTCCCAGAAAGCCGTACCCATGTTTTTAAGAATTTTTTAAGATTTTGGCGGGGAGATTTCTGGGACAATAGTAGCCATGTATATTGAACGAGTCCCTAACAGAAATTCACCCCCCGCTGTCCTCCTACGAGAGTCCTATCGTGAAGGGGGTAAAATCCGTAAAAGAACTTTAGCTAACCTGTCAAAATTACCGGATACTGTCATTGATAACTTGAGAATAGTGCTCAAAGGCGGCGCAGCTATTGAAAATCTCTCCGAATCATTCTCTGTAGAAAGAAGTCTACCTCATGGTCATGTAGCTGCGGTTTTAGGAACAATCAAAAAACTGTCTTTGCACCATCTAATCTCACCCTCAAATTCGAGAAAACGAGCTCTAGTTTTGGCGATGATCGTGGCGCGTCTCCTTGACCCTCGTTCCAAGTTAGCCACAGCGAGAGGATTGCACAGCGAAACGTGCAATTCATCGTTAAGTGAACTGTTGGGCTTAGAAAAAGCCGATGAAGATGAATTGTATGAAGCAATGGATTGGCTGGTATCCAAACAAGAATTAATCGAAAATGAGTTAGCCCTAAGACATCTATCCGAAGGAGCTTCGGAAACTTCTTGAACAAGAAGCTGTTCAACTCTCATTATTTGATGAAACTGACTTAGTAGAATTTTCTTGTTCTGATTACCCCAGTGAGCGGCTAATTGCTTGTCGCAACCCGATGCTTGCTCAAGAAAAGTCTTTGACTAGAATTGCTTTATTACAGGCGACACAGCAGGAACTCAATAAGATTGTTATCGCCACTTCACGAGATAAACGCGCCCTCAAAGGAGCCGACCAGATTGGACTGAGAGTGGGGCGAGTTCTCAATGCTACATGTGTGGGGAAATACTTTAATATTGCCATCACTGAGACAAGTTTTTCTTACTCATTGAATGAAGCGGCTATCGCCAATGATTCGGCTTTGGATGGAGTCTATATTATTCGGACTTCAGTCAAACCGGAGACTTTAGATGCGGCTCAAACGGTGAGAACCTATAAAAGCCTTTCTACTGTCGAACAAGCTTTCCGCAGTTATAAAACTATCGATTTGAAAGTACGTCCAATTTATCACCGTTTAGAACAGCGCGTCAAAGCTCACGTCTTCTTGTGTATGCTGGCTTATTATGTGGAGTGGCACATGAGGAAAGCTTTAGCTCCACTGCTGTTTGACGATGAAAAAGTCACAGTTGAACCGGAGGGAAAAAGTTCAATTGTTGCTCCATCTAAGCGTTCAAAGAAAGCCCGCGCTAAGGCAGCGACTAAAAAGACACCTGAAAAGCTTCCTGTCCATAGTTTTCGGACTTTAATGACTGATTTAGCAACGATTGTCAAAAATAAATTCCAGTCTAGTGGTCTGGAGACTTCTCTAATGTTTGAGAAAATTACTCAACCGACTCCACTCCAACAAAAAGCGTTAGATTTGTTAGAAGTTTCCTTAATTTGTACCCAGTAACAGCCGAGGAGTTGAGTCTCTCCCTCTCTCACAGCATAGGTTGTAGTTTTTTGTCAAAGGGGAACTTCCGTTAGACGCAAACCTTCGCTATCAGCCCATAGCACCCAATGACCAAGGTTGGCTGTGGAGTCAGACACTCGGCTTTTGGTTGGGAACTTGGGAAGGAACCATAGACCGAGAACCTGCCGTGTGGTTGCGGTTTTATGACGAGAAGGGTAATCTTGTCCCCCTACCAGAAGAAGCAGCACAACAACAAGGACTACAACAAGGTGCGCGATCGCAATTGCTCCATTTACTTACCCTTCGCTTCGGCACAGTTCCAGAAGAGATAGAAACTCGCTTGCAAACCCTCAACCTCAATCAACTAGAAGAACTGCTAGAAGTAGCACTGACGGTGGATGCGATCGCACAATTCGCCAACCATTTGCCTGAAAACGAACGTCACTGACATAAGCCCTGAACTAAAGTACCCTACCCTGCGGGAACGCTACACGTGAAGCGGATCTACCCCGCTAGCGGCACGGCGTCAGATCTAAAGCCCGTTTTAACTGAGATCTTGCACCAGTGGCAACAACCGCCAGTGGTTTTAACCACTGTCTCATAGCTCGCATTCGTCTTCATACGACTAGATAGGACTTTCAGTCCATTTCAATGGACTTGAACTATAAGCCAAGAAATTAATTTCTTGGCGGGTATGGAGGCTTACTGACAAAGGTGCAAGATGTGAGCCTCCAAGGGACGCTTCGCGCATCCCCAACAGATGGAAGAAACACAATTAGCTGAAATCATTCAACTATAAGGGTTTGAGAATGTGTTTCTTAAGAGTTAAAACGGGGTTTCGGCGATTACTCTACCGATACTCTAAGCCATCACCATACCACCATCAACATTAAACACCTGCCCAGTAATATAAGCGGCGGCGGCATCAGCCGCCAAAAACCGAATCATTCCAGCCACCTCTTCAGGTTCCCCGTAACGACCCAAGGGGATGTATTTGAGAATTTCATCGGATTTCAGACCACTGGTCATATCTGTGGCAATAAATCCTGGTGCTACCGCATTCACCGTAATACCACGAGTTGCCAACTCCTTCGCAACCGTTTTGGTAAATCCAATCACACCCGCCTTCGCCGCGCTGTAATTCGCCTGACCGGGGTTTCCCATCTGCCCTGCCACCGATGTAATGTTGATAATGCGACCAGACTTCTGCTTGAGCATGATTTTGCTCACCGCCCTCGTACACAAAAAAACGCCCGTTAGGTTCAGGTCAATCACCGCTTGCCAGTCTTCGGGTTTCATTCGCAGCAGTAAGGTATCACGAGTAATGCCCGCATTGTTCACGAGAATATCAACACGACTCAACTTTTCTAAAGTTTGATTGACAAGAGCGTCTACCTGATCAGCTTTAGAGACATCCGCCTGAAGTGCGATCGCATTTCCTCCCATGTCCGTAATCGCCGCTACCACCTCTTCAGCAGCCGAACTAGAACTAGCATAGTTGACCACTACTTTAGCTCCCTCAGCAGCCAGCGCTAAGGCCGTTGCTCGACCAATCCCACGGGACGCTCCCGTAATAATAGCCACGCGATCGTGTAACCGTCGTGAAGATGTTTGTAAGTCTTCCATGAAAAATTCCTCTTGAAATATTCACTCATTCAGCTCTCAGAATTTTGCACTAGAATCGAGCAGAAACCCTAACGAGAGGAATTTTTTTCTATGGCCGTTAAGAAGCAATTCGGTAGCTTTGAAGATCTACTCTCTGGCTCGGATGTACCCGTCTTAGTCGATTTTTATGCGACTTGGTGTGGCCCCTGTCAGATGATGGCTCCAATCCTCGATCAAGTCAACGCTCAGCTCAAGGGTCGCTTACAAGTCGTCAAAATTGACTCGGATAAATATCCTCAGCTAGCATCGCAGTATCAAATTCATGCTTTGCCAACCTTAGTTCTGTTTAAAAACGGTCAGCCGATAGATCGGATTGAAGGGGTCTTACCGGCTGAGCAGATTATCCAACGATTACAAGGCGTGGTTTAGAGATTAGCTGTCTTTATGAACGACTCTCTATCTCCCAACTCCTGAGCCGACTCCTAGCTTGGTTTCGGAGGACTGAGAAGATTTAGGAGAGTTACACGCCTGGTGTAGATTCTTGAGAATCACTCGAAGAAGTAGCCGCCTTATTCTGATCCTGAATCCGTTTTTCCCGTTTTTTGCGATCGGCCTGAATGGCATCTTCGATCACAATTCGCACCTGTTCCATTTTTTGCAGGTTGCTGCGGTACAACTCTAGGTCTTTTTGCAACTTCTCTTCGGGGAGGTGTAGACCATCACTAATTTTCTTTAGAGCCTCAGTCCGCCGCTTTTCGTCCTGAACCAACTCTGAATCTGCTTTTTCCAGGAGTGTATAAAGGCCAATCGCAAACAGACGGCTGTATTTAAATTTAGGATTTTCTGCGATCGCGGCGACTGCGGCATACAAATCCCCTAAAGTATCTTGGGGTCTTGGTGCGCTTAACCACGACACTAATTCTTCCCCTGTTACACGCTCTGCCATGGACTCCAGCCATTGGGCATCTTGCTTGTACTGTTCTGGGTTATTCCCCACCGAGTGACACAGGGCATCAAAAATGGAAGCTTTATCTCGTTCGGGTCGGTAGCCCTCCATAAAGCGGTTAAAGGATGTCACAACCCCCAACGCATAGATGGGTTCGTAGTGAAAATCAACATTGACCGACAGCAAATGCATTTCGACCATCAACTCTTCGACCACCCGTCGGAAGATCGAGTTAACAGGGCGGGTGTGATGGTTGTAAAAGTCTCGTTTAGTATCTGAGACTGTGCGAAGGTTATTCACAAAGCAGACTGTAAGGGGGACGTAAAACCATTGTCTCGCTTAAGGACACGTTTGCCAAGGTGAAGAGAACCGAAAGGGAGGTAATAAGCTACAATCCGGGATCGCAGAGCCTTGAAGCTAGAGCACTAATAAAACTCTCAATCTTCTACCCTTGAGAGTCTCTCAACGTCTAACTTTTAACTTTCTACCCTAATGACCCATTCTGCTGAATTGATTACCTTAGCACGCTACATGGCGGGTGAATTTGATAATCGACAACAAGCCATCGCCGACCCCGCTTGGTATGTTCACCTCCACCTGTGGCTGCGACCGGTGCCCTTGTTTACCGAAGACAGCCTGACCCTATTTGCTGAACAGGCTAATATTGTTAATCTCGATCAACCCTACCGTCCACGCATTCTGAGGCTGTATCCCAACCCAACGGAACCAGGCTCTTTACAAGTGCAGTTTTATATGCTTAAAAACCCGGACGCGATCCGAGGTGCTGGTCGTAATCCAGAATTATTAAAGCAGCTCACAACTGCACAAATTGAGTTTTTACCAGGCTGTACTCTTCGTGTGAAACAGCGTCTAGTTTCCCCTAATGCCTATGAATTTTCCGCGTTCTCAGCAACGAATACGCCCTGTAGTTTTAGCTATCAAGGCAAAGATTACCAAATTTCCCTAGGATTTGAGGCTACACCTGAGGAATTTCGCACCTATGACAAAGGCATTGACCCAGCGACCGGAAAAGCCACATGGGGAGCCTTACTTGGCCCGTTCCGCTTCACCAAACGTCAAGATTTTGCCGACGAGTTACCGCTCTAAACAGTTACAAGTTGGCAGAGAAAGTACGTTGCAGGTTTAAGCCAACCTTCAACCTTCTAACTTTCAATCTTCAACCCTCAAACTTTTCAGGTCGCCATACTCCGAGGAACTCCTTCCAAGGCTTCTTCCTCCGTTTCAAAGATTTCAAACACGGAGTCCATCATGGTGACCTCAAAGACCAGTTTCGCCTCTGGATGGACGTTACAAATGCGGAAACTCCCTTTCACTTTGTCTGCATCTCGCATTCCGGCAACTAGGGACGTTAAACCCGAACTATCAATAAAGTTAACCTGACTGAGATTGACAATCACATGACGGCTGAGCTTAGAAATACACTCTTGCAGCTTCAAACGAAATTGCCAAGCCGTAGTGATATCCAAGCGTCCGACAGGTGCTAAAACAATGACAGTCGTACCATCTTTGGTGGTGTGTGTTTTCTGCTCAATATGAATCATCAATACCTCCTTGCAGCAGCAGCCCCCCTTGAAGCTCAAGAGGAGCAACATTTGGTTGCGGACTTGGTGCCTGAATTAAACTTGGAAAACTCAGTTGAAACAACGCTCAACCTTGTTACGTAGGACAAATACTCACCTCACGTTAGTTTAACTCAGATATCTTTAAAAGGAGGTTAAAGGCGTCCAGTTAGCCCAGTCTTGGGGCTTGAGAAATATCTCGTACAACTCGGCTTCCGGCGTATTCGGTTCAGGTTGGTAGCTGTATTCCCAACGCACTAAGGGAGGTAGAGACATGAGGATAGACTCTGTGCGCCCGTTTGTTTGTAAACCAAAGATGGTACCCCGGTCATAGACCAAGTTAAATTCTACATAGCGACCCCGACGATAAAGCTGGAAATCACGTTCTCTGTCGCCATACTCTAGCCCTTGACGGCGCTCAACAATGGGCACATAAGCGGGTAAAAAGGATGCAGAGCATTCCTGGATAAAGGCAAACAAATCTTCCCAAGTCCGTGGCGCTACCGCTCCAAGTCGGTCACTATAAATGGCAGCGGGACTATCTTTGTGAGGGCCGCGATACAGTTGACCTGTGCCATCTTGATAGTCAAAGAAGAGTCCGCCAACACCCCGCGTTTCTTGGCGGTGTTTTAAATAAAAGTACTCATCACACCAGCGCTTGAATACGGGATAATACTCAGGGTTGTGATTATCACAAGCTCCTTTGAAGGTGCGATGGAAATGAGCCGCGTCTTCGGCAAAGGGGTAATAAGGAGTTAAATCGGCTCCTCCTCCAAACCACCAAACGGGACCCGCTTCAAAATAACGATAATTTAAGTGGACAGTGGGGATATAGGGATTGCGAGGATGCAGCACCATTGATGTGCCGGTGGCAAAAAAACCATGTCCCGTTGCCTCTGGACGCTGAGCCAGAATAGAGGGAGGAAGTTGGTGACCCCAAACCTCGGAAAAGTTAACTCCACCCTGCTCAAATACAGCACCATCGCGTATGACACGGGAACGACCACCGCCACCTTCTTCTCGCTCCCAAACATCTTCCTGAAATTGGCTAGCCCCATCGAGCTGTTCTAAAGCCTGACAAATTGTATCTTGGAGCTGTAGCATCAACTGCTTGACTCGTTCTCTGGAGTCAGCAGGTGGTAAAGAAGGCGAAACCTGAGGAGTAGTCGTTGCGTCCGTCTGAAAAGCTGTCATAATCTCAATTCAATGGAGTTAACCCAAACAAAATAGTTCACCCAAAAGCGGGTAGTCCCTGATGGGCATCATGATGGTTTATTGACTTTACTTAGACTATCTCGGATTGGCTCTTTGTAAAGATATGCAGTCTTCCTGATTCACTCTCTGGTTACAAACCTTAAACAAAGACGAACCTTAATGGTCTTTCAAGATTTGCGCTCATATCCTGAGAAAGGGGATTTTACCCGCAACACCATTTGCTTAGAATGAGAGGTTGGCCTGAGCGTTCGTTGGGGGAGGTGTATCGTGATTCTCAATTTTTCCTTCAAATTAATCGCAGGTCGAGAGGGGATTTGGTGCAAGTTCGCGCTTTTTAGAACTTATCGGGCCTTAAGTACTGCTCCTGTAGACGTTCTGTGGCAAAAAATCATCAATTTAGCGGATGTTTCCTGGCATCCCTTACTATCTAGCACCAATGCTCCAAGCGGGTTAATTGCCAAACCAGGAATCATTTATCAGGTGGTGACTCGTTTGATCCCCATTCCCGTCCAAATTTTTGTTGAGCGGGTTCGACCGGGTGAATTACTTAGTGTGCGCGTGCTGGCCATCCCAGGTGTGGAAAAACGGGTAACTTACCAGATTGAATCTACCGTTTGCGGCACTTATGTATCCTATTCAGTGACACTACGGGGTTGGTTGTCCCCTTTAATTTGGTGGTTCATTCGCCCTTATGCAGCGCGTGTGGCGTCTGAATTAGCACAAGCGGCTGAACAGATAGCCGCTTTGTAGAAGACCTCCCTCATTCGGCCTCTGAACTGAAGTTAAACCTAATTTGGCTGAGAGTCCTGATTAACCAGCGAAACTCCTGAAACCTCTATAAATCTTACCTTTTTTAGGTCATTGCGATTACGTGACACGTAACGGCGACATGGCTATACCTCTCATTGCCTCATCGATCGCCCCATACAGTAAGCTACAATTATTAAGAAATCTTGAGCAGAAAATTTTCCTCCTGCCACTCATTCTCTGACGCTTCTATGTCTCTCCCTATTCGTAACGTTGCTATCATTGCCCACGTCGATCACGGCAAAACCACTCTTGTAGATGCCCTGCTCAAACAATCTGGCATTTTCCGCGAAGGGGAAGACGTTCCAGACTGCGTCATGGACTCCAACGATTTAGAGCGGGAACGAGGCATTACAATTCTTTCCAAAAACACCGCCGTTCGCTACAAAGAAACATTAATCAACATTGTTGATACCCCCGGTCACGCTGACTTTGGCGGTGAGGTTGAGCGGGTGTTGGGGATGGTGGATGGCTGCATCCTGATTGTGGATGCCAATGAAGGGCCAATGCCTCAGACTCGGTTTGTGCTGAAAAAAGCCCTGGAAAAGGGATTACGCCCTATTGTCGTCGTTAATAAAATTGACCGACCCCAAGCTGACCCCCATGGTGCCGTTGATAAAGTCTTGGATCTGTTCCTAGAATTAGGTGCAGACGATGACCAGTGTGAGTTTCCCTATCTGTTTGCCTCAGGTCTAGAAGGCTACGCCAAAGAAGATTTGGACGCCCAAGGCGTGGATATGCAACCCATGTTTGAGGCAATTTTACGTCATGTCCCCCCACCGATTGGGGATGTTACAAAGCCCTTACAACTGCAAGTGACCACCCTTGATTATTCTGAATATGTCGGTCGGATTGTGATTGGTCGCATCCACAATGGCACAATCAAGTCCGGTCAGCAAGCGGCAGTAGTAACAGAAACAGGCGCAATTGTCAAGGGAAAAATTACCAAATTGATGGGCTTTGAAGGACTCAAGCGCATCGACCTCGAAGAAGCCTCAGCCGGAAACATCGTCGCGGTGGCTGGGTTTGCCAATGCCAACATTGGGGAAACGATTACTTGCCCCAATGAACCGCAAGCCTTACCACTGATTAAGGTGGATGAGCCAACCTTGCAGATGACCTTCTCGGTGAATGATTCGCCGTTTGCGGGTCAGGAAGGGGATTTTGTGACTTCACGGCAATTGCGCGATCGCTTGATTCGAGAACTGGAAACCAACGTTGCCCTGCGCGTCGAAGAAACCGACTCTCCCGATAAATTCCTGGTTTCGGGTCGCGGTGAACTGCACCTGGGTATCCTTATCGAAACCATGCGCCGTGAGGGGTATGAGTTTCAGGTTTCCCAGCCCCAGGTGATTTACCGAGAAGTGAATGGTCAACCCTGCGAACCCTATGAGCTTTTGGTGCTAGATATCCCTGAAGTCGCTGTGGGCGGCTGTATCGAACGCCTCGGTCAGCGCAAGGGCGAAATGCAGGATATGCAAGTTGGCGGCAATAGTCGTACCCAACTGGAGTTTGTGATTCCAGCGCGGGGTTTAATCGGATTCCGGGGTGAGTTCATGCGCCTGACACGGGGTGAGGGCATCATGAATCATAGCTTCTTGGATTATCGTCCTTTCTCCGGTGATGTTGAGACCCGCCGTAATGGGGTAATTATCTCGTTTGAGGAAGGAGTAGCAACCTTCTACGCGATGAAGAACGGGGAAGACCGAGGAGTGTTCTTTATTACACCGGGTACCAAGGTGTACAAGGGCATGATTGTTGGGGAACACAACCGCCCTCAAGACCTGGATCTGAACGTTTGTAAGACCAAGCAGCTTACAAACCATCGTTCTGCGACGGGTGATGAACTCGTGCAGTTGCAAGCGCCGATGGAAATGAGTTTAGAGCGTGCTCTAGAATACATCGGATCGGATGAACTGGTGGAAGTCACACCGAAGTCAGTGCGTCTGCGAAAGGTGACAAAGAAACTGGTGAAGCGTTAACGCCTCGATTAAGTCAGAGTCATCCGCAGGTTAAATTTAAAAGCGAGATCAAAAATTTTTGGGGAGGGTAATTGACTCTCCCCAAATTGTTATTTTGGGTTGTTGGCTCGACGGATGATACAAATTCGAGATGGATAAGGAGTTATAGATCTGGATTTGGTATGAGCATCCAAAAACAAACCCAGGCAAAATTATTTTTGGGCTAACCCCTTGATGGCTATATTTCCGGAAACTACCTCCGACTTCACAGCCTGTAAATCAGCACGGCGACTGAACAGTTTGAAATAAAGACCAACAAACAATTGTTTGAGGGGAAACATCACAAAGGTTAAGGGATTAATCGTAACGATAATATTCCGCACATCCCGAACCGCTAGATTTACAATCTGTTTTGCTACCCAATCTCCCGACATCACTCCAATCGGATTGAGATTACTCTTAAATGGCCCTAAAATCAGTTTTCGCACCACACAGGGCGCATCTAAACGCCGCAGGGTAACCAAGTCTCCTAGTGCCCGTTTGCTGAGTTCGTACAGGGGGCTAAAGGCAGGAGAGGCTTCGGCTTCTGATGTATTGACCCAAACTTCTTTGGTTGCCATTTCTTGATTAGTGCGGACGGTGCTGAAAAACAGTTCCATTAACCGCCAACTGGAAAAGGTGTTGATTTCATAAGATTGTGCGATCGCATCTGCCGTTCTCTCCCCATGCACGTTAATTCCGTGATTGAGGATGAGAATATCTACTGTTTCCAAAATCGCTGCCAAGTCAGATTCTTGTCCTACCTGCCAAGTCATTGTTTTGACAGGAATATTTTCACCTTTCACGGTTAGGCTAACAGATTGCTCCCTAGAAGTAAGAGCCATAACTTTCGCCCCACGTTCATGAAGAGTCGCCAGAAGTGCTTGCCCCAGAGTTCCAGAGGCTCCAGTCACCGCAACAGTTTTACCTTTAAACGAAAGAGCTGTTCCCATGAGCTGATCCACTAATGTCAACGTACCGCAATAGTAAGCCTTTTGGTTATCAAAGTGATGTCGCCAATGATAGGTGCGATTGACGAACCAACGAGAAGGTGGAGTCAAAAATTGTCCGGGACGGTGGGTGACATCGGTTAATTCCTCAGCCCATTTAATCCCACTTCCCCGTGCGATCGCACTAAATAAAAAGGTAAGCGTATAAAGACAACCCAATAAAGCCGCCCAATGCTGCTCTGGTGCCACTGTATAGGCAACCCCCCACGGCAACAACCCCAATACCAACATGGCTAGGGCTTCTGGCACGTCATTGCGCCAATGCGCTTCCCGATAAATCGTGTCATTGACAGCCGTTAAATCCGGACGAAAAACGCGATGATGCCATACATGGAGCCGATATAGAGGAGTCCAATAATGAGCCAAGAGGTGGTAAAAGTCTCGCACCAATTCTGCCCACAAGACAGAACCCAATCCCCAAGCAGTCATCGCTATCAACGAAGTCACCATACTCAAATCCCACACACCTTTAGTGACCACTTCACTACAAAACGTCTCAAAAAATTAAAGTATGCCCATCAAAGTATAAGAAATTTAATAATCTCAGATACAATAAAGCTGCAAGTACTGCTGATTACAGCCCTATTTTTTTTCTTCCGATTGCCTGAGGCACCGGATATCCTCGTAGCGGTAGCCCTAGCACAGCGTTAGCGAAGAATGAGCGTCCTTTCGGCGTGATACTAGCTAATCGCTGTCTAACTGCGAAAGTGGCGGAGTATGGTGTTATCTCCTAACCTAGTTTCTTAATGATTGTTGATAAGTATGGGGAGTGAACCCTCGTAAATTATGCCGGAGAATTACTGGTCAGAAGATGAGTCTGGTAGTGAACTAGACCCAATTAGCTCACTGTTATCCGATTTCGAGGAGGAAGAATTTGAAAATGAATTCTTTTTTCAAGGGCTAGAAGGACGCCGACAGAAAGCGGCTGTGGTTCTCACTGCCCTGTGGGGAGGAATCATCTTACTCCATTTAGTATCCTGGGGTTCTTACTTAATTTGGGGCTTAACAGCGCTATTAGGGATTCAGGCGGTACGGTTCTTGTTTGCTCGACCGCGAAAGACGCCTGAACCACTCTGGGATGATGCTCAGGCAAATTTACCGTTTGTGTCTCTCCTCGTGGCAGCCAAAAATGAAGAGGCTGTGATCACGAATCTCGTCAAAATGCTGTGTAACTTAGATTACCCTAAAAGCCGATACGAAGTCTGGGTAATCGACGACTATAGCACTGACCAAACACCTGCGTTATTAGACCAGTTAGCGACAGAATACACCCAGTTGAAAGTGTTGCATCGGGGTGAGGCGGCAGGAGGCGGCAAATCCGGCGCACTCAATCAGGTTTTACCCCTCACCAAGGGTGAAATTGTTGGGGTATTTGATGCCGATGCAAGGGTACCGAAAGATGTATTGCGGCGTATGCTGCCCTTGTTTGGCAAGCCGCAAGTCGGTGCTGTGCAGGTTCGGAAAGCGATCGCCAATGCTTCGGTGAATTTCTGGACACGAGGGCAAATGGCAGAAATGGCTCTTGATACCTTTATCCAACAGCAGCGCATTGCTATTGGTGGCATAGGAGAACTGCGGGGTAACGGTCAATTTGTTCGTCGAGCCGCTTTAGAGCGTTGCGGCGGTTGGAACGAACAAACCATTACAGACGATTTGGATTTAACCATTCGCTTGCACTTGGACAAGTGGGATATCCAGTTTCTGGACTTCCCGCCTGTGGAAGAAGAAGGTGTGACAACCGCCCTAGCGCTATGGCATCAGCGTAACCGTTGGGGAGAAGGAGGATACCAGCGCTATCTGGATTACTGGCGATTGATTGTCAGTAATCGGATGGGCACGTTAAAAACGCTGGATTTGTTCTCGTTCATGATTATCCAGTACCTATTGCCAGCCGCAGCCTTACCCGATTTTTTAATGGCTTTAGCTCGCCATCATCTCCCGATCCTATCCCCTCTGAGCGGATTGGCTCTCACCCTTCCCGCGATCGGAATGTTTGTTGGGCTGTTACGCACCAAACGAAACGAACCCTTCAATATTTCGACAGGGTTTATTACCCTCTTGCAGACAATACGCGGCACCTTTTACATGCTTCACTGGATGCTCGTGATTGGTGGGATGACAGCGCGAATTTCCGTGCGTCCTAAGCGGCTTAAATGGGTGAAAACAGTACATCAAGGAACTGAGGAAGAAACCTTGGAATTTGAAGCCAATCGCTAGAATTTCAATTCAGAATTGAAAGTCCCCGTCCTTACTCTTGTTGAGGGCGGGGATTATTCTTAGTGATATTCAATAGCTATTCTAGAACGGAATATCTCCGTCTTCATCCAATTCCAACTCCTCCAACCGCTTCGAGATTTGGGAATTTTGCAGGGCTGTTAACTCGTCCTCTTGCCACTGATAATGAGTGGCGGCTTGAATTAAAGGAGTTTTATCCTGATCATCTTCTTGTGCTTGCTCTAAGGCTAGGGGCTGAGTAGCCTCTTCTATACCCTCTTTCAATTCCCAAGACGGAATACTTGCAGGTTCACGCTTGCTGGCATCATCACTTAAATCGACAATTTCTCCATCAAAAAATAGCTTGAGGTTTCCCAGGGCTTTCTCAATTTCTCCCGCATCTACATCTATACTTTCGACTAAGAGCGACTGTGGAGATTCAATAGAGGGTAAAGGCACAGGAGCTTCTGTGATCACATTCCCGTGAGGCTCTTGATGTATGGGGAAATTGGTTTTTTCCAAGAGGGCAGTATTTTCTCCCTCTCTCCCAGTTTTGGCATAAACTTCAGGGGCTTTCTCCCCCTCTGGGAGTACCGATAATACCTGCCTTGTTCCCTGGTTAAAGGTATCGTTGGTAAGAGGTTGGGTAACCTTAAGTTCTGGCGTGGGCTTAACGATAGGTTGAACCGTTGATTTATCAGCCGTCGCCGTATGAGAAGAATTCATCGCCTTTGTTTGTAGCGTTACCTTTACCTTAGATTGGTAGACTCTTTCAAACGCAGCTTCAATGTTCGGTAATTTTTTTTGAGCTAGATCCAATAGAGGTAGTGAACTAACACCAACATAGGCAATTGACTCCTCAAAACTTAATAAGTGACAATGCTGACGTAATAAGGCTTGTGTTGCAAAAGGTTGAAGGACTGAAAGTACTTTTTGCCAGATTTCATTGACATTAGAGGAAGATGCGATCGCCTCTGGGGTGGGCTTTGCTGCATTGCCTGCTAATGACTGTGTAGAAGCCGTAGAGTTTGCAGCAGATGCGTTTGCCGTAGGGCTTTGAACCGGGATTGAGGGTATCTCTTCTCTCCGTGCCGTTGTTGGATTTTGAGATGAAAAAGATTGTTCCTGAGCAACCGAATTTGACTGAGTGGATCGATCAGGTGAGGATGCCCCTGAACTGGAAGCCGAGTGAAGTGGGGCACTGGATGATGAAGATTCACGAGAGGTTTGAGGCTCCTGTCTGCTCATTGCTGGCGTCTGGAGTACAGGCGGACTGGCGACAGGGGTAGGATTCGCAGATTTCAGTAAGCCTAATAGGGTCACTTCCAACCACAAGCGTGGTTGAGTGGTATTTTTGATTTGAGCTTCACTGTTTTTAAGATGCTGTTGACCTTGCAAAATTGTGGAGATATCCAGACTTTTAGCAAACTCACGCAGTTGTTCCCAAGTTGGGGGGGTTACAGCAACTAAATCATTACGATTGGGAGCGGTTTTAGCAATGAGTAAATCTCGATAAAAACCTGCCAGATTTTGCAGGACAATTAGAGGCTCCCGTCCTTTATCCATCAGGCGGCGGCAATGATCGAGAACCGCTTCTGAATTGTCGGAAGATAGAGCTTTGGTGAGTGCCATTAAGTCTCGTTCTGGCACCGCCCCCACCAAATCCCAGACGTGTTCTACTGCCACCTTTTCAGGTAACAAACTGAGCTGATCCAGGAGACTTTCAGCATCTCGGAGTCCCCCTTGAGCCACTTGTGCAACTAAGGTTAAGGCTTCAGGAGTAATATCAATTTGTTCTTGGGATGAAATATGCCGCAAATGCCCCACCATGGCATCCAAGGGGATACGGCGAAAATCGAACCGTTGGCAGCGTGAGATAATCGTCGGCAGCACGCGCTGAGGGTCAGTTGTGGCTAGCACAAATACAACATGCTTGGGTGGCTCCTCCAGCGTCTTCAGCAAGGCATTGAACGCGGCGGTGCTGAGCATGTGACATTCGTCTACCACATACACTTTGTAGCGACATTGAACGGGTGCAAATTGGGCACGTTCGATAATTTCTCGAATGTTATCGACGCCGGTGTTACTGGCGGCGTCAATTTCAATCACATCGAGAGCGGCACCTGAGGCGATACTCTTACAGACGTCACAATAACCACAAGGTGACTCCGTTGGCTGATCTTGTTTTAAACAGTTGAGGGATTTCGCCAGAATTCGGGCGCTAGACGTTTTACCCGTACCTCTGGGGCCGGTGAACAGATAAGCTGGGGCAATTCGTTCGCTGAGGATGGCATTGGTGAGGGTCGTCGCGATCGCCTCTTGCCCCACCAAATCAGCAAAAGTTTGAGGGCGATACTTGTGGTGTAAGGGTTCGTAACTCACGAGGCTATCTGGGCGGGAGGGGGAAGGGAAGGGTTGTGTCTGTTGGCTGACTAACACCCCAGCAAATGCCATCTTAGATGAATAATTGGCTTAAATGTTGCGGCTTTTTATTACCATATAGTTTAATTTTTGGCAAGCAAAACACCAAAGTTTCGAGCCTCGGTGAGCGAAGCGATTGATCTTACCGAGTATCCATGGGGTTGAGAACGGATGGCGGGTTCAGGGACTTAGCAGAGAATAATTCCTTGGAGTCAAATGCAATTATCATCTGATCAAACACAAAGGTACCGTCGGAGAGAATCATAAAACTTACAACTCAAAACACATGCCTTCTACTCGCCAAATTAAATGTTTTTACACCGATGGCGCTTGCGCTGGCAACCCTGGTCCCGGCGGCTGGGGTACTGTAGTTTATTTTACCGATGGCTCCGTTTATGAAATGGGTGGTGGGACTGCTCAAACCACAAACAACCGAATGGAAATGCAAGCAGCCATTCAGGCGTTGAAGGTTCTCAAGGCATCGGCTCAAACCGAATCCGTCATCCTCTACACCGATAGTGAATATGTCAAGAATGGCGTCACCAAATGGGTGAAAGGCTGGAAAAAGAAAGGCTGGAAGACAGCACAGGGAAAAGCTGTTTTAAATCAAGATTTGTGGGAAACTCTTGATGAGCTGAATTCTCCCTTGGTGGAGTGGCAGTATGTTCGGGGGCACAGTGGCAATGAGGGCAATGAGCGTTGTGATACAATCGCTCGTGCTTTTGCTGTTGGCAAGCCCTTGGTACTCGATCAGGCGTTCGACCTGAGTACTCCACCCTCCAATCACTCAAACTCCAACTCACCTGTAGCAGGAGTATCAGATTCAAACGTTGTTTCTAAGTTAGCTTACGAGACTATACAAATGAGCCTTCCCTCCTCTGAAGTAGCCATGATGGATTCACCTGTTTCTTCCCCTGCTGGTGCAATTGAAGACTTACCTCGCGAGGTGAGAGTTGCTCAACTCCGTAACTTGGTGGAAACTCTCCACATCGCCGATGAGATAGCCCGCCAAGGCTACCTGATTAGCAGTTCTGAGCTGGCTGACTTAATGGATGTTAATGCCAGTGCCGTGACTAGTCGCGGCGACCACTGGCCTTGGCGAAATTGGATTGTGTCACGAGTCCGACGTGAAGGCAATCAAATTCTTTGGCAACTTGAACGAGTGGATCAAGTGAATACAGCAGATGATGAAGGTTAAAAGAGTTGAAGGTTAATATTGGTTTGCCTTGCTAGCCGGTCAACCTTAGGCTTGCCAACCGGCTAACCTTCAACCCTAAACGCTATAACTCCGACCCCGCCAAGAGGTCGGTCTGTGGCTAGCCGATAAGAAAATTCGCCAGACGGCTAAGGGATCAGCTAAGGGGGAAAGCCAAAAGAGCCATGAAGCGGCTGATCCCTGAGAACGATCATAAGAAGGAGCGATCGCAAACAGCAAAGCAAAGCGAATCAACAGCAAGAAAAGGTTTAATCCAGCCGCTGCCATTACGGAGGGTGAGGTAATTCCCCATCCTAGGCAACTGAATAAAATCAAAGAGGCTGGAAGTGGCAAACCCTGAACACTCAGTAAAAGCCACAAATCGCTCCACACCTGACTCATGGAAGAGGCATCTTTGAGGTCAAGACTGCGCCCCCACTCTTTCCATGTTTCTTTGGCTCCCTCATACATCCGCACCTTCACCACCTTGGCTCCATCGAGAAACCCGACCTTAAACCCACAAGCGGCGGCATAGCGAGCCAGGGTGACATCATCACAAAAAGACCCCTTAGCGCTGGTATAGCCCTCCAGCTTGGCTAAGACTTCGCGGCGACACAGGAAGCACTGTCCATTCGCCATCACCCGTTCCGCTGAGTCACTATTAATCCCAGTTGGCCCAAATCGGTAAACGAGGGTAATCAACAGCGCGGGTTGGAGCCACCACTCCCCTGGATACTTGAGGATGAATTGCGGTGAAAGGGAAACTAAATCAAACTTTTCCGCTTCAGCCTTCTGGATCAAACCCGCAACCAATCCCGCTCTGGGCTGGGTATCGGCATCCATACCTAGAAACCACTGACTGTGAGGGGAACTGTGTAAGAAGCCCGTGTGCAAAGCCCAGGGACGCCCTACCCAATCAGTGGGTAAGGGGTCATCATTGATTAGACGAAATCGCGGGTCTTTTTCTTGGGCATCCTTGACCAGTTCAGGTGTACCATCGGTCGAACGACTATCGACCACGATGATTTCTCGAACTTCATAACTTTGCTGACTCAGTCCCACCAGACAGGGCGTCAGGCGATCGCGTTCATTGAGGGTGGGAACGACCACACTCACCGCACCCAGTTGATCGGGAGTGGCGGCTTGAGGCACGATGGGAGGGCGACGCCCTGGTCCTTTGCTCAAGCGCGAGAGCAAAAGGAAGGTGGCAGGTATTTGAATAAGTAACAGCGCTGATGCAAAGAATCCTGCTATAGGCAGTGAAAGTAGCGCTGTTGAATGGCTGACTAAAGCGATAACCCAACTCACTTAGGCAGAGCTCCCACAGGTGCCACAGGGACTTTATTGGTTTGGAGCTGAGCGAGTTCAGTATTCTCAGTGGAGTCTACTGTGATGGGTGTGGGTGCAGATGAAGCCATCCACCATAAAATCACAGCCGGCAGGACGCCGAAAACAAGAGTCAATATCACTGGAATCCAAAGCCCAACACCAAACACCGTCATGAAAGCGCTAAACGCAATGTTACTGATATAAACGATCAGGGGAAATCCTAACTGCTGACGGGATAAGTTAATCGGCGTTTTCTTCCAGAACAAAGCGGCTACCGTCATAAACAGACCACCCGTTGCCAGCCAGCCTGCAAAATTACGGTAAGGGGTGCCAAAAAAGGAACCAATATCTCCAAAGTGCCAAAAAGGAGAAGCGGTTTGGCTCATTGCTGGGTCGAGGGCAAAGTCCCAGGAGGTGAGGAGAATGGCTCCTAAGACGACGCCCAAGATAGAGCGCAACCAAACCCCATTTGCCGTTTTGAGACTAGCGTCGATGCCAGCACGAGCGAGTAAATAACAAACAAACCCCATATAAAACCAGGAGAAGGGAATGGTGAAAGGAACCAGTCCAGCCACTTTGTAACCCAAACCACTTAAGTAGCCATATTCTCCAAAGGGGAAGCCGGTGCTGGTGCCAAGTAATTCACTCCCCAAGGAGAGAATCATCGCCGGAATCATGAACGTCAGCCATGGCTTTAAACCCAGGGTTCGATAGGCATAAATTGCCACCGCAGCGGCACCCAGAAGGATGTTGATCACCCCGCCCCCAGACATGGATAACCCAAACGCCTTCTGCCCAATCGGGCCTAAGCCAGCAATCACCTCAGGATGAGGGACGACCAGCAGTAATCCTGCCAGTCCAAAAACCATTGCAAAAATATGACCAATCAGGAAGTAGCGCTCAAGTTTGACAAGTTGCTTCATTAGAAACTCCTAACACAGTGAAGCCCGGTTGTGCTTTTCCGGAGAGTGACCACCGCCGTGGGAAGGCGGCAAGAAAATTTTTGTGAGCAGATAGTTGTTTATTAGTTTACAAATGTTTACGATAAAATCCTCGTTTAACCCCAATGTCCTTTAAATTTTGTGAACTCACCTCGTAATCATACTCACATCATCAGGGATGGAAATGAGTAGGAGCAATACAATACAAAGCAACCCTCAAAAGCTTGGAAGTCCCGCTCTCAGAAAGAAAACCAGCTTAATCATCACAATGGAAGGGTGGGAAAATCGTTAATATATTGGCAGTAACCCCAGTCTTGCAACTGTATCTGCGAACGCGCAAGCCTGTAGGTCGAGTCTGCTGCTATCTGCGTCAAGGCATCTGTACCCAACATGACTTCACCTGTTTCAGAAAACGCGAAGAATGTGATTCGCCCCATTCACTACCGAGATTTGGAGGCAATCGAACAGCTTGCCACAGCGGCAACTGATGCAGATAGCAACAGTTGTTCTGTGACCTTCATTCAGCAATTACAACAAGTTCGACGCTGGTATGGCTTGCTCAAGCTGTTAAGTTGGTTCCCCAATCCCAGCCAGTACGCTTTTTGCGTGTATGTGGCTGAATCGTTCCAGCAGATTCGGGGCATGATCAAGATTTCGCCGTTTAATCGCACCCGCAGCACTTGGCGGGTGGAGCAGGTGTTAGTCGATACCTCTGCCAACGTTCAAGAAAATACATCAGCAAAAGCAGATACGGGATCGGGGTTATTGCGCTATTGTTTCGAGACCATTTGGGAAGCGCGAACCTGGTTACTAGAAGTTAATGTTCATCAGAAAACGACACTAGCGCTTTATCGGCAAAACGGATTTCAGCCTTTAGCACAACTGACCTATTGGGCAATTGCACCCCAAATCCTGGAAGAATTGGCAGCTCACGAACCCGATTTACCGAACTTACTGCCGGTGAGTAACGCGGATGCTCAGTTGCTTTATCAATTGGATACAGCCTCCATGCCGCCCTTGGTACGCCAGGTGTTTGACCGCCACGTCCAAGATTTTAAAACCGGGTTTGTGAGAGCGCTCGTCTCCCATATTTACCAGTGGTTCACCCATACGGAAGTCGTGAGTGGCTACGTCTTTGAACCCCAACGCAAAGCTGCTATTGGCTATTTTCAAATCCGGCTGTGTCGGGATGGCTCCAGTTGTCACGAAGGTGAGCTGACGGTTCACCCAGCTTATACCTGCTTATACCCAGAGTTACTGGCTCAGATGGCGCGGGTGGTGCAGGCGGTGCCCCCCCAAGCCCTACAAATTGCTTCTGCTGATTATCAACCCGAACGGGAAGAATATCTCGAACAAATGGGGGCAGAGCGAATTGAGCATACCCTACTGATGTCCCGTTCTGTCTGGCACAAGCTGCGGGAAGCGAAGCCAATGTCTTTAGAAGGATTGCAGTTGTCGGAAGTGCTTCAGGGGTTACAACCCGCACGCACCCCAATCCCCAGCCGCATTGCTTGGTGGAAGTCTATCTCCAAGAAAACCCAAGCCGTTTCTTCGGGAAATGGCGCTCAGCCAGTCTCAACCTCCAAGATTACTCTCTCCCAAGAGACAAGCCCATCTGCTGAGCCACCGACTATTCAGAATTAGCCGTGCTTCGAGCTGGGGCGCTGAGGAGATGGGGAGCTGAGGAGCTTGGGAGCTGAGGAGCTGGGGAGCTGGGGAGCTTGGGAGAATTGAGATAAAATGTTCCTCAACCTTGTTTAAAGCGTATACATTTGGGATGCTCGCCCACCAAAGCTCCTTTTAGCCATCTATGCCTTCTGAATTTGGAGTCAAGAAATGGAAAAAATCTCGGCACTGGGATTAGATGTAGGAAGCAAGCGAATTGGTGTGGCGGGATGCGATGGCCTGGGTTTAATGGCAACAGGTCTTACCACAATTGAGCGCACGTCTTTTGAACGGGATGTACAACAGCTACGAGAGTGGGTTGAACAAAGAGAAGTACAGCTACTCGTTATCGGTTTGCCTTATGCCAGTGATGGAACCCTAGGCTCCCAGGCGCGGCAGATCCAAAAGTTCGCCAAGCGGTTGGCGAAAGCCCTTCAGTTGCCTGTCGAGTATATCGATGAGCGCTTGACTTCTGTGGAGGCCGAAGAATTAATCAAAGCAGAGAATCGCCTAGTCTCTCGGAATAAAGGTCTGATTGACCGCAAAGCGGCTGCCATCATTTTGCAAGAGTGGCTAGATAACCGCCGCTCAGATAAATTGGGCAGCACAAATCAGGGATGAGAATTGTTTCCCTGGGACGTTGTGCCATCCCCATTCGCCAAGACGAGTTTCAACCACACTCGTCAGAGTGATAACATGGAAAACTGCTGGTTTATTATGATCGAAATTTATCCATGAGTCTGACGCAAGAGCGCAAACACGAAATTATTGAGGGCTACCAAGTCCATGAAACCGACACTGGCTCGGCAGAAGTTCAAATCGCCATGCTCACCGAACGCATTAATCGGTTGAGCGAACACCTAAAAGCGAATTCTAAAGATCATTCCTCTCGACGAGGATTGTTACAACTGATTGGTCGTCGGAAGCGCTTGCTAGCCTATATGCGCCGAGAAAGTGCACAACGCTATCCAGCCTTGATTCAACGCCTAGGTATTCGCGGATAGACCCCCTTTCCATTTCCATTTACACTTATGTCTACTGAACCAGGGCGTGAGGCAAAAGCCAGTAGCTCCTCCGACGCTAAGTCGTCAAACTCCAGTGACCAACGCTTGCCCTTTGAGCCACGTCAGAAGCGCAAAAAAACACCGAAGACTCAACCCGCTCCAGCCGCTAGTTCAAAATCCACGAAGCCAGAGCACAAAGCCACTAAGTCTAAGGAATCGATGGCGATTCCGGATGTCGTGAGCAAGCGAATGGCACGCCGGATGGCTCTGTTGTGTGGAATTCCCTCCGTTTTGGGCATCGTTACCTTTTTTGCCAGCTATGTTTTAGTCACACAAGTTGGCTTAAAGTTGCCCAATGTGGTTGTGGTACTCGTGAGTATGGGCTTTTTTGGTTTAGGCGTGTTGGGATTGAGTTACGGCGTTCTCTCGGCTTCGTGGGATGAAGATGTGCCAGGAACGACGTTAGGTTGGCAAGAGTTTAAAACCAACTGGGGACGGATGACAGCCGCATGGCGCTCTGCGGGTCAAAAGGATTAGGTTGAAGGTTCGCAAGGAGCAGGTTAGCAGGTTAGTACTTCCAACCTTCAACTTTCAACCTTCAACCTTCAACCACTTCCAACCTTCTCATCGTCCAACCCGAAGTTAAGCAAACACATCATTTGGCAGGGGCTGGAGAAACTATGATTGTAGTGATGAAAATGGGCGCTCCAGAAGCCGAGATTGAGCGCATTGACCAAGAACTGAGCGAATGGGGTCTAACTCCGGAAAAAATTGTGGGTAAGCACAAGGTCGTGATTGGTCTTGTGGGCGATACGGTGGATTTAGACCCACTGCAAATTCAGGAAATGAGTCCCTGGATTGAAGAGGTGCTGCGGGTTGAGAAGCCCTTTAAACGTGCCAGTCGCGAGTTCCGGCACGGAGAAGCCAGTGATGTGGTTGTGTCAACACCCAATGGCCCGGTTCATTTCGGGGAGCATCATCCCGTGGTACTGGTGGCTGGCCCTTGTTCGGTAGAAAATGAAGCCATGATCGTGGAAACGGCACGTCGGGTTAAGGCGGCGGGTGCCCAGTTTCTGCGGGGAGGTGCGTATAAGCCTCGGACATCCCCCTATGCGTTTCAAGGTCATGGGGAAAGCGCTTTGGGCTTACTGGCAGCGGCGCGGGAAGAGTCGGGCTTGGGCATTATCACCGAAGTGATGGACACGGCGGATGTCGAGAAAATTGCTGAGGTGGCGGATGTGGTGCAAGTGGGTGCCCGGAATATGCAGAATTTCGCCCTTCTGAAAAAAGTTGGGGCGCAGGAGAAGCCGGTTTTGCTGAAGCGGGGGATGTCCTCCACTATTGATGAGTGGTTGATGGCGGCGGAGTATATTCTGGCAGCCGGGAACCCGAATGTGATTTTGTGTGAGCGGGGGATTCGCACGTTTGATCAGAAGTATGCCCGGAATACTCTGGATTTAGCCGTGTTGCCCGTGTTGCGATCGCTCACTCACTTACCGATTATGATTGACCCCAGTCACGGCACGGGGCGTTATGAGTATGTCCCGGCAATGGCACTGGCGGCGATCGCGGCGGGTGCTGATTCTTTGATGATTGAAGTCCATCCTAATCCTGCCAAAGCTTTATCCGATGGCCCGCAATCCTTGACACCGGATCGCTTCGATCGCTTGGTACAAGATATGTCTGTGATTGGCAAAGCGGTTGGGCGTTGGCATGAATCGGCTGTTGCCCTGGCTTAAGGTTTTAGGGTTGTAGGTTAGCTAATTTACAGGGAAGCCCCACCCCATAAGCAAGAGGAGGCTTCCCACTGCTTCTTTGGCGATTATGGTCTTCAGCTAGCCTGCAAAAAGGGATAGTCTGTGTAGCCCTTCTCCCCACCCCCGTAGAAGGTTGTTGGGTCTGGTTGATTCAGGGGTGCATTGGCAGCAAACCGTTTTGGTAAGTCTGGATTCGCCAAAAACAGCGTACCAAATGAAACCAAATCCGCTTCCCCCTTTGCCAATACAGCATTGCTTCTCTCCCAGTCATAGCCGCCATTGACCATTAATGTGCCGGTAAAGCGATCTCGTAAAACACTAGTCGGTACCTCCGTCCCACCATGCCTTAAGTCGGATTCGTTCACCTCAATAATATGCAGATAAGCCAATCCAAATCGATTCAGCGCTTGGGTTGCATAACTAAAGGTTGACAAAGGGTCAGAATCGTGCATGTCATTAAACGTGCCGCTGGGAGAAAGGCGTACTCCAACTCGATCTGCGCCCCAGACTTCCGTCACGGCTTCCGTCACTTCTAGCAGCAGTCGAGCACGATTTTCCAGGGAACCGCCATACTCGTCCGTGCGCTGATTCGTCCCATCCCGCAGAAACTGATCCAACAAATAGCCATTGGCTCCGTGAACCTCCACCCCATCAAATCCAGCTTGGAGCGCATTTTTGGCTCCCTGACGGTACTGTTCGATAATTTCTGGAATCTCAGCGGTTTCCAAAGCACGAGGAGTAACAAAGGGTTTAGGCCCTTCGTAGGTTGAAGCTTCACCCTTAGGAGCGATCGCAGAAGGCGCAACAGGTAACGCTCCATCCGGTTGCAAGTCGGGATGGGAAATCCGTCCCACATGCCACAGTTGCAGGAATATTCTTCCCCCCTGTTGATGTACGGCATCCGTTACCAATTTCCATCCTTCCACTTGTTCGGCTGAATGAATTCCGGGTGTGCTGGGATAACCTTGACCTTGAGGCGAAACTTGGGTGGCTTCTGCAATGATTAGTCCTGCG
This sequence comes from Allocoleopsis franciscana PCC 7113, assembly GCF_000317515.1. Taxonomy (GTDB): domain Bacteria; phylum Cyanobacteriota; class Cyanobacteriia; order Cyanobacteriales; family Coleofasciculaceae; genus Allocoleopsis; species Allocoleopsis franciscana. The sequence continues at coordinate 6,307,251 of NC_019738.1, read as the reverse complement.
GAGGCGCGTTGGGCGTAATAGGTGGCATTGAGTGGCCTTGGAACATTGCCTTTGCCTGCGCGATTGCGTGTTAAGGGTGCCATGACGAGGCGGTTGGGTAGTTCTAGGTTCCCTAGTTTGTAGGGAGAAAGTAAATTGATATCCATATTCAGGGGTTGAAGTTCTCGAAAGTATTATTAGTTGTAAGAAAAGGAACCACAGAGTCACAAAGGGCGCTGAGGAGAGAAGGGAAGAGAGGAGGCTTTTTAGAGTTTGCCAATAGACTCTAAGGCTGTACGGTTGTGGCTGACTGATTAAATAGCAATGACCGGGATTTTTCAATATCGAGCGCCTGATTTTTGAAGGATTCTGCTTTCTCGTAGGCACGAAGGGTTGCCGGACGTGTCTGAATTGTCTCGAACCAGCGCTTCAGGTTGGGGAAATCTTCTAGCTTTTGGCCTTGATTTTCGTGGGGGACGATCCAGGGATAGGCGGCAATATCGGCGATTGAATAGTTGCCAGCAACAAATTCTCGATCTGCCAATCGCTGATTCAGGACAGCGTATAAACGCCCTGTTTCATTCACATAACGGTCGATGGCATAGGAAATCTTTTCTGGGGCATATTGGCTGAAGTGGTGATTTTGCCCTGCCATTGGCCCAAGTCCCCCCATCTGCCAAAATAACCATTGAAGGACTTCAACTCGTTGGCGCAAATCACTGGGAATCAGTTTCCCGGTTTTTTCGGCTAAGTACAGCAAGATTGCACCTGATTCAAAGACTGAAATGGGTTCACCCCCATTAGCGGGTTCGTGGTCAATAATGGCGGGGATGCGATTGTTGGGGGCTATCTTGAGAAAGTCGGGCTTAAATTGATCGCCAGCACCAATGTTAACGGGAATAATGGTGTAAGGGAGTCCAACTTCCTCCAAGAACATCGTGATTTTATGACCGTTGGGTGTTGTCCAATAGTAAAGTTCAATCATGAGTTATTTCTCCTAATTTTGTAAGCATTGGTGCAATGAATTTGTCAGTTTATGTCACTTCCGATTGCCTGGAATTCCTGCTTCTTCCGATACGCTCAAAGCAAGCCCCGTCCAATCAATCTCTCCCCTTCCTTTAGCGATGGATGAAATTAGGCGATCGCGAACTAAGCTAGCGAGTGGCATAGGCATCTGACTTTCTTTGGCTGTTTGCAACGCTAATTCAACATCTTTATAACCCCAAAGCCAGTTTGAATCCGGCAGGTTCATACTGTTGTTGAGCAATCATCCGCCCATAGTTTTGATAAATGGGACAGGCAAAGAGGGTTTGACCAAACAATTCAGCAACCTGACTTCGGTCAATTCCATTCTTTTCGGCTAAAGTAAACGCTTCTGCCATTGCTTCGATCGCAGAGATAATCAGGAAATTACCGGAGAGTTTGACAACATTGGCAGCACTCACCTGCTCTCCCAGATCGAACACTTTTTGCCCCAGAAGATTGAGTAGTGGCAGCACTCTCTCTTTCGCTGCTCCATTTAAACGACTTCTTTTCCAGCCGCCTTACAGATGCTTTTCTAATGTTTGAGCCAAAGTGGTTGCTGGAACTGCGCCCACTACTGTATCGACTTGCCGTCCTTCCTTGAACACCAGTAAGGTGGGAATGCTGCGAATCCCATACTGGCTGGCGATACCGGGATTTTGATCGGTGTCGAGTTTTACCACTTTCACCTGTCCTGCAAACTGAGAAGCAACCTCATCCACTGTGGGAGCTACCATTCGACAGGGGCCACACCAAGGTGCCCAAAAATCGACTAATACCGGAAGTTCACTTTCGAGGACTTCTTGCTTGAATGTTGCGTCTGTCACTTGGGTCACTGATGACATTCTTGTCCTCCCGTATTATTTCCATAGTTCGAGAATCTCGAATAATTAAACTATAGTTCAGCCTATGCGATAATGCAACTATGAGACTGCTGTATCATCCAGACCCAAAAGACATATCTTTAGCAGGCGTATTGTATGCGCTAGGCGATCCGGTGCGGCTTGAAATTGTGAGGCGGCTGGCGACGAAGGGTGAACAACCCTGTGCAGCGTTTGATTTAGCCATTGCCCGGTCTACGATGTCCCATCACTTTAAAGTTTTGCGGGAGTCGGGTGTGCTTTACTGTCGCAAAGAAGGAACACAACACCTCAATTCTTTGCGGCGCGAGGATTTAGATGCGCTGTTTCCAGGGTTGTTGGAGGCGGTATTACAAGCCGCTCCACAGTCTCTTGCGGTTGACCACACCCCAACCCCAGAGACATAGAGTTAAATTCCCTCCTTGACTTAGCACTCAGACCTGTAGAGTGCTAAATTGGCTAATGGAGACACGACGAAACACAGGAAACTTATGGCAAAAATCGTTTCGTTTAACGAAGAATCAAGACGATCTTTAGAGCGGGGCGTCAATGCTCTGGCTGATGCTGTCCGCATTACCTTAGGCCCTAGAGGTCGGAATGTTCTGTTAGAAAAGTCCTATGGGGCACCCCAGATTGTCAACGATGGGATTACCGTTGCCAAAGAAATTGAACTGGAAGACCCCTTAGAAAATACGGGTGCTCGACTCATTCAAGAAGTGGCTTCCCGGACGAAAGAAATCGCAGGTGATGGGACCACAACAGCTACGGTTCTTGCTCAAGCGCTGATTCGAGAAGGTCTCAAGAACGTCGCAGCGGGGGCGAATCCTGTTGCTGTGCGTCGGGGTATTGACAAAACGATCGCGCATTTGGTCAAAGAAATTGAGACCATGGCGAAACCCGTGGAAGGAAGTGCGATCGCTCAAGTTGCCACCGTTTCTGCGGGTAACGACGAAGAAGTCGGTCGGATGATCTCCGAGGCGATGGAGAAAGTCACTAAAGACGGTGTGATTACCGTTGAAGAGTCTAAATCTCTCTCCACTGAACTGGAAGTCGTGGAAGGGATGCAGATTGACCGGGGCTATATTTCTCCCTACTTCGTGACGGATCAAGAACGGATGACGGTGGAATATGAAAATCCTCGCATCCTGATTACCGACAAAAAGATTAGCAGCATTCAGGACTTGGTTCCGGTGCTGGAAAAGATGGCACGGGCTGGTCAACCGCTGCTAATTATTGCGGAAGATTTAGAAGGGGAAGCCTTAGCTACCTTGGTGGTGAACAAAGCACGGGGTGTGTTGAGTGCTGCCGCGATCAAAGCGCCTGGATTTGGCGATCGCCGCAAAGCGCTGCTGCAAGATATTGCCACACTCACGGGCGGTCAGTTAATTTCTGAAGAAATTGGCTTAAGCCTGGATACGGTGACCCCGGATATGCTGGGTACAGCACGGAAAATCACCATTGATAAAGACTCCACCACCATCGTCTCCGGTGACGAAAATACGGCAGACGTACAGAAGCGGATTGTGCAAATCCGTAAGCAGTTGGCAGAAACCGACTCGGAATACGATAAAGAAAAACTGCAAGAACGGATCGCCAAACTGGCGGGTGGTGTTGCCGTGATTAAGGTCGGTGCTGCCACTGAAACCGAACTCAAAGACCGTAAACTGCGGATTGAGGACGCCCTCAATGCGACCAAAGCGGCTGTTGATGAAGGTATCGTCCCTGGCGGCGGTACCACATTGATTCGCTTAATTTCAAAAATTGGCGATATCAAAAACAGTCTCGGTGAGGAAGAAAAAATTGGCGCGGATATCGTCGCCAAGGCATTAGAAGCCCCTCTACGCCAGATGGCTGATAACGCCGGTGTTGAAGGTTCCGTCATCGTTGAGAAGGTGCGGACTAGCGATGTCAATATTGGCTACAATGCTGCCACTGGCAAATATGAAGACCTGATTGCAACAGGCATTATCGACCCCGCTAAGGTTGTGCGATCGGCGCTGCAAAATGCTGGTTCTATTGCTGGTATGGTCTTAACGACTGAAGCCCTGGTTGTCGAGAAGCCTGAGAAGAAAGGCGCTGCCCCTGACATGGGTGGCATGGGCGGCATGGGCGGCATGGGCGGCATGGGCGGCATGGGCGGCATGGGCGGCATGGGTATGATGTAGTCCACCACTTTCTAGGTAAGAATCTTTATAGCAGCTTGTCTTTTGTGGCAGGCTGCTATTTTGTTGCGTTTACGGATCTTTGTAGTAATACTGGATTAAACAATGACAGCTTTAGAGGCTGATTGACCGACAATGCTAGTATTTTTCATTCATGGTGTCGCCACACACGATGTCAAATATGCAGATAAGTTGAAAAACTTAATTAAGGAAGAGTTTGACCAACAAGAAAAATCATTGCCCCATTTTTACTCTAGTTTTTGGGGAGATGTATTAAGAATACTCTTGCTGAGTTAACGTTTAGAGATGGTGGCGGAATACTACGTTTTTGGAACAATTTTTTAAAAATTTATCATGTTTATATTTTTGACCGGGAAAATAACTGTGAATTTGTAGGATATGTTGGATGGATTCATTCGGAGGGGCTTAAGGAGGAAATTAAATTTATAGAAAGAAGTTTTAGCTGACACCAATATGAAAAGTTCAAGAAAATGAACAATATGAGGTAAATGAACATGAGAGAAAGACGTGTCCCTGATTTAGAGTTAGTCGCACAAACAGAAAAAGAAGAAGAAGAAGAAGATTTATTTGATTACTTCTACGATAAACCCGGTAGCCTACCAGGAACCCTGATCATCGAAGAAGACGCTGCACCGTCTAAGATTGTTTTAATTGACTACAACGAATCCAACGCTACTCGTATTCACGTCGTTAATCCTGAGGACTGTACTCTCTACTTAGATACCGAGTCAGTTTCTTGGGTTGATGTTAGCGGCTTGGGTAGTGAAGATATCTTACAGCGATTGGGTAAAGTATTTGATTTGCATCCCCTTGTGCTGGAAGATGTGGTTAATGTACCCCAACGCCCAAAAATCGAGAATTACGATGATCAGTTAGTGATCATTGCTCAGATGGTGATGCCCAAAGAAAAGGGAGATGGCTTTTGGATTGAGCAAGTTAGTTTTGTGTTAGGCAAACATTATTTACTAACCGTACAGGAGGAACCCCAACGAGATTGCTTTGGTCCCGTGCGCGATCGCATTCGTACCAATAAAGGCAGTGTCCGAAAATCAGGAACAGATTATTTAGCCTATGCCCTTTTAGATGCTTTGATCGATGGCTTTTTTCCAGTTCTGGAAGACTATGGGGAACGGATTGAAGAATTAGAGGATGAAGTCCTCCGCAACCCCACCCGACAGACTTTAGAAAAGATCTACCAACTCAGACGAGAATTATTAGCCTTGCGTCGGTCGATCTGGCCTCAGCGAAATGCAATTAACTCCTTAATTCGGGGTGATAGTGATCTGATCAGTCCCAACGTCCAAATTTATCTGCGCGACTGCTATGATCACACCGTTCAAGTAATGGATATGGTAGAAACTTATCGCGAACTGGCTTCAGGTCTAATGGATGTTTACCTGTCTTCGGTGGGCAACAAGATGAATGAGATTATGAAATTCTTGACCGTAATCTCAACAATTTTTATCCCACTTACGTTTATTGCTGGAGTTTATGGTATGAATTTTGAATACATGCCAGAACTTAAGGTGAGGTGGGGCTATTTCGCCTGTTGGGGGATAATGGTGGCGATCGCGGTAGCTCTATGCTACTTTTTCTGGCGTCGGGGTTGGTTTAATAATTTTTCCACTATTGACAATGATTAAAATACGGAAAATTCTCACAAAAGAGTCAACCTATCGCTGTTTAGTAAAGATATTTTTTAGTTATTGTGTTTTTAAACCAGCCAATTTTTAACTTTAAAATCGTAAATTATTGAAGAGGTTTACAACATGGATAGTCGAAATTTATTAGTCTTTACGGTTTATATCATAATTGTTATTTACGTATTTTATAAAGCCTATCAATCTTTAGAAACTCAAGTTACATTAGAGGTTGATAATGAATTTATAAATAATGAACTCACTGCCAATGAAATCAAAGATATAGTAGATATTGACTTTAAAAAGCTCAAGCCCAGTTATCAACTCGATGATTTAAAAACGATAAGAATTGGCATAAAGAATAAATCTTCTGAGGATTCTGCCATCACTCTTAGAGTCAATTGGGACGAAAGCTCTATTACGAATTATGAAGGAAATGTTAGTCGAATCATTCGGGTCACTAAAGGACTAGCCGAAATCCCGCAAAAGCAAGTTCCCAGTATCATTGTCGCCAATCAAAAAATTGACGAAGAGTTGAGTGATGACAAAGACATCAACGGAAACTTATTTAAGGTACCAAAGCTCAAAAAAGCATCTAAAAAAGCTGAGCCATTCACCCTTCGATTATCCTTTAAGTTATCTCAACCGGGAGCGGCAGAGCGTTCCTGCTTCGTGAACTGTAAGTTAACCCCTCAAAAACTACGCTGGACAAAAGCCTTGCTCATCGCCTTGACACCACCTCCGAAAAAGAAATCCTAGCCGGAACCAATGAAGTCATAGACTGGGGAAAAGTGGAACCGCAGCTTTAGGAGGAAATTAGAATTTTTTATCTTTCTTCCCGCCATCACCGACAAACCTTTCGCTCCTCACCTCCTCTCTAGAGCCAAATCTGTAGTCGCTTGCTCCTTTTCTTTGTCAAAAGCTAACAGCTAATGCCTCACGGCGATTAGACTGGATGAGGAGAGAGTAGGCGAAGGTAGTTGCGGACTCGCATTCTCGTAGAGTCTGAGGAAAGTCCGGGCTCCCGAAAGGCCAAACTTGCTGGGTAACGCCCAGTGCGGGTGACCGTGAGGATAGTGCCACAGAAATATACCGCCTTCTCAAGTCTGAGGGATAAAGGATGAAATTTCAGATTTCTTACTTTACACTTCATACGTTGTTGAGGGTAAGGGTGCAAAGGTGCGGTAAGAGCGCACCAGCAGCATCGAGAGGTGCTGGCTCGGTAAACCCCGGTTGGGAGCAAGGTCGTAGGAACTACGGTTGGTCTTTTCCCAGTTCCGCTGACAAGAACCGCTAGAGGCATCTGGTAACAGATGTCCCAGATAGATAACTGCCCTCCCAGAAGTTCTGCTGCTGTGGAGAACAGAACCCGGCTTATGCCCGACTCTCTCCTTTTTTGAACCTGCTGACAGGACTTTAGGTTCTCACTTTCACTTTCTGCATCTTGACATGACTCGTTCGTTAGCCTAAGCCGGATGGAGCTAACCTCAGTTTTTGTACTTGCTGTTTGCCAGCTTGAGCTACTTGAGTGCTACGACGAACTTAGGTTATATCAGTAGTATTTAGCTTAAGCCTGGATTTCGTTTTGAATTGACTGGCTCAATTCAGAATAAACCGACCAGTGAAATTTTAATCTGAGAAACTGATTATTCTGCAATGACAACTTTTTTGACAGTTCGGGAGCAATTTTTTATGGAAAAAACGCTACTCTTTCTGAAGGGTTTCGAGAGCATTGATGATAATTTTAAAAATAAGTTTGATAAAGTAATTGCTAATCAAGACTATAAAAAGAATTTAGAAGAAAAGTTAATTATCGCTTTAGACCGCTTTGATGAATTGGCTAAAGCAGATGCTTTATTTAAGTTTTTCGTGGCTCATATTAATAATGAAATCACTCATCAAGAGTTTTTACATTACTTATATGTATTAGATAAAGCTGACTTTCATAATATAGAAAAATTTTTAAATTTTTATGCCTCTAACGAGGATTTCACCAGTGATAGTCGTTTAAACAGCTTTGCTTTTGTGGGATTATTAAGATTGGTAACAAAATTGGATCAGACCGTTTTTGGAAAAAATGAGTTTGGCAGCAAATTTTTGAAAATCTTAGGTCTACTTGCTTAAACTCACTTATAGTAAGTGTTGTTCATCTTAAATCATGACTCTCATAGACCCTCGCCGTCAGAAACAACTACGGCAATTCGTGCAAAAATTAGGGTTGTCCGATCAGGCTCCAGTGCAGTGGGCACTGCTTGACCTAGCACTAACGCACCCAAGTATTTCTGCTAAAGCCAACTATGAGCAGTTAGAATTCGTCGGTGACGCCGTTGTGCGAATTGCGACCTCAGAATTGTTATTTGAAACCTATCCCAACGCTTCAGTCGGTGAATTTGCTGCCATTCGTTCGGTACTGGTGAGCGATCGCATCCTTGCTCAGTTAGCGAGAGTTTATGGATTAGAACGTTATTTACTCCTGTCTAGCAGTGCAGCGAGTGACGCGGCAGGAGAGACATCACGCTTAGCAGATGCCTTTGAAGCGGTGTTAGGAGCACTCTACTTGAGTACCCATACACTAAAACTTGTGCGCCCTTGGTTAGATCCTCACTTGCAGCAACTAGCCGCAGAAGTGCGCCAAGATCCAGCCCGCCTAAACTATAAAGATGCTCTCCAAGAATGGACTCAAGCTCACTACAAACTTCGCCCAGAGTATCGCCTTAAAGAAACAAGTTTAATACATGGGGATGACCACCGCTTTACGGCTGAAGTCTGGCTGCAAAATCAGCGATTGGGTGAAGGGCAAGGACGTTCTAAAAAAGCAGCAGAACAAGCCGCTGCTAAACAGGCATTTTTAGCATTGAACGATCAGGAATAAGTAGGTTTGTGTGAGGGTAATCATACTTTCTTGAATTTTGAATCATTACCCATTACTCATTACCTATTACCTAATCATTATTGACTAATAACATTTGAGTCTTCTGCATTATTATCAGCCGATTCAAACATCTGAGCAACATCATTGGATAATTGGGAGTCACCTGAAAATAGTAATGAATGCTCAATGATAGGCAAAGAAATTTCCACCTTAGTCCCATGACCATCCCCATCACTAGAGAGGGTAATATTCCCTCCCATCAGTGACATTAAATTCCGCGAAATCGCAAGACCCAGACCTGTACCTCCACACTTGCGCGTGGTTGTCCCATCAACCATCACGAAGGGACGGAAAAGTTTAGGCTGTTGAGTGGGATCGATCCCAATTCCCGTATCCTTAACAGTCACAACAACACGCGAAGAAGGAGTTACTGAAGTACTATCCGTACTTGCATCACCTGTAGAAGGCAGGGATAAGCGTTCTCTCTTCTTTTCCTTAGAACCAGCAATTTCTCCTCGATCATTCCCATTATTCAAAGAAACCTCAGGGGATGTTTCAGCGAACGCTTCTATTCGCGTATTAATTGTAATGTTGCCAGAGTCAGTAAACTTAACAGCGTTACCAACTACATTTAAAAGTACTTGTTTAAGTTTAGCTGGATCGGCACGAACAGGAATCACTTTATCCAGGTCTGTGGTATGAAATTCTAAGCCTTTCTGCTGAATGGGAACAGCCTGTAAATTAATCACTTCATTCAGAATTTTTCGCAAATCAAGTGGCTCTGTTTCTACCGTGAGCTTTCCGGCTTCAATCTTGGCAATATCCAAAACGTCATTAATAATTCCTAATAAGTGAATTGCCGCATCATCCGCTCGTTGTAAGAAATCGAGTTCTTCTTCTCGGTCATCACAAAAACCATCCCGTACTAATCGCAGACAGCCAATGATGCCATTGAGTGGAGTTCTCAGTTCATGGGAAGTATTCGCGAGAAACTCATTTTTGAGTTGGTTGGCGGTTTGTGCCTCTTTCCAAGCTGTTTCTAGTTCTTCAGCCCAAGCTCTCAGACGAGTAATCATCCCCTCAAAGGCATCAGACAATTGGTTAAATTCCCGAATTTTGAAGTTTCGAGGAATCCGATCCGTAGAGTGCAAATCCGATTCATGTAAGGCGTAATCTCTGAGTTTTTCTAAAGGACGAGCCAAGTCACGAGCTACATAAAGTGTTGCTAAAAAACTTGCCGCAATTAAGCAGCAGGTGAGGACAAGCAAAACTTGCTGAATATCTTTGAGACCATATAGGGCACTCTCTATGCTCGTAATGGATAAAATCACCCACTTTTGGTTCGGCTCAGCCGTCATCGGACTCTGGATCGCCGTGTACCCAGCGACTAGTTCGACGCCCTCTCTTTCAAAAGAAAATAAATGTAGAGAATCCTGTTGACCATCGAGTGATTGGCTCAAGACCTCCTTAAGCGCCCCCCTATCTTTTTCCTGAACAATTGAGCGCCCAATTCGGGTTGGATCGATATGGGATAAAATTGTCCCTTCCTGATTAATTACCACCGGATAGCCCGATAAAGACCTCCGCTTGGTGGGTTGAGAATGAACCAAGGAAGACTGGATACTCAGAGCATATCGAAGTTGACCCTCAGCGTTATAGACCGGTGCGCTGAACACTAATGGGAGTTGATGGGTCGAGTCGGTTCGCTTGGGGTTGGTGCCTACTGTTGTTGAGGGTTTTTGAGGAAGTAGCGCCGTCACGTAAATTGGAGAACGGTTGCGTGGCAATAAAGAACGCTGCCAAGGCCATAACGTTGGCTGTTTTTGGGCGATCGCTTGGTTGCCACAAGTACTAGCCACGAGCTTTCGGGTTTGAATATCACTCAGCTGCACGCACTCGATCAGGGTCGGTAATTGTTGAGCGAGTTGGTCGATAAATTCTTGATCAGCGCCTGGAGACGGGGACTGTAACTCTACGCTTTCCCTCGCTATCTCCAGATTAGCTTTGAGGGTGTCAACCGCTTGTTGAATATTCTGTCCCTTTCTCACGGCGCTCTCGATCAGATTTTGCCGAGCCGTTTCCAACAGCGTCGAGCGTGCCTTTCTGTAGGTTACATACACCCCCAACAGTAACACTGGTACGCTCAGCAGCAATAAGCGCGACAGCAAAATACGACGAAAGGAGGATTGACCTGGCTTAGCCATAGTATGTCTCTCAGATTAAAGTTGAAAACTCAACAGCCATAATTAATACAGTAGATGAATCCCCCATCTCATCCATCCTAAAACGCTTCAAAGTCTCCGTGTATCTTAGAGGCTTAGGTTCGAGACAACTTTTACAAGGAAAGTCTCAATCTTAAGAATCCTCTTTCCTCGTGTCTTTGTTCCAGCCAGACGCTATGCCTTCTCACTTTGCCATCCCTCGACCCCATACAACCGTTGTTCTCGCCATGAGTGCTGATGGCAAGATTGCAGACGTGGCGCGATCGCCTGCTCGATTTTCGTCTTCTGCTGATCGCACCCATCTGGAAACACAAATTGCTCTGGCTGACGGCGTCTTGTTTGGTGCCAATACACTCCGTGCCTATGGCACCACCCTGGGCATCTCCAATCCCAAATTACTGCAACTGCGACAACAAGGGGGTGTGCCACCGCAGCCGGTACAAATTGTTTGCTCGGGTTCTGCTGATTTTGACCCCCAATTGCGCTTTTTTCGCCAACAGGTTCCCCGTTGGTTACTAACAACCGCAGGGGGTGCCCAACATTGGCAGAAAGAACAGGCATCGGGTGTTGAACGTTTTGAGCGAATTTTGGTAGCGGATACATCCACAGGCGAGATGGATTGGAAGAATGCCTTTCAACAGTTAATTCAATTGGGCGTCGAACGCTTAGCCCTCTTGGGAGGCGGTGAACTAGTCGCTGCACTCCTGGCCGCCGATTTAATTGATGAATTTTGGCTAACCATTTGCCCGTTGATTTTAGGCGGTAGAACCGCTCCAACGCCAGTGGCGGGAGAGGGATTTTTCTCACACTTAGCGAGACCTCTGGAACTTTTGACGGTTCAGACGATCGAACATGAGGTCTTTCTGCATTATCGGCTGCAACGCTCGTAAAGATTAGTTAACCTAAAAACAGTTTTTATCGGAGTCGGCACTCACTTTGAGCTGCATTGCTCCGAACAAACCTCTGGGTGGAGCCAATTGAACTCACCCTTATATTCTGCATGACACGGTATCTTAACCCATTTCTTTCTTGGATTTCCCCCATGGTTCAACAACCCCAGCTTGACTATGCCGTGACTTGGGTCAACCGGATGGCAGACATTCCCCAATCCGCTTGGGATGAGCTTGCCCAGCCCTTGAAGACCCCTTTCCTAGAGTGGGAGTGGTTGAACAATCTAGAAACCTCAGGGAGTGCTACAGCAAAAACTGGGTGGTTACCGAATCACCTCACCGTGTGGCGAGATAGACAGCTTATAGCCGCTGCACCTTTCTACATCAAAGGCCACAGTTACGGAGAGTTTGTTTTTGACCAGCAGTGGGCGGATTTATCTCACCGCTTAGGGATACGCTACTACCCCAAACTGCTGGGAATGACGCCGTTTACCCCAGCTACCGGTTATCGGTTTTTGATCGCACCGGGAGAAGATGAAGACCGGCTGACGGAACAAATGGTAATTGCGATCGACCATTTTTGTGACCAGAACCGGATTAGTGGCTGTCACTTTTTGTTTGTTGACCCCGAATGGCGTCCCGTCCTAGAACGTCATGGTTTTACCAGTTGGCTGCACCACAGCTACATTTGGCAAAACAAAGGCTTTCAGACCTTTGATGATTATCTTAGTGTCTTCAACGCTAATCAGCGCCGCAATATCAAACGGGAGCGCAAAGCTGTTACAACAACAGGTCTACGCTTAGATATTCTCAGGGGTGAAGAGATTCCTAAATCCCTGTTTCCTTCAATTTATGGCTTCTACAGCAGCACCTGCGACAAGTTTATGTGGGGGAGTAAGTATCTCACGCGCAAGTTTTTTGAGCAGTTATATCCCAACTATAGCGATCGCGTGTTGTTAGTGGCAGCTTATCGAGAGGACAATAACCGCCATCCGGTAGGCATGTCATTTTGTATCAACAAGGGTGACCAGCTTTATGGTCGCTATTGGGGTTGTTTTGAGGAATTTGATTGCCTGCATTTCGACGCTTGTTACTACACGCCGATTGAGTGGGGAATTGCCAATGGCATTCAGATGTTTGACCCCGGTGCGGGTGGGCGTCACAAAAGACGGCGCGGTTTTCCGGCAACAGCTAACCACAGTCTGCACCGATTTTATAATGCGCGGTTTACTCAAATTTTGCGGCACTACATCGGTGAGATTAATGTCATGGAACAAGAGGAAATCGACGCGATTAATCAGGATTTACCCTTTACCAAACGGGAGATTAACCTCACCATTCAGGATTAATCAATTTGTAGGGCGGGTTTATGGAAATAAAATCATTATTTAGTCCTCTTTAGAGGACTTGATTTATGAGCCAGGAACTTAAGTTCCTGGCGGATTGAGAGTGTTATTTCATGGTGTGAAATTACAAATGCTCGTGCATTTGCACAGCCCATGCTAAGTTCAATCACTAATGGTTATGATAGGGTAAAAAATCCTCAATTCTAGAGGAATAACTCTATTCAGATGCATCCACAACAGGACTTCATTGTTATCGATACCGAAGGGAAAAAAGAGCTTCGGGAAATTGCGATTATCAACAGTAAGGGTAAATTAATTTACGAAGCTTTTGCTAAAGAGCATCCTGATAATTATGAAAAAGTCCTTAACCTCAAGCCCCTTAAAGAGATTGTCGTTGATTTTCTAGAAATTACTAAAACGAAGTTAATAGTTTTTCATTATGCTAAGCATGATATTCAAGTTTTGAAAAATAGCTGTAAGAAAGTTGGCTTGCCTTGGCAAAATCTTACCATTGAATGTAGCTGTGTTCTAGCGAAAGCTGCCTTCCCAGGTTTACCCAGTTATTCTTTAGAATATCTAAGTAAGCACTTAAATTTAAAAGTCAACCAAAGCTACTTCGATGTTAACCTAGCTCATATAGCCAGGTATGACGCAGAATTCACCTATCAACTGTATCTAAAAATCATGACTCAGGCACCAAAAGCCCCTCTACTAGATACTCTCCGAGACAAACCTAACCCTTTTGGAAGTAGCCGCGTCGATAATCCATTTCAAGACCATGTTGATTTCAAAGAAATCTATCAGGATGAGTTTGAAACACTCAAGTCTGTCATCACTGATATCAAACATGATAAAAATCACCAAAGCAAGGGAGCAATTGTCATTGGTGAACCCGGTTCTGGAAAAACGCACTTGATGATGCGTCTGGCTAAAGAGTTACTGAAGGTTAATCGATTACTTTTCATCAGACAACCTAATAATCCTGATTCCGTTCTTTATCATACTTACAGCCGAATCCTAGAATCTTTTATTCAAAAAGTTCCTGATAGTAACTATACACAGTTAGAACATTTATTAGCTAATAGCTTTGTCAAACTGATTAGCACAACCCGGATCATAAGTCTAAATAAGAGAGATACAGAAATACTATCTGCTGTTCAAAAGGGTAATCTCAAGATATATGAAGTTTTAGGTGCGGAAGGAACCCAGCGAAAGCGGGAATATTGGCAGCACATTGAAAAACGTACTAATGAATGGTGGGCTAATGAGTATGGAGTAGCAGGTTACTCAGCTCAAATCATTAAGGGTATTGTTAAATATTGTAGTTATTCCGATTCAAGGAAAAAAGAAATAGTAACCCGATGGTTAGCTGCCAATGAACTAACACAAGAAGAAACCGATTTTATTGGCTTGAATAACTGGAAGGAGGAGATGAGTAAGGAAGAATTTTCCTTGCAAGCAATTTCTGTTTTTAGCAAACTCTCTCTACTAGATGAACCACTAATTATTGTCTTTGATCAACTGGAAGGACTGGGACTAAAACATAACGACAGCCTATTAGTGAGATTTGGTGAGGCAGTAAAAGAAATTTTTACTCACGTCCCCAATAGTTTAATTATTCTTAATTTATTTCCAGACCGTTGGGAACAGTTTAAAGAAATTTTTGATGGTTCTATTCTTGGGAGAATTTCACAGTACCAAGTCCGATTAAATCTGCCAAATCGTAAAAAACTACAAGAAATTTTACAAATCAAAGCACAAGAAATTGGTTTAAATATAGAAGATTTATTTAATTCAGATGAATTAGAGGCAATTCTTAATCAACACTCTATACGATATGTTTTAAATCGTGCTTCTGATTACTATCAGTATAAGGTTCATAATGTTCCTCTGCCCGAACGTTCTAGTTCACCATCAAAACCAATAGTCAGTGAAGCAGTTCAAGAAAGATTAACATTGCTGGAAAATGAATTAGCTAAATTGCAGAAAAAGGCTGGCTCTAGTTTCCGAGAAAAGCAGGAAGATATGGATGTGTTGTGTCAAACCTTGCAAGAATTAGATAATGACTTTACGGATTGGAAGCAAGTAGTTAGTAATTTAGTCGAAGATGTACAATTTTTATACGTTAAAACAGAGGAATTGGGACAAAAAACAGAGGAATTAGATAGAAGGCTGGAACAAATAGAAGGCAAGGGAGGAGGTTCTAGTCCTCTTATTCTATATCTTCAAAGACAAGAAACTTTAATTGAACAAGAATATGCACAGCCTCAAATTATTAGTGACAGCGATGATGTCGGAAAATTGAGGACTATTGCTCAGGCATTCAAAGATTTTAAGGATTTTGAACTACATAGCTTGCGGTTAGGTGGGAAGAAGCTACCGGAACACCTTGTAATTAGAAATGAACATCAAAGTATTGCTATTGGTTTCTTACAGATTAATGGAGGTTCTTTTACAGCCCGAATCCAGAACTGGAATGAATTAGTACTCAGGCACAAGGAGGATACGTCTTTTAAACTCCTTAGAGATCGAAGACAACCCGGAATTACAGGAAGAGTGGGTAGGGATGAAATAGAAAAACTGAACAACTCTTCCAAGGGAAGTTTCATTATTATGGAACAGGAAGACCGAATTAACTTTGAGTTGATTTACAAACTAATTATTGATATTCAAGAGCGAGATGTTGACTTTGATCTAAAAGAGGCTTTGCCAGATTTAATCCACTATCTAGACAATTACTGGTTAATTAATTTATTTGAACAATTTGAGAATATTTAGAAGTAGTTCGTTAAAAATATACTTTGCTTCACAAGCCCTAGCAGCAGGATGTCCCAGTTACCCGAATACCTGTCACACACCAAAATCCTCTAGGGGCACCCCTTGGATAATGACAATTTTCAATCTCAACCCGATTGACTTGAGGTGCGATCGCCTACAGTAACAGCAAAGCTGATCGCTCTTTTAACCAACTTCTAAACTAAGATTAAGTCTGTTTGGGCTGTTATCGCACCAAAACAGGCAAGAACAAGAAAAGAAGAATCCCTAGCAGAGAAGATGAGTTTAACAGTAGATGACCTACGTGCAATTGACGATAAGCTATCGAAACGCGATATCAACCTTGACCCAGGCGGATATTTCATTATCTACCTCGATCGCGAGTCAAGGCTAATTTGTGCCAAACATTTCACTAATGTAATTGATGAGCGAGGCTTAGCCATTGACCCAGAAACAGGCAAAGTCATCCCCGCCAAGGGCAAAGTAGAACGGACTCAAAGCACCCTGTTTACAGGCAGAACTGCAAAAGAACTTTGTGTGGCTATCTTTGAGCAAACCCAACCCTGTCCCGTCACAATGCTCGATCATGCAGCTTATTTGGGACGGGAGTTTGTTCGGGCTGAGTCTGCTCTAGTGGATGGCGGAGAGTATATTCAGGATTAGCCTGAGAAATTCTGATAGAAAAAGTAGGTAGCCATCGGGACAACGGTGGCGATAATCAAGATAGTCACCACCCAAATCGTAGAATTTTGGGTGTCAGTTTCTTCTGCACTCTTAAAGGTGCTTTCAACCTGAATCTTTTCTTCCACAACCGGGGGGCCTGGGTCGGGTTCACCCGAAAGAACGGCGACTAAGCGATCGCTAGCATCCAACAAAGCTTGATTGTACTTGTTCCCCGTTCGGAGGGGCACCGCTACCGTTTCAGACGCTACGCTTTCGGCAATGTCGTCAGGTAGAACGGACTTAACCGCTTCACCCGTCTGAATAGCAGTTGTGTTGGTTAGCGTGTCAATCACGAGCAACGCTTGCTTGGCTTGAGCTTGTGGGGTTGGGAACCATTTTTCAAATAGGGCTTTTGTGAAACTATCGATCGTCTCACCGTAGTCTAAACGGTGCATGGTAACCATCCTGACCTCTTTGCCCGTTTTCTTCGCTAAATCATCCAAAGTATTACTCAAGCGTCCTTCATTCAAACGGCTGAGAACTTCGGCTTTATCAACCACCCAAGTCGGTTCCCCAGCCCTAATGTTGGGCATCTGATAAACTCCAGTGGCGTTAGCGGGTGCTGCCACGAATACACTGGCTAAAACGCATAATACCAGGGGTAGAATCAGGCGTTGAAGGTATTTTTGACTCTCGTCGAGTCGATTGAGGAGCTGTTTCATTGAATTGATTGGAATATTAAGATTGCCTTTTCCCATACATACTATATAAACCGGAACAAAACTTACGTCTAAAAAATGAAAGCCGTGTTACGGTTGAAGGAAAGCCTTGAGCTTGCTCACTGGGAGTGCCAGCAATGAGTTCAGCAGAAATTTATCGAGGTTGGATAATTGAGGCTAGACCCGTATTCTGCGTTCAGGTCTGGAGTGCTACGGGTGAATGCGTGATTCCCATTCATAATGCTAAGACCGAGGAAGAAGCACTGCATTTTGCCAAGCGCTGGATCGATCTGCAAATGACACCAGATCGAGTTAAACCTCAACCGAGTGATTCGCCTCCCCCTGACTTTGACGACGACGACATTCCGTTTTGACCCAAGCACTTGGGTTACCTCAATCCCCTCGCTGCCTGTTGGTGTCCGGTAGCCTAATTTTCCCCCAGTTCCTTAACAGCTAAGGTGCTCGCGTCCTATGCACCTGCTTTCGCTTCCTCTGGAAGAGGGATGAAATCGCCAGTGAAAGAAAGTTTAATGAACTTTTCTAAAGGTCACAGCAGATTCTGCCATTGGGTAACCCCTACTTGCGTAGAATGTGATCTCAAGTTCTTCTGTAACCTTTTAGACAAATAGGAGACGTTCAGCATGGCTGATCCCAGAGATACAGAGCTTATAAAACCGTTTAATGGTGACCCTTTTACGGGGCATTTATCAACTCCCATCAGTGATTCCGGTATCGTTAGGGCTTTCCTCAACAATCTCCCCGCCTACCGCAAAGGCATATCACCCCTTCTGCGAGGTCTAGAGATTGGTTTGGCTCACGGTTATTTCATCATCGGCCCTTGGGTCATCTTTGGCCCACTGCGGGACTATCCGGGTGCCGCCAGTTTAGGTGGATTAATTTCAGGCGTAGCTTTGATTATCATTGCAACCGCCGCTATGGCTGCCTATGGCATTGCCAATTTCCAAGAAGGCCATAATAATGCCGTTGCTAAGCAAAACCCCAAAACCCCTGCTGAACTAACTACGGCTGACGGCTGGAGCCAGTTTGCGGGTGGGTTCTTTATTGGTGGCATGGGTGGCGCTTTCGTGGCTTACTTCCTGCTGGCCAATTTTGATGTTGTGGATGCCATCCTCCGTGGCGTCGTTCACAATACATAGCCATTTTTGGGCTGGCAGTCCTTGGCTTTAAGTGTTTGACTTAAGCCATCCGTCAGCTCTTGGTAATATCCGTTTTGAAACCCTGTAAATTTAGCGAGGAAAGTTTGATATGACAGGTGCATACGCAGCTTCATTCTTGCCCTGGATTTTGATTCCCGTCGTGACTTGGCTCCTGCCTGCTGTGGTAATGGGTCTTTTATTTATCTACATTGAAAGCGACGCTTAACCCATTTTCAAAGCCTAAACGCCATTTTTAATTAATTTTTGAAAATGCCCTGCCTAGGCGCTAAGCGAAAGCTACACGAACAGGTAGGGTATTTTCTGATTAAGATTATGGTGGTATCTAGTTAGTTGATACGTAATGGATACGGATGAACTGAAGCGGCGTTATCTGGCTGGAGAACGAAATTTTCATCGGGCAAACTTAAACGGCTCAGATTTGCGTAAAATCCCATTAATGAGAGCCGACTTGCTGAAGGCAAATTTGCACAATTCTAACTTAAGTGGAGCGAACCTCACGAGGGTAAACCTTTACCAAGCCAATCTGAGTAAAGCCGATTTGCGCCAAACAATCTTCAATGAGGCAATATTACATGGTGCTGAACTCACTGGAGCCAATTTACATCGAGCTAGCTTGATCAAGGCCGATCTGTGTGAAGCTAACCTGAAAGGGGCAAGTCTAACTCATACTAACTTGGGCGCGGCTAAACTGAGTGGAGCAAACCTGAATAATGCCAACTTAACTTGGGCGAATCTGCGTAAGGCCGATCTGAAGAACGCTAACCTAGAGGGCGCAGACCTAAGCGGTGCTAAATTTTGCAATACAATCATGCCTGATGGGAGCATGAGAAATGATGATTGCTGAACCTAGGTGGCGATCGCTGTTATATCCGTAGCAAGCATGACGACACAACCAAGGCAGTAGGGGCACAGCATCATCAATCATTCATTGTGCCTAAGCCGATATATTAGGGTTGCCTTGCCCCTAGCAAAGATAGATTTTTGGTTAGATGCCCCCTTGGAAAAAATTAGAATTCAGGATTTTGTGGTTGAGATGGCAATTTCACTCCCCACGGGTATTGACTAAGTCCTGATAAGCTTGCTAGGGTAGGCGCATTACAGAACTCAACAAATAGTCTCACTAGCGCTACAGCCATGTTCAGCAGCCGCCATTACTTTTATTTTTGGTTTAGGGAGGTTCACCGGTGGTGAAAACAGTTCCCCATGGAACCGACCCGGTGGACCGCAGAACAAAGGCTGTGGTCCATTATTTTTTTAAGGTAAATACACCTCAAAATCCAAGCATGACCCTTTCCCTCAATAGCTGGCTTTACGGCTTTTATTTTTGGCCCCGATACGCTTCCGGGTAGGTAAAGTCACGCCAACTTTCTACGACAACCCGGAACCTGCAAAGGAACCGGGTTTTTGATTTTTCACCCATCTAACAAAGGAATCCGACCACATGTTGAATGCCAAACTTGCTACACAATCTCATCCTAACCACAACACCCTTGTCAAACTCTCGGATAACGTCACCTTCGGGGCAAGAGAACTTGTAATTATTGGGGGGCCATGTGCCGTTGAAAATCGCAGACAAATGGAACTCGTTGCTCAACAACTTCAGCACGCACCCGTTCAGGCGCTACGGGGTGGTGTTTTCAAACCCCGGACATCTCCCTACTCGTTTCAGGGCTTAGGTGTGGAAGGATTAGAGATATTGTCAGAAGTGCGATCGCGCTACAATCTTCCGGTAATCACCGAGGTCATGACCATTGATCAAATCGAATCCCTTGCACCCCATGGGGATATGCTTCAGGTTGGTAGCCGCAACATGCAAAACTTTGATTTACTCAAAGCACTCGGTCAAATCGACAAGCCAGTCCTGCTGAAGCGAGGGTTAGCTGCAACGCTTGAGGAATTTGTCATGGCAGCCGAATACATTCTCAGCCACGGTAACTCTCAAGTTGTATTGTGTGAACGCGGTATCCGCAGTTTCGATAACTTCACTCGCAATGTGCTGGATTTAGGAGCCGTCGTAGCACTCAAGCAGCTTACTCACCTGCCCGTGATTGTAGACCCCTCTCATGCTGTGGGCAAGCGGGAATTGGTCGCCCCTCTGGCTAAAGCGGCTGTGGCTTGTGGAGCTGATGGACTGATGATTGAATGTCACCCCGAACCGGAAAAATCAGTTTCCGATGCACGTCAGGCACTTTCTTTGGACGATATGGTGGATTTAGTCGAGAGTTTACGACCTGTTGCCGTCGCCGTTGGACGACAGATTGCGGAACCTTTAAATCTGCCACAATTGGCGATCGCGTCTTAATCTTAAACAGAGGACGCTCACACCAAGTTGCATTCATACATAGTAGATTCATTTTCTGGGTGTTCCCGCGTCCCCGCCTCTGGGTGTCTGTCTCAACTACTATGTATGAAATTAGGGGTTTGCTCTAACCTCGGATATAACCACCGCACTTCATACACTCAAGTAAGTATTTAGACTCCTGTTGCGATCGCCTTAGCGACAGGGAAGAATAACTGAATAAGAGGCCGTAACGGAATGGGAATTGATCGTGGCGCAGGTTGTTCTAGAAAATATTTATAAAAGCTTTTCAGGTCGTAAGGGAGAGCGAACCGTCACACCAGTAACAGCAGAACCTCTGCTCTCGCCGGTGGATGAAGCGCCGGTGGTTGCCGTTGACAAATTTTCTTCTAAAGAAAATTCTACTGCACAAAAATCAACAAATGTCAATGTATTGCGACGCATTAACCTCACCGTAAATGATGGCGAGTTTATGGTGCTGGTTGGCCCTTCCGGTTGCGGCAAAAGTACCTTGCTGCGATTGATTGCGGGGTTGGAGCAAATGACGGGCGGCAATATTTGGGTGAATGATCGCTTAGTTAATGACCTCCCCCCCAAAGAACGAGACATCGCCATGGTGTTTCAGAACTATGCCCTCTATCCCCATTTAACAGTCTATGACAACATAGCCTTTGGACTACGGCGCACAAAAATGCTAACTCCGGAAACGGAGATTTCCAGTGGGGAAGAGCAATCTGCACAGGAGATTCCCCAGTGGGTAGAGGATTTCTTCGTCGCAATGACGCGATCGCTTCCCAAAGGAATCCGCTATTTTTCTGACAAGGAGAAAGCCGTTGATGAGCAAGTCCGTCGGGTGGCGCAGTTGTTACAAATCGAGCCACTGCTGCACCGACTACCCAAGCATCTCTCTGGGGGACAACGGCAACGAGTTGCGCTAGGACGGGCAATTTCTCGCAATCCTCAAGTGTTTTTGATGGATGAACCCCTCTCCAACTTGGATGCCAAACTCCGGGCGGAAACACGCAGCCAAATTGTGAAACTTCAGCGGCAGTTGGGAACCACCACAATTTACGTCACCCACGACCAAACCGAAGCGATGACAATGGGCGATCGCATCGCTGTGATGAATCACGGGCAAATCCAACAACTTGCTCCCCCGCTGGAACTTTACAACCATCCCGCCAACCAGTTTGTGGCGGAATTCATCGGTTCACCGCCGATGAACTTTATCTCCGTTCAGATTAAAGCGCCGCTTCTCATTACCCATCCTCAGTTCCGCCTCACCCTTCCCGAAGCCTGGGCACCTATTCTGAAAAAATACGACGGACGTTCCCTCACGTTAGGCATTCGTCCCGAACATCTCATCGTTAGCGTGCCTGCGCCCAAAAACCTACCCGTACAAGTTGAACTGGTAGAAGCATTGGGAAACGACACTTATTTAACCGTGTCGCTAGCTGAAGCATCTCCTTTACAGGTGAGAACCGCACCCGATCAACTCGTTCAAATGGGCGATCAACTTTGGCTATCAATAGTAGTTGATAAGATTCATTTTTTTGACCCCCAAACAGGTTTAGCCGTTCGACCTGATTCTTAGGGTTAAGCCTTGTCCTTCTAAAGAGTGAGTTCCCCAACCCAGCAGCTTCTGACCTGGGAGAGATAGCTTTAGCCTCAGTCTTCGTTAACTTTATTAAAGTAAGCTTGACGAAAGCAACAAAATATTCATTATAGGAATCGGCAATCATGCAACCCTCAAACACTCCTCCCATCATCAATCCTGAAGAGCGTAATGCTTGGAAGACAGGTATAACACCTCAAGCAGAAATCTGGAATGGACGCCTTGCAATGATTGGCTTTGTCGCTGCCCTGCTGACTGAGATATTAGCGAACCAAGGGGTGCTGCACTTCTGGGGCTTAATGTAAGTCCTTAACACTCACAAGTTTCACTCAAATTTTAAGAAAAGGAAAATCAACCATGACAAATACACCAAACACACCCATTACTAACCCCGAAGACCGTAACGCTGTCAAGTTCGGCTTCACCCCCCAAGCCGAAATCTGGAATGGACGTTTGGCAATGCTTGGTTTTGTTATTGCCATCGCCATTGAATTGTTTACGAATCAAGGTGTTCTACACTTTTGGGGACTTCAATAGGTAAATGTATTGCCCCATTAATCTAATAGGAGAAACCTAGGAGGTTTGATCAGACCTCCTAGGTTTATTTATGTCTGGTGTTTGGCGTCTCCTAAACTAGAGTAAAGACCTGTTGCGATAAGACAGCAAACAAAACGCCTATGACCACTGCTGCACCGATTAAAACTCAGTATGAAGCAATTATTGGTCTAGAAACCCATTGTCAGCTGAGTACGGAAACTAAAATTTTCTCTCATTCCTCTACAGAATTCGGTGGGACTCCGAATACAAACATCGATCCAATTTGTTTGGGACTGCCTGGGGTATTGCCCGTCCTGAATCAAAAGGTACTGGAATATGCTGTAAAAGCAGGCTTAGCCCTGAATAGCAAGATTGCCCCCTACAGTAAGTTTGACCGGAAACAGTATTTTTATCCCGATCTGCCTAAGAATTACCAGATTTCTCAATTTGACTTACCGATTGCCGAACACGGATGGCTGGAAATTGAACTTCCTGATGAAGCAGGTAACCCCATCCGCAAAAGGATTGGTATCACTCGTCTGCACATGGAGGAAGACGCAGGAAAATTGGTTCACGCAGGGAGCGATCGCCTTTCCGGTTCCACTTACTCTTTAGTCGATTACAACCGTGCGGGTGTACCTCTGATCGAAATTGTCTCAGAACCCGATATGCGTTCTGGGCAAGAGGCGGCAGAATATGCCCAAGAATTGCGCCGAATTATGCGCTACATCGGTGTCAGCGACGGCAATATGCAGGAAGGTTCGCTACGCTGCGATGTGAATATTTCCGTGCGTCCCGTCGGACAGGAGGAGTTTGGCACCAAAGTCGAAATCAAAAACATGAACTCCTTCAGCGCCATCCAAAAGGCGATTGAATACGAAATTGAGCGGCAAATTGCAGCGGTTGAAGCTGGAGAGCGCATTATTCAAGAAACTCGCCTGTGGGAAGAAGGTAGCCAACGCACGATTAGTATGCGGGTAAAAGAAGGTTCCAGCGATTATCGTTACTTCCCCGAACCCGATTTACCTCCAATTGAGGTATCTAAAGAGCAATTAGAGCAATGGGGTAGCGAACTTCCCGAACTTCCTGCCCAAAAACGGCATCGCTATGAAAGTGAATTGGGGCTTTCTGCCTACGATGCGCGTGTACTAACAGATGATCGCCAAGTAGCAGAGTATTTTGAAGCGGCTGTGGCTACAGGGGCTAATGCCAAACAAACGGCTAACTGGGTGATGGGAGATATTGCGGCTTATCTCAACAATGAGAAAGTGGCGATCGCAGAAATTGCCCTCAAGCCAACAACCCTGGCAGAACTGATCAACTTGATTGAAGACGGCACCATTAGCGGTAAGATTGCCAAAGAGATTTTACCCGAACTGCTCGCTCAAGGGGGTTCGGCTAAAGAATTGGTGGAACGTAAGGGTCTGATCCAAATCTCTGATACGAGTCAACTCGAAGCCATTATCGATGAAGTGATTGCGGCTAACCCCAAGGAACTAGAACAATATCGCAAGGGCAAAACTAAGCTCCAAGGCTTCTTTGTTGGGCAAGTGATGAAGAAAAGCAGTGGGCGGGCTGATCCTAAGCTCACTAACCAAATCTTGGGTAAGAAGCTGAATGGCTAGGAGTGGCGACTTATCTGAGTTCATCAAATTCAGATGTAAACTTCACAAAAATCACACAATAAGGGGTATCACCCCTCACCCCCGTATTGTTATAGTGTGCTTAGTAGATGCACCCTGATAGTCGGGAGAGTCGCTTAAGTGGCTCTCCTTTTTTGTGCCTATAAACGCCAATCAGAAAAAAATCTGAATAGGGGGTGACACCCCCCACCCCGAACCTTTATACTTGTGAGAAGTAGATGCACCCTGATGATCGGGAGAGTCGCCTCAAGTGGCTCTCTTTTTTTTTGTATCAATACTAGTCGCTTCGCTGTCTAACCCCCTGAGACTTGATATAATCGCCTCTCAAACAGGAGTCAAGGTTTTCAGGAGGCGTCATGTCAGACTGGCAAGAAATTACAGGCGGTGTTACAGCTCCCAGAGGATATCGAGCGGCAGGAATTACCGCTGGACTGAAACCTTCAGGACTTCCAGATTTAGCATTGATTTTGTCAGATGTAGATGCGATCGCAGCGGGTGTGTTCACAACCAACCAAGTGTGCGCGGCTCCCGTAGAATACTGTCGTCAACGACTGCAAGCCAAAGCGAGTACTCGTGCCATCTTAGTCAATGCAGGGCAAGCGAATGCCGCAACGGGTGAGCAAGGTGGGAAAGATGCTCTGGAAAGTGCGAAAGCCTTGGGGCAAGCGCTGAATATTCCACCCGAATCAATTTTGATCGCTTCAACGGGTGTGATTGGGCAACGAATCCGCATGGATGCCCTATTGTCAGGAATTCCTCAACTTGTCGCCGCTGCCTCAGAAACGGGTTCGGACTCAGCCGCGCGATCCATTATGACTACAGATTTAGTGCCTAAATCGATTGCGCTGGAAACCACCATTGGCGATCGCACCGTGCGGGTGGGTGGCATTTGTAAAGGTTCTGGCATGATTCATCCCAATATGGCAACCCTACTGGCCTTTGTTACTTGTGATGCTGTTGTCTCAACATCACTGTGGCAACAGATGTTAAGTCGGGCAGCGGATAAAAGTTTTAACCAAATTACGGTTGATGGTGATACTAGTACCAACGACACCTTAATTGCTCTGGCAAATGGTCAATCCCGAACGGCAGCCATTACGGAAATGGGGCCAGAAGCGGAAAAATTGGAGGCAATGCTAACAGCCGTTTGTCAACATTTAGCCAAAGCGATCGCACGGGATGGAGAAGGCGCAACTTGTCTGATTGAAGTACAAGTTTCGGGCGCAGCCGATGACAAAGCGGCACGTCAAATTGCCCGAAGTATTGCTGGCTCATCTTTAGTTAAATCGGCGATATTTGGTCGCGATCCCAATTGGGGCAGAATTGCCGCCGCCGCAGGTTATGCAGGAGTACCCTTTGAGCAAGAAAATCTCCGAGTTCAGTTAGGGGATTTCTTGATGATGGAAAATGGTCAACCTCTTCCTTTTGACCGTGCAGCCGCTAGTAATTATCTCAAACAAGCGGCGGCAGGTGAGTACTTAAAAGAAGATACTGTTTTAATTTCCGTAAGTGTTGGTAATGGACATGGCACGGGTAAAGCTTGGGGTTGTGACTTGAGTTATGACTATGTGAAGATTAACGCGGAATATACAACTTAAATTTGTCAGGCGTCAGCTCTGTGTCTTCTAATTTAACGGACAACGGACAGGCGGCACGCCTGTCCTACTCGCTGATACCGTTTTCTCAAAAAGTTACAACAGATGTAATCTTTCTCTACTCTTAAAAAAGGGGCAGAGCTGTAAGGTGTAGCGTCTGAAGCAGAAGAGATAGACCTGTTTACCCATAATGAATTGATGCTGTCCTCCAGTTACAATCAGCGAATTTCTGTAGTTGGCACATCTGGCTCAGGTAAAACTACCTTGGCGCGTCAGATTTCTCAACGTCTTGCTATTCCCCATATAGAGCTAGATTCACTCCACTGGGAAGCGAATTGGACAGAAGCACCGATTAATATTTTCCAAAAACGTGTAGAACAGTCGCTAAGTACTAATAGCTGGGTGGTTGATGGCAATTACAGTAAAATACGCCCGCTGATCTGGAGTCGGGCTAATACAGTTGTCTGGCTCGACTACCCCCTACCTGTGATTATGGGGCGACTGTTAGGGCGAACGTGGCGACGAGTTGTGATGCAAGAAGAACTTTGGAGTGGAAACCGGGAAACGTGGCGACAAACATTCAGCCATGATTCCATCTTGCTGTGGGCGCTAAAGACTTATCGCAAAAATCGAAACAAGTATCCCATTCTTTTGGCTCAACCTGAATATATCCATCTCAAGGTAGTGCATTTATCTTCACCCAAAGCTACAGGCACTTGGCTGGCAAATTTGACAGTATAAAAAGTGTGATTCGCCTGAAAGCGATCGCCTTTGGCGCTGCCCTTTGGGCAATCACGATGCTGCTTTTTGCCGGGATAAAACATCATGATCAACAAATACGGGATCATTTGCCTTGCCTTAATTTTGGGATTAGTCCTTCTACCGCGCTTAACCCTTGCTCAATCACCAGGGTTACTGGAATCTCGGATTGCTCGAATAGAATCTGAAAATTTCCAACTGCGATCGCAAGTTAGCCGCATTGAGTCTCAACTCGCTCAACTAAGTGGGCGTCCTCTCTCATCCCCTCAAAAACCTATTCCAAATTCACCCACTCCCCAAATTTCCTCTAGAAGCAATCGTCGGCAAGTGTCTTCCTCCGATCCGATGTTTGAGCGCCTTGCTACCTTAGTCATTGAACTCAAAGAGCGTGTACAATCCCTAGAATCACAAGTAGCTGAACTCCAAAAGCCACGCAGATAAAGCCGTTCACTTCTCGCCCTGAATCAACAGGTCTAAAACCTAAAATATAAAGAAATTATTAAGCTTTGTCAGGGAAGTGGGTGAAATCGCCCTTTTGAGCCTACGCCAATGGCTACCCGTTGAAAAATGCCATTAGACAGCCAGGGGTATTTATAACTCCAAGTCCTTGAAAGAGTTGCCACTGCTCACGTCCTGGTAAAGATGTATGTTTATTACTGAGAATTCAAACCACTAAGAGAATATATTGTTAAAATCAGTAACAAATATGAAAGTTTTTGGAAGCTGTAACTACTATGGGCCGTGTTGGGGTTTTATTACTAAATTTGGGAGGACCCGATGAGTTAAGGGATGTCCGTCCCTTTCTATACAACTTATTTTCGGACCCCGAAATTATTCGTTTACCCTTCTCCTGGCTGCAAAGTCCCCTGGCTTGGTTAATTTCCACATTACGTGCGAAAAAATCTCAAGAAAACTACCGACAAATCGGTGGGGGTTCACCGTTGCGGCGCATTACAGAGGCTCAGGCTCAAGCTCTCCAAGAACATTTGCAACAAAACGGGAAAGACGCCAGAGTTTATATCGGAATGCGTTACTGGCATCCCTTCACAGAAGAAGCGATCGCCCGGATTAAGCGCGACGGGATTACAGATTTAGTCATTCTTCCTCTGTATCCTCAATTTTCCATCAGTACCAGCGGTTCCAGCTTCCGTTTACTCGAAAAAATTTGGCAAGAAGACCCAGCCCTTAACCGAATTAACTATACGGTCATTCCTTCCTGGTATCAGCAGCCCGGTTACCTGCAAGCGATGGCGCAGTTAATCGCCCAAGAACTCGATCAGTTGCCCAACCCTGACTCTGTTCACATTTTCTTCAGTGCTCATGGCGTTCCTGTTAGTTATGTCACAGAGGCCGGTGACCCCTACCAAAAAGAAATTGAGGATTGCACAGCCCTTATTATGCAAACCCTCAACCGTCCTAACCCCCATACTTTGGCTTATCAAAGTCGAGTTGGCCCGGTAGAGTGGCTCAAACCCTATACAGAAGACGCCCTTCAAGAGTTAGGTGCTCAAGGCATCGAAAATTTGCTCGTGGTACCCATTAGCTTTGTCTCAGAACACATCGAAACGCTACAAGAGGTTGATATGGAGTATCGACACCTTGCAGAAGAAGCGGGTATTGGTAGCTTCCATCGTGTACCCGCCCTCAATACCCATCCGATGTTTATCGAGTCCTTGGCAACTTTGGTGGTTGACTCACTTGACGCCCCTAGTCGCCAGTTTTCTGAAGTCATCCGTCCCACGAAGAAAGTCAAGATGTATCCCCAAGAACGTTGGGAGTGGGGAATGACCACAGCCGCAGAAGTGTGGAATGGTCGTCTTGCGATGATTGGTTTTCTGGCTTTAGTGTTGGAATTAATTAGTGGTCAGGGACCTTTGCATTTTGTCGGGTTATTGTAATTGTAAATCATGATTCTGAATCAGGATTAGGGTGCGTTCTAACGTACCCTGCTGTTTACTGTTTAGATCGCTCTTTAATCTTGAATAAAACAAAGCTGTAAAGGCGTCACTCACGCCTCTACAGAGTTATCGTATTAGAGCAAACATCGATAGTGGGACAAATTAGTTCATCCGCCGCTTGCGCCTTCTGGCAACAGCTTTCCGCTTTTTCTTTTCGATGGGGGTCTCAAAGTGACGTAAACGCTTCATATCTGCAAATATTCCAGCCTTTGACACTTGACGCTTGAAGCGCCGCAGTGCAGACTCAAGTCCTTCATTTTCACCGACAACCACTTGGGTCATGCTATCTTCTCCTGAGCGTGAACAAATAATTTAGTATGAATGATGTCTATCATCCATGTAAATTTCTAACAAACTGGGTGATAACAAGCAGTTGGATGCACTGCTTTGTTTATAAATTAGCGTCAAAGCAGCGCTATCGAATATATGCTCACCGCACGTTGATCACCTCACACTACTGGAGTAAAGGGAGAGCAACTTCTGAGTGTTGAGTTGCATCAGGTGACTAAATGTCAATTAACTAAAACTAAAGAGTTGGTGTCTGGAGAGCAACGCTTACCTTAATAGCGGCGTGAGTAACTACCACTGCGTTTTTGATCTTCGCGAGGCTTTGCCTTGTTTACTTTTAAACTACGACCCATCCATTCCGCACCATCAAGCTCTTGAATCGCTGCATCTTCCTCAGCTTCTGTTTCCATCTCCACAAAACCAAACCCGCGAGAGCGACCTGTTTCACGGTCTGTTGGAATTTGAACACGTTTTACAGTTCCGTATTCCGCAAAAACGCTACTCAGATCTTCTGATGTAACCTGGTAGGAAAGGTTACCTACATAGATTGACATAAAAAGTCTCCAGAATCAAATAACGCAGAGATTTAGATCCGGAGAGAAGCCTGTAAATACCCAACACAAAAACTGCCACCGAACATAATTCTCGCTAACTACCCTAGCACATCAACTTGTTAACTAGCCAGTTGATCTAAGGACTCGGATGCCTCTAGACATATCCTAAGGCTAACCGAGTTGATCATTTCGGCTTTCGCCGATTTACAGCTCATCTTTTGATTAGCCTAGATAGCTGTTTTAAATTGTGAACAGAGCAAGCTTATGGTAAGGCGGCTATTGCCTGCTCAATTAATTCAACACCCTGCTCAACGGTTTCAATCACAGCCAACTGCCCTCGCAATTCAGCTGCCCCAGGAAAACCTTTAGTATACCAAGTCATGTGTTTTCTGGACTGACGAATGCCGCGATCGCCTTTATACTGCCACAAGGCTTCCAGATGTTCTCGCGCACATTCTAGGCGTTCTTCTGGTGTCGGGGGCGTCAATAATTGTCCGGTTTTCAGGAAGTAATCAATTTCTCCGACTAAGAAGGGATAGCCGAGTGTCCCTCGCGAGCACATCACCCCATCCGCACCCGTTTGTTTTAAGCAATTGACGGCTGCCTCGACACAGAAGATATCTCCATTGGCAATCACCGGGATCGAGAGAATCTCCTTCACTCGTCCAATCCATTCCCATTGGGCATTCCCATTGTATCCTTGGGCGCGAGTCCGTCCATGAATGGTGATCATCTGCGCCCCAGCATCTTCCATCCGTTTGGCAAATTCTAGGATATTAATCTCCCCATCACTCCAACCAATGCGGGTTTTTACGGTAACGGGGACACAAACCGCTTGGACTACAGCCCGCACAATCGCCTCAGCGGTTTCCGGTTGCCGCAATAGAGAGGAACCGCCACCGTTTTTCGTTATTTTATTAACCGGGCAACCCATATTAATATCCACCGTATCCGCCCCTTCCTCCACTGCCTTCTGTGCGGCTTCCGCTAAAAAATCTGGACGGCAGTCAAACAGTTGAATACTGATGGGTCGTTCGTTGGGGTCTACCTCCATTATTTTAGGCAGAGCTTTAGCGTAGCGCAGTCCGGATGCATGAACCATCTCTGTATACATCATCGACTCTGGGGCATAGCGTCGCACCAGACGGCGAAACACCAAATCTGTGACACCAGAGAGGGGTGATTGTAAAACTCGGCTGTTCACTTCCACAGAACCTATCTTCAGCGGCGTGGAGAGTTGGGCTTTCAAGCTAGGAGATAGGGAAACCATAGAAGTGATATTGCAGCAATTTAGCTTTTTTATTCTACTCAGTAGCAGCCAGCCATTCTTGAGGCTTTAAATTTTGGCGATCGCATCCCTTTCCATCCGATTCAGTACAAATGTTCTTAATCAAGGGATAACTTCATTGTTGATCAAAACACAGTGAAGGGAAGGTAAAACTCGCTCAAGGCGGCAAACACAACTGATTAATTACGGTTCACCCCAATCCCTGATGCCCCTAACTTTCATACATTAGACACAGTGAAAGCGATTGGTCATAAAAAGTTACCGATAGCCATTCATTTCTGAAAGAAGTGGCAAAAGCCATCACCTTTTCAGAACCGTCCCATCTCAGGTTCGGGAACCCCCCCTTCATGAGACAGGTGGAAAGTGCTCAGTATAGAGAATGGTAGCAGAGCCAATGGTATTGAAATGGGAAACAACTGCGGGTTGAATTCTTAAACGGTTCAATTTTGATGCTCCCCTGCCCAATCCTTATTTGTAGTTAAACGAAACTGGAACACTCTTATGGCAAAAGTTGTTGGAATTGACTTAGGTACAACGAACTCCTGCGTCGCCGTAATGGAAGGTGGTAAACCGACCGTTATTGCTAACGCAGAGGGGTTTAGGACGACACCGTCGGTTGTAGCCTATGCCAAAAATGGCGATCGCCTAGTCGGTCAAATCGCCAAGCGTCAGGCGGTGATGAACCCCGAAAATACTTTTTACTCTGTCAAACGCTTCATCGGGCGCAAACATAGCGAAGTCACCCATGAGGCAACCGAAGTTTCTTACAAAACCCTCAACGTCAACGGTAACGTCAAAATTGATAGTCCTGCTCAAGGCAAGCAATTTGCGCCCGAAGAGATTTCGGCTCAAGTGCTGCGTAAGCTAGTTGAGGACGCCAGCAAATACCTGGGTGAAACGGTGACCCAAGCCGTTGTTACTGTTCCGGCTTACTTCAACGACTCTCAGCGCCAAGCCACCAAAGATGCGGGTAAAATCGCTGGTGTTGAAGTGCTGCGGATTATCAACGAACCGACTGCCGCGTCTCTCGCCTACGGTTTAGACAAGAAGACTCAAGAAACCATTCTGGTGTTTGACCTTGGTGGTGGTACCTTCGACGTATCTATCCTTGAAGTTGGCGACGGTGTGTTTGAAGTATTAGCGACCTCTGGTGATACTCACCTAGGGGGTGACGACTTCGACAAGAAAATCGTTGATTACCTCGCTGCAACTTTCCAGAAAGACGAAGGCATTGACCTACGTAAAGACAAGCAAGCGCTGCAACGCTTAACCGAAGCGGCTGAAAAAGCGAAAATCGAACTTTCCAGCGTTACCCAAGCTGAAATCAACCTACCCTTCATCACGGCAACCCAAGATGGCCCGAAGCACCTGGATTTGGTGTTAACTCGTGCCAAGTTTGAAGAACTCTGCGCGGACTTGATCGACCGTTGCCGCATCCCTGTCGAGAACGCGGTGCGTGACGCCAAAATTGACAAGAACGCGATTGATGAGGTCGTCTTGGTTGGGGGTTCCACCCGGATTCCTGCGGTGCAAGAATTGGTCAAGCGGGTGTTAGGTAAAGAGCCTAACCAAAGCGTTAACCCGGATGAAGTGGTCGCTGTCGGTGCGGCTATCCAAGCCGGTGTATTGGCTGGTGAAGTCAAAGATATCCTGCTCCTTGATGTCACACCACTGTCTCTGGGTGTCGAAACCTTGGGTGGTGTCATGACCAAGATTATTCCTCGCAACACGACTATCCCCACCAAGAAGTCGGAAACCTTCTCCACGGCTGTGGATGGTCAAACCAACGTTGAAATCCACGTTCTTCAAGGTGAGCGTGAGATGGCAAACGACAACAAAGACCTAGGTCTGTTCCGTCTAGATGGTATCCCACCGGCTCCTCGTGGCGTTCCCCAAATTGAAGTGATTTTCGACATCGACGCCAACGGTATCCTCAATGTTACCGCGAAGGACAAAGGAACTGGTAAAGAGCAATCGATCAGCATTACAGGTGCTTCCACTCTACCCAAGGACGAAGTGGAGCGCATGGTGAATGAAGCTGAAAAGAATGCCTCTACTGACAAAGAGCGTCGTGAGAAGATTGACCGTAAGAACCAAGCCGACTCCCTCACTTATCAAGCTGAAAAACAGATGAGTGAACTGGGTGACAAAGTTCCCGCAGCTGACAAGACGAAGGTAGAAGGGTTAATCAAAGACCTGCGTGAGGCGGTTCAGCAAGAAGACGACGAGCGGATTAAAACGCTGACTCCAGAATTACAGCAGGTACTCTACAGCATCAGCACCAACCTGTATCAACAAGCCGGTGGTGATGCAGATGGTGGCCCCACACCTCCGGGTGCAGGCGGTTCCGACACAGGCGCAGGCGCAGGGAGTTCCGGTGGTGATGATGTGATTGACGCTGAGTTCTCAGAAAGCAAATAAACTGTGAGGATTAGAGGTTAAGGCTGGAGTAATTCAGTCTCTAGCCACTGAAACCTCTAATGAAGTCAAGGGTTGATAGGTAGCGTTCACAGAGTTTGTGAGTACACCTGTTAACCCTTTTGCTTTGGACTTCAATAACCCCCACCTGAAGAGCGCGAGGTGGGGGAGTGAGAAGCCAGTCTCACTGAAACATTGAATAGCCCTTGAGCCGAATCCTGCTACGCACATCAAGAGTACTTCTCTAGCTCGGATTATCTGCAAGCCTCCTGGTTAGAGGCGTTGGGCACAAGCCAAGCATGTTGGATTCGGTGGGCGAAGAGACAATTACTCGCGCATAGGTTTATCACGATGCTACGAATTCCAGTTGTATCACCAGAAGGAAAGCCATTGATGCCAACCAAACCGAGCCGCGCACGTCGTTGGATTCAGGATGGATTGGCGGTAAAAAAGTGGTCAGACTTAGGGGTGTTTTATATTCAGTTAATCAACCAACCATCAGGAGAAAAAACTCAGCCTATAGCAATAGGCATTGACCCTGGTAAGCACTATTCGGGTATTGGAGTGCAGTCATCCAAAGTGACGTTATTTATGGCTCATTTGGTGCTGCCATTTCAGTCAATCAAAGACCGAATGGAGCAGCGTCGAATGATGAGACGCGGACGTAGAGGGAGACGAATTAATCGGAAAGCTCCCTACAACCAAAGGGCGCATCGTCAGAAAAGATTTGCTAATCGCAGAGGCAATAAACTGCCTCCAAGTGTTCGAGCTAATCGGCAATTGGAGCTAAGAGTTGCTACTGAGTTATGTCAGATCTTTCCGATTAGCCAAGTTGTCTATGAGTACATTAAAGCTGATGTTGACTTAACCTCTGGACGCAAAAAAGCTCGTTCAGGCAATGGATTCTCACCTGTGATGGTAGGACAAAAATGGATGTTAGAGCATTTGTCTAAGCTTGCACCTACATCTACTCTGTACGGATGGGAAACAGCAGCTATTCGACAGCAGATTGGATTAGTTAAGGAAAAGAAGGATAAATCTAACCAGTCACCCGAAACCCATGCTGTCGATGGAATAAGTCTGGCATCAAGTCAGTTTATTCAGTACCGACAACTTAAAGGTAAGCAGGGATGGTGGGATGGGTTTGTGTCTATAACCCCAGCCCCATTCGTTGTGATTCGTCGTCCACCAGTCAGTCGTCGCCAACTACATTTAATGATTCCTGCAAAAGGAGGAAAACGTAGAAAATATGGGGGTACAACTACTCGTCATGATTTCCGTAAAGGCGATTTAGTTAAGGCAGAAATGGCGGGTCGGGTTTGCGTAGGGTGGGTAAGTGGAGACACCCAAAAACAAGTAAGTGTTTCTGATTTGAATTGGAAACGATTGGGGCAGTTTACTGCATCTAAAGTCCAGCTACTTTGTCGCGCAACAGGGTTGCTGGTTAGCCCACTACGTTATTGTCAATTGCTGGGGTATTGAACCCCAATAATTGACCTTGTTTCCTCCCCCACCTGCTGCGCGAGGTGGGGGTGTCCACAAGGAGGTTTTTGATGAAAGCTGGGATGCTAAACCGCAAATCTCCACAACGGCGACGAAGGCTGGCAGCTTCGTAGGAAAAGCACAGTATTTTTATTCCCTATCTTGATGCAGCTTGAATGCACATAAGCTTATACCCAGTTGCCGTCAAAAATAGCCGACTTTTGCCGCCGATCCTTAGCTCCCCAGCTCTCTGGGAACGCCACTTCGTATTACTCTTCTGATGACTCCGTCGGGAAAGCTCCAGGTCGGACTTGGAGCCTTTGTCTGTTACCCTGACGAGACACTTCAACATCTAAATTGGCTCCCACCGTACTGACTTCAACCTGCTGTTGTACCTCTGCTGCACTCTTAATAGGTTTACCAGCCACTTTTTCGATCACATCTCCGGGTTGAAAACCCGCCTGAGCGGCTGGTGAGTTTTTGGCAACGCTGACAATGACGACACCGGTGTCTCGCGTTACTTTGACCCCGAAACTCTTGTCTTCATTCAGTTCTTTCCTTAAATCTGGTGTTAGCGTTACCATCTTAATGCCCAAGTACGGATGCTCAACCCGACCTTTAGTGAAGAGCTGATTGGCAATTCGCTGGGCGGTTTCAATCGGGATGGCAAAGCCTAATCCCTGAGCACCAGCACGAATGGCTGTGTTAATTCCAATTACTTCACCTTTGGCATTTAACAAAGGCCCTCCAGAATTACCAGGGTTAATGGCGGCATCCGTCTGGATAAAGCTCACCCGTTTTTCGGGAACACCGACTTGAGAACTAGAGCGATCCAACGCACTGATGATGCCAACCGTTACCGTGTTATCCAAACCCAAGGGATTGCCGATCGCGATCGCCCACTCCCCTGGAATTAGCTTCTGGGCTGTTCCTAAACGAACGGTGGGTAAATTCTTCGCCTCAATTTTGACCACAGCCACATCGGTGACTGAATCTACACCTACCACCCGTCCTGAAAACGTCCGACCATCCTTCAGCGTCACTTTCACATTATCTGCACCTGCAATAACGTGAGCATTGGTAATCAAACGTCCATCTGAGCTGATAATAAATCCTGAACCAGTTCCTCGTTCCACCCGTTGTTCAGGAGGGGGCGTCTCATTCCCAAAAAAGCGCCGGAAGAAGGGATTTTTGAACGGTTCTGGAACATCTTTGGATGAGAGTTTACGCGCTGAATCAATCCTCACAACCGCTGGCCCCACGAGCTCTACAGCCTGAGCAATAAAGTTGACGTTGGCGTCGGGAGCAGGAATGGATGACCTAGGCGGCAAGGGCTGCAAGACAGCGGGAACTGCCTGTGGGGAGCTTGCCACCTGCTGCTCTGCCATGAGATAACGACTACCCAACACCCCTGCACCCCCGCCTATGCCTAGCAAAGTCAGATAAAGGGTTAGCTGCTTTAGGGATAAACTCATGGTTTTGGAAACTCTACGCTAGCTTTTGCTTTCTTATTACTTCCACTCTACTCAAAAAAGCTTGGGTTAAGCGAATAAACTGATGTGCCTTTAATTGGCATAATCTTCTCCCCCAGCCTTAAGAGCTTCTTAACCTTGGCACTTGAATGCCGAGTAGCTTACTGTGTAAAGTTTTCCATTGGGGTGGCTGACAAATGTTATACCTTAGAGTCTTCAATAAAAGACGACTTCAAGCTGTCTAGGACAAATCCTGTCGCCGGATTTCGTTGTGCAATTGGAATTTCAATCACAAACTCAGTGCCTTGCCCTAGGGCAGAAATACACTTGATCTGCCCACCATGTTTTTTCACCACAATCTGATAGCTAATTGACAAACCCAAGCCTGTACCTTTGCCAACCGCTTTTGTTGTAAAAAAAGGGTCAAATAAATGTTGACATACAGACTCTGTCATCCCCGAACCATTATCGGCGATTCGGATCACCGCGTGCAGGGTGGACATGGGTGGTGTTGCCATCCGATCGGATGGCGAGTCAGCAATCGACTCTTTACTCCTCACTTCCTTAAGCCCCGTGCGAATGGTAATGGTCGGGGCATGGAGGGAATGTTGAGAATTGCAATTGGCACAATGTGCACTCAGGGTTCTCAATTCTTCTAGGGCATCAATTGCATTGCTCAAAAGATTCATAAAGACCTGGTTAAGTTGCCCTGGATAACACTCCACTAGGGGCAGATTGCCATACTCTTTAATCACTTTAATTTCCGAACGCCCAGTTATTGCTTTGAGCTGATTCTGTAAAATCAATAAAGTGCTATCAAGTCCCTCGTGCAGATTAACAAATTTCATCTCCGCTTCATCCAAGCGAGAGAAATTCCGTAAAGAGAGGACTAAATCTCGGATGCGATCAGCTCCCAGCTTCATGGAACTGAGTAGTTTAGGTAGGTCGGTTCTCACAAAATCTAGGTCAATCTTTTCGGCTTTTTCCTGAATTTCTATGAGGGACTGGGGATATTGCTGCTCATACAGTTGCAGCAAATCCATGATGTCTTCTATGTATTGACTGGCGTAAGCAATATTGCCGTAAATAAAATTAATGGGATTGTTAATTTCGTGAGCTACACCCGCAACCAACAAACCCAGCGCTGACATTTTTTCGGTCTGAATTAGCTGCGTTTGATAGGAGTGCAGTTCTTCGAGAGTCAGTCTTAGCTGGGTTGCCTGTTGTCTCAATTTTGCTTCACTTTGCCGCAGTGCTGCCTCTACCCGTTGGCGTTCCAAAATGTCTTGCTGTAACTGGGCATTGGCTTGGGTTAGCTGTGCCGTCCTCTCCTCAACCTGTATTTTTAAGTGATCATGCGCCTCTAACAGAGCTAATTCCGCACGTTCGCGTTCAACAATCTCATGGCGCAGTCGTTCATTGGTTTTCTTTAACTCAGCCGTTCGTTCTTCCACTACCTGTTGTAAGACTTCAATCACCCCATACATATCTGCTGGGTTCAGCACTTGTAGCAGACTGGTTTGGGAAACAATGCCAATTAATTCTCCCTCGCTACCAATGACAATTAAGCGTCGCACATGATGGCGATGCATCTCTTCATGAGCGTGCCACAAAGAATCGGAGGGACGTAGACAAAAGAGTGGTGTACTCATCACATCTTGAGCAATCATGCGCGACAAATCCAGTTCCAATGCCTGAAACTGCACGATGTCTCGTTCTGTGACAATGCCAACGGGAATGAGAGATTGAGAACTGGAAATTGGGAATGAAGAATTAGAATGTTGAGTGTTAATCTCTTGCAGTTTTGTTTCTTCGGTAATCACCACACAGCTAACTTGATGTTCTGTCATCAGTTTGGCTAAATAGAGCACGGAAGAATTGACAGAAGCATGAACAATCTGGGTTGTCATCACATCTTTGACATACCGCAGTCGTGTCAGCAGATTGACGGGTTGCAGAGCACGGCGAATACTGTCGTGGGTGACAATTCCCACCGGTTGCCCCTGTTCATCCACAATGGGGAGGTGGCGAATGTGGTGTTGACGAAATAGCCCAAGTGCCGTGAAAACATCATGTTCCTGTGATTGTCTCAGCGTCACCGGAGGTCGTGTCATCACCTCAGCCATGTTGAGGCTTTTTAAGCAAATACCGTCAGCCGTTAGCCTGACAATATCTCGTTCTGTGAAAATCCCAATTAGCTGCAATTTTTCAGTTACCAAGACGCAGCCATCTGCTGTATCGCTGAGCTCAAAAATTGCGTTTCCTGCCTGACCCATGCAGTCAATCTCAGTTCTGTCCCTGTTCACTTCATAGGGGTTTTTGTGGAAATTGCGATCGCCATCAGGCAGCATACAGCTCCGAAATTGACTCATCAACGCTAAGACATCAACCAGTGGGGTATCGGGTGCCACGGTCATAAAATGAGTGTCAATCGCATGAGTTAAAGCTAATGACTGAATGGACAGGCCATTAGGCTGCATGAGTAATTTCCAGGTATTAGCGTTGATGTTGCATGGCTATATTCGCGTAGGGGTTCTTATTCCCCTTCAAGGTTGTCGTACTGTCAACCACAAGCCATTCTTTGGCTTTTTTAGGATGGGATCGCTACGCTAGGAGTAAGAGTATTTGCACCCTGAGAGAATGGAATTTTAAACAGTACAGGTAATGTAGGCAATTGTACGCTGTGGTACAGTAACAGGTAGGTTAATTTTTTAGCTATTGCAATAAATCCTTACATTCTGGTAACCCATTTTGACAATTTTCAGGTCGTGAAGTAATGGGTCATCAGTTGTTGATCACCCATTACCTATTACTGAAATAACGCCCCAACGATTGCCAATGTTTGCAGTAGGCAGCCAAACGCCCAGTTTTTGTCCTGTCCTGATTCATGGCTGGGCTAAGGCTCACCCAGGCTAGCTAAGATGAAGCGCACACTTATGCCAGAGGTAGCTTCAAGCCTCTGCTCCGCGTGATCCTTTTCCAAAAAACTTCGGTGGTTCTTTCAGAGTATAGACCTGAGTTTCTTGGGCGATCGCATGACGGATATGAGCAGGGGTTTGCAGAAGTCCCAACAGGCTCATCCCATCAATTAAGCGAAAGCCACCTGTTGTTTTTTCGCTCAACAACTGGTCGATTGTTGCAGGATCGGGTTGGGTAGCAATCGCTTCGGCTGAAGCAATCGCAAAACCCCAAGGTGCACCGTAGCTAGGGGTATGAGAGCTATAGGAATGAACGTGAGGAAACACGGTACTCAGAGTTTTCACCAAACGAGCGTGTAGAGTCAGTTCCACAGGAGAAACAGAGCCAGCTTGTAGCACGAAATATCCGCCCGGTGCGAGCACTCGCTGCACTCTCTCAAAATACTCTTTCGTAAACAGTTGAAACGATGGTCCCTCTTCAATCGGGTCAGAGAGGTCTGATATCACAATATCCCACTTCTGATCCGTCGTATCTAACACTTCCAGAGCATCACCAATCACCAACTTGGTACGCGCATCCTCAAAGGCATTTTGATGCATCTCCAGCATGTGTTCGCGGCAAGCCTCTACCACCTCACCGTCAATGTCCACCATCATCGCCTGTTCAACCGTCTTCCACCGCAGAATTTCTCGTACTGTAGCGCCTTCACCGCCTCCCAAAACGAGAACATTCCGAGGATTTCCATGACAAATCATCGCTGGATGGACAAGGGGTTCATGGTAGAGAAACTCGTCGCCTGTACAAGATTGCCATTTTCCATCCAACACTAGCCCTTTGCCATAAGCACCCGTTTCAACGATGTACATCTCTTGGTACTCGGTTTTTTTGTAGGCCAGAACTTTTGTTATGCCATGAACATAGATATCCCAAGGCGTGATGTACTCGCTCACCCACAAATCTGCACCAACGTTACTGCCAGCCATAAAATACCCTCCTTTTCCGTAATTGGCACAAATAGCCATTATTACAGAACAAGGTTAAATTTCTATCTGGCTGACGGAAAGATTGAGTTTAGGGCTTTAACTCTATACTGAATGATCAGTGTTCTATAGGTTATCAAACAAGGTTAATAGCTGGTCAAAAATTTCTTCCCCCGCACGAGTTTGCAGAATTGATTGGGCTAATGTGATTAATTGAGCATCTGGCTGCTTATCGCTCTCAATCAATTTACTCGCGGGATAGAAGGTAAGGTCATCGGTTCGCATTTCATTAGTTCTGCCAGTTTGCCAGCCAAAAGTGCGTGGATTCCACGAAAGTGATTTACCACGTAACGTAAATTGAAACCACTCTATTTTCCCCTGACGTAGTTCCACAAACACATCAAAATAAGGCTCCCCACCCTGGTACCAGATTCGACGTGTGCCTTCCTCCTTGGTGGGGGTTAATAGCTTTTGATCGATAAGTCTTAGGGAAGCACCCAGTGCCGTAATCTCATCTTGATCCATGAGCGTAATGATTTTGTGTCCAGCAGCCTGGTTCATCCAGTAATACTTAACCATGTCGGAGGCGGCATTATAGCCTAGCAATATCTATAACTTGATACAATGTTGCGACCTGTTGTTCCGGATGTGTAATTCCAATCCAGCGTTTTGTAATTTTGGCTACACAGTCATTTTGACCCACTCAACTAAAGCTATCAATCATTTCATTTAGTTAAGACTTTAGTCTAAATTCTTAAATAAATCAGCGAGAACTGTATTGGAAAATAAGAATCCTTCTGGGTCACTTAGCCTTAGCCGTCCATTCGAGGGCAGTTTTTGGGGGTTTGGCTGATCAATAACGGCTCTATCTTCCTCAACCACTTCTATCCAGCCCTTGTAGAAGTAAGGGTGTAAAGCCGTCCAAATCGGTTCTAACGTCTTATCTCCAAACTTCTGAATTAGGGTAGATAAATTGACTCCTTCTGCTAAACGTAGTCCTAGCATGAGAGTTTCTAACAGAACATCTGTTTCGGATAGCTCCGGCTCATCTAGGACACCATCCGCTTCAATTAATTGTTGTACCCAAGCATAATAGTCCCACCGAGTCCGAGGACGAGTGAACCGACGACCTTGTACATAGCTAGCCGCTCCCATGCCAAAACCATAGTAGGGTCGGTTTTCCCAATAGACTCGATTGTGACGGCACTGATGACCGGGCAAAGCATAGTTAGAGATTTCATAATGCTCGTAACCCGCACGGGTGAGAATTTGCTGCGCGAGGCGGTACATCTGGGCGGCGGTGTCATCGGTTGGCAGGGGCTTTGCACCCGGCGCGTACTGCCGTCCAAAGGCGGTAACGGGTTCAATAATCAGGTCATAGCAGGAAATATGGGTGGGGGCTAGCTGAACTGCCGTTTCCAGGGATTCCTGCCATTGATCTAAGGTTTGATGGGGTAAGCCAGAAATCAAATCAAGGCTGAAGTCGGGAACCTCTACTTGGCGCAGTAAATCCACAGATGCAAAGATATCTGTAACGTTGTGCGATCGCCCACAAGCCTTCAACAATTCATCCTGAAACGCCTGAACCCCCAAACTGATTCGATTCACCCCGGCAGTCTGGTATCCTTTAAGCTGTTCCAGGCTGAATGTTCCTGGGTCTATTTCCATGGAAATCTCGGCTTGATGGGCAATCCCTAACTGTTGGTCAATGGTTTGTAAAATGCGTCCTAGCTGTTCTACCGATAGCAGCGACGGCGTCCCACCGCCAAAGAAAACGGTGTCTAAAGAGCAGCCAGACGCTACTGTTGTGGCAATTTCTTGGCACAATACACCCACATATTGCTCGATGGTGCCTGAGGTACTCCCCGTCGCTTTGTCGCCCACCACAGAAACCGGAAAATCACAGTAGTAGCAGCGGCGTCGGCAGAAGGGAATATGGATATAGGCAGAACGAGGAGCTTTAGAATGAATAACTTTCTCAGCGTTTTGTAATGAATTGACCACTTTCTTTTCGCCCTCAGGCTTCAATGATGACCCTAATTCTGAAGACTTGATTAACACTGATGAATAAAATGAGTTTCTTGCTCGGATTTAGGGCTAGACAAGTCCAACTCAAAAAATTTCAGTTCAGGGCTGCCATTATAGATGCACCAGTAAAGCTGAAGTGAGAAATACAGTTTGAGGTAGACAATCTAAAGATTAAATATTGTTGCTCGTTATACCAGTAAATTGGAAGTTTATCTAAGCCGATCGGCACAAGGAGACAAAATGAGGTGAAAGATATAATGAATCTGATTGTCGAATATCATTCTTTTGTCTATTCAATTCCTTATGGAATATCACCCAAATTACTTGGATTGGAACGATGCTTGATTTTGTCATCATTCTTTTATTCATCCTAGCAGCAGCAGGGATCGGGTTCGATGCCGTTGAATTGCTGCCTCACTCCGCCCAGGCTCAGGTTTCCAATGTGGAGGCGTTACGCTGGGTCACAGCGGGCTTTGGTGCGATCATTGGATTTGCGGTGGGCTTGATGGCGCAGGTAACCTACCGTCGCTTCCAAGCGCAAGTTCGCAAGATGCCCATCGAGGTGCTTTTGACTCGAGCCGTTGGCTTGGTACTGGGACTCCTGATCGCCAACTTGATGCTGGCACCCATTTTCTTAATACCCCTCCCCTTGGATTTTGGTTTTATTAAGCCCCTGGCTGGGATTTTGGGCAGTGTCATGTTTGCCTTTTTAGGAGTCAGCTTAGCCGATACTCACGGTCGAGCGCTGTTGCGGCTAATTAACCCCAACAGCATAGAATCCATTTTGGTGGCAGAAGGCACCCTGAAACCCTCTTCTAGCAAAGTTTTGGACACGAGCTGCATTATTGATGGTCGCATCGAAGAACTGCTGAATACAGGTTTTGTCGAAGGACAAATTCTGGTCTCGCAGTTCGTCTTGCAGGAGTTGCAGCAACTGGCTGATGCCGCCAACGATCAAAAACGAGTTCGAGGACGTCGTGGCTTGGAAATCCTCAATCGGATGCAACAAGCTTATCCAGACCGTTTGGTGATTCACCCGGCTGATTATGAAGACGTTAACACCGTAGATGCTAAATTGGTGCGTTTTGCCCAGGATATCAATGGCATCCTAGTAACGAACGACTACAACCTGAGTAAAGTTGCCAATTTACAGAAGGTACCTGTACTCAATGTGAACGACCTGGCTCAAGCCGTGCGTCCGATTTATCTACCCGGCGACAGTATTGAGTTAAAAATCCTCAAGGAGGGCAAAGAACCGTCGCAGGGAGTAGGCTATCTCAACGATGGGACAATGGTTGTGGTTGAAGAGGGGCTGAATCACCTTGGTGGCGAACTGCGGGTTGTTGTCACATCGGCGTTGCAAACTTCAGCAGGGCGGATGATTTTTGCCCGACCCCAAGCTTCGGTTGCGGCTTGAGGCGATGAGTCGTTTAGTTCAGGTCAAACGATGGAGCCGGTGCCTCTAATGGGCATCGGTTCTGGCTTGAAGGCTGAAAATCTCTCTCCTAGATGCATTAGTTGAGAATATCTTTGATCGCTTTTAAAAAGCTTTGTTCAATGTAGGGCTTGGTAAAATAAGCCGTCGCGCCTAAGTGCATGGCTAAGCGTCGGTGCTTGTCGTTGCTACGGGAGGTAAGCATCATGACCGGAACTTTCTGAAGTTGAGGGTCTTGGCGACGATGGTTCAAAAGGTCAAAGCCATTCAAATTCGGCATTTCAATGTCACTAATGACTAGATTCACTTGGGCATTGGATTGCAAATGTTTGAGCGCCTCCCAACCATCCCCAGCTTGCAAGACTCGGTAACCCGCTCTTTCCAAGCTCATTGCCAAAGTTTTCCGTAAAGAAGCCGCATCATCCACCACTAAAACCGTAGGAGTGGTTGCCGTATTGAGCGATGTCAAGGTTGGGTTAACCGATGCATGGGAATGATCTGTGGTGGTGCGATCAGGGTCGAATTCGATGCTTGGCTCTGACTCTGATAGAGTAGCGATCGCAGTGGTCTGAGACTCTTGACCGAGTGATTGCTCCACTAAGGTCACACCATCAATCACAGGAATCAAGCTGCCATCCCCTAAAATTGTACAGCCGTAGGTATAGCTAGGGGGAGCCACCACCCCACCAAAGGGTTTGATCACCAGTTTTTGTTCGGTTACCAAATGATCAACTTCCAGGGCAAACACCTGTTGCCCCCGATGGAAAACTAGCAACGGTGGGATTAAATCCGCTGAAGACGATTCTACAACCAATGCCCGACCCAGAGGTGTTTCTGGCACCGGATAGCCATAATCCAAGAGGTCGGCGACTCGATAAATGGGCGCGGTTTGTCCTCGCCACGGCAAAAATCGCTGAGTCCCGTGGCGTTGAATCTGGTTGGCTTTGGGCAAGACGATTTCTTCAATGCTGTCAGACGGCAGTGCAATTGCTTTGGAACCCACCAAGCCCACAATTAATTTGGCACTTGTCAGCGTAAGCGGCAAGCCGATGGTAAAGGTGGTGCCTACTCCTGGTGTGGAGTTCACGGTGAGTGTGCCCTTGAGGATTTCGAGTTGCGATCGCACCACATCCATCCCCACTCCCCGCCCTGACAGTTCACTCACCTGCTTGGCGGTAGAAAATCCCGGCACAAAAATGAAATCCCTTAGCTGATTTTCCGACACATGTAACAGTTGTTCGGGTGAAATTAATCCCCGTTCCAAAGCGCGACGACCAATCGCTTCTAAGTTTAGACCTTGACCATCATCCCTGA
This sequence comes from Allocoleopsis franciscana PCC 7113, assembly GCF_000317515.1. GTDB lineage: Bacteria > Cyanobacteriota > Cyanobacteriia > Cyanobacteriales > Coleofasciculaceae > Allocoleopsis > Allocoleopsis franciscana. The sequence continues at coordinate 6,262,317 of NC_019738.1, read as the reverse complement.
TTTCAATAATGGTTTGCCCTCCTTGGTGGTAGGCTTTGATTTCAATCACACCTTGCTCGGATTTCCCCTGCTGACGCCTCACTTCTGGGAGTTCGATGCCGTGGTCAAAAGCATTCCGCAGCAAGTGTAACAAAGGGTCATATATTTTTTCCAAGACACCTTTGTCAACCAGTACCTCTGTCCCGCTTAATTTCAGCGTCACGGGTTTGTGATAAGTGGTGGATAAATCACGCAACATGCGCGGAAAACGGTTGAGAACTTCACCTAGAGGTAACATCCGCGCCCAAACGAACTCATCCTGGAGGTTCGTGAGCATTTTACGCAGTTGGTCTAGGGTTCGGTCGGATTGCTTCGCAAATAAGCCAATATCCGCCACGGATTCTTTCAACTGAACCATGTCTTCTAGAAACCGTTGCAGTAACGAGTGCAAGGTTCCGTAACTGTCCATTTCCAATGCGTCAAAATCAGCCTGAGTTGTGGCGAATTCTCTGATTTGACTGACTGAATCTGGAACGGTTTGGGGGTTATAGTTTCGCTCAGGAACAAGGGTTTGGTCGGATACCTTCCGCAACTGTTCGACGATTTGCTCGATCGCATCGGCTCGATTCAGCAGTTCTTGCACCGAACTCTGAAGTTGACGATTCTCCAGGGAAAGACCACTACGGCGGATAGCAGACTCACTGACTAGATTATTCATCCGTTCCAGGCGTTCGGCATCAACCCGCACCGTAACCGTTGGCGTGACGGGTATGTTCTCCTGATGAATTGGGGTTGAGCTTGGCTTGAGTGGCGTTGTCTCTGGTGATAACTGGAATGTGTGGTTGGGGCTGTTCTCGATTGAGGGGGTTTCAATCGCTTGAGCCGTTACATCAATAGTTTCTGAGGTATTTGTCCCTGTCGCTTTGTCTCCCTGTTGGTGTTGAAGTCCCTTGAGCGTTGAGGTCAGCCGAATCAGGGAGTTTGGGGCAGACGCCTCTATTTCGGCACTCGCTGCCGCGTCGAGTAACAGTTCCTCCCAGCTTGCCAGTTCTTCTACTTCGCTGCCATTACCTCCTCTCTCCCCCTGCGTCCGTTCTGAATCAAGTAGGAGCGAGAAGAAGGGTTGATTTGGATCGGTGGCATGGGTTGTGGATGGGTTGCCCTCCCTCTCGTCAGAAGCAAACGCGAAATTCTCTAATTCCGCGATCGCATCGTCGAGTGCATCAAACTCAAAAAAAGGGTGATTAGCCCCGAACTCGTTCTGCTGATTAACACTCCAGTTGGGTACGAGTGGCTCCTGCTCAGCCGGAAACTCGACGGATGCCTGAGACAGTTCCAACAAAGCCGACGAGAGGTTTCCGTCGGGGGTCGCATTCCCCGTTAGCACAGCTTCTCGGTAGGCTTGAAAATCCGCCAGAGCCAGTTGTGTAATTTTGAGTGCCTGTTCCGGATGAACGTTGAGTGCAGATAGAGCGGCTTCAGCAATTACCCCTAATCCTGGCTTGTTGAGAATTTCAGCTAGCTCGACAAATACCTCTGCTTGTTGACGTAATTCTCCCGCCACTTGGTAATCTTGCGGGTGACGGATAACCCTGGCAAGCTGCTCTAGTCCCTGTCCAACATCCACTTCAAAGATCGATATCGTCATATCGACCCCTAATTGAGCCGAGGTGGGGATGTCGAAATGTTCCACTTGGGCAAAGGCGTCCCCTAATCGCTGTTCCAACTGGGTGAAGATGGGTTCGGCTGTTGCTAAGGCTTGCGCGGCGTCAAATTGACCGGATGCCATCTGCTGCATAAGAGGGAAGCGCAGGCAGTCGTAAGCCGAGAGCAGTTGGCTTTCTAGTTCAGTATCGACCTCTACAGTTTCGCTGTAGAGAGCCTTGAACAGATTTTCCAAGCGGTGAGCCAAGGTGGCGATCGCCTCTAATCCTACCCCCGCTGCTCCTCCTTTAATGGAGTGAGCGGTTCGCATTAAGCTATGGATGTGGGTATTGCTACGCTCTTGCTTGAGTGTCAGTAACCCAGCTTCGAGTACCTGCAAAAACTCAGGAACTTCTTCTATGAAAAACTTATAAGCGTGGTCGCGGATATCAGGGTTGACTGCCATTTCACGAGTTGAAGGTTGAACGCGAGAGCGTTCCCCGTAGGGGTACGTTGGAAGGTTGAAAGTTGGAATTTTGAAGGCTGAAGGCTATAACCTGAACAGATTAACTGACTTTGAATTGGGCAACATCTTCTTGTAGAGCCTTGGCAACCCGTTGGAGTTCTTCAAAGGAGGAGGATACAACAGTGGCTTCTTGGGAGGTTTTGTCGGAAATTTGAGCCACATTCGTCATGGTTTGAGTCACCGTTTCCGATACACCGGATTGCTCGATCGCCGCTTGAGCGATTTCTTCGACCAATTGGCTCACCTCAGCAGATGCAACGGTAATCTTACTCAACGTATGCCGTGTTTCATCCACCAACTTGGTTCCCATCACCACCTGCTCAGTACCCTCTTCCATGGCGGCGATTACCTCATTGGTTTCTCCCTGGATGGCGGCAATTAACTTCTCAATTTCTCGGCTAGCTTCTGCCGATTGTTGCGCTAGTGTTCGCACTTCATCTGCAACGATCGCAAACCCTCGCCCTTGTTCCCCAGCACGCGTGGCTTCAATCGAGGCATTAAACGCCAACATCTTGGTCTGAGAGGCAAATTCACTAATCAGGTTAACAACCGTGGAAATCTTTTGCGACGACTCCCCAAGATACTTGACTTTTTGTCGGGTTTGTGAAACCGTTTCTCGAATTGCCACAATCCCTTCTACCGTGCGGTTGATTGCCGCGTCGCCTTCTTCCACGGTTTGACTGGCTCTGCGTACCACTTCTGCTGCTTTTTCCGCACTGAGTGCCACCTGTCGCGCCGATTGAGCCATCTCTTGCACCTGCTTGAGGGCTACTGTAATTTCCTCGGTTTGACGTACTGCTTCTTGGGAGAGCGCTTGGATCGACTGTTCGTTGTTACTGGTGGTTGTAGCAACGTTAGTAGCGGCAAATTGCACCTTTGTGACAATTTCACGCAAGTTGGACACCATGAAATTGTAGGAGTCTGCAATTGTCCCAATGTCATCGGCGGTCACAGTTGCCCGAATGGTGAGGTCTCCATCATTAATGGGTTCGACTTCTTCTAAGAGTTCCAACACCCGACTTTGCAAGAGTTCCGTGAGTTGGCGTTGCTCATCGGCGACTCGTTCTTTTTCGTGCAAGAGTATGCCCAACTGACCCGCCATATCGTTGATGTTATTGACTAACAAGCCCAGTTCATCATCACCTTGTACGATCAAGCGAGTATTCAGGTCTCCCTGACCAATTTTGACCACAGCATCGGTCGCTTCTAAAATTGGACGTGTGGCTCGGTTGGCGATTGTAATCGCAATTACAGCTACTAGCGCCGTGAAAAAAACCGTCCCCAAAAGCAGGGTGATGAGAAGCTGTCTTTGAGGAGCAAACGCCACCACTGTAGGGCGGGCAACCACCAGACTCCAATTCAATCCATAAGCTCGACGCAGTTCTTCGTTGGGAACGTAGGTGAAAATTTGTTCCTGCCCTTTCTCAGAAAGGATCGTGGTGAGCTTTTGCTTACCCCCTTTCTGGAGCCGGGAAGATAGTTTGGGGAATAGGTCTGCTAGGTTTTTCTCGACTGCCTTGGGGTTACTAGATGCCGTAATTTTCCCTTGAGAATCCGTGATATAAAATTCTCGACCCAGATTGGCTTCGCCCTGATAGAAGAAGTCTTTCACGGCAGCCATTGAGGCACGGGTACGGACAAGGGCGACTGTTTTGTTCGTGGATTTATCTTTAACAGGAGCAGCGGTATAAAAACTAAAACCCACACCCTGAGTTAGGCTTTGTCGCGGATCGACAATGATGGGGCGATCGGTTTCCAACACAGCTTGAGTATAGTCCGCCTTCAACACCGGCTCTAGGTCAAATTTATCGCCTGCTGAGGCAATGGTTTCCCGTTGAGGAGGGTTATATACAACTATACTGTTGTAGATTTTGCCAGAGTCTATCCAATCCTTGAGGATGGCATTTTTTCCCTCAGAGGTGAGGGAATTCCGAACCTGAGAATTGGTGAAGGCATCGAACTTAGACAGTATGACGATGTCCTCATAGCGCTGTTTGACAAAGAGATTTAATTTTTGTTGCAGGCTTGCAGTATTATGTTGTTCATTTTGAATAATTTCCGCCTTAATTCCTGTACTAGCGGTCAAATAGGCAGTTGTTCCAACTAGCGCCACGGGAATTGTGCCGATGGCGAGAGCCAGTGCTGTTGCCTTGGTTCGTAAACTGATAAAAGCTTGATTGGAGAAGCGCTTCCAAGGAGTTTGCTGCTCTTGCACAGAAAGGTCTAAATTCTGTAAATAAGATTCAGGTTTTTCGGAAGACAGCAGAGTAGGGGAAGAGGCCGATTCTTCCATCACAGGCGTTTCATCCCCAACGGGTAAATTGTTAGGAGCGAAAGGGTACTCATTGGAAGTTTTAGTAAAGGAATTTTGAGGGGGAATCTGTGTCATAGAAGCAATTCTGTATGGGGGCTAAGTAGCTGATGGTTGGTTATTTTGTCCAAACCCCAGGAAAGCAAAGGAGAGTGTTGATGTCGTTGAAGGGAATACGAGAAAAGGTAGAAAACGGGGATATCTTCTCAGGGACGAGGTATTTTAATTGTTGCTTCGGGCTGAGGGAGGGATGAGAAAACGGAAGAGGGATTGCTGATTTTTCCCTCAACCTAAATGTTTGCCAAGGAGATGCACGGTAAGCTTACACCGTTACCTGTAGGGTTAGGTAAATGGGTCACAAAAGTTGAGTGAAAGTCTACTGTTGTGACCCAACTTGAACCTTAGTTTGGATCGTTCAAGGCTCAAGAGAGTTCCTATTTAAACATTGTGCTTCGGCATCGCCGCCATAATCGCTTCACCATCGAAAACGGCTAACATTTCATCATCTGATTTCCCCCAGTAGCCGCGCAAAAAGGGCAGTAAATCTTGATGAACGGTAGATGATGGTGGGGAGTAAATTTGTTCTAAATCACACCACTCAATATCTTCCAGTCGATTAACAATAACACCGAGTAGTTGTGGCTTAACTGTGGTAGAAGTTGCAGGATTAGAGAGCGAGTGCAGTACAACAGTTGTATACATTAAAGTACTGCGACGCTGTTGGTAGCTGGGAGTCAGTCCAACTAAGTGCCCCAAATCCGCTATCCATAAAATTTCGCCCCGCCAGTTGTAGACTCCCCTAATCCATGATGGCATGTGAGCAATGGGCACAATTTGACTGATGTGAATGTTAAATACTTCAGCCAATTGAGGTAAGGGTAAGAGTGCGGTTGTATCCGGCTCTAGATGAAACCGCAAAAACGGTTCTCTTTCACTGGAAGACGCTGAATTCGGCAGTGATAATAAGGAGTTAGGAACTGAGGAAGAATTGGACATGGATTCTCGTTAAGGCTTAGCTTTTGAGCAGATTTTTAACAGTATCCACGAGTTCTACTTGGTCGATCGGTTTGACTAAGTAAGCGTCTGCTCCCTGCTTCATGCCCCACCGTTGATTCAGCTTGCCTCCTTTGGTTGAGCAGATCACAATTGGAATTTGCTTGGTTTCTGCTTTGGCTTTGAGTTCACGGCACAATTCAAATCCACTGCGATCGGGTAGGACTACGTCTAAGATAATCACATCCGGTTTTTGGTGATTGATTTTGGCGATCGCTTCTTCTGCATTGTTGGCTTTTAAAACATTAAGACCTCCTTGCAGCAGACAACCTGATATGATTTCTTGTTCACTCAAGGAGTCTTCAATGATTAGGGCAGTGTTCATAGAGTTAATGGGAGTGCAAAACAACAGAATGTAGTGATCAAACAACCGATATTGGTTAGATTCAAGGTTAAAATGGGTCGCTATCTTAGGATAAATTAATGAAAGCGTCTACAATTTTTTAACCTTTAACTTGCACCCTTTTTTAAGTTAACTCATTCGGCGATAAATGTTTAGAGATTGTGCTGAGGACTTTCCCCGCATCGACGGGTTTACTCAAAAAATCTGATGCACCGAAAAGTTTAGCTCGAACTTGATCGACAATGCCATCATTACCCGTCAAAATTACAATGGGAGTATTCCGAAACGACGGAGCCTTGCGTAATTGGCTACAAATTTCATAACCATTGGTATTGGGCATCATCAAATCTAAAAATATCAAATCTGGCTTAGAGGATAAGAGACTTGTCAGCGCTCTCAGGCCATCATTAATGCTGATAAATCGATAACCTGCGGCGGTTAAAAGCTTTTCTAGAGTTTGACAAACGGCAGCACTATCATCTACACAGGCAATGAGTGGTTTAGTGGGATTGAGCGGCTGAGACGGTAGATTCAGCACTGTTCGACCCACTGGATCAGGTAAATCGGGGATGCTAATAAATTCTACAACTCCTGATTTAAGATAAGGGAGAAGTAAACGAATCACTTGCACGACATTGCGCTTCATTTTGATTGCTAAATCGCGCAGAGTATTTTCTCCATTGAGCAGTTTAATTAGAGCCTGATAAACCCTTTCTGATGTGCAGTCTTTTAAGAGTTTGGGCTGCTTAATAATAGGTGCCTGATTGAGAGAATAGTCAACAATTTGAGCATTCCACAACGCTTGCCAAAGCTGCTGAACATCTGCAATCACTTGTTGCTCATCAATCACGGCAAGTGGCTGAGATGTACATGGATATTCATTGATTTGATGAGTCAAGCCATCCTCTTGCGACAAATCAAAAATCACCTCTTCTAAGACGGATTGAATGACTTGTTCAACTTGGTCTTCGGTAATTTTTTTCTGTGTTATCCACAAGCCAAATAGCTGGTATTCCCAGCTACTGATGAAACTATCAAGATTAAGCTTCAAAAGCTCGTTTTGCAGTTCGGTCAGATTAACCTGAATTTGAGGACAATAAGCGGCTATATTTCTTGCCCAGCGTCTGACTGGATGAGTTCCACCTGTGGCATACATAATGCGACCTTGACAGAAATAAAGATTCCATCTTTTTTCATTGTTAGGAGCTACCCATATTAGTTGACCACTAAACTGGACTTTCTGAAAAGTTTCAATAACTTGAGCTTTTTTAGATTGTTTAAATCTGTATCTCTCTAGAAAATTTGAACCTATTTGAGTTTTCATGTAAATATTTCCTAGGGACTTACAATTGATAATCAATAAAAATGTTAATAATAAAAATTCTTTGATTTACTCTATTGGGTCTGCATCAGTTTTATTCAGTAAGTTATTTTGTGGATGCTCCTAAGCTCACTCAAGCTGAAATGAAATCAATGATGAGACTAACTTGATAGGCTGTTCAGCCTTTAAATTCCTGATTCAGATTCGCTGTTAAAATTTAGGCGTAAAGGTTTGGCGTTTTCGTCGTACCCAGTTGAGGTGCCTAGCCGCTGATACGAAGTTGCGTTCAAACAAAATAGATCAGAAATAGCAGGCGAGCAGAACCGGAACTCATACGAGGACAAGGGAGCAGGGGAAAAAGTCTGCTAACTTTGATAGCAACTGGGTATTAATTCTGGCAACACCTAACTTCAACTTTCAGTTGACAATCTGTTATTCCGGATAATTTCAGAGGCTATTGCTGTTAGCCGAAGAATAATTGTAGGCTGGTAATTCATACCAAGTTGCAGTCAAAGATAGTAGATAGGGAGACAAGGAAGACAAGGGGGAGAGAAAATACTACGTTTGAACGCAACTCGGTATCATGTATCATACAGGATGCATGGCTCAAACTAATAAATTATTTCCAAAGCGACAACTATCTTAAGTTAGTTTACGGAATCAAGAAATGACAAGTATTTTAGATGAATTTACACAATTAATAAACTCTAATTGGATAAAATTATTGAAATTAAAAAGTATTAATTCAGCTAAAAATCTCTGATAAATATAAAATGGATCAATCCAGTTAGCTCATTTTAAAAAACAAAATTGAGCGAAAATAAAAATATCACAAAAGAAATTAGAACCCTTTAGATTTAAGGGCTAAGAGCTATTTATGCAAAGTTCTAATCAGTTGAGGACGGGAGCATCCCAAATGTACCCATTTAAAAAAGGGTGAGGAGAGTTTATATAAAAAGACAGAGCTCCGGCCCAGCTCCCCAGCTCCCTTATTCCTGCAAAATGGTTTTGGAAACAATGCGGGTTTTCTTGCGATCGGCTTCCGAAAGTTCTTCCCCGGCTTGCAAGCGAGTGGCGCTGGTTTGTAGCACGGTAGCGGCACTTTGATCACCCAATTGTAGGGCTGTTTTTGCCGCCGTTTGTAGCATTGTTGCCGCACCCGCACGATCGCCCTCTTGCAATTTGGCCTCCGCAATTTGAGTCTGCCGATACTTCGCCAAAGCTAGGATAGACTTCTGCACCTCAGAATTGAGAGCGGGTTGATAAACACCCTGAACATCTGCCTCGACCGACACCACTTCCGAGAGTAGACCTTCTGCCCCCACGGCGGGGTCATCGTAACGAACTTGCAGATTGGCGATCGCTTGACGCCCCTGTTGCAGTTGTCCCAGATAAAGGTTCGCTAAAATCACCCGTTCCGCATCCGTCATCAAATCTCCCAAGCGCACCACAAACTTGTCACCCTCTCGTTGCACGGGCAATTCAATCGTCTCTGGAGCGACCTGAGCAATGGGCTTAAGTTCTGCCAGCCGCACCTTAGGCATTAAAGAGAAGAGAAGGTAGGCATTGGTGAGTTGCACCGATTGAGCACGCTCAAACAGTCTGCCAAATTCATCAGCGGCTTGTTCTGGGCGTTCGATGTAGGATAGGGTGCCCCCTCCAGCATCCGCAATGTTTTCCAAGACATCTTGGTTCCAATTCGATCCAAAGCCTAATGTGTTCAACGTAATGGTGTAGCTGGTTGCCAGTTCCGCTAATTTGAGGCAGCGTTTGTTGTCGCCATGTTCATTCTCACCATCGGTGAGCAAAAACACCTGGGACACCGTCTCTGTCTTGCCTTTGGCGACTTCTTCAATTCCCAGCTTGAGACCTTCATCAATCGCTGTACCCCCATCGGCCGACAGACGTTTGATCTGTTTGATCACACCATCGATGTCATCGATCACCTGGTTCTTGACCAAGATTTTGGCTCTGTGATCAAAGGCTACGATCGAAATGCGATCGCCTGGATTCAAGCGCTCAATTAATTGAATCGCGGCCTTTTTCACGGTTTCCAGAGGGCGTCCGTTCATCGAACCACTGTGATCGAGAACCAGGCACAAATTCAACGGGACATTGCGAACTTGCCCAGATGCGATCGCACCGATCGCAATCGACAGCTGACGCTGACTACTGGGTTGATTGGCATCAACATGGGCATCATTTAGAGCAGAGTGCAAACCAACTTTCATGACAAAAGGCTCCTGAGCAAGCAAAACGTACTAATAGCAACTTTCTGCCAATACGCTAGTACTACGGAATAGGGATGGTCAATAAGGACACTTCACAATGACGCCCCCTCGTGAGTGCCACAACAACGTAGAAGTATCTCAAAAGACTGCCACAGGCAGGCTCACTGGCACGTTACTATGTTTAAAGATAGCGTCATTATTGCAGCCCAAAACACCATGAACTTACCCATTCAGGCTGTTCAGTCACCCTACTACGGTAATACCAGTTACCGGACACCGCCGCCAGACTTACCTTCATTGTTGCTGAACGAGCGGATTGTTTATCTGGGTATGCCCTTGGTGCCAGCAGTAACCCAATTAATCATAGCTGAACTCCTGTTTTTGCAGTACCAAGACCCTGACAAGCCGATCAAAATCTACGTCAATTCCACCGGCACCTCTCGTTACGATGGCGAACCCATTGGCTTTGAAACAGAAGCCTTTGCCATTTGTGACACGATGAGTTACATCAAGCCCCCCATCCATACCATTTGCCTGGGTTCAGCGATGGGAATGGCGGCGATGTTGTTGTCAGCCGGAACAAAAGGCTGTCGAGCCAGTTTACCGAATGCCTCCATCGTTCTACACCAGCCCAAGAGTTATACTCGCGGTCAAGCCACGGATATTCAAATTCGGGCGAAGGAAGTGTTGGCGAATAAGGCCACGATGATCGATATCCTATCTCGCAACACCGGTCAGCCATCGGAAAAGATTGCCAAAGATATGGATCGACTGTTTTACATGACGCCCCAACAGGCGAAAGAGTATGGTCTGATCGACCGCGTGCTGGAAACCACGGAGGTTCCCCCTGCCCTGGCGGCGGGTGTTTCTTAAGACCTTTTTCTCCTTTCTAGCCGCTGTTTTCAAGGGCGTTTAACTTTTTAATTAATCTTTTCTCTAATTCGGAGCGAATTATGCCCATTGGCATCCCCAAAGTCCCCTATCAGCTGCCTGGATCTCAGTACACAGAGTGGGTTGATATTTACAACCGTCTCTACCGGGAACGGATCATTTTTCTAGGGCAAGAGGTTGATGATGAAATTGCCAATCAGATCATTGCTGTGATGCTTTATCTGGATTCGGAAGACAACAGCAAAGATATTTATCTCTATATCAACTCCCCTGGTGGCATGGTGACAGCCGGCATGGCTATTTATGACACCATGCAGCACATTAAGTCCGATGTGGTGACCATTTGTGTCGGACTGGCGGCGTCGATGGGTTCTTTCTTACTCGCGGCGGGGAAGAAGGGCAAACGCTTAGCATTACCCCACTCCCGGATTATGATTCACCAACCGTCTGGGGGTACGCGCGGACAAGCCACTGATATTGAGATTGAAGCCAGAGAAATTATCCGCATCCGGCATCAACTCAACCAAATCTACGCGAACAATACGGGTCAAACCCTTGAGAAGATTGAGAAAGACATGGATCGTGACTTTTTCTTGTCGGCTCAAGAGGCGAAGGAATATGGGCTGATTGACCGCGTGATTGAAGAGAGGCCAAACTAGTGCATCCCGGCAAAAGTTTCTGACCACCTCTGTGCAAGCAGGGGAGCGGGGCCGGAGTTCATACGACGACAGGGGAGCAGGGGAGATTTTAGCGGGTCAGTTATTTCTGCCACCCTGCTCTAGGATGAGACGGAGCGATCAGGTCGTTTCCTGAGTGACTCTTAACGGAAAGCTAGCGAACAATCCGATTTGCTCCCTCGTGGGCTTAATTTAGGGTAGAGACGCCTCTTGGGGCGTCTTGCCTGCTAAATGACGATATTCATCGGGGAAATCTACTGCATTGGCTGTCCCTAAACGCCAGAACCTTGAGCAGAAAAATTAGCGTATTCCCGACAAAAATGGCGGTTTGGGTCGAGTCTTGTGCGTATAAGGATAGAACGGACATTTTATACTGTTGTCTTTGCCGTAGAAAGGTGTAGCTTAGCTCTGGGTCAAGCCATGGGGCTACCCCAGTTGCCAAAATTCCACTGTTTATAGCGGTGGAAGGCTCAAACATGCTAAAGTTCCCTTTTTAAGGCGTCAAGTTCATCACAGCTTTTCCTTATCGATGGATCTGGCGAATTGCTACCGCTTGTTGGGTTTAACGTATGGAGCTTCCCTGGCTGAAGTTAAGGCGTCTTATCGGCGTCTAGCACGTCGGTATCATCCTGATGTCAATGCAGGAGATCGGCTCACCCAAGAAAAATTTATTCAGTTGACGGAAGCCTATAAGCTTCTGTTGAGTGTGATTAACGAACCGGTGGGGAGTGCGGCGGTATCTAGCGCCTCCCAAACGGTGGCGGCGAAAAGTGCCCCTCAGGAGGCTGGGGGAATGCCACGATCGCCAGCAGCCGCGAAGGCGACTCGTAAGCCACCGGTAGTACATTACACTCCACCCCTGTCGGACATGGACAAACAGCTAAAGTGGAATGCTTATGAACAGCTTCAACAACTGCTGAAATGCCGACGTTTTGCGCGGGCGATCGCACTGGTTGAAGGTTTAGCGCAGCGCATTCCTTTCGATCCAGAAGTGCGCCAGTGGCAGGCGATCGCTTACATTAGTTGGGGACGCCATCTGATCCAGGAAGGGCAATTGGATAAGGCGAGAATTTATCTGAAAAAAGCCCTCAAAACAGACCCCCATAACCGTTCTCTTTGGGCGGAAATCGAAAAAGATTTCCAACGGATTGAGGAGATGCTGTGACAGATGGGAACACCCAATTGTTCTCGCTTTCACGATTGAAAGAAGGGTGAGGAGAGTTTATATCTAAATGCTCCCCCGCTCCCCTTAACGGGTTGGTTGTAAAGAGATAAAGACAGGTTTCCCCTGCGGATCAAGTTGGACTTGAACCAAAATTCAGCATAGGGGTCGATAAGTCTAACTCGTCTACAACATTACCTCCCTGCTTACCCAAGCTTTCGCGAAATTGATGTTGTAGAGACTTACTGTATTGACTACCAGAATTATAAAATACTACAGCCGTCTGTAAATTTATTTGTTGGCTCAAGTAGTTAGCCAATGCCTGAGCGGTAACGCGATCGCTCGGCACAGTGCGAAAAAAGAAATTGGGGGAATGAGACTTTCCTCGGACTGATAAATCTTCAGACGTACTAGTGGGAGAAGGCAGAAGAAAGAAGGCAGAAGGCAGAAGGTAAGGACGCTTGTAAACTAAGCTTTTTAACCTTTTTGGACTGGTGGGTTATTTCTGCCGCGCTGCACTAGTGGGAGAAATAGAAAGCAACTGATTTTGTTGATAGATTTTTGATGGAGCTAGGGTTGAATCACTGGTGAAATGACCAACAACGGCAAGTATCTCTTTCTTTTTCACTAAATCCTTGGCAATTTGTTTAGCATGAGCAGATTTATTGCCATCATCCGCAATTAATATTTTAATCCTCACTCCTTTTTGTTTTTGGTTAAATTCATTTTGGGCTTGGGCAACGCCCCGTAAAATTTATAAACCCGAATTAAAACCCTCTGAACTCGTATCCAGAGGGACAGCTACCGCAATCGTAAAAAACGGAGATTTCTGAGCATTAATTCGGGCATTATTCAGGTAAATTAAAGTCTCTGGGTCACTTTTTGCTTGGGTTTTTGCTTGTTGGTAACAGCAGCGATCGCCGTGACTGGAGTGACTTACTAGATAGCTGTGACAGCAGTAGTGATGACAGCACTAGTAACCGCTTTGGTGGTGGTAGCAGTGATAGTAATGATGGCACGGCTCTTTATGAGGATGAGGCGATGTCGGCTTTGTTTATTGCTCAAGTCCTGAATCTAGATTTGAGTCTTCCCCAGCAGTTAATTGTCGTAATTACCTCTATCTTTGCCTCGGTAGGCGCAGCCGGGATTCCAGAGGCGGGATTGGTAACGATGACGCTGGTATTTACGGCAGTTGGCTTGCCGACTCGGTACATCGCTTTACTGATTACTGTAGACTGGTTCCTCGATCGCTGTCGCACTGCCATTAATGTAATGGGGGATATGACGGTTAGCGCCTTACTTGATGGCAAGACGCGAAAAATTGAACCAGAATTGAGCGTTATCGAGCAGGGGGATGATTTGCCCGCAAAAATCAGCGATTAAGAAGGTTATTGGCTGCAATCTATGCCCGGAAGCGAGGGCGTGTATGCCAAGTTGCTGTTTCACGAACCCCCGTAGGCGCCGAGAGTTTCATTAGATTTTTTTGCATAAGTCACAATCCCACGGAGATAAGTACAACAAAGTGGGGCAAGCGTTCCTGCCTGCCCTCACCAAAATTAACCTTTGCCAGAAATTAAAGGACGGTTAGGAATGGAGACAAACGCTGGTGTAGTAAACCCTTATAACTCGCACAGAACCTCTAGGAGTTCGGCAGGAATGCCAATCTAAGTTTGTATCAAACCCTTGATGGGGGTGGTTGTGAATAAGCTCATCCTAATCGTTACTGGCATTTCAATTGTTGTTGGTGTTGTGTTGGGTGCACTGATCGTGTGGCTCATTTGTATCCAACAGCGATACCAAGCGGTGGATAGTCTAGTCCGTGCCAATCATGTAGTGGGTCGTTCTGGTACCGTCGAAATCCCTTTTGACTCTAACACTCAAGGGAAAGTGCGTGTGAATGTGAAAGGATCTTTGGTTGATTTTATTGCCTTCACGGACGAACCGAGAGAATTTAGCCCAGGCGATCGCATATTTGTGGTAGCAATGAAGCGAAATAAGGTGTGGGTGGTGTCCGAAGATTCTCTTGCTCAGTCATGAACTAACCTATTTCACCTTGAACGGGTCTATAAAAATAGCTCAATCCCACTGTAGAGCGAAGTTTTCTGTTTTAACGTTGGACATTTGACGTCTGTCTTTAGACTTTGGTAATTATGAACATTCAACCTCAATTTAAATCATTTTTCGAGCAAGATGTTGCAGTCGTACAGTTAGCACAACTTCCACCCAATAGCCCAACCCGTAATCAAAGAAATGGCTTTGAAGGGCTATTTTTTACCAGCCTTCCCATCGCTCTTTCTATCTTCGGCGTTATTGTATTTGTTTGGTTTCTCAAGTCCTTTTTGTGCATCTGTAAACCTAACGAAGTCTTAATCCTTTCAGGACGCAAACGACGTACCAAAGATGGGCAAGAACTTGGCTACCGCGTGCTAACAGGAGGACGAGCCATTCGCATCCCTATTGTCGAAACCATTAAGCGCATGGACGTGACGACAATGCCAGTACGGGTAGAGGTGAAGAATGCCTATGCCAAGGGGGGAACGCCTCTGAATATCCAGGCGATCGCTAATGTGAAAATCTCCACCGATCCGGCAGTGGTCGGCAATGCGATCGAGCGATTTCTGGATCGTGATCGCTCCGAACTTACCCGCGTTTCACGAGAAACTTTGGAAGGTTATCTTCGTGGAGTCGTTGCTACCCTAACCCCTGAAGAACTCAACGAAGATCGGCTTAGTTTCGCCGAACGAATTGCCTCCGATGTGAGTCGGGATTTAACTAAATTAGGACTACAATTGGATATCTTAAAAATTCAAAGTGTTTCCGATGACGTAGACTATCTTAAATCTTTAGGTCGCAGGCAAATTGCCCTAATTATCCGAGATGCGGAAATTGCTGAATCCAATGCAATTGCCGAAGCTGAACAGATAGAAGCCGAATGCGAAGAACATGCCGAAGTTGCCAAAACTCAAAACCGGATTATCATCTTAGAAAAAGAGAACGAACTCCGTAAAATTAAGGCAAAACTTGAACAAAAATCTCGCTCAGAAGAAGAAATCACCACAGCAGCAGCTAAAGAAAAAAAAGCCAAAGCCGAACAAGTACTCCAAGCATTTAGAGCCGAGTTAGAACGCCTACGTCTAGAGGTAGATGAAGTCCTGCCAGCAGAAGCGCAACGACAGGCAAAAGAACTCCGCGCCAGAGGAGATGCTGCCTTCTTAGAAGAAAATGCCAAAGCCGCCGCCTTAGTCAACGATATCCTCTCCCAAGTTTGGCAAGAAACCGGTACCGAGGCTTCCGAGTTGTTCTTGATTCAGCAAATCGAAATGGTACTCAAGGAAGCCGTACAAATTCCCAAACGAATTCAACTTGACAAAGTGAATGTCATTGACAACGGCGATGGTAAATCTTTAGCCAGTTTAGTCAAAGTCTATCCAGAGATTGTTTGTAATTTCCTAGAAAATGTTGAGAAAACCTTAGGCATTGATGTCCTAGGCACCCTCAACCGTCAAAGTAATCAAAAAAATCAATTTTATGGGAAATGAAAAGAGAAGGTTAGACATTCCTTCCCCTCCATCTATCCTACAAAAAACTTTGCGTCCCTCTGCGTAAACCTCTGCGTCCCTCTGCGTTAAAAAATCATGGAACTCATCATTTTACTCCTAGGAATTTTCGGTACTGGTGCTGGGGCAAGTTTCCTCGTCATTCGCAACTTTTACTACATTTGCCAGCCCAGCGAAGTACTAATTTTTGCCGGAAATCGTACCCAAATCGCCGATGGAAAGGAAGTCGGATACCGCTTAGTCAAAGGGGGTAGCAGTATTCAAGTCCCCTTGTTAGAGCGTGCCTTCCGCATGGATTTGACTAACATGATTATCGAACTACGGGTATCTAATGCCTACTCGAAAGGGGGGATTCCCTTAACCGTAGAAGGGGTAGCGAACATCAAAATTGCGGGCGAAGAACCCACTATTCATAATGCGATCGAGCGTCTGTTGGGCAAAAGCCGTAAAGACATTGAACAATTAGCAAAAGAAACCTTAGAAGGTAATCTGCGAGGCGTCTTAGCCAGTCTAACACCTGAACAGGTGAACGAAGACAAAATAGCTTTTGCCAAAATCTTATTGGAAGAAGCGGAAGATGACTTAGAAAAGCTGGGGTTAGTGTTGGACAACTTGCAAATCAAAAATATCTCTGATGAAGTTCGCTATCTAGATTCGATTGGACGCAAACAGCAGGCAGAGTTGTTGCGAGATGCACGAATTGCGGAAGCCAAAGCTAGAGCACAATCTATTATCCAAGCCTCGGAAAATGAACGAGTGACCTCACTTAGACGCATTGAGCGGGATTTGCAAGTGGCGAAGGCGGAGGCGGAACGTCGAGTCAGAGATGCGCTGACGAAGCGAACGGCGGTAGTCGCTGAAGTCGAGTCTGTCGTGGGTTCCGAGGTGGCGCGGGTTCAGGCTGAAGTGGCGGTGCAAACTGAACGCATCAAGCAGGTAGAAAATCAGTTACAGGCGGATGTCGTGGCACCCGCAGAGGCAGAATGTAAAAGAGCGATCGCCAAAGCCAGAGGAGATGCCGCACGCATCGTGGAAGACGGCAAGGCGCAAGCCGCCGGAACAAAACGCTTGGCGGAATCTTGGAAGACAGCAGGTGCATCTGCACGCGAAATCTTCCTCTTGCAGAAGCTAGAACCCCTGCTCAAAACGATGGCGGCTGGAGTGCCGGAGGTGGAGGTACAAAACTTAACGGTAATTGATGCTCAAAATGGTAGCAATGTGACAAAGATGGCGTCTTTCTTAGAACAGCTACGTCAAGCCACAGGTGTTGATGTGGCTAAAGTTGCCGGTCATCTTGCAGGGGGTGAACCGACTAGCAATGGCAGTCAGCATCAAGGTTAATTCCCTCGCCGTGTGATGTCAATTTGATAATTATCCTTCATCTTCTTGAGGGGAAACTGCACAAACTGAGGCTCACCGGTTAGCGTCCAGTCAAAGCGACGCAGCAGATGAGAGGCGAACACCTTAGTCACCAACATCGCCATCTGTGCCCCTAGGCAGGCATGGACACCGCCGCCAAACGGGATGAACTCATACATCTTGCCTTCGCCCCGTTCTGGCAGAAAACGCTCCGGAGCAAATACCTCTGGTTCCTGAAAGTGTTCGGACCTGATGTGGGCAAGGCGAGGCTCTGCAATGAGGACACAGCCCTTTTCATACAGTACGCCATCCAGTACTACAGACTTGGTGAGTCGGCGGTTAGCGGTGGAACTGGGAGGTAAGGTTCGCAGTGTCTCCTTGATTGCCACCTCCAGAAATTCCATCTGCTTTAAATGAGCGGATGAGAATGTGCTGACATTGCTCTGTCCATCTACCACCCGTTCCTGCTCTTCCCGCAACTTCTGTACTATTTGTGGGTGGCGTCCGAGTTGGTACATGAGTGAACACACCAGTCCGGAGATATTGTAATGTGATGCCCACAACTCCAAAAGGCATTGGTTCTCAATCAAGGTATCACTAAAGACTCCATCCGGGTTTTCTTGCTGGCTAACCAGCATCATCGCGAGGAAGTCCGTCGTGGGGTCGATCGCTTTACCCTCTATCCGCCGCTTTTTGACAACTGCACGCATAAAATCGATCAGTGCGGCGCGTGCCTTCAGTCCTCGACCGTAAGCTGTTAAGGAAGACTTCCACTTAGATAAGCCATAAAATCCGTCAAAGAATGATTTATATAACGCCTTCAGTTCGGCTTTGGAGGATACAGGCAATCCCTCGAACGTTGTTGGATCAGAGTCATCCAAGCGAACTCCCAGCAGTAAGGGAACGAGTACGTCAAAGCAGATTGGCTCTACGGCTGGGTACAATGCCATCCGACTAGGGGTAGTCCAGCTCTGAATGCCTTGTGCGATCGCATCATTAATGTAAGGTAGGTATCCATCCAAAGCTTGACCCGTCAGTCCAGGACGCAGTGCACTTTTACGTTGGCGATGTAAATCAGGGCGCTGAAACAGACTGTACTCGCCGAACATATCCATCGTGGTGCTGGGCAAGGCAATCTCTGTATATTTCAAGTCGCCATTAAACGCCATTTGAATCGCCTTCGCATCACCCAAAAAGATGGTGGTGCCACCAAAAACACCCGTGTTGAAGATAGGGCCAAACTGTTCTAGATTTTGGCGGCAGAAGCGATCGGGATTCGCGATGTAACTAAATGTGTCATACCAATTGGGCTTTCGGGGTGGAGTCGTAGTTCCTGAAGGCGGCGTTTGTCCATCCTCCAGTACAAGTACTTCGCTGATTTGTTGCACCATGACAGTTTAGCTGTGTCCGTTGGCTCTGGATTTCAACTCGAATCGAGACGTACCCTAAGTTTATCCCGCTCCTGTGGGGCAATCTTCTTTTATCACTTCTTATGTCTGAATCTTCTGTTACTGTCACTGTCAAACTATTCGCTGCCTACCAAGAAGCCTACGGTGTTCCAGAACTAGCGCTGAAATTTCCCCCACAAACATCCGTATCGGCTGTACTAGACACCCTGATTACCGAACACCCAGAACTCGCTCAATGGCGCAACCTCACCCGCTTTGGTGTCAATCTCCAGTTTGTTGAGTCAGACGCCATTCTCCAAGAGGGCGATGAAGTGGTACTGATTCCACCCGTTAGCGGTGGCTGAAAAGTTTCCGCTTATCACGACTGATTAAGAAATTGTTTTATATATCACTAGTTGAATAAGTGATAAATCTTATATTAGATTAGTTGCATATAAAACAGCATTTCCAGGAGAAGTCTTCCATGACGTTTATTTCAGTGACACGTCTACATGTGCGATCGCCTCTATTCCTCCCACTGTTCTTATGGAATGTTTGGCTGACGGCAAGGCAGAGTGCCAACACTCCTGGGTTTCTGGGAGGGCAGCTTTTGAGAGACGCAAACCAAACGTTTTGGACAATAACCGCTTGGGAGGAACAGGCGGCAATGAAGATTTATCGTAATTCAGGGGCACATCGCAGCGTGATGCCGCATATTCAGGATTGGTGTGATGAAGCGTCTGTAGTTCACTGGCGACAAGAAGACTGTAGCCTCCCGAATTGGGACGAGGTTCACCGCCAGATGGTGGCAAAAGGTTTTCCGACTCGATTAGCTCATCCCTCTCCGGCTCATCTTCAGCGAGATATCCCCAAACCCTCGTCATCTAAAGGAATAGTTTTACGTCCCAAAACAACACCAATAGAGACGAGGAACTCGAACCCTGGGAAACTCTACGAAAATTAATCCCGACAAAAAAAGTCGGGTATGTTTGACGGGATTTGTAACCCGTGTTACTATCAGACGATTGTTGACGGATCTATACGGACTACAGAGGATTGCAGCCATGACCCAGGCGACCCAACACCAGACACAACAGACATCTGCCACGTTTAAAGCCTTAAAGTGTAAAGAATGTGGGACAGAGTACGAACCCCAAGCCATACACGTTTGTGAAGAGTGTTTTGGTCCCCTGGAAGTGAGCTATGACTACGACGCCCTCCGCCGTCATGTCACCCGCGAAACAATTCAGGCTGGCCCGAATTCCATTTGGCGCTATCGTCCCTTCCTACCCGTTATGACCGATAACCCCATCGATGTGGGTACCGGCATGACGCCCTTAGTGAAGTCGAACCGCTTGGCACGACGCTTGGGTCTGAAAAACCTCTATATCAAGAATGATGCCGTTAACATGCCCACCCTCAGCTTCAAAGATCGGGTGGTGTCCGTTGCTCTAACTAGAGCGAAAGAACTTGGTTTCTCGACGGTATCCTGTGCGAGTACGGGTAATTTAGCGAATTCTACAGCCGCGATCGCAGCTCACGCCGGTTTAGACTGTTGCGTGTTTATTCCCGCCGACTTAGAAGCGGGTAAAGTTCTCGGTACCCTAATCTACAGCCCCACCGTCATGGCTGTGGAAGGCAACTACGACCAAGTCAACCGACTTTGTTGTGAAGTTGCTAATACACATGGATGGGGATTTGTCAATATCAATTTACGCCCCTACTACTCTGAAGGCTCTAAAACCCTCGGCTATGAAGTAGCTGAACAATTAGGTTGGAAGCTACCCGATCACATTGTTGCCCCTCTCGCTTCGGGTTCCTTGTTCACCAAAATCTACAAGGGCTTCCAAGAATTCATTCAAGTGGGTTTGGTTGACGATAAAAAAGTTCGCTTCAGTGGTGCACAGGCAGAGGGCTGTTCCCCCATCGCTCAAGCCTTCCGCGAAGGACGGGATTTTGTCACCCCGGTTAAGCCGAACACCATTGCTAAGTCGATTGCCATTGGCAACCCGGCGGATGGCGTGTACGCGGTGGACATTGCCCAAAAAACTGGGGGTAATATTGAATCCGTCAGCGATGCAGAAATTGTGGAAGGGATGAAGCTGTTGGCAGAAACTGAAGGCATCTTCACCGAAACGGCAGGTGGCACAACAATCGCCGTCTTGAAGAAATTGGTAGAAGCTGGGAAAATTGACCCCGATGAAACGACCGTGGTTTACATCACGGGGAATGGTTTGAAAACTCAAGAAGCCATTCAAGGCTATATTGGGGAACCCTTGACGATTGAGCCGAAGTTGGATAGTTTTGAGCGGGCATTAGAGCGTTCCCACACCCTCGACCGCCTAGAATGGCAACAAGTTCTGATTTAAGTTTGAACTGGGGTAGGCGCGGTGCCTCTTGACTAAAACTTAGGGTGCCTCAGGCGAGAGTTGTCAACCCAGAATTCTGACAGCTCTCATGATTAACCACAACTACCAACAACCAATAACGAGTCTATGGCTATAACAGTTCTGATTCCTACTGCTCTGCAAAAATTCACCAACAACCAGGCTTCCCTCGACTGCACTGGCAACAGTGTGGGTGAGTTGATTGAGTCCATGGAAAGTAGCTGCCCTGGAATTAAATCTCGTCTTTGTGATGAGAATGGTAAGCCCCGCCGCTTTTTGAACTTCTATGTGAACAGCGAAGACATCCGATTCTTAGAAGGTACCGATACACCTCTTAAAGATGGCGATGAAGTCAGCATTGTGCCCGCTGTGGCAGGTGGTTGAACTCAAAAAAATACTGACTGACGATTTATCTATCCGTTTAGTTAAACTCCAATCAATCGGTAGGATTTCTTTTGGGATTGGGAGCTATGACTCCCTTAAGTCCCACCTATAAGCAATACCTTTCTTCGGGTAGTTTCAATTGAGAAGGGGCACGGCAATGTCGTGCCCCTTTATTGATTTTGTCAGGGGAAAGAGTTAAGAAGGAAAATTAGAGAACTGACACTTAACATCAAGGAAGGAAGTAGTTTAATCTAATCCCAGTGAACACAGAGTTCATCATTCAGCTTTCAGTTGAACATCCTGTGTCAATATTAAAGAGAAATATATAAACACCCAAAACGAAGCGATCGCCCAGATCTAGAGATAAGGAACACTTGAGCTATGGCAGAAGAAAAAAGTCCTCAGCCAGAGGCAGAGGTAGCAGAAGTTAAATCTCCTTCTTCTAATCCGAACGCTGGAGAATCGGGAACTCCAGCCGCCTCTATTGAAAATACTCCAAGTTCGGATGAACAGCAGGCAACGGATTTTCCCTCCGCTAACGCCCCTGATCCAACAGCCGCAAATCCAGAGGTGAACCCCAACGCGACTGGGGATAAACCGACGGCTGTAGGTGAAAAGCCGGCGGCGAAAAAGCCAGCCGCAGCCGCAAAAGCCAAGAAAGAGAAGCCGCCAGCACCTGAAGATAAGCCCTTCAATGAATTTATCGAGCAAGAATATTTACCAGCCTTGAAGAGTGCCTTAGCAGAACAAGGCGTTAAAGATTTAGAGGTGACATTTGTCAAGGACAAAATACAGATTTCTGGCTTAAGTCAGAATGGTGGCTGCTGGCAGGTAAGGGGAAACTGGCAAAGCGGACAACGTCAATTCAGTGTTTATTTCCCGGATGAGGATATCAACAAACAGAAAGCGTTCTCCTGTGCCACAAATGGTGCTAAAGCCAGTATTTTAGAGTCTTTCATGATTGATGAACGTAAGGTGACGCTAGACTTGTTGGTGTTTTACACGATACAACGACTGAATGCTCAGAAGTGGTTAGCGTGGAATTAGGGGTTTGAACTGATAAAACCTGCAAAAGGTAACAAAAGTTGAAAAAACGTTGTAACTCTTAACCTAATCAGCGTTTTTCACTAACCCAGACCTTGGTAGACTCTAAAAGCAGTTCCGTATAGGCGTGCATCAAAACACGTACATATCGCCACCCCCCTCGATACAAAATCATAAGCAAACAAAACAGCAGCTTTTGAAATGGTAGATTCTCTTAAAAAACCAGGCTTTGAAGAAATACGACCAGGGGTGAAAGTCCCGGCGAAGGAAACCCTGCTGACGCCCCGGTTCTACACCACCGACTTTGAAGAAATGGCGCGGATGGATCTCTCGCCCAATGAGGACGAGCTTTTAGCCATCCTCGAAGAGTTCCGAGTGGATTACAATCGTCACCATTTTGTTCGGGATGCCGAGTTTGAGCAGTCTTGGGAGCATATTGATGGGGAAACGCGCCAATTATTCGTCGAGTTTTTAGAGCGCTCATGTACGGCAGAGTTTTCCGGTTTCTTACTCTACAAAGAACTGGGACGCCGTTTAAAAGACAAAAATCCCCTTTTGGCAGAGTGCTTTACCCTGATGTCTCGTGATGAGGCACGTCATGCAGGGTTCCTCAACAAAGCGATGTCCGATTTCAACCTGTCGCTGGATTTGGGATTCCTCACCAAGAATCACAAGTACACCTTCTTTAAGCCCAAGTTTATTTTCTACGCCACTTACCTCTCGGAGAAGATTGGTTACTGGCGCTACATCACCATTTACCGTCACCTGGAGAAACACCCCGAAGATCGGATTTATCCCATTTTCCGATTCTTTGAAAACTGGTGTCAGGATGAGAACCGTCATGGCGATTTCTTTGACGCCATTATGAAGGCTCAGCCTCAGTTTCTCAATGATTGGAAGGCGAAGCTGTGGAGTCGGTTCTTCTTGTTGTCGGTGTTCGCGACGATGTATCTCAACGACATCCAGCGGGCTGATTTCTATGCCAGTTTAGGCTTAGATGCCCGTGAGTATGACAAGTATGTGATTGAGAAGACGAACGAAACAGCCGCACGAGTGTTTCCAGTGATTCTGGATGTGGATAAGGCAGAGTTTTACGATCGCTTAGAAATCTGCGTCAAGAATAATGAGAAACTCGGTGCGATCACATCTTCCAACACGCCTAAATTCTTACAATTCTTCCAAAAACTGCCCCTCTATGTGTCTAATGGTTGGCAGTTCCTGCGGTTATACCTAATGAAGCCCATTGAGACGGCTTCTCTACAAGGGGTTGCCCGCTAATAAAGTTTGCTCCGCTAACTTGTGATTTCGGCGGTTCTGCATGTGCTAGAACCGCTTTTTTTATGCACATGCCTTGATGCGAAAGGAGATGGGATGAGATTGAGATGGATATGGTGCTTGTTAGGTATGGGTTTGTTTTTGACAGATGCACCGGTTTGGGGGGAAACAACCTCCTCAATTGTTGTTGATTCCCCTAATTTCCCTCTTACCCTCCCATCCTCCCTTACCCCCCCAACCCCCGTGAGTAAGGGGGAAGTGCAAGAAGAAACTTTTGTTGTTGATTCCCCTGCTTCCCGCCTTACCCCCGTGAGTAAGGAGGGAGTGCAAGAAGAAACTTTTATGCCTGGGAAAAGCCAATTTCCACCTCTTATTTCCCCCTTACCAAGGGAGGCTAGGGGGGTAGTCCAAGAACTGAGTCAAACACAGACAACCCCTCAGTTAGAAACAACGCCTCAACCGGCCGCACAGGAATTAGATTTAAAACCGGAAATTATTGAAAATAGTCCCGTTTTGCAGCGCTGGCTGAAAAAAGTGCCAAATGTTTTGCAAGAGATTCGCCATGAACCCAGTTTTCGCACTCGCGTTCGGTTAGGTTACTCCCAATTTCCCTCGACGGGACAGGCGGGGGGGTTTAATGTGGGTGTGGAAGATGTGTTTATTGGTCGCACTGGCTTAACAGTGAGTGGAGATTATCAACGCTCATTTAATGGGGAACGTGAGTCCTTCGGCACCGATTTGCGTTACTATGTATTTCCCTTGGGGAGTTATGTGAATGTTGCGCCACAGGTGGGTTATCGAAATCTTACGACAGGGAATTTTTCAACCGATGGCGTCAATGTTGGGGCAAGGTTAATGTTAGCGTTATCTCGCACAGGGGCGGCAGATGTATCATTAACTCAGAGTTTTGTCTCACCCGGTAGTCGAGATGAAGTGGGGATGACGACGCTTTCCTTTGGTTATGCGGTTACCCAAAATTTGCGCTTATCTACCGATATTCAGAAGCAAAATTCGCGGGAAGATAAAGATAGTCGGGTGGGGATTGTTTTGGAGTGGATGCCCTAAAAATTCCTGATATTACCGTCTTGGGTTTATATTATTATCTAGGGGTACGAAAATAAGGTAACCCTTTCTCAACGAGACCATAATGTTTGGAAGTGTCTGCAAAGGGGAGATGCCTCTCGCACCATATTTTCACCCCCCAAATAAATAAACCCATACTTTTCGTACCACGCTCTCAACTTATCAAGTCCTAAGGGACTAGAGGCATCAAGTTCTAAGTGAATGGGCTTATCATTAAACTTATCGCAAATGGTTTGCAGCATAAGCGAACCATATCCCTTTCCTCGATCATCTGGCATCACAGTAATAAAGTGGAGAAAGTAAAATTCTGACGTTGTCGAAATTAAGGCAATACCAATCAAAATGTCACCGAGGGAAAACTCATAGCGAACTTCTCCAGGAATGCCGTTCGTTGGCTCAAAAGCTTCAATTGATACTTTCATAATGGAACTATTCCTGAACCCAATCCATTCAAAGTAGTCTTTGGACGAATTCAATAGATAATCAGTAACGAGAGACACAAGAAGAAGTTAACCGCATCAAGTGATGTAGTCCCTCTATATCAATTTTCCACTACCTAGCCCATGAGGTGCAAGAGTAAGGTTAGGTGAAAGACGTTTCCCTGGTTACGTCTGGCATCGACACCTCTAAAATCGCTACGGCGAACACCACAAAGCGCGGCGAATTTACACAAGCAACTCAATTGTGAGGCTTCTGTGAAGCTGAGGAAGCCATAGGAACTATTCAATCCGGATCTGCGCCTGTAAGTTTGTATCAGTGAGTAAGGCAAAAGCCGAAACCTGATTTGGAAAAAGCTACTTCGCGCACGAAGTGGTGTGAGTTCTGCGAGAGGAATTTATGCGCTTTCCTACCGTTGCTTTCTGTACTTTAACTGTTCTCTTAGCGGGTGGACTAACAGCCCAAGCAAGTGACAGTATAACATCCGAAGAGTCTGCCCCGAAATCCGTAATTTCTGAGGCAACTAGTGAAACTTCTAGTATTACTTCCAAGGAAACGGAAGCCACTGCCAAACTCGATCAAGGGCAAGCTGTCCCCATTACTCTACAGTCAGAGGTTCAAGCCCTTAAATCGGATCACAACCTCACCAATTTATCAACTCCCGATGTCTACCCGTCTGGAATTGATAACACCCTAAACGCCAAATCTTCCCTTGTAGCCCAAAGGGAGAACGGTACCGTTATCTCCAATGCGGAGGCACTTCGTCCGGATGCAAAGGTTGCCCAGCCATCCACGACAAACAGCCGCCAGTTGGTTGCCGAGGCTAAACCCGAAGCCGGGGCTAATTGCATCGCAATGGCTAATACTAACGGCACTCAGATTGCCCAAGGAGCAGTCCGTCGCTGTCCTCGCCCCGTCGCTGTGCCTAAACTGATAGTGCCAGAAATAGAAGAAGAATCTGGCGCATCACCAGCCCTGAGTATCTATATCCCTGTGGGATATGGTGCTGACAAAAACACCGTATTTCTCGGCGGTACCTATCAACCCACCGTGCGAGACACCACCGAAGATGATGAAGGTTCTGTCGGTACTGGGGGTATTGGCGTTGGCTTAGGCGATGCGGATAAAGCCGTTGGTGTCGAGCTATCTTATACCTTTGAAACCACCAATGACTCCTTTGGTGAAGGTGGCTTTAATGCCAAACTGCATCGTCGGTTAGGGCAAGATCTATCGGTTGCAGTTGGTGGAAATGGATTAGTCAATATCGGTCGCAACGACTTTGAACAGTCGAAATATGGGGTAATTACCAAGGTTTTCCGCACCCAAGATTCTCTGAATAAACCCTTCAGCCGCGTTGCCTTCACTGTGGGTGTAGGAGATGGACAGTACCGCTCCAACGGTGCGGTGAAAGCCGGTGACAATAACGCTAACGTGTTTGGGAATATGGCTGTCCGGGTTGCCCGACCGGTGAGTTTTATTGCGGAGTGGACGGGGACAGACCTAGGATTAGGTGTTTCCATCGCCCCCTTCAGAAACATTCCCTTTGTCATTACCCCAGCCGTGCGCGACCTTGTGGGGGCCGGTGACGCACCACGATTTGTCTTAGGCGCTGGAACCGCATTTCGGTTTTAAGGAAGAGGAGTACATCAGATGAATGCCATGAAATCGATCGCTTGGGTTGTCAGTCTATCCGTTGTCGCGGGAGGGCTAATGGTTCCTTCTGTACAAGCCCAAAAAGTTCCCAGTAGCTTTGGTAGCTTTTCCGACATATCGGGAACCAACATTTGGAACAACATACCACCCATGCTGGGTTCAGATGGCAAGTTCGACCCAAATTTACTAGAGAACATTTCACGGGTGAATCGGGAATCGGAAGCCGCCTTTGAGGCTTGCAATGTCGCCCTCGCCCAAATCGAACAAAGCGCCCCGACGACTCGCCGCTTTTCCCGACGCCCTTCTACTGAAACCGCCGAAGTTCCCGTTGCTTGTCGGCAGCTAGAACAATTACGAGCTGAAGCGGAAAGCTTGAGAACCACCGTAGAACAAGCTCAACGCAGTGTCTCTCGTTCGGACTTCGCCAGTTGGTAATTTCCGCAATCGATTAAACAGCAATTCTGTAAGTTGAGGAGAAGTAACAAGACCATGAGACAGATCAAGCGTAAGCGCACGGCTGGGCTTGGACTATTAATTGGAGCTATGGCATCAGGACTGTTTGGTTCTTTTGCAGCACCCGTCCAAGCTCAGGACTCTTTTGGGAATCAGGTGATCCAGTTTCCTGTCGATACCACCGTTGAATTTGAATTCAAAGAGTCCCACGGAGCCTATCAATCAAGCATCGGTATCGTTGATCTCGACACGCGTCAACCGGTGAAAGTCCTTTTTAGTGAAACCAAACCATACGATCAGTTTGGGACAGGACAGTCTCAGACTCGTTCTCCGGGTCAGAACAACATTGGCACATCTCTAGATTTTGTAGGGACAGTTCAAGGCGGAACCGTACAAAATCAGCTCAATGAGTTCACGTTTCAAGCCAACAAACGCTATGCGTTTTACCTAGAATCTGTAAGTCCTACAGGTCAAACCAGACGCACTGTATTGTCTTCTAGTAGCCTAGCAGCGGTGTTTGATGGCAGCTTAAACTCTGGCGATCGCGGCGGCATTGTTGGCAGCCGTATTGCCTGGGATGATGATGGGTTACCCCAAGCCCCCGGCAAAGACGATGACTTCGATGACTTTGTGATTGAGGCGGGGGGATATTTAATTGAGGTTGGGTGTCCACCCGTTAGCTAAGACTTGAACATAGTCTTAACTAATCACTTAAAAGACGGTTTGTGCCAGTCACAAACCGTCTTTTTATATGGAAACTTAATCAGATTATCCCCGCCTTGGTACAGTTGAAGCGTTAATCTCTGTGCTACAAATTGATGTTAGAACCCGCAAAAACAGTCAGTCTCCTGCAAAAACAAGCCGCCCCTAAAACGTTCTCCACCGAACAAGTGATCTTTAAGGAAGGTGATTCGGGTGATTTTATGTACGGCATCTTAGCAGGAGAAGTTGACCTATTAGTCAACGACAAGGTAGTGGAAACGATCACCATCGGTGAAGTGTTTGGGGCAGGGGCGTTAGTAGGAGTAGGAGCCAGAACCTATACCGCGATCGCTAAAACAGACTGTCAACTGGCGTTTCTGGATCGGGAGCGGTTTCTCTTCGCTGTGCAAGAAACTCCCATGTTTGCGCTCAAGGTGATGAAAATCTATTCGGAACGGCTGAATCGCTTAACTCATACGCTGTGAACAACAACACCATCTTGTTTTTCTTCCCCTCGCTTAAAGGTTCTGGGCAGATTGAGAATCTTCAGCCAGACAGTGATACAGTCGCGTCGTATAGCCATTGACTGAACTCTGGTATTGCGTCATATCCTCGGCAAAACAGTTGGGGGGTTCTGGGACGAGTGGCGCTTTGAAATTCACCAGCCATAAATCGAAGGGACGGGGGAGTTGTGCGATCGCTTTTCCCAGCGTTTTAGAGGCACGACAGCCTGTCTCTTCTCCCTCTGCTGTCCCTTGGGGGTTGGCGCTTTCCTCGACTAGCACACATTGTTCTTGTGCTTGATGTGCCAGAAGAAACTGTGGCTTAAGGCGAGAATTCTGAACATCGATAGCACGTTTAAACTCCCAAGCCAGCCCCATCATTTCACCCGTTTGCACGAGGGTATTGTGGGTTGTAGCCAAGAGAATGGGTGCTGAAGATGCTTTTTGAATCACAGGCACCAACAGGTCAGGACGGTAGTATTTTTGATAACCCAAATTGCTGATGACGGTGATGCCACTGAAAAAACTCATCAACCAAATCAGTGCAACAGCGAGTTTCCCAGTGCTTCTCCAAGGGACTGGAGAGTGGGGGGATAGGGAGAATGTCTCTGACTGTGTGAGAGTGAAACTTTTCCACTCTTGTTTTCCTGATAAGTCCTGATGTTCCCATTCCCCTTCTAAAAGGTGAGATTTAGGATTGTCCCTTTTAAATGCAGAGGATTTCCCTTTTTTCGGCGTATTCCAACTCATGGCAAGTGCGGCTCCCAACAGGACGATGACGCCAGGGAAGTAAACAAAGTTATATCGTGCCCCTCGTGTCAGATCCGTACCTAGGCCATAGGTAATCCCGAAAAATAGCGCGATCGCACCTAAAACAAAGCCCGCTAAAATCCCCGTTGTCCAGCGAGTCTGCGGCAGTTCTAATTGGGCTTTAAGTCCCCGATAAAGAATGGGCACAGCCCAGATGAAAAATATCAGCATCGCCAGTCCAGAGGTAATTACCACTACCAGTCTTGGCGACTCTACAGGCAGTAGCGCTAGCATCGTAATCCAAGCCGCCAGCGACTGAAAGATGGGGTTGAGCAAGCTTAACAGGCTGCGCTCATCGCTCATAATCCATTGAGTCATCTGAGAGTCGTAACTCATCCGCCATACGGGTACCCAAACTAAACAGCCCACCAATGTACCAGCCGCGACGGCGTAAATCCGCCACCAAAGGGAATGGGGAATGGGAAATCGTTTTCCCCCTATTGGAGCCAAGGGACTGCCCAGAATCCAAAATCCGACGAGAGCGATCGCTTCGGCAAAAAGGGTTAGGCTAAAAAAGTAGTGGGTGGCGATGCCTAAGGCATTCACCACCACCCAGCACAGAACTACCCCTATGGGTAGAGGTGTCCGACGTTGGAGATGTTGTATTGCAATCACGAGGCAACATAACGAGGCAATCACCCAGAGAATCCCTAAGGCATAATGACGAGCTTCTTGAGTGAGAAAGACGCCATAGGGTGAAACCGCCATCATGGCGGCGGCTAGTTGAGCCACCAACCGTGAGCGAAAGGCCAACCAGCCCAAGCCATAAACCGCTGGAATGGATACCACACCCAAAAGGGCAGGAAGCGATCGCGCCGCCCACAGAGAAACATACCCGTCTGAGCTTGGGAACAACTGCATCCACCAGTGAGCCAGCACAAAATAGAGGGGAGGATGGTGATCTTCTGTTATTAAGCGATGAATGACCTGCGACGCCCCCACCGATGGGTTGGGTTGTAGGGGCTGCAAGAGAGTCGCCAGAGGTATGGCTTGGTCGAGGGGTACTGGTTGAAAACTATTGCCCAAGCTAAATACGAGAGTGGCAAACTCATCAGTCCAAGGGGGCTTTCCCGTGAGCGCAAGAAAGCGTAAGCCTGCACCAATGGCAATCCACACCAACAACAGCAGTGGGTGGAACCAGCGCGACGAAAGGAAAGTTTTCAACAAAAGTTACCTCAATTGACATCGGTGACACGCCAACTGAGCTTTAGATTGAGCCAAAAGTTCCAAAGCGTAACAGCGGCGATCGCAATTAGATTGGCTACATATCGATTGATCCCAAAAACATTAAACAAGAAATTTAACAGCAAAACATTAATAATCAATCCGGAAAGGCAAATCAAATTAAACTTCAATAGCCGTTCCAATCGCTGACGCAATCCAGGCTGACGACGGGAAATATCAGCAAACGTCCAAAAATCATTCCACAAAAAATTGTTGATAATCGCAAATTCTGAGGCGATGATTTTACTACGGGTCAGCGGCAAACCTAGGGTCGTGGGGTCACTGAGCAGATAAAGAATTGCCATATCCACAAACACCCCACTGAAGCCGACTAGACCGAAGCGGAAAAACCGTGCAATCGGCCCCAGAGAAAGTCGCAAGCGGACGAGGTGGCGCAGATAATCCACATATTGTTTTGCTGTTACCTTACTCTCACCCGCTTGACGTTCTTGGAAGACATAACCCACTTCCCCAATCCAGGGCACGTTCCCTCTGGCAATCACCTCAATCAGAATTTTGTAGCCCAGTGGACTGAGGGTGCGATCGGCAATGCAACTGCGGCGTACCATAAAGTAGCCACTCATGGGATCAGAGACACGACCGATTACCTCTGGAAGAATAATTAACCCCAACGTTTGGGCACCACGCGATAAAAATCGCCGGATCGGACTCCAATCACTGACGCCTCCGCCGTCCACATTGCGACTAGCAACCGCTAAATCACCTCCCCGCGCAATTTCTCCCCATAGCTTCAATAACAACTCCGGAGGATGCTGGAGGTCGGCATCAATCACGCCCAAAACCTCTCCTCGTGCCGCCTGCCAACCCCGAATAACGGCAGTAGACAGCCCTCGCTCCTCAATTCGGCGCATGACTCGGAGTTGTGGATACT
The DNA here is from genome assembly GCF_000317515.1 of Allocoleopsis franciscana PCC 7113. Taxonomy (GTDB): domain Bacteria; phylum Cyanobacteriota; class Cyanobacteriia; order Cyanobacteriales; family Coleofasciculaceae; genus Allocoleopsis; species Allocoleopsis franciscana. Next base: position 6,231,027 of record NC_019738.1, on the reverse strand, counting down.
CTGGCATCAGCGCTGTCGCGATTTCCCAGGTGAGATCCGGGCTATTGTCATCCACGATAATTAGTTCGTAAGCCCCTGGAATGACGTTATCTAACAACTGGCTCAGGCGCTGAACGAGGAGCTGAATATTGTTACTCTCGTTATAGGTTGGAATCACCATCGACAAAAGAATCGGGCTATTCCCCAAACCTATAGGAATGATTGACCTATTGTCTATGGCATAACTCCGCTTTACCCTGAGCGGTGACTCCAGAGAATCATCGCCTTCTGATGAGGTAAATGCAGAAGCAGGAATTTGCAACGAGCCTGAGGGCACGGGTAGAAGGGAGTGAAGTTGGTTGGTACTCATTCAGCACATCTCAAGGGTTACACGCAGGGGTTTGAGGCTTCTGGACATGACAAGTACAGAACGATTGCCGATAGTACTGTCCCTTGCGGGGCGATCGCAGCAATCGAGAAAGTCTTTCCTTGTTCAGAGTAAAGGCTCATCTGGGTTTATGGTGCCATGAACCTAAAATTTTTTTCTAACCCCACCGAGTTTGATCTTCTGACGCTCAAAAAAACAGACTCTATTTTGCCGTTAGGCTACAGTAAAATACCTCTCTCCTGACACTCAAGACCCAAAATCCTTGACAACGAGTTCCCTAGAAACACCCGAACTTCTACTCTTGGTTCAGCATGGCAGAAATAAGCTGCTATGCAGCTTAGCAAGCTTTTTGCTGATTTAGTCTAGCTCTCATCACCGCTCCTATTCCCTCACTCTTCTCAGAGGTGGTAAAACCTTCTTTCCCAAGGCATTAACCGTTTCGGTTCTATGATTAGCATTAGCAGTCAATAGGTTATGCTCTCAAAGAGAGCGGCTTATACACTGATGAGATTCCAAGCCCTGATACCCAATCCGCCTAACTAGACCAGCTCGGCAAAAGTTTCTGACCACCTCTGTGCAAGCAGGAGAGCGGGGGAGCGGGGCCGGAGCTCATACGAGGACAGGGGAGATTTTAGCTGGTCAGTTATTTCTGCCATGCTGCACTAGATCAAAATCGTGACTAACAAAACTCTGATTTTTGAAGGTGTCGAGACTGTAAGAGGAGTGTTGTTTTGAACGTCAAAAGCGGTATTTTCCTGCTCATCGTCTTCTGCATTCTGGTAACAGGATTAGCAGTATATTTTCTAGGGGGTATTGACCCCCAACAACTTCAGGTATGGCTGAATCAGGCAGGGATTTGGGCACCTATTATCTATATTGCTCTCTATATAGTGGCAACCCTATTGATATTGCCTTCAACGCCTCTAAATCTTACAGGTGGCGCAATTTTTGGTCTTTGGCTAGGTACACTTTGGACTACTATTGCGGCAATCATTGCGGCAGTGGTGTCGTTTGCCTTTACCCGCACGGTGGGAAGAGAAACAATTGCTCGATCTCGAAGGTTAGCCGGACCCTGGCAAGCGATGGATGCTGAAATGCGTCAGGGTGGATTATTTTATATGTTTGCCATTCGGCTATTGCCGATGATTCCCTATGGTTTGGTGAATTTTGCGGCGGGTTTGACCTCAATTCGTTTCCGAGACTACTTCCTCGGTACAGTGATGGGCACAGTTCCAGGTGTGTTGCCTTTCGTGATGATCGGAAGTTCCGGCTTACAAGCAAGGAAAACTGGTGATTATTTGCCGTTAATGGGAGCATTGGCGTTAACAGGGCTTCTGGTGGGCGGAGCTCATTGGTATCGACGCCGCCGCCAGTCACCTCAACAGGCTCTTCGAGAAACGGAGGAGCAAACAGAGCGAGAAGATATTCAGTAAGATAACTCTAAAATGAAGAAAATATATCTAAAAAATATACCGTTATAAATAATTCAATTTTTTGCTAATTTATTTTTTTGGCTCTAATATACTCCGAGGGTAGGCTATACCTACCCTACCAAGCAAACATTACGTAAGTACTCTATTGAAACGCTTCTAGCCGTATGCAGGTTTAAGTAGCTAGAAGCTTGAACTATCCCTATATCCAAGCTAGTGAAAAGCTTCCTTGCATCCATAAGGAATTAATTTTTGTATCCCGATGAAGGAAGGCTATCTAATCAAGGTTGAAGTGTTTGTCTTGAATTCCTAAGTGGTTGAGTAGCTCACTCAATTCACGGTTGCTGAGCTGGTATAAATGTTCGTGGGTCAATTTATAAACAGTGCCGCGAATCAAACATTGAAGCGCAATCGCTTCACCTCCTTGGCGCTGGATCATTCCTTCGCTAGCTTCATAAACTTTGAACGTTAGAAAACTAGTCGGTCCGTACTGAAGAGAGATGGTTGTGCTTGAAAGGCTCCCTAACTGCTGGTAAATATTGTCTGACATCTCAAAAGAATACTGGGATTTGGACTGGCTTAAGGGGGCGACTGTTCTTTGCATTGTTCTGTTTTCTGTATTCTGTAGCACTCATTACATATATTATGGTTTCATTCAGGTTGATTCCGCCTACGCCAAGCCGCGTAAGTTCTCTCAGTATATATGCGTATTTCCGTAAATATACGTAGCTCTCTTATTTTGACTGGAAAAGGGTTAAACCCATTTAAATCACTTTTATATATCGATGATATCACGCCTTTTTTGTGACTTCGATCAGAGAATATTCGCAAGTAGTGATTTGGTGTGAGCGAAGCCTCGCGCTGAAGAGTTAATTTCACAGCCTAGAAACTATACACAGAAATAATTGTGCCATTAATTTCCCTGAAAAGTATAAAAATACTCATCTTTTTTTGGCGATAACTCAAGTTATGAAAATCTTTTCATTAATACATTTATCTAGTAAATAAAGAGTGTTGAGGTACATATTATCTCTATGTATTTTGTCCTATCAGTCGATTTTGAATTTTATATTTTAGCGAATCGAATTAGCCTCATTGCTGAACCTAGAGGTTTAAAATAAGCGGAAATATTGTTGTGTTCCACGGTTTCAGTGAGTTGGAGCAACAGTTACAGACTTGAGAGCTATGAAGTTAGCTGTCCAAGTCAGAATGACTATTTTTTGTCAAAATTAAAATGAGTGATACCATTTGGGTTGAGCGCTGTGATATTCAAAGCTCTGAAACGACCTACTGGTAAAGCTTTTAAAATCCAAAATCCCAAATATAAAAGGATATAAAAGGACATGACCTGGTTTTTCCGGATGTGCCGTGATTACTAAAACCGTTGATACTATTCTGAACCGTGCCTCTTCCGGTGGAGACTTATCGCCAGAAGATGGCGTTTTACTCCTCAAGCAAACCGAACCACAAGCGATCGCAGCCATTCGCCAGACAGCCGACCAACTACGTCAGCGGCAAGTCGGGGATACTGTAACCTACGTGATCAATCGCAACATCAACTTCACCAATATCTGCGAACAGCACTGTAGCTTCTGTGCCTTCCGCCGTGATGCAGGTGAAGACGGTGCGTATTGGCTCAATTGGGGGCAAATCCAGGAAAAAACAAGGGACGCCGTGCAGCGGGGTGCTACGGAAATATGTATGCAGGGAGGACTGAACCCAGAGGCAAAAATTAACGGTGCCTTTTTGCCCCATTACCAGCAGTTGGTTAAAGCTATTAAGGAGGTAGAACCTCACCTGCACTTACACGCCTTTTCTCCCCAAGAAGTACAGTTTATCGCCGATCATGACGGAATTAGCTATGCCGAAGTCATTACCGCACTGCAAGAAGCGGGTGTTGGTTCTATGCCGGGAACGGCAGCAGAGATTTTAGATGATAACGTCCGGCGGATTCTGTGCCCAGAGAAGACGAATACAGCCACCTGGCTAGAGATTGTGGGAACGGCACATCGCTTAGGAATGCCAACCACCAGCACGATGCTTTCAGGACACATTGAAACACCTGAACAGCAGATGGGGCATTTGGAGAAATTGCGATCGCTCCAACAAATCGCTCGCGATCGGGGCTATCTCAGTAATATCACTGAATTTATCCTGCTGCCCTTCGTGGGTCAAGAAGCCCCCAAACCCCTCCGTCGCCGGGTTGGACGAAATCAGCCAGTGTTAGAAGATGCTCTGCTGTTAACAGCCGTTGCTCGGATTTTCCTGGGTAATTGGATTGGCAATCATCAACCCAGTTGGGTGAAATTGGGTTTGGATGGGGCGACAGAAGCCCTCGAATGGGGCTGTAATGACATTGGCGGCACCTTGATGGAAGAGCATATCACCACAATGGCGGGGGCTAAGGGAGGCACCTGCATGGAGGTGGAAACGTTGCAGCAGGCGATTAGTTCTTTAGGGCGTCCTTACCAGCAACGAGATACACTCTATCGATATCTGGCGACGCCTCAAGTTGGGGTTCGAGAATTCCTTTGAACGTAGGAAATGTCAATCGGATTCTCCAATAAGGGTAAATGCTGCCCAGTTCTTTGGGTTGGGGTGATTTTTCATCGTCGTCAGCATGGCCTGTCGCAAGGCTTGGGCTTTGTCGGGGTTATGGAGCAGGTTTTGATAAAATTCTCTCATCAACTCCGCTGTAGGCGCGTCTGGCACTGACCAAAGCGATACTAGAACACTGGGGACACCCGCTGAGATTAAGGAGCGAGATAAACCAATCACGCCATCCCCTGTAATTTTGCCTCTACCTGTATCGCAGGCACTCAGGACAACTAAATCGGCATTGAGTTTCATGTCGAGGATTTCTTCCGCCGTGAGTAAGCCGTTAACCGTCCCTATGTCTTCTTTATAGGATAAATCAGGGGCAAGCGCGATCGCACTTCCGATTCCTCGCTCATCATCTAATATTCCATGCGTGGCAAGATGGATAATTTGGGCTTTGGGCATGAGTTGAGCAATGGTTGATTTGGTGGCATCTTTGCCGATGATGGCTTTGGTGTTTAAAAGAGGGGCAATTGCCAGCGCTTCCTCTTGTGCGCCGGGTAAAGGGGCTAACGGTTGCGGCTTTTCTCCGGGTGCTGGCGGTATGCTGGGCATGATCGGATTTCCGACAACGAGGGCATCCCCTGTCAACCCCCCCTTACCAAAAGGGGGTAGATTTTCGCGTTGCTTACGAGTGAGTTCGAGTACCTGAATGGATGGGGCGGTGAGGATGGTATGTTTTTCAATTAGGTATTTGCCGTCTTTACCTTGCAATGCTGGGAAGGGAACCAGGAATAGGGACTCTTGCGGGATGAAGACAACATGGGCATTTGGATCGGTGGGTAAAAGGTCGGCAATCGGTTCAATCAGCAGTTGATGGAGTTGCTGAAAACGTTTGGTTTGGTCTGCTTCATCCAGTCTGGCAATTGCGCCTAAGCCACGCCCTCTAACGCCGATAGATTCACGGGCTACAGTAACGAGGTTTGCTAGTGTTGCATTTTGTTGCTGCCACAGGGGTTTTAGGTCAGATGAACGAAAGGTCACTTCACCTGTGGGTTTGATGACCCAAATATAGAGTTCTGATTCTTTGGTTTGTTGTTTACCTTGAACTTTGAACTCATCGTAAATAATCGAATACTGAACAAAGGTAGAATTTTGAGCTTTGGCAATTTGTTTAATTTGGTCAATATTGGGCGGAGTACTGGGGGACTGCTCTGTTGGGTTAGTAGATAATTGCCTTGCCACTAACTCTACTAAAGCTCTGGCTCTACCCCTTTCAGCAATTTCTAGAGCCGCATCAGTTTTATTTTGAGCAATTAGAACCTCTTGCAGTTGGCGGTAGGTTCTAGCTTGCTGTTCAAAAATTGAGACTTTATTTGCATCGTTCCCGTCTAATGAAGCTCGCAGAGATTCCCAAATCTTAATTCCATCGCTTAGGGTTTTCTCTGCGGCTGCCAGATTGCCAGATTTGCGGAGAGCATAACCTAGATTGCTCAAAACAGTCCCTTCGCTTTGGTGGTCTTTAACTTCTCGTACAATCGCCAAGCTCTGCTGCTGGTAATCAATCGCTTTAGCATAGTTTCCTAGGGAAAGGTAAGTCAGCCCTAAAGTACCCAGAGCCAGCCCCTCGCCGTTGCGGTCTTTAATATCCTTTGCGATCGCCAAGCTCTGCTGAGTGTAATCAATCGCTTTGGGGTAGTCACCTAGACCGAGGTAAGCTACTGCTAGATTGTCCAATGCAACACCCTCTGCTTGACGCGCAAGCCAAAGGCTGAGCTGGATAGAGCCAGTTGATCTCATCAGTTCTATTCGCTTATCTAAGTCAGTTTCCTCCATCTGATAGTCTCCACGTTCGCGGGCGATTGCCAAGCTCTGCTGATATTCCCTGATTTCTCGTGCGATCACCAAGCACTGCTGATAGTACTCAAGCGCTTTGGGGTAGTCACCTAGACGAAGGTAAACCACCCCCAGGTTATTCAAAGCAGTCCCCTCTGCTTGACGATATTTGCGTTTTCGGACAAGCACTAAATTCTGCTGGTAGTACTCAAGCGCTTTGGGGTAGTCACCTAAACGAAGATAAACTACCCCCAGATTGTTCAAAGCATCCTCCTCTAAATCCATCTCCAGCTGTTTCACAAGATACCCCTCTGACGAACGGTCTTTGCGTTCTTGGACAATCGCCAAAATCTGCTGATAGTACTCAATGGCTTTGGAATAATGCCCCATTGCACTGTAAGACAGTCCCAAACCCTTCAAAGAGTTTGCCTCCACCTGGTGAACACTAAGTTCGCGAGCGATTGCCAATACCTGCTGGAAGCATTCAATAGCTTTGGGATAGTTCCTCAGCTCATAGTAATTCATTCCCAGGTTGCCCCAGGCAGCGCCCTCACCTTGGCGGTCTTTGATTTCTCGGTACAGATCTAATGCTCGTTGCCAAGACTGGAGAGAGGCCTCAAACTGCTTGGTTATGTACTGCTCCTCACCTTGCTTTCCCAGTCGGTCTGCTTCCGATTTCCGAGCATCTGGGGTTTGAGCCAACACCTGAAAATTGTGGATTTTAGATTTGGGATTTTGGATGAATTGAAAATTGTCAACCGCCAGGGTAGCAAGGAGGGAGAGAAAGGCAATAAGTCCAATTCTTTGGGTTCGCATATCCGCCTTTTGGAGCTAGCAGGTCAATAAGATTATATTTCTGACCCTTGAGAGCTTAGACAAAGACTTGATAGCTGTTTAATTGAAACGGAACATTTTGCATGATCTAGTCCCCAGTCTCGACACCCTAGCTCCTTCGTTTGAATTCCGCAAACATTTAGTGCTATCCACTGGTAAATTGGCAATGGCACTGCCTATTAAAGCTCTCATTCATGCTGAAGAAACATAAACAGTTGCTGCTGCTAGGATTGGGTGCGGCAGTCTTACTCATCGGCGGTGGTGTAACCGCTTACTGGCTGCTCGTGCAGCGAAAACCGGTTCTGGGAGATGCCCCACTCGGTTCCCAGTTGATTCCCCAAGACGCCCTGCTCACAGCGTCAATTTCTACGGATGCAGCGCCCTGGCAGCAGTTGCAGCTCTATGGCACACCGGAAACGAAAGCGGCTCTGAACCAACAGCTCACCCAACTGCAAAATAATCTTATAACAGCCAATGGCTATAACTATGAGCGAGATATCCAACCGGGGTTGAGCAAAACCGTCATGATTGCCTATCTGGAGTCTAGGGCACCCATGCCGGGAGCTTCTCCAGGGAAAGCACCTCTCTTCGGCAGGTCATTGCTTCCTGATCTGATTGTATTGCCGATGCAAAGCCCCACTCAGGCTCAGCAACTATTGGAAAAAGCCAAGTCTCAGAAAGCCACGCAGTTTTTTGAACGAACTTACAAAGGCATTCCGATTAGAGAAACTCACAAAAGCAATGCCCAGAATTATTCCATCGCTTTGCTGGGGCGTTTCTTGGTCGTTACGAATAATCCTAAAATCACGGAACGGGTCATTGATACCTCTAAAGGGGGTTCCTCTGTAGCTGCGACGCCAGGGTATTTGGAGGCATTGCCGAAAGTTAATAGCACTAAACCCTTTGCCCAATTGTATTTGAATATGCCTGTGTTCTCAGCCGTACTCGCGGCGAATTCAGGGCGTAACCTCTCTCCGGAAAAAATGGCAGAGGCTCAACAAATACAGGGGGTGGCGACGACGGTAACTTTAGAATCCCAGGGGATGCGTTTTCAGGGGATTTCTTGGCTGAAACCCAATAGCACTCAAAAGTACAATGTTGAGAATACAACCCCACGTTTACCCAGACGCTTGCCAGCCGATACGCTGTTAATGCTGGCTGGGGGTAATTTAAGACAATTATGGGAGGATTTCGCCCAAGGGACGGAGTCGAATCCGCTTTTGCCGATTACACCCGAAAATTTGAATACGGCTTTCAAGGGATTTTTAGGCTTAGATTTTGAGAACGATCTACTCCCTTGGATGGGAGATGAGTTTTCTCTGGCTCTGATTCCGGCCTCTCCAGAAAGTTTGACCCTTCCCGAAAATCAAGCCTCTCCGCCACTAGGAGCCGGTGTGGTGTTGATGTTGGAAGCACGCGATCGCGCCCGTGCTGAAGCCACCCTTAAGCAACTCGACCAAGTAATGGCAACTCGCTATGGATTTCAGGTGGAACCCACAAAGCTGGGAAATCAACCTGTGGTTAGTTGGCTCTCACCCTACGGGGGAGTGAGTGCGACTCATGGCTGGTTAGAGGGCAGCATCGTCTTCTTAACCCTAGGGGCACCAATTGCCGATTCTATCCTGCCTGAACCCCAAGTGCCCCTGATTCAAACTCCGCTATTTCAGCAAGCTGTACCAACCCAGCCGAATCCCAATAATGGTCAGTTTTTTTTGGATGTGGATCGCACCATCAACAGCAGTAATCTGAACCTGCAAAAAATCCTACCTCCGGAGCGAAAACTGTTGGCGAAGGCCATTCGTGCGATCGGGTTCACGGGGGCGATTCGTGACAAACAAAGTACCCGCTTTGACCTATTTGTGCAGCTAAAAACGGCTATAATCCCCAGCCCCACTCCTATTCCTGAGAACCCTTCTCAGATTCCAGGTACTCCAGCCGCCCCTCAGACTCGCCCCAGCCGCCCATCTGTGCCACAGATATCCCCTGCCCCTTCCATCAGTCCTTCTGTGCAGCTAAAAACGGCTATAATCCCCAGCCCCACTCCTATTCCTGAGAACCCTTCTCAGATTCCAGGTACTCCAGCCGCCCCTCAGACTCGCCCCAGCCGCCCATCTGTGCCACAGATATCCCCTGCCCCTTCCATCAGTCCTTCTGTATCGCCAACAGCTCAGACGCCTTCAATTAGCCCTTCTTTGCCGCCAACCCCTGAGGCATCTCCCAGCCAATCGCCTTGACCCCTCCCATGCTCACGCTTAGCTTCGGCTCCACTCCCCCGCTCCCCAGCGCCCCAGCGCCCCCGCTCCCCCGCTCCCCTGCTCCCCAACGCCCCAGCTCCCCCACTTCTCTTTCTTGAGGGTGAAAGGAACCGATAGGATAGTAGTGACGTGGCAATCATTGAATTTTCATAAACTGAGTAGAGAGAACACCTTATGGATCTGGTTGAACTCCAGAACAAATTAGATAATACGTCCTTCCTCGTCCTGTTCGTGACGATGTTGATGTATTGGATCGGCGCAGCGTTTCCGACAATTCCCTATCTATCCGTGTTATCAACAACCGGGATGGCGATCGCTAACCTCTGCATCGCCACTTTACTCGGTGCCAGATGGCTAGAGGCTGGTTACTTTCCTTTGAGCAATCTCTATGAATCTCTGTTTTTCCTGACTTGGGGAATTACCACGATTCATCTGATTGCCGAAAACATGAGTCGCAGCCGATTGGTAGGCGTTGTTACAGCACCGGTGGCGATGGGTATCACGGCATTTGCCGCCCTAACACTGCCCTCAGAAATGCAGCACTCAGAGCCACTGGTTCCGGCTCTAAAATCCAATTGGTTGATGATGCATGTCAGCGTGATGATGCTGAGTTATGCCGCACTGATGGTGGGTTCACTGTTGGCGATCGCCTTTTTGGTTGTGACTCGTGGTGAAAACGTCGAGCTTCGAGGCAGTTCTGTGGGTACGGGTGGCTATCGCACCAAGAATGAGCAAGCGGCTCGTCCCTCTTACCGACTGCAACGTAATGGTGAAAACCCACAGCCCCAAACCCCAGTCATCGCCAATCATTCTCCAACCTTAGACAGTTGGCAAGCCGACAAGGGTGCCGTGAATACAGCGGTTCTCGATGTAGCGACCCCATCAGCCTCATCGGTTGCAGAAATATCGACGGTTGCCACTCTCTCCCCTGTACGCCTCAGCCTTGCCGATACTCTCGACAATATCAGCTATCGCGTCATTGGATTGGGCTTTCCCTTACTCACCATCGGGATTATTGCTGGGGCGGTATGGGCAAATGAGGCTTGGGGTTCTTATTGGAGTTGGGACCCTAAGGAAACCTGGGCATTAATTACCTGGTTAGTGTTTGCGGCCTATCTTCATGCTCGGATTACCCGTGGATGGCAAGGACGGCGACCGGCCATTTTAGCGGCAACAGGATTTATAGTAGTCTGGATTTGCTATCTTGGTGTGAATCTGCTGGGTAAAGGATTACATTCCTATGGCTGGTTTTTCTAGGCGTTCAGCGTTCTTTGGGGCGGCTCCTAAGCAGATTGCGCCTAAAGATGCCAGCGGTTAACCCTTGCCTGACTACTACTTAAGAAAAAACTACAAAGTTAATCGGGGAAAAACGGCGTGGATAAGCGGTTTGAGCCACTGGCTACGGGTGAAGTTTTGTCGGTCGATGAATCTGTTCAAATTCTGATCGGACATCGTACCTTCCGAGTGGGTGAATTGTCCGAAGCGATTAAGACGCAGCTAGAATACGGAATCCAGGGATGGACTCAGGATAAGGATGGCTGGTTTAGTGAAGAGGGTATTCCCTGCGAAGTCTTGCGTTTTACGGCGAATGGCTGGCAAAAAGGTAAGGTAAGAATCAACCTGGAATTTTGCCCTCTTGACTCACAGGAGGAGAATAAACAGGCAATCGCTAGCTTTGATGATGATTCTGCTGTAAAAGAGTCGCCTGCTAGCGTGTCGGATGCGCTAGCAGGCGACGAATCACCCATCGGCTTGGGGGATGAGTTCGATCTAGAAGCTTCATCCGCTAGCGCAGCAGAGCTGGATCTGCAAGACTCTTTCATGACAGAGCCGGAGGAATTGGCTCTAGAAACACCAGTAGCTAGTGAGGAAGAACTGGAGCAAGAAGAGCCGACTGCCATCTATGTCGAGATAGAACAAGAAGTCTCAACAACCGTCTCCTATGGCGAATTCGATATGGCTGACCAGATACAGTCAAGCCTAGATGATGAATTCGACATGACGGATCAAATGTCTCTCAGTCTGGACGATGAATTCGGTATCGCTGACCCAATGTCTCCCAGCCTGGACGATGAATTCGACATGACGGATCAGATATCTCCCAGCCTGGGCGATGAATTCGACATGACGGATCAGATGTCTCCAAGTCTGGATGATGAATTCGGTATGGCTGATCCGATGTCTCCAAGTCTGGATGATGAATTCGGTATAGCTGATCCGATGTCTCCCAGCCTGGATGATGAATTCGGTATGGCTGATCCGATGCAATCAAACCTAGACGACGAATTTGATCAAATTTCCGAAAGTATTGAACAAGAATTAGAACTTGTAGAATCACCGCAAGCGAATTCTGATGAGTTCCTAGATTTCGGCGAAATGTCTACAGACAGCGATGATGATTTAGATTTCGGCGAAATGTCTCTAGACAGCGATGATGATTTAGATTTCGGCGAAGCCTCTACAAGTGGCGGAGGCGAGTTCCAATTTGAAGAGATTTCCTTGATCAACAGTGAAGATGACGAGGGCACTGACTCGCTACTCGATGATGTTTGGCAAGACATAAACCAGCCGAGTTGGCAAAACAATCAGTAAAAGCATGACGTATGAGTAAAGGATAAAGTATGAAAAATTTCTTCACTTCATCCTTCAAACTTCATCCTTGAGCCTTTTAAAAATGTCTAACCGTCCGAATTGGACGCGACTTCATGCCAGAGTCCACCAAACGCTGCGGCAAAGACACTTATTGGCGCAGCAGCGGCGGATATTGATTGCGGTATCCGGTGGACAAGATTCTCTGTGCTTAGCTAAATTGCTTTTGGATTTACAACCCAAGTGGGGATGGCAGATTGCGATCGCTCACTGCGATCACCGTTGGCCTAAGGATGAAGGGCTGGTGACTCATGTTCAACAACTGGCTCACAACTGGTCACTTCCTTTTTATCTCAAAACCGCTGCTGAGCTTGGTACCAGCGAGGCTGCGGCACGACGATGGCGATATCAAGTCTTGTGCGAAATAGCTCAAGCAGAGGGCTATCAGGACGTTGTTACAGGACACACCAAGAGCGATCGAGCGGAAACCGTCCTCTATAACCTGATTCGAGGTGCGGGTGCCGATGGTTTACAAGCTCTTACCTGGCAACGTCCCTTGGTGCAAGGACTACAGCTTGTGCGTCCCCTGCTGGAAGTCACCCGTGCCGAGACGTTTCAATTCTGCCAAGAACACCAACTACCCCTTTGGGAAGATGCCTACAACCAAGACCTCAAATACGCACGTAATCGCATCCGACAGGAGCTAATACCCTATTTAAAAAGCCATTTCAATCCCCAGGTGGAGACGGCTTTATCCCAAACCGCTGAACTGCTTCGGGCAGATGTAGCATATCTCGAAGACGCGGCTCAAAAACTACGACAGCAGGCGATGGCACCTGTCAATGGTGAGGAACAAGAGGCTCTGTTTGAGCCTTGCCAAAAGGCGACGCCACGAATCAATCGCCTTGTCTTACAGCCAGCTTCTCTGGCTCTACAACGCCGCGTGATCAGGCAATTTCTGGTCATGGTTCAACAGGGCGCTCCCAGCTTTGAGCAAATTGAAGAAATGACAGCCTTAATTACGGCTCCTAACCGTTCTCAAACTTCGTCTTTTCCCGCAGGAATGACTGCTGTGGTCGAAGGCGACTGGATTGTGCTTCGCGACAATAACCGAGTTGACGGGCGTGAAGGTTGAAGGTTAGGGTCTGAAATCGCGTCACCTTTAATCCCCTCAAGAGGTGGCAAATTCGGGTGACTGAATTAAGCTACTGATCGTCTGCTGCAACTGTGCGATTCTCTGTAGCTGATAGTCACCGGTTTCCTGAATTTGATTCAGAGCCTCTGCGATCGCCTCTAATTTCTGCCGGATTTGACTTAGGGCCTCTTGCTTTGGCTGTAGTAGGGCTTGATAACTCTCCACCTGACCCCGAATTTGAGCGACTGCAGCGCTCGCTGAGTGCCAATTTTGCTCCAAACTTTGCAGTTCCGAGAGTTTTACCTCCTGTTCACCAGCCTGATGACGAATCATCTCCTCCGCTTGATTGATGCTCCGGCGCATCTGCTCAATCTGACTTTCTAACTTTTGCAGGTCTTCTTCCTGTTGTTGCCGTTGTGCTTCAAGCTGGGTCAAAATTGGACCCAGGTCAATTTTCTGGTTGTCTGAGGCATTGCTATCGGAAATGCCTTGCCGACGCCGCAATACCCGCTGATGCTGATTGAGAATTTCTTCACGTTCTCGCAAATTTCGGCGTTGACCCACTAGGGTTTCATCTAGCATCTGGTAACGATCTTGCTCTTCGGCGAGTTCCGTTTCCATACTGATGCGGTCATACTCACTGGCTGACTTAATCTTTTCGTGTAATTCTTCCACCGCTTCGCGTTGAAATGTCAGCTCTTCTTCCTGGTCATTGACAAAGCGCACCAGCTTTTCCAAGTCTTGCTCCAAACCCTGCACAGTTCCCTGTAGTTCCCCCAGGGGCATCTGTTCCAGCGCTTCCAGGTCAACCCGCTGACTAATCTTGACATCTGCGGATGTTGCCGCCAAACGAGCCACTTGTTGGTGTAACTCCCCTTGGGTTCGTAACTGGAGGCTCAGCATATGGACTGACTCCTGTTTAATCTCTAGAGCATTCTGCTGTACCTTTAACTCGGCTTTGGCCTCCTCCAACGACTTCTGCGCTTGCTGCAACTCCTGTTTGCGTTGCTGGCATTCCTCACCTTGGCGGTCAACCTCGGCTTGGCGAGCAGACGCTTCCGTTTGTCGTTGCTCCAACTGCTGCCACTCCTCCTCTAGTTCCGCCTGCTGAGCGTTGAGGACTTCAAACGAGAGATTGAGCTGTTCCCGCACCGTATCTGTAGGCACAACGGCTTGTGATAGCTGCTCTAGCAATTCTTGGATCAGATGGGCTTGGCTCGGATCTAAACCTGGTGCATGTTGAGCAATTTGCTCCTCCAAGCGTCGTTGTTCACCCCGTAGGTGTTCCCACGCTCCTTCCAACTCCTGACGGCTGCGCTCAAACTCCTCTGCAAGTCTCGCCGCTTCTTCCTTGGCGGTTTCAACCTCTTGACGTTGCTGCTCGACGCGCTCAAAGTCTTCCTCCATGGATTGCATCTGCTCAATCCGCGCTTCCATCTCCATTTCGCGGCGATTGAGCTCTTGACTTTGATAAGTCAAAGACTGCTTCCACTGTTCAATTTCTTCTTCTTGGCTTTTCGCCTTTTCCAGCAGGCGAGAGAAGTTTTGCAAATCTCTCGCTAGGCGTGAGCCAGCTAACTCAATTTCTCCTTGGATTTGTCGATTCCCACCCAAGTTAATAAGTACCAAGGCTCCTTCATTCAGGTTTTTGGCTTCTTCGGCAGGAATGACTTCGTCACCAGGCACAGCACTCCAACTCTGGTCAGTTCGCTGACAAGCCAGCAGTTTGAGTGCGGTCTTCCCGCCGCCGCCCAGTAGCCCGCCACCTTTCTGCTTTTGTACTTCTGCTAGATACAGCACACTGATGGTCCTCTTTACGTCTCTTGTGCCCAATTTGTGACTAAACTAAATCTTAAGCTTGAAGCCATTAAATCTTAAGCTTGAAGCCATTCAGTTTAATTAAACTCAGTTATAAGAAGACCACATTGCTAAAACAAGAAAGAATCTTCACGGTTAACTGAGCAACTCTCTCTTCACAATTTTGCATTTATTTCAATTAATTATAAGATGATATGAATAACTATTATTTAGCTAAAAACAGCTTTTGCTTCGGTCACCTCCTAGCTATAAAAGCTATTTCTAGGGCATCTTAACACAGCTTTCCCTAGTCTCTAGGCGGAACCCCTACTAAGCCGTTGCCCTTAATTAGGGTCTATAACATTCATCCTAACCTGTTCTCACCCAGTAAGAGAAAAACACTTTAAACCCTAGACGGCACAGAAGTCACCCTGCTTTCCGTCAGTTTTCACAAAAACCAGTGGTCGGTAACATGAAGACAAACAGGAGTGAAAAGGGGGCATTATCCGCAACGTCCAATCTTCAATTATACTAAATACATAGAAAGTTCGGGGTTGTAGGTCTAAAACTAGAGTGCTGGGGAATCGGCGCTTGGCTATTTAGCCAAGTTAGATTTAAAGTTTAGCATTGCTGTGCAAAGAAGTAACGATAGAAAATTAGATTTACTGCTCCCCCGTTGCTCCTCGTTCATTCGAGACAGCAGCTAACGAGTTCTTTTATTTGATACAGTCTCCTTCTGGGTGTTTGAGCGAGGCAGCATGAAAATCCAATCAGAAATAGTGATCACAAAGCAGCCCTCTGGCGAACAGATGCTATCTACACAGAGAGCGCTCTCTTAGATACAGGGGTTGAGAAATAGCCGCACCCTTGAACTCGATCATGGCGGCTCACCCTACCCAAATTGTCAAAGTTTTATGGATCAGCAGCGGTATAGGGGCATCCTTGACAAAAAGACGGGTAGCAAAGTTCTCATTCATCCAACGGTTTTTAGGAGTACGCTTTCGTTAAATGCAGGGAACGTTGAATGAAATTGATATCCGCAGCATCCTGCAACTGATCGAACTCGGTCAGCGCACAGGTGAACTGTTGGTTGAAGCGTACAGCTTCCCCATTAATAACACGGGTGGCGATCTCAGTAGCAAACCCTTCGCCTTTGGACGTCCTTACCAGGAAACCAAGCCCAAACGAAGGTCAGGGCCGTTTTGGTTCGTCTTCTTCCTCAACGGTAAGATTGCCTATGCTTCTGATAGCGAGAGGAGTTTATCGCGTCTGCGCGACTATTTGCGTCGATATAAAGCCAACACAGCGCTAGATCATCTAGAACTTCCGTCCATCGACTCAATCAACGCACCCGAATATGGCTATCTGTGGGCCTTACTGGAAAAGCATATCCTGACACCAGCGCAAGGGCGGAGCATTATCCAAAGCATGATCCGCGAAACCCTATTTGACCTGTTGAGCCTGCACAATGGCTATTTTGTGTTTGAAGTGAGTCCGGCGTTAGCGCCCCAACTCACTACCCTGGAGATTGCCCCTCTAGTCACCAAGATTATGAAGCAGGTGCAGGAGTGGAAGCAATTTCATCCCCATATTCAGTCTCCAAATCAGTGTCCGGTGATTACAGACATGGTGCAGTTACGTGCCGCACTGCCAGAAACCGCATTTAAAACACTGAGACAGTGGGCTGATGGCAAAACATCCCTGCGCCAACTTTCCCGTTATCTCAATCGAGACATTCTCACCGTTGCCAAGGCGATTTATCCTTATGTACGAAAGGGTTGGGTGCAACTGGTGAGTGCCACCGCTCACGAGGCAAGCACTCCTCGCTGGGACGGGGAAGCTAAAGGCATCCCCCAAGTTCCTCGAATTGTGTGTATTGATGATGACATGGCGATTGGCAAGACCGTTGAGTATATCCTACAAGCCAAGGGGTATGAAGTCACAGCAATTCGAGACCCTGTACAAGCTTTGACCCTTGTGTTTCAAAGTAAACCGGATCTGATCCTGTGTGATTTGGCAATGCCAGAACTGGATGGATACGAAATTTGCGGAATGCTGCGACAATCCACAGCTTTTCGGCAAACCCCCATCATTATGCTGACGGGTAAAGACGGGTTTATTGACCGCGTTAGAGCGCGAATGGTAGGGTCAACAGATTACTTGACTAAGCCGTTTGGCGCAAGTGAACTGTTGATGCTATTGGAGAAATATATTGGTTGGGTTGATATAAAAAAAAGTCAAGATGAAAATTCAAGTCCCGTTGGATTAAACCAGGAGATAGAACAGACAGATATTACCAAGCCAGCATCGGCGTGAAGACGAGGAAAGTGATACCTTTAGCCCTGGACTAACCTGTAGGAAGCCAATCCGAACAGAGCTACATTGCCACCCATCTTCACTCATAGCTGCCACAATCAAAAGAACAAGCCTAAATTTTAAAGATCTTACTCAGTGATTAAAGGATGATGAGGGATACTTTAATCATTATCAGGTTTCAGCCTGAAGTCCAGGGGTTCATGCCCATTCACTCCGGTTACCGCCTTTCGTCAAGTAGGGAGCTATGAGTACAGTTCTGGTTGTAGAAGACAGCCTTGCCCAACGACAGATGATCTCAGACCTCCTCAAAGGAAGTGGGTTGACGGTCACTGTAGCCAGCGATGGTGTAGAAGCATTGGAACAAATTCAGCGCTCTAGCCCTGACGTGGTGGTATTGGATATTGTTATGCCTCGCATGAACGGTTACGAAGTGTGCCGCCGTCTGAAAGCCGACCCGAAAACTCAGAATGTTCCCGTCGTCATGTGTTCTTCAAAAGGCGAAGAATTTGACCGCTATTGGGGCATGAAACAGGGTGCAGACGCTTACATTGCCAAGCCGTTCCAACCCACCGAGTTGATTGGAACGGTTAAACAGCTGCTTAGAGGATAAGTTTATAGGTATTCGAGAGAATGGTTGGTAATCCAGACTTTTTAACGGGCAGTGGTCAAGATCAAGCCCCAGAATTTCAGGAACTCGAAAGCCCCGAAGGTGAATTACACCTAAGGTTTTTCGTACCTTCAGGTAATGAATTTGCCCTACCGGCTACTGGCATCAAAGAAGTGATTTCTCAGTCGCCTGATCGGATTACAGCTATTCCTAATGCTTCCCCCTTACTATTGGGCACAATCAACATTCGGGGGCGAGTGATTTGGGTGTCCGATCTCGGTCAATTTCTGGGGGATGCGATGGTTTTAAATACAGACCGACCCGAAATTCCCGTCATTGCGGTTGAAGACCAGGACACCATGCTAGGGTTGGCAATTGACCGGATTGGAGAAATGGACTGGCTGGATCTCGAACAGTTACAGATGCCGACGAATGTTCCAGATAGTATGGCACCTTTCTTACGAGGTGAGTGGGTGTCAGATAAAGAATCGAATCAATATTTGCGACTTTTAGATCAGGTGGCAATTCTACGATCAGCACGGTGGGCAGCATGACATTGAGTTAAGTAACAGGAAAAAGTTCCATCCAGGAAAAAGGCTAAGCCTTTTACTTTTTCCTTTTTCCTATTGAGCAGCGGGAGGAGGCAAATGGCATCAGGTACGGATTTCGCACAGGAATATGGACAAGCCGAAAAGGCTTATATGCAGGGCAATTACCAAGAGGCCGCCACTATATGTGACCGATTGGTAGAGGATTTCCCGGAGAATCCCAGTGTACGTCTTCTGCTCGGTCATATTTACTGCTACGGACTACAGCAGTACGATGTGGCACGGCAACAATATGAGGCGGTGCTGACCCTGACTTCTGAACAGGATTTTATTGAATATGCTAATAACGGTTTGGAATATGCCAATCAGTTAATGAATGGGGCAGGTTCGGGAGAGGAAACAGCATCATCAGACGATTTCGATATTAGTTATGGCGATCTCGGTGAGACAGACGAGTTAGGTAACTCATCCAATTTTGAAAACTGGTCTAATTTGGCAGCCGAAGACGACGTATCTAGCGGTTTCGACCTGGGAAGCCTAGATTTTGATGAGGTGGGCAGTGACACGTTTACCTCCAGGTCGGAGTCACCCTTTGACAATCCGTTTGGAGGGTCAGGGATGGATGAGCAACAACCTCCAGAAAGCGGTCACGCCAGTGATACTCCATTTGCGTTTTCGTCTGATTTTGGGGAAGACAGTGACGACCTTGAAACTTTCGGAACCAGCACCAGTGGCTTTGAATTGGATGACAGTGTTTTTGGTAGCCCAGGTTTAGAGGATACACCCGAAGAGTTCTTCCCAGATCCGGGTGCCGATGAAACCGACATGACCTTTGTCATTCCTGGGAGTGAAGAATTTGACGATACACAGACAGAGGACGACTTTTCTCCTGGCTTCACTCCATCCTCTCAATTTGATGTGGACTTTCCTGAGGAGGAAAGCGGAACCTACAGGGACGAAGAAATCGGTGAGCCATTTAACTCAGGCTACCCGGTTTTTGAAGACGAAACGCTATTGATGGGTTCTGAGGATCTGGATAATACCTTCGCCATTGATCGAGACGAGTTGGGATACCTGAGTGATCGACGCTCGAATGCGGCGGAATCCTTACAAGAAGACAACTCTCTTCAGGATGAGCCTACGTTTGACTCCGCCTATGACCAGAATGGTTTCAACTCTTCTGACCACTTTGACTTTGACACCTTTGACGAAGCCTTTGGCAATCAAACTTTCGTGATGGACGAAGGCACTGAAGCTGAGGAAGAAACCATTACGGGAATTGAGTCCCGCCCAAGTGCCAGAGAGGGTTTCCTGGATGAGTTTGACGTATTTGACGACGATTTAGGGTCAATCCCTGATTTCTCTCTCGGCGTTCAAGACGACATGTCGGCGGAAGGGTCTGACGACGCGGATTTTGATATTTTAAGCAACAGTGGAGCCGTTCTAGGGGCTACTGGTGGACTGGGGTTAAATGAGGCGGCGGATATCGAGGCTCCTCGTTCGGGCTATCGTTCCTCTGGTGGCGAAGATGAGATGTTTAGCATCAATAACCCCGCTGAACAAATTCCCATCTTTAACCAAACAAAAGACGCCGACAACGAACCCATTGTTCATGTAGAGCAGGGTTGGCTGGCCTTTTTTGAAAATGCTTCACTCAACCGCAAGCAGTTGTGGACCGCTGTACTCACAGGGGCTGTCTCAGCCGTAGCGGTGGCCATTGTGAGTAACATTGCGGCGAGTACAGCTCCAGGCCCCAATCAAGAAGCGGTGATTTCACGACTCAAGAGTACAGGCTGGGCGATGAGCTTGGTCGCGGGGGCTGCCAGTTTTGGTACGACATTGCTTCTGGGCCGAGTGACGGAAAAGCAGATTAAACGGTCAACCACTGAGCTGCAATCTCAGTTTGAGGCTGTTTCTCAGGGAAATTTAAATGTGACCGCCACCGTTTACTCCGAGGACGAATTTGGTCAGCTAGCGACGAGTTTTAATCAGATGTCACGGGTGATCCTGACCAGTATGAGCGAAGCGCAGCGGAAGGCGGAAGAGCAAGAGCAGGCGAAAGAAGACCTTCAACGTCAGGTCATTCGCTTGCTAGATGACGTGGAAGGCGCGGCGCGAGGTGACCTAACGGTACAAGCGGAAGTAACGGCTGATGTTTTAGGTGCAGTCGCTGACTCCTTTAACTTGACCATTCAAAATCTGCGGGAAATTGTGCAACAGGTGTCGCAGGCGGCGAAGCAGGTTAACAGGGGTTCGGCGGATGCTGAAACCTTTGCCCGGAGTCTCTCCTCGGATGCCCTGCGGCAAGCGGAAGAACTGGCGGTTACGCTCAACTCTGTGCAGATCATGACCGACTCCATTCAGCGAGTAGCGGAGAGTGCGAGAGAAGCGGAAGACGTGGCCCGCACGGCCTCAGAAACCGCAGTGAAAGGGGGCGAAGCCGTGGAACGCACGGTGGCGGGGATTTTACAAATCCGTGAAACCGTAGCAGAAACTACGAGAAAAGTCAAGAGATTAGCCGAATCATCACAGGAAATTTCCAAGATTGTGGCGCTAATTTCTCAAATTGCCTCCCGCACCAATTTGCTGGCACTCAACGCCAGTATTGAGGCGGCAAGAGCCGGGGAAGCGGGTCGCGGGTTTGCGATTGTGGCGGATGAGGTACGACAGCTTGCGGATCGGGCCGCGAAGGCACTCAAAGAAATTGAGCAAATCGTGCTGCAAATCCAGAGCGAAACCGGCTCGGTCATGACCGCCATGGAGGAAGGAACCCAGCAGGTGATTGACGGTACCAAACGGGCTGAACAAGCGAAGCGATCGCTGGAAGACATCGTTCAAGTCTCCAATCGCATCGACGCCTTGGTACGTTCCATCGCCGCCGATACGGTAGAGCAGACAGAAACATCCCGTGCTGTTGCTCAAGTAATGCAATCGGTGGAGTTGACGGCTCAAGAAACCTCCCAAGAAGCCCAGCGGGTATCGGGTGCCCTGCAAAATCTGGTGGGTGTTGCGCGAGACCTCCTAACTTCTGTGGAGCGCTTCCGGGTAGAATCCAATGGTGGTAAATAAGGTTGAATGTTAGAAGGTTGAATGTTGCATGTTTTAATCAATTAACCTGCAACCCTTGATGGGCTAATGACAATGAGTGAGATTACGAGTTCCAGCTTAGGGTTGTGGACGCGGCGCTTGATGGAAGCGATTTTCTTGGGTGGGCAAGTGATGCTTCATCTCCTCGCTGGGAAGATTCATCGGCGGAACACCATTGAACAAATGGCCTTAGTGGGTCCGGCTTCACTAACTATTGCCATGATTACAGCCGGTTTTATCGGTGCGGTATTTACCATTCAGGTGACGCGAGAATTCATCAACTTTGGTGCCACGAGTGCCGTAGGAGGAGTTCTAGCACTGGCGTTGAGTCGGGAACTGGCTCCCGTACTAACCGCTGTCATTTTGGCTGGACGAGTGGGTTCTGCCTTTGCGGCTGAAATTGGCACCATGCGAGTGACAGAGCAGATTGATGCGCTTTATATGCTCAAAACTGACCCCATTGACTACCTGGTGATTCCTCGTGTGATTGCCTGCTGCCTGATGCTGCCGATTTTAACGATTCTCGCCATTATTCTGGGCATGGGAGGTGGGGTGATCATTGCCGAAAGCTTGTATGGAATTTCCCAAGAAGTGTTTCTCGATTCGGCACGTAGTTTCTTGAAAATTTGGGATTTGGTCAGTGCTGCGCTCAAAGCTGTGGTTTTTGGAGGGTTGATTGCCATCATTGGTTGTAGTTGGGGGTTAACCACAACCGGTGGAGCTAAAGGCGTCGGTCAATCAACCACAACAGCGGTCGTCACTGCCCTATTAGCGATCTTTATTACCAACTTTTTCTTATCCTGGGTCATGTTCCAAGGGACGGGTAGTGCGGTAATTGGTGGAGGTTAATCGGGTGAGTGAGCCGCTCATCCTCTACACCTTACGGAAAAAAGTAACTGGCTATAACATGGAATTGCGACTCATCAATACTTGTAGCCATCGGTAGGAGGTAGAGACGCTTTAGAATAAAAAGATATTAAAGACATTTATAAAGGGATTGAAGCCAAGTGACTTCTGCTACGTCTTCTCCTCTCTCGACCCAGACGGTTGAACTCTCCCCTAGCTACACACTGCCTTTGGTCTTAATTGTTGCCGCCGTGCCCTTATTACTAATAAAAATCTGGGTCAGTTTAGTCATTGCTGTTTTTGGACTTTTCCTATTGTTTCAAGCCGCAACAATCCGTCTGCAATTTACCGAAACCGCGTTGGATATTTATCGGTCGGAGACGATGATTCGGCGTTTTCCCTATCAAGAATGGCAAAATTGGCGGATTTTTTGGTCATCAGTGCCCATTTTGTTTTATTTCAAAGAAGTCAAAAGTATCCACTTTTTGCCTATTCTGTTTGACCCAAAAATGTTGGAAACTTGCTTGGAGCAACGCTGCCCAAAAAGTTGAGTCAGTTGCTAGTTGTTAAGTATTAATCATTAAATGAATTCAGACGAAACACAAACGCCCGAACAAGAGCCTGTCAAAAAGCTAGCTGTTGAAGCCTTTGAGGAACAACAGCCAGAATTAGAAGCTGAAGCCTTGGAGGAATTAGAGCCGCTAACTCCTAAAGATGAAGTACCGGTACAGCTAGCTGATGATCAGCCCCAGCTCGATCTGTTGAGCTCCACCGACGCAGGACTGTCCGACAGAGCCTGGAACTTGACCAACCTAGAGGAAAAAAAGCAAACAGCCGAACCCGCGCAGCCTTTAGAGAGAGAGAGGATGGCTGATTTAACTCAAACTGTGGCTGACCTTCAGCGTCAAGAGCAAGAGTTAAGACAGAAAATCGCTGTTTTGCAAGAAACTCAAGTTCAACTTCTTTCTGAGCAGTTGGCAAAAACCCAGGCGGCTGTAGAACAGATCGTACAAGAGGGTGTGCAGGAGCTAGAACAACGTAAACAGGCGCTGCAAATTTCCATTGAACAGCTCGAACGTCGCCGCGAGCGCATCCGGACTGAAATGCGAACTACATTTGCGGGCGTTTCCCAAGATTTAGCGATTCGGGTGCAAGGCTTTAAAGATTATTTGGTGGGGAGTTTACAAGACTTAACGAGTGCCGCAGAGCAATTGGAACTCACTCCTCCTTCAGAACCCCCTAGGCTAGTCCGGGAAGAGTATCGGCAACCCGACCAAGCTCCAACACCTAAATTTGCCGAACAGGGATTTCAAGAGCAAATCAAACAGATTCGTAACATTCTTGACCAATATCGATCGCTGCCCGATTATTATGGGCCGTCTTGGCAACTGCGTCGCACCTTTGAACCGATTCACGCTGAACGTGTGTCTAATTGGTTTTTCACCCAAGGGGGTCGGGGGGCACTAAAAACTATGGGCAGTCGCTTACAAAATATTTTGATTGCCTCCGCCATCATTTCTGTCTTGCATACGCTCTACGGCAATCGCCAGCGTACTCTTATTCTTGCTAATACCCCCGAACGACTGGGAGAATGGCGTCGAGGATTACAGGACTGTCTGGGCATCTCCAGAAGTGATTTTGGCCCAGAACAGGGTATTACTTTGTTTGAGGAAGCCCCCGTATTGGTGCAAAAAGCCGATCGGTTGCTGGCTCAAAAGCAGCTACCTCTGATTATCGTTGATGAGACAGAAGATCAGATTAATCTCTCCATGCTGCAATTTCCTCTGTGGTTGGCTTTTGCTCCCGATCCCCAACAGATGCCTCTCTACCAGTATTGATGGGTAGAAAAAGTCTCCGAGTTAGAAGAAAAGCTTAATTAGGGAGGTCATGATGGCGATTGAGTTAACTGTCTGTGGGTTATTGTTCATCGCGGCTTATTTGCTAGGCTCGATCCCCACGGGTTATCTGGCAGGACGCCTACTTAAGGGCGTTGACATTCGGGAACAAGGTTCAGGCTCTACGGGCGCGACGAATGTACTCAGAACACTGGGGAAAGGCCCCGCACTGGTGGTTTTACTGATTGATGCTCTTAAAGGAGTCGGTGCGATCGCTCTGGTTAATGGCTACTACGCCTTGGGACAGATGCCCGTCATGCCTGCAACGTGGAGACCTTGGTTAGTGGCGGCTACCGCTTTCGCGGCTTTATTGGGTCACAGTAAATCGATTTGGATTAACTTTAAGGGTGGTAAATCAGTCGCTACTGGTTTAGGGGTCTTACTTGCCATGTCTTGGTCTGTAGGATTAGGAGCTTTAGGGGTATTTGCTGTAGTGCTGGCACTGTCCCGTATTGTTTCCCTCGGTTCTATTACGGCGGCGATCGCAGTGCCTATCCTAATGATTCTCTTTTCAGCCCCACTTTCCTACAAACTGTTTGCGAGTGCGGCTGCCTTGTATGTCGTCGTTAGGCATCGTAGCAATATTCAGCGTATCCTGGCTGGTACCGAACCTCAAATTGGGCAAGCTCTGCCGACAGAGGTGCAAAGCAACTAGATCCTTACGTGGCAGCCCCACGCCAAACGCTAGTTTGGTGATCACAGAAGTCACAGCGACACACAGACATCATGTCAGACACAGAGGCACTGCTAAACCTACTGACCCAGTTGTTGAGAACGTTCTTTAGCGGCTAGAACGGCTTCAATCAAGGCAGAACGGAAACCCGCACGTTCCAACTCAGCAACCCCCGCAATGGTTGTCCCACCCGGACTCGTCACGCGGTCTTTGAGTTGAGCCGGATGCAATTGAGATTGTTGCAACAGATTAGCCGTTCCCAAGACCGTGGAGAGAGCCAACTTAGACGCGATCGCTCTGGGTAACCCAGCCGCAACCCCTCCATCTGCCAGGGCTTCCACCATCATTGCCACATAAGCCGGTCCCGATCCCGATAAGGCGGTTACGGCATCCATTAACGATTCCGCTACCTCCACCACGTCGCCCACCGATTCAAAGATCGCGATTGCTTGTTCCATCTGGCTCTTGCTCACCGCTTTTCCCGGTGAGAGTGCCGTGATTCCTGCTCCTACCGTTGCAGGGGTATTGGGCATCGCCCGAATAACTGGCTGATGCCCAAATGCTGCTTCCAGCTTGCTTAAAGACACACCCGCTAAAATCGAAATCACTATTGGCAGGGGCTGTCCCTCTGGACGTTGAGCATTACTCTCTGCCAACTCTATCGCTACCGTTTCAAAAACCTGAGGTTTAACCGCCAACAACAACACATCCGAGACTGCTGCGGCAGCTCGGTTATTCGATGTCACATGGACACCGTACTTTTTCGCCAACAACTCTTGTTGATGGACTTGTGGC
Organism: Allocoleopsis franciscana PCC 7113; assembly: GCF_000317515.1. Classification (GTDB taxonomy): domain Bacteria; phylum Cyanobacteriota; class Cyanobacteriia; order Cyanobacteriales; family Coleofasciculaceae; genus Allocoleopsis; species Allocoleopsis franciscana. Next base: position 6,205,479 of record NC_019738.1, on the reverse strand, counting down.
TCACTGACTAGGACATCCTCTGGGCGATAAAACTGTTGAGCAATCAGGCGGGATAACAGAGCTTCTCCCATTACCCCACCACCGACTATGCCAAGTTTGATTGCCACCCCAGCCCCTCTCTTAACAGAATTTTGGTTTTGGATTTTGGATTTTGGATTCTAGAACGAGTCCAATCTCCAATCTCAACGTATTACTGAGCCATCCGCTCCTGTTCAGACGCCCAAGCCGGTGCAGGAGCTGCGGGACGGTTAGGACGCATCTGGGGCGAAGATACTTCGTGAACAACACCTGATTGGGTACTCACCTGAACACAGCTTGGTGTAAACAAGAAAATACTTTCGCCAATACGCTCTTGATGACCATCGATGGCATAAGTGCCACCTGCAACGAAATCTACGGCGCGTTGAGCTTGATCGGGGTCCATAATGGTCAGATTTAAAACCACCGACTTACGCTCTCGCAGGGCTTGAATCACCTGCGGCATTTCTTCAAACGAACGCGGCTCGATGACCGCAACTTCCGAAATCCCATTGACAGATCCAGGCATCCCAATCACGTTGTTCATTGAAGTTGATCCCATTCCTGCTTCTGATACTACACTGGTGCGCTCCCGGACGCGACGACGCGCTGAACGGTCTTCTTCGACTGGGGGAGGCGCAGGTTGAACTTGCTGTTCTTGCTGATAAAGATTTTGGTAGGCATCCCCATCATCTTCATACTCGTACTCGTATTCCACTGGCTCGTTGAGACCCACAAAATCTCGGAGCTTGGTAAAGATGTTGTTCATTGTTTACTCTCCATCACAACTTTAGTTTGACGCTAAAAATCTGACTAGGGGTTATTTGAGAGGCAGCCGTCTCTATCTCTAATAGATTCGATACTTGTTTAGAGCGAAAAAAACAGAAGATAGCTTATATGCAGTCTGCCCCCTGATCATTCTCACGCCTGACAAGCCTCTCAAAATAAACCAAAAGTATACATCAGCCTCCTAAAAGCAGGTAGTCGTACAAAACCCCACAAGACATACCAATCAATTTTAAGGGTGACAATATGCATCAGAGTTGTGTTGGCAATATATTAGCCCATAGCTTGACCCATAGATCGAGGGGGGATAGATATCAGGTTAAGCCGTGCGTTCACCAAAGATAATTCGTCCCAGCCGCACTTGGGTGGCACCCGCTTGCACGGCAAGAAGGTAATCATCGGACATGCCCATCGACAGCTCCTGCATCTGAATATTCGACTTGTTTTGCTGCCCAATCTTGAGAAGCAGTTCACGGGTACGCTCAAACACCTGTAGACTTTCCTCGCTCGATAATCCCAGTGGGAGAATCGTCATTAACCCTCGAATTTGTAACGCCGTGCACTGATCGAGTTCAGGTAAATCTGCTAAAAGCTCAGGTATGCTCCAACCGTATTTATCTGGATCAGGCACAACTTTAACTTGAAGGCAAACATTTGGCTTTAACGACAGTTCAGCCGCTAATCGATTTAGTCGCTGGGCTAACTTGAGATTGTCACAAGAATGAATCCACTGGAATTGCTCCAAGGCTTTTTTGGCTTTGTTGCTTTGTAGATGACCGATTAGATGCCAATTGAGGTCTGGCAAATCCTGCAATTGAGCTATTTTGGCTTCCGCTTCTTGAAGGCGGCTTTCTCCAAAATCTCGCACACCCGCTAAGTAAGCCTCCCGCATCGCGTCTACTGGAACTTGTTTCGTGACAGCAATTAGCCGGACGCCTACCGGCAGTTGCTCGCGCACAGTAGCAATACGTTGTGCAATGGAACCAGTCATTCGCTTTGAGAGTTGAGATGCGGATACTTCAATTATCCTTCTAGAACATGCCAGAGGCTGGAGGATGTTGGATTTTGACACTCACCGCCCTAAAAGTGCGGTGATTCTTCGTTCATAGACCCAACTTGCTCTAACAGGATTGCTCCAGCTAAAGTAGCGGTCGAATCTCCCGAAGCGTTCGGATCTAAGATCCAAGTTCCCACATGCCCTGTGGTACTCAAGGCTAATTTCAGGATATTAATCGCTGCATTCCAATCCCTGTCTAAGACAAAACCGCACGAACAAACGTGAGTTCTCATGGATAGGGACTTTTTGACTACCGCGCCGCAGTTAGAGCATTCCTGAGATGTATAGGCTGCGATTACAGCAACCGTTACCTTGCCAAGCTTGACCCCAAAATACTCCAACCATTTCCTAAATTGATACCAACCCGCATCATTAATCGACTTAGCGAGACAATGATTCTTAACCAAGTTCTTAATCCTCAAGTCTTCGTAAGCAACCAAATCGTTAGATTGGATTACGCAACGTGCCACTCTCTTGGCATGTTCTTCACGTTGCCTACTTATTTTGAGGTGTACTCGCCCTAGTTTATTAATGGCTTTTCTTCGGTTGGTAGAGCCTTTGAGCTTACGAGAAACGCGCCGCTGCCGAAACTTCAGCCGTTTCTCACCTGTTCGATAAAACTTGGGGTTAGGTTCGGTATAACCGTTGGAATCTGTGTAGAACTCCTTAATTCCTACATCTAAACCAACAATTTTACCTGTCGGCTGAACATCTACTTTTTCAACTTCAGTTCTAATTAAAAACTGAACGTAGTAGCCATCAGCCCGACGCACCAACCTCACTCGTTTTATCTGCTCTAACTGATAGAAGTGTAAGTCCCACGTTCCTTTGAGTTTTAGCTTGCCAATGCCTTTTTTATCAATAAAATTGATTGAGCGTCTATCAGGAGAAAGCTTCCACCCTGAAGTTTTGTACTCAACACAGCGACAATTCTTCTTGAACCTTGGGTAGCCCATATTTCCGGGAACAGACTTTCTGCAATTGTCGTAAAACCGAGCAATTGCAGAATACGCCCATTCAACAGCAACTTGACAAGCATGGGAGTTCAAAGCGTTTACAAAGGGAAATTCGGCTCTCAATTTAGTGTTGTGACGATACAACTCTTTCTGTCCTACACCTCGGTTGTCCATCCAAAATCGGATGCACTTGTTGCGGACGAATTGAGCTGTTCTAATCGCCTCATCTACGCTCTTATATTGAGTTGTTTTCCCCTTAGCCTTGAACTCTAAGACAATCATTTGACGTGGAACCACCCCTACGGCAACTATCATAACATGAATAAAGCCGTCCTAGAAGGACAGCGGAGCAATAGTTACGCAGCTTGAATCCCATTTTTTCGGTCATTTATAAAATTATGGTTCCATAACTAGATTTCCAGCTAAAGCCAAAGGTTAGTCGGTCACAGAAATGTTTGTTTATGGATACGCTGAAGCTGCTCAATGTCTTGTGAGGAACCGATGCGACGAAGTTGGCGGAGGCGATTTTCCACTAACAGGCGAGCATCAGAACGGCTAATGGGTTCAAAAGTCAGCCCTTCGGAAGAGGTGGTTACCAAAAAGAATAAGCGTTGGGCATAGAGAGTGGTGAACAATTCCTGGTTCTCTTCAACCATGCAAACTCGATAAAGCAGGCCAAACGTTGGGTGATTCAGGTAAGTTTCGGTGCTCATTAACATCCAAACTAAAAATACCCATCCCTAGCTGGGGGATTGGGAAGAGTCACATAGAGAACAGGCGTACTGACTCCGAATAAAGCTATGCCGATGATAGCTTGATTCCGGGTGGGCGGAGAGCCAAAATTTACCTTGCTAGGAAGATTAGGGGAATTAAGCAGTGCAGACTCCGATCAAAGCTATGCCGATAATAGCTTGATTCGGGGTTGATACAGAGTCAGCCTTAGGGTTAAGGGGTCTTGAACGCTAGACCGAGCCATCTCTGATTTGTCATAAAAGGATGTCATAAATTTAAAATCTTGAGCGCTGCGATCTGAGCCTGAGCTTTGTGCAGGGACTCATACCATTCCTTTTCCGGGTCACTATCGGCAACAATACCCGCTCCCACTTGACCCGAAACGATTTTGAGGGATTTGTCCTCCAACTTTAGGCCGCTATCCAAATTTCTTACTAAAAGAGTGCGAATCAAAATATTCAAGTCCAGGTTACCGCGTTGATCCATATATCCACAGGAGCCATAGAACAAGCTCCGACGGACGGGTTCCAGTTCTTCAATAATTTCCATGGCACGGACTTTAGGACAACCTGTGATTGTTCCACCTGGAAATAAGGCGCGGATCAGGTCAACCGCATCATGGTCAGTACGCAGGGTGCCCGTAATATTACTAACCAGGTGCATAACGTGACTGTAGCGCTCAATAGTGAACAGTTCATTCACGTCTACCGATCCCCAATCACACACCCGCCCTAGGTCATTGCGCTCTAAATCGACGAGCATGATATGTTCGGCTCGTTCTTTGGAATTTGCTATTAGCTCTTTTGCCAACTGCTGGTCAAGATCAGGTGTTGCTCCGCGCGATCGCGTCCCGGCAATCGGTCGTGTTTGTGCCTGCCTTGCCTGTAGCTCGACCAGTCTTTCCGGAGAACAGCTAATCACATCCCCCCAAGGGGTTTGCCAATAACTGGCAAAGGGAGAAGGATTAATTTGTTGTAAGGCACAATAAATAGCCCAACTATTGGCTGTTGTGGTAACCTCAAACCTCAAAGAAAGATTAGCCTGGAAAATATCACCAGCCTGGATGTACTTTTTGGCTTGAATTACAGCAGATTCAAAGTCCGTTTGAGAACTCAGAAATGAAAAGGTTGAAGATTGAAGGTTGAACGTTGGAAGGTTATGAGGTTGCTCTAGTTGTTGTTGTAATCGGTCGAGTTCGGCTTCATTCGTTGCAGCCAACCATAACGTTTGTTGAGTGTGGTCAAGCACAGCAAACGCAACGGGTTCATACCAAAAAGCGACAGGAAACGGTAGGGGATCAGGTTTTAATCGAGGTAGCTGCTCAATTTCCCATGCCAGATCGTAGCCCAGCCAGCCAAGCCAACCCCCAGTAAATGGTAGGTGAGGTGGTAGAGGCAAATTGTCCAGTTCTCTGCTCATGTCTCCCTTGCTTTGAGAGCAGGGCAAATGGCGCAGGAACGGTAAGATTTCACCTACAGGTGGAGTCCACATTTTGGGGCGTCCGTTTTGGATACGGGGCATCCCTGCACAGATAGAGTATCGAGCTAACTGGGGTTGGTCGAGAGGGGTAGGGTAGGGACTTTCTAGGAGGGTGGCAATTGTACCGTTGTGGCGAAATAGACGGTCAAATACCTGAGAACCAGTGCAATGTTCTAGGGGTAGCGAGCGCCAATACCAGGGTTGCAAGTCATGAATCTGTGACATTCACTTGGGAGAGAGGACTGGCTGGAAAATAGGGGCTAGGGAGAACCAGGTTTCACGGTTGTGTTGGGCGACACAAGCGTATGGCTTCTTATCTCACTGTACTGGTTTGACTATAACCCGTTGCCGATCAAAATGAAGGGTGCCCAGTAGTAGGGATGGCTGAGGCGATCGCTCACCTGTGATGGCAGATTATTCTTAATCCGTTGTGCTACTCCTAGTCCTCGCTGTTCACCCAAGGCTTGATAGTCGCCTGTGATCAGAGCAATTTGTGATTGTCGCAATGCTTCGGCTTTGGTCATTTTGTCATTCTGCAAGGCAGCATAGAAGGCATCCATCAAGGCTTGGGTACCACCATCACTAACTTTCCACAAAGACGCGATCGCAGCCCTAGCTGAAGTTTGTTGCATCTGGTAACCAAAACCGAGAATTTCTTTGCCGTCCCCCAACTTATCTCCTAATCCCGTTTCACAGGCTGAAAGTACAACCAAATCTACATTCGGCAGACGCCACTTTTTCACATCTCGGAGGGTTACGCGATCGCCATTCCCAAACAGAATAAATGACTCTTCTGGTTGTCCGGCAACAAAAGCTGCATGAGTTGCTAGATGCACAATGGAATAATCATTCATCTGCAAAACAGTATCTCGATTAAATTGCTGGTCTAATAATTTGGTTGTATTAGGAACGGTTTGACCCAGACTTTCCACTTCACGACCCGCATAAGGTAATCCGGAGAAGTTAAACCGTTCGTTGCCCACATTAAAGCTATAGTTACCTTGAGTGAAAGCCGCTGCTAACACTTGCAACTGACTCGGCGGTTTAGTGTTGAGTTCGGTCAAACTGACGGCAGTTATATTATTAATACGGAAGCGTTGGACTAGCCATTGATTGCCGTCATGGAGGGCAGCAAGTGGGATGTAACGCAGTTGTCCATCAGGGGCGTAGATGATGGTTTTGGTTTTGGCTTGAACTAAGTCATTTTCTAGGGGTTTGATTAACCAATCGTAGAGCTTTCGAGCGGGAACTTTGGCGTCATGGATAGGTGCTGTTAACGCTGAACGAAATTCAACAATGGCTTGGTTGAATTCTTCTCGTTTGACAGGAACGGTATAGCGTAGTGGAGGTGTATCAGGAGTGATTAACACGAGTTCCAAGCGCTCGGGCAGTATCAAAGGATAAAGAATGACGGCATCTTGCTGAAGTTTTTTTAGGTTGTCTTGTAAGGTTGTGGCATAGGCATCCAAGTCCACAGTCTGCCCTCTTGTGGATTGCTTGAGTTGTGTTACCCATTCTTTTACTTGTGGGCTTACTATAAATTCATTGAACTGTTGGGTAATTTCCTGCTCTATTTTTCTCAGTTCGAGGATACGCTGTTTTTGGGTTTGCGTTCTGTCGGAAATGGGAATACTTTCGATTTGGGCAAGTTCTTTGCCGAGGGCGATCGCTTGATTCATAATTGCCTCGCTCCCTTCTCGAATTTGCCGTTCTGGAGGGCGTTCAGCAACACCTTGAGCCGTATTATCGCTGCCTCGGACATCGCGCAAATAGTCTTCAAGTTCCTGCACTTTGAGTAAATCCAGGACTCGTTGGGCTTCGAGGATGCGGTTTTGTTGGAGGAGAAGATCGGCTAAATGGCGATAATCTTCAGCAATAGTTTCGGTGTAGGATTGCTGAAATTCTGAGGGAAGCCCCTTGATGTTATTCCGAAGTGCTTCTCTGGCATTGACAGATTGCTTGAAGAACACAATGGCTAATTCGGGTTGGTTTTGCTTTTCTAGTAAATAACCAATATTTTTGAGAGCGTGTCCTACACCTTCCTGGTTGCCAATTTCCTGAGCAATCACCAAGGCTTGCTGATATAAATCCCAAGCTGATTCATAGTTCCCTAACTCATAGTAAGCTTTTCCAATATTATTAAGAATTGCCCATTCTGATGGCTTATTACCGAGTGGTTTGATCAGAGCGAAAGCCTGCTGCAAGAACTCCAACGCTGATTCAGGCTTTTCTATCTTAAGGTAAACAAGCCCCATACCATTGAGTGTTGATGCTCCCAGGGCTTTTGTGTCTGTTTTTTTCTCAATTGTCTTGAGAAGTGCCAAGGCTTTCTCATGGAAATCTAAGGCTAATTCGTATTGTCCTAATCTGTAGTGAATCGCCCCAATCGCGTTGAGACTTCTCACTTCCAATCCGATGTTTCCACTGCTATCCAAGTCAGCTTGGGGGGTTTTAGCGAGTTCTAAGGCTTCTTGATAAGACTTCAAGGCTAGTTCATATTGTCCTAGCTTCTGGTAAAGCTCTCCCATGTTGATCAAGATTACCCATTCATCCTCTAGAAAACGTAATTCATCGTCCGCTACTAAGGCTTTTTGATAGGACTCCAAGGCTAGTTCATACTCTCCTAGATAGGTGTAAGTTAACGCAATTTTGTTGAGAGTGACTGCTTCTAATTCCGGCTTACCTAGCTCACGCAGTTGCTTCTGAATAACCAGGACTTGCTGAAACTTCTCCAGGGCTTCTCGATATTGACTGCGCTCGAAAAGCTGAGTACCTTGATCGTCGTAAATTCTCCGGATCATCTTGAGGTTGATTTCTTCCCAAACAACATTGCCAAGTTCCTGTTGAATGGACAAAGCTTGCTGGAAATAAGCTAACGATTGTGGATACTCTTGCTTGCTGTAATAAACATATCCAATGTTGTGGAGGGTTACCCCGACACCTGCCTTGTCACCTATTTCCTGATAGATCAATAAGGCTTGCTCAAATTTTGCTAGTGCTTCTTCATGGTTATCGTTAACATTCAGACGTTCACCTTCTTGCAACAGTTGATCGGCTACAGCTTTCCTATCTTGAGTTGTTTGTGCCGGTGCGGTAAAAAGCTCAATGTTACCTAGTGGCAACAGGGGAGATGTTAGAGAAAGCAGTAGAGTAGCAGTGGCAAGGTTGAGATTTCCAAGACGCAGATGCATGAATCCAGTCCTCCAGTAATGAGGAAAGCAGGTTGTTCGCTCTACTGTTTATATCCCTCATCAATGGAGGATTTATGCAATAAGTTTTGCGATCGCGTTAGGGCTACTGCTAAAGTTATAGCTGTCGCCATAAAGCTTAGGACAGATTGAACGGCTGTAAACGACCACGTACCAGTAAAAAACATAATAGCCTTCTGCCTTCTGCCTTCTGCCTTTTGCTATACAACCCCTTGCCAATCAAATATTATTCAAGTGAGGCAGATTGCAAGTGTGACTATAGCTTGCAGCTTTCGATACGAGAGAATACTTCTTGACTGACTTCAGGAGCTGCACCTGACCAATGCATACCTAAAAGACACCATTGAAGTGTGAGTATGCTTAACCATGCAGGATAATCGGAACGACAAGATTCTGGCACTCCCAGTTTTATGTAAGTTACCGGAAGGTGTCCTTCTCTTCCACGCGGATTAATAATTAGCGGGTCATAATTCAATCGTGCATCGTCTCTGACAGTCCAATCTACGCGACGAGCAAAGCGATTATATACTTCCGATTCAACATTATATGATAGTATCTTGGGTTGACGGCTCACCTCTTTATATATCTGTTCGTAGAGTTTCTGTTGAACGCTAAATCCATACTTTCCGCTACTATAAGCTAACCACAAACTGTTAATTGTGCGGAGGTCTTTGCAGGGAATCATTTTCATATTTCCTTTGGGGAGGTATTCATTAGGGTTTCCTTTTGCAAGCCAAAAAAGTTTATCGCTTGTTTCTCGATCAGCGGCTTTAAGTCTTTGCTTTGCCAGTAGATTGGCTAGTTTGGTGTAGTCGGCTCCTACTTCCGATGCTTCAGAGCCAGTAGTAGGGATATTGAATGAAGTTGATGAAAGACAAGATTCAGATTGCAGGCCGATAGAACACCTGACTTCTTTATTGGCAATACCAATTCCTATCAGGGCGATCACAATAACCACAAGCCCCAGAGCAATTTTTCTATTCATAAACCACTATGAAATAAATAATTGATGCCGCCATAAGCAATCAGTCTTAAGCTTACACATATCTAACCTGTCTTGACAGCATTCCTCCCTGAAGTCAAGCAATGAGAGTTGTTGCATAAATCTTAAAGCTAGAGGTGATAAGTACTATATCTACACAGATATAGACATTACTGATAAGGGTGCATTTACCATGAAATCGACTAGTGCAGTGGCTCTGATACTTGGTATGTGGGTGTTCAGTAGCTGGGGATGGGGAGTTACTCAAGCTGCCGAACCTAGTCAAGGGAGTTCTTTTGAAGAATGGTGTCAAAAGAAAGCAAGTTTGTCAGCCCAGCGTCAAAAAACAGTAGAGGTGCTGTTAGAAGAAGCAGGCACAAGCGATTGTGAACTCGCTGCAAAAAATCTGTCTAGTGGTACGGAAATGTACCTGATAAGTCGGCAAATCACAGATTTAACCCCTCTGGCAGGGTTCACAAATCTGGAGGTGCTTATCCTAGATAGCAACCAAATCACAGATGTAACGCCTCTAGCAAGACTTACAAATCTGAAAGATCTTACCCTTGCAGGCAGCCAAATCACAGATTTAACACCTCTGGCAGGACTGACAAAACTGGAGGTGCTTTATTTAGAAAGTAACCAAATCAAAGATATTAATCCTCTAGCGGGACTTGCAAACTTGAAGACGCTTCAACTCATGTACAACCAAATTGCAGATCTCACTCCTCTAGCAGGACTCAAAAACCTGGAGGCGCTTCACCTCAGTGGCAACCAAATCACAGATATAACGCCTCTAGGGGGACTCAAAAACCTGAAGGTACTTAACCTCGACAATAACCAAATCACAGATATCACTCCTCTAGCGGGACTCGCAAACCTGGATTCGCTTTACGTTCCAGGCAATCCAATCACACAGCGAACTTGCCCCATTACTGACCGAAATGTTTGCCAGTTTTAAGAACTTGCTGAGACAGTTGAGCTGAAATTTCCCGAAAAATCTAGAGACTACCTATGGAGGATTTATCAACTATGAAACTGACTAGCGCAATTGTTCTGACGTTCAGCTTATGGGTGTTCAGTAGCTGGGGATGGGGAGTTACTCAAGCTGCCGAACCTAGTCTAGGAAGTTCTTTTAAAGAGTGGTGTCAAAAGCGAACCAGTTTGTCAGCCGAGGCCAGAAAAACAGTAGAAGTGCTGTTAGAAGAAGCAGGCACAAGCGATTGTGAACTCGCTGCCAAGGATCTGTCAAGTCGTACTGAGCTTTCCCTCCCGGAAGCCCCAATTACAGATCTCAGACCTCTGGCGGGACTCACAAATCTGAAGGAGCTATTCCTAACCCTCAACGAAATTACAGATGTCAGCCCTTTAGCAAGACTCACAAATCTGGAGAAGCTTTTCCTCAGCCAAAATCCAATTGCAGATGTAACGCCTCTGGCAGGACTCACAAACCTGACCGAGCTTGACCTCCACGGCAATAAAATCACAGATGTCAGCCCTCTAGCAAGACTCATAAATCTGAAGGATCTTCGCCTCAACAACAACCAAATTACAGATGTCAGCCCTCTAGCAAGACTCACAAATTTGTGGGTGCTTTACCTCAGCTACAACCAAATCACAGATATCAGTCCTCTAGCAGAACTTACCAATTTGAGGTTGCTTAACCTTACAGGCAATCCGCTCGCAGAGCAAACTTGCCCACTTTCTGCTCGTCGAACGGTTTGCGATTTTGAGAAGGAACCGTGGGTACACTAAGCTTAATCGAACTGGAATGATTAGGCACAAACGCTATTAAACAAATTGCGATCGCCCAAGCTACTTCTTGCATAACTGTTAAAGCTACAGGTGATGGGAAATATATCTAATTAGTAAGTAAAGGTCTCTAGCAATGAAGCTAAAAACTCTTGTAACAATCGTCACTTTAACCGCTTTTTCCATTCTCCTGACTGAATCAATAGCCTATCCCTGTGAGCAGGAAGACAGTACTCCGGCTCAAACCTTAAAAACGATTCGTGATGACCAATCAGGTTTAGTGTTTGAAGTAGCCAGTAATTATCGAGCAGTGCCGAAAAGTCAAACAGAGGGTGGAGTATGGAAAAAAATTTATATTCTGGAGCCTACTGCATACTGTTACTTACAGAGTTCTGAATCAGAAGCTTTAATGGGAGCTAACTATGTTTTAATCGAACTCTTTAGTGGCGATATAAAAGCTTTTTTGAATGACTTAGGCCAAGAACCTTATGAAGAAGTCTCAATTAACGGAAGCAAGGCTTTAGTGGGAAACCATATTGTTGCGATTAATCACCCAAATGGTCAATATTGGGCAATTATTCATGATACAACATCAGCCAATCTAAGCTGGGCATCAGATTTTACTCAATTTTCGCGTAACAACCAAATTTTACTCAACCAAATTTACCAGTCTATTCAGTGGAAGAATTATTAAACGAGTACAACTTTATTGAGCAGAGTCAAAGATAAATGAAGAAACATCTCAGTTGCATTGCACTCGCGATCGCCTTTGGAATAAGTCCTCATTTTGCTTATGCACAAACTCACTCACATCTAACCGATGAAGAACTCCAAAAATTGATGCCTGACTTTCAGCGTCAAGTTGACTATTGGAATCAATATGAGGAACCTCAACGTCAGAGCGAAGCCAAGGCGTTTGCAGAAAATTGGTCACGCCGCGATCCAACGGTAGCTCCTTTTTTGGGAACATGGGCAGGATGGGAACAAACAATGGACATTTATCCTTCAACAACAGAGGGTCAGGTCTGTATTATTTACACAGACGATACTGCACAAGTAGTTAGCTTTGCGTTAGGCAATGTTTTGAATCAGCGAATTTATGATGGCAGTGGAGTCACTTTTCGGCAGGGAAATTATTTGGCATCTGCATGGAACAACAACAATCCTACGAACGAAGCAGGCGTTGAGGCTTATCGTTTGATTGCACCGGCTAAAGTGCCAACCCGTGCATACTGGAGGGATTGGGATGAAAGCGATCGCGTAATTGAACAATTTAATGCAGCAAGCTGTATTGCCGAAGCATCCAATGAAGCCTTAGAGCAAAGGAATTCCACAGCCACTCAATCACCAACGGCTCAAGCCGACAACTTGAGCATTTCAACAACAGACCTTTTGCAAAAGTCGATGGACGCCTACAGACTGAAGTCTGAGGCTATACAAACCTCACCCGCCTGCGCGGGTTTTAGGACAGTCCGCGTAGGCAGACTTCGTTTTTGGACGCGCGATTATCAATCGCCAGGTATTTTTGCAAGAGGTCTAACAAGTTTGCCTCCTTCAATTACCAGGGAGGCTGACTCTAAAACGTCCATCGTTCAAATAACTGAAATTGCCGACTCCACTTCTGAAGCTGCTAATCCTTTTGAGTTGATGCAATCAGAAGGCTTTGGAGAATTAAAACTCGATTTGACAGCCTCACAAGTCTTAGAAATCTTGGGAATTCCAGAAACGAAAGGCGAGATTGTGCGATGGGGAGCGGACGGACTTTATCATCAAGACTGGTACTATCCTCAACAAGGAATTACTTTAAACATGGCTTCAGAAACACCAGGAGAAAGACAGACAGTTTTTAATATTACGCTAACTTCACCTTCAACACTTAAAACTCAGCGTGGGATAAGGATTGGCGACTCTTACACTGAGGTAATGCAAGCGTATAAAGATGAGGAAGATCGGGAAATGTCTATTCCCTATGAATCTTTCATAGCTGGTTCGATTTATGGAGGTCTAATATTCTCGTTTCAAGATAGTATTGTTAATCAAATTTTTCTAGGTGCTGCGGCGGAATAGCTTGGGTGTGAGAAAATTACGAAAAATTATCTAGGTAAACATCATGAATAAGACGATTGCACGAGTCTCTAAAGTTTTTGGTTTAGGAGTAGTTATTATTGTCCTAACGTTTTTAGCTTTAGAGAGGGCGACTGGCATAAATTTTGCCAAAAACTTTGATCAAGAACGTGCAGAGCTAATATTAAAAGAGAATCTCAAGAAGTGTCCGAAAGTCATTTACACAGGAAGTGAATATGGAGAAGGAACTGTAACGGTTAAATGCAGTAACGGTAAAGCCTACGTAATATATCACCACATCTCTTGTGAATCCCACAATTCTAGGAATTCAAATTTTCTGTTAGATTTTATTGGTGTTTCTGATTCGAGCATAACAGAAGTAGACTTCAATACGTTACAATCCAAGGGGCAGTAGGGGCGTAGCATTTGGGCGACAATAATCTTCTACAAATGGCGATAATACGTGACGTGGATTGAGCAGGATATTTTTATGTGCTTTTAATCCTAATAATAACCCTAGTAATAGGTATGGCTAAACAGTTCAGACGCCCGAATTTAAGTTAGAAAACTAACCATCTATGCAACTGGGTATTATCTAAATACTAACTACAAAATTATCTCGTACAAATTATTTTATTTTTACAACCATTCGTATCACTCTTATAGCCATGCTCTCAATTACCTACCTAACAACCACTTTTACTTCTATTGTAATCCTAGGGATAGCCTGTGCTTTCCCTCAAAAAGCTAAAGTTCAGACGTTTGCCAGTGAGCAGTGATGTGGTTGCTGGATGAAAGACTTGTGAGGTTTTCAACTCACTAAATCGCTCCACCCCAAACCACCCGTAATCCCCAGAACACAAGTAAACTCAGCAGCGCCAACCAATCCCCCCACCGTAGGCGTAGTTGGTGCCACTGTACCCGATGCTCATTGGGACTAGTAAATCCCCGCACCAGCATGGCACTGGCAATTTGCTCAGCTCGTAATAAAAGATTTTCCAGCAGTCGTTCTGCCACCAGTAACCACACTTGAAAACTTTTACGGATGCCCAATTTTTTCCAATTGATGGCACGGGTATACACAGAACGAACCAAATTTTGCACTTCTTCCAACACCAAGGGAATAAAGCGCAAAGAGAGGGTTAATGTCAAGGTAATTTCCGTCACGGGTACCCCCATCCGCCGCAAAGGTCGCATCAAGCTTTCTAAACCCGCCGTAATTTCTTCCGGTGCAGTCGTGAGCAGGAACAGGGTACTGCTGTAGATTACAGTAAAAAGTAGTGTACTGACACGAATTGCCAGGTCTAAAGAGCGGCGAGTTACGGTAAAAGGGCCAGCCTTCCAGAGTACATAACGATAACGAGTTGGCTGTGGTAAGGGCTTCGGTGGTTTTGTAGCGGGTGTGCTAGGGGAAGGCTGTTCTCCAAAACCAAAAGGGTTATACCAGGGTCTAGGCTGAGGGACTTCGATAGGAAGGTTGGCGGGTTGCTGAGTATAGGTGGGTAGCCGTGGCTGACTGTCAATAGAATAACCATCAGGGGCGATCGCGGTTACAATCAGCACAAAAAACGACAACATCAGTAGCCAACCCATTTGCTGACGCCACACACGTAACGGAATCGCTGCCGAGAGGGTAAGCAAAATTAACAACGCCACCAGCGCTACACGCCAGTAGGGATTGGCTAACAGAGGAGCCACGAGAAAGCTCATCAGCCAGATAAACTTCACCCTAGAGTCTAGGTGATGGAGCCAGGTAACGGGTTGTTCCAGGTACAGCCCCAGGGGTAGCGATCGCAGTAAATCCATTTGTCTCTATACCCGTGTGGCTCGGTTGGCATTGCTCTGGATATTGTTCCCAACCTCACGGGCTTTCTTACCCCGCCACAGCAAGCGGATTGGTGTCCCAGTAAAGCCCAAATGTTGACGAAACTGACGCTCGATATAGCGGCGGTAGTTATCGTTAAAGCGCTTAGGCTCGTTGACAAACAGAGCAATCGTGGGTGGCTGACTGGCGACCTGAGTACCATAGTAAATTTTGCCCTGCCGCCCTTGGCGAGAGGTGGGGGGAGAGTGCCAGCTTACGGCTTCTTCTAGCACTTCGTTAATTACCGAAGTGGTCACACGACGACGATGTCCCTCAGCGGCGGTATCGACTAAATCCAAAATCTTTTCCACCCGTTGTCCGGTCTGAGCACTGACAAAAATGATCTCGGCCCAATCGACAAAACTCAGGCGGTCTTTAACCAGTTTTTCCTGTTCATAGATCGTGTGGGAATCTTTTTCAACGGCATCCCATTTGTTCACCACAATCACAGCCGCACGTCCTTCTTCGGCAATTCGCCCTGCTAGTTTTTGGTCTTGCTCGGTTACTCCATCCAGGGCGTCAATGACCATTAACACCACATCGGAGCGGCGAATCGCTTTAAACGCCCGATTAATACCAAAGAATTCCGGGCCGTAATCCACATTCTTCTTCTTACGAATTCCCGCCGTATCAATCAGGCGATAGGTTTTGCTTTCACCCTCCTTTTCTGCCTTACCCGGTCGTTCTACGACCATATCAATCGCATCGCGGGTAGTGCCAGAAATAGGACTAACGATCGCACGATTTTCCCCAGTAAAGGCGTTCAATAAGCTGGACTTGCCTACATTGGGGCGTCCAACAATGGCAACTTTAATCTCAGAGGTTTCTGACGGGATTTCTACCGGTTCCAGGTGAGTAATTAGCTCATCGAGCAGTTCTCCAAGACCATTGCCATGAATCCCGGAGACAGGGAACGGTTCGCCTAATCCTAATTCCCAAAACTGAGAGGATTGGATAATGCCCTGCTGTGGCGATTCGCATTTGTTCACGGCAAGGAAAAAAGGCACGGATTGTTGGCGTAACCATTCCGCGATCGTTTCATCTGCCGGTGTCGGCCCCTCCTGACCATCCACGACGAATATGGCTGCACTCGATTCAGCCAGCGCCGCCATGGCCTGTTCTCGGATCAGGGGCAAGAATTCGGTGTCATCATCAAAGACTAAGCCACCTGTATCGACAACCAGGAACTCGCGATCTTGCCAGAAGCCGGGGCGATACGTGCGATCGCGCGTTACCCCAGGTTCATCATGGACAATCGCATCGGTTACGCCTGCCAAACGATTGACCAGGGTTGATTTGCCCACATTCGGGCGTCCTATCACAGCAACAATTGGCAGAGCCATAACCGCATTCCTTGAGCAAGCAGAACAAAAAACCAGACACAAGTTTTGTGTCGGTACGCTCTCATTGTAGCTAGCCGTTGCCGCAAACTTTATCGCTTCAGGGGCGAGAAGACCGAATAAAGGATGGAAAGTCAACAGCCCCACTTCTGGAATTCGTTCTCCTATGCGATTAGCTGCTGCTCCACTTAGGGATGAGGGATGAATGCAGTTTAATTTTTAAAGGGTTCTCCAATCAGTAAATAAGATTCGTTTTCTTGTTGAACAACCTGCTGTTTCCAAATCATTTTTTCCGAAGAGTCTTCAAACAAAAGAAGTAATCTTTGGTTGGATTGGTTTTCTGTGGGTTCGCTCATGGCATAAATATTGATGTAGTCTGGTCTTAGAGAATTTTTTGACCGAGCAATTCCTTTAATATCAAAGCTGGGTTTTTGGTTTTCTAAAATTTCCAATAGAGTAGATTCAAGCCCAATTAATTCAGGAAATGCTAAAGTTACTTCTCGACCAATTTCCACATCCCACGGATAATCAGAGAATTTTTTTACATCTGGAGAAGCCTCCAAAATAATAAAATTCTTATCAACGATAATATGTTCAATTTCATGTAATGCTAATAGCTTTATCAACATGGGACTCAATGAAGAATCCGATTTCTGGGTCTCTTTCGGCAGCGGCTTCAAACGATAACCCAAACTATGAACGGTCTGAATGACATCTTCTGCCCCTGCATCTTTGAGTTTACGTCGCAGTCCTTTAATATGAGTTCTTACGGCACTTTCGCTGGGAATTGTATCAAAAGACCAAAGACGATCAATGATAAAAGATGGACTTAATACCCGTTTCGGGTAATCAAAGAATAGCTTCAAAAGTTCATACTCTTTGGGATACAATCGCAGGGTTTGTCCTTGGTAGCTGACTTCACAAGCTTCTGGCTCTAAGCGTAAATCCCCCCATTTATACATCGGTCTATGTCTCAATAAAATGCTAGTTCGCGTGAGCTAATAAAAGTAGTTGGTTTTGGAGAAGGTTGTCTTTTATGTTCTCTATCGTTATGCCAAATCTCACCAACCTGGCAAAATTTTTGCAGGAAACTAACCTATCTTATATTTGAGTTGGTTGCGAACACTCGAATCCATGTTGAAGTTTGGAATATACCTCCCGTTACAGTTGTGTCTGCCTGACAGGCTGGTCACACCCTCAGGATTGGGCAAATTTTCACAAAATTATCATATACCTAGTGTAGGGTGGCTATCACTTTAGAAAGAAACTACATAGATCACCCTAAGGTTGTGAGCCGCACTCAGGAAATAAGAACTTATCCTCTGTGGATAGTCATCAGCTTAGAAAACAAAACTTAAGCTTTGCTGTTACTGAGTTCTTTCAGGTCATAATCGACCATGAGTTCAACCAGACGGTTAAAGGTGGAATGGGGCTTCCAGCCTAGCTGAGTTTGGATTTTATCGATGCAGCCGACTAACTGTACGGGTTCATCCGGTCGGTAAAAGGCTGGGTCTACGGAAACATAATCTTGCCAGTTTAGACCAACACAGTTAAAAGCACACTCGACTAACTCTCTGACGGAGTGGGTTTCACCGCTAGCAATGATGTAGTCATCGGGTTGCTCGTGTTGCAACATCATCCACATGGCATAAACAGCATCCTGGGCATAGCACCAGTCGCGACGTGCATCCAGGTTACCCAGTTTTAATTCTTGGGCAAGACCGAGTTTGATCATGGCAGCAGCGCGAGTGATTTTGCGAAAGACGAATTCTGCACCGCGTCGGGGAGATTCGTGGGTGTAGGTGATGCCGCAGCAGGCGTAAAGATTGTACTGTTGCCGATAGTTAATGGTCATCCAGTGGGCGTAGGCTTTAGCAACGCCGTAGGGGTTGCGGGGACGAAAGGCGGTGCGTTCAGTTTGAGGGGATTCATCGGGCTGACCGAAGACTTCACTACTGGAGGCTTGGTAAAATTTGGCGTCACTTTTGCAGCGGCGGATGGACTCTAGCAAACGGGAGACTCCGAGGGCGGTGTATTCGGCGGTGAGGGAGGGTTGTGTCCAGGAAAGGGGAACGTAGCTTTGGGAGGCGAGGTTATAGATTTCGTCGGGTTGGGAGGCGGCGATCGCGTCCATGAGGGAACATTGATCGAGAAGATCGCCCGAGAGAATTTGGACGTTGCCCGATAGGTGACTGATGCGGCTGATGTTGCCGGAACTGGAACGGCGGACTAATCCATAGACTTGGTAACCTTTGGATAGGAGGAGTTCGGCTAGGTAGGAACCGTCTTGACCTGTTAATCCGGTGATTAAAGCTTTTTTGGGCACGGTTTTCTGCTGGATTTTCTGTTAGTAATCAGCGGATTTTTGATTTCCTCTCATCTTAGTCAGAGATCACCAATCACTGGCAACTGGTATTCTGACTCATCTTAAGAATTTTTAGAAAGAATTTTCTATATTTCTATTTGTTATAGGTAGCGTTGAAGAACTTCGACAGTGGCTTGTCCTGTTTTTGCCCAGCTAAATTGGCTGGCGCGGTTGAGACTCAGGGCACGTAGGCGCGATCGCAATTCTGAATCCGTTGCTATGGCTTGCATGGCTTCAGTGATTTCACCCGCGTTGTAGGGATTGATGACGAGGGCTGCATTACCCGCCACTTCGGGTAGGGAGGAGAGGTTAGAGGTAATAACAGGGGTGCCGCAAGCCATGGCTTCTAGAACAGGGAGTCCAAAGCCTTCCCAGAGAGTGGGGAAGACAAGTGCGATCGCTTGGTTGATGATGGTTGGTAGTTGGTTGTAAGGAAGGTAGTCCAGGAATTTCACCTGATGGGTTAAACCGAGTTGGTCGGCTTGATCTCCAAGTTTGGGCGTGTAGCGTTGATCCGTTGAGCCTACAAGCCAAAGTTCATAGTCATGGCAATTAGGAAGGGCTGCAAAGGCATCTATCAATCGATGTAAATTCTTATAAGGGTCGTGCCGACCGATGTAGAGAAAGTAAGGGCGATTCCTTGAAGCTTCTCCCTCCCTCGGCTCATTGGAAGAATCCAAGGATAAACGCTTTTCCTTGTACTCCCCTGTTAGGAAGGGGGGTTGAGGGGGTAAAGGAGAAGTTACTTCACTGAGTCGCTCCAAACAGCGAAAATGGTTGGCGTCGTAAGCCAGGGGAATGGGTGTGATTTTTGCAGAGGGGATATGGAAAAAGTCGGTAATATCTCTAGCTGTAGCAGTGGAGTTGCAGATAATATGTTGAGCTTGGGCAAGAACTTGGGGAATGTAATAGCGGAAGTAGGGTGTTAGGGGTGAGAAGCGTCGGGGAAATCGCAGGGGAATCAAGTCGTGAACCATCACCACGTAACGGCAGTTAGTGTAGAGTGGGGCTTCGGGGATGGGGGAAAAGAGAAGACGCGAGCGTAACGTGTTATAAATTCGCGGCAACTGTAGCTGAGTCCATAAGAGGCGGCGAAAGTGGCCTTTTGTTCCTTGTTCTGGTGTTAAGTTGCCAGGAATTGAGTAGCAGGTATAGTCACTTAGAGGCATCCAAGTTGAGACAGTTGGCGAAATTAGTAGTGTAGGATTTAGCTGTTGTAAATGAGGCAACAGATTGATGGCATAGGTGCTGATACCAGTGGGTTTGGAAAATAGAACAGATAGATTAACTAAAGTTTGATCATCGGTCATTGGTCATTCATCATTGATCATTACTAAACTTTTCAAATAAATAGCTGGATATGCCAGCCAGTTTACCAAGAGCGGTTTGAGGTTTTAGCAATAGCAGGATAAAGCTGTAAAGGGTGAGTCGGAGAAAACGCAGGATAAAAATGGCTTTGTTGGTATATCGTTCTAGCGTGAGCAAATAGCTATAGGTGCTGTGCTTTAATTTTTTAGTCATATTTCGATTGGCGATTGCAGAGGCTTCGTGAACGACAGCAAACTGACTGGTAACTGCAATCTGATGCCCCTGCATGGCGTAGCGACGACAAAAGTCAAAGTCTTCGTAGTAGAGAAAATAAGCTGGATCAAACTGAGGGCATTCCGGAAAGTGACGCAGATTAATTAAAAGACTACATCCACTCACCCAGTCACAAAAGACATAGGCAGTATCGGGATGAGAGGAAAGTAGATCAGTGGAGAGGATAGCACCCAACTTAGGGATAAATTGACCTCCAGCGAACCAGAGCTCAGCAGCAGGCGTGTAGATCAGGGTACCAACAATCGAGAGTTCTGGATGGGCGTTAAAGAAAGGAGAAACTTTTTTTAAAGTGTTTTCTGGCAGATAAGTATCAGGATTGATCATCCAGACAATAGCATTGGGATTTCGCTCGTAGATCCAGTTCAGTCCCAGATTGCAGGCTTTGCCAAAGCCCAGATTGGTTTGGGCGTCTAAAATTTGCAGGGATTCGGTGTAAAGGTCTTTAAGCTCCTGATCATTAGCGGAGTTATTAACAACAACAATTTGATGAGGAATGGTTTGAGTTGCTGGAATTGAGTCGATTAATCGAGCAATCAGGCGAGTTGAATAGTAATTGACGGTCAAGAAGTAAATCACATCCGTTCAGTGTAAACTACCCATGGACTGAAAGTCGGGAATATTTGGCGGATGTCTAGGGCTACCTCGAAAATGGTTCCCGCAATTGTCCGCCAACACTTTAGGCTCCACAATCCTGAGTTCAGGAGTTTTGGTCTGTTCGATGTTCATCGGCGATGGTTCTGGAAGAGTCGGACTAGGTAAATAAACTTAAACGAATTGAGTGAAAACGATGAAAAAGTGGGAGAATAATAACAGAAGTGCTACAGAAGTGCTGTTGACACATGTTACCATCATGCTTATCCCTATTTGCCTATCTAATCCCCATCGCTGAGCGGCTCCTTAGATAAGTGAGTCAAGCAGCAAGTGTATTCTCAGCAACCGTGTAACTGCACAGCGGTTGTTGACAAGGAGGTGGGGCTTGATACCAATAGCGAGTATTTGGAGTGAAACCCTTCATCGATCAAGCGTGGTGGACTAACCGAATTCTAGGAGGGTTAGCGTCAAGGGCATTGGCGTCTTTGGCAACCATCAAGTTGGAGTAGTTAAAACAAAGGCTTGAATTTAAACGAGAGAACTAGGTGGTGTTCACTCGTCTTCCTTACTAACTGCATAAGAGGTAGTAACTCAAGAGATACATCTAGACAGCAACATCTACCAAGGAGTTTTCAAACTTTGAGTGTGTATTGTGATTGAGCGCCATTTTCTTAGCAAACAACTGCATAAGTAGCAATGGCTGTAGAGATATACACAGACGGAGAACTTGCTAGGACAGTGAAGGTTTATGTCATGCGATCGCGGTTTTTTTGATCAGCACCTGCATAAGGAACACTGACTTCAGAGATATAGGCAGACAGAATACCTAACACAAAATCGAAATTTTTATGAGGTGCGATCGCTCTTGTTGCAGCCAACAACTGCATAAGCAGATCTAACTCCAGAGATACAGACAACTAAGCGCAATGAACATGAAGTTTTCGACTTGGACATTGCTCTAATAACGACACCACTCAACATTTAAACCTGACTCAAAATTGAGGAGTAATTTGCAATGGTCTTTTTAGTGGGAACTCTAGGCGACGACTATTTACTCGGCGGTACAGGAAATGATTATCTCAATGGTGGGAATGGCAGCGACATCATTGATGGCAATAGTGGAGACGATGTTATTTCAGACTCTTTGGGCAGCAATCTTATCTATGGTGGATTGGGAGCTGACTTCATCAACACGGGCAATGGCAATGACATTATCTACACCGAGAACGGATTCCTAGACGCCTCTGGTGTTTCAACAAACTTTGTAGATGCTGGTGGTGGCAATGACACTGTTGTAGGAGGGTTTGGCAGTGAAATCCTCAACGGTGGTGCTGGCGACGATGAAATCTATGGCATCGGCGGTAATGACACAATAGATGGGGGTTTCGGGAATGACTTCATTTTCGGCGCACTTGGAAATGACGTAATTTTCGACTTCGCCGGCAACAACAAGATCTATGGTTACTATGGCTCTGACTTCATCAATACGGGCAATGGCGATGACATTATCTACACCGGTAGCGACATCCTAGACCCATTGGATGTGGCGACAAACTTTGTAGATGCTGGCGGCGGCAATGACATTATTGTAGGAGGGTATGGTAATGACATTCTCAACGGTAGTGCTGGGAACGACATAATCTTCGGCATCAGCGGTAGTAATACCATAGATGGAGGTTTTGGAAATGACTTTGTTAGAGGCGGACTTGGAAATGACGTTATCGTAGACTACGCAGGCAACAACATTATCTATGGTTACTATGGCTCTGACACCATCAATACGGGTGATGGCGATGACCGGATCTACACCGATGACAGCATCCTAGACCCCTTTAATATTTCAATAAACTTTGTATATGCTGGCGGTGGCGATGACACCGTTGTAGGAGGGTATGGCAGTGAAGTCCTCAACGGTGGTGCTGGTAACGACACAATCTTCGGCATCGCCGGCCTGGATTTAATTGATGGAGGTTTGGGTGATGACTATCTAGAAGGTGGTATTGACAGTAACACCATCACAGGTAATGCTGGCAACGATCTAATCTTGGATATTCTCGGCTTTAACTTCCTGGATGGTGGCGATGGAAGCGATACAGTAGGAGGTGGTCTTGACGCAGATACCATCTATGGTGGGTTGGGAGCGGATGCCCTGTTCGGTGGAGACGGAGATGATTTTATAGGTGGTGGCACTGTAAATGCTTTCAACTTCAGTGACGACTATCTTGAGGGTGGTAACGGCAATGACACTCTCTGGGGAGGTTACGGCAGTGACACTCTTATTGGTGGTAATGGTAATGATCGTTTGATTGGCATAGGAGGTTATGACGTCTACAGAGGTGGATTTGGGACTGATACTTTCGTATTGGGACAGGCGGGATTCGTAGACTTCTTGGGACTTGGCTATGCCACGATTAAGGATTGGGTATTTGGAGAGGATATCATTCAAGTAACTGGAAATCTGAACGATTACACTCTCCAGATTGGGGATTTCTCTGGAACCTCTGCTCTTGATACCGAAATTCTCTTCCGGGGTGACACAATTGCGGTTGTGGAAGACTCAGCAGCAGCGTTTATATTTGCTGGCTCCACTGTTGTACTAACCTTTGCATAGAAAAAGGTACAGGACTTACGCAAATTTACCCTTTAACCGCCATGGGTAGGGCCGAATGACCAATTTGCCCCTACAGTATATGGTGCTTGTGCATAATTCCTGAGGTAGCAGAATCTGTTACGGCACGCCTTATGAAGGCGTGTTCACAGCTCTTGCTTTATTAAAGCCCAGCTACAACAGCTAGGCTTTACTCTGTTTCTAGTTCCTATATGATCGCACTTAGGTAAGCCCTTGCTATCTAATCATCGGTTTTCATCCCCATCATTTTTTTGACCCCAAACCAAGCTGTCCGTAACTTCCAGAATTTACTAGTCTTCATGGCAGCAATTTCTGCTTGAGCTTGCTCTAAGTGCGATCGCATGACAAGAGTTTCTGTTTGAGTTTGTTGGAGTTGCGATCGTAGAGTAGCCATTTCTGTTTGAGTTTGCTCTAAGTGCGATCGCAGAGTAGCAATTTCCTCTTGAGCTTGTTGAAGTGGAGGCAGTTGCTTATAGAAACTTTCCAAATGGAGCTTTTCAGGCCAATCTTCTTGTGGTGATACATTAGTTAGTGAAGATAGTTCTAAAGTCTGTTGCTGTCCTTTTACTGCCACAAGGGTAATCCGGTCATAGACCTTATGAACTTCATACATCTTCTTCATCTCTTGGCACTCGAAGATCGAAGTAAATCCGACTTGGGTGAGCAAGTTATATAGAGAGGGACGAGTGAACCAAAAACTTTCAAGATTATCAATAGATGACCACAGCACTTTTGCCCGTTCTTCGAGCGTAGACACTGAAGAATGCTCTAAATAAGATTTTCCCCAGTAGGTCTTTCCTTGATAAGAGCAAGATTTTTCCTGAGTGAAGCTGATGTGCGTATCTAGAATTAACAACCCTTCACAAACTTCGGCTATCTTTTCCATGAAGTGAAGAACGTCGGGAGTATCGAGATGGTAAAAGATACCGATACACAAAACTACATCGAAAGAGCCATATTTTTCTTTACTTAAATTCCGGACATCATCCTGAAAAAGTTCAAGATTTTCTAAACCCAGTATTCGTTTGACAAACTTTGCTTTCTCAATGTTTGCTTCTCGAACTTCTATGCCTACTGCCTTAGCTCCATAACGAGCCGGTTCTATGGCATAAATTCCCTCAAGACTAGCTAAGTCTAAAATCCGCAGGCTCTGTAGGGGGCGATCAAGCAAATCAGAGATTGTTTGAAAGATGCTTTTCAATCGGGTTTCAGTCTGAGTTAGGATGCTTTTTTTTAACTCATCTTGAACCTCTTGTTGTTCGTCAATGGTGTAAAGCTCCTGTCCGAGGTAAATTTTATGAGATGTCCATTGGCCGTAGCGCTCAATAATTTTTCTTTTCTCTTGCTCTATTAATTCAATGTCGTTCAAGTTTCCCTCCTTTAAGTCGTGACTTCTAACTACCAAGTTTTACCAAGCTTACCCGTAAAGCCGTGGATTAGCCCTAACAAACAAGCCCAGATTTTTAAAGCTTTATCTTCAGGTATACACAGCAAAATCAAAGCAATTGTACGGCTCAAGTAATTCACTCGTCGCCAATAATTGATGAAGCGATACCATCCTTGAGAATAGTGAATATCTAGATAAGTGTGATTTCTGAAGATATAGTAGTACCGGAGAGGAGAGTAGTTGTGGATGAGCCGTTCTCTGCCAAATACTTCTACTTGAATTGGCTTACCAAAGTTATGGTACATTCTTGCTTTAGGAACAATCAAGTTATGAAATCCTTGTTGCCTTAGTCTCAGCCCGTAATCAAGGTCAATTCCATCAATAAACAGGTCGGTACGGGGTAAAGAAACTGTTTGAGCTGCCGTAAGGGATGTTAAAGACCCGGAAGTAATCGGAGAATCACATTCATAGGGTTGTTCTGTTTCAGGGGGTTTGCGACCTTTGAAGCAACCATCCTCAAATACAGCCCCTTCAATAATTTGATGGCTTCTGGGATCAATTGCTGTCGGTCCAATAATCCCAATTAAATACTCTGAACTATTCAAACTTTCATAAGCCAACAATAGTTTAGTTAAACAATCATCTTCCACTACACTATCTTGGTCAAATATCCACAAGAAGTCATAGCCTCCCTGGATTGCCCAGGCAAAAGCAATAGCTAAACCTCCAGAGATTCCAATGTTTTCAGGATAAAATTTAACAATTACATTCTCAAAAATACTTTTTTCATCAATAACTAATTTTTGCTGTGAGTTATCAACAATCAAAATTTTCTGTATGGGAAAATCTTGGCGATTGATTGCGTGAATGCATTGCTTTACCGCTTCTGAATCTTCGTAAGCCGTAATGTAAGCGGCAATCTGATATTGACACTGAATTACTAATTTTTCTGGCTCCAAAAGATTAGGCTCTCAAAATCTTATGTTTTTTCCTTGAAATCAGATAAAGCGTTGCCAAAGTCAATATTTTTTTGAATTTAAGCCAGACTAATCGTAACTTCCAAAATTTGCTGCTTTCCATAGCCGCAATCGTTGCTTGGGCTTGATGTAACGCTTGCTGCGTCTTTTGTAACTGCGATCGCACTTGTGCCAGAGTTTCAGATTCAGACTCAACAGTCAATGCAAATGGTTGCGATTCCACAGCTTTGAGGGCAATTAAAAACTCATTGTAGAGGGGTTCATTATAGGATTTATCAATGATTTTTAAGCCTTCCAGCAGCTTCCCATCTATTAAATACTGAATTTGAGTAAAGAATTCTTCATCTATCCAAACATGACAATGTGCATCTGCTAGACCAGACTCAAAATTCTGGCGACCCCACTCATAAAACTCTGTGGCTGATTCTAAACTTTTTTGTCTAATTTCATCAGACCAAGCCTTGGCGAATTCTAAAATATGCTCTAATGAGGGATAGTTGAAGTCATTGTAATAATCATTAATTAAATGTTCTATGGTTGTTGAAGGTCTTGAAGCATCTGGGGTTCTTCTCTTATCTGGGCAGGCAATTAAAATTGTTCCACCAGGCTTTAACAACTTCTGCAAATCTTCGATATATCCGATCGGGTTAGGAATATGCTCAATTACATGGCAGAGAACCACATAATCAAATTTTTTAGCAATTTGTAGATGGATTTTGGTATCTCTTTTAAGAATATACGTGACTGGCATAACTGTCTCAGGAGGCAGGTTCCAAAGACGAATCATCTCTTCAGCAGAACGAAAATCTGCGAATTCACAGTTGCCTATTTTTCTTGGCACAGTGGGTAGATCGCAAGATCCTATCTCTAATCCTTCTGACTCCTTTAGATCCACCCATGTTTTCAAAAACTTCAACCGATTGGCTTGATAATCTTGGCGTGTAATCATTGTTTTTTTAGTTATTTTTTGTGAAAAATTTTAAGCACATTTTCGGCCTTCAATATAATAGAATTTGCTTTTTATCGACCTATGTGGATTTCATATTTAAAGCTTTTTTGACTTCAAACCAGGCTTTTCGCAGCTTCCAAAATTTACTGGTTTCCATCGCCGAAATGGTAGCCTCAGCTTGCTCCAACTCTGCCTGAGCTTTTAGAAGCTGTCCCCTTAATAGTTCCAGACTTTGCAGACTTTCTAGACTTTCGGTTTGCTGTGTTCCTAATGAAAACCATTCGATCGCCTTATTTAAATAATCACCGTCGAGATAGTCATTGGGTTGTAATGAATTAACATTAACAGGATATCGTTGGGCATAACGTTCAACAGCAAATGTTCGCTTGGGCTGGCAAACAGCTCCATCGTCATCATGACGTATTTCGATAGATACGCCAAACTCTTTGACAACGCCTTTATAGTATTTGAGTGCAAAGTCCAGACTAATTTTATTACTATAAAGCTCTGTTAGTACTTGAGGCTCTACAATATAAATAAATTCCTTGAGTACCCAATTTGCTTTAAGAAAATCTTTCCAGAAATCTTTATACCAGACACAGAGGTGAAGGTAATGATCTTCATTGTAGAATATTTTATGACTGAGAATAAAAGCCGGATTAGACCAACCATAAGGAGTCCAGAATTCTAATTCAGCACCATTTTGACAAACACGCCCTAGTTCTTGGAACAGTGGCATTGGATTATCAATATGTTCTAAGAAGTGAGATGAATGAACATATTGAACACTACGATCAGGAAAAGGTAGCGCTTCGTTTTGAATATTTAATACATAATCAACACAGGAATGAGGTTCAATATCAACACCAATCGTTCCTTCCTTTTTACAAGCTCCGCAGCCTAAGTCAATTTTTAAATTATTCATTGGTATCCTTCTGTTTAATGATTAGAAACAATGATAAAGGTCTAGAAATTCATTCAGGCTGTTCTAAAAGTATATTGATTGAGTAACTGCTCAAATTTAGAACACATCCTTGCTACTGTTAGTGTTTTAGCTGATTCATATCCAGCGCTCGCAATTTCTCGTCGCAACACAGGATTATTGACAAGTTCCATCAACGCTTCAGAAACAGCTTGGGAATTGGGTTCTGCTAAAATACAAGTCTTTCCATCCTCAACCATACCTCGAACTGGAGGAACATCCGCCTCAACAGTTGCACATCCACAAGCCATCGCTTCAAATACAACTGTACTGATGTTAGTTAGGGAGAAAGATAAATGGATATCAGATGAGCGCATGGCTTCTGCGGCTTCCGACTGAGTTAAAACGCCTAAATTTTGATAAGGAAATGGGAGTTCTATAGCTTCTTCCATTCCGTACAATTTAATTTGTACATCAGGATTTTGCTGATGCAATTTATCTAAAGCTTCTACTCCAACAGCAAAATTACGTCGGGGAATGTTTGGTCGAGCAAAGAACAGTATCGAGCAAGACCGATCAGGATTGCAATGACGAGTCAAAACTGGAGCTTTAGCTAAAAACGCTTCATTCAAGGGAAAGTTGATATAAGGGTATTGAATTCGATTCCTTTTGCTCAACACTTGGGATAAATACTTGTCGAGACAAATTATACCTAACGGCAAATCATAGGTGGCTTCTGCCTGAAGAAAACAAGGATCATCAGGTTCATAAAAGTAAGGTTCATAATCTTGAACGTAGTACGCTTTAAATCTTGTATTAACTAGCTTATCAACGACATAAGCAGTTGGCCAGTTTGTTGCGATCGCCACATCAGATTCCACAATATCAGCGTGACCACAATGAATAATTGCTTTACTCTTCCCAAAGTTCTCCTCACAGAATTTTTGTACTTGTTCGGGAGTAAAGCCTGTCAGATGTGCCATCGGTTCAACATAGATATTTACGTTGTGACCTTGCTCAGCTAAGTAATGAGCTAGATAAAAAATATGCTTATAACCTCCTCCTGTTTGAGCAATAGGCGCTCGAAGAACAAAAGCAATGGATAGAGGTTTATCGGGTAATATCTTTCCTCCAACAAGCGTTTGCCATGCTTTCCCCGTTAGAGTCGCTGCTGTGCGGGTAAGATATCGAGCATTGACATCATCAAACGCCTTCTGCCCCATTTCCTGCCGTAACTTGGGGTTAGTGATCAGTTCCCGTAGAGCATTCTCCCACTCTTGAGGATTGCTGCACAGCCGTCCATTCACTCCATCGGTAATACCAACCCGAAAAGCCCCCCAATTGGAGGCAACAGTCGGAACGGAGACAAGCCCTGCTTCAAAATACTTAAGTTCGCTTTTTGATTCCGTAAAGTCGTTATTTTTTTCCAGGGGTGCGAGATTGATGGTAACTTTTCGGTATAGCCCCGGTAAATCTTGCCAAGGAAGGAAAGGAAATTTTTCAATTTGAGATGAAAATGGCTGGAGTTCTTCTGGAATATCTAGATGCCCAACGACCATCAAGCGAACGTCAGGGAACTCTTTTAGGATACTACTTAGAGCATAAACGCATTCTGCAAAATCTTTTGCATGGGTTCTGGTCCCACTGAAATAGGCAATTCTGATTAGCTGATCGTCAGGAATATAGATATCACGAGCTTTAATAGCCTCTTGTTCCATGTCGCTGCTGATACGATTTCGAGAAATAACAACAGCCTTTTCAGGAAAACTCTTTTCTATTTTCTGCTTCAGTTTTTCCGTACTAACAACGACAGCCTCACACAAGCTCAAGGCCTTGCGATATCGCCTCACCCCATCTTCGTAAAGCTGCTTGTCTTTGAGATCCATCTTCATATAAGCATCAATTTGATGCAAGAGAGATGTATCAAAGACTAAATCATCCGTTTCAAAAATAACCTTTAGACCCAGGTTGTTAGCCTTCGCAACGAACTGTTCAAATTCGTAAGTATAAGGAACGCGATGGGCAACGATTATCCTATAGTTCTTTAGAAGTTCTTCATAGAGAAATAAATTGGGTTCGTAGACATCAACGGCATAGCCGACATACCTTAGTATTTCTGCCTGATGGTGACATCGATATCGATAAGCATCCCCTGGACAGCCACTAATAAAGGCAAACATTTTTGAGATGTTTTTAGAGAAGCCAGGGTTGTTGTTGAAGCGGCTGTTATCAGAGAGACTGGCAAGAGCATTAGGGCGATAAATTTCTGAATCGGAGACGAGATTTAGAATATCCTTGACTTTAAACCAAGCTAATCTTAGCCTCCAGAATTTACTGCTTTCCATGCCGGAAATTAAAGCCTTAGCCTGCAACAGTTGGGACTGAGATTTCCCTAATTCAGCTTGAGTATGTTGCAACTGGGAGTGCGATCGCTCTAACTGACTCTGCGATCGCTCTAACTGACTCTGCGATCGCTCAAGCCCAAATTTGGTTTCTTGCATCTGAAACAGGGCTTTATTTAATTCTGCCTGAGTCTGTTGTAATTGAGTCTGCGTTTGCTCTAACTTAATCTGAGTGTTGACAATCTGAGAGTGCGATCGCTCCAACTCCGACGGCTCTAAGTTGAGAGCATTTAATTCCCTGGACGCTTTTGATTGAGGAGGATGAGTCAGCGTTACCACCTCGTAGTAGTTCTCTACCATCTCTTGCAACGTTCGATGGGATATACCTTTTAGGTAAGTGCTAACCTTAGCCAAAAGGTGCCGCTGCTCAGACAATTCTCTAATTTTATCAATGAGAGCATTCTTTTCAGGAGTAACTAAAAATCCATTAACTCCTTCTTTTATACGATCTTGAAAGCTACCTAGATTCGTTGCTAAAACTGGAATTTCTAAAAGGGAAAGTTCGCTCAAAGTATAGCTAAATGTTTCCGGAACAATCGATAAAAGAAGACCTAAGTCAGGAGATATTTGTCCTACAAGTTTTGGCAAGTCATCTAGGGAGTATTGTTCAGCAACTATATGGATTCCAGGCATTTCTTGAAAATTTTGACCTGTAGCACCACACCCCAACAAAAAAATATCCGCAACATCAAGAATTTCTTGATATATTTCTTTGAGCAGCTCTAAACCCTTGTGAAATACTAATCGTCCTAAAATAAGAATTTTTAGCTTTCTATTCTCCTGATGTAGATCATCCAGTTCTATATCAGAATGAATTGGCAACTCTGCTCCATGAGGAATTATCTTAAACTGAACATTGGCAAGAGCGGGTTCCAGCTTAATTAAGTTACGCTTAACTGAATCAGAAGGCGCGACTAGTGTAACTTTATGATGCTGAATTAACTTTAAAAAACTCTTACGAATCGGCATCCATTCTGAAGCTGAGGCTTGAGGAAATAAATTATTGTATGGATTTTCTTTAAAACAATGCTGTAAATGACTGAAATTACACTCCTTACATACCTTGCCAAAGTAAATGTTTATAGCTGGACAAAAGGGATAGTAGTCATGGCAAATAACTGTAGTCTCTAGATTAGTATTAAGAATATCCAATGAATGACCAATAAATGATGAAATCAGGATAGCACTAACATTAAAGTGATTAATAATTTCATCTAGGGCATAACGATAATCCAGATTAGTAACAGAAGTAGCATGAATAGGGAGAGTAAGCTCCCAAACACGAGTTGGTATATCGATGTCAATGGATTGATATAGTTCAAGCCTTTGTCCAGGAATCCCTGGAACTCCTGAGGACTTTAAAACTAAGTTAGTTCGCAGAATGTCTGTATGGGAGTAGTCTCGTACCCATCGTTCTATTCCTCCCCCCCAACTATGCATGACGTGGAGTTGTACTGGCTTGTTGTTAGTTTGTGAATCTTGGTACATAACACGGCTTACTTACAAAGCTTTTGAAACTTTAGGTTGAGATGCCAGGGAGTATGGTATGGCAAGACAAATCCAGAACAGGAAATTTAATCGATAAGACATCAGGAGTCCTAAGTCAAAAGCTTGCATCAACATTATAGATATCGATACTATAATTAACCCTGCCGACAATTGGTAAGTCATACTCTTTTTTGTTCTTACTGTTCGGAGGAAATGGATACAAGAAAACAATATATATCCTAAAAAAGATAAAAATAATATAGCGAGAGGCAAGCCAGTATCTGCTCCAAGTTGCAAAACTATATTATGAGCGTGAGCCATTTCCATTCCTGTACGATTCGCACACTCTTGTGAAAACTTCCCAATCCCCCAACCGAAAAGTGGCTTTTTCTGAATTAACTGAACAGCACATTTATAAAAAGGCTTTCTGTCATTCCAAGACGCTAGTACTGAATTTAGAAGAGTCAAAAGCCTTTGGGGAATTAGAAAAGTTACAAACTGCGTTAGCCAACCAAAGCTGTTTAAAGAGATGAAAGCTATAAGAGTACCGACTGCGCCAATGGTTATCAGATATAGCCATTTATCTGTCATCCAGGACAGCCAAATAATAGTGCTAAGTAAAAAAATCATTAATCCAGCATCTGAACCTGACCATATTATCAAAGTTGTGCAGAGAGCTAGGCCAAAAAAAGGAACTAAAATCCGTATGCCTAATTTTAAATTAATAGTATAATTAAGAGTGAAGGGCTTGAGTTCAGCTATTAACAAATTCAAGCAAATTCCTGCACAAAATATACAATAAACTGAAAAAATATTTGGATTGAAAAAACTAGCTGAAGTTTTAAGACCTCGTGCAATCGGGCCTACGCATACATCAATTAGGGGAAACTGTTCTCCTAAAAAATAAAACCTTCCATACCAACCTAGATAATTCTCCCCAACTGCCAAGAGAAACTGTTGTGGAATTGTCAGAATCAAAGCATAAAAAAAATTAGTAATTTCCGATTCCGAAAACGGTTCTAAGCTGATTAGGAAGAAGAAGGGTAAAAAAGGAATATAATCACTTAAAGATATTGAACCAGGAAGAATTCTCTCCGGTTCAACCTTCCGGAAAGCTAGCCCAATAGACAAGACTACAATACAAACAGTAAGAACTATACGCTCCCTGGTAAAAATCACCTGCTTCCAGTTAAAGATTGAGACTAATGCAGCCCCAAAGTAAAGTAAGCCGCAAAGGAGAGGACTGACTGAAAATAGTAGAGTGCCAGCGATCAAAAAAGTTTGACGGCTGTATAACCAAGATACGATAGTCGGGAAATTCTTCACCTTGTTGCTTGCTCTTGTTTACCTAAGAATTAACATCATTGTGTAAAAATTTATACGAGAGAACTAAGATAAGTCTTTACAGCATCCTCAGCACTACCTGAAAATTGAATTTCACCTTTCTTTAACCAAATAGCTCGATCGCAAGACTGCTGGATGAATCCCAAATCGTGAGAAACCACCAAAACCGTGGCATTCGCCTCCCAGAATTTATCAATCCGCCGTTTGCACTTATTCTTAAAACTCTCATCCCCTACCGATAACACCTCATCGAGAATCAAAATATCGGGGTGTACCTCTGTCGCGATCGCAAATCCCAATCGTGCTACCATCCCTGAAGACAACGCCTTAACTGGCATCAAAGCATAGTCCTGTAACTCAGCGAACTCCAAAATGGCTGGTGTTCTCTGTAACATTTCTGCTTTGGAAAACCCTAGTAACACCCCATAAAAGATAATATTATTCATCACTGACATTTCCGGATCGAACCCCGCTCCGAGTTCGATCAACGGTGCAATCTGTCCTCGCACCCGTACCGTGCCACTAGTTGGCTGCAAAATTCCACAAATTACCTTCAGCAACGTCGATTTGCCTGAACCATTTGCTCCAATAATCCCTACCTTTTCCCCAGCTTCCACCACCAAGTCGATCCGATCCAATACCACTTTTTTCGCTGGCTTGCGGTACTTTCCCTCCAAAAACGACAAGATCGTCTTTTTTAGGTCATAGGAGTATTCCTCTTGGGTTCGCCGCAACAGCGAAACCCGATCCAGCCGAATCAATTCCATCTAGAGCAAATCCATAAACTGCGATCGCCATTTACTAAAACATACCCATCCCAGCATTGAAAACAGGACACCACTGAGCAACGCGCCTCCCAACAAGTTAAGGTCGGGTAGCGTCCCGGATAGTGAAATTTGCCGCAGACTTTCGATCACCAGCCACAGTGGATTCAAAACTAAAAACGGTTTTACAGTTGCTGGCACGATGGCTGCTGGATAAAATACCGGACTACTCACCCAAATCACAAAGGTAATCAACTCATAAAAATAAGGTAGATCTCTAAAAAAGACAAATAGTCCACTCACTAACAGGCCAATCCCTGTACAGACTAATGTTAAAGCCAACAACGGCAACGGTAGGACTAGCACATTCACGAGGTTTCTAGAAGTCACTAACGTTACGATTGCTAGGAGTGGCAAAACCCCAATAGCAAACTGAAACACATTCGCCATTACCATAGATACAGGAAAAATACTCATGGGCAGGCGAATTTTGTTTAATAACCCGCCATTGTTGACCACGCTTGACAGGGCTTGAGCCGTCGAGGCCGAGAAAAAGTTGATCACCACCAGCCCTGTGAATGCGGACAAGACATAGTTAAGTAGGGAGTTATGATAGTAAGAGGAAAATGCCATCCCAAAAATGGCGGTATAAAGCCCCGTCATAATTAAGGGATTGAACAATGACCAATATACGCCCAAAAATGAACCTCGGTAACGAGCGTTGAGATTCCGCGCCACTAAGACTTGCAGCAATTCCCAATAGCGCTGCGCTTCTGGCCTGATCAAACTGGTTTTCAGGGAAAGGGTCATAGTTAAGCTTCAAAGAACCAAGGGTTAGTAACGAGGATTTAGGTGAAGTAGCGATCGCTCTTTTTTTCTGGCTCCACATTTTCCACGCCGCCATTAAATTGAGACAATTCTAAAGCCTGCCTGCAATGTTGAGCTAAGTCCCACAGAGCATCTACGGGTAAATGGCTGATTTCGGAGCGAGAGAGAGTGGTGAGTACGTCTGATAAAACCTCTCCTGAGGGAGGTTGGCTGGAGACTGCCATGATTTTGGGGTGACCTGTGGAAACAACGCTTTCAGTAGAGCTTACCAGAGACTCATGCAATTTCTCTCCAGGACGAAGACCTGTAATTTGAATGGGAATATCGAGTTCCTCACTAAGACCAGCGAGGTGGATCATTTGTTCCGCCAGGTTATAGATGTTCACTGGCTGACCCATATCCAAGATTAACGTCTGACCCGATTGGCCTACAGCCAGACTTTGGAGCACGAGCTGAGAGGCTTCCGGGGTGGTCATAAAATAGCGGGTCATGGCTTGATGTGTGACAGTGACAGGACCGCCTCTGGCAATTTGCTCCTGAAAAATAGGGACGACGCTGCCGCGACTGCCCAGGACATTGCCGAACCGCACGACAAGGAAGCGAGTATGGCCTTGACCTGAACAGGCTTTCACTAAAAGTTCTGCCAAACGCTTGCTCAGCCCCATGAAGTTGTTAGGCTCAACAGCTTTGTCCGTGGAAATGAGGACGAAGGTATTGACGTTGTGAGTACTAGCTAGCTGGGCTAAGTGGAACGATGCGAGGGCGTTATTTTCTAGAGCTTCTGTGGGGTTATGCTGCATTAACGGTACATGTTTGTGAGCCGCAGCGTGAAAGACGATTTCAGGTTTCCAGGTTTTGAAGATTTGCTCGATACGGGTTTGATGGCGGATATCCGCAATCAGGGCAGTCAAGGGGAGATTGGGGAAATTTCGCCTTAATTCTTGCTCGATGTTGAAGATGCTGTTTTCGCCACGTCCTACTAGCAGCAGGTGTTTGGGTTCTAGACGCGCTAGCTGACGACAGATTTCTGAACCGATACTACCTCCGGCTCCTGTGACGAGGACGGTTTGTTGGTAGATTTGCGATCGCGCACTTGGAAATTGCGAACTAAATTCAGCGTCGAAGTCCAATTTAATTTCGGGGCGTCCCAGGATGTCTTGAATCTGGATGTCTCTCGCTTGGGGAGTAAGAGTGCGATCGCGTATAATCTCACCATGTCCGGGTAGAACTTTAAGTTTGAGTGAGGAGCCACGCGCTTGATTGACAATTTTGCGAATTTGTGCAGCATTAGCTGAGGGCATGGAAATCAGCACTTCGTCAGCGTTTAGGCTTTGTGCGATCGCGCTCATTTGGGAGGTCTTACCGAGAACTGGCACTCCCTCTACTTTCCGCCCCACTTTGGTTGGATCATCATCCACAAATCCGACAATTTCCAGATTAATTTGGGGATTTTGCTGAACTTCTTGAACAATCTGGCAGCCTGCTCTGCCTGCTCCTACCAGCAGCACCCGTTGTCGCTCTGTTGGGGGAAGACCTTGCCGACGAATATGGCGGGAGTAGCGACCCAATTGTTGTTGAGAAAGCGACCATCGACGAGCATATCGCAGGCCAATCATTCCCATCAGACAAAAACTCCAGTCAATGGCTGCAACCCCTATGGGAATTCCGTTCACAGGCTGCAAGCGAGGAATAACAAGGCGGTTGGTGACTAGAAGCAGTAAAGAATAGAGCGTGATTGCTTGGAACAGGGTGATGGCATCCTTGAGACCAAACAAACGCCAGATTTGTTTATAAAGGCCAAACGCACTCTGCACAAGCAGGCGTCCGGGGATAGCTAGCAAAGGCAGCATCCATGCCAGGGTTTGGTAACTAGCTGGAATATCTCCGTCAAAACGTAGCGAAAAGGCAAGGCTGCAAGCCAACCAAGCAATACATGAATCTAGGCCGATCTGTCCCAGTCGGTATATGGAGGGAAAAAACACTCGCTTGGGCATGAAACTAATTCCCTACAGACATTTGGCAGCAACTTTTAAGGATACCGTTGCTTAGACATCTGGGCTACTCTGAGGTTTCTGCTGGGATAGTTCTTTTTTCAGCCGCAAGATTTGGTGGCGGGTGCTTGCGGCGAAAACTGCCAGTAGGAAACTGCCGATGACAGCAATCACTGCTACCTGTTTCAGGGACCGAGTTGGCTGCACCTCTGATTCTTTTACAATCTGTACGGAAATCAATTTGGCGGTGAACTTAGAGAGTTCTTTATGAGCTTGCTCCAGATACTTTCTGTCATACTCTGTAAGGGCAAGGTTAGTAATTACCTGTGCTCGCTGTTCTTCCAGGGCGTTGAGCCTAGCTGTATTGTTAGGGGAAAATTGCGTAATTTGTTGCTCCAGTTGAGTCTGAACCTGTCGGCGTTTATTTTGCTCTTGCTCAATATTGGTCAAGCGGCTTTCTATGGCCTGATCGAGTTTTGTTTGAAACCCAGTCTCTACCTGGCTAATGATTTTGGGGCTAATTTCCTTGAGAGAACTGGCATTGGCAGATTGCAGGGAGAGTTGAATTTCCTGAGCGATCGGGTCATACTGCGGCTGAGCGCTAATTGAGTCCAGTTTTTGATTTTTCAAGAACTTGACAGCTAGATTACTAGCTTGAGTGGCATCTAGTTGTAAGAGAGATTGACCCGCTATAGTAAGTGGAACAGGTTCGACGGCAAGAGTTAGCTGTTTCTGGTATTGTTGGGGTTTCAGGAGGGAGAGAGGGATGGCGATCGCTGATAGAACTACAGTAGTCAGACCGATAAATTTCCAGTTATTCCTGAAAAACTGTTTGACCTCCGCAAGAGATATTTCATCATCTTGTGTTTCCTGGTACTCCTTGGTGTGTAATGAATCCATTGCTCTCCTCACTTGACATTCCAGCTAAGCTGTAGTTTAGCCAAGAACCACTTCCATGACAGAGACTACTATACTCCGTGAGGCTTCCACAGAAACACCTAGTAGAGAAAGAATTTCGTTATGGCTACAGAAGTATTAACTGTAATCTTTATGCTGGTAGTTGCCCAACACCATGCATAAAAGGTGGGGAGTAGCGGCGCTACTTAGTGCTTGGAACCATTTGACTACTGGTTCTGTCAACCGCAAAATTTTTGGCGCGGCTGTTACAGTGGCTTTGTTCACAGGCATGGTTAAAGTTGCCTATGTCCTACAAGAATTGGTAGTTGCCTGGAAATTTGGGACTGGGGATGATCCTGATGCATTTTTAGTAGCCTTTATGCTGCCTACGTTTCTCGTCTATGTAGTGGCAGAGTCGTTTCACTTGGCACTCGTTCCCACCTATATTAAACTGCGGGAACAGGAGGGGTTAAAAGCGGCGCAAAGACTTGTCTCCAGTACAATGATTTGGAGTCTGGGCATATTAGGATTTACCGCTTTATTCATGGTTATTACGGTACCGCTTTATCTGCCAGTCATTGCTAGAGGATTTAGTCCTGCGAAATTAGCATTGACTGAGCATCTCCTCTATATACTTACCCCTATTGTAATCTTAAAGGGAGTTGCAGTTATCGGGAGGGCACTTTTGAATGCCGATGAGCAGTTCGTTTTTGCCGCTTTTTCTCCAGTCATCACTCCCGTTCTTGCTGTAGTATTTCTTCTGTTGGGTGACAAGGCTTGGGGAATCTTCCCTTTAGCCGCGGGCCTAATCGTTGGGACAGCCTTGGAGGTTCTACTTGTAGCTGCTGCACTTAAGAAGCGAGGGATTGGACTGCACCTGAAATGGTATGGCTTCGATCCTCACATGCGTCAAGTAGCAAGTCAGTACCTACCAATGGTTGTAGGTGCATTTCTTATGGGTAGTACAACTCTCGTAGATCAGTCGATGGCTGCTATGTTGTCTCCGGGTAGTGTGGCTGCACTGAATTACGGCAGCAAGGTAGTTGCCTTTCCCCTATATCTAGGGGCGACAGCCCTGGGTATAGCGGTAGTTCCCTACTTTTCTCAGATGATTGCTCAAGCAGATTGGGTGGGTGTGCGGCATACGCTCAGCCGATACTTGGGGCTGATTTTTGCAATTACTGTACCTTTGACAATTATTTTGATAATCTTCTCTAAGCCTTTAGTGCAAGTGTTGTTTCAGCGAGGATTATTTACCACTCAAGACACTCATAGTGTTGCTGTTATACAGGGTTTTTATGCTTTGCAGCTTCCTTTTTATATTGCAGGCATATTAGTGGTTCGATTGATTTCGTCAATTCAGGCGAATCAGATTTTAATGGAGGCAGCTTTCTATAACCTACTTTCAAATGTTATTTTAAATTATTTATTTTTACACTATATTGGTGTTTCAGGCATAGCTTTATCAACAGCAATTGTATATTTATTATCTTTTGTTTATTGTTGGTTCAGGCTCAAAAAGCAGATGCCTAAACTGGAGTAAAAAAAATGGAAACTATCAATTGTAATCTCTGTGGTTCAGAGGAGTATCGAGTTGTATATTCAATGCCAGATAGGCTCTACTTTAATGATGAGTGGTTTACTGTAGTTGAATGTAAAAGCTGTGGTCTAGGTTTTGTAAATCCGCGTCCAACTTATTCAGAGATATTTCGGTATTATCCTCCATCTTTTTATGAAAGTTTTGAAAAAGAACGAGTTTTTCATCAGCGTCGTTACAGGAATCAGGCAAAATTTTTGACAGGTATTCCAATGGGTAAGGATAAAAATATTTTATTGGATGTTGGATGTGCAAATGGTGATTTTCCGAGATATATGCAAACTATTGGATGGGAAGTTGAGGGGGTAGAAGTATCTCCTAATTCTAAACCTATTTCTGACTTCAAAATATACAATCAAGAATTTACGGATATACCCATACACGAAGCCTACTACGATGCAATAACAGCTTGGGCAGTTTTGGAACATGTTCACAACCCAATGTCTTACTTTAGAAAAGCCGCTGAAGTTTTAAAGCCGGGTGGCTTTTTTGTTTTTTTAGTAACTAACTTTGAAAGCATCTCCTCTAAAAACCTTTTTCGGGAAGATTTGCCAAGGCACTTATACTTTTTTACAGAAAAAACGGTTAAGGAATATTTAGAAAAGTCTGGACTTGAACTTCTTAGAAGCGACTACAGTGACCAAATATACTCAATGCGACCTGTCAACTGGTTACGTTATTATGTCTATCGTTACTTGAAAAAACATAACTTAAAATGGGAAGATATTCCCTTGACTAGAATAGAGTATTTCAATAAAAACAAACTCAATAAAAACTTATGGTCAAATCTTCAGTATGCTGTTTCCCAAAATCCATTTACTTTAGTAGATATAATGCTTATGCCTCTTTTTGAGAAATATCAGATGCTTTCAAAGAGCTATGGCATCGTTACTTATATTGCCACCAAACATTAATCATGTTTAATCATGGAGAAAGTAAGCAAAAAATACTGGGATGATTCTTGGGCAACCAACAAAATACCTAATTTTGTTGTCCCATACCAACCAGGATTAAAAAATTACCCTAAACGCTACTGGCATCAATATTTTTGTGATGTATTTTCTGGGATGGAAACTGGGAAGATGAAGCTACTAGAGATTGGCTGTGCCAACTCAGTGTGGCTTCCTTACTTTGCCAAAGAGTTCGGGTTCAAAATCTTTGGACTTGATTATTCAGAAATCGGTTGTCAGCAGGAAAAGCAAATATTATCAGAAGCCGGCGTTGAAGGTGAGATAATTTGTGTTGATTTTTTTTCACCTCCAGAAGCCATTTTAGAAGAATTTGATGTAGTCATATCTTTTGGAGTTGCAGAACACTTTGAGGATACAACAGCTTGCGTCCAAGCATTTTCAAAATTTCTCAAACCCAATGGAATAATGATTACTATTATTCCTAATATGGTTGGATTAATCGGTTGGATTCAGAAACTAATTAACCGACCTGTTTTTGATATACATGTCTTGTTAGATTCACAGGATTTGGCGGAATCTCACAAGCTTTCTAGCTTTCAAGTTAGGGATTGCAGCTATTTTATGAGTACTCATTTTGGTGTGTGTAACTTAAATGGAATTCCGACAAAATCAATAGAATGGTTTATCAAAAAAGTTATACTTTTGTTTTTAATTAGTTTTTCAGTCATTATTTGGTATTTTGAAATTAAAATAGGGAGGCTAAGCCCCAATAAGATAACCTCCCCGTATATATGTTGTGTAGCTTTAAAATTGGAATCTTAAGATGATGTCGAACCATTAGGGCAATTATCGATGCCTACTAGAGTTAGTCTAAATTATTCGTAAAAATAATAAACCACAGAGACACAGAGAACAGAGAACAAAGATAATAGAGAGAGTGGATAGTTTTACAATGCATTTAAACTGGCTATCAATTGAAACCATGTAGTAATATTATGGAAGTTTTGAAAACCGTCGATCAAGCTGAATTAGAAGTAAAACGCGGTGAGCGCTTCCAATTTGGAAAAAACTGGCAGCGCTTTTTAAAAATTCTCAACGATGAACGCATTGCAGAAGCAGAGAAATCACTTCAACAAATGCTAGAAATAGAGCATTTACAAGGCAAAAGAT
The DNA here is from genome assembly GCF_000317515.1 of Allocoleopsis franciscana PCC 7113. GTDB lineage: Bacteria > Cyanobacteriota > Cyanobacteriia > Cyanobacteriales > Coleofasciculaceae > Allocoleopsis > Allocoleopsis franciscana. Next base: position 6,164,429 of record NC_019738.1, on the reverse strand, counting down.
TCCTGGACATTGGTTCCGGCAGTGGTTTATTTTCTCTGGCTGCTCGTCGACTCGGGGCAAAAGTGCATTCTTTTGATTACGATCCTGATTCAGTCGCTTGCACTCAAGAATTAAAATCCCAATATTTTCCTAACGATTCTCATTGGATTATTGAACAAGGTTCGGTTTTAGATACTGATTATATAAAATCTCTAGGAGAGTTTGATATTGTTTACTCCTGGGGAGTTTTGCATCACACAGGTGCTATGTGGCAGGCTCTAGAGAATGCGAGTTTACCAGTTTCTCGTAGAGGATTGCTTTTTGTCGCAATTTACAATCAACAAGGATGGATCAGTAATTACTGGAAAAAAGTTAAAGAATTTTATAATAAAAATATAGGTTTGCAATTAATAACTATTTTTGTTCATTTGCCTTATCTATTCTTGCTTCGGTTTCTGGTCAGAGCGATTACAGGAAGGCTGAAAAATGAGCGAGGGATGTCTATTTGGTTCGACATGCTTGATTGGTTGGGTGGCTATCCATTTGAAGTAGCTAAACCGGAAGAAATTTGTATATTTTATCGTCGGCAAGGATTTCACTTATTGAATTTGAAGACTTGTGCAGGTAAGCAAGGCTGTAATGAATTTGTATTCCTTAAAGAAAACGCTCTATGACAGGACATTGCAACAGAGTAGGAACTGACAGTGTTTAAGAAAAAAGCATGGTTAATTTTCCAAATTGCTGTTGGCATTGCTGGAATAGGAATGCTAGCTCTACTGGTTACGAATTCCATAGTTAGACTAGGACAAAACATTCCGCAGCAAAACTTACTCTTGGATTATACAATTGGGCTGTTGTGGTCTATCACTTTAGGGGCAAGTATTCTCGTTTGGCCTATTCCTAATAAAGATAAACCTGCGCTCTTAAGTCTTTGGCTAGTTAAGTCGCTAGTCACTTTAGGCTTCATGTTGGTGTTTGAGGCTTACTATTCTACCTTAGATAGTTATTATTATTTTGATACTCCGAGGCAACCTGACTTTATCTGGACTGGATTTAAGATTACAGACGGAACAGGAAATATTCTGAGACTAGTGTGGCTGCACAATCAGCTTCTGCCACAGTCCTACCATGCTCTTAAGGTCAGTTTTGCCATGACAGGTTTAGTGGCAATCTATATTTTCTACCGAGCTGTAGTAATTTTTCTAAAAAGAGAAGAAATATCGATTCTGTATGTACTGGCTCTTTTTCCCTCTATCTTATTCTGGACATCAATTATCGGAAAAGAACCGATGGCTCTTCTAGGAATAGGACTTTACACTTATGGAATGATTGGGTGGTATCGACGCAAGCAATCGTGCTACTTGTGGGTGTTAGCAGTTGGGGTCGCGATCGCTACATACATTCGCTTTTGGATAAGCCCAATTCTGCTGATACCAGTTACAGTGATTTTAATGCTATGTAGACAAAGCACCTTCACTAAAATAATCCTGACAATTGTAGTAGGGATTGGCATCGGCTTTGCGATCAATCGAATTCAAAATGTTTTTGAAATCGCCTCTCTTCAAGACTTGTTGGTTTCTCTGAATACCTTATCTCGTCTCTGGAACTATGGAGGTTCTGCCCAAGTAATTAGCACAGATTTTACCCAGATCGATCAACTGATTACCTTTATTCCTTTTGGAGCGTTTACAGCTTTATTTCGTCCTCTACCGGGAGAAGTTTTGAATCCATTCGGTTTGTTGGCTGGCTTAGAAAACCTGCTGCTGTTATTCCTGTTGTGTCTTGCAGCTTTAAGGACTCGTAGGAAAGATTTCAAAAACCCTATTGTCCTTTGGGCTACTCTACTGGTACTGACTTGGGCAACTGTTTATAGCTTCATCTCTTTCCAAAATTTAGGGGCAGCAGTACGCTTCAAATTGCAAATATTACCAATTCTGCTTGGTCTGTTACTTTATCTTGGAAGGCGTCGGTCAATTGTCCCTAGTTATCAGTCCTCTATAAGTCACAAATGAAAGCAGTTGATAAAGCCCCGAAGCGAATAGCGTTTATTATCACTGGACTAAATACAGGTGGAGCAGAAATGATGCTCTACAAGCTGCTGTCTCGTATCAACCGGGAGCAATTTGATTCTGTAGTGATTTCTCTGATGGATCGGGGGACAGTTGGCGATCGCATCAGAAGTCTAGGCATCCCTATCCACACTATTGGTATGAAATCGGGAAAGCCTACACCAGCATCCATTTTGCAGTTGATTAGCCTTGTTCGTAAACTCCAGCCCGATATAATTCAGGGTTGGATGACTCACGGTAATCTGGCTTCACAATTAGCTAGCACTTTTATAGGAAAAAAGGTACCTGTTCTCTGGAATGTTCGTCACTCTACTCTATCAAAAATTGATGAGAGAGCTGGAACTCTTTTGATTATTAAACTCCTTTCGTACTTATCCCACTTACCAATAAAAATTATTTATAACTCTAAAACAGGAGCAGAAGAACATAAAAGAATTGGTTATAGTTCAGACAAAGCTTACATTATTCCTAATGGATTTGATACATGCTTATTTGCTCCATCGGTAGAAGCCAGAAGCAAAATTAGACTAGAGTTAGGTGTTGCTAAAGATACATTTTTAATCGGTCTCATTGGACGTTTTAATCCAATGAAAGACCACTCTAGTTTTCTCAAGGCTGCAAAAAAAATAATACAAAAAGAACCTTACGTAAATTTTGTAATGGCTGGAAAAGCTGTTGATAAAAATAATCAAATTTTGCAGAACCTAATCTTGGAACTAAACCTTTCAAAGCAAGTTCACTTACTGGGGGAACGAACAGACATTCCCTTCCTAACTGCTGCTTTGGACATTGCTACTAATTCTTCTTTTTATGGCGAAGGCTTCCCCAATGTGATTGGAGAGGCGATGTCGTGTGAAGTACCATGTGTTGTTACAGATGTAGGAGATTCTGCTTGGATTGTAGGAAATACAGGACAAGTTGTACCGCCACAAAACTCAGAAGCTTTATGTGCTGGTTGGCTAAAATTCATTGATATGGGAGTTGAAGCGCGGCGCGATCTAGGTGTCAGAGCAAGGCAGCGAATTGAAGAGTTATTTTCATTAGACCAGATTGTTCAAAACTATGAACAGCTTTATCAGGAGGTGATTTATGGAGAACAATATTGACCTAGAAGTTGTTGAAGCATTTGGCGATGAATGGACTAGATTCGATCAATCTCAGCTATCCGAATCAGACCAGATAGAAATGTTTAACTCCTATTTTAGGATTTTCCCTTGGTCGAAACTACCTAATAATGCTGTTGGTTTCGATCTGGGCTGCGGTAGTGGTCGTTGGGCGAAGTTAGTTGCACCAAGAGTAGGTCGATTAGACTGTATAGATCCTAGTACTGCTGCCTTAGAGGTTGCTAAAAAAAATTTATCTAGCTACCAAAACTGTCAGTTTCACTTAGCAAGCGTTGACTCAATTCCCCTAAAAGATGAATCTGCTGATTTTGGATATGCTTTGGGAGTATTACACCATATTCCCAATACCGAAACAGGAATTAAATGCTGTGTATCTAAGTTAAAAAAAGGCGCTCCATTTCTTCTCTACTTGTACTATAGATTTGACAATAGATCTTGGTGGTTTAGGCAAATTTGGCAAGCTAGTGAAATGGGTCGCTTTTTTATTTCTAGATTGCCTTATGCTATCCGTTACTTTCTCAGTCAAATCATCGCTCTGATCGTTTATCTGCCACTTGCCAGAACGGCATTAATTTTGGAGAAGTTGGGATTTGATGTTGATGCTATTCCTCTTTCGTTTTATAGGCATCGTAGTTTTTATGTAATGCGAACGGATGCTTTAGATCGGTTTGGGACAAAGTTAGAGAAACGCTTCACAAAAACTGAAATATCTCAGATGATGGAGCGGGCTGGATTAGAAAATCTTGTCTTTAGTGATCGCGCTCCCTATTGGTGTGCAGTAGGTTACAGAAAATAAATGTGTGGCATAGTCGGCTTCTGGGACAACTCTCAACAGCTCAATACTGACCAACTTGTACCAATGGTGCAACGGATGTCAGATACACTACTCCATCGGGGTCCAGATGATGGTGGCACCTGGGTGGATGCAGAAGCGGGAATTGCTTTAGGTCATCGGCGACTTGCCATTGTAGACCTCTCTCCAGAAGGACATCAACCGATGGTGTCTGCTGAGGGTCGCTATGTCATTGTCTTTAATGGCGAGATTTATAACTTCGTAGAACTCCGCCGCCAGTTGGAACAACTCGGACATCGATTTCGGGGTCATTCCGATACAGAAGTGATGCTGGCAGCATTTAGCCAGTGGGGGTTAGATGCAGCAGTTAGAAGCTTCAATGGAATGTTTGCCTTTGCCTTATGGGATAGGCAAGAGCGAGTTTTGCATTTAGGGCGCGATCGCTTGGGAGAAAAACCTCTCTACTATAGTTGGTTCGGTCAAACCTTTCTCTTTGCCTCAGAACTGAAAGCTCTGAGAGCTTATCCCAACTTCAACCCCGAAATCAATCGCAACGCTTTAGCTCTCTACCTGCGTAATAACTACATCCCAGCACCTTACTCGATTTACCAAGACGTTTATAAGCTACCACCAGCCTGTATCTTGACAGTACAACCTGGGGGAAACACAACCCAACCTATACCCTATTGGTCTGCACAATCCATTGCTGAAGCAGGTATTGCTCAACCCTTTACTGGTTCAGAAACAGATGCGATCGCTCAACTTGACGCCCTCTTACGAGAGGCTGTCAATTTACGCATGGTAGCCGATGTGCCACTGGGAGCCTTTTTATCCGGTGGCATCGATTCCTCGACTGTCGTCGCGCTAATGCAGGCTCAAAGTAATCAGCCAGTCAAAACCTTCAGTATTGGCTTCTACGAAGACAGTTACAACGAAGCCAAGTATGCCAAAGCTGTTGCCCAACACTTGGGAACCGACCACACAGAATTCTACGTCACTCCGGCTGAAGCGATCGCGGTCATTCCCAAATTGCCTACCCTTTATGACGAACCCTTTGCTGACTCCTCCCAAATTCCGACTTTCCTAGTTGCCCAACTTGCCAGACAGCACGTTACGGTTAGTCTTTCCGGAGATGCAGGAGATGAACTGTTTGCCGGTTATAACCGTTACTTTTGGGGGCGTCGCATTTGGCAGCAGATCGGTTGGATACCCTACCCCTTGCGAAATGCTGCCGCTAGTGCTTTGACCATGCGATCGCCTCAAGCATGGAACCAAACCTTGACTAGCCTTCAGCCACTGTTACCAACTTCCTTCAAACAACAAAACCCCGGTGATAAGCTGCACAAACTGGCAGAAGTTTTAGCCCTTGAAAGTCCAGAAGCAATGTACAAGGGTTTGGTTTCCCATTGGAAAGAACCAGAAGCCGTTGTACTGGGTAGTTCTGAACCGCTCACAGCTTTAACGAATCCCCAAGGCTGGGCAAACTTGCCAGATTTTACTCAGCGCATGATGTATCTCGATACTGTCAGCTATCTACCTGATGATATTTTGGTCAAAGTGGATAGAGCCACAATGGGGGTTAGCTTAGAAGCCCGTGTTCCGCTGTTAGATCACCGTGTTGTGGAATTGGCTTGGCAGATTCCCCTATCTATGAAAATTCGTGATGGTCAAGGTAAATGGCTGCTGCGCCAAGTTTTGTACAAGTATGTGCCGCCAAATTTAATCGAACGTCCCAAGATGGGTTTTGGTGTTCCCATTGATGCTTGGTTGCGTGACAAGCTGCGAGACTGGGCAGAAGACTTGATCGACGAACGGCGTCTGCGGCAGGAAGGGTTTTTCAATCCTCAACCGATTCGCCAGAAGTGGGCAGAACATCTTGCAGGCGATCGCAACTGGCAGTACTATCTCTGGGATGTACTCATGTTCCAGGCATGGCTAGATGAACGTAAAGATTTTTAACTACTAAAAACACAAACAAAATTATGCTCGTCAAGCAATTCCTTCCTTGGTGGAGTAAAATCGCCGCTAAATTGTTGCTATCTCGTTTACCAATTAAGTACCAGTTTTGGAAGAAATTAGCATTATTTGAACATGGCTATATGGATCGGCCTAGTTATGCTTATGAGGTATTCAAACAACACTTTGACCGAGTTGAAGGCTTAAAAGAAGGATTTGTAAGCTTAGAACTCGGACCGGGTGACTCTCTTGTTTCAGCTATGCTCAGTCGAGCTTTTGGTTGCTCTGCCTCATATCTTGTCGATGTCGGAGCATTTGCCAATAGAGATTTGCAGCTATATCGAAATATGTCAAGTTTTCTGGCGGACAAAGGGCTACCAACCATTAGGGCAGATAAGTTCAAGTCTATAGAAGAGATGCTTGTTGCTTGTGGTGCAGATTACAAAACTTCGGGGTTGTTATCGCTGCGAGAGATTCCCGAACAATCGGTAGATTTTATATGGTCTAGTGCCGTTCTCGAACATATTAGACGGGCAGATTTTCTTGAGACTATGCGAGAACTGCGTCGGATAATTCGGAGCAGTGGAGTATGTTCGCACCAAATAGACTTGAGAGACCATTTAGGCGGAGCGCTCAACAATCTTAGATTTTCTGAGAAAACTTGGGAATCTGATTTTATGGCACAATCTGGTTTTTATACAAACAGGATTCGTTACTCAGAAATGCTTGTTCTGTTTCAAAAAGCGGGCTTTAGTGTAGAGGTTATGCACGTCAATCGGTGGAATAGTCCGCCAACGCCAAAAGAAAAATTGCATAAAATCTTTCAAAATCTTCCTGAAGAAGAACTTTGTGTCTTAGACTTTAGTGTAATATTAAAACCTGTGTAATGATTTTCAAAAAAGTAATTATTGTTTAACTTATCAAAAATAAAAAAACATCATAAAATTTGAATGAATTCAATGAAAATTTTACATGTTTGTGCAGTTGGATTTACGGTTAAAAATCTCCTAAAGCCTCAAATTAATTACTTCCTATCCAAAGGTCTTTCGGTTGAAGTTGCTTGTTCTCCTGGGTTAGAAGTTGAGCAACTACAACAACAGGGATACATCATCCACACAATTCAGACTGAGCGGCGAATTGACCCCGTTTCTAATCTATCAAGCGTCTATCAGTTAGCACAACTGATGCGAGAACGTCACTATGATCTAGTCCACGTTCATACCCCAATTGCTGCTGTTTTAGGTCGTATTGCGGCTAAACTTGCTGGCGTCAAGCGTATTATATACACAGCACATGGCTTTCCCTTTCACGATCAGTCCTCAAAAAGCCAATATCGCTTTTACTTTAATGTCGAGAAATTCAGCGCCCTGTTGACTGACTTAATTCTGAGTCAGAGTTATGAAGATGTTATTAAAGCTCAGAAATCTGGACTCTGTCCTCCTGAGAAAATACGTTACCTTGGCAACGGCGTAGATATTGATCGCTTTAACCGTGATCGCCTCAACACTGCTGAACAAGCTCAACTACGTGCATCCTTGGGTATCCCCAATACAGCGAATTTGATTGTTGGCACAATTGGACGCCTAACTCGTAAAAAAGGCAGTGAATACCTTATTGAAGCTGCTGCGAAACTATTAACTCAGTTCCCCAACCTTCATATTTTGGTAATTGGGGGTCAGCTGAACACAGACCCTGAGCCATTTCAACTAGAACTAGTTGAACGAATTCAAAAACTCGGAATTGAAAACCATGTCACACTCACAGGTTACCGCGAAGACACGCCAGAACTTTTGGGCTTACTAGACATCTTCACACTGCCCACTTTTACTCATGAAGGACTACCCCGCTCTATCTTGGAAGCGATGTCGATGAGTTTGCCTGTTGTCGCGACAGATATTCGAGGTTGTCGAGAAGCAATTGTCCATGAAGAAACTGGCTTAATTATCCCCCCTCAAAACAGTGAAAAGTTAGCAGAGGCTTTATCAAAGCTGCTATCGAACCAGGATCTGCGACAAGCTTATGGTAAAGCTGGACGCAAGCGTGTTGAAGCTGAATATGATGAGCGTATTGTCTTTGAGCGTCTGCAAACTGCTTATAAAGATTTGGATGTATGGCCAAAATAAACGTAGTACTCACAGGTGGAACAGGTTTAACAGGGACTCTGCTCCTCAACCATCTGGCTAACACTAGCCCTGGTACAGAGATTCATTGCCTCGTGCGTCCTACTAGCGATCGCACCCCTCTACAACATCTCAACCTCAATCTCAGCTACTTGACTGGAGATAGTTCAACCAGCGAAACCTGGGATGAAATTCTATCTCAGTACACACCCGAAACGATTATTCACATCGCCTCAATTCGCCATATTCCTGTTATTCTCAACAGCCTGAAAACAGCTAGGCAGAATCCCCAATTAATAGTAGTCGGTACCACGGGCGTTTATTCCAAATACAATCAATATTCTCAGGATTACAAAGGCATTGAAGAGCAGCTAGCTCAGTATCCAGGTTCCCACTGTCTCCTGCGTCCGACCATGATTTATGGTTCCCACCGCGACAAGAACCTACACAAACTGATTAAATTTTGCGATCGCTACGGCTTTTTTCCTGTTTTTGGTTCAGGTCATTGCCTTGTACAACCCATTCATGCCGATGACTTAGCCAAAGCAATTCTTGCGGTTTGGCAGCGCCCAGCCATTCACGGGACATATGACCTTTCTGGTGGTAGCATTGTCACATTCCGAGAGCTTCTAGCTATTGTGGAGAAACATCTGGGCAAACCAGTACGTCCTATCTACTTTCCTCTAAACGCGGGAGTCTGGGCGGCGACCCTTGCGGAGAAAATTCTTGGGGCTAAATCACCCGTGCGACGGGAACAAATTCTTCGCCTGCAAGAAGACAAAGCTTATCCTCATGAGGCGGCTCAACACGACCTAGACTTTTTTCCCCGTTCGCTTGAAACTGGACTCCAGCAAGAAGTAGAACTGCTGCGAAGCGAAGGAATTATTTAGTGTGAGTGTGAGTGTGACCTGAACCATGAATTTTGCCGTTTTTTTGCTTGCGATTGCCAGCTTTGTGCTTAGCATCCTTTGTGTTGGCTTTATCAAACAACGCTTCAGCCAAAAGTTACTCGATATCCCTAATCATCGCAGTTCCCATACACAACCGACTCCTTGTGGGGGTGGCTTGGGCTTTATCATCGCCTTTGCCATTACCGGAACAATGGCTTCCGTCCTAACCCACTATTTTCCCCAACTTTTACCTAGCCAACTCACGACTCCAAATTTCGGCTTTCTTTGGCTTATCCTGATTCCCCTAGCCGTTATTGGCATCATTGACGACCAGCGTGGTGTTCCAGCTAGTATTCGGTATTTGGTTCAGCTTACAGTGGCTGGAATAGCGATCGCTTATTTTGGCTCGTTTCCCCTACCTTGGCTCACTCCCTTCGGTTTAGTGGGTCAAATTACAGCAGTTGCGCTCACCCTGATCGGCATGACTGCCCTGATCAACTTCTACAACTTCATGGACGGTCTAGATGGTCTTGTAGCAGGTGTCACTGCCGTACAATTTGCTTTTTTGGGGTATTACCTCAATCAACCCCTGTTCTGGCTTTTGGCAGCCGCCTTGCTGGGCTTTCTGTGGTGGAATTGGTCTCCTGCCAAAATCTTTATGGGTGATGCTGGCAGCACCGTTTTAGGCGCTAGTATCGCGATCGCTTTACTCAATACAAACCACAACCCAATCCAAGCTTGGTCAGCCCTAGCCGTTACTTTACCCTTGCTTGGCGATGCCATGTATACCCTCATCCGTCGTCTGAGGCATGGCGAAAATATCTTCAAAGCCCATCGCAGCCATCTTTACCAACGCCTCCAACAAGCGGGTTGGTCTCATGCTCAAGTGGCAAGTACCTATATGGTGGCTACAGGTATTGTCATTTTAGCGATTATCAATTTTGGCCTGATCGGTAGCGGGTTAAGCGCGATTGGAGTAGTCGTGGGAATTGCAATCGGCGAAAAATATTTGCGCTCACATCGTGTTCCTACTCGTTCATCAAAAATAGAACCATTGCCCAGCGCTTATAGCTTGTCCGAAAAGTAAGCTTAAGAGAGGGAAAACCTCAGCTCAACACTGATGTCCAGGAGATTTTTCTGGATGTTGGCTGGGAACATCCCATTTGTCAGTTAGGATTAATACTTTCAACTGATACTTTTAACCGCGACATTTGAGACAAGCTCAGACATCGAGTACAACATTCTGTTCCTGAACATCAGACAGAAAGGTGGTATCCCACAACGCCTTGAGGAAAATCCCCAAGGCTCCATTAAAATCGCGAGGGATTTGGTGTCCACACTCTGGACATTTAAACATTTTCGCACCCCCTAGTTTGCGATGAACATGACCGCATTTAGTGCAAGTCTTTGAGGTATATTCTTCAGTTACTCGCACCAACTTGGAGCCGTATCGATTACACAAGTGTTCAAGAGTTTGAGAGAACTGATAAAAAGCCCACGTTATCATTGCTCTAGCGGTTTTGTTCTTCAGCTTTCGCCTTTTACGAACAACCATTTGGGATGTTTCAAACGTGGGGAAAAATATAACATCATAGTTCTTTGCCAAATAGGATGCGACTTGTTTGTGTAGCTCAGAGCGAAGGTTTTTAATCTTAGTTCTGAGATGAGCCATTGCTATTTTGAGACAATACCGTAGTCTCTTGAAGCTACGACCCTTGGCTTGATCATGCCGAGATTTCATCTTATCGAGATGAGAACATAGTTTAGCTATTCTGGCGAAGTCATTATTACCAAACTCCTTAAACTCATTACCATCAAAGCCTGTCACAAATGTTCTTACTCCAGGGTCAAGAGCAATAAGCTTTTGTGTTTGAGTAACATCAGCACCGTCTTCTACTTCTACAGGGAAATGGGCAAACCATCTTCCTTTGTTGTAAGTTAGCTCGGTTGCACCATCAGTGAGAATGCAGAAATTATGTCCGGCAAATTCTGGGACAGGAAATTGCTTGGTCGCTGAAACCATCCAATGACCGTTCTTGTAAGTTGTCGGGTCAAACTGGAGGGTTAACTTTTGGTCTCGAACACTACGGAATCTGGCTATTTTTAATCCGGCTTGAGGATGAACCTTTCTCGACTTACCTTTCCCTATGAAGTTTGGACATTTATCGGTTTGAGACCATGCTACATAAGCTTCCATAGATGCATTGTCTAATAGCTTTGATATTCCTAGCTCTTTACACCAGCCAGCGATTAATCCTGAAGCTTTTAAGAACTTCTTGAATCCCATCTTTCCCCCTAATTTCCCACCTTTTTCTTTAAGAGGTTTTGGGAACTTTTGATGTTCGTTAAGATAGGCGATGCTCACGTTATAGACTTTGCGAACAGCCGCTACCCATTGCTTCCAAATCTTTTCAAGGGCTTTTACTGGGTATACTCGATAGCTCACGGTCTTCAGTGATTTGCTTTTTGTACTTTCTGAGTCCGTACAGTCTACAACTGAATACATGGATGATTGCGAGGATGTCCTCAACCATCTCTCGTTCTGGGCTAAGGTGCGATTGGTTGAGAACCAGTAATTCACATTTTTGTCTTTCGCACAACCATGCGACAAGATCGAACCCAAATCTACAAAGTCGGTCTTTGTGGGCAACGACAACCAATCCGACATCATTTGAGAGAATTCGTTCCAATAAGGATAAAAAGCCTTTTCTTCTGTAGTTGAGTCCGCTCCCGATGTCTTGGATAATTTTGGCGTTTGGGTAGTGAGACTGTAGAAAGTCAATCTGTGTAAGCAAGTCATTTTTTTGAGAGCGGCTTGAAACTCTCGCATATATGATGCTGATTCTTTCGGTATCTCCAGCAGGGATAATTGAATCCAGGTCGTATCGTCGTTGCCCTCCTGGAGTGATGAACGCCTTGATTTTTCCTGCTTCAAGCCATCTTTCGAGCGTTTTGGTGCTGACTCCCAATCGGGCAGCAGCGACTCTTGGTGGTACATGATTTTTGTTGTTCGACATCTTGGATGCCTTGACTATTATTTACCCTTGTATATCCAAAATGTCAGTAAATGTCGAGGTATGTCTGGATTGTCTTCGTCCTAGATCAAACTCCCCCATTTATTGTAAAGCCCCTGATTCCGCTACACTGTGGAATGGTTCATCGTAACGGAAACGATAATGGAGATCGGGCAAAAAGTAAAAGTCTATCGCCTGAGAGATCGGGTGTCTCCGGCGACTGTGAGTAAACTAGGGAAAGTCGGCACCATCCAAGAATTCAAAATGACGGATGGTAGCGGCGTTGGTGTTGTTGTTAAATTTGACGACAACTACACAACCTGGTTTTTTGAAGACGAACTCAAACCCGTAGACAACTAAACAATGTCCCTGATCCTTACCTTCTTGGGCAAAGGCGGCACCGGTCGCACGACAATTGCGATCGCAGCCGCCAAAAAGCTGTCCAGCCTCGGTCAACGTGTCCTTTTAGTCGGACAAGACCCAGGTCCCGCCTTCGGGCTTTTACTGGGAGTCGCCACCAGTCCCGACCCTCAGGAAATTGGCGCTAACCTCAAAGTCGTACAGTTACACAGTACATTGCTGTTGGAACGGGCTTGGGAAGAGGTCAAAAACTTAGAAGCGCAATATTTGCGATCGCCCACTCTGAAAAATGTCTTTGGTCAAGAACTGGGCATTTTACCGGGGATGGACACGGCCTTGGCGCTGAACGCGATTCGGGAGTATGACAAAAGCGGTCACTATGATGTGATCATCTACGACGGCAGTGGTGACCAAGCCACCCTGCGGATGCTGGGAATGCCAGAGGTTTTAAGCTGGTACATCCGTCGATTCCGGAAAGTCGTAGAAGATTCCGACGTTTGGAAATCCTTATCCCCCTTCGTCCAACCCGTCACCAGTGCTGTCCTAAATGTGTCCTGGACGGGAGAGAGTTTTGCTAAAGAACCCACCCAGCAGGCGAATACAATACTCGAACAGGGAACAGCCGCGATCGCTGACCCCAATCGTGTTGCTGCCTACTTAGTCACCAGTGGTGATACAGCAGCCCTTGCCACTGCCAAATACCTTTGGGGCAGTTCTCAACAAGTCGGTTTAACCGTCGGTGGTGTGCTACTCAACCAAATCCCGGCAACGGAACCATTAGCGGCTGAATTTGCACCTTTGGGCATCAGCGCCCTTCCCAAACTATCCTCTGGCGATGAGTGGGAACCCTTAATCGACGCCCTGCCCGATTTCAAACAAGCCACACAGGTACCCCGACCTATTACCATAGATACCTCTACTCGTCAAGTCCAATTGTTCCTGCCTAGTTTTGACAAAAAGCAGGTCAAACTCACCCAATACGGCCCAGAAGTCACCATTGAAGCCGGTGACCAACGGCGTAATATCGTGCTGCCCCCACAATTAAGGGGTCAATCGGTCAAGGGTGCTAAATTCCAAAACAATTATTTGACAATATCGTTTTAGTGAAGGACGAATGGCGAATGACAAGTGACAACTCCGCCGAACGTAGCGCCAAAACTCGGCAGCTACTGGGGATGAAAGGTGCTGCCCCAGGTGAAACCTCGATTTGGAAAATTCGCCTCCAGTTAATGAAGCCGATTACCTGGATTCCTCTAATCTGGGGAGTTGTCTGTGGTGCGGCTTCTTCGGGTGGATATAGCTGGACACTGGAAGACATTCTCAAGGCGGCTGCCTGTATGTTGCTTTCCGGGCCTCTGATGGCGGGTTATACCCAAACCCTGAATGACTTTTATGACCGCGAAATCGACGCGATTAATGAACCTTATCGCCCTATCCCTTCCGGTGCCATTTCTATCCCCCAGGTTATCACCCAGATTTTAGTACTCCTATTTTCGGGTGTTGGGATAGCTTACCTCTTAGACCTTTGGGCGGGTCATGAATTTCCGAACCTCACCTGTTTAACCTTGGGCGGTGCTTTTATTGCTTACATTTACTCGGCCCCACCCCTGAAACTGAAAAAGAACGGCTGGCTGGGAAATTATGCCCTCGGTTCGAGTTACATTGCCCTACCCTGGTGGGCGGGTCATGCGTTGTTCGGTCAACTCAATTGGACAATTGTCGTTTTGACCTTGTTCTATAGCCTTGCGGGATTAGGAATTGCTGTCGTTAATGACTTTAAGAGTGTAGAAGGCGATCGCCAACTGGGTTTAAAATCACTGCCTGTCATGTTCGGTATTGGCACAGCCGCTTGGATTTGTGTCCTGATGATTGATATATTCCAAGCGGGAATTGCGGGTTATTTAATTAGCATCCACCAAAATCTCTATGCGGCAATTTTGTTGTTGTTAATTATTCCTCAAATCACGTTTCAGGACATGTATTTTCTCCGCGATCCCTTAAAAAATGATGTGAAGTATCAAGCGAGTGCTCAACCTTTTTTAGTGTTGGGAATGTTAGTTGCCGGTTTAGCGCTTGGTCATGCTGCCATCTAGGGATTTGAACAACAGAAGAGAAGAGAGAGGAGGAAAAAGAAGCTGGGATTCAACCGCCTTATTATCTCCCCTCTCTCCCCTAGGATTAGACCAAGGTCACTCTAGCCTTCTCCTCGCCGCCTCAAGACCAGCTTGGTAGCCTCGATCGTAACCCTCTTTGTAGCCTCGATCGTAGGTGTCTTTGCAATTATTTCCGGTAGAACCACTAGCCGTTTTGCAATTTTGGAGACTAGAAAAAGGAATATAAGCCACTCCACCGCTACCTGGAAGGCTGGTTTTATACTTTGCCCACTCCTGACTAGTACCGGATTGGTCTCGCGAGGTACCTATTACCCGTATCTCTGTACCGTCTGGGGCGAAACCGAGTACTCTTGAACTTAAAGAGGGACTAGCATAAATAGCCGCTTTCAATTCCTTGAGGGTTGTACCCACGGGATATCCTTTTACATAGCAAATTTGGTTACCAAAAGCTGGCGCAGTAAAAACAGTAATCACCACGAAAACAGACACCATTAGGGCTAATATTTTCTGCCACCATTTGATATGTTTCATGGGAAACTCCTCTCGACAGGCATCGAGGATGTTGAATCGTCTGCGTTCAATACCAACATGAAGAGTGGCTGGGTTCTAGCTACTGGAAGCCTACACCTTTCTTGCTATTATGGATTGTTTTTTTAATTAAATTTATCTTTGACAACAGTGTCGTGTACTCAGTGTTGATTTTCCAGAATTTGCCGATAAACCTGAATCGTCTGCTGCGCGATCGCATCCCAACTATAATTCTTCAAAGCATACTCTTGACCCTTCCTCCCTCGGTGCTGCCGTTCCCCAGCATCCTGAAGTGACTCCCGTAAGCACTCCGTTAAAGCATTCACCTCACAAGCACAAACCCATCCTGCCTGAGTACTTTTAACTTCTTCCCAAATATGAACTTGGTCAGAAATCACTACAGGTGTTCCAGCAACCATCGCTTCTGCCACCGCAATGCCAAAGTTTTCGTAGTAAGAAGGTAGGACAAATAAATCCGCATCTTGCAATAACGCCGCCTTCAATTCCCCCTTTACAAAACCTGTAATTGTCGTGCAGGAGAACAGAGGAGAAGTCTTAATTTGTTCGGTAATCTGGCTTTCATAATCTGGGTCTTGAGGATTGGTTCCTGCTAGCACAAAGTGAAAATTGATTCCCTCGGCTAACAGTTTTTCCAGTGCTGGTATGAGCAATTTTAGACCTTTTTTGGGGTCAATTCGGGACATGAATAGCAGCAAAGGCGTGTGTTCTGAAATACCCAATTGACGCCGCGATTCTCCTTTCGGGGGCATCACTAACGGCGTCACTCCTAGCGGAATCACCAAATCTCGTGTCTGAATGCCAAAGCGTTCCGAAATCTTGGCTTCTTGGGCACTCGTGAAGTGAATGCCTGCCGCCCGGGCTAAGTTGGATCGTTCCCACAGTGCGGCATAGATTTGCTTGAGTTGTCGTTTCTTTTGTAAGTCTGCTGGATCAAGGGTACCTAAGGGACGCAAAATATAGGGTAGGTTTTTGTGTCGTGCGATCGCAGCCGCTGCCGTACTCACTGGCGAAAATAAAGCATGAATATGAGCCAGATCAAATTCTCTTGCTTCCTGCCATAACCAGCGCAAAAGGTCAAGAGAAAACTTATAGCGGCGGAAGGGAGAACAGCGAAAGTATCGCACTTGATAGCCATCTTGCTCTACGGGTTGATTTAGGGGAACATCCAGAGGTAGTTGTCCCACATCTCCATTCGAGTCCGTTGTGAGCACTGTAACGTTTACCCCCTGAGAGGCTAATGCGGATGAAAGCCCTTTTACCATCTGACTAGGGCCACCGTAAACCAGGGAAATCGAAGGAATAATTTGTAGAATCCGCAGAGGCTGGCTCATCGCTAGTTTATTTATTCTTGCCAATCCCTATCTGGCCCGTACTTTAGAGCTACCAAGGACTACCGACCATAGTAAAAGCCGCCCAATAGTAGGGAGAGGAAAAATCCTCATGCCCCATCATGACGAGTTCTGAGGGTAAAGGAACCGTCTCTGTGGGGGTGTGCAACTGACCCCCTTCCCATCGCACCTGTCCTTTGAGCATCGCGATCTGAGCTTGACGAAGAGCCTCGGCTTTAATGGGGGCGGTTTTCAGCTCCTGATAAAGTTGTGTCATTAGCCCCAATGTTCCGGCATCGCTGACCTGCCACAAACTAGCGATCGCGGACTTCGCTCTGGCCTGCACGGCTAACCCGGCAAAGCCTAATTCGGCTTGTTTATCTCCGATCGCTGTCTCACAAGCACTCAACACTAATAATTCTAGGGGTGTCTTGTTCCAAGGGAACTGCCCCATCTGATCCAACGTTAGCTTCTTGTCCCAAAACTGAATGTAAGAGTTTTTGGGTTCTCCGGGTTGGAAGGCGGCATGAGTGGCTAAGTGAATAATCTGATAGGGCTGTGAGGCTTGTTGCGATTGGAGATTGGTCAGGGTGAACTCTTGATTGAGGAAGGATTTCCCTTGCCCTAGGCTTGTCGTAATTGTCGATAATTCTATCGGTACAGCGGGCAAGGGATTTTGGTCTTTAAATTCCGACGCACCCATCGCTAGTACAGGCGACTTCCTCAAATCGGTGTAGACTTTATTAATTAGTTTGAAAGCTGGGATGCGAGAGAAGCTATACTTTTCTACCAGAAACTGCTTCCCATCATGCAAAGCCGCTAGGGGTAAAGTCCGCAAACCGCCACCCACACAAAAGATCAGCGTGTCAATTTTTTGAGCTTGCAGGTCTGCCTCTAGTGGGGCAATCATCCACTGATAAAGTTGCTGGGCTGGTGCTCGATATTGGTTAGTGTCCCTGAACACAGGGTTGATCAGAAATCGGGTCATCTCTTGTGCCTGCCGTAGCAACTCATCGCGATTCGCTGCTACGACACGCTTATGAATCGGTTCACCATCGGGAGTAATGAGTATCAGTTCTAGTTGTTGCGGGCGAGGAACCATGTAAATTAGAGCAGGTTTTTTCCCCGTTTGAGTCGCAATTTGCGAGAGAGTATCGCCAATTTTCTGGACTGTCATTGAGTCATTTGAGAAATTAGCGCCAAAGTATCCCTCAAAATCTTTTTCCCAGGTTTGCTCAATTAGGGGCACCGCAACAGACAGATTATCTCGATCAAGAGCAAATAAGTGTGTGGGAACAACAGGAATCTCTGTTTGGGCTTGAAGAATTTGCCCTTGAGTCAGGGAATGGGTGCGACGCGAGTCAGATTGTGGGTTGATGGTTCGTCCCTGCACAGGTGCTGCACCCAGCGTTCCTGTAAGCTGTAATGCTGCCAGCAATAAGCTAATGCGACTCACTACTGATTTCATAGGCACCTCACGGCAGAAGTCTAACTACAAATCGACAACGCCTTCCCCTAAATCAACTATCCTCCGATTCTCTCTCAGGGGTATCGACCTTTGTGAGTATCTCGCATTATTTAAGATGTGCCTAGACTAGGGTGGCAGAAATAACTGACCAGCTAAAATCTCCCCTGCTCCCCCGCTCCCCCGCTCCCCTGCTTGCACAGAGGTGGTCAGAAACTTTTGCCGTCATGCACTAGGTGCTTTTGCTCCCTATTCAGAAAGCGATCGCTGTTAGTTATTCACCGGGCTTAAACTCTTGGCTTATCGGCGTCCGTTCTGCGAATTCTTGCCGCCGCAAGTTTGCCTGCTGCTTTTTGTACATCATTAGATCCTCAACTCTAATCCGGCGTCGCATACCCGCCTGAGAGAAAGGGATTGTTCCTGTATCGAGGAGTTGCTCTACCTCTTTCGATTGGACATTAAGTAAAGTCGCAGCTTCCCAGATGGTTAAGGGCTGATGAAAAGTTGTTAGAGCCACTCCCTTGCTTAAGAGTAACTGATGCACCAGTTGACGTAGCAAATGAAAGACCGATTCAGGCAGTTCGACTTGCTCACCGGTTGAGGTACACAGCCGTGGCAATGATGCCATTTCTCCCTCAAGCGGGATGCTTAAAATCTCGTCTAATTTTGCCAACTGAGTCTGCTCTTGCTCTGTAGCAACAATTGGTTCAGGTTGGAAGTCATTGGATGCCATTTCCCTACTCTCCCGTTTTTTGCTCTGCGGTCTGGTCTAATGTTAGATTTCCCTTAACCGAGGCGATCGCATCCTTTTGAGACAATATTTAATGCTCTTGACACAGTTCAGAAATAATTTGCTCCAATCTTTGGAGTATTTCTGAAGTGATTACCTTGCGTCTGTACTTAGTAACAAGCACAAGATGCAAGTGAATTCAGTATACAGCATGAGAACTATTTCGGAGGGAGGGGTGCATTTAGTATCATGTGAATGGTATTTTTTCAAGCATGATAGTAACACGTAGAGTCACTTTTCGCTTATATCCAAACAAGTCCCAAGAAGTCAAGATGCACTATTGGCGAAGGCTTCATAAGGATTTGTTCAATGCTTGTCTTGCCGAGAGGAAGACAGCATATAAGCGTGAAGGTCGCTCTATTAATTACTTTGACCAGCAGAATGCTTTGCCCAAATTCAAAGAGAACTGGGAAGAGTATAAGCCGTTAGGTTCCCAAGCTCTACAAGCCACTGTAAAGCGTGTTGATTACGGTTTTCAGCGTTTCTTTCAAGGATTGGGAAAATACCCTAGATTCAAGTCATTTTGCTATTACCGAGGATGGACTTATCCGGGAGTTGCTGGATGGAAAGTGCATACAAATGGAGGTAATGGACATCTAGAAATATCAAATCTAGGTAAGATTCAAATGCGCGGCAAAGCAAGAAGTTGGGGAGTACCAACAACTTGCACTATTGTTTGGAAAAACAATAAATGGTTGGCCTCGATAACAGTTAAGTGCGAGGTTCAGCGTCAGACTGGAACTGGAGCTGTTGGCATTGATATTGGTACCTTAACGGCTGTAGCTTTCGATAACGGAGACAAGATTGATAATCCTCGATTTCTAGCCATCGCGAAATCCGATATCAGGAAAGCGTCAAAGGAACTTCGCCGGAAGCGTAAACCTGAGAAGCGCAAGTTCAAGGCTTCAAGAAGATGGAAGAAAGCTAGAAAAAAGGTTTCTCAGCTCCAGAACAAAGTAGCCAATAGACGACAGGACTGGACTCACAAAGTAGCCGCACAAATAACTAGCGCTAATAGCTTGGTTGCTACTGAGACATTGAATGTCAAAAATATGACAGCGAAAGCCAAGAAGGGCAAGAGAAAACGTCAAAAAACTGGATTGAATCGCTCAATCTTAGACGTAGGATTTGGAATGCTGCGAAGTGCTATCAAGTACAAAGTAGAAGAGGCTGGAGGCAACTTTCTCGAAGTCCCAGCCCAAAAAATAAAACCAAGTCAAACTTGCCCCAAATGCTTGGCACAGAAGAAAAAAGAGTTGAGCGAACGTATTCATCAATGCGAAAAGTGCGGATACACAGCCGATAGGGATGTGGCATCCGCGCTTGTTTGTCTCAACTGGGCGTTGGGAACCAACGTCCTAGACGTAGAGCAGAAAGCTCTAGCTAAAACCCCAAAGAAATGCGGAGGCTTTAGCCAACTTTCTGCGATGAAACGTCAGAAACCCCGGACGTAGCCCTAGCGTTGTCCGAGGGTAGTTCATATTTACGACTCCATTGAGACTACAGACAACAAAAAAAGGACAGACCCAAAAGTCTATCCTTACAATTAGGAATTTAGCGGAGAAAATTTAGAAGTTCATCTCAGCCGCTTGTACCTTCTCAATCTGCTTCTTCTTCAGAACCAGCAGGGTTTGAGACAGCATAATTGCACCGATGAAGAGCATCAACCACTTCACTCGATTGGGGTCTTGTAAGACGACTTCTTTGTCAGCCTGACCAAATCCACCCACATTAGGATTACTGGTTAGAAGCTCGTTGGCTACCACTTTCTGCCCTTCGGAGACAATTAACTCTGGGCCAGGTGGAATTGTATCAACCACGGTTGATCCATCTTCGGTCTGAATGGTAACTTCATAGCCACCTTCTTCAACCTTGGCAATTTGAGAAATCGTACCCGCTTTAGAAGCGTTGTAGACGGTGTTATTGCTCTTGTCGCCAGTGGGGTAAACTTGACCCCGTCCTCGGTTAGCGCCGACGTGAACGGGGTACTTACCGAAGTAAATCCCTTTATCGGTTTTGGGATTCGGAGAAAGGACAGGGAAAACAATTTCTTGATATTGCTCACCGGGTAGAGGACCAACAATAACTACATTGTCCTCACCATCTTTGTAGGGTTGGAAGTAAAGTCCGCCAACCTTTTCCTTCATTTCTTCAGGAATTCGGTCTTCAGGGGCAATCTTGAAGCCTTCGGGCAACATGACCACTGCACCCACATTCAGACCGCCTTTGGAGCCATCACCCAAGACTTGCTGTGAACTCAAGTCGTAGGGAATCTTAACGACAGCCTCAAATACAGTATCTGGCTTTACAGATTGGGGAATTTCTACTTCTGTAGGTTTAGCTGCCAAGTGACAGTTGGCACAAACAATGCGCCCAGTGGCTTCGCGAGGAGTTTCCGGAGCGGTTTGCTGCGCCCAGAAGGGATAAGCTGCTGCTGACTGGGGAAGCGATAGATCACTAATCAAGAAAAATGCCAGGGTTGCCAAAGCAAGCACAAGGGTTCTGGTGATTATCCGCTTGCTGAGGACGTTGCACATCACCGATAACGAAGGTGTTCTCATCTTTAAGCCAAAAAACTCAAAACTCATTAAGCTAATCTTGGGGGTTGCCGGTGTGGAAAACCTGACGTTTGCAGGCTCGCTACCGCTACGCTATCAACCGTTAAACCTTCAACCTTTAACTCTTAAGCCCACCAAGGAGCTTCGCCGGTACGGAAGTCGGTCTCTGTCCACTGGGTAAAGGAGAGCTTATCATCTTCGGTGACGGTGGCATGAACCAATGCCAACGATAGGGGCGCGGGGCCTCGCACCACCTTGCCCTCATTGTTGTACTGAGAACCATGACAAGGGCACATGAACTTGTTCTCGCTGGCGTTCCAGGGAACGACACATCCGAGGTGGGTGCATACGGCGTTGATCCCGTAGTCTGCGATCGCTTTATCTTCGGTGATCACCACGTAGGTGGGGTCTCCTTTGAGTCCTTGGGCTAAGGTGCGATCGCCTGAACTATGGCTCGCGACAAAACTACTGACGATAATGTCATTGCCTAAAGCGTCTTTGGCTGTAACACCACCGCCGACACCCCCACTGGAGGGAGGAATGAAAAACTTGACAATGGGATAGAGCGCTCCGACAAATGTGCCCGTTATGGTACCAAATGCCAAGAGGTTCATAAATTGACGACGCCCCATATCAGGAACATCAGCCGAGCCAGAAACTTGAGCCATAACTAAACGCCTAACGGTATATTTTTTTTAACAACTCTGGTCATTTTCCCAGAATTTATAAACCCCGCTCTAAGAATGTAGAGCAATTCAATAGCTAGCAGGGTTGCCAAAATCCTTGCAGCACAAGGATTCACGGCTTGATCTATGAGTATTATTACATTCTTTAACACCGTATCATAAAGTAAAGAAGCGTCAGATTTGTAACGAAATGTAAACCAATGGTTAAGGTAAACAGGGCTATGACAGGACAGGACTTGCGCCAACTCCTGCTCTATAAGTGGGGACGCTCTTATGACATTCAAATCCGACGGACTCAGGGTAAGATTTTTGTGCAGGTTATGTGGAAATACCTGGAACAGGCGTCTTTTCCCTTATCTGAGGCTGATTACCTAGAGCATTTAGATACAGTGGCTCATTATCTCAATGCTTGGGGCGGAGTAGCACAGGTACAAACTTATATCCAGGAAACTCGCGAACGTCCGCGCCTGGGTAAAGCGGTGAGTATTCCGCTGGAAATGGGTGAGAGGGCATCCGAATGGATGTTGGAAGATTTTTAGCCGTATGAAATTAGGGTGGTAGAGCTTGTAGCTAGAAATCAAACCGTTCAAGTTGATTCTTCACCTTACCCCCTAGTGCTGGAATGGGCAGACGAAACCTGCGACACCCTCTTCTCGTGCGGCGACTGTTACCTCTAGGAAGACGCTTGACAATCATCCTGATGGGAGGCTTGGCGAGTGTCTACATACTGGCTTGTCTAGTCCTGCTTGTGGTACAAAAACACTTGATTTTCAAGCCAACCTATGTAATTCAAAAGACGCCTACAGACTTGAATCTTCGTTACCAAGAAGTTTGGTTACCCATTCAAACTGGCTTCGGCAAAGTAGAACGAATTCATGGCTGGTGGATTCCTACAAATAAACCGAAATTGGGAACCTTGTTGTATTTGCATGGAAATGGAATCAACATCGGAGCGAATGTCAATCAGGCTCGACGCTTTGGGCAAATGGGGTTTTCGGTATTGTTAATGGATTACCGAGGTTATGGTCGTAGTGAAGGTGGTATTCCTAGCGAATCTCGGATGTATCAGGATGCTCAAACCGCCTGGAATTATTTAGTTAAAAAACGGCGTGTTCCTGCCAGCCAAATTTACTTGTATGGTCATTCTTTAGGCGGTGCAGTTGCCATTGAACTAGCACGACGGCATCCAGAAGCCGCCGGACTTATTGTACAAAGCTCCTTTACTTCAATGCAGCAGATGGTAGAACGACAACCTAAATTTAGGCTCTTTCCGGTAAAGCTACTCCTAACCCAACGATTTGACTCGGTAGCTAAAGTTAAATCCTTAAAGATGCCTGTTCTGTTCGTTCATGGCACGGCTGACCCTTATATTCCAGCAGCTATGAGCAAAACATTGTATACAAAAGCTCCTCAACCTAAACAACTACTGCTAGTTTCCGAAGCCAAACACAATAATGGAGATAGCTTCTTTAACAATATTCGATATCGTCACGCGATTCGCTCTTTAGTAGAGCTTACTCGTTCTCGGCAGAGGTAACGTTTAAAACCATCATTTTCCTGAGAGTTTAACTAAACCAATACCTCCAAAGTAAAGACCAATCACAGCACCCGCCAGTAAGCTTTGGGTAAGAGGGTCGGTAGAAGGGGTTAGCACGGCTCCCAATACAGTGGCACCGAGGATAATTACACGCCAACCTGATAGCATTTGCTGCGAAGATACAATTCCTAAATGACCCAATAGAAGCTGAATAATTGGAACTTGAAAAGCCAATCCAGTACTAAACATCAGTAGCAGAACCGTGCCAAAATAAGAGTCAATCGACCATCGTTGTTCAACAACCTCTGCGCCATAACTAATAAAGAAGTTCATGGCAGCCGGAATCAAAGCAACGTAGGCAAATCCTAAACCCGTGAAAAATAGGATACTCGAACCCAATACCACAGGGCCAATGAGGCGTCGTTCGCGGCGCGTCAGTCCTGGCAGAACAAACTGGATAATTTGGTAAAGAATAAAGGGACTAGCTACTAATAATGCACTGTACCCAGCAACTTGCAAGGAGACAAAAAAGAATTCTCCTGGCTTCAGTTGTAGAAACTTGACACCCTGCGCTGGAACTTCTAGTAACTTGACAATGGGCTTAACTGCCGCAAAGCAGCCAATGGCGCACACAGCTACAGCAATCAGCGAGTAGAAAATCCGCCGCCGCAACTCTTCTAAGTGGTCGAATAGCGACATCTCGACATCATTCGGCAAGTCGTCATCGTCGAGGTAGTCGTTTTCTAAATCTTCTAAGCTTCTCTGGGATGCAGTTTCTACGTCTGAGGAAGGGGTCATCGGTTTGGTCAGTTCGGGACACGCTAACTATTGTATCGATGTCAGTCACAGGGCTGAAGTTGGAGGGGCTGGCAGTGGCATTCATCCTAAATCGAATAGCACCGACTTAAGCCCTGAACTAAAGTACCCTTTGGGAACGCTTCGCGAACGGGCTAAAAGCTAAAGTCAGTTAAAACTGACTAAAAGACTTACCGGATAGGAGTTTGAACCTGTTAAAACAGGTTTTAGCTCTGAGCCTGAAATTTATTTCAAGGCTCTTATGCCAGTGCCAAAATTCTAAATCCGGTGAATCGCCTCACCTCATCTAGACTTTTGCCTTGGCTGAGAGTACTTCTCTCAATCGGGTACAAGCTTCTTCGATCTTGTCGAGACTGCCCGGATTAACCAACCCATAATAGTCAAAAACATAGACCTGTTTGTTTTTTGTGGCTTTTAGTTTATTCCAGAAAGGCTCGGATTTGAACTGCTCTGCACTGGTTTGCTCGGTATTCACCACTAGCAGAACATCTGGATTTGCCTGTAGGATTTTTTCAGCCGAAAGGGTGACATACCCGCCTGTTGGACTTTGACTCTGTAAGTCTGCCACGACATTTTTTGCCCCAAATTTACTGAGCAAGTCTCCTGCCCAACTGTTTTTATTGGGTGCCAGGATGGGTTGACGACTCACGAGTACGAGAGTTGATGGCGCTTGGCTGACGGCTTTACCTAAAAAAGTTTGGTAACGTTTCAACAGTGGGTCAGGGTTGGCACCAATGGCTTGAGCTAGCTGTTTGGTAATATCTGTGAGGTCATCCCATTTATCAATTTTAGTGGCAAGGGTGGCAATGCCCAAATCTTTTAATTTTGCCAGGGCTTGGGCGTGAAAGTCTTGGTTCCCAACTACAAGATCGGGTTTGAGAGCAACGATTTTCTCCAAGTTGGGGGGGGCTTGCCCTTTGCTTACTTGTGTGATTCCTTGAAATCGGGCATCTTTATCAAATAACTTGCTGCCTGTAATGCCGACGAGTTTGGTTTTATCAAGTTGGTAGACAATATCAGAAGACAAGGAGGTGAGGGTGACAACTCGTTCTGCTGCTTTTTGAGGGGGGGTAGAGTTGGCGGTTGGCTGGTTAGTGGCAGTATTGCACGCGATTAAAACCAAGCTCAATACAATTGTGGCGATCGCTATTCCCCAACGACGAAACATAAACAACTCCTCGTTTCAACCCTGTCTTCAGGCTGGTACATCAACATAGTAAGGAAGATCGCCAACTTTCAACCTTCAATCTTCCACCACCGCAGGAGCGATCGCACAAATTTGCACCCCCACTGGTGTCTGGAGGACAATCACTTCAACGCCAAAGACTTGGGCAAGATTTTCGGGCGTGAGTACGGCGGCGGGTGTACCGATATCCCAAAGATTCCCTTGCTTGAGCATGGCGATGCGATCGCTATACCGTGCAGCTAAATTCACTTCATGTAGCACTGTGATAATCGATAGCCCTCGCTTCTGATTGAGCTGTTTAAGCAATTCCAGCAGTTGTAGCTGATAGTGAATATCCAGATAAGTGGTGGGTTCATCTAACAGCAGAACTTGTGGGGCTTGTGCCAGTGCCAGTGCCAGGAAGGCACGTTGTCGTTCACCACCGGAGAGATGTTCAACGAGGCGATCGCTCAACGATTCAATCCCCGTCTCCACAATCGCTTCCTCGACTTTTGTCCGATCTTGTGCATCTAATTCCCACTGCCACCAAGGTTGATGAGGACTTCGCCCCAAACTCACCAGTTGCCGCACGGTTAACCCAGTGGGAACTGTTTGTTGTTGGGGCAAAATTGCCAGTTTTTGAGCGACGACTTGGGCAGGTTGGTTGTGAATGGCTTTCCCATCCAGAATTACCGTACCCTTGTGGGGTGACAGGATGCGGCTGAGGAGTTTGAGCAATGTGGACTTGCCGGAACCATTGGCACCCACCAGGCTCAGCCACTCGCCTTGTTGCAGGGCTAAGTTAATGCCGTGAATAATGGGTGTAGTGCTGTAACCACCGACCAAGTTTTGAGCTTCTAAAGGCATGAGCGAATGGAGCAATGTAGATTTTGCAAGGATTTTGAGCGGAATTTTTCAGGTTAATTTTTAACTTTTAATGCGCTTACCATGGGCTACCAATCATCGTAAACGCTGCCCAGTAATAAGGATGAGAGAAATCATGACTGCTCTGTGCGGCAAGTTCTGGGGGTAAGGGGATACTACCCAGTTTGTCAAACCCTTGCAGTTCACCATTTTCCACACGTACTTGCTTTTGCAGCATCGCCAGTTGAGCACGCCGCAGTGCCTCGGCTTTGATGGTCACGTCGGGTTGGCGCAAGTGCTGATAAAATCCACCCATAATTGCCAGTGTCCCTTCATCACTGACATACCAAAGACTTGCCAAGGCGGACTTCACTCCCGCTTGCACGGCTAACCCAGCAAAACCCAATTCTGCATCGATATCTCCCAAGGCAGTGCGACAGGCGCTTAAAACTAACAGTTCGACTTGAGGAGGCTGATGCCAACCCATCTGCCGCAGTTGATTCACCTTGAGTTGGCTATCCCATAACTGAATGTAGGAATTATCCGCGTTTCCTGGCTTAAAGTCGGCGTGGGTGGCTAAGTGGATGATACCGAACGGCTGACGCTGGGATTTGAAATTCTTCTCAGTAAATTCTTCATTGAGGAAAGATTTCCCTGTCCATAACTGCTGGGTAATTACGTTCAATTCCGTTGGTACAGCAGGCAACGGTGCCAGTTCTTGAAATTCTGATGCTCCCATACCTAAAACTTGGGCATCTTTCACAGCCTTGTAGCGGCTATTGGTAAGACTGACGCTAGGAATAGAACCGAGGCTATACTTTTCTACCAAAAACTGCTGCCCATCGTGCAATGCTGCCATTGGGACGAGGCGCAAGCCTGCATCCATACAAAAGATGAGAGTGTCAATTCCCAATGATTCCAGCTCGGATTCGAGGGGAGCAATCATCCATTGGTATAGCTGTTGTGCTGAGGCAAGATAGCCACGGGTGCTTGTGACATCGGTAACGGCGCTACGGAACTCGGTTAAGGTTTTCTTGAGGGCAGCCGCATTCGCTTCTGGCACTACCTTACGGATGGGAGAACCATCCGGCATGATTAGCACCAGTTCCAGTTGTTGGGGTGTTGAGAGGGCGTAGACGATTGCAGGCTGAGTTTTGGTTTCGCTTTTAATTGTTTTTAAAACCGTTCTAATGCCTTCGACAGTAACGGTTTCATGGGGTAATTTTTCTCCCAAATAGTTCTCAAATTCTTCCTCAAATACTTCGTCAATTTGAGTGATGGCTTGATTGAGATTCCCTTGAGCTAGAAGGTTTTGCAGATTAATGTAACCTGTCTCTAGAGTTCCGTAACCGGGAATCGTCCAACTATAGCTAGAGTTGCTACTTGTAGGGTCTTGGTTGACAGTTGTTGGTACTCCAATCAGAATACCAAGTAGATTGGCGATCGCATCTTGAGGCACTACATCTGCTCTGTTTGAGCCGATTGGCAGTAGGGGTGGAGGGGGTAAGGTTTGCCCAGGAACAGAGATAATTTGAATTCTTTCTTGGGTATGGGTGTTCAAAAATTCTTGATTGGGGGAGATGGTTTGGATGGGAAACGCATTTCCTGTAGTAATAGCTCCTGCCGTCCCGTTTGTAGTAGCATCCCCCACAATAAAAGGTGTAATCCCCTGTCCCCCGTGGCGGATAATAATCGAGCCTCCCCCCGTAACTCCACCCGTTGCAATGCTGGCTGTTGTTCCATCTTGATTGAGGAAAGAATCCGTTGCTCGGAAAAATTGGGTTGTCGTAATATCAACATCTCCACCCGTGCCACCCGTACCCCCTTCTGCTTGAATTCCAGCGACTTGGATGTTGCCACTGGCAGAATTGAGGGTAATATCGCCTGCATTGCTAATAGCGGAACTGGAGAAGATTGGACGAGAACCGACAGTAATATGGCTGGCAGCATTGAACACAATATCACCGCCATTGCCATTCAAGGAACCGGAACTTACCCCACTCACCCCAGCAATACTGTTGTCATTGTTGATAGTAATTGCGCCACCGCTATTAATCTTGATTGTTCCGCCATCCCCATTACCGCCACTGGATACAAGCGCATTTGTCGTGATATTACCTGCTGCATTAAGTGCGATCGCACCACCAGTATTATTTCCTAACGAACCGAGAACATCTGTAGTGATACTGCCATTATTTGCAGATAGGTTAATTGCACCGCCATCGCCCGTTTGAGAAGCCGAACTAAGGATTCCGGTAGTTGTATCTATATTTCCATTGTTGCTAGTTATGGCGATCGCTCCACCTGAGCTGACGATATTGTCAGTGATAATGTTTTGGTTGGCGAGGAGGCTGATATTTCCACCTCCAGTTGATTGCAACAAGCTTCCGTCTTTGAGTAAAATATCGAGGCTCGTATCTCCAGCACTAGCAACCCCTGTGCCTGTCAGGGTGATATTACCTGTTCCAGTCGAAGTTACGGCACTGCCAGCATCAAGCTGAATCCCTGTATTGCCAACGCCAGTACCATTCCCAATTCCTGTTAGCGTAATATTTCCATCAACTGATCTGATAAAACTAGCGTTTCCCGCAAACTCTCTCAAACGTATACCGATATTTTCATCTGTTCCGTTTCCAGCAGTACCAACCAGCGTTATATTTCCCGTTCCTGTAGATTCGACAACACTGCGAGCATCCATATTAATGCCTTCATTGTTGCTCCCAGTCCCCCTACTCGTTCCAGTGAGGGTAATATTGCCATCGACTGTACTGACTCTCATACCAGGTTGAGCAATCCGAATCCCGAAGTTTGTATCAGTCCCAGCACTACTTATACCTTCAATGGTGATGTTACCTGTCCCGGTTGTTTCTACAACGCTGCTTAAGCCAAAAGCAATGCCATAGTTACCACCTTCAGTTCCGTTTCCTACACCAAGCAGGTTGATATTTCCATTGACTGAACTCACCCTAGAGTCAAGCGCAACTGATACTCCAATATTAAAAATAGTTCCAGTGCCACCTGTGCCATTGAGGTTAATCGCTCCATCAGTAGTTCTGACTTCGCCCAAATCACTAATTCTGATTCCTTGATTATCCGCACCCGTCCCGTTTCCGCCCGTGCCTGTCAAGGTAATATTCCCACTAGTGGTTCTAATAGCTGCGCGATCAACAAAAATTCCCCTATTCCGAGCCGTCCCATTTCCACCAGCGCCAGTGAGAGTAATGCTTCCAGTCCCGGTTGTTTCCACTACGCCAATAATATGAATACCATTGTTATCGCCGCCAGTTCCGTTCCCGCCTGTGCCGAACATGGCGATATTTCCCTCAACTGCTCTGACAATGCTTGACTGATTGAGAAAAATTCCTCGATTAAAATTTGTCCCATTTCCACCCGTACCAGTTAGGGTAATCGTTCCCGTCCCACTGGTTTCTACTACACTATTGCCAAGAAAGATACCTCTGTGATTGCCAGAGTTGTCATCTCCTCCTGTACCGATGAGTGCAATATTGCCTCCTCCAGCATTGATGTTGCTGTTGTTGAGTGATATGCCATCCACTACAGTGGTACTTCCTTTACCAGTCCCAGTAACATTGCCGCCGTTGGTATTAATCACCGCATTAAAAATACCAATAGCACCTGCCCCACTGTTATCAGCATCAGCATTGAGGTTAACATTCAATCTGCCGCTACTCGAAGAGATTCCCCCATTCAGAGTAATGTCATTAGCAGCTAGCAATGTGAGGGTAGCGTCTCCACCTGCTGTCTTGTTGATGAGTGCATTAGCATTCTGAGTGATATTGCCTTCCTCAGCCCCGCCAATATCTGTAGTGATGGTAACGTTTGTGCCAGTATTTAGTGCAGTATTAATGTTGCCAACATCAACCTGATTCGTACCGATCGCACCGCCCCCACCATTTACAATTGTGATATTTGTCGGGTCAATTAGCCAGGTACCACCCATACCATTAAAAGCACTAGCATTGGGGATACTGGTAAGGCTGAGAGACTGCTTACCAGAGGTTTCAATTAATCCACCATTCCCAGATACACTTCCTCCCCGTGCCGTCAGTATCCCGTGAATGCTAGCAGTCTTATCGGAAAAAGCAATAACTTTTCCGCCATTACCATTGAGCAGCGCATCGGCGGACACTACCGAGTCGTTACTCACAAACGTTTCTAACGAATTCGGGACGTTTCCCTGTCCCTGAAAATCCCCACCAATCAACACCGTGCCACCGCCATTGGTACCCGAAGCGTTGATATTGGCACCGAACAAACCCACCTTGTCGCCCAATACGAACACATTCCCACCCGTCGCTGGTAGGGGCGACACATGTGTTGCCCCTACAGAGGAAACATCCAGAGTACCCGACACAATAGTCATTCCCGCCTCATGGGGAATCGTTAACCCAGAACTAATTAGTTGCACCGTACCCGTTGGAGAAACCTTCAACCCCGTCTCTACACTTCCATGCGTTCCCGTCAGCAAAGTGGGTAAATCTTGGGGAGAAATTGCTAATTGTTGTCCATCAACTGTACGAGGAGGTTTAATCTCCAAACTCAACAAATGTCCAGATTGACTAATCCTAACTAGACCTTCATCCTGCACCGCAGCAATCATAATACTTCCCGATGCGGCTTTCAGTGAGCCAGTATTGACAACATTGCCACCCAGTAAAGTTAAATTCTGCCCTTCTCCCACTACCAAATTGCCCGCATTAACAATTACACCTAGTTGTTGATTATCAAAAGCAAACAGACTGGGAGTACCGATTAACGTCTGATAGTCATTGTTGCCAACGGCATTAAACCATTGATTCCCAGCAAAACCAATTCCTGTCGCTGTCGTCGCGGTAAACGAAGCTGGGACATTGAGACTGGCACCCGTACCAAACACAATTCCCGCCGGATTCATCAAAAATAAGTTCGATTGCCCTCCAGTTACCTGAATTAAACTGTTAATTACAGAAGGGTCACCGCCAATCACTCGCGCTAAAATATTCTGAATTGAATCATTGGCTAAAAAATTAGCAATTTGCTGAGAATTGAGTCCAAATTGCGTAAAACTATGAAATAAATTAGCGCCATTTTGAGAAAGCGTACCACCTTGGATATCAAAGCGATTTCCATCCAGGGTAACTTGAGTACCAGTGCCGTCATCCGCCGCTTGAATAGGCTGTGCCCAGGCTAGTTCGGGTTCAGACAATCTAACCAACAGGAGACTGGTTAGCAAGGAAGCAACGACTCCAGCAACTGGCTTCATAATATTTTGTTGAATAGAGAAAAATTAGTTATTTGAAAGCAGTAATTTCTCAAGAAATTATAGAAATTTTCCTAAAATAAGACACCAGATTGTTATATTTAGTAACGGCTCAGCCTGCTGACAAGGGGCGAAAAAAAATTGAAGATAATAGGTATTTTTACAGGAAAATTAATTCCCTGTCCTTGATAAGCTACTGTGTACACACAAGCAACAAGCCCTGGCGAATGGAATTCGCGGCTATAAAACCAAAGTCCGCCTGCGCGGACTGGAGGAAAATCAAGAGTTGTGAAACCTGCGTAGGCACCGGAGCTTTAGTGAGGATTTTGTTTGTGTAGCTGCGGTTTCAACCGCCCTATTGAGAATGGTGCTTCTAACCAGAAGCCGCCGATCGCCGAGAAAGCAACCAGACAAACAAAGGCGATCCCAGAAGTGCCGTAACCGCCCCCACGGGTAACTCTACCGCCCCCAAGCGGGATACAATATCCGCGAACAACAGGACTAAGGCACCCCCAATGGCAGAAAGCGGCAGCACCCAACGGTAATCTGTGCCTACCAGTAGCCGCACGCCATGAGGGACAATTAAACCCACAAATCCAATTAATCCGCCGACACTAACAGCCCCGGCGGCGAGTAGGGTAGCGACTCCTCCAATTAAAAAGCGCGATCGCATCAAGGAAAATCCCAACCCCACCGCCAACTCATCGCCTAAATTCAAAATATTAACGGAGCGAGCGAGTAAACAACCACCCAGCAGTGCCACCAGGACATAAGGGCCAGCCACCATTACTTCTGACCATCCTCGCCCATTCAGACTACCAATGAGCCAATTAAGAGCCGCTTGAACTCGACCATCATCAGCTAACAGGAGCATGGTTGACTGAATCGCGCCAAACAGGGAACTCACCGCCACTCCCCCTAAAATCAACCGTTCCACAGACACACCGATACTGGTGCGAGCCAGAATATAAACCAATATCGTTGTCACAATAGCACCAACCCAAGCGGCTAGGGGTAACCACGCTTGAAATAGCCCCAGAGTCACCAACCCCACCGCCACCAAACCGGCACCCGCAGAAATTCCCAATAAAAACGGATCAGCCAATCCATTCCGCAACATTCCCTGTAACAAGGCACCGGACATCCCTAAAGCTGACCCCACAATTAATGCTGCGATAGTTCGAGGCAAACGCAAGTCCCACAGAATCGTTTGGTTGATTGGATCGCCTTGATAAAGTAATGCTTGCCACAACTGGGAGAAATTGAGATAAACGGCACCCTGAGACAGGGAAATTCCAACTGCCAAAAGCAAGCCGCCGCCTAAGAGCAAACAAGCTTGCCACACTCGGTAGCTCATACCCTTTTGGATTTTGGATTTTGGATTTTGGATTTTAGCACCCTCGTTGGTTGATCGTTTGCAAATTCAACATTCTCAAGTTAACTTTACTGGCGGGAAACAACAGATTGAGCAGGAGAATATTTGGCTAACGACTGAGCAATCTCCGGATTGTAGATTCGCAAATAATTCCAATAATTAGCAAAAACGGATTCTACATAACCCTTCGTTTCCCCAAATGGAATCATTTCAATAAACGCATCCGGGTCATTGAACCCATATTTGCTAATCCATTTAGACACGTTGCCAGGGCCAGCATTGTAACTAGCAACCGCTAATAAGGAGTTATTACTGTACTCTTGGTGGGTGTGGTCGAGATACCAGGTGCCGAGTTTAATGTTGTCATCCGGATTTTCCAGATTGTAGTCCTTGAGCTGGATTTTTTCGGCAATCCAAGTGCCGGTTCCTGGCATCACCTGCATCAATCCTTTAGCGCCCGCAACCGAGCGAATTTTCGGTTCAAATCGAGACTCTTGTCGAATTAAACCTGCCACCAGGAAGGGATTGAGTTGACGCTGTCCAGACCAGCTAATAATGGATTCTAGGAAAGGTAGGGGAAACAGAGCCTGCCAGTAAGCGGGTTCTTGGCGTAGATCTTTCCATTGCGATCGCTCTTCTGGAGTATCTCGTAGGCTGAGATACCAAATTTTATTAATCCCAATTTGGTGCCGGCCGATGCCTAAGTTGATCAAACCATCCGTAAATTGCTCAGCAACGGTTGGTTTGAGCCGATTCTTAAATTCGGCTTGCCACAGTGTCCAAGCACTCTGATTCTGTCCCAATTGATACAGTTCTTTTAAGGCTGCCGAACCAGTGGGGGGCGTAGGCCGTACTTGTGGGGACACAATCTCCGGTTTCAAGTCTCGCACGGTGGTAAAGTCTCCCACATTC
Source organism: Allocoleopsis franciscana PCC 7113 (assembly GCF_000317515.1). Classification (GTDB taxonomy): domain Bacteria; phylum Cyanobacteriota; class Cyanobacteriia; order Cyanobacteriales; family Coleofasciculaceae; genus Allocoleopsis; species Allocoleopsis franciscana. The sequence goes on along the minus strand of NC_019738.1, from coordinate 6,130,705 downwards.
CAGCCCAATGAATGAGCCGACCGCCATGCATAAAATGATTCGGGATAGTGAGCCAACACATGCTCAAAGGCGGCTGTCGCATCTTTTGGACGCCCCATTTGAGCCGCCCACCGACCGACCCAAAACGCCGCTTCCGGAGCCAGTGGACTATCGGGATTGTTAGTGGTGATCGGTTGTGCCCATTGCCATGCTTCTTTATACTTTCTCGCCGCTGCCATGGTTTTGGCAATTTTCCAGCGATACTCCGCTGCCGCATCTGAGGTTTTATATTGGGTCAACACCGACTTACGGGCGTCGCTGGCGGAGGTGGCACTTCCCTTCGCCTCTAGAATATTGGCTTTAGTGAGCAATGCCTCAGCGGCTTCATCTGGAAACTTTTTAATTGCCAAATCGAGATATTGCATCGCCTCGTCGGATTTGGAGAGACTGGCGAGACGCCGTAATCCCAGTCCGGTTTCCTTGGCATCCGGGAAGTCCCTGAGTAGCTGTTGATAGGCGGCTTTAGCCTCTATCCTTTTTCCCCTCAATTGATACCCGCGACCCACCCGATAGGCAGTGAGGGGGGTACGGGGCGCTTTGGCATAGGCTTGAGCTGCTCTTTCATACTCCATCGTTTCCCAATAGCCAAAAGCGATCGCTTCCCAGTCTTCTGGCTTGAGTTGAGCTGCAAACTCGTTGACTAAGCGCTCACGAATTGCCCCCATCCCTTGGCCTTCAGGGTTAGATTTGGCTAAGACTAAGAGCAACGCCGATTGCTTAGGGTTCTTACTCAACCGTTGGCGAATAATTTCGTGGGTGCTGGGATGAGAGGGGAATTTGGCGATCGCCTGATTCCAGTACTCCGGATTGGATTCACCTAAGGCATACAAGGCTTCGGCTGCGACTGGCTGAGTCGGATGGTTGGTCAGGATAGCATTCCAAGCGGCTTCGGCTTTTGCTTTATCCCCCATCAGTTCATAAGCTTGGGCGCGTTTTACGCTGATCTGGGATGCCAATACGGAATATTCTGTATCCAGCCCTTCCAGCCATTTGAGCGCCTTTTCCCCCTGTTTTTGCTCAATCAAATCCGAGGCTAACAGATAACGGGCACGTTGCTGGTCGAGAGATTTTGACCCAGAGGCAATTGCTTCTAGTTTTGAGGCTCTTGCTTGAGGTGGCAACGACACCAGTGGCAAAACTTCTGATTTTTCCTGTTTTGGAGTGAGTTTGAATTGACTTTGAGTTTGTCCATTTCCAGTCCATTGATCGAGTAGACCGGTCATTTTTACGGCTAAAATTGATGAGCCTAGTAGGGCGAATAGTAGTAATCCAGCCCCTACCGCCACAGGAATTTTGTTGATTCGTCCCTTTAGCATTACTCCTCGTTTGCCCAAGATTGGCACAATCTTTTTTTAGTTTGTCAGCTAATTTCAGTTTTCAGTCAGTATGCGCTCTGTTCAGGCTCAAGTCCTTCAGATCTGATCGGGAAGATTCTAGCTTGCTTTTACTCCTTAAGGGGGCGGTGCCTTGTCATCTGCGACACTACTTATTAATAAAAGTTTCTCTGTACAAGTAGACCTGCTCATGGGGCTAGAATCGTGGTTTTTTTTGGTTTTTGAGCAATACACTTGTAGATCAGGTACTCATAATCGATAGAACAAGGAATGGAAATTCGAGCAACGGATACACCCCGCATAGAGTGGACTGGCGATGCACTAGCTGTTGGTTTATTGGAAGAGGCTACGACGCTCACTGGCGATTTAGCCCAACTGGATGAGAAGCTTGGCGGTACGCTCCAGGAACTCATTGAAGAAACAGAATTTAAAGGAAGCGCTGGCAGCACTGCTGTAACGCGCGTGGGTGTCGGTAGCTCAATTCGTAAAATTATACTGGTGGGGCTGGGTAAACCAGACACCCTAAGCTTAAATAGCTTGCGCCGTGCGGCGGCAGCGATCGCACGCACCGCCAAACAGCAAAAAATCAAAACCTTGGGCATTAGTTTGCCCGTGGTCAATGAAGACCAAGCAGCAACCACACAAGCGATTACTGAAGGTATTGTACTCGCCCTGCACCAGGATAATCGCTTTAAATCTGAACCGGAAGACAAAGGAGCCAAATTAGAACAGGTTGAGTTGCTGGGACTGGGCAATCAAGAAACGGCCATTAACCGTGCTCATGGGATTTGTTCGGGTGTGATTTTGGCACGGGAATTAGTGGCGGCACCGGCGAATATAGTGACGCCAATTAGTTTAGCGGAAACCGCAGAGGCGATCGCATCCCAATACGGTCTTTCCCTGGAAGTGTTAGAATGGGAAGATTGTGAGAAGTTGGGGATGGGTGCTTTCTTAGGTGTCGCCCAAGCGTCAGAAATGCCCCCAAAGTTTATTCATCTCACCTACAAGCCAGAAGGGACAGCCAAGCGTAAACTCGCCATTGTCGGGAAGGGACTTACCTTTGACTCCGGTGGCTTGAACATCAAAGGTGCAGGTAGCGGCATCGAGACGATGAAGATGGATATGGGAGGCGCAGCGGCAACCCTGGGTGCGGCAAAAGCAATTGGGCACCTGAAGCCAGATGTTGAAGTTCACTTTATCAGTGCAGCCACGGAAAACATGATTAGTGGCACAGCGATGCACCCAGGCGACATCCTCACCGCCTCTAATGGTAAGACGATTGAAGTTAACAACACCGATGCTGAAGGACGCCTGACGCTAGCCGATGCCTTGGTGTTTGCCGAAAAATTAGGCGTGGATGCGATCGTTGATTTAGCCACGCTAACCGGTGCTTGCATTGTAGCCTTGGGCAATGATATCGGCGGCATCTGGGCAACCGATGATACCGTGGCTTCTCAGTTGAAAGCCGCTGCGGAAGCCGCCGGTGAAAAATTCTGGCAAATGCCGATGGAAGAGAAATACTTCGAGGGTTTGAAGTCACCCATTGCCGACATGAAAAACACCGGCCCACGTGCGGGGGGTTCAATTACAGCCGCTTTGTTCTTAAAGCAGTTTGTCAAAGAAACGCCTTGGGCACACTTAGATGTTGCAGGCCCCGTTTGGGCTGATAAAGAAGACGGCTGCAACAATGCCGGTGCTACAGGCTACCCAGTTCGCACCCTGGTGAATTGGGTACTCACCGACGCTTGATACCGAGTTGCGTTCAAAGATATTAGATCGGTAGGACAGAAGATGGGGAGAGACTCAAAGAATTCTCCCCCACTCTCCCACTCCTGTGTATCAAGGCTCCACCGTAACCGGTGTACCAATCTTTACCAGCGCGTACAAGGCAAGGACATCTTGATTACGCATCCGGATACAGCCGTGAGAAACCGCTTGTCCCACTAACGACTCGTCAGGGGTGCCATGAAATCCAATAAAGTTACGTCCATCCGTCCAAAAACCAATCCATCTCACTCCTAAGGGATTATCTCTCCCTGGAGGGATGACTTTACCATTCCAGGGATGCTCCCAAGCGGGGTGGCGTCGCATATCGATGACTTGATAACGTCCTGTAGGGGTTTCCCATCCCGCCTTACCGACTGCGATCGGATAACTCCCTTTCAAATTATCGTCTTGATAAACATAGACCCGACGCTGACTTAATTTAATCACTAAAGACGTGTTGTCAATCGTACTGGTTGGCTCGGTTTCTGGTGAGGGAAGATACAGAGAAGGCTCTCCCACAGGGGGCATCTCAGGTTCTGCAAAAGGGGAGAGGTTTTCAGAGGGGGGTTGGTTGATTGTACTGTTGTCGGCTAGAACGCTGGAAGCGGCGGCTTGCCGCTGAACACTGGTTGCCAAAAGGGCTGCACTTAAACAAAGGAATATGACGCGTTGTTCAGGGAATTTAACCCTCATTTTTATTATCATTTTTTCTGATAATTACTTAATGATAAACACTTACTTTAAAAGCAGCCAATGTGTCATATTTAACTGGCTTGCTTCAGTAAGTTGGCTCCTCAAAAAGCCATATATTTGAACTAGCACAATTCCACTTCAAAGGAATTATATATTTAGGTAGATTAATCTCAAAATAGCAGCCGTTAGGATTTGGAAGTTCTTTTGCCTCTATCAAGAGTCTTGCCCACCAAGACTCCAGCATTAGCTTGGTTTGTTACTCAAATCTTTTGAAAGTGAGGTTATTATGCGTCTTCAAAACCTAGAAATGTTAACGGGTGTGATGCTGTCTGTGCTAATTTCAGCCGTATCAGTATATCCGGCGAACGCTCGTCCTTTAGGGGAAGCAGGTTCAGAACAATGGCTGAGTCAGACAGATACGAATCGCAACAATACGACAGATACGACGGATGCACCCAATACCGCTCCCACTAACGATTTAACAGATACCAATCCTACCAATCCAACCGATACGAATAATACCCCTAGTACGGGTACGATGAACGATTCAACCGATACGAATAATACCCCTAGTACGGGTACGATGAACGATTCAACCGATACGAATAATACCCCTAGTACGGGTACGATGAACGATTCAACCGATACCAATCGTACCAATACCATTCGTCGCGAAGAACGAACAATTCAACAAAGGACAATCAATCAAACTACACCGACTCCGACTCGCACAACGACTCCTGACGCGACATCGGCTCCTACCGTTGAACAATCCACTCCACAGTCAACTGAGCAGTCTGAGCCTGTGAGAGCACTTTGGTAAAATTACCCACTCTTTTTGCAGAAATAAGGCAATAAACCCAAACTCGTAATACTGTTTCGCTTGATCTTTCCTTGCTGGGGGCATGACATTGTTGTGCCCCTCTACATATCTTGCTATTGCACGTTCTTACTCAGCGATATTTTCATTAACTTCTAACAAACCAGGAGGTGGTGTAATTTCAATCCGACCCCTCTGGAGATCGACGACAGGCGCGATCGCTTTGACAAAGGGAATCAAAACTGTTACTGGCTTCTTTTCTTTCTTACGCTTGAGCTTACGGATTTTACTGGTTCGGGTGGGAGGTGCTGCTTCGGGTTTGGCGGGTTCGGGTTCGGGTTGCTCGTGTAGCTTAACCTCCAAAAGACTGTTCCCCGCAGGAATCACATCCACGACAACACCGACTAATTCGCTGGTCAGTTGATTAAAAACTTCCAGATCGATCAAGTCCATTACATGATATTCATCTTCCCCTAGTTCTGGGCGATCGCTGGCTGGTACCAAGAGTACAGAATCGCGCAATGCCTCTGCCTGGTCGCGATTTTCAACCCCGGCTAGCTTCACGAGGTATAAGTCTTTACCGGGAACATAACGTCCACTGAGCAATTCTATCGGTTGAGGTTCAGTCTCACCTGAGCGCTTGAGAAACCGCTTTCCGGGTTCTTCAAACCGTTCCGGAAAATCAGAATTCGGATAGACACGCAACTCCCCGTTTAGACCTTGGGGGGCAACAATGGTGCCAATTTCTAGCCAGTCGTCATTAGCCATTCTTTGTTTTTAATCTTTAATTATACGTGGCGACCGCCTTATAGAAACGCCTGATATCCCACACCTAAAAGGATACGATAGGTGTAGGAGTGTCAATCCCCTCCAAAACACCACAAGAAGACGAGCAAGACCACGACCAAACTCAAGGAAGTCAGAGGTCTGAAGGAATTCACGATTTCTAGGGGAAAAAACACTAGAACTTCTGTAAACATCAAACCGACCAGAAGCAGCAACAAAATCAAGATAATGGAGGGCATATTATCTCCAACATACTCATAAAACTGGAAAAACTTAACTTTTGACTAGGGCAGATAGTTTACTGTCACGTCTTTCACTCTTCAACGGCCCAAAGTCAGATAAGACAATACTAGGCAGTCTGATCTGCATTCCGTACTCAACTGGGGAAAGAATATTGATTCCCAGTCTTTTAAGGAGGGTCTTGGCAATGCGGTGGTTACACAGTCGAGTTTGGGTCGCTTTGGCAGTTGCTTTAAGCGCTACACCCGCTTTCTCCCAAGCAAATTTCGGTAAGTTAAAACTATCATCTGGTTTTTCTCCATCTGCGGGACAAGCTTCAGGTCGTACAGGAGGAACTTACTCCTTATCGTCAATTGCTAATAGCGATCGCCAAAAAAAGCCCTGTATCGGCTATGGCTCTGAAACTCCCGATCACATCATGGTATTGGAAAGCAACTTTCCTAAGCTAGCCGTGGAAGTCAATAGCGGTAAAGATACTACCTTAGTTATCCGAGGGCCAAATAACTTAATTCTTTGCGGTGATGATACCAAGACCAGCAAAGATGCTAGCGTAGAAGCTGCCAATTTACCACCCGGAGAATACAGCGTTTGGGTGGGTACCCTAAAGGCAGGTCAACGGTGGAATTACACCTTGACGGTTCGACAATAGAGAAGGAAGGTAAGATAGTTGTAGTGTATCTTACCATTATAATTGGGTAACTCTTTGTGCTATCTGCGCTTCTTGCTGACTTCCGAATCATCTTTGAGCGTGACCCAGCAGCCCGTAATTGGCTGGAGGTTTTGTTCTGCTATCCGGGTCTTCAGGCACTGCTGTTCCACCGCATTTGCCACGGGTTATATGCTTTAGGAATTCCCTTAATTCCCAGGGTTATTTCTCAGTTCTGCCGCTTTTTGACTGGCATTGAAATTCATCCTGGTGCCACGATTGGCAAAGGGGTCTTCATCGATCACGGCATGGGTGTAGTGATTGGAGAAACCGCTATTGTCGGAGACTACAGCCTGATTTACCAAGGGGTTACTCTGGGGGGTACAGGTAAAGAGTGTGGTAAGCGGCATCCTACTTTGGGAGAAAATGTCGTAGTTGGTGCGGGTTCCAAAGTTTTGGGTAACATCCAAATCGGTCACAATGTCCGCATTGGAGCCGGTTCAGTGGTGTTGCGAGATGTGCCGGCCGATTGTACGGTTGTGGGTGTTCCGGGTCGGATTATTTATCGCGCCGGTGTTCGAGTCGATCCCTTAGAACATGGCAACCTGCCTGATTCAGAGGCCACTGTAATTCGCACTTTAGTAGACCGAATTGAGGCTCTAGAGCAACAATTACAAGAATTACAAGAGCAAGTCAATCCACTCTCTTCCATGCCCGTCTTAGTTCATGCTGGGTCTTCAACTTTTGAATTGCCCACTCCCCCAGTAACTGCAACTGTTGCCCAGTCTTGCAACCTCAAGGACAAAGCGATTCAGGAGTTTTTTGATGGGTCTGGGATTTGACCGCTATTTTCAACCTTTTTAAGGATTGACGGCTTGCGTTGACCAGTCATGAAAGCTGTTTTTTTGATAAAAGACCCGGTTTTGGGGTTCGCCTCGCAACTCTAGGTGATCGACCTGTATCGGGTCTAGCAGTAACAGACAAAAATTGGGTAATGGTTGCTCTAAGGGTGGCGGCGGTGGCGAAAAAGCACCGCCGTTTTCAACTCTGGGTTCACCCGGATGAGGCCACGCAAATTGTAAACGAGCCGCATCAGAAAGGTCTTGCCAAGTGGTCTGACGTGCTTGTTGGAACAATCGGTTAGGATGCTCAACTCCAACCAGAGTTAATTCACCCGCCAAACGGAATTGCTCACGAGTTTTGGGAAAGTACCAGCACGCTTCTCCCCAAGAGTTCTGATTAATTTGCTCGGCTTTCTGGCTACGGGAATCGGTAATGATTTTGAGTTGGTTAGTATCGTCTAAAAACCCCCGAAACACAACCGTGCGATTCGCAGGGAGTCCATCGAGACGAACGGTAGCCAGTTGGAAGTAACGCGCATCAGGCAGGCTACGATTTTTGTGGAGGGCACGAGCGAGAAGCGATCGCCAGGGAGCTGTCATACATTGTTGGATCACAAATTAGGTCTTATACCAATTTCATAAATGTTTGCTACAGATTCTGTTCTGGCTCCCCCCTTAATAAGGGGGGCTGGGGGGGTCGATGTGTAGCGCTATTTTAGGAAATTGGTCTTACATATCCCAAGAAAAAGTCAGTCCACCCTAAGAAAAGCCTTAACCTCAGTGCTTTTCGGGCAGGCAACGGTCAGGCTTGACCCGTCGAGACGAGCATGAATCCCTTTCTAGTTATAGGGTAGTATTGACTCCTTGTAGAGTTTTAACCACTATATCTGAGACAGCGAGACTCATTTGAATCTATGGTTCGAGAACTTGAGCACAGAGGCGAGACGACGCAGTTCCCTGAAACGGCACCAGCGGCTAATCCCGTATTTTTTAGAACATACAGCCGTCGGACAGAAAGGGGACGGGAGACGTGGCAGGAAGTATGCGATCGCACCACCCAGGGATTGACCAAACTTGGAAAGCTGACCCAGAGCGAAGCAACCCTACTCTATCGGATGATGAGCCAGCTCAAGAGTCTCCCCTCAGGGCGATGGATGTGGGTTGGCGGTACCGACTGGATTGAGAAACCAGAGAATTTCTCCGGAGCCTACAATTGCACTAGCACAAATGCGGTAGATTGGCAAGCTTTTGGCTTGATGATGGATCTGGCAATGATGGGCTGTGGGACAGGCGCTGTCCTCGAACCCAAGTACATCAACCAACTCCCCCCCATTCGGAACCAGCTTACAGTCCATGTACAAGGAGAGATTGGCTCTACCCCAATTGCAGAACGCCGCGAATACACAGAAGTTAAGATTGAGGGAAATCAAGTCTACATCAACGTAGGAGACTCTCGCCAAGGTTGGGTTAAGTCTTACCAAACCCTGCTGGAATTATCCAGTGATGAGCAATTTTCCGCGTCAGTAGAAGTTTTTATTGACTTAAGTGATGTTCGTCCGGCGGGAGAGTCTCTCAAAGGCTTTGGAGGGGTTGCCAATCCTGTTAAGTTGTCGGAACTTTATCAGCGTGGTGCAGCAATTTTGAATAAAGCTGTAGGGCGGCAATTAAATTCAGTTGAGTGCTGTCTATTAATTGATGAAGCAGCTATCACCATTGTTGCTGGAAATATTCGCAGGAGTGCAGGAATACGCCAGTTCGATTCCAGCGATGAATTAGGCGCTAATGCCAAGACAAATCTTTGGCAACAAGATGAACAGGGAAACTGGCGTATCGATCCTGAACGAGATGCGCTTCGGATGGCAAACCATACCCGAATTTTCTCACGAAAACCCTCTGAGCAAGAATGTATTGAAGTAGTCCGAAAGCAATATTACAGTGGTGAAGGTGCGATTCAATGGGCGGGCGAAGCAGTAGCTAGATCTAATTGCGATTTGCTGCCAACTCAAGAGCTAAGAAAAGATTTCCTGAAATCTTACGAACAAGGAAGAGCAAAACAATGGTTGCAAGAACACTATCAAATGCTACTTCCTGATGAAATAGAGCATCGGTTAGCTCGTGTTGGTTTAAATCCGTGTGGTAAGTAACTTTGCCTCACTTTAAAAACCCCGCAAAATCGGTAGAAGCTGAGATATAGATTGCTAAATTTGGTAAAATAAAACTACTATACTAGCGTTGTCAAAAGTAGTTTTAGCCGAAATAAAAGACAAAAACTTGAGGTTTTTGCTCTACATTCCATCTTGAAGGCATCGGTTTTAAACCTGCGGACAAGTCGAAATAACTACCTATTTAGTAGCCTGTTAATACCGAGGTAAGTAGAGGAACTAAAAAGCCTTTACCACCGTAGAGCGTAGAGGGTGAAACTTTGTAAATTGAAAAGGAGTCAAAAAATACAATTTACAAAGACTATAATCCGAGGTAATACCTCCTACACCTTTTCGTGTAGCTCCAAGAGTGTGGGGCTTCCTCTGTTAGGAAGAAAATGTACGCCGAGCTACAGGGAAAACCGAACCTGTAGAACTAAAGGATAAAAAGCCTTTAGGGTAACAAAACTGGAAATCATTGGTTCTAACTTTCACTGCAATTTGGCTGAGATTCATCTTAACCAAATCGATCCCTTCAACTACAAAGAACAAGAGGAGGCTTTCACAGCAGGAGCGCTTTCAGTCGCCGTGCTTCTGAATCACCAATTTGTTGAGGAACGCTACCGGAAGTCTAGGGAACTCGATCCCATCGTCGGTGTATCCTTCACCGGCTTGTTCGACTTCTTTGTGAACGCCTTTGGAGTCGATTGGTTGCGTTGGTGGCAAGAAGGACGACCCGATACAACCGCAGGCGTTCAGTTTAAGTTACAGGAGCAAGAATACTTGACTCGTTGGCGAGAAATCGTGCATCGAGTAGTGTGGGATTATTGCAATCGACATGGCCTCAAACGCCCCAACCGCTGCACCACTGTCCAACCTTCAGGAACCAAGTCTCTCCTGACAGGAGCCTCACCCGGTTGGCATCCGCCCAAAGCCCAGCGTTTTATCCGACGGATTACGTTCCGCAAAAATGACCCTGTAGCATTGGCTTGTATCGATTACGGATATAATGTCATCCCTTCTCAATCCGATAAAGATGAAAATGGAAACCTGTTGAATGACCCCTTCGATTCCCGTTGCTCGGAATGGCTGGTGGAAATTCCGGTTGCCGTACCTTGGGCTGACTTACCGGGGGCTGATCAAATAGACATTAGCCAATTTAGTGCATTGGCTCAAATGGACTTTTACATGCAAGTCCAAAATTTCTATACTCGACACAACACCAGCGCTACCATTGAGCTGCGCGAGGCGGAAATCGAATCTCTGGGGACTCGGATTTACGAGGCGATCCGAGATGATCAAGGCTACATCTCTGCGGCTTTGCTCGCACGCTTTGATGATCATCAAACCTTCCCGCGTTTGCCCTTTGAGCCGATAGACCGTCATCAGTACGAACAGCTAATGCAGCAAGTCGTAACGCGGCGTCAAATCAATGACTTCCATCTGGCACTCAGTCGTTACAATGTAGGCGAATTAGCCGAAGCAGGACCTGCCGGTTGTGACTCGGATAAATGTCTGTTTCCAGAGAAATAATCGGGATCGTCCAGGAGTAATCATGCCTCCAAGGGGTTACTCCTGGACAGACACGTTAGGATTCGAGAAGAATCACTCATTATCAATGTCCTGTAGCACAAGGAGACACCCAGATGTTTCTCGATGAATTGACACCCATTGTCAAAGAACTAGCTCAGCAGCCTGTTGCTTTCTTGGGAGGATTTTTTTCAGGAGTGTTTCGACTCAACCTCGCCGATGATCCCGTGAAAAGCTGGTTGGATCAGCAAACAGGCTCTACTCCCTATACATCTGCTAGCAGTGGCAGTGAAAATGGTAAAACTAGCGGCCCTCAATCGATTTCGATTGAATAAGACCCAATTTAAGGGAATCCGCCTGAAACCTTGGGGTCTGCTCAATCAAAGTAGACCCAAGTTTACTAATGTGTGGCTAGAAATGTGAGGTAGGTAACGACGAACAAGCAAATAGGTAGGTTATCATAAAACGAAAGTAAAAGTTCAGTTCTACCTTGGGTTAGATTTTTGAGGTTTGGCGATGATCCCTTGGAGGTCTCATAAAGCGATCGCCTTGGGCATGGTGAGTTCTTAAAAATTGACCAACGGTTAACTCAGACAAGACGTTCAGCAGCTTCCAGTGCCAAACTCTGGTCTGTGAATCTGAACAGCAGTCCTTTGTTCAGCTTTATTGATCGACATGACCATTTACGTCGGAAACCTGTCTTACCAAGCCACCGAAGAAGACTTGAGAACAGTATTTGCCGATTACGGCACCGTCAAGCGAGTGGTGTTACCTACAGACCGTGAAACGGGTCGAATGCGTGGCTTTGCCTTTGTTGAAATGACAGAAGAAACCCAAGAAGATTCCGCCATCTCCGAATTGGATGGTGCCGAGTGGATGGGACGTCAATTGAGAGTCAATAAAGCAAGACCGAAAGAAGATAATCGCAGTAGTGAGGGTGGAGCAAGGCGCAGTAATAATCGATTCTAAAGCTCTATCTCGACCCTAGGATAGAGGTAAAAAGACGCCTTAGCCCTAATCTGCCCTACCCAATCTGAGCATTTCCCCATAGGGTAGATAGACGAAGGAGGGTCATAAATCACGACCCTCCTCGTCTGATTGGGCTTGAGCTACCTAAAAGAAAGCCAGTCTAATCTCCGAGGCAAATCTGTAGCCCTCTAGCGGTTTTGACTAGAGTGCCTTGGGGATCTACGGCTTGATAGTGACCCAGAGCCTCTTGAATCGGCACATACACCACCTGACGCTGTTGCCAAGTGACCATGTGGTCATATTTTTCATCGGCAATTAAATCAACCGCTGCCACGCCAAAGGCAGAGGCAATTAAGCGGTCAAGGGGGGAAGGGATACCACCCCGCTGAGTATGCCCCAAAACTGTGACGCGTGTCTCAGCACCTGTACAAGTCGAAAGGCGGTCAGCTAAGTATTGACCAATGCCACCTAAGCGACATTCGCCGAAGCGATCGCTCCAGGTGACCGTTTCACCTTGTTCTGTACAAACCGCCTCTGAAACCACCACTAAAGAGAAATTCCGCCCCTGTGCCTGATGCTCTTGAATCTTGCGGCAGACGTTATCCAGGGTGTAAGGAATTTCTGGGATCAGGATGACATCAGCACCCCCTGCAATGCCTGCTGAGATCGCAATGTGACCCGCATCGCGACCCATCACTTCCAAAATCATGACCCGGTCGTGACTGGCGGCCGTAAAGTGTAAGCGATCTAGCGCTTCAGTCGCAATATTCACCGCCGTATCAAACCCAATCGAACGCTCAGTGATCCCAACGTCATTATCAATTGTTTTAGGAATGGCCACAAAGTTGAGATTACCTTGCTGAGCAATTTTGCGAAGAATGGCTAAGCTTCCATCTCCCCCAATCCCAATCAGAGCATCCAACCCCAGTTGGCGGTACCCTTCGATGATGTCTTCCGAGCAGTCGTGGAACGTCCCATCCGGCATCGGGAAAGCAAAGGGGTTACCTTTATTCGTCGTACCCAGCATGGTGCCACCCTTGGTCAGAATGCTATCAACCTTGTCAAGATCCAGCTCGATCGCTTGCACAGGACGACTCATCAACCCCTGAGTTGCTCGATAGATACCCATTACATCCCAGCCATAAGTCCCTACAGCTCGATGAGTTACCGCTCGAATCACCGCATTCAGCCCAGCACAATCGCCACCACTGGTGAGAATTCCAATGCGTTTATGTTCTCCCATATCCCTTTTGATACTTAAATCGTGAGCTTCCTAATAGATTTGAACTCAGACAGAGTTTATAGACAAGGAAGGCAGTATGAAGATTTTATGGCTCTTTCTGTAGTTCATCTAAAGTTTCTTTAGTTCTCCTAAAGTTAGAAGCCGCAGCCCAAATGCCTCCCTAAGATAGAAATTAAAGAGGATAAGGCATTCGGCTGGCTTGAGGGCAGTTTCATGAGCAACTGACCTCTTGTCAGAATGCGTTACCCGATAGGGAGGGATGAAAATTATGGCAGATGTAGATCAGCCTGTAGCTCAGGAACGGACTCTGGATCGTGATTGTACAACGCTATCGCGTCACGTTTTACAGCAACTGCAAAGTTTCTCAGCAGAGGCGCAAGACCTCAGTGCGCTCATGACTCGCATTGCCTTAGCAGCCAAGCTGATTTCTCGACGCCTGAGCCGCGCTGGTTTAGTTGAGGGAGTCTTAGGCGTGACGGGTACTGTCAACGTGCAGGGAGAGTCTGTCAAAAAGATGGATATCTATGCCAATGACGTGTTTATCTCGGTGTTTAAGCAAAGCGGTCTCGTCTGTCGCTTAGCCTCCGAGGAAATGGAAAAACCCTACTATATCCCAGAAAACTGCCCCATTGGACGTTATACCTTACTGTATGACCCAATTGATGGCTCCTCAAATATAGACATCAACTTAAATATTGGTTCAATTTTTTCGATTCGCAAGCAAGAAGGCGACGACTTAAACGGCGAAGCCGAAGATTTGCTGCAAAACGGTCAAAAACAAATCGCTGCCGGTTACATTCTCTATGGGCCGAGTACGATGCTGGTGTACTCTATCGGTACGGGAGTTCATTCTTTTACCCTTGACCCCAGCTTAGGCGAGTTTATCCTTTCTAAGGAAAACATGCAGGTGCCAGACCATGGACCGATTTATAGCGTCAATGAAGGAAACTTCTGGCAGTGGGACGAATCCATTCGGGACTATATTCGCTACGTGCATCGCCATGAAGGATATACCGCTCGCTACAGTGGGGCTTTAGTCGGAGATTTTCATCGGATTTTGTCTCAGGGGGGTGTCTTTCTCTATCCCGGTACGTTGAAGAAGCCGGAAGGAAAGTTGCGTCTACTTTATGAAACCGCTCCCCTTGCGTTTTTGATGGAGCAAGCGGGTGGCAGAGCCAGTACGGGAACCCAAAATCTGATGGAGGTGGTGCCCAAGGCGTTGCATCAAAGAACACCCTTGATTATTGGGAGTAAAGAAGATGTAGCCCTTGTCGAATCTTTTATTCAAGAGAGAGCGCGGGACTCAGAAGAAGCGGCAATGGCTTCTAAACCCGGTTAATCATGGGTCTTTTGTCAAGAGTCTATGACCAAAACCTAATGACCAATCAGCCCTCAGCCTCTAACCTTCAATAAGCAGAATACATCACAATTACTAGGAGTTACAGAATGACAGCAACAGCCAACAATCCCATCTTCCAAATTGAACAAAATTACGGTCAGAGTATCTGGATGGATAATCTGAGCCGCTCAATTATCCAGTCCGGCGAACTCAAGCAGCTAATTGAGGAGCGAGGGATTGTCGGAATTACCTCCAACCCCGCCATCTTTGAAAAAGCGATCGTGGGGAATGCCATATACGATGCCGATATTGAAGCCGGTATCCGTGCCCAGAAATCGGTGTTGGAAATTTATGAGTCTCTCGTGTTTGATGACATCCGGAATGCCTGCGATATCTTCAAACCCGTTTATGAGTCGTCCAATAAACTGGATGGTTACGTGAGTATCGAAGTTCCACCCACCATGGCGGACGATACCCAAAGCACGATTAATGAAGCCCGACGCTATTATGAGCAAATTGGTCGGGAAAACGTAATGATCAAGATTCCTGGCACGAAGATGGGCTTGCCTGCGGTTGAGCAAGTGATCAGCGAAGGAATCAATGTTAATGTTACCTTGCTGTTCTCCGTAGACAGCTATGTTGAGACGGCTTGGTCTTACATCCGAGGCTTGGAAAAGCGGGTTGCCGAGGGCAAGGACATCAGCAACATTGCCTCTGTGGCGAGTTTCTTCTTGAGTCGGATTGATATCAATATTGATGGACGGATTGACGCTAAACTCGCTGAAGGCGTGGATCGGATCGAGAAGAAAGCCGAGTTGGAAGCCGTGAAAGGCAAAGTGGCGATCGCTAATGCCAAAATTGCCTACCAGAAATACAAAGAAATTATCCAGAGCGATCGCTGGAAAGCTTTAGCCGAAAAAGGAGCAAAAGTCCAGCGGCTGCTGTGGGCGAGCACTAGCACCAAGAACCCCGAATACAGCGATGTGATGTATGTCGATGAGCTGATCGGCCCTGATACCGTCAATACCTTACCACCCAACACCATTGAAGCCTGTGCCGATCACTGTTCTCCAGCCAATCGCGTTGAGGCCGATGTTGACAAAGCCTACCACTTAATGGAAAGTCTCAAGGAACCCGATATCGATATCAATATCGACGAGGTCATGGAGGAACTTTTATTAGATGGAATTGACAAATTTGTCAAGCCTTTTGAGTCCTTAATGGCATCCTTAGAGGACAAAGTCCAGAAGTTGGCAACTGTGTAAAAAAATATGAAGTGTGAAGTGTGAAGGGTGAAACATTCCATACTTCACGCTTCATCCCTTGTGCATTATCCTTATTCATCTCTGATCTTTCTTAACTTCCTATGGTGACTCTGCTAGAAAACCCTCTGCGCGTTGGATTACAACAGGAACGGACACCGGAACCTGCGATTTTAGTCATTTTTGGAGCGTCGGGAGACCTGACGCAACGCAAATTGGTACCCGCCATTTACCAAATGAAACGCGATCGACGCTTACCCCCCGAAACGACAATCGTGGGTGTGGCACGTCGCGAATGGAGCCATGACTACTTTCGGGAGCAGATGCGTGAGGGCATAGAGCAGTTTGCCGACGGCATTGGAGCCGAGGAACTGTGGGAAGATTTTGCCAGAGGGTTGTACTACTGTCCGGGTGACATTGATAAGCCAGAAAGCTATGAGAAGCTGAAAGCCTTTTTAGGGGAACTTGATGGTAAACGGGGGACGCGAGGAAATCGAGTCTTTTACCTGTCCGTTTCTCCCAAATTTTTCCCAGAAGCCATCCGACAGCTTGGCGGTGCGGGAATGTTGAGCGATCCGATTCGGAACCGCTTGGTGATTGAAAAACCCTTCGGTACCGATTTGAGTTCGGCTCAAAAGCTCAACCGAGTTGTGCAACAAGTCTGTAAAGAAGAACAGGTTTACCGCATCGACCACTATTTAGGCAAAGAAACCGTTCAGAATTTGTTGGTGTTTCGCTTCGCCAACGCCATCTTTGAGCCGCTCTGGAATCGCCAGTTTGTTGACCACGTCCAGATTACAGTGGCAGAAACGGTAGGCGTCGAAGATAGAGCGGGTTATTATGAAACCTCTGGTGCACTCCGAGACATGGTGCAAAATCACCTCCTCCAAGTGTTTTGCCTGACGGCGATGGAACCGCCAAATTCCTTAGACGCCGATAGTATTCGCACAGAAAAAGTCAAGGTACTTCAGGCTACCCACCTAGCCGATATCAATAACCTGGAAGCTTCAGCCGTAAGGGGTCAATATTCAGCCGGTTGGATGAAAGGAAAGCGAGTTCCTGGTTATCGAGAGGAACCAGGAGTGAACCCCAACTCGACAACCGCCACCTACGTGGCAATGAAGCTACTGATCGATAACTGGCGCTGGCAGGGTGTGCCCTTTTATCTGCGAACGGGTAAGCGGCTGCCGAAGAAGGTGAGCGAAATTGCGATCCAGTTTCGCGATGTACCTTTGTTAATTTTCCAATCCGCCGCACAACAGGCAAACCCCAATGTGCTAACCCTGCGGATTCACCCAAATGAAGGGATTTCCCTACGATTTGAAGGGAAAATGCCGGGACCGAACTTGCGGACACGCACGGTCGATATGGACTTTAGCTACGGTTCTTCGTTTGGCATGTCTACATCTGATGCTTACGATCGCCTATTACTCGATTGTATGCTCGGAGACCAAACCCTGTTCACCCGTGCCGATGAAGTGGAAGAGGCTTGGCGAGTGGTGACACCGGCACTTATGGCTTGGGAAGCACCCGCTAATCCAGCGTCTATTCCTCAGTACGAAGCGGGAACCTGGGAGCCAAGTGAGGCGGAACTATTGATCAATCGGGATGGACGCCGTTGGCGTAGATTGTAGGGTGTTTCGCCCAATGCGCTGAGGAGTGGTTAGTGTTTATTGTTGAGTTATAAAAAGTCGTTAAATTGCTAACAGCTAAGCACTAACAACCCCCAAATAATAAGCAACAACAACCAACCCACAACAAACAACAAAGTAAGTGATATGGCAACGCAATCTCCTCCAATAGTCTCCATACAACGGCCCAAAGATGTTTCGATTAGTGATATCGAAGCGGAACTTCGTCAAATCTGGCAGAGCTATGGTGGCTCTGGGGAATACGGCGATTTTCCCTCCGCCATCCGGGCGTCAACGTTTAGTTTGATTATCTATGAACCCGAAGAAACCCAGCAACTCTTAGCGGCATTGGGATATTACACAGGCCCGATTGATGGTATTATCGGACCGCGCATGGTGGCGGCACTGAAAGCGGCTCAAAAAGCTTATGGACTGCCGAGAACTGGTACGGCAGATGAGGCCACCAAGGCCAGAGTGCGCGAAGAATATACACAACGACTGAAACATGGGGCAGTAAGCACTACAGCAGAAGCTGAACGGCTCCAGTATTCGCCAGACTTGGAAGGATCGGGGCTGGCGGATGCCATCGCAGCCTCCAACCCCTGTCGGATTATCGCTCTTTGTCCGATAGCAGGAGAAGATGAAGGCGTGACGGCTCAGGTTTCTGCCTCTTGCCCTGTGCAAAAGCAAAGTCAGAGTACACTGGTCTGCTGTGAATACATTACTCTCAGAGGCACCGCTGCTGCTTTGGAGCGCAACGCTGGGATGATTTCAGAGCTGATGATTGGAGAGCTTCCCAAGTTCCTCTGGTGGAAGGGAACCCCTGACCCTGAGTATGGTCTGTTCAAGCGACTGGCAAACCAGAGTAATAGCATCATCATTGACTCTAGTTCTTTCAATAAGACAGAGCCAGAGCTTTTGCAGATATACGAACTGATTGCTCACGGAACAGGGATTGCTGACCTTAACTGGCGACGGTTAGCACCTTGGCAAGAGTTGACGGCTGAGGCGTTCGACCCACCAGAGCGTCGTGCGGCGCTCAACGAAGTTGATCAGGTAACCATTGATTACGAGCAAGGGAACCAAGCTCAGGCATTGATGTTTTTGGGTTGGTTAGCCTCTCGTTTGAAGTGGCGTCCCGTCTCTTATCAAAAAGACGGGGGTGATTACGATATCCGGCGTGTTCGATTCACCTCACCAGAGCAACATACAATTGAAGCCGAGTTGGCAGGAATTCCCGTCGCGGATGTGGGAGAAATCCCAGGTGACTTGATCAGCCTGCGGTTGGGTTCGACCAATAACGAAGCAGACTGCTGTACGGTGTTGTGTTCCGAAACGACGGGTTGTATGCGGATGGAAGCCGGTGGGGGTGCCCAAGCTTGCCGGATTCAGCAGGTAACACCGCTATTTGACCAAAAGACCGAACACCTGTTAAGTCAGCAACTACAACGCTGGGGTCGCGAGGTGCTTTATGAAGAAAGTCTGGCGGTTACGGCTGAGATGCTCAAATTAGCCAATGGGTAATAGGTATTAGGTAATGGGTAATGGGGAATAAAAGTCAAGCATCAATGACCAATTACCAATTACTATGGCTTTAGTCATCGCGGGTGAACGCAGTGGGGTGGGCAAGACAACGGTTACGCTCGCCCTATTGTCGTTTTTGTCACGGCACAAGCAAAGTGTTCAATCGTTCAAAGTTGGCCCGGATTACATCGATCCGATGTTCCATCAGCAGGTTACGGGGCGTCCCTGTCGGAATTTAGACCCGGTGCTGACTTCGGAGAATTACGTCCAGGACTGTTTTACCCGTCATGTGCAAGGGGTGAATTATGCTCTTGTTGAAGGGGTGATGGGGTTGTTTGATGGGGCATCAGGACGAGAGGATTGGGCGAGTACGGCTCATATTGCGCGGTTGTTGGAATTGCCTGTGCTATTGGTTTTGGATTGTAGTCGGTTGTCTCGTTCAGTGGCTGCGATCGCACACGGTTACAAGACCTTTGACTCTAGGATACAGCTAACGGGTGTGGTGTTAAATCGCGTGGGGAGCGATCGCCACTTGGAACTTCTCAAAGATGCCTTGGAACCCTTACAAATTCCTGTACTAGGAGTCATGAGGCGTCAGGATAATATTACGATTCCCGCTCGGCATCTGGGCTTAGTGCCTACGGCTGAGATGGTTCAGTTGGATGACTTGATCGATAGACTCGCCCACCTGGCAGAGAGTTGTTTCGACTGGGAGCTGTTATTTCCGTTGCTGACTTCCCCCTCAGATTCAGATCCCCCCCAACCCTCCACCCCCCTAGCCTCCTCACTAAAGCTCCGGCTTATTAAGGGGGGAACTAGATTCAAAGTCCCCCAAGTTATGGGGGATTTAGGGGGAGATCCAGTTAGGCTGGCAGTAGCACGCGATCGCGCTTTTAGTTTCTACTATCAGGACAACCTGGATATTTTGCAAGAACTGGGCGCTGAGTTAGTGCCTTGGAGTCCCCTCACCGATACGGCTTTACCTGCGGATGTCCAGGGATTGTACTTTGGCGGCGGTTTTCCCGAAGTCTTTGCCCAACCATTAACTGAAAATACCTGTGCGCGTGAGTCTGTGCGACTGGCTATCTTGACAGGAATGCCAACTTATGCAGAGTGCGGGGGGCTGATGTATTTGTGTGAGCAGATTAGGGATTTTGAGGGACAATCTTGGTCGATGGTGGGGGTATTGCCCACAACAACAGTGATGGGGAAGCGCCTTACTGTGGGATATCGGCAAGCAACGGCACTGCAAGACAGTCCATTGTTAAAAGCTGGGGCAAGGGTTTGGGGGCATGAGTTTCATCACTCTCAGTTGACGGTAATGCCTGAGAAACCGTTGTTTGAGACACGGGGATATGACCAAAAAGGTGAGGGTAAGGCGGCAACCGAGGGGTGGCGACGGCATCAGGTGCACGCTTCTTATGTGCATCTGCATTGGGGTGGGCGTCCAGAGATTCCGGCTCGGTTTCTGCAAGGGTGTATTAAGGCGGAAAAGGCGTAAGTTCTGTGTTGGATACTCGTGGGCGCAGGGCTGATTCGTTTTCTCCAAATCCGCCAGGGAATTAATTCCCTGACTCATAGCTAAAGTCGTCTAAAGACGACTGGACTAGATAAGAGTTTGAGTCCACTTTAGGAGACTTGAGCTATTAGGCAAGAACTTAAGCTGTTGGCGGATTATGAGGTTTGTTGCCACTGGTGCAACATCTTAGTTGAAATCGATGGCAAGAAATAGGAGGCTTGTTAGTCCATTTCAATGGACTTGAGCTATAAGCCCGGAGTTTAAACTCCGGGCGGACTGCGGGAGAATGAAACAGCCCTGCCTTAGTCAAGCGGAAGTTCCCCTTTGACAAAAAACTACAACCTATGCTGTGAGAGAGGGAGAGACTCAACTCCTCGGCTGTTACTGGGTACAAATTAAGGAAACTTCTAACAAATCTAACGCTTTTTGTTGGAGTGGAGTCGGTTGAGTAATTTTCTCAAACATTAGAGAAGTCTCCAGACCACTAGACTGGAATTTATTTTTGACAATCGTTGCTAAATCAGTCATTAAAGTCCGAAAACTATGGACAGGAAGCTTTTCAGGTGTCTTTTTAGTCGCTGCCTTAGCGCGGGCTTTCTTTGAACGCTTAGATGGAGCAACAATTGAACTTTTTCCCTCCGGTTCAACTGTGACTTTTTCATCGTCAAACAGCAGTGGAGCTAAAGCTTTCCTCATGTGCCACTCCACATAATAAGCCAGCATACACAAGAAGACGTGAGCTTTGACGCGCTGTTCTAAACGGTGATAAATTGGACGTACTTTCAAATCGATAGTTTTATAACTGCGGAAAGCTTGTTCGACAGTAGAAAGGCTTTTATAGGTTCTCACCGTTTGAGCCGCATCTAAAGTCTCCGGTTTGACTGAAGTCCGAATAATATAGACTCCATCCAAAGCCGAATCATTGGCGATAGCCGCTTCATTCAATGAGTAAGAAAAACTTGTCTCAGTGATGGCAATATTAAAGTATTTCCCCACACATGTAGCATTGAGAACTCGCCCCACTCTCAGTCCAATCTGGTCGGCTCCTTTGAGGGCGCGTTTATCTCGTGAAGTGGCGATAACAATCTTATTGAGTTCCTGCTGTGTCGCCTGTAATAAAGCAATTCTAGTCAAAGACTTTTCTTGAGCAAGCATCGGGTTGCGACAAGCAATTAGCCGCTCACTGGGGTAATCAGAACAAGAAAATTCTACTAAGTCAGTTTCATCAAATAATGAGAGTTGAACAGCTTCTTGTTCAAGAAGTTTCCGAAGCTCCTTCGGATAGATGTCTTAGGGCTAACTCATTTTCGATTAATTCTTGTTTGGATACCAGCCAATCCATTGCTTCATACAATTCATCCTCATCGGCTTTTTCTAAGCCCAACAGTTCACTTAACGATGAATTGCACGTTTCGCTGTGCAATCCTCTCGCTGTGGCTAACTTGGAACGAGGGTCAAGGAGACGCGCCACGATCATCGCCAAAACTAGAGCTCGTTTTCTCGAATTTGAGGGTGAGATTAGATGGTGCAAAGACAGTTTTTTGATTGTTCCTAAAACCGCAGCTACATGACCATGAGGTAGACTTCTTTCTACAGAGAATGATTCGGAGAGATTTTCAATAGCTGCGCCGCCTTTGAGCACTATTCTCAAGTTATCAATGACAGTATCCGGTAATTTTGACAGGTTAGCTAAAGTTCTTTTACGGATTTTACCCCCTTCACGATAGGACTCTCGTAGGAGGACAGCGGGGGGTGAATTTCTGTTAGGGACTCGTTCAATATACATGGCTACTATTGTCCCAGAAATCTCCCCGCCAAAATCTTAAAAAATTCTTAAAAACATGGGTACGGCTTTCTGGGAGTAAATGGCTCTAGTTCCCGTCACTCAAGCTTTTTCTCCCTTTGTAGTTCATCTGTACGGGGGAACTTCCGGTCAAGGGGGGCTGAGGGGATCTCTTAAGAGTAGCTACAGGGAATCTCCTTGGCGGAGAGGATTTGAGTGGCAAATGAGTGAGAGTGGTGCCACAACTGAGGCGACGGAACCTGAACCTTAATCTTTACAACATTCCATCCTGGACACCACCGTCAAGATATTTGCCGATGAATTCTACCGTACCCTTACCCTAAACTGGTTGATAGACGCCACTATCCAGATAACCCGTAATGCTATTTCTCAACAAGTCGGGTATCTCTGGGAGATCACCTTCACGAATCATTTAGGATGGGTAGGTTAGGGTGAAGAACAGAAAATGGGATTAATGGATAGGCAAGAAATTGAAGCATTAGTTAAAGATTATGGCTCTAGAGTGAATGAAGGCAGAACCATAAAAGAACTCATCAATGACGGAGAAATCCCAGAGTTGAAAGGTTGCCAAATTTATGAAGGCAAAGTTTCCAATTGTGTTTATGGAGATACCCTAAAAACCAATGACGGAATTCCCATTCGTTTGATGTATCGGTCAAATCGAGTTTCTACCCATGACCAACATCGAGGAACGATACCCTTTAAAGACCAAGTTTTAGCCCTAAATCATCATCTCATGTTAGAGCTGGTGAAGGGAATACTGGGGAGTTCTCAATTTAAAATTCCTGACTTAACACCCACTTCAACAGTCATTGCAGCCGAAAATTTATCCCCGATTCAGTTTGAGAATGTTCTCAGGCTTTATATGGCAGAGAGTAGCACTTCAACTTCTCTCTATCAACATTGGTTATCTGGGGAAAGAGAATTTTGTGGACATAAATTACCCAATAATCTCAGCCCAAACGGGAAGCTTCCTTACCTGATGGATACCCCGTCCACAAAAGCTAAAAATGATGAGTCTGTAAGCCCTCAATACTTATTTGATAAAGGAATATGTACTGAGCAAGAGTATATGGAAATCCGCAATAATTCTATTCTAGTATTTGGAATTATTTTAGAACACGATAGAAAAAAAGGAATGATTCCAGTCGATACCAAACTGGAGCATGGACGGAACCACAAAGGAGAAATTGTGGTCATGGATGAAGTCTTTACTCTAGATTCAACCAGAAGATGGAAGCTGGATTTAGAATCAGGTTCATTTGAGCTAGATGAGCAAGGCAGACCAAAATCTTATTCTAAAGAGTTTGTGCGAGGGATGAAATTCGATAGCAAGACAGGATTACTCAGTCCAAAACAGGAATTAGAAGTAGCTGTAAGATATATAGAAACAATCCAGCATATCAGTGGCAAGAGATTTGAACCTGATCTCAGACCGAGAGATGAGAGAATTGTTGAATCGACCAACTTAATTTTGAAACATTTGGGTCTAAAAAAGTAATCGATACATCCGAAATAGTATCATTCTTCGGAATTAGCTGAACCACTGGGTACCCTCTAGTGGTAAGTTATCCCTGTTTTGCCCTAATATCCCCAATCGACGGAGAAAAAACTTTGGGTATAGAACTGCGTAGTTACGTATTTCTAGACAATTTACAGCCCCAACATGCGGCTTACATGGGGACAGTGGCACAAGGGTTCTTGCCCTTACCCGGTGATTCATCCCTGTGGATTGAAATCGCACCTGGGATTGAAATTAACCGGATTACAGATATCGCCCTGAAATCTACCTCTGTTCGTCCGGGGGTGCAGGTTGTCGAACGACTTTTTGGACTTCTAGAAGTTCATTCCAGCTTCCAGGGGGAAACGCGGGCGGCGGCTAAGGCGATTTTGGAGGCGCTGGGTGCCCGAGAACAAGATTGTCTTAAACCCCGTGTCGTTTCCAGCCAGATTATCCGCAATATTGATGCCCACCACACCCAACTGATCAATCGCACTCGCAAGGGACAACTGCTCTTGGCAGGACAAACGTTATATGTCTTGGAAGTTCAGCCGGCTGCCTATGCGGCTCTCGCTGCGAACGAAGCTGAGAAAGCAGCCTTCATTAACATCCTGGAAATTCTCCCGGTGGGTATCTTCGGACGCCTCTACTTAGGGGGAGCCGAGCGGGATATTTTAGCCGCGTCTCAGGCTGTGTTGGTGGCGCTGGAAAATGTGGTTGGACGTGCTCACCCTGACAGTGGAAAATCACAATAGCGATCGCACCTGACTCCCATCCATCGCCGTTTTACTGATAGCTCCGAACAAACAACCCCTCAACACCATGCCGATTCAAAGGCATGATGGTTAGAGTGACTCGTTAAATTTAGTTTTTTACCAAACCTAGAGATGGCAAATGCAGAGCATCTAGCGTTTCTCGATCAGGGTGCCGTTGGATGGATTAAGTGGAGAACTCTTAACCCACAATTAGAACCCGACTTGAGCGAAGCGAACCTGATTGGGGTGAACCTCAGAGGTGCTCACCTGCAAGGGACTAACCTGAGAAAAGCACTGCTGGATCATACTCTCCTGATTGCAGCGAACCTCACAGGTGCTAACCTGAGTCAGGCTAACCTTTCCCATGCATCCCTCAACGAAGCGAACCTCGTTGAAGCTTGCCTCATCGATACAACCCTGATTAGTGCTGACCTCAGTCATGCTGAACTCACGGGTGCTAACCTAATTGGGGCAGACCTTTACGGGGCTAACCTTAAAGGCGTCGATCTCAGTGATGCTAATCTGATTGGGACTAACCTGAGACGGGTTAACCTCCAAGGAGCTGATTTGAGTGGGGCACAGCTATTAAGAACGAACCTCAGCGAGGCTAAACTCGTGCAGGCTAACCTCAGTCATACGAACCTGAGCAATGCTAACCTCCACGAAGCCGAACTGATCGGGACTTACCTGTACAAGGCTGAACTCCAGAAAGCGAACCTATCTGAGGCTCACTTGAGTGGAGCTTACCTCTCTAGGGCGAATTTGCGGGAAGCTGACCTAGAAAGGGCTGATTTAAGATGGGCTAATCTCAGCCGATCCAACCTGTGCGAAGCTGACTTGAAGGGCGCTAACCTCCGAGGCGCTAACCTCAGCAAAGCTAATTTAGAAAGAGCTGACCTAAGAGGTGCTAATCTCCGAGGTACTAACCTGAACAAAGCTAACCTTCAGGGAGCCATGATGCCCGATGGCACAACTCACTTGTAGATACCGACTAGAGAATTGGTGACAATCACCCTAACTTAAACAAACCGACCTTTCGAGTCCTTGCGGCGAATACCAATCACTGAAGGACGTGGTGCGCCTTGAGGATTGCCCTCGATATTACTCGGCCAATTACTCCCATGAGGCACCGTGCGGGTTTGATTAAACACAGAGCCATCCAAATTCAGCATCTCGATCGTGCGGCTCAGGGTTTGCTGAGGGTTGAACGGACAATCTTCACCGGGATGCTGCACCGATAGGATCAGGGTATCCCCAATGAAGGTTGGCCCCGTCATCTCGCAACGGGGTGGCCCATAAGCAAAAGGTACAATTTTTCCGGCATCCGGCCCACGGGTGGGAATCAAGAATAGCCAGTTATTGCCAAAAACTCCCGCCAAGTTAGATGTCTGAACATTTAAATTAGAATCGGTACTAACTGTAGATGTAGTGCCCACGACTCGATGGTCTATCAGTATTGGGCTGGGATTAGCTCCGGTACTGAAGCCATTGTGCACCCCAGTAGACATATCAGTCACAGCCCAGAGATGACCTTGGCTGTCAAATACTAGGTTATCCACATTGGCAAAACCATCTCCGGATTCGGCTCCGGCTTCCCCACCTTTAGCCAGTCGCTGCCATCGGAAAGTCGTCCCTGTGCCATCTGGACTATTTTCAATAATCTTGAACAGTTCTCCCGATGGCTGTGGGGCGTTAACATCACTGCTGTACTTAGATACCACAAAGATTCGAGAATCGGGGTAGCCATCGCTACTAGGCTCACCATCAGTGTAGGCGATGAATACTTCCTGGGTGCGGGGATGGATTTCAATATCCTCAGGACGAGCCGTCGGTGTTCCCCCCACGAGATTAGCCGCTAAGAAAGCATCCACTAACACTGCCCCTTGGTTGGTGTAAAAATCGGACAGCTTCTTGCCTTTGTAACTGGGTAAAGCGGTGGCTTCGTTGGTGATATCGACGTTGAATGAACCCCCATCAGAGGTTTGTCCAGCGATACCGTTACGCTTGGGGAGTGACAAGAGAGCATTCTCCGTCGCCTTACCCAAGGCGGTAATTTCTTTTGAGCCAATCACCGAAGGTGGAATGGGATCGGTTCGCGTATTTAACGAGAGGGGAATCCACCGGCCTGCACCATCGGAGTTGTAGCGAGCAACGTAGAGCGTTCCGTCTTCAAATAAGGCACTGTTGTTTTTGTCGGTGGGGGAAGAAACAGTACCTTTACTGACAAATTTCCAAGTA
This sequence comes from Allocoleopsis franciscana PCC 7113, assembly GCF_000317515.1. GTDB lineage: Bacteria > Cyanobacteriota > Cyanobacteriia > Cyanobacteriales > Coleofasciculaceae > Allocoleopsis > Allocoleopsis franciscana. The sequence continues at coordinate 6,104,082 of NC_019738.1, read as the reverse complement.
TGTCCCCCTCGTCGATCATCACCCATGTAAGCAATTAATTTTTTCCTAGCTTCCACTCGCAGGGCAATGTTTTCATGGCGAAAACGACCCAAGGCGGTGTGTTTGTGAGGGCGGTAATTGGGATCTGCGGGGTCAATTTCTACCATCCAACCGTATTTTTCCCCGACTAAGCCAAACTTTTCTCCTGAAGTCCCGGTGGTATACTCGGTCTGAGTGCCATCAGGCTTTACAGCTTCCGTTACACTGCCTTGGAAGTTCTCTTCAGCAGACAAAATTCTTCCCCAAGGCGTTGTCCCACCCGAACAGTTGTAAGCCGTGCCAATAATTTTATTGCCCAATCCATCGGCAGATTTGGTAAAGACTTGAGTTGCGGCGGGGCCGGTACCGATTAGATAGTTTTGGTCTCCTTTCTGATAGCTTTTGGAACCCCAAGAGATGATGTTCTTATATTGATCAGAACGTTGGCTGTTAATCCCTAAACCGGAGAGTCCATGTATCCGTCGATTCTTGGAATCGCTGACAACGGCAAACTTTCCACCTTGGCCTGAGCGGGAGATGCGAACAATGGAGCCGCCCTGATTATAATAAAATTCGCCTAAAACTTGGATATTTGTTTTGTCATTCGGTAAGGTTTGCCCAATCACCAAGGGGTAGCTTTCAGGAAATCCAGCAACATCATCGGGCTGCCATCGGGCGAGTGCAGAAAAGGGGTAGGAAATATATTCATGATTGACCCAAAGATAGCCATCATTGGAGTTGTTTCCATTAACAGGAACAAAGCCGGTATAGTCGCAGTTGTAGCCAAAGTATTCTTCTTGATTCGGGAAAACGCGATCGCCCCAGCGCACAATTACATAACGTTCATATTCCGGAGGCACGACAACGTCATCTAAGACATTGTATTGACCTAATCGAGTATCGCTGGATGGATTTAATACCGTTCCCTGCTCAATTGCTGTTGGCAGGTAACTTGCCTGCTGTTGGTAAATGGGTAGAGGATGGGGTAAACGGACGGGGGTAATTTTCAGAGGCTGAACCGCTTCGGCAACATTAAGATGGCTACCGAAAATTTTATCTTTGAACGCAGGAGATAATACAGCAGCACCAGCACTAGCTCCAAAAAAAATAAGGAGCTGTCTCCGAGTCAAATTGGACATCGAATTCTCTCTTGTTTAAGCTCGCAAGAATTACAATCTTGAAACATCATGGCAGGAAAAAATAAAAAAAGATGAGTTTCAAACAATTTTAAAATCCTAGTCTCACAAAATTAAGAAGGGGTAATCTTAAGTTTAACTGTCAATATAGCAAAAGGCACCGGAGCTCATACGAGGAGGCAGAGGGCTTTTATGTTTATTACTAGTACGTGCTTGTTTGAGTCGTTCACGAAAGTCCTAACCTTGATGGCGACAGCTATAAAAATTCATGAGCTTGGTTGTTGTAACGGAAGTTCCCCTTTGACAAAAAACTACAACCTATGCTGTGAGAGAGGGAGAGACTCAACTCCTCGGCTGTTACTGGGTACAAATTAAGGAAACTTCTAACAAATCTAACGCTTTTTGTTGGAGTGGAGTCGGTTGAGTAATTTTCTCAAACATTAGAGAAGTCTCCAGACCACTAGACTGGAATTTATTTTTGACAATCGTTGCTAAATCAGTCATTAAAGTCCGAAAACTATGGACAGGAAGCTTTTCAGGTGTCTTTTTAGTCGCTGCCTTAGCGCGGGCTTTCTTTGAACGCTTAGATGGAGCAACAATTGAACTTTTTCCCTCCGGTTCAACTGTGACTTTTTCATCGTCAAACAGCAGTGGAGCTAAAGCTTTCCTCATGTGCCACTCCACATAATAAGCCAGCATACACAAGAAGACGTGAGCTTTGACGCGCTGTTCTAAACGGTGATAAATTGGACGTACTTTCAAATCGATAGTTTTATAACTGCGGAAAGCTTGTTCGACAGTAGAAAGGCTTTTATAGGTTCTCACCGTTTGAGCCGCATCTAAAGTCTCCGGTTTGACTGAAGTCCGAATAATATAGACTCCATCCAAAGCCGAATCATTGGCGATAGCCGCTTCATTCAATGAGTAAGAAAAACTTGTCTCAGTGATGGCAATATTAAAGTATTTCCCCACACATGTAGCATTGAGAACTCGCCCCACTCTCAGTCCAATCTGGTCGGCTCCTTTGAGGGCGCGTTTATCTCGTGAAGTGGCGATAACAATCTTATTGAGTTCCTGCTGTGTCGCCTGTAATAAAGCAATTCTAGTCAAAGACTTTTCTTGAGCAAGCATCGGGTTGCGACAAGCAATTAGCCGCTCACTGGGGTAATCAGAACAAGAAAATTCTACTAAGTCAGTTTCATCAAATAATGAGAGTTGAACAGCTTCTTGTTCAAGAAGTTTCCGAAGCTCCTTCGGATAGATGTCTTAGGGCTAACTCATTTTCGATTAATTCTTGTTTGGATACCAGCCAATCCATTGCTTCATACAATTCATCCTCATCGGCTTTTTCTAAGCCCAACAGTTCACTTAACGATGAATTGCACGTTTCGCTGTGCAATCCTCTCGCTGTGGCTAACTTGGAACGAGGGTCAAGGAGACGCGCCACGATCATCGCCAAAACTAGAGCTCGTTTTCTCGAATTTGAGGGTGAGATTAGATGGTGCAAAGACAGTTTTTTGATTGTTCCTAAAACCGCAGCTACATGACCATGAGGTAGACTTCTTTCTACAGAGAATGATTCGGAGAGATTTTCAATAGCTGCGCCGCCTTTGAGCACTATTCTCAAGTTATCAATGACAGTATCCGGTAATTTTGACAGGTTAGCTAAAGTTCTTTTACGGATTTTACCCCCTTCACGATAGGACTCTCGTAGGAGGACAGCGGGGGGTGAATTTCTGTTAGGGACTCGTTCAATATACATGGCTACTATTGTCCCAGAAATCTCCCCGCCAAAATCTTAAAAAATTCTTAAAAACATGGGTACGGCTTTCTGGGAGTAAATGGCTCTAGTTCCCGTCACTCAAGCTTTTTCTCCTTTTGTAGTTCATCTGTACGGGGGAACTTCCGTTGTAACTAGAAGTGCGCTAGTTAGGCTAACAACCAAGAGTTAAACAGCAAGTAAGCTTTGGTTAAGGGAAAAACTTCATGTCAAGTTGAGCATTTCAGATGTTGCTCGGCTCATCCCGAAATTCTAGGATATGCTGTGCTGTCATCTGGGGCTGTTCAAGGTGAGGAACATGTCCGCAATTTTCCAGCCAAATCAGTTTAGAATGGGCGATCGCATCTTGAAACTTATACGCATCAGCTGTCCCTAAAATGCGATCGGAGTCTCCCCATAAAATTAGGGTTGGCTGTTTAATTTGTGAAAGTTTCTCTCCGAAAGAGCTATAACCCCCACTCTTCGTAAAAGCAATCAAAGCGTCTTGCCAACCTTGTGATTTGAGATGTAATGCGGCACACAATTGGGCGTCTAATGAAGCCAAGCTTTTATTGAAGTAAGCCTTGGTACTAATTTGTTGCCGAACTTTTGGGCTACTTAAAAATTTTGTTGCCAAAGAACTAAAGGGTGGAAACATCAACTTGCCAATATTTGGAGGAGCTTTATATCCAGCACTATCAATTAAAACTAACTGCTTAACCAATTGCGGATAAGAGAGCGTAAAATCAATAGCAGCAGCTCCTCCCATCGAAGCACCCACCAAAATCATGGGCTGACTAATCAGTGTTTTCCAAAAGTAGTAGAGATGGGTTTTAATAGCCGCCGGACTAAAGGGAATACCTGCCAAGCGTTCCGTAAAACCAAAGCCCAACAAGTCAACAATCCATGTCTCATTCTCAGCCGCCAACAAAGGTAATAGACGCCGAAACTCAAACAACGAACTATCAAAGCCATGTAACAACACAATGGGAGTGCCGCCGCTCCCCTGACGCACATAAGTTGTTAAAATGGGCTGTTCACTCAGAGGGGTTGTAATCGTAATTTGCTCAATACTTTGAGCAAGAGCAATAGAAGTAGATTCGGTTAACTGAGCAATTTCGGAGGGGAGAAAACCAGTAGACATCAATTTAGGAATAGACACCAATAAACTCAAGGTACCTCATCATCCGCAAACTGAAAATCTGGGACTATAGCGTTTCTCTATTTGGTGAGGTACAACGTAGTTGGCTTTAAGGCAGAAGGCAGAGGGCAGAAGTTGAGTGTACTCCACTTATTTGAGAACCGCTATACACCAGACTCACTCTGCCGCAGACGCTTTTAAAAAGCCTAAACTAATCAGCATAAAGCATTGGATACCTTGGACGGACAGGATGCCTATCACGTCAGCAAAATGCTGAAACCTAACTCGCTCTCTTAAAGGCTCAACAATTTGATGCCAGCTAATATTTATTTTGACTTAAATCCTAAAACTAAGGAAGGTGCGACATAACAGACCACAACAATAATGGAGTACTGGCTAAGATAGTAAAAATGATCGCATTTTCTAAGTTGCGCGTTACGAATCCAACCGTTAACACTAAACCCAGAAATAGCGCAAGAGAAAGAATGAAGGCTAACTGTTCGCCACTATAATCAATCAGAGAATCTTCCATTTGAGTCTTCCTGTTGACTTGTTGTCTTTAAAAGTCGTTAAAAATCAGGAATTAATGACTTTCCTGCAACAACTTGTTTCATTAGTAGTATTTTAAACATAAATGTCAAATTTATCCGTTACCTCCTACACCTAAGCTGGCAAGGGGTGGAACGTTATGCTAAAGGAAGCGGCGTTCCTGAGCGTAGGCTGTGACATGCTTTGTCTCAGTTATAACCTTTACAAGTGGCAAGCCGTATACAACACTAATCGGAATAGAGCGATCGTACCAAACAAGCTAATCGCTATTCACTCAAAATTTTAATTTGGCTAACGGCTCTGTTCGCTTTCTCTCTCGCTTCCTGAACATTGTTTCCTTTCGCCAAAGCGACACCCATCCTCCGGAAAGGACGTGAATCGGGTTTGCCAAATAATCTCAAATCCACATCGGGTTCAGATAAGGCTTCTGCAACCCCGGCAAAAAAGATTGAATCGGAATTATCTTGAGCTAAAATAACAGCACTTGCCGAAGCGCCCAGTTGTTCTATTTTAGGGATTGGCAATCCTAAAATTGCTCTCAAATGAAGTTCAAATTCATTCAGATTTTGCGAAATTAAAGTTACCATTCCCGTATCATGAGGTCGAGGGGAAAGTTCGGAAAAAATCACTTCATCTTTAGTAACAAAAAATTCCACACCAAAAATTCCAGCACCGCCTAAAGCATCAGTCACTTTTTGGGCGATCGCCTCTGCTTCTTTTACCTGTTGTTCAGAAATTGCCGTTGGTTGCCATGATTCTTGATAATCCCCTCGTTCTTGACGATGTCCAATCGCTGGGCAAAAAATTGTTGGTGCATTCCACTGCTTAATGGTTAATAAGGTAATTTCTAGCTCGAAGTTAATAAACTCTTCAACAATAATCTTTTGGGTATCTCCCCTAGAGCCTGCGATCGCGTAATTCCAAGCCTGTTCTACTTCCTCACAAGAGTTAACCACTGACTGCCCTTTTCCAGAGGAAGACATCACAGGTTTTACCACATTCGGAAAACCAATTGTTTGAGAAACCTGAATAAACTCATCTAAGCTAGTCGCATAAGCATAGTTAGCGGTTCGGATGCCTAACTGTTGATGAGCTAATTCTCGAATTCGGTCACGATTCATCGTATAATTGGTTGCCATTGCTGTAGGAATTACAGTAATTCCTCGCTGCTCAAATTCTAATAGTTTTTCAGTTCTGATCGCCTCAATTTCTGGGATAATGAAATCAGGCTGATGTTTAGTAACAACTCGTTCTAAATCATCTGCACTTAGCATAGAGATGACTTCTGAGCAATCCGCCACTTGCATAGCTGGCGCATTCTCATAGCGGTCAACAGCAATGATATAATTACCCAGCCGTTGAGCCGCAATTACAAATTCTTTGCCCAGTTCGCCTGAGCCGAGAAGCATAATTTTTTTAGGAAGTTTTAGAGAATCGGACATGACTGATTTCCGTTAAAATTAAAAACTACGCCCATTTATTGTAAAACTGAATAAGGGCGAATTATTAAAAATAACTGAGAATATTCATAGGATTTGAAGGGTAGCCTAATCACAACAAGGGAGGCGAATGAGCCAATATTTTGCTACAGTTGCTCGTGGCTTAGAGTCAATTACTGCCCAAGAATTGGAACGCTTGGGTGCAAAAGAGGTTCGTCCTGATTTTACTGGGGTACATTTTAGCGGAGATCGCACCTTACTCTACCAAGTAAACCTCTGGGCGAGAACTGTTTTTCGGGTACTCGTTACCCTGCGAGAATTCCCCTGTTCCAATGCCGCTCGCCTTTACACAGAGGTGCAAAAAATCAATTGGCAGCAATACATCCAGCCTCACAACACTTTAGCTGTGAATGCCACAGGAGGCAATCGCCAACTGAATCACACCCACTTCACGGCTTTACAAGTTAAAAATGCAATTATCGACCAACAACGTCACCAATTTGGTCAACGGTCTAGCGTTGATACCGAAAATCCTGATTTACTGATTAACGTCCATATCTATCAAGACCGTTGTATTTTAAGTTTAGATAGTTCCGGTGCTAGTTTACATCGCCGGGGGTATCGTCCGGCAATGGGACTTGCACCTCTGAAAGAAACCTTAGCCGCCGCACTTTTAGATATGGCTGAATGGGAGCCAAATTTGCCATTTTTAGACCCATTGTGTGGTTCTGGAACGTTACCGTTAGAAGCCAGTTTAAAAGCTTTAAATATTGCCCCCGGATTGTTTCGTCCTGAGTTTGCTTTTGAGAAATGGCATGATTTTGACGAACAACTTTGGACGCGGTTGCTGGATGAGGCGGAAGAAAGTCAAATTCCTCAACTCAAAGCACCAATTATAGGGAGCGATAAAGACCCTGATATTCTCGATCAAGCTCGAATTAATGCACGACAATGTCGTATTTCAGACCAGGTGAAGTTTACTCAAACTGACCTCAAAGACATAGAAGCGCCAGCCGATAGTGGTGTGATTATTTGCAATCCGCCCTATGGAGAACGCCTGGGAGATGCGGCAGAACTCGGTGATTTTTATAAGTTATTGGGTGATGTTTTCAAGCAACGTTTTAAAGGTTGGACAGCGTTTGTTTTAACGGGAAATAAGGAATTGGCAAAGCGGGTAGGATTGAAAGCGGCTCGTCGTATTCCTGTTTATAACGGTTCCATACCCTGCACTTTGTTGAAATACGAAATGTATTAATTCAGCTTTTTGCAGCTTCAATAAGAAACCCCCAACGCGAACGCTGGGGGTAGTATCAGGGTGCATCTACTTTTCCTTTATCCGTCATCGTTATGGCTGCATCAGGAAAAATTGATAAAGTACCCAAAGAAATCGAATACGGAACTGAGGCAATCTGATGGCAACTTATCTGATTACAGGGACAAATCGCGGGATTGGTTACGAAACTGAGGCAATCTGATGGCAACTTATCTGATTACAGGGACAAATCGCGGGATTGGTTACGAATACTGCCGTCAACTCAAAGAACGGGGAGATACGGTAATTGCAGTTTGTCGCACTGCTTCTGAGGAATTGAAGCAGTTAGGAGTGCGGGTTGAGGAGGGGATTGATATTACCTCGGATGCTTCGGTTGCAGATTTATGCGATCGCTTGGGTGATAGTGCGATCGATGTCCTAATTAATAATGCTGGAATAGTAAAGCGCGTCACGCTGGAAGACTTGAATTTTGACAGTATTCGAGAACAGTTTGAGGTTAATACTCTCGGTGCCTTGCGGGTAACTCATGCACTGCTTCCCAACCTGAAAGCGGGTTCCAAGATTGCGCTGATGACGAGTCGGATGGGTTCAATTGCAGATAATACCTCTGGCAGTTCTTATGGCTACCGGATGTCTAAAGTGGCGTTGTCGATGGCAGGGAAGTCGCTATCCCTCGATCTCAAACCCCGTGAGATTGCCGTGGCAATTCTGCATCCTGGGTTAGTTCAAACCCGCATGACGAATTTTACATCGGGTGGTATTACGCCGGAGGAGTCGGTGCAGGGGTTGTTGAAGCGGATTGATGAGTTGACGCTGGAGAATACAGGGACTTTTTGGCACGCTAATGGAGAAGTGCTGCCGTGGTAAGTCCCTGTCCCTGATTCAAGAATTGCAGAGAATTATCCTTGTCTTGGCAGTCGCACCCCAAGTCCATATATCAGGCTAATTCATGTCAGAAAAAGCAATATCGATCGCCATCAATGCCTCGGACGCACCGCCAAGAACCAAGCCCTCGAACTATCCTGAACCATTCGCGTCGCGCATGGTGGGCAGAGAAAAGCGCCCACTTGGTGACCTGTTTGGCCTCACGAACTTTGGCGTCAACCTCACACGATTGTCTCCCAACGGGGTTTCCGCCCTGCGTCACGCCCACACCAAACAAGATGAGTTCATCTACATCTTGCAGGGGCATCCAACCCTACACACGGATGAAGGTCGTACACAACTCTCTCCGGGCATGTGTGCGGGCTTCAAGGCTGGCACTGGCAACGGACACCATCTGATCAACGAAACAGAGGAGGATGTCCTGTACCTCGAAATCGGGGACAGAACACCGGGAGATGAAGGAAGCTATCCCGATGATGACCTCAAAGCCCTGCTGGAGAATGGCTTGTGGAAATTTGCTCACAAAGACGGCACCCCGTACTAAACGGCTGCCCCCACCGTTCCCAGTTCTCCATAGCTCGCATTCGTCTGGCATACGACTGAATAAGAGTTTTAGTCCACAAAGCGTGGACTTGAGCTATTAGCAAGGGACTTGAGTCCCTTGCGGGTATTCCGGTTGTTCTTCGACAAGAGCCAGAGGTTGTTTAATCTGCCATGTCTTATCCTGTGATAATTCCAGCAAAGACTGATGGTAATTGGCTAACGTAGAGCGATGCCCCACACTCAAAAAAGTAGTCCCTTTCTCCCGCAAATGTTGATATAACCGCTCCTCGTTCCCCAAATCTAACGCACTCGTCGCTTCATCTAAAATGACGTAGTTGGGTTGATTCAGCAGCAACCGAGCGAAAGTCAACCGTTGTTGTTCCCCCAACGAGAGGACATCTGCCCAATCCTGTTCGGCATCCAAACCCCCAAACCGTTCATCTAAACCCGCTAAATTCACCTGCTCCAGAACTTGCTTCAATTGTTCATCCTCAACCTCAAGGTGGGTGTTGGGATAAAGCAGTTGATCGCGCAAAGTACCAAGCACCATATATGGACGCTGCGGCAAAAATAGAATCTGGTCGGATTCAGGACGAACGATCGCACCCGTGCCAGAATTCCACAATCCTGCGATCGCTCTTAGCAGTGAACTCTTTCCACAGCCACTCGGCCCCATCACCAAAAGCCCCTGTCCAGCAGCTAACTCAACCGACAAATCTTCCACCAACGTCCGTTGATAGTTGGGAGTTTGCAGACTTAGGTGTTCGACTGCCAGCCGATCTGCCTCAATTGTCACAATCCTTGGCTGTTGCTCATCAGATGCCTGGGTTGCCTCTGTCTGTTCTAAAAACTGAGCAAAGGTATAGAGACGATTAATTCCAGCGCCAAACGTGGTTAATTGCTGGAAGCGGGCAACCACAACATTGAGCGAGAAAAAGACTCGGACAAAAGCGCCCTGTGCTTCAGAAACTTTACCTACCTCCATAACTCCTGCAAAAATCGCGGGTGCGACAACCAAGGCAGGCAGGACGAAGGGGATGAACTCATAAGCATTCGTCAGAACATTTAAGTTCAATTCCCAAACCAGCAGCCGTTTGACATTCTCAAACACATCCAAAAATCGGTGCTTGACCTGATTTGACTCCTGTTCCTCCCCTCGGTAAAAAGCGATCGCTTCCGCATTCTCCCGAACTCGTACCAAGCTAAAGCGGAGATTCGCTTCCTTCTTCAGTTGTTCAAAGTTGAGTCGGACAAGCGGCTTACCAAACACGAAACTTGTAACCAGAGTTCCAATCAGGGCATACAACACCAGGAAAAATACTAGGGGTTTAGAAATGCCCCAGAGCACACTGCTGAAAGCAATCACCGACAGCACCGACTCCACTAACACCAGTAAAAAGGTAAGAGATTCCTGAGTAAAACTGCGAACATCCTCCGCAATCCGCTGATCTGGGTTATCAATGTCGGTGTCTGAGATATGCAGATTGTAATAGGCTCGGTTGTGAAAGTAGTTATCTACGAATCGATGGGTGAGCCATTTCCGCCATTGCAAACTAAGGCGATCGCGCAGATAGGTATAGCCTGCTAATAGAGGTGCATAGATCACCAGTACAGCGATGAAAATGATCACAGTTTCCCAGAAACGGGCTTCATCCTTGACTGAAAGGGCTGAAATCAACACCCCTCGCTTGTTGTTGAGTACGACACTCAACCCCGTATACGCTAGCAGAAACAGCACGACTCCCAGCAGTAATCCTCTGGCTTGCCATTTCTCATCCCCTGACCAATAGGACTTGGCGATCGTCCAGAACTGCTGGACTACATTGAAGTTCAATCGATCCATCGGCTTGTTTCCGTTACAACTTGGTCTGCCAGGAGATAATAGATAGAGCTGAATCAGAGCAAAATGTACTTAAATACTGATACAACTCATCTCTGGGTAATTGTTAAATTATGCTACAAATTTCTAATACAGTGAGCATTCCAGAGTATGAGATTGAGATGAGTGCAGTACGCTCTCAAGGTGCAGGGGGGCAAAACGTGAATAAGGTGGCAACTGCCATTCACCTGCGCTTTGACATCGTGGCTTCATCGCTGCCCGAACGCTACAAAGAGCGCCTGTTAAAGCTTTCCGACCAGCGCCTGACCAAAGATGGGGTCATCGTCATCAAGGCTCAAGAGCACCGCAGCCAGGAGCAGAATCGGGAAGAGGCGTTGCAACGACTGCAAGACTTGATTAAAAATGCGATCGCACTCCCTAAACCGCGTAAACCAAGTAAGCCGACTCGGAGTTCTCAGAGGAAACGTCTGGATAGCAAAACGAAGCGATCGCAACTTAAGACAATGCGGGGCAAGGTGACGGATGATTGACCCTTGAGCAAAAAACACTCAATCTGCTAAGGTAATCCTATTCACACTGAAACCCTAAAAATCTTTGCGCCACTCAAAGCTGTTGGCACCAGCTAAGAGCGGCTAACCCCCAAACTGCAACAACCAGTCTGGAAGCTAGATGAAATGGTAACATTCCTCGACGCACCCCGACTTTTTATGGCAACTAAAATGGGGCGTCTTAGATTTTGGGCTACTACACATCTACCCAAAACAGGAGTGCTTTACCTTCCATGTCCCAAAACCTGATTACGGCTGGGGTCATTGACCCTCGGCAAATCCCTCTCGACCAAATCCGGCAGCAAGTTGCCACCTTCCTGAAAATTCCCCTCCAGCAAATTGAGCATATCGAGTGCTGGAAACACCAAATCTGGGTCAAATTAGTGGAATCCCGTGCCAAATTCATTAGTTATCGCAGCTTACCCCTGTGGATCGACCAAGGATTGACGACCATCTTTCGCTGCACTAACCGCCCCGATTTGGATCGTTTAGGTGAAATCTTGCGTACTGAACGAGACTGGTACGACGAAAATGAAATGTCTCAAGCTGTGCAACCTTGGCGCGACGCTTGGGCAAAACAAGCCCAACTCCTTCGGGAAGAGGACGAACGCCTGCAACCCTTTCGCGCCCATCAGCAGGCGGGGAGGGAGTGGTATTCGGCCTGGGAACGAATATTGCGCTGTTGTCACGATTGTGCCGGACTCAAGCATTTAGCCCCAGAACTTCAGCGACAAAGCCAGGAATTTACCGATTTACTTGACGTGACGGAAGCCATGCAACGCCTGTGGAGCGATCGCTGGAAGGAACTATCAGAAACGATGGTTGCGAAGCACACTGCCGAAGAGAGCGCCTAATTTTTTAGCTGAAGTAGAACTATGGGTAAGCTTTCGGCGTCTCAAGAAAAGGATCTAGGGTGAGCAAAGCCCACCCCTGAACATTTTTAAGGATGATTATTCCTTATTCTGTGGGCGTTGGGTAGCCTGCTGATTCTCAGGCGCTTCTTCAGCTCTGAGGACAGCAGTCCCTTCAGCCAGTAAATCCTCTGGCTGTACTGACAAGTCAGCCGCCGTATCAATGCGATTGTTGGCGTTTGTATTTGTTTTTACCGAATTGCCTTTATGGCTAGCATGTCCACTACCCATGAGTTTTTACCTCTATATCACGTATCTAAACACACCTCAGCTTAGACTTAGTGATTGAGGCGATTACCCTATCCTGAGACTTAGATTCCGTCTTTTGTTGCGATCGCTATTTGCGCTCGAAGACAACGAGTAAGTACCCCCGGCTCCAAAGAACAGTGGTTAAGCTGCTGTAAATGGTACGAAAGACCGACTAGAAAATGTTGGATTTTAGACCACCCGGTTCTGACGAATGCACTCGGCATACCAATTAAAGCTGGCTTTGGGAATACGTTTTTGCGTCTTGTAATCGGTGTAGACAATACCAAAGCGATCACTGTAACCCCGACTCCACTCAAAGTTATCCATTAAACTCCAGAGGAAGTAACCCTTAAGAGGATACTTTTCTTGGATGGCTCGATGAGCTGCCCTCAAGTACTGCCGCAGATATAAGATGCGATCACTATCAATCACCTCGCCACTTTCGTTTAATTCGTCTTGGGTAATACAGCCATTTTCACTCACGAACAAGGGCAAATCCTGACGCCCTAATGTGTCGCTCACATGACGAATCGCCCAATACAGGCTCTCAGGAATGAACTTAATCCAGGTTGCCTGCATCTTGGGATAGCTTTTAGGGAAGTCGAGGAGTTCGTAGCCTTGTGGATTGTTAGCGGCACGGGCATATTTCCCCGTATACAGATTAATCCCAAAGTCATCGAGGGGTTGGTGAATCGTCTTGAGGTCGCCGTCCTGAATATCGGGTGCATCCGCGCCCAATTCTTTTAGCATGATGGGACTGTAGGCACCTGTGAGGGCAGGAAAAATGATGCCCCCATTGAACCAATAAGTATGAAATGCTTTTTGCGCGGCTGCAATATCGGCGGCTGATTCGGTGAGGGGAACAGTTGAGCCAATGTCGAGGACTAGCGCGATCGCACAGGGTTTAGGCGAGGCTGCGCGGATGGCTTGACAGCCGAGTCCATGAGCTAGTAAGGCGTGGTGAGAGGTTTGCCATACTTCTTTTTTGGAGCTAACGCGGGTGCCAGGGGCGTTGTTGGGTTGGCTGTCTACACCGTAAGCGAGATGAGTGAATTGGGAGATTTCGTTCAAGGTCATCCAGTGGGTGATGCGATCGCCCAATCGAGTGACGATGGCGGTAGCATAGTCCGCAAAGTCGGATGCCATCTCCCGACTGCGCCAAGAACCGTACTTGTCCTCCAGTGCTTGCGGCGAGTCCCAATGGAATAACGTGGCGTGGGGTGTAATGCCGTATTTGTTTAACTCATCAAGCAGACGTTTGTAGAAATCGACGCCCTCTTCATTCACTTTTCCTCGACCATCGGGAATAATGCGAGGCCAAGCGATGCTGAAGCGATAATCCTTGACGCCCAGTTGTGCCATTAACTTGATGTCGTCTTTGTACCGATGATAGTGGTCGCAGGCTACAGCAGGCGAACTACCATCTTTAATCCGTCCGGGGATAGCACTGAAGGTATCCCATACACTGGGTTTGCGACCGCCTTCGTTGACAGCCCCCTCAATCTGAAAGGCAGAGGTGGCAACGCCCCAGAAGAAATCCTTGGGGAATTTGTAGCTGTTGAGAGAACCTCTAAAGGTTTGTTCCTCAAGGTCTGAAATGGGTGAGTCGGCGCTGGCGATGCGAGGTGGCTGCGTAAGACGGTTGGCAAATGCCATTCCTAGAGAACTTGCTGCTGCACCGACACCCGCCCACCCTAAAAAAGCACGACGATTGATGGACATGTACTTGGCTATTTATGCCTAAAGGTATATTGACTATTAGCATGTACTTTAATTTTAAAGGTTAAGTCAATGAAAGGTTAGCGATCGCGCTTTCAGTCACACCTGCTCCTCTGGTGGAACGAGAGGCTCAATTTGTCGGATGAGTTCAGGAATAGAAATTGTTGTTACATTCCATACCTCATCCAAATCCACATCATCATAGTCATGAATCAAAATATCTCGCATTCCAGCCATTTGTCGCCACGGTATTTCTGGATGACTGCCTCTAAATGCTTCCGAGAGTCGCTTAGTTGCTTCCCCTATAATTTCCAGTTGTCGCATGACAGCAGACTGACGCATCAAATCCGTCTCAAATGTATCTCTATCAGCACCTACTACAAACATTTGCACCAGTCGTGCTGCTACCAAAATATCTGCAAGAGAACTTAAATCACGATGCAGCATAAATAACTTCCGCCGAGCTAAGAATGGCTTTCCGGCGAATATAATTACGGCTGCGCTCAATTCCTCGTTTGCTAACCAAATCTACCTTACGCTCAAAAATCACCTCTAGCTCATCTTGCATATCTACATGATTGAACAGTGTCCATCGAGCATCGGGTGAAAACGCCACGAGGACATCAATATCGCTATCTGGACGGAAATCATCTCGTAGCACCGAACCAAAAAAAGCAAACTCTGTGATTTTCCAGCGTTGGCAGAAGTCTGCAATTTTATCTATTGGGATTTCGATATTTTTTACAACCATCACGCTGCCTATCCAAATGAATCTAAAGGAGCGATCAACCTAATCTTCCAAAACTTCAACTACGTCTTCAATCGCAATATTAAATGCACGAGCTAGTTTCTGGATAGCGGTGAAGTCTGTCATTGCCATTGCTTCCCGTCGAGCATAGCTGACAACCGTCTTGTAGTTTACTCCTGAGCGGTCAGCGACCTCTCTCAATGTCCAACCCTTCTCAGCCGCAAGTTCTCGAACTCGCAACCTAATTAGCCCCAATCGCCTACTCTTCTAAAACTTCAACCACGTCATCAATCATGACATCAAAAACACGGGCTAGTTTCTGCAAAGCCGTATAGTCCACAGTTGTCAGACTAGGAGCTTGAGCGTAATTCTTGACTGTGCTGTAAGGAATTCCCGATCTCTCGGAGACTTCTTTCATCGTCCAACCCTTCTCCGAAGCTAGTTCCCGCACTCGCAACCTAATTAGCCCCATCCTACACTTGACAATAGCTACTAACGTAGCTTTTAATGATTTTATCACGACAAGCGATCGCCCTGGTGCCCGGAAAACATTAGAGCGATCGCTTTTCCTCAAACATCCCACTTGCGTGGGAAGGATAGTTTTATGATACCAAAATCACAGGCTGGCAAGATGAAAAAGTTAGACCAGGCAACCTTTCGAGGAGAAGGGTGGCAACTGGTCACAGATAGCCAAGCTATTGCGTCAATCCTCAAAGCCATTCGTGTCAAGGATGATGAATACCGCTCGATGTATGTCCTGACTGGAGTTGATCAGGCTATAGTTTCTGTACCGGGTTCTACCAGTTTGTTGGAAGTATGGGCGGGTTGGCACAAAGAACCTCGCAATGGACGCGCCTTTGTCTGCCTCTATGATCGAGGAAAAGCCTACACTGAGCAAGGGCAAGAATCATGACTACTTTGTTTCGCCGCCTCCAACCTGCTCAGAAATTCCGGATTACGATAGGAGCGATCGCACAACTCCTAAAAATTCCCAAACACCTGATTGTGCGCGTGGAATGCTGGGCATATATACTATTTGTCCACCGCCGAGACAAAGGGGGACAATTCATGAGTTACCGCCAGTTGCAACAGTGGCGCAATGCTGTAGCCTGCCAGATGCAGAAATGCTCAACTTGGCAAGAGTTGCAAGCGGTTTGGCTAGCCATTGAATTCGATTACAAAAAGCACAAAGAACAGTACAACGACGAGCATTACCCTTTTTTATCTCAAATATGGACAAAATACTGGGATAAGCTTCGGGATAATAAACCATTCATCGATTCGCTAGCTCAGAAAACTCGCTTCAACTTGACTGAAGAATTTAGCTAGCTTCATCTCATCCAATTTTCCATCCGTGCGAACACCACTACAAACATCCACACCAAAGGGTTGTACTTGTTGAATGGCATCAGCGACGTTATCCGCCGTTAGTCCTCCTGCGAGAAAAACAGGCACATCTACTAACTCGCGAATCTGTCGGCTAATTTCCCAACTGTGATTGCGCCCCGTTCTACCCTGTTTTTTTATGTCCTGGGATGGATTGCCAGAATCCAGCAATAATCCATGAACATGAGGAGCGACAGCAACCGCCTCTTCTATGGATTCTTTATCGTTAATATGAATCACCTGAACGATCGCAATTCCGGGTAATGCCTGACGTAAATCATCGCAAGTCCCGGATAACAAGCGATCGCAAATCTGTACCGTATTCACGCCCAAGCGTCGTTGCTGTGCAATGATTCCTAACGTATCGACCTTGCTGGTTAGCAAAAACGAAGATACCGCAGGCGGCACAATCGCAGCGACTTGGGCAATCATCCCTTCGGCAAGTATTCCAGGCCCACTGGGCATCTCGGAAACCAATCCCAAGGCTGATGCCCCGTAACGAATCGCGAGATTGGCTTCTTCTACACTGCTAATGCAGCAAATTTTTACTCTAGGTCGTTTTGTGGGTTCCATCTGAGATATTGCACTAGGGTCACTGAGCCGTCAATCCCAGCTTGTTGTCAACTCTCCAAGGGTTTACTTCATACTTCAGCCTTCAGTTGACGGCTATTGTCCTGGAAGAGTCCGAATTAAACCGCATCGGTGTTATCCAAGCGGAAGAAGAGCTTGCTCCGTTGCACACCCTTGTCGCTACCATAACTGCTAACACTGAGCGATCGCAAATGCTCAAAGAATGGTTTTGCCACAAGTTCCACCAGTCTCACAATCGGTAGCTGACGCTCAATCAGTGTTCCAGTTTCTCTCCAGTCAAGATATAAGTAGCCATCATTGGGCTGAGGTAAGGGCGCGATCGCATTATTGAATCGATCACTCTTCACTAAAGAATTGTCCACGCCTTTGAGCGCTTGATTCATAGCCTCAATTGAAGTCGTGAAAATCTCATAATCCCCTACAGTTGTATGAACCCCCCCAACTTGTGCCTCTAATTTCATCAAACGGTTATCTTTCCCCCCAACAGGAGTAGCCGAGGTAATCAGCTTCGTCCATGCCGTGATGCTTGTGTCTCCGAGGGGTAAAGAACCTACACTCAATCCTCGCTGCTTAGCCACAGCGTCTAGATGCTCAATGGATGACTCTGCGGCATCTGAACCTTTTTGCGCCACAAAAATCCAATCAGGATTATCTCGATCTGGACGAGGCATCATCGAGAGGGCATATTCACCTTGCACCCAACTAAAGATCTCCTCTGGCAGTTGAATACCCCAGCGTGACTCTAAGCTAGCGATAGCTTGTTCCAACAAAGGTTTGAGAGCGTCATTCCTTCCCCCGCCGGATGAGACTTGAGTCCAGAGTTGGTTCAAATCAGTTCCTGCGATCGCCAAAGCACTTTGAGTGGGAATGTACTGCAATGCTGCAACCGGCTCAGATAGGGTCGGTTCTCGACTGCTATCACTCGCGTCTGACCCCAGTAAAGCGGTTTGTGCGACTAACCCTAGACGGTTCAAAGAGAGGCCGAGAGCAAGGGTTTGGGACCCCTTGAACGAGTCTCGCACGGGGGCGGGCTGCTTGGAAATCCACGCGGCTAGGGAGGGTATATTAACAAAACTGAGGCCAATTCGTGGTTCAGTGAGAGTTTCCAGCATTTGCTGATACTCTGGGTCATCCTCTAAGCTGAGGTTGGCGGCTTGGACGTTGTTGAGTGCATCGCGCAATACCTTGGGGTGATTGGCAAATAACACGAAGCGATCGCCCACTACCGCACTGGTTAAGGCTTCGGGAAGCGGGTTTTGATGGGAACCGTTGCTAGATACCTGAAGTTGGCTGAGGGGACGCCGATAAATCAGGTTAACGCCCTTGTACTTTTCAAAGACGATATCGTCAACGCTTGTCGCCGCCTGTTTGGAATAGAACAGTTGCAAGAACTCCCGCGCCCGTTCTCCGTCTTTGGTCTTGACAACGAGCAAATACCCTGGTTGGGTTGCATTGGCTGGGTTGCGGTCAAAGTCTAAAGAGGTAACCGCGAGGCTGATTTCATCGCCCAGCCAGGGTTGAATATCTCGCTGATAGTTTATGTCAGTGTTGAGCAGGAGGCTGTTTTCGATTTTGTTCAGTTCAGCACGCGATCGCCGTCGTGCGATCGGACGTGCTACCAGTTGCCGAAATGCCTCCAAGCGTCCTGGGTTTACCAGGAGTGATACCATTGCGGGTGCCTGTTTCGGGACAAAAATAGCAGCCGTAGGATTGGCTACTACTCCTTGTTGCAATAAATTTAAAGGGCTTTGAGAGGTTAACCAGAAAAAGCCAGCTACTGCAATCAACAGTAACCCAGTGGCTCCTGCTACCAGGGCATAAAAAAATGAGCGTAGCTTCATGATGAAATCTGACCGCGTCCGATGGCGATTGAGGGAGGAATAATCCCAATTCCACGCCTATTATATGTCGCTCTCGAATGTTCATTGTCTATTTCAGCGCTAGCGGGGTGGTCATCCCTTCCGGGTTGAGAGGCTGTTCCCTGGCACGGTGGCGATCACATGAACGAAGTGGGATGTAGTCTCGTGCGGTTGATTAGTGCAGCTCATTACCCTTCTATTTAGACATGTGAAGAATTCCAGAAATCTCCTCTTTCAATGAGTCTTGCTCTGTTTTAGATCCGTGAAATTAAATTTTGTTATGAAGTTGGCGGTCTGAAATTCGGATGTTTAGAAAAACAAAAACCTTTTGCGGTTTTTTCGTTTTTTCTATGGTGTCAGTTATCTCTATTCTATGTAACTGGTTAATTCTCTCGGCTGACACTGCTTAATTTGGATAGTAATGCCGTGGGCACCTTCCTGTTTTAAATCCTCAAAGTAGCCAACTTGAGCATAGTCTGCTTCCTGCCTACTGCTAAACGGACCAAAGTAATAAGTACAGTTGGGCAAGGCTGTCCTAATTTCTACCCACCAGCCCAATTCAATCCCGTTCTTTATACTGGAGTGTCTTAAAGGCATAGAAGCTATCCCTGATTCTTAATGGAGAGATTTACAAATTGTGACAAATAAACAAACCCGCTAAAGCCTCAAGATGGAAAATTATGAATCACTAAATCGATGATAAAAAAGCAGTCTTTACTTGGTGATGGTTAACATTCTTTGAGGAAAGATAGTTTTTCTATTTTCTACGATTTGATGAAACTCTTGATGAAGAGCTATGCTTTTTTCCTCCAAAACTGGCATGGCCTGTCTACAGCGAGAGCAGTACCAATAGATGTGGTTGTGGCAAATATGACGGAGTAAGCGATCTGAGCAGCAGGGACAAGTATTCATAGGATTGCATAGAATCAATACCTACGAGACTACTGCTCGTTTGTCAATTTTTTAGGCAAGAAATCGGGTAGAAATCGGTAAGAAAGCCAAATTATTAATGATAAATTGCAAAGAATTATCAACGAATAGTTGGATATTTGTAACGTTCAGAAGTTTTGCGCGTGAATGAGTGCCCTCTAGCCATGCTTTAGAATTCTTTGTTGAGGGCTAGTTCACCCAGGCAGAAATAACTCATCAGTTGACTGGGTGTCGGGGTGTCAGTGGAGTCGGGTCGAAGCTAAGCGTGAGGATAGGGGAGGTGCAGGATTTTATCGGTTTACCTTTATCAAATATTATAAATATTTGTAAGATATGCTTATCCTGACCCTAATGCCGATTTTTACTGGCAGTCCGGGAAAGGTCGAGTTATCAATTCATCATCATCTAAACTAAACCGGATGGCACATCAATCTTTTATTCAACCCCTTTCCGAAATAAGCGTTGAGCAGCTACGTCAGAGGCTATGCGAATCTTCTCGGAAGATTCAGTTGATCGATGTCCGAGAGGAAGAGGAGGTCGAAATCGCTCATTTAGAAGGGTTCGAGAATCTTCCCTTGAGTGCATTTGCCGAATGGTCAAGCCAAATCCACACTCGCTTTGACTTAGATGCTGAGACGCTAGTCCTGTGTCATCATGGCAGTCGCTCGGCTCAGATGTGTCAATGGTTGATTCACCAAGGGTTTACCCAGGTGAAAAACATCGCCGGAGGGATTGATGCCTACTCGCTGATCGTTGATCGCAGCATCCCTCGCTATTAGCTGCCGTTCATGGCAAACCCCTGAGCCTAGTTTCTTCTGCTATCTTAAAACTAACGCCAATGAGCCGCCAATAGTAGCATCTCCATAGTTCGTAGGGCTAGCAACTGCGAGGGTGACTTCTGTAATTGAGAGATTTTCTCTCAGTGCTTTCACTCTTAGTCAGCTTGCTCCAAATTAGCCTTTGTCCGGATAGAAGCCGGCAAGGCGTGTAATTCACCTTAGCCCTTCAATCCCATTAATAGAATCATTTGCCTCTCTTTAAAATCTGATTAAGATCAGCTTTTGTTCAAATGTTTCAGCAAGCCAGTCTGACTAACCGACAACAACAAATCCTGTGGGCTACTATCCGTCATTACATTGCGACAGCAGAACCCGTGGGTTCCAAAGCGTTGGCGACGGAGTATGACCTCAGTGTTAGCCCTGCAACGATTCGTTCTTGTATGGGCGTTTTAGAAAAAGCGGGGTTATTGTATCAACCTCATACCTCAGCGGGACGAGTTCCCTCGGATTCTGGCTACCGAATTTATGTTGACCAACTGATAACTCCTTCGGACAGCTTGGGGCGTCGGGTTGAGCATTTACTCGCAGATCATTTGAACTTTGAAGAGGCAAGCTTTGAGGCGATTTTGCGAGAGGCAACACAAATCCTCGCCACCGTTAGTGGCTACATTGCCTTAATTACGCTGCCTCAGACTCGCACCACCCGCTTACGGCATTTACAGTTGGTACAGATAGAACCACGGCGAGTGATGTTGATTGTCGTCACTGATTCCTATGAGACACAGTCGGTGTTGATGGAACTTCCCCCGTTAGGGGATGAGATGACTCAGGACGAGTCGATGATGGATCGGGAGTTACAGATTATATCAAATTTTTTGAATAGTAAGCTACGGGAGCGATCGCTCAGTGAGCTGGCAAGCTTAGATTGGAGTGAAGTAGACCGAGAATTTGCTCAGTATGCTGATTGCTTGAAGCGGTTGCTGACGGATTTAATCCGCCGCACAACAGCACCTGTTCCGACACAAATCATGATTCGCGGCATCTCAGAGGTATTGCGTCAGCCAGAGTTTTCGGAGTTGCAACAAGTCAAGAACTTAGTGCATCTCTTGGAAGAAGAGCAGGATTTACTTTGGCCTGTGATTTTTGAGGTACCAGAGACTCTAGGATTGGATCGTCGGGTGAAAGTACGAATTGGTTCAGAAAATCCCTTAGAACCGATGCGTACCTGTACCTTGGTCAGTGCAACGTATCAGCAGGGTGAAGTCCCAGTGGGGAGTGTGGGAATTTTGGGGCCTACCCGGATGCTGTATGAAAATGCGATCGCTTTAGTCGAAACGGCGGCTAATTATTTGACGGGCGCTTTGAGCGAACCCGCTTGAGTTAAGTTAAAACAAAAGTCAAACTATATTGATTATTTTGGCTTTAATTCAGCGGCTCAAACGGGTCTACCACAACAATTAATCATGAATAGAAAACTTGGATTTGGGTTACTTTGGGTCAGCGTTGCTGTTTATGCTTTTTTCTTCGCTCCTCCCAACCAACCCGATACCTTTGAATTGATTAAAAACCTTTCTACTGGCAACTGGGATGGAATCAATCCTTTGGTGATTGCTTTATTCAACATCATGGGCATCTGGCCGATGATTTATAGCGGCTTGATATTTAGCGATGGCAGGGAGCAAAAAATTCCCGCATGGCCTTTCTCAGTTGGCTCTTTTGGAGTGGGAGCGTTTGCTTTATTGCCTTATCTAGCTCTACGTGAAGCCAATCAAAAATTTACCGGTTCTAAGGATATCGTTTTAAAGATACTTGATTCCCGTTGGTTGGGTGTTGCCCTCACACTCGGTACGCTGGTTCTGTTAAGTTTTGGATTACTCAAGGGCGATTGGGCTGATTTTATCCAACAGTGGCAAAGCAGCCGCTTTATTCATGTGATGAGTCTGGATTTTTGCCTGTTGTGCTTATTGTTTCCAGCGCTACTTGGAGATGATATGGCACGGCGTGGCATGAAAAATTCCTCACTATTTTGGGTCGTGGCGCTGGTCCCTTTAATCGGTCCACTGTTGTATCTTTGTTTGCGTCCACCTCTCTTAGAATCCGGACAAGAGGCCGTTTCTAGCCCTCAACAATCTACAGCAAGCTAATTGTTGGAGTTGGGTCATAATTAAGGGCAAGCGGCATCGATACAATGCCGCTCACTCTTCATAAATCTGAGCTGGATCTGGTTTAATTAAATTTAAATATTACCCCTCATCTCCTTCCCCAATATCCCGTTTTAAGGGACGCTTATAGGTAAAGCTGAATGTATCTCCACTAGCGATCGCCATCCGCATTTCCTGATACATGGGGTAGTTGCCAACGCCACTGAGACTCACCCAACCGCGTGTCCTGGTTAATGCCACAAATAACTGATTCCGAAGGCTCACATCCGACTCATTTCGAGCCACATGATCGAAGCCGACGACATAAACCATATCCGCTTCATTCCCCTTCGCACGGGGGACACGAGACACCGTTACCCCACCCTCCATCCAAAAACGATCAGGGTCATGATGAGGCCATTGGGGATTGAGTTCATTCACTTCTAAAGCCGTTGGAATATAGATATCAATGCCTTGTTCCATCAAGCAACTAGCCACCTTATCTTCTAATTCCCTGGCTTCAGAAAGAGAGCCTAAAACAATCACTAAAATCTCCCGACTAGGCTTGAGGTCGTCATGATATAAGTTATACTCAATCTTCTGAGCTAAAGCCGTCAATTCTTCCTGACGAGAACCATAGGTTTCAAACTCTATGATGGGTTCGCCCCAAAGTTCTGAAACCGGATTGGGAGAGTTTTCCGGAGGACGATGTAGAGTAATTTGTTGACCCGAAATAAATTTACCTTTCACGACTTCATAGCCGATTCTGTCCCACTCCTTCTTGTCTGTAATTCCTGCCAGCATTCCCTCTGGACGCAGCAAACCCATCCCAATCGCATGAGCGGCTGTGAGAATTGGGCCAGGGGTACGGTAGCAGCGACGCATCACTTCAGATTTTTTAATACCACCGTTGTATTGAGTTCCCTGAGTTAATAATCCACTCAAATTCTCACCAAACAATTCCTTGGTAGTTGGAATCTTTAGAGTATCCAAGCTTTGCGCTTCATCATAAGCCCAAATTAAACGACGTTGTTCGGGTTGTTCTGAGTCGATCGGTCGTAAAGCTTGATAAGCCAGCCAATAAATCGCTTGTTTATCCTGATACTTTAAGTCATCTTCAGAAACTAAATCTTGCCCTTCATCAATGAGAATGGCATCAAACATCGGTTCAATTTCCATCTCTTCGGACAGTCGCTTACATAGGTCTGCCAAGCCTCGATTTGGCTGCCTTTCCCTGGTTTCTCCTGCTGTTTTCGCCCGAATGCCATGGGACTGGCAAATGGTTCCATAAAAACCCGGTTGCTCTTTTGCTCCCCAAGCATGAAGCACTCGCAGCTTGTGATTTTCTTTCTGGTCGTAGCCAATTTCACCATTACTAAAACGACGCAACCATCGATCCAATAACCCAATGATCGTGTCGTAAAGTGTGCGACTGAAAAACACTAAAGCAATATCCCACTCTGGATGCTTTAAATGCATATGAGCCGCTTTTTGACATAACAGTATGGTTTTTCCCGAACCCGCTACACCTCGCAACCGTTGAAAACCCGGAGGAATTTCTTTGCCAATATGTTCTTGCTGCAAATCTAAATCAAACAGATGTTGAGAATAAGCTGCCACAACGCTTCCACGCATTTTGCCATTCGTAGAGACAAGGGTGCGAGGAGAACGACGCAAAACGGGTGCCCCACTAATGACGGCTTTGAGCAACTTCCACTGTTCATCATCCAAGTCTTCTCCGGGAACAATCGGTGCAGCTTGTTCAATTCGCTCTAAAAATCCAGCCTTGCTCAGTTGATCTTGAAAGATGATGGGAGGACAACTAGGGAGTTGGTCAAAACCTCTTTGCTGCCATTGTTCTTGGGTAATGAGAGGCAATGCAACCATCGCTCGTCCCATGACTTTGCGCCAGATCGCTGGTTCGCGATCGCAATACGCAACCAACGCTCTTAGCTGACATTCAGCTTGTTGATAAGGGTTAACTTCACGGCTATCAAAATTTTGCAACTCCCACAGATGACCGTCAATTGCAACAATTTGGTCAATGGTGACTGATTTGACTTCAATCACAATTAAACTGTGTTCTCGATCCACTAGGAGAATATCTGGCTCTTTCCGAATTTCTCCCACTTTCGAGAAAATTGGATAACGCCAATAGCCAATACAGTTGCGGTCTGAAAAAGCATTTTTGGCAGTATCCCACACCTTTTGTTCCCCTGCTTCTCCACTGCCCCCTATGGGCATCGTTGTAATAAACTTGCGACCCTGATCAATTTCATTCACAGGCATTTAGGCTTACTTCCTTGCGTAAGATTTTTTGGGTGACGGCTCAATGCAGCCTCAAAAGTAGAGTTCCCAAAAAATTCAATCGAGGAACAAGCGGCTGAAAATTTTTTGGCGCGATCGCGTCTTCGGGAAGTCACACCCAGACAAAAATCCTTGCCCTCACTGGCTTTGTTCGAGATGCGTTGCATCCGAAGTCGTTTTCGCTCAGCTTTACTGCTGCCTTCTGCCTTCTGCCTTCTGCCTTCTGCCCTCGTATGAGCTCCGGTCTACCTTTTACTTTATTTGTTGCAATTTGTTAAGTTCAGCTATCCTACCCGAAAATTTCACCTGAGTTAGTTATCTTAGGAATCGACGAGGATAAGTACCTTGTTCGTAGCGCCATTTAAAGCTGTTTTTAAAACCGCTGGTCAGTCCCTTTCTTAAAAGTCCTTTGCAGACTGCTGACCAGCCTATAAACATCAAACCCAGACCCTACGATCTGGGTTATATAATATTAGCCCTCTTAGCCTACTTAACCGAGAATTTGTTCAATCATCCGGTTAGCCTGAGAACTATAACCACCACCAAAAAGATTGAAGTGATTGAGGATATGGTAAAGATTATAGAGGGTTTTTCGCTGAGTGTAACCGTCATCCAAAGGCCAAACTTGGTTATAACCGCGATAAAAGGCAGCCGGAAAACCACCGAACAATTCCGTCATGGCAATATCCACTTCGCGATCGCCCACATACGTCGCTGGATCTAAAATCACCGGTTCTCCCAACTTCGTAATAGCCGCATTTCCGCCCCACAAATCACCATGTACCAAAGACGGTTGAGGCTGATGCTTCAGCAAACGTGGAACCAATGCTAATAAACGCTCTTGCTGAGAAAATTGCCCCCCCCGACGCTGCGCCAGCGTGAACTGATAGCCTAAGCGATGTTCAGTAAAAAAAGCCGCCCAGTCGGATGTCCAAGTATTAATTTGGGGTGTTGAACCAATGGTGTTATTCAAGTCCCAACCAAAGAAGGTTGAAGGTTGATTTTTTGAACTTTCAACTGGGCTTTCGCCCCGCTTGGCTAACAACTTGCCAACGTTCAACTCTGCGTTAGGTTGAGGAGGTTTCGCCTGGTGCATTTGGGCTAGTTTTCGCCCCATCTCTTCCCAATCTTGGGTCTTACCACTCCCTCCAAATTCCAGCCATTCCATCACAATGTAAGCCGAATCACCGACTGTACCAACGCCAATCGGTTTTGGCACCCGAATGGTTTGAGTTTCTAGCATTTGCTTTAAACCCAGCGCCTCTGCCTCAAACATCTCCACCTGAGACGCCCGGTTGAGCTTCACAAAATAAGTATCCGTATCGCTGCTGACAGCATAACCCTGATTAATACAGCCACCACTGACAGACCGACGGTTCTTAATGTCAAATGTCTTGCCAGTGATTTGGCTGATATGCGCCGCAATTTCTGTCCACATTACTCGAATTTGGGATTTGGAATTTTGGACTTGAGATTCTCGCAGTAAATTAAGCTGATTTACTCATTTTGAAGTTGAATCATTGCCAACTTCAACTCGCCCTGACCAACTCCGATCATCTCAAATCTTGGTCGGTTTTACACTCACGATACCGTAAGCATCAGCACAGAGATACTTTTGTGCCGCCGATTGGATATCCAAAGAATGGACCGATTGAATGCGAGTCGGGTAGTTCAGCGCAGGTTCTAAATCTCCAATTTGGCACTGATAGTAGCCATATAAACTGGTGCGATCGCTCGGTTTTTCATTGCCAAAAATAAACCGATTCGCCACTTGCCGACGAATACGAGCAATATCCGCTTCTGCAACTAATTCTGTTTGAAAGCGGTGGATATGTTGCGCGATCGCAGCTTCCACTTCCGCTATATTTTCTTCGGGTAAGTGTGCGGAAATATAGAACACACCTTGAAGCCGCTGCGTCATATTACTCACCCCAATATGAGTCACCAATTGCCGCTCTTCACGCAAATCCCTCACCAGTCGTGACATGCGTCCTTGCCCTAAGATTGCCGCCAAGACATCCAATGCATAAGTTTGCTCCAATTGCAACATTCCCGGCACTCGCCAAATCATCACGAGACGAGCTTGCTGTAAGCTGTCATCGGTATACTCTCGGCGGACAATCTCTTGAAACGCAGGTTCAGGCTGGAAAGCATTGGGATGCTGTAAAAACGGTTCCGGTAAAGAGCCGTTGCTTGAGTTGTTCTGTGTCTGATCGAAACCCTCTGCAACAATCTCGATCAACTCATCAACCGGCAAATTACCCACAGCGACCGCCGTCATCGACTTGGGTTGATACCATTGAGCGTGAAAGTCACGCATCTGCTGAGGCTGCAACTGCTCAATCACCGAGGCTGGCCCTAATACCTGTCGCCGATAAGGCAGTTGTTCAAACGTTGTCTCAATCGCCCGTCGAAACATGCGACGCCCTGGATTATCGTCTGAGCGGCGAATTTCTTCTAAAACCACCATCCGCTCCCGCTCAAAAGCCTCATCGGGAATGCTGGGGTTCAGGACTACATCCAGTTGCAAGGGAGCCAGTTGGGCAAAATCTTTCGGGGCTGTGGTGATGTAATAGTGAGTGTAATCTTGGCTGGTGGCGGCATTGGTCACCGCACCCCGCTCTTCAATCAGCCGCTCAAATTCACCACTTTTCAGGCGTGGCGTTCCCTTAAAAATCATGTGCTCTAAAAAATGAGCCATGCCGTTGATGTTATCGGGTTCCACAGCCGAACCCACATTAATCCAAACATTCAGGTTAACGGCTTCAACAGGCATCCGCTCTGCCACGATGGTTAGACCATTGGGCAGTTGCTTGATGGTTGGAGCGTTGAGCGGGGGAGTTTTGAGCAGCGTTGAGGTCATCGGTACTTTGCGTTTTTGCCATTCCTCTCTATCTTAACGGTCGGCTCTGTCAGCGCTTTCGCCCTAGCACTCTGCCTTCCTTCTTCTGCCTTCTTCAAAAGCGCATTTTAAAATCAAGTTATGATAAGTAATATTAAGAAAAATAAAAATTTTGCTATGCCAAGGAGTCAGGCAGACAATAGCAAGTCCCGCCGTGTTGTTGTCGTCGGTGCTGGAATCGGGGGTTTAACGGCTGGAGCCTTACTAGCTCGTCGGGGTTATCAAGTGTTAGTCCTCGACCAAGCCTTTGTACCGGGAGGGTGTGCTTCTACCTTCAAACGTCGGGGATTTACGTTTGATGTGGGTGCGACTCAGGTGGCGGGTTTAGAACCGGGTGGCATTCATCAGCGCATTTTTGATGAGTTAGAAATTGACCTACCCGCCGCCACGCCTTGCGACCCCGCTTGTGCGGTGTTTCTCCCCGGTGAAACCGAACCCATTAACGTCTGGCGCGACCCCGAAAAATGGAAGGGTGAACGACAGCGACAGTTTCCCGGCAGCGAACCCTTCTGGCAATTGATGACCACATTATTCGAGGCAAGCTGGAAGTTTCAATCCCGTGACCCCGTATTGCCCCCCCGGAATTTGTGGGACTTGTGGCAGTTATCGTCCGCCGTGCGTCCGGATACCTTGATTACCTTGCCCTTTACTTTCATGACAGTCGGGGATGCACTGCGGGGATATGGACTCTATGAAAACCAGCGTCTGAGGACGTTTCTCGATTTGCAACTGAAGCTTTATTCCCAAGTTAATGCGGATGAAACCGCCCTACTTTATGCGGCGACAGCGTTGGGGGTTTCCAGCGAACCGCAGGGGCTATTTCATCTTAAGGGCAGTATGCAGGTATTGAGCGATCGCTTAGTCGAAGCGCTGGAAAAATGGGGGGGTAAACTGCTGATGCGCCACACGGTTGAATACATTGAAGCGTCCGGTGGTAAAGCGACTAGTGTGAGGATTCGCAATCAAAAAACAGGGGAAGTATGGACAGAATCGGCGGATGAAGTGGTTGCCAACGTCACTGCCCAAAATTTGGTGAAGTTACTGGGAGAGCAAGCACCTCAGGGGTACAAACAGCGAGTGGATAAGTTACCTCCAGCATCGGGTGCTTTTGTGATTTATTTGGGTGTTGACCAAAGTGCAATTCCCCTCGGTTGTCCGCCCCATCTCCAGTTTCTCTACGACTACTCTGGCCCGATTGGGGAGAATAACTCTCTATTCGTTTCCGTGAGTCATCCTGGAGATGGTCGCGCACCAGAGGGCAAAGCCACGATTATTGCCTCTTCCTTTACCGAGGCAGCGATGTGGTGGCAGGGGACAAAACAAGAGTATGACCAGCTTAAGCAAAAGTATACAGAAGATGCGATCGCCCAGCTTGCCCAGTATTTTTACTTAAAACCCGAAACCATCATCCACCAAGAAGTGGCAACGCCCCGCACGTTTGCCTTCTACACCGGTCGCGACCAAGGGATCGTGGGCGGGATTGGGCAACGCATACCCACGTTTGGCCCCTTTGGTTTTGCCACACGCACACCCGTTGATCATCTGTGGTTAGTGGGGGATTCGACCCACCCTGGCGAAGGGACGGCTGGGGTGAGTTACTCAGCGCTCACGGCTGTCAGGCAAATTGAAGCATCGGCTTGACATTCTTCACTCAATTCTGTCTTTTACCCAATCCGCCTTGATCGTTCCCCTTCCAAATCCAGTCATTTTCTCCCTAGCTCCCCAACAGCCCTGCAACGTTTCTAATCCTGCCACAACACAATCCCACCCAGCAAACCATTGACATTGGGCACAATTTTCACATTGGCAGGTAGCTCGATGGTGATTTTCTTCGCTTCACCGCCGCCGATGTAGAGATAATCGTAATTAAACAGATGATCCAGACAGGCGATCGCCTTTTCTAAGCGAGTATTCCATTTTTTCTGACCCACTGCATCCAACGCTGCACGTCCCAACTGCTGCTCATAGGTTTCCCCTTTGCGGAACGGATGATGTCCCATTTCCAAATTGGGCACCAGTTTCCCATCTACAAATAGGGCAGAACCAAATCCCGTACCCAGGGTGATCACCATTTCCACCCCTTTCCCGACAATAGCCGCCATTCCTTGCACATCGGCATCATTCGCCACCCGCACGGGTTTTCCCAAACGTTCAGAAAGGGCTGTGGCAAGATCGAACCCCATCCAATCGGGGTCTAAGTTCACCGCTGTTCTGGTGATACCGCAACTTACAACACCTGGAAATCCCACTGATACGCGATCAAATTCACCTTGTCCTGCCGCTAACTGAGCGATCGCATCAATTACAGCATCGGGTTTGGGGGGCTGGGGCGTTTCCACACGGCTGCGTTCTGTCAGGGGATTACCGGCTTCATCTAATACCATCACCTTGACGCCACTGCCGCCAATGTCCACGACGAGAGTGCGGCTCGATCCGTCTGATTGAGTCATTGAGTATTTTTACTCCTTTTTCCGGCGTAATATCTCGTTCTCTAACAGTGTAGGCGGCAGCCATGGCGCAAATCTTACTGCTGCTGCATGATTTTTGGCTTAGCCCGTTCTGCACGCGCTTCGGCACTATCCATCACATCAGCCATTTTCTCCAACATTTCTCCAGCGTAATTTTCTAACACCCTGGTAGACAAAGAAACACGGCCTTTCCCTTCATCGAGGTCAATAATCATGGCTTTAATGATCTGACCGATTTGGAATACGGCTGGCAGCGATTCAATAAAGGTTTGGCTCACTTGCTTAATGTGCAGTAAACCTGTGATGCCTTCAAAATCAACGAACAAACCGAAAGGCTTAATGGAAGTAATTTTGCCTTCCACTAATTGCCCTAATTCTAGCTGACTAAAACCAGCGGAACGAGTGGCTTGGCGCTGGGAAACGACTAACTTGTTGCGTTCGCGATCGGCTTCTAAGATGGTGGCGGTGAGGGTTTGACCAATCAATGAATCTAAGTCTTCTCGTTCACTCAAATGCGATCGCGGAATAAACCCCCGCAACCCGCGCATATCGACCGTGACGCCACCCTTATTCACCCCAGTAACGCGGACTTGGAAGGATTTTCCTTCTTCCTGTACCTCTGCCAACTCATCCCACAGCCGCTTCACTTCTAGCTGACGCCGCGACAGCGTCACCTGACCATCGGCATCTTGTTCTCCAATAATGAGAAAATCGAGTTCTTCGTGTAAAGGCAGCACGTCCGACCAATCCCCTGAGGATTTCACAGAAACCTCATTGATGGGAACATAAGCCAAAGACTTGCCACCGATGTCAACATACGCACCATCCGTTTCGTAGTTGTACACCTTGCCACGCACTACCTGTCCCTTTTTAAACCCGTAGTCGTGTTGTTCCAATGCTTTGGCAAAATCGTCCATGGAGAAAGAGACTTTGCTAGCTTTAGAACGTGCTGGTTCTGATTTCATGTCAATTAATCGCTTAAAAAAGATAGTGAATTACGGTCGAGAGTGAGTTGGTAAGGGGTGCAGCTTCAAGTGGAGGCTAAAGTTAGTTCCTGCCTAAAAAGCTGCTTCACTTGTACCCAAGCATCAGCGGCTGCTGCCTCATTGTAGCTAGCACGTTGGTCACAGAAGAAGCCATGATCGGCTTCTGGGTAACGAAAGATACGATGCATCACTTGGTGCTTGTTCAGTGTTTGTTCGATCTGATCAATTTGTTGCGATGGGATGCTGGCATCGTTCATGCCAAAGAAGAGGTAGATGGTGCCTCCTCCGATATCTTTAGTCTGAGTGATGGTTGGCGCACCACCACCCGGAGTCATCGTGGTAATCCCAGCGCCATAGAACGACGCGGTGGCGTGAATGTCTGGCAGAGTAGCCGCTAGATAGGCAACATGCCCTCCAAAACAAAAGCCGATACAGCCAATAGAGTTGGGTTTGGCTGGCGTCTGGCCGATTAGGTAATTGATGGTTGCTTGAATATCACTTTTGAGTTCTTCTGCTGTGGTTCGATCCTTATATTTTCTGCCAATTTGAATGTCTTTGTCTGTGTAACCCGTTTCAAAACCGGGTGCTTGGCGTTGATAGAGGGCCGGTGCGATCGCGACATAGCCTTCTTGGGCTATCCGTCGAGTGACATCTCGGATATGATCGTTGACTCCAAAAATTTCTTGCAGCACCACAACGCCTGGGAAACTCCCCGTGTCGGCTGGCATTGCCAGGTAAGCTTCAATTTGTAGAGAACCATTCGCAATCTTAACGGACTTTGTCTTTATTTCTCTATTCGCCATGATTCAGTTTAACGGGTGGAAAGGAGCGCTATGGAATCCAGAGCGGCTAATCTCGAAGGCTTATCGGCTTTCTAACCGATGCAAAAACTTCTGTTTAATTTTAACTCTAAGTTACCCAATCATTGAACAAAATCACAATAGAACTTTATTTTTTTAGCTAAATTTTTAGATGTTTTTATTACATATATGATTCTTTAAAAAAGATTCAATCATTAAACTGCCTACTAATTCAATGTTCCCAATTAAAAATTAAGCAATAAAAATAGATTATTTAAAAATTGAAAAATAGAGGTTTTTATGTTGGTTTGAATTGGAATAAAATTGACAATTTTAACTTTAAACCTTTTAAATAAATCTAGTCATTTGATAAAAATCAAGAGAATCGTCTAGGTCAGATGAATTTCCCATGGATGGAATGCGGCATCAAGCTCCAAAAGACTACTATTAATATAGTCACACACTTATTTTTAACTTCTGTCTATGAGACCCACACCGCAATCAACCGTTTATTGTACCGAAGTAGTAACTTTTCTAGGAATCCAGGGCTAAGTAAGGATAGATTGGATAGAGTCTAGACCTGGACGAAATTTTAGTGTTAAGGGTGCCGGGGGCAAAACTTACCTCGGTTAACCAAGGGCTTTGGAGACATTGTGATGGTTCAATATCATATTCAGCCAGATAGTGAGATTCCTGCCTCAAAGCAGCTATTTGATCAAATACAATTTGCGATCGCCTCTCGGCAATATCCCCCAGGCCATCGCTTGCCCAGTACCAGGCAATTAGCCATGATTACCGGTCTGCATCGTAACACCATTAGTAAGGTGTATCGGCAATTAGAAGACACGGGACTGGTAGAATCTCAAGCCGGTTCAGGGATTTATGTCAAGGCACAAGGTCATGAAGGGGGTGCCCAGCGACAGTCTCCCATCCTCAATCAGTATCCTAAAGCCTCCAAAATTGTGCAGCAGAGTTTGGATGAACTGCTGGCGCAGGGTTGCTCTCTGAGTGAAGCCAGAGAACTGTTTTTGACCGAAATCGATTGGCGACTGCGCTGTAGTGCTCGGGTATTGGTCACCGTTGAGTCACGAGACTTGGGGGCTGGGGAGTTGATGGTACAGGAATTAGAAAAATCCCTGGGAATTCCTGTGCAGTTGGTGCCGATGGAGGAACTCGCCCAAGCGTTGGATCAAACCAACTCTGGTACCGTTGTCACCAGTCGGTATTTTATCCGACAAGCCGAAGAGATCGCAGCTCCTAAATCGGTTCGTGTTATTCCCGTAGATATCTACGATTATGGGAAGGAAATCAAGCTGATTCAAAGCCTCCCCAGGGATAGCTGCTTGGGCGTAGTGAGTATCAGTGACGGCATCCTACGGGTTGTAGAAGTGATCATCCACAGTCTACGTGGGGAAGATTTGCTCCTGATGACAGCACAGTTTAACGAAACCTACAAACTGAATGCCTTAGTGCGTAGTGCCCAAACGATTCTGAGCGACCAAGCTAGCTATCAAACTGTCAAAGCTGCCATCTTAGCGGCTAGAGAAGACATTATCCGTCCCCCAGAATTGATTTGCAGTGACAATTATATTGGTAGCAAGTCGATTAACTTGCTCAAACGCGAATTGGGTTTGGGTTAAGGGACACAAAATTTAAGGTTTTGCGAGTGGCTTTTTGCGCTGGGCAACAAGTTTCTTGAGAGACGAACTGAACTGTGGAATGAGGAGAAAAAATGACCATTAACATGCATCCAAGCATGGGTTTGAAGGATAGCATTGAGCAGCGTCGCGCCGCACGATCATTCCGCAGCGATCCCATTCCGGACGCTGCTTTAGTAGAAATTCTGCGGCTGGGAGTCCGAGCACCGTCTGGTTATAACCTCCAGCCTTGGCGCTTTGTGGTGGTAAGGGAGACAGAAAATAAGGAAAGACTCAAAGCTTGTGCCTTCAATCAGCGACAAGTGAGTGAAGCACCTGTGGTTTTAATTTGTTGTGGGGACAGGCGTGTCGCTGAACCTGACTACATAGAATCTGTGATTAAGTTGGGTGCTGAAGCTGGGGCGGTGAATGAAGCTTATGCAGATGTCATGCGCCAGAAAATCCCAGCTTTGTTTGAAAATCATCCCTGTTTTCAACATGTGGAAGCTTGGACAAACCGCCATACAATGTTAGCCGTCGCTCATTTAATGATTGTGGCGAAGAGTTATGGTGTAGATAGTTGCCCTATGGAAGGGTTTGTCAGTGATCAGGTGAAAGAAGCGTTTCAAATTCCAGCGGAGGTCGATGTTTGCTGTCTCTTAGCATTAGGCTATGTAGCTGAACCGTTTAAGCCTTATGGTGGACGTTTTGAGATTGATCAGGTTTTCTTCGGTGAAAGTTACGAACAACCCTTGACGCTCTAAAGTAGACTGATTCCGTCGCTTCTAACTCTGGCAATCAGACGCAGCATTACACCCGACTGGATAGGCGGATTTATACGTACTAGAACGCTTGCCAAACCAACTGTAACGATTATCGCGAACTTGCTCGTAAACGCGATCGCCCATCCATTTCATCCCAGGCAGAGCTCGGTAAGCCGAAACAAACACATTGCCGGCGGGTAACAAATTCCCAATTTCCTCTGCCGCATCACTGCCTTGCCAGCGACGTTCTGGTGAGGCAGCATCAATTAAAATCATCCCCATCTCGCAGTCTTGAGGCGTTACCCCAAAATTCTTCAGCGCTTGTTCCTCCTGCATTGAAATGTAATCGAATAGCTGTCCTTTATCCAGGTTTTCTAGTACCTGTACCAGGGTGACGCAAAGATTACAGTTGCCATCGTAAATAACGTGGTATCTCATTTTCTCGTGATTGCTTTCGCCAAAAACGGCAGTACATCTCTATTTTTAACTTAATTGTGAAAAACGATGAACAGCCTTTGTAGAGACATAGGTAGTGCTGTTTAATATTTCAGCATCCGTTTAGATGACTCCTCCTAAGCCACTGAAGGAGGCTGCTTTTGTTCAGCTTGCTTCTTACCTGTATGGTTTAGCGAAACTCTTGGAATTTCCCGGATAGGCTCCCAAGTTTGCGTAAAAGGCAAAGAATTAACTGATTCTTAAGTAAGAGAGTCTAACCACAGCACTGAGCCTCCAGTGTTTATTCAAGAGGTAGAAATCAATGAAGACCCAATGGAAGAAATTATTCGTTAAAACAACCGTTTGGTTAGCCGCTGAGATTATTCTCAATCTGATCGGACTTGATAACCTAGCTGACTACAGCGAATTTATCTATGAACAAGAAGTCATGGTATTGAGCCAATACCCTCAGCCGACAACTCTGATTATTGCTTAGATTTTTAAGTTATTTAAAATGCGAATTATAGATTCTTTGCATAATTTATAATCCTTTATGCTTAGTAGAGAACTTCCAGAGTGGCAGAGAGATTTTGGTGAAGGAGCAGTCGCATTCCATCAATTCAACCCATAGGGAGAGGCGAGAGCTTACTTATTATTCCTAAGATTCAGAAGGGGAAGTTCGTTCTTATCCTCATAACATAAGTATTGGCGATAGCAAAAAACAATTCTTATCTTCCCCTATGTTGAATGTTTAAAAAAACTATGTTTACTCTAACCAAACAATCCCTCTCTCAACCATTACTATTCATCCCGATTGCTGCCCTGTTAACTCTTTCAACAGGCTGTCGCATCGAGCAAGAACAAGCGGGACAATTACCAGATGTTGACGTTGAAGTACAACCTGGGCAATTGCCCAAGTATGATGTCAAAGGTCCTGATGTTAATGTCAAGACAGTTGAGCGAACCGTTACAGTCCCTCGGGTTGAAGTTGTACAGGAAGAAAAAACGGTTGAAGTCCCCTATATTGACGTTAATCTCCCCGGAGCAGACCGAAAAGAGCAGACCTTAACGGCGGAAGTTGCGGTTCCCTCTACAGGCTACGACCTCGATATTCGAGATGTCTATATCGTTAACAACCAACTTTGGGTAGTTGCTCGGCTTGATGAGAAAATTCCCAATGCGCCCAGGACTACAACCAGCGTATCAGACCGCATTGTGATCAACGCACCCGAAATGCCTGTACGATACTACATCATTGGAAAACGCCCCAGTGGCAATGTGGTAGAAGAATATACGTTTATCGATCAGCGTCAAGCGATTCAGGAGCAACTATCCTCAGGGCAACAATTGTATAGCCGTCAAACGGTTTAGGCAGCTACCCTTGCTGTTTAGCCTAGCTTTTGTGGAATAGGCTTCCCAGCCTGTATCAATGATTGGACATACTCCGCCAGTGCTTTATGGCTCAGGCGGATTCTTTGGTAAATTAAATGTGCGATTGATTACTGCCATTCTCACAATAACCCCCGATAATGAATAAACACCAAAATAGCCGCCCAAGAACCCAACGCGACTTTTATGGCTACTAGGATGTTGAGCAGTGGGATAACCCCGCCACTAACCAGTGCACCTAACTCTCCGTGCGGTAATTCAAATCCGGCTAAAGTGATAACCGCCAGAACAATGAAAATCAGAACCGAAACCTTCTCCCATATCGCAGCGTTCCAGCGCTTATAGATATCCTGCATCCACTCCGTTGATGAGGTAATCGCCACAAGGCCGATCGCAGTTCCGCCTGCCACTCCAGCCGCAAAACCACCACCCGGACTCAGATGCCCCCGAATCGCCAGTTCGATACCCACCATCGCGGCAATGGTTGCTCCCAGACGTGCCATAACAATCGATGGTTCATCTTTAAACTGATAGATTGTACAGAACGGCTTTTCATCCGCCAGCAGAAACTTTGCACCCATGACCGCGATCGTAAATACTACCACTTCAAAGATCGTGTCATACAGCCGATTCCTGAGAATGACAGCCGTAACTGCATTAGGGACTCCACTCTCTTGTACAAGCGTTTGGACAATCGACAGCGATAAATCGGGTGCCGGATTGGGCATGATCAGGAATTTGATAAATAGCGCTATCCCTGCTGCAATGTAAACCCATTTCATTTGTGTTTCTCCTCTGAGTCTGATGCATTGACATAAGTCAGGCTGGTCGCTGGTGACGAAAGTTCGGCTTGCATAATCTCATAGAGGCGTCGAACCCTAGTTGTGGTGTGATAGGGTTGCTCTTCGTCTCCATCTAGCGGGTAGTTTTGGTGATCGTCTTCTAAGCGTGACCGTTGGGAACAGATGGCATGGACTTCTTTGTCCATCAGCGCTCGGTGCAAGGCTTGCGTATTCGTGTACGGGACGACCTCAACACGCATATAGTGTTTGTGAAAAATTAAACGCATGTCATCCATCAGTTGCTGAAAATGGTCACACTCTTGCCAAGTCGCTACGCTAACGGCGTTGCCGTCTGGTACAGACTCGTCATCCGCCTCGATTGCCTTTGGCAGTGCGCTTTGCACAATCGCCCCCTCTTCGAGTACACCAAGACGCATCACCAGTGAAGAACGCACCGCGATCGCATAAAGCGTAATCGCCAGCAGAGTCCCCATCAAGGCTTGGGTCAAAGCCACATCCGCCGCCCCGAAAACCGCAAATACCAATGCCGCTACCGCTCCCACTATTCCCTGGACTACTAGAGCATGGTAGGGATTAGTCTGAAGGATCAGCATCAGTGCGGACAACGGTAGCAGGGCAGTTATGACATAGATATAGCTATCACTCATCATTCCCTCCCGTGCTGGAAGAGTATGCCAATACATACCCCAGTACTGTATTCCAGATTGCTAAGGTGATAATGCCCAGGACAAGTAGCGGCCATTCACTGGGTATTTTCAGGAGCAGTCCAACGATGATGAGCATACTCCCAAGCGTATCTGCAACCGAAAGAGTATGCAGCTTGAATAATACCGAGCGGTGACCGACTAGGGGAAAGGTTCCCCAAAACCAGAAGAAAATTCCTATACCTATGAAGATATAACTAAGCGCGTTGATCATAGTTGATTCATTCGTTTAAGGACTTGTGCCAACAACATTAATCCAGCATTCCCTACACTTAGGATGATTACTCCTGTAACACCGAGCATCCAATCATCCCGTAAGACGGATACGACTAAAATCATGATTGATGTTTTGGTGGCGACACTTGAAAATGCCAACATCTTCTGCCAGATATTCTCATCCTGCCAA
Source organism: Allocoleopsis franciscana PCC 7113 (assembly GCF_000317515.1). Lineage (GTDB taxonomy): Bacteria > Cyanobacteriota > Cyanobacteriia > Cyanobacteriales > Coleofasciculaceae > Allocoleopsis > Allocoleopsis franciscana. The sequence continues at coordinate 6,066,037 of NC_019738.1, read as the reverse complement.
GCTTCGTACATGGGGATAAGCAGAGCCAGAATCATTGCAATTAGTGCCAAGTTCATGCCTTTCTCCTCCTTCGTACCCAGTGGACTTCGTACCAGCCATTTTCGTGGTATTTCAAAACAATGGACTTGGGCGTAAAGGTGATTAGAAATATATCTAGAAAGATGAGTCCGGGTGTCCGTCCGGCTTTGACTTGTTCCATCGTCACATCCTCGTGATTATGGGGACGGAAGATGATTTCAAATGCCTCCATATACGCTTGGGGAATCGCCACTAGGGTTTCCCAAAGCACACGTAGCCAATCCTTTAATGCTTCCGGGGTTTTGGGTCGTCCCGGTAATAGGAATGCGATGCTGACGCCGATGATGATATTTTCCACACTCAGATTGGCGGTGAGCAAAAACCAGATGGCCAGTCGCAATATCAGATTCAAATGTCCAATCATGGTTATCCAAAACTTTGACGAAATGAACTTAAGTAAGAACAGAGTTTTTGGAAATTATTGATCATGCATTACCATCCAAAAGAGCAGGAGCAACATTAGACTCATTCCACCGATCAGATGCTCAAATTGCTCCACAACACGGGGCAGCTTGATTACAGATCGTTTAAAAATCAAAAGATACGCCAACCAGCCCAAGCCAATAGTTGCCAGTGGTTTCACGATATTCTTAAGGGTATAAGCTTCGTAATAGGCAATGTTTGCAACAAACAAGCCAACGAGCAGCACAATCGCCGCAGGCCAGAAACCGGGTTTTACTGCCTCTTCGCCGTCTGCTTTATGGGGCAAGAAAATGAATTTGGCAAATGAGATTGCTGTTCCCAAAGCCGCAACGTTCATGGCAATTGTTTGCCAGGGTAGAAAATTTTTCGCCGTCAACACCTTCGCCCCAAAGCCGGACAATAAGGGAAAGCCTGAGATTGAGAAGCTGGCGATAACCAGAGCAATCCAGACCGTTGTTTTGATTGGTCTGTGTTGCAGTTCCTTAAAGTTGCGGCTTGGTAAAGCACCTGCAATCAGGAAAAGTACTGATTTGACCAGTCCGTGCGTCAGTGCATAAAAGCCACCTACAGTTGGGGCAGCGAGGACAAAGCCCAACTGCGAAACCGTATGGAATGCCAGCATCCGCTTGGTATCTTTTTCAAAGACGGCATAAAATACGCCCAGCAGCGCCGTTCCCACTCCAAACAGCCGGATCAGCGGATCGAGCTCCTCCACCATCAGCGCACAACGCACTAGCGGATAGACTCCAGCTTTGACCACAACTCCCGACAGTAAGGCTGATACTGGTGTCTCTGATTCGGAGTGAGTCAACGGCAACCACAATCCCGATACAAAGATTCCCCCCTTAACCAAGAGTCCCAGAAAGATCAGGGCCAGTGCTTCCGGCGGTGCCCCACGCAAACTGGCAAAACTAAAGGAATGATTGGTCTGATAGGCTAGCACCGCACCCACCAGATAAAACAGCATGGCTGTGTTGCTGATAAACAGATAGCGCAAGGCCACCCAAATCGAGCGATTGGTGCGGGGATAGGCAATCAAGAGAAATGCCGCAATCCCACTGACCTCTAACGCCACGTATAAACTGATAAAGTCTGCACAGGCGAACGCGGCATTGATGCTGCCATGTAAAATGATGGCTTGTGCATAGAAAAAAGCTGTTTTATCGCTTTGCCAACAGTAGAGGATAACCGCCAGCGTTACCACCGCATTGGTCAATATAAAGTAGCCACTTAACTGATCGACTATTAATGTGACGCCGAAATTATCTAATAATTGCAGTGTCAGTGACGACTGAGTGATAAATAGCTGCAACGCATATCCAGTCGAGACGAAAGCCATGCACAAGGCAAGGGTTTTGTCAAGCTTGGGGAGCAGGTAAATGGTGAACCCCAAAAAAAACGGTAGTGCGATCCATGCGATGGTAATAGTGTTCATGGCGTGTTGCTCTTCTCGATCTCGTTGCTTTCCAGGGTGGGATTATCTCGTGCCAACTTCATAACACCGACCAGCATTACGCACTGAATCGAAAAGCCGATCACAATTCCCGTCAATATGACGGCCTGGGGGACTGGATCGGCGTAAGCCCCATTTGCGGCATCTGAAATAATGGGTGTGAATAAACCATCTCGTGATGCAACCAGCACGTAATAGGCGATAACCCCCGTACTCATGACATCCATCGAGATGATTTTCATCACCAGGTTCTTTTTCAGGATGATGCCGAAAAATCCGCAGAATATTGTTGCAAAGACGAATGCTTCTAACACGAGACTTGCCTGTTGGGTAAAGGTCGGTTGTAATTATTTTTGCAAAAATCAACTCTTTCTGATAGGCAGTTTAATTTCTCCGGGGCGCTGAGGATAAGCAACCCCTTCAATCGTTCAACTCTTTTCCAGATGGCTATCCAGACGTTTGGCAACCTCTTGAACCTCCGAGGGATGCCTTTTTTGCCCTTGTTTTTTGAAAGAGTCCTTGATCGGTGTAACTGACATGCCTTTACCCCTGCTTAGTACGTATTAATAGTGCTGTATTTCTATTTATTGCACTATAAAATAGAGCCAGATGGGAAGCAAGGAAATCCGGTGATTTTAGAATTGGAATTTCCAATGGTTTTCCAAGGGAGATTCCGTTAAGAAGCTGAGCCGGAGATCATGCGAGGACGGGGAAGTCGGGGGAGTCGGGGAGCCTTTAGAGAGAAACTTTCCTCACCGTTTTTTTAATGTGCGCTTTTGGGATGCTCCCATAAATCCTCGATTGGCAATTAGTGAGACCAGTTGACCGGAAAGGGACGAAGAACTCGTGTATAAGGGAACCGTCCTTTGATCTTCCTGGACTTCCAACTAAACCATGACTCAAGATATCCATCGGTTTTACAAAGCCTGTAACCCTAGTCAGATTTTGAGTGATAGTGATAATCATCAACCCTATCAACTCAATTACTCACCTGTACGGGGTCTGAGAGTCATGGGAGCGATGAAAGAAAAAATTCGGTGTGCCCCCTTAGTGATGGCAACTTGCCAGTTATTTACGGGTTACATCGGCACTGGCAAAACGGTAGAGTTACTTCAGCTCAAGACAGAACTAGAACAGGAATTATTTCATGTCGTTTATTTCGATGCCAAGGACGATGTGGATTTGGCAGATTTAGATATTGAGATTCTGATGATGGTGATCGCCCAGCGCATCATTCAAAGCTTGGAAGCCTTGAACATCAATATCTCAGAAACATTCTCTACTGATCTACTCAGTGCCCTCTCAGAGTTACCAGAAATTTCCCCAACCTCCTTAGGACTGGGTAAGTTAATCCCTGTCCTGAAAAGTAGTGTCAAGCTTCGCAAGTACCTCCGGCATATTTTGGCAAGCTGTAACTATACGCTTGTGGCAGCCATCAATGAAAAATTGTTGGCACCTGCGATCGAACAGCTTCAAAGCCAGGGCAAAAAGGGCTTAGTCGTGATTATAGATGGCTTAGACCGCTTAGACAGTCCCCGCAACGTCTGGGGATGCCACCAATACGAAAACCTCTTTATTGAGCAAGCGGCGCAGCTACGTGAACTTAGCTGCCATGTAGTCTATACATTTCCTCTGGGATTGGTTTTCTCGGAGGAATATGTTGTTCTCCAGCAGCGCTTTGGTGTGACCCCCATCCTACTACCCATGATTCCCGTACAGCACCGGGATGGTCGTGACTGTGAGCAGGGGATGGGACTCCTACGGCAGATGGTTTTAGTTCGAGCTTTTCCCAAACTTCAGCCAGAGGAACGCCTCAAGAGGATTACAGACGTTTTTGACTCTCCAGAAACCCTAGACCGACTGTGCCGCATTAGTGGCGGAAATGTGGGGACGTTGCAAGAGATGCTTTATCGATGTCTGGAAGAAGGAGAACTACCTTTATCACGAACTTCTGTGGAAGCCGTGATTCGAGAAAGTCGCAATAGCTTGGCTTTTGCCGTCGATAATCACGAATGGGAGTTGCTTGTGCGCGTGGCGAAAGAGCATCGTTTGACGGAAGAAGCAGCAGATGAAATTTTACGGCGATCGCGGTTTGTTTTGGAATACGAAGACGACCGAGGACGCTGGTATGATATTAATCCGCTTTTGTTAGAGGCAGAACAATTCCAGGCGATCGCCCCGAAAAAACTCTAAAAATTAGGGAGAGGGGGAGAGTGGGGGAGCAAAGAAAGAAATTTCTAGTTTTCTCATCTATAGCTGTCGCCATAAAGCTTAGGACAGATTGAACGGCTGTAAACGACCACGTACCAGTAAAAAGCCTTCTGCCTCCTGCCTTTTGCTATAGCTATGGGATTACTTATTGCCACACAGTAACCCAAACCGAATCAATCCACTTCGGTAGCCCCGGCTCATCAATCCTAAGGATAATGCAGCCTGTATCGTGCTCCAACCGCTTTGAAACAAGCCGACAATCACTTTAGGGTCAAATGCTGAATTAATTACGATATCCCAAAAGGGTGCAACGGCATCCGACCAATCAGCGGTACGAATGTTTTGCAGAGGGAGACTTTGGGCGATCGCTTCATACTCCGGCAGCGAAATGACATACGGCAAGCAGTAAACTCGGTATATTTCCTCTAAATGCCGCTTTTCATCCGCCGTTAACTCTCCCGTTGCGGGCGTTATGGGGCGATGACACCACGTTGCCATCAGGAAAGTTCCGCCTGGTTTGAGTACTCGGTAACACTCTTGGAGAAATTTTTCCTTATCCGGCATGTGTTCGCCGCTTTCCATCGACCAAACTAAATCAAACGAGTGATCGGCGAAGGGCATCTCTAGGGCATCGGCAACTTGGAACTGAACCTCTGTCCCTAACCCCGCTTCTTGTGCTCGTTGGGTTGCTCTTGATGCTTGCACTGGACTTAAAGTAATCCCTGTAGCTTGAGTATTAAACTTTTGTGCTAGGTAAAGGGAACTGCCGCCGATGCCACAACCGACATCGAGAATTTTTGGACAAGGTTTTGGGGTTGTCCCTAAGTTGCTTACCTCTGCCCAGTTGAGCATTTCCTCAATCAGGTCAATTTGTGCCTGACGCCGTTCTTTTTTCTCTTTGCCAGTAGGGCCGTAGTAGCCGTGGTGCATGTGTTCGCCCCATACTTGTTCCCACAAACCGGACGAGGCGTCATAAAATTGTTGAATTTGGCTCTTGAGAGTAGAACTCATGAATTGTCGTGCTGATGAGTAGACCGGAATTAGCCTAGCAGACAAACTCCTGCTCCATCAAAAGTACAGGGCAGATTTCATTTCATTTATTTCCTCTTGTCCTGCTATTCTAAAGTCCTTGGTTTAGGAGTAAGCTGCAAAAAGGATTTTTAAGTCAAACTCTCCATGACCATTTCGCGCACCATTTGCCTCGGATTTCTTGCAGTGATTACCGTAGGCACATTTTTACTGATGCTACCGATTTCTACCAGCGCTGGGACATGGAACGATCCACTGGTTGCGCTGTTCACAACGACCTCTGCGGTCTGTGTCACGGGTCATATTGTTGTTGATACCGGCACGTATTTTTCTTTCTGGGGTCAGCTATTTATCCTCATACTGATCCAAATGGGAGGGTTGGGCTACATGACCACAACCACCTTTCTCATCCTCCTGGTGGGTTATCGGTTTGAATTGAGGCATAAAAGGGCAATTCAAGAAGAACTGTCTCGACCGGGTCTCCAAGATAGCGCTCAACTCATCCGCTCTATCATTGCCACTATAATTATTTTTGAAATTACGGGTATTTTTCTGCTTTTACCTGTATTTGCGCCAAAGTATGGGTTAGACTATGGACTTTGGTTGTCCATTTTTCATAGTGTTAGTGCCTGGAATAATGCTGGCTTTAGCCTATTTAGTGATAATTTAATAGGCTATAAATCCTCGGTAACTGTTAACTTGGTTATTACGTCACTTATTATTTTTGGCGGGATTGGCTATCAGGTGATTATTGAAACCTACTTAGGGGTACGCGATCGCTTTCGGAAAGAACCTAAGCGCATTAACTTTTCCTTGAATTTTAAAGTGGTTACCAGTACAACCTTAATACTTTTAATTGTTGGGACAATTGCTATTTTTTTGACCGAATTAAATAATCCACAAACCTTAGGTTCTCTAAATTTTAAAGACCAATTACTAGCGGCGTGGTTTCAATCTGTCGTACCCAGAACGGCTGGCTTTAATTCTGTAGATTACAGTAAGATGACGACAGCCGCTTTATTTCTCACGATTGGATTAATGTTTATTGGAGGTAGTCCCGGTGGAACGGCGGGTGGCATCAAAACCACAACATTACGAGTTTTGACGAGTTGCACGAGGTCGATTTTACAAGGGAAAGAAGAAGTCCATCTTTATGAACGGCAGGTAGCCATCAATCTCGTTTTAAAAGCGGTGGGTGTCTTACTCGGTTCAGCTACAACTGTGATAATATCAACCATGTTAATTACCCTCACCGATCCAAACGTAGAGTTTATCCGCATCTTATTTGAGGTTGTATCAGGGTTTTGCACAGTAGGTCTTTCCACAGGTATTACTGCCGGTCTCTCAGCGGGAGCAAAGCTGGTTTTAATTGCTACTATGTACATCGGACGGGTGGGAGTTTTACTGTTGATGACGGCACTTTTGGGCGACCCCCGTCCTAGCCGCATACAGTATCCAGAAGAAAATTTATTGGTAGGATAATTATGAAAAGAACCAATCTCTTGCTAGTCTTGAGATTAATGAAAAGAAGCTTATTTCAAGCTTGAGTCGGTTGATTCGGAGGCCGACATTGAGCTACACCTAGACACGATAAAGGAAAATAATGTGAATCTGTCATCTTTCAGGTTCTTTCGCAATCTACGCCGAGACAATAAACAATTTGCCGTGATTGGATTAGGGCGCTTTGGTCGGGCTGTTTGCGCCTCACTACACCGATTAGGCTATGAAGTACTGGGCACAGATGTTGATGAAAAACTGGTTGCTCAAGTCTTGAGTGACCAAATTGTAGCCCATGCCGTGCAGTTGGACTCCACCGAACCACTGGCGCTGAAAGAAGCGGGGATTTTTGAATTTGATACAGTGATTATTGCAATTGGTAACTTTTTGCAAGAAAGTATTGTTACTACGCTGAATGTTAAAGAAGCCGGTGTGCCTTATGTGGTTGCCAAAGCTTCTTCAGAGGTTCACGGTAAACTGTTGCAGCGGGTGGGAGCCGATCATGTGGTTTTCCCAGAATATGAGGCGGGTTGTGCCTTGGCAAGATTGTTGACGAAACCGTCCATCCTAGAACGCTTCGATCTCGATCCTAATAATAGTATTGTGGAAGTGTTGGTGCCGGAAGAATTCCATGGCAAAACGGTCACGGAACTGGAACTCCGTAACCGCTATGGCGTGAATCTACTGGCGATTGGACAGAACGATCAGTTTGAAATTAACCCCGACCCTCACAAGCGCCTACATAAAGGTTTAGCGATGGTGATCATTGGCTCGAACGAAGACATTGACCGCCTACCGATTTAACCGCTCCTGATTAAATGGAACAAGGCGAGGCAAATTAGGCTGTTGAGGTGCCACTTTAGGGGATGGCGTTAAAGGAGTTGGGGGAGATGAATTAGGCTTTTGAGGTGCCCCTGTCGGCGGTTGTGTAAAAGGAATCAGGCGAGGTGAACTAGGCGGTTGAGGTGCCGCTGTAGGGGGTGGCGTTATAGGTCTTGGGGGAATCATGGTTGGGCCTTGGAGCGGCTGAGTCACAGAGGGGACTGTTGGTTGTGCCGCTAGCTTCTGCATATACTGGTCAATTTCGTCTACCTTCGGCAAATTCCCTTGGAACGAGTATAAGCTCTTGGCTTGGAGCAGAAACGACATCGCTTCATCTCGCCGTTGAGACTGTTCTAGGGTGACGCCTAAGTTAAAAAAGGCATCAGGCATGTTGGGGTTGAGCAGAATCGCCTGTTGGTATTGCACCAGCGCTTCTGGATATTGCTTGAGTTGCTGTAGCCCGACTCCCAAGTTGTAACGTGACATGGCGTCGTTGGGTTCTAGGCGCACGGCAGTCTGGAGAGCGGTAACGGCTTGATCGTACTGACGGGTTTTGAGCCGTGCTGCCCCTAGGCGTCGATGGACATCGACATTATTGGGTTCGAGGTTGGCTACCCAGGCAAAGCGATCGCCAGCTCCCTCAAAATCTCCCCGCTCTGACAACACCATACCCAATTGGTACTGAGCCTGAACAAATTTGGGGTCTAGCTTGGAAACTGTCCTCAACGACTCTTCAGCTTCCTTCCACCGACCTTGTCGAGCTTGCAGAATCCCCAATTGATAGTGCCCCTCAATTAAGTCAGGATTGAGCTTCACCGCTTGTTGGAAGGCGGCAATGGCGGGTTCGATTTGATTTTGCCTGACATAAAGCAACCCCATATTATAAGGCGCACCTACATTATCGGGGTTGAGCGCGATCGCTTGATTATACTCGGCGAGCGCCTCTTGAGTCCGACCTTGAGACTCTAACGCCAAAGCCATGTTATATCGAGCTTCGGGGAGATTCGGCTTGAGCGAAAGCGCTTTTTGATACTGGCTAATGGCTTCGCTCACGTTCCCTTGTCGATACATCGTCAAGCCTAGGTTATAGTAAGCCTCTGCCATATTGGGGTCAAGAGCAAGGGCACGGCGGTACTGATCCGTAGCCAGATCCGTTTTCCCTTGCTGGAACAGAGAATTTCCCAACAAATAATGCGCCATGGGAATAAACGGGTCAAATTGCAGCGCTCTCCGCAACGCCTGTTCTGCCCCTTCAAAGTCGCTGCGATTATACAGGGTTAATCCCACTTGAAAGGAAGAAGCGGCCTCAAGATTCTCACTGTACAAACCTTCGATCCGCTGAGCGAAGGCAGGACTGGCACTTGTCAACCCGAAACTGATCAGGGTGGCGGCAAGTAACGGGATCTGTTTGTAGTGTTTGAACATAGGTAGAAAACCGTCCCCGGTGGCTACTAGCTTTGAGTATCAGTGTTTACCCAGATTTTAATCGCTTCGATACAAAGCCAGCATGGCTAAGAAAGGTATTAGCATATCATTTTCGGTTCTCTGGCGTCTGGCAAAATCAGCATGGCATCCCCAAAGGAATAGAAGCGATAGTTCTGAGCGATCGCCTCTTGGTACAACGCCAACAAACGCTGACGCCCAATCAAGGCACTCACTAACATCAACAAACTAGAGCGGGGCAAGTGGAAATTGGTAATCAACCCATCCACCACGCGCCACTGATATCCCGGATAGATGAACAACTCCGTCTTACCCGCAAAAGGCTGCAATTCCCCACTCGCTGCCGCTCCTTCTAGTGCTCTCACCACGGTTGTTCCGACAGCAATCACCCGTCCTCCCGATGCTTTCGTCTCCCGAATCATCTCTACAGTGGACTGGGGGACTTCTAACCACTCTCCATGCATGGCGTGATGGGTAATATCCTCCACTTCCACGGGGCGAAACGTGCCGATACCGACATGTAGGGTGACAGATGCCTGCTGGATACCCTGTTGCCGACATTGTGCGAGTAACTCTGGCGTAAAGTGTAATCCAGCCGTGGGAGCCGCAATTGCCCCCGGAACTTGAGCATAAACGGTCTGATACTGTTCCGGTAGGGCTTGGGTGTCCGTAATATAGGGGGGAAGTGGCACCTGACCATATTGCACCAAAAGCGCTGCCAAGGAGTCCTCAGGGGGAAGATCAAACTGCAACAGACGCCCACTGGTTGCTTCATCTCTGGCTAGAACCGTCGCACTCAAAAGGGGGAGTGGGGGAGTTCCCCCATTACCCAATGGGGGAGTGGTGGGGGAGGGTGTTCCAGGTGGCTGCGGTTCAAAAAAAATCTTAGCCCCCGGTTTGAGACGCCTGCCCGGTTTAACGAGTGCTAACCAACAGTTATCCGATCGCTCTTCCAACAGCAATACCTCCACGGGTGCTCCGGTCGATTTATAACCATAGAGTCGAGCCGGTATCACCCGTGTATTATTTAGCACCAACAAATCGCCGGGGCGTAACAACTTCGGTAAATCGCGGAAAATGCCATGAGTGTGGTGAGTGGGCGAATCCACAACTAACAGGCGCGAACCATCTCTTTCGGGGAGAGGGGTTTGGGCAATCCGCTCCTGGGGCAGCATATAGTCATAACTAGAAAGCAATCCATCTATCGGGTGACTCTGGCTCAGCCGCGTGTTAGTGACGGTGTCGCGCTGGAGAAAAGCCGCCATCTTATTCGAGACATCAGAGGGTTGAGACTGAGCATCATCCATAGGTTTAGTGTTTTGAACAAATCTGTCAACCGTTATTTTACTGAGAGGAGATTCCTTAACAAGACACAAAATTGGGTAAAGTCCCCTATCCCATATCGGGGGCATTGCCCCTACCCGTCTTACGTAGCTCTTGCAACAATTAAAGGTATAGACCTCCTTGAAGTTTTAAGCCAAGAAATATTATGGATTACCTCTACTTTTTGGCTAACGCCAGCCTGACACTACGAGTGGTTGAGTATCTGAACTCGATGCACCAGCTACCCATTCAATCTATGACGGTGATTCATCAGATTGACGGCTGGGTGATCAAGGTTAAGATGAACGGCCCCCTCACTCCGCACCAGCATGGAAATTTCCGGTCATTCATGAACGAATTAGGGATTCCCTACGACCCTGAGATTCGTTTACAAATGGCTCTTTGGAGCTTGGAGACAGGACAATCGCCCATCGACGTGATGCGTCGCTATCAAGTTGCTGTTGTTTCTCATGGTAATCCTGACCGGAGCGATATTGAAGCGTTTCGTCAGCAATTTACGATGGGGTTAGGATACTGCCCAGAAACATTAGCCTAATTTGAGGGTTGAGTTTCGTGAATCCGAATCAGTGGCTCTCTAAGAACATTTCCATAAGACGCAGATGAACTGTCTGATGCCTCATGAATGTCATCTGCGGAAGTTGTTCTTGTTAGGATAATGACTGTTTAGTCCAGACCATCGAAAGCTGATGGGATATAGTCTTGCAAGATTAACCGATATCCTGCTCTGCATAGGGGTTGACCTAGCTGAATGGATGCAACTTGTCTGCTGTTTCCTTTGTCAATCGCTACGGGTAAGGAAGGGGAATCGGTGGAATGCGGTGAAACAGACCCTTGGCTAGCGCGACGTGAACGTTGGGAAATCCTCTGGTAACTGACGAGGGCAACATCAAAGCGACAGGGAAGATGTGCCAAATCCGGATGTTCTGCCAGAAAGAGTTGGGCTGTTTGCCAAAGTTTAGCTTGCTTTTGCCGCGTAATCGCCAACCGTCCATCCGCATCCCAGTTTCCTGAAGAACGAGTTTTGACCTCGACAAATGCCAATGATGAGGCTGTGTGAATGCTTCCGGATGTTGTTTGCACACAAATGGGGGGTTGGTGAGTTTCCAAGTTGGGTAAGGAATGCTGGGGTTCACACACTCGATCAACTTGTTGGGCAATTAAATCGATCTCTCCCCAGCGACAACGCCAACGGTGATGTAAGATTAGCCAATTTTGGGTCTTTAACCACTGTGCCACGAGCTGTTCTCCTAATTCCCCCACATTAGGAGTTGAGTTGGGAGGGGTTGAGATGGGGTCAGACTCCAAGCTCACAGATGCCCCTTGCTGGTAAGATAAATATGGTGATTCATAGACATTGTTCGCCAACTCTTAAAGTTTTTCAGTGGCTCAAACCTGTATGATTCGTCGGCACAGTCTGCCTATTCCAGCTCTGGTTTTAAGTCTAGTGGTCTTCTTGCTGGCTGGTACGTGGATGTTCGGAGTGAGCGCGACGCCTGCTCTAGCCTTAGATTACAACAAAGAAATTTTAATTGGTGCAGATTTTTCTGACCGTGACCTGACGGATTCGAGCTTTACTAAAGCCAATCTCCGCAGCAGTAACTTTAGTCATTCTAATTTAGAGGGCGTAAGTTTCTTTAGCGCTAATCTGGAATCTGCCAACTTTGAAGGTGCCAATCTCCGCAATGCCACCTTAGACACGGCACGTTTAACCAGGGCGAGTTTAAAGAATGCGGTGCTTGAGGGCGCATTTGCCTTTAATACCAAGTTTGATGGGGCAACGATTGAAGGGGCTGATTTTACAGAGGTTTTGTTCCGCCAGGATGTGCAAAAACAACTGTGTCATGTTGCCAGTGGGACTAACCCCACAACTGGACGCAGCACTCGTGATACTTTGTTTTGCGATTAGTCTTGGCTTCGGCTTATTATGATGTCCGGCTGATTAGGCTTAATAAAAGTATGTTTGTAGTGAGAGCTTCAGCGCCCACTCCGAAAGGACTAAAGTCCTCACTACAAACCCCGGATAGTGTAGTTCTCGACTTCAGACCTGATATTAACTGAAGCTGTTTTTGATAATGTCGGAGATGTTGAACTGACGTAGCTGGTCAAGTTCCTTAATCCGTTGGTCTACCTTATAGAATTCTTGAGAGTAGTATTTCCATCGTTCTGGTTCAGTTGCGGGATTCAGCTTCTGCCACTGTTCCAGACAGTAACGCCGATGCTTTTCACAGGTCACCCTTTCTAAAGAGGCTGTCGCAGCTTGAATTAACAGGGGAGTACGGACGATGTCCTCTTGTCTTTTCTCATCGAGATGGAATAGATGGGCGACTCTACGCATCTGTTCAGGGAATTCCATACTGCGTTCTTGCAACAGCGAGATCAGCGGATCAGATGTCTGAGGGGACACCGGAACCACTAGTGATTGCAGTTCTAAAATTTGCTGCCATAAAAATCGGTGAGGAGAGAGACTAAAGAGTAAATCTTGAGCTTCTAAGGTATCGATGATTGTCTGCCGATATTCGGGCCGATGCAAGTAAATTCGTAAAAGTAAGGCTTCGGCTTGCTCTAAAAGGTTGCGCTCCGAAGAATCGTTTAATGGTGGAAGAGAATTATTTTCCTTGTTGTGATTCCGCCATTTTCTCTTAATATGAGCAAATAGATACTCGACTCGCAGAGGTACGAGTCGAGCATCACCTTGACTGAGGATTTCTCCGCAGTTACGGACATAATAGGCACGGGTGTCATCATTATCAATTCGACTCAGTAACTTCACCATTTCTTGGGCAAGTTGCTGAAACTGAGAGGCGTCATTGAGGTTTTTACCGCTTAGGAGTTGGTCAATCTGCCAATCAAGCCACAGTGGGGCAGTTGATAGGAGATTCCGATATTGTTCAGCTGCATTGGGGAAATGGGAGAGAAATTCATCAGCGTCTTTCCCTCCCGGCAGGTTTAGAACTCGTAGCTGGACTTGACCTTTATAAGCCAGATCGGCAATTTCTTCGATCGCCCGCAATGAAGCCTGAGTCCCCGCTTTATCCGCATCGAAATTGAGGATAATCTGCTTGGATTCGGTGTAACGTAGGAGTAGCTTGACTTGCTGTTCACTTAGGGCGGTACCCAGTGAGGCAACCACATTGGTAATGCCAGCCGCATGAAGTGCGATCGCATCAAAATATCCTTCGACAACCACGGCTTTGTCTTGCTTGCTAATCGCATCACGGGCTTTATCTAAAGCAAATAGGGTTTTGCCTTTATCAAAGAGTGGGGTATCTGGGGAGTTAAGATATTTCGGTTGCTCATCTTTTAGGGTTCTGCCCCCAAAACCAATGATTCGCCCTTGAGTATCGTGGATGGGAATCATTAGGCGATCGCGAAAACGGTCATAATAACCTCTATCCTCTTTGCGGGGTGCAATTAATCCCGCTTGTTCCACCAGGTGCACAGGTTTGCCTTTTTGCTCCACCAGGTACTTGTAGAGGGTTTCCCAACCACCGGGTGCATACCCTAGCTGAAACTGCTGAATCGTCTCCTCACAAAGACGCCGCTCAGATTTCAAGTACTCTAGTGCCGCCTGTCCTTGTGGTTGCCGCAGAGCATGTTGATAGAATGCGGTGGCTAACGCCAGAATCTCATAAAGTTGCTCGCGCAGGGACAACTGACGCTGTAATGACTCCCGTTGTTCGGGTTCCAGGGTTTTCACGGGTACCTGATAGCGCCGTGCCAAATCGAGGATAACGTCACTGAAGGAACGTTTACCCACTTCCATCAAGAACTTAACCGCATTTCCACCCGCATTGCAGCCAAAACAGTAGTACATCTGCTTACTGGGACTGACGCTGAAACTGGGCGTCTTCTCATCATGGAAGGGGCATAACCCAACATAGTCCTTTCCGCGCTTGCGTAAGACAACATGATCTGAGACAACATCATAAATGTCAGCCCGTTGTTTAACGTCGTCAATGGTGTCGGGATGCAGGCGGGGGATTTCCACTTTGTCGGTTAGTGAGGTCGATCAGAGTATCTCTAAGCGTAACTCTATAGAATACTGTTGAGCCAACACTACTGAGCCTCACCAATCAGAGTAAAAGCCGCCCAATCTCTGGGGTCAGGGTGTTGCTTGAGGGTAGTCAGCATGGCTTGTCGCAAGGCTTGGGCTTTATCGGGGTTTTTCTGGAGATTTTGGTAAAATTCCGTCATTAAAAATGCTGTTGGTGCATCGGGAACCGACCACAATGAGACGATTACGCTGGGGACACCTGCACTAATAAAGGAACGCGATAAGCCAATCACGCCATCCCCTGTAATTTTGCCTCGTCCCGTGTCGCAAGCACTCAACACGACTAATTCTGCATTGAGTTTGAGGTTGAGGAGTTCTTCTGCAGTGAGTAATCCATCACTCTCCTCTACCCCCCCTGTCCCCCCCTTGGTAAGGGGGGGTGTCATAGATGAAGGGGCAAGGGCAATAGCACTTTTTAATCCTTGGATATCATCGAGTATTCCATGGGTTGCTAGATGGATAATTCGGGCTTTGGGCAGTAATGGTAAAATCGCAGTTTCTGTCGCTTGATTACCGATTAGTGGTTGGGTGTTTAATAGAGGTGCGATCGCTTTTGCTTCTGCTTCTGCACCGGGTAAGGGTGCTAATTGTTGCGGTGGTTCCCCAATTGCAGGCGCAACCTTGGGCATCGTCGGATTACCCACGACTAGCGCATTGTTGCCTCGCGTTGCTACTTGTTGGCGTTGCTGGCGTGTAAGTTCTAAAACCTGAATTGATGGTGCGGTAAGGATAGTGTGGTTTTCTATTAGGTATTTGCCACTTTCATCTTGCAAAGCTGGGAAAGGAACGAGGAACAACGAACTTTGCGGGATGAAAATTACTTTGTCGCTCTCTTGTGTGGGCAATAAGTCAGAAATAGGTTTGACTAATAATTCATGCAAACGCTTTAATTGGTCTTGTACTTTCGGTGCATCGATCCATGGAGTAACACCAAGACCTCTGACACCTATAGCATCACGACTGCTAGTAACTAAATCTACAAGCGTTGTATTCTCTTTCTGCCACAGGGGTTTTAGGTCGCTGCGACGAAAGGTTATTTCTCCTGTGGGTTTGATGACCCAAATGTAGAGTTCTGATTCTTTGGTTTGTTCTTTCCCTTGAACGTTGAATGTATGGGTAATAATCGAATATTCAACGAGAGTCGCGTTTTGTTCTTTGGCAATTTGTTTAATCTTTTCGATATTAGGTGGAGTAATACTAGGTTGCTCGTTTTGGTTAGGGGATATTCGCTTGGCGAGTAATTCCACAAAAGCACGCGCCCTTCCTCGTTCGGCAATTTCTAGGGCTTCATTAGGTTTATTCTGAGCAATCAAAACTTCTTGTAGTAAGCGGTAAGTCCGACCTTGCTTTTCAAAGATGGATACTTTATTGGCATCATCCAATTTAGTTCGCAGATTTTCCCAAATTTCAATGGCTCTGCGTAGGTGTTGTTCGGCTTCTGGGAGATTGCCAGCTTGACGCAGAGCATTAGCTAGATTGTTTAAAGCATTGGCTTCACCTTCGTGGTCTTTTTTTTGCTGTGCTACAATTAAGCTCTGCCGATGTAAATCAATTGCCTTATCGCTATCCCCAAGGGACAGATAAACATTTCCCAAACCTCCAAGTGCTTCACTACGACTAAAGGCTAATGCTTCTTTGTAATATTGAATTGCTTTGTTGTAGTCACCCAATGAATGATAAATATTGGCTAAATATAGTTGGTCTATTGCTACGCCAAAGTAATTTTTAACGGCTTTGTCAATGACTAAGGCTTGTAAGTAGTCATTAATGGCTTCGTTAGATTTGCCTTGATAGTTTTTACTAGCTCCACGACGACGAAAAATCTCTGCTTTGAGTTGGGAATCTTTCTGCTGCTGAAGTATTTTTAAGGCTTGATTGTAAGAATCGATGGCTTTGTCATAATTGGCTAAGGAGTTATAGATATTCCCTAGATTGGAGAGATTTTGAGCTTGGATTTGTGGGTAGTTAAATTTCTGGGCTATGGTTAAAGCTAGGGAGTAAGAATTTATGGCATTAGTATAATCACTCAGACAATAGTAAGCGTTTCCTAGTTTCTCCAGAATATTAGCCTCACTTTCGCGATCGCCAATTTCTTGATAGATTTTGAGTGCTTTTTGCCAGGGTTCAAATGCTTGGGCACAATTTGGTGGTGGAAATTCCTGCTTCGCCAGTCTGTCAGCTTCTGCTTTTGGTGAAGAAGGGGGTTCAGCTAACTCTAAAGTGGATAGCAATTTGCCATTGGTGTCCCATACACGAGCCGTTCCATCATCAGATGCAGTAACAATTCGCTGTCCGTCTGGACTAAAACTGGCACTGAAGGCAGCACTCCGATGACCCCTTAGTTCGACTAGCAGCTTGCCCGAAGTATCCCATATACTGGCTAAATATGAGTTGGCGACAATACGTTGCCCATCCGGGCTAAAACTGGCACTACTGACTTCACCGAAATGCCCTCCGAGTTCTGCTATTAGCTTGCCCGAAGTATCCCAGATACGGACTGTACGATCCGAGGAGGCGGTGACAATACGCTTTCCGTTCGGGCTAAAACTGGCACTATTGACTTTGCCCTGATGTCCTTTTAGCTCGGCTAGCAGCTTCCCGGAAGTATCCCACACACGGGCTGTGTTGTCTGAGGATGCGGTGACAATTAGCTTTCCATCCGGACTAAAACTGCCACTAGTGACATAGCCCTTATGCCCTCTAAGTTCTGCCAGTAAGTTGCCCGAAGTATCCCAGATATTAGCTGTACGATCCGAAGAGGCGGTGATAATACGCTTCCCATCGGGGCTAAAACTCGCATTGTAGACCCAGTCATTATGCCCTTTTAGCTCAACGAGCCTCTTACCCGAACTATCCCACAAAATGACGTTTTCCAGAGAGGCAGTGACAATTAACTTTCCATCTGGACTAAAACTGGCGCTCTCTGTTTGCGATCGCAATTCTTGCCGATCCCATTCCCATGTAAGTTTAGCTAGCAATTTACCAGAAGCATCCCACAGACGAGCATCATCGAAGGACATGGTGACAATGCGCTGCCCATCTGGACTAAAGCTAGCGCTGGTGACACCGACATCATGTTTTAAAACAGCTAGCAGTTTGCCAGAACTATCCCATACACGGGCGGTTTTGTCATTAGATGCGGTAACAATGCGCTGTCCGTCGGGGCTAAACCTGGCACTAAAGACAGTAATGTCCAGTGGCTGATCTGGGCTAGAGTCAACCTTATTAGAAGAAGATGGGGGACTAAGGGTTTCATCAGAAGAAGGGGTTTCAGACAAGCGAGGTGAGTCTAGCAATTTGCCAGAAATATCCCAAACACGGGCTGATACGTCAATGGATGCGGTAACAATGCGCTGTCCATCGGGGCTAAAACTGGCACTAAAGACAGAGCCTTTATGTTCTAAAACAGCCAGTAGTTTGCCAGAAATATCCCACACGCGGGCTGTTGCGTCATTGGATGTGGTGACAATATGCTTTCCATCGGGGCTAAAACTGGCGCTGTTGACCATTAGTTCATGCCCTTTTAGCTCGACTAGCAGCTTACCAGACAAATCCCAGACACGGGCAGTTTTGTCACCTGATGCAGTGACAATCCGCTTTCCATCTAGACTAAAATTGGCACTGTTGACCATATCAGAGTGCCCTTGAAGTTCTACTAGCAGTTTGCCAGACAAATTCCAGACACGGGCAGTTTTGTCACCTGATGCAGTGACAATTAGCTTTCCATCTAGACTAAAATTGGCGCTAGTGACTATGTTATGGTGTGCCAGAATAGCTAGCTGTTGACCAGAAGAATCCCATAGTCGGGCAGTTGTATCATAGGATGCAGTGACAATTAGCTTTCCATTCGGGCTAAAACTGGCACTAGTGACTTCGCCCTGATGTCCTTTTAGCTCGACTAACAGCTTTCCAGAAGTATCCCAAATTCGACCAGTTTTGTCCTTGGATGTAGTGAGAATGCGCTTCCCATCGGGACTAAAACTGACACTTGTTACCTCATCCTGATGCCCTTTCAGTTCTGCTAGCAACTTGCCGGATAAGTCCCACACACGGGCAGTTTTGTCATCAGATACAGCGACTATTAGCTGTCTATCCGGGCTAAAACTTCCAAGGTACACACGACCCGCATACCCTTTGAGTTCGACTATCCGCTTGCCGGATAAGTCCCATATACGGGTAGTGCCACTGGATGTTACAACCATTTGCCCATCCAGGCTAAAACTCGCACTGTTGACGTCCTCATTATGCCCTTGCAGTTCAGTAAATAACTTACTTTCTGTATCCCATACACGGGCAGTGCCATCATTAGACGCGGTGACAATCCACTTTTCATTAGCGCTAAAACTTGCACTGTTAACACCGCCTTCATGCCCTTCAAGCTTACCTACCCATTCCCCTTGAGAATCCCAAATCAGGGCAGTTTTATCAACAGATGCGGTAACAATCCGCTTTCCATCCGCGCTAAAACTAGCATTCAGTACACTATCCTTATGCCCTTTCAGTTCCGCTAACGGCTTACCAGACAAATCCCAGATACGGGCAGTTTTATCATCCGATGCCGTAACAATCCACTGTCCATCCGGACTAAAGCTGGCACTCCAAACGGTATCAGTATGCCCAGTAAGTTCCGCCAACGGCTTGCCAGATAAATCCCAGACACGGGCGGTTTTATCAGCAGATGCCGTAACTATTCGCTTGCCATCAGGACTAAAACTCGCACTGTAGACACTACCTGAATGTCCTTTGATTTCCACCAAAAGCTTGCCCGAAGCATCCCACACGCGAACCGTTTTATCAGCACCTGCGGTAACAATCTGCCCTCCATCCGGACTAAAACTGGCACTATAAACATTACCCTGATACCCAGTCAGTTCCACTAACTGTTTGCCTGACAAATCCCACACGCGGGCAGTCCCGTCAAAGGATGCCGTGACAATGCGCTGTCCATCGGGACTAAAACTGGCACTCCTGACACTCGCCGAATGTCCTCGCAATTCCCCTACTTGCTTGCCGGAAATATCCCACACACGGGCAGTACCATCAGTTCCTGCCGTGACAATCAACTTGCCATCCGGGCTAAAACTCGCGCTGTTGACACTCCCTTCATGCCCTTTGAGTTGAGTTTCCTGTGCGAAGTAATCAATAAAGCTGCCTGAAGCAGAAGGTTTAGTGGCAGGATTTTGGTTTAATTTTGGGTCATTGGGGGCTTGTGCTACAGCCTTTGGTGTCGTTAATAATGCTGGCAAATTGACAGGCACAGAGGTTGAAACACCGAAGGCAAACACAGGGACAAGCAATAGACCAATTTTCTGAAGATGCATCAATCTCAATTAGAGTAGTGGGATTGGCTAGAGGTAGCGCTAAAGGGTGATGAACCCGAAGGGGAGCGATCGCAATTATCTACATCGAAAGCCTATATCTCACACTCTTCAACTTATGCATGTAAATTATTTTGTATGCCGTTTACCAATTAGAGCGCTTGAGGTTGAGCGGGAATAGGGCTAGCGGTTAGGCAGCGAAATCCGTATCCTAAATGAGTGACAGCGAGTGCTAAGCAAAGCGCCGAGGAAAAAGCGAAAAGATGGGACGCATATTTATTTCTGCCGGTCACGGTGGTACGGAACAAGGTGGTCGCGACTATGGGTCGATTGTGGGCAGCACCAATGAAGCCACAGAGATGATTTTACTCCGTGACTTGGTGGTGCCCGAATTGCGATCGCGAGGGTTTGAAGTTCTCTCTGTCCCTGATGACTTGAGTGCCAGCCAAACTATCCAATGGATTAATGCTAGGAGTCGTCCCGGCGATGTGGCGCTGGAAATTCATGCTGATTCCTTTTCCAATCCCGATGTCCGAGGAACGACGGCTTTTTATATTGCCAATAATACCGAGCGCAAGAAACATGCAGAGTTGTTACTCCTCGCTTTAGTGCGACGTCTGCCTCAACTCCCTAACCGAGGCGCAAAACCTGACACAGCTACAGGCATCGGACGGATTGCCTTCTCCCGCGATACGATTCTCCCCTCCATCTTGCTGGAAGTTGGATTTCTCAGTAACCCAGATGATCGGTCTTTATTACAGAATCGACGCCGTGACGTAGCACTGGGGATTGCCGATGGATTGGCAGCTTGGAGTCGTGAGGTGTCTGGCACTCAACCAGGAGGTAGCACAAATCCAACTTACCTCCCCATCAATATCAAGATCAATAATCAAACCTACCCTGAACAGGGTATTTTAATCAACAATAATGCCTATATCCCCATTGACTTGGTGGATCGGCTGGGGATTAATTTAGCCAATAATCCGGAGGTTCTGCGTGTTCAATATCGGAACGTGGTGTATGTGAAGGCCATTGAACTCCGAGACTTTCACATTTCTGTTAGTTGGGATAATTCATCACGCACTGTAATTTTGCGCTCAATTTTAACCATCTGCCCTGGTCAAATTGACCGAATTATGGGGCATGGCAATACCTCGGAAGTGCAGTTGATGATGTTTCTCAAAGCCAACAATGAGAATGCTTTAACTCAGTTTCCCGACTTACCCAAACTGTATCGAGAAGAGGCCACAATTGAGGGAGTCAACTATGACATTGCTTTTAGTCAAATGTGTGTAGAAACCAACTACCTCCGCTTTGGCAACGACATCAAGCCCAGTCAAAATAACTTTGGCGGTTTAGGGGCTGTGGGTGGAGGAACAGAGGGGGCAACCTTCCCTAGTGCCCGACTCGGTGTTCGCGCTCATGTGCAACAACTGAAAGCTTATGCCAGTTTAGAGCCGTTGGTACAAGAACCGGTCAGTCCCCGATTTAGCTTTGTGACTCGTGGAATTGCGCCTTTAGTCAGTCAGTTGAGTGGACGTTGGTCGGCGGATTTGCAATATGGCGAGCGCATTATGGCAGTCCTGAAGCGTCTCTATGAGTCAGCCGGATTGCTTTGAGCGATCGGGTTCGGGGGTGAAGGTGAGGAATTTTTCCACTATCCCCCTTACTCCATCTCCGCTTCCCAGATGTCTATGACTTCTCTTCTAAATCCTTACAGTTAACCATTCTCCAAAGCTCACAATATGACAAGTTGGACTCGTCGCAGGGTAAGAGTCTGGATGTTTGCATCACACTCATACAAGTATTCTTTTCGTCTCCTAATTCTGGGTCTTGGTTAACAATCGTATCTGCCCCTAGTAAATCTGCAATGAAATAACCCAGTGACAATTGTGAGTTTGTGCTGGAATCTGAAATGGGATTTGACCCTGCTGAGGGATTGGGTGGGGGTAAAGTTTGTCCGGGGACAGAAATGATTTGAATCCCGTCTTGGGTGTGGGTATTGAGAAACGAGGCGGTGGGTGAAATGGTTTGTTCTGGTGCTGCATTGCCCGTGGTCATTGCACCCGCTGTGCCGTTCGTCTCGGCATTGCCCACAATAAAGGGTGTGATGCCGTTTCCTCCATGACGGATAATCATTGTACCTCCCCCAGCACCTCCCGCCGTGGAAATGCTGGCAGTTGTGCCGTTTTGGTCGGTGAATGTGCCTGTTGCCTGGAAGAAGTTGGGAGTTGTAATATCCACCTTCCCCCCCGTGTCAGATGTCCCACCTTGAGCATCTATGGTTGTAACTTGAATATTGCCGTTAGTGGTGTTGAGGGTGATATCGCCGCCATCTGCTTCAGATGAATGGGAGTTGAGGTTACCTGTGGTAATGCCGTTGGTGGCATTGATCGTGATTTTGCCGCCTGTGGTGGTGATGTCGCCTGTTGTGATCGTGCCGCTGCTGTTGTTGGTTAAATCTTCGCCTGTATTGAGTTGAAGGGTAGTATTGCCCGTGCCGGAGTTGAGGGTTACTTCAGGGGCGATATTAATCACAGCCGTTCCGGGGTCACGATAGGCATTGACTACACCATTAGCGGCAGTGTCATTGGCAATTAGGGTTAAATCGCCATTATCTGTGGTGATGTTGGCATTGACGAAAATACTGCGCCCTGCTTGGAAGGTGAGGTCGCCACCATTACCATTGGGATTGTTGGTAGTGATAGCGCTGTTGACAGTAATGTCATTGTTGGCTTGCAAGGTAACGGCTGTGCCTGTGTCGGTAATTTGGGTAATTAGTTGGGGATTAATGGTGATGTTCTGGTCGGGAAAATAATTGTAGGTGAGGGAGTTAGGGTTAGCGACGACAATATCAACTCGTCCACCCAAACCAGCAGATGGACTAGCGATGAGATAGTTACCATTATTCAAGGCAATGGTGCCACCACTGCCAAAATTTTCGTTAGGATTGGTACCCGAAATGCGCGTCATTTCTGCTCCCGTGGTGCCATTGGCTAAAATTACCGTTCCTGCATCAACAACTCCGTTAATGTTGGCAAATCGGTTGGTAAAAACATAGTTGCCGTTGGGTAAAGCGGTAGTAAAAGTAGGAGGACCGAAATAGTCATTCGCATTGGTACCCGAAATGCGGCTGATTTCTGCTCCCGTGGTGCCGTTAGCTAAAATGACTGTTCCGGCCTCAACAATCCCGTTAATGTTGGCAAATGGACTGCCAAAAACGTAGTTGCCGTTAGGTAAAGCAGTAATGGTAGGAAAGAAATCGCTAACGTCAAGTTGACCACCGCCAAATTGGTCGCTAGCATTAGTACCGGAAATACGGCTGATTTCTGCTCCCGTGGTGCCGTTGGCTAAAATAACTGTTCCGGCATCAACAATTCCGTTAATGTTGGCAAGTGGGTTGGCAAAGACATAGTTGCCGTTAGGTAAAGCGATAATGGCACCGAAGCCAACAAAATCACCATCAGTCAGGATGCCAGTATTAATACCTGAAATGCGGCTGATTTCTGCCCCTGCCATGCCATTGGCTAAGATCACCGTTCCAGCGAAGTTATTAGCATAGGGATTGCCAAAGACATAGTTGCCATTGGGCAAAGCCGTAATGGCACCATTGCCAAAACTGTCGCCACCATTAATACCAGAAATACGGCTAATTTCTGCTCCTGTAGTACCATTGGCTAAGATCACGGTTCCGGCATTAACAACCCCACCAATGTCTGCCAAAGGATTGCCAAAAACAAAGTTACCATTGGGCAAGGCCGTAATGGCACTGCCAAGTTCTGAGTAAAAAGGGTTTGTGCTGCCGCCAAAACGGTCATTCGCAAAAGCACCAGAAATGCGATTAATTTCTACTCCTGTGGTGCCATTAGCTAAGATCACGGTGCCGGCATTAACAACCCCACCAATGTCTGCCAAAGGATTGCCAAAGACATAGTTGTTATTGGGTAAGGCGGTAATAGCACCACTACCAAAGCGATCATTAGCATTAGTACCAGAAATACGATTAATTTCTGTTCCTGTACTCCCATTGGCTAAAATCACGGTTCCAGCATCAACAACCCCACCAATGTCTGCAAGTGAGCTACCAAAGACATAATTACCATCGGGTAATGCAACAACCGAGTCTATCTCACGTAGTTTATCCGAAAAGACTGGTACTAGATTATCAACTCTGATGCCAAAACGGTCGTTAGTATTAGTACCAGAAATACGATTAATTTCTGTTCCTGTGTTCCCATTGGCTAAAATTACGGTTCCAGCATCAACAATCCCCTCAATATCTGCATCGGGGTTAGCAAAGACATAGTTACCGTTAGGCAAGGCGATAATAGCACGGAAGCCAAACAAGTCACCAGCATTAGCACCATTGATACTCCCTAGCAGTGCTCCCGTGTTGGGATTGAACAAATAAACCGCACCCGCATTTTGAGCCATTAAGTCATCACCAACCGAAGACACAACAATGTTGCCATTACTCAACACCGCAGTTCTCGAACCAAATCCATTGCCAGCAGACGGATTCGGGTCAAGCAGTTGAAAAGAACTGCTACTCACACTGTCATCAATCGTGATATTTTTAGGGTCAAGCAGCAATTGTCCTGCCTGTCCGTTGGCAGCACTAGCATTCGCCATACCACCAAACACCAGTTCATTCTTACTAGAAACTTCCATCAAGCCGCCATTCCCAGCCAGACTGCCTCCTCTTGCTGTGATATTGCCATAAAAACTGGTCTTTTGGTCTGACCACACAACCACCATCCCAGCATTTCCATTCGTTAAAGCATCTGCGGAGAAAATACTGGCATGATTGACAAATGTATTTTGGGCATTAATTGTTCCTTGCGTTTGCCCCTGATAGTCCCCGCCAATTAATATCTCTCCACCGCCACTGTTTCCAGTGGCATCTATCTTGGTAGCAAACAACCGCAAATCTTGCCCAAATAAATGCACAGAACCCCCTACTTCTCCTGTCACATCCAAGGTTCCAGAAGTCGTTAGAACTGAATTAACTGTGCCATTAAATACAATCGCTCCTCCCTGAGTATTACCCTTCGCCTCAGTCTGGGCTGTTGCTGTCTGAATTACCGTACCCGTGTAATTAACCCCAATTTCCCCACCATTTCCCGTCGTTCCATTGGCACGAATAGCACCACTATCGAGTAAATTTATGGTGTTGATCCGAACACTACCACCATGGCTACCATTGGCAGCAATTTCACCGCGATTCTCCACCACTCGACCGGCAATACTAATATCGCCGCCATTGTTTGTACTGCTATTCGTTAATACTTGCCCTTGGTTAAGGACATGACCACTATTCCCTGTTAGCATTGCAGGTAAATCTTGTGGCTGAATCGGCAATACCTGTCCATCTGCGGTGGTGTCGGGTGAAATCTCCAAACTCAACACATGTCCAGTTTGACTAATTTTCACCAAGTTTTCACCTGGCACAGCAGCAATAGTAATATCGCCCAAGGGTGCTATAATTTCACCCGTGTTCGTTACACTACCGCCCACTAAAGTTAAACTCTGCCCTTCTTGCACTACCAGAGAACCTGCATTAGTAATTACTCCAGGTTGAGCGATATCAAATGCAAACTGGCTGGGAGTTCCAATTAACAAATTATAGTTATTACTACTAAAAGTATTGAACCAATTATTTTCACCAATACCAATCCTTGTAGCCGTTGTCGCCGTAAACGCAGCAGGCACATTCAGCGAGGCATTCGCTCCAAAAACAATCCCTGCGGGGTTCATTAAAAATAAATTAGAATTGCCTCCAGTCACCTGAATTAAACCATCGATTATCGAAGGATTCCCCCCAACAACCCGCCCCAAGATATTGCGAATTTCAGGAGACGAAACAAAGTTAGCCACTTGCCCAGCATCTAACCTAAATTGCTGGAAACTATGGAAAAGATTGGCACCATCTGAGGAACGGGAACCCTTGTCGATGTCAAAGCCATTGCCATTAGGAATAACTTCCGTACCCGTGCCATCAGAAGCTGGAGTAATGGTTTGTGCGTACAGTGGCTGATGTGCGACTGTGCAAAGCACAGCGCCAGAAGCGATCGCAGCAACCCAGTCAAAGACAGCAAGTGCTAAGCTAACCTTTTTCATCTGTTCCCCTGAATAGTAGAAAACTAGCGAATCAAAGTTTTCAGCACCCTTTTAACTCGTAGATCACGTTAGCGCTAAAGCGTGGCTACAAACAACAGTTGTTACTAAAATTCAAGAATAACTACTAACTACAATCTAAGCCGTCTTGAAAAAGCGGATAATTTCGCGAACATGGTCAAGAAATTGCCCATCTGTGGTTAGCTGCGCGATCGCATTTTGGGCTTCTCTCGAAAGACGCTCGTGTTGAGCTTCGTTGGTGGCTCGTAACTGTTCAATCGATGTCGCTAGCTGAGCTAACTCTTTGCGAGTCTCTCCCTGAAAATGTTGATTCGTAGCTACCCAAGAGTAAGGTTCTTCTGGATCGAGTTGCTCTTCGATGCGCTTAACAGTTTCTTCTAGAATAGTAAAGCGGTTTCGCAGTTCCCAAATATCTTCTCTGGGATACGTCAATTCCTGCCGAATCATCGCTAAGCGAGTGGCGAGATATTCATAAGTTCGTATCGCTGGACGCAGAATGGTAAGGAGCAACGCAGCACCGGAACTGATATAACCCACTACACTAATACCCGTAGCGGCAAGGGTATAAAGTCCGGCGGCTGAAAGTAAATGCAGGGTAATAGCAACAATAAGCGATCGCTTGGCGACTACCTTGGCATACTCGACCTGCTTCTGATCGACCTTAATCTCTTTTTGTGCAGACGCCGCCGCCTCATCCAACACCGCTTTGGCATCAAAATGTATATTCCACGGCACCGTGACAATCACCAGCAGCCACTCGAAAATTGCGATCGCAATCACCCAATCGATAAAGCTACCCGCTGGTACATGCAACCATTGCAGCACCCCAAACGCCAACAAAACTAGAACGCCAAGTCCGAAACTGAAACCGATAAAGTTGTAGTACATTTGGGTCAGTCTCAATAGAAAACATAGCATTATCCTGACGAACTGTGATAGCGATAGTATGTCAAGTTGTGCTGGTTGTTAGAGTCTCACACCGGAGTTTGGTCAATATCGTCCAAAACCACCTTTGCCCTTCCCTGGGGAGTGGACATTTTTCAAATTGTCACAACAACAGCCCAGCTTGACCGGAGGTTAGACGGTCAGGATGTGGTATGTTTACTCCGACGCTCCCATGTTGCCTCTTACTATCGATTTGATTCTGCCAACAGGGTTAATCGCTACAGAGACGGGAGATCGTGATAGCAAGTTTCACACTCATCTCTCAACCTTAACAGTTCTTAAGAAAGAGAAATCAAAACAATGACATCTAGCAACTGTGGAAACTTTTGAGGATGAGGTTCATCAAATAGTTTGAACAGAGAAATTACTCCATTACACAAAAGCATAATCTTGATTTTTCAACAGAGAGACACGATGAAGACTTCGTTTCGAGGGACAGTAGCGGCGTTTGCCACAGTTTTAATCTCCATCATCGGTGCAGGTACCTTAGCCAAGGCGGCTACCTTTGGTAAACAAGAAGTTGACCAAAACAAATTCGTTGCCGTCGCAGCACCCTATGGTAATAATCAGCATCAACTGCTGCTCATTGAGCAAATTTCATCTAAGCGCCCATGCTGGAGTGAGAGTGGTAGCAATCCTGTTACGGTTGATCCACTCCTCCTAAATTTTGACTTTTCAGGTATCTGTGGACGCAGTACGGACTCAAATGGCTATTCCATGCGCCTAGCGGATGAAGATTTTGGGTTACAGTACCTCCTGAATGTCGTTCAGCGCAACGGTGAACTCCAACTAATTGCCACATCCCGAACGAATCGCACAGCGCCAGATATAGTCATCGGCAGAACACGGGGTTTGACGAGTGGCTTTGCTAAAATCTTTCTCGAACCCGGTTGGCGGTTGACGAAAAGAACATACGAAGGCAAAACACTCGGTCACGTTTATCTCACCAATGATCTGACTTTAGCCAGCATTGCAGGTTCGGGTTCGGGTTCAGGCACAGGTACGGATACAGGGACAGGGACCGGAACGGGTTCTGGTACAGGTTCAGGCACAGGTACAGGCACGGGTTCTGGTACAGGGACAGGTACAGGCACAGATACCACCACCATTGCGTTCCGAGATATTGCCTCCGATGTCTACGCTTCGGAAATTAACCAGGCAGTGGCATTGGGTTTTGTGGCTGGATTTAGAGAAGATAATACCTTCAGACCTCAACTTGCCTTAACCCGAGAGCAACTCGTGTCGATGGTGATTGAAGCCTTGGGTAAGCTACCGGGTGCAAATTTCACGGTTCCCACTCAAGTTGCAACTTCTCCCTATCCGGATGTTGCCGCTTCACGCTGGAGCGCGGCAAAAATTCAATGGGCGCGGGACAATAAAATCGTGAGTGGCTATACCGATGGCACATTTCGACCGACTCAACCCGTGACTCGTGCAGAGCTCATGGCGGTACAGCGACGGGCGGCTGAATATGCACAAACCCTCCAAGGACGGCAAGCTACCCTAACTCCGAAGCAGTCTGCCCAACAGTTTTCCGACACTCAAGGGCATTGGGCGGCTTCGTTGATTAGTCAAATGTCTTCCTATTGTGGAGTGGCTTCTCCCGTTAACGAAACGGGTAGTTTATTTGCCCCAGATACTCAAACTCGCCGGAACTACGCCGCTGCCGCAACGCTGCGGATGCTCAACTGCGTGAAATCTGAGTCAACCACTACTCCCTAAACTCAGATCTTGCACCATTCTCAATTTGGTCTACACACCTGCCAAGAAATTAATTTCTACAGCGAGTAGCCCAAGTCCATTAAAATGGACTGAAATTCCGACTCAGTCGTATGAAGACGACTTGATCTATTAGCCAGGGAATTAATTCCCTGGCGGGTTATTGCGACTGCTGCAAGATGTAAGTAAAGGGATTTTGAGCGGGATAAAGAGCAGGTAAGGGCATGATCATATCGTGCCCCTACAAAAACTGGTGGTCAATGAGTCCATTACCCATTACCAATTACCCATTACCTAACTAACCACTCACTCGTGGCAGCGTAACGCTAAAGGTTGTGCCCAAGCCTACCTCACTTTTTACACAAATCTGACCGTGATGTAAGTCTACACATCGTTTGACAATCGAGAGTCCTAGCCCTGTCCCTTTGATTTTACTGGCGTTGGCAGCTCGGTAAAACGGAGTAAACAGTTCTTTTTGACTGTCTACAGGAATACCAATACCCTGATCGTGAATATCAAAGACCACTATTTTATCTTTATAGGCAAGTTCAAAAATAATTTTTCCTCCTTGAGGGGAGTACTTAATCGCATTCGAGATCAGATTCGTTAAGATTCGCCGCAGCAGGTTCTCATCCATACAGACATGGGTACATTCTCCATGACTGGTGAAGGAAATTTTATGCTGCCTGCCAGCATTAAGCTGTAGCTCTTCAATTAATCGGCGACAAAACTCTAGTAAATTTAGGGGAGCTGGCTTAAATTCCAGTTTTCCGGCATTCGCTTTACCAATAAGCAATACATCATCCAGTAATTGGATCATTTGAGCGACTGAGGTTTGAATTTGATAAAAATGTTTGCTTTTTTTCGCATCCATCGAATCCCGACAATAACGCTGTAAAAGGTCGTTTGAAGAGTTGATAGTTGCCAAAGGCGTGCGAAATTCATGGGAAGCCATGGAGATAAATTGGGATTTTAGTTCGCTAATCTCTTGTTCTTTCGCTAATGCCTGACGTATCCTTTCTTCCGCTTTATGACGACCCAGCGCAATTTCAATAGTAGTCTGTAATTCTTTTTCTTCAAACGGTTTGAGTACGTAACCAAAAGGTTCGGTTATCTTAGCTCGTTGAAGTGTATGGCTATCGGCGTAGGCTGTCAGATAAACCACAGGAATATTGAAGCGGCTCCGAATTTCTTGAGCGGCTTCAATCCCATCCATACTACCTTGAAGCATGATATCCATCAGCACTAAATCTGGCTGAATTGCAGCCGCGAAGGTGATCGCTTCTTCTTTTGAGGCAACCACAGATGGAACTTCGTAATCCAAGTCTTTGAGGGTGCTCTCAATATCGAAGGCAACAATTTCTTCGTCTTCTACTACCAAGATTTTAGCTTTGGACATAAATGATAAAAAGCAGTTACCGTTTCTATTCTTGTGTGCCAAATAAGATTGGCTGGTCATTGGTCATTAGTTATTAGCCATAGGCTTGGAGTTATTCAGGTAAATGCTGAACATTGAACGTTGAACGTTAAATGTTGAAT
Organism: Allocoleopsis franciscana PCC 7113; assembly: GCF_000317515.1. GTDB lineage: Bacteria > Cyanobacteriota > Cyanobacteriia > Cyanobacteriales > Coleofasciculaceae > Allocoleopsis > Allocoleopsis franciscana. Next base: position 6,036,024 of record NC_019738.1, on the reverse strand, counting down.
GCTCAATGTTGAAGGTATTAACGAACTCGCCTGCTCACTTTTCATCAATTACCCATTACTGCCAGAGATTGGGTAGCTAGTTGTTAGAAAACTCCTGTTAGACGGTTGTTCTTCACTTAATTGTTAAATGCAGGAGTTGGAAGATGGCCCAGCCATAAACAGCCAAGCGGCGAAGACATTAATTATATCTTAATATTGTTTTTCTGAGATAGCAGATCTGAAAAGTCTCAAGCTATGCCATGGGGGAGAATGTTACTAACTCATTCATAAGGCAAATATGAGCTTAAATTCAGTTCCCTGGCTGCGGCTGAGTTCTAGGCTACCTCCTATCTGCTTAGCCAATCGACACACCAACTGTAACCCAAGTGAGCGAGTGTTGCGAAAGTCTAAGTCTTCTGGCAAACCCCTGCCATTATCACTGATGGTTAGGATAAACTGCTCTCTATGTACTGGCGCGTTCAATGGCGACGCTTTGAACTGAAGGTTAACACAAATTTCACCCCCTTGATTCCCAGGAAAGGCGTACTTGAGAGAGTTACTCACCAGTTCATTAATAATCAAACCACAGGGTATCGCTGTATCAATAGGGAGTGGAACTGGCTTCACATTGATTTTAATCGTGATAGCGGGTTGATGAATGTCGTAAGAACGACATAAATGCTCAACGAGGGTTGTGATATATTCCTGAAAGTCAATTTGAGCTAAGTTAGACGATTGATAAAGCTTCTCATGAATCAACGCCATGGCCTGCACTCGGTTTTGGCTCTCTTTGAACAATTCCAGAGTCCACTGGTCTTTAATTTGCCTGGATTGCAAGCGGAGTAGGCTGGAGATAATCTGTAAGTTATTTTTGACGCGGTGGTGAATCTCTTTGAGCAGGGTTTCTTTTTCGAGCAAGGAAGCTTGAATCAGCTCTTCTGCCTGCTTACGCTCCGTAATATCTTCAATCATGGCTAGGGTAAACTTGGGCAAACCCTCTTGCTCTCTGAGAACTGTCACCGTAAGATTTGCCCAGATGAGTTCACCATTTTTCTTGAAATAGCGCTTTTCTAGGCGGTAGCTGTCGAGCTTACCCTGATCACGTTGCTCTAAGTAGTACAAATCTTGCGGCAAATCATCGGGATGGGTGATTTGGTCAAACGTCAGAGATACGATTTCTGATGCAGAATATCCCAGTAACCGACACCAGGCTGGGTTCACCTGTATGAATTGATGAGTGTGAAAGTCGGTGAGCGCCATGCCAATGGAAGCATCTTGGAAGATTTGACGGAACTGTTGTTCACTTTCACGTAAAGCCTCTTCTATCCGCTTGCGCTCCCTTACCTCCTGCTGTAGCTGCTCATTGGCAATACTTAGTTGTGCCGTGCGCTCACGCACTTTGGCTTCCAAGGTTTGGTTTTGCTGTTCAATTTGTTCAAACAGGCGATGCTTGGCGGCGACTTCGCGATCGCGTTCCTGTTCAGCTCGTTTGCGATCCGTAATGTCTGTTGCCGTGACAAGCACATAACGCGCCTTACCATCGGGTGATATCAGCGGCTTCTTGAGCGTCTGTAAATAATGAACTTCTCCAGTTCGAGAGGTGAGGGTTTCTTCAGGAATGAACTTGGATTGCAACGAATTCATGACTTGCCGATCATCGTGAAGATAATGCTCGACTTCTGCGGGATTAGAATTAAAATCTGTATCCGTCTTTCCGGTTAGGCCTTCAACCGTTGTGCAATACATGTTCGCTAGGGCTTGATTGACCAGCGTAAACCTTCCTTCCCAATCTTTGACAAAAATCAAGTTTGGGTTCGTATCGATGACATTACGCAGAAACTCCTTTTGTCGGGTGAGTTTCTCTTCGGCCTGCTTACGATCTGTAATATTGATGCTGGTGCCGGTTAACTGATATATCCTAGACTGTGCATCTCTTAGTGGGGTAAGGGTAGTGAGCCACCAAGCCTCTTTGCCTTGGAAGGGCAGGCACTCTTCGTAAGAAATTGTGGTACCCGCTTCAACACAGCGAGCATAGTTGGCAGAAACCGCCGCCGCCGCCGTCGAAGGCAGGACTTGTTCCGGTGATTTGCCTACGATGTCCTGGCGGCGTAGTCCAGTTAATTGCTCATGGGCTGGATTTAATCCCGCAAAACGGAACTCACCGGATGGCAGTACATCAACCACAAAAATTGAATTGGCTGCACCCTCATAGATGCTGTGCAAAAATTCCTGACTGGCTTGCAGTTTAGCTTGTACCTCTTGCCGTTGGATTGCTTCTGTGTGCCACGAATCAACTGCTTGAGTTTGCCCAATGGCGATCGCCCTTTGGGTGGTGGCAAAGCCAATCGCCACTTGCATGGCTACTTGTTGCAGCAATTTTACCTCTAATGGCTGCCAAGACCGATCACTGGAACAATGATGAGCTATGAGCAATCCCCATAAGGGATTTTGCCTGTTAGATTGTGGCATCGGAGGGTTTGCCAGGATGGGAACTATCAGGTTTGCCCGGACTTGCAACTGAGCTAGAAATTCAAGGTAACAGGGCTGAATCTCACAGGTATAAATGTCTTCAATAGCCCTGAATTGACTGGAGTTGTAAGCCTCTGCCCAGTGGTTGGCAAAGCAAGAATCATCTAGGGTTTGGTTCAGTATGGATGTCCAGTTCACATCAACCGACTCAACCACTACAACACCACTCCCGTCAGACTGGAAGCGATAAATCAGGACTCGATCCGTCTGAAGGATTTTCCGTACTTCCTCAACGGCTGTGTTCAGAATCGTGTTTAAGGATTGGGCTTGAGTAATGCCAAGTGCGATCGCTCCAATGCAGTCAAGAATTTGCTCACAAACAAGAAACGGCTCAGGCAAACGGCTGAGTGCCATGGTAACCTCTACAAAGGCTGCAATACTACAATATTTGTCAATTTATTGACAGAATTGTCACTGATTGATTTGTAAAGTAACCACCGAGCCTGAACATGACCTTTGTTTCGGGTTACTGACATCTTGACACCATTCTCAAGTTTGCCTCCACACCCGCCCAGAAATTAATTTCTTGCGTCATAGCTCAAGTCCATTGATGAAATGGACTGAAATGATTATCCTGTCGTATGAAGACGAATGCGAGCTATGAGACAGTGGTTAAAACCACTGGCGGTTGTTGCAACTGATGCAAGATTTCAGGTTAAGGAATCACATAAGTGCGCCAACTAACTGGGGAACTATTGCCCATACGATCAGGTATAACCAGACGCCAAGTTTTACCTTCCGGCTGCCGTTGCAAGTAGACATCAAAAGGACGTTGTTGTTGAGGAAGCTGTTGAGAAGGTAAGTTCACTTTAAAGCTGTAGGTACCCCAGATGTGAAAAGTGGCTAAATCATCCAGAAACAAAGGTTCTAATTGTTTGAGTTTAACCTGAGTGATTTTAATTTGGGGGGGGATAGATTGCAACCGTTGAGTGAGTCGTTCTTGGGTTTGATTGATTTGGAGAGCGATCGCTTTTTGCACCAATTGCTTATTCGGTGCCAGTCCCAGGGGGGGCGTATTTGCCCCACAAGCAGTCAGCCCAACCCATAAAATCGCTATTAAAACAAGGCTTACGATTAATCTGGCGGCTCTATGCATAGCACTTCAAACGATAGGATAAGCAGTGGTTATCTTTTTTTCCTCACCCATCATGACAAAAAAGACTCTTGGGCTTGATTCTCCACTCTACGATTACCTTTTATCCGTTTCTGTGCGAGAGTCAGATATTCTCCGGCAACTGCGGGAGGAAACCGCCCATCTGCCGAGGGCGGTGATGCAGATTTCGCCGGAACAAGGTCAATTTATGACGCTGCTGGTGCAATTGCTGGGTGCGACAAAAACATTGGAAATTGGGGTATTTACGGGTTACAGTTCCCTGTGTGTGGCGATGGCACTACCCCCCGATGGGAAAATGGTCGCCTGTGATGTGAGTGAGGAATACACCACGATTGCGCGTCGTTACTGGGAGGCGGCTGGGGTAGCCGATAAGATTGATTTACGATTAGCACCTGCACTGGAAACCTTGGATGAACTCCTCAGCAACGGACAGGCAGGAACCTTTGATTTTGCCTTTATTGATGCGGATAAGGCGAATTATGAAAAGTATTATGAGCGATCGCTGGAGTTAATTCGCCCTGGTGGTCTAATTGCGATCGATAATGTTCTGTGGTCAGGACGAGTTGCGGACTCCCAGGTAAAAGATAATCAAACTAACTCAATTCGCGCTTTTAACCAGAAGTTATACCAAGATCAACGGGTAACGCTGAGCCTGGTTCCGATTGCCGATGGACTCACTCTAGCCCTCAAGCGTCCGTAAGTTTAGGTTATAGCAAAAGGCAGTTCGCGCAGCGTTCTGGGCAGGAGTAGGTAGAAGGCAGAAGGCAGAGGGCAAAAGGCAGATCTTGCACCATTCTCAATTTGGTCTACACACCTGCCAAGAAATTAATTTCTACAGCGAGTAGCCCAAGTCCATTAAAATGGACTGAAATTCCGACTCAGTCGTATAAAGACGACTTGATCTATTAGCCAGGGAATTAATTCCCTGGCGGGTTATTGCAACTGCTGCAAGATGTAAGAAAAGGCAAAAGGCAGACGGCAGAGGGCAGATTTGGGCTTACCCCTTAATTGCGCCTGCCGTTAAACCCTGAACAATTCGCCGTTGGAAGAAAAGCACAAGCAATACTAAAGGTAACGTCCCCAAAACTGTGGCGGCGGCAATGGCACCATAGGGAAGTTCAAATACGGATGTCGTACCTAATTGAGCGGTAGCAACAGGAATGGTTTTCATCGATTCACGGGTAATAAACGTGAGGGCGAAAATAAACTCATTCCAGGCAAAGATAAAAGTCAGTACCCCAGTTGTTACCAGCGCCGGAACCGTCATCGGCAGCAGAATTTGAGTCAACATTTGCCAGGTGTTGTAACCATCAACCTTAGCCGCATCTTCTAATTCGACGGGGAGCTGGAGAAAGAAACTCCGCATAATCGAAATAGTTAGAGGTAAATTAATTGCTATATAGGGAATAATTAAAGCCAAATAGTTGTTGCCTAGATGGAGTCTTTGGATAACTTCTAGTAATCCCAGGAAGAAGAGGACGAAGGGAAATAAAGTAATCGATAAAATGCCGGATAGGATAATATTTTCACCGGGAAGGCGTAAGCGTGCCAGAGCGTAAGCTGCGGGTGTCCCAATTGCTAAACAGAGAAATGTAGAGATAAGGGAAACAAAGAAACTATTAAAGATATATCGAGCAAAAGGACGACGCAGGAATAAATCAATATAGTGCTTGAACGTATACTCGCTAGGAATATAGACGTTGGGAACAGCGGAGATATCCTTATTAATCTTAATGGATGTAAGTAATTGCCAGAGAATCGGCGCAAGGCAAAAGATTAACAGCAATAAGATGCCCAAGGGCAAGATAACCTGCTTGAGAATATTGATTTTTTCGGCCTGAAGTTTCGGGGCTGGAGAATCGGGAATTGCAGTCATAAACTATGCCATTTTTTATGGATTACTATTAATTGATGCCAGAAATATTGGCACGATATTGATTGAGGAAGAAACTACCTGTCAATACGACAGCGACTAGAAATAAAAATGTCACCACAACTAAAGCTGCACCATAACCAAAATCTAGATAGCGCATGACTGTGGCATAGATATAGAGAGATACCACTTCAGTAGCTCCCCCAGGCCCACCTCCTGTCATGACTTGGATCAGGTCAAAAACCCCAAAAGCTCCCGCAAAACGGAACAGCAATACTATTAAAATTTGCGGCATTAATAGGGGCAGTGTGATGGTGGTAAAACTTTGCCAAGGTGTTGCACCATCGATCGCATGAGCTTCGTAAAGGTCTTCAGGAATTGATTGCAAACCGGCAAGAAGCAAAATACTAATAAAGGGCGTAGTTTTCCAAACATCGGCAGCAATGACAGCCATCATAGCGGTTATGGGATCTCCCAACCAGTTGATTCCAGTTTGAATGATGCCCAAACGCATCAAGATGTCATTCCAAACCCCGAATTGGTCATTAAAAATCCATGTCCAAGCGAGTCCTAGAAGGGCGGTGGGTAATGCCCAAGGTAAGAGGGCAACAGTTCGGACTAATGCCCGTCCGTGATAGGCAGGATTTAAAATTAATGCGATCGCCATGCCAAAAATCAGTTCCAGGGCAACGGATACTGAGGTAAACAGGATGGTGTTAGATAGACTTTGCCAAAAGCGCCCATCCCCCACCATCCGCATGTAATTGTCTAAACCGGAAAAGATGGGTTGTAGCTGTGTCCCCAAATTTTGCGTAAACAAACTTAAGCCAAATGAGCGCAAAATGGGATAAGCAAAAACCAGTAATAGTAACAGCAAAGCAGGGGCTAGCATGAGCCAGCCTGTCCTTTGTTCTTGTAAGCGGATGGGGTCGGCTTTCATTGGGGTTGAAGGTTAAAAGTTGAAAATCTGAAGAATAGTTGAAGTTAAAGAGTTGAATCACTGTATAGCCGGCAATTAGCTAACTTGCAACCTTTAACTCTTTAGCAAATTACGTGTTTCATTCGCTGCCGCTTTCATCGTTTTTTCCACACTGAGGCTTCTATTACTGAGGGCAGCATTGAGGTAGCGCTGCAAAATATCAGAAGCTTGGGCATACTGAGCAATGGGTGGACGTAAGACAGCACTTTCTACTAATTTTTGGAATTTTGGATAGTGAGGATATTTAGCAATAATCTCTGGGTCGCTAAATAAATCCCGTCTGCTGGAAATACTCGCGGTTTCCAACGTGAACCGACGCTGTGCTTCTTTGCTGGTAAAGTACTGAATGGCTTTCAAAGCTTCTTGAGGATGTTTAGAAGTTTTGGCAATTCCCATCCCCCAACCCCCTAAGCAAGCCCCACTTTTTGCACCTGGAATATGAACCATGGGTTTAATCCCAACCTTGCCCTTAATTTCTGAACTCGGTTCATTCGCAGTCGCCCAAACATAAGGCCAATTCCGCAAAAATGCTGATTCACCACTTACAAATAAACGTCGGGTGTCTTCTTCTCGGTAACTTATGACTCCAGGAGGAGAGATATTTTTGTCGATCGCGCTGCGTAAAAACTCAACTGCTTTAATTGCCTCTGGTTGATCAAGTCCAACTTCGTTGGTCTCTGAATTCACCCAAAAGCCACCGAAACCTTCGATGATTTCGACAAACATCGCTGGCAATCCTTCGTATTGAGCACCTTGCCAGACATAACCCCAACGAGTTGCTTTTTTCTCCTGCAATTGTTGAGAAGTTTTAATTAAATCTTCAAAGGTTTCTGGCGGCTTAGCTCCAATTTGTTCCAATAAATCTGTACGATAGTAGAGCATTCCAGCATCGGAACGGAGTGGAATTCGGTATAGCTTGCCTTTGTAACGTCCCGCCTCCACATCCTTATCCATAAAGACTTTCAACTCGTCCTCAGACATGCGATCGCTCAGGTCTAAAAGCCACCCAGCCGCCGCAAATTTACCTGTCCAGATTACATCCATGTAAACTAGGTCATAGGGCGAGTCACCCAGGATGAAAGCCGCTGTGTACAGGTTTTCTGTCAAATCTGTGGCGTTAGGTGCCTCAATAATCTCCAGATGAATACCTGGATTTTCTTTCTCGAAATCTTTGACGATTAATTCCTTCCAATATGAAACTTCCCCAGCATTAATTAGGGCGGTGATGGTTACCGATTCCTGTGTCAGTGCAGGTTGACCCCAGAACTGAGAGATGAGAATACAGGAAACAATTAATCCCCAAAAACCATAAAATCTAATTTTTTTACCAACTTTCTTCAGACTTCTTCCTAATGTATTGATTTTGTTCATTTTCAAGACAGAGACATCGCAAGCAGAAGGTAGCTATTTAATGATTAAATGCAGCTTCCAGAAATCATAATTTAGGCAAAATTGAGAGTTTGCCTATAACGATTCAGTTCCTTCATTTATTGAAAGTTAAATTGAGGGCAGTCTTGCCCTAATCCATGAATCGGATATCAACCCATCTTAAAAACGTCAATGATTGGAAAGCTGAGCAAAAAATCCTAGGACACTCATTCTGTACTGATTGGCTGAAAGGACATTGGCAGATATGAGATGCAACCCAGCCCCAGAATTTATCTAACTACTGTTGTAGGCTGTGCGCTACCTTAACTTAATCCCTAGCTCAGTGACAACCCTGTTTAATTTTTCTCAATCTTACCCTTGACTCGCGTCTATTGGGGGGAACAGCAAAGGATGCCATTCAAAGTTGTATCAATAGTTTTAAGCAGGCAAAAAAGGGGCAAGGAAGAGAAAGAGGATAGTATAGCGTTTCTCTATTTGGTGAGGTACAACGTAGTTGGCTTTAAGGCAGAAGGCAGAGGGCAAAGGGCAGAATTTGAGTGTAATCCACTTATTTGAGAACCGCTATATTCATACCCAATTATATTCAAAGATAGTAGCTCGGTTGGATGGGGAGATGAGGACAAAGAGAAACTACTAAGTTTGACCGCAACTGTGTATAAGCAAGAAAAATATATTATTTATAAACATCAAATTTTCCCAACCAACAAAGCAGACAACTTCGATGTATCAGTAATTTTTAATCTGAAAAGTACTTGAAAATGTGACGAAAAAGTGACAATCTGATTAGATTTTGCCCTTTCATCAGCAATCATCGCTTATCCTACTTTTTGACATCCTTCCGTCCGAAATCTCGATGAATTAAGGCATGACAAAAGTCATGTTAATTTGTCTCTGAACTCTAGCTAAAGACAGAGGCTTTAACTTGTAACATTTTTTTAATATCAAACCCAGGTCTGGAGTTTGACGCGACCTAAATCGCTGAAATCAATTCCTAATTGACGGGTTCTTCATTACACAAATTCCAGCCCTCTTGCTTCCAGGCTAGCAATCATGTCTTTACGTAAGCCGAATGTGAATACTCGATTAAATAATCTTGCTGTCCCAACCCGTCAAGGAATCGTACCTAAGCCATCCCTGGCTTTTGTCGATGCGGTTGCCCTGATCGTTGGGATTGTCATTGGTGCTGGTATTTTTGAAACTCCAGCCTTAGTTGCAGCTAATGCTGGAGGTGTCAGTGGAGTCATATTGATCTGGTTATTAGGGGGTGCAATCTCCTTGGTTGGAGCACTCTGCTATGCCGAATTGGCGACAGCGTATCCCCACCCTGGTGGTAACTACCATTACCTGATGCGTGCGTTTGGCAAGCCGATCGCTTTCTTGTTTGCCTGGGCACGAATGATGGTATTGCAAACAGGCTCGATCGCACTTTTAGCCTTTGTGTTTGGCGACTATGCCTCACAAATATTGCCACTGGGGATGTATTCACCCTCTATTTATGCCGCAATGGCAATCGCGCTTTTTACAGGACTCAATCTCCTCGGCGTGAGACAAGGAAAGTGGACACAAAATGGGTTAGCCACAATACAAGTCCTCGGCTTACTGTTGTTAATTGCGGTTGGCCTTTTGGGGACTCCCGGCGCTGCACCCATAGTACCGCCAGCGCCTACCTCTTCTTCAGGAAACCTAGGTTTAGCCCTGGTTTTTGTGCTGCTGTCTTATGGGGGGTGGAATGAAGCCGTCTATATCTCGGCAGAGTTGCAGAACCTGAAACGCAATATGATCCGATCACTGTTGGTGAGCATTGGTATCATCAGCAGCATTTACCTGTTAGTAAACTTCGCTTACCTGCACGGATTGGGACTGGCAGGGATGCAACAATCTCAAGCCGTGGCTGCCGATTTGATGCGTCGGGTTATGGGTGAACCGGGTGCCGTATTCATCAGTTTGTTGATTACGGTTACAGCCTTGTGTTCAATGAACGCCACGATTTTTACGGGGGCGAGAACTAACTACGCTTTAGGACAAGACTTTTCCCTCTTCTCCTACCTCGGACGCTGGCACCACCGAGCCAATACACCCACCCAAGCCTTATGGGTACAAGGTGCGATCGCTTTGGCATTGGTGTTGTTAGGTAGCCTCACCCGTAAAGGCTTTGAGACGATGGTAGACTACACGGCTCCTGTCTTCTGGTTCTTTTTCTTACTGACGGGAATATCCCTGTTAGTCTTGCGGGCAAAAGAACCCCAGGTTCCTCGACCCTTCTGTGTCCCGCTTTACCCTTTGACTCCCATTTTATTTTGCTGCATTTGTGCTTATTTGCTCTACTCCAGCCTTGCTTATACCGGGATTGGAGCCATGGTAGGTGTTGCTGTAGTAGCGGCAGGTGTACCTGTGTTGCTATGGATGCGGCGTAGACCGGCTTGAGCAGAGCAATCACGACGATTTAACCCACTTTTAAGGAGTAACTAACGATGCAATTACACCGCATGTTGTTGTTAGCCGCAACCAGTTTGAGTGCTAGTAGTGTCTTACTAACAGGATGTGCTCAGCCATCCGCTGTCGCTCCTCCAACTCAACAACCGGAAGCGAATGTTCAGACTCCAATCTCTACCGCCAATGTCCCAACTCCAGTTGCTGAAGCTCCAACTCCACAACGGGAACCGGATGTCGTCTATGTCCCAACACCCGATGAAGTGGTTGAGAAAATGTTAGAACTGGCGAAAGTTGGGAAAGATGATGTTTTGTACGACCTCGGCAGTGGTGACGGACGAATTCCGATTACAGCCGCGCAAAAGTTTGGCACACAGGGGTTTGGGGTAGAACTTCGCCCAGAACTGATCCAAGAGGCGAATCAAAATGCCCAGAAGGCGGGTGTTAGCGATCGCGTCCAGTTTCTGCAACAAGATTTGTTTCAGACGAATATCAGCAATGCCAGCGTTGTCACACTTTACCTGCTGCCTGAACTCAATGTAAAACTACGACCGATGCTGTTTGAGCAACTCAAGCCAGGAACTCGGATTGTTTCCCATGACTTCGATATGGGCGACTGGAAGCCGGAACAAACTGTACAAGTGCAAGGCCCCAATCGCGTACATACCGTTTATTCTTGGGTTATTCCTGAGAAAGTTCCAGAGAATTTACGTTAAGCGTCAAGTTGATTAACCCTTCAACTCACACCATTGCCGTCCGCTTTTTTGTTCAAGGTTAGCGCTGGGAGTACTGTTATTGATAACCAAACAACAACCCAATCCCTCCCAGTGCAACCAACACCCCCAAAAACGCTCTAGGACTAACGATTTCACCCATACTGATCGTCATCGGTAGAACAAATAAAGGACTGGTGGAAAGAAGCGCTTGAGCAATTCCTGTTGCGGTATATTTCAAGGCTGTTTGTTGCAGCATAATCCCTAAGTAAGTGCTGAACAAAGCCGTGATGATAATAATGCCTAATAATTGTTTAGATTGCAATGGTTTAAACGCAGCTTGAGACCCCTGTTTAAACGGTATCCACAATAGCAATACCACAACACAACCCATTAGGCGCAATAGTGTACTCCATAAAGGGCTAATGGCTGTGTCTGCCAAAGCCGCACGGGATAAAACGGCTCCGCTTGCCTGTGCCAACGCTGACACGAGGGCAAAACCAACGCCTCGAAGGGGGTTTTCGGCGTTAACGGTAGTTCCCGGCACCCGCTCACTAATCACCCAAGACACTCCCAAGACGGTGAGAAAAATGCCCATCCAAGCTCCTAAACTCAAAGCTTCCCGCAAAAAAACTAGGGCGATGAAAGCGGATAAAGGGGGAGCCAAGGCTTCTAGTAACAGAGTTCGTCTGGCTCCCAAGTGGTTCAACGCCTCAAAGTAAAAGGTGTCGCCTAAACCAATGCCAACCACACCGCTTAATAGCAGGCATCCTAAAGCAACCCCATTCATGTCCGCCGGCCAGTAGTTGCCTTGCACAATCAGAGTTAAGGCAATCAAGGCGATCGCAATCACGCCTTTGCTCAAATTGAGGGCTAGCGGCGATACCTTTTGACCGAGGTGAGCGTAAATTACCGCAGACAGCGCCCACAAAAAGGCGGCACCTAAAGCCGCTAGTTCTCCATTGAAGTTTGTCATCGGAAAATTCAAGAACATTGTAGTCGCTGTTAATCCAATGGTGTTGAAACAAAATCCCTCAAAGCGTCCCAGTCATATCAAGCGTTGTAGGAAAACCTGCTCGTTCTTTATAGCCAAATCGCCCGATTCATTCACCTGACTGGGTGATTTTTAATCCCTCAAACTATGAGATTTTAAAAAGATACAGTAGTCTCAGTGTTGTTTGCTGTACAACGGATTAGGGAAAGTTAATTCATCATTAACTCTGATAAATCCAGATTAATTAGGCTTAAATTGCTTAGCAAAACATGCCATGCATAGTTTATATGAATAGAATTGATAGAAAAAATAAAGAATATTTTCATGGCTGTGGCAAAAAATTATAGATAGTTAGCCGAACTCCTATGGATAGAATCAATCCCTATAAGTTAAAAATTTCTCAATTACGTGCCTTAGTGGCGGTAGCAGACCACAATAATTTTAGTGAGGCTGCTCTACACTTGGATTTATCCCAGTCAGCCATCAGCCATGCGATCGCCAACCTAGAAGATGAATTGGGCGTACTGTTGCTCTCGCGAGGGCGTCACGGAGCACATCCAACACCTGTCGGTGAACGGGTGATTGCTCAGTCACGTCAAGTCCTGCAACTTTTAGAAGGAATCATCAAAGAAGCCAATCGGGAAAAAGGCTTACATGGGGGACAGGTGCGAATTGCTGCTTTTCGCAGTGTGGCAACCCATATTTTACCCAGCGTAATTGCCCGGTTCCGTCGCCAATTCCCAGCCATTATGGTGGCGATTACTGAGTTTGACGATTTTACTGGGGTGGAACAATCGTTGCGCGAAAGCCATGCTGATATTGGCTTTACCTATCTTCCCTCTGGAGAAGAATTTGAAACTTGGGAACTGCTACGAGATGACTACGTTGCCTTGCTCCCACCCAACTCAGGGTTTAGAAACCCTAAGATTACTTGGGAGCAGTTAGCCGCCTATCCCTTAATTGTGCCTGCTACTAATAGTTGCTCGCTCAGAATTCGTAACCATTTGAGGACGGCAGAATACCCGTTAAAAATTGCCTATGAAGTTCGGGAAGATTCAACAATTGTCAGTATGGTGACGCAAAATTTAGGAGCGGCTATTCTTCCTCGACTGGCTGCCGAACCCTTACCCCCAGGAATTCAAGTATGCAGCCTACCCATTCCTTTACAAAGGATTATTGGGACAGCCGTTCTCACCAATGCCCTTCACACTCCAGCGGTTTATGCTTTTTTAGATGCGCTAAAAAACCTGGGGAGATTTAGTACGAAAGCGGTGGTTTAGTCTACCCATTAAGAAGATTTCACTTGCAACTCATCCAGACGTGCTAACACTTCGGTGCTATGAATAGCCGGTCTCACGCCCAAAAATACCTCGCGTAGGGTTCCTTTCGGGTCAATGATAAAGGTATGGCGCAGGGAAACGAAGCCCATCCAGGAACCATAAGCCTTGCTCACTTCGCCATCGGTATCGGCAAGAAGAGGAAATTTCAAACCCTCGGAATCACAAAATTCGGCGTGAGACTCCACATCGTCAGCACTAACGCCCAGAATCTGCACATTTCTTTCCATGTATTTGGGCGAATCTTGCTGAAATCGACGCGCTTCTAACGTGCAACCAGAGGTGAAATCTTTAGGGTAAAAATAGAGAACAACCCACTTGCCGCGATAGTCAGACAGTGACACGTTACCATCGCCCGTATTTGTGGGCAGTGTAAACTCTGGTGCAGGTTCATTGATGGCAGGTAGCTTACCGCCGAGGGCTTGGGCAGTCGGCGTGAAATTCAACCCCATTAGGAGGGTAAGGCAACTCGCCAAGAGAATACTCACAACAGTGCGACGAGAAATCATAACCAAATGTAAGTTAGGAACTTAACATAAGTTTACAATCTTTCGACTCAATCATTAGAACAGGACTGACCCACAGCTACTAGACCCGCTATTTTAAGTTTTGTTAAAGATAACTGACAGGGGGTGACACCCCTCACCCCCAAAGACCATAATAAGACTAGTAGATGCACCCTGATGATCGGGAGAGTCGCCTTGGTGGCTCTCTTTTTTTTATCTTCTCACTTCATTTCATCCTTTGGAAGATGAATCTGGAGTCCAACTCGCCCAATCTTGAGGCTTCAAAAACGTTTCGTACAACTCAGCTTCCGGTGTATTGGGTTCGGGTTGATAGCCATACTCCCAACGCACAAGTGGCGGTAAGGACATTAAAATAGACTCGGTACGTCCGTTGGTTTGCAGTCCAAAAATCGTACCTCGGTCATAAACTAGGTTAAATTCCACATAACGTCCGCGACGATAGAGCTGGAAATTCCGTTCGCGCTCACCATATTCCCTCGTCCGCCGCCGTTGTGCGATCGGCACGTAAGCGGGTAAAAAGGCATCACCACAGGATTGGACAAAAGCAAACAAGTCTTCCCAACTGCGTGGTGCTAAGTTTCCTAGTTCATTACTGTAAGCTGCCGCTAGTCCTTGGGGATCAAAGCCGCGATACAGTTGATCTCGACCATCTTGATAATCGAAAAAGATGCCCCCTACGCCTCGTGTTTCTTGGCGATGTTTTAAGTAGAAATATTCATCACACCAACGCTTAAACGCTGGGTAATATTCGGCATGGTGAGCATCACAAGCTTGTTTCAGGGTGGAGTGGAAATGGGCAGCATCCTCGGCAAAGGGATAGTAAGGTGTTAAATCAGCACCTCCGCCAAACCACCAAACCGGCCCCGCCTCGAAGTAGCGATAGTTGAGGTGAACGGTGGGTATGTAAGGATTGCGGGGATGTAGCACCATTGAAGTGCCTGTAACATAAAATTCATGTCCCGCTGCTTCGGGACGTTGAATCAAAATTGAGGAGGGCAGTTGAGAACCCCAAATTTCCGAGAAGTTCACTCCCCCCTGTTCAAAAACATCCCCATCACGGATAACGCGCGATCGCCCTCCACCACCGCCTTCTTCCCGTTGCCACTCATCTTGGCGAAACTGGCTGACACCATCAAGTTCTTCTAGACCTTGGCAAATTTTATCTTGGATTTGTCGCATCCACTGGCTAACTCTCTGTTTTGCATCAGCAGGTGGTAGAAAGTTTGTGAGAGATAGGTTTGGAGTCGAAGTCGTTGTCATAATTTCAAGGCTATGTAAATCAAAAGGACAATTGTTTGAGTTTGTTGTTTGACGAAAATTTAAAATTTAACCTGATGGGGACGTTTTTACTTCGTGAAAAAAGGTTGCATCTGTACCGCCAGCGTGTCTTGCTTCCACTGCAACCCCAACAGGACAAATCGCCGTGAAAAAACTATACAATGTTTAATCGCTATTTGGCTATTAAATGGTTAATATTTTTTACTCAGTGTCGCCTCTGATGCGGCAGCCTAACAAAACGTTACGCTATCTTGCTCTAAGCTTTAACTGATGAAGCCCCTACGTCTGCTCTGTAACCTGTGACGGCCTCAAACAGGGCATATAACTTTTAATAGCGATAGAGTCATTGAAAATCAAAGACCGTAAGGTCAATACTCCCCCCTCGTGTTTCTGGAAAGGGTGGGCACTACTTAGGGTGAAATAGTAGGAAAATATTGGTGCATAGCATAGCCGTTGTGATTAATTAACCAGCCTGATGTCTATCCAAGTCTACGGAATACCCAACTGCGGAACCTGTAAGAAGGCGTTTACGTGGCTCGAAGATAATGCTATTGCGTATGAGTTCATTAATACCAAGGAAAAGCCACCAACCCGTGAGATGATTCAACGTTGGGTGGAAGTTTTGGGAGCTAAACCGATGCGGAACACCTCCGGACAGTCTTATCGGGCGTTGGGTGACAAGAAGAACGCTTGGACAGATGAGCAGTGGATTGAGGCGTTTGCTCAGGATGCGATGTTGCTCAAGCGACCGCTTTTTGTCAAGGATGGAACGGCGGTGTTTGTTGGGTTTAGAGAGAAAGAGGATGTGATGCGCGAAAAATTGGGAGTATCTCGAAATTAGGTGGCATCATTTTATGGAGAGTATTTTGCAGAGAAGCTGTTGTTATGACTAATGCTAGAAACGTCCTTGGGGAAGAACTAAAAAGTTGCTGTACATCCCCGATGACCGGATTTTACCGCGATGGAAAATGCAGCACGGGAGCGGGTGACATCGGCGCACACATCGTCTGTGCCCAAATGACAGAAGAATTCCTAGCCTTCACGCAATCCAGCGGAAATGACTTGAGTACGCCAGTGCCAGCCTTTAATTTCCCCGGTTTGAAACCCGGCGATCGCTGGTGTTTGTGCGCCTCACGCTGGAAGGAAGCTTTGGATGCTGGCGTTGCTCCACCCGTCGTTTTGTCAGCCACCCATGCATTAGCCTTGGAATATGTTTCTTTGGCTCAATTAAAGCAAAATGCTCTTGACCTTACCTAAATTCCCAATTTTCAGTCATCACAACCCTGAACATTTAAATTAGCAAAATCAAAGAGCTGAGTATCAGCAAGGTGAGAAGGCGTAACATTCTGAATACTATGGAATAAACTCTCCGTTCGTCCTGGATATTCTTCTTCCCAACGTTGCAATAACTGCTTAATTTGGACTCGCTGCAAGTTCTCCTGAGAGCCGCAAAGTTTACACGGAATAATGGGAAACTGTTTAGCGGCGGCATAATCCCCAATGTCTTGCTCCGAGCAATAAGCCAACGGTCGGATAACCACATGCTTGCCGTCATCACTTAAGAGTTTGGGTGGCATGGCTTTCAGTTGTCCGCCATAGAACATATTGAGAAATAAGGTTTCTACAATATCATTCCGATGGTGACCGAGGGCAATTTTGGTTGCCCCCTCTTCACTGGCTACGCGATAGAGAATGCCACGACGCAAGCGCGAACATAAACCGCACATGGTCTTTCCTTCAGGAATCACCCGTTGCACAATGCTGAAAGTATCTTCTTCAATAATTCGATACGATACGCCAAGAGATTCTAAATACTCTGGTAGCACATGCGCTGGAAAACCAGGCTGTTTCTGGTCTAAGTTCACCGCTAAGATATCGAACTTGACGGGGGCTTTACGCTGGAGGAGCAGCAAGAGGTCGAGTAAGGTGTGGGAATCCTTGCCACCCGACAGACATACCATGATGCGATCGCCATCCGCAATCATGTTGTAATCGTGGATGGCTTGACCAACTAAACGGCGTAGGTGAGTTTGCAACTTTTTGAGGGTTTTGGAGTGGCGAACCTTAATTGTGTCCATATTGACCCCCGAAGCCGATTAAAAGACATTTTCTGAACGGTGTAGACTTCTTCGCCTAATCGTGAATACTGCCATCGGGCATAATAGCCCCTTGCAGGTTGGCATTCTTGAGGTTAGTTTGGGTGAGGTCAGCGTTCCGCAGATTGGCTTTAAACAAATTGACCCCACTCAAATCGGCAAAGCTCAAATCGGCTCCCTCTAAACTAGCCTCACTCAGGTTAGTCTGGTAGGATTGATCGGAGCTGCGAACGCCTAAATTGGCTCTGCAAAGTTTAGCACCATCTAGTTTTGCTCCGTGCAATAACGCTCCACTCAGGTTGGCATAACTCAAATTTGCCCCGCTCAAATTCGCATATCCCAAATCAGTCTGTTGATCTGAGCTAGGACGTAAATCGGCTTCAAATAGTATGGCCTGGGAAAGATTAGCACGACTCAAATTGGCTCCCCGCAGACATGCCTTCGTCAAGGTGGTTGCTTCTAAATCAGCTTGGATTAACTTCGCGCCACTCAAATCTGCCTCTCGCAACTCCACTTGGCGTAAGTTGGCGTCACTGAAGTCTGTACCCCAGAGAATGGTTTCACTCAGATTAGCACCACTAAGATTAGCGTGAGTCAGGTTGACTTGCCCTAGCCTTGCTTCTCGCAAATCCGTCTGACTCAAATTTGCACCACTGAGATTGGCACCCACTAAGTTGGCTTCTCGCAAATCCACCGCCGTTAACTCGACATTGGCAAAATTTCGTTCTGCGGCGGCATATTGTCTTAGGAGTTCGTCTATATTCATGATTACTTCCCCTTGTCTGTGATTTTGTATAATGCCATGAGTGTATGGCTTGCTCTGACTTTTTCGGGGAGTTTGTTCAGGACTTACGCTATTTTTGTCTCAATACACCATTTTCCTGAACGTGCGTGTAGCCTGTTCCATGAGTTTTGTTCGGGTGGGTTGCTACCACCGCTCAAAAACCCCGCCCTACTCAGGGGTGAGAGCGGGTTTAATGAGATCAATCTAAAAGCAGTCCTACAGATTTTTATTCCCACTCGATAGTGCCAGGGGGCTTGGAGGTGATATCGTAGACTACGCGATTCACTCCTTTGACTTCGTTAACAATCCGGTTAGAAATGGTTTCTAACAAGTCGTAAGGCACTCGTGACCAATCAGCGGTCATCCCATCCTCACTATTAATCAGACGCAAGACGATAGGATAAGCGTAGGTACGCTGGTCACCCATCACCCCCACACTGCGGATCGGCAATAATACGGCAAATGCCTGCCAAAAATCGTGGTAGATTCCCCGGCGATTAATTTCCTGGCGAACGACGAGATCGGCATCACGCAAAATATTCAGCCGTTCGCTGGTAACTTCCCCTAGGATGCGAATCGCTAACCCTGGCCCTGGGAAGGGATGCCGATTGACAATTTCTTCGGGTAAGCCGATCGAGCGACCGACTTTGCGGACTTCATCTTTAAACAGTTTACGCAACGGTTCAATCAGCTTGAAGCGCAAGTCTTTCGGCAATCCTCCGACGTTGTGATGGCTCTTGATTTTCACCGCCACTCGTTCACCGGTTTTGGGATCGACGTTGGTGTCTGCCGACTCAATCACATCGGGGTAAAGGGTACCCTGAGCGAGATAATCAAAGGGACCAAGGCGTCGGGACTCTTCTTCAAAGACGTTAATGAATTCGTGACCGATGCGACGGCGCTTTTCTTCGGGGTCTGTGATACCGTTGATTTGCTCCAAGAAGCGATCGCGTGCATTCACATACTCGACTGGAATGTGGAATTGCTCCTTAAAGAGTTTCAGCAATCGTTCTGGCTCTCCTTTCCGCATGAAGCCTTGGTCAATGAACATACAAGTAAGTTGCTCACCAATGGCTTTATAAAGTAGAAAGGCTAGGGTCGATGAATCAACCCCGCCAGAGAGTGCCAGCAACACCCGTTTATCCCCAACCTTCCCGCGAATTTCCCGAATTGCTTCTTCGACAAAAGCCGCCGTTGTCCAAGTGGGTTCACAATCACAGATATGGTAGACAAAGTTACGAATTAGAGCCATACCCCCCAGGGAATGGACAACCTCTGGATGGAACTGCACCCCATACAGCTTTTTTTCATGATGCGCGATCGCAGCACAAGGAGTATTCTCGGTATGAGCTAGGGTTTCAAATCCCTCTGGCAACATCTCACAGGAGTCCCCGTGACTCATCCACATGGTGGAACCATCGTCCACATTCGTTAGCAAGTCGGTGGGATCATCAATAATCAGTGATGCCTTACCATACTCCGCCCGTTCGGCTCGCGTCACTTGACCACCGAGTTGTTGTACCATCAACTGCATTCCATAGCAGACGCCTAGCACAGGAACCCCCAAATTCCAAATCTCTGGGTCTGAGTGAGGCGCACCCGTATCATAGACGGAGCTAGGGCCACCGGAGAGGATAATTCCTTTGGGGTTTAGCTGTCGCAACTGTTCGGCCGTGGTGCGATAGGAGAGAACTTCGGAATAAACTTGAGTTTCGCGAATGCGACGAGCAATTAGCTCAGAGTATTGAGAGCCAAAGTCCAGAATGACGATTATCTGGCGATTTAACCGATCAGCCAGAGACGATGTTGATAAAGTCTCTGTGTCGTGAGATGCTTGTCCTGTCTGTAGTGTCACTGCTGCGTCCGTCATAGAAATTGTGTAATTGTGCAAACAATTCGCTGCCAAAGCCTTCTAATGAGCAGCGAACGTATATTGCGGTAAACAGATTAATTGAAACCCTAGAGTTTCTATCGTTTAAGTCTGTAAAGATTCATACAAAGTTAGCATAATTGCGATAATAACGCGGTACCTGTTTCGCTACAAGCGATAATTTGGCGATCGCGATCAAACAGCACACAACCGACATGAACGTTTTGTTCACTGTGCTTGCGGATATAGTCTTGGGAGCGAGCATCAATGGTAGAGGCAATTGAGCTGTAAACCTGCTCCACCCAATGGCTGCCGCTTCTAGCATCCCATTTCCGCAGATACTTCAGCGCCGCTTCCGCTGTTGTACTAGCAAAAACCTCCTGTAACACTGATGGGGGTAGACCTAGCTTAGCGCAGTGAGCCGTGAGAATTTCTAGCCGTCCATCAGCAAGGTGATGGTGAGTGTGAAAAATCCCACCCGCCAGTTTAATCAGCTTGCCGTGGTAGCCAAACAACAAAATGGCAGGGACTTGCTGCAACCCGGCTTCCACCAACATTGGCCCCAGCCAATTGGCAGTTTTCATCAGTTGTTCTCGATTAATACCCAACTGTTGCGCTAAATCTAAGCCATTTTCCCCCACACAGAATACTAAGGTTGGGTAATGGGTAATGGGTAATCGGTCATTGGCAGGTTGTTGCTGATTCTTGATTTGACTGGCTTTGTGTTGTAATTCCTCGCGGAATGCTTCCAATTGTCCCGGAGCACTTAGGGGTTGGGAAATGCCAGTCGTCCCCAGCAGGGAGAGTCCTTCGACAACTCCAAAGGCTGCATTCGAGGTACGTTCCGCCAGTTGACGCCCCTCCGGTAGGATAATTGTCACCTGAATTTTTTCCTCCGGTGCCAGTTGCCGCCTCAGATTGTCTTGGAATAATCGCTCGGCATAAGCATAGATTGCCGCTTTCCCTCCAGCGTTCAACTGTCGTCCTATTCCCTCACCACCGACTAACCAAATCGGTTCAGTTTGCTCTACTCTTCCCCATTCGACTACGGTCCAAATTGGGGTATTGCGGGTGAGATCCAGGTTATCACCCGGTTGGGAACGTGCGATCGCTAGCGCCATTCCTGCTCGAATTTCCGCCACTTGCTCAATCGGAATTTCTATTGTTTCAGAGGGGTCAATTAAATCCACAAGTACTGTATTTAGAGGTTGCCGTTGACGTAACCGATGCAATGCGGCAAGAGCAGCAGCACAAGCAAAAACGGGTAAGGTGTATCCAGCACGAGGTGGGGAAGTTGTCATATAGGAGAAGGCAAAGGGCAGAGGGCAGAGGGCAGAAGGTTTATTACTGGTGAGTGGTCGCTCTCGTCCGTTAAAGAAAGTCCTAAACTTTATGGCGACAGCTATAGAAAGAAGTATAGCGATCGCTCTAAAGCCGATTTGATATCAATCTTGAGAACTTTTTGGCGTACCCATCTTTAGAGCAACAATCTCAGGCTATCGGTTGAGCTGTGTGTTAAGCAATTTTTATAGAACACTAAATTAATTTACTTGTTTCAAAATCTTCTTGCTAAATATTGCTCTAGGTTGCAAAGTGTTGAGAAATAGATCTTTCCCTTGAACGATGCTTCCCTAGCAATCCACCCCCTATCGTTCAAAAGGATTTCTTTTGTACACGCCGAGAGCTTTAGCCGGTCAATTACCCAGCATGGTTAGAAACACCGCCGATTGCACCCTAAAAGAGATAAGCCCGCTTTCAGCCATAGACATTTCAGATAACAGAGCCTTATCAGAAGTACTCTTGCCCACACCTCCTCTGGCGATTCCGAAGAAATCGGTTCGGACAACGCTCCGAGCATCGACTTTAGATGGAGTATTTGCTACATTTTTTGGCAGCGTCACGACGGGTGTGCTGCTAACGAACTTTTTACTGGAACTGGGTGCAACGAGTGTGGAAATTGGCTTACTCTCGTCAATTCCCATGTTTGTTAACTTGCTCCAACCCCTAGGAGCCTATTTGGGCGATCGCACTACGAGTCGTCACTGGTACAGTCTTTTTATTTTTGGGTCGTCGCGGTTGTTGTGGGTGATTCTGTTGGTATTAATGGCAGGCGTGAATGATTCTCCCAGCGAACACCACCAACTTCTAATCTGGACATTAGGAGTTGTTTTTGTCACCCATGTCTTGGGTTCACTCGGCAGTGCGTCTTGGTTTAGTTGGATGGCGGCGTTGGTGCCTCGGCAGTTACGGGGGCGATATTTTGGCGTTCGCAATAGTGCCGCCAATTTAATGAATCTGATCTGCGTGCCCTTAATGGGATGGGGAGTATCTAGCTGGAAAGGTGGGGCGATTCAAGGTTACGGCATTGTTTTATCTTTAGGCATTGTCGCCGGTCTGCTCAGTTTGGTCTTTCAGTGGTTTATGAGGGATGTGAATCCTCAAGCCCCGATTCCAGAGTCGTCATGTGTCTCTCGTGGTGACTCCAATGAGCTAGCCACTCGGTGGTTTAAGGATACCAACTTCTTGATATTTCTGCTCTACTTCGGGACTTGGACGTTTGCGGTTAACCTCAGCACGCCGTTTTATTCCTTGTATATGTTGGATAATTTGCATCTGGATGTCAGCTTAGTCACGCTTTACAGCAGCTTAACGGCTGGCGCGAACCTGCTGATGCTGATGGTATGGGGAAAGTTGGCGGATCGGATTGGGAATCGACCGATTTTACTCTCAGTGGGAATTTTGGTGGCAGTGACGCCTATTTTCTGGCTGGCGACGGGAGCGAACCCTGCTTCTGTGTGGATTGGGTTGCCCCTGATTCATGTGCTGCGAGGGAGTACTTGGGCGGCGATCGATCTGAGTATGCACAATATGCAGATGAGTGTGGCACCTTTACGCAATCAAGCCGGTTATTTTGCGATCGCGGCTGCTATTACGGGGGTGAGTGGAGCACTGGGAACCACAGCCGGAGGGTTTCTCGCTCAAATACCGAGTCTAGGTGGCTTAGCTGGCTTATTTGCTCTTTCTGCGGTTTTACGATTGCTTGCCTTGTTGCCGTTGGTGTTTGTCCGGGAACATCGCTCTCAGCCGTTGATTCATGCTTGGCGTGAAGTTAAGTTAGCGTTTGGCTTATCGTTCAATCGGGTTCGCAAGAATGATTTACTTTTAGGTTTTAGACCTCAAACGGTGCTGATTCAAGCTGTAGGATTAGCCAATCGCCTTAAGTAGAGCCAAAACGCCTAACGACTAAAGTCGCGCGTCCACAAACGAAGTCCGCGTAGGCGGACTTGAATTCAGCCTGAGTATTGAACTCAAGCAATTAGTTATACTCCGAGAATCAACCGAGTTAGGCAGACGCGGGTATTATGGTGGACTTATTAGTTGCCTGGGGAGTTGCTCAAACTGTTGGATTTATTTTTAAGCCCATTCTCGAAGACTTGGCAAAGGATGCCGCTAAAGATTTTGCCAAAGACTTCCTCAAAGATTCGCTGAAACACGTTCTTCTACCCGACAAAGAACCTGTAAATATTGCGATCGGCAAAGCGATTAAAGAATTTCTGCAACTGGTGCAGCAGCAGTTGGAAGTTGCAGACCTTTCTGAGGCAGAACAAAAGCAGTATACTGAACCGTTAAAGCAGTTTCTTAAAAATAAATCTGTTAAAGAGGTTCTGGGAAGCGCTTTTAAAGATGATTGCCAAGGTTTAGATACGAAGAAATTAGCAAAAATCTGGCATGAGCTTAACTTGTTACCTCTGCCGGATGATTTTAGCTGGAAACAAGTTAATAAGCCTTATCTCAATAAAGTTAAAGCCATTATCCGGGAGTCACCTCAGTTACGCGCTATCCTGGACTCACAAAATATTGAAGCAACAGCGAAAAATACTAAAGAGCTTGCTGGAATTGTTCCTGAATTTGACTTGCGGCGATATCAGGAAGGAATTCGAGAGCGATATGCCAATCTTAATTTAGATAGTTTAGATACGACTGTTTATGATTATCGAGAAAAACTCAAGGTATGGCAAGTATTTATAGCACAAAATGTACGCGAATGCCAGGATTTTTTACATCAAGTTTACGAGATTCCTAAAGAACATCAAAAACGGCTGAGGGAAAGTAATGAACTTGAGGCAGAATTTGACCCACAGGAGTGGGAACGATACAAGCAGGTTTATTATCAACAGCCTGTGCGATCGGTTTTGGATGTTGTTAATGACCTTCAGAGCGATCGATTACCCCCCCAGCCCCCCTTGGTAAGGGGGGAGCAAGATTCGCTCTCTCTTAGTAAGGGACAGAAGCAAGATTTTGTTCCGGTTCCCCCCCTTAACAAGGGGGGGCTAGGGGGGGTAAATGCAGGGTGCAACTACATTGTAATTTTGGGCGACCCAGGTTCTGGGAAGTCTACGTTGTTGCAATACATCGCGTTGAATTGGGCAAGAACGCCCCTCAATAATGTTATTTCTCAGCCGATTCCGTTGCTGATTGAATTGCGGAGTTATAGTCGCGATCGCAACTCTGGACAATGCAAAGATTTTCTCGAATTCTGCCACAAAGGCAGCGTTATTTGTCGCCTCAATCAACATGAACTCCACGAACGCCTCAAATCTGGCAAAGTTTTGGTGATGTTTGATGGATTGGATGAGGTATTCGATCCGGTGCAACGGGAGGAGGTAATTACTGATATCCATCGCTTCACGAATGATTATCCCAATGTGCGGGTAATTTTGACTTCTCGCATTATTGGCTACAAGCCGCAACGGCTGCGAGATGCCCAGTTTCGTCACTTCATGCTGCAAGATTTAGAGTCAGAGCAAATTCAGGATTTTATCCATCGATGGCATGAGTTAACGTTTACCGATGAGGCAGATAAAGTTAGAAAACGGGAGCGACTGCAACAGGCAATTAAAACGTCTTCAGCGATTGGGGAACTGGCGGGAAATCCCCTGCTGCTGACGATGATGGCGATTTTGAACCGCAATCAAGAATTACCCAGAGATAGACCGGAACTGTACAATCAAGCGTCGCGAGTTTTGCTGCATCAGTGGGATGTGGAGCAGAAATTACTAGAACATCCGAGAATTGATTCGGTTGCGATTGATTATAAGGATAAGCAGGCGATGCTGCGTCAGGTTGCCTACTTTATGCAAGCCGCAGATCAGGGTTTGGCGGGTAATCTGATTCGGGGGGAGGATTTAGAAAAGATTCTGACTGGTTATTTGAAAAGTATAGAAGTCAGTGAGGCGAGAACGGTTGCCAGGTTGCTGGTTGAACAACTACGGAGTCGCAACTTTATTTTGTGTTTTCTGGGTGGTGATTCCTATGGGTTTGTGCATCGGACGTTTTTAGAATACTTCTGTGCTTCGGAGTTTGTTGATCGGTTTGGGAAACGCGGACTTGAAGGGGGTTTGACGCTTGAAGAACTCAAAACGGAAGTTTTTGGCAAGCACTGGCAGGATGAGTCTTGGCATGAAGTGCTGCGGTTGATTGCCGGAATGATTGATACTAGCTTTGCAGGGGAAATTATTGAGTATTTGATGGCTTTGGATGGCGAAGCACAAAAGTTTATCAATCTATTTTTGGCGGCTGAGTGTCTTTCAGAGGTGAGGAATCTCTCAACAAATATCGCTACTCAGTTACTCAATCACCTGAAAAAAATCGCTGCTTATGGATATTACGAAACGGTAGGAACTGAAGAATATATGCTAATTGTGGGAATTCGCAGTCGAGCAGTTAAAGCAATTGCCAGGACTTGGAGAGAAGACCAAAAAATATTAAAATGGCTGAAAAATATGCATTGAGTGGTAACAATTCAAAGGGGGAACATTCAACAGCAGTGATAGAGATAGCTAGGGGATGGAAAGAGGATTTAAAAACTTTAGTCTGGTTAAAAGATTACGCTTTGTTTGATGAGAATATGAATGTGCGATACGGTGCAATACTAGCGTTAGCAGAAGGCTGGAAAGATGACCCAGATACCCTACCTTTACTTAAAACTTGTGCTCAGTTTGATCCAGTTTCAAGTTTACGACGAACAGCGGTGCAGGAACTAAGTAAAGGTTGGAAACACGAAACTGGTATTTTTGAATTTCTGTGCGAGTGTGCTGTCAACGATCCTTTCAAGCGCCAGGATTGTACAGTTCTTAATGATTGGGCGTATGAGAAATATTGGAAGTTTAATCATCCTCGGTATGCAGCCCTAACGGCAATCCTCAATCAATATCCTGATCATCCTCAGACTCTACCACTGTTGCGCGACAGAGCAAAAAATGATCCAGATTGGAGAGTGCGAAGTTTTCTAGTGCGGGAGTTAGCCCGTGGCTGGAAGAATGAGCCTTGGATGTTTGAATTTTTGTGCAACTGCGCCCTCAATGACTCCTTTGAACGTAAAGAGAACTGGGAAAACAACCCTCGGCAAGTAGCACTTGATGCCATTATCAAGCAATATCCCGACCATCCCCAGACTCTACCCCTCTTGCAGGACAGAGCAGAAAATGACCCAGATGAGAAAGTGCGGGAGTTTGCTAACAAGAAATTGGCAAAAATAGAGGCTTAAAATTATAAAAAAGAGAGATAAACTCATGACGACATCTGTAAAGACAACCAAAGTCTACGATGAAATGATTGAATTCATTGCTGCTGGAACCACTCCGCAAAGCGTTATCGCTTTTAAACTATCAACAGCAGCACAAGAACGTCTAGAAGACCTGGTTTACAGACACCAAACGGGCGAATTGACACCAGAGGAAAAGAGAGAATTAGACCATTTTCTCACACTAGAGCATATAATGACTCTGGCAAAAGCACGAGCTTATACGTACATTCAAGCTGAATAATAATTCAAGTGCCTCGTCCTTATATTAGTGAACAACTGCGGCATTTAGTTGCTGAACGTGCTGATCGCATCTGTGAATATTGCCTAATTGCAGAAGCAGATAGGTCTTCAAGTTATCAAGTTGACCACATTATCAGCGTGAAGCATGGTGGAGTTACAACAGAAGATAACCTCGCTTATGCCTGTATTTTTTGTAACCTTCAGAAAGGTACTGATTTAGGGTCAATAGTTTGGCGCACTGGAGAACTTGTCCGTTTTTTCAACCCACGTCGAGACTTTTGGGGAGAACACTTCCGACTCGATGAAGCTGTAATTCAACCCCTCACAGACATTGGAGAAGTAACAACACGAATTCTAGAGTTTAACAACGAAGACCGGATTTTAGATCGACAGACTTTAATAGAAGTTGGTAGATATCCATCGCCAGCAGCACAACAGCGCATGATCAAGTAGACAACTTTTGTGTTTGAATATTATGAAACTCACTACAGAAGAAATAATTTACCCCTCCAGCGACGGTCAACCAATGGCAGACAGCACAATCCAGTACCAATGGATTACAACAATCAAGGGAGGTTGTGATGCTCTGTTTAAAGATGACCCCAATGTATTCATTGCAGGTGACTTACTTTGGTATCCCGTTGAAGGCAATAACAGAATTTGCCAAGCCCCTGATACGATGGTAGTCTTTGGCAGACCCAAAGGAGATAGACGTTCATATCTCCAATGGAAAGAGAATAATATCCCTCCACAAGTCGTCTTTGAAATCCGCTCGTACAGCGATAGCCAGACAAAAATGGCTAAAAAACTAGCCTTTTATAATCGCTACGAAGTAGAAGAATATTACCTCTACGATCCAGATGACAAAGAATTGACGGGTTGGCAACGAATTGAAGGATTATTAGAAGTAATCGAACCGATGTCAGGTTGGGTTAGTCCTCGCTTAGGAGTTCGATTTGAATTAACAGAAGAAGGGTTAGAGTTATATCGACCCGATGGACAAAAGTTCCTTTCTTATTTGGAATTGGAGGAACAACGGGAATTAGCAGCCCAACGTGCCGAACAAGAAGCCCAACGTGCTGAACGATTGGCGGCGAAATTGCGTGAATTGAATATCGATCCAGATAGTCTCTAAGAAGCGATGCGAGCGCAAGTATTAATGCCGACCGACTCATAACCATAATTGATCTGCTTTCTTAGGCATAATCAATACATAGATTGAGGTCATGAGCAAGAGGAATTTTCGATAATAAACTCAGTGTTGCTAGTCCCAGACGGTTGACAGACGAGCGTCCTCAAAAGCCAATATGAACCAGGTAGATTATCTCCGTATCAGCCTCATTGACCGATGTAACTTCCGATGCCAGTACTGTATGCCGGAGGGAGCAGAGCTTGACTACATCCTACGGCAAGAATTGCTGACGAATGAGGAACTGCTGACGTTACTCAAAGAAGTCTTCATCCCTGTGGGATTTAGCAAGTTTCGCCTTACCGGGGGTGAACCGTTGCTGCGTCCCGGTGTTGTGGATTTGGTGAGTGCGATCGCCTCTCTTCCCCAAACCGAAGATTTAGCGATGACAACCAATGCCTTTTTCCTGGCAGGCATGGCACAAAACCTGTATGATGCGGGTTTGCGTCGCATCAATATCAGCCTCGACTCCCTCAACCCAGAAACCTTTGACCAAATTATCGGTAATCGGGGGCGTTCCCGTTGGGAGCAAACTTGGGAGGGGATTCAAGCCGCTCACCGCGTCGGTTTTGACCCCCTCAAGCTGAATGTCGTAGTCATTCCGGGCGTTAATGACCCAGAAGTTCTCGATTTAGCCGCCCTGACGATTGACCGCCACTGGCACGTCCGGTTTATTGAATTTATGCCCATTGGCAATGACAAACTCTTTGGCGAACGCGCTTGGGTGCCATCTGAAGAATTGCGGCAGCGCATCCGTGAGGTTTTCGGTTTGACAGAATCAACCATTCGTGGTAATGGCCCTGCTGATGTTTTCCAGATTCCCGGTGCTTTGGGAACTCTCGGATTTATCAGTCAGATGTCGGAATGTTTTTGCGATCGCTGCAACCGAATGCGCCTTTCTGCCGACGGTTGGTTACGCCCTTGTCTGCTCAATGAATCGAATCAGATTAACCTCAAAACCGCCCTTCGTACCGGAGTTGATCCGGTTGATCTTAGGGCGCAAGTCAGACATTTGCTCATGATTAAACCAGAGATTAACTTCAAGCAACGAGACTCTGGAACAACGGGGACTTACACCCGTACCATGTCGCAAATCGGAGGATAGTCATCGGGTTGCAGGTTGAAGGTTTGCAGGTTGAAGGTGATTAGAGTGAAATTTCGACATTAAACACTCTTGCAAAAGTCGAATCTACCTCCTCACTAAAGCTCCGGCTTAATTCCCCTTATAAAGGGGGAAAACCCTTGAAATCTTGCCCCCTCCCCTTGGTAAGGGGACCGGAGCTTTAGTGAGGATTGGGGTGGGGTAGTTTGTATTTTTGCCAGAAGTCTATTCCATCCTTTCAACTTTCAACACAAAAAAACCTTCAACATTCAACCTTTCAACCTTCAACCCATTAGGCTTTCCGTGAGTAGAACTCAACCACCAGCAGTTCGTTAATTTGCAGAGCCACCCACTCACGATCAATAACACTATTGACCTTACCGGTGAGGTTGTTTTTGTCAAACTCTAGATGGCTGGGAAGGTTGGCAAGTCCCGGATATTCTAAGTTTTGTTGGACTAGGCGCTTAGAGCGTTCAGTGTTTTTGACCGCAATCACCTCTCCCGGACGGCACTGATAGCTGGGAATATTCACGACCCGGCCATTGACCGTCACATGACCATGATTCACAAGCTGACGAGCAGCCGGAATCGTGCCCGCCATGCCCATGCGGAAGACTGTATTATCTAGCCGCATTTCCAACATTTGCAGCAAGGATTGACCCGTTGAACCGGTTGCCCGACGTGCCTTACGCACGTAACGTAACAACTGCTTTTCGGTAATGCCGTAGTTAAAGCGGAGTTTCTGCTTTTCTTCCAGTCGAATCGCATATTCGGAGCGCTTTCTGCGAGCTTGACCATGCTGACCCGGTGGGTAGGCGCGGCGGGGCGTTTTGCGAGTCAAACCCGGTAGATCGCCTAGACGGCGCACAACCCGCAGACGCGGGCCTCGATATCGCGACATATAATTCCCTCTTTTGTGTCCTGACTAAGTATACCCAAAACTATAATTATACACTTTTGATGGGGGTATCTCATCTTATTATCACCGATTTGTTACCATCCTCACCTTTTGTGAGATCCAGATGTAGCGATTCACAGGCCGAAAGGTATTATATGCCAGCACCATCTAAAAATTCTTCAATCAAGCGATCGCCCTCCTTTAATAAATGGGGGGAATCTTCTAGTCTTTGTAGTCTTTGCGGCGCTGGATAGGAAGCCGATTGAGCCTTCAAACTCTCAATTTGCATCTCTAAAGATTTAATCCGGTCAAATAAGACTCGAATCACCTGCGCTTCTACATCGGGTAGGTATTCAGGGTTGAAAAAATTCACAGCTTCCCTGGATTGATCAGCAATCCGACCTGGAATTCCTACAACTGTGCGATTAGAGGGCACCTCTCGCAAGACTACAGACCCTGCACCAATCCGAACATTATCGCCGATTTGGATATTGCCCAAGACCTTGGCACCTGCTCCCACAATGACATTTCTGCCTAAAGTGGGATGGCGCTTTCCCGTTTCCTTGCCCGTCCCCCCTAGCGTCACACCCTGATAAATGACGGTTCCATCCCCGACAATCGCCGTTTCACCAATCACCACCCCCATCCCATGATCGATAAACACACCCTTGCCAATGTTGGCTCCGGGGTGAATCTCAATTCCTGTGAAAAAGCGATTGAGATGAGAAATGAAGCGAGGCAAAAAAGGCATATTCATGTTGTGTAGCCAGTGTGCCACTCGGTGAAATAAAAGCGCTTGTACTCCGGGATAACAAAATAAAACTTCCAGCCAGTTACGTGCCGCTGGGTCACGCTCATAAATTGTTCGCAATTCAGTGAGCAGCATACTCCGTTGAGGTAAGGGTGATTGTTTGAAGTGAATTAAAAAGAAAAAGTTACTTCTGTAAAAGTTGTGGCTGTGTCCTTGTGCTGTTTTCCAGTGCTTCCCAAGAAGGTGCGAAGGGTGGAACGACGAGAGAGCAAGCTGACCAAAAGCCCCGGACTCTGCCACAAAAAAGCTGACAGTATCCGCCCCGCCGTCCTTCTATTCGGTAATGCCGACAGTGCCGACAGGCTAGTGTGCCCAAATCTACCTTGCTCATGGGAGTTCCCTGGATTTAATCTACGATAATTCAGTCGGAATACCGTATTAATTACACGAAAACTATCACGTCTTACCTCAAAAAGCAAGATTAAGAGAATTCACCAGCCTAATGGTGAATCTGGGCGTATGAGATCGACCATCCTTCCAGGTGTTGCTCAACACGCTCTATAATTGGTGTTCCTTTTCTAAAAGCTTTAGCTTACCCACTAGATGTAGTGTATTTAGGCTTGAGCCTCAATGACCAACACGATCGCCAACACTGTGAATTATCTCCAAGAGTGGGACGCCGCTGCTGTCGATGACCAGCTAACCCGCCTTAACGTTATACCTTTAAACGGCTCTTGCCCATCCGACTATTTACTTTACGCCGATGCACTACAAAGACGGAATGATGGTCGAGTGAGCCACCACATCCTCAAGCGTTATGAACACACAGAACAGGGAGGTTGGTGGTGTTCCGGGATTGACCTACTCACGGGTGAAGACGACCTCTGGGGCTGTTTTAAACCTAGTGTGCCTCGTCGTAGTGTGAATGCTGGAAAGTTAATTAAGTATGAACATCCTCCCCTAGCACCCACAGGATTGTTTGCGCTGCGCGTTCCGCTTCACCTATGGCAGCGCATTGCTGATCGCTACCAAATCCCCGTGCTACCCGCAGCAATCGACGCCAATCAACCGGATTTTGGCTTTTGGCAGTGGCTGATCGAACACCCGGAAATTCCCTTGTGCATTACCGAGGGAGCCAAAAAGGCCGGGTCATTACTCACAGGGGGTTATGCTGCGGTCGCATTACCAGGAGTATTCGGTGGCTATCGCGTGCCACGAGACAATGAGGGGAATCGCATCGGCAAGTCTCGTCTCATCCCCCAGTTACTCAAACTGGCAACCCCAGGGAGAACCATTTATATTGCCTTCGACCAAGACACAAAACCCACTGCCATCAAGGCCGTCAACGCCGCCATCCGACAATTGGGCTATCTATTAACACAAAAAAAATGTTCTGTCAAGATTATCACTTGGAATCCAGAACAAGGGAAAGGAATTGATGACCTCATTGCGGAAAACGGTCAAGCGGCATTAGACGAAGCTTACGAGAGGGCAGTACCGCTCGATACTTGGAAAGCGCAATCTTTGTCTCGCCTGACTTATCTGGCTGATGTACAGCTCAATCAACGCTATCTGGGAGAACTTTCTATACCGAAGGACGCCAAACTGATTGGCATCAAATCTCCCAAAGGCACGGGTAAGACCCAGTTTTTAGAAGGTATTGTCAAAGAAGCCCTAGAGCGCAAGCAGTGGGTTTTGGTGATTGGTCATCGAGTGCGCCTGGTGGAGTCTCTATGCCAACGTTTCGGACTCAACTATATTACTGAGGTGCGTTGCTCAGACTCCGGTACAGCATTAGGGTACGGTCTTTGCATTGACTCCCTGCATCCCACCTCTCAAGCTCAATTTGAGGCTCTCAACTGGTCGGATGGGGTGGTGATTATTGATGAAGTCGAGCAAGTTTTGTGGCATGGGTTGGACTCTAGTACCTGTAGTAACAATCGGGTGGCTATCCTCAAATCGCTGAAAACCTTGATGCAGAATGTATTGGGGGGCGAAGGACAGGTTTTTGTCGCCGATGCTGACTTGAGTGACATCTCGATGGATTACCTGATTTCTCTATCAGGCGTTCCTCTCCAACCCTTGATTGTTCAGAATGATTGGAAACCCGGAGCGAGTGAATCCTGGCAGGTTCATCACTACACAGAAAATAAGCCAGAACGATTGGTGCAAGACTTGGAACGGCACATTCAAGACGGGGGAAAACCCTTTGTCTGTCTCTCGGCTCAGAAACGGGGGAGTCAGTGGGGGACTTGCACGTTGGAAGCTTACCTGCAACAGCGATTCCCCACAGCCAAGATACTGCGGATTGATGCGGAATCCCTAGCCGAGCCATCTCATCCGGCTTATGGATGCATGAGCAACCTAAATCAGGTTTTGCCGAATTATGACATTGTCTTAGCGAGTCCGGCGATTGAAACGGGAGTGAGTATTGATCTGCGAGGGCATTTCACCTCGGTTTGGGGTATCGCTCAAGGAATTCAAAGTGAGAACTCAGTGCGTCAGGCGCTAGGACGAGTGCGTGAAAATGTGCCTCGATGTCTGTGGGTGGCAGCTTATGGTTTTAATCGGGTTGGCAATGGTTCGACTTCAATTCCTGGGTTGCTCACATCGGGGCAAAGTCTGACGCAGCTCAATATTAAGTTATTACAGCAATCGGACTTTGATGCCTTGGATGATTTGGAGATGGGGTTTCAGGCAGAATCTCTGTTGTGTTGGGCTAAGATGGCGGTTCGGCATAATGCCTCGATGCACAAGTACCGAGAATCTGTGCTGGCAGCACTGCTAGCGGAAGGTCATCATATCGTTGAAGCTCCCTTGAAAGATTGTGGCTTAGGAAAGGTAGGGGCTGAGCGGTTAGCGAAAAATCCAACATCCAACATCCAAAATCTAAAATTGGATGGGGATGAGGCTGAAAGTGAAACGAATTCGCTGACAATGGCGATCGCGGCGGTAAGAAACCAAAATTATCAGGCAGAGTGTGAAGCGATCGCCTACGCCCCAGATCTCAGTGTACGTCAGTATCAATCGCTACAAAAACAGTTGGTCAAAACTCCATTCCAACGACGGGCACTTCGCAAGCATGAGTTAAAGTTGCGCTATGGTATACCGGTTACGCCTCCATTGGTCGCCAAGGATGACGAGGGCTGGTACTTTAAGCTGTTACTTCATTACTTTCTCACCTTGGGGCGGGACTATTTGGCTCAACGGGATGCCGCTTTTGCGCGTCGCCTAATTGAGTTGGGGGGTGGTAGTATCTTCCTGCCAGATTTCAACCGTTCCCAATTGGGAGCCACGATTGGCACCATGGAACTTTTAGGGGTTCCGGTGTTGCTGGAAGATCAGGGACGAGAGTTAAGAAGTACGGATGAAGACTTGAAGGCAATGGCGAAATTGGCCCTTTCTAACCGTGCTGCGATCAAGACGACTTTGGGAATTGGACTGGCACAAAATGCGACTCCGATCATTATTATTAGACGCCTTTTGGATAAAATCGGCTATGGTATCCGGTGTATCGGTCGTGAGAGCAAGCGGTTAAATCGGGTACGAGTGTATCAAGTGGTTCATCCTGAAGATGGTCGCTTTGAGGTATTTCAACAATGGTTAGCGTTTGGCTCTCAGCTTTTAGATATTTCTGATCAGCGGCTTTATCCGAATTCAAAATGGGTGGATGATACAGCAGGGGCTGCGGATTTAGGTGAACAAGTTGAGTATGTTCAGCTTTGTCTCAATCTTTGATTGAAGCTTTTTTTCATCAATCAAGTGATAGGGAATCCGTTGGCATCGCAATGGTATGTTTTTTAACGCAGAGGACGCAAAGGGTTACGCAGAGGTGCGCGGAGTTTTTGTACCCCAATTTTAGTTGATTCCGATGCCAACGGAAATAATAGGAGTTGAAGTTGCTCATAAAAAATCCGGTTGCATCAGAGCAATCGGATTTAAAGGTGGGATTATTTTTACTCCCTAGAAGAATGAGTTACAGCGAATTAATTTCAGTAATTTAGGCAACGGATTGCTCTAGATTTACTTTGACAACTTTATTCTTCTCTTGGTCTGTTTTGGGGAGTGTCAGATTCAGAATTCCGTCTTTGTATTCTGCTGTGACGTTGGTATTTTGAATCCGAGCCGGTAAGGGAATCACACGCTGGAATTTGCCGTAATGGAATTCGCTGTGGGTTTTCCCGCTTTCTTCAGTTTTTGTTTCTGACTTACGCTCACCGCTGATAGAAACGGCATTTTCTGTAACTTGTACATCCAGGTCTTTTGCGTCTAGTCCTGGAACTTCTAGCTTCAGATGGATCGCCTCTTCTGTTTCTTTTATCTCAGCCGGAGGAACTCTCAATAAGCCTCTTTCCCAACTGGGAGCGGGGGTTAGGGTGTCATCAAATAAGCGATCGATTTGGCTTTGCAGGGTGTTAAGCTCTCTCCAGGGATTCCAACGAACTAATGCCATAACTGTTACCTCGATTCCACGTTGCAGATTTGTTTTTCTTGCCTTTGATTTTCATTTTATTGATAAAGCACAGCACATAAATTCGGTTTTAACGACTCATTTAATCATGATTTCCGAACCGATTTTAATTTCCAGAGAAGTACGGAAAACTGCAATATTTTTGGTTCGGTAAACTCGATAAAATAGGGTTTAGTCCAATAAATAAGGAACTGAGCATGACAGGTGAGTCTTACATTTTTCTGGCTGGTGCCAGTCGGGGCGTTGGTCGAGAAATTGCTAAATATCTGACCGAACAAGGTAAGAAAGTCAAAGCATTGCTGCGATCGCCTGATTCTCGCTCGGAGCTAGAGGCGATGGGAATCAAAGTGGTCATGGGAGATGCCCTAGATGCAGCAGCGATGGAACAGGCAATCCAAGGAGATGAACCCATCTCTGCTGTGATCAGTACGATTGGGGGCTTACCCAAAGATGGTGAACGAGCGGACTATCTGGGGAATAAAAATTTAATTGATGCAGCTCTGAAGGCGGGGGTGCAAAAGTTCATCCTGGTTTCTTCTATTGGCAGTGGGGAAAGTGTTGTTGCCATACCGCCGCAAGCGCTGGAAACGTTGAAACCTGTTTTGCTCGAAAAAGAGCAGGCAGAGAAATATTTAATTGCCAGTGGACTCATTTACACTGTGATTCGACCGGGTGGATTAAAGTCAGAACCCGCAACCGGAAATGGCGTGCTAACGGAAGACTACAAAGTCGCTGGAACCATTCACCGTGCAGATGTCGCACAGTTGGTGTGCCAATGTTTGGATGCTGATGCTGCCAATCATAAAATTCTTTCAGCGATTGATCGGACACAGATGTATGGCAATCCGGAGTTTGAGGTACTAACGCTCAATTAAATAGGATTAAGAGGTAGGGTGTGTTAGGCGGCTCATCCTACCAAACGCAGAATACTTTTACTTCCATCACTGACTCGGTTTCCTGAAGGGGTTCACCTCCCTAAGTGAAGCCCACTCCCTTTTTTTAGTGGGGAACTTTTTTTCCACCAAAAATAAAAATCAGCCACTGTTTAGGTCTGACGGCTGTTAAGACGCTCGAAATTACGAGTGAACCTTATGACCATCCTTGATTAACCCAATAAGTGGCTTTCAACCCTAAAGACATTATTAAGCTATTATTTTGTTAGGGACACAAAAATGGGACTATCTATGATAAACATACTTGTGCTCATACTCACTGGTTTGTGCATTGCTGCTCTATTTAATGCGCTTCTGTTCAACAACTATTCCTAATCCTGATGGAGGACTTTTAGTCGTTAACCGAAACTAAAGATAGGGTCAGCCAAACATTAAAGGACAGACGTTGACTTAAAGGGTTTAATCCAGTGGCGCTGGAGTGCCCAATCCAGAATGAGACGGGCAAAACCAAAACATAAAAGACTCTCCACTCCTAGGACACCCAATAAGCTGATCGCGTCAGCCAGATTTGGCTGCCCCTCTACAGGCGCTAATGCCCGCACTAACCCAAAGGCTAAGACAGCCCCATCCTTGAGGTGAGGATTTTGATCCTCTCGAATCACATAACGGTAGGTGACGCCAAACAAAAAGCCACTGAACCCAGCCACGGCGATTTTGACCCCCAGTTCGAGTGTCGTCGTCATGGGGAAGGAAGTAAGTGTCTCAAAAAACCGGGCTAGCACCCAACGATTGCCCACCACAGTGAAGCTGTAAGCCATGGTAAATGACAAAGCGGCGAGAGTACCAGCTTTCAGAGATTCGATGCGCTCAATCATTAGATTAGAAGACTTGTTCACAATTTTTATCTGAAGTTAAAGATGGCTCAAATTGAATTATCATAAGCCTTAGAATCATTGTGTAGTTTTATATATCGCTATGGATATTTTGTCATTGGGTTGGGTTTCCGTACTGGTGCTGTTCACTTGGTCAATTGCAATGGTTGTTTGGGGTCGCAACGGTTTTTAGAGCATTGTGGAAAGTCCTTTTGTAACGGTTCTATTTTTTGCGACCCTAGGACTATTGGCCTTAGTCAGTGTGGGTGTCGTGTACTTAACGGCGGCTGAGTGGCGCGATCGCCGTCGTCGCGATCGGGATAAAAAACTGTAAGGACATCCCGATTCAGTTGTTCTTGCTTCTCACAAACATTAGAGGCGGCAAGGCAACTCAAGGTGAGCCTATTGATCAATTCCCTCCTTTGGACAGAAGGAGGGAAACTCTTAGGCTACGATAATGTACACAAAGGAAGATGATGCAATGTTTGGATAAATTCTAGCCAGCGTTAGCCAATCATCAACCTTGAACTTGTGGCAATGCGCCAGTTCCAACTCACTCAAAAACGTCGAGAGACTAACTTCATCAAGGCTTCATATAAAATGAAGCTATCTTTATGGAAGCTTTACAAAGATTGGGTTGCTATCGATAATATATTGAGTCATTGACACCTGAGTAGCGGGTGAAAAAAAGCTCTTCTCGTTTCACAACAAATTTCTGGCAAAGACTGGCTAGAAAGAGAAGAACTTCGGTGGTGCATTTAGTAATGACAGCGATCGCGTTAAGCCGGGTGCTGAAAGCACAAGCTTTAGTCGCAGCGGGGGAGACGTTGAATCAGTAACGCTCATTGAGCTACTGCCTAAATCCGGACTGTTCTCATCCTAAAAATCTCATGCACATTGATATCTGTCAAGATTGTCGCTCCGAACTGTTCCTGCGCGATTGCGTCGAGCGCAAAGCCTTTAAAGAGCGCTATCGTATCATCAAAATGATGGGGCGGGGCAGATTTGGTGTCACGTTTTTAGCTCAAGATGAGTCTTTACCGAATCATCCCCATTGTGTGATCAAGCAACTGCATCCGACAACATCGGAATTGCACATTATAGAAATGGCACAGGTGCTGTTTAAGCGAGAGGCTGAAACCCTAAAACAAATTGGCAATCATCCCCAAGTGCCACAGCTACTGGAATACTGTGAAGAGGCTCACCCCCCTTACTTTGTGGAGCAGTATATCAACGGCTTAACCCTACGGCAAGAAATCCGACAGTCTGGAACCCTAGGTGAAGCTGAGGTGAAGCAATTTTTGATTGAATTTCTGCCAGTACTGGAATTTATCCATAGCCAAAAGTTGATTCACCGGGATATTAAACCCAGCAACATTGTTCGTCGCCAGCAAGATAAACAACTGGTTTTGATTGACTTTGGTGCGGTTAAAAATTGCCAAGATGATCCTGAGAATAGTTCAGAGCAAACCACTTGGACAGATACTTCCATCGGCACTCAAGGCTTTGCTCCTCCAGAGCAAATAGCCATGCGACCGGTTTTTGCTAGCGATATTTATGCACTAGGCGTTACTTGCATTTATTTATTGACGGGTAAACTACCAACCCACTTTCCTTATGAGCCGACAACCTGTCAAATGGTTTGGCAACCCTACGTTCAAATCAGTGACCAGTTTACTGAAGTTTTGAATAAAATGTTAGAACCTTCTGTCCGTTATCGCTATCAATCGGCTCAGGAAGTTCTAAACGCTATTGACTCGTTAGACGCCAAGAGTCATTTACTTTTAGAAGCGTATAAAAACGGAGAGAGAAATTTTGCCTTTCGGAATATAAGTGGATTGAATTTGCAGGAAGCCAACTTATCTGGAGGGCTTTTTTATAGCGCTAAGTTGGCAAAAACCAATTTTCAGGGAGCCGATTTATCAGATGCTTATTTTGGACAGGCTAACCTAAATCAAGCGAATTTACGAAATGCCAATTTAGGTGGGACCTCCTTTAGTAATGCCGATTTGTCAGGAGCTGACTTGCAAGGTGCAGATCTCCGCTTTGCCTATCTCTCCAAAGCTAATCTCAAAGGAGCCAATCTGTGTGAGGCTAATTTATCAAATGCTAATATCAAAGGAGCCAATCTGTGTGGCGCTAACCTCTCAAATGCCATCATTACTGAAGCACAACTAGCCCTAGTCAAGAAGAATTGGACAACAGTACTTCCCAATGGCAGATGCGGTTTGGGAAGTTAACTCTAGCCTGGGAAAAGCAAACTGTTATCTAGAAAAAAATTCAGTCTATCTATCTCTTATTTCTCTTTTCTTTACCCTTTACGGTTGGTTAATCATAAACTGTACAGACACTTCCTATCGGCAACTACAATTATCACAATTTTCGCAGCGAAATCCAGCCGCTTCCTCATTAAAACCAAACGCCTTTAACAAAAATTGCCAACGACACTCACGAGTGTTTAAATATTGAGTCATCTGCTTTTGTACCTTCTCCTGTGCCGCACTCAACTGGGCGAGAGATTGAGAGGTTCCTGAAGCCCGTTTGCGATAATGAAAAGGATCTTTCCATTCTAA
The DNA here is from genome assembly GCF_000317515.1 of Allocoleopsis franciscana PCC 7113. Lineage (GTDB taxonomy): Bacteria > Cyanobacteriota > Cyanobacteriia > Cyanobacteriales > Coleofasciculaceae > Allocoleopsis > Allocoleopsis franciscana. Next base: position 5,996,557 of record NC_019738.1, on the reverse strand, counting down.
TTGTCCCGCACTGTGAAGGAGAGCCAGAGCAATTGCACCGTCGCGATATTGCTTAGCTATCGTTGCCACATCCCCTTGAGGTGGCAATTTCTTCACCAACTGCTGGGCATCTTGATATTGCGATCGCATTTTATCAACAAAAAACTCACGTCGCTGCTTATCTTCTGGATTTAACCATCCAGTTGGTTCACTGATCAACGTCAAAGCGTCAGAAGGTTTACCATCCCGTCCCCCTCTGCCAACCTCCTGGATATACTCTGATAACAACTGAGGGGATTGATAATGCACCACCCATCTAACATCAGGCTTATTGATACCCATCCCAAACGCACAAGTGCAAACTACAAATTGACTTTTTCCACTTAGCCAACTGGCTTCAATAGCGCGACGTTCTTCAGGACTCAATCCCGCATGGTAAGCCGCTGTTGCATAACCCAAAGAACCCAACCATTCCGTTAATTCTTCACTCTCCCGTCTGGAACGAACATAGACTAAGCCTGTTTGCTTCTGTCGTGCTTGAATAAATTTTAATAGTTGCTGGCAGCGTCCTCTAGGAGTCCAGACAATTTGAATTTTGAGGTTTAAATTTTGCCGATAGGGACTAATTAAAAAAGGTTTTGGCTGTTGTAATTGCAAGACATTGCGGATTGTTTGTTGGGCAATGGGGTCAGCCGTTGCTGTAAAGGCAGCAATGCTAATTTTTGTTCCTGCTGGCTTACATTTAAGTAAAGCGGGTCGTACTGCACCCAAACGTAGATAAGCGGGTCGAAAGGTATCACCCCATTGCACCAAACAGTGTGCTTCATCTAATATCAACCCATTAATCTTAAGCTGTGGCTGACACAACCGTTCCCATACGGGTGTACTCAATAAAGTTTCCGGCGATAGGTAGAGTAATCGTAACTGCTGACGTTCCAAAGCTTGAAGCGTTTGCCGTCGTTGGTGGGTTGGCAATTCACTATGCAAAAGGGCTGCTGGTAACTTCAGTTGATGTAATTCCTGCACCTGATTTTCCATCAGTGCAACAAGTGGAGAAATTACCAATGTTAATCCTGTTTGGAGGAGTGCTGGAAGTTGAAAACAAATCGATTTGCCGCCACCTGTGGGTAGGACAATCAGGGCATCTTGTTTTTCTAAAAGACTACGAATAATCTCACCTTGGGGGAATCGAAAATCATCATATCCCCAAATATTTTTGAAGGCGGCGCGGACATTGTTCCAGGATGTTGTTGTAGAAGTGTTCATGATGAGTAGTAGATGCTTAAACCCAATTCAGAGCTGTTAAATATAAAAAACTTCGTTAGGATATTTTTAGCTATTTATTGTGTCAATGCACGTAATTCTCCAGATACGATATTCACCTTCAGGACGAGCCTCAACGTAAATTTGACCTGAGTCAATAGAAGCAAGAGGGATAAAAGCCATTTTGACATTACTTTTAAAGTTTATAATTAAACCAAATACTGAGTCACTATCTTTTGTTATTTGATAGATGTTTATACTTAGGCTAGGATATAAAAACTTTGGAAGTAGATCAAACATTGGCTTTAATACTTGGATGAAAGTAGCCTTGGTTTTGGCTTGATACAAAGAACCTGAGTAAGAATCAGACAATAGTCGGCTCAAATGAGTTGTGTTTTTGGAGTCATAGGAACTCTTAAAGTTTTGAAATAGAGAAAGCATGTTTCCCGACAGACGCTCTGGATGATATTCTGTTGTATCTGTAAGGAGATAGTAGATACCTTCTGCTAGCTTAATTGTGCCTTGAACGATAAACGGTTCCATAGGTTTTACTGAGTTTAAATTTTAAAACTCATGATAAAATTTATCAATTAGTTCTACATCCGAGAATACACCTAAATTTAGAAACTAATCTTTAACAGCTCCGTAAATACGCTGACTTTTAACAGCGAGGCTTCAGATAGCCACTGACAATTCCCTAAAGCACCTCAGTCGGCTGGAGTGAGTGCTGAAAAATCCTATACTCTAAGAAAAACTAGCTACACAGCCAATTGCATAACAGCCAGTTACGCTTCTTCCCCTACCTCAATCCCTGTCAAAAGATGGGAATTAGATAATTTTGCAATGCACTACACCATAGCAATTCTATTTGAGTCGTGAATTTCTCAACTCTCTCTTCTTCCTCTTCTGTCTGTGTCTCTGGGGTTCAAACCCGTTAAGTTCACAAATCAAAGAAGGCTGCTATAGCTTGATACAGCAGTTAGTGTATAAAAACTACTCTAAGCACCAATTTTTTCCCGCAAAACTAGCGCAAACGCTTTTGCTTCACTCTTATCATTAGGCCAACCCCTAGCATGAGTAATTCTACCTTCGACAGTGGTAACCGCGACTGTGGGAAAGCCTGCAAATCCTAAGTAAGCAATCCAAACACACAAGGCTATAATGAGAGCGCCAAGCATAAGTGTAACTAAATTACCCCGTACTAAAGAAACCAATACGAGGGAAACCAATATACCAATGCTACCTATAAGAATAGCCACAAAAGATTTCTGCTGATAAAAACGCACAGAAACCACCTGATTAAGGGGCATTTCTTCGCGAGTCCCGTTCTGAAATAAATCTTTCTTGCTCAGAAATATCAGTCGTTTGTCTGTAATTGTTCCAAACTTATTACTGAGTACTTCTTGTTCTCGTGAGCCTCTAGACATATAACGTCAATTATGAGATAAACGAACACGATTCTAACCTCATATACCTTAGTTTGGCTGTAGAATATAAAGATTTTTTTTCCTGATAAAGGAACCTGTTTTTTCTACCTTCAATAAAAATACCCTAATCTTAAACCCCTATTTACGGCAGCAACAAGAAGGATACTGTTGTCAATCTTTTTTGAGAAAAAATCACAGAGGCACAGCGTTTGTAGAGGAAAGAACAAGAGAAAATAAACAATATATACCAAAAGGATATACCAAAAGGCAAAAGGCACATGACACAGGGCAGAAGGGTTTTTAACTGCTATGTGGTCGTTTGGGCTGTTAAAGAAAGTCCCAACCGTTATGGCTATAGCTATAAAAGACAATATAAAAGATTATAGATGCGGATTTAGTTTTACAGAGGTAGGTAGGGGCATGACAAGACTAACATTTTGGCTGTGACCGAATATTTGAAATACCGTGCCCCTACACCTTACGTTACGATACTTATTTCGTTGCTACCACAGCTAAATTCCAAGCCAAACGTTTCATCAATGGTAGTTTCTTCAAGAAATTATCGAATTGTTCCAATCGCAAATAGGTCGGTGCTAATCGTTCTTGCTCCAAAATGATTTTCTTCCAATAACGCTCCTGATTAGGGTTAACTTTTTCTACCAAATAGAAGCGCAAGAAAATCCAAAGTGTGGCTATCCAAAAGGTATCGTAAGCGGTTTCGGAAAATAAAGATTGGATGTAATTAACAATATTAATATCCAGCGGCATTTCATCTTCAGTACGCACTTCAGTCGCTATGCGGCGATAGACATTAATCACCGGATTGTGCTTTAATGGGTCCCAAAAACAGGCTTTTCCACCCGGTTTTAGGACTCTGTGCATTTCTTTCAAAGCGATTTTGGGGTCTGGGATATGGTGTAATAAATTGGAGGCATAGATTAAATCAAAGGTGTTATCTGGAAAATCCAACGCCATTGCATTGGCAGTGCATCCTTCAATTTTGACTCCATTCGAGGCCGCTAACTTGAGCGCCACTTCTACCATTCCTGGTGAATAATCGGTCGCTACACAATGCGCCCCTTGTTTGGCAAAATAAACACTATTTTCACCCGCACCACATCCCAAATCTAATAGCCGCTTACCTCGGATGTCTCCCATCTGCCGTAGAATAAAGCGATTTTCGGGAGCGGTACAAGCTTCAAAATAGTCAGCAACCCGAATTCCATCTATATCAATAGCGGCAGCCCAATTATCATGGAAGCGTCGCTCTTTTTCCAAGGTTTCGTCTAACATTTCGTTTTCAGCACACTTTTGCTAAATGATTTTACAAGGATCAGTTAGAAATTTCAGGCAAAAAATGCATCCTTATTCACGATTTGGGGTTGAATACGGTCAAGGGATTGATTTGGAGCGTGCAGGAGTTCACTAAATCATTTTGATCGTAGTTCAGGATATTCAATAAGAGATAGGCTGAATCTTGACCCCGAACGGATAGGTCAAATTTGGTGCTTTTTTCGGGAGTATGACGATAGGCACTTTCTGTTGAACTCACGATGTCACCTTCTTTATCCAGCATTGCCACTCGTAGAGAGGAGCCAACACAAGCTTGATCCAGGTAATCGATCACACCCGAAACTTTGGCTTGGTCTGTCAGTGGGCCGAGATAAAGTAAGGATGTGCCTAGCTGCTGAGTACGGTCTTCCCTGGCTTCTTGATCGGGTAGAGCCGTATTCGGCTGTTCTAATCCTTGATTCCTCAGCGCTCTAACGAGACGCAGTTTGGGCAAGGGGAAGGATGATGAATCTGGCGCTTCTAACGTTCCTCCTCGTTCCTGAGACGTTGCCACGTTGGAAGCCAAGGTTCCCCGAACCGTACGATCGCGTCCGTTTGGCGATCGCTCGACAGAGAGTGCCGAAGATGATAAGGTCTTGGCTCTACGCCCAGAGGGGGATGGCAAACCCAGTGCTTTCACTAACGATGTGGATTCAAACAATCGGTAAGTTCTCTCCTCCTCACCCCAAGGGTAATCGCGACGAAAAGCAACCACTTTATACCGATTGCCTGAGTTTTGCCTCACAGTTGTGTTGTGTAACCACTGACTCAGAATAATCCAATTTCCCTGGGAACCGGGTCGTTCACCAATTTGTTGCTGCATGGCGTGGAGGGTTCGCACCGCTGTCGCCAGAGACGTGGGACGAAGTCGCTGGTAAATATTCACAACAACCCCGTTCTCAAACTGAAACTCTGTCGGGAGGCGTCGAAAGTCTTGGGCAAACTCCCAATTTTGCGTAAACGCATCAAACACCACGTTAACAACATCGTTTTCTTGATTAGGTAGCCATTCCCCAACCGCAGGATTTTGAGCGGGGTTACTTGAATAAGCCGGCAACCGACTGGGAACCACCACATACTGCGCCTCCACCATTTCCTCTAAGGGATAAGAATCACGAGAGTCCACTTCAGGCGCAGGCAAGGTGTTTAAAACCCGATCCTCTTCAGGGTAGAGGAGGTACTCCGCTGATCGCAGCATATTTCCTGTCAACTGAAGCCGTTGAAAACCTACCACTAAAATCGGCTCTCCTTCAGGAGTCAGTTGACGTAGGGAGTTGACCAATCGAACGACCTCATCATAGTCTGTACGCACCAAGGGAGGCATGTTGAGGGCAAACAAGGGATGAAAAACACGGCTCATTGTCCCAATTGGAGCTAATCCAACCATGAAGTTAACCACTAAATAGCCACCCATCACCCCTAACAGGAGCGATCGCCTTTTCCCCCTCAGCCTGATCCAAGTTGTCCAGATCAAGGCAACCAACCCGATAACGATGAACGGTGTGACTTGTAACGAATAAAAGACGTTACCGTACCGTAGTACAACCAGCCATACACTCAGGGATAAGACACCGGACAACCCCACTAAGCTCACACCGGTTAACGGTAAACTCCGAGTTAAAAGACTTGCCGAAAACCCCAGTAGCACTAATAGCCACGTTCCCCAGCCATAGAATGAGGCGTATAAGTTGAAAATGTCACTAAAGGGTAAGCTCCAAGAAGTGTAGAGGTTTTTGTAATTTGTGGTTAAGGCGGCATAGGTAAACTGTGGTGCGACAATCCATAACGTAGCCAGCACTGTAGCTCCAATCAGAGCAATCCGCACACCAGCCAACAGCAAATTCCGCCACGCCATGGCATGGGTATTGTGCCCCCCCGTTGTCGTCGGTTCTCGCCACAGCCAAGGCGCGAAGGCAGCTAAGTAGGTGGAAACAGAGGCTAAGCGATAGTTCAGAGACTCTCTCCTCCCCACCCGCGATCGCAGCCACCTCCAGGGTTGGACGATGGGGTTGAGGCTTTCTCTCAGAGATAGCACCTGTTTCTCATTCACTTCTTGGAGTGACGCTTTTCCTACCTCAGCGATGAAGAAGAGTAAAGCTTGTAACGTGATGGCTCCGAGGAACGTTACGCCTGCGTAGACGAAGGGACGGCGCAACAAAATCGCCGCCCCAATCAAGAATCCGATCAGAGGAATTCGCCACCCTGTCTTGAGTCTGACATCCTGCAAGTAAAAGAACGTTGCCAGACCCAAAAAAACCGCTCCCCCAGTGTCTGGAATGCCCATAAATGTGGGTATCCAGCTCACGGGGATGAGTAAGGTTAAAAATGCGGTTGCCCAAAAAACCGGGCGCGAATGTGCCCGGATGAGCTGGGTGGCGATCGCTCCCATCACCAAGGCAAAGGGCAGCAGATAAACCAGTGCTAGAGCGATTTCATAAACCAGGCGGGAACTGCCGAAGACCAAAATAAATGGAATCAACGGCAGGGTGAACAGGCGATTGCGCTCTGCGATCAAAGACTGCTGAACCCGTTGTATCGCCTCACCTGGAGATTCACGCCCGGTTGTGACAATATCCAGAGTTCGTGCATACCAGTCAATCCACCAGTGAAAGTTATGCTCACTGGAGATGTAGGCCGTGGTGATAATGATGATCATTAACGCTAGCAACGCTAGCAGTCCCGCATCCACTAGAAGTTGTTGGCGAACTTCTAGGCGAAATCGGCGATTTGGCATAGTCTCAGGCTTGTTCCGATACCAAAAGGCTAAAAATTGCTCTCACGAAGTGTAGCAAGGCGTCACATTTCTTCCTCTGTTAGGAAATCAATCACTGTTGATTAACCATCGAACCCTGAACAACAACGGATTCTTCTGTTACCCCTGATTCATTCATACTGCTTTCCCCACGCCCAATCCGTAGGGTTTGGTCGCCTTGCAATGATCCATACAGCCGATTGAGGGCGTTCACATAGGCTTGAGCAGAGGCAACAATGATATCGGTGTTGGCAGCATGACCGGAGAATACCCGATGATTGTGCCGCAAGCGAATGGTCACTTCTCCCATGGCATCAATACCCTTGGTTACGGACTGCACAGAAAACTCAATCAACTCGTTGGGGACATTCACCACCCGGTTAATGGCTTTGTACACCGCATCCACGGGGCCGGTACCGATCGCCGCATCCATCAGTTCTTCACCTGCTGGGTTTCTCAGGTATACGGTGGCGGTCGGACGCGCCTGATTGCCACAAGAGACCTGTACTAATTCTAAGTGGAACAGTTCTGGAGTTTGTTGGGTTTCATCATTGGCGATCGCTTCCAAATCCCAGTCAGAAATTTCTTTTTTCTTATCTGCCAGTTCTTTGAAGCGGATAAACGCTTTATTCAACTCGGTTTCCGAAAGCTCAAACCCTAGTTCCCGCAAGCGAGTGCGGAAGGCATTGCGCCCGGAGTGTTTGCCCAAGACAATCTGATTTTCCGTCAAACCAATGGACTGGGCATCCATGATTTCGTAAGTCAGCCGGTTCTTGAGCACCCCATCCTGATGAATCCCTGATTCGTGAGCAAAGGCATTGGCTCCCACAATGGCTTTGTTCGGCTGCACCAACATCCCGGTGAGGTTGGATACCAAGCGAGAGGTTTTATAAATCTGCCGCGTGTCAATGTTTGTCAGGGGGGCTTCTGACTCCACAGGGCGTCCCAAGAAGGGGTTGTAATACTGCCGCCGCACGTGCAGCGCCATCACCACTTCTTCTAGAGCAGTATTTCCCGCCCGTTCACCGATGCCGTTGATTGCACATTCCAACTGCCTCGCCCCATTCTTCACAGCTTCCAGGAAGTTCGCCACCGCCAAGCCGATATCATTGTGCCCGTGGACGGAAATAATCGCTTGGTCAATATTGGGGACGTTGTCTTTGATGCCCTTAATCAGTGCCCCGAATTCGCTTGGGGTAGTGTAACCCACGGTATCGGGGATATTGATCGTGGTGGCACCGGCTGCGATCGCCCGTTCTAGCACTTGGTAAAGGTACTCTGGATCGGTGCGCGTGGCATCCATGGTTGAGAATTCCACGTCATCCACGAAGCTTTTGGCATACGCAACCATTTCCTCGGCGATCGCCAGTACCTCGGCTTTGGATTTCTTGAGTTGGTATTCCAGGTGAATGTCTGAAGTCGAGATAAAGGTATGAATTCGCCCCTTAGCGGCTGGTTTAATCGCTGCCGCTGCGGCTTGGATATCGGCTTTAATCGCTCTTGCCAAACTACAGATCACCGGGCCATCTTCTGTCCCCACGGCTTTGGCAATTTTTTCCACCGCTTCAAAATCTCCGGGGCTAGCAAAAGCGAAACCCGCCTCAATCACATCAACTCCCAGACGCGCTAGTTGCCGCGCAATCACCAGCTTCTCGTCTACATTTAGGGTTGCTCCGGGGCACTGTTCCCCATCCCGGAGGGTGGTGTCAAAGATAATAATGCGGTCTGTTTGCGGTTGCTTGTTCATAGCTCGGTTTGGCAAAAAATGAAGAGTTAATTGTCCTCAATCTATATAAGATAGAAGTTATTTTTTACTCAATTATATTTAATAGTCAATTTTTTCAATCCGTTCTCGGATTTCATTTAAATCGATGTAACGGTCAGTTGCATTCCTTAATTCCCTGGCAATCATTCCCTCGGTTGAGACGACTGTAATATGTGTATTCTTTGAGCGTAGTAATTCAATCGCTCGTTCAAAATCACCATCTCCACTAAAAAGAATCACTTTATCGTACTGATCTACTGTATTAAACATATCGACAACAATTTCTATATCTAAATTAGCTTTTTGAGAATAACGACCGGAATTATCATCGTAATATTCTTTGAGAATTTTTGTCCGGACGGTGTAACCAAGGCTGATTAAGGCATCTCGAAATCCTCGCTGGTCTTGAGGGTCTTTTAATCCGGTGTACCAAAAGGCGTTGACTAATGTTATGTTTGGCTCACCTTTGAAGTAATCTAATACCCTTCTTGGATCGAAAAACCAGCCGTTTTTTTGTTGAGCGTAGAACATATTGTTCCCGTCTACAAAAATAGACAGACGGTTCATGGGGCATGGCATATAAACTAAGACCTAATAGTTTTAGTGAATTTAATTGAACTTCTTATTTTAGCAACTTTTATTTAATCATTTGCTAATAGTTACGTTAAAGCGATAACCCTTAAGGGTTCTCCTTCTTTTTACTTCATTTTTTCAACTCCTCCCTTTAAATCACCCTCAGGCGATAAACCTAAAAGCATGGTTGGCTAACAGGATAACTTGAACTTAAGTATATTTGGTCAGCACACAGTGAAGTCTGCTGCGGAAGTACTTTATTAAATTTACATTTAAATTGTAGTTCTGAGTGGACTCTCCTCAGCAACCCAGCACGATATGAGATTATTCAAAAAATTTCAGGCTAGATATTCCGCTTGAACTCATAGAAGTGGTCGAGGACGAGCGGAATGTAGAGAGATACTCAATCACTTGATTGGGAGGCTTGTGGGGGATTTAGATAAGAACACCAGTCACTCCAACCCCCTGCATAGAGCTTGCCGGTATGAATCCCAGCCAATTCTAAGGAGAGGAGATTGACACAGGCGGTGACTCCAGAACCACAATAAACAATAATTTCTTTTTGCGTTGTGACATCAAGCCATCGCTGTTGTTGCTTATCGATTGGGTGCAGATACCCTTGAACATCGGTCACGTCTTGCCAAGGGTAATTAACGGCACCGGGTATATGATCAGCGATGGGGTCAATCGGCTCTCGTTTCCCTAAATAGCGATCGCGCTCCCGCGAATCGACTACTACCACACCGGGTAAATCTTTACGAACTTTGAAGGTGTCAATATCCACCCACCAATCCGAGCGTATTTGCGGTACAAACGTCCCTGGTACGGGTGTTGGAGGTAAAACCTCTGTAACCGGGTATCCCGCTGCTTGCCATGCCGTCCAGCCCCCATTGAGCAAGGCAACCTGGTCATGTCCCATGTAACGGAGTAGCCACCACAGACGTGCGGCAAAACCCAAGCGAGAATTATCATAAGCGACGACTAAAGTTTGTTGAAAATTCACGCCCATGGCAGCTAATTTCTGCGCTAGTTCATCGATATCTGGCAACGGGTGACGCCCACCATGAAGCCCCACAGGTGCGGATAGGTCTTGATTTAAATCAAGATAGTGAGCCATTGGGATGTGACTCTCTAGATACTGTTGATGACCCACATCTGGCTCAGTAAGTACGAAGCGACAATCCACAATCACCACTTGCGGGTCATCTAGATGTTCCCTAAGGTATTCAGCAGAAACGACAAAAGGGGAGTCCATTATGCAAGATCACCAATTAAAAAACTTATATGAGATCTTGCCCTATTCTCAGCCGTGAACAAAACCGATGGACAAGTCTTACTCCACCCAAATAGGGAGTTAGGGCATGAGAAATGGTTTAGGCGCTTAAATCAGAGTTCCAAAACTATGTTTTTTTCGCTGAACTAAACACGCTGGCAAAAATAACAATCTAGTTGAAAAGGTTAAAAAGCTGACTGTACAAACTTTTTTACCTTTTTCCTTGTGCCTCCTGCCTTCTACCTCCTGCCTTCTTTCACTAGGCTATGGGCACAATCATGCCCTCGCGAGCTAGGAAGTCATTGGGGAAAACAGACCTAACTTGCTCTTCTACCTGATCGAGAAAGTCATCATCATAGTCGGGGTTGTAGCGAGACATGACGATTCGTTTAACGCCCGCTGCTTTTGCTGTTTCAATCCCTGTCTGCCAAAGGCTGTCTTTCCAGAGCCGTGACGAAGATGAGACGCCACCCTCTAAGAAGGAATGAGGAGCTTTCAAAATCAGCAAATCGGCTTGCCGTGCTAGATGGAGCAGTGCTTGATCGATGTGATCCTGGTAGCAGACGCGATCCATGGCGTAGACCACTGAACGTCCTTGCCAAGTGATTCGATAACCCATTGCCCTGTGTGAGTAGTTGAGAAAGACGGTCTCAACGGTCACATCGTCCAATAAGATAGTCATGCCAGACACCAGCTCGTAGAACTTCAGCTCCGAGCGCATCACTTGCAGGGGAACGGGAAAATTGGGACCGAGCATCTGGCGACTCAGCCGCTGTTCCATCGAGGTTCCATCAGATGCCTCTGCTCCGTAAATATGAAAGCAGTTGCCTGGAAGAAGGGCGGGGATGAAAAAGGGAAATCCTTGGATGCTGTCCCAATGGCAATTAGTAAAGAAGATGTAAGCTTCCACGGGCATCGCTTTGAGCAAATTATTGCCCAACAACCGTAACCCGGTACCGCCGTCAAAAATCAGACGTTTGTTGCCAACCCGTATTTCAACACAGGATGTGTTGCCCCCGTAACGGATTGTCTCTTTTCCCGGAGTGGAAATTTTATCTCGAACGCCCCAAAATTGAACGACAAAATCATCTCTAGAGCCAGTTACCATATCGGCTCTATCATTCGATATACGTGGGGTTGGTGCCGCTGGCTGGAAATCTGGCATTGTTACAATTTAGTTAGCCTGGATTAGCAACGCTTCACAGCAGCAGATTTCCACTAAATGAGAGTCAGATAGAACGGGCATCGCTGTGTGGGTGACTAGGGCTTTGGGTTCAAAGGGGCAGAGGTCACATATTTACTAAGATAAGAAATTACGTAGGGTAATGTCGTACAACAACCATTCAGATTCCGCACTTCCCCTACGTTAAATTTTCTAGCACCCTTGGTCTTGGTCAGGAAGTTTTTGTTAGGTCAGTTAATTTTAGCGTTCTTGAAGGAACATAACCTGTGAGTTCCGTCACAAATTGGATATGGAGGGCGAAAGATGGAGAGAGATTGCGCGTCACTCAGGGATAGAGACATCGCAGTTGCTCCTACGCCCTCTCAAAAACGCTTATCCCTTACCCATTTAGGTTTAGGACTCGGCGTCTGAATCTCTTCCTTTCTCGCTACCGGCTTGGATGCACTTCTCTACCAGTGGCATGACGTGCCCGACATCTTTCCAGCCTAAAATTTCTGTAACTTTTTTTTCTAGGTTTTTGTAAGTCCTGAAAAATTCAGCAATTTCCTCCAATCGATGCGGCGCGATGTCTTGAAGAGATTTGACATGGGTGTAGCGCGGGTCTTTGTCGGGAACACAAAGAATTTTTTCGTCGCGATCGCCTCCATCAATCATCTCTAGCATCCCAATCGGTCGTGCGGCAATGACACACCCTGGAAACGTCGGTTGATCCATCAATACCATACCATCGAGCGGATCGCCATCATCCGCTAATGTGTTAGGCACGAACCCGTAGTCATACGGATATTGCACAGAAGCATAAAGTACACGGTCTAGTGCAAAGGCTTGTAAGTCTTTGTCAAACTCGTACTTATTCTTACTACCCGCTGGAATTTCAATCAGAACGTTGATCAGACCTGGTTTAGGTTGAGCCGGAATGCGTGATAAATCCATTACAGAATTTTTAAGCGACACAGCAGATTGGGGGAGCCTTGCAATCAAATACTTTTTGCCACAGGTAACCCCAGGAGTAGGCTTTGACCAACCCCCGTGTAGCATTCTAAGCGAAGACAGGTACGACCGGCTTGTGGTTGATCAGATTCCCACTGCCTAAAGAGCGAATCTTTTTCAAATCTTCATAAGTTTGGCTCGGCATCGGTCAATCTCAAACAGCCGTTGCCACTGAAAACCAAGCTAGTTTAGAGCTAACCACTAGCACCCGTCGGTATTTTTCTGTAACTCCCCCGATTTAGGTCTATAACCAGGGGGGATGTTTTGAGTCCTGCATTGCTATGGTGTGATTTAAGCTATCTGTGGAATCACTTTTCTGGCCTGGGTAGCGAGTAAGTCGTCTGTTGCAGAACATCCACTCCGCTTGAAGAGTAATGAGCGATGACGAACAGAGGTAATGTCAAGGTTAATAAAGCAATTACCGCTCCCATAAACTCTGCCCACCTATAGGGATGGGGATCAGAAGTGTTGGCAGACGGACTACTGGATTCCATAAAAAATTTTTTGACTGAAACTCGGTCAAATGGTAATGAAAAGCAAAGGAAAGAGTTTTATTTCTCACCCATGTACTTCATTTTAGCGATTTATCTCTTTTTAATTGTCTTCTAGAAAACAATCTCAAAGAAGTACAGCTAGAGAGATCGACTGACCGCTTAACTTCCTACCTGTGAAAGAGGTGGAATTTTCGGTCTCAACCTAAAATTTTTGATCTCGACTGCCAGATTAACTGGAGATTCCCGTCACACTTAATAAAAAACCGCCTCTAGAAATAGGGCGGCGTGATTAAGCAATCGGAGGGTAGTACAAGCTTACGGTGCAGATTTTGGTTTTCGTTGTAACGAGGTTTACAAAACTGACTTCTTGTCAACTACCTTTCGGCATAAGCTTTGATGGGTTCTTGGATCAAGCGGATGTACAGATGTCTAAAAGTAGACTTAATTACACGAGGCATCCCAAAATCAAGCGGGACTAAAGCATCAGGAAGTCTCCAATCCATCACTTGCAGTTCCATGGGTTGCAGGTGGGGAAAATCCATCTCCCTCAGTTGTGGACACAGCCCTAATCGTTGACTCGCGGTTACGGTGGGAACGAGGGATGGGTCAACATTGAGGATGTCTAGTATGGCGCGATCCAGGGCAAAGACATCGGAAGACGCCCCCAAGATATTCAGCGATCGCGGTTCGCCTGCACTAGGGCCATTTCCTTCATGACCGATGATACCATCGAGAATCGTCAAGTCGGGATTAATCGCCCGTGCCGTTTCCACCAACATTTCCCCAAAACGTTGTTCATCCTTCCCCGCTTCCATGTGCCACCAGGCTTTCATTTTGCCAGGGACACAGCCGAATAAGTTCTTGACGCCCAAGGTGATGGTTAACTGCGAGTGAGACTTCACCTTAGGCAGGTTAATCACGACATCGGCGTCCATAGCTTCTTTGCACAGGCGCAGATGGTTGAAGGTTGTACTCGCTGTTTCGTAACGCTGACCGTGAAATTCTACGATGGGTAAGTTGAGTTCTTCCATCAGCGGCAGATAGCCATTTGCCTTGGCAACCCCCCAAGCACTCCCAAAAGCAGGGCTATCTCCCAAAAAGGGTTTGCCTCCTGCTTCTTGTACCAATTGAGCGACAGTGTAAACCAGTTCCGGACGAGTGATGCATTCTTTGCCGGGACGCCCACCGGTGAGAAGATTGGGCTTGAGCAGGACGCGATTGCCCGGTTTCACAAAAGCGCCCATTCCTCCTAACGGTTCCAGCAAGGTTTCTAAGGAGGAGCGCAGTTGCTGCCGATTATAGGAATCAGCACGAATTAAACTAACCGTAGACATGATTTTATTTAGATCGTGAAGTTCGGTTGAATCATCTTTCCAGCCTCCATTTCTAGAGCTTGGCTCCATGCGTCAGTGGTGTCACTCGCTGGACATCGGTGAGAACACCATTCCCTTGGATTTCGAGCAAGGGCGGTTTCACTTCTATCTTCACAACTTGGGCCGTATGAATGACAACCGTGCTATCAAACAAGTGCAGGGTCAACCAGTCTTGGTTGAGTAAGCCATCGAGTTGCATCTGGAAAGCTTCTGGAGTTTGGGGAATATCAAAGGATTCTGTTTCACCACTCTGGTAGTGAAAGGTAACTTGAGTGAAACTGTCAGCACTTTGCATCGTATTCTTAAACTCTGTATCTAGTGGTTGCCAAAAAAGCGATTGAGTTAGCCTTAATCAGGCTCAGGCTGCTCATTGTATCTCTTGAGTCTCTTAGGAAACAATTGACCTTCAGGCTCTCCGGAGCGAATGCTTGTCAATATTCTATGTCCTGCGAGTTCTTTCTAGAACCTATGGCTTTGAATCTACCAGATACCAAAAATAACTACAAGCGGATAGCGTTTATCTCTGTATTTTTTGTTCAAATTTAAGTGATGTAATTAATGTTTTGTTTAAAACTTAACCGTTTTCTTGAAGTTGTTTCTGAAACAGATATTACTATTAAGGCTTATATTTTTGATTCAATTATTACTTTAAACTTTATCTGGTAATCTGATTTTTTAAATTTATACCTAATCAATCCCTGGTCAATCTAGCCACCAAGCCAAATATTATGCTTTTGCAGGATGACTGAGTCTGATAAATTTGATAAACAAAAATTCTCTGACAGGAATTTAATATCTTTTAATCGTACCCAAAAATTAAAGTCGTTAATATCTATAGATAAGAAATAAATGAACTGACGGGAAAGAATACAAAAGTAAGTCCTGTATTCGGATTCAGGAGCAGTATCCTAGTAAAAAGGAATTAGGCTCAATGAGCAAGCAATGTAATCCTTGATTTCAAGACATTAGTATTGAGATCGAGCAACCTCAACAAAATAAAATCAAGTTATGACGCACAACCTGATAAAACGTCAATCCTTGAGCAGAAGAGTGATCATGTTTCTCAAGCTGTTTGGATTAACGCTACTGGCAGTTGGCATCGCCATTGGGATTGCTACCCATCCAGCCTTAGCAGAGACATCTTCTGCTGCTAGGGGATTCAATCTCCAGGACATGTTGCGGAACACATTGGCAAGGATTAACAATCTGGGTCGTGTGGGAGCGATCGCGTATATTGCACTCTATATTATTGCTACGGTAGCTTTCTTACCTGGCTCAATTGTTACCCTCGGAGGCGGCGCAATCTTTGGTGTCGTCTGGGGTTCACTCTACGTTTTCATCGGTGCCGTGCTGGGAGCCACTGCCGCTTTCTTCATCGGACGGTACTTAGCACGGGATTGGGTTTACAAGCAAATCGCAGGCAATGAAAAATTTCGTAAAATTGACGAGGCTGTGGGTAAAGAAGGATTCAAAATTGTTTTTTTAACGCGGCTCTCTCCCATTTTTCCATTTAACTTGTTGAACTATGCTCTGGGAATTACGGGAGTTTCCTCCAAAGACTATCTCCTGGGCTTCCTGGGTATGATTCCGGGTACAGTAATGTACGTTTACCTCGGTTCCTTGGCGGGTGCCTGTGCCCTGATTGGTACCACAGCTCAGCCGAGCAACTCTGCTATAGAGTGGACGATGAGGATTATTGGTTTTGTCGCCACGGTTGCGGTTACGGTTTTTGTCACTCGAATTGCTCGGAAGGCTTTAGAAGAGAAAGTTTCTTAGTTCCTACCGTTGTTGTCCTCAAAATCTTAAGAGGTACGATTTCCATGCTCTAGGATTGGGGAGAACGCGGTGAATCAAATAACCCATCCAACCGGGAAGAGGAAGCCTCTTTTTTTCTTAACTACCCATGTCAAATTCAGCATTCGAGAATGTTACCGTCGCACCGATGGATGAGTATAACCAGACATTGGTTTCTCACGTTCATCCACCGGATTGGGTTAATCCTAAACCCGCTAGCTGTTACGACTTAGTGGTGATTGGCGCGGGTACGGCTGGATTAGTCGTGGCGGCAGGTGCGGCGGGTTTAGGCTTGGGTTTGAAAGTTGCTTTGATTGAAAAGCATCTAATGGGTGGGGATTGCTTGAATGTGGGGTGCGTGCCTTCCAAGTGCATGATTCGATCTTCTCGTGTGGTTGCCGAGATGCGAGAAGCAAAAAACTACGGGGTGCATGTCCCAGAAGAGATTCAAGTTGATTTTCCTGCCGTAATGCAACGGATGCGTAGAATCCGGGCAAGTATTAGTCCTCATGATTCGGCGGAACGTTTCCAACAGCTTGGGGTTGATGTCTTTTTGGGTAGTGGTCGTTTTTTGAGTGACAACACGATTGAAGTGGGGAGTGAGACTCTCCGGTTTAAGAAAGCGGTGATTGCGACGGGGGCTAGGGCAGCACGATTATCGATTGAGGGGATGGAAGAGGCGGGGTATCTGACGAATGAAAGTGTTTTTTCCCTTACCGAACGACCAAGCTGTATAGCATTGATTGGGGGTGGCCCCCTTGATTGCGAATTAGCTCAGGCGTTTCGGCGTTTGGGGAGTGAGGTGGTATTGTTCCATCGCAGTTCTCATATCTTGAATAAAGAGGATGCCGACGCGGCGGAAGTTGTTCAGAAGGTGTTTATTCGGGAAGGAATTCGCTTGGTGCTGGGTTCTGAAGTGAAGCGGGTAGTCAAGTCGAGTGAAGGTAAGACAGTCTATTTTACCCATCAGGGTCAGGAGGAGTCGATTACGGTTGATGAAATTTTGGTGGGTGTCGGACGTGCTCCTAATGTGGAAGGGCTGAATTTAGATGCAGTTGGGGTAGAGTACGACCAGAAGCAAGGGGTGAAGGTGAATGATTACCTGCAAACGACGAACCCCCGAATTTATGCCGCAGGCGACATCTGCATGAACTGGAAGTTTACTCATGCGGCGGATGCGGCGGCACGGATTGTGATTAAAAATACTTTGTTTTCACCGTTTGGTTTAGGACGTTCTAAACTGAGTAGTTTGGTGATGCCTTGGGTCACGTATACTGACCCAGAGGTTGCCCATGTGGGATTGTATGAATGGGAAGCGAGGGAAAAGGGGATTGCGGTAGAGGCAATCGCCATTCCTTTAAGTCAGGTGGATCGAGCGATCGCAGATGGTGAGGAGGAAGGGTTTGTTAAAATCCTGCACCGGAAGGGTTCGGATCAGATTTTGGGGGCGACGATTGTAGCTCGTCATGCGGGTGAGATGATTTCGGAAGTGACGACGGCAATTGTGGGTAAGGTGGGTTTGAGCCGGTTAAGTGGTGTGATTCATCCTTATCCTACTCAGGCGGAAGGGATTAAGAAGGCGGCGGATGCTTATCGTCGCACGTTGCTCACGCCGAATACTAAGCGGTTTTTGGGGTTGTTGACGAAGTTGTCGTAATGTAGTGTACGTTTTGTCGGTGTCTTTTGGGCGATCACAATCTTCTCCTATTCTCTTGCTCCTCCCTTAGCCAGTCTGAGTTTTACAATTATTGATAAAGTTTGATGAGAATTCTGAGAAATAATTAATGACGCATTCTACCGATATTGCCACCTTAGCCCGTTGGATGGCTGCTGATTTTAGCAATCAAGAGCAAGCGTATGCTAATCCCCCGTTTTTCGCCCATATTCGTGTTTGTATGCGTCCCCTGCCTCTGACGCTGCTGGATGGAGTCAGTTTTTTTCTGGAACAAGCCTACGACTATGCGCTGAATCAGCCTTATCGGTTGCGAGTATTAAAGTTAATGGAGGTAGGCGATCGCATCGAAATTGAAAATTACAAAGTTAAGGACGAAAAACCATTCTACGGTGCCTCTCGTGACCTGGCACGCTTGCAAACCCTACAAGCCGAACAGTTGGAGAAACTCCCCGGATGTACGTTCCAAGTTGAATGGACGGGTAACAGTTTCAAAGGTGAGGTTGAACCGGGTAAGGGTTGTATGGTGTTGTGGAAGGGTGAGGAAACCTATCTCGACAGCATGTTCGAGATTGATGAGAATAAATTTATCAGTCGCGATCGCGGACGCCACCCCCAAACCGATGAACATATTTGGGGTTCGATCGCTGGGGAATTTCAATTTGCCCGTTGGGCGAGTTTTGCGGATGAGGTAAAGGTTTAAAAGGCTTTTTGCCTCAGTGATGCGTTAGTTAATGAATACAGGTTTTCTGTAGGGGCAAGGTAGAATTGCCCCTGCGGTGTGGTTTATGGAACTGAGAACAGCGATGATTTGCGGCAATGAGCGATCGCTTTTTGAGACTCAAGTCAGCGAGACTGTGTTCTGCAACTGGCTCTCATTTTTGCATATCTTCTGATGAGTTCAGAGATATAGATGATTGTGCAAGTATTTTGCCAAGCTGCTGATAGAGGATTGTTTGTATGCGATCGCGTCCCAAGCATCTCAGTTTCATTGCTGCCACCCTGCTACTGTCCCTGACTTTTCCCTTACAACTGAGTGGAATTCATCTAAGCATCTCAACGGCTATAGCCGCAAAGTCAACTCAAGACTCTGAGATTGAGAAAGATAAGTTTTCTGTAAAGACTTTTCCAAGGGTGAATAGGGGAACGTTTCAAACTGCTAGTAGTCCTAGTGCTGTCGAGAAAGAAACTTCTTCCGATGAATTACAACAGCGACTCGAAGAACTTCAAACAACTTTAGTTATTCAAAGAAAAAATGGCGATCGCGCTGGTGAGGTAGACACCCTCAACAAGATAGCAAAAACACTTGGATACATTGGTAATGCTTATTTTAAAGCAGGTAAATATCGCCAGATAGAGGAATTATTTCGTCAAAAGCTAGAGAGTTTTAGAAAAATTGGTGATGGTGAAGGCGAACAACTAATTCTTGATGTAATGCGCCGTCACCTAAAACAAAAATGGCAATTTCAGGCAGCCTTTGGCGTAGCTAGGGATATCTCTTTGCGTCGTAGAAAACTATCTTGGCAAGAGCAGTTATCAATAAGCCAGCTAAATTTATTTATCAGTCAAGAAATTGGTGATCGCAAGGCTCAACAGCATAGTCTCCACAGTATGGGATGGGTTTATCGCAATTTGGGTCAGTACTCTCAGGCACTAGGGTCGTATCAACAATCATTAGCGATCGCTAGAGAACGTAAAGTTAAAGATCACGAATTATTTTTACTCATTGAAACTGGATTAATTTATAATGATTTAGCTCAATATGAGCGAGCTTTAGAAGTTCTCGATCAAGCACTATCTATTCTACCCTCCGTAAAAGTAAGCGAGGAATTAGTAGTACCAATTAGTTATCTAGAACCTTTTGCGCTCAATCAAATTGGATTAATTTACAAAAAGTTAGGACAGGTTGATCGGGCACTACAGTTCTTTCAACAAGCCTTATCAAAAGAAAGCTTCGAGAGACATCATATTTATAACAACATTGGATTAATTTATTTTGAAAAAGGTCAATATACTCAAGCTTTAGAAGCCTATCAAAAGTCTCAAGAATACGGAAATTCAGGTGATCTTAGTGCATCAGGATTCATTCTTAATAGCATCGGCTTAGTTTATGCCCAAACGGGAGACTATACTCAAGCTTTGGAAGCTTACCGCAAAGCCCTCGCACTTTTCAGAGAATTCAATGATCGCCCAGGAGAAAGAACCACCCTCAGCAATATCGGTTCCCTACTAGAAAAACAAAATCAGCCAGAACTAGCGATCGTCTTCTACAAAGAAGCTGTCAACATCACCGAAGCCATCCGACAAGACTTGCAAAAATTAACTATTGAGGAACAGAAGGTATATACCGAAACTGTTGCAGATAATTATCGCTCTTTAGCCAACTTATTACTCTCCCAAGGACGAATCCTCGAAGCACAGCAGGTATTAGAACTCCTCAAAGTTCAAGAGTTACGCAACTTCACCAAAGATACTCGCACTGGAGGTAAAGAAACTCTTGGCATTATCACCAACTTCACCGAATCGGAAATCCTGAAAACTCACGGAACTCTAATTGCCTTGGGACGTAAGATTGAAGAATGCAAGCAATGTGCAGAACGTAGTAAACTGTTAGACCAACGTGAGGCTGTCGCCAAAGAATTTGAAGATAACGTGCGATCGCTTGAACAAGAAATTAGCCGTCGTCGTGAAAAAGATAAAGCATTTCTTGACCCCAGCACTCTTGGAGGCAATGCCGAAGCTATTGTTTCCGAACCCGGAACAGTACTAATTTATCCTTTGGTACTCGAAAACAAACTCTGGATTTTATGGGCATCTAAAGGTGGCATTACTAAAAGTATAGAAGTTCCTCAAGTCGGATTAAAGCAACTTAGCGAGAAAGTTGTACAATTTCGCCAACTTCTACAAAACCCCAACTCTGATATTGCTGAACTCAAAGCAACAGGGAAACAACTCTATGACTGGCTGCTTCCCCCATCTCTGCAAAAAGAACTCAAGAAAAACCAAATACAAAATCTCGTCTTTTCCCTCGATCGCGTTACTCGCTACATTCCCATGAATGCTGTGTTTGATGGAGAAAAATATTTAACCGAAAACTACAATATCTCCACTATTATCTCAGCTAATTTGACCCAAATGGGTGAGCGCCTACCTCCCGGAACTCAAAATACCTCAGTTTTAGCAGCAGGACTATCCGAAGCCAAAAAGGGATTCAATCCTCTGCCCAATGTACCTGCCGAACTGAATGCGATCATTCGCCAATCCCCTACAGATACTCAAGGTATTTATCCAGGATTACAGTTACTCAATCAAGGGTTTAATCGTAAAGCCTTACGGGATAATTTAGCCGATCATTTAATTCTACATATCGCCACTCATGGAAAATTTGTGCCCAACAATGCCTACGCTTCCTATCTGTTGCTGGGTGATGGCGAAGAACTCCCCATTCCTGAGATTCAAAATATGCGGGATTTGAACCAAATTCATTTGGTGGTACTCTCTGCCTGTGAAACGGCATTAGGAGAAACTGGACAAGACGGCACCGAGATTACTGGACTTAGCTACTACTTTCTCGAAAAGGGAGCTAAAGCCGTGATGGCTTCTCTGTGGCAAGTGAACGACAAGAGTACGCGTCTGTTGATGGAGCAATTCTACAGCACCTTAGCCAAGGGTACAGCACAATCTCCCATCACCAAAGCTCAGGCACTGCGTCAGGCACAACTGAGCCTAATCCGGAGCGATCACCCCAAGGGAGGTACCGTTAATAATCCTACCTCTACAGCGAATACTGATTTTCGAGGTCTAGGTGCACAACCCATTCCAGGAAGACAATCGACTACTAGCAACGCTTCAGGGTTTTCCCATCCCTACTACTGGGCACCCTTTATTTTGATTGGCAATGGTTTGTAGACTCACCTCTGTCTTGACAGTCAAAAGTTAAAAGTCACGCCGGAAAGAAGAATAACTTAGTCTTAAATGTGTTAAAACACGTTATTTCCGTAGCAGAATTTACATCCCCAAGATGGTTGAGACGGTACCCAAACCTGGTAAATTACCGAAGTAGCGGTAAGTAAAGTTTTTTGAGCAATTATGAAAGTCCTGGTTATTGGCGGGGATGGCTATTGCGGTTGGGCAACCTCACTTTATCTTTCCAACAAAGGCTATGAAGTCGGTATTATCGATAGCTTGGTGCGCCGTCACTGGGATCTGGAATTAGGCGCGGACACTTTGACACCCATCGCACCGATTCAGCGACGCCTGCAACGTTGGAAAGACCTCACCGGTAAGTCGATTGACCTGTTTGTGGGCGATATTACCAATTATGAGTTCCTGATCAAAGCACTCCATCAATTTCAGCCAGAAGCGATCGTCCACTTTGGGGAACAGCGTTCAGCACCCTTCTCGATGATTGACCGCGAACACGCTGTACTCACTCAAGTTAATAATGTCGTAGGCACCCTGAATTTACTGTATGCCATGCGACAAGATTTCCCCGATTGTCATTTGGTGAAGTTGGGGACGATGGGTGAGTATGGTACGCCGAATATTGATATTGAAGAAGGCTATATTACCATCGAACACAACGGGCGCAAGGATACCCTCCCCTATCCCAAACAACCCGGAAGTTACTACCACCTGAGCAAAGTTCACGATAGCCACAATATCCACTTTGCTTGTCGAGTTTGGGGATTACGCGCCACTGACTTGAATCAGGGGGTTGTCTATGGTGTCCTCACCGAAGAAACGGGCATGGACGAACTTTTGATCAACCGCTTAGATTATGATGGCGTCTTTGGCACAGCCCTGAACCGCTTCTGTATCCAGGCCGCCATTGGTTATCCCTTAACCGTGTATGGTAAAGGCGGACAAACTCGCGGCTTCTTGGATATTCGGGATACAGTGCGCTGTGTGGAAATTGCGATCGCAAACCCCGCCGATCCCGGTCAATTCCGCGTGTTCAACCAATTCACTGAACTCTTCAGCGTGGGCGATTTAGCCGCGATGGTACAAAACGCAGGCACAAAAATGGGACTTGATGTCAGCGTTAACCACATCGATAACCCCAGAGTTGAGCTAGAACAACACTACTTCTATGCCAAAAACACCAGTTTGTTGAGTCTAGGTTTAGAACCTCACTATCTCTCTGACTCCCTACTCGATTCCTTACTCAACTTTGCCCATAAATATCAGCATCGTGTGGACAAAAACCAAATCCTACCCAAAGTATCCTGGCGTCGATAGGTGAAAACGCCGACACTAAAGGGGTAATCGTTTTGGCGATTACCTCTGTTGTTTGAGGATGGAATTGACGTGAATATAAAACAGGTTGTCCTCTTACTATTTGTCGTGCTGCCAGGATTGAGTGCGTCGGCGGTGAGTGCCTACTACCTATTTCCAGATTGGACAGAACTCGACAAGAGTCATAGAAATTATCAGAAAATCGCTCAATCTCCAACGTCTCGCGAACGCGACTTATTGATGGCTCAAGCAGCGGAGAACCGACACAGAATGAATTGCTTTGCTGAAGGCATAGGAGTCCTTCTCGGTGGGGTAATCATGGCGATTGGAATTCATGGCCTGTGTACCCTCCCTAATCAAGAAAAGACATCTTGAAATGAAATCAATTTTAACTACAGATAGCCCCTAATCCTCATGAGAATTGCTCTATTTACCGAGACCTTTTTACCCAAGGTTGATGGCATTGTAACTCGACTTTGTCACACCGTCGAACATCTACAACGTAACGGTGACCAAGTCCTGGTTATCTCCCCAGATGGCGGACTCACAGAATACAAAGGCGCTAAAATTTACGGCGTCTCTGGCTTTCCACTGCCTTTATATCCAGAATTGAAGCTAGCCCTACCACGCCCGTCCATTGGGGTCGCTTTAGAGCAGTTTCGACCGGATTTGATTCATGTGGTCAACCCGGCTGTTTTAGGGTTAGGTGGGCTGTATTATGCCAAAACCCTGCAAATTCCCTTGGTAGCGTCTTACCACACCCATCTCCCTCAGTACCTCCAACATTACGGACTAGGGATGCTTGAACCGGTGATGTGGGAGTTAATTAAAGCCAGCCACAATCAAGCCCAGCTCAATTTGTGTACCTCGACGGCAATGATTGAGCAGTTGAGAAAGCATGGTATCCTCAACTTGGACTTGTGGCAACGAGGCGTTGATACAGAAACCTTTCATCCCAGCTTAGTGTCCCAGGAAATGCGCTCGCACCTCTCTCAAGGACACCCCGAAAGCCCTATCCTCCTCTATGTCGGGCGTCTTTCGGCAGAAAAAGAGATTGAGCGGATCAAGCCCGTTTTAGAAGCCATTCCCAACGCCCGTCTCGCCTTAGTGGGAGATGGCCCCCATCGTAGCGCCCTGGAAAAACACTTTGCAGGCACACCCACCCATTTTGTGGGCTATCTCACCGGAAAAGAACTGGGTGCTGCCTTTGCCTCCTCTGATGCCTTTGTCTTCCCCTCGCGCACAGAAACCCTAGGATTAGTATTACTCGAAGCCATGGCAGCGGGTTGCCCTGTAGTCGCTGCACGTTCTGGGGGTATCCCTGATATTGTCACTGATGGGGTGAATGGATACCTGTTTGACCCGGCTGATGAACAGGGTGCCATCACCGCCACTCAACGTTTGTTAGAACGGCAAGAAGAACGGGAAACCCTGCGGCAAAATGCAAGGGCGGAAGCCGAACGTTGGGGCTGGGCGGCAGCGACACGCCAGTTGCAAAATTATTACAGAGCTGTAGTTTTATCCCAGTCCATGTCATCAGCCGCATGATCTTTGCTCAGGGCTAATACACTTGGCTGATGGTCTGGAGAGAGTTGTTATAGCCCACTAAACTAACGATGTAGGGTGCGTCTCGACGTACCCTAGTGCAACGCTGCAAAAATTTTCCACCACTTCAATAGTCAATAGAATTAAAGAAAAGCTTGCTTCTCCGTCCTCACGCTTAGCTCCGGCTCCGCTCCCCAGCTCCCCCGTTCCCCACAATTGGGTGTATCAACCCTTGTTTTACTTTCAAGGAGTGGATACATTCGTAGGTAGGACTACTGATATTCAGGAGTTCTAGTTCACAAATGTTATCATTTAATCTTTTAGGTGTCATACCATCTTTTGACTACGGGCGCGCATCTTTCGGTCTGAGTCACCTTGTTTTACGGCTCTCAAAATTTGCCTCATCTCCCCTAGAAAGTCACCCCCATCCATCTGTGCACGCTGGATTACACGACAGTTGTTAAACAGCCATTACTATGACACTCTCTAACGTTGGTAGCATTCTGGCTAGCTTGACCCAGTTAACCCAACTCAACCGGACAAGTGCCCTGACTCACCGCGTCAAAGACTTATCCGTTCCGGAATTCATCTGCTTGTTGGACTTTATCACCGCTGAATTTCAGCAATTTCTCCGGGCGATCGAAATGATCAACAACGAAGCCCTGGAAACCATGTTAGAGCAGGTGATGGATGCCTTCACCCTAAAAATTGGTCAAATCCTACAAGCGGATCGCACAACTATTTTCCTGGTTGACGCTGACAAAGGTCAACTCTGGGCAAAAATTCCCCAAGCCGAAACCAGCAAACCCCTAGAAATCCGAATTCCTCTGAATGTGGGTCTAGCGGGTCATGTGGCAACAACAGGAGATTGTCTTAATATACCCGATGCCTACAATCATCCCTTATTTAATAAAGAAGTAGACGAACGCCCCGGCTATCATACCCACACCCTCTTGTGTATGCCCATTCTCAGCAGCAGCAAACAAGTGGTTGCGGTGGTGCAGTTGTTAAACAAAGCAGGGGGTATGCCCTTTGATGCCGACGACGAACAGCGATTCCGGGACTTTGCCGCCTCGATAGGCATAATTCTGGAAACCTGTCAATCCTTTTACATGGCGGCTCGCAACCAACGGGGTGCGGCGGCACTGCTCAAAGCCACAGCTTCTTTGGGTCAAAGCCTCGATTTAGAAGCTACCCTCCGTCTGGTGATGGATCAGGCTCGTGATTTAATGCAGGCAGACCGCAGTACCTTGTTTATGCTGAGCAAGGAGACGGGCGAACTTTGGAGCAAGGTGGCAACAGCAGATGGGTCAGACTTTGTCGAAATTCGCATCCCGGCTAATCGTGGCATTGCAGGTTATGTAGCCTCCACAGGTCAAACCCTGAATATCCCCGATGCCTACAAAGACCCTCGCTTCGATCCCACCACCGACAAACGAACGGGTTATGTGACTCGCAACATTCTCTGTATGCCGGTCTATAACTCTAAGAACGAATTGATTGGGGTAACTCAGCTCATCAATAAGCAGCAAGGCAGCTTTAGCAGTTCGGATGAAGAGTTCATGCGAGCGTTTAATATTCAGGCGGGGATTGCCTTGGAAAACGCCAAGCTGTTTGAAAATGTTCTGATCGAAAAACAATACCAGAAAGACATTCTGCAAAGCCTCTCCGATGCTGTGATCTCCACCGATATGCAGGGGCGGATTGTCACTATTAATGACGCGGCTCTGGCGTTACTAGGTTGTCCCCACACGAGCAAGGACAGTAAAATCCAGAAGTTGTGGGAATATAAACTGATGGGTCGCTACGTTTGGGACGTGGTACCCATCGACAATCTCAAGGAGCGCCTCCAGGGCAGCCTGACAACCGGGACTAAACATTATGTGCCAGAGCAAAATTTGACCCTTGGTTTGTATAAAAGTCCGGGACGCTCAAGCCTCAATGGTCATGGGACGTTGGGGAATAGTGCGGTTTTAAATTGGGAAAAGGGAATGGGGAGTCGAGCAGAGTTTACGACTCCTTACGGAAGTCCTGAAGGCGATGTGTACATCCTGGCACTCCCGAAAAGTGATGACCCCAATGTGTTTATTCCTTGGAATGAAACCCCTTGGGATTCCAACGCCTCAACCTACTTGTCGAATGAGCAAGTCCGGGAAATTGAACGCAGTATTAACCTAACCGTTAACCCCTTGACAAATCTAGAGGGAACGGTGCGGGGGGGACTGGTGGTGTTGGAAGATATGACACGGGAAAAGCGGATGAAAACCACCATGTATCGCTACATGACCCCAAGAGTTGCCGAGCAAGTGATGGCGCGGGGTGAAGATAGCCTGATGGTGGGTGAGCGCAAGGATGTCACAATTCTATTTTCTGACATCCGAGGCTATACAACACTGACAGAGAATCTGGGAGCGGCTGAGGTGGTGTCGCTGCTGAACCAGTATTTTGAAACGATGGTGGAGGCGGTATTTAACCACGAGGGAACCTTAGATAAGTTTATCGGGGATGCTTTGATGGCGGTGTTTGGTGCCCCCCTACCCTTACAAGAAAATCATGCTTGGATGGCGGTGAAGTCAGCCTTGGATATGCGCTGGCGCTTAGCGGCGTTTAACCAGTCACGCATGTTGACCAACCAACCTTTAATCCGGATTGGGATTGGGATTAGTTCGGGAGAGGTGGTTGCTGGTAATATTGGTTCCCAAAAACGGATGGATTATACCGTGATTGGGGATGGAGTGAATCTGAGCGCACGGCTGGAAAGCGCCACCAAAGAGTATGGCTGCGATATTATTTTAAGTGAATATACTTATGCCTTGTGCCACGAGCGCATCTGGGTACGCGAGTTAGATCGAATCCGGGTTAAGGGCAAAAACCAAGCCGTTAGTATTTATGAGTTAATTGGTGAATCCGATGTACCCCTTAACGACAGCACGAAACGGTTTTTAGATTTTTACGCCGCAGGACGCCAAGCTTACCTCAACAGAGACTTTGAAAAAGCTCTCACCTATTTTGAGCAAGCTTACCCCTTAAAGCCACTCACTGACCAAGCCGTCTCAATCCATCTAGACCGAGCAGCCTACTATCGTAACAATCCCCCCCCAGAGTGGTGGGATGGCGTTCACACGCTGACAACAAAATAGAAAGGATGAAATCTCAACAACCTTTCCTTTTTTCATCCTTGGTGCTTAATCATTCATCCTTCCTCGTTTTCCCCTGCATCACCTTGGAATGGGTGCTGACCAATCGAGAGTTGCTTTTTAGTGCGCTTTAACTGTTTCCAAAGTTCTTTAATTTGGGAGTAAGCCTCTTCTGGCGAAAGTTTACCACCGGTTTCTAGATTACAGATATAATTTACCCGTTGCGTAAACTCCTGTAGGTTGGCATTAAAAACCAGATTTTCGGGTTTGACCTGACCGTAATAGCGACTGCGAGGGTATAAAAAATCAAATTTATCAGCCATAGCTATCTCCTTATGTTTAAAATTCGCCGATTGAGGTGAAACTCTCTCAATTTCCTAATCGGCATAACCCAAGACATTTTCACATTTCAATAATTTTAGCCAGCCTTAGAGGAATTGGAACCTTTTACTTCAGCACAGTAGCTTAAAAATCTATTTTCTACTCTTTATATATATGCTGGATAAATCTATCTAAATCAATAGTACTTTTACGGTATTTATTTTTATAGAGCAACCCCAGCAACAGCATTTTTCCAGTGAGTTTTCGGATGCCAGAAATGCCTGTCTCGGATAACGGCTCTCCATCTAGGTCATCTTTACAGATGTGAGTGTAAGCCTTGCCTACCAAAGACAACAAATCGCTCTATAATTCTCCAGTATGAAAATGATGTATAAAATCCTATTTTACTCCTGACAGACTAAAGTCGTTCATGACTCTATTGAGGTTTGTTATACCAAGTCACACAATTCCTGATACAAATTATTTCCATTATGCCCCTCAGTTCCTCTGCTGCCCGTAGTTTGAACGCTAAGCAACTTTAAGTGAAATGGTATTAAACGAGTGTGAATTTGTTCATTAGGAGGTGATAGGCAGGAACATTAGTACTGGTACCCGATGTCAACTTCCTCAGTCCCGAAATTCTCATGACCTTTTTCAACCGTTGCGGTATTACTAAGGTTGACGGCAAGCGAGAGACCTATACACTGGTTACCGGCCCAATCCCCATCGCTTTTTTCAGATTAGCGATTGGCAAATCGTTAAAACTCTTCACAGACAATGGACAATGGACAAAAAATAAGAAACGGATAGCGAAGTCAGACTCGCTAGCGTGTTTCGCTGATTTGCAATAAACGTGGTGTGTGGAAGTGTCAAAAGAGCTCAAAGACATGCGCTTATCTCCCTTTTTAGCAGCAATGCTGGCTGCTTCAGCCACTTTCTGTGTATCCAACCCGGTGAAGGGGCAAACCCTAGACTTGCCCACTCCCCAGTCAAAAGCAACAGAACCAGACGCGACCAACAGCAGTGGAGGAGTGCCTACAGCTAAAGCTGAGCCGACCACTGAGCGTCATTTAGAATCTATTTCAAAGCCAGTCTATGTTAATCAAGATGCTGTTCCCATAGATTCGGAACCTGTGGCGTCAACGGAACGCCAAGCGGAAAGGGTCAACAACGTGGTTGTCGAGACTCTAGCTGTGCCAGACGCCTCTAGTCTGCAACCCCTGATAGCACAGGATGCTGAGTCCGGAGGTTCCACAGAACCCAGTCCGGTGCCTAGTCCCTCACCGTCCCCCAGTCCTTCACCATCCCCCAGTCCCTCACCGTCACCGAGTCCCTCACCAATCCCGACGCAGGAATTTTCACCCACGCCAACCCCAGCGCCAGAATTTTCAACCCCTCCAGACACTCAATCGCAACCGACTCAGCCAGAACCAAGAGTTCTCGTTGCGGAAGTAGACATCAGTGGCGCACAAGGGGAACTGGAAGAGGAAATTTTCCGCGTGATTAAAACTCGACCCGGACAGGCAACCACACGCTCCCAATTGCAGGAAGATGTGAATGCCATCTTTGCCACAGGCTACTTCTCCAATGTGAATGTACAGCCCGAAGATACACCTTTGGGGGTTCGTGTAACCTTTGTGGTAGAACCTAACCCCGTGCTGCGAAATGTGTCAGTTCAAACTGTTCCAGAAGGAGCCGCTATGGGTGTCCTGCCGGCTCAAGTTGTCGATAATATCTTCAACGAGCAGTATGGCAAAATCCTGAACCTGCGTGACCTGCAAGAGGGCATCAAGAAGGTCAATCAGTGGTACAAAGATAACGGTTATGACCTCGCTCAGGTAATTGATGCTCAGCAAGTGACCGCCGATGGGCAAGTCAAGTTAATTGTGGCAGAAGGGGTCATTGAAGATATTCAGGTGCGTTTCCTGAATAAAGAGGGAGAGGCGACGAATGAGCAGGGTGAAACGATCCGGGGTCGTACCCGTGACTTCATCATTACGCGAGAAGTGCAACTTAAACCCGGCGATGTCTTTAATCGGGAAACGGCTCAAAGAGACCTGCGACGGGTATTTGGCCTAGGGATTTTTGATGATGTGCGGCTTTCCTTTGCCCCCGGTACTGACCCCCGCCGAGTCGTTGTAGTCGTGGACGTGATTGAGAAAAACACCGGTTCTCTGGCGCTAGGGGGCGGGATTAGTTCCGCGAGTGGTCTGTTTGGTTCTGTGAGCTATCAACAGCAAAACCTAGGGGGTAACAATCAGACCTTAGGTGCCGAAGTGCAGGTAGGTGTACGGGAGTTCCTATTTGACGCAAGGTTTACAGACCCTTGGATTGCAGGCGACCCGTACCGTACATCTTATACAGTAAACGCCTTCAGACGCCGCTCGATTTCCCTAATTTTTGAGGGCGGTGACCCAGAAGTGTTCCTCCCACCCGACGATGACGGAGACCGCGATCGCCCCCGTATCCGGCGAACAGGAGGCGGTATTACCTTCACCCGTCCATTGTCCAGAGACGTTTTCACCCGAGCAGATTGGACGGCTTCCTTAGGCTTACAGTATCAAAGGATTTCAGTTACCAATAGCGAGGGTGACGTTACTCCCAGGGATGAGCGGGGCAACCTCTTAAGCTTTAATGACAGTGGAAAAGACGACCTGTTGACCCTTCAGTTGGGTGCTGTGCGCGATCGGCGGAATGACCCCATACGACCCACCAGCGGCTCTCTGCTGCGACTGGGGGCGGAGCAATCGATTCCACTAGGCTCCATCCTTATGACCCGCCTGAGAGGCAGCTACAGCTACTACATCCCTGTGAGCTTTACCAACTTCACCAAAGGCCCTCAAGCTCTTGCCTTTAATGTTCAAGGAGGAACCGTGTTGGGCGATTTGCCGCCTTATGAAGCGTTTTCCTTGGGTGGCGTTAACTCAGTACGAGGTTTCGGTGAGGGAGATGTGGGAGCAGGACGTAGTTATATTCAGGCTACGGCTGAATATCGCTTCCCTGTTTTCTCTGTGATAGGTGGTGCTTTGTTCTTAGACTATGCCAGCGATCTTGGTTCCGGTGACAACGTTCCGGGTAACCCAGCCGGCGTGCGGGGCAAACCGGGCAATGGTTTTGGGTACGGCCTAGGTGTCCGGGTACAGTCGCCGCTAGGTCCGATTCGCGTGGACTACGGTTTTAATGACCAAGGTGAATCTCAGTTGCACTTTGGCATTGGAGAGCGATTCTAAACGGTTGAAGGTTGAAAGTTGTTCGCGAGAGCGTTCCCCGTACTCCCACAGAGAACCCGAACGCTCTCGCGTTCCCCGAAGGAGTAGGGTAGGGGTAGGTTGAAAGCTTGAACAATTGTTCAGCCTACCCATGTTCAACGACTCTAGAAAAGCGATCGCGACGCTTTTGAACTTCACTTTCAACCGATCAACCCCCAACCCATCTTTCAACTAATCAGTCGTGACGAATAACAGATGGCTCAATACACCTTGGGTGGTATTTTTGATCGCTCCGGCGTTGGACTGCATAGCGGTATCTTGACAAATGTGCGAGTGCTGCCTGCGGTTCCTGGGGAGGGACGCTATTTCGTGCGAGTGGATTTGCCTGGATCACCCATCATCCCAGCGCGAGTCGAGGCTGTCTATGAAACCCGATTGTCTACTGAACTCCAAGCACTGATCACCAGTGACTCAACAGTAGACAAGGCAGCGAAACACAGCAGCATTTTGCCTCAGTCTACCCACACAGAAGCACGAGTGCGAACCGTGGAACACCTATTAGCGGCGTTAGCGTGTAGTGGGGTTGATGATGCCCGGATTGAAATTGATGGCCCCGAAGTTCCGCTGTTGGATGGTTCAGCTCAGGTTTGGGTGGAGGCGATTCAGGAAGTCGGTGTTGTGGCAACAGAGGAGGACTGGAAAACCGATGCTTTAGTGCTGGCAGTAGCGTTCCAGCAAGATAGCGTTCAGAGTAAAGAGGGGAAAGAGGACACAAAAACACCCGGAGATATTGTGAAAAGACACACAGAGGTAGGGAATTCCTCAAGAACACTTTCCACCTCGTTTGCCTTAGAGCAACCCATCTGGGTACATCAAGGAGATGCCTTTGTTGCCGCCTTGCCAGCACCCACCATCCGATTTACTTATGGAATTGATTTTGAGTCACCTGCGATCGGAAATCAATGGCATAGCTGGACACCGATGCAGGAGAGTTTTGCGACAAGCATCGCACCGGCTCGAACCTTTGGTTTAGCGCACCAAGTGGAGCAATTGCGACAAGCCGGTTTAATTAAAGGCGGTAGCTTAGAAAATGCCCTGGTTTGTGACGAGACTGGGTGGCTTAATCCTCCCTTAAGATTTTCAAATGAGCCAGCGCGTCATAAACTTTTAGATTTAGTAGGGGATTTAAGTCTACTGGGAACTTTTCCTGTAGCTCATTTCCTTGCCTACAAAGCTAGCCACCATTTGCATGTCCAACTGGCTCAAGAGCTAGCACAACAAATGGGTTGAAAGTTAGAACGTTGAAAGCGGGAAGGCGGGAAAGTTGGAAGGTTAAACGTTATAACCTGTAACCTGTAACCTGTAACCTGCTAACCTACTAACCGGACAACCTATTAACCTGGCATCCGACTCGCCCTGCAACCTGCAACCCTCCGAAGCACCAAAATGTCTATACTGACCGACGTTAACACCCACGCGAATTCCACAGAAACTGTTGAGAAGCCTATCACTCAACCATCAAGCCAAGCTCTGACCTTTGAAGATATTCAGAGGCTTCTACCCCACCGCTATCCCTTTGCTTTAGTGGATCGGATTATTGAATATGTTCCTGGTAAACGCGCCGTTGGCATCAAGAACGTCACCTTCAACGAACCCCATTTTCAAGGACATTTTCCCGGACGCCCGATGATGCCTGGGGTGATGATTGTAGAAGCCATGGCTCAAGTTGGCGGTATTGTCTTGACTCAGTTGCCCGATTTGGAGGGGGGATTATTTGTTTTTGCTGGCATTGACAAAGTTCGTTTTCGCCGTCCCGTCGTCCCTGGAGATCAACTGATCATGACCACGGAACTGATATCGATCAAGCGGCGTCGTTTTGGAAAGATGCTCTCTCGTGCGGTTGTCGATGGTCAACGAGTCGCAGAAGGCGAATTACTGTTTTCTCTCGTAGACTAAATGTCGCTTTGAGTACGACGGTGTTGAGTGTAAAGTTTTAAATTCATAACTCACTCCCTCAAGCTCACAGCACAGGAGCAGGAGCTCCTATCCAACTCAACACTTCTATGGCAACACTGATTCATCCAACTGCTGTTATCCATCCCGGTGCTGAACTCCACCCCACGGTTCAGATTGGCCCCTATGCTGTGATTGGGGATAATGTCAAGGTTGGTCCTGGCACGACGATTGGTGCTCATGTCGTGCTAGAAGGGCCAACAGAGATTGGAGCCAGGAATCAAATTTTTCCTGGTGCTGTGATTGGCTCGGAACCCCAAGACCTCAAATATGACGGAACCACCACTGGGGTTAAAATTGGTGATGACAACCGAATTCGGGAGTATGTCACCATTAACCGAGCCACGGGTGCGGGTGAGGCAACGGTGGTTGGCAGCAACAATTTGTTAATGGCTTATGTTCATGTCGCCCATAACTGCGTCCTCGGCGACTCGGTTGTCATTGCCAACGCCGTAGCTTTGGCAGGACATGTTCACATTGAGTCTAGGGCAACGATTGGTGGTGTTTTAGGGATTCATCAATTTGTCCACATTGGGCGCTTAGCAATGGTGGGTGGCATGAGCCGGATTGACCGCGATGTGCCACCTTACATGTTAATTGAGGGAAATCCTTCTAGAGTGCGATCGCTCAATTTAGTGGGGCTTAAGCGTGCTGGAATGACGGCGACGGAACTCGGACAGCTCAAAAAGGCATTCCGAACTCTGTATCGTTCTGGATACACGCTGACTCAATCCTTAGAACATCTAGATTTACTCTCCGATAGTGAACACTTACAGCACCTACGCCGATTTTTGCAGTTATCTCAGATGGAGGGACGGCGGGGTTTAATTCCTGGACGTCGCACCAAAGGGTTGCATGTTGAAGGTTTTTAAGAGTTGAAGGTTGGAAGGTTGAAAGTTGAAAGTTTTAATATTCAACATTCAACTGGTTCGCCTTTTAACTTGCTCGACTTTCGACTCTTCTTTACCAATGACCAATGACACGCAAAACCATTTTTATCAGCACTGGAGAAGTTTCTGGTGATTTACAAGGGGCACTCCTAATTGAGGGCTTAAAACGTCAGGCAGAGTCCATAGGGCTAGATTTAGAGATTGTGGCGCTAGGCGGCGAGAAAATGGCAGCATCGGGTGCCACGCTGTTGGAGAATACCACTGGCATTGGTTCGGTGGGAATTCTGGAATCTTTGCCTTTTGTCGTGCCGACTCTGCAAATTCAGCAGCGTGCTAAACAGTACTTGCGGCAGCACCCCCCTGATTTGGTGGTACTGATTGATTACATGGGGCCAAATCTCAGCCTAGGTCGTTTTATGCGGCGTCACTTACCCCAGGTGCCGATTGCTTATTATATTGCCCCACAAGATTGGGTTTGGTCGGCTCGGTCGATTCTCCCTCGCGATACGATGACGATTGTCAAGATGACTGACCAACTTTTGGCGGTTTTTCCAGAGGAAGCCCGTTATTTTGAAAAAAAGGGAGCGTCTGTCACTTGGGTGGGTCATCCCTTGGTGGATCGGATGCGATTGACACCGACGCGAGAGGAGTCAAGGGCAGCACTCGGAATTGAACCGGATCAAATTGCGATCGCGCTTGTCCCGGCTTCTAGACGGCAAGAACTTAAGTATATGATGCCGATAGCCTTTGAGGCAGCAAGACAACTCCAGGCGAAATTATCGGAGACAGCAGAACGTCACAAGTCCAATTCCCAATCCCCACTTTTTTGGATTCCTTTGTCTTTGGAAGCTTATCGCCCTGCAATTGAAGCGGCGATTGAGCGTTATGGTCTAAAGGCAACTCTGGTCTCTGGTCAAACGCAGGAAGTTTTATCTGCCGCTGATTTAGCGATTACGAAGTCAGGGACGGTGAACTTGGAACTGGCGTTGTTAAATGTGCCACAGGTGGTTTTTTATCGGGTCAGTCCTTTTACTTACTCGATCGCCCGTCTTTTGAAGTTTTCGATTCCTTTTATGTCGCCGCCTAACTTGGTAGTGATGCGTTCGATTGTACCAGAGTTATTACAAGAGGAAGCCACAGCAGAAAATATTGTTAATGAATCGTTAGAGCTTCTGTTTAATCCGGAAAGGCGTGAACAAACCCAGGCTGATTATCAAGAAATGCGCCAATTATTAGGGGAAGTTGGAGTTTGCGATCGCGCGGCCTCTGAGATTTTGAAATTAGTCGGTGAGTCGCCGGAAAAACAGAAGGCGATGGGGAGTATGTCCCCTTTGTAGGTTGCTTGTACTGACATGCTCCGAGTGCGATTTCACCATCATTGGAATCATTGATCATCTGTAACGGGAATTAGCCGCCCAACGTGCCGAACAATTAGCGGCGAAATTGCGCGAATTGAATATCGATCCAGATAGTATCTAAGTGAAGCGATGTGAAGTGCTTTAAACTTACTCCTAGCCCATAACTAAGATTTACAGCCGCAGGAGTCACATCATGGATCAACTCGATCGCCTAATCAAAATGGCAGAAGATGAGCTAACCGAATACAGCACGGATGCCCGCAAAATGGAGAAACTCCGCCGTAAGATAGGTCTATCTGTGCCCCTAGAACAGCAACGTCGTTGCCGTGAAGCATTAGCGGCACAAATGTCATCTGGCGGTTTACCCAAACTCGTTGAAGAACAACGTCAAACCGTTGCCTTACCCTTTTGGGGAATTGCCGGATTGGGTTTACTGGGAGCCATTTCCCTGGTGCAATGGGTAGGCTATATCGTCGCTGTTGCTGGAGCTG
Source organism: Allocoleopsis franciscana PCC 7113 (assembly GCF_000317515.1). GTDB lineage: Bacteria > Cyanobacteriota > Cyanobacteriia > Cyanobacteriales > Coleofasciculaceae > Allocoleopsis > Allocoleopsis franciscana. The sequence continues at coordinate 5,960,485 of NC_019738.1, read as the reverse complement.
TTGCCGCGTACCGTATTCAGAAATGGGGCTGGGAATTACAGGCAAAGCGTCTGCTGCTGCAAACGTTAGAGGATATTGAAACCCGTATCGCCCAACCTCAACAATCAGAGTGATGAAGTAAAAAATACGATCAGCTTTGCTGGTGCCGTGAGCAATCGCTTGTTCTGGAAATGAAGAGGCGATCGCTCATTCTGTTTTATCTGTATACTCAAGCAAAAAAAAGACAATTCAACCTAGCAAATTTGTAACGTCTGCATTCCCCACGCCATCTTCATCTCTATCATTTCACTGGGTACTGCGAATTTTTGCATTTTCTGTAGATGCTATTGCATTCAATAAGTAGACCAGGAATTTCTTGTTGTAGATGCAACCTACAGATTCAACTTTAGACAGATTACTTTTCGTTGGGCGGATGAATATAGAAATTAATATAACTCTTAGTAACGGCTGATTGGCAACTCCTTAATTAACCCTATCTTCTTGCTCTTGTCAAAGTAAAATCTGAAACGCTTGTAGGAAAAGACTATTCCCAACTGAGGTTATTTTGAAGTTCCTAGTTATTGTGGGATTTTGATCAGAAAAAAGTTCGTCAAATGTCGAAGATCTGCTGCTGGGGATAAATTTTGCCGATCAATGGATTAGAATGTTCCTTAACAAGGCAGCTCTCCTTTCTCCGTTTCATTGATTTAATTTTCTTTAGAAAAAGAATAATTCATCCAAGCTTTACTTACGGCGGCTTTCGTTTTCTTGACATCCTCCTTAAGAGGGATGTTACAGTTGTAGCGTACATTACGAAGTCCTCTATTGAGGGAGCCTGTTAACTTTGTAGGTTGGGTTAAAGAACGAAACCCAACTCAAGGTTGGTTTGTTGGGTAACGCTTACGCTCTACTCAACCTCCATAAGTGCTAAGTGCAAACTTGACATGCTCCCTATTTTGACTTTCAATCAACAGGGAAAATACTAACTTTCAGACTTTTCGTTCTTGAAACATTGAGCCAAAATTTTGGGGAGTTTCTTTTTTATTTATTTAGAACTAATTAATATATGGATTCTTCACCATTTTTTTACATTTCTTCACTATGATCTAGGGCATACTGACTCCACATAATCCTGATAGAAGATGTGGGGAAAAAATCAGCCAACCCGCATTCAAGTTGCACAGTAAGAAGATGGGAAAGTTGAGGGAGGAGATTATGCCATGTTAAGGCAACTCAGCTTATCTTTTCCAGTAAGGCTTGCAGGTATTCTCTATGCAATGGGTGCATAACAATATGGTAAAGCCCTAAGTCTCCATGGGGCAAGTGTTTGATTTTTCTATTTGACGAAACTTGCATACTGAACACTGATAGTTCCTATGAGCTTCCATACTGATCTAGATGTACCAATGAAAATACTACAACCCTACACTTTTAAGTTTCAAGCACAAGAGTTGCCCCAGAAACTATGCCAAGTATCTCAAGAGGCACTGACAGGGTATTTACTATTTGAATTTCCGATTTTGGGTGGAACAGATAGCATGAATCGGTGGTGCCTCGGAGTCTCTCAAGGGCAGGTTGTATTTTCTGGAAATCAAAAGCTCTCATGGCAAGTATTTCTCAAGATATTTCAGCGTTATATATCTCGTTTACAAAATGCGGATGTTAGATACGCCCTTGTGGAATTAGAAAAACGATTCATGCAAGAAAAACAGAAAGGACAATCAGTCTTATTCCTGGAACTGATGCATGAATTACAGCAACTGGGCTTGTTCACAATGGAGGAATTGAGAGGAGCCTTACGATTGGGAATTTTATCAGACTTTGATACCTATCTCTTCAAGTATCCAGGACAGGCTAAGTTTATACCCTCTACTCCGCTTGAACTCCAAACTTCACTGTCAGGATTTGATATCGAGGATTTACTGTCCCAAGCCAAAGAGCGACAAGTTTGGTGGAAGAAGCTACGAACTACCATTCCATCGATGGAAAGTGTGCCACTTATTAACTCTGAAGTCGTCAATTCTGCTAATTTAACGAACCAGCAGAAGCTGTGGTTGAAGACATTAGTGTCAAAGGGTCAAACCTTGAATGATATTGCCTCATCTCTGGCTCAAGATTCGTTAGAAATTGCTAAAGTCTTTGCTAGCTTGATTGATAAACGCTTCATAAAAATCCAATCGCCTCCTGTTACCTCTACACCTGAAATATTTGTTGTTGATGACTCCCCTTTAATCCTGAAACAGTTTGAAACTTTGGTGACAACTTGGGGATATTCCGTTCGAGCATTTAACGACCCTACAACCCTCCTACAATCCATACCCCATTCAAACCCTGCCGTTTTCTTCCTAGATATCAACATGCCGGGAATAACGGGTTTTGATTTGGTTAAACAAATTCGCCGCCAACCTCAATTAGCTTCAGTGCCCATCATTATGTTAACGGCGGAACAAACCCTGACCAATAACTGGCGAGCGCGATGGAGTGGTTGTCAATTCTTAAGCAAACCCCTTGCACCTAATGATGTCTCAAGATTCAAACAGGGACTTCGTCTATTACTCTCACAACTGCTCCTTATCCATCAATCCAGCTAAATTAACCATCGTTTAGGTGTTTAAACATGAAAACAGTTATTTCTTTGAGAGAGTTTAATCGATGAAAGAACACTTGCGATTCATTATTGTCGATGATAGTGCTGTAGATCGGCGTTTTCTGGCGTCCATCTTGGAAGAAATGGGTCATCAAGTTGAGGCATATGACAGTACAACCGGCATCATTGAAAAGCTCATAACTGGCGAATATGACTCCGTATTTTTGGACATTGTTATGCCAGAAAAAGATGGCTACAAATTTTTAAGAGAGTTGCGATTGAACCAACGCACTGTCAATCAGCATGTAATTTTCTATTCCAGCAAAAAAACACCTGTAGAAGTCAGTTATGGAATTAGGCGAGCTGGTGCAAATGATTATTTGACTAAGCCCATTACCCGTGAGCGTCTTGAACAAACCTTACAAGAACTCTAAGACTCATATCACTTCTTTTATTATACATTTTGATCAATTCACGATTGAGCTAAAAGAATTAATAAATCAGACTTTTAGCTTATTAATTTGAACGTTAAGTCCTGGAAAATGCTGTCAAATCTGATGAATATTCCTGTTGATATCGAAACTCATTCATTCTCTTTACAGTCCTTTCAGCGTCGCTATATTCTGACACAAATCGGAGAGCAAAAAATTAGTTTTCCATCACAGTGGGTTACTGAAATTATGCTCATTGAGCGCTCACAAATCCTCAAGTTACCCTTCTATGATTCTAGGTTGGAGGGAATTGTTCACCATCAGGGCAATATTATCTCTCTGATTACCCCCCAATTGAGCAATCCAGTAACTCAGGAACACCTGATCCAACGGCAAAGAATTCAGGAAAAGTTGACAGCGATCCGTTTGAGTTCATCAGTTAGTGAACTTTTTGGTGTGGGGCTAATCGTTGATCGAGTGATTGGCAGTATTTCCCAGGAACAACTAGGGCTGAATCAGCAACAAGCGACAGAATCATTCAATCTCTCTATAGAGATGTTTCAACCCGAAAAGATTCCGCAATCAATTTGGCAACCTCGATGATGCATTCGCAAGCTATAACTTGGTTGAATCAAAATGTTTGATATAAGCATGTGTTTTAAAGGTATCCTATGAAGCTACAAAATAAAGTTTTGTTGAGTCTGGGAGTGGGACTTGTTGGTTTATCAATAGGCTTTTATTTAATTTCGAGAACTTTATTAACTAAAAGTTATATTGCCCTAGAAAATCAACAGGTTAATAAAGATGTCCAACGGGTCTTAGATATCTTAACCACTACTCTAGATAATATCTCGCGTCAGACTCGTGATTATTCTCGCTGGGATGACTCTTATCAGTTCATCATTAACAGAGATCCTGTTTATATTGACAGTAATTTTACGAACGATCACCTCGCTAATTTAAGACTCAGTGCTGCGATATATATCAATAAATCAGGGAAGATTGTTTTTTCCCAAGGCGTAGACTTCAATCAAAACAAAGAAGTCCCTGTTTCTCAAGCCTTTCTCGCTCAGCTTTCACCCTCAAGCCCTTTACTGAAACATCCCGACCCCAAAAGCGAGCATTTAGGGTTTATTCAACTTCCCGAAGGCCCAATGATGCTGACTTCACAACCGATTATCACCAGTGAAGGAACCGGACCCATTCGAGGAACGTTAATTATGGGTCGTTATCTCGATCAACCGTTTATTCAGCAATTGAAAGACCTAACCAAGCTGCCGGATATTAAACTGGAGCCGTTTGAAGCCAAACAGCTTGCTCCTGATTTTCAGCAGGCACGAAAGGCTTTTATGCAGGGCAAACAGTCCTTTGCTAAACCCCTCAACCAGGACTCAATTGCTGGCTATGCCTTACTCAAAGACATTTCCGGAAAACCTGCATTTCTATTACGAGTAACTGAACCCAGAACAGTGTTTGCACGAGGGCAAGCGAGTTTAAATTACCTTGTGATCGGAATCCTGTTGCTGGGTTCAATGTTTAGTATTGCAATCATTTGGTTTTTAGAAAAATCTATTTTGTCACGACTGAGCCGCCTCAGTAACACCGTGAGCCAAATTGGTACCAATGGTATTTTGGCGGAAAGAGTATTTTTATCCGGTAACGATGAACTATCCCATCTAGCGGCGACATTCAACTCAGTCTTCGATCGACTAGAGCAATCTCAGGGGCGATTGCAGGCTTACGCGGAAGGAGTACAACGGCAGAATACCGTCCTGGCTTCACTGTCTCGCGATGAATCACTGGCGCAGGGAAACTTAGAGCAAGCCGCCAGACTATTTATTAAAGCAACGGCTGAAACATTAGGGGTTGACCGTGTGAGCATTTGGCTCTATAACTCCGATCGCTCCCAGCTTACCTGCCTCGAACTATACGATCACACCTTGGAGCGGTATTTCACAGGAATGACTCAGCATCAAGCAGATTTCCCCCAATATTTTGAGGCGCTGAGTCAGAATAAATCCATCATCGTCAATGATGTGCATAGCGACCCCCGTACTCTAGAATTAGTCGAGTCCTATCTGACACCGAGCCATATTGTATCGCTGCTGGATCTGCCTATCCAGATTAGCGGCTATCCGGCAGGGATTATCCGCTGCGAACAGGTGGGAACTCGACGGCGGTGGCAAATGGAGGAGCAGACTTTTGTTTACTCGATTGGCAGTCTGCTGGCTCTCACATTGCAAAGCAGCATTCTCCAAGATGAAGTGAAACATCTGCTCGATGTGGTCTTGCTGGCAGCAGAGGGTAACTTGACTGCTCAGGTGACAGTAAGTGATCACATTACCGGAGTCGTTGCCGATACCTTTAACCGCTTCATTGAACGACTAGCTGAAGTCCTAGACGAGGTTTGGACGGCGGCACGTCAGGTATCGCAGGGAGCCAACCAGCAAACTGAACTCGCTGAAACGGTCGCCACCAATGCCGACCAACAAGCTCAAGCCGTGGGACAAGTGTTGAGTTTGACGGAACAAGTCGAAAACGCCGCCCAAGGTTCTGCTGAACGAGCAACCGCATCGAATGAATCCCTACAAACAGTGTCTACGACATTGATCCAGGGGCAAGAAGCGATCGCGGCATTAACTCAAGGCATCACAATTTTGCAGGAAGGCACTGACCGGATTGTGCAGCGGATGAAAACGCTGAGCGAATTTGTGGGTTTAGCGGATCAATTTGTACAAAACCAAAACCAGATTGCCTTTATCACCCAAACCCTATCCTTGAATGCATCCCTTGTGGCAGCCAGAGCATCTGAACAGCGTGACCCCAGACAATTTGTGGTGGTTGCCCGTGAATTTGACTCGATTGCCGATCAGGTGAGCAAGTTGGCTCAACAAACCAGTGAAGGACTGACCGCCCTCGAACAACAGAGTGCCCAAATTCACAGTGTTGTATCAGCCGTCGATAGTGATGTGCAGGGTTTGGGTGACCTCGTCAGGCAGTTTACTACAGGTGTTGAGCAATCAAATCAAGTTTTTGATCGGGTTCAGAAGGTCACGGGTGAGGCTGTGCAAGCGGGTGAAGCGGTCGCTCATTTCAGTGAGGACATTGTGGGAGCTGCTCAAACCACTGCCATGGTGATGCGAGATATTGCTGGACTCGCCAACAAAACCGCAGAACTCACTCAGATCGCTAGAGAACGCTCCGATCAAATGGATCTCCTGTCTGCTCAATTACTTCAGACGGTTCAATTCTTCCAGCTACCCTCTGCTTCAGAAACAGACAGCCATGTCCCAACAGAAAGTGATAGTGAATCGCTACTGCTGGCAGCCGATCGCACTTAACCCACGGAAATCACCTGGATCGTTTCTGCTCCAAAAGTCCCTCGTAGTGCAGTGCAGTGGAAATAACTGACCAGGTAACATCTCCCCTGCACCCCCGCACCCCCGCACCCCCGCACCCTGGACATACTCTATGGCAACCCTCCAAACTCAACCCACTGTCGTTTCTCCACTTCAAGAAACTCAGCTGAACAGGGCTTCAGCACCACCGCCCACCCCCCACAATCGCAACTTTGGGATTCGGCGTCAGGTCAGCATCCGTGTCTTAGTTGTCACATCGTTTGTGGTGCCAATGGTTACTGCTGTAGGACTCACCGGATGGCTTTCCATTCGCCATGGTCAGCAGGCCGTAAATGAAATGGCTGGACGGTTGCAAACAGAAGTGAGCGAGCGCGTCTCAACTCACCTTGACTCTTACTTAAAGATCCCTCATCAGCTCAATCAAATTAACCTAGATGCGCTTGAATTAGAAGCCTTAGACCTGGAAAACTTCAGAAGGCTAGGAAAATATTTTTGGAGGCAAATGAAAGTCTTTAATATTGGCTATAACAACTATGCCAATACCAAAGGTGAGTTTATTGGAGTGGAGCGTTTGGATGATGGAAATTTGCTGATTAATGAAGTGTCTAGTTCATCCACCGGAGGCAAGTTGTACGTTTACCAAACGGATGAGCGTGGCAATCGAACAAAGTTAAAAGAAACGAAGTCCTACGATCCGAGAACAGAAGCCTGGTATGCGGAGGCAGCGCGAGTCGGTCATCCGCTTTGGACTGAGGTTTATCAATGGGAAGATAAGCCAGAAGTTTTGTCAATTTCATCCAGCTATCCCGTATATAACAGTAACAAAACCTTTCTGGGCGTAATTGGAATTGACCTAATCCTTTCGCAAATTAGTGGTTATCTCAATACGCTGAATGTGAGTCCTTCAGCAAAGCTTTTTATTGTCGAAAAAAACGGTTTTATTGTTGCCAATTCAGGAAAATCGCAACCCTATACCATCATTAGTGGGAAGCCCCAACGACTGCAAGCAGAAAATAGTTCTGACGAACTGATCAGTGCTGCCATTCGATTAAGCCAAGCCTCTCAAGCCATTGCCGCTGGAAATCTGAACCAAACTCTGGAGGTAAAGGGTTTTGGAGAGTTGGGCGTCTTAGAACAATCCTTTAACCAGATGGCGCAACAATTGCGAGAGTCGTTTGCGGCGGTGGAGGAGATACGCAAGGGTTTAGAGGAGCGAGTTGCAGAACGAACAGCAACCCTAAATGAGGAAAGTCAAGCATTGCAGCAAGAAGTCGAACACCTACTCGATGTGATTTCCGCTGTTGAGGGTGGAGACTTGACTGTAGAAGCCAAGGTGAGTCCTCGTGTGACAGGATTGGTCGGCGATACCTTGAATCGCCTCGTTGAACGACTGGGACAGGTGATGGCGATGGTTTTACGTGCCGCTTTTCGAGTGACTCAGGGCACGGAAGATTTAGAACAGTTGGCAGTTGCGGTGGCAGACAGTGTTAAAGAGCAAATGCAATCGGTGGCTCAAGTACAAACCTTGATGCAACAAGTCAACGACCAAGCTCAGGATACAGCGTTGCAGGCGGTTGCCACCGATGAAGCCGTTCAATTAACACAGGCTGCTATTGACCGGGGACAACAAGAAATTATGGCTATGAGCCAAGGGATTCAAGGGCTACAGCGAGAGAGTTCAAACATTGTTCAACGAACTGAAACCCTAACCAATTACGTTGAACTCGCCACTCAGTTCGTAAAAGATCAGCAACGCATTACCGCCATGTCCCAAATACTCGCAGTGAATGCTTCCATGCTGTCGAACCGAGCCAAGGTACAGGAAGATCCAGAACAAATGGCAGTGATCACTCGTGAATTTGAGGTGATTTCAGGGCAGGTGAATCAGTTGGCAACCCAAACCAAACAAAGCTTGATTCTGCTCCAACAACGAACAGACCAAATTCAAACCGTTGTATCTGGACTCAACTCCGATGTCCAAGAAATTAGTCAGCAGGTTGGCAACTTCACCACGGGTGTAGAGCAGTCCCAGCAGGCATTCAACACCATTTTGTCCGTGAGTGAGCAAGTGGCTCACATGGGTCAGCAAGCGACGCAATCGAGTCAAGCGATCGCCGATGCGGCTCAAACGACCTTGGAATTGGTTCACTATATCTCTGACATCTCTACTGAAACCTTCAATCGAGCGGGAGTGACGAGAGAACAGGCTCAGCATATGGAACACTTAGCTCGAACGTTGCTGCAAACGGTTGAATTTTTCCAACTGCACTCCGAACCGCATCTCGTATCGGAAGTGGCTGAGCTATCGCCTCTGGCTTGCACAATCGCTCCAGTGTCCGAGAACCATTCAGATATCTAAATAGTTTCTCTGAATCTCTTTATTTTAATTATGTCGATTCCAGAGATTGATTCTTCCCAAGGTATTGAAGCCCTCGCTGACGCTCAATTACAACAAGAGCTCTATAGTCTTTTCATTATTGATACTCAAGAGTATCTGCAAAAATATAGCCAGATTGCCCAGTCTCTCCAACCCCAATCCTGGCGAGCGGATATTCAGGAACTCTACCGTTGTATTCACACCATCAAAGGTGGAGCCGTAACGGTCGGAGCCTTAGCGGTTCTGGACGTGGCAACCGCTTTAGAAGATGTGCTATCCGATTTACGCTATCTAGAACTGGCTCCACTTCTGGGTGATGGTCATCTGAGCCAAGCCTTGCTGGAGGCAGGAGAGTTACTGACGGTAACCGTTGAATTTCAACAATCCAAGGAAAACGACCCCCTCCTAAACCGGATTCAGGTGCTTCACGAGGAGATTCGGAAACGCTACCTATCTCAGTGGAATGAGCTTAGACAACTTCATCAAGACTTTGCTGAACAAGGATTAGACCTGGTGGTGCTGGAGTTGGAAATTGCCTTGGAGCAACTACCCGCTCAGGGAACAGTGCCCGCTCGCACACTCCACACGGCACAGCAAACTCTAGAACAACTGGAGCAAATTGGTCAGGAGTTGCAATTTGCTCCAGGCTGGACAGATCTGCTCACTCAGGCGCAGACATTATTGAATCATCCAGACAATGCCATTTGGCGATTGTCCAAGGAACAAAGGCATGGTCAATCGCAGTGGTCGCTTCTGTTTCAGGCACTCAAGACTTGTGCCAAGCAAAGTGGCAATCCTGTTTTCTTTGAGTTCGCTAGTTTTGAAGCAAGTGTGGATGATGGGCGGGTTGCAGAGCCGCAATTCTACCTAGAAACGACACCAGAGGATGACTCTGCTCAATTAGAGGCTGACTTATTGTCACAATCCAACCTCTTATCCCTTGAACCGAACCCGTCTGATGCGTTTCTAGATGACTCCAGTCAAACAGATACCCTAGATGACGTTGGAGCATTCCTCGATGCGCTAAATTTAGGGGAAAATTCAACGATTCCTGAAATCACAAACTTTCTGGATGCTTTCCCCCTGGAAGATTGGGCAAATCTGACTGAGGTTGAGCCACCCCTTGCTCAACCCAACCCAGTTGATGCTCTCACCGATCCTGAGGAGGTTGAGGCATTCTTAAACCAAGATGATTCAGCAGATCTCCCTCTAGACTTCAGTCAAGTTCAGGAATGGCTGGATGAAACGAGCCTTGACGATTTTGTTGCTCATCCCCCCACTCCAACTCAGGAGCAAGATTCTGTTGTTGATCAGGTACAAGCATCTTTAGAAGTTGGAGTCGATTGGGTCAATTGGGGTTATGAAAGCGATGAGGGCGATGAGTGGCAATGGGAGGATAAGGGAGAAATTTCTTCCCCACCTTCTCCACCTGCTCCATCCTCCTCCCCTGCTGAACTGCCCCCAGTCGTTATTGATATAGCAACCGCCAAGGCAGAACGATCGAACAAAGCACTGGAGATGGTTCAGATTCCAGTGCCCCTAGAGAAACTCGACCAATCAGCAAAATACTTGGTAGACACCCTACTGTCACTCCGCAGCACGCAAGGATTTTATCAAGCGCTGCAACACCAGATCGCGCAGCTTGTGACTCTCGCCCAGGAAAGTGCTCAGGCGATCGCCCATCTCCGCCAGATTCAGGATGACTATGTCCTCTTAGATGAATTAAGTAAGAGTACGCAGACAGGCTCACAAGGGCTTGTCCGTGAACGCTATCGCCAGGGATATACCATCATCAATCGCTTGCTAGAGACTAGTCTGCGCTTATCTGAAATGGGGGCGGAGACAGGAAAAACATCACAGCAAGTCGCCGAATACCTGCGGAATGTTGACAATAATGTTTTGAAGCTGCAAAACACAATTGAGGATAGTCGGCTTGTCCCCTTCCAAAATTTGGGCTTCCGAGCCAGAGCGATTATTCGCGACCTTACAACTCGCTATAGTAAACCGGCCAAACTGGTAGTTCAAGGGGAACAAACTGAACTCGATGTCAACACAGCCCGAAACTTGGAACCCTTGTTACTCCACTTAATTCGCAATGCCTACGACCATGGATTAGAATCCTCCGCAGAGCGAGTTGCCCAAGGGAAACCAGAGCAAGGCACCCTGACTCTATCCCTCCAGCGGCTGGGGAATCTATTCCAGTTGGAACTGAGGGATGATGGTCGAGGAATTGATGCTAAAGCCGTTCAAGCCAGAGCGGAAGCCTTGGGATTACCTCTGTCAAACACCCAAACACCGGCTGAACTCCTGGCAGTCATTTGCCAACCGGGCTTTAGTTCTCGCACGCAAGTGAGTGAGATTTCTGGACGTGGGATTGGCATGGATGTGATTGCCGCTCAAGTCGCTCGATTAGGGGGACGGATGACGCTCCACACCGTTCAAGGTTCTGGGACAACGTTTCATCTCAAATTTCCAGTCCCTCGCCTGTTGGTTTCCTGTGTCATGCTGCGCTCCGGGGATTCTACCTTTGCTCTACCTGTCGATGACATTAAGACCATCAATTTATTGTGCAACTTGAATCTGTCCCCAGTCAAAGATTCTAACCCTGCCTTGTTAGGCATGATTGAGGATGAAACTGGACGCTTGGCTGCCTTAGACTTGCTCAAGTACTGGCAGCCTCATTCTTCCACGCGCCCATTAACCGATACAACCATTTGCCTCTCTATATATGGCGAGGAAGCCACGCAAGGTGTTTGGTTACTGGCTGACGAACTATTAGAACAGGCTGAAGTCATCATTAATCCTCTACCCAAGCCAATGGTTGCACCCGATGGGTTAATTGGTGTGAGCTTACAAACTAATGGGGCTTTACTCCCTGTTCTAGACGCTCCCACCTTGGCAAAACGACTGCTAACCTTTTCCACTCATGTTTTGGGAACTGCAAGCACAGCATCATCAACTTCTGAAGTTGAACAAGCAAATCATCTAACTCCATCCATCCTGATTGTGGATGATGCCGCCTTGATGCGGCGACGACTGGAGGCGACGCTGAATACTTATGGCTATCCGACTCATAGCTGTGTAGATGGACTAGAAGCCTGGAATTGGTTGCAAGCGCATCCCCATCCGAATCTAGTGATTACGGATATTGAAATGCCGAATATGGATGGCTTTACATTGATTGACCGATGCCGAAAAGCGGGAATCACAGTTCCCATTCTGGTGATTTCGTCACGCTTATCGGAGGAATGGTTTGATGAGGCAAGACGCTTAGGTGCAACCGATTATTTAACCAAAGGATTCTCTAGCATCGGTTTAATTGAAAAAGTCCGAGTGTTGATCACAGCAACTTAACTGGAATGGTTTCGTAGTCAGCACTTCAGTGCTGGAGACCTTTCAGGCGGAATAAAAGGAACTGCGTAATCTGAGCATCCCTAAAATTATCATCGCTGACCAAAAGTAAACTTTGGCTACCATCGGGTAAACGTGGCCCCAGTGTCATTGCCTCCAAATTATCTAGATAAATCCCTAATTCACTCAAGTCCAACACCAACTTTTTCTTCACAGGATCGATTCTGGAAACATCACCCTTGAGCGTTTCAATGGTTGAGGTATCGGTTGCCGCACTCATCGCCATCTGATAAATTTTGGCATTGGCTCCCAATACACCATAAGTCCGTTCCAGCGTGAGAAAGTGACCTCCCATATCTACAGTGACTAACTCTGTTAGACCATTATCGATCGCGCCTGCCGGAGTTGGGTCGAGCAAGTAGAGATGTTCAGCTACCACCATCGGGCGACTAATCGGGCCAATTAAATAATGCATCAGCCGAATCCGAGCGGATTCTGGTGACTTCGGGGGTAATGCGTCTTGCCATAGTGCAGACTCAGTTCCGGTAAATAGCCGAAATGGGTCACCATTTCCTCCAGCTAAGCTGCCTAGTTCCAATGTCAACGCCTCAAACCCTAAGTTATCTTGAATCCCGCGAGGCGCTTGCTCTTCTTGCTCTTTATCTTTAGTCTCCTCAGGGGCAAGATAGCGTTCTGGAATGATTAAGCTACTGCGCTGCTGTCCGGTTTTGACATCGAACTCCCGAATAAAAGGAGTAATTCCTGCGGAGGGAACGCCTTCGCTGGAAATAAACACCGTTCCTCTGGGAGAAAGAGACATGCCTTCAGGGTCAATACTCCCTTGGGCATAATTTTTACCGTTCTCATCGGTGATGAAGGTAACATCTTCAATATCTACTTTTTCAATGCCAATCTCCCCCTTGTCAGTGCGCTTGACACTGAGTGCTAGGGTGTAAAACCGAGCGGGGGCAAATTGAGAGCGGTCATCGGAAAGGGCGTAAAATTTATTGCGCTGGCGATCGTAGGTTAAAGCCGATAACCCTCCAACGGGGGTATCCTTAAACTTCGTTTTGGGGAGTTGGTACTCGCCTAAGAAATCGAGGGAAATGTCGCGAAATGTCCGTTGTTCTGCTGTCCTAGCTTGGGATGGAGCACAAGCTGTTGTTAGGAAACTCAGCAGTGTTAGCACCAGAGCGAAGATTAGGGAAAACAACTGGCGAGATGCCTGTAACTTTATCCGGTTACGGTTTACTAGCTGAGTCATGAGTGGTTATTATATCAGGGCAAAAAGTGGGTACCGTTTGTCAAGCGCTCAATAGAAACTCTCGCTTTAATTTAAGCGTCAATGGGGGTGTAAATTCGTTATGACTAAAGTGATATTAAATTCTTTACAACTTAAACTTCTCAACTGGGGCAAAGCAGGGTTATGGATTGCCACATTCCTGCTGTGCTTTAGTTCAGTGACATTGGCAGCCCAGGAGAAGCCGAAGCCAGAGGAATTTAAAGTTAACCCCCTGGAGATAACGAAACCTGATCCACTGTTGCCTCGATTGCCCAAGCGGGGTACTCTCAGCCCGGAAGCACAGTCGAGATTGAGGACTGCGATTGATGAGTTAGATGCCCAAGCCGTCGCTTTATACCAAGAAAAAAAGGTAGATGAGGCGTTTGATGTCTGGTATCGAGGATTACGACTGCGGCGGGCGTTAGGGCGAGTGGAGGAAGTGCAAGCACTGGGACGAGTCGGGGAGATTGCTTGGCAGAACACGCGCAAGTTTGATACACAGGTGATTACGAGGCGTTTGCAGGAGATTCAGAAAGAGGCTGAAGATCAAAAGGCGCTGAATCTAGAACTTCTGCGAACCTTGGGACAGGCTTACCAGCAAGTGAGATTTCCAGAACCTGCGGTTAAAGTGTATCAGCAAATTTTGGCTCAGGAGCGTCAGCAAGGGGATACTCAAGCGCAAGAGACGACGCTCAAAACCCTGGCTCAGCTAAATATGGATTGGTTCAACTATCCGCAAGCGGCAGCTATTTATGAAGAATTGCTGACTCAAGCTCAATCACGGGGCGATCGCGTTAATGAACTGGCTTACTTGGAACAGCTTGTTTACATCTACAACAAATCCCAGCAGCCGGAAAATGCCTTACGGATGAAGCAAAAATTGGCTGTCACGTACCCTCCCACTGATCCGCGTGTACCTGCTCTGAAAATTGCGATCGCAACTGACTACGAAGCACTTAATCAACCCGATCCAGCAAGTCAAAACTATCAAGATGCCTATAAGTTAGCTTGGGCATTGCGTCAGTGGGCTTATGCGAGTGAGGCATTACAAAAACTCGCGGCTTTATACCATTCTCATAATCAATCGGATTCCGCTTTACAAGTTTATGATGTGCTGCTCAAGACACAGCAGCAGTCTTATAATTTCTATGGTTTGATGAATACTTACGACAAGATGGGGCAAATTTATTTAGAGCAGAAAAAGTATTCTCAAGCTCTTGATGTCTTCCAAAGAGGTATGCAATTAGCCAAGTCTTTGCAGTATCAGGAAAATTATTTTGCTGAGCAGATTGAGCGGGTGAGCAGACAAAGTTCTCAGTAGAATCTTTGAGCAGGGTGTTAATTCGACATTAATTTTTTTATCCGGTAGCTGCTTTCAATCCCAAAACGTAGACGGTAGTGATCATGTCTCAGTTGTAAAGATAGCTGCAATTTATGGAAAGCATAAATAAAAACAATCTTTTTTATGCCCTCATCTTTGATCTTTCTTCTAGGGACAAACGATCCAAACTTGAAACCCTTCTGCCTACTCCTGCCCAGAACGCTGCGCGAATTGCCTCCTAACTACTCCTACGGAGAACGCTACGCGAACTGCCTTCTTGCACAAGCCCTAATTAATTGTCTAGTTCCTCCATGTTGGCCTCTTCTTGTAAAACGCCCCTGACTGGAGTTGACAATCCCTATAAAGTAGTATCCAATTAATCCAGCTTACTTATAACAACTCCTCATCCCCAAGCCTCTGGTTGGTCATTGCTTGGGCGGGAACCCCTGCCATCACTCAATATTTAAGTAACAGGAAACTGATCTCAACCTTCATGCCACACCGACTCACAACCCTCAAATCCTTTGAGAGGTCGGTAGAATTAGAGCGCCCTTCTGGATAGCTGTATATTTTGCCATGACAATTTATTTTTATAAAGTGAGTGACCCCTACGGCTGCTTTTCCAACTTCTCTGTTCACCCGATTGAGGTGGAGGGATTATATTGGCAAACGGTGGAGCATTACTATCAAGCTCAAAAATTTGTCCGTACTGAGAATGAACGATTGATCCAAGTGATTCGAGACGCCAAAACACCAATGGAAGCGGCTCAAATAGGGCGAGATCGCACCCTCAAACTGCGTTGTGACTGGGAAGAGGTTAAATGCCAAGTGATGTGGCAAGGGGTTCTGACTAAGTTTCTCACCCATACCGATATTCAGGTTATTCTACTTAATACGGGTGAAGAACTAATTGTCGAAGACTCTCCCACCGATTACTACTGGGGCTGCGGCCAGGAAAAAACAGGTCAGAACCAACTCGGTCAGATTCTCATGAATGTTCGTCAAGAAATTCGGCGGCGTCTGCCCAAAAACTAAATTTTTCCCAAAAGGGAGTGAGACGGAATCAGGAGACGCGAGTTTAGGTAAATTTCAGGTTCTGAGCCTTTTTCAGGATTCGGTAAATAGAAGTTTTCACGTCTAAAATAGGTATTATTACCGTCGGTTATCCGACTGAAACCTTCTTAGGGATCATGACTGATGCATGAATAGTTGAATGACACTCAACGCGATTCCATATAGGATACCTGCACTTTCTCTAACCAATGAGACACTCGCTTATATGTTCTTCAGGGTGCTATCCCATAGCCATAAATCCGAGGGATTAAAGGTGAACCTAACTCTTGGGGATTTTTGAAGAAATCTCAAAGAGCGCTCACATCGTCTTAAATTGGATAAGATTCTCTGTTTTACAAACCTCTTTGCCTGCTTTGAAGTGACCCAATGCGGATAAGCAGTAATACTTGTACATCTTTAATCGATACGTTGGGTGCATAACGACAGAAAAAATTTTTATAGAGATTAGGACAGTGTCACAGCCAGAACTAAGCCAGGAAGATTTGCTACGCCGAATTACCAATCGGATTCGTCAATCTCTGGAATTGGAAGAGATTTTAACAGCGACTGTTGCTGAGCTTCGTTCATTGTTGGGAACTGACCGGGTCATCGTTTATCAGTTTCATGCATCTGGCAGTGGAGAAGTGATGGCGGAGTCGATTCAAGACAATTGTCTTCCCTCCCTCAAAGGGCTAAACTTCCCAGCCGATGACATTCCGGAAACAGCCCGCCAGAAGTATATGGAAAAGCGTCTATGTTCTTTCGTCGATGTGGGATTGGGGCGGATTGGTTGGTTACCCATTGATTGCTGTATTACCAGCGAAGAGACAATACCCCTAGAGGAACTCGTTGAATATCACCCTGTAGATTCTTGTCATGCCGCCTATCTGACGGCGATGGGGGTTCAATCTACAGTGGTTTTGCCGATTGTGCATAACAATATCCAGTCTGAACACGCTAAGGAACAATTGTGGGGACTCTTGGTCTGTCACAGCATCCAATTGCGTGTGATATCCCGACGGGAACTGCAAGTGATGCAGTGGGCGATTGATCAGGTTTCAATTGCGATCGCTCAGTCCCATCTCTTAGCAAAAACCAGACAACAGCACTTTGTCGAAGCGACAACCAACCGAGTTGCTACGCTGTTGCATTCTCTACCAACGATTGAGCTTTCTGCTGCACTCGAAGAAACAGTCACCGCCCTCCAAGGTTGTGGCGGCAGACTCTACATCGCCCCTTACACCACCGATGATCGGGCGGAAGTGTTGACCTGTGGAACTCAACTGGCACCTCTGATTGGAGAAACCGAGAGTTTAATCGAACAGCATCCTGTCTTTACCGCTTGGACATCCTGCCTGGAAGAGAACACCCTCTTTCTTAGAGAACGAAGAGAACCGGAAGAGAATTCCTCATCCCAACCTGGAAACCCCCCCATCGATTCATCACCCACTCCCACTCCCAAGGGAGTACCCTTCTTCCCCAGTTGTTCGCCCCTAACGGTGACCAACTTGTATAGCCTTCCAGACTGGCGTACCCTCACCCCAGCCTTCCAGTTCACGACGATTCGAGGAATCCTCGTGATGCCCTTGTATTATCGCTCTTCGTTTCTCGGCTATCTCAGCATCTTTCGTCCCGAAATCGATACGGAAACCTTGTGGGCGGGACGCTTCGATCCGAGTGAAAAACAACGGCTTCCCAGGCAGTCGTTTGAAGTTTGGCGAGAGTTAAAACGGGGTCAGGCCAAGGAATGGACACGCCAGGACATTGAATTGGCAGTCGCCTTAGGTCATCAATTTGCCATGGCCATTGAGCAGTATGAACTCTATTCTCTGGTGCAGTCCCTCAACGCCAACCTAGAACGCCAAGTCGAAGAGCGCACCGCCAAATTACAACAAGCGCTGGAACAGGGGCGTGCCTTGGAGCGAGTCACCAGCCAAATCCGCAGCACCCTCGATCTAAACACGATTCTGCAAACCATTGTCCGAGAAGTTCGCTCCCTGCTCGATACAGACCGAGTCGTCATTTACCAGTTTGCTGATAACGCTCAGGGTAAAGTGATTGTCGAATCGATTAACGGCGACTGGTTCTCGACTTTAGGGGCAAGTGACCCTCACGGCTACTTTCTCGAAACACAGAGTCAACCGTACAAACGCGGCAGAGTGCGCGTGATTAGCGATGTCGCTCGTGCCCCCCTTGCACCGGCTCAGCGAGAGTTTTTGCAGCGTTTCCACATCCAAGCCACCTTAATTGTCCCAATTGGAATGGGGGCTTACCATTCCCAAGATATTTTTAGCTGTGGCTGTACTCCTACAAGCCTCCACAAAAATCAAGAGGAACAGCCTCTGTGGGGATTTCTGATTGCCCAAGAATGTCATGCGCCCCGTAGCTGGCAAGCCTTTGAGATCGATCTACTCCAACAATTGGCTGATCAAGCGGCTGTGGCGATTCAGCAAGCTGAACTTTATGACAAAAGCCGCACTGCTGCCGCGACAGCAACCGCTCAAGCCAAACAACTGGCGATTGTTGCTCAACAACAACAAGCGTTATTTGGTGTGATTACCAAAATTAGAGAATCCCTAGATGTCAAAGCCATTTTTAAAGCGACAACCACAGAAGTTCGGCGGCTACTTGCGGCTGACCGGGTCGCTGTGTTCCGCTTTGCGCCTGAGTTTGGCTACGATCACGGAGAAGTTGTGTCTGAAGACATTCAACCCGGATTGCCTGAGGCGAACCGTAACATTCAAGATTACTGCTTTGGGGAGAAGTATCGTTCCGGTTGGATTCAGGCCATTCCTGACATTTACAATGCAGGTTTGAACGACTGTCACATCAAAATTTTGGAGCAGTTACACGTCCGCTCGACGCTGATGGTACCACTACCCAAAGGGGATACACTTTGGGGATTACTTTGTATCTATCAATGCACAGGATTACGTTATTGGGACACCTCGGAAATTGACTTTGTTCGACAGGTTGCCGTTCACTTGGGTATTGCCTTACAACAAGCAGGATTATTGGAAGACAAAGAGCAGCAAGCAGCAGAAATTGCGTTCACTCTTGAGAATCTCAAGCAAGCTCAGACTCAACTGATTCAAACGGAAAAAATGTCCAGTTTGGGTCAATTGGTGGCGGGTGTAGCTCACGAAATCAACAACCCCGTTAACTTTATCTACGGCAACCTAACCTACACCAATCAGTATGCTCATGATTTGCTCAATCTGCTGCATCTGTATCAGAAGTATTATCCTGAGCCAGACTTAGAAGTTGATGAGTATGCCAAAGCCATCGATTTAGACTTTCTCAAAGAAGATTTACCCAAAATCTTGGCTTCGATGAAAATTGGCTCGGAACGTATCCGCAACCTCGTGCTTTCTTTGCGTAATTTCTCTCGACTGGATCAAGCAGAGATGAAGCCCGTTGATATTCATGAAGGCATCGACAGTACACTATTGATTTTGCAACATCGCCTCAAAGGAAAGCCCAATTATCCGGGTATTACAGTGGTTAAAACTTATAGTGAATTGCCACTGGTTGAGTGCTATGCGAGTCAGCTCAATCAGGTATTCATGAATGTTCTTAGTAATGCTATTGATGCCCTAGAGGACTATCATATCAGTCGCACAGCCGAGGGCATGAAGGTTCATCAGAGTCAGATTACGATCTCGACTCGTGTCAAGCCAGTGGACTTAGAGAGAATCGGAGACAGGAATGGAGAAAATTCGCCATCCTCCTTGCCAACCTCTCCTCATGTTGTGATTGAAATTGCTGACAATGGTCCTGGGATCAGTCCAGCGCTACTGTCGAAAGTCTTTAACCCCTTCTTTACCACGAAACCGATTGGGAAAGGTACGGGTTTAGGACTTTCTATTAGTTATCAAATTGTGGTGGAAAAACATGGGGGCAGCTTTAGATGTGACTCCCAAATCGGACAAGGAACCCAGTTCCGGATTGAGATTCCGATACAGCAGCCGAAACCCACCCCAGAACGCCCTTTGTTGGCTAGCGAACCAGTCCGGGGATAGATGCATTTTGGATGCCAGGATTTTGGGTGGGAGCATCCCGAATCTGCAAAATTCAAGCAAGGTAAAGAGAGTTTATCTCTAAATGCACCCCCGCACCTCAGCACCCCCGCACCTCAGCACCTCAGCACCTCAGCACCTCAGCACCCCCGCACCCCATTAACGCTTGCCTTGCTGCCACTTGGCGATCGCCACTTTCGCCGCCTCCGCAGAAGGGGTACCGGCTGGAACCAATGAGGCTGACTGAATCGCCTCTTGCAATTTCCCTCGCGACGCTCGTGACTGAGCGATTAAATAAATGGTACGGCTCCATTGAGCGGTTAACTGTTGGGCTTCGTCATACCCCGGCTGATCGGGCAAAATTGGACGTAAGGTGGTAATCGCACGGCTATAAGACGAGGCTTGATTGGGTTGAATTTGTTGTTTAGCTTCTTGGATCAGGGTTTTGTTTTTCTGCTGCTGAGTGGCAAGTATTTTCCATTGGTTAATGGTCTGCTGCGCTTTGCCATAAACAGACCAGTCATCTTTGGGAACCAGTTGAGCCGCCGCGATCGCTCCCCCAAAATTCCCAGCTTTGGCTCGTCCCTCTGCTAAATCCAGAATTACTCCACTCCAGCGCGTAATATCTCGCCGTGCCTTTGCATATAAAGGATCGCCCGGTTTCACCTGACGTGCTTGAACAATCGCTTTATTAAATAAAGAGGCTTGATTCGGTCGGAGTAAGCGTCTTGCCTGATCTAATGTTTCCTGATTAACTTGAAGGCGACTTGGCTCCCCTGTCTGGGGTAATGAGGTTGGTGGATTCAGGGTGCCGTCTGAGCCTGTCTGCGGAGAGCGTGGCTCTGTTGCCACAGGTGAGGTGATCGGTGAAGGGTTCACCGGGGATGGATTGACGAGCGGCTCATTGGTAAACCCATCTCGGTTACGGAATAGCACCGCAGCAATCATCAGCAATAAAACCAGGACAGCACCGCCTCCCCAAAGCAAAATTTGTTGCCACAAGGGTGTTTTACGACTAGCCGATTTAGAGCCATGAGTTATATAGGGAACCATCGCCATAGGCACTGATTCCGTCTGATGGATGGTGGTTCCTGGGATTGAAGAGGGATAAGTGGGTGACTCTAAAACCGAAACCCCACTGGTTGGCTTGGGGGTTCCAATTCCGTTGTAGGAATGATCTTCAGCAGCGTCTTCAGTATTCCATCTTGTTCCAGACTGAAACGCCATAGAAGGGCTAGCCGGATGCGGCTCAATCCCTGGTGAATAAACGGCTGTAGGCCAAATCCGCTGTTGTTGATTGGTTTGGGGTGGAATCACGAACAACGGCGTTTGAATCGGTCGCCAGTGGTGTTGGCTCAACTCCGGCAGGCGATCGCCTAGATACTGTTCGAGCTTCTCCAAGGTCGTGTCCGTGTGATAGTAGGTCAAGGCTTCTAAAAGTGTCGTCGTAAATAAGCCATGACCCAGTCCTGCCGCTTCGTGGGAAAATTGGTCGAGTTGGCTGGAGAGCACAAGGACAATTCCCATTTGGTGTGCTAATTCCACCAGTTCCGACCCAACAGGCGCACCAGCTTGCAGTCCGGGTGAGCGGTTGATGTCTAAGAAGACGAGGAGATTTTCATCCCCTTGAGCCTTGAGGGAGCCTAAAAGCGATCGCGCGGAAATGGCGGTTCCGGGAATATCCTTAGGGTTAGCGTCAATGGGTAAGAAATAATCAACTTGTTCCCATCGAACACCATAGCCACTGAAAAAGAACCAGCGCCAATTCGAGGAATTCCCTGAAGTCAGGCGATTGTTCTCCAAAGCGTACAAAATATTGTCCCGCGTAGGATAGCTGGACTGGTTCCCCATCAAAGGTGCTGTGTCGCTTAACAACAAACACTGGTTGGATGGTAAGTCAGCTTGATTGAGCCAAAATTGCCATAGCGCCTGGGCATCGTCTTCCCCATAGTTCAGAGGGGGTAAAAACTGATAGTGATTGATGCCGATTGCGATACAAGCGTGATTTGCCATGTGCTCTTGGTTTCAGCTATCTGATGGGGTGATTAGATTGGTTAGGTTTGGCATTTAATTAAGATGCCCTAAGTTTATAGCGAATGCCAACTCCAAACAGCGAATCCGTGTATAGTCTATAATTTTTCCTTCATCTTATAGATTAGATGGAATGGAATAGATGGAATTTATTCATTAGGGTATTTATTCTCAAAAATACTCACGCAAGACGCTAACATTCAAGACTAACCAGGAAGTGCGGCCTATGTCGAAATCTAAACGGCGGTTTGTCAACCCTTTGTCAGGCATTTCTGAGCCGCTGAACAAGGCTTCTGACGAGTTTTTCCAGGCGATCGCTCACAAACAAATTGCACCGTTCAGTTTAATGGCAATATTAGGCCTGGTCAGTGTCAGTTGGCTGACGGCCTCTGTCGTCGCGCCGCCCAGTGCCCAAGCTTACACCGCACGTCTGAACGTTGTCCTCACCCGTGAAATGGGCGAATCGTTCCAAAGCTTCCTGCGCCGTGCCGAGGCTGTGGCTAGAGCTGCCGCTCAGCGCAGCTTTGACCGAGACATCTTGGTGACAGATGTGGCGGTGACGCTGATGGGGCAAAATAATGGTGCGATCGTCCCTCTGTTGTCCTTAGACGTCAGCCGCCCATCTTGGAGAAGCAGCCCCGATCCCCAGCGTTGGATTACCTACTTCCCTAATACCGACACGCTACTGGGATTTGACCAGACTTCTGAGGAACCTGACACTCAACCAGGGGGAACCCCTCAGCCCGTGACAACGCCATCGCCAAGCGCTACCCCAACTCCACAGACTCCGACTGGCCCCAGAGTCATCGAACTCCCAGGTGGAAACCGCCGGATTATCCCAGCCTCTCCCCCGGCTAACACAGCACCACCTGCCACCCCCAATCAACCCGCCACCCCTAATCAACCCGCTACTCCAGCTTCACCTGCTACGCCAGCCGCCCCTGCTAATAACCAGATTCCTGATATTCCCGGCGCACCCATCCAGCGAGTACCCCTACCACCACCTCCTTCTGGACGTTAGCAAACTAGCGTAACAAACTAGTCGCTTAAAGCCGTTCCAGAAGGCAGAAGGCAAAGGGCAGAAGTTTAGATGTACTCCACTCAATCGAGAACCGCTATATGAATGCCTTCTGTCCTCGTATGAGTTCCGGTCTGCCTTTTTTGGTCAAAGTTCTGGAGGCAATCGCCTAAAATGGAAAGGTTGTCAAAAATTCTGAACTGACATGGCTGTTCCTAAGAAGAAAACCTCAAAATCGAAACGAGACAAACGCAAAGCAACTTGGAAGCGCAAGGCGGCACTGCAAGCTCAAAAAGCCCTGTCTCTGGGCAAGGCCGTTTTAAGTGGGCGCTCTTCCTTTGTTTATCCCACCGAAGAGGAAGAAGAGGAAGAAAGCTAAGACTAAGCCATGGAAAGTCGGCACAGGCTTGGGGGGTCTTTTTGTTGAGCTAAATTTTACCCTGATGGCAAAATTCGACGCTACGGTGTGATTAGTACCCATATCACTATCTCTACTGGCATCATGATAGGGAAATTTTTCCGTAAACCAGAATCAGATCAGAGCGATCGCGTTCCTCCCGGTCAATACCTCACCAAAGGTTTCCCCGTGCTGACTTATGGTCAGACCCCCCAAATCGACTTCCAAAGCTGGGAATTTCGCGTCTGGGGCTTAGCCCAACCCAAGACCTTTAGCTGGTCTGACTTTATGGCGTTGCCCCAACACGATTTCACCGCTGATTTTCACTGCGTGACTCGTTGGTCAAAACTGGATGTCAAATGGACAGGCATCAAGGTGACCGATTTTATGAACCTAGTAGAGGTCGCTCCCAATGCCACTCACGTCATGGAACACTGTTACGGTGACTACACCACGAATATCCCGCTCGAAGATTTTGTGCGGGAAGAAAACTTTTTTGCTCACACTTTGTTTGGAGAACCACTGCCCGCAGAACATGGTGGCCCCCTGCGCTTAGTGGTTCCTCATCTCTACGCTTGGAAAAGTGCTAAATGGCTCAATGGTTTAGAATTCCTCGACCACGAGGAGTTAGGGTTCTGGGAGCGTAATGGCTACCACCGTCGAGGAGAGCCTTGGGCAGAAGAGCGCTATAGTTTTTAGTGTTAAACTTCCCCGCCCTGGTTACACTGAGGACGGGGATTTCAGTAGCCTCATTGGTTGTTGGTTACCGTGTGAACCAACTCTTCAAGTTCAATGACAACCCGCTCTAATTCATCAATTAGAGGGGTTGACTCAATAGCACGAAAGGTATCCGCTAAAGTACGGTAATACCAAAGAGTACCTTTTTTACCGCCTTGAAAGCGCTCCCAGACAGCCTCTTGGATTAAACGATAGTCTTTGAGAATTGAGCGCGCATTGTGTAGCTTATCAGCCGCAGAGACTAAACGAACTGAAGCCGAAGCTTGGGGAATATGAGCAATATAGGCTTCTTTGCGTTGACGCCAAGGTGGCTTGGGTGTCGTGTCAGCGTCGGTGCAACCATCCACAATTTGGGTTACGG
The DNA here is from genome assembly GCF_000317515.1 of Allocoleopsis franciscana PCC 7113. Taxonomy (GTDB): domain Bacteria; phylum Cyanobacteriota; class Cyanobacteriia; order Cyanobacteriales; family Coleofasciculaceae; genus Allocoleopsis; species Allocoleopsis franciscana. The sequence continues at coordinate 5,936,181 of NC_019738.1, read as the reverse complement.
TATCGCCAAAGCGGCAACGAATTTCTTCACGGGTGGCTTTTCCGCCTTGGTCTTCAATGGCATCGTGGAGCAGTGCGGCGATCGCTTCGTCTTCATTCGCCCCATATTCTAGGGCAATACTGGCAACACCCAGCAGGTGAGAAATATAGGGAACTTCTCCACCTTTGCGGGTTTGATTGGCGTGCAGTTGGGTGGCATAAGTTAGGGCATCTGTAAAGCGTTCTGATAGCTTCATGAATAGCTCCAAGAGGTTAAGAAAGGCTGAGATTCTGCCAGGACTGAGCGGAGGCATCCGATAAGCTAATGGTGTCACAGGCTGTTAGGTCTTCGTTACTCAAAAAACTGTTGATTGTAACTTCTCTACCTTCCACCAGAGGGCGGCTGAACCCACCACGATAGACTGACAACAGATATTCTCGACGTGCATCTCTTTCCTAGTACCGAGCAGTAGTCATGAGCAATCGTCTGGCCCACTCCCAAAGCCTTTATCTCCGTAAACACGCTGAAAACCCCATTGATTGGTGGCCTTGGTGTGATGAAGCCTTGGAAACAGCAAAGGTGGCAAATAAGCCAATTTTTCTTTCCATTGGGTACTCTAGCTGCCACTGGTGTACGGTGATGGAAGGAGAGGCATTTTCCAATTCCGCGATTGCCGAGTACATGAATGCCAATTTCCTGCCGATTAAGGTAGACCGGGAAGAGCGACCCGATATTGATAGCATTTACATGCAGGCGTTGCAAATGATGACGGGTCAAGGCGGTTGGCCTCTTAACGTTTTTCTCACTCCTGATGACCGGGTGCCGTTTTATGGTGGCACCTACTTTCCTGTTACACCCCGCTACGGACGTCCTGGATTTTTGCAAGTGCTGCAAGCGGTTCGTCGCTTCTACGATCTAGAAAAAACCAAGCTCCAAACCTTCAAAGAAGAGATTCTCACCAACCTCCAACAGGCGAGTGTCCCTCCTGGAACCGAACCGCTGAGTGAAGACTTGCTAGAGCGTGGAATCGAGACGAATACGGGTGTTGTCAGTGCCGGCAACTATGGCCCCAGCTTCCCGATGATGCCTTATGCGGAACTGGTACTCAGAGGCTCTCGCTTCAAGTTTGAGTCTAAATATGATTCTTTCCAAGCGGTGCGATTGCGTGGATTAGACCTGGCAAAAGGTGGCATTTACGATCATGTGGCGGGTGGGTTTCACCGTTACACGGTTGACGCCACCTGGACGGTGCCTCACTTTGAGAAAATGCTCTATGATAATGGGCAAATTGTCGAGTATTTGGCGAATTTATGGAGTGCAGGCATTACCGAACCTGCGTTTAAACGAGCGATCGCGGGTACTGTCCAATGGCTCAAGCGGGAAATGACCTCACCTCAGGGGTTCTTCTATGCTGCTCAAGATGCTGATAGCTTCAGTGAACCCAATGCGGCTGAGCCAGAGGAAGGGGCGTTTTATGTCTGGAGTTATGGGGAATTGGAACAACTGTTAACCCCTGAAGAGTTAACGGAACTGAAGGAGCAATTTACCATTACAGCCGAGGGCAACTTTGAAGGAACAAACGTTTTGCAGCGCCGTCACTCTGAGGAGTTAAGCGATACGGTTGAAGCGGCTTTAGCTAAACTGTTTGCCGTGCGTTATGGTTCAAAGCCCGATGTCTTAGATACCTTCCCACCCGCCCGCAATAATCAGGAAGCGAAAGGGAATAACTGGCAGGGTCGGATTCCGGCGGTAACTGATACAAAAATGATTGTGGCCTGGAATAGCTTGATGATTTCTGGTCTAGCGCGATCATACAGTGTATTCCATCAGCCAGAATATTGGCAATTAGCCGCAGATGCAGCTCAGTTCATTTTAAATTCCCAATGGGTACAGGGCCGTTTCCACCGACTCAATTATGACGGTCAACCTTCCGTGTTGGCGCAGTCTGAAGATTATGCCCTGTTCATCAAAGCGCTGTTGGATTTGCATCAAGCGAGTTGGTCATTTAGCAAGATGCACCTGGAAAGTTCAAACCCACCTTCTAACCTTCAACCTTCTGACTGGCTAGAGAAAGCCATTCGGGTGCAGGAAGAGTTTGATGAATTCCTCTGGAGTGTGGAATTAGGCGGATACTACAATGCCGCTAGTGATGGCAGTGGTGAGTTGTTAGTGCGGGAGCGTAGCTATGCTGATAATGCCACCCCCTCAGCCAATGGAATTGCGATCGCCAATCTGGTGCGTCTGGCTTTGCTCACTGAAGACCTCCAGTACCTCGATCAGGCGGAGCAAGCCCTGCAAGCCTTTAGTCGGGTAATGAACCAGTCACCCCAAGTATGCCCCAGCTTATTTACAGCCTTGGATTGGTATTGCCACTGTACACTAATTCGCTCTAGCGATGACTTCCTGACTTCCCTAAGTAATCACTACTGGCCAACCAGTATCTGGCAATTAGAAACCCAATTACCTCAAGATGTCGTGGGTTTAGTCTGCCAGGGACTTAGCTGCAAAGAACCCGCCTATACGATTGAGCAGTTGTTGGAGCAATTGCAGCAAAGCCAAACCAGAGCCTCGGAGGTGGACTAAGCTAAGCTAATCGGCATTTAGTTCGTCGGCTCTATAGGCTGACTGGGCGGGATACGTTCAATGGAAATCAGGGCTTCGACGACAGACTTGACGATAGGGGCTGTTACGGTTGAACCAAAAGCGTCTTTCCCTTTGGGGTCATCAACCACAGCTAATACAACGTAGCGGGGAGACTCCACGGGAAAAATACCAACAAAGCTGGTGATTTTGGCATTCGAGTAATAGCCACCTGTAGGACTGGCTTTTTGAGCCGTACCTGTTTTTCCAGCAATTCGGTAACCTGGAATTTGGGCATTTTTTCCAGTGCCCTGACGGACGACATTTTCCATCATCTCAATCACCGCCTGGGTGGTTTTTGGGGAGAAGATAGATCGTGGTGCTGGGCGGCGAGGTTGCCAGTGGATTTGTCCCTTACTATCAAATAGTCCCTGAACAACATGGGGAGTCACGAGTTTGCCCCCATTCGCTAAAGCGGCGTGCATCTGAGTGAGTTGAATGGGCGTTAACGAAAAGCCTTGACCAAATGAAGCCGTTGCCGCATTAACCGACCCTGCCGTAAACCGCCGCTCACTTTTGAGCTGTCCTGCGGCCTCAAAGGGCAAGTCAATCGCCACTTTTTGCCCCAAGCCGAGCCTTTCTAACCAGCTATAGTAAACCTTCGACTTCATCTGTTGGATGATCCGAACCATACCAATATTGCTGGAATATTCCAGAATCTTGCTAACGCTGATTAGGCCATGGCCCCCTTTGGATTCAAAGTCAAAGTTGGCAATTTGCCACTGTCCAAGCTGAATTTGACCGGTATCGTTAAACATGTTGTCGGGTTGAATCGCACCGGACTCTAAAGCGATCGCGACATTTAACGGTTTGAACGTCGAACCCGGTTCGTACAGATCTGAAAGCGCCCAGTTCTTAAACCGAGCCACATCAAATTTCGAGTACTGGTTGGGATTATAGGTTGGCTCTGTCGCCATGGCTAACAGAGAACCATCTCGGACATCCATCACAATCACACTACCCCGCTCTGCACCAAACTGATCCATTTTTTGCTTCAAAGCAAAACGGGCAGCCCTTTGCAGGCGACTGTCGAGGGTCAACTGTAATCGTAAGTCATCAAAGTGCAGAAATCCTTCTGGAACATGGTCTGGCATCAGTGCGCCATTCCCGGCGCGGCTGAGTCGGAGCGTGCGAACCGCCCGTTCGAGTACATCCTCCTGAGAGTACTCCACTCCAGCCTGCCCCCGATGATCGACATTAACGTAGCCTACGACATCTGCCGCTAAATCTTGCTGGGGATAAAGCCGAGAGTATTGTTGAATCAGTTCTAGACCATTGGCTTGAAGCCGTGCCACCTGATCGGCTACTTCTTCAGTTAAGGCATAACTAATCCGAATCCCACTCTGTTTTTGATTGAACCGCTTCTCTAAGTCAGTTGAGGACTTGCCCAGAATCGGAGCGAGTAATGCCGCCATTTCCCCTTTAGACATTTTGAACAGCTTAGGGTGGGCATATAGCGTGTATGCAGGGCGATCTGTGGCAAGCACATTGCCATTTCGGTCAACAATCGAACGTCGGGGGACAAAGGGACGTAGATACACCATCTGCTGCCGACGTGCTCGTCCCTCCAGCACAGGTGCCTGGGTGACTTGCAATCGATACAAATTGACTAAGATGCCAATACCGGATACCATCATCAATCCCCAGACCAGCAGCAGTCTGAAACGTGGTAGTTGAGATGAGTTTTGAGTGATGGGGGTCACCTCCCGCTGAGCCGTCTTGATGTTTGAGCTGGATAGCTCATGGAACTCAAATATCCTAAGCGATCGCTTCTGGAACTCCTAGTAGCCCAAAGGCGTCTTGCCTGCGGGTTCTGAGTCAGCACTTCTCGCGGAAGATGCATTGAAGGGGCGTTGGGGTGCTGAGGGTAGATAAATTGTATTGGCTTGGCTGGGAGTCACTAGACCTGTAGCGGGTCTTTCCGCTTGCTGAGCCAACTGATCTTTCATCACGGCGTTCGCTGTTGTCAGTTGCCGCTCTTGGCGTTGCAGAGCTTCTAGTTTACGATACTCTTGCGTCCACTGCTGCTGGGTATAAACCGTCCAGGAATAAATCGTCAGAGTTGTGGCAACCAGGAAGAAGGCCATCACGTCGGAACCACGCTGTAAAACGAGTAACGAGGAGAGCCAAATGGGTTTTGGCTGTTGGGATACATTAAGCTTTTCTACCTTCGGTGCAGCCGTTTTCGACGGCATACGGGTCACGCTGGCACAGAGGCTTACTTTCGGTTGCGTGGGTCTGGAGTGAGTCGCTGATCGTTTAGACCGACGGGGTTGAGGTAAAACTGAGCGTTGGGCAGCATTCATAACACGTTTCGCAATTTTTCGTTGGGATGAGAGCAAATAACAATATATTTGCTAACCAGTGATTGGCTAATGACTTAATAATGGAACCCATCGTAGCATCAGCCGTTGGTCGTAGTTGCTGATGATTATAGGTTGGGTATCGAGGTCTGGAGACTGGAGAATGAAGGCTGAGGGCTAGAATTCTTTCCCCTATCTATTCTCCAATCCATTTTTCCTAATCCCTGATCTCTTACTGGGTCAGATTTCATGGGTTTGGGATGTCTAACCGGAATTTCCAACAGGAACTCTGTGCCTTGATTGAGTTCAGATCTGACATCTAATCGACCATGGTGTTGGTTGACAATGGTTTGATAAGTGACCGTTAGACCTAATCCTCGACCTTGACCCACTTCTTTGGTGGTGAAAAATGGCTCAAAAATCCTGGGCTGAATTTCTGGTTGAATTCCTAACCCGTTGTCTCGGATCGCAATCTGCACTCTTCCCATATCCCCGATTTCTATGCTGGGTAACCATTTCGTCTGTACGGTGATGACTTTGTGGGAGTTAGGCGAACGCTTGAGCGCTTCCATTGCGTTAGTGAGAATGCACAGGAAAGCTTGATTGATCGGCTTTGGGTAACACTCCACGGGTGGTAAGTGGTCATAGGAACGCTCGACCTCGATCTCGCTATTCATCTGACTATGCAGAATTAATAGCGTACTCTCTAACGCTGCATTGAGATCGATGACTTTCAGAGGGGCAACTTGGCTACCTGCAAATTTTTGTAAAACCTGAACAATCTCATGAATTCGCTCCGCTCCACATTCCATAGATTTGAGAATCTTGGGCAAATCTCTGAGTAAAAAATCCATATCGGTTTCCTCTGCCAGGTTTTGGATGTCGGCGGTCGGCTGAGGATAGTTGGATTGGTAAGCTTGTACTAATCGAATCAGGTCACGAACGTAATTTTCTACATAGGGGATGTTGCCGTAGATAAAGTTAACTGGATTATTGATTTCATGAGCCACCCCAGCGACCATCCGACCTAAACTCGACATTTTTTCACTTTGAATGAGCTGGGTTTGTGCTAATCGGAGTTCTTCCAGCATTTCCGACATTTTTTGGGCTTGCAGTGCGCTTTCTCTAGCTTGTTGCTGGGTACAGGCATACAGATAGGCTTGTTGCAAGGAAATGGCGAGTTGATCCGCTACGGATTGGGCGAGTTCTTGGTCATTCTTTGACCAATCCCGGATATGAGAACATTGATTGAGATACAGCAGAGCTTGGAGTGTACCGTTCGCTTGGACGGGTATGACCAAAGAGGATTTGATCTGTGCTTTTCGGTATTCGATGTTGTTGGCACCAATCCGTTCATCTTGGGTAATGTCGGGAATCATCACCTGTTGCCGATGCTGGATCACCCACTGCGTGATCGGTCCTGTTAGGTCAAAGTCATCAATGGAGGGGGAAAAGGGCGGACGGGCAACTTCGTACAGATGTTTGCGTTGGAAAGCATCACCCTTTTGGCTGGTGGCAAGGCATTCGGGTGGATATTTCCCCATGTCTAGGTGGTGCGGGTTCTCGACGAGATGAACCAGACACCGATCAATTTGCAATGCTTCTAATAGCTGGGCGATCGCTTCCGTTAAGATGGTTTCGATATCGAAACTCTGACGGGTTTGGTTGATAATATGATTGAGCAAGCGTTCACGAATCGCTTGTTTCTGGGTCTGTTCATAGAGCTGGGCTTGACGGATTGCCACTTCTAACGATTCGGCAATCGACTCTAAAAACTCTATTTCTGATGCCGACCAACGGCGAGGTTGCTTGGAAAGACAGGCCATGAACCCAATCCCATCTTCTTTTCCTGTGACGGGAATCAGTAGGTTTGCCTGATAGCCTAAAACTTGTCGATCCGCTTGAGAGAAATTTTCGGGGAAATTATCAGGCAACTGATTTCCCCGACTCTGCCTATTCTGCCCGGGCTGTCTTAATAACTGTTTTAACCAGAGAGGCTTTCCTATTAACCAAGGTAACAATCTCTCCTGGGGGGATGCCCTTCCGTTCTCCATCATTAGCTGGCCTGTAGCGACAGCAGAGGCGACAGATCCAAAGCTTTCTAGGGGATAATATCCCAAAAGAGAGTATGAGTGCGAGTCGTGGGTGCGTTCACAGACGACTCTGATCTGCTGCGTATCCTTGAGATACCATAAAAAAATACAGCTATCTAATTTGAGCAAAGCTGCGACTTCATCCACAGCGGTTTGGAGGACAACCTGCAATTCCAGTGAATTGCGGATGCGATCAACGATTTTCCTTAAGAGCGCGGCTTGTCGTCCAGGGGACTGGCTCAAGGTTTGCAGCAATTGAAAAGCCTGATTAACAGTAGGGAACACAGTGCCTCGCTTGATCGATACTCCACACCCATCTCACTCAAGAGGGTAGCCGTAGAGCTTACCCCCTTATTCTGGGAGGAAACGCCACACCAGAATAAGGTGTCAGTGAGAGAGAAGGTGATGGAGAGTATTCGTTTAAGACTCCCTGCGGAAAGTCTTTGGATTTCTCGTCCTTTTTACCTTTAGTCTCTCATGCCTTTTCGGCCGAGGGAGCTTTACCTCTAAATTCTAGGCAGATCTTAGGCCAATATCAGAAGCAGAAGGTTAAAATCATCCTAAAAATCCCTTTGCAATCGGCTGTCTTTTGTGTAATCTATTAGGCTTGTTTGAACAGAACTGTATTTACATTTACGATCCCGCAAAACTTTTGGCAAGTTGCTCTAAATTTTGCTGTGCTAAGGTTTCAGCCAATCTGACCCTTACCGTAAGCGGGTCATTGACGAAGGAATAGCAGAAAAAACAATTCTTCATGCTAAAACAGTAGAATTGTAATGGGTCTTCGTAACATTCTTTTAACGTAGCCCGTGAAAAAAAGAGGAGTGTATGAATAAAAAATTAATTGGCTTGGTTCTCTTACTCACCTTGGCAACCACTTTGGGAGCCTGCAATCAGACGAGTGAAACCCCTGAAGGAGGTGCTACACCAGGCACGACTGAGAGTCCATCGCCTGCGGCTACCTAAATAGACGCGTTTTAGTGGGATAGATTTGGCTGTACGTGCTTAGCAACACCCTCGCAAAAAGCGTTGGTCAAGCTTGGTACGTCAGCAACATATCTATTGAGAGAATCGCGATGGCTTAGTCAAGGAACAAAATTGCTCCTTAAACTGTTGCGACATCCAGACAGCCTGTCGGGTGTCGTATTTTGTTTGGATATCCAGAAGATCACTTTGTTAAGAGTACATTCAGGGATCAAGCCCTATCTTTAAAATGGGACTTTAATCCCAACCAGCAACAAGAGTTAAAAATTGTAAGCTGTAAGCCTTAGCTAAGCTTTAACTTAGCAATGCTATGTTCGATCACCCATGACTCCATTGAGATTCCTATCTTTTTTGTGGGGAATTATTTTAGTTACGGCTGTGCCGGCGGTATGTTTACCCCCACCGGAAGAGGTCCCCGAAGAGGTATTGAGAACCGAGATTATCACTGAAGCGCGATCGCCACTTGATGGCAAACCCTTAACCGCAGCCGAATATGCCCAACTAAAAGCTCAGTTGGCAGAACGTTCGTCTCCCCCGCAAGTCAGCCCAAATATTCGACAGTTGATTTTCCTGCTCCGCCTGCGCCAGCTATTCCGAACAGTTACTCCTTTTTGACAAATACCCATAGCAAGCCTAGTGGGTGGGGTAGAGATGTACTAGCCTGTTCTCCGCATCATCCACCTCCCGGTGTGAGGCACGAGCGACCTAAAGCGGAATGGTATATACTAGCTTGGCTCTGGTTTTCTGGAGCGGCTTCATGGCGAGAAATTTCCCTCTAGTCGGTGCGGCTAATCGCTTAAAGCGATTTATTTTATCAACTTGAGGAAAAATGTGTAGAAAAAAACAAAAATATATATAAATATTAAAGTTATTATAACGCTCTGGCTCCCTGTTGATTGAGGTAGATAACTTGATGTCCCTAACGATCGCCCCCGAACAAATTGACCGTATTGTTTGGAACCAACATCACGATCCATTTGAAGTCCTAGGTCCCCACCGATTTGAGCAGGATGGTAAGACCGGCTGGATAGTACGGGCTTATCTACCAAATGCAGAAGCCGCGTGGGTCGTTTGTCCAGAACAGCGGACGGAATACCCAATGCATTCGGTGCATCATCCTCACTTCTTCGAGGCCAAGATTGAGGCAAAAGAACTCGCGAACTATCAGCTACGGACGAAGGAAGGAGAGCATGAGCGGGTACTCTACGACCCTTACGCCTTCCGCTCTCCCCTGTTAACAGATTTCGACTTGTATCTATTTGGTGAAGGCAATCATCACCGCATCTACGAAAAACTGGGGGCGCACTCAGTAGAAATAGAGGGTGTTAAAGGTGTCTACTTTGCCGTATGGGCACCCAATGCTCGCAACGTCTCGGTTTTAGGCGATTTTAACTACTGGGATGGGCGTAAACACCAGATGCGAAAAGGTTCTACGGGTGTTTGGGACTTGTTTATTCCCGGAATCGGTGTTGGGGAACACTATAAATACGAAATCAAAAACTACGACGGTCATATCTACGAAAAATCTGACCCCTATGGCTTCCAGCAAGAAGTTCGACCCAAAACCGCGTCGATCGTTACAGACCTGGATGCTTATAAGTGGAATGATGCGGAGTGGATGGAACAACGGCGTCACACTGATCCTCTGGCTCATCCCATTTCGGTCTATGAAGTTCACTTGGGTTCCTGGCTGAATGCCTCCGCCGCAGAACCGGCCCAGTTACCCAATGGTGAAACTGAACCTGTAGTTTTGGTTTCGGAACTAAGACCCGGAGCACGTTTCCTCACTTACCGCGAACTGGCACATCGGCTGATTCCCTACGTGAAAGAGTTGGGATTCACTCATGTTGAGCTGTTACCCATCGCAGAACATCCTTTTGATGGTTCCTGGGGGTATCAGGTGACAGGTTATTTTGCCTGTACCTCCCGCTTCGGCACGCCAGAAGACTTTATGTACTTCGTTGATGAATGCCACCGCAACGGGATTGGGGTGATTGTGGACTGGGTGCCCGGTCACTTCCCCAAAGATGGTCACGGTTTGGCATTCTTTGATGGTACCCATCTTTATGAACATGCTGACCCTCGTAAGGGTGAGCATAAGGAGTGGGGCACGTTGGTGTTCAACTACAACCGCAACGAAGTCCGAAACTTCTTGGTTGCCAACGCTCTATTCTGGTTCGATAAGTACCACATCGATGGAATGCGGGTGGATGCTGTTGCGTCCATGCTCTACCTTGACTATTGCCGCAAGGACGGGGAATGGGTAACGAACCAGTATGGGGGTCGGGAGAATATTGAGGCAGCGGATTTCCTGCGCCAGACGAATCATGTGATTTTTAGTTATTTCCCCGGTGTCCTCTCGATTGCAGAGGAATCCACAGACTGGCCGATGGTGTCTTGGCCCACCTATGTAGGAGGTTTGGGCTTTAATTTAAAGTGGAACATGGGCTGGATGCACGACATGTTGGACTACTTCCACATGGACCCATGGTTCCGTCAGTTCCACCAGAACAATATTACGTTCAGTATGTGGTATCACCACAGCGAGAACTATATGTTGGCGCTTTCCCACGACGAAGTTGTTCACGGGAAGAGCAATATAATCGGTAAGATGCCGGGGGATGAGTGGCAGAAGTTTGCCAATGTGCGTTGTTTGTTTACCTATATGTTCACTCATCCGGGTAAGAAAACGCTCTTTATGAGCATGGAGTTTGGTCAGTGGAGTGAGTGGAATGTCTGGGCTGATTTAGAGTGGCATTTGTTGCAATATGAACCGCATCAAAAGTTGAAGCAGTTTATCACCGACCTGAATCAGCTTTATCGCAGCGAACCGTCTCTTTATTCGCAAGATTTTGCCCAAGAGGGATTTCAATGGATTGATTGCAGTGATAATCGCCATAGTGTAGTGGCATTCATCCGTCGTTCCAAAGATTCTGGGGAGTTTGTGGTTGCCGTGTGCAATTTTACGCCTCAGCCTCATAGCCACTATCGTGTGGGTGTCCCAGAAATGGGATTTTACACGGAACTGTTTAATAGTGATGCTCGTGAGTACGGCGGTAGCAATATGGGGAATCTTGGGGGTAAGTGGACGGATGAGTGGTCGTACCACAATCAGCCTTACTCCTTGGATTTGTGTTTACCACCGTTGGGGGTATTGATTCTCAAGATCAATCATGAGAAGACTCAGGCGGCGCTACAGCACAATTGGAACGAGTAGGAGTTAGTTAGGGTGGGTTAGGCGTAGTCATACCCACCCGTTATCTTTTTCCTATCGAGCGCGATGCGTTACGCGGCGAAGTGAGCACCCTACCAAGTAATCCTTCATAACTTAATAGCAGTACTTGCCATCCTTCTTTTTAGGATTTTCTTTGGCAGTTCGTACAGCTCCTAATAGGGTGGAAACGATTACACATCGCTTGATTTTTCCACCCTTTTGAGCTGATAGGGTGAGCCGTCCTTTAGATAAGATTGAGGTTTGCCCACACTCATCATTGATCTGATAAACCGGACAACCATAATAGTTAAACCGGACTCGCCGCACGCCCTTTGAGTTGGGTAAGGTGGTTTCATCATCTAAACGAATGTTACTGTCAAGATTCTGCCAACTGTTAGCGGCAGGCGTAATATTGGCTTGGTGGAGTGACCACTGAACGACTTGCTGACTACCCACTGGCGCTTGCCGAAAGCTGACTTGCCAAGTTACTTTTTGGAGCATGGCTTGGCTTCTGGCTTGCTGCATGGCTTGGTAAACTTGGTTCTGTCCTGTGTTGAGGCGCTGGCGGTTAATAAAGTTAAACCAATTTGGGGCTGCGATCCCAGATAAAATCCCTATTATTGATACGACAATGATGGTTTCGAGTAGCGTAAATCCGGCTGTTGATGAAGAAAGCGGTTGACGATTGACACTATGATTGAGTCCCATGTAGATTACCCCTGAACCAATTTTTGTGAATTTCCTTTATTCAGATTGAATTAGATTCTTGGGAAACAAAACAGCGTAAAAACTCGGAATAATAAAAAGCCCCGATTTGCAAAAATCAGGGTTTTCTCGGAGGTATTTATACGGATTCAGTCTATAAATCAAAATAGAATACAAAATTGAGGGCACGACTATGTCGTGCCCCTAGCTGTAAAGATAAAATTTCTAACCTGTAGAGTTCGTCCCCATGCTCCCTACTACTGATGAGCAATGAGTATAGGGACAAAGGCATTGTCTCTTATGATGATGGCTATTGACAATTGTTTTCCCCACGACCGGTTTGAATTGCTCCTAAGAGGGTTGTAACTTTAACACATCGCACCGTTGATGGAAATGGCTGTAAGCTACCTTTCGGGGGAACTCCTACTTTAATTATTAATGGGGTAGGGTCAGTGCCAATCGGTGAAATAGATCCCAAATAGTCGAAGGTAATCTTCTTGGTCGGATCAAAATTAGAGGTTATTGTACTTAATGTATAGTCAAAATTGCCTGTTTTATTATTTTCATCATCGAGGTTGGTACCCACCGTAATTTGCCCTTCTTCGATGGATAAATCTTGTCCTAAACTTCTCCATTCAGCGCCGCTAGGAATAGTGCCACGTTGATAAACAGCAACCGCCGGAACACCATCTTTTGTACCAAAAGCAACGCTGTAGCTGAGTTTTCTGCTTTTCGCTAGATTCTGTGCTTCTTGCAGTGCTCTCAAGATAACTTCATTAGCGGCAGTGACCCGACGCTGATTCATAAAGCCAAGCCAACCCGGAGCAGCGATTCCAGCAAGAATACCGATTATAATAATTACGACCAGCAATTCTATTAATGTGTAGCCCGAATCTTTTGGGTAGGAAGAGTTATTAATTGTGGGCTTGTTTTGTGCAAGGTGGGTTCTAAGTTTTAATAAGAAAGCTAGTTTTTTCATAATGCCCTGCCGTTGGATATTTGCCAATAGTCGCTGTGATGTTAACCAATAAAAAATGCTTTAACTTTTCTGATTGATTTCGAATACACCGCGCCCTTGTACTTGGATACGGACTGTAGGGAAATAGGTTAATGCAGATTGAGCATTACTATATCCAGGTGGGTTTGGTGTTTTAGGTTGAATACGAGCTAGGCTGTTTCCTCGAATGGAGATTTGTGCTGAGGTGTTTTCAACGTCAACACAAGCCAAAAAGCCAGCTGATGCCGGTGTTACTGGGACTTGTGCGGCTGTAGTTAGAACATAATCAGCAGGTAAATCAAGGCGAGTGCGTGGTATGGATGGACACCACGGAGTATTGGCGGGAAGGGGGGTTTGGTCAATATAATCAATCAGGACTTGAGGCGGAGTTTGGGTGAGATTATAAGAAGGCGTAGACCCATAAGGCCATGCGTTCATACTATCTTCTTCAGAATTAGGGACTGATTCGGGATTGAATAACACAAAGCCTGGGTCTGCCGCTTTGATAATGTTTACCGTATTTGCATTAGTTGGATCCTTAACCTTTACCGCATCGTTGAGTTGAATTCTGCTAATTCGAGCCGTACATGACCAAGGCTCTTGAACGCAACCTGTAACGCCGGCACTCTTGGTTAGGTAGTAGACTACCAGGGAATAAACAAAGGCATCATCGTTGCCCTTGGGTGTATCTATAACGTCTTGAATAATTTGCCGCTTCCAAAAGGCAAGCACAGGAGTGCTGTTAGCATCAGGGTGGGGGGGAAGTTGACTCTGTATTTTACTGAGTCCATAGCCGTCATAGATATGAATAGCCTGCTCTACATCTCTAGCTATATAGTCAGCTGCGGCTTGAAGCTCTTGTTCGGAATTTGCTTTTGCTTGTTCTTGCCGATCGGTTTGTAAGAGATTAACCATGAATCCTAACAAGGGTATAATCACCAAAAATGCCAGGATTATACCCACTAGCAGCTCGATCAGGGTAAAGCCACCATTTTTTTGAGCTGGCTGAGTCGTTCTGAACTTGTAGGTTAGGAGTAGTTGAAGTAGTTTAACCATAATGTGCTTTACCCTTGGGCTAACCAATACCTGCGTAAGCAAAATCTAATGAACAATTTGATTGATTACTGAGGGCAACCCGCACCCCCAAGTCGCTTACAAAGCTCCTTCCATCTCCCACTGGGGTCTTTTTGAGCTTCAGGTCCAATCTCTGTTGTCAATTCCACTAGGGGAGATTTGCTATCACCAACCCCAGCGGTATGAGTCAATTGCCTTTTGCTTGTACCCTGTGCATCAACCGCAGTCTTCCTCAAAGCTCCACTGTCTTTTAACCCATCAGCCCTGTAAACTCGAATGCCTAAAAAATAGCCCTTGTCCGCCTCTGCTTGAGATCCAGGAAGTTGGGTGTAATTGGGGGTAGCAGGGGGAGGGGGAACAGTGATGCTACGGAATGACTGAATGACTAAATCTTTAGGAGAGGTACTACTACAGCCGCCACCATCTAGATCGACACAATATAGCTGCCAGGTGCTATTCCCATCTGGGCAATAATACTGGGCAGCATTCGCTAGCGTTGGCGCGACGGGTTGAGTCGCAGTGACATAACCGGGCGTACAACTCCAGCTTGCTGCACCCGTGGGAACTCCAGCGTTAGTGAACAAGCTTTGATTTGACAAATCATCCTTACTCTGGTATTGGAAATAGATCACATTCGGGGGTGGTGGAATACTCCCGGAACGAACGCCATCTACATAGGCCCTAGCGGATTGGGTTGCTAGTTCTACCCGACGCGCTTGGAGTCGGGTGGCAGTAGAAATGACAACCGCTGGTGCGATCGCGACCATTAACACGCTGACAATAATGATCGCGAGTAAGCACTCAATGAGTGTGAACCCTGATTGGGTTGATGGGGTTGGGGGTTGCGTTTGTTTGAGCGTGTTCATGGGTTAACTACCAGATGCAGATGGAGACGGTTAGTTGAAGTCAGCTAGAGTTGGACAGTTGCTTGGACGTTGTTTAGGATCTGCGATCGCCCAGTCATATCCGGCTCCACCCGTTGCTGGCTGAGCGGCACACAATAAGGTTTCAATCCAGGGGTCATTGCGATTTACTTGCCGGAAGTATTGGTTAGGAGTACCGGCTGTTGGATTAGCAAACCGTCTGGAGAACAAGTCGGGTGTCTGTGTCAAAAGTCCGACATCATAACCCCATTGTCGCTGAGGGGGTCGATAGTAGGGGGCTAAACGACGAGCTGCACCACCTTTGTATATATAAGGTCTTCCGTTCGCCTCATTGAACCCTGTCATGTAAGCAGGACTTGCACCATCGAAGAACAGGGAATTATCCTTTGTCGGGTCGTCTACCGCCTCAAACGGAGCTGTGGCAAAAGCGCTCTTTTTGAACTGAATGAAGCTGCCCTTAATATCATTGATGCCTTTTGGCGTCACGTCGTTCGTTGCGTTTGGAGCTGCTGCATCTTCCCAAGCTTCCAGAAAGCGAGGGAAGTTCCCTAATCCACCACCGCTCTCACCAGGGTTCGCCGTATTGTCAAATGGCCTAGAAGGTGAGTCACCCATGATGAAGACAGCATTATAAATCGTGTCTTTTTTAGCTGTGGTACTCGGTATGCGCTGTACCCAATGGTTAGCGTTGATTGTTGTGGTACCAAATGGCTGAGCGGCAGTAACCGTTGCCGCCGGCAATCCCTGTGCGGAGTGTAGCTGCAAGATAGGGATGAGTGCCGGTTGATCCACCACGCTCATCGCTGTCATCGCATTTGGGGGAAATGGGAAATTTGGATAAGTACCATTAAATCCTAGGATTCGGCCTCCATAGATAACTGGTTTAGCCAACGTAGTTGGATATATCACTGGGGCTACGGGTAACGGTGGGTTACTGCCTTCTGGTGGCACAGCTCCGTCAAATACGAGAATCCCCTTTGTTCCGCCCCCGATGAAGTTACCTGTCAGCTCATGCTCGGTGCCTACATTAGGGTTGTTAGGGTCAGCTGAGCTGGGGGTGTTGACATAGATTCGGACAATGTGATCTTGCTCGGTAGCCCAGAAAACATT
The DNA here is from genome assembly GCF_000317515.1 of Allocoleopsis franciscana PCC 7113. GTDB lineage: Bacteria > Cyanobacteriota > Cyanobacteriia > Cyanobacteriales > Coleofasciculaceae > Allocoleopsis > Allocoleopsis franciscana. The sequence continues at coordinate 5,920,198 of NC_019738.1, read as the reverse complement.
ATTGGGATCGACCCCCTTGAGCCTCATTTTGACAGCGTACTGAAAGTCGATATTACATTTACTGTAGTCTGTCGGAGTCGTGCATTGGTAAATCGGAGCGCGGAAAACAAAGATCGGTGCATCGGTCTGGTAATTCCGATCTAACGTAATTTCTACGTTAGATAATTCAGAGTTTTTAGTATCTGGATTGAGAGGTAAGTCGTAAACATTAACTTTTGCCTGTGCCTTGAGAGTTAGCTTGATCTGATCGGCTGGTGCTTTGGATGTGGCTCTTACGTCCGAGAGTGTAAGAGGGGGAGAGTTGAGTGATAATCCTGGGGCACTCGCAGTCGGAGCACGCAATCCTGTCCATAATTGACCAATCGCAGCCGTTGTTGGGGTGGTGCAGGGAGCGCCTGTTAAACCTGTCGCGGGATTATTTGCAGTCGTCGCTAGATTTAAGGCAGCATAGGCTTGTGACAATACACAAGTAGCTCCCGTTGAGTCACGGAAGTCTACGGTATATACCGCATAATCCGATGCCTCCGTTGCTGTTCCCGCTCCCGGTGTACCATTTAATCCCGTTGGGACTATAGACTCAAATGCTTTGTCTAGTCCTGGTAATAGGAGCTGCTTTTCGGATACAGTTTCTGCTTCGTAAGGATTGCGGTAGAACAGTTGATCGGTGTTGTTGTAACTGAGACCGTTTGAGGGATCAGTATTGTTATTCGTAATGAGATTAGTTGCTGTTGTCGCAAACCAAAGTGCATTGTTTTGAGCGGGAGGCGGAGCGCTGCCGTAAGGATATGGTTTGATTCCTGTGAGGTTAGTAGCGTCTGGGTCTACTCCCAAAGGTATAGGTTGACCGTTTGCGTCTGGTTGCAGCAATCCACCCTGCCGTTGAAAGGCAACGCGACGGGGAAAGAGACTATCCCTAGCATCAACAAAGCGAGCTTTCTCGATTGGTGGTGTGGTTGGGGGAGTAGTTCCTGGTGGTGATGGTGCTGTTGCTGTTGTTCCAGCACCCTCTAGTACCCAATCGGTCGGTGTACATTCCGATACAGGGAATTTCCGGCAAATTTCCATCTTGTACTCTGGGAAGTTCACCCGGCGTTGGATGGGCGTTACACCGTTGGTTAGATAGGAGCTGCGGTTTTGAGTTCCTGTTGCTGGGTCTAAATCTGTAGGAAATCCATCTGCACCATACCAGGCATTAGTGGTCACAAAATTGTTCCACCAGAAGCCATTCTTCAGACGCTCTTCTACAGCTAAGTTGCCGATATTGTTGTTGAGGTCGAAATCTCCTTCCTGCCGATAGCCATCCCGGAAATTACCGGACAACAGAGTGACTGCATCAGCCAAAATTCTGGCCGGTCGCCACTGATCTCCAGTACCAAGACAACCAGAACCTTCACGACAAGCAAAGCTGTTGTCTAGCCCAGTTCGGGTATAAAAATTGGAATAGTTGGTCGCCAACTCCTCGGTGAACTCTTCCTTGAATGTGGGGGTTCCCGATACAGTTCCTGGAGCGGCGTGGAGATTGAAAGACCCTTTGATATAAACTGGCAAGTCTGAAGCCAGAATCAAGCCCTTTTCTGCCAATCGGTTTACATTGGTAGTACCCCGCGATAGTGTTTGACCATTGACGAGTCGGATACCATTGGGGCGACGAGTTGGGTCTAGCTTAAAGTCTGTGGCTGAACCTCCCTCAGGGTCACTAACATCCAGCAAGGCATCATCCCGCGTCGCGTAGATAATGCCAGTGTTGGGCAACATATATTCTGTATTGTCGGTAATCCCCGTCCCTGTGCCCGATGCTACTACGGTGGTTCTGAGTTTATCCAAGTCGATTTGCGTTACACGAACTTCCAATGGCTGACGCTGCTCAATGGGAAGTGAATATTCCGAGGTCAATGAGCCGAGTTCCGCAATCTTCAGTTTGGCTGGGTCGGTAATGTCTTCCAGTAAGGTTTGACGGTCAATATCAGTACCCGCCAAGCGTTTGAGGGCTAGTCCTGCTGTATCGGTATCCCGTTTATGAATTGCTTTAATTTGTCTGGCATCCAGGAAGGTGCGTTCTTGAATTGCACCAAGCGGTACCAGAGAATTAGCGACTGGGGTCGGAGTATACAAAATGAGGAGAGCGCAGTTTGCCGCATCAATCGAGGCAATTTCGTCTAGAGACAGTTTGCTAACGCCATCACTGGCTAAGTGTTCCAGAGCATCTTTGAGCGGTTTGTTCACCCACCGCCCGTTGGGGAAGATCATATTCGCCTGTCTTTTGAGGACATCATTATTCGATCCTGCTCTTAAGCCCTTTAGAGTGGATGCGTCAAAGGTGATTCCATTGACAGATGTCCCATATTGTGTGGTCTTTAGGTCAGGCAATTGCTTGTCGGCACCGAATATAATCGCGTTCTGTGCGGTGTCCGCGTTAGTCGGGTCGTAAAAAGTGGCGACACAAGCAATAGGTTCTTGGTCAGTTCCTTGATGCTTGGCATGGTGGTAAACCACTGTAGCTCTCATTTGCAGATCGCCTCGTTTAACTTCTCCGGCCGCCCAATCATAAAGACCTGTGTTGTTAGTGGGCTGTTTATCCCACCTGAACATGGGCATCGTGTCCGGCCATACCACTAAATTAGTTGGAGCAGTTGCGTTCTGAATTTCCGGTGGGAGCTTGACACCGTTTGTATCGCTTGCTGCTATCTGTTTGAGTTGAGCCACTGTGGGTGGTGCTGGCAAGAAGGAATTCACCCCACGCTTACCAGTCCCTACCCCATTGCTCATCGCCTCGCCGTCAATATAAATCCCAGCTCCTGTGACTATCCGTAAGCCACCAGCCAGTTCTTGATAATTTTTCGCGGCGTTACCACTGTAGGCTGCGGCTTCTTCCCAGAACCCGCCGCGAGAGGTGTCGCCTAAGTCATCGAGCTGTTGAACTTGGCTCTCGCGCTTTGTCGGTCCCTGTCCAGTAGCGCCCGTAATGTCCTGTGGTTCTCCTTCCTTGGCATAGGTGGCGGTGGGTGGCGCTGACTTCAACCACTCCGTGGGTAGTGCATTTCCCACTGAGATGCGATCGCCTATTTCCTGTTCCTCCTCTTCCTGGGGATTGCTTGTCGGTAAATTAGAAAGAACCGGAGGCACGTTCGCGTCAGGTGGAAGTGGAGGGATCTGAGACATCCACTGCACTGGCGGGTCTATCGGGTTGGTTAAAAAGCTGTTAGCATCCGCAGGTTTTGTAGTAGCCGCCAACGGAACGTAGGGATTGCCTCCAAACGGCACTTCTTTATAGGAGACTCGACGAATACGCTTCGCAAAGTAGGAGGTTAAAACCTGAGTTAAGATACTTCTCCCGGATGCCGGACTGGTAGTGTCATATTTACTACTGAAATCGCTTCTCACCTCAGGAGGGAAGCGACCGAAAGCATTGACATTGGTGTCATTTACCTCTGTGTAGCTCTGGTCGTACAAATACAACGCACCTTGGACTAACAGATTTAACCGCTTATCATAAGCTCCACTATTAGAGGCTGCTTCTTTCGGAATCGTGGTAGTAGTTGCGTTTGCAGGTGAGTCATCAATGAAGGCGGGATTTGTATTGGGATTTGGACCATCTTCCCCCTGATACAGATGAACGTTAACTTGTTCATTAGTACTATTCGTACTACTGGCGATATCGCCAGCAAGCACGTTACCTCCTACAGTTATTAAACCGTTTTCTTTGGTGTAATAGCATGAGGCAAGAGCACTGACTTGGTAGAAAATAATTGCATTCGATGGGTTAACTGTCATCAAGTTGCTGTTGGTATGTATCCGACCATTCACCCTAAAGGTTGGAACGTTGGATATCACCAAGTCATCGTCGTACCACACCGCATTGTTATCCAGGGAAATTCTCGCCTGGTCTTCCTGCATTTCTAAGGCAGAGAAGCCTTTATTCCCTTTATAAGGTTCATACTTGGTTTGTCCTGCTGCCGGGATTAGATTAATGTCGGCTTGAGCAATAGGCACATTAGCAACATAGACAAAAAAGGCTTTTTTCAACTGACCATCAGTGTCATACCAACCACTTGTGCCACTCGCTGCACCCCCACTATTGGCAGCGCAAGTACCACCCGTTCCAGTCGCCTGTGGGAGTGCTCTCGCTTCTACCGGGGTGCGTGCTCTTTTGGGAGTACCATTGGTCTCGACTGGGGGATTGCGGAAATAAATCCCGTACAGGGTAAATGTGTCGTACTTTCCGTTATTATCCGTATCGACCGGAAACTTCCAAACTGTTTCTAGGGTTTGTTTGGCTGGATCATCTGGAGGCTCGGCATTTGGATTGTTATAGACCAGCTTGAGCTGCGTCTCATCCCCAAATGTATATTGAGGTTGACTTAGGACATAAGAGATTGTCCCATTATCGGCGATTGATTTTCCTTCGCCGGGAGGGCTTCCTGCCAGTCGGTTTTCATCCGGTGATAACAAGCGCTCTATTTTGGCCTTAGCTCTATCAATGGCAGGTGTTGCTGCATTCAGAACCGCTTGATCCACGCGGAAGTTACTGGCGTTTTTAGCCCGATCAAATGACCGAATCACGATCGCCGTCGTGAGCAGCGCCACCACTAGCACCACCATCACCACCGTAGGTAGCACAAAACCCGCTTGAGTTTGGCGTGAGCGGCGTTTGTTTACCCTTAAACCCCGCAAAACCCCATTGAGCAGTGCCTTGAAGAGAACATTAAAGGATCGCCAAACCCTTTTCAGGAGACGCTGGACAAAATTTGTTGGCTTTTTGCGAGTTGACATGGTGACTTTCCTGTCAAGCGTTGAATAGTTCTGGAGTTTAATAGCAGCACCCTGGCGTTAAGCTGATTGGCGCTGAGTTGGCAAATGGCTCACACCCCTATTTCCTACAGTAATCGCTAAACGATATACTGTGGTGATCGCCATCCTTAGCTGTGTTATTAAGCAGAAATCAGAAACTCAGTCGGCAAGACTGATTCCCTTTTGTGATTAATCCTTCTCCAAATGATTTGGAGCCAGGTATACTCTATCGGTCTATGTCTCCAAAAGCGGATATTTTTAGACCCGCTTAGGGTTGACAAATGATTTTAAAAGTAGTAATAGAATCGGACACAGCTTAACGACCAGTTTGCGATAGGCTAACTGGACTTATCCTACCCACTTGTTTGGAAAAACTTATCACCCCAAAGAAAAATAAGTGGGAGAAGGGGGGAGCGGGGGAGCTGAGGAGCTGGGGAGTTGGGGAGTCGGGGAGCTGAATTGAGCGCTTTTAGCCTGTTTTCAGAAGATGCAATTTCAATGCACGTTAGCTGATCAAACCCAATTCCAGATCCCAGGAAATTCTGTAGGGGCACGGTATGCCATGCCCCTACAAATTGATGGTCATGCGATCGCACTCTTGCGAAGACCGCCGAGGCTTGCCGATCACAACATCTTACAAGCGATTCAGGTCAATCCCAGCTTGCTTCGCCATTGCTTGCAAACCTAGCTTGTCTAAGGTTTTGATTGCCTTAGTCGAAAGCCGTAGTCTAACCCAGCGGTTACCTTGGGGCCACCAAATGCGCTTCCACTGTAAGTTAGCTTCCTGTACCTTCTTGGTACGGCGGTGAGAGTGAGAGATGGCAAAAGCATTGTTTGCCGTTTTCCCAGTCAGCTGACATTTGCGTCCCATAGTTAATCTCCAGATAGTAGTCCGTCATCCATCATATCTTTGAGGGAGTGAGGACAGGGGGCGATACGGCTCAAAAGCATGAAGTTCAACACGGGAGATCCCCCCTCACCCCCCTTGAAAAGGGGGGAGAAGTCAGAGGATTCTGCGCTTTGGATTTGACGGGGACTGTCACTCTGCTTAACGTTGCGTCAAGCGGGTAAGTACCTGGTTAGAACGCTCAACAAACGACTTCATCCCTTCAGCATCGAACCCTTTCTGAGCCATCAAGGCTAAGTCATAGACATGCTGACAAATCAGATTCGCCAACTCCCCGGAAGGCGACTGACCACTACTTTGAACGATACTTCCCTGACTCAGCTCATAAAGATTCTCAATCAGTGGGTGAGAGGTATTCACGATTAACACATGCTCTTCGGGGAACTCGGCATTTTGCTGCTGAAGCAGCGCTGTCATCTCCCGCAGACGCCGCATCGCCTCCGGTAACAACACCATTGCGGGTGGTGTTCCTTGGGCGTCATCAGACTTCAGTGCTTGAGTTTTGATGTTGACTTTTGGCTTATTGAGTGATTTCTCAAACAGCTCTTTGATCACTTCGCTGCGGGTTTTGTTAGTTTTGGGGTCAACAATCTCTTTCTCTTTATCCTGATCAATCAGGGTTTGATCTAAGTCAGAGTCTACCCGCGAGAACTTGACATCCGAATACTCGCGCTCTAAAAAGCTGATGAAGTGAGGGTCGATGAAGGAGTCCATAAACAGGACTTCCAAACCTTGATTTTTGTGTAATTCTACATAAGTGGCTTGGGACGCTTCATCGTTGCAGTAGAAAACACGGTTTTCGTGGTGTTCCTTGTTGCGCTCTAGATACTCCTTGAGGGTAGTGTAGTTCGATGTGGATTTTTGGGTGTTGGATTTGGGATTGTCTTCTGTATTGCTAGGAGTGACCTCTTGCCAAGCATCGCCTTCTTGGGATTGCACCTCAACGGTCGGAGTTTCTGGGTTGCTGGCTTGCTCCCCTGTTCCCTTGCTCCCTTGCTCCCCTGCCTCATGGGTGGTGCGATAAATAATGATGTCTTCGACTTGCTTCTTGAACTTATCGTCGTTGAGAGAGCCAAATTTGACGAAGGTGCCGACATCTTGCCAACAGCGAATGTATTCGTCGCGCCCTTCATTGTAGAGAGACTTTAAGCGATCGCCGACTTTTTTGGCAATGAAGTCCGCAATGCGCCGCACGGTGCGATCATTAGTCAGGGCGCTACGGGAAACGTTTAAGGGAATATCCGGACTATCAATCACCCCCCGCAACGGCATCAAAAATTTGGGAATGACTTCTTCGCAGTGGTCACTGACAAACACCTGATTGCAGAACAGCTTGATGTTACCCTTTGTCACATCCACATCGGGCTTGAGTTTGGGGAAGTAGAGAATGCCGTTAAGCAGGAAAGGATAGTCTGTGTTCAGATGCACCCACAGTAGCGGGTCTTCTTGGAAAGGGTAAAGATAACGATAGAACTCTAAATAATCTTCTGTGGTCAGGCTTTGCGGTGATTCCTTCCAAAGTGCCCGCTGCTTGTTAATTTGTTCGCCATCGAGCTTGATCGACACGGGCATAAAATCACAGTAGGCTTTCACCAACTGCTTAATCCGCATCGCTTCAATGTATTCCTGTTCCTCGTCTTGCAGGGTCAGAGTTACAGTCGTCCCGCGCTGGGTACGGGTGGAATCGGTTAACTCAAAAGCTGGGGAACCGTCACAAGACCAGTGTACCGCCTGCGCTCCTGCTCTATAGGAGAGGGTATCAATTTCCACCTTCTTCGCCACCATGAAGGAGGAGTAGAAGCCTAAACCGAAGTGACCGATAATCTGTTGATCAGCGTCTTTTTGATATTTCTGGATAAATTCCTCGGCACTGGAAAAGGCGACTTGGTTAATGTATTTTTTCACCTCATCGGCGGTCATGCCAATCCCATTATCAGAGATGGATAGGGTTTTGTTGTCTTTATCAATGGTGATAACAATTTCTGGTTCTTCCAACTCACCGTCAACTTCGCCGGCGTAGGAGACCATTTTCAACTTTTGGATGGCATCGACGGAATTAGAGATCAGTTCCCGCAAGAAGATTTCGTGGTCGGTGTAGAGCGACTTCTTGATAATGGGAAAGATATTTTCTGTATGAATAGTGATATTGCCCTGTTCTAGGATCGTCATAGGTGTAGTTTAGTGATTTAAAAGGTCTTCAAGTGTGATTTTGTGCGATCGCAGGGGGTTTTGTTCCTCGGATTACCCCCTAAGAGTGATTCGGATTTCCCTACCTGATCCGGGAATTTCGCGTTCCTGTGCTGGTTTTCCAAGCCTTGTCTGCCTTCAGTCCTTGTCAAGAACAGGAGAGTTTGTTTAGCAACGTACAGCTTGAACCTTCCATTGCGCTAGTGTGCGATCGCGTCTATTCTATTCGCTCTTGACTGATGTAAGGCCGTCTAGCGATATCAGCAAGCTTATTGATAAGAGTCGTTCACCAAATTTTCCTATTAACTCTCCAAGTTAGAGTTCAGTGCAATGGCTTTTGTCGAGATGGGCATCCAATTGATTTACGGCTTTCTCGATTAAGATTTGACCATCGTGATCATACACGTTATAAACCCGTACCTTGAGTAAGTTGCACTTAGATGAACCATCGGTTAAAGAAAAGGTAACGGCATGTCCCGGACAATAAATATGCTGTTCATCATGAAACCCATCAATTAAGTTAGCCTTGAGATGAGGGCAAAGCGCACTCACAGCTCTTAGTCCTTCAATGGTTCTGAGAATGACAATACTTTCTCGGCGGAAATTCACTAGCATTTTTTCGCCAACGCTAAGAGTATCCGAAGGACACAAAGCGATCGGTGTTACTTCAGAAAGGCTAGAGTTTAGTGTAATGGATATCCGTTTTTCTACATAAGGCTTTTGTCTACCTTCATAGAGAGTACCCCAGTTCTCCTTTTTAGGAAACTTAATCAGTTTTTCAAACTCTCCTCTACCAATATCTTTAGAGGAATGCCAGCCACTATATTCTCGGTTTGAAGAATCAGGATAAAAGGTAGGTTTTTGCAAAATTACTCGGGGACTGAGCGCAATTCTGGTGAGGTTTGAAATATTCAAGTGACTTCCATGTAATAAATCGGAATTAAATACAAAAATACTCCCATCTTGAAGCTGTAATTTATGTGGTTTAGGCAGTGTATTTCCGGGAGGAATATAAGCAATATCTCGCTGATACTGAATATACCTTCCAAAGGCTTCCGGATAAAAAACCATACTATTATCTTCTTGGACACCCGCAATCGCCCACCACAGATTTATCCCATTTAATGGAACTCTATACCAACTATCTAAATGAGGAGCATAAGCATGAGCAGCATAGGGATAATGGTCGTGATAACCAACGTGAGTCTGAGGTTTTTGGAGCAGATTTTTGGTCTTGACTTTAACGGCTTTTAGAGATTCTTTAAGGTTAAATGGTTTTGATAACTTTAATTGTTGAGCTTGATATTGTTCGTATTGCTGGTAAGTAACTTTTGATTTTACAGCTACCTCAAATGGATAACAAATTTTAACTACTAAAGCCTCTGGCGCTATAAAAAACTCAGTAGATACCTTCAAATCATTTTTGCAGAATGAGTAAGCTAGCTCCATCTGCAATCGGTGAATATGCTTTCTAATAAATATATCTAAGTAGAAAACTTTATCTACAGGAAAATATTTGTGCATGGTAGCCAAGCCATGTTTTTCAATAGAGCGGCGGCATTCAACTCCTTCAATTTGTTCAATTCCGTCAAAAATCATCTGTTTGATAGAGTCATAATAAAACTGCTTTTGTGTAAAGTTATGGACGATTAAATAATGCTTATTATTGAGTTCTGCCAATAGGTCGTTATTAACGGGATTTTTTAGCTCAGTAGTCATAAGTTGGTACCCCCTGATGAATGGCAAGCGAAAGTAGCGCTCGCACTGGTTTGACTGGTGCGATTCGCCTGATGCATGATTAAGCTTTGTCTCCTTTCACAAGTAGCACCACTGTCAATCCGTGGCAAGTACTTTTAACTTATTTAGAGAATAGGCGCGATCGCAACGTCCCTAACGGCTTGAGCAGCGATGGCGGTAACCTTTGTTTCAGAATCGCCCATTTATCGGGTTTTATACCTCCAGATCGGTTGCCAACGATGCATGTTTTCAGTGCGGTTACCCAGGAATCAGAAATCGAATCTTTTGCAGCTTTTAAGATAAGCTCGAGGTCATACCTCTGAATTTCGGATAATCCCTGGATTCCTGAAATTTGGCTATCGGTTACATCTTGCTCAAAACAAGCCGGTAACCCCAGACCCAAAACTCGAAAGCCTAGAATTGTCCGAATACATTTCTCGCATTGCCCACAATTGCGGTCTTTTTGGCTACCTTGCCAGCAAACTCTTAAGTTTTGTCTTGCTTCTTTCCAATTGCCAATTTCTCGAATTTTTTCTAGGCGAGTATAGCCAGCGCCATCATGAATAAGTTGAAACGCTTTATTGGAAAGGAGCGTGTCAGTGACTGGATTTGAACCGCGAGGCAAAAGTAAATTGTGATAAGAAAACGCGCTAGCAATCAGACCGATACTATAGGTATTCTGGAACAACATTAAACTTGAAGCAACTGCCGGCCCGTAAGCATCCTCCCATCTTAGTTTTTGTTCAATCTGTCGGTAATTTGTAGCGATCGCGATTAATTTTAGTCCCAAGCTACTGAGAATTGCCCTTGATTTTTGTGCTGCTCCGTCAAACGCCTGCTGTTCTTCTAAAGGAATATCAAATCCGTGAACCATTAAACCAGCTTGTAAATTGCGCTGAAATCTCCGGCTGGGATTGGCATGATGACGGAATGCTGTAAAACAACTATCCACCCCACCAGAGAAGGCTGCAATAGCAATTTCTGAAGGAGGCTTTTGCGCTTCTTGCTCGACTTCGGCAGAGATTTCAATGGGTTTGTAAAAGTTCGGACGCCAGCAAGCCCAAGCCGCTTGAAACTCTTCTAAATTTTGGAGGAGTGAGGGTGAAACTTTGCCATGAACGATTAATGGCGCTGCGTAAAACATTGCTGGCAGAATCATCGCTACTACAAACGGATCGGAACTATCCGTCAGCAGAGAACCGAACTCAGCAGGAATCTTATACCACAAACGAGAGCGAGGTTGTTCGTTAGGATACTCAATCGTGATGCTGAGAGTTATGGAACCATCGGCTTCAACCGCTTCTTCTGACCAGATATGAGTTTGCTGCATTACAGGTGTTCCTTTGACCAGAGCAAGAATCCTAACAACGCTTTAATTCCAGAGGCTTCGGTAATTGCATCATACCGAAACTGTACAGGAACATCGGGAGGGGGTAGTAGGGAATCAAAAACCTGTTCGTCAAAAAGATGCCGGACTAGGGGACGGTAGGGTTCTGCCTGTTGTCGCACGGCTTGCCATCCAGGGTGATTGATGTCGTAAATTCGGTAGTAGTAGCGTCGCTCGTATCCTAGTTTTTGCTCTAACCGTCTCCATCGTTGTTGCAATCGTTGTTGTAAGCGATAGAGGCGAGCGATGGAAGGACGACGCTGGCGGGGTTTTAGAGGTTCTGTGTTGTAGTCGTTGCGGTCTAATGGTAGGGCAGCGAGTTGCCCAAATCGCTGACAAACGAGTTCTTTTTGCATTCGTCGCTGCATGAGCGACTCTACAGGTATTGCCGCCGTTGTTTCTAGTAGCTGCTTGGAGAGAAATGGCAGAACAGGCCATGCTCCAAAACACAGTTGCCAAGGTATTGAACCAATATGAAACCGTTGCCGATGGTAAAGTTCAAAGCACAAAGTACGTTTGAAGTCAAGGTCGGAATAGCTGTTGTAGATTTTCCGAATAACCTCTAGGGTATCTTGAACCAAATCGCCAAACACATCTTTATGTAGAAGTGTTTCTAGCAATTGAGGGGCAAAGCCCCATAAATTAATCTGACTAAAATACGTGTCGAATGAGAGAGCCTGGGTTGGGAGTGAGTAAGTCCATTTGCCTCCTATTATTCGATCTATCAGGTAGCCTGATACTACTCTTGGAGCCAACTTGGTTAAATGAGGATGAATTCCCCAACGCATAAGTCCGTTGCCACCGTTTGCTAAATGCTCCCATTTAATGAATGGATCGGCATAGAGAGGATAGCGATCGCGCGAAATCTCTATTTTGTAATGTTTTAATCCAAGGGTACGAGCAACGGGAATCGCACACTGCATTTCTATATCAGAAGGTTTCCCCAAGGTTAAGGCTACGGTTTCCACACCTTGTCGGTGGAGGAACCCTGCGATCATCCGAGAATCTAGCCCTCCGGAAAGCATCAAACTACATCGTTCTCCGGTGGGTATTTGACTTCTTAGAGCTTGGTCGAGGACTTGCTCTACAATGTTCAAATGCTCGGAGAAGGAAAGATTTTTGTAAGAGTCATCTGGTGCCGAGCTGAGAATTTGATACTGCTTGACTTCAGTCGGAGCTACGGACGGTTGCCAGATTAGCGAATGTCCCGCATTGAGGCGTCGAACATTTTGCCATAAAGTTTGACCATCAATGAGTCCATTCGTCAGCAAAATACCAACCAGTCCAGCCGGATTAAAGGCTTTCTTAAATAGAGGATGGTGTTGGAAAAGTTCTGGACTTGAGCCGACGAGGATAATGTCGCGGTAAGTATAGTAGTATACGGGGAACAGTCCCAGGAGGTCGGCTCCTACAGTCAAACCGAAATCGGGACGATAGGCAACGGCTGCATAAAAGCCATCAAAACAAGGCACACTCGTATTAAGAGAATCGTTCCAGAGAGTTCTCAATTCTCGGCTATCAATTCTGGTGGCTTCGACGGACTTAATGGCGTCTCCCCAAATAATGGTAGCTCCATTATGGTCAGTATCCCAGCTAATGGGAGCATGAGGACTAGCAGCCCAACCCGCATAGAAATCTCCTGTAGTGCAGGAATTGGTGATGAGTCCTGTAACTGGAGGTAACAGAGGTTCTATGGTTTGAGCGAAATGCGATCGCCGTTCTAGATCGGGATCGATAATCAGAATAAAATTAGCCATTGATATAGTGATTTGATGGGATTTAGAGTTTTGTTTTATTAACCACAGAGAACACAGAGTTCACGCAGAGAAAAGAATGAGAGAGAAGTTCATATTTAGGGTTATGAGCCAGAGCTAGCCAGCAAGAGATTAAATTACCCATTCCAGCCCGGAAGGGCTAATATAGTAAGTTTGTTCCATTGATGGGGCTTTAAGCATTGCCCTAGCAGCCAACAACTTTTGAAGAGTGTGGCACAATTGACGGGGGTATTCTCTACAAGTCTGTGTTCTTAAAAATTTTATGACTAAGTTTGTCTTTGTAACTGGCGGCGTCGTCTCTAGCATCGGCAAGGGAATCGTCGCGGCTAGTTTAGGGCGTCTGCTAAAATCTCGTGACTATTCTGTCTCAATTCTCAAGTTAGACCCATATATTAACGTCGATCCGGGCACCATGAGTCCTTTCCAGCACGGGGAGGTGTTTGTGACGGCAGATGGGGCGGAGACGGATTTGGACTTGGGGCACTATGAACGGTTTACGGATACTTTGATGTCGCGCCTCAACAGCGTCACCACCGGCTCAATTTATCAGGCGGTGATTAATAAAGAGCGTCGCGGGGATTATATGGGGGGTACCGTGCAAGTCATCCCCCACATTACCAATGAAATTAAAGAACGCATCCACCGAGTCGCCAAAAATACAAATCCGGATGTGGTGATTACGGAAATTGGCGGGACGGTGGGCGATATTGAATCGCTGCCATTTTTAGAGGCAATTCGTCAGTTCCGCAAGGATGTGGGGCGGAATAATGTGCTGTATATGCATGTGACTTTGTTGCCCTGGATTCCGGCGGCGGGTGAGATGAAAACCAAGCCGACTCAGCACTCAGTGAAGGAATTGCGTTCGATTGGTATTCAACCAGATATGTTGGTTTGCCGATGCGATCGCCCCTTACAGCCTGGGTTAAAAGAGAAACTCTCAGAATTTTGTGATGTCCCTGTGGCGTCAGTGATTACGTCTCAGGATGCCAGCAGTATCTACGAAGTACCACTCAATTTAGAGCGAGAAGGATTAGCCCATCAAGCGCTGGAACTTTTGCAACTAGAACAGCGCGAACCCGACTTAAGCCAATGGCAGACCATTATTGAGCGCTTATATTGTCCCACCCACGAGATTGAAATTGCTCTAGTTGGGAAGTATATCCGGCTCAATGATGCCTATCTCTCCGTCGTGGAAGCGCTACGTCACGCCGCGATCGCCATGGGAAGTGAACTCAACGTGCGTTGGGTGAACTCAGAAGACATTGAAGCTTATGGTGCAGAGCACTTCCTCGCAGGTGTGAACGGCATTCTGGTTCCAGGAGGTTTTGGCTGTCGGGGTGTTGAAGGTAAGATTGCCGCGATTCAATACGCCCGTGAAAATAAGATTCCTTTCTTGGGCTTATGCTTGGGAATGCAGTGTGCTGTGATCGAATGGGCACAGAATGTTGCCAAACTAGAGGATGCCAATAGTGCCGAATTTGCTCCTCAAGCCAGCAATCCAGTGATTAATCTGTTGCCGGAACAACAGGATGTTGTAGATTTGGGAGGCACGATGCGATTAGGGTTGTATCCTTGCCGTCTGACTCCCAATACCCTGGCGTTCATGTTGTACAAAGAAGAGGTGATTTACGAACGCCATCGGCACCGTTATGAATTTAATAATGCCTACCGCAACCTGTTTTTGGATACAGGCTATGCGATTAGCGGCACATCTCCAGATGGTCGTCTGGTAGAAATGATTGAACTTCCTCAACATCCCTTCTTTATTGCCACTCAATTTCACCCAGAGTTTAGCTCTCGTCCGAGTGCACCTCATCCGTTGTTTCAAGGGTTTATCCAAGCTTCTGGACGCGCCGCCCATGGCGAAGCACCCATCGCGCCCAGCGTTACCTCAAGTGAGCCATCTCCCGCCGAGGTATCCCAACCCATGTCTACTGTGACACCCAGTTGACCCCAAACGTGTGTAGTGCCAGAACTCGCCCTTTGAGAGAGGAGGTTGTGTGGCGTACTGGATCAAAGTGAATTACGAGCGCAATGAATACATTGTCGATCTTGATGGTCTCAGTGCATTTGCCTGTGCTCCCAATGGCAAGATAACCTTCTGGTTGCCCAATAGTGCTGTGCCGATTATCATCAACCAGCAGAGTAATCCAGAGGGTTATCAACAAGTTCTGGACTACATTCAACAGGTATCTGCTCATTCCCTTTCGAGTTCGTGGATTCATTTGAGCTACGAGCGAAATGATTATGTAATCGACCTCAACCGTATTGGTAGTTTTTGTTACACCCCTGCTAGCCGGATCTCGTTTTGGTTGCCCGATAGTTCTATTCCCATCGTGATTAATGAGCAAAAAGACCCAGATGCTTATCAAAAGCTGATAGACTTTATTGCTCGAAAAACGGGGCATGTGCTGCCTTAGGAGAGTATTGGGGGAGGGCGAAGCAAAAGGAAACAAAGATATAGAGAATTACCTAATAGAGAATCGTCCTTTTGCTTCGCCCCTACAACCGATTTTATAGGTGTCGAGCTTGTCCCCTCGTTAATTGAATCAAGGCGTCATTAACTTCCGGGTAAGTCTTATGGTTCACCGGGAATGCTGCAAGAGTTTAAACAAAGTGACTGTAGCTGCATAAGGGTAAGAGGCTGGGGAGATACATTACTACTGGTTCATGGCAATTGACGTTTGCAAGAGAAGAGGTGTTGGGTGATTCAAGAAATGGGTGGCAGCCGGAGTATAAGGAAATTGCTCCTGGGAATACCGCTCAGCATTATGTTGCTGTCATCGGTAGCGGCAACGGCGACGGCAACAAGCGTTTCCATTGCCCAGCAGCCAGCGACTTCCTCGCCAAATACCAATACTACTGATGAACAACAAGCCTTTGCACAGGCACAGCAACTGTTCGAGCAAGCACAGCAACTACAGGAGCAAGGAACAGCAGAATCTCGGCAACAAGCACTTGCTAAATACCAAGAAGCACTCTCTATCTGGCAGAAATTGGCTGTTAATGAAGCTCCTCCCTATATAGCTAAAAGTTTTGAAGCTACGACTCTTCTGGTGATCGGCACGATTTACTATGCCCAGAACGAGCCTCAAAAGGCACTAGACTATTTTAATGGGGGGCTAGTTGTCAGCCGCGAGTTGAAAAACCGCCTTCAGCAGGTAATTGCTCGCGTCTCTACGGATAATACTGGCACCAACTCGGACGACAAGCAGAAACTGCTCGACTCGTACAAGCAATCACTCGCAAACACCAACTTTGCGGAAGCTAACCTGCTCGATTCTATCGGCAGTGCTTACTCCAGCTTGGGCGAAAATCAAAAAGCGATCGAATATTTCAAACAAGCCGAGTCGCTGTTTCGGGCTGAGAAAAAACCCGCTAGTGAAGCGATGACGCTAAGCAACATCGGTCATGCTTACTTTAATTTAGGCGAAGCTCAAAAAGCACTCGATGCCTATGAGCAAGCACTGGAAATCCAACGTGCCGAGAAGGATACCGCTGTACAAGCCCAAACACTCCAGGCTATTGCTCGGATCAACGCCAACTTGGGCGAATCGCAAAAGGCACTTGCCGCTTATACTCAAGCGCTGGAAATCCAACAGCAAAGGCAGGATTTTTCAGGGCAAGCAGATATCCTCACCAGAATTGGTGCGCTTCACTACTCATTGGGTGAGTATCAGAAGGCTTTGGATTCCTATAACCAAGCGCTAAAACTCTGGCAAGCAGCACAGGGAAATTTATCAGGAACAGCTTTAACCTTCAACCTTTCTCAGCAAGCTCTGATTCTTACAGGTATCGCTGGCACCTACGCCTCATCGGGATTTGGTGATTATTCTAAAGCGCTGGAATTGTATAACCAAGCGCGATCGCTTTACCAAAAGGCGGGAAACCAATATGGAGAAGCGTCACTTCTGTTGGGTATCGGCTCTGTCTACAATCAATTGGGAGAAATACAGAATGCCCTCGGCGTTTTGAATCAAGCGCTCGTGCTGTGGCGTGCCATTTCCGCTCCCGAAGGAGAGGCTTTTACCTGGGGTAACATCGCTGATATCTATCATTCTATGGGTGAGCCGCAGAAGGCTTTGGATTCCTATAACCAAGCCCTAGACATCCAGCGTCGGGTGAAGGATCGCTCTGGAGAAGCCATCACGCTCAACAGCATCGCTGGAGTCTACAAGTCATTAGGGGATTATCAACTCAGTATCGATACAAACACCCAAGCGTTAGAGATATTTAAAAGCATTGGCGATCGCCCTAGACAAGTTTCAACTCTTGACAATATTGGCAGTGTCTACCAAGCAGCAAAAGATTATCAGAAGTCGCTGGACTATCACAACCAAGCGCTAGCTTTGGCAAGAAACAATAACAATTTCTGGCAGCAAGCCAGTGTACTCCTCTCTATGGTTAAAGCTTATGAATCATTAAATGATTATCCCAAGGCACTTGATGCCGCTAACCAAACCCTCTCACTGTCGCGCCAACAGCATGATAGCTATCGGGAAGCCCTTGCCTTAGCTATGAGCGGTAGAGTGTATCTGAAATCGGGAGCTTATCATAAAGCACGGGAAGCCACTCAACAGGCAGTGATTGGGTACCAGAAGGTGGGGTTTCGCCGAGGAGAAGCCAATGCTGTACACAACCTGGGTAAGGTCTACAATGCATTGAGGCAGTATGAAAAAGCGCTCTCAACCTACGATCGCGCTCTAGTACTGTGGCGGGAGTTGGGCGATCGCACGGGAGAAGCCGATACACTCTATAACGTTGCGATTACACAACGCGATCGGGGTAATCTCAACGCAGCCCGTACCCAAATCGAAGAAGCGGTCAAGATTGTTGAGGACATCCGCACCAGAGTCACCAGCCAGGAACTGCGTACTTCCTACTTTGCCTCCGTGCAGAATTATTACCAATTCTACATCGACGTGCTGATGCAACTGCACAAAAAAGACCCATCTCAAGGGTACGATGCTCTAGCACTGCACGCCTCGGAACGCGCCCGCGCCCGGAGTCTTTTGGAACTCCTCACAGAAGCTAACGCCAATATCCGCCAAGGTGTCGAGCCAAAGCTGCTGGAACAAGAACGCACCTTGCAGCAAAAACTCGATGCCCTTGAAAAACGCCGTATCGAGCTATTTAGCGGACAATATACCGATGCACAGGTACAAGCGATAGAAAAAGAAACAGCAGCACTTCTGGCAGAGTATCGGCAAGTCCAAGAACAAATCCGCCGCACCAGTCCGCGCTATGCGGCACTGACTCAACCCCAACCGCTGACACTGGCAGAAATTCAGCAACAGGTACTCGATGACGATACGATGCTGTTGGAATACTCATTAGGGGAAGAGCGCAGCTACCTCTGGGCAGTCACTACAACCAGTATCAGTAGTTATGAATTGCCCAAACGCGAGGAAATTGAAAACGCTGCAAAGGAATTCTATCAGCTACTGAAAAACCAAGCCTATCGCCTGGGAACGCAAAGAGGGCTTGGGGTTGAAGGGCGTCCAGGTTCGTCCCTCGATACCAACAAAGTCGCTACCAAGTTGAGCCAGATGCTCCTCGCACCTGTGGCTACACAATTGAGAAACAAGCGCTTACTTGTCGTCAGTGATGGTGCGTTGCAGTATTTGCCGTTCGCGGCACTGCCTACCCCCCCAACCCCCCTTATTAAGGGGGGAGCAAGCCAGGGGGGAGTAAGTCAGGATTTGGTGCCACTGTTGGTAGAACACGAAATCATTAACTTGCCCTCAGCCTCAACACTAGCCGTGTTGCGGAAGGAAACAAGCGATCGCAAAAGTGCTGCCAAAGCGATCGCAGTTCTTGCCGATCCTGTCTTTGGTAAGAACGATCCACGTCTGAAGTCAAGTTTAGGGCAAGCTTCCGGTACGCAACCGGAAGACATTAATATCAACCGCCGAGCCTTGGAGTTATCGGCTACAACGGCTAATATTAGCTTTAATCGTTTACCCTTTACCCGTAAAGAAGCTGAGCAGATTTTGGCGCTAGTCCCTGCAACGGAGCGAATGCAGGCATTTGATTTTGCTGCCAATCGTGCGATCGCAACCAACCCTGAACTCCAAAACTATCGCATTGTTCATTTGGCGACTCATGGCATCCTCAATAGTACGCAACCCGAATTATCAGGAGTCGTGCTGTCGCTAGTGGATGAAAAAGGGACGCTGCAAAATGGTTTTTTGCAACTGCGCGATATCTTCAACCTCAACCTGCCAGCCGAACTCGTTGTCCTGAGTGCCTGTGAAACCGGACTGGGTAAGGAAGTCAAGGGAGAGGGATTGGTGGGCTTGACAAGAGGCTTTATGTATGCTGGTAGTCCGCGAGTTGTGGTGAGTTTGTGGAGTGTGGGCGATCGAGCCACATCGGAGCTGATGGTGAAATTTTACAAAAAAATGCTGCAAGATGGGCTGAAACCAGCAGCCGCTTTGAGAGCGGCACAGATAGAAATGTGGGAACAAAAGCAATGGCAAGCCCCCTATTACTGGGCAGCTTTTACCCTACAGGGCGAGTGGAGAGAGGAATCGAATCGCAAAGAAGGACAACCGCTATAGGGATAAGAGTAACCTTCCAACGGCTTGTGAGTTGTGAGAGAACCGAGGTTTATTTTTGTTCAGCTTCAACTGTGATCTGGCACCTGACTAGACTAGGAATAACCTCGTTGATTGTTTTTAATAAGTCAGTTGTGGTGTAGGGTTTCGCCAAAAAGGCTTGAGCGCCATAGTTCGTGGATTGAGTCAGTCGATTGCTGGATATAAGGCCACTAACCGCAATAATCTTGACATGGGGATTAATTTTTTTCAAGGTGCGGATTGTGGTAGATCCATCCATCAAAGGCATCATCATATCAATCAACACTAAGCTTATTTCCTGTTGGTGTTGGGCGTATAACGCGATCGCATCAATTCCATCATTGGCTGTCATTACCCGATAATTGTAAGTTTCTAACGAAGTTTTACTCGTTTCACGAATCGCCGCTTCGTCATCCACCACTAATATTAATTCACCCTGCCCTTGAAAGAATTCACTATCTAAAATTTTGGGAATTTTGGTTGCCTCGCTTGCAGGTAAGTAGACCGAAATTTGTGTTCCTTCGTCTAAGGTACTTGTCACTTCCAAAAAACCCCCATGGCTTTTCACAATAGTCAGTACCGTTGAAAGTCCTAATCCGGTGCCTTTCCCTAGCTCTTTTGTTGTAAAGAATGGCTCAAAAATTCGCTCCACAACTTCAGGAGGCATACCGACTCCCGTATCTTTAACTGTGAACACCACATAAGCTCCCGCATGAGCATCAATATTCATTCGGGCATAGCTTTCATCGATGACCATATTGCTAGCACTGATACTCAAAGTGCCACCTCTTGGCATCGCATCACGAGCATTAACACACAGATTGATTAAAACCTGATGTAGCTGTGTTGCATCTCCCGAAACCATCCACAAATCTTGGGAAATATCTGTGTGAGTCTCAATAAATTTAGGAAAGGTATTGTTGACAATTTGCCGAATCTCTGAAATTAAATGCTTCATTTGAATCGTTGTCCGCTGCCCCTCAACACCCCGTGCAAATGATAAAACTTGTTTGACCAAAGCCGCCCCACGTTTAGCACTACTTTCAATCGTCTTTAGCAGATCTGGCTTTTTTTTCTCCGAAAGTTGAGGCTGTGAAAGCAGTTGAGCCGACATCAGAATGGGTGCTAGCACATTGTTTAAGTCATGGGCGATGCCGCTAGCCAGTGTACCGATACTATCTAATCGTTGAGTACGAAAAAACTGTGCTTCGAGTTGTTTTTTTTCGGTAATATCAGTATTAACAACTAAAAAAGCTTGAGGTTTATTCTCCTCATCGTACATCAGCGTCCATCGACTTTCGACAAGAATTTTCTTGCCATCTTTATTAACTTGATGCAACTCACTCTGCCAATTGCCTTTCATCGCAACGGTTGAAAGCATAGCTGCAAGTTGAGGTGTTTTTTCTTCGTTCAACAGATGTTGAGCTTTCTTGCCAAAAACTTCCTCCGCCTGCCAGCCGTATAACCGACTTGCTCCTTGGTTCCAAAATAAGATTTGGTCTTGTAAATCTCGCACCAGAATAGCGTCGGTTGTGATATCGAGCAGAGCCGCTTGGAAACGAATTTTCTCTTCAGCCTGTTTGCGTTCGGTGATATCAGTTTGAATGCCAATAAAGTAAAGTAAATCACCTTGCTCTGAGAAGACGGGCGAGATTTTCAACTCATTCCAGAAGGACTGACCATTTTTGCGATAGTTCAGCAGTGTCGCTTTCACTTCTTGTCGTTGGGTGATCGCATGACGAATCGTTCTGAGGGCTTCTGAGTCAGTCTCGGCACCTTGCAAGAAGCGACAGTTGCGACCAAAAATCTCTTCGGGTTGATAGCCGGTAATCTTGGAAAACGCTGGGTTTGAGTAGATAATTGGGTTGTCGGGTTGCTTTGGATCTGTAATCAAAACCCCATCGGAGACGGATGCGATCGCACGGGCAAGTCGCAGATTCTCTACGGCTGCCTTCTGCAACTCCTGTTCATGACGCTGGCGCAGAGCGTTTGCTGCCAACTGTTCCGTCCAACTGCGCTGTTCTCGTTTGGCTCTTTCCCAGTAGTTTTTGAAGAAGTCAGCCAAACCTGGCTCTTCTTTAACCAAAGTATCAAAATGAGCGCTCACACGATTGTCAGCTAAATAACTTACCTCCGGATGGGCTTCCATCCACAGATGACAGCTTTTTACGTAAGCGATAAATGTCACTAAATACTGGTAGTTTACACAACCCAACAGACGCCGCAATTCCCTACGGCAATGTTGAGCTTCGTCTCTTTCTAGGGTGATAAAAATTGAGCAGTATAATAAACTTTTTTCGAGTGGCGAGTTCGACTCTGGCCATAGTGTTAGACCATTTAGCTGCGTCGCTAGCAAACTCAGGTGTTCATCAATATCAGTTTGGGTCGGGAGAGGCGATTCAAGGAGTTCCAACACCTCCCGTGCCTGCACCCCCAAAAAATACAATGAACAACTGTGGCAAATCATGCAATAAGGAACCACACAGAAGCGCGAGAGGTAAGCAGATAGCCTCTCCTTAAATAGATCGGGCAGTGGATTATTGAGATAGGCATTTATGGTCTGATGCCATAGATTTTCTAGCACCTGTGGAGTCTGTAGTGCCGGACTAAAGAAGGGTGGAAAAAATCCCAACTTTTCCTCAATTTCTGCCTTGATCTGTTCGCTTGTTCGCATAAATAACGTATTTGTACTGTTGTCTTAATGTCAACAGCGAGTACCAATTCTCGATTCTCAATAACTGTTAGCCTCAATCGTCGCTAAGTATCGCTAGCGATGGGCGAGGCTGAATTTTCGTTGAAGTTGCCTGGTGCTTTCGTATTAACCGATCAATAATTTGGCAGTTTCAAGCAAGGGAGTACCTCTACATCTGTAACTCGTTCAGCTCTAAGTTCAAATACTTTGGACTCACAACACAGTCTGCTCAAAAGCACTGAAGAATTTTCCCTTACCCTTTTTGGTGTACCTATATCTACTACTTTAGACGTAAATCCTCATGATGTGTGAAGTTTTTTCGGCTCCCAGTGGCTAAAGCCTCCTATCTGCTGAGTTTGGTTCAGGAGTTGAGAGGATTGCAATATTCGATTGAAAAAAACAATGATTTAAAATTTTATAATTCCCAGCTTTCAGCTTTATCCGTGGGAAAATTAGACGGCTATATTGTGAAGATTTTGTGAAAATGCCTAACTTCTAATCCCGATTGTATAAATAGCCGTCTTTTACTCCTGTAAGGATTCAATTTATGGTTGAGGAATCATAGAGAAAATCCTCAGTAACTTCCTCGAAACGGCACAAAAAAAGATGCTACTAGGCATTGATTTAGGTACTGGATCTGCTAAAGCTTTGCTTCTGGATATAGATGGAACTGTGATGAGTGAGGCATCGAGTTCTTATGGCGTCAAAGTACCGCATCCTGGATGGGCTGAGAGTAATTCAATATCGCTGGTTACTTGACAGCGAGGGCTTCAGAACATCTTGGCTTACCCGTTAGTCTACCCGTGATTGCAGGTGCGGCGGATACGGCAGCAGCCGCGCTGGGCAATGGATTGGTAGAGCCTGGATTAGTACAGTTAATTTAACATCAACGCCAACGCTGGCGGCAACTCCTAACCCGGATGAACTAGCACTATTGGAGGCTTGGAAGCGGTATCAAAACCTGTATCCGCAGCTCAAAAATCAGAGTTCCGAGTCAACAGAAAACGGCTAACCCTAACCGCCAATTTCCACCATTTGCCAAGCCAATTTTGCCGCCCCCACCATTCCAGCCTGATTGCCCAACTCAGCCACCAGTAACTTTAACCCAGCACGGGAACTCGGCAATACTCGTTGCTCAATTTCAGCTAAAGCCGCAGGAAAGAAAAACTCCGCACTCGCACTGACTCCACCGCCAATCACAATCGCTTCCGGAGTCAGGATATAGATGAGGCTAGCTAACCCAATTCCTAAATTGCGTCCATAGCTTTGCCAAAATTCCAAAGCGGACTTATCGCCCTCTTTCGCCATAGCACCAAGTTCAGCGGGTTCCTTTCCAGTACGGCGTCGAATGGCCTGAACCGAGACATATTGCTCCAAAGAACCTCGATTTCCGCTATTACACATTGGGCCATCTGGATTCAACGTAATTAACCCCAACTCCCCGGCAGCCCCCTGATGACCGGTAAAGAGTTTACCATCCAGAATAATTGCACCGCCAACCCCTGTGCCTAACGTCAACAAAATCAGATGGCGAAACCGACGCCCCGCGCCTAACCAAGCTTCTCCCAACCCGGCACAGTTGGCATCATTAGCGATCACGGTAGGGCAACCCGTCTTGGCTTCTAACATCTCAGCTAGGGGGACATCGTTCCAACCTGATAGGTTAATGGCAACTCTAGCAATGCGACCGGCTGCATCCGTGGGGCCAGGAGTACCCACACCGATCGCTGCAATAATTGAGTGATTAGAAGTAAGTTGGGTAATGGCTTGGGTGATTGCCTCCACAACCGCCGTTGGTGTTGCGGGTTGCGGTGTTGCCACACTTAAAGACTGTACACAAGTCCCATCTGTGTGAAATCGTCCCAGCTTGATTGCAGTTCCCCCTAAATCGATGCCAATGACCTCGGACTCAACCACGCTCTGCTATTCCCTAATTTCTTACTGAATAAAGCATCTTAGCGCCTTTTGAGCGCCTGTGTGCCTTTCGGATCATGGCTAATAATCCGTATTTTGCCTCAATTCCCAACCGATAATATCGGTTCAAATTTAACGACGCCCGTGGGGGTTGATAAATTCACTCAATCCCTCTCCTAAAAGGGACAATCCCACCACCATCAATGTCATGGCTAAACCGGGAAAAAGAGCTGTCCACCAAATTCCCGTAGGGAGAGCACTGAGTGCTAGACGTAAATCTTGCCCCCATTCTGGCGTCTGTTCGGGCAGTCCCAGTCCTAAAAATCCCAAGCCACCTAAAATCAAGATGGCATCCGCTGCATTGAGGGTAAATAATACAGGTACGCTCTGAATCACGTTGAGAAACAAGTAGCGAGACAGCACTCGGTTTGTAGAAGCGCCCATGGCTTGCGCGGCTTCGATGAAGAGTTCGTTTTTCACACTAGCGGTATGGTTGCGGACGACCCGATAATACTGAGGAATGTAGGAAATGCTAAGTGCGATCGCGGCATTCAATATCCCCCGCCCTACCACAAAGGCTAGTGTTACCGACAGCAGCAGTCCGGGTAGGGTGTAGATGGTGTCCATGAAAAACAACAACACCCGGTCTAATTTTCCACCCAAATAACCACTGACTAAACCTAAGGGAACACCGATAATCAGACTCAGGGTTGTCGCCAGCAATACGACTCGCAAGGCGGCTTGAGAAGCAAACAATGTGCGAGAGAAGACATCATAACCTTGGTTAGTTGTACCGAACCAGTGCTTTGCTCCTGGAGGTTCATGGATGGGGTTAGTGAGTGATTCTATCGGGTTTTGCAGCCATCCCCAAGCCTGAAAGGTGGGAGCGAAAATAGCGATTAATACGAATAACAGAGTAATCATTAATCCCACTCCCATCAATTGCATCGAGAGGCTGGGACGTTCAGAAGATTGCAAAAAGCGGGGCAATCGAAGTCGAGTCGGGGTCATAGCTCAATGAGTGGATGAAAGCTAAGCTTGAGTAGCTAAATATTGTTTAATCATATCTACTTTTTGCTGAGCATCCATAAAGTTAGCATCAAAGGAAAGTACCAATTCAAAGGCAGCTAATGCTTCTTGTGGTTGTTCCAACTCAATGTATATGCGCCCTAGATCGTAAGCTGGATAGGTTGTCATATATCTCTGTTCAAATGGCTCCCCTTTGTAGTAGTTATTATTTCGATTTAATTCCAGGCAAGTTTTAAAATATACACTTGCGCCAAGGGGGAATCCTAGTATTTTTAGAGCTGAACCCGTTAAGTAGTTTAATGGTGGATGGTTAGGAAACCATTCAAGTCCTCGCTGACATATTAATCTTACCGTTTCATAGTCTTCCTCTTGGAGGAATTGTGTTCCTAAGATAAACATCAATGAAGGAACAAAGCCAGATTGTTTTGGCACTGTTCCATCCATCAAATCGGGAAGTAACTTATCAAACGCTTCTGCATAGCATTCCTGAGCTTTTTCTATTTGCTGAGTATCACTATACATGCCAGCAAGGCAGTACAAAAGCATAATGCTGAGTCCTTCTTGCTGCCGAATGCTTTCTAAAATTGGAATATTACGGTTAACATTCTTCTGATATATCTGATTAACCCCATATCCATAATGTAAAATTTCTAAGCCATCTAGTTGCCCAATGAGATTATGACTAATAGCTCGACCTTGGTAGGTGAGTTGTTCATGATAACCGCTAACATATCTGAATTCTTCTTTATTCCGGAATAATCTCGGAGTCTGTAACGGAGTCATTCTTTGTGGGCTATCAACATCCGTTAGACTTAAAGAGTAAGCAATGATTTCTGGTGATGAGGTGAGTTGAATTAAAAAATCCTCAGAGGTAACGATCAGTTCTTCATCTGCATCCAAGACTAAAATCCAGTCACCTGTTACTTTAGAGAGTGCATAATTACGAGCCGCTGCAAAATCATTACACCATTCAAAGTATTCAAGTTTGGCTCCAAATTGTTTAGCAATTTCTGGGGTCTCATCTTCAGATCCGGTATCAACTACAACGATTTCACTAACATAAGATTGAGCACTCGCTAAGCATCGTGACAAATTCTCTCTTTCATTCTTTACAATCATACAAAGGGACAAGTTTGTCTTTTTTAATAAATGTTCAGGATGATTCATTTTCTTGATATTGCCCTTAAATTAATTTTGATAAATAATGAAAAATAGAATAATATATTTGGCATTATGCTATTAAAATAAAATAAATTATATTCTTTCTTCTAATCCAAAGTGAATGAGCTATCCATGAAATTTGCTGTATTAATTGTTAGCCTCCCTGATTATGTACACAGTGAAGCATTTCGGGAAATTGGAGAAACTATCCACTACGCTTTATTAGAAATGGGGCATGATTCATTATTAACATCTCAGATTAATATCCCTGCTCGCCAGCATATTATTTTAGGTTCTAATTTGTTACCCTTTTGTAATATAAAAATACCTGTAAATTCTATTATTTATAACTTAGAACAGGTGTCTCCAGATTCACCATGGTTTCAACCTAATATATTAGATATTTTACGGCAATATGTAGTATGGGACTATAGCCAGAGCAATATAGAACAGCTCGCTCGCTTAGGAATTACGTCCGTCCAGCATGTACCTATTGGGTATGTTCCTCAGCTATCTCGAATTCCTAAAGCCGAAGAAGATATTGATGTGCTATTTTACGGCTCGGTAAATGAGCGTCGCTTGTCCATACTCCAGGAACTAAAAGCTCATGGAGTTAAAGTTCATGCTTTATTTGGCGTTTATGGAGCTGAACGAGATTCAATCATTGGTCGTTCAAAGATAGTACTTAATATTCATTTTTATGAAGCCAAAGTTTTTGAAATTGTTCGAGTCTCATACTTACTAGCAAATCAACGGTTTGTTATTTCAGAACGCGGGATAAATGCTAGAGAAGAAGCTGGGTTTGCATCGGGGGTCGTCTTTGCAGATTACGATGATTTAGTAACAACATGTTTAGACTTTTTGTCACGAAATGAAGATAGAACTAGCATTGCTGAAGCTGGATTTAATCTCATGAGTCAACGTATTGAGACAGATTACTTAAAGACTGTTATCGAAGCCTAACTAGGAAACAAGGACGAGACAAAAAGAGATTTTTATTCTCTTAAAAACAGAACTTACGTTCCTGTAAGTCCTGTTTTTGTAAAATCCAGTAATTTAGCGGAGCCTGCCCATTTAGCTTAGCGAATGTTACTTATCTAAGGAAGCACTTGCTGGCAGATACCTTTCAATCAGCCTGCGATACTCGCTCTTTTGTTTCACGCCTTGACTGTTTTCTAACAATTCCTTGTCCTTGAAGAATTGAATAGTTGGCGTCCCCATCACCTGAGCATTCTCGGCAATATCTGGATCTTGGGTAATGTCAATTTCGACAAAGTGAATTTTGCCCTCAAACTCATCGACTACTTTGTTGAGAATTGGCTTAAGCATACGACAAGGAGAGCAGCTTGGTGAGACATATTTTACTACAATCAGGCGATCGCTCTCGTGGAACAACTTCCGCAGCGCATAACCCCCTTCATGCCGTGTTTGGTTAATATTAAAGTCCTCTTCCGGTTTTTCCGAGGTCGCTTCTTCGCTTACTTGTGCTGCTGGTGGAGTTTCAGACGACTGTAACTGCTGATGGTACTCAGTAATCAAGTGATTGACAGAAAGCCAACGTTCTGAGAGCATTGCCGCCATACAACCCGTACCCGCCGCCGTGATTGCCTGACGAAACTCGTGATCTTGGACATCGCCAGCCGCAAAAACCCCTTCTACGCTTGTCTCCACTGACCCCGGTTTGGTGACAATATAACCTACATCATCGAGTTCTAATTGCCCTTCAAATAAGGCGGTATTGGGTTTATGACCGATCGCATAAAATAAACCCTTAACCCGTAAGTCCCGTTCTTCACCCGTTCTCGGATCACGGACTTTCACGCCTGTCATCCGACCATTCTCACCAAACACATCCACTGGCTCAGTAT
This sequence comes from Allocoleopsis franciscana PCC 7113, assembly GCF_000317515.1. Classification (GTDB taxonomy): domain Bacteria; phylum Cyanobacteriota; class Cyanobacteriia; order Cyanobacteriales; family Coleofasciculaceae; genus Allocoleopsis; species Allocoleopsis franciscana. Next base: position 5,892,172 of record NC_019738.1, on the reverse strand, counting down.
TCCAATGCACTGTAATTTTAGGGTTATTCAAAACCCGATCTTGCATGGTTTTACTTGCCCGCATTTCATCCCGGCGTACCAGTAGGTGGACGTGAGAGCCATACTTCGTTAAATAAACGGCTTCTTCAGCCGCTGAGTCACCACCGCCGACTACCGCAAGTTCCGCAGCGTGAAAAATTGGGGTAGCCCCATCACAAATCGCACAGGCAGAGATGCCACGACTCCAGAACTCTCCTTCACAGGGAAGTCCCAACCGTTTCGCGGTTGCCCCCGTAGCAATTACCAGGCTATGAGTTCTAACCTCGCGTTCTGAGGAACGGACAATAAACGGGCGTTGGCTCAAATCTACAAAGGTGACATCTTCGGTATAGCACTGTGTCCCCCAGCGTTCTGCCTGTGCTTTCATCCGATCCATTAGTTGAGGTCCGGTAATGCCTTCCGGAAAGCCTGGAAAGTTTTCTACTTCCGTCGTGGTCATTAACTGCCCACCAGGAAGCCCTCCAGCTTGAAACCCTTCAAACATCACAGGCTTCAGATTCGCCCGTGCGGCATAGATAGCTGCTGTATATCCAGCAGGGCCAGAGCCGATGATCACTAGATTTTCTACGGTTGGGTTGGACATCAATTAAATAAACTCATAACGACTACACTTTATTAAAGTATAGCATAGCGGCTTTTCAGCCGATTCGGTAGTCGGTTTGCCCTTAGTGTAGGCTGGTGGTAAACCCACCTCATCATCAGGAACAAGCGAGTTATGGATGAACAAGCTTCTGAATTACAAGAAAAAATTCGTCAACAGTTTAACTTTGGTCCTTATCCCAGGATTCCTATTGACCGATCTCCTCAAGAGGAGATCAGCGGGCTTTATATTCATAACTTAGTCACACCTTATTATTTAAGAAATCAAAAATTTATTAATACAGAAAACAAACTTATTTTAGATGCTGGATGTGGTAGCGGTTACAAAGCATTAATCTTAGCTCAAGCCAATCCGGGGGCAAAAGTGGTAGGAATTGATCTTTCAGAAAATTCCCTGGAGTTAGCACGAGAGCGCTTCAAACATCATGGAGTTGAAACAGCAGAATTCCATGTACTTTCTATTTATGATTTACCTCAGCTAGGATTAGAGTTTGACTATATTAATTGCGATGAATTACTTTATCTATTTCCGGAACCAGCCATCGCCTTGCAGGCCATGAAATCAGTGTTAAAACCCCAGGGAATGATTCGCAGCAATCTCCACAGTTCAATACAGCGAGTCGGATTTTTCCGCGCTCAAGAAATTTTTAAAATGATCGGGTTAATGGAGGATAATCCGGAGGATATGGAGATTGAAATTACCTTGGATTTCATGAAAGCTCTGAAGAACGGTGTTGACCTCAAGGTTAAAACTTGGGACTCCAATTATGAAGGAGAAAACCAGAAAGAAGCGGTTTTGATGAATTATTTGTTCCAAGGTGATAAAGGTTACACCATTTCGGAATTATTTACAGCACTAAGAAATGCTGATTTAGAATTTATCAGTATGGTCAACTGGCGACAATGGAAATTAATGGATTTGTTTAGAGAGCCAGATAATTTACCTGTATCTCTCGCCATGATATTGTCAGAGGCTTCTATAGAAGAGCAGCTACGTTTATTTGAACTTTTACATCCCATCCATCGATTATTAGACTTCTGGTGCGGACATCCCGACCAAGCTCAGCCTTTTGTACCGATTGCCGAATGGACAACCGTCGATTGGGAAAACGCCCAAGTTCACTTGCATCCCCAGTTGAGAACCCCCAACACCAAAACTGAACTGGTGAGATGTATTACCCAGTTACAACCGTTTGAAATCAGCAAGTATCTACCCGTCACTGGACAGTCGAGCCTGATCGATAGTAGTATTGCCGCTTGTCTGTTGCCCTTGTGGGAGTCGGCGCAGTTATTTCCTTCTCTGGTGGAACGTTGGCAAAAATTACGCCCGGTCCATCCCGTCACCGGAGAATCAACCACTCCAGAAGAAGCGTTTGACATTGTGAAACAGGCGCTGGCTGGGTTAGAAGAATCCGGGTATATCCTGCTGGAACATTTATCCTAAGCGGATTATGCGGCTCTCAATAAAAATTTTTGCAGGGAGTGATAGGAAAAAGAGAAGAAGTGGGTAAGTTACATCCAGGCGTTATAAACCAAGCATTTACAGAACAGGCCATTAGGATAGGAGAACGAATATGAAGCTGGAATTTCAAGCCAAGTTCCTGCAACACCTGAACAAGAAGAAGTCACAAGAAGGGTTCACGCTGATTGAACTGCTGGTTGTGATTATTATTATTGGGATTCTGGCGGCGATCGCTCTACCATCCCTACTGGGTCAGGTGAATAAAGCCAAGCAATCTGAAGCTAGAAACAATATTGGTGCTTTGAACCGGGCACAACAGGCGACTTACCTGGAATTTGGTACGTTTTCTACGGATACTACACTTTTAGGTGTGGCTGTTGGCGGCGGCGGCAACTACTTGTATACGATTTTGACAAACGATACTAGTCAGGTAGCAAATAACATTGCCAACGCAAACACCAATGTAGCAGACCAATCACCCGGTAAAACGCTGAAAAGCTATTTAGGACTCAATGGTACCGTTCAAGGGAACAATCAAACCAGTGAGGCACTGACGATTGCGGCAGCTTGTGAGAGTACCAAAGTCGGAAATGAAGGCCAGGTTGCTGCACTGCAAACACCGGAATTTGAGACTTCAGGCAGCACCACGATTATGAAGTGTCCGGCTGACTTTAGAAACCTATCCGGTAAGAGGAACTAGGCTATAGAAATTTATCAGGCACAGGTCAGACTATGGGGAGCCTAACCCTCAGTCTTGCCTGCTGATACTAATTTAAGCTGTTTTTTAAGAAGTGAGTAGTCTGAAATTCAAACTACTCACTTAGTTTTTTGGGGGCTTTTGTGATGAATGTTCAATCTGTATCTAACGCTTATCAATGCCTGCTCCAGGGAAATTACAATCAGGCAGCGATGCTCTACGAACAGGCAATTAGCACTGAACCTGAGCTGAAAACTCCCTATTGGTATTTGGGATTGGTGCTATTGTTGCAGGGGCAAGTTGCAGAAGCTCAAACCACTTGGCTGATGGGGATGGTGGAGGGTGAACCCGCTCAGGTTGAGCTGTGGACAGAGGAACTCAGGGCGATCTTAATCCAAGAAGCGACCAGGCGAGAATCTCTGGATGAGCCAGCGATTGCTTTATCCATCCGTCAACAACTGGCGGAAATTTGTCCGAATGATATTAATAACAATTTACGGTTAATTGAACTAGCCATTGAGCAGCAGACTTATACGGGTGATGAGTTAACAGAATTAGGCATCATTGACAGCATTGGTGAGCAACGAGATGCCGTAGACTTAGACCAATTAATGTCAACCTTAAAAAAAATTTTGCAGTATGCGCCATTGCACCCCCCCTCATTAGAGTTAGCAGAGGCTTGTGTGGCTTATGCTCAAACTATAGAGCAGGCTTCGGCGTTAATTAACATCTTACAGAAAGCTGCAATTGAGACTGCCTATATTAAAAAATGCACCCCCATGGGGGTTAGTCTTGCCGAACTAGCGTTACGCCTCGACCCTCAAAACCGAGAGATTTTGTACCATTTAGCTGCACTTTATACTCTGGCAGGTGAATACCCACAGGGTATCGAGACGGCTAAGTTGTGCCATTCCCTTTCCCACGAAGTCCCGGATATTATTTTTGCCAATTACTTACAGCTAAAAGCCTTACTCACGGCTGGCGGAACTTATTGGCAACAAGCCTACCCAATTAATGAGCAACAACAATTACTTCTAAAGTCACTGGTTGAGGAACCTGCAACACAACCAACCCATCTCCAGATTTCACGGCTGTTTAATGCCAATAGCTTTGTTCCCTATCTGGAGGATCAACCCCAAGCCTATTGTGAAATTCGTAACCGAATCGCTCAGTTGTGCCAAACGGCTGTTCAATTGGAAGATCAACAGACTGTTGGGCGATACAAGGAGCGACATGAAAAGCGCCGCCAGTTGGGGAATTTAACCAAACCGCTCAAGATTGGATACTTATCCTATTGTTTCCGATCGCATTCAGTGGGTTGGTTAGCACGATGGGTATTTCAACACCATAATCGCGAACGTTTCGATCTTTATGGCTACTTCGTGATTTGTGACCCCCCGAACGATCCCTTACACCTGTGGTATGTTAACCAGATTCCTAACGTCTTCAAATCCAACAGTTATCGAGAAATTGCCGAGCAGATTTATCAAGATGAAATCGATATTCTTATTGATCTCGATAGCATCACATTGGATACTAGCTGTCTAGTGGTGGCACGAAAACCCGCACCCGTTCAAGTTAGCTGGTTGGGTTGGGATGCCTCTGGCATTCCGGCGATTGATTACTTTCTTGGCGATCCTTATATATTGCCGGAATCGGCTCAAGAGTATTACACCGAAAAAATTTGGCGTTTACCACACACCTATATTGCCGTAGATGGTTTTGAGGTTAATGTACCCACTCTACGCCGTGATCAACTCGATATTCCCAGTGATGCGGTGATTTATTTTAGTTCTCAACGCGGATTTAAACGTCATCCTGATACAGCACGGCTGCAAATGCAGATTCTCAAAGAAGTGCCCAATAGTTACTTTCTGATCAAAGGTGGTGCGGATGAAGAAGCTATTGAAGCTTTCTTTAAGGAATTAGCCGAAGCGGAAGGGGTAGAAAGCGATCGCCTACGATTTCTCCCAGGAGTGTTTTCCGAAGCGACTCACCGTGCTAATTTGGGCATTGCGGATGTGGTACTCGATACTTACCCCTACAATGGCGCGACAACAACTCTAGAAACACTGTGGATGGGTGTTCCCTTGGTGACGCGAGTGGGAGAGCAATTTGCCGCTCGAAACAGCTATACCATGATGATGAATGCAGGCATTACCGAAGGCATTGCTTGGACGGATGAAGAATATGTGGAGTGGGGGATTCGCTTGGGTAAAGATGAATTGCTACGCCAACAAATTGTCTGGAAACTGAGAAAGTCAAGGCAAACCTCACCCTTATGGAATGCCAAACAGTTCACTCGTGACTTGGAAGATGCCTACGAGCAAATGTGGCAAAGATATCTAAATGCAAGTTTTAGCAATTTCCCGTGAGTATGCTACACATTCCATCCTCCCTAACCCTCCCTAAAAAAGGGGGGAGAACAATGAGATCTGTTGCACATACTGGGGAAAATGGTATTAGGAATAGGCGAGGCTGTCATCTGTACCTGTCCAAAGTATGGGATAGAAAGAAGCCAATTGTCCTCTTAGCTGTGCAAGCGCTTGTTGATTTTCATGTTTCAAGACAATTCTCACCGGTATCCGCCGCAGGAGGGCTTGCCACTGAATGGCTTCGAGCTTGCCAATTAACGAAATTTCAAGTTCTTCACTCACCTCTAAATCTGACTCCACCAGCAGCTTCATTACTACGTCTGATAAAATCAGGCCCGCATCCTCGTCTGAAATACCACTAGTATCTATCCACAGAGCCGTTTTAATGTCTGGAGGATGAGTAGCAAAGTGTTTGATTACTTCAGCCAACTCGGAGTATACAGCCTTTTCCGGAGCTTGCCAATTGGGGAAAATAATATAATTGTTTGCCTTAAGATTTAAGGGCTGTAGTGTTGTCTCATCTAAGGCATCCATAACTAAAGTCTGGGGGGTTCCCAGATGAGACTCACTAACACAATCAAAAACAATTGGTTGTGAGAAGTACTCCTCAAACCAAGGCTGCCCTCCTGCAAAATGTCTAAAACGAATTGGTTCTAGACAGGGATTTATTAAGTATTGGTCATAGGGCAAATATTCTCCTTTTACCAGGGTAGTATTTAGACAGTTGGGCAGGATTTCAATATACTGATCTAATTCGTCTTGCCCTAATTCATGTAGCACTTTAATAGCCGCAAGGTTATCTTGCCAGATGTGTTCTTCACAATCCGTTCTATTCCAAACTGCTTCAAAGAATTGCTTACTAAATTGAGTTACTCGAACTACCAAGACACCAGTATTGACCGTGCCGCCAGAGTCAACGGCAAAAGCTATGCTCTTGTTAGTCGTCAACTCTATATCACCACGCACAACAGCAATATCAGCATCCAAAAAAGAGATTAAGTCACCCGAGTTTAGCTCATCTAAAAGCTGTAGAATATAGTGAATTTTTATCCACTTTGGATCTCGATGGGTGACAGCAGTATATTCAGTAATTTCACAATATTCAAAACCGTGGTACTCGGCATACTGTTTGAACCGAGGACTGGAGAGGTATGTAAAGGGAGCTTTCAGCTTTCCTATCCCAACGGAAAATAAGACTTTCGTAACTGGATTCTGCATAACCTTCACGGTATAAGTTTAGAAATTGGAACAGTTTCTGCTCCTGCCTCCCCGATCGCCTCCTGGCTTTCGCACTCTAAGACAATTCGAGCCTTAAGGCGAGGCAAGAGAGCTTGCCATTGAATTTGCCCCAACTTTCCGACCAGGGAAATTACAAATTCCTCAGTAATATCTAAGTCTTCTTGCATGAAAAGATTCATTGCCACGCCAGACAAAAACAGATTAGCATCTTCCTCAGAAATGCTGCTGGTGTCGATTAGCAGGGTAGTACGGCTTCTGTCAGCATGAGTTGCGATCGCAGCGAGTACTCGTTCTAAATCCGAATTCAAGGACTCTTCGGGTTTAGACCAATCTGGGAAAATAATTAAATTTATATCCTTTAGATTTAAACGCAAAAGGGTAGCATCAATTAGAGCTGATCTAACTCTTGTTGCCATATTTGACCATGAGAATTTTCTTGCTTGCTCTAAGCCATTGGCTATTAATGAGTTACGAATCTCAGGCTTTTGGATATCGCAAAGGGCATTTGCAAGTCCATTAACATCATTATCATTTACATACAGAGCAGCTTCCCCGGCTACTTCCGAAATAGAAGCATTGGGGCAAGTAATCACTGGACAACCACAAGCCATAGCCTCCAGTAAAGGCAGCCCAAACCCTTCATATTGTGAGGGGTACACTAAAGCAACAGCCCCCGAATAAGCAACTCTCAATTCTTCATCAGTAAGTTGCAGCATATGGACAACGCTACCCGAGGTATAGTCTCTATACTTAGGTTCTAATACTAAGCCACTGCCTGTACAAACAATCTCAAATCCCTGTTTACTAAAAAGTTGGGCAAAAGCTTTTAGAAATAAAATGGTGTTTTTATAACCGCCACCAGCACCTACTAGGATAAAGTATGGCTTAGTAATTCCATACTTATTTCTGAAATTATTAATTTCTTGAATACTAGCTTGCGAAAAAGGAGCTTTAACGCCAGGGTGTGCAATTGTTATCGACTCTAGAGGAATATTAGGAAAAAACTTTTCCAGATCAACTGCTGTATTGCGAGAGATAGCAATATAGGCACACGCCTGTCGAATTCCATAATGTTTTTCTATCCACATAGGATTGTTAAGATCCCATCCTAGGAACTCTGGAATCAGATCATACGCCATGAATACCGAAGGCGTAGATAGGGGTGTAGTGTAGTAAGTTGAAATAAATAAATCTGCCCCCTCTGCATCACAAACTTGCTGCAACATTTCACGGTCAGCGTCGGTATTGTTGTAGTCATAGAGTGGTACAGCTCGATAGCGAATCCCAGAAATTTTGGGTACCATGCCAGCTCGGTCAAGGACAATAAGATGTTGAGCAAATCCATCTTCTACCCACTCTTCCAGTAATGATCTCCAGACACGAGCAATTCCAGTTTGATAAAGCTGGAAAAATACACCATCAATAATAATTTTCGGTGATGGTTTCTGAAGTACTTTAGCCGCTTCTACCTGGACTTCCTTAGGGGTCAAAAACCGCCAACCTGCGTTGAATTCTTCCCTTTTTGCGATTGGTACAACCCCAATTGATTGGGCCGCATCAACCATCGTGTCATCACCAACCCACGGAAAATATTCACGCAATAAAACCGGAAACTTTGTCTGTACCTGTAAAGCTTCCCAAGATGAAATGGCGTTTTTATAACCATAGTATTGCTCTTTAAAACGCAACTGTTCTGGGGTCGTATAACCAAAGTGTTGAAATACCAAACCAAGCTGTTCTGTCTCTGAATGCAAGAAAGGTGAAATCGATGCTACGTCTCTCCATTCACCATTCGGCAAAGATTCCGCTAATCTGGGCGGTTCATGAGCTAGCCAAACAGCCCCAGGTTTATACCTCCAAGTTCGTAACCACTCCTGGTTCGGATTTTCTCCATAACAGTAACGAGTGCTGATAATTAAATTTCCTCCGACAAAATACCAGCACCAGTAGAAAGCTGCTGTTTTTTCAGGGTTATTGATGAACATCTGTCGTCCAACACATAGTTGTTCAACAGTCCATAGTTCATCTACATCTACCTGCCATAGTAAACATTCCTCCTGAATTTCGGTCAATGGAGCATTCACCATTTCCTGTTTTCCGTTCCAAAAAACTCCGTCTGGCTTGCGGTAAACAGTAACATTGTCAGGATATAGCCGCGATAATTCGTCTAAGTATTCTGAAGTGCCATCATTGCTGCGTCCATTACGATGGAATTGATTAGTAATTTGTCCACCGAGTTGAAGGCTCCAAGCTGTGTCATGCTTCAAGTCGGCTACACCCTCAATAATATGCCAATGCCATTTGAAGGACAGTTGCTTAAAAACTTCAATATGGTAGCGAATAAAGGGTTCACCATTAAGAACTATGGTAAAAAAGTGAATAGGTAATGATTGTGCACTCGTGTACAGACTAGAAACCTTGCGACCACAAGCAAGAGTTGATGAATACTCATGGTTGGTCAGGTAAAATTGAGCTGTGTTGTACCATACTCTTTCCGGCCCAGGCCATGTCTGGACGACATCGTGAAAAGCTATCCATCCTCCCTCTTTCACAAGAGGATATGACAGTTCAAAATCGCGTAATACATCTAAATACTCATGAGAACCATCTATAAAAATAAAATCAATTTTTTTTTCATTCGTCAGTTCACTCCATCGACTTAAAATGTCATGAGACTGACCCTGCAACGGCTCTACATATTGCTCAAGATTATTTTTTTGAATATTCTCTTGCCAAATATCGAAAAAGTTTCGAGCTAAAAAATCGGAGTCATTCCCGTCCCAGGTATCGATGCAAAAGATTTTTCGCTGAGTTCCTACACAGGCATAAGCCATTGCTACTGTAGAACGACCTTTATAGGAGCCAATTTCTACAATTACGGCATCAGTAGGAAGAGATTTTATCTTATTAAAGAGATACTCTTCCTGCCCCGGAACCATGAAACCTTCTATGATTTCAACAGCCGATTTAACAGATTGATAATTAAGGTGTGGATTTGTCTGCCTTTGGAAAACGGCGTAGCCATTACGTACATGAAAGTTTTGAGCAATGAGAGCATAATTTGAATCAGTACAAAGTTTTTTCCAAGTTTGATAGTTTTTAAAGCTATTAATATCATCTAAAGCGATAATTTTAGCTCCGTATACTTCCGCAAATTCAACTTTGCCCGTAAATTCAGAGCCATCTATCAACACCAAGTCGAAATATTCTATATTATTCTCTTCTTTGATTTTTTTAATGCCATTTTCAGAGACGTTATTCTTTTTGACATACTCAATATCCTGGTTCAACCAACCTAGAATTTGTGCTAGAGGATAATGATTTAAATTAGTCGGAATTGTATTATAAAATTCAATGATTTCATTTTTATCAGGAAATTGTTCTATAGAAATAGATGAGATATTGTAACACTTAACAAAAGAATCGGTCTGATAACGTTTTTGTAACTCAGTGAATCTAGTTTTTGAAACTTCCATACAAAATAATATGGGCTGATTTGGGTTGTTTCGTAAGCCCGCTACCAAAGCTTCAGTGCTTCCTTCCCCTGAAGATGAACCTATCTCTAGAACAGTTTTTATATCCTCTTCCTCAGAGATTCTTTTAATAAGAGTATAAAATTCATCATTTTTAATTTCTGGAGGAATTATTTGATCAAGTTTAGAGTTAGACATAGTAACTAGAAAATTGAGTTAAGTAGATTTTCTCTGAAACTGTTAGGCATCTAAACGGGATATGAGTAAAACTCTAATGTCTTACGTCTGAATTTTGACAGCAAATTAGAATAAGCGATTTAAGGCTGAATAGCTTATCTCAGTTGATTTTGTGCTTTTATTCTTAAATTTTAGGAAATACTGTGGTGAAGCTCGATTAACGCCCGCCCTTTTTCTCCGTTGTACCCTCTGTACCAACGCGCTGCTTGATTCCCTCTAGTAGTGCTTTGTATTGAGCATTATCTGGATTGAGCTTAACCAGCTTCTCCATGAGTGGTATTGCTCCCTGAAGATCGTTCATTTGCAGGCGAATCTCCACTAACTTTTGCAAAGCGAACTGATTCTCTGGTTCCCGCTGTAAAACCCGTTCATATCCCTTTTCTATCTCTTTCAGTTGAGAGTTGGGCGATGGGGTAGCTGTCTGAGCATTTTTGGGTGGTTCTTGGAAGCCCTTCATGAATAGCTCAGCCATACCAAATATTGAGGTACCAGCAAAGGCTAAGCCGGAAAGAATAATGAGAAACCGCATCAAAGGTTTCTGAGATGATGTATTTTGAGTCATGCCCTAATCTAAAGTTATGTCAGGTTATGGATCATTGAGCTTTTTGGCTTGTTCATACACCTTGGGGTTCGGTGAAAGAGCTATCTTTAACTTACCCAGTTCATGGCATTTAGCGATCAGGCAAATTCGGTGCTATAGGTAATCAGTGTGACTTAAAGCTTCAACAGTGCTAGCTGAGTCATGCCTGCTGAAAACTATAATCGCTCAGTAGTTGACTGATGTGTTTATGCTTTCCCCATCTCGTCACCGCCTAAATCAAGTGGTCACCACATCTATTATTGCTGTAGTGTGTGTTGTAGTCGTTGGGATGCTACAGGTGCCTCAACTGAATGACCTCAAGAGTAGAACCCAAAACACAACACCTGAAGCCCTCCAGCAAGAAGTCAACTTAGAAAAGTTGCGCCTCAATCTCCTTGAGCGAACTCCGGCATTTGGCTTTGATAATCTGCTGGCAGATTGGGTCTTCCTGAATTTCCTACAATACTTCGGGGATGATAATGCTCGCTTACAGACAGGTTATGCTCTCTCTCCAGAGTACTTCAAAATCATTATTGCTCGCGACTCCCGGTTTTTAGGTGCTTACATCCCTCTTTCTACCAGTATTTCTTTGTACGCCGCCAAGCCAGAGTTGTCAGTCGCGTTGATGGAGAAGGGGTTAAAGTCCATGTCTCCTAAGTCTCCCCCCAAGTCCTATTACGTTTGGCGTCTTAAGGGAATTGATGAGTTGTTGTTTTTAGGCAATCCTCAGGCAGCAAGACAATCCTTTGAGAAAGCAGCCGAGTGGGCAAGCCTTTATCCCGATCCAGAAAGTCAGAAAATCGCCGCCTTTTCACGCCAAACGGCTCAGTTCCTAGCCCGTAACCCCTTAAGTAAGTCGGCTCAAGTGGGAGCTTGGGCAATGATATTCAGTAATGTAACGGATGAGCGTACTCGCCAAATTGTTATATCTCGCATTGAAGCATTAGGGGGTCAAGTGATTGTAACACCCCAAGGAGAAGTAAAGATTCGACCACCACAGGACGATTGAGCTTCAATACCTCTAATAAGGCTACAGGCCATTTTCTTCGGAAGCCGTAGCCTCTTCACCGAGGCAGTAAATTCTTGGTGTCAATCGGCCAATCCCACAGCTTCGCCAATATACCTAAACCAAAACCCGTTAGGGAAACAACAAGGAGAATCCCAAAGGCTTCCCATTTGCTGTAACTTTCCGTCTGAAGATCTAACCGAGCCAACGCACTAGCGGAGATCAGAACCAGAATTCGGAAAAAAACCTCGATCCAATGCATGATGACAACAGCTACAAAAGCTCCAACAATCACAGATACAAACGCTCTGCTATCAGATTGCAGGAAATTGCCATAAAATCCTTTAAGCAGCTCCCAAGGAGCTGTCATGGCAGAAGTAATTAGCAAAGTATACGTTGCTCCCATCAGCCAAATTAACTCAGAGCTATCCGAGGCTGTGAGCAACCAACCAAAGATGCTATAGGTACACAGCAGAAGCAGCAGTGAAGTCCAAGGCAATTTCTTCACGAGCGACAGGGATCAAAGTGAGCTATGACGAGTGTAATCGTTTCCGAAAAGCAGAGTCGAAAACCGTGAATATGCTTGTTTGGGAGCTTTTGAGAGTGATCAGATTCACAAAGGTCGGCTGATCCAGATCGCCCTATACACATTACAGGCTTTTGCATACTAAAGAACGACTGAACTCGACGCGAGTCATCAATAGGGAACACACAATGAGCCGACAGATTCTCCTGTAGAAGCTGTCGGTGTTTTGTATGGAGTCATGGCTCAAGGGTTAGTTCGCCACAGGTGTTTTCTGTTCGACATAGCTGTTGCTCAAGGTTAGAAGTAGGGCAGGCTAGCCGGTTGAAGATTAGAACGTTAAAGGTTAGAAGGTTAGAACGTATCAACTGACCGTAACAACAAGGGAAGTAACACTTTCCAACCTGCCAACCTTTCAACCTGCCAACTTTCAACCGGGCTTTGAACGGGTTACTATTGACTAACAACAAGGCTGGCCTTGCCCAAAAATTAGGACATGGCTTGAATGATGAAATCAAAGTAAGGAGCCGCTGCTAAGGCATCTTCCTGGCTCAGCAAGCTCACAGAAGCATTTTTTAAGCAACGGATTGATTCAGCCATCCCAGCGACGGGGACGCCGAGGGAGTTGTACATTTCCCGCACCCCAATCAGACCGATTTTTTCAATCGGTTCTTTGTCACCAGACAACACCCCATAGGTAATCAGTCGTAAATACCAGCCATAGTCGCGTAAGCATAGCGCCCGTTGCTTCTCTCCATAGGCATTTCCGCCGGGAGAGATGAAGTCGGGACGTTTCTGCCAAAGCTGCTTACTGGCCTCTTGCACGATCTTTTTTTCATTTTCAGCTAGCGTGGAAGCAATCCGCGTCCGCTGTTCGCCCGTTTTCAAAAACTCATTGATACTCTTGAGTTCGCCGGAGCTCGGATATCGGAGTTCGTCGTCTGCTCTGAGAATAACTTGGCTAACTACGCTCATCTTATCGGGTTAACTTAGGTAACATTTGTAGTTTAACGACTCAAGGCGACACAAATAAAGGGAGGAGAAGACTGTGTCTACAACCCCGCTAACTGGTAATACCAATCAAAAAAGTCGCGATCCCACCCCAGACTTTTGGCAACAAGGTCAGCTCGTGGAGGTGACGATTACAGACCTAAATGATACGGGCGAAGGCGTTGGACGCCTTGAAGGTCGGGTCATTTTTGTGCCCGATACCGTAACGGGCGATCGCGTTTTAGTTCGCCTCGTGCGCGTCAAATCCAACTATGCCAATGGTAAGCTTCACCAACTGTTGGAGCCGTCTCCCCACCGCATCCGACCGAACTGCATCGTGGCGGATAAGTGCGGCGGCTGTCAGTGGCAACATATTGATTACCACTACCAGCAAGAAACGAAACAAAACTTAGTCATCCAAGCTCTAGAACACATTGGTGGATTCACCTCACCCCATGTCGCCCCAATCTTAACCACTGAAACGTCTCTTGCCTATCGCAATAAGGCAACCTATCCCTTGAAACGGTCAGCAACGGGTCAAGTTCAGGCCGGTTATTACCACCAAGGCAGCCACCAGTTGATTAATCTCAATCAATGCCCTGTACAAGATGCGCGATTGAACCCCCTGTTAGCAGAAATTAAGCAAGACATCGAGCAGTTGGGGTGGTCGGTTTATAACGAAGAGCGCCATCAGGGACGGTTGCGTCACCTGTCACTGCGGATTGGACGGCGGACAGGGGAAATGTTGTTGACATTGGTAACAACGGACTGGAGATTACAGAACCTTGATGCCCAAGCCCAACAGTGGCTGACTCGCTATCCCAAACTGATGGGCATCTGCGTGAATCGAAACCCAAACCGCACGAATGTAATTTTTGGGCATGAAACTCGTTGTATTGCAGGTCAACCTTATTTACAGGAAGAATTTGCGGGTCTTCAGCTACAACTGAAACCGGAAACGTTTTTCCAAGTCAATACCGAAGTGGCTGAGGCGCTGCTAGCTGCGATTGTGGAACAGCTAGCCCTCAAAGGGGATGAAATCCTAGTCGATGCCTACTGTGGCATCGGTACGTTCACCCTACCCCTAGCACAGCGCGTTCGGCAGGCGATGGGTTTAGAAGTACACCCAGCCTCCGTGGAGCAAGCACAACTCAATGCCCAACTCAACGGGATCAGTAATGTGACGTTTAAGACTGGAGCAGTAGAAACCCTGCTGCCTCAACTCGAAATCAACCCAGATGTCGTATTACTCGATCCACCGCGTAAGGGATGTGATCGGGTTGTCATCGAAGCTCTGCTGGTAACGGCTCCAAAACAAATTGTGTACGTTAGCTGTAAGCCTGCTACCTTGGCACGGGATCTGAAACTCCTGTGTCATACTGGCGGCTACCAACTAACCCATGTCCAGCCGGCTGACTTCTTTCCCCAAACGCCTCATGTTGAGTGTGCTGCCTTTTTAGTGCGCTGAGCCAGGAAGAGATCGGGAAGAAGAGTTGAAAGTTAGCACAGGGGAAAAAGACCCCGACCAAAGTTGGGAACGTTCAACCTTCAACCCAGTCTCTAGACTGATTTGAGGCATAGCGCTGGTGTTTAAGAAAGTGTTTCGATACAATGGAAAGTAAAGGTTCCTCGCTAATAAACGAGAGAACATCTACTCCTCTAGAGGCAAGAAGTTAGCGCACTTCATTACTATCCGTTGGAAAGCAAACAGTCGCTGTAGCCAATCCACGGAAAAGGTTGTAGAGCAGCTCCAAACAATCACCCAATCTCCACGCTAGTTTGTGTAGATTCTCAAGGTTTTTGGAGGTGATGCTCAATAGCCCAGACAACTTAGTGATGCCTGAGCTGGAGCGTCTGGTTTAGGAAAGCTGAGACTAAAATTGGCACGGCAACTAGGCACGGCAGCTAGCTGTGTAAAGTATCGAGTCCACCAAATAAAAGCTAGAGGTTTTTTGAGTGATTGCTATATCAACACGTCCGATTGGACGTAACTGGGGAACGATTAGCTTCGCTTCTACCCTCTACCTTGCCCCAATTCTCGATTTGCTTCTTGAACAGATCCCCCGTCAATGGCAGCCGGAAATCAGGCTTGGACTACAAGAGGCTTTAGTGAATGCGGCAAAGCACGGCAATAATTTAGACCCAAGCAAGGCAGTAGTGGTTCAATTTTCAGTTGTTCATGACGAATATTGGTGGGTAATATCAGACGAAGGCTCTGGTTTTTCCCAGGACAGTTGTAATCATGATGAAGAGGGCTGCATCCTGCCGTGTGATGAGTCAGAAAATGGTAGAGGGTTGTGTCTTCTCCACCAAATTTTTGATCGAGTTCATTGGAATCGCCAAGGGACAGAACTAAGACTCTGTAAGCAGGTAAACAGCCGCTCTCGGTTACCCTTAATTCCCTGATCTGCCATGATCCCCATGAGAGGGGCAGGGAGGCGCAGAGATTGAGCGATCCAGCCATCCTGACGCCTGTTGGAATCGAATCAGAGCTTCTTCGGGCTGCTCCTTCAGCAGGAATACTAAGGCGGCAGTAGCTTGTTCACAAGCTCTCGCTTTACGATTAGACTTTAATCGGTGCCAATCATTGGGCGTGATGGTCAGACGCTCTGCAAGCGCCTGCGCGAGTTCCAAGGTACTAAGTTCACTGAGAGTATTCGTTTTGGTCAGTGGGGTGGGTTCAGGCATGACTTCAGGCTCATTCTCAATTACTCTTACTTTACTGCAAATTTAAAGATGCCTGAAGAGCCATTACAGCGATCGCCTTCTGGTTCAGACTCCAACCAGCCGGATAGTGATGCAGATGAGTTTGAGCAAGCCTTATCAGAAGTAGAGCGAGATCTACAAGCCTTGAAAGAACGTTACGAGCAGGTGCAGCGTGATCGCAAACGGCAAGCCGAACTCCAGCAACGTCGAGAGCAAATAAGAAAAGAACTGCGGCACAGTAGCACTCGGCAACTGAGGCAAGCGGAATTAAAGCAAATAAAACAGCAACTGGAAACGATAGAACTAAATTTAGAAAGCCGATTATTTTCTTGGGGCAGCCTTAAGGAACCCTTTTGGCAAGCCGTCCGCTTTGGAGGACTAGGTGTGGTTGTTGGCTGGATACTGAAGTCTTGTGCTGGCTAACTTTTAGGTTTTAATCAGGTCAAGAGCTTGCAAGGCTTTCCAGCTACGAGTTGAGCACAGATCAGGAGTTAACTCAGCCACGGGTAGCCACTGGACTCCCTTCGTTCCTACTTCGCGATCGCCAGTTGGGTAAACAACAGAGTCACTCTCAACCGCACATTGGTAGATGATGCTCAAAGAATGTAAAAGCTGTCCTCGCCAATTGGGAAAAAAACCTTCCACAAGGGTTAAGAGTTTTCCGACTCTAATCTCACTTAAACCCGTCTCTTCCCGGATTTCTCGCTTTAAAGCTTGAATGATAGGTTCACCGGGTTGGAGTCCGCCGCCGGGTAAATCCCAGCAGTCGGGTTCTGGCCCTGTCATTTTGTGAATCATGAGTACAGTGTCAGATTGGATAAATAAACCCATAACACTGATTCGTAATCTAATATCTGGCTCCACAGCATTTATCCTTCCTTTTGCTCAAAATTGTTTCAGCGCTCTCAGTTTTCCTTCGATCCCCGCCGAAGATAGTGATTAAACTGAGGTTAATGCTGATTGGTTTTCTTAGTATTTTGTATTGTTTATTAGATTGACCTATTGGGGATTGTCTGAAACATGGTGACTCAACGGATTGTAGAACTATTACGAAATGGTCAGCCTGACGAATCGGTAACCATCAAAGGCTGGGTACGCACGAAACGGGAATTGAAGGGATTTGCTTTTATCGAGGTCAACGATGGCTCATCGATGGCTAATTTGCAAGTTGTACTCAATTCTGACTTGCCAGAGTATGAAGCTGTACTCAAGCAAGTGAACACTGGCGCTTCTGTAGAAGTGACGGGTGTGTTGGTAGAGTCTCCGGCGAAAGGACAGCGAATTGAGTTGAAGGCATCCAGTGTGAAGGTATATGGCGAGGCTGATCCCGAAAAATACCCATTGCAAAAGAAACGCCATTCCTTTGAGTTTTTGCGGGAGATTGGGCATTTGCGATCGCGTACTAATACCCTTGGCGCAGTTTTCCGCGTCCGCAATGCTTGTGCCAATGCGATCCATCAGTTTTTTCAAGAACGAGAGTTTTTGTGGGTACACACCCCGATTATCACAGCAAGTGACTGTGAAGGGGCAGGTGAGTTGTTTACTGTTACCAACCTGAACTTAAAAGACGTTCCTAAGACTGACAATCAAGAGATTGATTTTAGCCAGGACTTTTTTGGACGCCGCGCTTACCTCACCGTCAGTGGGCAATTGGAAGCTGAGGTGATGGCAATGGCATTTTCCAATGTTTACACCTTTGGCCCCACGTTCCGGGCGGAAAACTCTAACACGTCCCGACATCTGGCAGAGTTTTGGATGGTGGAACCTGAAATGGCTTTCTGCGATTTGCAAGGAGACATGGACTTGGCGGAGGAGTTCCTCCGGTACATCTTTAAGTCGGTGCTGGAGAAGTGTCCAGAGGACATGGAGTTTTTCAATCAGCGGATTGATAATACGGTTCTCGCTACGGCGGAGAATATTATTAATAACCAGTTTGAGCGGATTACTTATACGGATGCGATCGCACTTTTGGAAAAAGCGGATCGCAAGTTTGAGTTTCCCGTTGAGTGGGGTGCAGATTTGCAATCTGAACATGAGCGGTACTTGGCAGAAGAATTGTTTAAGAAACCCGTGATCGTCAGCAATTACCCCGTGGGGATCAAAGCATTCTATATGCGTTTGGACGATGACGAGAAAACCGTCTCTGCAATGGATGTTCTTGCTCCTAAGATTGGTGAGATTATTGGGGGTTCTCAGCGGGAAGAACGGCTCGATGTTTTGGAGAGGCGGATTAAAAGTCAGGGGATGAATCCAGAGGATTTATGGTGGTATCTGGATTTACGTCGCTACGGTACTGTACCTCACGCTGGGTTTGGTTTGGGATTTGAGCGGGTGGTGCAGTTTATGACGGGTATGGGGAATATCCGTGATGTGATTCCGTTCCCTCGGACGCCGTTGAGTGCGGAGTTTTAAAGTCAAAAGTCACGCATTCAAAAGTCAAAATAAAAAATTGTCTTTGCCCTTCCCCAGTGGCAGGGCGAATCATTCGGATATCAAAATCTTGGTGGAACAGCAAAAATGCTCGCCCGAATGCTTCGCCCCTACAATCCTGTGGGTGATGATTCTGGCTCGTTCCACACCATATCCCAGTGTTTTGTCCAGATTTGGCACAAAAATGGGTAATGTTCATCGGGGTACTGCTCCTTGTACTTGGTGTAATCGTGTTCGATCGCAAGCCATAGCGATCGCAGTTCTTGCCAGGTTGAGCAGTTTTGAATCTGGCAGGCAACGGCATTTTGCCACTGTCGCAGTTGGCGATAACAGATGAATTGTCCGCCGCGATCCCCGCGATGGACAAAGAGGACATACGCCCAGCATTCAACGCGCACAATCAGGTGTTTGGGGATTTTTAGGAGTTGTGCGATCAGCTTTGCTGGTGCCCCTTGGGCAATCGCTCCTACTGTAATTCGGAATTTCTGAGCAGGTTGGAGGCGGCGGAATAATCGGGTCATGATGGTTTCACTCCTCGGTTGACCTCTCCCCCAGCCCCTCTCCTGCCAGGAGAGGGGGAGCCGAGATCTTCCTCCACCCTTCCCTTGCAGGGAACCGGAGCGACCGGAGCCGAATGTGAGGATGAGGAGGTTGGGAGGGTTAGGTCTTCCCTCTCTGAGTCTTCTAGCGTGATGTCGAACATGATTTGGTAGGCAACACTTGGAATCATTCGCTTGAGGACTCGCAGATGTCCTTCAGCGTCACTGCGGTTGCGGAAGCGTCCGACGATTTGAGTCCGCATGTTGGGGAAGGGGCGGATGATGCACCAGGGATATAGTTGAGCTTTGTAGTTCATGAGACTTTGCTGATAGTGGTTTTGGGCTGTTTGGCTAATGTGTTTTGAATGAGGGTGAGGAGGGTTTGGCGGTTGGGTTCGTTGCTTTGGGGATGGAGTACCCAGGCGCTAATGGGGGCGGGTTGATAGGTTAGGAGATAGCACTCGTTGGGCGTGACAGAAATAGCCCAGGCTGCTTGTTTGGGTTGTTTACGAATTGTGTAGCCGCGTTTATGAAGTGCGGCTCGGATGGCAGCAACGTCTGTCGCGACTCGTAAGGCTTCGGTCGCTTTTGATTTCCTCATGGGTATTGGATTGATTAGATGGATGGGTGAGCCAATCGCCGACAGGTTGAAACCTGCGGCTACACAAACCAAGTCCGCCTGCGCGGACTATTGAAATTCAGAATTTTCTTGAGCCTGCGAAGGCAGGCTTTGTTTGTATAGCCCCAGACTTCCAGTCTGTGGGTAACTGGCATTCACCGAGAAGGCATGACTTTCTAGGTGTTGGTGGAATGACGGTTATGTAAGACACTGAGGAATGGGCAGGCATCTGAGAAACACTGGAAGCGACAGCTCCAGACTTAGGCTTTCCAGATTACCTACTTGTTTATCCTATATATCTTATCCAAGCAGACTTGTAATTGCTTTGTCAAGTCTGCTTGGATAATATGGCTTAGAAAGAATGACGGAAGAACGACAGCAAGAGCGAGAGTCACCCTTAAGAAAGCGGAGAGAGGAACTAGGCTTAACTCAAAGAGACATAGCCCTAGCTCTGGGTAAGACCGATCAAACTATAAGCAATTGGGAGACAGGCCTATATGAGCCGAAGATGACTCCTCGCGAAGTCAAAGCGCTTTGTCGGCTACTGAAGTGGACTTTAGAAGAAATGCCCGATGACTTTGGCGCAGTGCGATCGCAATCCGAGGGCGAATAGGTTAGCAATGATTGCTGTGATTGCTGTGCTGCTCGTGGAGTATCGTGCAGGTATGGACATAAACCCAAGCGTTAGGTTATCTTAAAGAGAGGTCACGAATAATGCTTGTCAGTATTCGAGCCAAGTAGCTAGTTTTGACCAGTAGAAGCCTTACATAGCCGAAAGTTCAATATAATTTTCGTTTTGTGAGAGCCTTCTACTGGCAGACAAGGGCTGAGACTCTTGAAAAGTAAGCCTTTTAAAACTCTCAACTATCACCACGAAGCAAATCCATGAAGGATATATTTATTATGTTTTACCAAGGAAATAATGAAAGTACTAGAAGATTTAAAGAAAAATCTTTTCGTCTATATCTATACCAATGACCACATTCCCTGTCATGTCCATGTCTTTAAAGGCCGGAAAAATGACACCAATCAAAAGGAAGTCAAAATAAATATTGGCAGCGAAGAAGAACGTCCTTCTGTAGTTGTTGCCAACCCCAATATGAAAAACAAAGATATAATAGATGCCCTAAAGCTAGTAGCTGCTAATCAAGAAATGCTGTTAAGAAAATGGCAAGAAATACATGGCATTCAAGAACTGGGAGATTGAGTTAACAGAGGAAAATTTAAAGGAAGAGATTGCCAGAGCAAAGGCAGCTGGAGAAAAGGCTGATGCCACACAACCACGCGCTGAATCTGTGCATTATGACAAGTCTGATGATTTAATTGTCATCAGGTTGAGAAACGGTGCCATTTTCAGTTTTCCCCCAAGGCTGGCACAAGGTTTAAAGAATGCTTCTCCAGAGCAACTTGCCGATATTTGGATGCCTCCTTCTGGAAGTAGTGTCCACTGGGAAAGCTTAGATGTTGACTTCAGCATTCCCGAACTTGTGGCAGGTATATTTGGTACAAAATCCTGGATGGCTGAACTAGGCCGCAAGGGAGGGCAAGCAACTTCAAGTACCAAATCCGCAGCGGCACGGAAAAATGGCAAAAAAGGAGGGCGACCGAGAAAGAATAATACCCTTGCTTCTAAGAAGGTATGAATCTTCCGTTAATTGCCATTTTGGGGTTATGCACATAATTTTTTAAAAGCTCACTTTTGCCAGCATAAAAAGCGATCGCACTTCATCCAACTAACCACTAGCGGAAAGTGCGATCGCTTGTTTATCTAGCTAGCCGTGCGATCGCGCTTCATCTCATCTACTATGCAAAAGTATGAGCGCCCAACCACACACATCTAGACACACCCAAAATGGTCAAATCTCAAAGCCAACTCACCCTAGAAGAATTTCTCGCACTGCCGGACAATGATGTGGCTTATGAGTTAATCGATGGTCAGGCAGTACCCAAGATGTCTCCTAAATTTTTTCACTCTAGTGTGCAAAAAGCTCTGTTACTCCTCCTCGACCCCTGGAGTGAAGATCGAGGTCGAATTGAGCCAGAATGGGCAGTAACCTTGAAACGCCAAGGGAAAGACTGGGTGCCAGCACCAGACCTCCTCTACATCTCCTACGAACGTCTACCAACAGACTGGTTGCGGGATGAAGCTTGTCCTACCCCTTGCGAACTCGCGATCGAGATTATTTCTCCGGGACAAACCTTTGGAGAACTCACCGCCAAAGCTACCGACTACTTAGCTGCTGGTGTCCTAAGAGTTTGGATTGTTGATACGCAAGCTAGAAGTATCACCGTTTTTTATCCAGATGCGCCCCCTCAAACCTGCACGGGAACAACGTCACTGGCAGATCCGATTTTCCCCGAACTGCAACTGACGCCGGAGCAAATTTTCCGAAAAGCAGGGTTATCGATCCGATAAAAGTCCTAGCACGTAGCCTTCAGGCGGGACTGGTAGCAGTTAAATATGGAACAACAAGACATCGATAAATTAATTCATGCCATTGAATCTATAGGCATTGTCGATTCTCCAGATGTATCCATGCCAATGCCAATGCATTGTCAGGTTTTACCACCTCAACCTTGGGATAAAAAAGCATTTGAGGAGTCACTTGGAATTACTTTGCCCTTGGCACTCGTCCACCTCTGGGATAAAACCTCCGGCTTACGTTTGTTTGAGGATGTAACCTATGGGCAGTGGGGTCTGATCTTGTGGTCTTCAGATCGAGTTATTACCGAGCAAGAGCAACGGATTGCCCAAGATCATATACAGTCAGCTTCGTCTTTTACCTAGGATGCGCGATCGCACTTCATCCAACTAACCACTAGCGGAAAGTGCGATCGCATTTGACTTGGCTACAGGGTGCGCTCGGCTGATCTTTCACTAGAGCGATCGCACTTTTGCCTTACTTGAAACCCCAAGCCGCGATCGCCAGACATCCCCAACCCACCATAAACGCCACACCGCCCAACGGCGTAATGGCACCCAGCCACTTAATCCCACTCAAACTCAAGGCGTATAGACTACCCGAAAACAGAGCAACGCCGACAATAAAAGCCGAACCCGATGCTGTCAAGAAATTTTGCGAGGTTTCAGCACGGGTTAACAACAATGCCACCATCAGCAGCGCTAAGGCGTGATACATCTGATAACGAGCACCTGTCTCAAAAATTTCCAAGGCACGCTCAGTTAGCTTTTCTTTTAGGGCATGGCCGGCAAACGCTCCAGCAGCCACGGCTAAGCCAGCAAGAATGGCAGCAATTACTATAAAAATTCGAGTCATAAATCAAGTTTTAGCATCTAAAGAATAAAGTCATAAAAAATTCCCCCTGCTTCACTTACACCAAAATCAGCATCAAACTCTTTCGCTTTCTCATCTAAATATTGCTTTGCCGTAGCCGCAGGCAAGTTTGCCTCCATTGCAAACCGCATGACAGTGATTTGCCCATTCCCTTGTTGGAGCAATCGGTAAAACGTAGAGTGAAGGCGATCGCATCCTTCATTTTGATTTTGGCGCTTGAGGCTCAAGGCTAACCACCCTCCCCAGACAGCCGCTGGAAAACCAATCACAAAACCGCCTATGGCATCCATCCGATCCTCTGGGGTTGCATCTTGTCTCGTTAGTACCACCACTGGAACCATCAAAAAGACAAATCCAATGGTGAGAAGTAAACCCGCAGAGATTTTTTTGAATGGCTTCATGGTTCCAATTCGGGCTGGATTAGTTCTATTTAGTTTAAACCTCTTTTTCTTTTGCGCTTCTTTTTTTTGGGTAAAGCAGTATCAACCCTATTAGTTGTATGATTTGAAGCCTCTAAATATTGAGGTTGAGAATTAGTAGATCCCATGTTAAAAAAATAAAAAATTTCGCCCTGATCGTTTACCTCAAAATTAGCATTGAACTCTCTAGCTTGTTCTTCCAGAAATTGCCTTGCTTCGGTTCCAGTTAACTTTGCCTCCATTGCAAACTGGAGAAGCGTAATTTGCCCTTTGCTTTGTTTTAGAAACTCATAGAAGATGGGAGCATCCCAATTGTGCAAAAATAAAGGGACAGCCATTATTCGCGAGTAATAATCGCGAATACTTCGGGAGATTCAATCCTGCGGTTTTTCTTCCTCCTGCTCGGCTCCAGAAGTAATATCCAGCAAGCAATCATCTAGGGAACGGATGAGCTTCTGTATCTCATCGATAACAGAACGCCTAAAAACAGACATGACAGCATCTATATGGTCAGTAGTACCAGCTTTCCCCAGATGCTTGTATTTACTCAACTCTTCGGAGGTCGCGCATGGGAAGTATGGAGTCGGCACTTGTAATTTGTAGTACCAATATTTCTTATTATTTTGCCGAACTTGATAACGCGCTACCCAAGCCCCGGATGGAGCCAGCTCACCCTGTTTTAATATTTGTCTTTGTTGTTTTTCTAACGCTGCTATCGCCTTTTTAATACGCTCAAATCGAGCGAGTTTATCTCGCTCAATATCCTTGGAAGTCTTTCGAGGCATAAAGATAAATCCTAATTATTCGCGATTGTAACTCGCGAAAAAAAGCAGCGTGCTTCTTTTCATACTGTTTTTGGGTTTTTTAAGCGCTTGGAGCAAGCTGTCGATTCAGATAAGCGCACCGCAGTTGCAGCATTTGCGGTAAATTTTGGGACTTCCATTGAGCGCCGACTATTTGTAGCCGCTTGTCTATCTGTTTGACCGCAGACTCTACAGCTCCCGAAGCAATCGAACTTAATTGTTCGGCTTGAAAGTACATATAATTGACTAAGCGATGCCTATGTTTACGTAGATAACTTATAAAGTTAGTAGCCCCGACATAGTTAGTTTTCCGGAGTTTACTAATCGCTTCTTCGACCACTCCTTGCCACAAATCTGCTTCGATTTGTTCTAAAAACTTTTTCGATGCCTGAATTTTATAGAGGTTCTCTTTCAAATGATACCAGTCAAGAATTTCTTGTCGGGTCTGGTCGTCGGCTATTTGTGCAAATAGGTTCCACACCCCATCGTGTCCATCACCCAAGCAATAAATGGTTCGAGCCAGGTTTTGGCTGTTCACCCAATTAATTAGAGAAAAATTATCTTGAAAGAAGGCTCCGTAATATATTCCTTGTAGTCGTCCGGTTTTATACTCCTTCCAGTAGGCGGGTTTACCTTTTTCCTGTGAGCGTAAACGCACTTTCCCACCATCGAGACAAACTTCTGTCAGTTTTGTTTAATATTAGGTGGCGATAGCTCTACTTTCTGGGCTTGGCGATGATGAGTGCTGTGACCTACTTCTACCCCGGTCAAGACTTTCAGGTCATTCTCTGCATCTTGAAATGATTCATTTGCTGCAAGTAATAAACAGCATTTTTCCAGAAGAGGACTTAACCGTCGATACGGCTCAATTCCTAAACGTGACGCTTGTTTTTGAGTGATTTTTATCCGACCCACACAACTTCTTATCGTTCGGATGCGTCCCGATTCTGTTCCCGTCTTTTCTCCGATAAAAAAAAGGTTATTTGGGGGCTGACATGTTCTAGCACTTGGTCGCGCACCGCTGTTTCAATACCCTCTAACGTCTCAATTTTCTCTTGTGGAGTATTTTTATAGAGAATTTTAGCTATCGCCTTGATATGGTCGGCTAAAAGTTTTTTGTCTTCTGGTGTCATTGTCATAAAGAGGCTCCCTAACTAATTAAATTGTCGCAGTTAGGGCAACATCCGCCTAGTCGGCCTTTATTCGCGAGTAAAAATCGCGAATAAACTTCCCGTTCTCTTGCCTTCTTGCAAAATTGGGATGCTCCCTAGAAGATAGATTGGAGGCGATCGCGTTTTTCTTTCTTCCCTTGTTGATGCAACCACCAAGCCATCCATCCGCCTGCGCTAGTCACAGGTAAGCCAAGGAGGAGACAAGCGATCGCATCGCTGCGTTGCTCCTCCGGGCTAATTTCGTGATTAAATGGGGCATAAGCTGCGGCGATCAAACACATACTTCCTAGCGTGAGTAGGAAGCCTGCTGACAATTTCTTGATGAGCTTCATGGCTTTAGTTATTGCATGAATGCCACCAAAATTCTAACCTCATTGACGGGTAGCTTCCAGAAGACGAGAGAAGTAAAATCGAGTACTCGTCATCGCATTGCGCTGAATTGAAAAGCCGTTATCTTCCAAGATTTTGATGATGTCGGCTTCACGATGCAAGTAGGCGCGGGTGGCTTTACTCGGTCCTGGGAAGAACTCTCCAACTTTCTTGAGCAAACTGTAGCACAAGGTTTTGGGAGCAAAGCTGAGAATCAGGCGAGACTCGGCAAGCGAGGCAAGATGGGCAATCATTTGGGCGGCTTTATCTTGGGGATAGTGAATCAACACATCCAGGCAAATGACGGTGTTGTATTTGCCACTCAATCCCTCTAAATCCTGTGCGGCAAACGTCAGATTGTCCACATTACCCAAACTCTCCTTGGCTCTGTCTTTGGCTTCCTCCACCATTTTTTCCGAGATATCGCTGCCAAAGACTTTAGCACCCGATTTCGCCAAGGGAATACTCAGGCTACCAACGCCACAACCCGCATCACAGATGGACAAACCGGATAAATTGCCGTCTGCCTCAAGCCAACTGAGGACAGTATCGACGGTTTGCTGATGTCCAGTGCGGATATCGAGCTGGACTTTATTTACCTCGCCATCGCCGTAAATCCGCCGCCAACGGTCAAATCCCGTCGCATTAAAATATTCTTTGACAACGATTTTGTCATCAATGGTGTTCATAAAGTTGGATTGTCATGAGGAATTGGGCACGGTTACTTACTTTACCAGTTGTTACCCATAGAGGGTCAATCCTGCTCCGACTCTCCCCCTTGTGGGAGTGGAGGTTGAGGGTAAGAGCAAGATTGTCCTGGTTACCCTGATTCC
Source organism: Allocoleopsis franciscana PCC 7113 (assembly GCF_000317515.1). Taxonomy (GTDB): domain Bacteria; phylum Cyanobacteriota; class Cyanobacteriia; order Cyanobacteriales; family Coleofasciculaceae; genus Allocoleopsis; species Allocoleopsis franciscana. The sequence goes on along the minus strand of NC_019738.1, from coordinate 5,865,765 downwards.
TCACCCAGCCCATACCACTCAACCTGTTAATAACATGACGTAATTTTTTGTCTTTTTGGGTAATATTCGATTTAATAATTTCAAGCGATCGCAGAACTATTGAGTGAATCACATTCCACTCACGGCTCTAATCATTAAATCGGCAACGTCTGCCAGCCCCGATGTCAAACCAGTACTAAAGATAATCATCAAAGCCAACAACCCATAAGGGCTGTTTTCGAGCGGTTTAAAGCTAGGGAAAAACTCACTAAACACATGAAACCCATCGAGTGGTGGAATGGGGAGAAGATTAAACAGAAATAATATCAAATTGATTCGTGCTCCTAGCAACAGAAATTGAGAACTTACAAGTTCCGCTAAAGGTGAACTGGAAGATACCTTGAGTAGTATCAGGAACAAAATCCCCAGAGAGAGATTGAGTAATGGTCCTGCGGCAGATACCAGAATATTTCCCCACTTCGGAGAGCGAAACTTAGACGGGTTTACAGGCATTTGACCCCAGTAAATGCCACCAATACAGAGGAAGATGATCGAGTACCAACCCATGTGAACGACTGGATTGAGCGTTAAATGACCAGCTTTTCTAGGCGTATCATCGCCCTGGCTAATACCATTTCACTTTTAATCCGTTACACATCGACCCCCCTAGCCCCCCTTACTAAGGGGGGAACAAGAAAACTATCTGTAGCAAGCATTTAGTGAATTGGTATAACAGCCGCCCATCCGTGAGCGAGTTCGTGGAGGCAAACCGAGGCGATGACAATGACGATAATCCGGAAGAAGACTAAGGGGTTGATGACCAACTGTTCAATTAACATGGGTCGTGTTTAGGAGTAGACAGTACCTGTAGTACTTAGGGCTTGCTGAATAAGTCGGCGAAAAACAACCGATGGATTAATCAGTTATTTAATCCTGGAATAATAATGAGCTTTTGTTGTTGTTAATTCCCACAAGCATAAGCCGAATTAATAGTTATCGAGAAAAAAGGCGTGATGTTGTGTATTGCACAAAAAAAGACAAAAAAACTGCCGTAGCAGGGTGGAAAGATTCATGACTAAAAAAGTGATAGCAATAGCCGTTTGAGAAGTATGAGGCAGTTTAGCCATGACGCGATTCAAGCTAAATCTTCGCTTTGAGATGCCAAATTTTCCTTCAATAGCATTGCGAACCTTCTCGTCGTCTAAGGCTTGTTTCTTTTTGTCTGAGCTGACATTAGCTGGAGGTCTGCCTAAGGGGGGGCCACTTATTCTAATCCCTCTTTCTTTACAGAATGCTCGATTCTCGCGATTTCGATAAATTCTATCTACATGTACTGATTCGGGATAGACTCCTGTGTGCTGTTTAAATGCTTCTATTTGGGCTTTTAAGTCTCCGGCTTCATTAAAGTTATCCCAGCTTATACGGTCTAAAAAGACATATCCATCTCTGACGCTTGCTGCTAGTTTAGCTCCAAATTCTACAGGTTTTCCGGCTTTTCCTCTCACAATTGGACGGATATGGGGCTGACTTAAACTGACTATTCTGTCGTCAATTCTCTGGGCTTTATTCTCATACATCCATTGCTGTTGACGGTAAACTTCCGCCACCACCAGCAAGCTCTTATATTGAGAGATGCTCAAACCCTCAAGTGCTTCTCCTGTCTGAAGGAGCTGGTCAATGTGTGATAAATTTCTTTTTATATATTTCAGTTGTTTTTTTATAGCTTTTCTTCTCTCTTTTCTTGACGATCTCCGTTTTTTGGCGACTTTCAAGTAATCTTTCCGAGCGAGGTTTCTATAAGTTTTTGGCTTTTTCTTTAGTCTCCCTTTTAGGGGCTTATAGAGAGTATCTATTATCTTTTCCGTTTTGACTCTGGCTTGATTTAATAGACCCAAGTCATTGGGATAGCTGATATCTCCTGGCGCACAGGTAGCATCCAGAATTAATTTCCCTTGATTCGGGCTTTCTCTTGTTTCTTGCCTTTCTGAGAGTGAGCTTTTTTTTTAGATTCCTCCTCTGTTTCTTCCTGAATCTTCTTTACCATTCTTTGATTTATTTGATTTACTAAATCAACATTTATCCTTTCTCTAAATCTTACCAAAAGTGAGGCATCATAAGGGGCTTCGTTGCTGTAATGCTTTCTCCCTATAAAGTATTGTAAGTAAGGGTTTTCTTTTATTTGTTCTACTGTTTCCCGATCGCTTATTCCTAATCTTTCTTTGATTATTAATGAACCCAATGCCATCCGAAATGGCAGCGCAGGTGCCCCCATATCAATAGAAAAAATTTTGGCGTATTCCTCTTCAAATTCATCCCAGGGTATCAGATTTGCCATGATTACCCAACGGTTATCTTGTGATAACTTTCCCTCAAAGGGCAGCTCAAAGTTTTCCGGTGGGGTCGGGCTTGAGGAAGCTTTTCTGTACATTTTCCCTGCTCTTGGTACAAGGATTTTGTGGGATTCTACCAGATTTCCTGGGAGCTGAACAACTTTCAAGACCGCTCAAACTATTTATAGCTAAGGGTTTCCGGTTTTTACAGCAAACCCTACTTATCTCACTAACCTCTGCCTCTTATGCAATTCATCGGGTGATTAATCGAATGATTCAGTCTAAGTAGGCTTGCACAAACGCAGTTTCAATGATTTAGCTTTTTTCCAAGATTAAGCGTTGCCAGGTGAGTTTGGATGTTGCTTCATATAGATGCCAACGCAACAGCTTTGCGGCTTGATTCACAGCAATTCCAGGTAGATCGATCGCACGTCGAGGTGCTTCCGTCGCCAGTGCGATCGCTTCTTCTACTCCACACATCCCCCACTGCACCAAATTTTCTACCCCCACCAACAACGGCAACGTTGTCCCCGCCAAGGTACCATCGGCTAATCGTGCTGTACCATTTTTCACTTCAATTTGGCGCATATCCCAAGGGTAAACTCCATCCGATAATCCGATGGGTGCCAAGGCATCGCTCACCAAAAACAGCCCTTTTTCGTAGCAACCGGCACGTAACAGTAGCTGCATCATGGTCGGACTGACATGCTGACCATCCGCAATTAGACCACAGTAGACGCCGGGATGGACAAGGGCGGCACCTAAAAGTCCCGGTTCTCGGTGGTGCAGTCCCGGCATGGCATTAAAGGCATGAGTCACCATTGATGCTCCTAGTTTAAAGGCATCCTCGGCTTGGGTTGCGGTTGCCTGAGAGTGTCCCAAACTCACGGTAATCCCAAGCGATCGCAAATAAGGAATTACCTCTCCCGTTGTGTCTAATTCCGGTGCCAGCGTCATCACTTTCACAACATGGGCATAATCCCCCAACACCCGCTTCACCTGATCAATCGTCAACGGCAGCAAGTACTCGGCAGGATGAGCTCCCCGCTTTTGGGGATTGAGAAATGGCCCTTCTAAATGGACACCCAAAATCTGAGCAACTCCGACTCCTTCTTGCCCCCCCTTACTAAGGAGGGGGTAAGATGCGACAAACTCATCCATGACACCAAGCGATCGCTGAATATTTTCCACCGAAGTCGTGACGAGAGTCGGCAGGAAAGCATCAACGCCCTGATTCCATAGGTATTGACAAATTTTTTTTAATGTGTATTCATCATCTAGACTCAAGTCTGTGAACGCTAAGCCCAATCCCCCATTAATTTGTAAATCAACACCGCCCAGTGACACCCAATCCCCAGCCACATCAAGCCGTGACGATTCATCAGCTACCCCGATAGATAAGTTGCTCTCCATTGGCTCAATGCAGGCAATCATGCCTTGCTCATCGACCCTAATTTGCTGCAAACCCTGATAACCGGGCACACGAGCATTGATAATATCCAGATTGGGAGACATTTGTGCTTTATCCTTTCCTTTGGTTGAAGGTGATGTGCTAACTTCGCTACCGCTTTGCTATAGCAGGTTGCAGCTTATAACTTTCAACCCTCAACCTTCAACTGTTTGAACCATGACGACAGACAAACCTTTAGTTGGCATTATTATGGGCAGCGATTCCGATTTACCCACAATGCAGGGTGCGATCGCGGTTTGTGAAGAATTCAGCGTGCCCTGTGAAGTGGCGATTGTTTCTGCCCACCGCACGCCGGAACAGATGGTGAAATACGCCCAAGAAGCCCATCAACGCGGACTCAAGGTAATTATCGCCGGTGCTGGAGGAGCCGCCCATCTGCCGGGAATGGTAGCGTCTCTCACGCCTTTGCCGGTGATTGGTGTTCCTGTAGCCACTCGTCATTTACAAGGTGTTGATTCCCTCTACTCAATTGTACAAATGCCTGCGGGGATTCCAGTGGCTACAGTGGCGATCGGCAATGCTAAAAATGCAGGTTTATTAGCCGTGCAGATTTTGGCATCTCACCAACCAGAATTACTCGAAAAAGTACAGCAGTATCGCCAAAACTTAGCTCAATCTGTTCTAGATAAGCAAGCCCAGCTCGATGAACTGGGCTACCAACAATACTTAACGAAAATGCCCTAAGCCAATAGAAAACCTTGTGTTATAGAGAAGGGTTAAATCATGGCGTTAGGGATGCTTTCTTCATCTTGCCGATGGCATTGAGGTGGGGGTAATGCTATTCACATAGAAGTCAGAACCAACGGTCAACTGTAAATCACTACTTGGGTCAATAACAATCGGTTTCTGTTGTTGGTTAGCTGTAGAAGACCGACCTGTTAAAACGCCAGTCAATACACTCAGTGCAGCATCTCCTAAGCTTCGGGGTGGTTTGGGAGCTTCTGGTTGCTGAGCCGTCAGAAGTGAGGATGTTACGTTGATATTGTTGTAGGATTCACCACCAATCATCAATCTTTGAGCCACAAACTGAGCGCCTAGAAACTGAGAGCCACTATAACGCGGTACAATTTGACCCTCTATCTCACTATTCCTGGGAATTACAATTTCTCCTTGTGAGTTTTTAATATCTTCGGCAACCACTAAGGTTAAATTTCGGGTTTCGCCAGGAGCTAAAATGATCTGGTCTGACTGTGGGTATTCAACATTAAGGGGTGTACCTCTTGCCACTTTGTATTGTGCCGTTCTGGTATTTCTATTGTTGGTTATTGTTTGATTATTAGAGCGATTGTTTATGGCTTGATTGGTTCCAGAATTCACCCGAACAATATAGTTAAAGGCTTGTGTTCGGTTGGAAATGGGAGCTAGTACTCCTTCATTCGCTAAGGCTTGATAAATAAAGGCGGCAACATCAGCGCGGGTTGCCGTTTTCATGGGATCGAGATAGCTCACATCAGGATAATTGACAACAATCCCCTGTTGTGTTGCAGCGGCTACGGGTTCTCGTGCTGCACGAGGAATTTGTGAGGCATCTCTGTAGAAGTTTAAGATATTATCGGCTGAACCTCTGGGAGACAAACCTAAACCATCAGCTAGGGCAGCAAGTACTTGCCCTCTAGAAAGCGGGTCAGATAAGCGTAATTGACGGTTCGACGAGCTGTTATTGTCCAAATCCCGACTGATCCAATAGTCAGCCGCCGCCTCATCGAACTCTCGTGACAACTGTACGTTATTTTCGTCAAAGGCTTGCTGAATCATCGCCGCAAACTGAGCACGAGTCACGGGCTGGTCAGGTCTAAAGGTTTGATCTGAAAATCCATTAATTAAGTTTTCTTGCGCCAGGGCTTCAATGAAGGGTTGCGCCCAGTGACGTTGAATATCTACAAAGTTGGCGGCTGTCGCTGGTGCTGACATTACAATGGGCGCGGTAGCACCAACCGCTAATCCCAAGACCAACAGGGTAGAGCTTCCTGAGTTCCAAGCAGACAAACGAGACATAGACCACTGTCCTCTAAAAAAGAATTCTTTCACCTTACCGAAATTTTGGCTTTCGGGAGGTTCAAAGACTTTGCGTTCACTCTTTCCACAGAGAGACGAAAGGGAGACCAGAAAAGTTCCGATTTGTTAATTTTTCTTACAAAAAGCTGGAAAAAAACTACCAGCATAGAAAATGTAGTATTTTAAATTTGCCATTCATTGCTTAAAAGAGCTGCCAAAACCTACACGAAATTTCCCAAAAAATTGACCAAAAAGCTAAATATTGTATTGACGACATATAACCGTTACCATTCTTCTTCTCAGAGCTATTTGCAACTAAGCAAGCTGCCTAAGATATTTCTCTCCCCTCTAAGACTTGCTAAAGGTTTAGAGTCTCTAGGGCAAAAAGTATATTTTGATACAGAAAACCAGATTGAGAACGTACAAAACTTGAAAGTTCCAAACTCTGAATAACCTTCTATTCAGAGGAATTCAGCCTCTTGACTATCTCCCCAGTTATTTGTACGGTTTTGTCTTATAGATGACAATTCAGCTTAGAAAACTTACCGCTTCCTTAAGCTAGCAGTGCTCTAACAACTGACAGTAGAACCTGTAAAGAGGAGCGGAGTTATCTCGTGCAGATTCTATCAAGTAAGCTGTGATTGCCAATTATATTTGGATTGATTTACAGCTTTTTGGCTAAATGTTGGGATGTGTTTCACACATTAAGGAAAGTTCAGTGAAGATGTCTAGACTAAGATTCAAAAAAAATTTCAAGAAGAAAAAATCGCCAAATCAAAGGAGGCGACACACAGCAAGTCAACCCAGCCAATTTTTGGGCACATCTTTATTTTTCCAGAAATTGGCTACTGGAATTAAGCGGCTGAGTCCGAGTTGGAAAGCCTGCATCCCCCTTGCCTCAATTATTTTCTTGGTTTGGAGTTATGCCGCTGTTGCTCAGGCTCCTCCGAGCACCGAAGAGCAATTAGCCAACCTAAAGGTGGGTCTAGACACCATGTGGGTGATGGTTGCTGGCATGTTGGTGTTCTTTATGAACGCTGGCTTTGGGATGTTAGAAACGGGTTTCTGCCGCCAAAAGAATGCCGTCAACGTTTTGGCCAAAAACTTGATCGTGTTTGCTCTGTCTACCATCGCTTTCTGGATCATTGGATTTGGTTTAATGTTCAGCGATGGTAATGCCTTTATGGGCACTGGCGGATTCTTTTTAAGTGGAGCGGATAACAGTCCTGCAATCGGAGATGCTTACAAGGGAATCTTCGGTTCGCTCAATTGGACTGGAGTGCCACTCATGGCTAAGTTCTTCTTCCAATTAGCCTTTGCTGGAACAGCCGCCACGATTGTATCTGGTGCTGTGGCTGAGCGGATTAAGTTCACTGACTTCTTGATTTTCAGCATCTTATTGGTGGGGCTTGCTTATCCGATCACCGGACACTGGATCTGGGGAGGTGGCTGGCTGGCTAAATTAGGCTTCTGGGATTTTGCGGGTTCTACGGTGGTTCACTCCGTTGGAGGCTGGGCAGCTCTGATGGGAGCGGCCTTCTTGGGGCCTCGCTTGGGTAAATATCAGGATGGTCGAATAACGGCACTTCCTGGTCACAATATGAGTATTGCCACTTTAGGTTGCTTAATTCTCTGGCTAGGATGGTTTGGCTTTAACCCAGGTTCTACCATGGCAGTTGACCCTGGTGCGATCGCTCATATTGCCATCACAACTAATACAGCAGCAGCATTTGGTGGAGTAGCTGCTACAGCTACGGCTTGGCTGTATCTTGGCAAGCCAGACCTCTCCATGATTATTAACGGTATCTTGGCGGGCTTAGTTGGAGTGACAGCCAGTTGTGCTTGGATTAACATTCCGTCCTCTGCAATTATTGGCATTGTGGCGGGCATCTTGGTTGTTTTCGCTGTTACCTTCTTTGACCGAATCAAAATTGATGACCCCGTAGGTGCGACTTCAGTCCACCTCGTTTGTGGGGTGTGGGGAACGTTGGCAGTAGGTTTATTTAGCGTCGGACCGAATGTTGAACTACGGGGAGGCGCTCCACTCTACACCGCAGGGCCGGCTGCCGGATTGTTTTTTGGAGGTAACTTCACCCAACTGCTGCATCAAATTGTCGGAATTGTTACAGTCGCAGGTATGACGGTTCTTCTGAGTACTATCTTCTGGTTGGCACTCAAGGCCACCCTGGGTATCCGTGTGACTCCAGAAGAGGAACTAGAAGGTTTAGATATTGGCGAACATGGCATGGAAGCCTACAGTGGTTTTCTCAAAGAAACGGGTGCAGGTGGCATACATAGCATGTCCAGTGGTATGACGGGTAGTACGGGCAATGTAATTGATAGCCCCATGCGGTAAACGTTAAGTAGAAAGACAGGCCTTATTTCCTAAGCCTAATGGCTTGATGGGTCGAAGAAAAACCTTCAGTTGTTAAGGCATCCGTGAAAGTCGTAGCAACTTTGGTTCATGCTTATCTTAGTCAATGCATAAAGGAGTGGTTTTCAGGTTGAAGCCACTCTTTCTGTTGTTTGGGGAAAAACCTGGGAATGATCTGAGGCTAAATCTCTGGCAAAGTGGTTATTGTTGCGATCGCAAGTCTAGTGATCCTCTTGAGCTAACGATAATGTTCCATCTTCCAGATTCTTTCTAAGGTTTCAATTTGCCGAAGTAGAACTGTCGCCCGACGAGAACGATATTTTCTATACTGAAGCCCTCCTAAGATGTAGCCAATTAAGAGGAAGATACCGAAAATTCCTCCTACGATTTTATTGACCTGAACGGTTTGAGTAGAGGAGCTTGGCTGACTCGACTCACGAGTCTCAGAAGCAGTAGCAACAACAGAGGCTGTAGTCTCGGCTGTGGATTGAGATTCTAGTCTCAATCCTTGATCGTCCGTTAAGGCACTACTCTCACTTTTACTGTTGCCTTTCTCAGACAGCAACGCCTGTGACGCATCTACATTCGCCTGAGGCTCGATACTATGGGCGAAGGCTTCTGGCGTGGGTGCTAGCCATAGTGAAGTGGCGCAGGTGACAAAAATAACACTAAAAAATTTACGCTTCATAGGGGCTTGAGGTATAAGTTCCGCTGCTGGAGGAGTTAAAAATTCGCTTTCAACTTGCCTATGCGTACTTAAAATCTTTTCCAATCGTTGGAAAATCACAAAATAAAGACAAATTCTGTAGCTTATGATACTATTATATGCCTTCTATCCAGCTCGATGTCCATCCTCCGATGGTTGAGAAGATGAACAGGAGGAAAGATTCTCATGCAAATTCTGCATTACTCAAGATGACTGTTCCTTCCAACCCCCTCTTCACTCATTCCTGTGGCTCCAGATAGAGACAGCCGTGAACAAGGGAAGGGTCTTGTGACTGGGCGATGGAACCTTAAGGGAGGAATTTACATCCGGATTTGGTCTGGCTGGAGCCTCTGGGGAATTGCGTTAACCTGTCTGTTGTACCGAGCAAACACCTGGGCACTTAGAGACTTTGCCATCAAAAGTGGGGCACTTTGAGCAGGTTGGAAAAAGTGGCAAAGAAAAGTTTGTTTGAGTGGATGAGTAGAATACCACTAAAATCTGATTCAAACCCGATGCTAGATTGATCAAGTGTCCACTCACTCGAAGACTTTTCCGACTTGGGCGTTCTTTTCCCTCGCGGCTAATGGGTTACTCATGTTAGCGATCGCCTTAGTATTACTACGCAAATACGATTGGTCAATGGCCTCTCCCGTGATCCACTCAGCGGCAGCAACACGCTTATTGGACTCGAAACCGTCTGACTCAGTGCCTGAATTAGGACCCCGCCATCTGCTGAATTACCAACAGTGGGTAGAATTGCTAGGGCGAGAAGCGGATGTGGTCGCACGACAGCAACCCAAACATTTGACCATCCTCGCTGGAGATTCCCTCTCGTTGTGGTTTCCCAGCGAGATATTGCCCCCAGAGCGCACTTGGCTAAATCAAGGGATTTCCGGCGAAACCTCGAAGGGTTTGTTGAATCGATTGGCTCTATTCGACAAAACTGAACCGGAGATGATTTTTGTGATGATCGGGATTAATGATCTAATTCGGGGAATCACAGACGAAACCATTTTGGCTAACCAAGAGCTAATTATTCGCTATTTACGGCGAAGTCATCCTCGCAGCAAGATAGTGGTGCAATCGATTTTGCCCCACAGTGCTGAAAGCGTCACCTGGGAAGGACGCGATCGCCTTCTGGCTATTCCCAATCCTCGTATCCGAGAACTAAACGAACGGCTGAGGGCGATCGCCAAAGAGGAAAATGTGATTTTCCTCGACCTTTACCCTCTATTTGCCGACACCGATGGTAACCTGAAGACTGAACTCAGTACTGATGGCTTGCACCTCAATCCTCAAGGCTACTTCGTCTGGCGCAATGCTCTCTTAGTCCTCAACCAACTCGTTCTTGAACCCGTCGCGGTGAAGTGAACAGGTAACTCTCCCAGTAACAAGACTCTGACATTCTATGATCAAGGGGAATTAAGAGTTATTTACAATCCGAAAGGTAGGACACGCTGCATGGATACAAAAGCCTTTAAGCGATCGCTCCATAGTTCAGAAAATTACCATCGCAAGGGATTTGGTCACGAAGCCGAAGTTGCCACTCAGCTACAGTCAGAATATCAAAGTAACCTGATTCAAGAAATTCGTAGCAACAACTATCGACTTCAGCGGGGAGAAGTTACCATCTTACTGGCGGAAGCCTTTGGCTTTTGTTGGGGGGTAGAGCGAGCCGTGGCGATGGCTTATGAAGCTCGTCAACACTTCCCCACTGAGCGCATTTGGATGACTAATGAAATCATTCATAACCCATCCGTGAATCAGCGCTTGCAGGAAATGGAAGTCGGGTTTATTCCAGTTCAGGGCGGGAAAAAAGACTTTTCCGTTGTCGATAGCGGTGACGTGGTAATACTACCAGCTTTTGGTGCTAGTGTCCAGGAAATGCAGTTGTTAAACGACAAAAACTGCAAAATTGTCGATACCACCTGTCCCTGGGTGTCCAAAGTTTGGAATACCGTTGAGAAGCACAAGAAAAAAGACTACACCTCGATTATTCACGGTAAGTACAAACACGAAGAAACCGTCGCCACCAGTTCCTTTGCCGGGAAATACTTAGTGGTACTCAATCTAAAAGAGGCAGAGTATGTCGCGGATTATATTCTCCACGGCGGAAATCGTGACGAGTTTATGACCAAGTTTAGTCGCGCTTGTTCTTCAGGGTTTGACCCGGATCGGGATTTAGAGCAAATTGGCATTGCCAACCAAACCACCATGCTCAAAAGCGAAACCGAGCAGATTGGTAAGCTATTTGAGCGCACGATGATGAAGAAGTATGGCCCGACGGACTTAAACAATCACTTCCACAGCTTTAACACCATCTGTGATGCCACCCAAGAGCGGCAAGATGCCATGTTGGGGCTAGTTGAACAAAAGTTAGACTTGATGGTGGTGATTGGCGGCTTCAACTCCTCCAACACCACCCAACTGCAACAAATTGCAATTGAGCGGGGGATTCCTTCCTATCACATCGATAGTGCGGCCCGAATAGGGTCAGAAAATCAGGTGGAACATAAGCCATTAGGGCGTGATTTGGAAATGACCCAAAACTGGCTTCCTGCTGGAAAAATTGTTGTCGGGGTTACTTCTGGAGCATCCACACCGGATAAAGTGGTGGAGGATGCGATCGAGAAGATTTTTGCGCTGAAGGCGGTGGCGGTGGTTTAGGGTTTTCTACATGTAGGGGCAAGGTATGCCTTGCTCCTATGAACATGATGTATTAAGCCAGAGAATAGGTAAGTCTTGACCTAATCCTCGCTCATCCTTCCCCATCCATATTTCCCGCTTAATGGATACCGAGTTGAGTAGAGGAGATTGTTATACTGCGACTGGGGAGATAGTTTTTAATTGGAATTCATTATTAGGAAATGCAGCCCACAGACCCGAACAAGTTTACGGAGACAGCCTGGAAAGCGATCGCACAATCTCAAGACGTTGCCAAACTCTTCAAGAACCAAACGCTAGAGGTGGAGCATGTGGCGATTGCCCTGCTGGAACAAGAGGGGCTGGCGAATCTAATTCTTACCAAGGTTACAGTTGATGTGGCTCGGTTTAAGCAACAACTGGAAGCCTTCGCCAACCGCCAACCGAAAGTGGGTACTGTTGACCAACTCTACCTCGGTCGCGGCTTGGATATCATGCTGGATAAGGCTGAGGGGTTCCGCACCAATTTTCAAGATGAATACATTGCTGTAGAACATTTGCTTTTAGCCTTAGCAGAAGATGACCGCGTCGGACGGCGGTTGCTCAAAACCCATAATGTGGATACCCCAAAGCTAGAAGCCGCAGCCAAAGCCACACGGGGGAGTCAAAAGGTTACTGACCAAAATCCTGAAAATCGCTACAACGCCCTAGAGAAGTACGGGCGGGATTTAACAGAGCAAGCTCGTAGCGGGAAACTTGACCCAGTGATTGGACGGGATGAAGAAATTCGTCGCGTGATTCAGGTGCTTTCTCGTCGCTCTAAGAATAACCCAGTTCTGATTGGAGAGCCTGGAGTTGGGAAAACCGCGATCGCAGAAGCCCTGGCCCAGCGTATTGTTAATGGGGATGTTCCGGAATCCCTGAAAAACCGCCAACTCATTTCCTTAGATATGGGCAGTCTGATTGCCGGTGCCAAATATCGAGGAGAATTTGAAGACCGACTCAAAGCTGTCCTTCGGGAAGTGACCCACTCCGATGGTCAAATTGTCCTCTTTATCGATGAATTGCACACCGTCGTCGGTGCGGGAGCAACCCAAGGGGCAATGGATGCAGGAAACTTGCTCAAACCCATGCTGGCGCGGGGGGAACTGCGCTGTATTGGAGCCACTACTCTGGATGAGTACCGCAAGCACATTGAAAAAGACGCGGCACTGGAACGTCGCTTTCAACAAGTCTATGTCAGTCAACCCACCGTAGAGAATACGATTTCGATTTTGCGGGGGCTGAAGGAACGCTACGAAGTCCACCACAATGTGATTATTACGGACTCGGCGCTAGTGGCAGCGGCTACTCTTTCTGATCGCTATATTACCGATCGATTCCTGCCCGATAAAGCCATTGACTTAGTCGATGAAGCCGCCGCCAAGCTGAAAATGGAGATGACCTCCAAACCGGTGGAATTAGAGACCATTGAGCGACGGCTGATGCAGCTCAAGATGGAAAAACTGTCTCTAGATACAGAAAATCAACAGAATCTGCCCACCACCAGTAACGCCTACCGTGCTTCGCGAGAGCGCCTCGAACGCATTGAACAAGAAATTCTCACTCTGGAGGAAAAACACGCCACGCTGGAAGGACGGTGGGAAGAGGAGAAGAAACTTCGCGAAGAAATCAATAACCTGAAGAAAGAAGAAGACCAAATTCGGGTACAAATTGAGCAGGCTGAACGTGCTTACGACTTGAATAAGGCAGCTCAACTTAAATATGGCAAGTTAGAAACATTACAGCGCGATCGCGATAGCAAAGAAGGGATGCTCTTAGAGCTCCAAGCGGAGGGGCGTGCCTTATCCCGTGAACAAGTCACCGAGGCGGATATTGCCGAAATTGTGGCGAATTGGACGGGGATTCCAGTTAACCGCTTGCTAGAGACGGAACGCCAAAAGCTATTACAGCTAGAAGGGCATTTACATCAACGGGTCATTGGGCAAACTGAAGCGGTGACTTCCGTGGCGGCAGCGATTCGTCGGGCGAGGGCGGGTATGAAAGACCCCGGACGCCCCATCGGTTCCTTCTTGTTCCTGGGGCCAACCGGTGTGGGTAAGACGGAATTGGCAAGAGCGATCGCCCAATTCCTGTTTGACAGCCAGGATGCCTTAGTCAGAATCGACATGTCCGAGTATATGGAAAAACACGCCGTCTCGCGGCTAGTGGGTGCGCCTCCGGGATATGTGGGCTATGAAGAAGGCGGTCAACTCTCGGAAGCGATTCGCCGCCGTCCTTACTCGGTGGTGCTGTTGGATGAGGTGGAAAAGGCACACCCAGATGTGTTCAACATTTTGCTACAAGTCCTCGATGATGGACGCATTACCGACTCTCAAGGGAGAACGGTGGATTTTTCCAATACGATCATCGTGATGACCAGCAATATTGGCAGTGACCATATTTTAAATGTGGCTGGGGATGATTCGCAGTATGAAGAGATGCGCAAGCGGGTGACTGTTGCCTTACGCAAACACTTCCGTCCCGAATTTGTCAACCGTGTTGACGACATCATCATCTTCCACACCTTGAATCGCAGCGAACTCAGCCAGATTGTCAGGATTCAGCTCAAACGGATTGAGCGTCTATTAGCTGACCAAAAAATTAAGCTTGAACTTTCGTCAACAGCTCAAGATTACATCGTTGAAGTCGGTTACGATCCGGTATACGGGGCGCGTCCACTTAAACGGGCGATTCAGCGGGAATTGGAAAATGCGATCGCGACAAAAATCCTTGAGAATACCTTTGTTGAGGGAGACACGATTATCATTGATTGTGTCGATAACAGCCTCACCTTTAATAAAAAGGTACTACTAAGCTTATCAGCAGTCCAAACTCCTGGCTGATAAGGCTTGAGCTAGATTTTCAAGAGTGATTCAGATATCTGTTGAGCAAGTTAGATAGTATTAGATGCATCAATCACAGATGCATCCACTGCATACTATTGTGGCCAGAATCATTTTAGGCAAGATGCTCTTATGGATCTTTCAACGCTAGAAAAAATCAGGGATAGTCTCCATACCGCTTTAGAAAAAATTGGAAGCTTAGAGGAGTGTGCCTTACTGGATTATCCAGACTATTTCAATATTGGAGATCATCTGATTGGTTTGGCTACAATTTTTTACATCACGGATGTCATCAAAGCCAAAATAAACTATATTGCCAGCATTTATGATTTCTCGGAGCAACGGTTAGAACAACGGCTGAGTAAAGAAGCGCCGCTCATTTTACAAGGTGGCGGGAACTTGGGCGACCTTTGGCCTCACCATCAACTCTTTCGCGAACGCATCATTTCCCAATATCGCGATCGCCCGATTATTATTATGCCGCAATGTATCTATTTTACGAATGATGAAAATTTAAATCGAGCGGCGGCTATCTTTAATGCTCATCCCAATTTAACTTTGTTTACGCGGGATGATTATAGTTATGAACTAGCGTTGAAACATTTTTCTAACTGTCAGGTTATTAAAGCACCAGATATGGTATTTGGTATGGTTAATATACCGATGCCTGCTTATAAATTTAACTCTAAACGTCCGATTCTTTATCTCTGTAGAGATGATACCGAATTAGAGAAAACTTTCTCACCGAGTGCTTTGGGAATGCCGAATTTAGTCGTTCAAGAGTGGGATGAATCACCAAAACAATGGATTTACCGAGGAAGAGGACAGTTTGGAGAGCTGAAGGAATGGTATTGGCGTCTTCCCGGCATGGTTTTACTCGTTCGGGAAGGTTGGCAACGAGGGTTAGCTCACCCTAAACAATGGCTTCCCCGGCAAAAATGGGAACGATTTCATCCCTATGCTCGTAAACTCGATTCCCTTCCCGATCAATTCCTTCTCCGCTTCTCTTGGAGTTTGATGCACACTGGGGTCTATCAATTGCTTCAGAGTCGTTTAGTCATTAGCAACCGATTACACGGTCATATTCTCTCTACTTTACTGGGGATTCCTAATATATTACTGCCCAATTCTTACTATAAAAATGAATCATTTTATGAGACTTGGACGTATCAAATTCCTTATTGTAAATTTATCAAAGAACCTTCACAAGTCAAAGAATCCGTCGAAGAACTGCTCTCTCGATTCGCAGAGCCATCCAACTCATAACTGAGAGAATATCTACTATGGTAACTGTCTCTGTAGTTATCCCCGTTTATAATGGCGAAAAGACAATTCAAGAAACCATTAATTCTGTTTTAAATCAAACCTTTCAAGAGTTTGAGCTAATTATCATTAATGATGGTTCTACAGATAAAACATTGGAGGTTGTTTCTAGCATCAAAGACCACCGATTGCAAGTCTTTTCCTACCCCAATGCTGGTTTAGCGGCAAGTCGCAATCGAGGAACGTCTCATGCTATCGGTGAATATATTTCTTTTATAGATGGTGATGACCTGTGGACGCCTGATAAACTAGAAGCTCAGTTAAAAGCACTTCAAGAAAATCCCCAAGCGGCTGTTGCTTATAGCTGGACTGATTATATTGATGAATCCAGTAATTTTTTACGCCGAGGTGGCTATTTAACGGCTAGCGGCGATGTTTTACGGAAGCTTTTAGTGATTGATTTTTTGGAAAATGGCTCTAACGCACTGATTCGTCGGCAGGCTTTAATCGAAGTCGGTGGCTTTGATGAATCACTACCTGCGGCTGAAGATTGGGACATCTTTTTGCGGCTGGCGGCTCGCTATCCCTTTGTGGCTGTGCCTTCTCCTCAAATCTTATATCGATTATCTGCCAAGTCAATGTCTGGTGATGTGGCGAGACAAGAAGCCGCTTGTGTGAAAGTTTTAAAGCGAGCTTACAAAGATGCTCCTCCATCCTTACAGTACTTGAAAAAATATACCTGGGCTAACCTTTACAGATATCTAAGTTTTAAAGTTTTAGATGGCCCAACAACTCGAAAACGAGGCTTACTAGCGGCTAAATTTATCGGAAAACTAATTATGAATGATGAGGAATTTTTGAAACTACCTGCCATGCGAAAAGTGATGCATAAAGTAGCTTTGTGGATTTTGTATCCCCCTAAAAAAGCTGAAGAAATTATTTGGCAATCTCCTCCTCTTCCCCATATCCACAAGGATTTGCTGAGGTACTTCAAAACTGATATTCCTTAACCAAAACCAACACCTAATCTGCTAACTGGAGCTAATATGCCACTGATCTCAGTGATTATTCCGGCTTACAATGCTGAAAAGACCATTCAAGAAACGATCGACTCTGTCTTAAACCAAACATTTCAGGATTTTGAAATTATTGTCATTAATGATGGGTCGCAAGATAAAACATTAGAGATTGTCAATAGTATCAAAGACCCTCGTTTGCAGGTATTTTCCTACCCCAATGCCAAGCAAGCCGCTAGCCGCAATCGAGGAATTTCTCACAGTACTGGTGAATTTCTCGCTTTCTTAGATGCTGACGATTTATGGAAGCCTGACAAGTTAGAGGCTCAACTCAAAGCACTCCAAGACAATCCTGAAGCAGTAGTCGCTTACAGTTGGAGTCAATGTATTGATGAGAATGGATATTTTTTAAGGGAAGCGAGTCAAAGTACTACTAGTGGGGATGTTTATGCCAAGCTCTTGTTATGCGATTTTTTAGACAATGGTTCTAACCCTTTAGTTCGTCGGCAAGCTTTAGAAGAAGTGGGTACTTTTGATGAGTCGCTTCCCCCCGCCGAAGATTGGGAACTATGGATACGATTGGCAGCACGCTATCATTTTGTCGCCGTACCCTACCCACATATTTTATATCGACAATCCCCTACTTCTGCCTCGGCGAATCTGCTAAGGATGGCATCCGCTTGTAAGCGAGTCATTGATCTTTCCTTTGAGCGTGCTCCTGACTCGCTACAGCACCTAAAAAGCCACAGCCTTGCCAATTTATACCGATTTCTTGCTTACAGGTGTTTTGAACGCTTCCCAACGCGATCGCGTGCCTTAATTGCGCTCAGGTTTCTCTGGAATGCTGTTATAAATGACTCCTCACTGCTGCGGAGGAAAATAACCTGGAAAATGCTGTTAACGAGTGTGCTTGTACTGCTACTGACCCATCGATACGCCTATAGAGTAGCACACAGAACAAAGCAACTCCATAATTTCCATACGATACTGTCTCTCATGCAACTAGAACCTTTTTAAATATGCCTTTAGTTTCTGTTGTTATTCCTGTTTTTAATGGTGAAAAAACCATTCAAGAAACCATTGAATCTGTTTTGAATCAAACGATTACCGATTTTGAATTACTGGTTATTAATGATGGTTCACAAGATAGAACATTAGAGATTGTTGAGTGCATCTCAGACTCCCGCATTCAGATATTTTCCTACCCCAATGCTGGTCAATCTACGAGTCGCAACAGGGGAATCGAGTTAGCAAAAGGTGACTATATCTCCTTTATTGATGCCGATGACTTATGGACACCCGATAAGCTAGAAGCACAGTTGAACGCTTTGCAAGCCAATCCTAAAGCAGGTGTGGCTTATAGTTGGACGGATTGGATTGATGAATCGAGCCAGTTATTAGGTAAAGGTAGCTACAATACCGAACAGGGAGAGGTTTTTGCCAAACTTTTATTGAATGATTTTGTAGCTAATGGTTCTAATGTTTTAATTCGGCGAGATGCATTAACTGAGGTTGGCGGTTTCGATCCCTCGGTAACGCCTGCTGAAGATTGGGATTTATGGCTGCGGTTAGCTATTCGTTATGAGTTTGTTGCCGTGCAATCGCCACAAATTTTATACCGAATTTCTCCTAATTCTGCCTCATTTAATGTGTGGAAAATGGAGGCATCCAGCTTACAAGTTATTAATAAAGCATTTGCTGTTGCGCCTCAATCTTTACAGTATTTGAAGCCGCAATGCCTCGGTAATCGTTACAAGTACCTAACATTTAAGGCAATTGAAGGTTACCCAGAGCGTAGCAAAGGAATAGCAGCTATTCGGTTTCTTTGCAATGCAATCAAAAACGACCCCTCTTTACTGAGAGCAAAAGTCATCTGGAAGGTACTGTTTAGGATTGCGGCAATCACTCTCCTAACACCTAAATTAGCTCAGGCTGTTATCAATAAATTTAAAACTCTATCAAATACCAAAACTCTCTTAGGATATATGAAATTAAATACTGCTCAAGGATAGTTTATATCAAGACAATGGTATTAATATCAGTTATTGTTCCTGTTTACAATGGAGAAAAAACAATTAAAAGTACGATGGATTCTGTTTTAAACCAAACCTTCACTGACTTTGAACTAATTGTAATTAATGATGGTTCTCAAGACTCAACTTTAGCCGTGGTTAACGAGATACAAGATGCTCGTATTAGAGTATTCTCATTTCCCAACTCTGGTGTTTCTGCAAGTCGTAATCGTGGATTAGCGGAAGCGAAGGGAGAATTTATCTCCTTTTTGGATGCTGATGATTTGTGGACGCCGGATAAACTAGAAGCACAGTTAAAAGCTTTGCAGCAAAATCCCCAAGCGGCTGTGGCTTATAGTTGGAGCGATTGGATTGATGAGTCGGGTCAATTTTTACGCGCTGGGGGTCATATTACAGTTAATGGAAATGCTTACGAAAAGCTATTGTTGAGGGATTTTGTGGAAAGTGGTTCTAATCCATTAATTCGCAGACAAGCTTTAGAAGAAGTCGGGACATTCGATGAATCGTTAGCCTTTGCTGAAGATTGGGATTTATGGTTAAGATTGGCAGCTCGTTATGAATATGTAGCCGTTCCTTCACCGCAGATTTTATACCGAATATCTCCTGACTCAGCCTCATTTAATGTATGGAAGATGGAGGCAGGGAGCTTGAAAGTCATTGAACGGCATTTCGCCCAAGCTCCTGAGTCTCTACAGCCTCTGAAGCGAGAAGCTCTGGGTAGCCGTTACAAATACCTAATGTTTAAAGCGATTGAAGGGAATTTAGAACGAAAAAAAGGCTTAGCTGCGGTTCGCTTCCTTTGGCAAGCAATTCGATATGACTCTTTGATGCTGCGGCGCGTAAAAATTATATTAATCGTACTGGTTAAAATTGCAGCAGCTATTCTACTCCCATCCCAACAAGCCCAAGCTTTATTAGAGGTGTTCAAAAAGCGCTCTAGCTCTCGCTCGCCATCTTAGGTTACTTAAATTAAAGACTAAAAAGCCTAAACATAACCCTAGCTTCTGTTGCGATCGCGTTCCCGTTGCCCATCACAAAATGTACAGCTTAGAGATTATACTTTTCTGTACTCATCTTTGGAATCCACCCCGTTTTAGTTCATGTTCACCTTCTTAACTCAACTCTAATTAATCTCTATCTGAACGATAACAAATCCCCTCTAGATTTGACAGTAAGTGGGAGCATCCCAATGCAAGCAAAAATACCAGGCGATTAGAAATCGCAGCTACACAAACCAAGCCTGCCTCCGCAGGCTAAAGATTAGTCCGCGCTGGCGAACTTCGTTTGTATAGCCCCAGACTTCTAGTCTGAGTGGCAGTTTACACATTTGGGATGCTCCCCAGTAAGTTGGTTTTTATTTGAGGTTTATTAATGGCTAAATTTTACACAGAGATTCATCCGTCATTACAAGAGTTTATCAAAGACCAAAAAATCTTTTTTACCGCAACCGCACCTGAACAAGGTCGGATTAACTTATCTCCCAAAGGAATCGATACATTCCGCTGCATTGATAGTCAAACAGTTGCTTATCTCGACTTAACCGGTAGTGGGAATGAAACCGCTGCTCACTTAATTGAAAATGGTCGAATCACGATTATGTTTTGTAGCTTTTCTGAGCAGCCTATGATTTTACGCCTTTATGGTCAAGGGAGGGTCATTCATCCGAGAGATCAGGAATGGCAAACCGTCTCCCCCTTATTTGAGTCTTTACCAGGAAAGCGCCAAATTATTATGATTGCTGTGGAATCGGTACAAACATCTTGTGGTTATGGCGTGCCCATTTATGAATTGAAAGAAGAACGTAAAATGATTATCGATTGGGCAACGAAAAAAGGCGAACAAGGGATTAAAGACTATTGGCAAGCTAAAAATCTGAAAAGTATTGATGGTTTACCCACTCAACTGTTGGACGATTGAGAAAAAGCAAGATGAGGGGGCTTTACCAAATCCTAGCTTCCCAATACGCTAAGAAAGCTGAGGAATAGAAAAATAACTGGACTTGAGCATGAGATACGTTTTGGGATTGGCTCTGCTAGGAACTGTAATTGCATCTCCCGTTTGGGCAGAACAACCCCTGTCGGTGGTCTATCCCCCACCTAACCATAAAACAACAGCCGATCGCATTTTCTTCATTGGCACAGCACCCCCATCAGGAGAGGTGTTAGTCAATGGTAAAGCGATCGCACGGAGTTCGGCAGGGCATTTTGCTCCCAGTTTCCCCTTACAACTGGGGGAGAACCAATTTACATTACGCCATCAAAACCAGCAAGTCCAAATCAACGTCACCCGGACATCGACACAACCCACTCTACCCACCGGCTTAGGATTTGCCAAAGATTCCCTCACGCCAGCCGTGGATATTTCTACAGTTCCGGGAGAGTTGATTTGTTTTGGCGCAGCCGCACCCCCTAATGCCACTGTGTCCGTTAAGCTAGCCAATCAAACCATCCCTTTACTGCCTCAATCCCAAGCTGTTGAACTTCCCCCCAATTCAGCCGCATTAACTCAAGCGAATCAACCCACTCCCACAAGTGGGGGGGTAGGAAAATATCAGGGTTGTGCCACAGCGGAGGCACCGGCTGAGTTGGGTACACCCCAATTCCAGTTAACCCTCAACGGTCAAACCATATCCCAAACCGGTTCAGGAAAAATTTCCATCCTATCTCCAGCCAAACTAGAAGTTGCAGAAGTCATTGCTGATGCAGGTGTTGCCCGAACTGGCCCAAGTACCGATCATTCTCGCCTCACACCTCTGCCTAAAGGGACGAGGGCAACCGTTACCGGACGAGAAGGAGAATGGGTAAGACTGGATTATGGCGCTTGGATCAAAGCCTCAGAAGTGCGGATTATTCCGGGTGCTGTCCCTGTGCGCTCAATCATTCGCAGTATCCGTGCTCGTCAAGGTGATGGTGCAACAGACGTTTACTTCCCCTTACAAGCGCCAGTCCCTGTGAGTGTACAGCAAGGCAGTAGCACCTTGACCCTCAATTTATACAACACGACAGCCCAAACCGACATCATTCGCCTTGATGATGACCCCCTCATTTCTCGCCTCGACTGGCAACAAACGGCACCCGGACAGGTGGAATATACCTTTAACCTCAAATCCGCCCAACAATGGGGTTACAGCCTGAGATACGAAGGAACAACCCTAGTATTAACACTACGTCACCCGCCTAAAGTTTCTTCCGGTCAAAAACCATTAACTGGAGTCAAA
This sequence comes from Allocoleopsis franciscana PCC 7113, assembly GCF_000317515.1. Lineage (GTDB taxonomy): Bacteria > Cyanobacteriota > Cyanobacteriia > Cyanobacteriales > Coleofasciculaceae > Allocoleopsis > Allocoleopsis franciscana. The sequence goes on along the minus strand of NC_019738.1, from coordinate 5,843,853 downwards.
ATTCTCCTTGATCCCGGACATGGTGGTGCTGAAAGCGGTGCTCTTGGGCCAACCCGCTATCCGGAAAAAGCAGTTAACCTCGCCGTTTCTAAACTATTACAACAAGAGCTTGTGGCACGGGGAGCGACGGTATACATGACGAGGGAAGAGGATAAGGATGTTTCTCTACAAGATCGGGTGGCGATGATTGACAAACTCCAACCTGCGATCGCAATTTCCGTGCATTACAATTCCCTACCCGACAACGGTGACGCTGAGAATACTCAGGGAATCGGCACCTTTTGGTACAACACCCAAGCTCACAGCCTTGCCGTATTTTTGCACAACTACCTAGTCAAGAAACTGGAGCGTCCTTCTTATGGAGTGTTTTGGAATAACCTGGCACTTACTCGTCCGGCAACAACTCCCTCTGTACTTTTGGAATTGGGATTTATGAGTAATCCAGTGGAATTTGAATGGGTCACAAATCCCAAAGAACAACCCAAATTAGCCAGTGCGATCGCGGATGGTATAACTGAATGGTTTTTCTCTCAAAAATGAGTTACAGACGTTGGGAGAGTGGAGCGGTTAATCTGGAGAGAATATAGTATGTTAACACTCTATGTCTAAGTTTTCTCCTCCTGATCCACCTCCTCTAAAGTTAGATAATTGCATTACAGTTTTTGTGGCTTTTACGGCGATCAATGGTTTGTTATATGCTTGGGCAGCGCATAAACAAAATGACCCATTCAGCCTGAAAAAATTAGGAGCTTCACCACCTTCACCACAACCCAAGTCTGCGCCAGAAGGGTTAGCGATATCCAAACCAACGACTACTGCTCCTGAATCGTCTCCCCTGTCATTAAGTCCGTCACCATCAGCGGATCTAAGCCGTAGCCGTTTAAGCCAACAGCTACCTAAACCTGAATCGACTGAGGAAGAAACATCAAAAGCGTCTGCTTTAGATATTGCTCTGTCAAAACCAAAACCTGCTGCTCCTACCCCAACATCTGTTGTGGAATTTTCCGATGTCCCCGATAACTCTTGGGCAAGTCGTTCTATTAAATTCCTTAATCAGCGTCAGATCATTGCAGGCTTACCGGATGGCAGTTTTCGACCCAATAAATTTGCGACACGGGGAGAATTTGCGACCCTGCTACAAAAAATATTTAACCAAGAAAATGGACAAAGTGCCATAAATTTTAAGGACTTACCGGCTGATTACTGGGCTGAGGATGCAATTAAAGAAGTTGCCCAAACAGGTCTTTTAAAAGGATATCCGGCTCAAGATTTTCGCCCCGATCAACCGGTTACTCGTGCGGAAGTTTTGGTAGCTCTTGCTACCGCATTGAAGCTTAAAACCCCATCAGTACCTGTCAAGACGTTACAAGCTTTTCAAGATAGCGACCAAGTTCTGAATTATGCGCGGGCTAAAGTAGCAGCAGCTAAAGAAGCGGGTCTAGTTGCTGGCTACCCTAAGGATAAAATACTTGTACCGAATAAACCGGCGACTCGTGCTGAAATGGCTACGATGGTTTATCAAGCCTTAGCGATGTCAAAAAATGGAGAAAAGTTAGCAAATCGGTAGGCGCAAATGGTTAGATTCTAATTCAACTATCCCCCCCATAGGGATGTGGATGTTAGCCTTAGCGTGACGCTAACCCTGGAGCTTGAGTGAGGACGTTAACCCCCTATCCATCCGCAAGGCGGATGATTTTTCTTGAGTTGTTTTTGTACGAAAACGTACTGACCTTATCGATGAAGTTTTTTACTATTTAAGCTAGACTCATCGGCGAGTTGGATCATCTTCCCTCGCGATTTATTTCTATGAGAATGGCGCTTCTTTCTTCATTCTCATAGCTTTTGTGCTGATTAGCTTTGAGTCTATTTTTTATATCAAATTTAAATCTATCTCTAGGAGTATTGCCACTCTAACATGAACGTAGAAATTTTTGCGCGGCAGGTACGCTCACTCCAACAACGTTTAACTGAGTTATACCAGGACGCGATCGCGATAGATCCCCAAGCTGATGCATTGCTGCCCGTTGCCTTCAAGGAACTCGGCATGGCTTCAGAAACACTAGAGGTAGCCACAGCGAAACTATTAGAGCAGACTGAGGAATTGGCAATAGCACGAGTACAAGCGGAAGCAGAACGCCAGCGATATCAAGACTTGTTTGAGTTCATGCTGGATGCTTATATTGTGAGTGACCCACAAGGGAAAATACAAGAAGCCAACCGTGCCGCCGCGAACCTGTTCAACGTGGAACAAGAATTCTTGCCCAACAAACTGCTGGTCAGTTTCATCCCCCTGCCAGAACGTCCAGCGTTTCGTTGCCAACTCACCCAACTGCTAGAGTGCCATCGGGTACACGAATGCACAGTACGGATGCAGCCCCGTAATCAACAGGCTTTTGACGCGGCTGTGATTGTCACTCCTGTCCGCGACGTTGAAGGTAAGCTCATCTCCTTGCGCTGGATAGTACGCAACATTACCAAGCGCCATCAGACTCAATTGACACTTTTAAATCATGACGACGAACTCCACCAGGATCATCGTGCAAAACATGTTTATGCCAAAGGAGAAGTAATTCCCCTAGAACCTCAGATGATTTGCCTGGTTCGCCACGGTTTGGTGAAGCTCAGCACAATGAGCGAAACTGGCGATGAGGTTGTTGTGGGGTTGGCAGGACCCTCCATACCTTTTGGTTCTGGTATGACGGCGTTACCGACCTACCAAGCAACCGCCCTCTCAGAGAATGTTCAGTTAGTTTCCGTTTCCCTCGAAGAAATTGCCGCTTCCCCGGCTCTAACGCAGGCTCTTTTACCTCAAATTAGTAAACGCATCCGGCAGGCAGAATACCTTTTAGCCATTGCTGGAAAGCGACATGTCAAAGACCGACTGTACTATTTCTTGCTGTGGTTGAAGCAGGAATTTGGTCAAACAGTGGGACAAGGCACTCGTTTGAGTGTTCGCCTTACGCATCAAGACCTGGCGGATGCTTGTTGCACGACTAGAGTGACGATTACGCGAGAACTCAGCAAGTTACAGCAACAAGGAAAGATTATGTTGGACTCTAAGCATCACATTATCTTCAGCTCGACTTTATCCAAGCAAGCGGCTTGACCGGAAGAGCAGCAGGAGAGTCGGGAGGGGATATTTTTGCGGCTCAGTGATTTCGGTTTGCTGAGACCTTGCATGAGTTGCAACATTGCAACAACCACCAGTGGTTAAAACCACTGTCTCATAGCTCGCATTCGTCTTCATAGGACAGGATTTAAATTTCAGTCCATTTCAATGGACTTGAGCTATAAGTCAAAAAATTAATTTCTTGGCGGGTTATATAGCTTACTGACAAAAGTGCAAGACTCTCCATGAACTGTTGCTCACAGCAAACAATGAAAGTCATTCTTCTTCACTTTTACCTTCTGCCTTCTGCCTTCTGCCTTCTGCCTTTCAAAACAGATGTCAGTTTGGGTACAGGGATTTCCATCGGTTGAACAAAACCGATAAAGAACTTTTGTGTACAAATCGATTATTGTCTGAGTTCCGTCCTCTATCTTAGGGAAGAAATTTTCTAAAGATTCCTGATGGGAGCCAAAATCTTGAGAGACTGTTATCTCTTTTGTCAAGAGTATATTTACAGTCTTTCATCATTTTTGCAAAAAGCCCTGAAATGTCATCAGGAATTTTGAAGAGAAAAAATTACTTCTACTAACCTAATTCTCCCTGAGTTCACAAGTCATGAACCTTTATGAATTCTCTAACAAAAAGCTTGAATACAGTATTGACGCGATCGCAGCCGATCAAGAATTAGCGAAACACATTCAAGATGTTTTAATTTGGCTGAAACTCCTCAATCCTCCATCGGACGGCAAGTTCGGTCCCATTTCTGCTGCCGCACTCAAAGAATTTCAAAAAATCATGAAGTGCGAAGAAGACCAATTCGTAGGGCCAAAGACGGCTAAAGCCTTGGTTTCGACCAAACCCGACGACTTGCCGAAGCCTGCTCTTAAACTCGACAATGACTTACCTAGCCGCATCATTAAGTACATGCAGCAAAAGGGCTACCAATTTTCTCTAGGAGCTGGAGAGTACAACATCGTTTATGTGGAGGGAATGGACGCCGATGGTACCCCGAATTCCGATCAGCCTAACTACTTTAACGACCGTCGATTCGTAATTGAAATTGTCAATGGAAAACCGAAAATAGTCGGCAACTGGGAAGCCACAACTGAACCCGGTTTTCACTATACTTACAATCCGATTAACAAAGGCAAAGGTGCCGCCCGGATTGCATTTGGGCAATATAAATCTTGGAAAGTGGGTATTCATTACGGCGGTGGCTCAGATCCCCATGAAGCTCTTGCTCAAGTCGCTCCAATTACGGTACATAGAGATTTTAATAAAGACCTAAAACGCACAGGAGATAAGACCGAAACTGGCTTATTTGATGTTAACCAGCACTGGGGGTTTGACTTACCCCGTAACAATATTAGTTTTGCTAGCGCTGGCTGTCTGGTGGGACGAACTCGCGATGGTCATCGGGAATTCATGAAGCTAATTAAGCAGGATAAGCGTTACCAAATGAATAAGGAATATCTTTTTCTGACGACCATTATTCCAGGCAATGAGTTAGACAAATAAGAACAAAGCCCGCTTCGTAGCGGGCTTAATGTCCATTAACCTCTACACCATCGCTTGATAAGGACTCGTCAATTTATCCAGTTGCTGTACCAACAAGCTGAGGAATAAACCAACATCTGTGACAACGCCGACGGATTCCACAGAACCGCGATCGCTTAATTTCGTCACTACAGATGGGTTAATATCCACGCACACCATCTTCACCCCCGCAGGTGTCATATTCCCCACCCCAATCGAGTGGAGCATACTGGAGAGCATCAAAATCATGTCCGCCCCTTCCAACTGCTTGGCATACTCGGTTTGAGCTTTAATTAAATCCATCTCGGTATCCGGCAGGGGGCCATCATCGCGGATCGAACCGGCAAGAACAAAGGGCACATTGTTACGCACACATTCATACATCACGCCTTTTGTCAATACCCCATGTTCTACGGCGGCGGCAATATTGCCATAGCGACGGATTAGGTTAATCACTTTCAGATGGTGCCGATGTCCGCCCCGAACTGGAACGCCGCGTTTCATATCCACGCCGAGAGAGGTTCCCATCAAGGATTGCTCAATGTCGTGAACCGCGATCGCATTTCCTCCCAGAAGCGCCTGCACATAACCTTCCCGAATCAGACGCGCTAGGTGCTGACTGCCACCGGTATGAATCACCACCGGCCCGGCTGTTACCACAACTTTACCGCCGCGATCGCGCAGTTGACGCAATTCCCAAGCAATTTGCTCCACAACCAATTCCACCCGACGTTCGCTGGAAACACCGGATGCCATAAAGCTAAATTCCTGGGTGTTGCGCTGTTCGCGAGATTCCGTCTTGCGTACCGTGCGAATCCCTTCCACCCCGACAATCACATGTTCACCCACTTTTAAGTCCCGCAACAGTTTGCAGTGAGCCACTGGGCCATCGGGGGTATGGGTAATGGCGATCGCACCATCCATGCGCTGATTGTGTACCTTAATCCACTCACAATTAACCCGCACTTCAGTTGGATAGATCGTCGTGACATAAAAGTCATCCGGAGCCACACCATCTTGAATCACAGGTTCCAGATTGCTATCACATACCTCTTGGGGCGGAGCCACCGCACCCAAATCGATCAGCAGGGTCATCATCTCTTCCATCAAATCATGGGAAGGAGCCGATACCTTTACCTCCGCACTGGAGGTACTTTGCCGCTGTTCTCCCAGGTTGAAATTGAGAACTTGGAAACTGCCCCCATTTTCCACCACCAAATCGAGCGCCCTGCTGATCAGGCCAGAATCGAGTAAGTGTCCCTCCATCCGCACGACGCGGCTTTCCACCGCGGTATTGGCATGGATTTCGGCGCGAACGGGTTCAGTGACTCGCAGCGTCAGGCACTTCGCCGCACCACCGGCTTTCAAGAATTCGGTGAGGGGTGTTTCAACCACTTCAAACCCAACAGCAGTAAGACGCTTTTTCAAGTCCTCACTGGCTTTATTCATCACCACCACTTGGTCGATATTCACCGCATTACAGGCGAAGTTCACCGCATCTGGCTCATCCAGTGCAATCCGTTTTTCCGGTGCCACCCGCATTTCAATCAAGCGGTTGGAGTAGGCATCGAAGGCGGGTGGGTAGTAGAGTAAATAGCCACCCGTGAGGGGACAGAAGCAGGTATCGAGGTGATAGAACCGCTCATCGGCTAACCGCAGCGATACCACTTCGATGTCAAGCCATTTAGCTAGGTAGGGGTGAGAGTCGAGTTCCGAACGGAAACCATAACCCGCCCATAACCAGCGTCCTTCTCGGTCGAGTAACGCATCCCCCGCCCCTTCAAAGGGGAGGTCTTTTGGGAGTTCATGGACGGTGTAACCTTGGCTTTCAAACCACTGTTTGAAGTAAGGTTCCTCACCCTGACGCTCTTTGTGGAGGAAGCGGCTGAGGACGACAGTCTTACCCAAAACTAAACCGGCATTGGCTGTAAATACCATATCCGGCCAACCGGGTTGAGGTTCAACCAGATCGACGAGTGCCCGGTCTTTGAGCGCGTAGTGCAGCTTTTGCCACTGTTCCACGGCGCGATCGCGCGAAGACTTGTGAATATTGCCCTCCATCCATGGATTAATCACATAATCCACGTCGTAGTGTTGAGGGGAGCACATGAGGAAGCGAATCGAATCAGTCATAATGGGTTTTAAGCTGAGGTGGATGCTGAAAAGGCGAGAAATCCCCTTTCTACAAGCGAACGCAAAAGGCAATATAGCCACTGCAAGAGCCACTCCTTATCGTTCTCTCCAGGAGTGGGCGGCTGGCTAGGAGAAATACCAAATGTCTATTTTACCGTTCTAGGAGAAATTAGCAGGCTGATTCTGAACAATTTTTAAGGAATGACACAAAATCAAAATCTGTGGAGTCGGCGCTAAGGCTTGTGTATACACCGATGTTAGAGTCCAGGGAGGTTTTTCCTGGGCTTGGTTATTATTCTATTCAGGGAGTGAAGATTGGTGAATAAAACGTTTCTTATTTCATGTTCTTTATTAACTTTTTTATTAACTGGTCATCCATCTATTCAACGTGTTCAAGCTAAGCAAACTCTGCTCATCGCTCAATCCATCTGGAAGCCATTCTCTTCCCAAGAAGGCGGATTTCGAGTCTTGATGCCTGGGACACCCATTCAAGAGCAAAGAACGACTCAAACGAAACTCGGTACTTTTCCGACCAACACATTTACTGTGATTCGAGAAAATGAGGCTGGTTATGTGGTCGGTTATTTAGATTTTCCCCAAAATATCCCGTTGAATTCTCGCAATCAAAACCAGTACTTAACGGCGGTCGCAACAGGTTTTGCCCAGGGTTCTGGAGGACGGCTAGTAAAACAACAAAATATTCGTGTCGGAAATTTACCGGGTAAGGAAATTCGACTGCAATTTGAGCAAGGGGTTATTGGTAGAGGCCGACTTTTCTTAGACAATAAACGTTTGTATATCGCCCTAGTAATAACAGATAAGGAAAGCAGTTTAACCAAAAGTATTCAAGGATTTTTCAAGTCGTTTCAACCCATTAATCGTTCAACCGGTGCCACAAAACCTACACCCCAGAAACCCACTATGGATAAACTCAATGGGGAGTTGAAAAAAGCTGTTTGTGGTCAAAACTGGCCTCAAGCGCTGAAAGTCATTGACCAAATGGTTGCGATCGCACCGAGTGCCGAGGTTCGTAGTGACTTAGTGGCTTACCGAACTCAATTACAAGGTCTTGCCAATTCTGGGTCGAAAATTCCTCCGGAGTCGCTTCCGGGTTGTACTCCTGGCAGCTAAAGATCGCCGTCAAAACATAGATTTAACGGAAGTTTCCCTTTAGGGAAACTTCCGGTTTTCTACATCATTTGAGACTAAATACAAAGCTATACAAATTCTCAGTTGCTTGATTCTAGCAATTAGCTCATTCATGTCAGCAATAAGCTGTGCAGTGTCTCCGTAATGTTGCTTGTTCGCAACCTGCATTTTATCTGTCGGATATTCTGGCATGGCAGTGAGGCAATTTTCATACTTAACTTATCCCCAAAATTTTGACAAGTTTGTATGCCTGCACCAAACTCCCTAAAGTGTTAGATGAATGTATCCATCCTTTGTAATAGCAGATACATTTCACCCCTTTGGGTACAGCAAGCTGATCCGATTAATCAACTCCAAGAGGTAATGAGCGATCGCCCAACTTGGGCAAACCCTACCTAGAGATATATCTCTTTAGTAAGATTAGTCAATCCCCTGAATCTTAAGAGATTATAAAGGATATTTCCTCATCTATCCTAAGAAAGAAGTTGTAGAGCTTGGTGCCAGTAAGAATTGAAACAAGAAGTTGACATAACATTGATGTGAATAGTAGACGCAAAGCAAATAAAGGTAACCCAACGATTTGGTTGAGCATTGACCCTACGACCGTCAAGCAAAGAATCGATACGATTACTGAGCGTCTGGAAAGGGTGCGACGCCAGTTTGAGTCTCCAGTTGAAGCGGGTTACTCGAATAGCCAAAAGGAAGATTAATTACTATTCCTCTTTAGAGTTAGGCAAGTTTCCATTTCTCTCTCGCTGGCACTGGATATAATGCCTGGGTGCGCCCAAGCTAATTTACCACTGGACAGTTTCACTTGTATCCAGCCCTTATCAGTCCGCTTGCCCGTCACTGGGAGCGCACCCTTGAAGGATTCAATCACTTCACTCTCAAGTGCAATCGGCTCAGAGCGGAGATTGCCATTTACAAATATCATGCAATTTTGGCTTTTTGGCGATGGGGAAGCCGTCGAACTCGTCTCCTGGTTAGAATGTTTGACCGCCGCAGATGACGGAGAGGAAGAGCTAGCTGATGAGGAGGCTTGATCTGCCAAATTAGCAGGAGGTGTTACTGGATTGCGGCTAGAGATCCCAACGGCTAAAGCGACAGCGACTAAAACTCCTCCAATTCCAAGGGGGATCAGGACTTTATAAGGAAAAGCAGAAGCGGAAGCAGAGTTAGTGCTTGACTCGGCGGAATTTGATGATAAGTTTCCGGCAGGAGTTTGGGGAGTGGGTTCTTCCGGCAGCAGACGAGTGGATTGTTGCAGCACTGTCTTCTGTGTTGCAGATGCAACCCCTGGCTGACTATCACTAGGAGTTGGAGTGAACTTCTCCGCCTCATCCTCAGATTCCGGTGTTGGGGGAGTGGGTTCTTCTGCTAGGAGGCGAGTGGAGTGTTGCAGCACCGTTTTCTGTCCCGAAGATGCAACGGTTGGCTGGTTGTCACTATGAGCTGGAGCGAACTTCTCCGCCTCATCTTCAGATTCCGGCGTTGAGGGAGTGGGTTCTTCCGGCAGCAGGCGAGTGAACTGTTGCAGCACCGTTTTCTGTCCTGAAGATGCAACCACTGGCTGACTATCGCTATGAGTTGGAGTAAACTTCTCCGCCTCATCCTCAGGTTCCGGCGTTGAGGGAGAGGGTTCTTCTGCTAGGAGGCGAGTGGAGTGTTGCAGCACTGTCTTCTGTCCCGAAGATACAATCACTGGCTGACTATCACTATGAGTGGGAGTGAACTTCTCCGCCTCATCTTCAGATTCGTGGAGACGGGCTAGCCTCAAAGTCATTTGCTCTTCAATCGGCGCGACATCTTGCTCTCTAAGCCCTAAACACTGTTGAATAATCCTTAACTGTTTGCGCTCTGGAGTTGCCAACGGGTAGTCATAGCTAATCACTTTCGCCAACTCCCGCTTATATAGCTGCAACTTTTCCTGGTACTCGTCATAAGGTTTGAGGACTTCCGCTTCGATCGCGCTAAACTCTTGAGAGTGAATACCTAAACTCCCAGCCAGTTTATCCAAGCTAGAGCGACCGGCAGGAGAAATTTTTCCCTCATTCACCCAACTATGCACGGCTTTGCGGTATTTGAGGTTCGGGTCATCAAGGGGTGCTTTGAACAGTACAATCTTATCTCCACCCTCAGCCGAATAAAACTCTGGTTTCAGGGCAGGAGCTGCGATTTGAGTTCTTTGAGTAGCGTACTCATGTAACTCACTCAGTGAAATCCAGCCTTCCTGATTGAGATCTGCGGCTCCTGTTTTGATTCCCTCTACTAAGTAACGGGTATAGATAGAGTGGGGATAGTCTCTCGCTTCCAAGGACTCCTGAATCGGAGTGAAACAGGCAAGAGTGGATTGTCTTTTAGCATCCAATAAAGATTTGATCTCTAGCGTCTGCTCCTCATGGGTTGCTATTTCTGGGGCAGATACCAAATTCAAACAACAATCTAAGATGACAATATGGTGTTGACAAGGGCTGTGGCTGATTAAGTCATGCACAAAATTGATGGGAATAGCACTGACTCTAATCAGTTCCGCTCTAGGACTTTTGGGAGTGATGGCTGTTGCAAAGTAAACTTTACCGCTCTCATCCCAAACAATATGACCGGAAAAAAATAGCAGCACTAAGTCATCGGGAGTACGGTCTGAAAACAATGTTTCAATCGCCTCTCGCATCACGGGGGGGTTAGGATTTGACAAGTATTTCACCTCGTCAAAACTGCCCATCTTGAAAGACTGCAAAACTTGCTGCACTGCCTCGACATCTTTCACCGCGTCAGGGAGTGGGTGCAATCCAGACCCATACTCGCTGACCCCAATCAGGAGTGCTACCTTTGCCATTGTTAATTTCCTACGTTGCTATGAATTCCTGTGCGTCCAAGTCTGGATCATTCAAGACCCTTGTCAACTGAATGTTAGGATGCACCGACTGTCTTAGCCCCTGGAAAGTGAGCGAGAGTGTATTACGCTGATTGCACTATTCAGGTATTTCCCTTGTCTCTCTGTTATATCCTGTTGAAAAGGTAAGCATCCACCCATAGCTTTCCATCGGGGAATCACGATGCGTGATAACTGGGTATGGAAGATGAGATTTATGAAGTTATAGACAAATGCATGAAGACTCCGTCCTCCTGTAGCAGGACGGAGTTTTGCATAATCTACTCTTAACAAAAGTTACGACGTTGCTGTCTTTTTGCCATTTTTAGCATCCTTGGGCGGTACCTTGGATTCTGGGGACGTGGCTTCAGTCTCCGACTCATTCATCTCAGACTCACTGTTTTTAGAGCCTTTCGGCAGCATCGGTTCTAAGAGTTCCCACGCTTGCTCGGCGGTAGGCAGAAATTTATCATGAGCGGCTCTGGCTTCGGCAAACTTAATTAAAGTTTTGGAAAAGTTTTTATCCATTGCCTGCTGCATCTGTTCTGGTGTCAGCGGTTCTGGAGAAAATAATGCCTCAATCACAGGCCGTAATTCGGCTGCGCCTTTATGAGCCTCTTCCAAGGAACCCCTTAAACCGGCTAAAGTGGCGATCGCTTTAACAGCCTGAATCACCTCTGGTTCATTCTCCTGTGAGGGGTCAGTGGGGGGTGGCTCCACCATAATTAAATCCTCAGTACTCAACCCATCGGCAAAGCTTTCTCGATTCAAGGTATCATCCTCTGGGTCATCCATACGGCGTTGAATTTCTTCGAGGGCTTTTTGTCGAGTTTTATCATTGTCGGTTCGCCCTTGAACTTCAACAAACAAGCCCAGTTCTCTTAAATCCTTCGTCGTATACTGTACTGTAGCTTTTGCCATGACTGTCGGTATTTTTTCGATGATTTTGTATGCCCGTGTCGTGATTTTACAACGGGAACTTTCGACAGTACAGTTGTATTATTTTTGATTTAATCTTTACCAACAAAAAGCCTGCCACTTTCTCTCTAAGCAACAGGCTACCCAGTAGGATTGGCATCAATTCTTAACCGATACTAAAGCACACCCGTTCGACCCGCACCCGGACCCATTGTTGTGGGTGAATCAGCATCATAGATACCCCAATCCATAACCCCTCGATTCTCTAGAATCGCTTCAGCTCTCAGGATGTCCTCGGCGGTACTCTCGACAATAATCAGATAATCCCCTTGAGAGACTCGCTGGTCATAATATTTAGCTTTATCTTCCGGAACTCCCCAACCAATGAGTGCTCCAACCAGTGCACCACCCGCAGCACCAATGGCACCCCCTAACAGGGTGTTAGCCAGAAGCATACCCGCTTCTGCAACAGGACCGACTCCAGGAATAGCCAACAAACTCAAGCCGCCGACTAAACCAATTAAACCTCCCGTTACGGCACCAGCCGTTGCACCGGCTTTAGTTCCACCTTCAACTTGATCTTCTTTGCCATCGCTCACACCCGCACCACCAATCTGGTCATTGGGGTCTGCGTTTTTGACAATGACAGATACTTTATTCATGTCAAAGCCGGCGTCTCTCAGTTCAGTGAGCGCGTGTTCTGCATCGCGGCGGTTAGAAAAAATGCCGACAGCGCGTTGGATTCGTCCTACAGCCATGCTTTCCTCCTTCTGGTTAAGCATATATGAGCCTGCAATCAAGCAGAGTCAATTTTTTGTGCTCTTAGCTACCGCTTTATTTTGTTCATTGAGTTCTAAAAATTCATCACTCTGTAGCGGTAACCGAGTTTGTGCCATTAGAGGGGTGAATTTCGCCTTTGCGACGCTTAGCTTACTCAATCCGCTCATGGGGTTCGCGGTTGAGACAGTATCCGGTTTATCAGTTTATCAATGAAGGGAAGGACACTGGCATTAAGAGCCGCTACCCATGATCGATATTAATTAAGCTGCTTTCTTCAAGTCCGTCCTCGGATAAACTCCGGCGGAGGAGTTTGTTTTTCTATGGGCGAATTCTATCCCCTAGTCAGTAATACCCTCATTTAATTATTAATAATTGTAAACTTAAAGACACAAGGGCTAGAAACCTGATTCTGACGTAGATAAACTAGGCAAAGTGCAGATGTACTCATCATTTCTCATGACAAAGTGTGAGGCATTAAAGCCTGAATGATTCCGCTACAACTAACCCTAAAAAACTTTCTCAGTTACCGCGATGCCATCCTAGACTTTCGCGGTCTGCATACAGCTTGTATCTGCGGGCCGAATGGCGCGGGTAAATCTTCCCTCCTCGAAGCAATTACTTGGGTGATTTGGGGGCAAAGCCGCGCTGAATCCGAAGATGATATCATCCACGCCGGCGCGAAAGATGTCCGGGTCGATTTCATTTTTCAAAACAACCAGCAAACCCATCGTATTATTCGGACTCGCCACCGGGGACAAAGTAGTTCTCTCGAATTTCAAATTGAAACAGCAGGGGGCTTTCGTTCATTAACCGAAAAAGGCGTCCGAGCCACTCAGCAGCTAATTCTGTATCATCTAAAGCTGGATTACGACACATTTATTAATTCGGCTTATTTGCGTCAAGGTCGAGCCGATGAATTCATGCTCAGGCGTCCGAGTGAGCGCAAACAAATTCTAGCTGACTTACTGAAACTCGATCAGTATGAAACATTGGCGGAGCAGGCTAAAGATTTATCCCGACAGTTTAAAGGTCAAGCGGAACAGCTAGAGCAAAGTTTGCAGACAATCAAGCAGCAGTTGGAGCAACGAGACGAGATACTCGAACAACAAACTCGGCTCAAAACAACTCTCCAACAACTGCAACAAGCCCAAGAAATAGACCAAAAACAACTACAACAACTGCAAGCCGTTGTACACCAACGCAGTACCTGGCAACAACAGTTGACCTTTGTCCGGCAACAAGAGCAGAATTTGAGTCAGGATTGCGATCGCCTCACTCAAGACATCGCCGCCACCGAAGCGCAACAACGCCAACTTGCCACCCTTCTAAGTCAAGAAGAGGCAATCAAATCCGGTTATTCCCAATACATCAACCTGCAACAACAAGAAGAAATTTTCACAGCCAAATTTCAAGCTTACCAAGAAGCCCAACAGCAAAAACAGCAACTACAACAACAGTTAACGCAACAAATTAATGAACTGAATTTAAAAATCCGCGACACACAAGCGCAACTCGCAGCCCTACGTCCTCAAGAACAAGAAATTCAGGACGCACTCTCGCGTTCCGGGGAAGTATCCGCTGCTTTAGAGCAACTGCACCTCGCTCGTAAGCGCTTGGTTGAGTTGGATCATTTGCAACTGGAAGTCTCTCCCCTACTGCAACGCCATACCTCACTACAAACTGAACTGGATCGTGCCCAAGCCCGACTCAGCGCCAGATTAGAAGAACTGTATTCTTCTGAAAAACAGCTCAATGCTCAAATTGCTGTCACCCCAGAGTTGCGACAAACCGTGCTACAAGTGGGTGCAGAAATTGGACAGCTAGAAAAAAAGCGTGTTTATCAACAGCGAGTGCAGGAAAAAGGACTCGAACGTCGCCACTTTCAAGAACGCTTACAGGAAAACCAACGGCGTTATGAGAAGCAGTTGGCAGAACTTACGCAAAAAATGGAGATGCTGCAAGTGCAGAATGCGGTTTGCCCTTTGTGTGATCGCCCTCTGGATGAAGCCCACTCTCATCATGTGATTCAGAAAACCGCTACCGAACATCAGGGCGTTCAAGAGCAATTCTGGCTGGTGCGAGAACAGCTAACCGTCTGTGAACGAGAATTACAGGTTCTCAGACATGAGTACGCCCAACTCTCCCAAGAACTGTCTCCTTACGAGAAGTTACTGGAACAACGAGGACAATTGGAAGCCCGATTGGAAGCGACAGACGAAGTTTACGATCGGCTGTATGAACTTTCCGAGGAAAAGGAACAACTGGAGCGATCGCTTCATGCGGGTGCTTATGCGGTAGATTTACAGGCACAATTACAACAAATCGAAGTTCAGTTACAGCAACTCAACTACAGTGAACAAACCCACGCCTTAGCACGTAGCGAAGTGGATCGTTGGCGCTGGGCAGAAATTAAGCAAGCCAAGCTGGAAGACGCACTCAAACGTCGGCGTCAAATTGAGGACAAGAAGCCACAACTCCAAGCTCAACTTGATGCCCTCCAAGGTTCACTGCACGAGTTGCAAACGACTTCTGAACTCAAACAGCAACTCGATGCCCTCGAAGAACACATGGCACAAATCGGCTATAACTTAGCTGAACACAACGCCCTTCGAGCTTCTGTGCGTCAAGCTCAATCCTGGCAACTGCGTTATCAGGAAGTCGTGTCCGCTCAACAACAATATCCCCAAGTCTGCCAACGTTTGCAAGCGCTGATGCAGACACGGCAAGCACGGCGTACTGAGCAAGAGGGGATAACTGCACAAATTGAAAGTATTGTCAAGCAAATTGAACAGTATCCCGACGCCACTCCAGAACTTCAAGCTTTAGAGTTAGGGATGCAACAACGGCGACGACAACTCGATGAACACCTTTCTGGGCAGGGGCGTTTACAACAGCAATTAACTCAATTGGAATCACTGCAAACGCAATATGAGGAAGAACACAAACAATGTCAAGAGCTGCAACGGCAATATCGCGTTCATCAGGAATTAGCGATCGCCTTTGGGAAAAATGGTATCCAAGCCCTGATGATCGAGAATATTTTGCCTCAACTGGAGGCACAAGCCAATCATATTTTGGCACGACTGACGGGCAATCAATTACATATCCAATTTGTCACGCAACGAGCAGGACGTAGGGCATCGAAGAAAACCACGAAACTAATTGATACTCTCGATATTCTGATTGCTGATGCGAATGGTACCCGACCTTATGAAACTTACTCTGGTGGCGAGGCGTTTCGGATTAATTTTTCCATTCGCCTTGCCTTAGCGCGACTGTTGGCGCAACGGGCGGGAACCTCGTTACAAATGTTAATTGTGGATGAGGGGTTTGGGACACAGGATGCAGAAGGATGCGATCGCTTGATTGCGGCGATCAATGCGATCTCGTCTGATTTTTCTTGTATTTTGACGGTCACGCACATGCCTCAGTTTAAAGAGGCGTTCCAGACCAGAATTGAAGTGCGTAAAAGTGAGCAAGGTTCTCAATTAAGTCTGTCGATATGACAGACTTCCCTACTCTTCGGGCGGGAGTGGGGGAGCCGGGGAGCCAGGGAGCAAGCTTTTTGACGCTTGCTGTGATTTAATGTAGTACAGGAGTCCGTAAAATTACGGTAATTTTGTCTTTCTTTGTAATACATATACGTTCCGTATCTTTACGGTGTATTTGCTAGTTAAACAACCTTTATGGTATTTATATAGCCCAACAAGGGGTGCAGCAGCTTCAAAGCTGTTCAATAAAATAAAGAGTAGCTAAGATATTGCCTTATTTTCGCTACAGTAAGAGCTGGGTTGAGTAATAACTTGCCAGAGTTGGGCTAACAGATCAGGGTACCTACGACTTAGACGTTTCAATGTTTTCTTGCCCATTACTGTTGTTTCCAACACAAAAATGAATTCTTTGCTGAGAGAAAAATCTATTTCCCCAGTAGCCCTTTAGGTGTTGCGTTATCCATCAGGAATGCAGAAATAAAAAGCAGTGAAAAGCAAGAAAAGAAAAACTTGCTCATGGGGGTTTCCAGCCTATTGGACAGTAACTCTTCAGTGAGGTTAAGTCCTGAATACAGAGGCAAGTGCAGAACATGAAACGGCGAGGTGAGTACTAATACTCGGAGTCTCAAACTCCTAGAGATCTGGAATGGGGATCAACTATGCGAACGACTAGTACCAACAAGCTGCCCCAAGCCGAGCTAAAACTGGCGTATGGCATTACAGTAAGCATTGTGAACAGAGCATATAACTCCTCTGTTCAACGGGTAGAGCAATTCAGCAGCATCCAAGAAAAACGTGATTCTCGTTTCCTCTGGCTGCTTGTTGGGAGTGTGATCATTGGGAGTTTTATCTGGTTAATGCAATTGATCCCCCTAGAAGGATGGAGTATTCAGTTAGCTGGCGTCTCGACTGCCGTGTTAGTCGTACTGCTAGCACCTGTATTCCTGCGTCGCAAAGGCGTTGCTGAGGCACAGGCAAAGTCAGGGACGAGTTCAGATGAACTTGCCTTTGATCTGCCAATCGAGAGCATTCAGCGCCTGCAAAAACAGAGTCAGGTACTCATGACTCTGACCCAAGCACAGACGCTCAACCGTGGAAATTTCCAAGCTATCATTGAGCAAATTACAGCTTCGGCGGCTGATGCTCTTGAGGTAGAGCGTGTCAGCGTGTGGTTATATAACAAAGACCGCTCCCAGATGGAGTGTGTTGAGGTGTATGACCCCAATACCGACTGCCATGCACCAGGAAGTGCTTCACCCACTCGCCCTCTCACCCCCTCACCTCACCATCTTAGGCCAGTAGCAATTGCCAATCGATTAGATGCCCCGATTTGGCTAAATGAGAAGATAGTTGGAGTTGTCTGCTACGAACACCTCACCCCAACAAGCACGTCGTGGACGCCACAAGATGAAAACTTTGCCAGTGCGATCGCCAATTTAGTCGCTATCGCGCTAGACGTGAATGTAAAGCTGACTCCCAAAGAAAATTACCAGAGTCGCTATCTCCTGAGCGTGAACGTTAGCGAATTAGGGATTCGTGATAGTGCCGCCATCGTATCACCAGAAGTGTCTAGCGGTAGCCGAGCCACGGCGTCTAGCGCATTAACAACTTCCTTACCAGAGCGGGACGCGCCAAAGTCTCAAGAATTAGACAATCACCCACAAGCGGCAGATCCCCCTGAAAGTAACGCGAGTGACCGATTTGTTGCCCCAAACTCCACCGAACTCCTGTGCCACTATACACCTGCTGGCATTTTTTTATATGCTTCACCCGCTTACTGCACGCTTTTAGGATACGCGCTTGATGAGCTAATTGGACAATCGGTGTACGACTTTTGTCATGCTCAAGATGTAGCGGCGCTCCAACAATTCTACGCCAACCTCCTGAACCCGCAACCAAGCGAACCCATCAACTACCGCATTCGTCGTCAAAACGGTAAGTATGTCTGGCTGGAAACCCTAAGCCACGCCATTCTTCATCCTGATACAAAAGTTGTGGCAGAGATTGTAGCCCTTTCGCGTGATATTACCCAGCGCAAACAGATCAAGGAAGCCTTACGAGCCAGTGAACGCCAGCTTCAGAAACTAACGGATAACGTTCCAGGAATCATTTTTGAATGTTTGCTGCGAGCGGATGGCTCTCTGTCCTTCCTGTTTGTGAGTCGTGGCGTTCGCGAAATCTGCCAGTTAGAGCCTAGAGAAATTCAGCAAAATCCTCAAGTACTGATTAATTTAATTCATGCCGATGACCGTCTCCGGTTCAATTGCTCTGTGGCTCGCTCCGCTAAGCGGTTACAACCTTGGAGATGGGAAGGGCGGATTATTCTAGCGTCCAGGCAAGTCAAATGGATTCAAGCCGCTTCTCGACCTGAATTACAAGCCAATGGCGATATGCTCTGGAATGGGATTGTGATTGATATTTCGGATCGCAAGCAAGCTGAAGCCATCTTACATGAGAGCGAAGATCGGTTTAGAGCCACCTTCGAGCAAGCGGGTGTGGCGATTGCTCAAGTCGCAGCCAACGGTCAATTTCTCCGAGTCAACCCAAAACTGTGCGAGATCACTGGCTATAAGCGCAGAGAGTTACTCACCAAAACCCTCGTAGAAATTACCCACCCAGAAGATCGCGTCGCCACTCAGGCTGACCTGAGCGAATTTTTTAACGACCAGAGGGAAACCCTCAACTTTGAGCAACGCTACGTCCACAAAACAGGTTCTGTGGTTTGGGCTAAGGTGACGGTGTCACTTGTGCGAGAACCGTCGGGAGTTCCTCAATATTGCATTAGCGTGATCGAAGATATCACAGAGCGGAAACAAGCTGAAGCTCTTTTAAACCAAGCGAACCGCGATCGGATCAATCTCTTAGAAAGCATTACTGAAGCCTTCTTTGCCGTTGACAGGGAATGGCGATTCACCTACATCAACTCCAAAACCGAGCAATTTTTATCCCGCTGTGCTGATGAATTATTGGGTCAGAGTTTGTGGGAGGTGTTTCCCTATGCCGTCGATTCCCAGTTTGAACAGCAGTATCGTCGAGCGGTTGCCGAGCAAGCCAGCGTCAAATTTGAGGAATTTTATCCCCCATTACAGCTGTGGCTACAAGTCCGAGCCTATCCTTACGAAGGGGGTTTATCCGTTTATTTTAGTGATATCACAGAACGGAAACAAGCAGAAGCAGGGCTATTAAAGCGATCGCGTCTCTCCAGCCTCGCCGCCGAAGTGGGGATTGCCCTTGCCAATGGTGGAAGCTTACTGAGAATTCTCCAACTTTGCACCGAGGCCATGGTGCAACAACTTCACGCAAGCAGTGCGACAATATGGACATTAAACCCGGCCTCACAACGGCTAGAACAGCAAGTTGCCACAGGTCAGCGTTTCCCTCTACAACCCGACCTGATCAATTTAGTTGCACAAACTCGTCAACCTTACTGGACTTCTGACGAGGATGGAACCAATATCTCTACCTCTTCTTCCCCATCACTCTCCCATCATTTTTCAGGATATCCCCTGGTGGTGGAAGACCGACTGATGGGCGTTATGGCGGTGTTAAGCCATCACCCCCTGTCAGAAGAAGCCCGTGATACGCTCAGTTGGGTGGCTAATGCGATCGCAATTGCCATTGATCGATATTGGGCACGCTCAGAACTCCTTACCCGTCGAGAATCCCTTCTATTTGGGTTAGCCAATCAAATCCGCAACTCCCTAGAACTGGATATTATTCTGGAAACCGCTGTTCAGTCCATTCGCAGCTTGTTCCAAATTGACAGATGCCACTTTTTGTGGTACGGGAACCAGGGTGATGAGCCGTATTGGGAGGTCGTCCATGAAGCCCGCAATCCCAATCTCGAAAGCCATATTGGTCGATACACCATGACTCAGGTGAGGCTGTCTGCGGATCGACTGCTCAATCGGCAAATCATTCAAATTGATCGAGTCGAGACGTTCAAAAATCCTCGCTTGCGGAAGTTCTTACTCAACATGGGCTATACCTCAGTCTTATCCATACCGATTAAGACTCATGACGGGGCGATTGGGGTGATTAGTTGCGGTCACTGTACGAGCGCACGACCTTGGGATGAGAGCGAGGTCGAACTGCTCCTAGCTGTTGTCGCCCAACTGGCGATCGCCCTCGAGCAGGCAGAACTCTACGCCAAAGCTCGTCAAGCCGCAGCTGACGCTCAAGCCAAAGCCCAAGAGGTAGAACGTGCGCTCAATCAACTACGCATGACCCAAGCTCAGCTCGTGCAGAGCGAAAAAATGTCTAGCTTAGGACAGCTTGTAGCGGGTGTGGCTCACGAAATTAACAACCCAATTAACTTCATTCACGGCAATCTAGCTTACGCTGGCGCTTATATTTACGATCTGCTCAACCTGTTGCACCTTTATCAGGAACACTACCCTGTACCGCCTGCCCCTATTGCCGAGCAAGCTGAGGTGATTAACATCGACTTTATCGCCACCGACTTGCCTAAATTGCTGGGTTCCATGCAACGGGGAACTGACCGTATCCGCACCATCGTCCAGAGCTTGAGGAAATTCTCCAGGGCGGACGAAGCCGATATGAAAAAAGTTGACGTGCATGAAGGGATTGAAAGCACGTTATTAATTTTGCAACATCGGTTAAAGGGAAAAGGGAAACATCCGGAAATTAAAATCTTCAAAGAATACGGTAGCCTGCCTGCTATCGAGTGCTATCCCGGAGAACTCAATCAAGTGTTTATGAACATTCTGATTAATGCCATTGAAGCGCTTAAGCCGTTAGATCTGGGTATTGAGCCACACTCCTCCCTATTCGCCCCTCATCCTGCGCCCACCATCACGATCCGCACCCGCATCTTAGAGTATTGTGACTCTCGTACTCTTACAGAAAGTTCGTTGGGTGAAATCGCCCAAAAGGCTTTGCCAGAGGAAATCGTAGAGCATCCTACCTCTAGTAGTTTCCCAACAGATACCTTATCCCGGCAAAGCTCCCAAAGAGTTGTGATCCAAATTTCTGATAATGGCCCTGGTATGACCGAGTCCGTCAAGGCCAAGTTATTCGATCCCTTCTTTACCACTAAACCCGTGGGACAAGGGAGCGGATTAGGATTATCGATTAGCTACCAAATTATCGTAGAACACCATCACGGAATTTTGACCTGTACTTCCATACCTGGACAAGGAACTGAGTTTTGGATCGAAATCCCAATTCAGCAATTGCTTTGATGGAACTATGGGCATCAACTCAAAATGTCAAGCTCGTGCCGTCTAAATTTAAAGGAATAATAAACAAATTTTTAATAAGTCCGGATATTTTATAGCATTGACTTGTATGACTTTGTATAGAGAAGGACAAAAGTTTGCGATTGAGTCACGCACAATTTATTCATTAGTTAGAGAGCTTTCCCCCACGCTCATCACTGACCTGATCACCGTAAAGAACGAAGCTTTGTGGTGGCAATTCCTATTACCTGATTGAATCAAGTTCTTCCCTTATTTTTTTTCGAGGAACTATGCAGAAAATATTAAGATGTGCTAGTATTTTCGGAAATCTATGCTACTTAAAATTGCTGCCAATTATTACCTTGGCACTCTGTTTTGACCTCGATAAAATTATCTCGGTACGGGAAATTAATGCTGCCGTTATCAATATTAGTGGACGCCAGCGAATGCTGTCCCAACGAGCGGCGTTGTTGGCTTTGAGACTCGTCTCTACTCCAGACGAAGGGGAACAGGAAAAGCTGCGTCAAAAAATGTTAGCCGCTATCGACTTGATGGAGAAATCCCACAATGGGTTGATTCATGGAGATCCTGAATTGAGATTACCCGGTCAACCCTCTGAGGAAATCCAATCGATTTATTTTGAAGCCCCATTCTATCTGGATCAACAAATCCGCCACTACATCTCTCAAGTGAGGGCTTTGGCTCAAATCCCTAGCTTAGAACTGACCTTAAATCATCCCCATGTAACCACTATTGTGAAAGCTTCAGAGAAAGACCTGCTTGAAGCTTTGGAGGCGTTAGTCAGTCAATATCAAAAAGAAAGTGATGAGGCTCAACTCGAAGTTGAACTCTATCAGGCTCAACTCTATCAAGAAAGTTGTGCTGCCACAGCCGCAGCCCAAGCTCATGCTCAACAGTTAGAGAAAGCCTTACTGGACTTGCGACGAACTCAAGCCCAGCTCATTGAAACGGAGAAACTTTCGAGCATTGGTCAGATGGTTGCTGGTGTCGCTCATGAAATTAATAATCCCGTCAGCTTTATTTATGGCAATTTGTGCTACGCCAGTGACTATGTCCAAGATTTATTAGCATTGCTGAACCTTTATCAGGAGTACTACGGCAAACACCATCCACCAGTACAGGCCAAAATTAAAGCGATCGATTTGGATTTTCTGCTCAAAGATTTACCAAAAGTTCTAGAATCCATGCAAGTTGGGGCGGATCGCGTTCGCCAGATTGTCCTGTCGTTGCGTAACTTTTCTCGTAGCGATCGCTTGTTAATGGAAGCCGTCAATCTTCACGAAGGTATTGATGGTACTTTGCTCATCTTGCAAAATCGCTTAAAAGCTCGCTATCATCGCCCCACCATTGAAGTGGTTAAAGACTACGGTGACTTGCCCTCCGTGGAGTGTTATGCCGGACAAATCAATCAGGTCTTTATGAACCTCTTAAGTAATGCCATTGATGCTCTAGAGGAAGTCCCTAATCACCTCGGTCGTATTACCATTCAGACTCGTGTTAATCCTGACCATTCTCGCGTCATTATCCGAATTTGTGACAATGGCCCAGGCATCACTCCAGACGTTCAAGCACAACTGTTTGACCCGTTTTTCACCACTAAGCCAATTGGCAAAGGTACGGGGCTAGGGCTATCCATTAGCTATCAAATTGTGGTGGAGAAGCACGGGGGTATCCTCAAGTGTGAGTCGGCACCGGGTAAAGGAACAGAGTTTTGCATCGAACTTCCACTGCAAGTGAGTAGGAGTTTGTCCACCCTCAAAGCAACCGCCATGGCTTTACAAGGATGAAGGATGAAGGATAAAAAAGTTTCATGCTTCACACTTCATACTTTATCTTTCATACTTATTTAGTTAAGATTTATGAGACCCTTTATAGATGCGCTCTTGCTGTTCAGGCGTAATCCATGCAGCCCTAGAAAACATCGCTTGAGGTGCCATGTACTTACCCGTGGTCGGGTTGTATTCTAAAACCTGTCCCGTTTCAATCTCATAAACCCAGGCATGAAGTTGGATTTGTCCGCTTTTGAGTCGAGATTGGATGACTGGATAGGTTCGCAAATTTTCTAATTGGGTGAGAACGTTCTCTTCAATCGCGGCATTCAGCAGTTGTTCACCCTCATAGTCTTGATAGTGTTCTTTCATAATCCGGCGGGTGGCTTCAGCGTGCTTGAGCCATTGATAAACCGTAGGCATTTCATCCGCGAGCTTGTCGATTTTCAACAGCCCTTTCATGGCTCCACAGTGAGAATGACCGCAGACGATAATGTCCTGAACGGCTAAAGCATGAACCGCATACTCAACGGCAGCGCCTTCGCCCCCATTCGTCGCCCCATAAGGCGGAATGATGTTGCCAGCATTGCGGATGATGAACATTTCACCCGGTTCTGTTTGGGTAATCAGATTTGGGTCAATCCGCGAGTCGGAGCAGGTGATGAATAGAACTCTCGGATGCTGCCCTTGAGAGAGCAGCTCGAATAGGTCACGGTGAGTGTTAAAGTAATTGGTCTGGAATTCATGTAGCCCTTGAATGATCCGCTTCATTAGTTCAAATTGCTCCAAGATGAAAAAGATACATTTCTATACATATAGCGAGTTTAGGTTCCAAATGGGAGGAAAAGGGTTGAAAAATTTTTCTGGATATAGTGGTAACGCCGTGTAATGATCGGATGGGTCGGTGTATAAACCTGAATACTCTAGCTAAGCCCCGACCGTAACGGAGCTTACCTGGAAGCCTCAACATCAGCGACTTGGAGTGATGCGTCAGAAAACAAAAGCTAAGGTAGGAACCAACGGAATGTGATAACGTAATTTTGCTCGACTTAGATTAGAGAATAATAATTATCTCACTTTTTAGTACATAAAAAGAAAAGCCTGTTTAGCGCTAAAGGACGGCGTGGGAGTGTTCGTTTGTCTGTGTTTTTTCTGTGGCTTTGCGGTCTCAATCAAAAAGATTGGATTAAGAGTAAAAAATACTACAATTCTTACTTTTAGAATTCGGTTACTATTTCTACAGTTTATCTAAAAGACTGTTAGCAACTATCAAGTTGAAGGATGGAACTTTTATAAAGCTTAACGGTTTATTGACGAGGAATGAGGGATTCGTGTTGGTTAGGAATTGAAGGAAGACTGGGAAATTTTTTCTGGAGATGTCCCTGTGTCCTTCTATCCCCAGTTCCTTCAGGTGATGGTAAGAGGTTTAACGGATAGCCATCAAACTTCTATCAAGCTAGCCACTTGAAGCGCCAGAAGGGTGAGGGGCGCTTTTACGTGATCTCCAGAGTAAGAACATTTCGGGAACAGTCTAGAGATGAATGAAATAAACCAGCCCTGTGTTAGTCCCGGTGCCAGTGTGCGCGTCGGAATTCTCCACTCGTTAAGTGGAACGATGGCGATTAGTGAGGCATCCTTAAAAGATGCAGAGTTGATGGCGATCGCAGAAATTAACGCGGCTGGTGGTGTCCTCGGCAGAACCATTGAACCCGTGATCGAAGATGGAGAATCTGACCCCCTAACCTTCGCACTCAAAGCCAGAACCCTGATCGAACGAGACAATGTTGCTACCATTTTTGGCGGCTGGACTTCATCTTGCCGCAAATCAGTCTTACCCGTTTTGGAAGAACACAACGCGCTACTGTGGTATCCCGTTGAGTATGAAGGACTAGAATGCTCACCACACATTTTCTACACCGGCATTTGTCCCAACCAACAAGTTGGCCCAGCCGTTGATTGGTTACTGCAACACGAAGGAACCCGCTTTTATCTAATTGGCTCTGACTACGTTTTTCCCCGAACCGCCAATAAAATCATGAAAGCTCAGCTCATTCGCAAAGGCGGTACAGTAGTCGGGGAAGAATATGTTCCCTTGGGAACCACAGAATTTGGCAATGTGATTCGGCGAATCCAGCAAATTAAGCCCCATGTCGTATTCAATGCCCTGAATGGTGATAGCAATCTGGCATTTTACCAACAATACAAAGAGGCTGGGATTAGTGCCGAAGAAATCCCGATCATGGCGACCAGTATCGCAGAAGAAGAACTACGACGGATTGGGGGAAGCACCGCCGCCGGTCACTATGCTAGTTGGAGCTACTTTCAAAGTATCGACACCGCCAAAAATCGCGCCTTTGTCGAGAATTTCCAGAAGCGGTATGGGTGTGATCGCGTCACCTGTGACCCCATTGAGGCTGCTTATACTCAAGTCTACTTGTGGAAACAATCAGTGGAAAAAGCTGGCTCCTTTCAGGTCGATTTAGTGCGTGAAGCCGCTTATGGGCAAACCTTTGAAGCACCGGGGGGTATGGTTAGCATTGAAAAGAATAATCATGTCCGCAAGCATTGCCGCATTGGCAAAATTTTACCCAATGGTCAATTTCAGATCGTTTTTACCAGCGCGGGTGCGATCAAACCCCATCCTTGGTTAGGACTTGAAGAATTAAGTGAGAGTGTCTCGCCGGTCGTCTTTGATATGCTGGCAGAAGTCTCACAGTCGATTCAATATAGTTGCCTGCTGGAACAAAAGTCCCGTGAAGTGGAAGCGGCGATGGCTCAATTGCTGGCAACCAACCAACGGCTGCAAAAAACGCAGGACGAACTCGTACAAGCAGAAGCGCGATATCGAGAAGTGCAAGCGCGAGAAGAATTGCTCAAACGTCGTCTCTCTAGCCAAATCCGCAGTTCCCTGGAGTTAGATGAAATCTTAAAAACAGCCGTTCAAGAAGTCCGCAGTTTACTTCAGATCGATCGCTGTCAGTTCTTGTGGTACCACAAATCGACAGACTCCTCTCGATATGAACTGATGCACGCGGCTTATGACCCTCAACTTCCGGTTGAATTATACTGGCCGAGTACCATTGAGCAGGTGAAGACGATCAACAAACCCGTGCATGAACGGGAAGTCCTGCGAATTGATGAGATTGCCAGTGATGAGCAGTTGGAAATCAATAGTCGCGATCGCCTACAAGCTTTAGGATTAAGAGCACTATTGGTTGCACCGGTGCAAACTCGTTCCCACCAAAAAGGAGTGATTGTTTGTGAACACTTTCGCGGGAACCGCCCTTGGAACCATCATGAAGTGGAATTAATTGGTGCGGTGGTGGATCAAGTGGCGATCGCCATCGATCAATCTGCACTTTATGCTCAAAGTCGCACAGCGGCAACTTTAGCGACGGCTCAAGCTGAACAACTCAAGAAAGCCCTGCATGACTTACATTCTTACCAAGCGCAATTAGTGCAAACAGAAAAAATGTCTACCTTAGGCACCCTGGTGGCGGGTGTGGCTCACGAAATTAACAACCCCACCAGTTTTATTTACGGCAACCTGCACTATGCTAACGAATATATTAAAGATTTATTGGACTTAGTCCGCCTCTATCAAAAGTATTACCCCAAGCCCGCACGGGAAATTCAGGCTCATGCTGAAGCGGTGGAATTGGATTTTTTAATCGAGGATTTACCCAAAGTTCTCTCCTCAATGGCAACTGGAGCAGAACGGATTCGCCATCTGGTCTTGAGTTTACGCAACTTCTCTCGCCGTGACCAAACCCAGATGCAACCCGTCAATATTCATGACGGGATTGAGAGTACTCTTTTAATCTTAAATAACCGCCTGAAAGCTAATAGCGATCGCCCCGCTATCAATTTAATTAAGGAGTATGGAGAACTCCCCTTGGTAGAGTGTTATCCCTCTCAGCTCAATCAAGTGTTTATGAATCTCCTAGGGAATGCCATTGATGCTGTGGAAGAAGTACAGGATGAGTTTAAAAATTCTCGATCCGATTTTTCTCCCACTATCTGGATTTGCACCAAAGTTTCATCCCTCAATCAAGTTACCATAAGAATTGCAGATAATGGTTCGGGAATCACAGAAGAGGCTAAGAGCCAACTTTTTGACCCTTTCTTTACCACCAAACCCATGGGAAAAGGCACAGGATTAGGGCTATCCATCAGTTATCAAATTGTGGTAGAAAAGCATAAAGGGATACTGATATGTGAATCAGCGCCCGGACAAGGAACCGCGTTTTTGATTGAAATTCCGATACATCAAAGTAGCGATCGCGAGAATAATAAATCTGCTTCCGTAGCCGTACTTGAGCCGTCTTAATTTGGTTAATTTATCAGTTTTTTTATGAAAATGAAACTATAGCATTTCTCTATTTGGTGAGGTATAACGTAGTTGGCTTGAAGGCAGAAAGCAGAGGGCAAAGGGTAGAAATTGAGTGTACTCCACTTATTTGATAACCGCTATATATTCAAAGATTTTCTTTTCTATCCCAAGCTGAGTAATACTACTCCAATTCATCAACACATTCTAAAAGAAATCCCTCCCACCAGCCTGTCCACCAAATTTCTTGGTTCCCACCTAATACCGCATCTAATTGAAAGGCTTGACAGGTAATGATGTAATAGTATTGATCAGAGTGAATCCCATAAAGCTTTACCCATTGTTCCGGATGTAATGTATTTTTATCCTCAAAAGGAATGAATGCATCCATTTCCGGTTTCGGTTCAGCGCTGTTATTTTTAAAAAAAATTTCTTTTATAGACAACAATTGAGTCATATTCCTGATGGGCTTTAGTCAATATAGAGCCTCGACGTTTGGGTTAGGGTATAACTTATGTTCAATTTATGTATAAGTTATTTACATTTAGTAATGGTTACGCCCTGAATCATTGACCTGATTTTTAGTAAATCCTACTGACTTTGCTCAAGAATTCCGGTAAATAGCGCCATACCCGTCCGCCACTGAGTTGGAACAAAATTTTCCACTCAAAGATGAAAATCTAACTAGAGACAGATGACAATAACTTATGCCAGACTGGGTGATGGCTTAGTTCACGCTCCGCCTTGAGAGACTTAACTCCAGCCATTTCATGAATATTTGAAAGGGCAACTAAGTTAAGGATGGAGTTGGAATGGGCTACCCATTCACCCTCTGTTTTTGAATTCAATGCTCAATGTTACGTGGAAAGTAGAACACTGCCCGAAATGTACCTGCTTTGCTGTCAAAAGCCTGGATGAGTTTTTTGGATGTCTGAAGTGTCGGGAACTACCCCAAAAGCAAGTGAGCGATTGCGATTCTCCAGAAGGGGGATGTGTCTATTGCGGTCAACCCTTAATTTTATTGATGGACGCTTGCCTGACTTGTGGAAATCAACCCAGGCATGAAAGTTAAAGTGTTAGCCGCAAGAACTGGATACCGTTGAACTCCGGATCATACGTCGCGCATCGGTAAAGCCTTTCGCATCCCCTCATCTCCTTGATAGGCTGAGATAAGTGAGGGTATGAAAAGCAAGATGTCCCAAATGTTCGTACAAGGCGAAACCATTGCCGCGATCGCAACTGCTGTTGTCCCGCAACAGGGGAGTGTGGGGATTGTGCGAATGTCGGGGAAACAGGCGATCGCCATTGCTCGTATCCTATTCCACGCATCAGGGCGTCAGCCTTGGGAAACGCACCGAATTCTCTACGGCTACCTGCGCCATCCCCAAACCGAACAGGTGGTGGATGAAGCCTTATTACTAATTATGCAAGCCCCCCGCTCTTACACTCGCGAAGATGTGGTGGAGTTTCATTGTCACGGCGGGATTATGCCCGTACAGCAGGTGTTGCAGTTGTGCTTGGAGCAAGGCGCAAGGTTGGCACAGCCTGGGGAGTTTACCCTACGGGCATTTTTAAATGGACGTTTGGATTTAACACAGGCAGAAAGTATTGCCGATTTGGTGGGTTCTCGTTCACCGGCGGCGGCGCAAGCAGCCCTCGCGGGTTTGCAGGGAAAGCTAGCGGCACCCATTCGCCAATTGCGATCCACTTGCTTGGATATTTTGGCAGAAATTGAAGCCCGTATTGATTTTGAAGACGATTTACCGCCCCTGGATGAAGCTGCCGTTGTGGCTCAAATCGAGCAAGTCTTGACAGAAGTCACCCATATCCTAGAAACCGCCGATCGGGGAGAACTTCTGCGTGCTGGGTTAAAAGTTGCCATTGTCGGGCGTCCGAATGTAGGAAAATCGAGTTTATTGAATGCCTGGAGTCGAAGCGATCGCGCCATTGTCACCGATTTACCCGGTACTACCCGCGATGTGGTGGAGTCGCAGTTGGTGGTTGGGGGAATCCCGGTGCAAGTCTTGGATACGGCGGGAATTCGGGAAACCGCCGATCAAGTCGAGAAAATAGGCGTAGAGCGATCGCACCGTGCAGCTCAAGCGGCTGATTTAGTCTTACTCACAATTGATGCCTCAACCGGCTGGACAGAAGCCGATCAAGAAATTTACGAACAAGTTAAACATCGTCCCGTCATTTTGGTCATTAATAAAATTGACTTAGTAGAAGTAGAAGAAAGGAAAATTATGCAATCCCAAATTCCAGTTGGGATGGAAGCACAGCCAACATTTAATCCAAAATCTAAAATATTTACGGCTGCTTCTCTTAACCAAGGAATTGAAGAATTGGAGACAGCAATTCTTGAAGCAATTCATACAGGCAACCTGAAAGCGGCAAACCTGGATATAGCGATTAACCAACGTCAAGCGGCGGCATTAACTCACGCGAAAACCTCACTGCAACAAGTACAAGAAACCATTGCCCAGCAATTACCCCTTGATTTTTGGACAATTGATTTGCGGGGAGCGATTCAAGCATTAGGAGAAATTACAGGTGAGGACGTTACTGAATCCGTACTTGATCGAATTTTTAGCCGCTTCTGTATTGGGAAATAGCAGTGAAAGTTTATCCTCAACCTGATAATTCTGTGTTCAAGCACACTCTAAACTTCTGGCGGCAAGTCCACACTGTAAAGAGTTTTACCTTCCAAATTGTGTAGCTTAACCGTCATCACTTCAGTATCACCATCAATTTTCACCGTACCGAAGAACTGAAACCCTTCAGTGGGAGGGCGATTTTGCTTTAGGTTTGGCGGTATGCTTTGAAACTTGACTTGAGGGCCGAAGGTATTATCCATCGCACTTGGCCCAAACGTTCCCGCATGGAGTGGGCCAGCGACGAACTCCCAAAAGGGTTTAAAATCAGTAAACTGTGCTTTTCCTGGGTCGTAATAGTGCGCGGCGGCGTAATGAACATCAGCGGTAACCCAGACGACATTGCGAATATTGTTTTGTTGGATAAAGCGCAATAAATCGGCAAATTCGAGTTCGCGTCCCAAAGGTGGACCATCCCCATTAGAAAGGTTCTCAAACTTGCTCTCGCCATCTCGAACCACTAGTCCGATGGGCATATCACTGGCAATCACCTTCCAAGTTGCTTTTGAGTTTTGCAACTTATTTTTTAACCAGCGAACTTGAGCATTTCCCAAGAACTCTGTTTCTGCACTCGCCACTGTCTGACGGTTGGGTGTATTAGGCCCCCGGTAACTACGCATATCGAGCATAAAAATATCCAGGGAAGGGCCATAATTGAACGAACGGTAAATGCGCTCGGAATCGTTGCAATCTAAGCGCATGGGAGTATATTCCAGGAACGCTTGCTTGGCTCGCGCCGCAAGCAGCGATACACTTTTTACCTTGTAACGGTCATCGTCCATTAACATCTGACCGGGAGACCAGTTATTGCGGGTTTCGTGGTCGTCCCACTGCACAAGTTGAGGCACTTGGGCGTTAAAGCGGCGAACATGTTCATCCAGCAGGTTATAGATGAAATTACCGCGAAACTCAGCCAGTGTTTCCGCCACTTTTGACTTCTCTGGGGTGGTGAGGTTTTTCCAGATACTGCCGTCATCCAGCTTCACTTCTGCGGGAATAGGGTTATCCGCATAGATAGTATCGCCGGAGTGGATGAAGAAGTCGGGATTTAACCGCCTGATCGCTTCATAGATTTTCATCCCACCCCACTCCGGGTTAATTCCCCAACCTTGTCCAGCCGTGTCTCCCGACCAAGCAAAGAAGATATCACGCTTTCTTGCAGAGGGTGTGCGGAACGTCCCAATAACGGGGGCGCTATAGATATTCGTATCGGCTAAATCTTGAAACGTGACTCGGTAGTATATCTGTTGACTGGGTGGCAGGTTGGCAAGGTTAATGCGTGCTGTATAGTCGCTGGTTTCCAAAGCGGCTGGCCCAAGAATACGCTTCGGGTTACGGAACGACTCGCGGGTGTCATACTCGACTATCATCTTAGCGGCGCGATCGCATCGACTCCAAATCATCGCACTGCCAGTCGTAATGTCGCCACTCGCAACACCATAAGGTATAGTAGGACGCATCTTATCCGAAGTGATAATTCCTGGTGCCTTGACCTGTGCCAGTCCCGATTTTGAGAAAGCGTCTGCCACAATGAGACTACCGCCAGTTATAACTGAGCGAAGTAGGAAGCGACGACGCGTTATGTACCCCTGATCTTTGCGTTCCATGAGTCCCTTTTGATTTCGAGATGCGTAAACCTTAGCCGTACTGATTAATGAATTAAGTCAAAATTATAGGGGATTGCATGACTGTTGAGCGAGAAAATTGGATGCAATTAGCTTTACAATGGCGAGGATCAGTCGCATCAAAAGTTTTTTTTCGTATCCTTTTGTGTGGAGGATTGGGATTTACCGTCTCCCTATTAGATTATTTTGGAATTTCTTTATCTTGGCAGGGATTTGATACGATTATTACTAATGTTTCCTATAACTTAGTTTTAGGCTTATTATTAGTTTTTCGTACCAATAGTGCGTATGATCGCTTTTGGGAAGGGCGTAAAGCGTGGGGAACGATAACCGCTTCTATCCGGAGTTTAGGGCATTTCATTTGGGTAGCAATTGCTGAATCGGAACCCCAAGATAGAGAAGACAAAGCCTCTATTTTACGCCTCTTAGTAGCTTTTGCGATCGCGACTAAGTTAAAACTGCGACGACAGCCAATCAACAGTGAGTTAGAATCGTTGATTACCCAAGAACAAATTCTCCAACTTCAATCCGTTCAATCAACTTCGCTGCAACTTTCTATTTGGATTGGAAATTACTTACAAAAGCAATATGAACGGAAATTACTCAGCGTTAATCAATTGACTGCCATGAATGGGTTAGTGAACGATATGCTGGGAGGGTTCACGACTTGTGAACGCATTTTATCAACCCCCATTCCCTTAGCCTATGCAATTTATTTGAAGCGATTGCTGCTAATTTATTGTATTTCCCTTCCCTTCCAATTAGTTGATACGCTGCATTGGTGGACTTTCCCAATTGTGATTATCTTGAGCTTTGTACTACTGGGTGTTGAAGAAATAGGGACGGAAATTGAAAACCCATTTGGAGAGGATGCCAATGATTTACCTTTAGAAGAGATTTGTGCAAATATATCGCAGGATATTGAGGATTTAATTCGAGTTAACAGTCAGGAGAAGTTATAAGCTCATAACCCTATCCATCCATTAATTTTTGAAACCTCTCCTCTTCCCGAATGGCATCAAAGTTTGAATCAGTTTTCGCTATTTCTCGATATCTAGAATCAAGTTCAAATGTCCATTGCAGGTTTTTAATTAATAGCTCAACATTGCCTTGTAAGGCGTAACAGCAAGCTTTGCCATACCAACCAATAGGGTTATCGGGCTTTTTTTGAATCACTTGATCGCAGGCAGCGATCGCTTCTTCATGTTGCTGCAATTTAGCGAATACAACACCTCGAACAGACCAAGCTTCAAGCAACTCAGGCTTGAGTTGAATGGCTCGATCACAACAAACAAGTGCTTCTGCATACCGTTGTAATTCTCCTAATGCAGAACCCCGAAATAACCATACTTCAGCAATATCGGGCTTAAGCTGAATCACTCGGTCAAAAGAGGCGACTG
Source organism: Allocoleopsis franciscana PCC 7113 (assembly GCF_000317515.1). GTDB lineage: Bacteria > Cyanobacteriota > Cyanobacteriia > Cyanobacteriales > Coleofasciculaceae > Allocoleopsis > Allocoleopsis franciscana. The sequence continues at coordinate 5,810,865 of NC_019738.1, read as the reverse complement.
ATTCTTCGTAGCGTTTTAAATTAAATAAAACTAAGCCCCGATTAAACCAAGCATCAGAAAAGTCAGACTTGAGTTGAATTGCTCGATCAAAAGAAACGAAGGCGTCTTCGTTCCGTTGTAAATTCATCAGCGCGACGCCTCGGTTATACCAGGCTTCAAGCAGGTCAGGTTTACTTTTAATTGCCCGATTGTAAGAATTAATGGCTTCTTCATAGTGCTGCAAATTGAGCATCGCATTGCCTTGAAAGTACCAAGCTTCATTAAATTCTGGTTGGATTTGAATAGCACGCTTAAAGGAAGCTATTGATTCTTGATACCTTTGTAAATCAAATAACATTGCGCCATGCAGAAACCAAACATTAGGGATGTCAGGTTTGAGTTGAATCGCTCGTTCATAAGAAGCCAGCGCCTCTTCATATCTTTGTAAGTTAACTAAAGCATCACCTCGGTTACTCCAAGCTAAATGGTAGTTAGGTTGAATTTGAATAGCTTGATCGTAAGCAGCAATAGCTTCTTCATACCGTTGCAAATTTGCTAGTGCTAGACCTCCATTGTTCCAAGCCTCTGGAAAGTTGGGCTGAATTTGAACGGCTTGGTTATAGGCAGAAATTGCTTCTTCATACCGTTGTGAGTTTAATAGTTCATTACCTTGAAGAAACCAAACTTCAGGATTTTCGCTCTGGACTTGAGCTTGACTATAAGAAGATATCCCAGTACTAGGGTAGGGCTGAAGATTAACAGGTTGAAATCCACCTTGAAATTGAGTTTTAGCGGTAGTAGCGCCAAGGCAACCGTAAATAGCGAATAGGAAATCAGGATCGACTATCGGTATACCAGATAGAAGCTGCGTACCGTAGACAAATGATATAAGGTTTGTATTTCTAGTTACGACTAAAACTACTCTGTCGTTGTAGAAAATGACGGGGGGATGCAGGCAATAGGGATCGTAGGGACTATAAAATCCGTGTGAACCACCGTACAGACCATGTTCGTTTCGCACACTGTACAATCCATGGGGACTACCATATTGACCATGCGGATTGCAAATCGAGTTAGGATCATTTTGATGGCTGGAAACCACTCCTAGGAACTTACCGTCGCTAGTAGATACCAGAGTAGCGCATCCATTGATAGATAAGAGAAATTCCTGAAGATTCATCTGTAACCTATGTGTTTGCTAATTGAGCAGAAGGGAACGAAGCTGAATACATAGTTAATTTAAGTCTCGGTATAGCGAACTCGTGTATTGGGACTTCGAGCAATACCCTCATCCTTAAAGTTCCCAGCAAAACTCAAAATCAAACACAATAGGCGTACAGAAGTATAGCTCTATCGCCGCGATCGGTTGCTCATTCATATATTGTTTTGATGGAGGTTCCCTACAAGGTAAGGGGAGTAAGAATCAAAGCCTCTCTCAGCACAAAAAGATTATCCGCTTCCCTCTCCTTTTAGGAGAGGGTTAGGGAGAGGTGGAGAAATGTCAGAGTGTACCGCATCCAATCGAGAAGGGGTATATTTAGCAATTGCGATCGCCTCGCCCTGCCCTTTGGGGCGATCGCACTCCCCATATAAAATGTAAAGTCTCACTCTTGCGCTCATGGAGCAAAATCGGTGCCTACCAATCTCGAAGCTTATTGGATGCCCTTCACGGCTAACCGCCAATTCAAAGCCAACCCACGCTTACTTGCTGCCGCCAAAGACGTACACTACTTTACTCCCGATGATCGTCCCATCCTCGATGGCACAGCCGGGTTATGGTGTGTGAATGCCGGTCATTGTCGCCCCAAAATAGTCGAAGCCATTCAAAAACAAGTCGCTCACCTCGATTATGCCCCTCCCTTCCAAATGGGACATCCCGGTGCCTTTGAACTGGCGGAACGCTTAGTCAAGATGATGCCAGGAGGCCATTTCGACCACGTATTTTACGGCAATTCCGGTTCAGAAGCGGTCGAGTCAGCCCTAAAAATTGCGATCGCCTATCATCGAGTTCGAGGAGAAGGGGCGCGTCAGCGTTTAATTGGGCGGGAACGAGGCTATCATGGCGTGGGCTTCGGAGGTATTTCCGTCGGTGGCATTGCCCCCAATCGCAAATTCTTCGGCAGCTTAATGCCGGGAGTCGATCATCTGCCCCATACCCATAACCTCGAACACAATGCCTTTACTCGCGGTCAACCGCAGTGGGGGACACACCTAGCCGATGAACTGGAACGCATTGTTACCCTCCACGACGCTTCAACCATTGCAGCCGTGATTGTCGAACCCGTTGCCGGTTCAACGGGAGTGTTGATTCCACCGATGGGCTATTTGGAACGTCTTCGTACTATTTGTGACAAGTACGGCATTCTCCTGATTTTTGATGAAGTGATTACAGGGTTCGGGCGGCTGGGTGCCAGTTTTGCAACCGAGTACTTTGGTGTTGTACCTGATATGGTGACCGTAGCTAAGGGTATTACCAATGGCACAGTGCCCATGGGTGCGGTATTTACCCGCAAAGGAATTTACGACACCTTTATGGACGCAGCGGCAGAAAATGCGATCGAATTGTTCCACGGTTACACCTATTCCGGGCATCCTCTCGCTTGTGCGGCGGCAATGGCAACCCTTGATGTGTATGAAGAAGAAGGATTGTTTGCCAATGCCAATCATCTGGCAAGTTACTGGGAAGAGTGCCTTCATTCCCTCAAAGGTTTACCTCATGTCATTGATTTGCGGAACTTGGGATTGGTGGCGGCAATTGAGTTAGAGTCAATCCCCGGAAAGCCTGGAGTACGCGGGATGGACTGTCTCCAGCGGTGTTTTGATACAGGGTTACTCATCCGCACCACCGGAGATATTATTGCCTTATCTCCGCCTTTGATGATCCAGAAAGAGCATATTGATCAGATGTTTGAGATGCTGGCAGGCGTGTTGAAAGAGTTGCCGTAAAGAAAATGCGATCGCCCTGTTTACCCTCAATGCAGGACTCTCTTCCCTGCTCCCTTCTCTGTACTGCCAATAAAATTGTTGCAACAAAAATACGATTGATTAAAGCACTGAGAACATAAATACTTAAGCATTTTTATGCTGTCTCGGTAACATTAAGGAATGTAAGGGAATACCCCTACATAGCCTCTACAGGTTAATCAACACTTTTGGAGAAAATTATAGTTTTGTTGCAGCACTAATCTAACTTATGATAAATGAGGAGAGACTTTCCGATGCTCAGACATGGCTATGTGGTATAGTGTACAGTCAAAGTACCTCCAAGAAGTTAACCTAGCTTGGAAGCGTAAGAATGATGGACGCGAGCAAGAGGTATCTGAGAAATTAGGATTGTCTCTGCGGCTCGTTATCGATAATCTTTTCCTTAAAGGCGAACCTGTTAATCGCGTAAATTTTATTGAAATTTGTCAGTTCTTGGGGATGAACTGGCAAGAAATCGCAGGCTTAGAGGAGCTAGAAATTCAGATTCGCCCTTCGCCAGCAGAACCCAACGCGGAGGAGGCGATCCTACTCCGTAGACCAACAGGAGGAGTTGATGATGTTGATCAGGCTATTAATGAGCTTGTTGGTACTCTGTGTGAAATGCTGCGTCGGATCACCCGCAAAGCCGGAGATTTAATTAGAGCCGATCGCACCAGTATTTTTTTACTCGATCATCAAACCAAAGTACTGGGCACCATTATTGCTGACGATGGCAATGGGGGATGTCTCCTCATTGATATTCCTGCCAATAGAGGCATCGCTAGTTTAGCGGCTAACTCTTTGCAAGTGATCAACATTCCTTTCGATGTCTATGATGATCCACGTTCTGAAGAGGCGAAGAGAACCGATCAGAGAACAGGATACCGGACTTACACGATGCTAGCTTGGCCTTTATTAAATAAACAAAAAGATTTAGTTGCTGTTGTGCAATTAATCAATAAATTAAAGTCCAGCGATAACCCTGAAGATGATTTATCTAAAAGAATCGATAAAAAAGGTTTTACCCCAGAAGATGAAGAAAAATTTGCTAAATTTGCCCCTTCAATTCTAAAAATCCTGGAAAAATGCCAGTTGTGTTATGAACTAGCTCAAAAACTTAAAAAAGCATCAGGGATCAAGCAGGGGGGTTCTCTCATCCAAAATGCTGCCTTGATTGCGGAACTCAAGCGCCAAGAGCAACAGTTACGTAAAAACCTGAATAAAATTCAGATTCCCCAAAAACCCGATTCTCCCAGAGCAGGAGTCGTCTATTCCTCTCAAACCCACTTGAAAATGCATAGAGAGCAGGAACGTTAGGTCAATTCTCTAAGTTTCTTTTATTGACTTTTGCACCTAAATATGCGTTGGTTACTGCTTACTTTAGAAGAGGAGAATAATCGCCCCAAAGAGGCAGTACCTCAGGCCATTGCCCACCGTTCAGAAATTAGGGATAGAGTAGGAAGCAAAAAATCTCAACAGTTTTTCCAGACAAAATGTGGATTTGTCAAAAATTTTATAGATACCTTGAGAATTTTATCAATTTTGATGTTTTGAGTGAAATTTTTACTAGAAAGTAATTAGAAAGTAATTAGTAGAACTTCTCACTCAAAAATATAACTCATCTAGCTATCACGTAGAGCCAACAGTGGTTTTGTCTCTGCATCATGCCTATGCATATTGCAGAAGGAGGAAAAAATGGTTTCAGGTCAACACAGATGCGCGGTTGGTACATTGGCTAACGGACTTAATGCAAAACAAGTGTTCAACGAACTCAAGCGTGCTGGAGTTCCAATTCCTCATATTTCTATCGTTCCTATAGACTCTAAAGATATAGCTTATAAGGAAGAGCTTGGTGAAGCTGATACCAGCGATTCTGTTGAGGATGACCCTCAAGAAGAAATGGGGGCAATGGCAGCGACGATTGTTGGTAGTCTGCTGGGTGCGATTGGCGGCTGTTTGGCGGGTTTGGGTCTTTTATTAGTACCAGAAGTTGGCTTTCTCGTAGTCGTTGGAACCTGGGGAACACCTTTGCTCACAACGGTAGCGGGTGCTGGAATTGGTGCCGCAAGTGGCGGATTAATTAACGCTGTTGCGGGTATGGATACTGGCAAAAATCGAATTGAAGTTGATTTTGAACACGATTCCAAAGCTGAGTATTTAGTGATGGTAGAGGGGACGGATGAGGAAGTCAATCAAGCTGAGTCTATTCTGGATCGGTTAAATCAAAAATACTTAAAGATCAATTTGCCGTCGTTTTCAGGATATCCTCTGGTAGAGTTATTTAAAATTCCTGAATTCTGGAAGTCTTGGTAGGCTAAAGAATAGTCTTAATTTTTGACCATGAACTTTCTCATCGGGTGTGCAGTTTGGGCTTATAAAGGTTGGGTGGGCGAACTTTATCCCAAAGGAAGTAAAGCCGCAGAATTTTTACCTCTTTATACTCAACGTTTCACCACAGTTGAAGGGAATACCACCTTCTATGCCGTACCTAATCAGGAAACGCTGGTAAGTTGGGTCTCACAAATGCCTCCGGGGTTTGAATTTTGCCCAAAGTTGCCGCGCCAGTTAACTCACAACGGCTTGTTGCAACCTGCAATTCCGGGTGCTTTAAAGTTTTTAGAACAGATGCGAGTTTTGGGTCAGCACCTTGGCCCCATCTTCGCCCAGCTTCCTCCTAGTTACGAACCGGCTGCCTTGGAAGACCTCGCCGCCTTTCTCCAGGCTTGGCCTCGGAATGAAGCCCACTTAGCCGTTGAAGTCCGCCATGCTGACTGGTACAAAGAACCCCACGCCAGTCATCTCAACGCCCTCCTGGAAGAACTGGGAGTTGGACGAGTCGTATTAGACACCCGACCCGTCTATAGTGGTTCAGCGAGTTACAAACAACAATCGGTAGACTCGCGAAAGCCTCAGGTACCTCTGCAAGCTGTGACAACAGCCCCGTTTAGCCTAGTGCGCTTTATTAGCCATCCTGACCAACCGGTGAATCAGCCTTTTATGGAAGAATGGGTGAGTTTGGTTGACCAGTGGTTGCGCTTGGGTAAACGTATTTATTTCTTTATGCATTGCCCACTGGAACAGTATTCTCCTGGAAATGCGCGTCACTTTCATCAGTTACTTGAAAAGGGGGGTGTTCCAGTTCCACCTTTACCCTGGAATACGATTGACCAAGCACCCATTCAACTGAGTCTTTTCTAATCAATCCTCTCCATTACAACCCCATCAACGACTTCATAACCCCAGCGAGAATTTCGGATTGCTAGTTGCTGGGCAGCATCATATTCACCGAGACGACAGAGTTCAGCTAATTGTTGATATCCTTCCTCCTTTTGTTGTTGTAATTTAGCCCCTTGTCGTTTTTCTATTTCCTTCTGTGAAATATTAGGTCGTCCTAAAGCCATTGCATCAATTTTGCCAACTTTTTCCATAAATAACCCCCCTAAAAAGGAAGTACATCGACCACTTGACCATCAACAATTCCATATCCCCATTCTGGATGTTCAGCAATTTGCCTTTTTACCAGAGTTCGACCCATAGGGGTTTTATAAGCCTCCTGTAAAGCCGTAATTGGAGGAGCATTTGAAGGTAATTTTGAAGATTCATCCTCAATAGTTTTATGCTCTAAACTCTGGTCAATTGATGAGTTAGAAGATGAGGATAGGGACAATTGAGGAGTAATTTCAGACAATTTATTCATTACACCTTGTTTCGTAACTGGAGGTTTAGGGGTAAACGAAGGTGGAAGATAGGGTATTGATACTCCTAACTGCTTCGCTTTGATCGCTTCATCAGCTATGCGATCGCATTTTCTCAAAAATCCTTCCCACAAATCTTGACCAAGTACTGGATTTCTCAAATCAGAACGTGCTTTAGATACAGCAACCTCTAACGGTTCTCCCTTTTGTAAGTAATACTGAGTACGCTCCTCTTCAAACGCTGGATAGGGTATTCCAGGTTCAATTTCCCAATCCCGCTGAACTTTTTGGCTTTGTCCTAGCGGCATTCCTGCCACAAATTCATCCCAAAAGGGAGAGACTAGCCCTTTTGTCATACCATCTACAATACGAAAAACCCATCCTCCAGGATTATTAACTCCCTGCTGTTTGAAATGTTCCAATAAAGCGCGTTGAAATTCCTCAAATTGTTCACCAGATTCCCAAGGGCCGCTAAATTGATAATGAGGGGTGACTTTAACAGCAACAGGTTGACGACGCACAGGAAAAAATTTATCCGTTTTAACTATCCGGGATGGACTAGGTGATTCTTCAATGCTTTTTTCATAAGTATGGGATGAAGAAGTATAGTTTTTAGGGCTGTAACTAGGATTTTCTATCGTTTCTTCTTTGGGTACCACTACCTCTACAAAAGCTTCTGTTGTAATCTGTGATGATATAGAATTTAAATTATTTTCTAAAGGAAGTTCGGATAAATTAGGTTTTTGTAAAGGTATCTCCTCTTGGGCAAGAAAAGCCTGATTATTATAACTTTCCTGATAAAAATCATTCAATCGCTGCTCAAGATTGTCAATATCAGGCCAAAACTCCAGCGTATCAGAGTGACCCTTAACCAACCGTTCTTTTAAGAGCGATCGCTCTATCAGTTGACTCCGTGCCCATTCTTGTTCAAGACGACTTAAACCCGTTTCCTTCTCAATTTCATCAAGCGTCATTCTCACCCACTGATCAGGATGGCTCAATTGAGACTGCCAGTGAAATAGCTGACAAAAAAGGATAGAAGCGGTTGCCCCACCCGTGACTTTAGCCAACTTGGGGTAATAAACCGTTGAATTTCCTAGATTTCGCCATAATACTCCAAGTTTCATGCCTAGAGTCTCCTCTCAACCTTTAAGAACCGCCTTGAGCGGCTGCCACACCTATAACTTGTTAGTATAGGTCGCAGATTCTTGTAGGATGAGCCGGAAAGTCTATCTAAACTCCGTCAGCTAGATGTGTAGCTGCTTAACTTACCGAGGGTGGAATCCAGGTTGCAGGATGCGGCTGGGCATCCTGCAATCTCTGCTCTTGAAACCTGCTTTCTCAGAGGATTGTTCACTGTTAATCAAGCGACCAATTCCGAGGGGTGCGGCTTGGTGGCAACCGTTGCCACATCTATAGGAACCCTCTGGGGTTGTAGATTTTGCGCTTTTTCTAAGACCGTGACTTCAATATTGACAGCCACTAAATAAGAACCCGTCTCGTCTCCCACCGCTTCAGCAATCAACGTGGCAAAATCTGGGCGTTCGGCGGTCAGGGGGTCGCGTAAGATGTACTGATCCCAGTCGTACTGAGCATTGGGATTGAGGCTGAGGATATAATGCTTCGTCATGGAGAAAAAACCTTCTACTTACAGGGGTTCAGACGTTAACTGACGGTCAAATCCCACCTCTATTATAGTACATTTGTACTGTCTTATGGGTAAACACCCTAGTTGTTTTCCGACGATTTCACGGGAACAGAGTTATTAGAGTTATTGAACCAAACCTCCTGTTGAGGCATAGGAATCGAAATTCCGGCTTCGTCTAAAGCAACCTTGAGGCGTCGGCGGAACTGTCGGGCGACTTCCCATTGCTTTAACGGCTGAGTCTTAATCCATACCCGAATAATCACGCCCCGACTGCCAAAGTCATCGACCCCTAAAACTTCGGGTTTATCAACAATCTTCTCAGTCCAGAGTTGGTCTTGGCTCATTGTGTCGGCGACTTGACCAATTAATTCCAGCGCCTTATCCACATCCGCATAATAAGCGACCGGAATCGCCAAATCAGCGCGTGACCAATTACTGGATAGATTAGCCACTATTTTAATTTCACTATTGGGGATGGTAATCAATCGCCCCTCTGCGTCGCGTAGCTGAGTAATCCGCAGATTGATATTTTCTACAAGTCCACCCACATCCCCCACGTTGATCACATCGCCAACGGCATACTGGTCTTCCAGAATGATGAAAAAGCCATTGAGTGCATCTTTGATTAAGCTTTGAGAAGCCAAGGACAAGCCCACACCAATAATCCCCGCACCTGCAAGAACTGGGCCAATATCCAAGCCAAGTGTTGAAAGCGCAACCAAGATGGCAACTCCGAACAAAGTTAGAGTAATAATACCTTTACTGACGCCGGAAATCGTGGAAATTCTTAATTGCAGACGCCGATTGGCTTCTGGGGTCAGTAAATGATTCCGAGCCAAGGCAGCGGCGAATTTATCAATGAGAGCATAGCTCAGGCGAATCAGGGCATAGGTACCTATCGCAATTAGTCCGAGGCGCAAGGGAATCTTGAGACTGCGAAGAATCCAAACCTGGAACATTCGCGTATAAGGAAACAGCCCCAAAATAAATAGAATGCCTCCTGCCCAAATGCCGACTTGAACCACCTGGAGTAGGCGATGCTTAACTTCTGTCAGATGCCACTTTTGCTGCCGCTTGAGCTGCGTCTTAATCGGCTGAGTGGGAGATGAATCTGTGGGAGCTATCTCCTGCTTCAATCGCTTTGATCGACCTTGCCATTGGTAAATCGCGAAGCTAGCTATGAGCATGATCACGCCAGTACCCGCCGCGATTCCCCCTCGACGAGCAAGAACTTTTGGTTGCCGTTCCCGCTTTGCCTTTTCTAGGTCTTGTTGCAACTCGGTAACCAAATCTTCAGCTCTCGCTTCAATATTTGCCCCTGTTAGCATGGCATCGCGATCAGTCACGCTCATTAGGCGGACTTGCCTGTCGCCAACAGAGATGTAGATATTGGGGAGATTCCCTTGTTGTTGTTGGCGAACCTTTAATTGAGCCGTATCGTTTTTGAAGTAAATTTCACTGATATTGTTCAATCGCTGCTCAATGTCGTTAATTCGGTCTTGTAACTCAGACTTGGGTGCCGCTACCTCAAATAAGCAGCGTCCATCAAGACGGATACAACCTGAAGCTACCTGATTATCACTGCTTTCCTGTAGTAAGTTAGGGGTGAAACTATTTAAGTCGGGTATGGGGGGAAACTGAGCTTGGGCAGGAGACAAGAACCCACTCGATAGTAGGATTACTCCAGTCGTAAGAAAAAGAATGAATCCCCAGCGAATTACCCGAAATTTTGATCGTATTTTCAACATTTTTGATAGAACACCAATTCGTTAAACACCAGTAAGCCGAGATAGCGTAAGTAATTTACTTAGGTTTATCAGACCTACCGAACTGCGTAACACCCATAAAATGGGCAGGCGAAACGCTGTCTATCTCAACTCGTTGGCAATTCTTTGGTTATAAGAATTGCCTCAAGATACCGCCATGTCGATATCCATGCTTAACTTATCTTTACAAGCTCTGGGATTCCTATGTCTAAAGAGAGAATTGGCACGATTGGCAGGGCTGTGTAGAGAGCCAGCTTTTGTTTTTAAGCCATAACTAGCGGCTTTAAACAGAAGCGACGCCAGCCCTTCAACATTGAACACCGATTAAGGGGAGGGGCTTGTACCAGTTGGCAGATTGTCCACCCCAAAACGCTGGTAACTGCAAAGAATTGGCCTAAAGCTATGGAAAACAGATAGTCATTTGAAAGAAGTTGCATAGTGTAGCCTTTAAAGCCACCCAATGATTTCTACAGTGAAAGTATCAAATCATTGGAGTTAAACAAATGCCAATCATTATCGGTTCTATTCTTTTCGGTGCTTTTGCAATTACCGCCGCCCTTGTTGAAGGAGATTGGCAACCCGAAACCACTAGATTAATCGGTAAAAAACGCAAAAGCCCTAGAGATCAATAATCATTAATAGGAGTCGAAAAATGTTTGAAGCGAAAAATATAGAGGACGATAACACAAACAACTTGGGCGAATCTGTTCCAGATCCAGCAGCCCTTACGAGAGAGGAAGTGGCAGATCTGATCCGCCTCGCTGAAACCCACGGTATATCGGGTACAGCCCAACTTCAACTGATATTACGGGTGAAAAACCTGAAAAAGCAAGCTTACGCTAAATTGCCAAAAAATTGAAGAGTGTTCTTAGAATCCCAGTTTTCGGTATCATCTCATTCGCTATGATCGCCTTGTGTGGGTCTAGAGGGGTGAGTTTGGGGCATCGGGAACGTGCAGCAAAGTAATGTTTTGGTAACTGAGCCGCAGTCAATTAGAGTGATAAAGGTTAATCTAGTTAGACGTTTGTTGTGTTAGACAATCCAATTATATGACTGCAACTTCCACTCAGCCTAAGCACGAGGTGAGAGACCTTTCCCTGGCTCCCCTAGGCAAACAACGGATCGAATGGGCGGGACGGGAAATGCCAGTACTGCGGCAAATTCGCGATCGCTTTGCTCAAGAGAAGCCGTTTGCAGGCATTCGGTTAGTCGCCTGCTGTCACGTTACGACAGAAACCGCTCACTTGGCGATCGCTCTTCAAGCCGGTGGTGCTGATGCTGTCCTGATTGCCAGTAATCCCCTCTCCACCCAGGATGATGTCGCCGCTTGTTTGGTGGCTGATTACGGCATTCCCGTCTATGCCATGAAAGGCGAAGACGCCGAAACTTACACTCGCCACGTTCAAATTGCCCTCGACCACAAACCCAACATCATCATTGATGACGGGAGTGATGTTGTTGCTACATTGATTCAGGAACGCCAACATCAAATTGCCGATATCATTGGCACCACAGAAGAAACCACCACAGGCATTGTCCGTCTGCGTGCCATGTTCAAAGACGGTGTTCTGACGTTTCCGGCGATGAACGTTAACGACGCCGACACCAAGCACTTCTTTGACAACCGTTATGGTACCGGTCAATCCACCCTGGATGGCATTATCCGCGCCACCAACGTGTTGTTAGCGGGTAAAACCATTGTGGTTGCGGGTTACGGCTGGTGTGGCAAAGGCGTTGCGCTCCGGGCACGGGGATTAGGAGCCAATGTGATTGTCACCGAAATTGACCCCACCAAAGCGATCGAAGCCGTCATGGATGGTTTCCGCGTGATGCCGATGGATGAAGCCGCACCTCACGGGGATTTGTTTGTCACCGTTACGGGGAATAAGCACGTCATTCGCTCCGAACATTTCGACTTGATGAAAGATGGGGCAATGGTGTGTAACTCCGGTCACTTTGATATTGAAATTGACCTCAAGTCTCTGGGGGCTAAAGCCACAGAAGTCAAAGATGTTCGACCGTTCACCCAGCAATATCTACTCGTGAACGGTAAATCCATTATCGTTTTAGGCGAAGGACGTTTGGTGAACCTGGCAGCCGCAGAAGGGCATCCCAGTGCTGTCATGGATATGAGTTTTGCCAACCAGGCGATGGCTTGCGAATACTTGGTGAAAAACAAGGGTAAGTTAGAACCGGGACTTCACTCGATTCCGGTGGAAGTCGATAAAGAAATCGCACGGCTGAAGTTGCAAGCGATGGGCATCATGATTGATAGCTTAACCGCAGAGCAAACTGAGTACATTAACTCTTGGACTTCCGGAACTTAGTGCAAGTCAAGAGAAGTTTTGATCCGTCTCGGTATCAATCAATGGGAGAGGCAGATCTTTTAACGGATCGATGATTTCTGCCCCGCTGATCTAGTCTAGTAAGTTAGGGTGGGTGAAGCTCACCCTAATATTTTTCATTTTCCCTGGAAACTGAGTCACTCTGGGTGTATTCAATCTTGCTTATTCAGCATTTTCTATCTTCGATATGAAGCTTTGAGCGACTAATGGAAATTCTTTACAAAGTTGTGATGAAAATTCAATCTGTCTAGGCTCTATTTTTCAAAAAACCTGCTAGAGTTGAGCAAGTTTTGCGATTTGGAGCAGAATCTAAACAGAGCAATTTCAGGCTGAGATAGTTAGGGGAAGGGGCGAAGCATTTGGTGAGGAAATCTTCTTAATTATTAATTTATAGCTTATCGCCCAAATGCTGACGCTCGTTCCTCGCTACCGTTACGCTAACGCCCCTACAGATGTACTCTATTTACCTGCAATCTGCTGTATAACTGGGTGATCGCTTACAGCTTTATGGGTGTTCTAACTCTAGGATTTGCAACTCTTAAAGTTTTCTAAGTGTAATGGATCGACTTTCTGTAGAATTACATTACTATTTTTTCGGGGAAGAACGACCCACCCAAGTGACTCTAGCGGATGTGCTAAAAATTGGCAAAGAGCGGATATTTGGGTTGATATTTGCCTTACTCGGCTTGATTTTAGTTTTACCCTTTGCCGTGCCTGGTCGGGGTATCTTTGTGGGATTTATCATCTTGGTTGGGTCGGTTCAGCTCGCTGTCGGTGCCAAAAGCCCTTGGATGCCGAAAACATTAATCAACAAACCGATCGCTCTGAAGACCGTTCAAGGCGTTATGAAGTCGGGAATTCTCTGGCTGAGGCGAATTGAGATGTTTTCTCGTCCCCGCCTTCTCTATATTTTCAGCAGTTTCATGGGTCGCTTAGTGGCGGGAATTGCCCTCGCGCTTGTGGCAATTTTCCTGATGATTGGGCTACCTGGACTGCACACTTTAGCCGGTGTTGGCCTGTTGATGACCGGGTTGGGTTTATTGGTGGACGATGGTGCAATTTTTCTCACAGGTGTGGCGGTTTGTATATTTGCTGACCTGATCGGTGTCTCTAGTGCGATCGCCCTTTTGATCGAAGGTTCTAGTGTTCTCGGCTGTCCCTCAACCTGATTGAGCCGTGGCAGGATTGTTACGCTAACTAAAACACGATTGACTCATTTAAAGAATACTCGGATTGACTAGCTTGAGTTTTCTAAGGGTGCTAATTTTAGGATTTAAAGTATCACAGTTCTCTAAGTGTAATGGCTAAACTCTCCGTAGAATTACAGCGCTATTTTTTTGAGGAAGAACGCCCCGCCAAAGTCACATTGACAGAAATTCTGCAACTAGCGGGGGAACGGGTTTTTGGTTTCTTATTCGTGATTCTTGCGTTGCCTTCGGCTTTACCAGTGCCTGCACCTGGTTATTCCACCCCGTTTGGATTTGTGCTTTTTCTCTTGGCCTTGCAGTTGATTAGTGGGCATAAACTCCCCTGGCTACCTGCAAAGATTAGCAATCACCCAATGGAACTCAATCAAGTGCAGGGGGTGATCAAGGCGGGACTCCCGTGGTTGCGGCGGATTGAAATGATCACCCGCCCCCGTCTGAGTTATATTTGCACGAGTTTGCCTGGGCGGGTAACAATGGGAATTGCGATCGCGCTGATGGGCATTTCGATGATGATTCCCATCCCTGGTACAAATACCCTACCGGCTATGGGCATTTTTGTTACAGGCTTTGGATTAATTGAAGATGACGGCGCAATCAGTTTGGGAGGGTTAGTGCTTTGCCTGATGGGAGGTATTCTTAGCGCCTCAATCCTGATAGCGCTGTTGATAGGTGGTACAAGTCTATTAGATCTGATCAAAGGTTGGCTTCGCTAAAAGTATTCAAGCTTTGAATCCAAATAACACATTACCTAATACCCAGCACCCACCTATGCAGGAATGGATACTTAAAACGATGGATTCCCTTGGTTACTTGGGAATTGGGCTACTGATGTTCGCGGAAAATCTATTTCCTCCTATCCCTTCGGAATTAATCATGCCCTTGGCAGGATTTACCGCATCAAAGGGCAATATGAACTTCACGCTTGCAGTTTTGGCGGGAGTCGTCGGCACTATCCTAGGAGCGTTGCCTTGGTACTACGCAGGTAAAATCGTGGGTGAGGAACGCTTGAAGGATTTAGCTGACAAGTACGGTAAATGGATTACAGTATCCAGCCAGGATATTGATAAGGCAACGCGATGGTTTAATCGGTACGGCAACAAAGCTGTGTTATTGGGTCGTCTTGTGCCAGGAATTCGTACCTTAATCTCGCTCCCAGCAGGTCTTAGTGAGATGCCCTTAGCGCCCTTTCTCATCTACTCAACACTTGGCACTACTGCATGGGTGATGCTACTAACGTTCTTGGGCTTCAAGCTGGGTGAAAACTATGAGCTTGTAGACGAGTATCTTGCCCCAGTTTCTAAAATCGTGCTGGTTTTTCTGATTGTGGCATTTATCGCTTGGGTTGTGATCAAAAAGCGAAAGAAACAAGATAGAAAGCGACACTAAAATAAAAAAGATTGAGTGATTAAATCTTAACTAAAGATGCCTTCAAACTAAAAACATCTGCTTCTATACCAGTACTGAAACAAAACACAAACCAACAAAAAAGACTGAAGGATGAAGGTTCATGGAGCCAGTTTTTTAGGCTTTATCCTCTATTCTTCAGCCCTCATTCCTGATAGACATCAACTTTCATAAGGAGGCAATTTGGGTCCTATCTTAGCCTGAACATTGACATCTCTTACACCCCTAATCTCCCTAGCTAAGGGTTCAATTTTCTCTAACTCCTGTTGCGTTTGAACGTACCCGACTACGGTGATTACACCTTCATTAGCCTGAACCGTTAACTGAGACCTGGGAATGTTAACTTCTAACTTACTACGCACTTCGCTTTGCAAGTTTTGATCCGATCGTTCCCCATCACCTTGCCTGAACGTATTGTACCGTTGCTCCCGTGCCCGAATGTCTGAATTCGCTTGCGCCCTTCGGATTGGGCTAGTTGAGTCACTTGTGTTTCTTAAAACCTTGTCCAAGCCAGGAGCTTCACCCACCGTATTAACGGAACGGGGAGCCGTAGGATTGGTTCTAGCGACATTCTCGCAAGCCGCAACACTCAAACCGAGAATACTCGTCAGTAGTAATGTTGTTAATTTTTTCATTTTTTTCTTCCTCCTTGACGTTAAACAATGAGAGGCTTTGATGACAACTCAATGTTCAACGTTTGAATATAACCCCCTCAAATTTCAGTTGCGATCATAGTTTTGATAAATGCTCTGTCTAAAAGTCCGAACATGCGGGTCTTCCACAGCAGCAATGGGTAAATTAGTATCTGTTTGAGCGAGTTCTGGAGCCTTATAAATCCCCCATTCCTCTATCCCCCAATGTTTAAGCACAGAGGTTGCATAACGGATTTGGTCATCAGTACCTTCTACGATTACCAAATAATCGCCACGTAACAGCCTTTGTTTGTAAACTTTGGCTTGTTTTTTAGGAATGCCTAAACCAATCAGTGCGCCCACTATTCCACCGCTCAATAAACCAATCCCACCGCCAGCCAAAGTTGTAGCGACGGCAGTACTCAGGGCATCTGCTAACATGATTGGCCCAATCAGAGGAATCGCTAACGCACCAATCCCAACCAGTACTCCAGTGATCAGTCCAATCACAGTACCAGTAACGGCACCACTGGCGGCACCATCACCTGCTCGATTGCCAACCTCAGCTCTATTATTGACTCCCCTAATGGGTTTCTCCTCTAATTGTCTAGCAATCACAGAAACTCTGTGCAGGGGAAAATTAGACTGTTTGAGTTCTTGGAGCGCTTCGTTTACCGCTTCACGGCTGGTAAAGATACCGACAGCGCGTTTATGTTGATGTAAAACCATTTTTCTCTCCTTCTACAGCTACGGATGAATGAGCTTGCAGAAATATTCTTTCTTTCTTATAAGTAAATCTTATGAAAAACGGACGAATAATTCGTCAATCAATAGGTATAGTTTCAGCCTCTATCGATAGATAGGTTATACCAAGTTACATTCATACGTAGTAATACATTCATTTTCTCCTCATCTCTCGCCAGGAACGTCTGGGCGTCTGTTTCAACTACTAGGTTTAAACGCAACTGCGTATGAGGAGTAAGGAGTGAGGAGTGAGGAGTGAGAGGTGAAGATTCAATTCAAAACTCTAGTGAACAAGATGGGAGGCAAGCCAAAGGATGGGAAACGAAAACTTCGCCCCACAGCCAATTTATTACGACTGAACCCTTAGAAAAAAGCGGCGAAATCGGTGAGCACAAGGCTTGGGATGCTGTCCGTGACGCCTTTGCCCAGAGGGAATGTCTCGGTTACTGGCGCTATCCCATCTTTTCTAAAGTTGGGAAGTTTCGCAAAGAACCCGATATTTTAATTGCCGACTCCGAACTCGGTCTAATTATCATTGAAATCAAATCTGTCACCATTGACCAAATTTTGGCGATCGCAGGTCATCGCTGGGAGTTCCAAAACTACTACACCATCAGTAGCAACCCTTACGAGCAAGCAGAAAATCAACTATTTACCTTGTTGGGATATTGCGATCGCGAACCGTTCCTCCGCCGTAAAGTAAGTGGACGCGCCCTTGTTTGCCTGCCTCTGATTACCGAAGACCAATGGTACGATAGCGGCTTTTACCAACTCCCTAGTTGCCCACCGATTATTTTCCAAAATCATCTGCGTCCTTTGCCATCTGTCTGCGGTTCCCTACCCCAGCAACTCCGGCAAATAACTCCGATTATCAAAGGTTCTACTCTCAGTGACAAACAGTGGCAATTGCTGCAAGCGGTTATTAGTGGTACTCCTGTCTTCCGCACACGGGTAGGGCGTCAGGCATTCGTATCCCTACAACAATCTGGAAAAACCCGTGGTAGTGTCATGGCTGAAGTACGGCAACGCCTATCAGAATTCGACTTACAACAAGAACACATCGGCAAAGAAATTCCCCCAGGCCCCCAGCGGATTCGGGGGATTGCCGGTTCCGGAAAAACCGTGCTGCTGTGCCAAAAAGCCGCTCACATGCACCTGAAGCATCCCGATTGGGATATCGCCCTTGTCTTTTTCAGCCGCAGCCTGTACCATCCCATCATTGCTCAGGTCAATAAGTGGCTCTTGCGCTTTAGTGGGGGTGAGGTGGAATATGAGCCAAAAAATCGGAAATTACAGGTGCTTCACGCTTGGGGAGCGAAAAATCAACCTGGTCTCTATAGTACGCTTTGCCGAGCGGCTGGAGTGAAGCGTCTAACAGTGGAAGATACCCAAAGTAATCGACCGAATGAAGCGTTAGCTGAGGTATGCACACAGTTATTGCACAATACGGTCGTCCCTACGCTATATGATGCCATCTTAATTGATGAAGGTCAAGACTTAATTGTGGATGACCCTCTGAAGTTTCAGGGCAAGCAACCGTTTTATTGGATGGCGTATCAAGCGTTGCGACCCGTTGACTCGGCACAGCCAGAACAACGACGGTTAATCTGGGGATACGACGAAGCGCAAAGCCTGGAAAGCTTGAAGATTCCCAATGCGAGTGAGTTATTTGGGGAAGACTTGGGGCATTTGGTGACGGGACAGTATAGCGGTGGGATTAGAAAGAGTGAAATCATGCATCGTTGCTACCGTACTCCTGGCCCGATTCTTACCGCAGCACATGGGATTGGCATGGGGTTGCTGCGTTATGGGGGGATGCTGACGGGGATTACTCGTGCGGAGGATTGGCGTGCGATCGGGTATGAGGTGACGGGGCGTTTTATTCCGGGTGAGCAAGTTACCTTGAGTCGCCCACCGGAAAACTCTCCCAATCTCGTGCCGGAACTTTGGGAAGGGTCGGTGTTGGAGTTTGTGGCATATCGATCGCGCCAAGAAGAACTATCTGCCTTGGCACAAAATATTCTCTACAATCTCCGCCATGATGGACTTAAACCCAGTCGGGAGATTCTAGTCATCGTTTTAGGTTCGGGTTTCGAGGCGATGAAGCTGGAAACAACGGTTGCAGAGTTCTTGATATCCCAAGGTATCGATATTTACATTCCCAGTACCCCAGATTGCAATATCCTGCAAACCGACAAAGAACAGCGCAACCCCAACAAGTTCTGGTGTGAAGGTGGGGTTACAGTGTCTCGCATCCACCGCGCTAAGGGGAATGAGGCGGAGATGGTGTATGTGGTGGGTTTGGATAATGTGGCGAAGGATGAAAGTAATCTCCAATTGCGGAATCAGTTATTTGTGGCATTAACCAGGGCAAAAGGTTGGGTGAAGTTGAGTGGGATAGGTTCTTATCCGATGTATGAGGAGATGTGGCGGGTGATGCGGAGTGGGGATACGTTCACGTTTACCTTCCGGCGTCCTCCACAGCGAGAGATTGGGGTTACGGATACGAGTGAATTGCTGAAGCGATATGACACTGGGGGGAGAAATTTTCAGAATGCAGATTTGACAGGGGCGCAGTTGGCGGGGGCAGATTTGAGGAATGCGAATTTAATTGGCGCGATTCTCAGGAATGCTGATTTGAGAAATGCCCAGTTGGATGGGGCAAAGTTGGTGATTGCGGATTTGTGTGGGGCGGATTTGAGGAATGCCAATTTGCGGAAGGCGAAATTGGTAGGGGCAATTTTGAGGGATGCGCGGTTGAGTGGGGCGGATTTGAGTTGGGGGAAATTGGGGAATGCAGATTTGAGGAATGCTCAATTAGTTGGGGCGAAGTTGGTGGGGGTAAAGTTGAGTGGTGCTGATTTGAGTGGGGCGGATTTAACGGGTGCGAATCTGGAGGCAGTGGATTTGAGTGATGTGAATTTGACTGGGGCGACGATGCCGGATGGGAGTGTTGGGGAGTAAAATTGCTTATTAATTGGCTCATTGTTCTCTCAGATGAATTTCGGGGAATACTCTTTAGTAGACTTCTTTCAATTGATTTAGTTAACTATGGAAGGCAACTCGTTTACCGCAGTCTCAGAGAATTTCTTGAAAATTATTGGTGAAGTTCACAGTGCCAAGATAGTTATTCCTGTAGGATTTCAGCGTTCATTTGTTTGTAGCCGTGATGACATTGAGCAATTACTGACATCAATTCTTTATGGATATTTTATCGGTACTTTTTTGATTCTTGAAACTCCTGCCAACAAACCGATGTTTCCCTTTGAACCTGTGGAGGGGCTAAAAAAAGTTAACAGTCAAGCAAATCCCAAAAATCATACAACTGTACGCCTTGTACTAGATGGTCAACAGAGAATTACTTCATTGTTCTATGCGCTTTATGAGCCTGATATCCCGCTACGTGGCTCTAAAAATCCTTATCGATTCTACTTACGTCTTGACGAAGCTTTAAATGGCGCTATTGATGATTCTGTTGTTGGAGTGTCAACAGGGGATGCCAAACGCAAGGGAGAGTTAGAGCAGCTCGTTTATATGCATAAAGCACTGCGTTTCTCATCTTTATTAGACACTAACACCTTTAATGAATGGCTCTACACACAACAAAATATCTGGAATAATGAGCAGCGTAAATTAATCCTAACTTTTCAACAACGTCTAACAAGCTTCCAAGTGCCAGTCGTTGACCTCTCAGAAGAGACAGATTGGCAAAACATAGTCAACATCTTTGATCGAATTAATCGAACAGGCGTTAAGTTATCACTTTTTGATCTTATTGGAGCAAGACTTTATCTAAAAGATGTGCGGCTAAGAAAACTATGGGAAACTTTTGAGAAAGCTCATAAAGACGTAATTCCTGCAATAAAGCCTGAATTTTTACTTCGTGCAATTGCACTTCAAAAGGGTAAAGAACCTCGCAAACGTAACTTGCTTGACGTTATTAATGAATTAGAAGGTGAAGCATTTAACTCACTTTGGAATGAAGCAACTGAGTCTATTGTTCAAGCTCATAAACGAATTACCAATCATTATGGTGCCTTTGAGAAAAAATGGATTCCCTATCCTAGACTAATAATACCTCTAGCTTGCTTGCTAGATAAACTCAAAAGAAAATCAGCAGGAGAAGAAGATTATCGAAAACTAGATTGTTGGTATTGGGGTAGTATTTTTAGTCAGCGTTACGACCAGGGGGTGGACACCAAAAGTTATCAGGATGTACGGGATATAGGAAACTGGATTAATAGGGAAGAAAAACCAGAATGGCTTAAGAAGTTATCGACTCAAGATTTAAATTTAGATATTGGCGAACCCCAATCAGCTATCTATCTAGGAATTATGAATTTAGTGGCTAGTAGAGGAGCTAACGATTTTCTAAATGGGCAATCTGCTAAACTTCATCAATGCGAAGATGATCATATCTTCCCAGACTCCGTCTATCGAGAAAAATATGGAAATCAAGTAGATGTCATATTCAACCGGACACTTATCTGGGAAAAAACCAATAACCGCAAGAGAAAGAAATTACCATCCGAATTTTTTAGTGATTGTCTGAGTAAGCATGGTAATGATGAGGCTAGGTTACTTGACACATTGAATAGTCACCTGATCTCTAAGGAAGCTTATAATGCTCTTAAGGAGAATAACTTTGAAAAATTCATTTCAGAGCGTCGTAAGATGTTAAACCAGGCAATTAAGAATTTGTTTATACAAACAACTGAAGATGAGGTGAACACTACAGGAGAAGTTCGTGTTCTAGAGGATACCCAAATAGAACTAGGAACTTTATTTGATAACCAACAAACTGCCAGCACTTCAATAAAGAATACACCATTGATTAGTCCCTGTACTACTAATCAACTAGCTGAGATTTTTGAGATTCATCGTGACACAATCGCTAGAAAAAGATTGAACAAAAATTTTACTGATTGGAGTAAAAAATATGATCCAGAAGGTATTGGCTGGACATACTCAGAAGAAACTCAGTTTTTTTACAGGCAGGATGAGTAAGAAGTACGTTGTTGATATATGTAACATTTAGAGGAGGCAGTTAGTCGCTCCCTAACTAGCCTTCATTTTAATTTGAGCCATCCAAGCCGCAGTCCCGAACACACCAGCCAAAAGAGCAGGAACACTAAAATCTGCATCCAGCTTTTCCCAGTGCAACCCGTCACCAGATGGAGTAACCTCAACCTCAGCTAAATCTTCAGGGGAAGCACCTGCCAAGCCTTGCGCTAATTCTGGAGGAAAACTGAACGTCGCTCCACTCTTTAAATTGATAATAATGCGATCTGCGCTTCGCAGCAGCGCTTCGCTATCGCTACTCTGGTCATAGTATGCTGACTCAGCTCTGGGTTCGACAGCATTGGCAATTGTTGCTGCTTCTCTTGCTTTTGCGATCTTTGAAAACATGAACATGAAGGGGCAAGCGATCGTTAAAATAGATGCGGACAGCAAAGCCATCCTTCCTGAGTACAGTTGGCATAACTTTATTTTGACAGCTTTGTAGGCGATTCGCTAACGCGATAGCTCCGCTCACTAGGCGAAGGATACACTAAGCTTGAAAGATAACGGAAAGATTATTCGCTGGCATCGTATAAGTTTTAACTAGCGAAAGACTTTGAGTTTCTGCAACTGCTACTACTTCATCCAAATCCCGCACACCCCACTCCGGGTTTTGCATTTGAAGACTCTCATCAAACATTGCATTGCTGGTTGCTGTATGTTTACCACCTTGTTTGAAAGGCCCATATAGATAGAGAATGCCACCTGGAGGAAGAATCCGCCCTGCCCCTGCCATCAATCCCAAACAAGCTGACCAAGGGGCAATGTGAATCATGTTAATATTAATGATCGCAACAATTGGCTCTTGCTTCAAGTCTATCTCCTGCAACGATTCTGGGAGTTCATCCCCTTCAATCTCCCAAACTGGATCGCAAACATCCAACGCGATCGGGGGATACAAATTATCCGCAGGGCAATATTCCCGCCATGCTGCAATACTCGCTCTTGCTACTGGATTGGGGTCAGATGGAATCCATTTATGCCGGATGAGTCGGGGTGCAAAAAAGACGGCATGTTCTCCTGTGCCACTGGAGACTTCTAACACGGTGCCTGTAGATGGCAGCACTTGTAAAAGCACTTCCAAAATGGCTTCTCGATTGCGTTGTGTGGCGGGGGCATACTGTCGGGCATCTAGGAATTCATTCATCTGGGCTGTGTAGGATGGGTAGCAACTTCACCATTGTCACTCAGGGTAAACCATCCCCAGCAACGGCAATTCCAAGGGACACCTGCTATCTTGGTAGCGATCGCCTCAGCCGTAAGGACGTTAGAGGGTTGGTGTGACGATAGTTGTTCGCAATCCTGTTTAATCCGCTATTTTGAAACTTATCTTAACAAATCCACTCATATAAGGTTAGAATGAATCCGGTTTCTCACCCGCATTTCGCACTTCTAACTGGGACACTCGATTTTTTCATCAAGCAATGGAGGTCGCACTGATTTTCCCAAAACATGCATTCAACAAGCCAGCTTGGAGGAGAATTGCGGACGGGTTGTTTATGCGAACTCAATCATGTTGAACCGTTGCAGAGTCAAAATTCTGGCTTTGAATAGCTGAGTGTGGTCTGTAAAAGACGGAATGTGGGTTTTCAAATCAGGTCAAATCGGAAAGATTAGTGCAATCAAACACTGTTCTCAATCAGGCGACGAGTCCAGCCTCGTCCACCCGTACAACAGAGTTACCCTTTACTCTTCAAGATCTAAAGGCAGCTATTCCCGCCCATTGTTTTGAACCCTCAGTCTGGAAATCTCTGAGTTACTTGTTTCTAGATATGGGGATTATCGCAGGACTTTATGCGATCGCCTATAGCTTGGATTCCTGGCTATTTTATCCAATTTTCTGGTTCATGCAAGGAACCATGTTTTGGGCCTTGTTTGTGGTTGGGCACGACTGCGGACATGGCTCATTTTCTAAGTCCAAATGGCTCAATAGCTTCATTGGGCACCTTTGCCATATCCCCATCCTTGTTCCCTACCACGGTTGGCGGATTAGCCACAGAACTCATCATGCCAACACCGGCAACCTTGATACCGATGAAAGCTGGTATCCCGTATCCCAGACCAAATATGAGCAGATGCCGTGGTATGAAAAGCTGATCCGCTTCTATTTACCATTGCTTGGTTACCCCATCTATCTGTTCCGCCGATCGCCGAATCGGGAAGGTTCCCACTTTCTGCCCAGCAGTCCCCTCTTCCGTCCCTCAGAAAAGTGGGACGTGTTGACGAGTACTGCCCTGTGCGTGTTGATGGTTGGTTTCTTAGGCGGGCTAACCTATCAGTTTGGTTGGCTATTTTTATTCAAGTACTACTTCGTTCCCTATCTAATATTTGTGATGTGGCTGGCTCTAGTCACCTTCCTGCATCACACAGAACCTGATATCCCTTGGTATCGTGGGGATGATTGGTATTTCCTCAAAGGTGCATTATCTACGATTGATCGCGACTACGGTTTTATCAATCCCATCCATCACGACATTGGTACCCATGTGGCTCATCACATCTTCCTGAACATGCCACACTACCACTTAAAGACTGCAACAGAGGCAATTAAACCCTTGTTGGGCGATCTTTATCGCAAGTCTGATGAGCCAGTTTGGAAGAGCTTTGTACGCTCTTACTGGGCTTGTCATTTTGTCTCTGATCACGGGTCTAAAGTTTACTACCAATCACCCACCAATCGACCCCCGTTCTAAGTCGAATGGCACTGACTTAAGGGAAAAGTGATCGTTAGTTTGGGAAAAATCAAGATTGGGGGGAGTTCCCCCCCATGCGTGTCAACTTAAGCCTTGGCGAATGGAATTCGCCCCTATAAAAACGCAGTCCGCCTGCGCGGACTAACGGAAAAATTAGAGTTTTGAAACCCGCGTAGGCGGGTTTTGTTTGTGTAGCTGCGGTTTTAACCGCCTAGCGAACGTTAATTTGACACCAATGGACATGTCGCGCCCCTACGTAATTTCTGTATAGTACTGGATGAATCGCGATCGCACTAGGCAAGGCGATAGGCAAAAGCAACCCACTCATTCAATCGTTCACAATCGATGGTTTCAAACCCTGCCTCTGTTAAGGACGAGACAACCTCTTGTTCATAATCCGTAGTAAAACCGGCTGTAATCAGGAGTCCCGGCTGGGTATCCGTCCGACGCAACGCACGATGAAAGTCATCAGCAAGGGCAATATGCACCCGCGCCAGGATATTGGCAACAATCACATCAAATCTTTCTGTTGCCTCGACTTTGGGCACATTTTCCGTCGTATCTCCGCCCATCCAATGCCCCAACTCACTTCCACCGCCGAGGCTTCCTTCCATAACCGTTACTTGCTGCTCTACATTATTCCGATATACTGAATCCTGAGTGGCTTGCACAGCAGTACGATCATTATCTAAGGCTAAGACCGTTGCCCCTAGCTTCGCCATCGCTATACTCAGAATGCCTGAACCCGATCCAAGGTCGAGGATATTCATGCTGGGGACAATATACCGCTCAATTAGTTGCAAACTCAGCATGGTGGCTGGATGTAGACCACTGCCAAAGGAGAGCGTTGTCTTCAATCTTAAGGGTATTTCGCCTGCGGCTTTCGCTTGATAAGGTGTATCGGGAGTGAGTATAACGAACCGTTGTCCAATCCGATGTACAAAGGGATTGAGTTCTTCGTCCGGTGTGGGTTTATCATTCACCCTACTGATCTGAAGTTCCGTCGCAAGTCCTGTGCGGTTCAGGGGTAACAGCAGATTAGCGATTTTTTCCACCTGTTCCCGCGAACATACCTGGTGGTTTAAATAGAAGCGAATTGTAAACGTCCAACTGGGTTTTGCTACATCTCGCTCACCAGACTGAGATAGGTTTGGGTCAGCGTACTCCGTAATCCGAACATCATCAATATCCTTAATCTTAGCCAACAGCGTACAGACCCAATCAACCGCCTCGTGCGTTGTATCGAGGCTCAATTCCATCCACGACATGTTTGTTCCTAGGAGTGTAGCTGCACAGTTAGTTGTAGAACTAGTCCTGACCGAACGGTGAAATTCACCAGTGGCAGACAGCCTTTTTATCGTATCTCAGAGAATGCGATCTGCTTTGCAGCAGCGCAACGCTCTCGCTTTTGGGTTTGCATACCCCTTTTCTAACAAGGTGTACTAAGAGCTACAGCTTGATAAAATATAGTTTGGTCACGAGACGATCCTTTTCTTGAGAACACCCACTATGGTGCAGTTCACCCAACAGAACGTTGTTCCACTCGATATTCCGACGCTTGAGACGGAACTGTCGCGCCAAAGCCCACAAAAAATTCTCGAACGTGCGTTGAACTTATTTGACAACCTTGCCATTTCTTTCAGTGGTGCCGAGGATGTTGTCCTGATTGACATGGCGCACAAGATTAATCCGGATATCAAAGTCTTCAGCCTCGATACCGGTCGTCTTCATGCCGAAACGTATCAGTTTATCGATCGCGTCAGAAAGCATTATGGTATTGCGATCGAAATCATGTATCCTGATGCCGCCCAAATTGAAGCTTTAGTCAAAGCAAAAGGGCTGTTCAGCTTCTATGAAGATGGACACAAGGAATGCTGTGATATTCGTAAGGTTGCTCCTCTGCGCCGCAAGCTATCGACCCTAGATGCCTGGGTGACAGGACAACGCAAAGACCAAAATCCATCCACACGCGCCAGTGTTCCTGTGGTTCAAGTGGATAATGCCTTCTCAACAGACGATCACCAACTGATTAAATTTAATCCGCTTGCCAATTGGTCATCCACTGATGTGTGGATGTACATTCGTTCCTACGAAGTTCCCTATAATGCGTTGCATGAGCGCGGCTTTATCAGCATTGGTTGCGAACCCTGTACTCGTCCCGTGTTACCCAATCAACATGAGCGGGAAGGTCGTTGGTGGTGGGAAGATGCCGGGAAGAAGGAGTGCGGCTTACACATGATTAATCAGACTCAGGAATCTTGATAGCCTGTTGCTCAAACAATGTCAGCAGACTTATCTGTGACACCCTAGCAAGTAGAACATTTGCTAGGGTTGGCGCTCAATGATGACTCCTAACTAAACTGCTGAGCATAAAACCCGGCATAACGATCGCCTTTCGCTAAGAGTTCCTCGTGGGTTCCAGATTCGACAATTTGTCCCTGTTCAACCACGAGAATGCGATCGGCACTACGCACGGTTGCCAGTCGGTGAGCGATGATAAAAACCGTGCGGTCTTGCATAATTCGCTCTAGTGCTTCTTGCACTAAGGCTTCGGATTCTGAATCTAGGGCAGAGGTGGCTTCATCCAAAATCAAAATACTGGGGTTTAGCAGGACAGCGCGGGCGATCGCAATTCGTTGTTTTTGTCCCCCGGATAAGTTAACCCCCCGTTCTCCCACCCAGGTGTGATAACCCTGAGAGAATTGAGTAATAAATTGGTGAGCATTGGCAATCTCTGCTGCCGCCTGAACGTCTTTGAGGTCAAAATCTTTCTGACCAAATGCAATATTTTGGGCGATCGTCCCGGAAAATAGAATCGTCTCCTGCGGCACAATCCCAATCTGTCGCCGCAAACTCGGTAGGGTGACATCTCGAATATCAACACCATCGATTAAAATTTTCCCGGCTTGGGGTTCATAAAAGCGAGGGAGAAGATTCACCAACGTCGTTTTCCCGGCACCCGATGGCCCAACCAAAGCAATCATCTCCCCAGGTAGCGCCAGGAAACTCAGGTTTTGCAGCACCGGTTCCCCAGGATTGTAAGCAAAGGACACATTGCCATATTCCACTTTGCCTGTAACTGGCGGTAGGATAGTCGCACCCAGTTTTTCCACCACCGTCGGCTGAATTGCCATCAATTCAAAGATACGGTCAACCGATGCCTCACCCTGTCGGAAATCGTTATAGTTACTTGTAATATGGGCGATGGGGTCAATCAGGAGTAATGCCGCTGCTACAAATGTGGCAAATTGTGCTCCCGTCAGGTTGCCCACAGAAATTTGCCAGCCACCGAGGAGAAACAGTAGCAACACACTCATGGCATAGACAAATCCGACCACTGGATTCTGAATCGCTTTCAACCGTTCAGCCGCATATTTGGCTTGACGGTTATGTTCAGCTTCGGCGGTAAAACGTTCGATCTCATACTCCTCAGCTGCAAAGGCTTGCACCAAACGAATACCACTGAAGACTTCGGTAAGCAACGCCGATAAATTGGAGGTACGATTTTGACTGCGGCGGGAAAACTTGAGCATTTGTTCGCCAAACCAGCCAATTAAAACCCCCATCAACGGGGCAACAATAAAGGTGGCTAGGGTTAGTTGCCAATTGAGATAAATCATGTAGCCCAGCACGACGATGAGCTGCAACACACAAGGAGTAAAGTCATGGAAGAGTTTATTGACGACTTCTCCGATGCGATCGATGTCTTCGGTAAGACGATAGGATAAGTCACCGGTTTGAGCGGTTTCAAAAAAGCCCAGATTGAGGCGTTGGAGATGGGCATAAACCTGCTTGCGTAAGTCTAGGGCAACAAACAAGGCCGCTTTAGCCATCAGGGAGTCTTGACCGTACATCAAGATTTTCTGGACGAGAAACACCAGGACAAGGGTTCCTGCTAATCGACCCAGCCCGACCATATTACCCTGTCCGATCAAACTTACGAGTTGGCCTGCCACCGCCGCCTGTATCGGCCAGAAAACCGTGACGCATAAGGTGCAAGCCAATGCCTGAGCAATGGTTTTCCCATGAGGGCGGATATAAGGCAGCAGTTGCCAGTAATTTGAGCGTGTCTTCAAGGTGCCAGTCCAGAACAAATCTTTGCTGTGATTTAGGCTATCAGCTTTCCTGCTTGATACGACATCTGTGTGACTGAAGAGGTTTCCGCCTTTGTCAGGATAAATGAGCAACGCTTTGTCGGTCGTAATTTTCTCTTCAAAAAAAATAATTTACGAAAGATTTATGTACATGTAGTAAGTGTATGGCTCTTGGCATCTACCTAAAGATAGATGTTATAGTCGTAGCGTACATAACCAACTTATAGTTCGACTTTGACCAACGAAGGTATGTCAACAAAGGTTATAAGACTAAACCCTCTTGTCTTCTGCCTTCTGTCCTCGTATAAGCTCCGGTCTGCCTTGCTTCAACGACCAAGTATTAATGTCCACCTACTGAATGAGGTACATCCTTAAAGCTGAAACGCTCAGCTTATAAATTCCTAGCGTATTTCAGTTTTGTAGGAGCCATTACACGTCCCAATTCACTATCCTATCCTAATTATTTCTACCTGCAATGCCTATCAATTAGGTAAGAATTTTTGGTGACTTTTTAGGAATTTTTAATGAAAAGCCGCCGTGCTTTTCATTCGGATTATGCATCTACATTTATCCCGTTCAACTGGACTACTAACTCTGAAGGATGAATATGAAATCTACCTTAGATTTAACCCCAAAAACCTCAAATCAAGTCGCTACAGTTGTTTTTGTTGATGCTGGAGTTGGAAATTACCAGCAATTAGTTAATGGTGTTATTTCTAAAGCCGAAGTATTGGTTCTGGATGCCGCCGCTGATGGCATTGAGCAGATTAGCCAAGTTTTACAACAGCGTCAGGATGTTGGTGTTGTCCACCTAGTTTCCCACGGTGCGCCCGGTTGTTTGTATTTGGGTAATACGCAACTGAGTTTAGATACTTTCAACCGCTACGCGACTCAACTGCAACAGTGGAATGTGACGAATCTTCTACTCTATGGTTGTTATGTCGCGGCTGGGGATGCTGGAGAAGAATTTGTTGAGAAGTTGCACCAACTAACGGGAGCTAATATTGCAGCTTCCAGAACTCCTACTGGTAATTCTGCCCTAGGTGGAAATTGGGAGTTAGAGGTCGTACTAGGTCAAGAACCGCCTCTGTTAGCCTTTCTACCTTCAGTCATGGCGGCTTACGAAGGAATATTAAACACAGGCACGCCCCCCATCTTAAGTGTAGGTGGCACGGCTCAATATACCAATTCTCCAGTAGCCGTAGCTTCCAGCCTCACCATCACTGACCCGGATGTAGGAGATACCATAGACGGTGCATCGGTAGAGATCAACGGTCAAGTCACTGGACAGGAAAGTTTGAGCATTGCGGGTCAGGCGGGGACAAGCGGCTCGATTAGTGGAATTAACTGGAGTTATGACGCAACTTCAGGTGTGATGAAACTCCTCGGTACAGCTACTGTATCTACCTACGAGTCAGTTCTGCGCCAGGTTACCTATCAAAATACCAGTGCTACACCGACCACCGCTCCTCGGGACATACAGTTTAGTTTAGGAACTGCCCTATTCAACCGATTCAACGGTCACTACTATGAGTTCGTCAGCGGAAACCTTACCTGGGAACAGGCTCGCACTGCGGCTGCCTCAAGGACAAACTTAGGTCTCCAAGGATACCTAGCTACTATCACATCACAGCCGGAGAACGACTTTATTGCTAATAAGCTCGAAGGTAATGGATGGATGGGAGCAAGTGATGCTGCCGTTGAGGGAGAATGGCGCTGGGTCACTGGGCCAGAAGCCGGTACTCTATTTTGGCAGGGGAATGGGCAGACGGGAAGTGCCGTTCCTGGACAATACAACAACTGGTCAACAACGTACCAAGGTGGGACATCTATAGAACCGAATGACAACGGAGGCAATGAAGACTATGCTCACTTTCTGTCCGATAGTCAATTCCCGCAGGAGCAGGGTAAGTGGAATGATTACCCTGTGACCTTCGGAGACATCCAAGGTTACCTAGTTGAGTATGACCCTGCCCCCAACCTAACTGGAACAGCAACTGTTACTTTCAGCCCGACTCCTGCCAACCCGACTCCCGGTCAGAACCCAGGGGCTACCCAAAGTAGTAATTGGGATTTTGTGACGAGAGATTATAACCGTGATAACGCTACCGATGTCGTGGCTATCAAGAAGAGTGGCACGGGTACCGCCAAGACCGAAGTCCATATCATGAATCGAGCCAGCAACTATAAATCTTGGCTACTGCAAACCGGAACGGTATTGCACGAAACTGATGCTAAGTGGGACTTCGTTGCGGGCGATTGCAACCGTGATGCCGCTACCGATATCTTGAGTATCAAAAAGAGTAGCACGGGTAGCAGCAAGACTGAAGTCCACATCATGGATGCAGCCACTAACTATCAAACTTGGGTAGTGCAAACCGCAACGGTACTGCACGAGACTGATAATGCCTGGGACTTTGTTGCGGGTGATTACAATCGTGATGGCGTTACCGATCTTATCGGCATTAAAAAGAGTGAGACGGGTTCAAAAAGTACAGAAATCCACATCATGAATGGAGCCACTAACTATAAAACTTGGCTCAAGCAAACTGGGACAGCCCTAGAGCAAACGGGTGATAATTTTGACTTCCAGGCGGGCGATTACAACCGCGATGGTGTTCTAGATCTCTTCTGTATTAAAAAGAGTGAAACGGGTTCAAAAAGTACAGAAGTCCACGTCTTAAATGGAGCCAGTAACTTTCAATCTTTCATATTACAAACTAAGACTGTCCTAGAAGAGACGAAGACTGGTTGGGACTTCCTGATGGACGATTACACTTCTAGTAATCCTATCGGCATCATCAGTCTCAAGGAGAGTAACACTGGCACGAATACCACAGAAGCCCACATCTTTAATGGAGGCGTTAACTATCAAGGCTTTTCATTGCAGACCGGAAGCATTCTGCCCGAAATTGCGGCCTCTTCAATTGTTTAAAAGGGTATGACCTAAGGCTAGTATTGGGTTAATACCAATTCTAGCTGTATCTACCATATAAACCTTTGTCGTGGTGAACGGAAGTCCTAAACTTTAAGTATTCCTACAGTCAGAAGGGCGGTCTTGTTGAGAACAACGAACCGCTCTTTTGTACCATTTTTACCTGCACCGCGAGGGCTGTGCCAGGAAAATGAAACTAAAATCCCCTTGTTTTAACAATCTCAAAGACCCAAATAAAGTACAACTTCTTCTGTATTGGTCATATCGCCGATTAGCCGCTGTAAAGGAAGTGGTAATTTCTTAATCAGTGTTGGAATTGCAAAAATCTGTTCTTGTTCTAATAGTTCAGGTCGCTGATAGATATCAATAATTTCAATTTCGTAATGTCCTGGAAGATGTTCGTCGCAGATTTTTTTTAAATTCCGGATGGCACGTAAAGATTTTGGTGAATTTCCGGCTACATACAGACGGAACCTATATTGTTCTAATTCTAAATCTACGTAACTTTGCTCTAAAGTTTCTTCCTGATTGGTGATGAATCCACTTGAGATGTCTTCTCCTTCTCTTGAATTCTTCATGACTATACTGCTGTACCTTGCCATAAACTTTTCTCCCTCGTCAATCGACCACATTATCAATAGTATCGGTCTGGCGGAACCTTGCCCGTTCGACTTGCTCCTGAAACTGGGTTGGTTTCTGTAGTTCCTCTTGCTGAATCATTCTCTCTATTTCTTTTCTCTCAGCCTGGAATTAAATTGGGTTCTGTATGACCAGGTTTCTCAAGTGGGGAGTAAATCCAACACTTCTTTGGGCCGCTGTGGTTAGGTTATTGCCCACGATATTTGGATTAAAAGCTAATAAATTAGTATAAGTAGTTTTTCGAGTCAGAGAATCAAGACTGGGGTGTAGTCGAAATTTTACGAAAGCTCATCCTAAAGTTAGATTGATTTAAAAGGTCGTTAGCTGTATTGACAATCGTGCCTAGCTATGAAGGTAGTAATCATGAAGATGGCTGAGCTAAGTCGCGATCGCGTTTGGTGGTGGTAGAGGCAATCGCTCCTTGGGGTAGTACCTTGTAATCGATCGCACATCCTTGAGTTCTGGAATTACCTGATCTGTTTTGGGAAGATTTAACAACGTGCGATCAAAGCGACAATCTAAATCCGCTAATATATCCCCAATATCGTAGGCAAGCTCAAAGTATTTAGCAAAGGTATAACTCTCTCCTGGACGGAGAATTTTTGGGCGGTTCATTGGGGTTTCCTCGCACTCCCGTTGGCGAAGCAGCGCCGAAGGAGCTAGGAGAATCGCTGCAACATTTCCAACCCTATAAAATCCTGAATTTACTCATAAGATAATTCTAACCCAAAAACCAAAAGCAATAGCTAAGCTTGATGAGTGTAAATACAGAGTAATTGAGTTGTAAAAGAGGAGGCGACCGATGGTAGCTGTTGCTGAAAAAGTTCAACGCCGACTGACGATGCAGACTGTGGAAATTGCACCTGGGACAACGGCAATTCGCTCTTTGGACTGGGATCGCGATCGCTTTGACATTGAATTCGGCTTACAAAATGGCACTACCTACAACTCATTCTTGATTCAAGGCGAACAAACTGCTTTAGTAGACACCTCTCACGAAAAATTTCGCCAACTGTATCTCGACACCCTAGCGGGACTGATTGACCCAACTCAACTAAATTACCTAATTGTTAGCCATACTGAACCTGATCACAGTGGATTGGTCAAAGATATTCTGGCACTCGCCCCACAAATTACCGTTGTTGGTTCAAAAGTCGCCATCCAGTTTCTTAAAGATTGGCTGCATCAGCCATTTCAGTCGCGGATTGTGAAAAATGGCGATCGCTTAGATTTGGGCAACGAACACGTTCTGGAATTCGTCATTGCCCCCAATTTACACTGGCCCGATACCATCTTCACCTTTGATGCCAAAACGCAGACTCTCTACACCTGCGATGCGTTTGGGATGCATTATTGCGACGACCACACCTTTGATGAAGATTTAGATCTAATTGAAGAGGACTACAAATATTACTACGATTGTTTGATGGGGCCAAATGCTCGCTCGGTGCTGTCTGCGCTGAAGCGGATGAAAGAGTTGCCGGAGATTGAAATTATTGCTACGGGTCATGGGCCATTACTTCATCATAATGTACCCGAACTGGTAGGTCGCTACCGTCAGTGGAGTCAGGAGCAAGCGAAGGCAGAAACAACGGTTGCTGTATTTTACCTGTCCGATTACGGATTTAGCGATCGTCTTTCTCAATCGATCGCTCACGGCATTACTAAGTCAGGTGTGGCGGTGGAAATGATGGACTTGCGATCGGCTGACCCTCAAGAGGTGAAAGAACTGGTAAGCATTGCTTCTGGGTTGGTCATTGGTACCCCACCGACTACAGGAGACGCAGCAACTACAACTCAAACCGCGATCGGCACTATCTTAGCCGCGACCAATGCCAAGCAATCGTTCGGTGTATTTGAGTCTGGCGCTGAGGATAGTGAATCGGCTTATCAACTAGTCAACAAATTCCGAGATTTAGGTTTGAACCCTGCTTTTCCACCGATTCTGGTCAAGGAGGCACCACACGAAGAAACCTATCATTTGTGTGAAGAAGCAGGAACAGACTTGGGGCAGTGGTTGACTCGCGATCGCACGATCAAGCAAATCAAAGCCTTAGATTCCGACTTAGAAAAAGCCTTGGGAAGACTCAGTAGCGGACTGTACATTCTTACGACCAAGAAGGGCAATATCAGCAGTGCCATGTTTGCGTCTTGGGTGGCACAAGCTAGCTTCAAACCTTTGGGGATAAGCGTTGCCGTGTCGAAAGACCGCGCTATTGAGTCATTGTTGCATGTAGGCGATCGCTTCGTTCTCAACGTCCTCGAAGAAGGCAATTACCAGGGACTGATGAAGCACTTCCTCAAGCGCTTCCCCCCCGGTAGCGATCGCTTTGCAGGTGTGAAGACTTACCCAGCAACTAATGGTTCTCCCATCCTAGGAGATGCTCTTGCTTATATGGAGTGCGAAGTCAAAAGCCGCATGGATTGTGGCGACCACTGGACGATCTACGCCACTGTTTCGGTGGGTCGCGTTTCTAAACCCGATGCTTTAACGGCGGTACACCATCGTAAAATCGGGAATCATTACTAAGCAGATAGGCACAATTAAACCTCAAACTAGCGGGGGCTGAGAAGTCGGGTTTCACAGAAGTTACCCGACTTCTGGGCGTGAGGTGAGACACGAGATATCACGTCTCTACAATTGGGATATTCCTCCATCGTGCTAACGTGAAGGCATTGTATTGACAGTCTTGCGGAGGTTGAGGAAGATGGTATCTCAACTGCAATCACCGGCTCACTCAGAGGTCATCTATCCTGATAGCGACGGAAAGCCAATGGCAAATAATACCAAGCAGTTTCGCTGGATTGTGGTGATTCAGCAGAACTTAGACTGGTTGTTTGCTGATGACCCAAATGTGTTTGTTGCGGGAGACTTGTTTTGGTATCCAGTGGAGGGAAAACCAAATATCGTTAACGCCCCAGATGTGATGGTAGTGTTTGGTAGACCTAAAAGCGATCGCGGCTCCTACCAACAATGGAACGAGGGGGACATTGCGCCGCAGGTAGTGTTTGAAATCCTCTCTCCAAGCAATACACAGGATGAGATGGAGAGGAAGTTGCTGTTCTACGAGCGCTACGGCGTGGAAGAGTACTATATTTACGATCCGGACAGGAATCGGTTACGAGGTTGGTTGCGTACTGAGGATGGGTTAGATATCATTCCTCAGATGGCGGATTGGCTCAGTCCTCGATTAGGAATTCGGTTTACTTGGTCACAGGAGAATTTGGAGTTTTATCGCCCTGACGGAGAGTGTTTTCTGACTTATGTGGAGATTGCCCAACGGTTTGAGGAAGAACGGCAACGCGCTGAGGAAGAACGGCAACGCGCTGACCAAGCAGAGCAAGCGAGACGAGATGCAATCCCTCGGTTGTTGGGAATGGGGTTGAGTGTTGAGCAGGTTGCCGAAGCGCTGGGGTTATCTGTAGAAGAGGTGCAAGCGATCGCTCAGGAGTAATAATTAGGCTGGGAAGAAAGGCGATCGCTCCATTCATTTTTTGCAACATTCTCGGTAAAACGCACTCACCCGCCCGGAGTTCAAACTCCGGGCTAATATATAAAGTCAACTAAAGTGGACTGAAATCTCTGTATAGTCCTCTGAGCGAGGACTTGAGCTATGAGCCAGGGGTTTTAACCCCTGGTGGGTGAGCGCGTCAAACCCAAGATGTGAGTCCAATTACTACCGCTCTCGCTCGTCTTGAAGCAGTTCCAAGATTTGAAAGCAGAGTTTCAAGAGGAAAATGAGAAATCCGGCGTTAGGGTTTAGCCAGGTGGCACAGCCAACGACGCCAAATTCAACGAATTTAAGCCACTTGCGAGTCTTTCTGGATTTAAGTTTCGAGTTACTGGGTTGAGTCGGTTGCAACCGCTTTTCATTCTGTTCTGAAGCTGGCTGTTTTGGTGTGAGAGTTTTCATGAAATTTTGCTCCTAGTGAACTTCCAACAGCATGACACTCAAAGCCTGAAGCCCTTGTGGAGCAATAATTTGAACTGATTTGAGTTGTGATTTGAGTTGATTTGAGTTTAGTGTTGAGTAAGTAGAATGTGATTTGAGTTCGTTTGAATTCATACCAAAACTGAACTCAAAATTTTCTTAATAAATATTTAATATTTAGAGTGCGATCAGGTTTGAGAGCGGGACATGGATGTTCGAGCATCTGAACAAGCGATTCGGAAAGCGAGGGAAGTTCTCACCCGTGAGGGATGGGCGGAGTCAAAACTGCTGGAGATAGTGACGTCACGCAACCGTAAATTGAGCAGTCAGCAGCGTACCAAGTTTTTCAAGGGCGAACCTATTACACGTTCCACTGCTGACAGGATAGGTTCATTCCTCGGTTTGACTTGGGAAGAGGGAGACCTTATTACAGTCAAACGAGAGAAACGAAAGCAGGACAAAGGTTCTGATATTGATGAATTGGTGCGGGAGGTGCGATCGCTCTACCGGGACAAAATTCAATATGACTGCGGCGAAATGCAGTTGCTCAATCGGCAAGTTCCAATTGACGATCTCTACACTGATGTCTACATTCTGGAAGACATTCCGAAGCTACGCTCCCTTAATATCTCTGAGCGAATGCAAGGTTTTGACCCTATTGCTGATGACCCTAAAAGCTTTTACTTAGGCAAAGTGCATGGTGAACGAGTCCCAGGATTAGAGATAGTTACAGATGGGTGCAAAGTGATGTGCTTGGGCGCACCCGGTTCGGGCAAAACAACATATCTTTACTATGTAGCAACTCAATGTAACAAAGGTGAGCTACAAGCCAACCGAGTGCCAATTTTTCTCAGGCTGAGTGAGTTTACTGACGAAATCAGGAATCATTCAGAATTAAGCTTACTAAACTACATCGAGCATCTATTTCATACAGAGGGAGTTGAGCAACCACAGGCAACTGAAACAATAATCACTCAGGGGAGAGCATTGATACTGCTCGATGGCTTGGATGAAGTGCCAAAAGATTTTAGCAAGTTAGTTCTGAGACGTATTCGTGAATTTTGCAAGTATCGCAAGAACTCGATAATTATCACCTGTCGGACTAATGCCCTAGACTACAACTTCAGTGATTTAAAATTTACACAAGTCATAGTGGCAGATTTTGAACAACCGCAAATTGAGATATTTGCTAACAAGTGGTTTGTGGCGGAAGCCAAGAATAACAAGCAAGCAGGAGAAACTAGAGCGAAGGAATTTATTGAAAAGTTAGGCTTAGCAGAACATAAGCGCATCCGTGACTTAGCGGTAACGCCGATTTTACTCAATCTTACCTGCTTGATTTTTAAGAATAATCTAGGAGAGTTCTCTAAAAACCGCTCAGAACTTTATCAACGAGGGATAAATATCCTGTTAGAACAATGGGACGCTGAAAGGGGCATTGAACGCGATGAAGTTTATGGGAAGCTGGACTTAGAAGGCAGGAAATCGCTTCTAACCCATGTGGCTAAGGTTGCTTTTGAGGAAAACCGCTACTTCTTTAAACAAGAGGAAATTGAGAAATATATTGCTGACTACTTCCTTACATTACCTCATGCACAAATAGACAGCTTGCAAAGAGATAGCAGGGCTGTCCTTAAGTCAATTGAGGTGCAGCATGGGTTATTGATAGAAAGAGCACCAGAAATTTACTCCTTTTCTCACCTGACGTTTCAAGAGTATTTCACAGCTAAATGGTTTTGCGATCGCGCTGATTGGCAATGTTTGGTTGGCTACATCAGCGAAAAACACTGGCGACAAATATTTTTGATAGTAATTGAGATGAGAAAAAACGCCAATGATTTATTGTTATGTATGAAACAGAAAGTTGATTTAATTGTAACTGAGAATGAGAAGATTGAGAATTTATTGGTATGGATAAGTAAGAAATGTAGTTCAGTTAATGTTAGCTACAAGCTAGCAGCACTTCGAGCTTTCTATTTCGCTCTTGCTCGCTCTCTCAATCATCAGTTTACTCTTAACCTTAGCCACCAAGATAGCCTTGCTAGTTTCTTTGATGATAATCTAGCCCTTACGATTGATCAGTCCCTCGCTCATGACTATAAACTTGCTTACAACTATGCTTTTTCTCCTGAGCTTTCCCTTGACTATGACCTTGCTCATGGCTATCTTCCCTCTCCTTATACTTCCCTTAATTTTTATCCTGAACTACAGAGATCGTTAAAAAAACTACAAGACCAGTTTCCTTATCATTTAGAAGATGAATATTTATTTAAGAATTGGTGGCAAACTAACGGTAGTGCTTGGATTAAAAGATTAATAAATGTAATGATTGAGCATTGCGATATTGGTCATGACTTGCAGTTAAGTGAAGAGGACAATAAACTCTTTCAGCGGTATTACGATGCTAATCAGTTGCTAGTAGATTGCCTCAATAGCGGTTGTAAGGTTAGTGATGAGGTAAAAAAGGAAATTGAGGAGACTTTGTTATTACCTATTGATGAGATTAAGAAGCGTCAGCAACAGATGTAAGTAGCGGATGTCGGAGATGAATAACCTATGAATCTGAATAGAAATATTTTAGAGAGCGATCGCACCCAGGTACATTGATTCGAGTTAATCGTCCATCACGGTGAGTTGCAAAAGAGTGGATGAGAACCCTCGCATTAACGCTGATAAATTTGATTAGAAAATTTAATAAATAACCACTTAATTTATAAGCAGAGAGAATGTAAACTGGATTCCAGTGACACAGGTTAGAGGAATCCCAAATGCAGAAAGCTTTGACGAACCCGCCAAGTAATGGCTACGAATGGTTGAAGCGGAATCGCATCGTCCGCATACTGGAAACCATCCAAGACTTATTTGTAGTTTCCCTGTGTATCGCTCTATTCGCCTTGATGGCAATCCAGCTACGAGAGATGTTTTTTGAGCTGTTGCCTCCACTTGATTTTCCAGGTGTTACTTCAGATATCCTATTTTTGTTGATTTTAGTTGAGCTATTCCGACTGCTGATCATTTACTTACAAGAGCAGCGAGTTTCGATAGGAGTAGCCGTAGAAGTATCCATTGTTTCCGTTCTCCGAGAAGTTATCGTGCGGGGAGTTCTAGAAACATCCTGGATTCAAATTTTAGCCGCCTGTGCGTTCTTGCTGGTGATGGCAGCCTTGCTTGTGGTTCGAGTTTGGCTTCCACCAACTTTTAAAGGAGTTGACCCTGAAAAACGATTGTCAATCAGGAATAATCTCCTAGCAACAGATAACTCATCTAACGCCATTGAAACGGCAACTAATCTAAATTCTCAACCCCTTACTTCTCTTATTGCAAACGGGACGAACGGTTCGGGGCATCAAGATTGAAACGGTGGACTTGAGGGTTGGGAAAATGTACTCGAACTCCATCATTTAACCAGTTACAAACTATCAACTAGAGGATTAAAGCCATGCTGGATATTAAACCTCGCGATGTTCAAGTCGCCTTGATCGCTGCTGCCGATACTACTATTTTGCGATCGCGCACTTGGGACAGACTCAAATTTGAAGTCGAATACTCCCTACAACGCGGCACCACTGCCAATTCCTATCTCATTAAAGCCGATAAAACTGCCCTTATCGACCCGCCGGGTGAGTCGTTTACCGAGACTTTCCTGCACCAAATGCAAGAGTCTTTAGAGTTGCAGCAGTTGGATTATGTAATTTTGGGTCACGTCAACCCAAACCGGATGGTGACGATCAAAGCGTTGCTAGAGTTAGCGCCACAAGTTACATTTGTTTGCTCTAAACCGGGTGCGATCGCATTGCAAAGTGCCCTAAGAGAGTACCAGAACTTATTAAAAATTTGGCTACCCAGGGCGGAAGACACCTTATACTTGGGTAACTCTCATCAACTCCAATTTATCTCCGTTCCCACCCCACGCTGGCCGGATGGACTTTGCACCTATGACCCAGCTACTCGTATCCTGTTTACCGATAAACTCTTTGGTTGCCATGTCTG
Source organism: Allocoleopsis franciscana PCC 7113 (assembly GCF_000317515.1). Taxonomy (GTDB): domain Bacteria; phylum Cyanobacteriota; class Cyanobacteriia; order Cyanobacteriales; family Coleofasciculaceae; genus Allocoleopsis; species Allocoleopsis franciscana. The sequence continues at coordinate 5,771,136 of NC_019738.1, read as the reverse complement.
CGCTGATGAAGTTTTCGATGATAACTGGAAAGCGTTAGATGAAGACCGACGCTTTTACTATGATTGCCTGCACGCCTCTCAATCCCGGCAGGTGGAAGTCGCCCTTGATAAATTGGCGGCTTTCTCAGCCAAGATGTATGCTCCTGGTCACGGCTCAATTGTACGCTACAGCCTCAGCCGACTCACCCACGACTATCGGACGTGGAGCCAGCAGCAGAAAGAGCAAGACTTGACAGTAGCGCTAATTTATGCATCCGCTTACGGGAATACGGCAACGCTGGCGCAAGCGATCGCAAAAGGCATTACCAAAGCAGGTGTCGGTGTAGAAACCATTAACTGTGAATTCACCGATCCGGCAGAAATTGAAGCCGCCGTGCAAAAATGCGATGGCTTTATCATCGGTTCTCCTACTCTAGGGGGACACATGCCGACCCAAGTCCAAACCGCCTTGGGGACTGTCCTCTCCACTGCTGCCAAAACCAAGTTAGCGGGTGTGTTTGGTTCTTATGGCTGGAGTGGGGAAGCGGTTGATGAGATTGAAAGCAAACTCCAAGATGCGGGTTATCGCCTCGGCTTTGATACGATTCGGGTCAAGTTCAAACCCGATGATCTCACCCTGCAACAGTGCAAAGAATCGGGAACGGATTTTGCTCAGTCGTTGAAAAAGTCCAAGAAATTCCGCACTCCCTCGCAACCGGTTAGTAACTCCCAAATTGACCGTACCGCACAAGCAGTGGGGCAAGTTGTCGGTTCTGTTTGCGTGTTAGCTGCCAAGCGCGGCGAGGTGAGTAGCGCCATGCTGGCATCCTGGGTGACGCAAGCGAGTTTTAATCCCCCTGGTTTGACTGTTGCGATCGCAAAGGATCGGGCGGTGGAGTCTCTGACTCATACGGGAGATAAATTTGTCTTGAATATTTTGAAGGAAGGGATGAACGTGAGGCGGCACTTCCTCAAACCTTTTGCTCCGGGGGAAGACCGTTTTGCGGGTTTAGATACGCAGGACGCTGAAAATGGCTGTCCGATTATCAATGACGCCCTCGCCTATTTGGAATGCACGGTTAAGAGTCGGATGGATTGCGGCGACCACTGGCTGGTTTATGCGGTTGTTGACAATGGTAAGGTGATACAGTCTACGGGGATGACGGCAGTGCATCACCGCAAATCGGGCAGTCATTACTGAGGTCGTGCTCAAACCGCTCGACATCTTGGACTTTGGACAAAAGGATTTCAGTCCATTTCAATGGACTTAAGCTATTAGCCCGGAACTTAAGTTCCGGGCGGGATATCGGGTTTATTGAGAGTGGTGCAAGATGTCAGAAGGTGTAGCATCTACCTGTAATGAAATCACCCTACCCTGATTCTTTACTGAGTAAACCAATGAGAATACCGATCAATAGCTCTAACTCTTCCGGAACGCGATACAGCTTGAGATCCTGAATAATTTGTCGTTGTTGTCGGTGAAATTCACCAAACCGCCAATCATTCCCAGTGGTAACAGCCCCATAAAGAATGGGTGTATCAGAGTTTGTCCATTGATCCAAGGCAATCAGTTCAACGGCGAGTTGAGTGAAACCATTATCAAGATTATCTCGCTTTGCTTCAATCACCAGCAAATCTGGAAAATAATAATCCAATGTACCCTTGAGCCAGTCATTGACAGTAATCGGATATTCAACACGGACTCGCTGGTGAGTTTGACGGCAAATTTGCCGGATAATCGGTGCAATCAAAAATTCCCGTCGTGCTTGTTCGCTTGTTATACTGACATACTGTATTCCGTCTAGAATTTGCTGACGTAGTTCGTTGATTTCTGGAATTACCTGATCTGTTTTGGGAAGAGTTAACAACGTGCGCTCAAAGCGACAATCTAAATCCGCTAATATATCCTCAATATCGTAGGCAAGCTCGAAATATTTAGCAAAGGTATAACTCTCCTCTGGACGGAGAATTTTTGGGCGGTTCATTGTGGTTACCTCGCACTTAACGGGTATATCGAGGAGTCATATCAAGAACTGAATTTATGTGGTCATCGCTTTGGATTTGGTATCCTTGCCACTCTGCCAAAATTGTATCGTTCCTACCCCAAAAACAACTTATACGCCGGATTCTTGTTTTCATCCCAATAACGATAACCCAGCGTATCAAGAAATGCCTGCCACTGTTCCATCTCATGGGGGGGTACTTGCATTCCCACCACAATTCGCCCATAATCTGCCCCATTGTTGCGGTAGTGAAACAGACTAATATTCCAATTAGGACTCATAGAACCGACAAACTTCATTAATGCCCCTGGACGTTCAGGAAACTCAAACCGATAGAGCAATTCATGGTTGGCAAGAGGAGAATGTCCACCTACCATGTGCCGCAGATGCATTTTCGTCAGTTCATCATCGGTTAAATCCAGAGTTTTGAATCCACAAGCTTCAAAAGATGCAACCATTTTTGCGGCGTCAGCACGATTTTGAATTTGCACACCGACAAAAATATGGGCTTCTTTTTGATCCGCAATACGATAGTTAAACTCTGTGAGGTTGCGCTTGCCCATACAGTCACAGAACTTACGCAAACTGCCTGGTTCTTCGGGTATCGTGACGGCAAAAATAGCTTCGCGGCGTTCGCCAAACTCGGCTCGTTCTGCGACAAAGCGGAGGCGATCGAAGTTCATGTTAGCACCGCAGGCAACAGCAATTAAGGTTTGGCCTTGGATTTGTTCCCGTTCGGTGTAGGCTTTAGCGGCTGCGATCGCAAGTGCTCCGGCGGGTTCTAAAATTGATCGCGTATCCTCAAACACGTCTTTTATCGCGGCACAGGTGTCATCCGTATCCACCAAAATGATTTCATCCACATACTGCTGACACAGGCGGAAGGTTTCTTCCCCCACTTCCCGCACCGCAACCCCATCGGCAAATAAACCCACATTCGACAAGCGTACCCGTTTCCCTGCTTTGAGGGATTGAGACATAGCATCAGCATCGACGGGTTCAACGCCAATAATCTTGATTTCGGGACGCAACCGTTTCACATATGCCCCAATCCCAGAGATTAATCCGCCACCACCAATTGCCACAAAAATGGCATGGATGGGTTGCTGGTATTGTCGTAGAATTTCCATCCCAATCGTTCCCTGTCCGGCAATCACATGCGGATCGTCAAAGGGGTGAATGAAGGTTAATCCCTTGTCTGCTTCCAGTTGACGGGCATACGCATAGGCATCATCGTAGGTATCCCCATGCAACACCACCTCTCCCCCACGGGCTTTAACGGCGTCTACCTTAACCTGGGGTGTGGTTACGGGCATGACGATAATGGCTTGCGTTCCTAGCTGACGGGCAGCAAGGGCGACTCCTTGGGCATGGTTCCCGGCAGATGCGGCAATGACACCCTGTGCTAGCAAATCCGGCGGCAGTTGCGCCATCTTGTTGTAAGCACCCCGCAGCTTGAAGGAAAAGACGGATTGCATATCCTCCCGCTTGAGCAGGAGTTTGTTATTGAGGCGTGCAGATAGGTTTGGGGCGTATTCTAGGGGCGTTTCTTGGGCGACATCGTAGACACGAGCCGTCAGGATTTGTACCAGGTAGTCGCAGAGCATGGGGTGAAGGGGGGTGAGCAGATGTGGAGTGTTAAGAAAATTTTACTTTACTGGCGTGTCTGTTCTGTGGAAGTTATGAAGTTAGTAGATGGTGATTTGAAGATCAAGAGTATTAATGCCGAAAGAATATACAAATTTGCAATTCCCGAACAATGCCAAGGGCCAAGCTGAGAAGTTGCAAGCACTACAAACTTATGGGGGTCAGGGGTGGAGAGTAGCAAGTGAAACGATTACACATGGAAAGTTCAAAGGAGGAAATGCTTGCTGCCTAGCTGTTCTGTGTCTTCCGCTTGCGTTTTGTGCTGGATCAACAGATGGCTACATTAACGTAACTTTAGAGCGAGGTGACGAATAATAAACCATAGAAATGAGAGTGAAGTTGCACCTGTCATAAAACCAGTGGCAAACCTTAGTTTATTATTTGAGTATCTCCAGCCTAGTAGTTGTGTAACCCCATCTATAGCAAGTGCTGTACAGAATACTACAAACAGCTTAGATGCGAATTCACTGAACAATAAAAATATAGGCGATACTGTGTATCCCACTATCAAACCTGTACATCTAGCACAGACATGAAACTGACGATTCCTCACAAAGAATGAGCGTGAACTTAATCTATGGCATTTAACAAATTTATATAAAAGTATATTGTCAACAAATATCTTGATTAATAACTCTTCCCAGAGATGCTTCAAGCTAAGTCTTTGTCCACGGTTCATAGGAATGAACTAATATTTTTTGATTGCGTCCGTATGCTATCACACATCATAATGGTGATCCCCATCACCGTAGGTTAAGTTGACGTTAGCGTAGCGGTTCCCTAGGAGCAAGGAAACCCAAGGTCTTTGCTCATAACTGATGCCAAGTGATATTGTTTGTACTGTTCAGGAAAACTATGTAGAACATTACAGTCTGGGCATGGAGTTTGAATGGGACGAAACCAAGGCAGCTACTAACCAAAAAAAGCATGGTGTGAGTTTTGAAGAAGCAAAGACAGTTTTCGATAATCCACTTGCCCTAATCTTTGATGATGAGGAGCATTCAGTAGATGAGCATCGGGAAATTATTATCGGTCACTCTCGAAACAATCGGTTGCTGCTAGTTAGCTATACTGAACGTCCCAATGCAATTCGTATCATTAGTGCCCGTCTCGCCACTCGTAGGGAACGTGAAGATTATGAACAAAACGCCTTTTGAACAACCTTCCAACTCTGAAGATGAGCTTTTGCCAGAGTACGGCTTTGATTACAAAAAAGCAAAACCTAACCGCTTTGCCAATCGAAGTGAAAAGCCAAAGTTAACAGTTGTTGTTTTGGATGAGGATGTTGCCGAGGTTTTCTCAACACCGGAGTCAGTAAACAAGGTGCTTCGGGCACTCATTGAAGCGATGCCTCAAGCAAGTAGTGGTGAAACCGTCTAACTGTTGTGCGATCGCTCTAGCAGTTGGTAGTTGCGCTATCTTGTTGTAAGCACCCCGCAGCTTGAAGGAAAAGACGGACTGTATATCTTCGCTAGTCTGGAGGCAATCCTCATCTCGTCAGTTGTCAAGGTTTAGTCATAGTTGGGGGCTATCACTAACGAACTAGAAAAAATGTGAGTATCTAACAAACACAGATATGAAGCCATGCGAAATTCACTATCTTTTGGGACAAGCAAGTACGGCACGCGAACAATTTCCAAACGGTATTCATACATTTGCTCTGTACTGGATTACGTGGGAAGCATACCGTACAAGAATGCTGGCAATAGCAACTCGCCTGTGTGGTTGGAGTATCGATGATGCTTACTGTGCAATTGGCGCGAAAGGAATTTCAAACCAGAGTACTTACAGAGGATGCTTTAAGAAAATAACAGGTATAGAATTAGCTGAACAGCGAGGAATGCTTGGCCGTGTCTGGAAAAACTTGGATGATATTGAGGCACTGCGGCATCGACTTATTCATGGTTATCGTGGAGCAAACCCGATCTTGATTGGTAATGCTATTGATTTTTTAGATATTGTCTTGACTAACCATGAGCGAATCTTTGGCAAATTAACGATTGTTTTAGAAGGGCAGCAGATTGAATTGGGCAACGTTCTGGCTCAACGCCCTGCAACCGGTCGTAGTATCCGAATTCGCAGAGAACGTCAGGAGTTAATTCAGTGTCTACAACCTAAACGCCAACTTAGTAAATTACCTGATTCGGATGTCATAAAACGCTTGCAACGAGTTGTTGAAGAACTAGATCCTTCCGATTTACGCAATTAATTTTAGTGCGATCGCTCATCGTCGTAGGTTAGGTTGACGAAGGCAACCCGACATCTTTAAGTTGGTCTTTGTCATCTAGCCCTCAAGCTATCATCAGGTAAATTTGAAGTTAGCCAAAAAACCATTTTGATCTAACAATGCTAAAGACATTCAGGGCTTGGTTGAAAGGAAGCCGTCTAGAGTGGATCGATGAGATACCTGAATTTGGGAATCGACTTATCCAAGTCCACGTTACACTTCTTGAGAACGAACCCGACTTAGAGGCAAAGTCACGCGGGCGTAAGATGGCTGAGATATTAGAAAAACTTAGTGCTTGTCAACCACTAACGGATGTCGATCCAGTTGTTTGGCAGCAAGAAATCCGTCAGGATCGTTCACTTCCAGGACGATAAAACGTGCTTCTTGATAGCAACATCATCATCTACTCTGCTCAACCTGAACACGCTCAACTGAGAGAGCGATCGCACTTTACCAGTGTCCAAAGCGCTATCGCATCATAGGCAAAACCCTGTCCGCTATATTTGAGGTATACCGCCGACTCTTCCATATAAGTTGCTCAGCATGGACATCACAGCTACGTTGAATGAAATTGCAGCCCTCAGCATTGAAGATAGAATTCGTCTTGTGCAAGCAATCTGGGACAGTATTGCAGCCGAGCAAGCTTACCCTGATTTGACAGATTCACAAAAGCGGGAACTTGACGATCGGATCGATGACTATGAGATGAATCCAGACAATATACTGACTTGGGAGGAGATCAAAGCATCGATTAAGAGACGGCGATGAATTATGCACTAGTATTTCGTCCGGAAGTTCGTGACGAACTCGATGAGGCGTACAGTTGGTATGAGAGCCAACAGCAGGGGCTTGGTGACGAGTTTTTGGACTGTGTGGACGAGATGCTAAATCGAATTGGTCAAATGCCAGAGTCCTATGCAGTGGTATATCGTGATGTGCGACGGGCGGTGGTGCGACGCTTTCCCTACGCTGTATATTATCGGATTGTATCGAGTCGGGTGATTGTGACAGCAATTTTTCACAGTCGGCGAGATCCAAAATCTTGGCAGGCACGAACCTAACAACCCTGTTGCAATGAACGGACGAAAGCTGCTGCCAAGCAGATCGCACTTCTTTATTAGTGTAGGGTGAGGGCGAGTACTCTCTTAATTAAACCCAGCTAATAAGAGCGATCTCCATCTAGGGTTTTTTCCAGCTTTTCTCGATCTTTCTAAAATATCTTATTTGAACACCGGCATCATTATAGCAATTACTACTTATATGATCTCCGGTTGATTACCCTTAATAAAAGCATGTTTGTAGTAGGTGCTTGAGCGCTCCTGACAAAAGAACTCAAATCCTGGCTTCAAACTCTCCGTATAGTGTGGTTTTATACTTCAGATAAGATATTACGCACCATAGTCGCTGTATTCAATCTATCAAAATAGTGAATTCGTTCAAGCACTGATGACGAAAGAACCTCTCTGGGGAACGATATGACCCATGAACCAGATGATGTAGAAATAGAATGATAAATCTCATCAAGACTGTATTCAATGAAACTGAATTATTTTACGAAACGGCTTTCCATTGTAGGGCGATGGATAGCTACAACTGTGTTTTGTCTGTCAGCAGTCACCTTGGTTTGGCAAGGTGCGTTTTTCTCGAACACCTCAGCAATGGCTACTCCTACTGCAAACTTGATCGCATCGGCAGGCACGAGCGATCAGGTTAAAGGAAAAGCAAGTATTGATGCTGGACGAGCCAAAAATTTCATCGAAGATACGAAAGAGAAAGTTAAGGAAACTGCAAATAAAAATGCCGCTCGCGTTGACGAAGCAACGGATGACAATGGTAGTTTCCTTGAGGGCAAAGCAAAGAGAGATAGGGATCGAATTGAGAAAAGAGCAGATGAAGATGCAGCTCGCACGGAGAAAGCAGTAGACAATACAAAGAATGCTGTTGAAAGCGTTGTTGATAACATCAAAGATGTTTTTAGCAACTAGAGAATAGATACTCGCTTAAAAGTCAATGTACATTATTTCCTTCATTGTATCTAACTGAACCTGAAGGATCGATGTACATTGATTGACTTTTGTAATTGTTCTGGACTGGATTGTGGGAAAAACTGTATTTTGTTTTGTGTGATTCGTAGCACTCCATATCCATACTAGAATTCCTGCCTCAGCACTCATACCCTGATCCAAGGCGAAGGCAAAAATCGACTTTGTGCAAGAGAGGTTATGAATAACTGGCAGGCTATTGCTTATTGCTTTTTTTTCGGCTCAGGTATATATCGATCAATCAAATCTCGCCAGTCTGACTCATCCGTTTCTTGCAGAATCTTTTGGTTGAAAGCATCATAAAGTTCATGCTCTTCTGGAAGCGCGAACGCATATCGGCGTGCCTGCATATCTGTTGCTTGAACGTTAAGGGTTCCTTTCAACGACTCGCGATTCAGGTAACGCAGTGGAGCCGCACTGTAGACAAAGATATCAACATCGCCATTTTGCACCGCCCGCAATCCATCAAGCGGTGCCGAAAACGACTGAAATTGAATGCCCTCCTGTTGCAGATATTGGGCACTCTCCGTGTCGGGTACGCTGCCAACATTCATTTGCCACCAATCCTGAGGAGACTGGACAGCTTCTAGGGGTGAATCTACCGCTATGACTGATGTAATGGATGCAGTGAGGGTAGCCGTAATGCCCATCGCCACCAACATCCAAAGCAGCGCTAAAATCCGTCCTGGAACCGTTTTAGGGGTTTTATCACCATAGCCAATTGTAGACATGGTAACACCAGCCCACCAAAATCCTGTCCAAATACCGCGTACAGGATTCTTCTCAAATTGATCGTTTGTGTTACGTTCAAACGCCCATGCCAGTACCCCAATAATCATAAAAATTACTGAGAGCCATAGAGCGATTTGTAAAAAACGCGGGGACAGTATAGCTGTGACAATCTCTAGCAGGCTACGCTCTGGGCGTTCCGCAACGCCAAGTGATGTCGTGTAGTAGCTGTGAGTAAAGTCAACGCGCTCTTCATCAGATGGGGTAGCGATCGCAGTAATCGCAATATCCACCGTACCATCCTGCACCCGGTCAATTGCTTTATCCTGGTCAACCTCTTGCAATAGGTAGTCGAGATTTAGATCCCGTGCCACTTTCCGCCAAAGATGCACTCCAATGCCATCCCAGTCATTACCGTTTTTGATCGCAAAGGGTGGAGTTTGGTATACCCCAACCCTTAACGGCGAACTTTCTGTTGTCGGTGCCTGACTCGTAGCATCCTTAGTTTGTTCAGCTGCTTCTTGTCTCGGAGCTGGTGTTTGTTGAGCTTGGGCAGGAGTTAGAGGAAGTGATGGGAATCTTGCTATCAAGATAAAGCAAAGTGTAGCCAGAAATCCGCCTATTACTCGTCGGTTCATTATCAGGGAATCTTAAAATCCTAAAACTTCTGCGTCATGCCAGCCATGACACACTCAACTACATCTACTTTTTGGGGTTAAGTGAGCATTACCTGAACTAGACCTTGCCCATTTACCACTGTTTTAGACTGCTCTGGGGCTTTACTACGCCTATCAGAAGGAGGATTCAATCGATAAGAGGCGCGATCCAAATTGATTTCCATCGCTAAAGCGATCGCTTCTATTGAAGATTTTCCCTATTCCTCTATCTCTCCAGCTCCAGCGAGGACAATCTGCAAACTTCTTGTAAACTTTTGTAACTCACTGCGTAACTCTAGTAGCCTCTCCAGACAAGTACATAGAGGTTGAAAGATTCACGCTTCCGAAAAAGCCACTAATCCTTCAACAGGCATAAGCAATCTGCAAAAACTTTAATTCTTAAATTCTTACTGAAAAGTTAGGAGCAACTGACAATGGCAACTATTAACGGGACAAATGGTGATGACATCCTCAATGGCATCGTTGATTGGTTTGGTGATGTACCTGATACCATCAACGGGCTAAACGGTAACGACGTTCTTAATGGTCTTAGTACTAACGATACCCTCAATGGTGGATTAGGTGCCGACACCATGAATGGTGGAGATGGCAACGACACCTACTACGTGGACAACGTTGGTGATGTAGTGGCGGAAACCTACAACGATGCCCTCGGTGGTGTAGATTCGGTATATTCCTCGGTCAATCATACTCTGGGGTATGGGATTGAGAACCTGACGCTGACGGGTTTTGGCAATATTAACGCCACAGGTAATGGCAATGATAACGTCCTCACTGGTAACAGTGGCAATAACATTCTCGATGGTGGATTAGGTGCCGACACCATGAATGGTGGCGATGGCGACGACACTTACTACGTGGACAACGTCGGTGATGTGGTGGCGGAAACCTACAACGATGCTCTCGGTGGTGTCGATTCGGTATATTCTTCGGTCAATCATACTCTGGGGTATGGGATTGAGAACCTGACGCTGACGGGTTTTGGCAATATTAACGCCACAGGTAATGGCAATGATAACGTCCTCACTGGTAACAGTGGCAATAACATTCTCGATGGTGGATTAGGTGCCGACACCATGAATGGTGGCGATGGCGACGACACCTACTACGTGGACAACGTCGGTGATGTAGTAGGGGAATACTACAACGATGCCCTCGGTGGTGTAGATTCAGTCTTCTCCTCAGTTAGCTATTCCCTCTCACCTGGTACAGTGTCTGGTGGGCAAGGGTATGGGATTGAGAACCTGACGCTGACAGGGACTGCCAACATTAACGCCACAGGCAATGGCAATAACAACGTCCTCACTGGCAACAGTGGCAATAACATCCTCAATGGTGGTGCAGGTGCCGACACCATGAATGGTGGCGATGGCGACGACACCTACTACGTGGACAACGTCGGTGATGTAGTAGGGGAATACTACAACGATGCCCTCGGTGGTGTAGATTCAGTATATTCCTCAGTTAGCTATTCCCTCTCACCTGGTACAGTGTCTGGTGGGCAAGGGTATGGGATTGAGAACCTGACGCTGACAGGGACTGCCAACATTAACGCCACAGGCAATGGCAATAACAACGTCATCACTGGCAACAGTGGCAATAACATCCTCAATGGTGGATTAGGTGCCGACACCATGAATGGTGGAGATGGCGACGACACTTACTACGTGGACAACGTCGGTGATGTGGTGGCGGAAACCTACAACGATGCTCTCGGTGGTGTAGATTCGGTATATTCCTCGGTCAATCATACTCTGGGGTATGGGATTGAGAACCTGACGCTGACGGGTTTTGGCAATATTAACGCCACAGGTAATGGCAATGATAACGTCCTCACTGGCAACAGTGGCAATAACATTCTCGATGGTGGATTAGGTGCCGACACCATGAATGGTGGAGATGGCGACGACACTTACTACGTGGACAACGTCGGTGATGTGGTGGCGGAAACCTACAACGATGCTCTCGGTGGTGTCGATTCGGTATATTCTTCGGTCAATCATACTCTGGGGTATGGGATTGAGAACCTGACGCTGACAGGGAGTGCCAACATTAACGCTACAGGTAACGGCAATAACAACGTCCTCACTGGTAACAGTGGCAATAACATCCTCAATGGTGGGTTAGGTGCCGACACCATGTACGGGGGAATTGGCAACGACATCTATTATGTAGATTCGATATCTGATCAAGTCATTGAGTACGCCAATCAAGGGACAGATCTGGTTTACAGCTCAGTCAGCACAAGCATCGAATGGTTGCCTGCTAACGTCGAAAACCTGACTCTGACTGGCACGGCTTACTACGGCGATGGCAACAACCTCAACAACGTCATCTCTGGCAACAATTTCGCCAACGCCCTTTATGGGTACGGTGGGAATGACGCGCTCTATGGATACGGTGGCAATGACAGCTTAATTGGTGGAGATGGCAATGACAGTCTTACGGGTGGTTCAGGAGTTGACACCCTTTGGGGTGGCGCAGGAGCTGATAAGTTTATCTTTAACTCGCTGTCTGAAGGAATTGATATCATCAAAGACTTCCAGTGGACAGAAGGTGATACCATTCAAATCTCCATGTCGGGATTTGGAGCAACCTCATTAAGCCAGTTTAGCTATAACAGCTCTACAGGTGCATTGTTCTTCGATCCAAGTGGTATAACGGGTCCAACACAATTTGCGACCATCGAAAACACACCCCCAGGATTTGCTCCCAGTCTTGATATTGTTCTCGTTTAGTTAAAGTAGGGTGGGCAATGCCTACCCTACTTCTTTTCTGGATTAACACAGCTATTAGTTTGCCCACCAAATGATTAGCTAAAAAAATCAGGAGTGAGAAGGCCATAATCTTCTGCCTCACTCCTGATTTCCCTAAGTAGGGATTTTCAGCCGAACTTGATATTACTCCAGATTAACCACATTCATCGGAGGCTGAGAGGTTGAATACAGATTGTTAGAATTCCCCACTTTTTGTAAAAATTCTTCAGTTAACTTGGCGAATGCTTTAGAACCCGAAGAATTTGGAGTTGCCAGAACGGCTGGCATAAAACTATCCACAGCTTTAGCCACATTGACATCCATCGGAATGCGATTCTCAAACATTTGAGCTGGACTGAATTCTGTGGTAACTCGCTGCATCACCTGTTTATAATACCTGTCGAAAAGACCACCACTCGACAAAATAAACACAATTCCAAGTAATTGAGCCTTAAAACAGCTATCATCACCGTAACTGTTTTTCAACTTAGAAATTCGTCTTTCTAAAAGCTGAATTCCAACAACAGATAAAGGTTCAGGTCTAGCTGGAAGTAGATAAAAATCACTAGCTACAATTCCACTTCGAGTTAAAAGATTATAACCAGGAGCACAGTCGAGAATAATAAAATCGTAGTCATTAACGACAGGCTCTAAAATTCCTTTAATTAATTCCTCTTCAAAACCATTCCAAACATCACTAAAATCACAATTTTCTTGGTTAGAAGCTTTTTTATGCAGAAGCTCTGACACTAAATATTCATCATAAAGGTCAATATCTCCAGGCAACAAATTTAACTCTGGAATTTGACAAATATCTGATTGAATAACCTCTTCTGTTGTGCGTTTAATCCGATTATTGGGTTTTATTTCTTTATAAATTAACTGACCCAATGTGCGCTTTTCTCTCCTCACCTTTGCAAAATCTTGAGGCTGCATTAGACTCAGTGTTGCGCTAATTTGTGAGTCTAAATCAACCACTAAAACTCGCTTTCCGTGATATTTTGCCAAGCAAGTAGCCAAGTTTACGGTGAGGGTTGTCTTCCCAACACCGCCCTTCATGTTAACTGTGGCAATGATCAATCCCATTAATCGAATCCTCTTGGAGAAACGTTGCCTGATTTGGCACTAACTAATCCAGCTAGGTTAAAGGCTGGTTCAGGGAAATGGGGAATTCTTACTCATCCTTACCATTCCCCGTTCCCTATTTTCACTCAGATAAAGAGTTTACAGCAGCCAAATCCTAACCTATTGATTTCCTGAATTATTAAAACCACTGGGGTTCTGAATCGTCATTGTTCTGAGGACAGAATCGGAAGTCTCAGAATTAATCACGGTTGGGGGAGCGGGGGAGATAGGAGTTGCCACAGGTGTAGTCTCGGTGGGCGTGAGAAGCATTGTGGGTGCAGGTGCAGGCGTCGTAGGCGGGGTGGAAGGGGTGAGTGTAAAGGTGAGGGGAGCTGCCGATGCTTCTGGCGTGACTATGAGGGGAGGCGTTGAGGGGGTGGTGTTGAAAGTTGTCGGAGCGGTTGATACCTCTGGTGCAGTCCCTGTGGGAATTGCGAAGGGAGTGGGAGCGACACTAGTAGGCGTAACAGTATCCGTGACAGGTGTACTCAGAGGGTCAACATTAGAGGAGTCGTCCTTCTGCAAAGGGACGATCACAGGAGAAGATGAACTCGCTTGAGCCAAAGTGCTTTGTGCCAAGGCGGGAACAGCACTCCAGATACTAGTTGCTACTCCACCCAAAACTATCAGTGTGTGGAGTAAGCGAAATTCAGCTTTCAAGCGATACCTTTTAGGTTGGGATAGGTCACATTCAGAGTTCTGAAATTCCCGACTACCAAGGCTGTGGAAATCCCCAATCCCAAATTCTAAATCCCAAATGGTATGACTGAGCATGGTTAGACGCTGGCACAATTCGCAGTTAACACCGACCTGTAGAGGCGCAATAACAGCAAGTCTACTACAAGTCGGCGAATTCACCATGACCGAAGTCCTAGTTTGGGGATTTCTGAGCTTGTGCGTCAGTCTGACTATTGTTCAAGCCATACTGAAACTGAGCCACCGTTGCAGCGGAACTCACCCCAACCATCACCATTGGTGTGTACAGGTTCTTTGATATGCTCAGTTAGGTCATGGAAGATTGCACTACGCTTACCGACCTCCATCCACTTGCTACCGGCTGGGCCATCACTCATCAGTACCGCCATGGCTTTAGGATGCTCTGGATTGCCTAAGCGCGTCCAGCCGATGATGTTTTGATCGTCGAAGTAGTCATACTGATTACCATAGGCATAGTTTTGGCGGGCATGTAAAAACTTGTCGATTAGCCAGCGATGGGAATCCAGCCAGATTTCATACCCCTTATCTTTGTAATGTGCTCCGTAATAATCGGCATAGAACACGCAGGGGTAGCCCTCCCGACGCAGCAGGATGATGGCATACGCCAACGGCTTGAACCATGACTCAACCACAGATTCCAGCGATTGCAACGGCTGACTATCATGGTTTTCCACAAAGGTAACCGCGAGTGCCGGTTGCTGCTGCATCAGGGTGCCGTTCAAGATGTTCCGCATATCGTAGTATCCACCCAGCTTACTAGCGCGATGGAAGTTGTAATGCAGTGGCACATCAAACAGCGACATCTTTCCCTCAGTCGCACTAATATACCAGTGCAAGGCGGCAATGTTGTCTGACCAGTATTCACCCACGGTAAATAAATTCTGCTGTGCATGGTGACGCACATGATTGAGCCAGTCTTTATAAAACCAGGATGGGATATGCTTAATCGCATCAAGTCGGAAGCCATCGACACCCGTTGTATCTAAGAACCACTCGCCCCAATACTTAAGTTCGCCCTGCACTTGCTCATGTTCCATATCCAAGTCGCAAGCCATGAGGAAGGAGTAATTGCCTTTCTCCAAATCGACGAAGTTATCAAAGTTTTTGCCCTCTAAGAGGTAAACCGTACTATTGTCCCCTAAGCGATCCTTACGGTGGTTCACTGCATCAAAGTGCCACCAGTGCCATTCCATACTGGAGTGTTTGCTGCCACGCCCAGGAAAGGTAAAGTTGGTGTAAATCTCAATCTGTTGCCAATCACCTGATGGATAATTACGGTTATCCGTGCTGAAGGGTAACGCTTTGACCGTTTCAGGGTTATCTCCGCCGTCTTTGTGATTGAGAACTACATCTGCGTAGGCTTGCATCCCAGCATTCTGTACCGCTTTTACGGCGGCAAGCAACTGCTCTCGTGTGCCGTACTTCGTGCGTACTGTATTTTTCTGAGCAAATTCACCTAAATCGAAGAGATCGTAAACCCCATAACCGACATCATACCCACCGCCTTGACCCTTGTACGCGGGTGGTAACCATAAGGCTGTAAAGCCAGCTTGAGCCAAGTCTGCCGCTTTGTTTTTAACTTCCTCCCACAAGGTGCCATCGGCTGGGATGTACCAGTGGAAATACTGCATCATCGTGCCATTCACATCTGCCATACTGATTTCTCCCGGAGATTGGGTTATGGGTTGTTACAAGAGAGAGGAAAGCCATTCCAGACGCGAGTGTAAACTAACAGTTAAAATGTCAAGAATCAAAGATAAAAGCCTGATTCTTCATTTTTGTTGAATGTTGGGGTTAAAACGGCAATTCTTCTTCGTCCTGTTCTGTAACTTTCAACTGCAAAATATCCGTGGTTTCTTCTTCTACTGGCAGTTGTGCGATCGCATCTCCTAATTCCTTCTGAAGTTGCTTGGTCAGCGTGACCGATAAATCCAACTCAATCCCCATCTCTTGCGTCATTTTTGCCAAGGGGCTAAAGGGAACTTTTTTGGTGGTTCGCTTTTGATTTGTTAACTTAAAACCCTTGATTTCTTTAACTTTTTGTGCATCCATCGCTGCTTTAAGACGTTCTTTAAGTTGGCTCATTTCAGTATCCAACTGCTTCCATCGATGCTCTATTTGGCGATACCTCATCGTCAGTGCTTCGATATCTTCTGTGGCAGGTTCAGGTTCACGGATTTGCAACAATTGATGGTGTACTTGAGCCACATAAACAGCGTCCATTTTGGCATAATAAAGTTGGTTCGCACTGAGGGGACGCCGCCCCCAATCACTCCCTTGTTCAGTCTTGTCCAATGGGGGTAGAGGGCACAGTTGATCGGCTAAGGTTTTGAGTTTGTGATTAGGCACCGGGAGAAGGTAGTAAGGAATTTTTTTCGCCATTTCAAAAGTACAGGTGACATTTTTAACCTTGCTTTTTCCCAACAATTTAAGGTCATAGCTAGCATTATGAAAAACCTTTTCTATGGCAGAATTAAGCATAATTTGCTCGATGAATTCAGCGACAAGTGACGGCTGTTCTAAAACATCGAAGACTGAGACTTGTTCTGCCATTGTCAGCAGCGCTTGATTATCGCCACTCAGAGGAGTCGAATGCTCTAAAACTTGAATTAAAGATAGTCTGGGAGAATCGGTTTTATAGTCAGCGACTTCTGTATCGATCCAAAGAATTTCAGCCTGAGCATATTCGGAAATTCTGCTCTTAATTTCGTGAGATTTTGTAAAATATGGCATTACCTAAAAATGAACGGAAGGAGAATAGGTCAGAGATGTGTATTGTTGAGCGGCTAAGCTATCTCAATAGGAAGAAATTCAACCATCAAGATTGATCAGCACGCTCGTCATTGTAACAATGTGCTTAAATACTTCAACGGCTATTGAGGAATCCCATGAGTGCATCTTCGTCTGGAGATAACCGCTGGCAATTCTGGATTGATCGGGGAGGGACATTCACCGATATTGTGGCGCGACGCCCGGATGGCACGTTAGTGATTCACAAGCTACTCAGTGAGAACCCGGAACGCTACACGGATGCACCAGTGCAGGGAATTCGAGACTTATTGGGGATTCCGGCTGAACTCCCGATCCCCGCTGAACAAATTGAAGTGGTAAAGATGGGGACGACGGTAGCGACGAATGCCTTGTTGGAACGAAAAGGCGATCGCACCGTTTTAGTGATTACCCAAGGTTTCCGGGATGCCTTGCGTATCGGCTATCAAAACCGTCCCGATATCTTTGCCCGTCAGATTATCCTACCTGAAATGCTCTACGAACAGGTGATTGAGGTGGAGGAGCGTTACAGTGCTCAGGGTGAAGAGTTAATTCCGGTCAATGTTGAGGCAGTCCGGCAATCTTTGCAGGAAGCTTACGAGGCGGGTATCCGTAGCTGTGCCATTGTTTTTATGCATGGATATCGCTATCCAGCACATGAGAAGGAAGTAGCCACACTAGCACACACTATCGGTTTTACCCAAGTTTCAGTATCTCATGAAGTGACACCCTTGATGAAGTTAGTCAGTCGCGGTGACACAACGGTTGTTGATGCTTATTTATCCCCGATTCTGCGTCGGTATGTGGATCGGGTGGGGAGTCAGTTGAATGTTGACAAGTTGCAGGATGAAGGTTCTCCAGAGTTGGATGTTGATCGGTTACAGGCTGTAGGTATAGCCCAAACGACGCTTCAACCAGGTAACGTGCAACTTTCAGCGTCCGTGACACTGATGTTCATGCAATCCAATGGTGGATTGACGGATGCAGGGCAGTTTCAGGGGAAAGACAGTATTTTATCTGGCCCTGCGGGGGGGATTGTCGGGGCGGTGCAAACCAGTGCGATCGCAGGATTCGACAAAATCATCAGCTTTGATATGGGTGGCACCTCTACCGATGTCGCCCACTACAACGGGGAATACGAACGCACCTTTGAGACGGAAGTGGCGGGTGTGCGGATGCGGACACCGATGATGTCGATTCACACCGTGGCGGCAGGAGGGGGTTCGATTCTGCACTATGATGGGGCGCGCTATCGGGTAGGGCCAGAGTCAGCCGGGGCAAATCCTGGCCCAGCGTCCTATTCTAAGGGTGGCCCATTGACGGTGACGGATGCCAATGTGATGGTGGGCAAGTTGCAACCGGAGTTCTTTCCCAAGGTGTTTGGCCCGAATGCAGATTTGCCGTTAGATGCAGAAGTAGTCAGGCAGAAGTTTACTCAGTTGGCGGCGGATATTGGGGATAATCGCACACCGGAACAGGTGGCGGCGGGATTTTTGGCGATCGCCGTTGAGAAAATGGCGGATGCGATTAAGAAAATCTCGCTTCAGCGGGGGTATGACGTTTCGGAGTATACCTTGTGCTGTTTTGGCGGTGCGGGGGGACAACATGCTTGTTTGATTGCCGATGCGTTGGGGATGAAGCAGGTGTTTATTCATCCTTTTGCCGGGGTGTTGTCGGCGTATGGGATGGGTTTGGCGGATGTCCGAGTATTGCGGGAACGGGCAGTAGAGGCGAAGTTAGATGAGGAATTGCTTAATGTAGGGGCGCAAGGCGTTGCGCCCTTACGGCAGTTGTTGCAGGAGTTGGCGAGAGAGGGGAAGGAGGAAATTAACCACACAGACGCAGAGGACACAGATCACAAAGAAGAAGAGGAGGATTTTCAAGTTTTTGGCAAGGTGCATCTGCGCTATGAGGGGACGGATACGGCGCTGATTGTGGATTTTGGGACGGTTGCGGCGATGCAGCAGCAGTTTGAGGCGGCGCATCGGCAACAGTATGGATTTATTGCACCGGAGAAGGGGTTGATGGTTGAGGCGGTTTCGGTTGAGGTGGTGAAACAGACGTATAACCCGGAAGAACCGATCATTGAACGTCAGACAGAAGAGGCACCGCAACCCGTCGCAACCGTTCAGATGTACACGGCAGATGCATGGCACGAGACGCCAGTCTATCAGCGAGAGAATTTACAACCGGGAGATTGCATTTCTAGTCCTGCCCTAATTATTGAAGCGACGGGTACGAATATCATTGAACCGGGTTGGCAGGCAGAGGTAACCCAGCACAATCATTTAGTCTTGAAGCGCATCAAACCCCTAGATGAGAGTTTAGTCGTCGGCACCCAAGTCGATCCCGTGTTATTAGAAATCTTTAACAACCTATTTCGTTCTATTGCTGAACAAATGGGGATTACGCTCCAAAATACCAGTTCCTCCGTCAACATCAAAGAACGACTCGACTTTTCCTGCGCCATCTTCGACCAACAAGGACAGTTAGTTGCGAATGCACCCCATATCCCTGTGCATTTAGGCTCAATGAGCGAAAGCGTGAGCAGTTTAATTGAAGCACACGGCGATACCCTTCAACCGGGAGATGTGTATGTCCTGAATAACCCTTACAACGGCGGCACTCATCTCCCCGATATTACGGTGATTACCCCAGTCTTTGCACCCTCTCCCTCTCCCACTCTGCCACTCTTCTACGTGGCTTCGCGGGGACACCATGCAGACATCGGTGGGATTACTCCCGGTTCGATGCCTCCCAATAGTACAACGGTAGAGCAGGAAGGGGTGTTAATTGACAACTTCCAGTTAGTTGAACAAGGACGTTTCCGAGAACAAGAATTGAGAGAACTTCTCACTTCTGGCGCTTACCCAGTCAGGAATATCGAGCAAAATATTGCCGACTTGAAAGCGCAAATTGCCGCCAATGGACGCGGTGTGCAAGAGTTGCTGCGGATGGTGCAGCACTACTCCTTAGAGATCGTGCACGCTTACATGGGTTATGTACAGGATAATGCTGAGGCATCCGTGCGTCGTGCGATCGCAGTTCTCAATGATGGTAGTTTCACCGCTAAGCTGGATGATGGCAATCAAATTCAGGTAACCATTACCATTGATCGCCAAAATCTCAGCGCCAAGATTGATTTTACTGGCACGTCTCCCCAATTAGAGAGTAATTTTAATGCGCCGTCTGCCGTGTGCAAAGCCGCTGTTTTGTATGTCTTCCGCACCTTGGTAAATGACGATATTCCCCTCAATGCCGGCTGCCTCAAACCCCTAGAAATTATCATTCCCCAAGGCTGTATGTTGAACCCACGCTATCCTGCTGCTGTAGTTGCAGGAAATGTGGAAACCTCCCAAGCCATTACTGATGCCTTGTATGGTGCCTTAGGAGTCTTAGCCGCCTCTCAGGGAACAATGAATAATTTTACCTTTGGTAATGGGCGCTATCAATACTACGAAACCATCTGCGGCGGTTCGGGTGCGGGTGCTGATTTCGATGGCACAGATGCCGTGCATACTCACATGACTAATTCTCGCCTGACTGACCCGGAAGTGTTGGAATGGCGGTTCCCTGTTTTGTTAGAAGATTTCTACATTCGTCCCAATAGTGGCGGTAAGGGACATCATCATGGTGGCAATGGAGTAATTCGGCGGGTTCGTTTCTTGGAACCCATGACAGCGGCAATTCTTTCGAGTCATCGTGTTGTTCCTCCCTTGGGATTGGAGAGAGGTGAAACGGGTGCTTTAGGCAAGAATTATGTGCAACGGAGTGATGGAACGGTGGAAGAATTAGGAAGTACTGCGGTTGCACAAATGAATCCGGGAGATGTGTTTACAATTGAAACACCTGGAGGCGGGGGATATGGTTCGCTCGCTACCTAATTTTAAGGTAACAATTTATGAAAACAGCAACTCCTGAAATTGCCGAACAACGGGTCATTTTGTCCAATGTCAGTTGGCAAACGTTTGAGCAATTACTCACAGAATTAGGAAATAAAAGAGGCACAAGATTGGCTTACAACGAAGGATTATTAGAGATAATGACACCTTTAGGGCCGCATGAGAATAGTAACCGCTTTATCGACGATCTGATTAGAGCGATCGCAGATGAGTTAAATCTGAATCTCAAAAAGTTTGGTTCTTTAACCCTGAAGCGAGCTAAAAAGTTGAAAGGAGCGGAACCTGACTCCTGTTACTATATTCAAAATGAACCACTGGTAAGAAGCAAGCAAGAGATTGACCTCAATAATGACCCACCTCCAGATTTAGTACTAGAAATCGATATCACCAGTGGTTCTATGGACAAACAGCCAATTTATGCAGCAGTTGGTGTGCCTGAATTTTGGCATTATAACGGCAATAAATTAGAGGTTTTTGTTTTGGAGCAATCAAGCCAAGAGTATCAAAAAGTTAACCAGAGTCCGACTTTTCCTTGGATGCCTTTAGATATTATCCCTAGATTTATTCGCCAAAGTTTGGTCGATGGGGAGACAGTAACTTTACGTGCTTTTCGGGCTTGGGTGAGAGAGCAATAGAAGGGGTGAAGTTCTTTGGCACTACAATTTAATAGATATACTGGAAACTAGATTAATCATTAAATAGGTAAGTAATTTATGACTCGCATAAAACTAGTTCGCCCTCGTCATCGAGGTAGGATATTTCCAGAATTCACAATACCACCGGAGGAGTTAGCCAGAAGGGAAGCTGAAAGAAATACTCGTTGTCAAAAAGCTCGTAGTTTTTTTGAGCAAGTTGCTCCTCAATTGAGAGAAGATCATTACAATTGGTTCATTATCATTGAGCCAAATACTGGGGATTATTTTATTGATCCAGATGAAGAGGTAGCTATGCAAAAAGCTCGTCAGAAGTATCCCATCGGCTGGGTTGTTATTTTCCGTCTCAATGAGACAGGAACCTGCGGTAAAATATGATTTCAGGTAGGTTCGGCGAAATCGGGGAGCTATTTTTTGAAGTTGAGCTTATTGCTGCTGAGGGAGAGAGTTACTCTGTTGAGGTGTTGCTAGATACTGGCTTTACTACAGGTTGGTTAGCACTTGATACCCAAGACGCTGAAAGTTTAGGATGGTCTTTAATTGAAAGTAATCGCACGATGCAGATGGCACGGGGTGAGGGGTATTTTGATATTTATGAGGGAAGAGTTGTACTAGATGAAAAGGAGTACATTATCCCAGTTTTAGCAGGAGCAGGAATTCCCGAACCTCTACTCGGTTTACAGTGGTTGAAAATGCTGCCGCTTGCGGTGAATTTTAATGCTGGAGTGTTGACTCTCGGGTGAATGGAAAAGTGCGATCGCTCCTCAATAAATGTTGTGTGATACCAAATCCGCTTGTCAAAACCCCTTTATAAAAATCGACCACATTCTTTTATCTCAGGGATCTAGGGGTTATGCGGATAAGAGGGGGATGGGAACAGGATTTGGTATGATTTTAAGCTGTTCGTTGTCTAGTTTTACAGGGCAATCTAAGGCCGCAACTGGTTTCAGTCGCTAAATTATCAAATGTAGATGTGCGTCAGCTTATGTGGCTAATAGAATAGATGGCATCATGGGTTACGCACTTCTTCGAGTAATATGTCATCGTAAGTTGCCGAGGTTCCAAAATTTATACTGTAAAGGTATAAGTACATATCTTCGTCATGGTGCATAGTTAGGGGAGGAGTCGTAAGGTGCTGCCATTTCCCATTTCCCTGTCTACGGTCAGAAACCTCATGCTCATAAGCTGGTGTAGAGTTTGAGCCAGAATCTCCTAACCAAATCTGACAAATGGCTTTCTCATCAGCCTTACACCATGTACTAGCCCTGTAGGTTTTACCCGACTTGAACATGACAGGCATTCGCTGATGTATCCGAGCAGCAAACTTTTCAGTCTTATCAAAGTAACTTACTTGTATCCCTTTTCCTGTGCGTCCCTCTGTAGAAATAAATTTTTCTGTTTTATTCCAGAGGTCGGTACCTTGTTCAAAACCGTCTTGAAATAAAGGAACAGTTTGCAGTGTAGGTTTAGGATTTGAAATAGATGAGTCAGAGAGGCTTGAGGGTGTCGGTGTATTTGTAATAGGTGTTTGTGTTCTGGGAGCTATATCATTGCGATTCGTAGGTTTGAGACGAATGGTTTCAATCTTTTCCAGAAGTGGGACTTCTCGACTATAAAGCTCATAACCCTCAGCCTCTACTCTCACCTCAGCGACGGCACTATCACCAGCACAAGGAATAACAAATCTATAAATGCCCTCTTTATTCGTGTCTTCAACATAAGGGTAACTTTTATAGTCCAGTGAAACTTTAGCGCCATCAATTGCTTTTAGAGTTTCCTCATTAAGAACCCGACCGGCATAAGTACATTTGCTTGGTCTGGGTTGGGGTCGTATTGCCAACCAAGCAGGTATGGCTGCTAGGACGGCGACGAGTAAGCTGGCGAGCGCGAGTTTATCCCCTATTGGCAAATATTTTCATATCAAGTTCTAAAGCAGATGCAGGTATGACTACAAACTGAAGTCACCATCTTCCAGATTTTTTGCCATATGTATGCCGAAGGTTACCCTGAAGAGTATTACGCGGATGGTATAGCGGCACCAAATCACCACTGACTGGATCGCGTCCTTCAGTCTTGTTGTACTTGTGATTGTTGCATCCCTGACATGACAAAGCCAAGTTATCCATTACTGTTTCTCCACCTTGGCTTCTGGCAATGATATGTTCAATCGAAAACGGCTGAATAGCAAAACGCGCTTGGCTTCTGCAATATTCACAACATCCATTAGCACGTTCAGCCACAGCCTTTTTTTGTTGAGCCGTAACTCGACTCTCAGGCATAAGTTGGCACCTGAATCCCTAAATTTTCCATTAATGCACTAATGGATGTCCTACGAAGACGCGCCAATTCTGCTAAATATTCTATGCGTTGTGCTTGCAGTTTTTCTATCTGTTCAGTCAATTGAAGTAATTCGCCATGTTCCTCATGAGTGAGAGTTTCAGCCTGTCGCTTAGCCATCAATTCTTCATAGTGCTTCTGAATATCTGAAGGGATACCCTGATTAATTTTTAGTAACAGTTCAGCTTCAGCTTGTGATAACGTTGAGGCTTTGCGTTGCGCCTGTAGCACTAAGACTTGAGATACAAATTGATCTAAATCTGGCAAGCTGAGTTGATCGACAGCTTTGAGCAATTCTTCTGAAGACAGTTGCACTTCAACTTTAATGGTTGACATTTTCTGCCCCTTGCCTATTAATCTGTCGATATTTTATCAATCCTTAAGTCATGCGATCTGCTTGCTCAAGAGAGGAGTTGCTTCAAACAGAGCTGGTACCCTAAGCGATCGCAAACCTTTAACCCATCTCTTCTCCCCACCCACAAGGCATAGCCTTCTCCGCAAATTCTCATAAAAATGCCCTTGCTATTCGTTGCGGCGTATGCAATACTCAAGACTTATAAGCAAATAGTACTGTATCCCGACCGATTAACCGTAGATTAAGCCAAAATCATCAGCCCAACTTGGACGGTGCAGATACTCTCAAGTCGTGAGAACCCTTGGAACTGGGTTGAACTGGGCAGGGTATCTCTGTTTCGCTTAGCCCCTAAGCGACTCAAACCCAGATGATCCGTCACGACAGACACAGAAAAAGGAAATAGGGAGATGTAAGCAACCCTGAATCTGATGAATTCATGCGTTGCGTCGTTTCGTTCCCTATTCCCCGAACAACACTAAGGATGATTGTGCCATGTTATTAAATGTCAGAAAACCACCCACTTATCTGGATATAGCGGTTTCCTTATCCCAGGAACTGGCTCAAGCTGCGGAAAAACGCGATGCCCAAGCAGAAATATCAGAAGATGAAATCGAGCAACTGCGTGAAAGTGGGCTACTCGAATTACTGGTACCGCAGGAATATGGGGGTACAGGAGCCACTTGGATAGACGCGCTAAAAATCGTCTATGAACTTTCCAAAACCGAGGGTTCAATCGGACAGTTGTATGGCAACCATCTGAACTTAACCGTTTTAAGTCATCTCTCTGGAACGCCACAACAAAAAGAAAAATATTATCGCTACACCGCCCAGAATCATGGATTGTGGGCGAGTGCCATTGACACCTGGGATACCAGACTCAGCCTCATTCCAGAAGGCGATCGCTTCCGCCTCAATGGAGTCAAACGCTTTGATTCACTCCTTGCGGCAGCAGATCTGCGGGTATTCTCCGCTTGGCAAGAAGGGGTTCAACAGCCCTTCTTCTGCATAATTCCCAAAGCTCGTTTGGGGGTTACCTCTAATTGGGACAAGATGGGGCAAGAGCGAGGCAATAGCGGTACGTTCACCTTCCACAACGTCCTAATCGAGAAAGATGAGATTTTGGCACCCCATCATCTGCCGAATACTGCCTTTGCCACATTCACGGGAATCATTGCCCAGTTAACGAAAACCTATGTGGAGCTAGGAATTGGGCAAGGTGCTTTGCAAGCGATCGAACAGGAGACTCTGAGCCAACCCAAGCACACTTCAGCGGTAGATAGTGTAGCGTTAGACCCCTACACCCTCGGTGATTACGGCGATGTGTGGATTGAATTGAAAACAGCTATTCGGCTGGCAGATGACGTGGCACAATACCTGCAAGTGTCATGGGAAAAGGGGTTCCAGCTAACCCATGAAGAACGCCAAGACTTAGCCAATGCCGTTTTTTCCGCTGAGGTATATGCCACACGAGTTGGCTTGATGATTACCAACCGCATGTTTGAGCTCATGGGTAACTCCAGTACAGTTTCCAACCGTCGCTTTGACCGTTATTGGCAGAATCTGCGTACCTTTGGGGGTGTGTCGATGCCCTGGCATGGTGTACCCCAAACTTGGACTCTCACTCATTTTCCACGACAACAAACTCCCTGCTGAAATCGGCTTAAGTAGGCGTAATTGTCTCAATCCATAAACCCGTCTCAGTGACGTACTCCAGTTTCCGATCGCTTTTCAAGTCGGTTGCTCGCTTCTTTTGAGCTGAATTCATTTATACAGGATAGGTTGCAAGATGAAACTCTGTATTGTGACGCCCAGTGTCATTAAAAATGATGGTCAAGGTCGGGTGAATTATGAGATTGTTAGGGAATTGCTCCAGCGCAATCACCAAGTCACTGTGGTATCGAGCCAATTAGCCCCAGAACTGCAACACAACAGTCAAGTTAACTGGATTTCAATTCCTGTCAAAGAGTTACCCACCCAACTTGTGCGCGAGGTGGTATTCTCTTGGCGCAGTGCGGATTGGTTACGTCAACATCGTCAAGAGTTTGACTTGGTAATCGCCAACGGCGCAGTCACTTCGGCAGGGGCAGATGTGAATATGGTATCGTTTGTGCATCGGGCATGGCTCTCGTCTCCCTTCCATGTTTCACGGGTTCGTCGAGATTTTTATGGTCTTTACCAATGGCTCTACACATTCCTAAATGCTCATTGGGAAAGAACCGCCTTCCGTCAAGCCAAAGTGGTTGTGGGAGTATCACAACGGATTAAGAGAGAATTAGTCGAGACGGGTATCCCACCAAAGCGCATTCGTGTCATTCCCTGTGGCGTTAATTTACAGGAGTTTTCTCCAGGTTCGGCGAATCGCCGTCTATGGGGTCTACCGGAAGACGTACCCTTGGCTCTGTTTGCGGGAGACATCCGCCTCAATCGCAAGAACTTAGATACGGTTTTGCACGCTTTGGTGAATGTGCCTGATTTACACTTAGCCGTTGCAGGCGAAACAGAAGGTAGCCCTTATCCCGAAATCGCTGCACGGCTCGGCTTGAGTCAGCGGGTGCATTTCCTGGGATTACAACGGGGCATCTCGGAACTCTTGCGATCAGTTGATGTGTTTGTGTTTCCTTCACGGTACGAGCCTTTTGGTCTAGTTGTGTTGGAAGCGATGGCTACTGGTTTACCTGTAATTACGGCAACCACAACGGGTGCGGCTGAGATTGTCACGCCTGAATCTGGAATTGTCTTGTCTGACTCAGAGGATGTGCAGGCATTAACACAGGCACTTTTGCGGCTGACACGAGACCCCGTCTTACGATATCACATGGGTCATGCTGCTCGAACGGTAGCACAGCAGCATAGTTGGACTGATATGGCTCACAGCTACGTCAACTTATTTGAGGAGATAGCCAGTCATGAGGCGCAGGTTTCGCCGGTTTGGTTGAAGTCTAATATTCCAGCGTTCGAGCTATAAATCGGAAGTGGATTGAGCGCATTTTTGTGGTGTTTTGTCAATTAAAAGCCGACCCATCAATGGTCGGCTTTTGTTTATTGAAACAGTGTTTTTATTCCGATCAGGAAATAATTAGGGCTTGCTGAATAAGTCGGCGAAAAACAACCGATGGATTAATCAGTTATTTAATCCTGGAATAATAATGAGCTTTTGTTGTTGTTAATTCCCACAAGCATAAGCCGAATTAATAGTTATCGAGAAAAAAGGCGTGATGTTGTGTATCGCACAAAAAAAGACAAAAAAACTGCCGTAGCAGGGTGGAAAGATTCATGACTAAAAAAGTGATAGCAATAGCCGTTTGAGAAGTATGAGGCAGTTTAGCCATGACGCGATTCAAGCTAAATCTTCGCTTTGAGATGCCAAATTTTCCTTCAATAGCATTGCGAACCTTCTCGTCGTCTAAGGCTTGTTTCTTTTTGTCTGAGCTGACATTAGCTGGAGGTCTGCCTAAGGGGGGGCCACTTATTCTAATCCCTCTTTCTTTACAGAATGCTCGATTCTCGCGATTTCGATAAATTCTATCTACATGTACTGATTCGGGATAGACTCCTGTGTGCTGTTTAAATGCTTCTATTTGGGCTTTTAAGTCTCCGGCTTCATTAAAGTTATCCCAGCTTATACGGTCTAAAAAGACATATCCATCTCTGACGCTTGCTGCTAGTTTAGCTCCAAATTCTACAGGTTTTCCGGCTTTTCCTCTCACAATTGGACGGATATGGGGCTGACTTAAACTGACTATTCTGTCGTCAATTCTCTGGGCTTTATTCTCATACATCCATTGCTGTTGACGGTAAACTTCCGCCACCACCAGCAAGCTCTTATATTGAGAGATGCTCAAACCCTCAAGTGCTTCTCCTGTCTGAAGGAGCTGGTCAATGTGTGATAAATTTCTTTTTATATATTTCAGTTGTTTTTTTATAGCTTTTCTTCTCTCTTTTCTTGACGATCTCCGTTTTTTGGCGACTTTCAAGTAATCTTTCCGAGCGAGGTTTCTATAAGTTTTTGGCTTTTTCTTTAGTCTCCCTTTTAGGGGCTTATAGAGAGTATCTATTATCTTTTCCGTTTTGACTCTGGCTTGATTTAATAGACCCAAGTCATTGGGATAGCTGATATCTCCTGGCGCACAGGTAGCATCCAGAATTAATTTCCCTTGATTCGGGCTTTCTCTTGTTTCTTGCCTTTCTGAGAGTGAGCTTTTTTTTTAGATTCCTCCTCTGTTTCTTCCTGAATCTTCTTTACCATTCTTTGATTTATTTGATTTACTAAATCAACATTTATCCTTTCTCTAAATCTTACCAAAAGTGAGGCATCATAAGGGGCTTCGTTGCTGTAATGCTTTCTCCCTATAAAGTATTGTAAGTAAGGGTTTTCTTTTATTTGTTCTACTGTTTCCCGATCGCTTATTCCTAATCTTTCTTTGATTATTAATGAACCCAATGCCATCCGAAATGGCAGCGCAGGTGCCCCCATATCAATAGAAAAAATTTTGGCGTATTCCTCTTCAAATTCATCCCAGGGTATCAGATTTGCCATGATTACCCAACGGTTATCTTGTGATAACTTTCCCTCAAAGGGCAGCTCAAAGTTTTCCGGTGGGGTCGGGCTTGAGGAAGCTTTTCTGTACATTTTCCCTGCTCTTGGTACAAGGATTTTGTGGGATTCTACCAGATTTCCTGGGAGCTGAACAACTTTCAAGACCGCTCAAACTATTTATAGCTAAGGGTTTCCGGTTTTTACAGCAAACCCTAATTATCTGCGTTTATTGGAAGTCAGAATCACGGGGACTTCTCCAAACCGACGAAAAGGATATAGGCGTTCTAAGGCCAGTAGCAGAAAAACAATTAAAAATTGAACAGGCCACGGAGCAAGAGCAAACCCAAAAATTAAGCTGAGGATGGCGCTACCAGCTGCCAGAATGCGGGAAATTTCGTGAGAGGCTTTCAGTGATATTAAAAGGCTTCCAATAGCGAGGATTAAAAGGAAGAAAAATAAAGGAAGCATATCAATAACCTCATAATAAATTGTCAGGAGACTTTTCTCAGCCTTTATGGCTGCAAAAACCAACCATAGATTGTAGGCTAACACTGATGGATAAGAAAAACTTGTACTTTAGATAAATAATGCTAATTTATTCAGAAATCTTTGCATAACTTTTTGTAGAATTCTGAACCGAGTCTTGCATAAAATTCACGAGCCAGTTTTTGAGGTAATAAGTGGCACGGCAGTCATCCTCGTTGTACCGCAAAATCACATCCAAAACAGAGCGATCGCTTGTCTTTAACCATTGGTTGTACAAACAAACACATTGGGAACCTGTCACCCCCGCATCACGCCACTCAAAGCCTATCCATCGAGCGAGGTGTTTGAGAGAATAGCTCTCCACGGGCAAGGTTGCTGTGTTCATTACATACCCATGCACATCCACAAACTGAGAGAGTAGCCGTTGCAGTTGAGGTTGTGGGGTTTGATAAAGCTTGGCTAAACGCTTAATTGTCTCAACTTCGTAGTCAGAGAAATGGAAGATGGGAGCGTCTGGGTAGAGCGATACCAAATCTAAAAATTGCTCCCAGATTAAAGCTTCATCACTGGGATATTGGGCAAATAAAGGATAAAACGTTTCGGTATCCGTGCGATAGTCAATTACCAAAACACCTAGCAAATAATCAAGATTCAGTTCTGGCTCTGCCTCAATATCAAAGTAAAGTTCAACCGATGCTGTGGGTAAAGTCTCAGTGCTGGTGAAAAACGGCGTTGTCTGGGTTTCTTCCCCATCTCTGTGACGAACAATCGCTCGATTCTGCACATTGGATTGCGCTTGTTGCACTAAATCCAACGCGACTTCGTTCCCAACGGCGGGTTCTAGTAAGCTAATGGTCGATTGGGCTAGAGATTCTACCGTAGTGACACCCAACGCTTGCAAATCTCGATAACGACTGGGCGTTACTCCAGGTAACAGAGAAATGTGCTGCTGGGATTTGGCGATCGCATAACAACGGCTGTACCAGTGGCAAAGACTACATTTCTGACGAGAAATAAATACCTCTGGTTCTTGTTGCTGGAGTAGGGTTCCGATGCAATCTGAAACAACTTCCTGCATCAGCGGCACCCACCGTTCTAGACTCACGCTGTAGGCATCTTGACGGCGTAAAATCAACTGAGCCGTATTGGGTAAGACGCCTTGTGCCTCTGCTAAAAGATGGGCTGCAAACGCTGCAACAATTTGATACTCTGGTTTGGGACGCTTACCGAGCTTAATGTGAGTAGGAGCATACATCCAATCCCCAAAATGCGATGACCCAGGCTGTTTGACCAGCAAATCGGGACGGCTCAACAAGGTTATCCCTTCAGGGGTTTGCCTCAGTAGCACCCCTTGGGAAATTTGCTCTACCCCTTGCTGCATTAACTTCAACGTCGCCTGTGCCCCAGCTTCCCAATCTCCCCTAGGATACTTCGGGGACTGATGGGGCAAGGCATCAAAAATCGCTTGCCGATACGCCCAGCTATCCTGTCGGAGTTTCAGCAAAAAGTCCTGTTCTGGGTCGCGTTCGGCAGGGTCGCTGTAAACATCCAGAAATACTCGACGTTGGCAACGTTTGTAATAGAGCAGTAAATCATCCGTGATCAGCATGGCCTCAAGCCCTGACGACTCTGCTTGAACCATGACTGACACCAATTAGCGGGTTTGACAATAATTTTGGAATAACAAAACTGTTCCATTATAAATATCTTTTAAGGCAATGAGTGAGGCTGGGGAAGGCAGTTCTTCAACGATCAAGCCTGTAATAGACAGGTTAACTGAATTTTTTATGATCGTTACATTCCCATTGATCCATTCTCCAAACACGCTTCTGGGCATAGGATTTTCCTAAGATCAATTAAGCTGTAGGGTTAGGAGTCAAAGGAGGGATTGTGGCTTTTAAAGTTGGTTTGCTAGGCGTCGGAACCGTTGGCACAGGAACGGCACAGATTTTACTCAATCCAGAAGGGCGTCAGCCGTTGTTGCAAGAGATTGAGATTCATCGGGTGGGGGTGCGATCGCTCGATAAGCCGAGAGAGGTTCAACTACCACCGGAGTTGATGACCACGGACTTAGAGTCGATTGTGACTGACCCAGCCGTGGATATTGTGGTTGAAGTACTAGGCGGGTTGGAACCGGCGCGATCGCTCATTCTCAAAGCCATTACCCAGGGCAAGCATGTGGTTACCGCCAACAAAGCTGTAATTTCCCGTTATGGGGCTGAAATTTTTACAGCAGCAGAAGAGGCAGGAGTCTACGTTCTTTTAGAAGCGGCGGTTGGGGGTGGTATCCCCGTGATTCAACCCCTCAAACAATCTTTAGGTGTCAATCGCATCCAGAGTGTGATTGGTATTGTTAATGGTACAACCAACTACATCCTGACTCGGATGCAAACTGAGGGGGGTGAATTTAGCGACATCCTCGCCGACGCCCAAAGTTTGGGTTATGCCGAAGCTGACCCCACCGCTGATGTGGATGGCTTGGATGCAGCAGATAAGATTGCCATTCTCGCTTCCCTCGCCTTCGCTGGACGCATTAAACTCGACGATGTCTACTGTGAAGGCATTCGCCAAGTCAGTGCGGCGGATATTTCCTATGCCCAGAAACTGGGGTTTGTGATTAAATTGCTGGCGTTTGCCAAGCGAGAAGAATTAGCAGCAACCGCTCCCCCAGATGCAGATTTATTACAGGTGAGAGTTCATCCCACATTGCTCCCCAAGACGCATCCATTAGCCAGTATTAATGGGGTTTACAATGCGATTTTAGTGGAAGGCGACCCGATTGGACAGGTGGTCTTTTCCGGGCCAGGTGCGGGTTCTGGGCCAACGGCGAGTGCAGTGGTGTCGGATATTTTGAACATTGCCGCTGTTTTGAAAACGGCTGGGGAGTCTCACCGATTGCATCCCTTGTTGAGTTGTGCCCATCAACATTATTGTGCGATCGCGCCGATGTCAGAACTCGTTACTCGATTTTATGCGCGTTTTCTGACGAAAGATTGTCCTGGTGTTATTGGTCACTTAGGAACCAGTTTTGGTAATCATCATGTGAGTTTGGAGTCAATTGTGCAGACTGGATTTCGGGATGATTTAGCAGAAATTGTTGTCGTCACTCACGATGTTCGCGAGGGGAATTTCCGACAGGCTTTGGATGAAATTCGGACGTTAGAAGCTGTTGATAGCATTCCCAGCATTTTGCGAGTGCTTTAGGTGTTGCGAACATTCAAGTCTCTGGTTGTAGGAGAGCTGACATAATGAACAGTAAAGCGGGAAGAAAGCGAATATGACGGCTCTTACTCCTACAGCCAAACAATCCCAACCGTTCTATCCCAGTGCTGATGGTGAACCGGTGGCAGAAACTTATACTCATCTCTATGCTCTACTCACAACATTGGAAGTGTTGAGGCAATATCTAAAAGGCCGTCAGGCAACGGTTTTAGGGAATCAATTTTTGTACTATGCTCAAGGTTTTCCTAAGTTGCGAGTCGCTCCTGATGTGATGGTGATTTTTGATGTGGAGCCGGGAGGACGGGACAACTATAAAATTTGGGAAGAAGGTCAGGTTCCAGTTGTTATTTTTGAGATGACTTCTGGAGGAACTCAAGCCCAAGATACAGGGTTTAAAAAAACATTGTATGAGCAGTTAGAGGTTCAGGAATATTGGTTATTTGACCCCAAAGGGGAGTGGATAGAAGAGCGATTGCAGGGATATCGACTCCGGGGAGAGAGCTATGAATTAATTACAGATAGCCGAAGTGAACCGTTGCAGTTGCGCTTAGCTGTGGAAGGAGAACTGATTGGGTTTTATCGGGAAGATACGGGGGAAAAGTTGTTAATTCCCGATGAGTTGGTGGAGGCACTTCAAGCAGAAGTTAAGGCTCGACAGCAAGCCGAGGAGAGAGCAGAACAAGCAGAAGCAATGCTCGCTCGTTATCGAGAACGTTTTGGGGAGTTGCCTGAGTAAACTGACCGATATTATAAGGCGATCGCTATGATGGTAACAACTCAGAAACTAACCTTCTAGGAGTATCTGACTTCCTCAGACGGGGCTGGAGAAGATTAACGAGAGTTCATAAAAATGCATACATCTCACCGATTGCAAATGACCAATGACCAGAAGCCCACGGTACGACCCGGATGAGAACGTCTCACGGCATGGCGCAACTGACCCAGACAAGTGTGAGGACATGGCTGATAAGTACGGCTGGAACCTTGTCAGGATTGAGGAAACTGGCGATTCAATGCTTGAGGTTGATTGTGTTTTTGAGGGCGAAACCGAGTTCCCACCTAGCCCCTATGAACCCAAACACGAGAGGGAGGAATAACTTGTGAAGAGATGGATTGTCTTCAAAACTGAATCAGCTTCATCGAAGGGGTGGAAGGAGCGCAAGTTGCAACCTGCTGGACACTTAACCCGGATGCTGGCTGAGTATTTGGATTGCTCTGATAAGGCACTGCCAGAACCAGGCTATCGTCCGCGTGAGTTTGCCCGCTTTGAAGAGTCCGTCGATCCAAACTTCCCGGATGCTAGCACTCATGTGCGTTGGTCTGACTGGGAAGTGAGTCGGGTTGAGTGGTTCAAGTCGGTTGACTCGGCTGAGTATGATGAGATTGTTGTGTGCTATTGCCGCTATTCACCCATTGAGCCGGAGTGGAAGGAGTTACCCAAGATTGGCGTTTTGCAAGAGGGTAAATTTTGATTCGATATAGAATCTATCTGTAGCTGTAGAGTAGAGATACTGATGACAATAAATACTCCTCTAATTGTTGATGGACCTAACTTCATTAATCGCCTTCTTGATCTAGGAATCGTTCCTGTACATCTTTCAAGGCAACTTTCACTACGAGGACTCATTGACTATTTAAATATTCAACTGGCAGAGCTACCAGACCCGATTTCACCATGCATAAGCGCTGAGTTTGTTTGTTCTCCAAAGAAATTCGGTTCAGGTTCAAGGAAATTTGCTCAAGAACATCAGGATTCAATGCTTAATCGATTCAGAGCGGAGATTGGAGTGTTTGTAGATGTAGTGAGTATTCCCGGTTCTTCAGAGAAAGGAGTTGACACAACAATTGCCGGAAAAATTGAGGACTATGCAAGCCATTCGGATGCAGTTATTCTTGCGTCCGCTGATCGAGACTATATTCCTACCTTACATAGACTACGTCGCAAGACCCGAATTTTACTTGTTTCAGTGAAAGGAGATGCGCCTATTGATCTTCAGAATGAGGCTTATACTACACTGACGATTGGTGATGATTTAGCGCATCTTTTTACTTATTCATATCCTAGATATCATATTGATGATTTGAATGCAGAGACTTGTGCAGTTCTGTATTCAGAGTCCGATGACCGAGTCCGGAATCAACTTCGTGTAGACGGTGACGGTACAGTTTACATTTCCAAGAATTATGTTGGTTCCGCTAACCTTGATGGTGTTAGATTCCGCTTTGAGACCTGGGCGTCTTATACAGGATATATCGGTCCTCTAGCTGCGAGCGATCAAGAATACATTTCAAGAGAGCTTGCGAATATTAAAAAGGCGTGGTCTATGGGGCGCAAAGGCTATATAGACTGGCTTCCATAGTTCTACAGCGTCAGTGTTACTGCGTCAATCTAACCTAGAGCAACGGGTGAGCGAACTATTTTAAGACAGCATCTGTTACAAATTCTACCCATTCACCATTGTTATAAATGATAGCCGTAATATTAAATCCGTCAGTATTGGCATAATTAACATCTAAATAGATTTTTGCGTTGTCTGGTAATTTCTCTAAAATGGTTTTTAATTTATTGACGGTCAAAGGTTGTTCAATAATAATCTTGTTTTCCATTATATTTCTCTAATTGTTAAATTTTTCAGTAGTAAGCCTTAGTACGCTACTATTTTATCCAATGCAAAAGCTGTACGCAAAGCATCGTTCATAAACTGCAAGCGTGAGGATGCTGAAGTAGATAGCGATTGCCCTCGGCACCAGCGAAGCTGATCGCTCTCACTCCCATAAGCTACGATCAACCCAAAGGCTTGAGAGAGAAAACCCATGTCTGAGCAAGTGCGTTATGTTACCAACGAGCAGGGGGAGCGAGTTGGCGTCTTGTTAGATTTGGAAGCCTACAATCGACTAGCAAACCCATTAGCTCTAGATGACGAGTGCTTAATTGGCTTAAGCCGAGATGAGCTGCAAGCGTTAGCCGATAGTAAGCTAGCTCCCACCGCACAAAATCAATTGAACGATTTGCTAGTTCAGAATGCAGAATCTCAACTCTGTGCCGACGAAATTGCCAATCTAGAGCGTCTCTTAGCACAAGTCGATCAATTGACAATCCTCAAAACCAGAGCCAGATATACTCTGCACTGTCTAGAAACATTGGCAACGGTGGCGTGAGCGCTTATATTCCTGCTGAGTTACAGCGACAAGTTCGTACCCATTTTAGAAATTGCTGCGCCTATTGCCGCACGGCTGAAGCTCTGACAGTTGCAATTTTTGAGTTTGAACACATTCTCCCTCGTTCGGCTGGTGGAGAGACAATATTCGAGAATGTCTGTCTTTCCTGTCCTACCTGTAATCGCTACAAAGCCACACTCCAAACAGCGTTAGACCCTACTACCCAACAGACAGTTCCTTTGTTTCATCCCCATCGCCAAGTGTGAGAGGAGCATTTTACGTGGAGTGAGGATGGGACAGAATTAGTAGGATTGACATCTATTGGTCGAGCAACAATTGCTGCATTGAAAATGAATCATCCCCAGTTGATTCGGGTGCGTCAGATGTGGGTGAAGGTAGGGGAACATCCACCAAAATTTGAGTGAGCGAAGAAGTGCTGTGTTGAGAGAGAATTGCGATCGCACTCAAGCCAAAAGTCTCTCAACCAATACCTGAATATCTGGAAAGGCTAACGGCGCGATTGCCCCTTCACGAATAACCTGTTGTGTAGCGTACTGACCATTCTGAGGCTCTCGCAAGACAATCATTCGCCTAGCAGATAAATCCAATATCCAATACTCTTGAATTTCAGCAGATGCGTAGATAGAAGTTTTAAGGTCTAAGTCTTTTTTCAGGCTGGTCTTAGCCACCTCTATGACCCAAAAGATATCATCACGTCCAGGATGGCGATCGTTGTATGCAGACTCTGGCAGTCGAACAATGGCAATATCCGGTTCGGGTTCGGAGTCGGGTAGTGTAATCGGCCCATTGAAACGAACATCGGCTTTTCCCGCCAGCAACTCCTCCAGGTATCTCGCGCCTCGCTTCGCCGTATTGTAATGAATCGGGGTTTCTGGACTCATTTCAACAACTTCACCCGCTAGCAACTCCACACGGCGATCGCGCAAAATCCCCGCTTCGATCATGCGGTGATAGTCATCCACAGACCATTTGGCTAGCGTCTTCATCGCTTTAATCGCTCATTGCGTTTGTAGACTTGGCTCAATTCTATAGTCCTTTGGTAAGAACCGGTATAACAATCCTCAAAACCAGAGCAAGATATATGGCTAATCTTGGTACTCCTGTACTGTCTGTTGAGGCGGGAACGATAGCCTTCGCCGGAAAACAGGGCGGTTATGGCAATTTGGTGGTTGTGAATCACCAAGGTGGACGACAAACTCGCTATGCTCATCGGAAACCAGGTGTGGGTCAGGACGGGTCAGTCGGTGAAGGTAGGCGCTAAACTGGGAACTGTTGGAACTACCGGACGCCCTGACACCACAAAATTGCATCTACCTTTTGAAGTTCGTTACTATTATTCATCTCAAGGTTGGATTGCCCAAGACCCATAACCTAACCTTAGGGCAAAACCAACCGCCCAAAGATAGAATTGTTCATAGTAAATCTTGCCTCTTCCCAAAATTTTAAGCCAGTACTACATTTGCTGAGGGGCACTTCAGGAGTCTGGGGAAAGCGATTTCCACCTACAGGGAGTTAAGTTTTGTGGTGTAGTCAATTACAAGGGATTCTCAACAAGAATCTATGTGACAATTGAGCAAGCGGCATATCAATCAAAAACGTTTTGAACTTCAATTTCTTGCTAACTTGTTCTTGGCAGATATCGCCCCCAGAGGTAAAAATTAGTGGTTGACGAGTACTCACACCCGCTCTAGGTTTTTTGTTTAAGTCTTAATTAAGTTAGATTATAAAATTTACACCTGTTCCCTGTACTAGCCCACAAAAAAAATTGGCTGCTAGACTAGCACCAGTGCATTTTAATAGCACACACTAAGTAAAGAAATCAATAGCCGACCGAACTATTGCTATGTTTCCAGCTGAACCTCCGGCGAGGACGAGCGGATTTCGTGCCCTGCTGAAGAACCGACCCTTTATGGTGATGTGGTTTGGGCAATTGTTGTCCCAAGTATCAGATAAAGTCTGCTTCGTTTTGTTAATTTCTCTGCTCGATTATTACCAGTCGCCGCCAGCTTTGGAAAATTCCATGCGCTCCGCCTTGATGGTAGCTTTTACGCTACCCGCAATGTTCTTTGGCTCTGCGGCTGGAATTTTTGTAGACCGCGTGCCTAAGAAGCAATTGCTCATTGGCGCTGATGTAGTTCGTGCGGTGCTGATGCTCTTAATTCTATTATTGCCAAAGCAGTTTGTACTCCTGTTGGTGATTACGTTTTTGCTCTCTAGTATGGCGCAATTCTCTGCCCCGGCTGAACAGGCAGCAATTCCCCTTTTGGTACGACCTGAAAATTTAATGTCAGCCAATGCGCTATTTACTACCACAATGATGGGTTCTCTGATTGTCGGTTTTGCAATTGGAGAGCCGGTTTTGTATTTGGTCAAAAATTGGGCAGGGGAAAACGGTCAAACCGTTTTTGTCTCAATTTCATACCTGGTTGCTGGCTTGAGCAGCATCTTCATCAAAATACAAGAGAAGCATATTAACTCTAATACGTTAGCCATACATCCCTGGCATGATTTTCGAGAAGGTCTGCGCTATTTGTGGAAAAATCGCCAGGTTAAGAATGCAATGATGCAGCTAACGATTCTATACTCGGTGTTTGCTGCCTTAACGGTACTGGCGTTTAATTTAGCTGAACGAATTGGCCTCAAATCAACTCAATTTGGCTTTCTCTTAGCCGCTGCTGGAATTGGCGTCGTTTTCGGAGCTGGAGTATTAGGACACTGGGGCGATCGCTTCCATCATAAGCCTTTGCCCTTAGTCGGTTTTCTCAGTATGGCTTTTGTTTTAGCTGTCTTTACCTTTACTCAATATATCTGGTTGGGATTGGGACTGAGTGCGTTATTGGGTTTAGCTGCCTCCTTGATTGGTGTACCGATGCAAACAGTGATTCACACGTCTACAGAAGAGACCATGCGGGGCAAAATCTTTGGATTTCAAAATAATGTGGTGAATATTGCCCTGAGCCTTCCCCTGGCCATTGCAGGGCCGTTAACGGATAGCTTAGGTCTCAGAACGGTGCTAATCGGTATGAGTGTTGTGGTTGCTGCGGCAGGTATTTGGGCGTGGCACAACACGCGCAATGTGTTACAGGACGTTATTTAGCTTAAATCGCAAGAAGCCCCACTCCTCCCCTCATATCTACCTTGACGCTCTACTAGGTTGAGCGTTCGTTTTCTTCTATCCGTCCAGCAAGGCGGGCAACGGCAGCCACCAATTGCATTGACTCAACCGGTTTAGGGATATGCCTCTGAAAACCCGCATCAATTGCTCGTTTGACATCTTCCTCCCTAGCATAGGCGGTTACAGCAACGGCTGGAATTAACCCTCCTCGATCCGATTTCAAGGCTCTCACTTTACGAATTAGAGAGTAGCCATCCTCCCCCGGCAAACCCACATCACTGACTAAAACATCAGGGGGTAACCGCTCGATTTCTGAGATGGCTTGACTGACGGAGGCGGCAATCCTGACTTGTGCTCCATAGAGCTCGAGTACTGTACTGAGAAAGTCGCGTGTATCCGCCTCATCATCCACCACCAGCACCCGCAAACCTCTGAGGGGAGTAGGGGCTGTACTGTTAACGGCACGAAGTTCAGGGGAAATCGGAGCATTCGTGAGTTGATCCGGCGGTGAGAATCGGTCGCTTGGTGGCACGTCCTTGCTGGATTCCACCAGCGGTAACTGTACTGTAAATGTGGCTCCCTGTCCTTCTCCCAGGCTTTCGGCTTGAACCGTGCCTCCATGCAGTTCGATTAAATGGCGGACAATCGCCAGCCCCAGCCCCAACCCGCCATAAGACCTGGTAGTGGTACTATCGGCCTGACGGAAGCGATCAAAAACTTGGGGCAGAAAATCAGGACTAATTCCTTTTCCCGTGTCTGTGACTTTAATTTCAGTGTGAGTGTTGGTGCTATCAAGTCTAACTTCGACTCGCCCCCCCTGAGGGGTAAACTTAATCGCGTTAGATAATAAATTCCACACCACCTGCTGTAAGCGGCCTGCATCGCCGGAAATGAATTTTATTCCGGAAGTGGCGATAAATTCAATTTGAATGCCTTTGGCATCCGCTGCTGGGCGTACCGTATTAATTGCCGCCTCAATCACTGAAGCTAGGTTGAGGGGGTAGATACTTAGATTGAGTTTTCCTCGTATAATCCGTGAGACATCCAGGAGGTCTTCGATGAGCTGGGTTTGTGCCCTAGCATTGCGCTCAATGGTTTCTAAGGCACGGGATGTTGCCTCTTCACCAAACTTGCGTGTTCGTAGCATCTGTGTCCAACCGAGAATGGCATTGAGAGGCGATCGCAATTCGTGAGAGAGTATGGCGAGAAACTCGTCCTTCATTCGATTGGCCTCTTGAGCGGCGTTTCGAGCCGCTTCGCTATCGCGGTAGAGACGAGCATTGTCAATCGCTGTCGCCGCACGACGGGCAATATCTTCTGCCAAAGCGAGGTCAGTTGGGTTGTAGCGACGCTTCGATTGCGATGAGACGAAGGAAATCACACCCAGCACCTGTTGCCGAGATTGAATGGGAACAATCATCACCGACCGTCTCCCCAAACTTTTCAGTAATTGTAAGTGTTCATCATCTTGAGCCATAGCCACTATCTGGGACTCGGTCAATTCTGGATAAATGATGGATTGACCCTTCAGGAGGCTTTGCCACAGTGGATTCTGTACTTTTGGATTAGGGGGGTAGCGGCGTCGCAGTTCGTTCAATGTTGCCTGTTTCGAGGGTTCCGTACAAGCGATGGCGATTTGCCGGATTGAGGCATCGGTTTGGAACATGTCCACCAGACACCAATCCGCCAAGGTGGGGATAGCTAAGTGAGCGACATTGCTCAATGTGGTTTCATAATCTAAGGAGGCAGCCAGCAGACGACTGGCTTCTAACAGAAATTGCTGTGAGGCTTCCGCATGTTTGCGATCGCTAATATCCTCAATAATCCCAATCCCATACTTCGGTGACCCATTGGAGTCCCAAACCACCGAGACAGTGACGTTCACCCATACGATCGAGCCATCCTTGCAGAAAAAGCGCTTCTGGACTGAATAACCATTAATTTCTCGCTCTAGCACTCGTTGCAAGTAAGCCTCATCGGACTGTTGTTCATCAGGATGGCTAATTTCTTGGACGGTTAGCTGGAGTAACTCAGCGCGGCTGTACCCCGTAATATTGGACATCGCTGGATTGACTTGAATAAAGTAACCGTCTAAGGCCACCAATGCAATGCCCACAGCCGCTTGGTTGAACATTACCCGGAATCGCATCTCGCTTTCCTTCAGCGCCTCTTCTGCCTGTTTCCGCTCAGTAATGTCCATATTCACCCCAATCATGCGCCTGGGCTTCCCGGCATCATCGTTAAAAACCCTGGCTCTGCTGGCAATCCAATGTAAGCTTCCGTCAGGCCATAACATGCGGTATTCCATCTTAGAGTCTAAGCCTTGAGTCAGGATGCATCGGACTTCCTGTTTGGCTCTTGCCCGATCATCTGGGTGGATTGTTTTTAACCAATCTTTATATTTACCTCCGAAGCTACCGGGTGCTAAACCATACAAGGCTTCCAGTTCTTGTGTCCATATCAGTTCATGGGTTTGGAGGTTCCACTCAAAAGTACCAATTTTCCCCGCCTTTTGAGCTAAGAGTAGCCGTTCTTGACTGTTTTTCAGGGCTTCCTCCGTCTGTTGGCGTTCACTTAGAGCCGCTTTTCGTTCGGTAACATCAACTCCAATGCCCCAGGTAACCCAACCCGGTATCGGAAACTCTGCGGAAATATTCGACCAAGCGATGGTTTTAACCGTGCCATCTTTACAAGTAATATTCCATTCCCAATTGCGGTAGTTGTGAACCCGCGTCCCATGTTCGGCAAGCATCCACTCCCGATAGGCGGCATCGGGATATAGCAGTTTTAAGGCGTGGGGATTGCCAATAATCTCCTCGGCACTATAACCGGTTACTCGCTCACACTCCCGATTCCAGGCGATAATGTTCTTCTGGGCATCAAAGGCATCCATCATCACTGGCATATTTTGCACCACTAAGCGCAGATGCTCTTCACTCTGACGCAGTATCTCCTCTCCATGTTTACAATCTGAAATGTCATGGGCATCTACATCTATATCCTGATCTACGGGAGCAGTATGGACGAGTATGCTTGGCGTTTTCTCTAATAATTGATCTTGCGGTTTGCGATCGCGCAGCACACCGCTTAACTGACTAAATAGTAAGGCTTGCAGCAGGTATAATCCTAACTGCAAGATTTGCTCAGGCGTTGGTATCCACCGTAAGCTTTGCCCTACAGTAGACTCCGATAATGCCATTCGCCCAAAAATGGAAAACAGCAGGGAAGAGTTGGGGTCTACTAAGAAATAGTAGGAGAGCAAACTAGTTGTTAGGGTCGCTAATAGCCCTGCTCCCAAACCCCCATACCAGGTGCTGAACATGACCGCCGGAAAGAAGAGTAGAAACGGGTTTTCTACTTTAATTTGAAGTTCTAGCAGGAATTTGAGTAGCAACGCTAGCACAACAACTAATCCCGCAACACCATAACGACGCAATCGGGGACTCAACACGTTCAGCATTTTCTTTTTCTTAGCCGTCCAGATGTTGTTAAGGTTCAAGCCCTACTGTTTTTGTATAGCGCAATCTTTAGGAGTAGGTCGATTAGAAATTAATTCATTTATTTAATGGTTTCCCCCGGTTGCAGAGTTACTCGATCCAGATAGTTTCGTTCTTTGGTTAACTAGCGGTTAATTCAAAAGTGTTGTGGGGATAACGTCTATATCCAATAAATATAAAATTTATGATATAATAAAAGGTTAGATTTAGATAGAAAAGCGATTAGGTTGCCCTAAAAATGGGGAGAAGTCCAGCAAGCTCTCCGTGTTGATCGGTGTACTGTCTCCCCCAATCTTTAAGATTTACTAATCACCCAATTGCGACTAGCTAACAACACCCGCTAGTGATTGCTCTGACTGTGCTTCTGTCGGTTCATCTTGAGGCAGTCCCAAGATTTCTTGATACATCTTGATGTACTGAACCGCTGACTTATCCCAGCTAAAGTTTTGCCGCATCCCGCGCTGCTGTAGAGTCTGCCATTGGTCTTTAAAACGGAAAGCCTCAGTGGCACGAACCACCGCTGTATAAAAGTCTAACGGCTCATAGCGGTCAAAACAATAGCCGGTGCCTGTTTGGTTCACCGGGTCGTGGTGGGAGACGGTATCAACAAGACCGCCAGTCCGCCGCACAATGGGGACACAACCGTAACGCATCGCCAGCATTTGGCTGATGCCACAGGGTTCAAAGCGGGAAGGCATCAAGAAGGCATCGCAACCTGC
This sequence comes from Allocoleopsis franciscana PCC 7113, assembly GCF_000317515.1. Taxonomy (GTDB): domain Bacteria; phylum Cyanobacteriota; class Cyanobacteriia; order Cyanobacteriales; family Coleofasciculaceae; genus Allocoleopsis; species Allocoleopsis franciscana. The sequence goes on along the minus strand of NC_019738.1, from coordinate 5,728,462 downwards.
ATAAATACGGCGGGAGAGGGCATCGTTATAGAGTAGTTGGGCGGACATGCGACCCTTATAACGGGAGGCCATCTGCCACATTTGGGTTTCATAATAGCGATCGCCTGTTCCTAATAGAATAAACTGACTATCGGTATAGGCAAGGAAGCGATCAAGTACCTGAATCAGCAGGTCAATTCCTTTTTGGTCTACCAACCGCGTCACCATTCCGGTGAGGAAAGTGCTGGAATTTACCTCTAAGCCGATTTCTTCTTGTAGAGCAATTTTATTGGCACGGCGTTGCTCAATGGTATCCGCCGTAAATTTTTCTGGGATATATCTATCTGTCTCTGGATTGTAGCTTTCGGTGTCAATACCATTGACAATACCCACGATCTTCCCACTGATGAAAGACATCAATCCTTCTAACGTTTCACCATATTCAGCGGTTTTAATTTGCTCGGCATAAGTGGGGGAAACCACACTCACTCGGTCAGCAAACTGAACCGCCGCTGCCATTGTGTTATGTCCTTGCATGTACCAAGGACACCAAGTAATCTTATCTAAGAACCAGCGCCACGGCCCTTGATAGGCGAGGTTGTGAATCGTGAAGACTGTACTGATATCGGGGTCTTGGTGCATCCACACCGGAATCATCCCCGTGTGCCAGTCGTGGCAGTGGATTAGCTGCGGTTTCCAGTGGTTCCAGGCAAACTCAGCGGCACCATTAGCGAATAACGTGAACCGCCATTCTTCATCTTCTCCACCATAGACGTTACGACCAGAGAAGGCAGGATGCCCAAATAAGTATAGAGGAACATCACTCCCCGGTAAAACCGTTTCATAGACGAAAAAATCCTGAAACATCGCATATCCCTTCCAGATGGGTTCTGCGGGGATTTTCATCTTATCCGGCAACATACCGTAGTAAGGCATAAAAATACGCACATCATGCCCCATCCGCCTCAAGACTTTAGGTAACGCACCCACAACATCCCCCATACCACCGACTTTGGCAATGGGTGCAGCTTCGGCGGCAACAAATAGAATTCTCATGTTGATTTTTTTGTGCTTTTGCTTTTCAGCTAGTCATACTTAGTAATACTTTGACATCCTCCTGCACTAAATCAAATAGCTGAGAAAGGCTCGTTAGGTGGTTTTATAGAACTGGGCGTGAAGCCAGAACCGATTGAAGCTGCGCTACGAGTTGAGCACGAGTCGAAACTTCTAGCTTACGGAACATGCGTTTGAGCGCTTGTTTGACAGAATTAGGCTGAATCCAAAGGGCTGCACCAATTTCCACATTCGTCAGTCCTTGGGCAACAAGTTCAGCAATTTCGAGTTCGCGCGGCGTTAGGCGACTGGCTAAGGGGGAGGTTAATCGTGTGGGTTGCGTCTGTAGGGTGGCAAATTTGGCTGACAAATGCAAGCATAAAGCGCTGAGGTCAGCAATATCATGGGTATCAAAGGCGGGTGTACCACTCATGCGGGTAAAGTTAACCGTTCCCACCAGACGCCCCCCACTGACAATCGGGCCTGTCATCACATGTTCATGGTCATGACGCGGACAAAGCTGCTTCCAGTCTCCTGGGGGTAAGACTAAGCCCTCATGGGCGGGAACATGACGTTCAACCACGTAGCCCAAGACGGGATTATGGGCGACACAAGCTTCAGGGATACTCTGGACATTAATTTCAGTCAAGCGAGAGGGGTCATTGAGGAGATAAATACCTGATCGCTGTACGCCAAAATGTTTACCCACTGTATCCATGATAGCGAGTTGGAGTTCCTGCTCATTCCGAGCACTTGCGATCGCATCAAATAGAGGATGTAGAGAGCGTGCCATTAAGTAATTACAACTGTACCCATTTGGGGACTAGGCTCGATTGGGAACCCTTCCTATGATAGTTCTCATAAACAAACGTTGAGAACTTTGGCATGAGCAGCAATTTAGCCACTAAACTGCGTGTCGGCACGAAAAAAGCCCATACGTTTGCCGAAAATGTCGGTTTTGTGAAGTGCTTTTTAAAAGGAGTGGTGGAGAAAAATTCCTACCGGAAGCTGCTGGCTAATTTCTACTTCGTCTATTCCGCGATGGAAGAGGAGATGGAGAAGCGCCGCAACCATCCGATTGTCTCCCAAATTCACTTTCCCCAACTTCACCGCAAGCAGTCTCTAGAGCAAGACTTGGCTTACTATTATGGGGCAAACTGGCGGGAGCAAATTCAACTTTCTCCAGCTGGGAAAGCCTATGTAGAACGCATCCGAGAACTCTCCCAAACAGCACCGGAACTGTTAGTTGCCCACTCCTACACCCGTTATCTGGGGGATTTATCCGGCGGACAAATTTTCAAAGGTATTGCTCAAACCGCGATGAACTTGCCGGATGGAAAGGGTGTGGCTTTCTATGAGTTTGCCGATATTCCTGACGCGAAGGCATTCAAAGCTGACTATCGTCAAACCTTGGATGAACTGCCCATTGATGAGGCGGGTTGTGAGCGGATTGTGGATGAAGCCAACGCGGCTTTTGCCATGAATGGGAAAATGTACCAAGAATTGGAAGGGAATTTAATTGATGCGATCGGTCGCATGTTGTACAATTCCATAACTCGCCGTCGCACTCGCGGTAGTACTGAATTGGCAACGGCGGAGTAGGTTTTTATACGTCATCGCCTTAGGGTGTTTAGGGGCACGGCATTTTCCTTAGTATTGTTTAATCCAAACTCTTACTGTCGCCGTGCCTCTACAGTAACTTCTAGATTCCAAATATATAAGCGTAGCCAGTTGCGTAAGTCCTGAGAGTGCTAACATCCTGGCTCAGGATAGCCGCAGAACAAACAGAATCCCTCCGATCAATCATCAAGAGGGATTCTTCAAGTCTTGTTGCCAGCCGTCTAACGCCCTAACCTCGCTGAATTTGAGCAAAGATTTCTTGTAAAATCTCCTGTGCTCCTTGTTGACGCATCCGCTGAGCAAGTTCATTCCCTATCTGTTCTGCTTCAGTGGCATTGCCGCTTACGGTATCTTTCACTAGCTTTTGTCCATCCACACTGGCGACGATACCGGTTAAAGTGAGTTGCTCACCCTCCAGGATTGTATTAACGCCAATGGGTACTTGACAACCGCCTTCGAGTTCACGGAGAAAGGCACGTTCAGCATAGCAGCGCTGAGCTGTTGGGATATGTTCTAGGGCTTTGAGCAGTTCTAAAACTTCCGCATCATCTTCACGACATTCAATGCCCAAGGCACCTTGTCCCACGGCATGAAGCGAGAGGTCTGAGGGTAAGATCTGGTGAATGCGATCGCTCATATCCAATCGCTTTAACCCTGCCGCTGCCAAAATCAGAGCATCGTATTCACCCGCATCCAGTTTTGCCAGTCGGGTATTCAAGTTACCCCGAATATCTTTAAACGCTAGATGGGGGAAATGATAACGCAGTTGAGCCAACCGCCGCAGTGAAGACGTTCCAATCACAGCGCCTTCGGGGAGAGTATCAATTTGCTTATCCTGATGCTTGCTGTGAACCACAAGCGCATCAGCCGGGTTTTCTCGTTCCGTCACAGCGCCCAAAACCAACCCTTCAGGCAATCGGGTCGGCAAATCTTTGAGGGAATGCACGGCTAAATCAATGTCATTATTGATCATTCCCAGTTCCAGTTCCTTGGTGAACAATCCCTTATCGCCAATTTTGGATAAGGCAACATCTAGGATTTTGTCCCCTTGGGTACTCATCGTCTGGACTTCAAACTGCCGATCTGGGAAGTGTTTTTGCAGTTGTTCCTGTACCCAATAGGTTTGAACCAGAGCAAGCTGACTTTTGCGGGAACCAATACGAATCGTGCGAGGAGGGCTACTAACAATAGGGGACATAGAGCGATCGCGTGAATTGGAGCAATGATAGTGACTCGATCTAGCCTACCGCAGTCGGTACTTTTTGAGCCTTTAGATCAGCAAGAAGATAACCGGAGCTTTTTGTGAGCCAGTCAAAGCGTCAAGATTTGTTCTCTGGAAGCATCCCAAATGTGCAAATTCCAAGAACGGCGAGGTAAAATTTATATCTAAATGCAATGCTCCCCAGCTCCCCATCTCCCCCGCTCCCCCGCTCCCCTAATACCCTCCTGACTCTTTTATCTCCATAACGAATTTTCAGATCGAGTAAGGTAGAAGAGTGGGTGCATAGATTTCGGTGCTGCGTTGCTTTTTCCCACAAAGCAAAGCGCAAGCTATTTCCTGTGTTTTGTGCAATAAGTCTGTAGAGAACCCGCATGGCCTTGAACTGAAGGTTAACCGTAACCCTCACAGGTAGACTGACCTAGTGCAAGAAGGCAGTTCGCGTAGCGTTCTCCGTAGGAGTAGAAAGAAGGCAGGAGGAAAAAGGTATGAACGCTTGTACACTAAGCTTTTTAACCTTTTTAGACTGGTGGGTTATTGTTGCCGCGCTGCACTAGGGTGTTAAACGACCAGCGATAAACATAAGTTTAAGGACGCCTTCACCCCTTGAGTGGAGGCTCTAAACTTTTGAAAAGCGAGATAGGCTACGGCTCAGGGAATCAGGCAGCGTGGTCTTGTCACCGTGAAATTGGGTTTTAACCGCCTGCTCTTGGATTATACAGAGTTACAAGGGACACCTCTACCATCATTCAACAGGAAATTTAGGGCAAAAAGCCCAACCGCATCCCCAGCCAAGTGCTTTCTGTGCTTGTTGCATTCGGGATCTATGTCAAATCAGCAGCTAAAAACCCAGCTATGTCATATATGCGAGTTGGCATCTTGCATTCTCTCAGCGGAACAATGGCAATTAGTGAAGCTCCCTTGGTGGATGCCGCACTGATGGCGATCGCAGAGATTAACCAAACTGGAGGAGTCCTGGGTCAGGATATCGAACCTGTGATTGAAGATGCCGCGTCTGATTCTAACTTGTTTGCAGTCAAAGCGAGAAAACTCATCCAATGCGATCGGGTCGCTACTATTTTTGGTGGTTGGACTTCTGAAAGTCGCAAAGCCGTCTTACCTGTGGTTGAAGAACTTAATGGTCTCCTCTGGTATCCTGTCCAATACGAAGGATTAGAGTGTTCTAAAAACATTTTCTACACTGGCTCCTGTCCAAATCAACAAATTGAGCCTGCTGTCACTTGGCTGCTCTCTCACAAAGGAAAACGCTTCTATCTGCTAGGAAGTAACTCGGTTTTTCCTCGCACGGCGAACAAAATTATTAAAGCACAACTCAAACAGCAGGAAGGCACCGTTGTTGGCGAAGAATATGTCTCCTTAGGAGAAAGTAATTTTACAGAAATTGTTAGCCGAATTCAACAAGCTCAACCTGATGTTGTTTTCAATACCCTCAACGGCGACAGCAATATTGCTTTTTATCGCCAGTATCAAGCATCAGGAATTACATCTGACCAAATTCCCATCCTAACCATCAGCATTGCCGAAGCGGAACTGCAACGAATTGGTGAGGCGGCAGCGGGTCATTATGCTTGTTGGAGTTATTTTCAGAGCCTAGATACTCCCAGAAATCGACAGTTTGTGGAAAACTTTCAACAACGCTATGGCAGCGATCGTGTAACCTCTGCCCCGATTGAAGCCGCCTATACTCAAGTTTATTTGTGGAAGCAAGCGGTAGAACAGGCGCAATCTTTTGAAGTGGAATGGGTACGAGTGGCGGCTTATGGTCAGAGTTTTGAAGCTCCAGGTGGATTAATCCGAATCGAACCCAATCATCATGTTACCAGAGCCTGCCATATTGGAAAAATTTTGCCCACGGGACAATTTAACATGATTGATATTGATAGTTGTAATTGCCCAATTCAACCATTACCTTGGTTAGGGCTTGAACCAGGAAATTTAAACTTCCCTGAAGCGGCAATTAAAATGTTATCTGATGTCAGTCAAGAAATTCATGAAACGTGGGAATTAGAGCAAAAATATCGGGAATTAGAAGCTACTAATGTACAGTTACAACGTGAAATTACTCAACGCCAAAATGTAGAACTGGTATTGCGGGATTCGGAGGCGCAACTTCATGCCTTACTAACAGCAATCACGGACGTTGTTCTTGTTCTTGATATGCAGGGTCGCTATCTTAAAATTGCACCGACTAATCTGGCACTTCTCCATAAACCCCCTGATGAATTGATTGGCAAGACACTTCATGAGGTTTTTTCTAAAGCTCAAGCCGATATGTTTTTATGTCGGATTCAAGAATCATTGGAGACTCAACAAACCTTCAATATTGAGTACAGTCATCCCACCAGAGAGAAAAAAGAAGTTTGGTTCGCGGCTAGCATTTCTCCTTTGGACAACAATTCCGTGATTTGGGTGGCGCGTGATATGACCGAGCGTAAGCAGGCAGAGGAGGCAAGGCGCAGCGCGGAGACGCGATATCGTAGTATCTTTGAAAACACCTATGAAGGTCTATTTCAAATGACACCGGATGGGTGTCTATTGAGTGCAAATCCTGGGTTAGCGAGAATTTATGGCTATGAGTCTGCCGAAGAACTGAGGGCGGCTGTAATCTGCCTCAATCAGCAACGTTATGTTGATAAAAGTCGTTGGGATATTTTTCTGGAGCGGATGCAAACTGATGAACGGGTATCCGATTTTGAATCTCAGGTGTATCGCCAAGATGGTGAAGTGATTTGGATTTCAGAAAATGCCCACGTTGTTCGCGATCCTCAGGGTGAATTGCTTTATTACGAAGGCAGTGTTGTTGATATTACTAAGCGGAAGGTTTGGGAAGAAGCTTTGCGTTATCAACAGGAATGCACAGAAGAATTGCTTCTGAATATTTTACCTTCTCCCATCGCACAACGACTGAAACGGGCGGAAAGTACGATCGCTGATAACTTTGCTGATGTCACCGTTTTGTTTGCTGACCTCGTTAACTTTACCGAAATTTCGGCGGAAATTCCTCCCACCCGATTAGTGGATTTGCTCAACAAAATCTTTTCCGAGTTCGATCACTTGGCAGAGAAGCACTCGTTAGAGAAGATTAAGACCATTGGAGATGCTTACATGGTGGTGGGAGGACTGCCGACGACTCGTCCTGATCATGCGGAAGCGATCGCAGAAATGGCACTCGATATGCAACAGAAAATAACTCGCTTTAAAGGACTCAATGGCGAACCCTTCCGTCTCCGGATTGGGATTAATACAGGGCCGGTGATTGCCGGAGTCATTGGCACGAAAAAATTCACTTATGACTTGTGGGGTGATACGGTTAACGTGGCGTCTCGCATGGAATCTCATGGGGTTGCTGGATGCATTCAAGTGACGGATACGACTTACGAACGATTGCGGGACAAGTATGTGTTTGAGGAGCGAGGGTTGACCTCGATTAAGGGTAAAGGAGATATGATCACCTATTGGCTGATGGGGAGAAAAGATTCGTAAGTTTTAAACTGATACGAAGTTGCGTTCAAACGGGATAGATCAGAAACAGCAGGAAAGTGGGGGAGGAAGAGAAACATCTAGAAACAAACTAGTGGATTATTCCTGCCAGTCTGCACGAATAAAGCTGATCATATTCTCCCACCATCCAGTAGGATTAGCAGATGACTCCTCCTACAAAACCGATTAACCTTTTTGAATATCAAACCCTCGCCTCCCAGCAACTTTCTCCCATGGCGAGAGATTATTACGCGAGTGGTTCTTGGGATGAAATCACGCTGCGAGATAATCGTGCCGCTTTTGAACGTTATAAACTCCGTCCCCGCATGTTAGTGGATGTGAGTCAACGAGATTTAAGTACTACAATTCTCGGTCAATCGCTGTCACTGCCGATTCTGATTGCCCCGATGGCGTTTCAATGTCTGGCGCATCCAGAAGGGGAAATTGCTACAGCCAAAGCGGCGCGTCAATTGGGAAGCGTAATGGTATTGAGTACGCTGGCAACAACGAGTATGGAAGACGTGGCGAGTGTGAGCAGCCAAACCCCTCAATGGTTTCAACTTTATGTGCATCGCGACCGCAGTTTAACCCGTGCCCTCGTAGAACGCGCTCACGCCGCAGGATTCCAAGCTCTTTGCCTCACAGTTGATGCTCCTGTGTTGGGCAAGCGGGAAAAAGATATACACAATCAGTTTGTACTCCCCTCCGACATGGAACTGGCGAATTTCTCCCGATTAGCCCATTTGGAAATTCCCTACCAACCCGGTGAATCGGGCTTATTTGCCTATTTCTTAGAACAGCTTAATCCCGCTTTAACTTGGTCTGATTTGGAATGGTTGCAATCCTTATCTCCGTTGCCATTAGTGGTGAAAGGAATTTTACGGGGAGATGATGCGCTTCGGGCGGTGGAACATGGGGCAAAAGCGGTGATCGTTTCCAACCATGGTGGCAGACAATTGGATGGTGCGATCGCCTCTATTGATGCCCTCAGTGAAGTCGTCGCCGCCGTTGGAGATCAAGTGGATGTACTCGTGGATGGGGGTATCAGGCGGGGTACCGATGTCCTGAAAGCCCTAGCATTAGGGGCAAAAGCCGTGCTGTTGGGACGCCCTATCTTGTGGGGATTAACCTTAGCCGGAGAAGCGGGGGTAAAACATGTGCTTGAATTATTGCGGGATGAACTCGATCTGGCGATGGCTTTAAGTGGTTGTGCCAAGTTACAAGATATTGACTCCAGTTTAGTGGTTCGGTTGTGACTAGGAGTTAAACCAAGGATGAAGGATGAACAAAAATTTAATTCCTGCTCTTGGGATGTTCTCCCTAATGATTTGCTAAGCTGATTGAATTTGCGGTTGTTTTAATCTTCAGCCAAGCCAAAATTAGAAGTGAGGATGTATGTTTCGTTTGCCTAACAAGCACCCAATCTTTAACCGCTCCGTATTATGGTCGATTTTCTTGTTCTCTGCCGCCTTGTTTGTACCGTGGGTATTAGCAGAAACTTTACCCGATCAACCGGAGTCAAAACTATCTTCTTTAACACCTTCTCCCCAGTCTGAACCTGTACTTCAACCCTCCCCAGATCCGCGTGCCGCCGAACAAGAATGGCATCAGCGTATTGCTAGCCAAACTCTCTCCTGGGAACACAGTCCAAATTCCGCTACAAGTCCAACCCCAGCCCACACTTCTAATTCCAAAACCAATACATCCCCATCTTCTGCGGCTGTCCCTCAAACAAACAACTCCAAAACAAATACATCTCTATCTTCTGCGGCTGTCCCTACAACCAAGAGCAATTCTTCACAGCCCTCTCAACCCCTCGCTAAAGCTAAAGCGTCAGAATCTTCTCAAACGAGCCATCAACCGAAAAGTAAATCTCATCGTTCCACCAAAAGCAAGGCAAAGGGTACACAAAGTTCTCACACAACGCCGTCGATAGATATACGAGTGGCAATCGCCACTGGAGAAAAATCATTGGTGATTGGGACTTCAACAGGGGGTGAAATTCGGGATGGGCGTGGCAAGGTTTTAGGGAAACTCCCTGCCAATGAAGCCGCAAATGTTGTCCCCAATGGCGCAAGTTTGCGGGTTGGGAAGTGGGAAACACCAGCAGGCGTTTGGGTGAAACCATCCAACGGAGGATTGGTTTTTGTCGGCGATCGCTGGTATCGTGGCAATGTACTGCTCGTTTCTCAAGGCAATACTCTCTTAGCGGTTAATTACGTTGATTTGGAGTCTTACATCGCCAGTGTTGTGGGTTGTGAAGTCTCTCCGAGTTGGCCGATGGATGCCTTAAAAGCGCAAGCGATTGCTGCACGTTCTTATGCTTTAGTTCATTATTTACGACCCGCCAATTCTCTGTATGATCTCGGTAATACTCAGCGTTGGCAAGTTTATCGAGGTGTTAATTCTGAATGGAATACCACACGTTATGCGGCGGAGGAAACGAAGGGCGTTTTTCTTAGTTACAAAGGTGGGGTGGTTGAATCTTTGTATGCCGCTAATGATGAAATTGTGAGCAATGTGCATGGCGGTAGTGGCATGAGCCAAAATGGTGCTTTGAGTATGGCTCAACAGGGTTATAACTATCAACAAATTCTCGGTAGGTATTATCCGGGTGCGTCTTTGGCTTGGATGGATGTACAGTCTTCTAATAAAAAGTAGAGGACTGGTTAATAGTACAGAGTAGAAGTGATGTTCCTCATAGTAGGTTTTTTAACGCAGAGGGACGCTGAGGTTTTCGCAGAGGGACGCTGAGGTTTTGCAGTTGATTTTTAGTTCGTCTGTATGGCGTGGGAAAGAAGAGGGTTAGGAGGAGGATTTGTCGTGATCACTCTCTACTTTTAAGAGTGATCGCGCTGATGGGATGACTGTTTGTTTAAGCTCCTTTGGCGATTTGCCACAGAGGAAGCTGCTGAATGGGGTCTAGCTGAACTTGCTTTAATTCTTGTTTAGCAAAGGCATATTCTTGGGGTTGCCAAATCGGAATTAAGGGAATATCTTTAGCTAGCAATTCTTGAATTTCCGCAAAAATTTGTTGGCGTTTTTGGGGGTTTTGTTCGGCGCGTTCCTGCTCGATTAGTTTATTCATGCGATCGCTGTAATAAAATGAACCCTGACTTTTACTTGCGCCTTCTTGGCAACCTTCAGTTTCTGAACCTTTGCTACAGCTCACTAAAGGCTGAATGAAGTTGTCGGCATCGGAGAAATCGGGATACCAATCCACTAAAGCTGTCTGATAAATGCCTTTGCCGATGTTGGCAAATAAGGTGGGAGCCTCCACCGGTTGTGGTTGAATTTGAAGTATCCCCTCTAATTTTTGGCTTGCATATTCTCTTAAGGTACTAGCCACTTGTTGCCGAACGGCTGAGCCGGTGGGGTACCAAATCTCTAACTTTAAGGGTTTCTCTTTGCTAAATCCTGCCTTTGTCAATAGTTCTTTGGCTTTAGCAAAATTACCGTCTCCGTAGGCGGTTTCAAAGGTCGGTTTAGAAGCCTGGAAGCTAGTTGGAATTAGGGTATAGGCGGGTTGTGCCTGGTTTCTAAGAATGCGCTCGTTGATCAGTTTTCGATCCATGAGGGAAGCAAGGGCTTGTCTCACTTCTAGCTGATCCAACGGTTTTTGCTTCACATTCAGCACCATGTAACTCACTACATTACTTGGCGCTTCAATGACTTGCCAACCGCCGGATTTGGCTCCATTTTTCAGACTGGTAATCTGATCGGGATCTAAGGTTTGATAGGCAATATCAACGGCACCCGTGCGGAAAGAATTAAATAGGTTTGCTGAACTGGTGAGGATTTGATAATCCAACCCTTGATTTGGGGGTTTGGTTCCCCAATACTGGTCAAACACATCCAAACGAATGGAATTGGCATTAAACGCGGTTAGCTTATAGGGGCCAGTTCCTACAAACTTTGTCGGCTGAAATTTGCCACTGCCAATCTCATAGGCTTTGGGCGATACCGCACACATCCCGGAAAAGGCAAGGAGTGAAGGAAATGGAGCAAAAACCTTTTTCAGTTTAATCGTCAGTTCGGACTTGCCCGACGGTTCCACCGATTGCACAACATCCGCTAGCAGGGACGAGGGTTTACCTCCGTTTTGCATAAACCGCTTGAGGGAAAATGCCATGGCTTGGGCATCAAAGGGTGTCCCATCGTGAAAGATCACCCCTTCGCGCAGGGGAATCTTGTAGGTTAAACCATCCGGACTGACTTCGGGCAGTTTTGTTGCCAGTTGTGGCACGATCTCGTCTGTGCCCAGCTTGTAAGTATAGAGGCGATTGCCCAAACTATAGAGAACATTACTCGCTGCCAATTCGTAGGCATCGGCTGGATCGAGTGTCCTGGGTTTTAGAGTGGTGCCAACGATCAACCGACCAGTCCCGCTAGCGCTAGTACTGGGTGCAGCCGCTTGTTCCGTTTTGGGGCGTCCTCCACAACTAATGACGAGAATGCAGCAACAGACCCATAATGTTAGGTATTTTCCAATAGACCACCAGCGTTTACGAGACAGACGAAACCAGTTAAGCACTTGCATTGGGGATTGATTTGAGATTGGCGATAAGGCAGAAGTTAATTATATATATTCAGCTATACAACATAGCTCAATGCCAATCTTTCAGCCAGTCAGGGCACGGCAATTCTCATATCTAAGCTGAGGCACAGTTATTAATTATTAACGATGCCGTGCCCTACCAAAGATGGATTTTCTGTTGGATACCCCTTAACTTATATTTCGTAATACAGCGGAAATGCCTTGGCGTCTCTGGGTTTGACGTAAACTTCCTGATTGGGTTCTAGCTTCAACTGATCGAATCGTTCTCGTGTCAGATTCGCCATCACGACTTGACCATCGCCCAAGGTTAATTCTGCCTGAATTTCCCATCCCAGATGCACCAGACGTGTCACCCTAGCCGGGGCGGTTGAACCGTTGGGCTTGGTTTCTACAACAATATCGTGAGGGCGCAAGAAGATTTCAGGATTGGCAGAATCAAAGCCGCCGCTTTGAAAAATCTGGGCGCTGCTAGGCAACACATTCACAGGGCCAATGAAACTCATTACAAACGGCGTGGCGGGATTGTCATAAACTTGTGCCGGTGTTCCCACCTGTTCCACCCGTCCTTTATTCATGACGACGATTTCATCGGAGACTTCCATCGCCTCTTCTTGGTCATGAGTCACGAAAACGGTTGTCACGTGGACTTCATCATGCAGGCGTCGTAACCAGGCACGAAGGTCTTTCCGTACTTTGGCATCCAAGGCTCCAAAGGGTTCATCTAGCAGCAAGACTTGGGGTTGAACGGCTAAGGCTCGTGCCAACGCGACACGCTGCCGCTGACCCCCCGATAATTGGGAAGGATAGCGATCGCCTAAGCCACCTAACTGCACTAAATTTAGTAGTTCCTCTACTCGCGCCTTCACTTTTAACTTGGGTGTTTTGCGAATATCCAAGCCAAAGGCAACATTCTGTCGCACCGTTAGATGTTTGAACAGGGCGTAGTGCTGAAACACAAACCCAATATTGCGGTCTTGGACGCTAGTGTTCGTCGCATCTTTGCCCGTTAGCCAAATTTTACCGGTGTCCGGTGGCTCTAGACCCGCAATCACCCGCAACAGCGTAGATTTCCCAGAACCGGATGGACCGAGTAAAGCGACTAAGGAACCACTTTTGATTTCTAGGTTGACGTTGTCAACAGCCTTAAAACTACCAAACTGTTTAGATACATTTTCAACAACAATACCCACGGTTATGAACCCTCTATGAAGCGATCGGCTTTTTTCTACTGGGCGGTGTGGCAAGATAGCGAGTTAACCGCTACAACTATAATCCCCGGTTCTTAGATGGGATTACTGTAGTTTTATATCATAAAATAATGGCTTTTTGTGTGTTCTTTTTATAAAGTAACTAGAAAAAAAAATTGTAGCTGGCGGCGTCGCGACGTATCCTACAGGATGACCAATCACTCTATCAATTGTTAAGTTCTGTGATGCTCAGTTGTTAAGCAGTATTTCAAGTTGAGCCAATATATAAGCTTGTCGGTCAGCTATGCCGAAAGTCCGTGATACCATGCATTCCGTAGCTCTAGCAAGATTTGGAGAAAACATGCCAGCACTTAGAGTTGCTGTTGTTGGGTCAGGGCCAGCCGGCTCTTCTGCCGCAGAGACTTTGGCAAAAGCCGGAATTGAAACTTATCTGTTTGAGCGCAAGCTCGACAACGCGAAGCCCTGTGGTGGCGCGATTCCGTTGTGTATGGTGAGTGAGTTTGACCTGCCACCGGAAATTATTGACCGTCGGGTGAGAAAAATGAAAATGATCTCACCGTCTAATGTCGAAGTTGATATCAACATAGAAAAAGAACACGAATATATTGGCATGTGCCGCCGCGAAGTCCTCGATGGCTTCATGCGTAACCGCGCCGCCAAGTTAGGTGCCAAGCTGATTAATGGTACCGTTCACAAACTCGATATTCCGACCAATAATACAGATCCCTATACCATCCACTACGCCGACCATTCAGATGGCAGTCTGGAAGGAACAGCCAAGACTCTGAAGGTTGATCTCGTGATTGGAGCTGATGGGGCTAATTCCCGCGTGGCGAAGGCCATTGACGCTGGGGATTATAATTATGCAATCGCCTTCCAAGAGCGCATCCGTCTGCCAGAAGACAAAATGGCTTATTACGAAGACCTGGCAGAAATGTATGTGGGGAACGACGTTTCCACCGACTTTTACGCTTGGGTTTTCCCCAAATATGACCATGTCGCCGTTGGCACCGGCACGATGAAGGTGAATAAAGCCGACATCAAAAAACTGCAAGCCGGTATCCGTGCTCGCGCCGCCAAACGCTTGGCAGGGGGAGAAATCATTAAAGTCGAAGCTCACCCCATTCCAGAACACCCCAGACCGCGCCGCGTCGTCGGTCGGGTGGCCTTAGTGGGCGATGCTGCCGGTACAGTCACCAAGTCTTCGGGTGAAGGCATTTACTTTGCCGCCAAATCCGCTCGGATGTGTGCCGAAACCATTGTCGAAACCTCCAACGGCGGGACTCGCATCCCCACAGAAGCTGACCTCAAGCTGTATCTGAAGCGCTGGGATAAGAAGTACGGCATGACCTACAAAGTCCTGGATATTCTCCAAACCGTCTTCTATCGCTCCGACGCCACCCGTGAGGCGTTTGTCGAGATGTGTGCTGACAAGGATGTGCAAAAATTAACCTTTGACAGCTATCTCTACAAAACCGTTGTACCCGCCAATCCTTTTGTGCAAATGAAAATAACAGCCAAGACGATTGGTAGCCTGCTGCGGGGAAATGCTCTAGCTCCCTAGAACTCAGCCATTATCCTAATTATTCCAGAGGAGTGAGGCATTCGTCCCAAGACATTTAATTGTAATCTCAATGTCTCAGATGAATGCTCCACTCCTTTTGGATTTAAAAATTTTCCAGCTACTATCAATAGAATTTTGGCTTTGGCTTCAGACTGCATCCCGTTGGTTCAGTAAAGAACTTTTGTTAAGTTCTGACAGGATGAGATAAACAACGCCTTGTTGAACAAATTGTTTGATTTCCACCTTTTCACGGATTGAACAGTATAGAGATTCAGGGGAAATGGTAACGATTTTATCCGCATTGAGCGCAGCATAGTTATTGGGAACCCTATCCAAGATGTAGGTTAATAGTTTTTGCCGTAATCTCGGATTATTCAAAATTTTCTGATACGTCGCCGTCGGATAAATATGACCTGACAGATTCTCAATCTCTCCATTTATCTTTAATAAGGTTAAATTGACGAATGTTATATCCATTTTTCATTCCTCTGGTGTCACATGCCATGGTTCAGGTAGGTATTAGGAGAGAGTTATTCTGATCAAGCGGTAGCTGCAATGAATGCGAGGGCAGACTCCCTTGAAAAGTTTTATATTTTTCTCTCAAAGCTCAGGCTACCTTTAGAAACCTATTTTCTCTAAAGGTTTGATCAGGTTTTTAATTAAGGTTGATTGACACCCTGATGAATAATGCTGTTGGTGCTTAGCGGCTATGTGGCAGCGTCATACTGAGTTGCTATCTAACGTAGAATTTAACGAACCACAGAGGCACAGAGGCACAGAGTACGCTGAGGTAAGAGAAAGAGAAAGTTATATGTTTGAATGCAACTTGGTATCACTGTTCACTCTACGGCTATCATTTATGGAGGAGCGCTCACTCTTCTTAGAGATGGATCACTCATTTGTATCGTTATCTATTAACTGATTTTGTCTTGAGTGTACAGGGCGGAAGTAAAAAATTTGAGGAAGAGATCGGGAAGAAATAGGGAATTGGGATTTCTAATAATTTCAGTGCATTTCTCAATAGAAAAATAGGTCAATCCGGTGAGTGGAGTGACCCTATAGTTGGCTGAATAATCTGAAATGGATAATGTTAACTCGCTTCTGAATCAGCCTCTGCCGTAGACTGATCAGCGGTGGGTAACTCTAAGCAATAACCTGCACCATAAACGGTTTTGATATAACGGGGATGGCGGGGATCAGGTTCTAGCTTGGTTCTGAGATGGCGAATATGCACCCGAATGGTTTCGATATCATCATCTGGATCGTAACCCCAAACCTCCTTAAGGATTTCGCTGGGAGAAACAGTTTGACCATGGCGCTGGAGTAAGCAGTGCAGAAGTTCAAACTCTAAATGTGTAAGTTTAACCGTCTCTTCAAACCAAATCGCTTCAAACCTTTCGGGAACGAGGGTTAAAGGCCCATAGTTCAGGATTTCTGCGTGCTTGGCGGCTTGAGGGATACGGTCTGTGCGTCTGAGCAACGCTCGTACCCGCGCCAGCATTTCTTCGAGTTCAAAGGGTTTAGTCAGGTAATCGTCGGCACCAGCATTAAAGCCATCTACCTTATCTTGAGTTTGACCTAGGGCAGTCAACATCAATACAGGAATATCGGCAGTCCGCTCGTCCCGGCGAAGTCGTTGGCAGACTGTGAAGCCATCAACTTTGGGCAGCATCAAGTCAAGCATAATCAGGTCGGGCTGGATTTGGAGAGCCAGTGCCTGACCTTTGATGCCATCGGCGGCTTGGTTAACTTCGTAACCAGCCATCTCCAGATTGATGGAGACTAATTCTGAAATTGCAGGGTCGTCGTCGATGACCAGTATCCGGGGCATCACTAAGAGTGTGAACTAAGGTGTCTGTTAACGTTCGATAAGAACTGTGAGATGAGCTAAAAATACTTTACTGATTATAAGCACAGATTCTATATTCTTTTTGAAGAAACTAGGGGTAACTGAACTTTTTTCGGTAGCGATTTGACCGTGAGTCTATCGTTTAGCCGGTTTGCTTCCTCCGCAAAGTCTAATGTGTAAAGATTTATAAAGGAAATAACGGCTATCGGCTGAAGCGTTTGTGCCGTCAAGATTTTCACGTCAGGCTAATCTCACCCTTGGCACTGACGATGATCTTCTATGGGTTGGCTCACTCCGAGCAATAGTGTCCTATTTGTCCTTTCACTGTCCCCAGTATGCCCAATCCCCCTTACACTCCACCGTGGTGGCTCCAGAATGGACTACTCATGACGCTGTACACGGCGTTGAGAGCATCCCGTCATTGGGAAAAGACTACCTCTGCAACAGAGCCGTTTTACCAAGAACAAATCTTTAGGGGCGCACAAAGTGTGCCGATTTTCGGACTTGTTGCCATTCCTGAGAATCCCCAAGCCACTTTTGTGGGTACCTATGGGATTACAGGCGAGCTAGATAACCAATGGTTTCTTAGACTACTAGGGCGTAAGGCTTTTGCCCAAGGCTATGCCGTGGTTCTGTTTGACTGGCGAGCTCACGGCAAAACAGCTAAGTTATCTCCGACGTTAACCTCTGATGGCTTATATGAGGGAGAAGATTTTGTCCGCATTGCAGCTCAGGCTAAGGCCATGGGGTGTCCGGCTCCCTTCTGGTTTACAGGGTTTTCTCTAGGAGGGCAACTGGCGTTATGGGGTGTTAAAGCTGGACAAACCATAGAGAGTTGGGGGCAGGATTTGGGGCTTAGTGAGTCAGATATTGGTGGTGGGGCAGTGATTTGTCCTAGCTTGGATTCCAACCGCTCTCTTAACTATCTGGTTAACGCTCCATTGGGGAAGTATTTGGAAAAAGCGATCGCACGGCAACTCAAAAAACTCGCTTGGCAAATTCATGAGGCTCATCCAGGAGCAATCGACCCAGCCGCCATTGAGCGAGCTAACAGTATTTGGGGCTTTGACCACGAATTAGTAATTTCGCGTTTAGGCTTTTCATCCGTCGAAGAGTACTATGACGCGAGCAGTGCGCTTCATCTATTACCTCATCTCCAAAAACCAACTCTCATCCTGTACGCTGCCGATGATCCCCTGTTTGATCCCACCCTTGTACCGGACTTAAAAGCGGCTTGTGCTGGTAATTCTGCGATCGACTTGATGTTAACTAGACACGGGGGTCATGTGGGGTATCTCAGTAGCAAAGCATGTCAGCGTCAAGCGAATGACCTGGATTGTTGGTGGGCATGGAATCGCGTTTTAGAGTGGTGTAAACAGTGATTGATCATGGGATTGACCCTAAAATCAGCCTTTTTAAGACAAGGTTAGTCAGGTTTCTACTTCTGCGTATGGAACCCAAGTACACCTACAAGCTCGGTCAATATCTTGCCTTTATCTTTTGCTAAAGACTGTAGAGAAAAGCTTTATCCCAAATGTAGTCAATTACGGCTAAAGCCTCGTCTAAAGAGAGCAGGTGACAATAGCCCTGAGAATCTCTGGTGAGTATTGCTATATCAGGTGTATTTGTTGAGGAGCCATCCTGGGCGATTTTGCCACGTATCACTTCCAAATTATGCAGGGGGCCATGAATATCAAAGTCAATCTGGGTGCCAAATTTCTCATCCATCCATGCCTCAATTCGGTTATCCAACTGTTCGGGGGTAAGAGGTGTTTGGCTGGTTAGCAGGTGATAAAAGACAAGGATAATCTCTTTACATTCTTCCTCTTCAGCCGCATCAATTAAAGACTGAAAAACGCGAACATTACTAGCTAGATTTCTAAAAAAAAGAGTTTCTGTTACATTCTTTTGGAATTTTATTTGCTTACTTTTGTAATTAGTGTATTGCTTAAAAGCGAATCCCCCTAGGGTGAGTGCTAGGGATAAGATAGCCACTAGCACAGGCATAATATTCCGCACTTCTTCCTGGCTAGGCGTCGATTGTTTTAATTGTTTTAAATATTCGGGACCGACAGTGATAAACAAAATAACACTGATCACTAGTAATAGTTGGGGTAGAACTCTCAGGACGAGTGGAATGGCAGCTCCAATCGCTGGAATTCCAAACAAGATACGGTCTTTCCATGTCATACTCGTTTTGACATTAGGAAATAATAATTCTATATCAAATTTGGGAATATTCTTATAGAGGTAAACGTACATTTTACCAGGAATAAATTTCAGTTTATCAGGTTTGGTTTTTTGGGAAGCAAAATAAGATTCATCTTTGAATTTAATCAACAAAACCACCCGTTCAAATACATTGATAGTCTTTTTTCTTTTCCTGAGAAATTTTTTCACCCAAGCCGCTTTATCAATATCACCTCGACAGTAGCAAACCATCTGCTCAAAGTCGTTAAAATCGACATGGGTTTTCAGTTCAATCAATGATCTGTCTTCAAAGGCTCTTTGTAAGCTCTCTTGGGATAGAGGAATGTAATTGGCTCTTTCTAAGATACTCTTAAAGTCGGCAACCAGCATAGATTCCATAGCGGCCCGATCTTGGGAACTAACTTCAACTCGATACTTGGTATCAGCATCCGGATCAAAAGGAGCATAATTATCCTTTAAGCTTTCTAGATAGGCATGAAACTGAAAATGGTAATAGGCAGAAAGAATGGAACAGAATTCTCGAAACTTCTGCGCTTCCACGGCATCCAACTGACCATCTTCTATACAAAGTTCAATCAAGTCTGTTCGTCGATAGGGAATGAATGCCTCCCTGTCTTTATATACAGCCATAATCCTCAGCGTACCTTCTTAGTCCTTTTCAAAGATAAAACGCTACGGGAGTTGTCGCATCTTATATCCTTCTACAAGCCATGATAGATGATACCTGGGATTAGTTCTTTGCTTCCCCCTGCTGTTTTTGCTCTTCTGGCTTCTTGGGTACCGAATCTAGCTGACTTTCCGCTTGGTTCCGGGCGTCTTTGGCAGCTTGATAATCTGGCTTGTATTGAAGTGCTTTGTTATATGAATCAATGGCGTCTTGATATCGCTTTAAGTTAACTAAAGCATTGCCCCGACTGTACCAAGCTTCGTAGTGGTTGGGTTGAATTTCTAAAACTTTGTTGTAAGACACGAACGCATCTTGGTAGCGTTTTAATTTATAAAATACATTCCCCAAATTATATTGGGCTTGGTAAAATTTTTTCCGTAATTGAATTGCCTTGTTGTAAGAAGCAACAGCTTCTTGGTAGCGTTGCAATTGATGAAGTGACCAGCCGCGATTGTACCAAGCTTCCGAATCATCAGGATTGAATTTAACGGCTTGGTCAAATGAGGCAAAGGCTTGCTCGTATTGCCGTAAGTTAAGGAGGGCGCTGCCTCGGCTATACCAGGCTTTATAAAAGTTGGGCTGAAATTGAACGGCTTTATCATAAGATTCCACCGCTTCTTGATATTTTTGTAAATTAATTAACGCATTTCCGCGCTGATACCAAGCATTAGGGAAATCGGGTTGATATTCAACTGCTTTGTTATATGATTTAACAGCCTCTTCATATTGTCTCAAATTATGCAGTGCCCAGCCGCGATGGTTCCAGGTGGGAGCGTAATTGGGTTGAAGTTCAATGGCTTTATCAAAAGATGCAATCGCGTCTGAATATTTCTGCAATTTAATCTGCACATTGCCTTTATTATTCCAGGCTTCTAGACTATCTGATTTAAATTCAAGTGCTCTATCAAACGAATTAATAGCTTCTTTGTACTGCTGCAAAGAATCTAGGGCATTCCCTCGCCCAATCCAAGCTTCTGCATAATCCGGCTGAATTTGAATCGCTTTGTCGTAGGCATTACGGGCTTCTTCATACCGCTTCAGAGCTAAAAGAGTATTCCCTTTTCCATTCCAAGCCGCTGCGTATTCAGGTTTCAGTTCAACAGCGCGATTATAAGACGCAAGTGCATCATCATATCGCTTCAATTCTAAAAATGTATCGCCCCGTTTATACAAGTCAGTTGCATTAGAAGACTTCACCAAGTTAACGATTAAAACGGTTGCAGCCAACCCCAAACTGAGGACACCCATTGAAATTAAAACTTTGTACAGTAACGATTTAGATAGTTTTGGCTTGGCAATAATAGGTTTTGATGATGCAGCCGCAGGCAAGGAAACAGTACTTTTAGAAATAGTCTTTAATTCGTTCAGCGCTTGTAAGGCTAAAGCCGCTGACTGGTAGCGTTGCCGGAAATCGTAGCGCACCATCTTATCTAATACTTCGGCAAACTCAAGGCTAACCGATGCCTTATCCTGCCAACTAATTTCACCTGTATCGGGGTTGATTGGCAGTTGCTCAGGGCTGATGCCAGCCAGAGCTTGAATTCCCACCATTCCTACAGCATAAATATCACTGCTTAATTTAGGATTGCTGTTGGCTTGTTCGCTGGGTAAATAGCCAGGAGTACCAATGGCGATCGTAATGTTTGTTCGCCCTCCTTGAACGACTTGAGTGCTAACTTGTTTAACCGCCCCAAAATCAATTAAAACTAACTTGCCATCTTGCTTACGCCGAATGATATTTCGCGGGTTGATATCTCGATGAATGACGTTTTGCTGATGAACAAAATCTAAGATTTCCAGGATTTCTTTTAACAGGGAAATCACCTTATCTTCACTTAATTGCCCCCCCCTAGCTCCCCTTTGGTAAAGAGGAAGATTACCTGCACTAGCTTTCCCTTGGTACAAGGAGGGATTACCTGTATTAGCCCCCCCTTGATAAGGGGGGGTTGGGGGGGTGAGTTCTTGACTGAGGTCATCCCCTTCAATGAATTCCTGCACCAAATAAAATTCTTGATTTTCCTCAAAGTAAGCAAAAAGTTGGGGAATTTGGTCGTGACTTCCCAACCGATGTAGGACTTTAGCTTCCGTATCAAATAGACGCCTTGCCGTTTGCAGGGTAAAGGGGTCTGTCGCTTGAGGTTTCAGTTGCTTGACGACACACTGCTGGTGGTCGGGCAGGTGTTGGTCTTGTGCCACAAAGGTTCTGCCAAAGCCACCTTGTCCCAGTTGGCTGATGATGGTGTAGCGTCCACCAATTGTTTGTCCGAGTCCCAGGTTCATGCAGTTTCGCCGAAGGAATGCAGGCATCGCAGTGATGATTACTCGATTTTTGCACACAACTTTAGAATGATCCCGGACATTAATACCTTTTCTGTAGGGGTAAGCTATACCAAAATCTCATGCACCCGTTCTACCTCGTACCGCTCAATAGTTAAAGCATGAGGAATGACCCTATTTACCAATCCCTAAGCGTATGGTATTTAACAAAAAAATACCCCCTAATGTAGGGAGTATTTTTATTCATCAGCTAATTATTTCTAGGAAAAGCCAGATAGGCTCTTTCTTAAAATTATGGCTGGATATTAGGAGTGATGCGCGAGCAATCCAACTTCCGCTGCGGAACGATATAGCATGGCTTGCTGACGATTCTTGATGACTCGCTGGGAATTCAGCATCAGCGAACGCGCTTTATCTTGAGTCGAGAAAGCAGGAATCGTTGTGGGTTGGGTGCTGTTGGTAGCTGGAGCCACACCATTTTGGTAATGAACACCGCGATAGGTTAGGTTAACCCTGGGTTGCAGCACCGGTGGCTTTTTCATATTGCGGAATCTCCAATCTAGACCCCGATATTTGCCCCCGACTACATCTTCTGTGGTTTCAACAACTGGGGGGTTGTAATCGTATTCAACACCGCGATAAGAGAGTTTCATGGTTTTCGCCTCTAAATGAACTGTAGTGGTATGAGGCGCGTTCCTTCGGGGTTTGTCCCTACTTCCGTCTCCCTGTTAGCGACATTTTTATTGGGCTAAGAGAGATGAACGATTTTTTCTTTCTGTATCTATTGTTACCATTTTTAGGTTATTTGTCAAGTCTTTAACAAATCTTTACAATGGGATGGCAAATGGCCTGTATCCATTCTCTTCAGCGTGTGACAGGTTGTAACACAATAAACCCAGTACAAGGAATTGCCTCTATAATTCACATTGCTTGCCGTCTGACGTTAAATTTGTTGGTATGAGTGAAAAGAGTGATAGTTATAAAGTGATTGCGGATAATCGGCAAGCCCGTTTCCGCTATGAAATTCTAGAAACTTACGAAGCAGGAGTTGAGTTAAAGGGAACCGAGGTTAAGTCCATTCGACAGGGGAAAGCCAATTTACAAGACGGGTATGCCCTGATTCGGAATGGAGAAGCTTGGCTTTTGAATGTGCATATCTCGCCTTACCAAAAAGCCACTGATTTTTTTAACCATGACCCGCGTCGCACTCGCCGACTCTTGTTACACAAAAAGGAAATCCGCAAGCTCATCGGCAAGGTGGAACAAGAAGGTTTGACGCTGGTGCCGTTGAAAATGTACTTCAAGCGGGGATTTGTCAAAGTCACCATTGCTCTAGGCAAAGGAAAAAAGCTCCATGACAAGCGCGAAAGCCTGAAGGAGCGTCAAGATAAGCGAGATATGGCACGAGCGATGAAGCGCGATTAAAGGGTTGAATGTTGGCAGGTTAAAGGGAAAGCAAGTTGCTAATTTAGCCGCTTAGGAGGCTTCAACCTTCAACCTTCAACTCTTCAACGGTTGACGTATCAGCAATGGGAGAGACATAGAAACTGGCAATAAGAGCGACCATCAGCCACCAGAGGGTGTTCACTTCGGGACGATACCAAACGGTATCAAAAAGATTATGACCAAGCATTCCAAACATCGCCGCGATCGCACCCATTAACCAAAAGCTATTACGGTTAGTTAACGTCCGCAAACGACGCACTTGCTGGACACCTTGATTAAACGTGACAACAAGCAACCACAGGAAACAGGACAATCCGATTAAACCGGTTTCCACAGCCACTTCCAGAAAAATGGAATAAGCACTCAAAGCACTGTAGCGAGCACGCATGTAGAGGGGATAGACTTTGTTGAACGCCTGGTTGCCTGGGCCAATGCCGATAATGGGGCGATCATGAATCATCTCTAGAACGGCTGACCAGACATTAATCCGGAAGTTGTTACTACTATCTTCCCGACCGACAAACATACTAGCAACGCGATCGCGCACAGGTTCCACAAACAGCACAGCCAGAATCATCACAGCCGCCGAACCGCCCACTAGTACGGGCATTGCCCAAGGACGCCACTCGGATGGTAGCTGAACGCTGTACCAGTACACCAGCAGCACCAAGAAGACGAAAAGACAGACCACAAAGCCAATCCAGCCACCGCGACTGAAGGTTAACACCAGACAGGCGGAATTCACGACAAACATGGTTGCTGCCAAGGCTTTGGTGAGTAAGCGCTGCCAAACGAAGATCGCGGCTAAACTCAAAGCAACAGCCGGAATCAGATACCCAGCCAGTAAATTAGGATTACCTAAATAACTATAGACCCGCGTCAGTTTTGCCGCACTTGAGGTGGGATCGACCCAAGTCGCCAGCGCTTTTGCCCCAAAAAACCACTGTCGTAGCCCGTAAACACTAATAAACAGTGAGACATGGAGAAACAGAGCAATAATCCAAGAGCGAAGGCGGGGCGAGCGCAATACCCGCGCCATCAAGGCAAATAGCAACAAATAAAGTGTTAGCTTCCCCAATCCCGTAGCCGCTGCTTTTTTCACGGGCGAGAGGGCACATGCCACCACGGAAATGCCCCAATACAACAACACCAAAAGATGAATGGGCGTCACCTTCGGGTGAAGACCTTGTCGCTGTCCTGCCTCATCCGATAGGGTAAGTAATACCCAAAAAGCCCCACAGGCTGATAACAAAACAGCAATCAGTGCATTGTTGCTTCTCCCGACAAAAGGAGCTAGAACCAGCACTAAAGCCACCAACAGTGCCCCTATCGGCTCAGCCCACTGCATGACGTAGCTGCCCCTACGCCAAGACTGTAGCAATCCCACCAGCCGATATAAATAGCTAGCGCCTCGCCACTGATACAACTGTAAATTTGACAGAGTAAGCTGTTGCCAAACTGAATTCATAATAGGGAGTAAGAGCGAGAGACTAGAAGCCTTAAAAATGCAAAATTCAGAACCCAAAATCAAGATTCTTTGAGTTTTAATTCTGAAGGCTGCATCTGGATTCCGGACTCTAGACTACAACCTTTCTTTCTCCGACTCAAATAAAGGCAGCGTCACAACATAGCGATACCCGGCTTCTGTGGAGCCTTGAACGGAAATTTCTCCCCCATGAAGTTCTGCCAAATGGGAACTGAGTAATAGCCCTAGGCTCTCACGGGACTCAGGCTTCTCAGGAGTCTTGTTGGGTTTACTGTTCAAACTCAAGGGTACCGGGAGCAAAGCACTTGAAAGCACCGGAGCAGTCGGTGATAGGTAACACATTGCAATCAGTTCGCTGCTTTCCATCTCACTATTGTCTGGTGAAGTTTCTAGAGCCGTAGAAACAGCAGCAATCGCTGATGAAGGTAAATACGATTCAACAACTCCCTCACCGAACTGAGGTAACCCATCCCC
Source organism: Allocoleopsis franciscana PCC 7113 (assembly GCF_000317515.1). Classification (GTDB taxonomy): domain Bacteria; phylum Cyanobacteriota; class Cyanobacteriia; order Cyanobacteriales; family Coleofasciculaceae; genus Allocoleopsis; species Allocoleopsis franciscana. The sequence continues at coordinate 5,703,350 of NC_019738.1, read as the reverse complement.
TAACCAAGGGTGAGAAACCCAAACCGCCATATTGATTGTGTCGGTTTTGCGAGAAGCATGAAGGCGAACCTCGCTCCCTGCCTCAGCGGATTGAATCACACTATAGATGAGGTAATAGAGGATTTGTCTGACTTTATCCTTATCCAGCAACCCAATGCGATTTCCTGGCTCAACCGATAAACGGATCTCGAGTTGCTGACGTTGGGCAATTTCTAACAGGCTATTGATGGCTTGTTGACAAAGCATTTCGATATCGACGGATGTCAGTTGCAGCTGTTCGCTGCCGTCATCCAAAATCTTGAGGTCAACAATTTCATCAACCAGCGATATTAACTGTTGACCACTACGATGAATAATTTCCAAGTATTCCTTCTGTTTACTGGTGAGAGGGCCATAAACTTGGCGTGTCAGTACGCTAGCCATTCCCATCACAGAGGTTAAGGGGGTTCGGAGTTCCTGAGTCAACTGAGCGAGCAATTGGAGTTTAATGGAGTTACCAGAGTTAAGACCAGCAGAAAAATCCTGGGAAACATCCTGCCTATCCGTTGTTGATTCACCGCCCCACCCCCCTCGGTACTGACTGATAGTGGATGATAAAGGTATTTTTTGGATAGAGCTGCTGTATTCTTGTTGTAAAAAACGGTTCCGCTCAAATTCGCTCAGACTCCAGCGAGCTGTAATCGCTAGCAATTCAATTTCTTTGGCGCTAAAAGAGCGAGGTTCCCAATCCATGACGGCTAGCGTACCTAAACATAGCCCATCTGCCGTCAATAGCGGCGCACCCAGATAAGCACGGATGCCGTAGTGTCCAACCAACAAACTACTGGCAAAAATGGGATGAATTGCCGTATCGTAAATCGCCAAAACTTGATGAGAGTCTACCACATAAGTGCAAAAGCTTTCACTTCGCGGCAGCAGGCGCGACTTTGCCAACTGATTCATCAGCCCAACTCTGGATAAACCGACGGCTGCCTTGATGTGCAGGTCATTTTGCCCCATGACGCCTAAAATGCCAATGGGGGCATCTATCAGCCGCGCTGCCGTTTGAGCCGCTTCCTCAAAAACAGTAACGGTTTCCGTTTCGAGTAGGCCAAGCTCTATAAGCGCTGTGAGCCGTTTTTGTTCTCGTGCGGCGGGCGTCAAACCATCTAAACGACAAAAAATTCGGGGTTCCGGATTGGTCATAAAATCTTAAAGCTCCATACCTATTGCTTTGAGCGGCTCTCAGTGTTCTTGAAGTTTTATCCGCCATGAGATATACATAACGTTCCCAGATGGCGTCTAGAACAAACATTAGGAGGTATGGAGATTGTTTTGAGACTAACTTACGTGAGTAATGAGTCTTTCAATGACCCATTCCATTAACCATCCCCCTTGTTTGTGGTAGTCCAAGCTGGGTGAGAGAGGAGAGAGGCGATAACCCGTACACCTCGTAGTTGATTAGAAAGGGGTAGATGACCTTTAGGCGCACTGAGATCCCATGTAAACCCGTTTGGGTAACGAGTCCAATTGTTTTCTGTCTTCCAACCGATTTTAGGCCAAAGCTTTTCCCAGTTTTTGCCCATCGACAGCCACAGTTCCCGTTGGACAGTAAATCCAAATTTGCCTTGAGAGTGAATAAACCACAGGGTATTAATGGTTTGTAAATCGGTAATGGGAAAATTTTCGACTTCAGAAAAGTACAGCCATTTTCGTCCCGATGCGGCAGGGCCTGCTAATTCACAGAGTTTTTCTAATGTAAAACGGTCAGCAGCGAGAAAATCAGCCTGGACAAGTTGCTGTTGTAGAGGCAGATAGTCAATCCCAACCTCAGACTTCAACGGCACGACCCCTGTGGGGAAATGGCTTTGTAGAAAAGCTTTGACGTTGGGTGTATTGGTCTGGTACAGCGTTTGGTAGGCAAGACCGATAACAAGATTCGCTGGAGTGGACTGTTGCTCTTTTAAAAATTCCATTAAGGCGTCTAAGCCAGTCTCGCCTAAGCTGGGCAGTTCGGCAATGAGCTGAAGCTGTTTTTTTTCCGAACTTGTCCGAAGCTGGTGCATGAGCTCAGCCATGGGATTGCCTACGGCACTGTCTAAAGGGCGATCAGAGTCTTCTGTTACTGAGGCAGTGGTGTGGTCTGTCATGAAGCGGCTTGGTTGTTGGTTGCGGCAATATTAATTGTGGCGGGTAAGGGCTAAAAGTTGGAAGGTTGGAACTTAGATTCTTGCCCTAAACGGTTACAATCGGTTTTTGGGGTAATGGGTTATACATAGACTTTGCCGAGGTTCTGCCGAGTCCCCCAAACGGTTCATCCCTCCTGTTGACTTTCTTTCTCTTCATTCGGCGCTTGATATCCCTGTTCGTAGGCAAAACGAATCAGTTGAGCGCGATTCTCTAGTCCTAGCTTATTAAGGATGCTACTGAGATGAGTCTGAACGGTGCGGGGGCTGATAAATAAGCGATCGCTGATTTGTTTGTTAGTCAATCCTTGAATCACTTCCCAAAACACACGCTCTTCTGCGGGTGTCAAGGGTAAAGGCATCGGTGTACTCGCTTCCTCAGGAATTGTCTCCGATATCTCTGCGGTTTCTTCGAGCGAAGATGGGTTGAATGATGAGGTAGGGCGTGAACCCATCGACAGTTGCATTAACCGAATAATCTCAGAATGGATGCGGCGGGTGCGCTCTAGCTGCGCTTCAATTTTAGCGACTAATTCTCTAGGGTCAACGGGTTTGGTTAAATAATCATCAGCTCCAATCTCATGACCATAAATTCGGTCTTCTAGTTCTCCCTTCCCTGACAAAAATATAAATGGCATCAGTTGACCGGAAGGTGTGGATCGCAACCGACGGCAAAATTCTAATCCATCCATTTCTGGCATCATTACATCAGAAACGACCAAATCTGGTGGATTTTTGGCAAAAGCCACTAAAGCATCGATGCCAGAACTCACTTGCTCTACTTGGTATCCCCGATTTTTCAGGTAGCGAGTCAAGACCGTTCGCATCGTTCGATCATCGTCAACGATTAAAATCTTTTTCATCGTTTTGCTAGAGCCACCTTTCCTACCAGAGTCCCGGTTATTAGATTACTCAATCTATATCCCATCCGTGTTGGTTGGGCGGATTGAGAGTAGGACTGAGATAAGCAATACATCATATTTATTCTGTTTACCTGAATCCGAGTGCAGCATCTAAACTGTGCCCAAAGGCGAAAGCGACCTCAAGATCAAGGTCATCAAAATCAGATTTTCTGTCTTAGGTCGAATTTAGGTCTATTTTGTCACTTGAGATCATAAGTTGCATGAGGGCGATTTCGATTGGTAGTACGGAGACTGAGATGGATGGGGATAGGCGCTTGCCCTAGGTCTTTTTCTAGCCTAATTGTGGAAAATTTCCACAGCTAAGAGGAATTTTAGGCTTCAAGCGCGTTAATCCAAGAGCGCAAATAGGATAGCTAGGCTTTGCGCTACGCACTTTGGCATTGGCTTAACCAAACACTCTCGCCGTCTCAACGGATCGGGATAATGCTGTAGGCACGTTCACGCTGGGGCTAGGTAGCGTCATCGCTATGTGGCTCACAGCGTCTGCCTCTGGCGCTGCGCTGTGCGCGATCGCTTTCGCTTTAACAGCTTTAACATAGGAGTGCCATGACAAGCCATAGGGTCGCAGACGCCGATCAGCGAGTCTAGACTATCGGACTTCAGGCACCTTGTTGTTACTTCAAGCCTCGCTTTGCTCTTTAGCGCCTAAGATGCTCTCTTACAGCATAATGGCTTATTTCTACACTGGCTCAAAGCCGGGACGGCTTAGATAAAGCGTTTAGGGTTGTGGAACTTGGCTGTTTTCTTGCCATGAGGATCATCGGCATCTGGTTGGATAAGGGTTACAAAAATTAAATTCACTTATACAAAAATTAACCTCTTGTCGGATGCAGTCTCAACACAAAGATGCTAGCTTCTAACGAAGCTTCTCATCCCTATGTCGGAAAAGACTGCCTGCTAAGTTGCGGTTAAAGTTCCTTTCAAGAGGGATCGGGTAGTTGGCCTACCTAGGCTCTACCGATGCTAATCTCGACTCCAATCAACTGCTCTATGTACGAGAAAATAACTGCTCCAAATACCGGCTCTCGCATTACCTTCAAAGAGGGTGAACCCATCGTTCCGGACAATCCGATTATTCCCTTCATTCGCGGTGATGGCACAGGTGTTGATATTTGGCCAGCAGCCCAAAAGGTATTCGATGCCGCTGTTCACGCAGCCTATGGTGATAAGCGACAAATTAGCTGGTTTAAGATTTATGCGGGTGACGAAGCTTGTGACAAATACGGCACTTATCAATATTTGCCCGAAGACACGCTCCAAGCCATTAAAGAATATGGCATTGCGATCAAAGGGCCATTAACCACCCCCATCGGGGGTGGGATTCGTTCACTCAATGTTGCCCTGCGGCAAATTAACGACCTCTACGCCTGTGTACGCCCCTGTAAGTATTACGCGGGAACACCCTCTCCCCACAAAACACCGGAAAAACTCGATGTGATTATTTATCGGGAGAACACCGAGGATATCTATCTGGGAATCGAGTGGCGTCAAGGTAGCCCAATGGCTGAAAAACTGATTTCGCTCCTCAATAATGAGCTAATCCCAGGAACACCCGAACACGGCAAAAAGCAAATTCCCCTCGACTCTGGGATTGGTATTAAACCCATTAGTAAAACCGGTTCCCAACGTCTGGTACGCCGTGCCATCCGGCACGCCTTGCGGCTTCCCAAAGATAAGCAGCAGGTGACTTTGGTGCATAAGGGCAATATTATGAAGTACACCGAAGGAGCCTTTCGAGATTGGGGCTATGAGCTAGCTACAACTGAGTTTCGGGCTGAATGTGTGACGGAACGGGAATCCTGGATTCTTAGCAACAAGGAACGAAATCCTGATATTACTCTGGAAGAGAATGCTCGTCAGATTGAACCGGGCTACGATGCCCTGACGCCGGAGAAACAAGCTGAAGTTACCAGTGAAGTGGAAGGTGTTCTCAATGCCATTTGGGACACTCACGGCAATGGTCAGTGGAAAGAGAAGATCATGGTCAATGACCGGATTGCTGACAGCATTTTTCAGCAAATCCAGACGCGACCGGATGAATATTCGATTCTCGCCACCATGAACCTGAATGGAGATTACCTATCTGACGCGGCGGCGGCGATTGTAGGTGGTTTAGGAATGGGGCCAGGAGCCAATATTGGTGACACTTGCGCCATTTTTGAGGCGACTCACGGCACGGCACCGAAACATGCTGGGTTAGATCGGATTAATCCAGGTTCCGTTATCCTGTCGGGGGTGATGATGTTGGAATTTATGGGTTGGCAGGAAGCGGCGGATCTGATTAAGAAGGGAATTGGGGATGCGATCGCTAATCGGAAAGTTACTTACGACTTAGCCCGGATGATGGAACCACCAGTCGATCCACCTTTGAAATGTTCCGAGTTTGCTGATGCAATCATCAAGCATTTCAAATAAAGCAAACTAAAAGGAAAAAGGAAAAAGGAAAAAGGTCAACTTCCAATTTTTCCTTTTTCTTTATATAGAATATAGTGGAGTTATGGAATGGAATATCATCTTTGATCCAGATTTTAGAATTTGGTTTTATCAACAAGAACAAGGATTTCAAGATGAGGCATTTGCTGTACTATAGCAATCCTAAATGATTCGTGAACATGAGTTATACATAAAGATTTTCGGAAAATCGAAGACTTGATGATGAGTAATGAGTTCAAATAATCTCTTGACTGCCGCGAAGGATTTACATAAGTGGTAAAACTCTCTCACAAATCTTTTGGCATACAGCCAAATGTCTTCCACAGGATTTTGTTCTGGGTCATTGGGAGCAAACTGAATACAAGTAACTTTCCATTCGTTCTCATCAAGTCCTTGATTTACGGAATCTAAGTACGCTCTAAATTCAACCGAACGATGATAGCTGGCTCCATCCCTCTCTCAAGGCAATACGGCTTTGAGGATACTGCCTGAGTAAGTATTGCACGAAGGCAATCGCGCTCTGTGAATTCCCCTGTTTATAAGGCTTAACCCAAAATTCCTGTGTGTAATAGTTAAGCGCACCAAAATACGTCTGTCTTTGCCGCTCGTTGATTACGGGAACTTCAATTCGTTCTTTTGTATTACCCCAGACATAACCACAGATGTCCCCCCATAACAGATGGCATTCATCCTCAAAAAACACAACGAGTTCCCCAGACACAATCTCACGTTGATTAGTATCTAGCCATTCCGTTATTTCAAGTTTTTTTTCGCTACTAAGTCAGGGTCTTTTTTAGGATTCTTCTTCTGCGTCTTTTTCCAACTGATATCTGCCTGTTTAAACAGTTTGTAGTAGCTCTGGTTTGATTCATACACCACGCCAAAACTATCTTCGACGTGTTCCTTTAGTTCGTCTAAATGCCAGTAATTCTTTTGTTTGAGCCAGCTAATAACTGTTTGTTTTTGCACATCATTAAGATAACCTCTCGACCCTTGATGCTTAAGTCTCAATCCGACAATGCCCTGTGACAAAAACGCATATTTCCACTTATTGACAAATCCTACAGACACGCGCAAAATCTCTCCAATCTGAGCATGAGTGTAGTTTTGCATTACCATCTGCACAGCCAGCGCTCGTTTTAGTTCCCTGGAGTCTGGGTTTCCTTGAATGAAATCCATCAACTCTTCCATTGCTCAACAACGCCTCCTCCTGCTATGGCTTATTTAAGCATATCGATGAGTCTGAGTTTTCACAAATGATTTAGGATTGCTATAGTTCATGAATAATTTCTATAGCTAACCGAGGTTTAGTTTTATAAACATCTTTCTCTTGCAAGCGAGACTTTGGCTTAAATATCTTAAAAATTAAGGGAAATGTAATACCCTCTAAAACTCCATAAGCATTGACCGATACTATCCCATTTTCAGTTTTTCCCAAGTTTCCAATATATTGCCGCGCTACATAATCTGTACTTTTACCTTTTTTATTGTCTCCAGTTTCATCAATACATAGGATAATTTCTCGCTCTTTTAAAGCCAGCTTTATTAACTCAATTCGTTGTTGTCTCACCGTTTCTATATCCCAAGGCGAGTTGGCGAGAAAATGATGTAACGATTGTGAGCTTTCTAGTCCTACGGCTCTCGCAATTGCAGGCAAAGATTTTCTTTTGATTTCTGAAATCATCCCTAAATGCAGGAACTTGAAACATTCAAAGCTCCTCACTTCTGGAAACAGATTCTGGTAGACAGCACAGTACTGATCCACAAAGGAAACGGTAGCAATCGCATCTCTAGGTAAGTTCATGGCAAACTCCCATCTGGCAGGCGTTCTATTGGTCTTCTCTAATTTTACTCTGACCAGAGTGACAAAAGAGGGATAGTCTGCGCCTAATGCACCCTACTGTCAGTACATCCTATTTAACGAGCCGTTCTATATAACAAGAATGCTCCTGTTCCTACACCAAAGACATTGGGCAACCAGCCTGCCATAATTGGAGAAAGAACATTAGACAGACCTAATGCTTCACAGATAAAGTTTAATAAATAATAGGTAAAAATAATAATAATACTAATCCCAAAACTCGTAGCTTTACCTGTACGTTGAGGTCGAGTGCCCAATACTGCACCGATTAATCCAAAGACCAAACAGATGAAGGGAAAAGCGAGTTTTTGTTGAACCCGTAAATCAAGTCTACGGAGTTTTTTGGCATCGCCACTAACCTTGATAATTTCTTTATACTCATGAATTTGGGCAATATTCATTTCAGCCGAATCCCGGTCTTTCCCAACCAGATCGAAAGGCGCTCTGGGCAATTTTAATTGTTGATTTTCAAATCGCACAATATTTCGGTAAGAAGCATCCGGCGAGATGACATAAATGGTACCGTTGAAGAAATCCCAAGTATTTTGCGCTGGGTTCCAAATAGCAGATTCAGCCGTTACAATTTGGTTGAGACTTTGCTGAGACCAGTCTAAAATGGTCAAACCTTTCAGGCGTTCGCCGTCAAATTGATTGGCATAAAATAAGCGCTTGAGTGCCCTGATTTTTTGACCATCCGGCTGTGTAACCTCTCCATATTCGGGATAGAAAATATTATTCTCTTGAAAGGATGGTTTTTCTTCTTTCAGTGCTTTCTCCATCGTGACAGTGGCTTGGCGGTTGGCAGCAGGAACCACCAACTCGTTAAATAAAAACGTCATACCCGTCACCACCAAACTCAAAACCACCGCAGGCGCAACAATTCGGTAGAGACTCACACCACAGCCACGCAAGGCAATCAACTCACTATCACTGCTGAGACGAGAGAATGTCATCATCGCGGCTAAGAGAGTAGACATTGGAAATGCATAGGCAATAAATAGGGGCATTTTCAACATCAACACTTGAACCGCAATCCCTAGGGGTAATCCCGCATCCGTTATTTTTCGGACTAAATCAAATAGGGTACCAATCGCGACGCCGACTGAGGAAAAGGCTCCAACCCCAAATAAAAAAGGCGGTATTAGTTCAGTGACAATGTACCGATCCATGACGGATATGCCAGGGATTAGTGAATAGAAAAATTGACTTGAACCTGATTTCATTGCAGTCAGTGGTTAACCTTCACGGGGTAGTTTTTTAGAAGCGACGACAAGTTAATCCCAGGTTTTTAACCCGGTAACTATACTCTGGCATCTAAACAGAGCAAAATTTCAAATACCATAAGGTCGAGGATAAGGTTTGAGTAAGTTTTTAGCCTGATAAACGTAAACGACTTCTGTCACCGCACCACCTCGTCGAATGGGTACCGTTCCAATCTGCTGTAGGCTACTAAAGTAAGTTTGATAACGTTCCATTAACTCTTTTTCTTGTTCAAAGCGGGAAATCGTAATGTACAGCGCGTCTTTGCCTACCCATTGATCGGGTTTTGACCAAAACGCGAACCCCCGCATATCCGAACTAAAGGCCGTTATTGGGGTTCCCTCCAAAGGTACAAGAGCCATCCCAATCGGTGCAGCCAGGTAATAACCATTACTAAATATAAAACTAGACTCCCGTAACGCCTGACTCAAGACAGGCGATTCCGCAAAACCACGGCGCAGTTGCTGAATATCCAGCAGTTGTGTTGAGGGGTCATCTTTAGCAGGCCAGAACCCTCCCAGTATGGCGTATTGACTTCCTTGTTGTAGGGTTCCTGTTGTCACATGTAACAGAGCCAAGAGTAAAGCTGTCACCACTACAATTCCTGAACCCTGCACCCAGCGCTGCACCCCACGTCGAGATTGCTGCTGCCAGTGAACAGCACGTTCCCCTAAAAGGAGTGTAAGTCCCCAAAATCCGGGCATAGGCCAAGCGGGTAAAATTTGCTGGTAAGCTCCCATCAAGGTAAATCCTACCGTTAGGGGCAAAGATACCCATAAAATTAACAGTTGCTTTTGTCGAAAGTCTTCGGATACTGTTGAGAATTTCTTCCTGAAAAGGGGTCGAATTTGCTCCTGTACTGACCGCCAACTCACCCACCACAGCGGCAAGCCGAAGGTGGGGAATAAGTAAGCAATACCTTCTAAAAATACAAGTCCTACCTTAATTAAATTGAGGTCACGCTGGGGCACTCCCCGATTTAATTGAAAGCCAAAAGATACCCAATCATGCTGTATATTCCAGAACCAAATGGGGAAAATCGTGAGGATAAATAAAGCGACTCCCTGCCATGCCCAAACGGAAAAGAATGCAGCACGATACCGTGAACTGGTTAAACAAAAAGCAACCAGCCCAAAGCCCAAAATAAAACCGTGATATTTGCCCAAGCAAGCTAAACCGACAAGGATACCGAGAAGGGCTAAGCGGTAGCTGGGTTGGTAGGGAATTGAGGGTGGAGATTCTTCAGCTTCTAACCCACTGTAATTTTGAGAGGGCTGTGGTTGAGGAAAAAATTCATGGGCGGCACAGTATAAACTGGCTGTCCAGAAAAATATTAGAGGAACATCGGGTAGAGTGAAGATGCCAAAGGCAATTTGAAAAATTGGAATAATAGAGGCGATCGCTAACGTAATTCTGGCGGCTTTTTCCGAGAAAAGTTTAGCGCTAGTGAGATACAGAAGTATCAAGCTACCGGTATATAAAATTAGTGTTCCCAGGCGAATCGTAAATTGCGATACCTCTCCAGTCAACCAAGGGCCTAAACCCGTAAGAAGTGCGACTAAAACGGGATGATCGAAATAACTCCAATCCAGATGAATGCTGTAAAGATAATAATAAGCTTCATCAAATCCGGGGTAAAGCCAAAAGGCAACAAAGCTCCGAAATAGCAGTCCCCCAAGCAGCCAAAATAGTACGGATTGATTGGCTTTTTGAGCCAACCATTTCTGAACTTTCTGCATTAGAGAACCTCTGCCCTGGGTACACGGATTAACTGATAAATTCCAGCTTGACGAATCTCTTGGTACTGGTTCGGTTTTAAGCCGCTATTCTTTAAAGATTTGTCGGTGACGACTAACAGTACAGAGTTAGTATTCCATTTTTGTTCAACCTTCTTGATTTGGGAGATGGCTTGAGAAGAGTCATGCACAAAAGTCACCTGTTGTTTTGTATAGAAAACCAAACTGGGCTTTTCAAATCCCTCTGTAATCATCATCAGCTTTTCACCGGGTGCTTTCACCTCCACCGCCGCCTCAGCCATTTGGCGCAAAGGTAGTTGGCGTTCCATATCTACGATGCCTAAGGCGGGTAGGATGACAAACATTAAGAAGGTTACAAATCCCAAAAAGCTGACTCCCCAGAGCCAGTAGGCTTGACGGCGTAGGAGTAAAATGATTCCTGCGATCGCACTAGCTCCCCAAATCACTGCACCAACCACATTTAAATGGTATTGGTCGATTAAGACTCCCAGATTCGGCATGGAGGGGTCATCATTGAGCCAGTTGGGACAGTAGTAAGTTGCCCCGGCTAAAGCTAAAAAAATCACAATACTCAAGAGACTCGTGAGTTTGAGATGATTGCCAGTCTGATGAAAAATTTGCCCCTGGACAATGCGATCGCTCCACCAAAGTGCCACCAGAATTGCGGCGGCTGGCATTAACGGCAGGGTGTAGCTGAAGTATTTAGTGACGGCGACCGTAAAAAAGCCTAAAACAATCAGGAACCAAAATAGGGCAAATAATCCTAGATGGGTGGAACGCGGCGATTTTTGCCAACGCTGTCGCTGGAACACTTTAAATTGAGCAATGGCGGCGGGTAAAGCAACAGACCAAGGCATAAAGCCAAGGAACATGACCAAGATTTGTTGGTACCAAGGCCCCCCATGCTCATTGACGACACTGGTGAAGCGTTCAAAATTGTGATATCCAAAAAACGAGTTAATGTAAGCCTCGCCGTTATGCAACGTCACCAGAATAAACCAGGGCAGGGTGATTGCCAGAAAAATTAAACCCCCGCGCACGGGTCGTATTTCTCCCAGGATTTCCCTGAGTCGGCCCACATAAAGCAGGAAGGCAAGGATAATCAATCCGGGTAGAACCACTCCCACAGGACCCTTGGTTAATACCGCCAAAGCACTCAGGACGTAGAAGGCCAAATACCAACGTTCCTGCACCTTGCGTTGTTCCGGTTGAGCATAGCCCAAAAAGAAGGCGAACAGCGTCCCTGAGAAACATAAGCTCAGTAGCATATCGGAGTAGCCTGTGCGCCCAAAAAACAGCGTGAGGGGGTTTAAGGCTACCATTGCGGCTCCTAGGCTGGCGACTAGCCAGGATTGCCATTGGGAGGGGGGGACTGATTCTACGTCCTTGTCTTTTTGTTCTGCTTGTCCTGTTTGTTCCCAGTCCCTTGTCCCTTGTCTCCAGCCCTGTTCAGGAATGCCAAAATAGCGTAGGGTGTAGAAGCAAAAACCCGTCAGTGCTAAGCCTGCCAGTGCGGAAGGGAGTCGGGCGGCGAATTCGTGGGTGCCGAAGGTGAGAAAGCTAATCGCCTGAAACCAATAAATCAGTGGCGGCTTATCAAACCGAGTCACTCCGTTGAAGTAAGGAGTAATCCAATCCCCCGTTATGGTCATTTGTCGAGAGGCTTCCACAAACAATGGCTCTGTTTCATCCAATAAGCCAGTGTTGCCCAAGTTCCAAAAGAAGGCGAGGGAGCTAATTAACAGTATCCACGCCATTGACAGCACCCATGGGATGGCTGGATGACGCTCCCAGGTTTTTAAACCTTGTGTAATCAGGCGATTAAAACTTAATTTCATGGAATCTAGGAGAATCAAGGGGTCAGTCTTACTCGTACACCAGTAGACCACCAGGCTATGGACACAAACAATTCACATAGAAGTTTACGGCTTACTGGAAAAAACCAAGTCAGCCAATTATGTCAAACCTATGAATGATATAGGATAAAATCTCAATACTCTATCGTTGAAATTCATCGCCGAGATAGTACTGCCGCACTAAGGGGTTGGCGTATAGTTCTTCGGTATTACCTGCCGCCAAGATTTGTCCATCCCTCATAATGTAAGCTCGGTCGGTAATCGCCAGGGTTTCTCGAACGTTGTGGTCGGTAATCAAAATACCCATTTGGCGATCGCGCAATCCCGCTACCATTTTTTGTATCTCCGACACGGCAATGGGGTCAACCCCGGCAAAGGGTTCATCCAAAAACAAAAATTTTGGGCCTTCCATACCTGCGGCTAAGGCTCTTGCCAGTTCGGTGCGACGCCGTTCTCCTCCAGAGACTTGATTCCCTAGAGTATGGGCAACTTTTTCCAGGCGAAACTCACTGAGCAGGTTACGTAGCCGCCAGCGCCACTCGTGACGAGGCACACCAGTTTGCTCTAGTACGAGTTTAATATTGTCGTAGACACTGAGGTGACGGAAAATACTCGCTTCCTGAGCTAGATAGCCAATTCCTAAATGTGCCCGTTGGTTGATGGACAAGGCCGTGATGTCCACATTATCGAGCCAAACTGTCCCCTGGTTCGGTTTTTCTAAACCGATTGCGATGTAAAAGGTTGTGGTTTTTCCCGCACCATTGGGACCGAGTAGCCCGACGATTTCCCCTTGGGCTACTGAAAGGTTGACACGTTTAACAATTGCCCGATTGCCATAAGATTTATGAATATTTTCGAGAAGGATTTTCAATGATTTCACCTCTTAGGGGTTGGAGGCTATCCGGTTGAAGGTTATCCGGTTGAAGGTGATCTTGCTTACTTTGAACGTTTAACGTTCTAACCTTCAACTTTTAACGTTCTAACCTTCAACCCTTTTACCGCCTAGACGCTGGCTTGCTGACAGGTGTCTTGAGTATTATCGGGGTTTGGGAGAAGTCGCGGATGGTGATCCAGGAGAGTCGGGGTCAGACAAAATGTATGTGGATTCTACTTGTCGGTTGCTTTTTGGCAGCGCGATAAAACGACCCTCATCAATCAAATAGGTGATGGTCTCGCCTCGCATACTATTACCATTTTGCAAAACGTACACGTTGCCACTGAGGACGATGCGACGTTCGCGATTGAAGAATTGGGCTTGGGCGGCGGTTGCCTGAATTTGTCGGGCTGGGTAGTCGATTTGGACGTTACCCCGTGCCGTAATGACTTCGGTGGTTCGGTCAGCTTCTTGGACATCGGAACGGATGGTGATGGCACGACCATCACCGGTTTGAGCTTGGGCGTTTTGTAGGTGAGTGGGAATGGCGATCGCTCCGAGGCAGGTAGCTGGAAGCAAGACCACTAAACCTAAGCGTCGCCTCAAGCTGTCAGAGAGTCGAAAAGAAGGCTTCATAGGTTGTACGGGTAACTGAGGTCAAAGATGTGATGCTGCTGTGCCTAGTTTACAGAAATCCAGTAAGAAAGCCCACGCCATCTAGTTAGTGGGTTCAAGAATGCTTCCTGTTAGAAAAGGCGATAAATCTCTTGACGACCAGACATGTCTGGAAGTTTCGCTGCTAAGGGTTGAAGGTTCTAGTGCAGCATGGCGGAAATAACTATCCAGTTGAAAAAGGTTAAAAAGCTTACTGTACAAACTTTCTTTCCTTCTGCCTTCTGCCTCCTGCCTTCTGCCTTCTTGTACTAGCTGGCTTTGCGACTAACCAGTTTACTTTCAACTTACACAGGGATTCAGGACTCAACTCGCTTAATTTTTGGCAACCGAGCGATCGCGGCTTCACTGGCTGGGTTCGCACCACTTGTCAGTTCTTCCTCTAGGTGCTTGACAAAATCAGCCACTTGTTCTAAGCCAGACTCCTGTAGTGCCTGCAAAAGTTCCGCACTCTGGATCATTAAACTTGTGATATCAATTCCTTCGTAGTCAGGTTGGTAATCTCTGAGGCGTCCCAGCCCCTCGCCCAACAAAATCACAGCACCGCGCCAGTTGAGATTGAAGAGATGATGGCAGGCAACGGCAATTTGCAAAACCCCTTGGTAAAATCGCTTTTGCGGCTCAACCGCTTCTATCCACAATGCCTCTAGAGTGTCGTGACAGGCGTAATATTCCTGTTGGTTAAATTGCTCAACACCCTGCCAAAATTCTTCAGGAAAAACATTCGAGCCGCTGCTATCCCCTCTTGAAGGGGGGAATGAAGAGGGTTGTGCGACAGGTGTCATGGGGTTTTAGATGGGGATTGTGGATGGGCGATTGCCGATGGCTGAGTGAACTCCCCTGGATGCACCAGGGGATTGAGCCTGAAACATGCAAAGTAAAGTTAGCCCATGCTTTCTCGCACCGTGTAAATTTCTTCTAGGCTAATCTCTTGCTTGTCACCAGCAAAGTCGTTATCCGGCGTCAAGAACAGCATACAGTGGCAGTCTTTGCGCTCACGCATGGGGATACAAGGACAGTTCCAATAGGCGGCTTTGACTTCGGCTTGTTTGTCTTCATAGTGACGGCAGGGACACAAGGGAGAGCCAAGCTCATCTTTATGTTTGGCGAGTCCTTCAATCACCACAGCCGTCACGGAAGGGTCAACACAGAAGTAAGTACCTGTACGCTTGGCATAGGTTTCCGAAAAATGCCTCATTGCATCTAAGTTTTTGTCACTGGAGAGATTATTGGCTGGTGAAGTGCTCATTTAGTCAGGTTCGGCAGGTAAACAATTTTTTTGCATTGTAACGCACTGCTTTTACCCAACAGTAGCTACGTCGAACCAAGGGGTGGTACAAGCTCTCCGTTGAAATACGGATGAAATACGGATAGTTGTCGCCACCTAAAAAATTTTTCCGTATTTATCCCATCGCGCAAACACGCCGCTGTTCTAAATACTAAGAGCAGGAATTTACCAGAACATCTAACCATGGAAGCTACACGAGTACACACAGGACAGCTAGCAAAACTGCTTCACGTTCAAACCAATACTTACATCGACTTGCCGCTACATCTTTCTGTGATTCATATTGGTAAGGCGAATGAATGTATCCCTCCTGATATTGATGTTTCAAACTTTCCTAACTCAGACGTTGTTTCCAGAATTCACGCCCATATCCTGGTACAGGGAAACACTTACTTGATTGAAGATTTGGGGAGTGCTAACGGAACCTATCTCAATGATTCACTGTTGAGACCTCTAACTCAGCATCAGCTAAAGCTAGGAGACAGGATAGACCTCGGCAAAGACAACCAGGTAACCTTTTTGTTTCAACTCTCGAAGACTATTCCTCCTGTTACCAGCAAGGCAGAAAAGGAAGAAGCAGAGCATGTAGATTTTTTTACCAAGTTTATTGGCTTAGCTCTCATGCTTGGCGGACTTGCCTTTTTGAGTTCCAGCGTTGTTTTGGGTACGTTTTCAATTATGTATCTTCCAGCGATGGGTTCTGTTCTGTTAGTCATAGCCGGAGTTTTGACCTTAACTTATGGTCGTGCCAATCGGAACCTGGGATGGATTTTAATCACGGTAGGTGTTGTGATGGCTTTTGCTAGCGGTGGCATTGTTTTGCAGTCAATGACTCTTCTGTCTTTTCTCCTGGCGTTTGGCGCAATTTCTGCTGGATATCAGTTATTTACCGCTGGGAAGATTTTGAATTACAACCTGTTTGACCTTAAAAAGATTTTCAGAAATTAAATATATTAGCAAACTTAGCGAGAAATGAATATGGTTGACTCAGATAGAAATTTAGGGTCTCTAATATCAAAGATTGAACAGATTGAGGAACGACAAAATATTACGGCAAAGTATGCAGTAGGGGTTAAACGCCAGTTAGATGAACTAATTGAGAAATTCAATAACCTGCAAGAGCGCTTTGAACAGCAAGCTGCTTTGAGCAATGACTTAAATAGTGCCAAATCTACTAACGGATTAGTATCAAGTGAATCCGTAGCTGTAACATCTGGGACTGATAATGATGAGAGTATAAGGTTCAACAACTCAACAGATGTAATGCTTGCCACACCCGTTGAAGTCGAAGTGAATGCTGATGCTGACTCTGAACAGAACAATTTAGATGAAGAGAAAGTGAATGCTGCTGTTGTTGAAGCTGAGTCAGATGAGGAGACTGCTACTGCTCAACTGGAGGAATTCACTAGAGCTTTCACTGATGAGGAATTCAAGCTAGAGAGAATGATGTGGCTGCTGAATAGAATCTATGCAGATGAGGAAGGAAGTCAGAATACACCTATCAATGCTGAAGAATTTTGGCGGCGGTATAACGAGAGAGAAAGAGATTTTACAGGTGTTAACCTAGCTGGAGCCAATCTTAGTAATTTACCGATGCATTCTTATCATGGTGTCAACCTAAGTAAAGCAAACCTGAATGGAGCTAACCTGAGGAATGTTAATTGGAGCAGCCTTAATCTGATGGGTGCTAGCTTAAAAGGAGCAGATTTGAGTAATAATCAATTTGAAAATGCGAATCTCAGAGGAGCTAACTTAGATGATGCGAATTTAAGTGGAGCCAATTTGTCTCAATCCAACTTAGAGACGGCAACGCTTAAAAAGGCAAATCTCAATAGAGCAAATTTAAGGAATGCGAAGCTGAACAGTGCAGACCTGAGCCATGCCAATCTTAGTGATGCAGACGTATCGGAGGCAAACCTCGAAGGGGCAAACCTTCAGGAAGCGAATCTTAAGCAAGCGCTTTGTACTAAAAAAACAATCTTTCCCATAGGTTTTGATCCTGTTAAAGCTGGTGCTTATTTTATTGCTCCTAACGCCTCACTCCAAAATGCTAAATTAGCTGGCGCTAACTTACGTGGTACAGATCTGAGTGAAGCAGCTTTATATCGAGCCGACCTAGTTAAGGCAAATTTGCAGAGTGCAAAACTCCTTCAGGCAGATTTGAGTCAAGCCAACTTGAGCGAGATAAATCTCAGCAGTGCCAACCTGACTGCGGCAATTTTATATAGGGTTTGCTGTAAAAACCGGAAACCCTTAGCTATAAATAGTTTGAGCGGTCTTGAAAGTTGTTCAGCTCCCAGGAAATCTGGTAGAATCCCACAAAATCCTTGTACCAAGAGCAGGGAAAATGTACAGAAAAGCTTCCTCAAGCCCGACCCCACCGGAAAACTTTGAGCTGCCCTTTGAGGGAAAGTTATCACAAGATAACCGTTGGGTAATCATGGCAAATCTGATACCCTGGGATGAATTTGAAGAGGAATACGCCAAAATTTTTTCTATTGATATGGGGGCACCTGCGCTGCCATTTCGGATGGCATTGGGTTCATTAATAATCAAAGAAAGATTAGGAATAAGCGATCGGGAAACAGTAGAACAAATAAAAGAAAACCCTTACTTACAATACTTTATAGGGAGAAAGCATTACAGCAACGAAGCCCCTTATGATGCCTCACTTTTGGTAAGATTTAGAGAAAGGATAAATGTTGATTTAGTAAATCAAATAAATCAAAGAATGGTAAAGAAGATTCAGGAAGAAACAGAGGAGGAATCTAAAAAAAAGCTCACTCTCAGAAAGGCAAGAAACAAGAGAAAGCCCGAATCAAGGGAAATTAATTCTGGATGCTACCTGTGCGCCAGGAGATATCAGCTATCCCAATGACTTGGGTCTATTAAATCAAGCCAGAGTCAAAACGGAAAAGATAATAGATACTCTCTATAAGCCCCTAAAAGGGAGACTAAAGAAAAAGCCAAAAACTTATAGAAACCTCGCTCGGAAAGATTACTTGAAAGTCGCCAAAAAACGGAGATCGTCAAGAAAAGAGAGAAGAAAAGCTATAAAAAAACAACTGAAATATATAAAAAGAAATTTATCACACATTGACCAGCTCCTTCAGACAGGAGAAGCACTTGAGGGTTTGAGCATCTCTCAATATAAGAGCTTGCTGGTGGTGGCGGAAGTTTACCGTCAACAGCAATGGATGTATGAGAATAAAGCCCAGAGAATTGACGACAGAATAGTCAGTTTAAGTCAGCCCCATATCCGTCCAATTGTGAGAGGAAAAGCCGGAAAACCTGTAGAATTTGGAGCTAAACTAGCAGCAAGCGTCAGAGATGGATATGTCTTTTTAGACCGTATAAGCTGGGATAACTTTAATGAAGCCGGAGACTTAAAAGCCCAAATAGAAGCATTTAAACAGCACACAGGAGTCTATCCCGAATCAGTACATGTAGATAGAATTTATCGAAATCGCGAGAATCGAGCATTCTGTAAAGAAAGAGGGATTAGAATAAGTGGCCCCCCCTTAGGCAGACCTCCAGCTAATGTCAGCTCAGACAAAAAGAAACAAGCCTTAGACGACGAGAAGGTTCGCAATGCTATTGAAGGAAAATTTGGCATCTCAAAGCGAAGATTTAGCTTGAATCGCGTCATGGCTAAACTGCCTCATACTTCTCAAACGGCTATTGCTATCACTTTTTTAGTCATGAATCTTTCCACCCTGCTACGGCAGTTTTTTTGTCTTTTTTTGTGCAATACACAACATCACGCCTTTTTTCTCGATAACTATTAATTCGGCTTATGCTTGTGGGAATTAACAACAACAAAAGCTCATTATTATTCCAGGATTAAATAACTGATTAATCCATCGGTTGTTTTTCGCCGACTTATTCAGCAAGCCCTATATAGAGCAAACTTGAATCAGGCAAATCTTATGTGTGCGAATTTAAGTGCAGCCAACCTGAGTCAAGCAAATCTGAAAAACGCACAATTTAATTCTGCCAACCTAAGCGGCACTAACCTATATGCCTCAAATCTACTGGGTGTATCCCTAATAAACTTAAACTTGAGTGGGGCAAACTTGAGTCAAGCAAATCTCTGTGCCGCTGACCTTCGTTCAGCAAACTTGAGTCAAGCAAACCTTTCTGTAACCGACTTGCGTGGGGCAAACTTAAGCAACGCCAATCTAGAAAAAGCTAATCTAAAAGATGCAAAACTGGAGGGGGCAAAACTGGAGGGGGCAAAGCTTAGTGGCGCTATCATGCCCGATGGTACGACTCACGAGTAAACTTTGCTTGGTTTCTCTCGTCAGCACTGATAGCATACTAGCTTCATAGAAGAAAATGCGATCGCATTCCTACACCCACAGACGCGATCGCATTTTTATTGAATAAAGAATATTAAAAAAGCCCCTACTCCCCATCAATCAACCTATATAAGACGAGAATAAAGCCTCATTCTGGGTTACCGAACAAAGCCTCGAATTCAAGGGTAAAATTCTCTCACGCCGACTTATAATTTATCTTCTCTAAGTAGAAAATATCTTCATAAATCTAAGCATAATGGCGTACCCTTTTTCAGGGTATTGGCGGAGTTAGACAGCTAAACAAATTCAGTAATATATATTTACAAGCACAAATTGAGTGAATAAACATGCTGTATTCTGAGTACCTATCCCTTAACCTCACCGCTTCAAAAGGTTGTATGAATCCCGGTAGTCTGAAGGAAATGTCTTGGAACAACATCCGATTACTCATCACCCAAAATGGAGTAACAAAGATACAGAATTTAGCTGGTGGCATTGAAAATATAGAAGAGCATTTAAATAATCAGTTAAGGCGTTATCAGCAACAAGGGTGGGAAGCGATTAAGGTTGAAAGACCCCAAGAAAAAAATCAAAGTCGTTATCCTAAAAATACAATTCATTGCCTCCTCAAGCGTTCAATCAGTTTAGAGCCGAGGAATCGCTTTAAGCAGAGCAGCAAAGACTCAGCTCCAATCGAACGCAATTTCTCAATCGGAGCTTAAGAGAAAGATCAGCATTAATTTATCTATCTTAAAGATTGCTGAAGCTGACTTTGTAGAGATTTTGTGGGATCGATAAGCACACCTAAATGATTGCGTTGCGCTGGAATTACCGAGTCAGAAACCGATGCAACTGGAGGCCATAAGATCCAGCGACTACCTATAGGTAAAGTGTCAAGGCTAGGGGAATTTTGAGTAAGCCAAATTAAGGGAAGATTCGATGGAGCCTCTATCTCAGCCTCCTCTCCCGCCGTCGTTTCAGCAAGAGCCTCTAAAACTACTTGGTTGCCATGTAATAAGCCAGTTTTCGGCGTCCAAAGTTTCACATTGAACTGACTACGCATCGCATAAAAATACATTGATGCGGCAGCAATAACCGCCTGTTCAAAGTCATCGGGACGCCAAACGGTCGAACTATCCAAACAAATGATAATTTCTTGAGAACCTGTGAATACCTCTAACTCTCGCACCTGCAATGTGCCGTAACGGGCACTCGTGCGCCAGTGAATCAAGCGGATAGGGTCACCAACTCGATAAGGGCGTAGTCCTCTGGTAATGTCTTCTGTAGTAGACTGAGAACGGCGATCGCTATAAAATTGGGCACTATCTTCTCTACCCATTTCATCCACTAAGGGGCAATGGGTGAGAGGTAACACCAGGGGATAGACAATAGCCCTAGCTGGTGCTTCCCAACTGCGACGACACCAAAATAATCCTAACGGTGTTGCGGTTCTAATCTGTACCTCATGCCACCGATAGACACCTCGTTTTTGGGTGGGATAGTAGTCAACCCAACGGTAGACGCTTTGGGGTGCGATCGCTTCCACGGGCGTCTGCCTGGGTAACCCTAATGTGGATTGTAAAACGTCCCGAATTTGTAAGAGGGATTTGGTCTTAGGGGCAAGATTTTCAATTTCTAATTCAATGCAGAGATCGTCGCCTGCACTGACGGGTGCCATTGGGCGTCGTCGTACCTGAATTAACTTGAGCGATCGCGCTGGCAGAACAGCCGCCACGACCAACAAGCCAAAAATCAGACCACTGATCACATACAGCCACCCTGCCATTGTATTGCTCGCTGCTCCAAAAAAACACAGAGCAATGCCAGCTAAGAGGCAACCCCCATAGGCCGGTGTTACCCAGTGAGTTTCTAGCCAGTCATTGATGCGATTAATCATATTCATCTAACTTGAAAAGGAGTAATGGGAAAGAGAGATTTCCATCCAATGTTCGTGAGCGCTAGCTGATGGGGGGTTTGTACCTTTTACCTCTAACTCATTCCAAAGATAGATGAAAACGGAGCCGAGGGTTCCTTCCCCTGGATGAGGGTGATTCCATCTTCAGAACGATAACCTTAAACTTCAAAAATTTTAACCTGTTATTAATACAACCTACTTTCAGCCTTCTAGAAAAATCATTACTTGATCTGGGGTGGCATCAGCAACAGTTTAAGCTTGGGGGTTGAGCGCTTAAACCTTTTTAATCTGATTATTAATTTGTAATTTTTTTTGCTGTAAATTACAACTATGTGCCTTACAGGTTCCTTGACAGACTTATCCTTACCAGAAATTCTTCTGTTTGCCGAGAAAGGGAAGAAAACTGGCTTAATTACGCTTTTTGCCGAACCCGTAGATCAATCTAAATCCTTACCCATTTACTATATCTGGATGTATCAAGGTCGCCTTGTCGCGGCATCTCATCACTTGGAGGAGCGAGGTTTAGTTCAGCTCATTCATCAGCGTCAGTGGGTGAGTTCTCGTGTCGTCGATAAACTTGCTCAGTTATGTCCAACAAATAAACCACTCGGCTTGCATCTTAAAAATCAAGGAATTTTACGAAACTTCCAACTCAAAGAGCTATTTATTGCTCAAGTCTTGCAGCCTGTTTATGCATTATGTCAACTCCAGGAAGGGCAGTTTGAATTTGATCAAAATCTACCTTTACCTATGCGGGAAATGACGGGTTTGAGTGTATCGGCAGTAGTACCAACACTCAGGGTACCCAATAATAGAACAGCTATGGGTCTTAAGCAATGGAAACCTACCCTTGGGGCTAGAGTTCGTACCGTAGGTTTACCGGATTCCGACTCCATTAAACCTTACTCTACTGTGAAAGGAATTCAACAAACTGAATCAAGGCTTGTATTGGCTTAAGGAATTCTGTAAAATTCACAGTTTCCAAGCTTCTATAAGTTCTTGACCCATCGGGTTAGTATATTATGGAATTAAGCTACCTTCTCTCCATTGCTCTGTAAAGAATTGAGGGGGTATACTCCAATCCGAGAGTCCTACAAAAAGGGTCAATACTACTAATAATCCAAAGCACCTGCGAGGCGTAATAGTCGTGTTTAGCTTGCCGATAAGCTTCCTTCATCGTAGATGTTTTTATCTGTAAATATCTGGATGATCCGTCAGCAAACTCGCAGAACACATGGAACAGCATTCTACTATAACTCCTTATTGAAACTTTACTTAATTAGCGGATTGTTGTAAAAAACTGAAAAGCAGAAAATTAGTGATGTAAAAGTACCCAAGCTCATCTCTTACACCGAAATTAAACCAAATTTTTAAGAGGATTGGTGTTGCACAAAGAACACAACATTTTTTTCAGAGGAGAAGCTTTTCAAGCAGACTCCTCATTAACACTTTTCTTACTCTACCGATAAGCTAATCCGATTTGCTTCTACTTTTAGGCATAAATATAAATAGGGATTATTCCATACCTTTGAATTCACACTTTTAAAAATCTTGAAATATTAAAAATATATAAGTACATCTTTCTAGACAAAAATGGTTTTTAAAATTTTAAGTAGATTAAGATTGATTTCCTGGAAGCCCACCTCGTTTCAACCAAAGTTAAGCGTGAGGATTCTCGCAATGGCAGCAAGATGTTCATAGTTCATGGTTCATAAAAGAATGTCATCAACCATCAACGGCGAATCCCACGACTGAAGTACAGGGGAGGCGAGCAAAAGCCGTTGCTCTGAAACAAACTTTCAATCAACTGCCTCCAGCCACGAGACTTACAATAAAAAAAGGACTGTTAAGAAGTGTAAGGATCGTTCATGGCTGATCAGTTAATTCGCGCCACAGCGGCGGAGGGGGGCATCCGAGCCGTCGGCGTCATTACCACACGCCTCACGGAAGAAGCACGAATGCGTCACAAACTCTCCAGTGAGGCAACAGCGGCATTAGGTCGCACGATGGCTGGGGGTCTATTGCTCGTCTCTAGCATGAAGCGAGAAGGGTCGAGGGTGAATATTCGGGTTAAAGGGAATGGCCCCTTGGGGGGAATTCTCGTTGATGCTGGATTAGATGGAACTGTACGGGGTTATGTGGACAACCCATTTGTAGAGTTGCCCCCGAATGAGCGAGGCAAACTGGATGTGGGGGGTGTAGTAGGCCGTGAGGGCTACCTCTACGTTGTCCGAGATGTGGGCTATGGCTACCCTTATTCCAGCACCGTTGAGCTGGTATCGGGTGAAATTGGCGATGACCTCACTCATTACCTCGTGAATTCCGAACAAACGCCATCTGCTCTGCTTTTGGGTGTATTGGTTGGCACAGAAGGGGTTAGAGCCTCTGGAGGATTGCTACTCCAAGTTCTTCCCAAAGCCGCCAGAGATGAAGCGTTAGTGCAAACACTAGAAGAACGTGCTCAAATCATTCAGCAGACAGGACTGACCTCTCTTTTAAACGCAGGCAAAACACTGCCAGAGATTTTTGAACAGCTTCTAGGCGATATGGGTCTGGTGATTCTTCCAGAAATCCAGATGATACGCTTTCACTGTGGTTGTTCATTTGATCGCATGTTAGGTGCACTGAAGATTCTGGGCGAAGCCGAACTTCAGGATATGATTGAAAAAGACGACGGAGCTGAAGCCACTTGCCATTTCTGTGGGGAAGTTTACCAGGCGAGTTCTGATGAGCTAGCGCAGTTGATTGAAGATTTGCGGGCTGAGTCTGTTTAATAAATGTACTAAATGTACGGATTAGGACTGGGGAATCGAGAAGGGGTAAAAGTAAGGAAACGACGCCTTTGCGAGTACAAGCCTTGAGTGTCAGTCGGAAAAACTTTCAATCGAGGAAGGCTAAGGTATTCTTTATGGGACGGGCTTCTTCCCCAGTCTCCATTCCTGACGCCTCTGAGTATAGGTAGCTTTTTCTGTCTCGTGGGGGTAGGATGGCAACTACTGAGGGTGTAAAAAAGCACGCTGGAATAGGCATTGCGCGTGGTGTGAGTTATGACCAGAAATCGAGAAATTCCCGACAGTTGGCCTCCCTCCAACTCTTCGCAGCCAGGTCAGAACCCTGAGTGGCAAAGCACGAGAAAAGCTTTTGGAGCCAATCGTCCTTTGGTTAATCCTGGCCCAGGAGTACCTGATGCGCCAATCGCTGATGGGTATACCGTTCCTCAAAATTTAGCGACACCGGGAGTGACTTCGCCCCCACCGTCCAAAAAACGGCGGAAGCCTAAGCGAGGGTTTCCCCGGCCTTGGCATTTTGGGGCATTGTTAATTGTGCTGTTTTCCGGTGGGATAGGATTTATTGCCATAGCCCTGTTGTTGAAGTTGCCAGCGGTTCCCAACTGCCCTGCGATATTTTGGCCAACGGCTTCGGCGTCGATGCGCCTTTATTGTGCTCAGTTGGCGGCAAACAAGCAGACAGCAGAGGATTTGCTGGAGGCAATTGCCTTAGTAGAGGCGTTGCCCAACGATCACGCGATGCGGACAGAAATCAATCGTAATATTGAACAGTGGTCACTCGATATCTTGAAAATCGGTGAACAAAAGTTTCAGGCGGGGAAGTTAAGTGAAGCAATCGACATTGCCAGAAAAATTCCCGCTCGTGTCTCGGCTTACAATCTAGTGGAAAAGCAAATCGACCGTTGGCAGACAGTTTGGTCGAAAGCTGAGGGAATATTTAGCAAAGTTGAGCAAGAGCTGCGGCAGTCAAACTGGAATCAGGCGTTTAGAGAAGCCGTCAAATTAAACTCAATCGACAATAAATACTGGGCCACCACCAAGTATGACCAAGTGGCGAAAAAGATTCAGGTGGCACGGGAAGATAGCGCCAAGCTGGATAAAGCTTTCCAACTGAGTCAGAGCAGGAATGTAGACGATATCTTGGAAGGGATTAAGCAGGCTGAGAAGATTTCCCGTGAAAGCTATGCCTATAAGGAGGCTCAAGATTTAATTGCTGAGTCGGGCAAAAAGCTGGTGAAAATGGCAGAGGCTCGACTCGAACAGCGCAACTGGGAAGGTGTTCTGGAAATTGCGAATAAGATTCCTCCCAGCGTTAAATTAGAAGACCAAAAAGCCGACTTGATTGATTTGGCACAGGCTATATCGACGGCGTCATCAGGAACGAGTTCGGATTTGGAAAGAGCGATCGCTTTGGCGCAAAGGCTACAGTCCGGTCGCCCCTTGTATAACAAAGCACAGGGATTCATCACCCGTTGGCAGCGAGAAACGGAAGATGTGGCAAGACTGGAACGGGCGCGAATGTATGCCGAATCGGGTCTGGTTCCCGACTTAAGAACAGCGATCGCCGAAGCCAATCAGATTCCGAGTGGCAATCCCCGCTACTCCGAAGCCCGTAAGGACATCACACGCTGGACGGCTCAAGCTGAGACGATCGAAGATCAGCCCTATCTCGACCGTGCTGAACAAATCGCCAGTTTTGGTGGAGGCCCCTCTTTACAAGAAGCCATTCAAGAAGCCAGCCGCATTCCTCCAGGCCGTACTCTGTATAAGAAAGCACAAAGCAGGATTGCCAAGTGGACTGATACGATTCAGCGGGAGCAAGACCAGCCTTTCCTCGACCAAGCCCGTACTTTGGCAGCGAGTGGTAATCTGCCCGATGCGATCGCCTCGGCTCAACAAATTCGAGCAGGACGGGCACTCTACAAAGAAGCACAAAATGAAATCAGAGGCTGGCAGAGGGAAGTTGAAGGTCAGCAGCTTTTACAACAAGCTTACCAAGCGGCGACTCCCGGAACCCCAGAAGCACTCTCGTCCGCCATTCGCTTGGCCAGACAAGTTCCTAGTTCTGCCACGGTTAAAGGGGATGCCCGAACCTCAGTGAATCGATGGAGCGATCAACTCTTCTCCATGGCAAATGATCGGTCGTTGTACAATCTCCAGGAAGCGATTGAAATTGCCAGAATGATTCCTTCTGGGACGAATGCCTATGATTCAGCTCAATCGCAAATTCAGTCCTGGCAACGGACTCTGAACCCACCCCCTCCTAGCCCAGTAGAACTTAGCCCATACAATGAAGGCTTTTAAGGAGGCGTCCAAAAACAAATCTTATGATTGGCAGGGGTACGGCATGGCTAATATTGTTGTCAGCCCAGATGTTACTGAAGCCTTAGCCCCTGCTAAAAAGGGCGAAATTATTTTTGGACAAACCTTAAAGTAATTTAATTTAAATCGGTTTTTTTCTAAAACTGGGAATTTTCAAGGCTTATGGTGCCGAAGTATCGGCGGTATCACTAGAGGAATCTATTTCACCTTTGGCACGGTTTAACATGGATTCTTTTAAATGTTCATCGTGCCGACGTTCTTGGGTGGCTAACTCCCGTGCATGTTGTTGAGTCTGGTTATTTTGATCCGGATTATGCACTTCAGCCTCTGCACGATTCAACATGGATTCTTTGATATGCTCTTGATGCTGACGTTCCTGTGCGGCTAACTCCCGCGCTTGTTCTTGTGTATTCATTGTGTTCCTCTTTGCGTAACGGTTAAAACGTTTCTCTGTTCTTAATTTCACATACTTCTGATTAAACCGTAGCGAAATTAACAGAAAACTTCACGCAGATAGGGTCTACCGAAAGTAAGAAACAGCGGATTGGGTGATGTGTTTAATTGCCGCCAAATCAGGAATTGTGGTTTGGCTTTCCATTCCTAGCCAGAGAAGATACTCGATATTACCCGCAGGACCCGTCACTGGCGACCAAGTTAAACCCTTGTATGTCCAGCCTAACTGTTGGGACGATTGTAAGACTTGTGCGATCGCCAAAGCATGGTCATTCGGATCGCGCACCACCCCTTTTTTCCCAACCCGTTCCCGCCCCACCTCAAACTGTGGCTTCACCAGCAACACCACCTCACGCGGGGGTTGCAGTAGATGCCACAACGCTTCTAGAATTTTCGTCAGGGAAATAAACGAAACATCCACAACCCCCAAATCTGCATAAATATTTTCCTTAATTTCTCCCCCTTGATCAGAGGGGGTGAGGGGGGGCGTACTTCCGTACAACTCAGCCGGTTGCAGATGGCGTATATTAGTGCGTTCTTTCAAAATGACCCGTGGATCATTCCGCAACGTCCAGGCAACTTGTCCATAACCCACATCCACACCATAAACTTGTTTTGCTCCAGCTTGCAGCAAGCAGTCGGTAAAGCCACCGGTTGAGATACCCCCATCTAGGCAGATGCGCCCTTCCACAGGAATGGCAAACTCTTCTAGGGCTTTAGCAAGCTTTTCGCCACCTCTGGAAACATAAGGCGATTTTTCCTTAATTTGAATTTCTGCGGTGGTGTCAACCTCAGTCCCCGGTTTATCAATCACCTGCTGATTTACCCTCACTTCACCCGCACGAATCAGCCGTTGCGCTAGTTGTCGTGATGAGCAAAGGTCAAGTTCTACTAATAATGTATCGAGTCGTTGTTTCAAACTTCTAATTTTTTAGATATACAGCAGATTGCAGGTAAATAGAGTACATCTGTAGGGGCGTTAGCGTAGCGGTAGCGAGGAACGAGCGTCAGCATTTGGGCGATAAGCTATAAATTAATAAGAAGATTTTCTCACTAAATGCTTCGCCCCTTCCCCTAACACCGATTACTGTACTTCATAAACGTGCAATCCGCTGTAACTATTGGATTAAACTTGTAGCCGCACGTAGGGCAACCGCGATCACATTTTTCACCGCAACATCTTTTTGTTCCAAAATAACCTTCTCATCAACAGTGCGCTGAGCCACTACAGCGCAAACACAAGCGGCGGCAAAATTATACACTCCCGCCATCTTAAATAGGGTGCCGCATTCCATCTCATAATTCAACACATTCAAACGGCGATATTCTTCTGTGATGCCTTGGAGCGATCGCATTAAATAAGGATTAGCTGAATCTGTACGTTCCTGTCCTTCGTAAAACGTATCCACCGACGCTGTAATTCCGAGGTAATGCTCAACCTCTAATTCCTCTGCTGCCTTAACTAAGGCTACCGTAAGAAATGGGTCAGCAACGGCGGGATACTCAATCGGAGCAAGATCATTTGCCGCACCCTGCCGACACAATGCGCCATTGCTAATCACAAGTGCCCCGACTGGCACATAGGGTTGAATTGAACCGCAAGTTCCGATCCGAATGATTTGCCGGATTCCAACTTGCACCAACTCATTGACTACAATACTCAAAGAAGGGGCACCCATGCCACTGGTAGCCGATAAGACTGGACGACCGTTTGGTAAACT
Organism: Allocoleopsis franciscana PCC 7113; assembly: GCF_000317515.1. Lineage (GTDB taxonomy): Bacteria > Cyanobacteriota > Cyanobacteriia > Cyanobacteriales > Coleofasciculaceae > Allocoleopsis > Allocoleopsis franciscana. Next base: position 5,674,760 of record NC_019738.1, on the reverse strand, counting down.
ACCCACATAACTATTCAGTCCGCGATTTTCCGATAGCCGGCGCACATCCTGCAAATGTTCTTGAGCAATCAGACGGGCGCGTTCTGGATCGCCGGATAATAAAGCGAGGGTGGGAGGGTGTGAGCCAAGGTCATCTCGCCCAAAGCCAATGTGATAGAAACTGTTGTGAGTCATTGCGTTGTCAAGATGCGATCAGCTAATACCATTTCTCTGTAGCAATCTACTTAATGGATTACCCCCTGTAGTCCCCCTTATTCAGGTGGACGGCGATAGCCGAGGGTTCATAAAGTGCAACGTCATCGAGAATTGATATAAGATGGCATCCTAATTAAAAAATCAGGGAATGAATCATTCTATCAATCCAATAAGTCGCCGTGTTCTTGCTTGGGGATATCAAAAATTATGAGCCAAAAAACTCGCGGTGTCATTGCAGCTGGACATGAAAAGACAGCCGAAGCTGGGATTGAAATGTTTCGCAACGGGGGAAATGCTTTTGATGCCGCTGTTGCTGCTATTCTTGCTTCTTTCGTTGCCGAACCTGGGCTTACCTCGGCGGCGGGTGGAGGTTTTCTCTTAGCCCATACTCAGGAGAACCAAAACATTCTCTTTGATTTTTTTTCTCAAACCCCACGTTGTAAAAGAAATCTGAGCGAGATTGACTTTTACCCAGTAGAAGTCGATTTTGGAGTTGCCGTGCAGGAGTTTCATATTGGACTGGGTTCTATGGCAGTTCCCGGAAATCTTGCCGGAGTGTTTCACGTCCACCAAAAACTTGGTAAGCTGCCTTTCCATGTCGTTGCCGAGCCAGCTATTGATTATGCCCGAAATGGCATTCAATTAAATCGATTTCAATATTATTGTTTAGCTGAAATTCTTAAACCGATTATTACCACTCAGAAAGCAGGTCGGCAAGTTTTTTCCCTAACGGGTGAGCCAATTGAACCAGAAGGGATAATAAAGATGACTGATTTTGCCGATACTTTATCCTATTTAACCCAAAAAGGCATAAAAGAATTTTATCAGGGAGAAATTGCTCATCAACTTGTTCAAGATTGTCAAGATTTAGGGGGATACTTAACCTTAGATGATTTGAAAAGTTATCAAGTCATTGAGAGAGAACCGCTCATCATTGATTATCGGGGTAACACGCTACTGACTAATCCTCCTCCCAGTTCAGGGGGTATTTTAATTGCTTTTGCTTTAAAGCTGTTATCAAACATTGATTTATCTCAATTTCAATTCGGTAGTCTTCCCCACTTAGAAATTCTGGCTGAGGTCATGCGCTTGACCAATGAAGCGAGAACGGATGGATATGATTCTAATCTTTATCAAGAAAGAATTGCTGAACAATTCTTAGTGGACGAACATATTTTGCCGTACACGAATCAGTTAACAGGCAGGGTGAATAAATGGGGAAGTACAACTCATATTAGTGTTTTAGATGGAGACGGAAATGCTGCCAGCGTGACTACATCTAATGGTGAAGGGTCTGGCTATGTCATTCCTGGTACGGGAATGATGGTTAACAATATGCTGGGTGAGGAAGATATTAATCCTCAGGGATTCCATCAGTGGAAAGAAAACATGCGGATTTCTTCTATGATGGCTCCTACCATAGTATTGAAAAATAATCAACCGGAGATTGTCCTAGGAACAGGTGGTTCTAAACGAATTAGAACGGCAATTTTACAAGTAATTTCTAATATTTTAGATTTTAATATGCCTGTGACTCAAGCCGTAGATAGTCCACGAATTCACTGGGAAAATAATGTTTTTAATATTGAGCCAGGATTACCCGAAGAGGACGTTAACAAAATACAACTTCCTGCTCATCAACAATTAGTAAGATGGCAAGAACACAATTTATTCTTTGGTGGCGTGCATACGGTACGGGAAACGGATGAAGGGTTAATGGAGGGTGCGGGTGATCGCCGTAGAGATGGAGTTGTCGCCAGTTTTTAAGTAAATTTTGTAAAATTGAATCACAAAGGATAGGTAAGGTTAACCAACGATAGCTTAAGCTTGTAAGTTTTATATTTATTGCTCACTCTACTAAAAATTTCTGGGTTGAGAGTGGTGCAAGCTCTGAGGTATGAAAAAGTAATTTAAATCAGCAACAATTGTGATGCAATTTCCCCTAATCTCTTCTCCAGCTCAATCTCGACAAACCAGAGAGCGATTTGCCAATCCGGAAGATGAGTTATCTTACGAACTGGGTAAAGCGGTACAAGAACTACCACCCCTCTACACTCGACTGTTAGCGGGTAGTATTAGTCTTTTGATATTTGGCACGATCGCCTGGGCGCACTTTAGCCAAGTAGATGAAGTGGCTGTAGGGCAAGGAGAATTGCTGGCTTCGACCCAAGTGCGACCCGTGCGATCGCTGGGTGAGGGTACGATTCGGGAGGTGAAGGTGAAAGAAGGCGATCGCGTGCAAAAAGGTGAAATCCTCGTTGAACGAGATTCCGGCCTCCCCCAAACCGAAGTTGACCGCCTCGCCAAATCAGCCAAACTGATTCGAGAAGATTTAAGTCGTCTCGACGCTGAACGTAAGGGAGAAACAAGCGCCGGAACATCCTTGCAAGACCAACTCCTCACCTCGCGTCTACGCAACTTTGAAGCCGCTAAAGCCGCCGCAATTGCCGAAGCCAATCGTCAACAAGCGGCGATCGATGCTGCCAAAGTTCGTCTTACCCGTTTGCAAGACAACCTCGCGAATGCCAAAATCAACCTGACCAATTCCCAAACCAACCTCGCCAACGCCAAAGAATTACTCCCAAAAACACAAGAAAACCTTGCCAATGCTGAAAAACGGGTAGAGTCCTACAAACCACTCGTGAATTCCGGTGCTGTGCCTCGACTGGATTATTTGGAGGCTCAAGATAGACTGGTGAAAGCGCAAGCGGATGTGACGAGGACGCAATCTGACATTACCAATGCCAGCGATCGCGTCACCGATGCTCAAGATAAAGTCACCTCTTTAGAGAAAGACATCGCCACCCAACAGCAAGAAATCCGTCAAGCTCAAGAAGCCTATCAAAAAGCTCGGAATGATTCTACCCGCGTTGAGGCAGAGCGTAATAGTGAAATTCTCACTCAACTCAACAAGCGCCGGGAAGAACAAGCAACCATTGAAGGTGAACTAGAACAGGCGAAAAAGCAGCAAGAACGGGAAACAATTGAGGCTCCAGTTGCGGGTACTGTTTACAGTATCAAAGCCACGAAGGGACCTGTACAAGCGGGTGAAGAATTACTCTCTATTCTCCCACAGGATGAAGAATTGGTGTTAGAGGTTAAAGTCCTCAACCGAGATATTGGATTTATTCGCCAAGGAATGGAAGCGAAAGTTAAGATGGCGGCTTTTTCCTTTCAAGAATTTGGCACCATTGAAGGAGAAGTGATTAAAGTTAGCCCCAATGCGATTATTGATAAGGAATTGGGTCTAGTGTTTCCCACTCGAATTAAATTACAGCAGCATTCAATTAATGTGCGTGGTCAAGAAGTTGCTTTTACTCCAGGCATGGCAGCCACGGGAGAAATTGTTACTCGAAAAAAATCTATTTTGACGTTTTTAATTGAGCCTGTCACTCGTCGATTGCATGAGGCATTTTCTGTGAGATAAAGACTCCCCAAAATCGCAAATTATAGTCTATATATTTAGGTTAAATTTACCGTTTTGACGACATCAATGAAATTGTGCAGAATTGCAGTTGAATCATTTTGTCGGCTGGGCAATGTGTAACCGTTCAGCAGCACGACTAAAATTCAGTTCTTCAGCCAATACAACAAAGTAACGTAGATGTCGGAGTTCCATAGATGAGAAAAGCGACTATATATTTTAAATATAATCTTTTGATTAAGAAAGTATTGGACATATAGTAAAACCGTCCCTTAGTGTGGTGATCAGAAAACAACTGTACTGAAGCGTGAAGTTAGGGATGGAGAATATGCAGCAAATTAATCGGGTTGCAATCGTTGGAGGGATTCATGGAAATGAATTAACAGGGGTATACCTAGTCAAGAAGTTCGAGCAATTTCCTCAGCTCATTCAGAGATCAAGTTTTGAAACCTTTACCTTATTGGGAAATCCTCAGGCTTTTAAATTGGGAAGACGATACATTGATAAAGACTTAAATCGCTGCTTCTACAGTCAAGATTTACATGACCCAACCCTTTCTAGCTATGAAGAACACCGCGCAAAAACGATTTACCAGCAGCTAAAACCACCAGGGAAATCCCCAGTCGATTTGATTATAGATTTACATAGTACAACAGCGAATATGGGTCTAACGCTGATTTTGGGGAATACCCATCCTTTTAACTTACAATTAGCGGCCTATCTGAGTTCAATCAATCCCTTAGTCAGAGTGTATAATGGCACACAATACGGTCAAAAAAGTGCCGTTTTGAGGTCTCTCTGTGAATTGAGTTTTTCGATAGAAATTGGCCCTGTCTATCAGGGTGTTCTGGATGCCAGTTTTTTTAATAAAACAGAGGAACTCATCCATGTTATTTTGGATTATTTAGAAGCTTATAATCAAGGAAAAGTACTACATAGAAGCTCCGCTTTCACTCTCTATCAATATGTAGGAACCATTGACTATCCCAGAAATAAAAATGGGGAGATTCAAGCCATGATTCACCCCCAGCTTCAAGGCAAAGATTATGAAGAGCTTAATCCTGGTGAACCAATATTTTTAACCTTTGAAAATCAAGTCATTACTTACGAAGGGGAATCAACCGTCTATCCCATCTTTATTAATGAGGCCGCTTACTATGAAAAAGGCATCGCGATGTGTTTAACAGAAAAACACCAATTGACAATAGCGAAGCGAGAAGAGTGAAGCGCAGAGCGCGAAAGTTAGAGACTATCCTTCTTGGAGCGAGGGGTAGTCAACTCAGATATATAGCGCTACGCGCTATATATAACTAATTGTTGGAATGAGCGAGAATAAATCTTCCTTTAAATTCCTGCCTCAGTAAACGCCCGGTCTAACTCCTCAGTAAGTCCTAATTCTTCTCCCCAATCTCTGAGGTATCTAAAGTCTAGAGACTCGTTCTGAACCTTCAACACACCCAGAACATCGCGCCACTGCTTTTCAGAACCAGAACGTTGCCGCCACCGCAGTTTGTTCAAAATGACATCCTCCGGAGAAGCAAAATAAAGCCCTTCTACTCCTAAAGAAGAAAATCTGCGCCGCCGCTCAAATTTTTGACGGTCAAATTCATCATTCCCGGATACCATCAAATCGGCACGAGAGATGCTTTCCATGTCGGTAATTTGCAGCGTTCTCATTCGGTCAGATTTAACATCATCTACGCCAGGAACATAGAAACCCGCCCCCGTGAGTGCCCTGACAAGTGAATCGATGCCATCTGGAGAAATCGCCATCACTAAGTCTAAATCCTGTGTGGTGCGAGGTTCTCCATAGGCGATCGCCGCTACTCCTCCCGTAATGTAGTAGGGAATGGACAATTGTTCAAAGATGGGATGGAGTTTAGCAGCTAACGAAACTGAATCCTGAATCCACATGGAAGGATTATCTATAGGGACGAAATCAGGTGGGCAATATTCTTGCAACCACGCTCTTGCGATTTTAAAAGCCAACTGCTGTGAATTGAGATGGCTAAACTGTTGACCCAGACAAGCTAACGAAAGCCTGCGGGCGCTGCGAGTTAGCGATGCTGCCATTCTTAACCGCTCCTGGGGTGAGCGCTGACGAAGTAAATAGAAGGTTAGCAGGTCGGTTTCAATGCTCGTGTCAAAAGCCTGGGGTTTATAGCCCGGTTTGGTAGAAAGTTTGGGTATGGTGTATACCATAGCGATAGCCTCAGCCTCGCTCACTCCTCACCTCCTTTCGTTCCCCTGCCTTTGACCCCGGTACTAGAGAGGAGGGGTTGTTTTTGGGAAATCGTCCCTCTCGCCTTTAACGCCTCTTTAACCAGTATTGCTGTCATCTGACTGAACTGCCTGCTTGCACTAAGATTTTGTAGCAGGGAGAAGAAAGTTTCTCCTCCCTAACCGATTAACTATTGCTAGACGGTAATAGCTGTCGGATTTGCGGTTTTAGTCAGGAGACTCTCAACTTCAGCAGGCGTGAGGTTCGGATTAGCACTTAAAATCAGCGCTGCGACACCAGCTACATGGGGAGTAGCCATTGATGTGCCATTAAAGGACTGATAGGTGTTACCTGGAGTTGTAGAGTACACATCGACTCCTGGAGCGACAACGTAATCCAGTTCTGTGCTTCCTGCCTTGTTAGAAAAGTCAGCCATCTTGTTATTACTATCGACGGCTCCAACCGCAACACCCCATTGGTTCGCGAAGCTAGCTGGAAAACCGGGTTGGCTGCCAGATTCATTTCCTGCTGCCATAACCACAACCGCACCTTTGGCTGTCGCATATTCAACGGCATCTTTAATCTCAGAAGAATATCCTCCTCCCAAGCTGAGGTTAATCACATCAGCACCGTTATCAGCGGCATATTTAATTCCAGCAGCAACATCAACATTGCTACCACTGCCATTGTCATCGAGTACTTTCACAGGCATGATTTTGGCATTGTAGGCAATGCCAGTGACTCCAAAATCATTCTTTTCAGCGGCGATTGTACCGGCAACATGGGTGCCGTGACCATACACATCCATGGCATCATTATCGCCAGCCACAAAATCCCAACCATTGACATCATCGATATAGCCATTGCCATCATCATCAACACCATTGCCTGCAATTTCACCCTCGTTGACCCAGATATTGGCATCTAAATCAGGGTGCTTGTAGTCAACCCCCGTATCGATAACGGCGACAACGATGCCTTCACCCGTGAACCCTTGTGCCCAAGCTTCGGGAGCCTTAACCGCATTGACTCCCCAATCATTCTGCCCACCAAAATACGCAACATCAGCGAAGGCACTGTCCTGTCCAGTAGCACTCGCGACAGCGGCTGCGGCATCAACCAGACCGTAGCCAAAGTTGCTGCTAAACTTGGGAATCACCGAAACCTCTAAGTTATAACCGCCAGTACTCCCTGAAGCACCACTACCCTGTACATTGGGGTTGTAGGACGAATTGCCTTTACCACTCACAGCCAGGTAATAGGTGCCAGTCGTGGTCGCAGTAAACTCCAGGAAAGAATCTAAGGAAGAGGTTTCACCAGAGGCGGCACCATTGTCATTGAAAGCCACCAGATTTCCCGCCGAGTCAAATACCTGCACAAAGGAATCTAAAGAAGAGACAAGTGGGTTGGTATCGATGTCGATGGTGGCTTTGTCGCCTGCCTTAAGATCGAACTTGACGAAGTCTACATCAAGATCTGACGCTACGTTAGGATTGTCACCGATCGCACCTTTGTCCTTAAAGGTACCAGGATTAGACGAGCTGAGTCCGCTGTCAATCGCACTGGGAATGGTGTCGTTAGGCTCAGCGAGTACTGATACGCCTTTGCTACCAAAGTTAATGTTGTTAACCGTCTGACCTGAAGCGAGATTTACTTGATAAACTCCATTGGGTGTCAGCGAAAAATTGTCAACCACTAGTGCCGAATCAACCGTTTTATCCCCCGCATCGACAACCCCAAGCCCAATCGTATAAGTGCCTGCTGCCCTGAAGGTATAGGAGAACTTTTTGTATCCTGTCTGTTCAGTGAAAACGGTGGGGGAAAGAGCGAAGGTACTATTGGTGTCTGCCAATTCCGTCAAGCCATTGATGGAGACAAAGGCAAAATCGTTATAGCTGCTGGGTGTTGATTCATTGGTTAGGAAGTTCCAATCAAAGGTCAACGTGCTTCCGGCTGCTACTGTGATTGTTGACAACTTCATCGCCGAACCTTCAGTGGCATTGCCATTACCCATGCCATCCAAAGTTCCGGCAGACCATCCAAAAAAACTTTCCAAGGCAGAATCCGTCACAGAACCCGAACCATTAGTCAGCACAGCCTGGTAGGTTCCCTGGGTGGGAGTGACACCATAGGAAGCTGTCTGGACTTCGGTACTGCCGATGGTATTCCAACCCGTTAAACTCCCCGTTTCAAAACTGCCGTTGGTCACAGCCCCTGGAGAAGTCTGTTGCCAACCCGATTGCATCACCTCAGCCACGGTATAAGTTCCTGCGGCTAAGCCTGTGAAGCTGTAATTCCCGTTAGCGTCTGTCGTCGTGGATGTTTCACCTGTGTCTAACGTGCCATTGTTGTTCTGGTCGAGGTAAATTGTCCAACCCGCTAGACCCGCTTCTCCTGTATCCTGGACTCCGTTGCCATTCAGGTCGTTCCACTTGGTTCCCTGGATTCCGCTAATAGAGGTTTGGCTATCAATCAGAGAATCATTGAACTGTTCGATTGTGTAAGTTGTCTCTAAGCTTCTTTCAGAAGCAGCTACACTCAAGGGATCGAGAGAACTCCCCTGGACTATGTTTCCTCCCCATAAGTCGCTCAGTTCTAGTGACGACAAATCTGAGCCTGATAACCCTAGGTAAGCTGTATTCAAATGCTTGAGGGTATCAGAAGATAGAGAGCCGAGAGTTTCAGATGATGTTTCGAGAAACATAAGTTAAATAGAAATGAGTTTGGTAGAAGTTGATTTATAAAGTGACTGTGGAGGGGCAATCCCATAGTTTAAACGCGATGCCGTACTCATCGGCGAGGAATTATTGACTTCCCGTCAAACTTGGCTACCTGGTAGTAGTATTTACCTCCAGCGCTTGGTCACTTATGCAAGAGGACGAATTTGCAGATAGGCTCCCTGAGTACGAATAGTGGCGTGGGTTTGGCTTCCCTAAAAAACTAGACCTTTACACTGAACGTGTCCCGATAACTTTGAAAACCAGAGGGGAATTTGGATGGGTGAGTTATTTTGCTCAAGCTGATCTAGTGCCTCTATTAACTGGTCAGGCGTTTACTGAGAAGTTACGCAACATGTTAAAAAACTTCACATTCTCAGGAGGATCGGTTCGCCTCAAGGGTTTGAAACGAGCGATCGCTACGGCATCAACGTTGCTTTTTGCACCACCTGCATCAAATACTGGGTCAAGGTAAACGCATCGACCCCCAACTCAGTCCGCTCCTGCGCCGCCAAAATACCCGCTTGAGCGTGCCACCAAGCCGCCGTTGCGACAATGGCTTCTAAAGGCTGTTCACTCAAGGATGGATACGCCACTAGACCCCCGATCAATCCGGTGAGAACATCCCCACTACCCCCACGAGCCAGAGCGGGTGTGCTTTCCGGAATCAGCCACACAGAGCTTCCAGCATGAGCGATCGCCGTTCTCGCCCCTTTTAACAACACCACAGCCCGACTCAACTGGGACGCCTTCCAAACCGCACTGACTCGGTCTGGAAGTAAACCGGCTGAGTCGGGGAATAAACGCTTAAACTCCCCAACATGAGGGGTTAACACCGTGGGCGTCTTACGCCTCAACAAAGTTGGGATGGTTCTGAGTTCAGCAAGGATATTTAAGCCATCTGCATCGAGAACCAGAGGACATTGAGCCTCGATCACAGATTCTATAACAGGTTTAGCCTCTCGTGTCAAGCCAGGGCCACAAGCGATCGCACTGTAATCTTCCAAGTCTATGGCTTCGGGTAAATGAGCGATCGCGCCTGCTGGAGTTTCCGGGCAACCGATAATCAGCGCTTCTGGCAAATGACTCACGAGCAAGGGTTTGAGGGATTCGGGGACAGCCATCGAGAGCATCCCCACCCCACTAGCACGCGCTCCCAATCCCGTCAAAATGGCCCCACCCGCATACCGACGTGAGCCACAAATTAACAGCAGGTGTCCTTCTTTATATTTATAAGTGACGGCTGGGCGAGGCAAGGGCAGATAGTTTCGCGCCACGGTGGCACTCATGCGTAACAGTCCTGCGGGCTGTTTCAAGATTGCCCAAACATCCTGGGCTGGGATGCCAAAATCAATTAACTCCGCTTTCCCGATATACTCCAAGGCTTGGTCTTGCAGAAAGGCGAGTTTCCATAATCCTAAGCAAAAGGTGCGGGTTGCGCGAACCGCTGTTCCCAGCACTTCTCCGGTATCAGTATGGATACCTGAAGGCAGGTCAATACTGACAATGGGTTGAGACCCCTGATTGAATCGGTTAACGGCATCCGCGAGGTTCCCAGAGAGCGATCGCGTTTGACCAAACCCAAACAACCCATCAATGATTAGGTCACAGTTTTGCAACGGCTCAATCTGCTCGTAAACGGGAATGCCCAAACTGGCGGCATACTGGGTATGCCCAGAGGTGAGTTCCTTGAGTTTAGCGATCGGGCGATAAATCAGTACCTCATAACCCTGTAAATGCAACTCTCGCGCCACCACAGCAGCATCCCCGCCATTATGACCTGGCCCCACTAATACACCGACACGGTGATAGTGAGAAAGGGGAAAAAGCGCCTGAAGACGAAGGGAAATCAACCCAGCCACTTTTTCCATCAACGCGGCAACTGGCATTCCTGCCTCAAAGATGCGCCCTTCAATCTCGCGCATTTGCTGGGCTGTGACGACAACTTGCTCGATTTGTTCTTGCCGATTCGTAGTATGTGCCAAGGGTCTAAATTACCTGAGAAATCTGAATATATCTACTCAACAAGGGGGTGGGGTTAATCAAATCCTTCTTTTAGGATAGAGAAATCAGCACCACTTTCAGCTTCATCGGTTGCGGGTGGGGAAGTAGCGCAGCATGACCCTGATATTGATCAAAATTTATCAAGTCAGATAGACTTAATTGACGCCACACCCATGCCTAGGAAGTTAAATTCTATTGTCTTTGTGCCCCAACGTTGGTGGCTAATTCTTCCATTAGGTTTGTTGGTTTTGCTTTTAGCTCACGGCATGGCGCTGATTTACCGAATTCAGCCTGCTGTGTCTTTGTGGTTTCCCCCGTCTGGTGTGGCGATCGCACTGACTCTGTGGTTTGGGCCGGTGGGAGTGCTGCTGACAGCCGTCAGTTCAATATTAATTGCACCGCAGTGGGGGAATGAAGGCTGGACTCAAATCATGGCTTTAACCGACGCCACGGAACCCTTAGTGGCTTGGTTTCTTTATCGGCGCTGCTTTATGGCAACCCTTTCCCTCTCAACGCTGAGGGATGCCGTCGCCTTTACTTTGAGTGCACCCTTAGCCGCCTGTGCTACCTCCGCTTTTGTCGGGAGTTTCGCTTTAGTCTTTGTGGGCAAGATGCCTTTATCTGGACTTGATCGAAGCATTTTGCACTGGTGGCTAGGCAATGCCTTGGGAACACTGGCGATCGCACCCACAGCCCTGTTAGTACTAACTCCCTGCTTGCAACGCTGGGGCTGGTTATCGCTTCCTCACCCAGCCAACGAACCCCATCTTGTCAGGGATTGCCAATCCCGTAGATTCTGGGTAGAAGTGGTCACCATCATGCTGCTCACCATCGCCACAGCCGCCCTCACTGTTTCAAAAAGCAATAATGCTGGCTTTGTGTTTCAGCAGTTCTCGTTTTTGAGCTTTATACCCATGCTCTGGGCGGCAACTCGTTTTGGGGTAACAGGTGGCATGTTGACTTCCAGCTTCTGTGTACTAGTGACACTGCTGGCTTATCTCCTCACTTATCCTGATGCCATCTCATTGCCTAGCTTCCCTTTACCCGCAGAAGTTTTGTCGGTTCACAAACTCAGTTTGCTGGTGCAGTGTGCCGTGAGTTTGTTGGTGGGATGTGCCACCACCCAACAGAGCAAAACTCAAGTTGCACTAGCCGTGGAAGGGGTACGGGTTCTAGAGCATCAAGCTCGCGCCCAACTCAATGAACAGCTTCTTCAACTCAACAGTGAACTCCAAAAAGCTAACACTCGCCTAGAAGAATCCAATCGAGAGAAGGATGAACTGCTCTCACGCGAACAAATCGCCCGTGCTGATAGCGAAGCGGCACAAAAGGCAGCGGAGGCAGCCAACCGCCTGAAAGATGAATTTCTTGCTGTCCTCTCCCACGAACTTAGAACTCCTCTCAATCCCATCTTGGGATGGTCAAATGTACTCCGAACCCGTCAGTGCAATGAAGCCACAACGGAACGTGCGTTAGTGACGATCGAACGCAATGCCAAGTTGTTAACACAACTGATTGAAGATTTGTTGGATGTCTCTCGGATTTTGCAAGGCAAGCTGAGCCTCAATGTCTCTCCGGTCAATTTAGTATCGACCATTGAAGCTGCTATTGATACTGTGTATTTAGCGGCCCAAGCTAAATCTATTCAAATTCAGACTTTTTTTGACCCAAAAGTAGGACAAGTTTTGGGTGATTCTAATCGCCTACAACAAGTGATTTGGAATCTGCTCTCGAATGCAATTAAGTTTACACCCGAAGGGGGAAAGGTAGAAGTCCGGCTGTCTGTTGTTACAAGGTTGAAAGTCAACCAGTTGAACGTTGAAAGTAGAGAAGATCACCTCGTCTACGATTTTGCTAATACAGTACAACCTGCCAATATTCAACCTTCAACCTCTTATGCTCAAATCCAGGTAAGTGATACAGGCCAAGGTATCAATCCGGACTTCCTCCCCCACGTTTTTGAGCATTTTCGTCAAGAGGATAGTACAACAACCAGAGTTTTCGGTGGATTAGGTCTAGGACTAGCGATTGTCCGCCATTTAGTAGAACTTCACGGTGGGACAGTCTACGCAAAAAGTTCAAGAGAAGGGCTGGGAGCCACTTTTACCGTAACACTACCGTTAATTTTTGAGAGACCTTTCAACAGCGAAGAAAACAACAATCACTCTCACAACTAATTCTTATAAGTCTTTATAGCCTGCCCAATATTCATCAACATCAATAAATAAATGATACTGTTGGCTGTGCCTTCCTGGCTAAATTTTTGAGAATCTGTAATTCTACATCTATTGTTCTACTTGTCTTGTAGAGATCAAGAGGTTTTATTTCTTTATTTGAATTCTGGGAGAGTGACAGAAGAGGGTTCTGCCTGAACCATTGGTAGGATAACAGAGAAGGTAGTGCCAACATCAACTTCACTCTCAAAGGATATCTCTCCTCCATGTATATCCACTGCCTTTTTAACAATTGCCAACCCCATCCCTGTGCCACGGATAACATCAACATTTGCTGCTCGATGGAATGGCTCAAAAATATGAGGTTGGTCTTCGAGAGGGATGCCAATACCCTGATCGCAAACTTGAAAGATAACTCGGTTATTCTTACAAGTCATTGTTATACTCACTGTACCTTTATCAGGAGAATACTTGAGGGCGTTGGAAAGTAGATTACCCAAAATTTGTTGGAGTAATTTTTTATCCACACAGGCCGTGGTACGCTTGCCACGCAAAATGAATTGAATCTCTTGCCTATCACTATGCATGAGTTGGTATTCTTCGACTAACTGGCTACAAAACTTCTGTAAATTCAGCCGGGCTGGGTTCAATTTTAGTTGACCCGACTCGGCTTGCTTATAGAGCCAAACATTTTCTAGCAACTCAACCATATACTTGACAGAGTTTTGAATTTTCTGACAATTTCGGAGTTGCTTCTCTGTGTCTAATCGCTCAACATTGTTTTCTAATAGATGAGAACAGGCAAGGATGACACTCAAAGGTGTGCGGTATTCATGAGAGACAGTGTGGATAAATTGGGTTTGGAGTTGGTTGAGTTTTTGCTCTTTTTCTAACTGTTGGCGAATGGCAAGTTCTGCTCTTTTACGGTCGCTAATATCTCTAAAAACCAAAACGGCTCCGGCTAGAGCACCCTTATTATCCTTAATTGGAGCAGCGCTATCTCCAATGGGAATGGTTGTACCATTCTTGGACATTAATAGAGTATTCTCTCGCAAATAGAGGATGGCATCCTGTTGGAGTGCTGCTGTGACTGGGTTGTCTACAGGCTGCTGAGTCTGTTCATCAACAAGATTGAGTACCTCTGTCAACAGCCGCTCTCTCGCTTCAGAAACCTGCCAACCTGTTAGTGATTCAGCCACCTTATTGAGAGACTTGACACGGTGTTCTTTATCAACCACAATCACCGCATCCCCCATACCCCTAAGAATGGCACTGAGCAATTGCTCTCGTTCATATCGCTGCAAGGCGATGGAAATCGCTACAGATAATTCCTTCTCTTTCACTGGTTTGAGAATATACCCGAAGGGGGCTATTATTGTCGCTCGTTCCAGAGTACTTTGATCGGAATGTCCTGTTACAAAGATGACGGGAATCGAGAGACTTTCCCAAATTTGCTCAGCGGCTTGGATACCATCAATGTTGCCTTTGAGTTGGATATCCATCAATACTAAATCTGGACATAGTTGTGTCGCTTTTTCAACCGCTTTTTCTCCAGAAGCCGCGATTCCCACAACAGCATAGCCAAGAGATTCTAAATTTTCTGTTAGGTTTAGGGCAATGATTCTTTCATCTTCAACAACTAGAATTTTAACCATTTTAAAAGAGTCAATTTTGGGTGGGGTTTTATCAATCAAAATCACAGTCCACCTCCTGGAAAGGTAATTCTAAATTTGGTAAAAAAAGTCTAAAGGTTGTCCAACCTTGAGTACTGGTCACGTCCAGATTTCCTTGAAGCCGTACTAGCAGCTTTTTCACCAGTGATAGTCCCAACCCAGTTCCACCATATTTCCAGGGGTCATTTTTAGGAATGCGATAGAAAGGGTCAAAGATTCGCGCAAGTTCCTCCGTGGGAATTTCAACTCCAGAATTACTCACGTCAATCTGGACGCCCCTGGGAGGGCAACGGAGGGCTGGGGTAAGGGGAGATGAGGGGAGTGATTCTACTGTTTTGTCCCCCTGGTTCTCCTTATCCTCTGAGATCACTTGAACAGTTACTACAATTTGTTCTCCAGCAGGGGTGTATTTACAAGCATTATTGAGCAACTCTGACAAGATGCGGGTGAGGCTGGACAAATCCGAGACCAACGGCGGCAGTTCTGGGGGAAGGCTGACTTGCAAGTTCTGCTGCTGAGTCTGGGTACGAGCTTCAAAACTCTCTACAATATGGGGAATCCAATTCTGTAGCTCAATTGAAGTCAATTCCAGGGGGTAGGCATCAGCATCGATCGCTCGCATATCCAGCAAATCGTTGACCAGCATCAGTTCTTGGTTGCATTGGTCTTCTAGAATTTTCAGGTAACGATTCATTGACTGGGAGTTGAAGTGTGTTTGAGAGCCTAAGATGCTTTGTTGATCGAGGACAGTTTCCAGCAGTCGAACCGCCATTTTGATATTCGACAGGGGCGTTCGCAATTCATGGGAGACTGTACTCAAGAAATCATCTTTAAGCTGATTCAATCGTTGGAGTTCTGCTATTTGGAGTTCTAAGTATCGGGCACGCTCCATTGCTAAATTTCGTTCCTCAGCTAATCGACGTTGAGTGATGTCTCGGAACACTAAAACAACACCTGTAATTACACCCTTATTATCTTTAACTGGAGCCGCGCTGTCTCCAATGGGAATAGGTGTGCCATTCTTAGAAAGCAACAGAACACGGTCTTCCAGATAGACGGTGGTATCTTGTTGGAGAGCGGCTGTTACAGGGTTGTTTACAGGTTGCTGAGTCTGCTCACTAACAATCTTGAAGACCTCGATAAACTCTCGATCTCTGGCTTCATCCTGTCGCCAACCGGTCAGGGATTCAGCGACCTGATTGAGAAATTGGACGCGACCTTGGGGGTTAACCAAAATTACTCCATCTCCCATTCCTTTTAAGATGGCGCTGAGCAATTGCTCTCGTTCATATCGCTGCAAGGCGGTTTCAATCGCTACGTATAATTCCTGCTCTTTGACGGGTTTGAGGATGTAGCCAAAGGGAACTGTTATTTTGGCTCGTTCCAGAGTACTTTTATCAGAATGTCCGGTTACGTAGATGACCGGAATTTGCATACTATTCCAAATTTGCTCCGCAGCTTGGATGCCATCCATGTTGCCTTTGAGTCGGATATCCATTAGCACTAAATCTGGACGGAGCTGTGTGGCTTTTTCAATAGCTTTCTCTCCGGAATCTGCGATCGCTGGAACGATATATCCCAGAGATTCCAAACTTTCTCTGACGTTGAGCGCGATGATTTTTTCGTCTTCAACAACTAGGATTTTAACCGTTTTATAACTATTGATTTTGGGTGGATTTCTATTGAGCATCATCAAATTTTGTTCCCTGGGAAGGTAATCTTAAATTCTGTTCCTTGGTGGCGATCGAGTTCAATTGTTCCTTCTAGCTGCTCAACCAATCCCTGAACGAGAGTCAGTCCTAATGAATGAGCAGTCTCGATATCAAACTCTTTAGGTATTCCCATGCCATTATCTCGGACAATCAAGGTCAAATTTTCATCAATTTTGTTACTATAAAATTCAATCTGAATTTCCCCTTTGCGATTAGCTGGAAAAGCATATTTAAGCGAATTAGAAACCAATTCATTGATAATCAATCCACAAGGTATTGCTGTATCAATCTGTAGCAAAATATTTTCTACATTAATATTTAAGCTAACGGTATTTGAGCTAACGTTATAGGTATCAAATAGATGTGTCGTTAAATCGGGAATATATTGACCAAAATCAATATTAGCTAAATCTTCAGAGCGGTAGAGTTTTTCGTGAACCAGTGCAATGGAGGCAATCCGATTTTTGCTATCTCGCAAGACTTCAACCGCCTGGGGCTCTTTAGTTCGCCTAGCCTGCATCTGGAGAAGGCTAGTAACAATTTGCAAATTGTTTTTGACGCGATGGTGAATTTCTTTGAGCAATACCTCTTTTTCTTTGAGTGAGGCTTTAATTAGATCGGCGGCTTGCTTGTGTTCTGTGATGTCTTGATGGACGGCTACCAGAACTGTTCCATATTCAGGGTGGTCGAAGATTGAAGTCGTTGCTCTGCACCAAAATGGAGTGCCATCTTTTTTGACATTGTGTACCTCATAGGTGGCTTCACCGTGCTGTAGAACTTCGCGTCGGATGGCTTGGTTGACCTCTTCAGCACCCATGGACTCGTCGGCATAATTCACAATTGATACGTGTTTGCCATTGAGTTCACCTGGGTTGTAACCAAACATCCTCTCGAATTTCGGATTGGCATAGACGATTACACCATTATCTGCTCTGACCAGGCAAATTCCTTCAGCCATGTTTCTGGTAATCACAGCCTGAAGCTCTAGTTCTTTTTCGGCAAATTTTCGATCGCTAATATCTGTAGAAATGCCACAAATCGCGTAGGGTTCGCCAGAGGCATCCAAGAGCGGAAACTTCACCGAATACTGGGTATGAATCCCATCATCGAGCAATACCTCTTCCTCGTATTGACAGGGCATTCCTGTCTGCAAAACTTCTCGATCATTTTCCTCAATTCGTTGTGCAAGTTCAGGTGGGAAGAATTCGGCATTAGTTTTGCCGACTAATTGCTCTGGGGTGATATGAAACGCTTCGAGGCAGTAACGGTTCACCATCAGGTGCCGACCCTGGAGGTCTTTGAGGTAAACGAAGCCTGGGACATTGTCTAGAATGGCTTTCAACTTTGCCTCACTCTCTTGCAATGCCTCTTCAGATCGTTTGCGCTCAGTAATGTCTTGAATTTGAGCAATAAAGTACAACGGTTGACCTTGATGATCCCGAACGAGACAACCACTCAAGAGAATCCACACGATATGCCCCTGTTTGTGGAAGTAGCGCTTTTCCATCTGGTAAGAGCGAATTTCACCACTAAGCAGTTGATTGGCATAATCGAGATCTATATCCAAATCGTTGGGATGGGTCAGGGCTTGGAACGTTGTTGCCAGCAATTCTTGCTCGGAGTAGCCTGTAATCTCGCACAAGGAGCGGTTGACTTTGAGGAAGCGTCCATCAAGGGCAACGAGTGCCTTACCAATTGGGGCATAGTCAAAAGCATTGCGGAACCGCTCTTCACTTTCTCGAAGTACTTGTTCTATTGCTAGGCGATCGCTAATATTCTTAGCAATGTGAGATGCCCCAATTCGCTGACCGTTTTTGTCCCTGATGCTGCTAAACGTGATTTCGTAGTAATTTCGTTCGCGGACTGTATCGCCAAATTCCTGAATAATAGTGAACTCTTCACCGGCAAGCGCGCGACTCCAAATTTGAGCAACCTTTGCTTGTTCCTCCGGTAAGTGAGCAAGGGCTTCAATCAGGTTTGTTCCGATTTCAATTTCTCGACCAAAAATATTCAGCATCTCTGCTTTAGCCGCGCTGTTGAAGGCGATATACTTGTAGTCCAGATCCAGCGCCGCAATGATATCGGTTGTTCCCTCGATAATCGCATTGAGTACGGATTGGTTTTCTTGGAGTGCCTCCTCTACTTTTTGACGCTCTTGCAGTTCTTGTTGAAGTTGGGTATTCGCCCGAATGAGTTGGACTGTCTGTGCAGTAATAATTTTTTCGTTCCGTTTTTGTTCGGTTAAGTCAGTTACGATTAAGCCGCTAATTTTGACATCGTTCATCGTCAAGGTGCTGATAGACACCTGTACAGGAATCTCAGTTCCATCAGTAGCCCTGAGGGATAATTTTCCTTTCCCAACTCCTGCTTGAGCTTGCTGAAATAAGGTTTGAAGTATCAGCTGGTCTTGAGGTAAAATGTATTGTTGAAGGTCTGAACCAATGATTTTTTCTAATGGATGTTTCAGCCAAGATGTTAAACGATTATTACAATATAAAATCATTCCCTCAGCATTAACGGTAGCTGCTCCTTCTTTCATTTCTTCGACAAAGCGCCGATAGGGATAATCAGCACTTTGCAACGTAAAAATCTGCTCACCTTGCGCTCCACAGACAACTAAAGCATCCACTTCTCCTTGTGTTATAGCTCGTAAAGTTTCTTCGGCTACCTCAAGGCGCTCACGGAGTTCTTGAACATCTTGTTCAAGTTCTGCCCTTGATTTCTCTTGATTAGCCATAATTGCCAGCCCTTATTTTTAAGTTTTTTTAGGCACAATATCCAAACCAACGAGTACTTTTTCCGTCTTAGACATATCGCCAATAACCCTCTGTAAAGGGGGAGGAAGTCTTTTAATCAATGTAGGGACGGCAAGAATATTTTCCTGCTTTCCAAATCCCGGCTGTTGGTAAACATCAATAACTTCTAGCTCGTATCGCCCTTGAAGATAGCCTTCACAAATTCTCTTGATATTTTCAATAGCACGAATAGAGTGTATAGTAGTTCCAGCTATATACAAACGGAGGCAGTAGTATCTATCATCAAGTTCAGAAATAGAAATGGCTTGCTCAAAGGCTTCGCTAGAATTATTAGTAGATTCATTTTCCATTGATTTCCTCTCAGTTAGTTTTTGTTAAAATGAATTGAAATCCGTTTTGATAGCCCAGGACCCTTTTCATCAGGTTAAAACCGTTCACTTGTTACTTGTTCATCTCCGGTAATCCTCCTGATTTCTCGAACAAGCAATTTGTCTTGATCTAGCGCAGCGCAGCGAAAATACCCCACCCGTGGCTGAGAGCTGATCCCTTCAAGCTAGGTAAAAAAAATGAGGAAATTGTGAGGATAGCAATAATGGATACAATTATTAAGAAAGCTCGATCTTTTGGGTGGTGACATCTGCGCGATGCTTCGGCAACGCTAATGGCGAACGCAGCAACGCTGACGCTATAGCAAAGTCAATACAGAATCTTTCCAGGTAGAGTCCTCACTACAAACCCCACAAACTCTGCGTTCCTCTGTGCCAATCTCTGCGAACCTCTGCGTTAAAAAAAACCTAGTGCAATCCTACCGGACTCCATCTCATGAGCCGATCAATCCCCAAAATAAACGCGAGCATCCATTCCCAAAGACTGAAAATAGTTACTCCACCGATCAGCCTCCTTTCGACTATCAAAAGGGCCAACGGCAACGTGAGGACCTCTAGGCGCTTCTCTTTGATTCACAGCACTCTCGCTGACTCCAAGTTGGATGATGTCGGCAGCTAGGTTGGGTAAGTTTCTTCTGTCTCCTGGAATGACCACAAAATACCCGCGTGCAGCAACATTATCCGGCACAGAATTGCTCCGGAGTCTTTCAGCATTCTCCAAACCTGCATCAGTCCCAGGCGGGAACGGACTCATCGGCTCCCGAAAACTAGCCTCCAGACTACCCGTGATTGGAGTCACTTGTGCCCGAATCCCTCGTTCTGCCAAAACACGAACCCGTGACTCGGCATTATAGGCATTGGTAAATACTCCCGCTTGAATTACCCCCTCTCCTCGTCGCACAAAGGCTTGCGGTTCAATCTGCCGGACTTGGGATAACACAAAAGGACTATCCCCATCAATATCAACTCGGTACAGATTCGAGTTCATCGTTGGTTCAGCAGACGGGATGGGTGTGGGGGGTGCCTGGAAGTTAAACTCGCGCTCCGGGGGAGTTGGATTAGGGGGTGGATTGGAGGGAACAGGGGGCGACGGCGAGGTAGGAACGTTAAACGTTGGGATGGAGGAGGGGGAAGGGAAAGAGGAGGGGGGCGGTAATTCATCAAAAATTCGAGGTTGTGGCAAGTTTTGCTGGGCATAAGTTGGAGCCACCTGGATGAGTGAGCTACCGCCAAAGCAAAACAAGGGCACCCAAAATGCCGCCGTCATTAGGAATTGAGAACGCCTGAATGGGTTAAACCATCTCGTCATGAGGGGAAATTTACCCGATTTGGTAATAAACCTATCACAACCGGTTGCCCAGTCGTGCATTCTGGCAGCAGTTTTATAATCCCCTACGAAAGAAATGGGGATAAGAGCTGAGAAAACTAACTCTGAGGATGTTTGTTGAAAAAACCTCCCCTTTTGTCAAGGGGAGATTCTCCAGAAAAAAAACTATTCATCGTGAGCGAAGCGGTGGAAGAGGTAATCTAGGGCGTGATTCCGCAGCTTGTAGTATTCCGGGTCTTCCATGATGCGGGCGCGATCGCGTGGACGAGGGAAAGGAATCTCCATAATCTCACCGATTTTAGCCGCAGGGCCATTGGTCATCATTACCAAGCGATCGGCTAGGAACAGCGCCTCATCGATATCATGAGTAATCATCAAAACCGTGCAGCGATGATCGTTCCAAATCTTCAGCAGTTCTTCCTGTAACTCTTCCTTGGTGATGGCATCCAATGCACCAAACGGCTCATCCAAAATCAAGACTTGGGGACGAACTGCTAAAGCTCGTGCAATGGAAACCCGTTGTCTCATCCCGCCAGACATTTGCGGTGGTTTTTTGTCAGCGGCTTCCGACAGACCCACCATGGCTAGATGTTCCCGCACGATCGCTCTTTTCTCAGCTTGCGACTTGTTAGGGTAAACGGCGTGAACAGCTAGGTAAATATTCTCAAAAGCCGTCCGCCAAGGCAATAGGGCATAGTTTTGGAACACCACCATACGGTCTGGCCCTGGCTTGGTGATCGGCTTTCCTTGCACCCGCACTTCTCCATGGGTGGGAAAGGCGAAACCCGATACCATGTTCAACAGCGTTGATTTGCCACAACCAGAGTGACCGATAACGCAGATAAATTCACCTTCTTCTACAGTCAGGTTAACGCCGTCAAGTACAGTGAAAGACCCTTTCTTGGTCGGATAAACTTTGGAAACATCCTCAATTGTCAGGAATGCTTCAGGCTTAGTGGCAGTTGCCACTGACTTCCGCGTCGTGAAGGTTTGGCTATCGCTAAAGGCTAGGGGGCGGTTAGGCATGGGTCTATAAAAAAGTTGAAGGTTTGAAGGTGGGAAAGTTTGAAAGTTGTTCGCGTAGGGTTCCCCGTAGGGGTAGGTTAGAAGGTTGGAAGGTTAGGAAATTGGAACAACTAATTAACGTGCTAACCTGCAACCTGCCAACCTCTAAGCAGCTACGGTAGGACGTGAATCGAGGGCAACTTCTGCAATGCTGAAATTGCGTTTAATCCGCAGACTGTTGAGGTATCCAATTGGGTCTTCGGCATTAAAGGGGGTACCGTCGAACAGTTGAATCCCGCTTTTGGTGTAACTAATATCAGAAAGACCCAGCTCTCGTGCGGCAATACTGAATACGCGCACTCGGCATACTCGTTCCAAGATTTCCACCCAGTTTCTGGGGAAAGGAGTGTGATCCCAACGTGCCAATTGAGTCATGTGCCAAAGTTGCTCAGTCCGACTAGGACGATTCACACCATCTCCGTAAAACAGGTGATGGGCATATTCGCGCATGGGGACATCTAGGCTACAGGTAGAGGCTTTGGGGTCTCCTAGGTGGATATAGTTGAGATCGGTACTCACATATTCCCGTTGAGCCGTAATTTTACGCACCTCTAGTTCATTGGCTGGATCGGCACAGTACTGACAAGCCTCTAGCAACGCTTTGGTCAAAGCAATATGGGTGTTGGGATAGGCATCAGCCCAGTCTTCGCGAACACCGAGAACTTTTCCTGGATGTCCGGGCCAAAGTTCTAAGTCTGTGACGACAGTAAAGCCGACTCCTTCCATTGCCGCCCGGATGTTCCAGGGTTCTCCCACACAGTAACCATCGATGGTTCCCGCTTGCAAATCGACGACCATCTGGGCAGGAGGAATCGTTTTTAGTTCTACATCTTGGTCGGGGTCGATGCCACCGGCAGCTAGCCAGTAACGCAACAGTAGGTTGTGCATGGAGGAAGGATGAACCATCCCCATTCTGTGCTGTTGAGACGGGGAGTCTAACAGCATCTTTCTAAAATCAGCGAGAGTATGTATCCCCTGGTCGTAAAATCGCTTATCTAGGGTGATGCCATTGCCATTGCGAGTCATGGTTAGGGCAGTAACGACTGGCAAGGGTCGGTTCTCGTGACCACCCAAGGTTAACCATAGGGGCATTCCGGATGGCATTTGAGCCGCATCTAAATAACCTCCAGCCATGCCATCCACAATGCCGCGCCAACTGGTTTCGCGCACGAGGTTAACTTCATCTAAGCCATGTTTTTTGAAGAAGCCTTTTTCTTGAGCAACAGCCAGGGGAGCACAAGCGGTTAAGGGGACAAAACCAATGTCAAGGTTAACTTTTTCCAAACCATGACGAGCAATAACGGCTGTTTTTCTCGCCCGAATCTTTTTAATCCGCTTTTGCTGATTGAGGAAGTAAATCATCTCAGAACGCAAGCTGTAGTAGCTGGGATGTTCTACCACCTCCATGCGCTTGCGAGGGCGGGGAATGTCTACTTCTAGAATCTGACCAATCTTAGATTCTGGCCCATTGGTGAGCATCACAATCCGGTCAGACAACAGTACCGCTTCATCGACATCATGGGTAACCATGACCGCAGTGACTTCGTTTTCTTCACAGATTTTCATCAATTGCTCTTGCAGGTTGCCCCGTGTCAAGGCATCCAATGCGCCAAAGGGTTCATCAAGGAGTAGCAATTTGGGGCGAATGGCGAGGGCGCGGGCGATCGCAACTCGCTGTTTTTGTCCACCCGATAACATCGCAGGCTGCTTATCAGCATGAGGACGCAACCCTACCATGTCAATGTGTTGCTCTACGATGGTTTTGCGATCGCCCGCAGGCAAATCCTTCATCACCGAGTTCACGGCGAGGGCAATATTTTCTCGTACCGTGCGCCAAGGCAGTAGGGAATAATTTTGGAACACAACCATTCGGTCTGGACCCGGTTGTTGGATTCGTTGTCCTTCCAGAGTTACTAATCCCTCGCTGGGTAGATCCAGACCAGCAATCATGTTTAATAGTGTGGACTTACCACAACCGGAGTGACCGATCAGGGAGACAAATTCTCCTTTTTTAATCTGGAGGTCAATTCCTTTGAGGGCGATGTACTTGCCACCCCCGGCTAAGGGAAAAACTTTTTCAATCTGGTCAACGGCAACAAAGACGCTCATGGGTTTTTGGTAATTGGTAGTGGGTGATTGGTTAGCTGTTTTGCCTTGAAGAGAGCGAGTTAGGTTTGGTGCCTTTTTCTTGTGGAATGGCATCCAGCCCGTCCAAGCTATGCAATGTTTTATGCCGATTAGCTTAATGGGTAATTGCGAATTAGTAATGGGTAATGGGTGATTTTTAATGTGTAATTTCCCTTACCCATTCCCATCTCTACTTCTGATCCTGCGCCACAATCCGTGATTCGAGCCACAGCATGAGCTTGTCTAGAATTAAGCCAACAGCACCGATATACACCACAGCTAAGATGACTTCACTAACATTGTTGTTTTGATAGGCGTCCCAGATGAAAAAGCCGATTCCAACAATACCGGACATGACAATTTCTGCTGCGATAATTGCCAACCAAGCTAAACCCAGCGCAATCCTTAAACCCGTAAAGATGTAGGGAATAGTAGCGGGGATAAGGATGTTGAAGAAATATTCTTGTTTGGAGAGTTGGAGAACTTTGGCGACGTTATTGTAATCGCTGGGGATTTGTCTGACTCCTACCGATGTGTTGATTAAGATGGGCCAAATAGCTGTGATAAAAATTACGAAAAGGGCTGCTGGTTCGTTCTGCCGCAGAGCTGACAATGCAATGGGTACCCATGCTAAGGGTGCGACAACTCGCAGGAACTGAAAAATGGGGTCTAAAGCTTTTGACATCAATTTACTCGTACCCACTAAGATGCCCAAGCCAATGCCCACAATTGCTGCTAGGGTGTAACCGATCGCTACCCGTTGTAGACTGGCAAAAACCTGCCAAAATAAACCTTTATCTATACCACCTCTGTCATAAAAAGGCCACCCAATTAGTATCCAGGTATCTTGCACCACCTTGATGGGGCCTGGTAGTGTTGCTCCTGGAGTCAGAGAAAATATCTGCCAAACCACTAAAAAGATTGCGATCGCAACCAGCGGTGGAATAAGGTCGGGCAATACCTTTTTCAATCGGGATACCAATGCATTCTCGGAGGTATTGGCTGAAGCGCGTCTCTGGAGTGTTGTCATGGCTTTAGTCTTCCTTAACTGTAGTTAATCGTTATTGCTCAAGCAAAAGTCAAACAAGGTTATTGGTGGTCTTCGATGACCCATTCCTCAATTACTAAATCTCAACTTTCTTGATTTTCAAACTCTTCAGATATTCCTCTGGTTTCTCTGGGTCAAATTTAACTCCATCAAAAAATTCTTCAACGCCACGGGATGTACTGGTCGGAATATCGGATTCAGCAATACCTGCTTCTTTAGCCGCTTCTTTCCAAATATCTTCCCGGTTGACTTTATCGATAACTTCCTTAGCTTTTGACAAGTAATCTTTAGGCAAGAAACCCCAACGAACGCTTTCGGTTAGGAACCAAAGGTCGTGGCTTTTGTAAGGATAGGAAACACTACCTTTTTCATCTTTCCAGTAGTAGGCTGCCATCTTCTTATCATCAATGACCCGACCATCTCCCATGTCGTATTTGCCCATGAATGGCTCCATCAGAACTTCAGCTGGGAGATTAAAGTAATTGCGTCCAGCCAGAATTTCAGCCGCTTCTTTCCGGTTGTCAAAATTATCCAACCACTGTTGGGCTTCCATGACACCTTTCAAAAGAGCTTTAGTTGCCTTGGGATTTTTATCAACCCAATCGGCTCTTAATGCCAAGTATTCTTCTGGGTGATTCTTCCACATTTGGGCTGTCAATGTCGCCAAAAAGCCAATCTTGTCGGTGACAATTCGATAAGGCCAAGGGTCACCCGTACTGAAGGCATCCATTGTACCCGTCTTCATATTCGCAACGGTTTGAGCTGCTGGCACTGTCAGCAATTTGATATCCGTATCAGGATTAATTCCACTAGCGGCTAACCAGTAGCGAATCCAAAAATCCTGATTAACAGCTGGGAATGTTTGGGCAGCGGTGAAGGGAGTTTTTGCAGAGTTGAGCTTTTCAAAAACTGATTTGCCCGTGTCTATCTTTGTTCCAAGTCCCTGTCCTTTGTGTTTGTTGGCAAGCGCGATTCCATTCCCGTGAGTAATCAATTGCGCCAAGAGATACATGGGGATTTTTTGATTACCTTTGGTGATGACACCTTCAGTAATTAGATGAGGCATTGGCATTTGATATTGACCGCCATCAACACCACCGCCAGCTGAGCCAATTTCAGTGTTGTCGCGCATTGAACCCCAAGATGCCTGCTTTGCCAGATTTACATCGGTCATCCCGTACTTTGCAAAGAAGCCTTTTTCTTGAGCAATAATAAGCGGTGCCGCTTCCACAATGGGGATATATCCCAGATTTACCTTAGTAGTTTCTGGCTTTTGTTCTGGCGACAAGTTAGCCGCAGGAGTTGTCTGTGCTATAGTCTTGGCACTGGGATCGGGGGGATTGCCTAAGCAACCTTTTAATAATAGAGATGCTGCTGCTGATGCTCCAGCCGTTAACAAAAATCTGCGACGGGAATAATTCGAGAAATTGCTCATAGAACCTCCTTGCAATTAATCTTCTTCATGTATAGAAATACTGAACCATTGCTCTGTTTATAGAGAATGGCGACTTTGTGGACTCTGTTGTAGGGTTTGGCTGCCATAAGCAACCTACGCTTAGTCCCTAAGAACTTAGCGACCTACATTTAGACAATTTTGTAACGTTTATTTGCCTAAATCAGGAATTACTCTTATTAAGCGGATGGCAAGAATAAGTTACATGAATCACTCATTCGGAGCTTAGAGAATAATTTCTTAGGCTCTTTCGCTGCTTGAGCGATGAGATTTATTTATTCATTTGTAACTTGCTATCAGCTTACCACCTTCAACCGATGAATAATTAGCTGAGCCATGCAAATCCTAAAAAAATCTTAAATGATACTGATAAATAAATTATGGGTGGTTATCTATTTCTTGGCTTTGAGCCAAATTCTATGGGTTCCTATCTATAGATATCATTGGAGTCGTATATTAAACAAAATTAATATTGAAAACTTCCGTTTTCTGGGTGCTATCTTCGGGTCAGTAAGCTGGGAAGCCGCTTGAGCGTTTAGAGTAACAGTCATGATCAACCCCAAATTTTGGCAGGGAAAGCGCGTTTTAATTACAGGACACACTGGTTTCAAAGGAAGCTGGGTAGCGCTCTGGTTGCAGACTTTAGGTGCACAAGTCGTGGGCTATGGGTTGGAAGCACCAACTCAACCCAGTATGTTTGAACTGGCAGCCGTTGCCGAGGGGATGACCTCAATACTAGGAGATATCCGAGACTTGGCTCACTTACAGCAGGTGATGAGCGACTTCAAGCCGGAAATCGTGATGCATCTAGCTGCTCAACCCTTGGTACGCAAGTCCTACCAATTTCCCGTGGAAACCTACAGTACCAATGTCATGGGAACCGTTCACCTGCTAGAAGCCGTCCGGCAAGTGGGTGGCGTGAAAGCAGTGGTTTGTGTGACTTCAGACAAGTGTTACCATAACCGCAACTGGGTTTGGAGCTATCGAGAAGATGAACGGCTGGGAGGATACGACCCCTACAGTAGTAGTAAAGCTTGTGCAGAACTCGTAACCTCGGCTTACCGCAATTCATTTTTCACCCCAAGCGACTCTGCAACAGCGCCAACTGCTATAGCAACGGCACGAGTCGGAAATGTGATTGGTGGAGGAGATTGGTCGGAAGATCGTTTAGTTCCCGACGCTTTGCGCTGTTTAATGCAGAATAAACCCTTGTTCGTTCGCAATCCCCACGCCACTCGTCCTTGGCAGCACGTATTAGAACCCCTGAATGGTTATTTGATGCTAACAGAACGGTTGTATTCAGACAGGCAATCCTTTAGTGAAGCTTGGAACTTCGGTTCCTCTGATATCCACCCCAAGTCTGTAGTGTGGATGGTGGAACAACTGATTGCGCTTTGGGGGAGTGATATTACTTGGGAGTTGGACAAAAACTCTCACCCTCACGAAGAATCTTACCTGAAAGTAGACTGTTCCAAGGCTCACACCAAGCTAGGATGGATGCCAAAACTGGATGTGAAAACGACTTTAAGTTGGATTGTGGATTGGACAAAAGCGTTTCAAGCGGGAGCAGATATGCGTCGATACTCACAAGAGCAAATCCAGAATTTCATGGCGCTACCTGATTACGCCAGTAATGATTGAAACTGGTCTTTTGCTCGAAGACTATAAAAAGTGAGCAAGAGAGAATCTGGTAATCAATAGTAGCGATGAGGACTGGCAATCCCAAAGCTTTTTGCGATAATCTATGTCTATAAGGAAGGCAACAAAATTATTAGATGAATCCTGTTCTATATCAAGGTCGATTAAAAACCTGGAAAGATGAGCGAGGTTTTGGCTTCATCAAACCGGATGATGGTAGTAAAGAGGTTTTTCTGCATATCAGTGCCTTAAAAGGGACAAGTCGCCGTCCCCAAGTCGGAGATACAATTTTGTACGAGCTAGCTACTGAGTCAGATGGCAAAGTACGAGCCTCTAATGCATCAATTCAAGGTGTTGCATTACGCCCCTTAAACCTGCCCAGAAATCAATCTCAAAGCCAAGTTCCAAAAGAATCTCGGACTAATTCTTCTACAAATCCATTGCCTAAGAGGCATAATAAAAAGAATCGTAGGCTAGTTGAATCCCTCATGAAGTTTGGAGTTATAACTATTATTGCAATTGTTGCAATAAAATTTAGTTCTAGCGATTTTCCATCTCCAATTACATCTGTTGCGAAACCTGGGTGCAATATCAAAGGCAACATTTCTATTAATACTGGAAACAAGTTGTATCATCTTCCAGGGATGGAAGATTATGAATCTACTAACATTGATACTGCAAAGGGCGAGAGATGGTTTTGTACTGAATCAGAAGCGATCGCCAGTGGTTGGAATAAAGCACCCAGGTAGCCTCAGCCACCCTAAAATCGAGTTTCATACTCAACCACCGCCCGACTATCGCCCGAAAAATCAGTGGAACCGCGCAGAAGCGTCTTCTCATTAAGTCGATAACGCAGACCAAACTGAGCCGCTTGATCTGTCGTCAACTCTTTCGACACAGACACCGAGAAATTACGACCAATATCAACCCCAGCTTCCGCACTCAATCCTAAAGCCGAGGTTCGCCGTTTTTCATTGGTAATAATTGTGGGAGATAGACGAAACTCACTCAAGCCCAAGGCATCACCGATAATATTTTGTACATTACCCAGCAATGCCGACCCTGCAAGGTTGACCAAACCCAGCGTCGTATCTCCGCGACCTAATGTATCAACAAAACTACCGCCCAAGAGCGCTACAATTTCTGATTTAGTGCGGGATGGGGAACTGGTTAGTTCTAGGTTGTCCGTGAGTTGGCTGGCAGGACCTTCAACCTTAGCCTGAATACGAACAGTTTGTAGGCTACCCACACCCGTCAGTGATGGAGCATCGTTAATCTCAGCGGATAGGGGGTCATTTGCCAGTCGCCTCTGTGTGCCTTCTGATACTGATGCCACGAGGCGCACATTGAGGATGGGGTCTAGTCCTTGCTTGCGCGTAAACACGGCTGTATTTTCATAACCCCGTGCCAAGCGGAACTGGGTGGTAAAGAGATTAACTTGACCGCGCTTAATATCAATGGTTCCCTGCGGTTCAATGTTACCTAAAGAGCCATTCAAAGTGAGTGTGCCATCGGCGAGGAAATTCAAGATAGGCGCTTTCGTGATTTGGATATTTCTATCCAGCTTTAGCTTTAAGTTATCGAACTCAATGCCATTTGATGAGGTTGCATCCTCCCCAATACCACCGCCACCGCCACCACCCGTAGCTGCCGTTTGTTCCGCCAGGTATACATCTCCATTAAAGAGAGTGACTTCACCCCCAATTTTAGGATTTAGTACCGTGCCAGCAATCGCCACGTTTCCTTGAACCCGACCCCGATAAAGTCCTTTCAGGTTTAATCCCAGTTCACCAATATCAACCGCAATGCGCTCGTCTTGATCACCTCTCTGAGCAATTGGGAGAGAACCCACTGCCGTTACCGTACCCCCACTGTACTGACCTGTCAGCGTTTCAAGAATTTCAATATTGTTAAAGTTGAATTTCACTTTACCATTGACATTGGTTAAGGGATCGGGTAGAGCGGACGCTTGAATGGTGGCATTCTCGATATTTGCATTTCCCTGGGCAACCAGTTGTTCCGGTCGATTGGTCTGCTGATTCAAGATTCCAGAAACCGCAACCTGTACCGCGCCGGTGCCATCCACCCAGCTCACTTGCCCCCCTGTAAACAGATTTAACAGGGCAATTCCATCATTTTGCACATTGATGTTGAGGTTGAGTGTGTCACTGGCTGGTGCGACAGTGGCAACCGGTAGCTTAAAGGGAATACTACCGCCGATGGTAAGAGGATTTTCCGACTCGGCAAGCAGGAGTTCGCTATTAAAGTTGAGACGGGCGTCGTTGTAACTAAAAGTAGCCAGCGCTTTCTGCACATTCGTCTGGTTAAGCGTGGCATCGGCAAGGGTAATGACTCCTCTAGCCTGGGGATTTTGAATGCTGCCGGAGAGTGTCGCGGTAGCGTTCAATAAACCAGTAAAGCCAACCAAATTAGGCGGTACGTTGGGAACTTTGGCGAGAACGGTTTGGAGTTGGTCAATGGGAATATTCTGTAATTGAAGCTGACCCGATTGCGCCTCTCCGCCGATAGTTCCAGAATAGGAGATGAGACTGTTTCCGGATTGAATGCGTAGGGGTAACAGAGAAAGAACTCCATTTTCAAATCTCCCTTCACCCAACACACTCACCTGCTCAAGGTTGTAGTTATCCCATTTCCAATCTTGACCTTCAATATTAATGGAAGTGGTGATACCCGAAGCCAAAGAGCCATCTACTGTTACAGTACCCGTGAACTGACCTTCAAGTTTGGCAAGGTCGGGTAAGACAGATGAGGTTTCCCGTTGCTCACGCTGCTGTTGCTCCAGTGCCTTGATTTCTGAAAGACGCCGTAGCTGAGTTTGTAGGGGTACATCCTCCAAGAGGATGGGTGTAACCAGAGTCCCGCCCTGGGGATTGAAGCTGAGATTTGCTGGGGTAGCATTGATCAGTTGAAACGCTTGCAAGGCAGCGACAACCACCGGGAGTTCTCCCTGTTTGACTGTCAGTTTAACGTTTTGGAATTCAGGGCCAGCCGCTGTCCGGGAAATTTTACCCGAAAGCAAGTATTCATTATCAATGGATGGGGAGGAGTCGTTGCGGCGGACGTTAAAGATCGGCCCTGTGATCGCAATATTATTGAGAGAAACCTCAAACGTCTTGAGGTTAACATCCAAGCTGCCGGAGATATCTCCTTCCAGCGGTTGGGTCGCGATCGCAGGGGGTACAGGCGTAAACTCTTTGAGTAGGGCGATCGGGAAATTCTGGGTCGTGACTTGTAACACATCTCCTTGTCGCTGGCCTTGAGCGATCGTCTCACCCCGCTTAATATCAAAGGAGACGGGTTGGTAATCAGATCCAAGTGCTACTGCAATTCGGTCATTCGCACCCGCCAGATTCAGGCTCAACCCTTGTCCGGCTGCTGTATTGACACTCCCAGCAAGGGGAGATTCAAACGCCAGACCCTCAACCGCAAAATCCCGCAGTGCGATTGTTCCATTCACATTGGGAGCCGTGACGCTGCCTGCAATGCGACCATTGAAATCCGCTTGTCCCGCTACATTAATCGCAGTGGGAAAATTGGCTGATAGTTGTTTTAAGTTCAAGTTGTTGGCTTGAACATTCAGATCGAACCCCCGAATGGCTTGTAAACCCTGATTGGCGAGGTTGACATTCACCACACCATTGGCCTGAAATCCTTCTGCGGTCGCCTGTTGAATTTGCAACTGTTGCTGTTGACCGTTCCAATCAATCACAGCCGTGAGCGAACGATCAATTAAAGCAATTCCTTCACTAAAATTCACTTGCCCACGAGCCTGAATGGCATTAGGAGAAAGGGCGGCTAAAGAACCAGAAACATCCAATTGACCATTCAATCGTCCTCGTAAATCCGGGGAAAAACTGGCTAAGGGGACACCGGCGGCCTCAACATTCGCCTGAAAACGACCATCGCGAAGTTGCACATTAGAAGCATTGATGGTGCCTTCAGCAATATTCAATCGTCCAGAACCGCTTCCCTGAATCGTGGAGGGACTCAAGTTATTCAGGGAACCCGCTAGATTAAAGTCTCCCGTGAGAGCACCGCGAAACTGGGGGGGTACCTGCGCCAGACGTTCTACCTGTACCCCAGAGGCTTGGACTTGGGCGGTAAAGTTACCATTGGCAAGTTGGATGTTGCTTGCTCGAACTGTGCCGCCAGCGACATTTAAAGTCCCCGAACCGCTGGCTTGAAGGGTCGCAGGACTCAAGTTCGCTACACTACCGGCCAGATTAAAGGTACCTGAAAGAGGCCCCCGCACTTGGGGCGGAACGTTACCTAGACGCTCTACGGGTACTCCAGAGGCTTGAACTTGGGCGGTAAAATTCCCATTGGCGAGTTGGATATTGCTTGCCCTGACGGTGCCGCCAGCGACATTTAAACTCCCCGAACCACTCGCTTGAAGGGTGGAAGGACTCAAGGAAGCTAAATCACCTGCAACATTAAAGGTACCGGAAACAGGCCCCCGCACTTGGGGCGGAACGTTTGCCAAACGCTCTACGGGTACCCCAGAAGCTTGAACTTGGGCGGTAAAGTTACCCTTTGCCAGTTGCACGTTAGTGGCGCGAATGGTTCCTCCGGCGACGTTCAACCTGCCAGTACCACTGCCCTGAATTGTAGCCATGCTCAATTCGGTTAAAGGGCCTGACACATTAAAGGTACCGGAAACAGGCCCCCGGATTTGAGGGGGAACGTTTGCCAAACGCTGTACCTCAACCCCAGAGGCTTGAACTTGTGCCGTGAAGTTACCATCCGCCAGTTGGACATTCGTTGCCCTCACCGTCCCTCCGGCTAGATTCAAACTGGCAGAACCACTGCCCTGAACTTTCGCTGTACTAAACTCCGTGAGTGGGCCAGAAAGGGTAAAGTTACCGGAAACGGGAGCGCGAAATTGAGGAGGAACCTCTGCTAGACGCCCGGTTTGTAATCCAGAGGCTTGCACTTGGGCTGTAAAGCGACCATTCGCCAGTTGGATATTTGTTGCTCGAACTTTCCCACCAGCGAGATTCAAACTCCCGGTACCACTTCCCTGAATCGTAGCCGCGTTGATGTTTGTCAAAGGACCAGAAATCCGCAAGTTGGCTGAAACCGGGACACGAAACTGGGGAGGGACTTCTGCCAAGCGCCCTACCTGTAAATCTGAGGCTTGGACTTGTGCCGTGAAGCGCTTTTTGGTGACTTGGATATCCCTGACAGCTACGAAACCTTCGGCGATTTTGAGATTGGCTGAACCCGTAGCGCGAAGATTGTCTGCGTCTTTGAAGGAACCGACAATTTGTGTGCGACCGGAAATGAGACCGAGGGGAACTGGGGGTTTAAAATCGTAAGTTAAGGCGATCGCATCTCCAGGCAGGTTACTCCCCTGGAAGTTGAAGGTGACACCGCCGCCCTTTTCACCGAGTTCTACTTGACCATTCCCTGTGATCAAACCGCCTAAACGGGGCAAGGCGCGGAGGTTGCTCACGGATAAGGTGGAACCGACAACACTAAAGTCGGAGGCGATTACCCGAAATTTGACTTTATCAATTTGAGCTACATTCGTGGTGGTAAATTTACCCGAAACCACAGGTTTATTGGGAGTTCCAGTCACCTGAAGGTCAGCTTTGACCTGGGCTGAAGCGTCTACAGGCAAGGTTTTGATATCAAAGGTTTGTAAAACCTGCGGCAATTGAACGGGTTGAGTTTGTGCCGATAAGTTAAAGCCCTTTTGGGTATCTATTGTCCCATTCGCTTGGGCGGGTATTTGACCAAATAGTGTGTTGACCTTCTCTAACCGAATTTGTGTGCCTTTAAAACGCAATTGACCAGTGGTGTTGGCAAAGGACTTGGGTAGAGGATCGAGTTGGGCTGTAACGTTTTTTAGGGCAGCGGTGCCCAAAAACGTCAACGGTTCTTTAGGGATGGATTTCACTTCCAGATTGCCATCAATGGCTCCGGCTTGTAAAATCAGCGGCAACTGGATTAAGCGACCAACCTCTGGCGCACTGAGGTCATTGCCTAAAATGGCGGCATTAATTTCTCCGGTGGCGGGAATGGTATTGCCGTTAATCCTGAGATTTCCCCCAGCCGCCAACTCACCTCCAGTATCAAACTGAATCAGCTTATTGTTATTGAGGAAAAGAGCTTTCCCGGAGGATAGAGACAGGGGAATGGGTTTCTTCGAGTTCCCCGATGCTCCCCTCGGTACCAGCACAACATCGGCATCCCTTATCCGCAAGACGTTGAGCTTGATATCGAGCTGACCTTTCGGTAACGTCTGAATGTCGAGGTCAACCCACTTGCCGTCTTTAGCCTGTTCGATGTAGGCTTTGGGCTTAACTAGGGTGACATCAAGGGGTAGGGTGCGATCGGTCAGCAGTGGCAGTAAGTTAAAGGACACCTCGACGGCTTCAGCAGAAGCGCGATCAGGGTCTGTGGCGGTTGCAGGTAAACTAGAGGCACCAAACCGTAAACCTGTGGGAGAAAAGCTTTCGACACGCCCCAGCTTGACTGGACGATTGAGAAGTTTGGTAACCGTTGTCTCGACCTGTGGCGCTAATTGTCGGTAGACAAAAAACCACACCCAGGTTAGACCTCCGCCAATCCCAGACAGCAAAATTAGGCTGAGAATGATTGCTAAGCGATGCCACTGCCGTCGCCTCACGGGAGAGGCAGAGGACTGTTCGGGTTGGTTTCCAGAAGTGGGTTCCGGTTCGTTGCCTGGATTAGGGGCGTTGGTCATGTTTGTCTTGTCTCGCGCCTCAGATTACAAATAGCATGGCGGCTGCTGGCGTAATCCATCCTAATGGTAGGAGTACTATCAATTGCTGATAAAATCAGTCCAATCTAAGCTGGGTGTGCAAATATTAATCCAGAATACGCCAATAGACTCCACACCGAATGTTCATCGCTTCAGCAAAGGGACTCAATTGATGAGTCCCCAAACTCTCAACGCCGAATATCTCGTCATGAGTGTTGAAGTAAGCTGTGTTCCAAGAAAATAACTTTCTTGGTTTAACCTCTGTACAGTTTTAAAGACGTTATTTCGGGTAAGGGGGGTTCCCTATCTGACCCGATCCATTCCTCTGATTGACCCAAAGCCTTCTTCCACAGTCATGTTACTGCTATTGCTTTTGCTCCTGGCAGGTGCTGTCATTTGGCTGTTATGGTCTAGACCCCACCCATACTTTAGATGGAGGAGGAATGGGCTTTTAGGGCTTTTATTAGACCTCTTGCATAAGTCCGATAAACTTCCCTTAATTCCCCCGATGTTTTGGGAGGAAACAAGAAAATCAGGCTCCCTCCCCTTTATAAGGGGAGGGTTGGGGAGGGGTCTAAACATTTTTGCAAGAGGTCTATTCTTTTCCTGTACCAGCTAATCAAATTAGACCAAAAATAAAGGTTCCCTCTCAATAACTAGGAAGGGAACCTATTGGCATATTAATGAAAAACCTAAAATGAGGATATGAAGGGTTGATTCTTTAGTAGCTACCTTTGAGCATACTACTAAAGATATTGAAGTTTTTGTCAATCATATTGATTAAACTCACTGCATTGGAGAGCGATCGCGGTGGATCAGAAATCAGACTATCCTCCGCAATTAGGCGATTAAAATCCACTTTAACTTCGCCTGAACGTTCCGTTTTTCCATCACTCCCATAAAACTTAACCCCCGCCAACTGCATAATTTTGATCAATTCCTGAGCCATAATCCCATAGCCAATGGTCGTTGGATGAATCCCATCGAGTGAGAATAACCCCCCACTGGTGCGACCCTGAGGACCTGAACGATAAAAGCGAGAATCTGGGACTGGGGAAAGCGCTTGCAATGCTGGTGGCAACTGATACTGACCTCCCACTTTGTCCCACCAATCGGGTCTGGCGTCGGGGTCTTCAAGATAGCGTCGAGAGGCTAAGCGATCGAGTAAGCCAGCCGTTTCAAATACATACCAATCTCGGCCTTCAGTTCGCCCTTGGCGTACCACTTCTGTAATGTAGTCGTTGTACTGGTCAATCGCGCAATCAATTGCCCTCGCTTCGGGTCCTGTGATCTTCGGGTGCCTGTTGGGGTCAAAATCTTCGGCGCTAATCCAAGGCAAGGTGTAGTAGGGGAAGTATCGCGACCCGGGTTGGGCTTTGTTACCCTGAGTATCTTTATTTACACCACGAGCAAAAGGCGCGATCGTGACGTGAGGCACTGTTCCCCAAATCACATGTCGGGCACGGATTTTTTTGACTTCCGTTACCAGCCTATCCAGTTCTGCCTTAAAGTGAATCGGACGCCAAACGGTATAGCGGTCATTAATCGCCATCTCGTCATAACCCTCCGCCGTCCACTGCACATTGAAGGTGAGAATACTGCCTAGAGCATTATTAGAACCGATGAGAATAATCAGCGTTTCAATCCCATCTCCGTCCAGGGTTTCTGTTGTTCCCACCTGGGAGAGTGCTGCTGCTGCCTGTAAAGGCGTGAGGGCATTGCCTCGTATATCTCGTGCGGTGTTCAACACTCGTATCGCCGCGCGTTCGTTGTGATATTCGACAACCTGCCGCAGATAATCATCCTTAGCTGGATTCTCATCTAAAATTCTTTGACAAGTTTGTGCAGTGCGTGAGAGGGTATTCCTAAGATCCCATCCATAAACGGCTAAGTTGTGGTTAATCTTGCCGCTGGGATCGGGTGGAATAGAGCCAGGTCCACGTTCCCAATAATCTTCTACTTCATCTAAGTAATTCCGTACCAGCGATAAGAAGGAAGCAAATTCCCACCAATCAATGGTGTCACCTAACTTATTTTCGATCTGTCGAACTAGGTGTTCTAAGTTAAGCGGAAATCCGCTTCCTGGCCCATCATAGGTTGGATAACGGAACTGATTCCACCCCATTTCCCTGCTAATGATGCTGGGATAGGAGAGTTTTGTATTAAAAATTGCTCCACTTTGAAAGCCCTGAGTTAGAGAGTCCCCAATGGTAACCAGACGATGTCGGGGAGTTCCTTGCCTATTTACATTAACAGCAATGCCAAGGGTTGGATCGGTAACAGGTTCACGCGCCTGTGCTTGAATTACGACATCCTCCGGCGTTTTAGGGTCGAGCATGTCAGAGGTGACGGGTTTTGCCATGTTGTCTTTTTACTCCAGAGTCGGCATTCGTTACAGGATAATCCACCGACACTCAAGTAAAATCCAGAATTTACATTACAAAACGTGATGATGAAGACTCATACCCATGAGGAGCGATGAAGAGAGGTTGGTCTATGTACGAACCCGCCAGACTTGACCCCGATATTTGCCGGTTATTTTATCCTGACTCGTCTCCATTGGGGGAGTCGTTGCTTCGTACTTAACCCCACGATAAGTGAGTTGGATTTTTTTGTCATCCTGAGCCTCGGCTAGGGATTCAGAAGGCAAAAAGTATCGTTTATTGCTCAGCAATACTAAGAGGAGAAGTAAACACTGGATTGGCCAAGGTGCACACAGCAAACTCAAGAATAAGCTGATCAGTAAAATTGAGGTGGCGAGAGCAGCGATTCCATCAGAAGAATTTCTACAGATATAGGCACAAACTAGGACAATTGCCAGTGAAATGATGAAAACCCATAACATACCTAATTCCCTCCATTACTGGGAGCAGAAGCTTGTATTGAAATGATGGCTAATAATTATCTGCCTTTATAATCACCTCATACGATTAAATATCCTTGGCGTCTAAATGTACGCTAATTTAGGTAGGGTTAAGATATTTTATTTATTTTTTGAAATAAAATTTATTACATCTTAACTTTAAGCGGCGGGAAGCCTAAAGAGTCCCTGACTCCTATTGGTGAACACGATACTCCCATTGCCGCTGTCATAAGCCTGAACCACTCCTCCTCACCTGGCGATCTAGGGCTTGCTGGTGGTACAGCGCAGTCGCCTTTGTTCCAACACTTCAAGCGGCAACGGAGGTATCAATTATCTCAGGACTTACGCACATACACCATCTTTAGGGGCAATCTACTCCTATGAACTCCAGCCGAGGTTGCCCAGCTTTCACACCAAATATCGAGGCAATGCATAAGTCGTAATCTTCTAGGGCAATCCTTATGCTTTACCACTATTGCCATCAGAGTCGCAAGCTTCAGTGAATGCCCAATCTGGATCTTCCTCACTGCGGCGATCCACTTTAATATTGGACTTGCGATCGGAGGTAGAAAAGCCTACGAATGCAGAAAGACCAAGAACAACAATAGCTATGATTTCCATTTGTTCTGCCTCAAAAATTGATAGTTAAACGGTGGAAAGCGTTCGATGAGTTAAGTAACTGCAATACGTAACGCATTGTGTAGAGCAAGTAGGTTTTGTGGCAGATGCGAATGAGGTTTTTTGAAGACTCATCCTATTAGAAGAAGGAATGCTCTAGTCACTCGGTAGTTCGGTAGGATGAACTTGAATTCATTATGCTACTTCTTACAGGGACAGCAAGTAATTTCGGGAGAATTCATCAAGGCTTTTTATTCTCCTCAAAGCATTATGTGATTTTCATAAAACTTACGTTTTACAGGAACAATTGGCAGCGATCGCACATCTCATTTTCTTCTTCTTACATTTTTGGAGATGGGTTGGCGATCGCTTCCTTGCGCCCATACTGAAGCCGAATTTAACTCTTATATGACAATCTGTAACAATTACTGTAGCCTATCGCCACTAGTACAGGCGATGGTGAAGCCTTTAAATTCTTTTGAAACTCTCCGATCTATAAGCGCGGAGATTCTGGGAATACTACTGCTGGACTACTCACTCCACTTGTCGATTGCCAAATTATTTGTCGTCTTGTCAAAATAATTGTCGCGATACATCAAGAGCGTGTAATCGTTTCTAGATACAGATTATAGGCTTTTTAGTCTGCCTAAATCTGTTGAACACCTCATTGACAAATTAAGTGTCTCATCTCAGATATTTGCCAAATTATTTGTCGGATTTTTGAATCAAACTTTTTTATAAGTTTGTCAAATTATCTGTCATTTTTAGTATTATACACATATGTTTTTATTGAACATATATATTAAAAATGGAGCAAGACAAAAGCAATGCCCATGAAATTGTGACCGAGCTTTCGGATGAGGCAAAACTCAAGCAGGAAATTATCGAGAGTTTGCTTGAACCATGCGATCGCACCACTTATGGGCAAAGACTCAAGGACGCTGCCAAGAAGCTGGGGAAGTCAGTCAGGACAGTACAGCGGTTGGTAAAGCAGTGGGAGCAGGAAGGTTTAGCTGGTCTAGCTCCCAGCGATAGGGCTGACAAAGGTCAACATCGAATCTCTCAAGAGTGGCAGGACTTTATTATCAAGACCTACAGAGAGGGCAATAAGGGCAGTAAGCGGATGACACGCAAGCAAGTTGCTCTTAGAGTTCAAGCCAGGGCTGCGGAGTTAGGAGAAGATAAGTATCCCAATTTCAGAACGGTGTATCGAGTCCTGCAACCGATTATTGATGCTCAAGAGCAAAAAAAGAGCGTGCGCTCTCCGGGCTGGCGGGGTTCAATGCTCTCGGTCAAAACTCGTACTGGGGAAGATATCTCAGTGGAGTATAGCAACCACCTTTGGCAGTGCGACCATACCCTGGTCGATGTGTTGCTAGTGGATAAGGATGGGGACGTTATTGGTCGTCCTTGGTTGACGACGGTAATCGATACTTACTCTCGCTGCATCATGGGGATACGTTTGGGCTTTGATGCACCGAGTTCTGATGTGGTGGCTTTAGCATTGCGTCACGCCATATTGCCGAAGCAGTACAGCAATGAATACAAGCTCCATTGTGCTTGGGGAACTTATGGGAAGCCGGAATACTTTTATACCGATGGGGGCAAGGATTTTCGCTCCAATCATCTGAGGCAGATTGGGGTTGAGTTGGGGTTTACCTGTATGTTGCGCGATCGCCCTTCCGAAGGGGGTGTAGTTGAGCGTCCGTTTGGCACATTCAACACGGAGTTATTTTCAATGCTGCCTGGGTATGTTGGGTCAAATGTGCAGAAGCGTCCAGAGGATGCCCAAAAGGATGCTCGTTTGACACTACGGGATTTAGAGCAGTTGCTCGTGCGCTACATCGTAGATAACTATAACCAGAGAATTGATGCTCGCATGGGTGAGCAGACTCGCTTTCAACGGTGGGAGGCTGGGTTACTGGCTGTACCAAATTTGATGAACGATCGCGAGTTGGATATTTGTTTGATGAAGCAAACGAACCGCTCAATTTACCGAGACGGGTACATCCGTTTTGAGAATCTGATGTATCAAGGTGAATGCTTGGCGGGTTATGCCGGAGAGCGGGTGGTGTTGCGCTATGACCCCAGAGACATCACAACAATTTTGGTATATCGACGAGAGCATGACCGAGAAGTGTTTTTGGCTAAGGCTCATGCTGAGGGTTTGGAGACTGAGCAACTATCTCTAGAGGAGGCTAAAGACGCTAGTAAGAAGATTCGGGAGAAGGGCAAGACAATTAGCAACCGCACCATTTTGGAGGAAGTGCGCGATCGCGACATTTTTGTAGCTCAAAAGAAAACCAAAAAGGAACGTCAGAAAGCCGAACAGGCTGATTTGTATTCGGTAACGAAGCAATCTCAACCTATTGAGCTAGAAGCAGAGGACGTTGAACCTGTGTCAGCAACGCTTGAGGTGGAGCGAGTTGAGGTTCTGAACTATGACGAGTTACGCGATGATTACGGGTGGTAAGGATGAGTAAAACAGAAGCGCAAGATGTTGCTACACACTTAGGTGCGATTCAGCCTCAACAGGATGGATTAGAAGCTGAAATTCAACGTCTCAGGGGCAGCAATATTGTGATGTTGGAGCAAGTTCGCAAGCTCCATGATTGGCTGGAGGGAAAGCGGCGATCGCGGCAATGCTGTCGAGTGGTTGGGGAATCGCGGACGGGAAAGACGATGGCTTGTGATGCTTACAGGTTAAGGCATAAGCCAAAGCAGGAAGTAGGAAAGCCGCCAATTGTGCCTGTGGTCTATGTTCAACCGTCTCAGGATTGCGGTGCTAGGGAACTGTTTGGGGTAATTATCGAGCATCTGAAATACAAGATGGTCAAGGGGACGGTGGCAGAGATTCGCACTCGGACGTTACAGGTTCTCAAGGGGTGTCAGGTGGAGATGTTGATTATCGATGAAGCTGACCGTTTGAAGCCGAAAACGTTTGCGGATGTGCGTGACATTTTTGACAACTTAGGCATTTCGGTAGTGTTGGTGGGAACTGACCGTTTGGATGCTGTAATTAAGCGGGATGAGCAAGTTTACAACCGCTTTCGGGCTTGTCACCGCTTTGGTAAGTTATCTGGGCCGGAGTTTAAGCAAACAGTAGAGATTTGGGAGCGGGATGTATTGAAGTTGCCCGTAGCATCAAATTTGGGAAAGAAGACGATGCTGAAAACTTTGGGGGAGGCAACGGGGGGCTATATCGGTTTGATGGATATGATTCTGCGTGAGGCGGCAATTCGGGCGTTGGAGAAGAAGTTGAACAAGATTGATCAAGCGATGTTGAAAGAGGTTGCAGAGGAGTACAAATGAGCGAAAGCCGGGAGATTCAACCTTGGTTGTTTTTGGTAGAACCTTATGAGGGGGAAAGTCTGAGTCATTTTCTGGGGCGGTTTCGACGGGAAAATGAACTGTCTCCCAGTGGGTTGGGTAGAGAGGCGGGGATTGGGGCGGTGGTGGCACGGTGGGAGAAATTTTACCTCAATCCGTTTCCTTCTCGACAGGAATTGGAGGCATTAGCAGCGGTGGTGCAGGTGGATGCGGAACGGTTGAGGAAGATGCTGCCACCTCAGGGGGTGGGGTTGAAGCATCAGCCAATTCGGTTATGTGGGGCTTGTTATGCTCAAGTGCCTTGTCATCGGATAGAGTGGCAGTTTAAGACGGCGCTAGTATGCGATCGCCATCAGTTGCACTTACACACAGAATGTCCAAACTGTAAGGCAAAGTTCAAGATTCCGGCTTTGTGGGTGGATGGACATTGCCATCGGTGCTTTATGACGTTTGCTCAGATGGCGGAGTATCAGAAGCCATACTAACTTTGCACTTTTTAGGTAAGTATCAATAACTACAACGCTCTGGATGCGATGGTCGCATAGCGAACCGCCTTCGGCATCGCCATCAGTTGCGCTTGTTAGGGAAATGCATTAACTGTGAGACTCCATTCCCAATTCCTGCGTTATGGGTGGAAGGAGAGTGTCCCCATTGTTTTCTGCCGTTTGCTAGGATGGCGAAACGACAGAAGTCCCGTAGAGCTTAGTTTCGCTTACGTTATGTTCTTTGAACCCTCATCCCGGTAGCTAAAATGCTTGCATCTAGTAGTGTTAAAATCCACATTGCAGCCCTCTCCTTGATGCTGTTACTCGCCAGTCGTAAGCAGGAAGAAGCAAACGGCAGCCAAGAGGAAGAAGTTAGGTTAATTCCTCCAGTGTCAGTAAAGAAGGAGGCGCAGTTAGGAATCTATCTATACGAGAAGTATGGAGGTAGGGAAAAATTTAGGCTACCTCAAGCTCTTGCTCAGGCAAGCCCATTAACTCTCAAAGATATTGATGAAATATTGGATTTTTTTGAGAATAACGAATTCGATCAAAGAGCGCCAGGGTGGAGAAACGCAGAACATCCTTCGATTGAATGGATTCGTTGGCTTCTGATGGGAGGTTATAGAGCTAAGAGCTGGGCAAAGACTGTGAAGCAGATAACAACTGCTGTCCTTGAAACTCCATAATCACATATCTAAGGCGATCACATCCAGCAA
This sequence comes from Allocoleopsis franciscana PCC 7113, assembly GCF_000317515.1. Classification (GTDB taxonomy): domain Bacteria; phylum Cyanobacteriota; class Cyanobacteriia; order Cyanobacteriales; family Coleofasciculaceae; genus Allocoleopsis; species Allocoleopsis franciscana. Next base: position 5,632,077 of record NC_019738.1, on the reverse strand, counting down.
CTATAGCAGCAGATTGAGGCATAGGAAGCCCTAGTGCCGACTAAGATGGTGGTGATGCTGCTGCCTCGACCTACTGACCTTACTTCATCGTAGGTGGTTTGTTGCCAATGAGACGCTGATACACTTCGGAGACTAGCCAGTCGGACACCACTTTCTGAAAATCGCGATCATTCATATATCGTGCAAAAATCGTTTCGTTTTGATCTACACGCTCGACAAAAAGAGACTCCAGCATCTGATTGAAAAGCAAGGCGAACTTGTCGGCTGAGTTGACTTGTGCCGCTTGTTGTAGCTCCTCGGAATTTGCAGCAGCCTCCACTATTTGATCAAAAAAGAGTTGATCTGCCTGATTAAAATCGGTGCCAAAACGACTATTGATTGTGTCAATCAGTTGCGAGAGTTTGACAGGGCTTTCACGGACAACACCAGTACCAACTGCTTTGGGTCCGTCTAGAGGCTGGCTGTAACCTTTCCTCAGAACAATCGAGCCTTCGCTAATCTTCTGAAGACGGTAATACTCAAGCTGGATATCGCTATCAAAATCGTACTGGGCTTCGTTCTTATGACGAGGGAGTTTAGGCGATAGGTGGCGCAAAAAGATGTAGAGCCGCTCTAAGTCTGAATCTTGATAGGGAATGATCTGGCTGAGGAAGGAGTAAAGATTGCGAAAGGCTGCTACTTTCCTACGCCATACCTCAGCTTCTTCTGGGTTGTCTGCATACAAAGAACGGAATCGATCAACGGCTGGATCGAGTGCTGCGTTCATCGCTTGATGGTCAGAAACACTTTGGCGTTGCTTCGGTTTGAAGTAGATTTGACAAAAATACTCAATCTCTTCTTGCAGATAAATCCCTTGGGCGTCGAGTTCCGCCTGGAGTTGATAGAGCTGCTCAGGTTTAGCTTCTTCTCCTATTTCGGCACCTTCATAGAATTGCTGAAACGCTTCTCGAATCTCTTCGCGATCATTGATGAAATCTAAGACGAACGTGTCTTCTTTCTGGGGATGAGTGCGATTGAGACGGGAAAGGGTCTGTACTGCCTGGATGCCTGCTAGTCGTCTATCCACATACATGGTATGTAGCAGGGGTTGATCGAAACCAGTTTGATATTTCTCAGCGACGAGCAAAACCTGATACTCATTGGTGGCAAAACGCTCCGGCAGTTCACGCTCACGAATGCCCTGGTTCATTGCTTCTTCGCTGTAGGTCTTGTCCTTGATTTTGTCGTCTGTCACTACACCTGAGAAGGCAACCAACGTCTTGATGGGATAACCCTTCTCTTTGATGTATTTGTCAAAGCTCTGTTTATAACGCACTGCCTCAAGACGAGAGCCAGTCACGACCATTGCTTTAGCTCGTCCACCAATTTTGTGCCGCGAGAAGGTGTTGAAGTGTTCAACCATTACTTCTGTCTTCTGGGCAATATTGTGAGGATGGAGGCGCATGAAGCGAGCCAAGGCACGAGCAGCGTTCTTGCGCTCTACATTAGGATCGTTTTTACAGGCTTTGATCAACTGGTAATAGGATTTGTAAGTGGTGTAGTTGTGGAGTACGTCCATGATGAAGCCTTCTTCGATTGCCTGTCGCATGGTGTAGCGATGGAACGGCTTGCCATTGTCACTGAAGACTTTGAGTGTTTTATGCTTGGGTGTAGCCGTGAATGCGAAGAAACTCAGGTTCGCCTGACGAGCACGCTTCGCCATGCTACGAAAAAGTTCTTCTTGGTTTTCCAGCCCTTCTTCTTGAGCGCGTTTTCGAGCTTCTTCCTGCAAATCTTCACCACCCAGTATCCCTTTTAGCTCGGTTGCCGTTTCACCGGATTGAGAGCTATGGGCTTCGTCGATGATGACAGCACAGCGACGGGTGGGTAGTACTCCGCGTCCCTGTTCGTTGCGCTCTTCAGTGAGTTTGAGTAACTGTCTAGAGACAAAGGGGAATTTCTGTAGTGTGGTGATAATAATCGGAACAGCACTTTCGAGCGCTTGAGCTAGCTGCCGTGAGTCTTCGTCGATTTTCTGCACGACTCCCTGGCGATGCTCGAATTGATAGATAGTGTCCTGCAATTGTTGATCGAGTACGCGGCGATCGGTAATGACAATGACGCTATCGAAAACTCGACGATCTTGGTCATCATGCAGGGAGGCAAGACGGTGAGTTAGCCAACCGATGGTATTACTCTTGCCACTGCCTGCGGAATGCTCAATGAGATAGTTGTGCCCCACTCCTTCACGTCTTGCCGCGTCAGTTAGCCGCCGTACTGCCTGAAGCTGATGGTAGCGGGGAAAGATCATGCTCTCCTTTTTGAACTTTCGCCCGTCGTCGTCGTGCTTTTCTTCTATTTGCAGATGTAGGAAGCGGGCAAGCAAATCGAGTAAGCTATCTCGCTGTAAAACTTCCTCCCAAAGATAGGCAGTGCGATAAGTGCGCCCATTTGGATCTGATGGATTACCTGCTCCACCTTCACAACCCTGGTTAAACGGCAGAAAGTGAGTTGCATCACTTGCCAAGCGGGTTGTCATCCATACCTCTTCGGTATCAACTGCAAAATGGACTAGAGTTCGCCGCTTGAATTCAAAGACAGGTTCACGAGGGTCACGGTCTTTGCGATACTGCTGTTTGGCATTCTCAAATGTCTGTCCGGTTAGCGGGTTCTTCAGTTCTAAGGTGGCGATTGGGATGCCGTTGAGACTGAGGGTAACATCAAGGGATTTGGCAGGATCGCGATCGCTGTAATGAAGTTGGCGAGTGATGCCGACACAGTTAGTAGCGTAGCGTGCTTCTAAGCCAGGATTTAGACCGTGCGCGGCTTTGAAGTAGGCAATCCGCAGGGTACGCCCATAACATTTGAAGCCGTGGCGTAGGGTGTGGAGGGAACCATAGGCATCCATCCACTTACACAGGTCAGTAAGAATTTGCGTGGCGGTATTCTCTCCGTGGAGTGCCTCTAGCTTTGCCCACTCTTTTGGTTGGGTCGTGCGGATGAAGTTGATTGCTTCATCAGGAAAAATGGCACGGGTGCGATCAAACTGGCTGTTGACTCTAACATAGCCATGCGCTAATAGATGCTCCTCAATCACACTCTCGAAAGCGGCTTCACTATGACGAGAAGCAGAGGAATTAGATATCATTTGCGCTTTTGCTTGTGAATAGCCTGCCTACGTTTACGATCTTGTTCGACCTTGTGCAAAAGTTGTCGTGCAACCTGCTCGATTATGAAACAGAAATGAGGGTATCGTCCCTTCTTGTCACGGATGCTGTAACCGTTTTCAACAATTCTTCGTAATTTGGCTTCGCTTAAGACCTCATCTTCAGGAAATAAAAGTTCGTCAATTGCCTGCTTTCTCAGATCCACTAGCAAAGGGTGGGCAAGCTTTAGGTGGGCAATGGTTTTTTTTGCAGCAAGATCAGTTTGTGAAACAGGTTTAATACCTCCTTCCATATCAAAGTGGAATTTTGTTTCACACGAACCATCTAGTGGATGAATAAAGAAGTCAAGCTCGTACCAATCACCCCTTGCTTGAGCGCCAAATTGGCAATCACCTTTGGGATAGGCTGCTAGCATATTACTGTACATCACATCATCGTGATCGTTCTCATCCTGCTGTGAAATACTCTGTGGTTTCAAATGTTCAATATGGGTATTTTCTTCCGAGATACGGATACCCGTATAGCAGCACAAGTACCCTTGTTCCTCTAGCAGAGCCTTGATAATTTTTTCTTTTAAATCTTGGTAAATGTCATCATCGTAGCGGCAATTAATTGGCTTGCCATTTTCATTTAGTGGTAGAGTCCTGAACCACTGACGCAGTTCTCTTGGTCCAGAACCTTTGCGGATGTATTTCATCTAATCCCCTAGCAAACGTATCCTATCAATGCGTGTTTGCAAACGTACTAATTCTGGGAATTCACCAACCTCTACTCGTAAATCATCGATTGCATCAGTCGCCCTGTCATACTCCTCATCTTCAATCAGGTCAGCGATACGTTTTAATTTTTGTTTGGTTTCTATATCACGCTCAGAAGCCTCCATTAGATAGCTCAGCACCCAATTACTATCCATACCAAGCGATTGTTCTGGTTGGTATGGAAGCTCACCATTTTCAAGAATTAGGATATTTTCAGGTGACACCTCACCAATGATCTGTGGTGAGTGGGTCGTAGCAATGAATTGACAACTCTGAAACGTTCGAGTCAATTTTTCTACAATTGAGCGTTGCCAACGGGGATGTAAGTGCAGGTCAAGTTCATCAATGAGTACAATAGCCTTACCCTTCTGTAAAGGGTCGTCTAGCTTAGGATTAGCCCATGAAAGGCGTCTTGCTAAGTCAAGCACCAATGCCAGAATGCCACGTTCTCCATCTGATAACTGACGCACATCAAATGATACCCCTGCTTTATTAAGCATTAGAGTAACTTGTGGTTCTCTGACGGCACGTAAATTGGAGCAGTTTTCAAGAAAATATCTCACTAAGCTCTCAAATGTATCAAAATACCGTTGTGCCTCTGTTTTACCTTCTTGGATAAGCACCTCCTGTACCAACCACCACTCAGCGAACTCACGCGGACGCAGTTCACGATCACCCTTTAGAGCATCAGCAAAGGCAACTGCCTGACCACCTGCTGTAAATTGCTTAGAAGGTGCAGCCATACTATATAAAGAGCGGCGCGTTGAGAAATACACTACAAGAGGTTGTTCCCGTCGAGTTTTAAGACTCTTTGGAATTTCCTTCTCATCCGGAGTCAAATCTTGCCGTTCAACCAAATTATAGGTTTGGTCACGAACTTCTCCTTCTCGGCTAATGTCGATTACATAATCTTGGCGTGGTTTATGTACGAGGTATTGGAAGTCAATCTCTGCTGCGTTGAATTCAAGTTCGGCAGTGAGGGCACCACGCCCAACTGTAATATCGGTTGTCTCGAAGTCGAGAGGCTTACTTTTGGATGCTGTGAATTTTGGTAGTACCTGTGACAACATAATCCGAAGAGCATCCAGTACAGAAGACTTGCCTACACCATTAATGCCAACGATCAGATTCATCCCTGGATGAAAATCAAAGTCTGCCTGCTCGAAAGCGCGGAACTGGGTGAGGGTGAGGCGGTTGAGTTGCATGTCTAGGCTGAGATACGAATCTGTCCAGTGACTGCGGCTGAGATGAGAGCAACACGTCGCTCTTGCAAGAGTTCCATAGTATGCTCAGTGGCTTCTTTTAGATTAGCGAGTTTAGAGATTTCGGACTCTATATAAGCAACGATCGCCTGTTGTTCACTCAAGGGAGGCAAAATCAATAACCAGTCTAGGATGTGTCCCTGAGAAATCTTAACCATAGATGCACTAGAACCTCTAGCATCTGCCTCAATTTGTAGTCGTCCACTTGGAGCTTGCAGAAAGTAACTTAAAAATTTACCATCAAGCTTTGATTCATCAAGTCGTAAACGGTAAATTAAGTCACTCAGTATAAGTTGAGATCTGGTTTCATGAACATAGCAGATATCTCCAACTAGCTCAGGTGTATTAGCTCGTGTTATTAAAAAGTCACCCGAACGAATTTCCAAGGAGACTGGAATTTCTATAGATGCAGGAAGAGCTTTAGCTTTAGATGGATCGAACTGCCCATCTTTAACAGCGTTCAATTTCAAAACTCCCCATTCCTCTTGTCCCGGTTCTCGTTCTTCTGCTTGAGGACTCCAACCTTGTTCAAGAGTTTTAATAAACCACCGAAGCCGTTCAATATTCCAATGTGCGGGAATCTCACCCAACCATTCAATTCCCGAATCGCGCAGGGGAGCATCAGGATTTAGCCCACGGGTGACGGCGTGGGTGATGAGAGAGCGACGTTTCTCGGTGAGGAGTTCGAGGAGGCGTTGTTTGGCAGTGATGAGGGTGTCGATTTTGGCGGTTTGGCGATCGACGTAAGATGCAATCTTGCGTTGTTCAGTAACTGGTGGAACTGGAATGAAAAGATTTTTTACTGATTCTTGTGAAATATTTTGCATAGAACTGCTAGCGCCTGTTGCGTCACGCTCAAATTCGTAACGTGCAACTGGCGAACGCAAATAAAATACAAGGTATTCTGGGCAGAGTGTCCTACAGTTTATTTTCAGGCGATACAATTTGTCGCAGAGCAACAACTTAGGGCGAACTTGCTTAACCAATGCGGCACTGCCCACTAGTTCAGGAGTGTTAGCCCGACTTACGAGTAAATCTCCAGGTTTAATTTCATACTCAGTCAGCGGCTCCAAATCAGCGGGAAGACGTTTATTCTCATTTGGATTAAATTCCCATCCATTGACCGCACCGACTTTAAGCACACCCCACTCATTTTCATCGGCTGGAAAGTTATCGCTTTGTGGTGACCAGCCTTGTTCAATTCCCAAAAGATGGAATTTAAGAAGTTCAATTGACCAATGGGATGGAATTGTTTCTACCCAATTAATAACAGAATCGTAGGCAGTAGCGGAACTATTGAACACTTTTGTAAGCGTTTGCGATTCATCGCTCATGACGTTACTTCATGAAGCAAACGGATAATTTCCGCCTCCATTTTCTTAATATCCGCATCAATGTCCTCTAGCGACCGGGGCGGCGTGTACTTATAAAAATGCCGATTGAAGTTAATTTCATAGGCACTACGAATTTTCTGTTTATCTGCCCATGAATCCGATAAGTGTGGCTCTACCTCATGACAGAAGTAGTGAATAATTTCTTTCTCATTTTTCTCTGGGTTTTCTGTATCTACCAAGCGCACATTTTCAAAATCCCGGAGTTGCGAATCTGGCTCATACATCCGCTCCAATTTGCGATTGGGTACCGGAAACCAACCCCAAATACGAGCATTGGGGTCGCCCTTCGCCTCCCGTTGATCGAGAATAACTGGCTTAGCTTCTGGGTCACGTTCGGTAAAGACATCACGGAAGAGCTTGCGTTCTGGATTTTTCCACCTGCTCTCCCGTTGTTTGAGCAACTTTTTCATTAGCCGATCAAACTCACTCCAGTCTTCTCGTGGTTCTCGTCCTAGCTCTCTGTCAATTGCCTGCACATCGTCCAGCAAATGGGGCACCGCATCCAGAAAACGGCTCTTACGATCTGTGTTCATCTGGTAAACCAAGCGCAAAGGGCGCTCAATCGGCACACGGTTATAGCCAAAGTCTTCATTATCGAAAATTTTGCTGGTTTCTGTTTCCACAAACTTGCCGTACTCACACACCACTGCTGCAATGTCGTCCTCACCCATGTAGCGGCGTTTATCACCAAGGCTACGGCGCATCGGTTGCCAACGGGCACGGGCATCGATCAGTTGAATCTTACCCTTGCGGTGGGATTGCTTACGGTTAGTGACGATCCAAAGATAGGTACCAATGCCCGTGTTGTAAAACATCTGCTCCGGCAGGGCAATAATAGCTTCCAGCCAGTCATTTTCAATAATCCACCTGCGAATCTCACTTTCTCCACTACCCGCCCCCCCTGTAAATAAAGGTGAGCCATTAAACACAATTGCCAATCGTGAACCGAATTTATTCTGCGTGGGTTGATAGAGTTCAAACTTGCTGATCATGTGCTGCAAAAACAGCAGCGCACCATCATTAATCCTTGGCAAACCAGCCCCAAACCGTCCAGCAAATCCCTGTTTCTCGTGTTCGCGTTTTACCTCTTTCTGTTGCTTCTTCCAGTCCACCCCAAAAGGCGGGTTAGCCAGCAGGTAGTCGAAGCGATCATCCGGGTACTGATCATCGATGAGCGAGTCACCGAAGCGAATCGCACTGTTCTCATTACCCTTCATCAGCAAGTCTGAAGCAGCAATAGCATAAGCACGAGGGTTAAAGTCTTGTCCATACACGTACAATCGAGCCTCTGAGTTATATTCGCGCCGCAGATAATTTTGTGCTTCAGCCAGCATCCCACCCGTACCGCAGGCAGGGTCAAGCAGTTTACTCACAATCCCCGGTTTGGTCAGGATGTCATCGTCGGGGTCAAACAAAATATCCACCATCAGGCGAATTACTTCGCGAGGCGTAAAGTGATCTCCAGCAGTTTCGTTGGCGGCTTCATTGAACCGACGAATCAAATCCTCGAACAGCAATCCCATCGCGATGTTGTCTACCTTGGGGGCATCGTCAGTACCAGGGTGTAGATCAACGTCACAGAACTTAGAGACAACGAGGTAGAGGATGTTTGCCTCACGCATTCGCTCCACTTCATTGGTAAACTCAAATTTCTCGAAGATATCTCGAACATTCTTCGAGAAGCTCTCGATGTAGCTGATGAGATGCTTATCAATATTGTCAGGGTCGCCCTTGAGTTTCTCAAAGTCGAGGGGCGAGCGATTGTGAAAACGAAAACCCTTACCTACCGCTTTATTCAGAATTGGGTCAAGAGCGGCATCATTCCCTTTAAATTTTTCTTCCCACTTGGCTGCCTCCGCCAACACCTGCTGCTTTGTGGGTGCAAGCACACAATCGAAGCGACGCAGCACCGTCATAGGTAACATCACACGCTCGTACTGCGGAGGGCGGTAAGGTCCCCGCAGCAAGTCGGCAATTTGCCAGATGAAGTTAGAGAGTTGGTGGTGGTCAGCCATCATTACCTGAGATGAGTCGCTTGTCTTGACGATGTTATTTAGTACAAATGTTCCAAAAAACACCTAATTCGGTATCAGTTTACCTTATCGTCAATCAGAGAATCTGAACTCTACGGAAAAATAGAGCAAACTTATTAATGTAGCATTTTATAAATTTATATCTTATATTCTGAACACTCTACGGTTCGCTATCGCTGAAACTTGCCTTTTCAGTTATCGTTTTGACTTTTGCGATCGCTTCTACTGCCGTCTCCGCTTCAAATCCTCAGCCAGTCGAATATCCACCAGTTCCCCCTCCTCCCACGCTTCACCATCCGGTTTAACCAGCCGTTGGGCAAGTTTTTGGAGTTCTACATCTGAAGCGCGATCGCCTGATTTTGAAGCTGCCCCTTGGATGCTTCGATCGCATCCAGCAACCTAATCACTCCACAGTCAATCAAATTTCTCCAATAGCAACTGCCACTGGTCAATCTGCTGTTGTAGATTAATCGCTTCCTCTCCAGAAGCTTTTTGACCCTCAAACAGACCCCGCCCAGCCAGTTCCTCCTGTGCTTGAGCGATCGCCTGCTTTAGGATTTTCCCAGGACAGCCCTCTCCTCATCCGAAAGTACCACTGCTCCTGGAGAATTGAGCAGACCACGGGCAAAGCGTTCCACTACCTCACTGCGGCTAACTTCCAGCTCTTTGGCTTGTTTGTCTAAATTACTCCTCGCCGTTGGTGTCAAAGTCAGGAGCGTATCTACCTTAGCTTCGTCATACATTTCTCCAACACCCTTGCGACTTTTTTTGCCTTTCTTGCCCATAGCGCTTTACTGATAAATTGCAACTCGCTTAGGCGGCATATGTAACCTGTAGACGAATTGGTGTAGTCTGTTTGGGATGATTCCCAGATACGTCGCGTCCTCGCTAGCGTTTCTCTGGCATACCCTATCGGTGCTGTCATGATGCTCCAACAAGGCAACCATCAAGTTCAATTCAAACCCCGCCTTGTCGATAGTGTCGCCCTACCAGAACCCCAACCACCTAACTTACTCATTCTCGACGGTCAGCAGCGCCTGACCACCCTATTTATGGTGTTACTGTCCGGGCAACCTGTTGTCATCAAAGACCAAAAATCTCAAAAACTCATCAAAAAATGGTACTACCTGGATATTGAGAAATGTCTCGACCCAAATAGCGATCGCCGAGAAGCAATTCTTGCTCTACCCGAAACCAAAAAACTCCAAACATCTAATGGGGTAATTGATATTTCTATGCCATGCCGAGAATATTTAATCGGACTGTTCCCCCTGTCAAAAGTCTTCTTTTTTTCGGAATGGAGAAGCAAATACTCTAAATTTTGGGGATACAATAGCGAAAAACTCAAACTCCTCGATACCTTAGAGCTGGAAGTCCTCAAAAAGTTTGAACATTACCAGATGCCCGTCATTCAACTGCGGGAGTCTTTACCAAAAGAGGCAGTTTGCCAGGTTTTCGAGGATACCAACACTTCTGGATGCGACCTGAATTTTTTCGACCTCATGACGGCTAGCTACTGTGCGGATAACTTCAGCCTGAGAGATGATTGGAAGCGTCGAGAGACTCGCCTTAAGTCCCTGAAAGTCTTACGTTCTTTGAGGAATACTGACTTTATTCAAGCCATTAGCTTGGTAGCTTCTTATGCCCGTCGCCAAAAAGCCCTCCTGGCAAATGTGAATTGTGAGAAGTTACCCGCGATTAGCTGTCGGCGCATGGAAGCCTTAAAGGTATCACCCGAAGAATACCAGACATGGGCAGACCCTGTGATGAGAGGGTTTGAAGAGGCGGCTCGCTTCCTGCACTCTCAAAAAATCTTTGACGCAATCGACATAGCCTACCCCATCCAGCTCGTTGCTTTGACGGCAATTTTAACATTACTGGGCAAGCAATCCGAATCCGAACAGATTCGTTCTCGATTAAGGCATTGGCTGTGGTCGGGGATGTTTGGAGAAGTGTATACCCGTGGACATGAAGTGCGAGCAGCGCATGACGTACTAGAAGTTCCCTTCTGGCTGTTAGGAGGTTTACCACCAACGACTATTTCCTCTGCCGATTTTTCGGTATATCGGCTGCTGGGTGTGAGAAAACGTTACGGTGCTGTATACCAAGGATTGTCAGCTTTGTTGCGGCTTCAAGGGGCAATTGATTGGAGTACGGGGGAAGAAATTAACGATGTACTTTATTTTGAACAACGGGTTGAATCGCACCACATCTTCCCTGTTGCCTGGTGTAGAAAGCAAGGCATAGAACCCAAATATTACAACTGCTTAGTCAATCGCACCCCCTTGTCAGCCAGTACCAACAAAAAAATCGGCTCCAAACCCCCTTCGCTTTACCTCAAACAGTTTGAGAGCGAAGGAATATTCCCTACTAAACTCAATGATATGTTGCGATCGCACGCTATTGACCCAACTATGCTGCGGCGAGATGACTTTGAGGGATTTTTTGCTGCACGGGCAAGGGCATTAATGAGTTTGATCGGAAACGCAATGGGTAAGCCTTTGAACGTTGAACCGTTTGAGGCTTCGGCTAGGGAATACAAAAACGGGAACGGGAATGGGTTCCATCAATCGATATCGATTAATCAATAACTATCGCCAGTATTTGCGATGAGCTACCCTACCAACCTTTTCGTCAACTCCTCATGAATCGCATCCAACCACAGGGGAATCACAGGCTGACCGGATTTCAGAGACGCGATCGCGTCTTCCAAATCAAACTCCAACAGTTTAAGCGATCGCATCTTGGAATTCCACGCCAACATCCAACGCCTTGCCTTTTCGGGATTAAAGAACTCCGGCTCTTTGTCCTTGAGCATCTTAAGAGATTGACGCGCCAGATCAAAGCTCAATCCCACACTCAACCAATATTCCATTACCGCCAACTCAACCAAATCAGACCGGGAGTAATAAAGACTCCGTCCCGTCCCAGTTCCACTAATTACAGGTACAACTACCCCTTTCTCCCGCCAATATTGCAACTGACGGAGAGTACAGCCCGTAATTTTAGCCGCCTGTTTACTCGTAAAAAATGTTTCTTGCATCAATTACGATTCTACAAAGGCCGCTATAATACACATATGGTTTTATTGAACCAATAAAGCATTACGCTGTATGAGCCAAATCACCATTCAATGCCGCCTAGTTGCAAACGTTTCAACTCGCCACCAGATCTGGACATTGATGGCAGAACGAAATACGCCTCTAATTAACGAACTCCTCGAACAAATCGGTCAGCATCCTGATTTCGAGACTTGGCGACAAAAACGCAAAATTCCTGCTGGCATCATCAAACAACTGTGTGAACCCCTCAGGACTGATTCTCGCTTCATCGGTCAGCCTGGTCGTTTTTATGCTTCTGCGAGCGCGCTGGTAGACTACATCTACAAATCTTGGTTGAAGGTGCAGCAACGGTTACAGCGCAAACTAGAGGGACAGATGCGCTGGTTAGGAATGCTCAAAAGCGACGAGGAATTAGTCAACCAGAGCGGTTGTACTCTAGAGGTCATTCGCACCAAAGCCAGTGAAATCCTGGTTCCCCTGACCTCTAAGAACGAGTCGCCTCAACCCACTCAAACCAAAGGCAAAAAGAGCAAGAAACCCCAAGACTTAGGCTCTAATCGCAGTATCTCTAAAACTCTCTTCCAGGTTTACGACGATATAGAAGACCTCCTGACCAAGAACGCCATCTGCTACTTGCTCAAAAATGGCTGCAAAATTCCTGACCAAGAGGAAGACAAAGAAAAATTTGCCAAGCGCCGCCGCAAAACTGAAATCAAGATTTCAAGGTTAGAAGAACAACTAGCCAGCCGTATTCCCAAAGGTCGAAACTTAACCGGGGAAAAGTGGTTAGAGACATTGATCGCTGCCACTAGCACCGTCCCTGAAAATGAGTCTCAAGCTCGTTCTTGGCAAGACAGGCTCTTAACCAAACCCCAGTCTGTCCCCTTTCCAGTTACTTATGAAAGTAACGAAGACCTGACCTGGAGCAAAAATTCCAAAGGTCGCCTCTGCGTAAAATTCAACGGCTTGAGCGAACACACCTTTCAAATCTACTGTGACCAACGCCAGCTCAAGTGGTTTCAACGCTTCCTGGAAGACCAACAAATCAAGCGAGAGAGCAAAGACCAGCACTCCAGTAGCTTGTTTACCCTGCGCTCAGGACAGATTGCTTGGGCATTAGGGAAGGGAAAAGGCGACGCTTGGAACATCCATCACCTGACTCTCTACTGCACTCTAGACACTCGCCTTTGGACGGCTGAAGGCACTGAGCAAGTGCGTCAAGAGAAAGCCGATGATATCGCCAAAACCCTTGCCAGAATGAAAGAGAAAGGCGACCTTAACGACAAACAACAAGCTTTCATTAAGCGCAAAAACTCCACCCTCGCCCGTCTCAATAACCCCTTCCCTCGTCCTAGCCAACCTCTGTATCAGGGGCGGTCGCACATTGCTGTGGGTATTAGCTTGGGCCTTGGGAAACCCGCTACAGCAGCGATCGTAGATGGCACTACAGGCGAAGCGATCGCCTACCGCAGCATCCGACAACTACTCGGAGATAACTACAAACTTTTCAACCGTCAACGACAAGAAAAACAACGCCAGTCTCACCAACGCCACAAAGCACAGAAAAATGCTACCTCTAATCAATTTGGGGAATCCGAGCTAGGGGAATATGTAGACCGACTGTTGGCTAAAGAAATTGTCACCTTAGCTCAAACCTACCAGGCAGGCAGCATTGTCCTTCCCAAGCTGGGAGATATGCGAGAGCTAGTGCACAGCGAGATTCAAACTAGAGCTGAGCAAAAAATTCCCAGTTATGTCGAAGGACAGCAAAAGTACGCCAAACAGTATCGGGTTAATGTTCATCAATGGAGTTACGGCAGATTGATTGAGAACATTCAGGTTCAGGCAGCAAAGATAGGCATCTCAATCGAACAAGGACAACAGCCTGTCCGAGGCAGCCCCCAGGAAAAGGCAAAAGAAATGGCGATCGCAGCTTATCACTCCCGTCTCAACCCCTAAGTTTGACCAATATTTGAACCTTGACATTAGAATAATTGAATAAGCAATAGCGCCGCAGTTCATGTTCAATCGAACCGCTGAGCTGTGAAAAATCAGGGTTAGTTTGACTGTTGGAAGACAGTTGTGCTTTCTGACCCTGGTAGCTGCCCACCCCGATGCTGCTGTCTTCGGACAGGAATAAGGTGCGCTCCCAGCAATACGGGTGCGGGTTCCGCAGTGGTGGCTACCCAATCACCTCCGAGCAAGGAGGAATCCACTCTAAATATTTTTTGACGGCTAAAAGCGGGGGCAAAATCCCCAGGGAACCGTCAAAAGTTCAAAACCTTTGTCTAATCTGGGTTTCACTAATTTCAGCAACCAGCAATCTTCTAGTTTTCCAGGAGATTGAGTAAGGATTTTCGGGAGCCGTCAAAAAGGCTTCTGAAAGGGCAGTGTAGACAAGGGTCTAGGTGGGAAGAGTTTCAACGACCATCCCACCTAGGGGTGGGTTGAAAAAAGCGTAGAAGCCGAAAACTATTTCTAGAAAAGGGTGGGTTGAAAGCGAGTCCAGTTGTGTCCCTATATATAGATAGCTGCTTTAAAAGCTATAGCTCGATGACAAACAATTTGTCAAAATGACACTAATTTGACAACGACGACAAATAATTTGGCAATCGACACTTGAAACCCTTACCAATCATCAATTTCAGCATGATTACGTAAATGGACACAACTGGACTCGAACCAGTGACCCCTACGATGTCAACGTAGTGCTCTAACCAACTGAGCTATGCGTCCGAACACAATTTAGAATGTTAGCACAGACATCAGGCAAAACGCAAATAAAAAAAAATGACGAATTTTGGCAGGCAATCCGCAACTAAAACCTAAATTATTGCGTCTTAATGGCGACGGCTTCTGTTAGAATAGCTGGGTTGTTCAGCTAAAAAACGGCATCTTTGACTCAATCAGTAGACATCGTCGGTGTCGATACATTAGCGCAAGAGCTTGCGACAATCCAGCAAACGGGTTCTAAGCGGATTGCGCTTTTAGGGTCGCGTCACGTTCCCATCACTCATCAAAACCTCATTGAGATGATGAGCTACGCCCTAGTTCTAGAGGGCAATCGTATCATCACTTCTGGGGCTACCGGCACAAACGCCGCCGCCATTCGCGGTGCCATGCGTGCTGACCCCAGCTTACTCACTGTGATTTTGCCCCAAAGCCTAGAACGTCAGCCACGAGAATCACGCAAGCAGCTGGAGCTGGTGATGCATTTGGTGGAAAATCCAGAAAACGATAATCTGTCCCTCAGTGAAGCCAGTGCGCTGTGTAATCAGGAAATTGTCTCCCGATGTCAGCAGCTCATTTGCTTTGCGTTTCATGACAGCCGAACCCTGCTCAAAACTTGCGAAGACGCAGAAGAGCAGCGCAAGCTGGTCACTCTGTTTTACTTTGACTAAATTATGAATCTACAGGATTCTGTAATTCTGCTTTACTGTATTGTCGCAGCGGCAGCACTCATTTATCTGCCGTTTCTGGTCGTCGCATCTGGGCGTGTTCAGGTGGGATATGACCTGAGTGCGCCGCGTGCGATGTTTGACAAGTTACCTCCCTATGCTCAGCGTGCGACCTGGGCACATCAGAACTCGTTTGAAGCCTTTATGATTTTCACGGCAGCGGCACTGATGGCTTATGTGACGGGACAACACTCATCCTTAGCGGTGGGATCTGCGATCGCGTTTCTCATTGCCCGAACGCTATACTCAGTTTTTTATATCCTTGACATCCCCTTAGCCCGATCGCTCATGTACGCCATCGGCTCAGCTTGCAGTGCCACCCTCTTTGTCTTAAGCCTACTGAGTGCCAATACTCCATGAAGCTACTCTAAATTTTGTAGAGCAGCAAAAACTTCCGTCTTGAACTTTAAGCCGTTGGTTGTTAGTTGTTAGTAATAAACGAACGATTCTTAACTTCTTTACTTTATGGCTTCCACATTTTCATTCGATGTTGTCAGCGACTTTGACCGACAAGAGCTGGTTAACACAGTAGACCAAGCCATTCGGGAAATCAGCAGCCGTTACGACCTAAAAGACACAAAGACTACGGTTGAATTAGGCGAAGAAGTCATTACCGTCAATACCGATAGCGAATTCACCCTAGAGGCTATTCATACGATTCTCCGAACCAAAGCGGCGAAGCGCAACCTCTCACAAAAAATCTTTGAATACGGCAAAGTCGAGTCCGCTAGCGGTAATCGCGTCCGTCAAGAAATTAAGCTCAAAAAAGGAATTAGTCAGGAAATAGCTAAGAAAATCACTAAGCTGATTCGCGACGAATTCAAGAAAGTACAAGGATCAATTCAAGGGGATGCCGTTAGGGTTTCCAGCAGCTCTAAAGATGACTTACAAGGAGTGATGCAGCGATTGAAACAGGAAGATTTGCCTGTGGCGCTGCAATTTACTAACTATCGTTAGGGCGTTTGGGATTAACCGATGTGGGATTGTTGGAAATTTAGGAGCAAATGGGCTTAAGCCTTGATATCCAGGCTCCAAACGACAATCCCCATTAATTTTTGCGATCGCTCTTGCAGAAAAAAAGCTAACTTTAAAACAGCGAACCAAGGGCGAGAATGCCAGAAATTGACCACCAGCGAGAGCATCAAGCCAACGAGCGTACTTTCTTAGCTTGGCTACGTACATCTATTGCGCTGATTGGGTTTGGTTTTGCTTTAGCCCGCTTTGGTCTGTTTCTACGGCAATTGGAAACGGCTGTTACTCAAGAAGTCATCCCGACTCGCTCCTTCATTAGTTACCAGACCCTTGGTGTGGGTCTTGTCATTGTCGGAATCTTTGTAATTGTCCTAGCGGTGTGGCGTTACAATCAGGTTTTTTGGCAAATTGAACGAGGCGATTACCGACCTTCACGCCTTTTAGTCTGGCTCACAGCCGGCATCGTAATTGTTTTAGGACTCCTTAGTATTCCCTTACTTTTGTTGCGGCAAGCTTATGCTCCTAGTACACCCTCTTCCCGCAGTAGTAAAGCTGAGCTGTCCTATGGAGAGTTGGTGTCTAGAACGTTAAAAGCAAAAAGCCCAACTAAGTTTAGGTTGAGGTGAGTTCTGCTCTTTTATCGACTAATAACTCTGCTCTTTGGGGAAACAATAAAAGCGAAGCATTCGTGACAGTAAATCTGGTTCGCTTCCCAGGCTTCTACCACGAATGTTTCGCCCCTATCAATATCTCTGGAAAGAATAACCTTCAGACGGTTAATCTGAGACTTTTAATCGATCATTGAGCCAAAAATCCCTAATGGAATTAAAGATTTGACAGAACCTCCCGCGCCGCTTCTAAAGTGCGGTCAATATCTTCATCCGTATGAGCAAGGGATGTAAACCCTGCCTCAAACTGAGACGGTGCCAAGTAAACACCATGCTCTAACATTCCGCGATGAAAACGACTGAACTTGCTTAAGTCAGACTTTTTCGCATCTGCATAGTTGTGAACGGGTTCACCGGTGAAAAACATGCCGAACATGGCGCTGATTTGCCCACCGTAGACTTCGTGACCCGTTTCTTTAGCAATTTGCAACAAACCGTCTGATAGCTTCTTGGTAATGCGCTCAAGCTGTTCGTAAGTACCCGGTTTTTGCAGCAATTCCAACGTTTTAATGCCAGCCGTCATCGCTAGGGGATTACCCGAAAGCGTACCCGCTTGGTACATCGGGCCTGCGGGTGCCACCATTGACATAATATCTTTACGTCCGCCGTAAGCTCCCACCGGCAATCCACCACCAATGACTTTGCCTAGTGTTGTCAAATCAGGTGTAATGCCGAATTTTTCTTGAGCACCGCCGTAAGCAATGCGGAATCCCGTCATCACTTCATCAAACACCAACAAAGCGCCATACTCCTGGGTTAGTACTCGTAAGCCTTCCAGGAACCCAGCATCGGGAGGAATAAAACCCGCATTCCCGACTACTGGCTCTAAAATCACACCGGCAATTTCATCCGGAGAGGATTCAAATAGTGCTTTTACGGCTTCCAAATCATTGTAAGGAGCCGTTACGGTATTGCTAGTGGCAGACTTGGGCACACCAGGAGAATCGGGCAAGCCTAGCGTCGCAACGCCAGAACCGGCCTGAACTAACAGCATATCCGCGTGACCGTGATAGCAGCCTTCAAACTTGATAATTTTGTCACGCCCAGTAAACGCCCGCATCAACCGGATCACAGCCATACAGGCTTCGGTTCCGGAATTAACGAACCGCACCATTTCAATGCTAGGGACAGCATCAATTACCATTGATGCCAGCACATTCTCTAGCACAGAAGGTGCGCCAAAGCTAGTGCCTTTTTCCAGAGCCTCATGGAGAGCAGAAATCACGTCTGGATGAGCATGACCGCAAATGGCTGGCCCCCAAGTACCCACATAGTCGATGTACTGGTTGCCATCTATGTCCCATATGTAGGCTCCTTTGACGTGGTCAAAAACAATGGGCTGTCCACCCACCGATTTGAACGCCCGGACGGGAGAACTGACACCTCCTGGCATCAGCTTTTGGGCAGCGGCGAAGATTTCTTCTGATTTGGTCGTTTTAATTGTGGTATTAACCAAGGTTGTCTCCGTAAGTAGGACGTTTCAAGGTTTATCTGGGGATAAGGGTACACCTTGTTGTGAATGCCTATGTTAGTTGATTATCTCACTCAGGAAAATTCCTGAATTAGGATATATCAATTCCATTACAAACCAGGGGTTGGATGGGTGCTAGTGGCTAGTAGCGATGAGAGCGATCGCAACACCTGTGTCACGAGGGTATATTTTAAGATATGCAGCGGTACCTCGTTCTTCGCGCTTCTTGCTGTAAAAACTCGCTTCCTTGTTTTAAAGTCTTTCCTACTGACTCTAATGGCACAGATGCCCGAACGACATCCATCTGTTAATGTCATGTTGCAAGACTCCTGACTCCTGACTCCCCACTTTCAAGACAGATTTTTGAAAAGATTACTTTAATTACTTCAGATGGCTACTCTCCTACCTAACTTGGGCATTGTTGAGCAAAATAAATCAAAACTGATTCTCAAACATCAGCATGGGATACTGATTAATTTATTCATCATAGTTTGGGCGCTTGGTTTTAGTGGAATACCGTTAGGGATGATTGTTCTGATTGCGTCTGAGTTTGGCGTAACAACTTTATCCTGCCAACGAGTTGAACCTAAACTCATTGATTGTGTATGGTCGAAGTCTCAATATCTGGGTTTCGTGCCAAAAGTTAGTAATCAACCTATCCAGCAAGTCACTGATGCAAAGCTTGAGTCAGCAGAGTGGTCAAATGGGAAAGGTGGGGGAACTGCAAAAGTTTGGGTTTCCCTGATTACCAAGTCTAGTAAAACCAGGCTGTTTGAGACGCAATATGCGATAGAGTCAGGTTTTAAACCAACATTTCAGCCCGAAGTCGCTCAAAAAATCAAAACTTTTATTAATTCACAGGCTACCTTATTCAAAATTGAAGAAGATACACGTTTGAGTGGGAGCTTTTTGGGAGGATTAATCTTGTTCTTACCCTTTACTTTAATTGGAGCTTTGGTACTGTATGCATCTGTGCGGTCTCGAACCATTATCCTTGATAAAACACGCAATTTATACATTCGCCAAATCCATACAGTGCTGGGAACTCAGACCCAAACATACACGCTCAGCGAGATTAAATCAGTTGAAGTGATGAACTATGTTGATAGCGACCATTGGCAGTGGTATCAATTGATGATTGTTCTTCAGTCGAATAAAAAATATAAGTTTCCTGGTATGATAAATTACAACCGGGTTCAAGAGGTAGCCAATCAACTTCAGAATTTTATAGGTTTACTCTATTAAAACAGTTGTCATTATCTTATAGCTAATTTTTTTGTTTACTTAGATTGATAGCTTTGTGATGAACGATTTTTTTTATATAGAGCAATAACATCATTTGCGTTTCAGTGCGAAAGGAGGTGAAGTCAACACTAAATCAATCGAATCAGCTTAAAGCTGATCTAGTAGTAGAAAGGAGTCGCCTACATAAGCTGCACCATAATTTGTGGTATATAAAGGATTTGGAAGAAGCATTATAGGTCAGACTGAGAGTTCGCTTTTTACTATAAGCCTAAAATCCCTATATCTTAGCCCCAAAAATTTCAAGAACTACGCACATCTAAATTTATTCAATCCTCTAATTTTATTTAGAGGGTTTCAGTTCTTCCTTTGTACTTTATCCTTCTGGAACTGTTCCAGTTGTGTAAGTCTTATTGTAATTTCTCACCCCAACGCCCTCACGAGATGGTATTGTGGACGGAAGAGTCATTGCTTGGGTCATCCATCCCTATGTGGTCTGCTTCTGAACCGAATTCGTTACACCAAGCCATCCCCGTGGATCAAATTCGCTACGATGAGCGGGGATTAGTGCCGACGATTGTACAAGACTATTTGGATGGTACTGTCTTGATGATGGCGTGGATGAATCAGGAGTCGTTACAAAAAACCCTGGAAACTGGGGAAACTTGGTTTTGGAGTCGATCGCGTTCCCAATTGTGGCATAAAGGAGAAACGTCTGGTCATCTCCAGAAAGTGCGATCGCTCCGCTATGATTGCGATAGTGATTGCTTACTCGTTACCGTCGAGCAAATCGGTGATATTGCCTGCCATACGGGAGAACGGAGCTGTTTCCACCAAGTGGATGGAACAAAAGCCGCCCCCCCAGCCGATACATTGTCACAGGTATTTGACGTAATTTGCGAGCGCCGAGACAACCCCACTGAAACCTCCTATACCTGTAAACTGTTTGCTGGGGGCGATAATAAGATTCTGAAAAAAATTGGTGAAGAAGCCGCCGAAGTGGTAATGGCTTGTAAGGATAATGACAAGGATGCGATCGCTTCTGAAGTAGCGGATTTGTTTTATCACACCCTTGTCGCCTTAGCTCACCATAACGTTGAGGTGAAAGATGTGTATCGTAAATTGCAAGAACGCCGTAAATAAAGCAAGTAATAGACAGCTATTTCAGCGGTATTCATGCCTTACAAAAAAGTATTGAAAAAGCCCACCTTGTTTAAGGGTGGGATTAATCAACTTAAGGTACAGGGCAAACTTGTACGTTAGTAAATGGCGCTCCGAAGACCCCAAAATTGCCAGTGTTATTAACGCCTACATTTGCAAAATCTACAACCTGATATTGTGCACTGGCATTATTGCTGAGAGCAAAATCAACAAAGCTTGCACCACTGCTAGTATTTCCATTCATTTGTACACATAACCGACTTCCAGGTGAATTATTCTCTGCAATTACACCAGCCAGAACTCCAGTACCGCTGGTAAGCTGATTATTGGAGAAGGTTAAATTCGAGGAAGAATTATCTCTAGCATCTAGGTAAAAACCAAAGTTATTACCGACAAAGCCATTCCCCATATTCGTGAAGGTATTGCCAGAGAAAGTAAAGGTCGAGAGAGTATTACCTCCCGTGGAGAGCAATACTCCATTGCTGCCGACAGTAGTGCCTGCGTTAGTCATTTGATTGTTAGAAGCAGTGACATTTAGTTGAGCATTATCTTGAAGGTTGACCAACAAGCCTTCTCTAGTGGTATTGAGAATCTGATTGTTAGCCATCTGGCTAGTAACTTGAGCGTCTCCACTCAGGGACAGATTAATCCCATTTATACCACCATCGATTTGATTTTGATTCATCGATAACACCGCTTGACCCGTTGTGTTCATTAACCCAATCGCGTCTTCAGCCGAATTGGTAATTGAGTTATTATTAATCGCGATTTGACCTGTTACTTCATTCAGGTTAATGCCATCAACACCACTGTTACTAATGGTGTTACCTTGCAGCGTGAGATTGCGGCTATTGGTCGCAGAAATTCCGTTTTGGCTCGAATCCACAATTGCCAATCCAGATGCCGTTAATCCCCCTGAAACATTGTTAGCCCGAACACCATTCACTGCATTGGTAATCTGACTTCCTGTATTAGCAACAACGCTCACGGTTCCAGTAGAATCAACCACTGAAATACCATCATTAGTAGGTTGGGCAACTGTAATGGTGCTGTTATTCACATCAAAAATACCACTAACGCCGGAGAAACTAAGGCCATTCGTCGCGGAATTGGTACTCGTCAGCGTAGATTGAGTGAGACTGCCATTGTTCACATTCGTGGCTGCTAAAGCCGCCCCACCGGTACTATTCACCTGTAAGCCTGATAGATTCACACTACCCGTACTTTGCTCCAAGGCAATGCCTGCATTCGTACTATTGGTGGTAATGGTACTGCCCGCATTAGCGTTAAGGTTGACGGTACCTGTAATGTTGCTAGCTAAAATACCATTTTGTGTAGGAGTGGTGACATTTACCGTCGTATCGCTTACCCCTAGAGTACCTGTAACACCGTTAAGAGTAATGCCATTCGTTGCAGAATTAGTACTGCTGAGAGTGCTTTGAGTAATGTTAGCGTTGTTGATATTCGTCGCTTCCAGCACCGCCCCGCCTGTGGCAGTGGCTTGTAATCCAGAGAGATTGACACTACCCGTACTTTCTCTCAAGGAAAGGCTAGCCGCCGTGCCATTAGTGGTAATCTGACTACCACTGTTGGCAGCAATATTCACGGTACCTGCAACATTTTGGGCTGAAATCCCGTTACCCGTGGGATTGGTGATATTTACAGTACTGTTAGATACATCAACTGTGCCAGTGACACCGTTGAGAGTAATGCCATTCGTTGCGGAATTGGTACTGCTGAGGGTGCTTTGAGTAATGTTGGCGTTGTTGATATTCGTCGCTTCCAGCACCGCCCCACCTGTGGCAGTGGCTTGTAATCCAGAGAGATTGACACTACCCGTACTTTCTCTCAAGGAAAGGCTAGCCGCCGTGCCATTGGTGGTAACCTGACTACCACTGTTGGCAGCGATGTTGACAGTTCCCGTCACATTCTCTGCCGAAATCCCGTTACCCGTCGGATTGGTGACATTGACAGTACTGTTAGATACATCAACTGTGCCACTCACACCATTGAGGGTGATGCCATTCGTTGCAGAATTGGTACTGCTGAGGATACTTTGAGTAATATTGGCCTCATTCAGGTTCGTCGCTTCCAGTGCAGCTCCACCGGTACTATTCACTTGTAATCCTGATAGATTCACACTACCCGTACTTTGCTCCAGGGCAATGCCTGCATTCGTACTATTGGTGGTAATGGTACTGCCCGCATTAGCGTTAAGGTTGACGGTACCTGTAATGTTGCTAGCTAAAATACCATTTTGTGTAGGAGTGGTGACATTTACCGTCGTATCGCTTACCCCTAGAGTACCTGTAACACCATTGAGAGTAATGCCATTCGTTGCAGAATTAGTACTGCTGAGAGTGCTTTGAGTAATGTTGGCGTTGTTGATGTTGGTGGCTTCCAACACCGCCCCACCGGTTGCCGTAGCTTGTAATCCCGATAGGTTGACACTTCCAGTACTTTCTCTCAAGGAAAGGCTAGCCGTTGTCCCATTAGTGCTAATCTGACTACCACTGTTGGCAGCAATATTCACGGTACCTGCAACATTTTGGGCTGAAATTCCATTCCCTGTCGGATTGGTGACATTCACACTCGTGTTAGAGACATCAACTGTGCCAGTGACACCGTTGAGAGTAATGCCATTCGTTGCAGAATTGGTACTGCTGAGGGTGCTTTGAGTAATGTTGGCGTTGTTGATATTCGTCGCTTCCAGCACCGCCCCACCTGTGGCAGTGGCTTGTAATCCAGAGAGATTGACACTACCCGTACTTTCTCTCAAGGAAAGGCTAGCCGCCGTGCCATTGGTGCTAATCTGACTACCACTGTTGGCGGCGATATTCACCGTACCCGTGATATTCTGCGCCGAGAGTCCACTAATCGTGGGATTAATCACCGTCAGCGTGCTGTTCGTTACATCCAAGTTACCACTGACACCATTTAGGGTAATCCCATTCGTCACGGAATTGGTACTGGAAAAACTGCTTTGGGTAATGCTGGCATTATTAATGTTCGTCGCTTCCAGCGCTGCCTCACCCGTACTCGTAATATTGTTGTTGGTTAAGGTTACTGTTCCCGTAACATTTTCCAAACGCACGCCTTGGGCGGTACTGGTGACAGTGTTATCGCGAATTGTCGCATTGCTGATATTCCTAACGTCAATTCCAGGAGCATTGCTGGATGCGATCGCAAACCCCGATAGTACGGTATTATTGCCCATCGTTACTGTTCCCGTCACATTCGGGAAGTTACCACTGCCCGAACCCGGAAGCCTGACTAAACCAAACTCCTTGGTAAGAACTTCCTGTATCGGCCCACTTGATAATACCTGCACTCCATCCTTAATCTGAAAGCTGGACAATGCAGGAGAATTGCTAGCAGAGCTTACATAAACAATACTATTGCCATCAGACTGGGTCGCACCGAGAGCCGCTTCAATGGCAGCAAAAGGATTTTCAAACGTACCATTTCCCCCCGCTTGCCCTGAATTGACGTGTTGAAACACATAAGGCGCACCGGTTTGGGGATTGGTTGCCGCGACAGTGACGTTTTGGCTAAAGGATGTCGCTTCAGTTTGAGACTTGATAGCAATACTATTCGTGCGCGAGATGGATTCCCCTAATCGGGCAATAACAGATTCCGAATCATTCTTGAATTTCTTGGGACGATTTCCAGGAAAGGTAACTCCCACATTAAACAGTACGTTCGTGCCAAAAAGACGGTCATCTTGCACTGCTACGCCAAGGTTTAGGTTGTCTGTAGGACGTGCTTCCAGCCTTACACGCCAACCGAGAGCAGAATCAACACCTTTACCACCGTAATAGTACACTCCACCATAGCCCCGTAAATCGCCACTATTTCCTAGCTTGGCAATTTTGGCTCCTGCCTCAATGTCAAATCCCCCCAGTGCCGCTTCATATCGTCGAACTTGTTGGCTTTCTCGGATTGCCTGTGTAACTAAATAGTTGCCTTGAAAGAAAGGGGTACCACTCGCCTGTAAACCGGTATCAAAACCCGTCTCACTCGCCAACTTGCGGCTGTTGCCCAGAGGAATATAGCCATTCACTCGAAAGTCCCAAACTTTGCCCAGACTTTCAAGCCCTAATCCTAATTGGTTAAAGCTGCTTTTACCCGTGTTGCGATTGTCGAAAGAGACATAACCGCCAAATGTGCGGTTTAACTGTGAGTTGTAGAGACGATGACCCAACAGCAGGTTACCACCTAAATCAGCACTATTATCTAACAGTAGCCGCCCTTCTAGAAAGGTCAGGTTTGTACCGGGATTTTGCAGTAATGGAACAAAACCCTCAAAGCGAGTAAAACCATCGTAACCTCCCCCAGAAGTACTGTAGCCCACTCCTAAGCGAGGCGTAATCCGTAAGTCCGCCGCTGAAGCTGTTGAATTGGGAGTAATATCTTCCGGATTTGGGACTTGAGCAACAACTGAATTACTCAAAGTCAGAGATAGCAATAAACCTGTACAAATAGACCAAGGTGTGCTTTTCACGCTCAGTGAACTCCTTATCCTTAAAACAACAATTGGTCGAAGCACGCCCCGCAACTCGCTGCATTAACGAGTTGACAAAATACCCAATTCATTTGGGCAAGAATTAATAACTCACGATGAAAAAAACTCGGAGAGAGATATATCTTATTAAGGTTTATTTCTCTAACGGCTTTCTACAGATACTCAGCCTGCTGTCCCCTGACCTATTTTTTCCTTCTAGCTTAAAAGTCAATATCAGGAAAGACTTTATTTTTTTAGGGTTGCACAGGATGCTCTGGTACTGACAAAATAGAGAGACGATAGAATGCCCTGGTTGACAAAAATCGTGAGGTTTCCATACCCCTCCGCAACCACTACTTTAATTACCCCGAAATTCGGCGTGTAACCTAAAGTTATTAGAGGCTCTATATAGGTTTTATGGGGGTAAATGGTAACGATGAACCCTTAATCAAAATACTTTTATGGCTCAGTTATCATCCGCTAAGATAGGTGCAACTTAGCCGTTAGTCTGTGGTTTTTAAACCGAAAGGTAAGGTAGGGATAATTCCCTAATTACTTATATTATTTATTATTATCTCAAAGATGGGGTTACTGCCAATTCAGTGACTTTTGCTCAAAGCTCTTAAGTTAGGTAAAACCTTTATACAGCGCAGGATAACAAGCTTTTCAAAGAGTTGGTGAAGACGCAGCGGCAGTGGTCGTGATTTGTAAAGATGATGACCTGAATGCGATCGCGCCTGAAGTAACGGATTAGGTTGATACCCACCTTGTGGCTTCAGCTTATCACAGGCTTGTGTGGGGAGCTGTTATCCACTAATGACAATAACGCCGCCGATAGGTCTTGTGGCGACGTTTAGAAGCTGAGTTCATAAAGGGTAGGCATGATCTACCCTTCTTTCCTAAGAGTTGGGCAAAAATTGGCTACCGTAGGCGTCTATCTCAAAGGCAGGAGTACGCTGAGTGTAGTCTGTTTCAGCACCCGTAATAGATTGCGCCAGTGTTTCAAAAGACTCAGAACGCCAGTTGCGCTCGTGGATGGGCTTGGTTTGCTCACCCCGGAAGTACGCCTGAGTTCCGATAATCGCTGCCGCCGCCCAGCCCACTACAAATAAGGCAATTAGGATAGTCATGGAAGTTTCTCCTGGAGTATTGTTTAGTTTTGTAATTTTTACTGTAAATAAATGTAACAAATATTTTACAAGAGTGTCAATTTACGGTAAATACTAAACAAAGTAGGGTTAACCTCACCTAGGTTGCCCTGTTAGATATGGGTGGGTATGCACCCTGGAATTGGAATTAGAGCTGTGTGCGATCGGTTAAGATTTCGCAGCCGTCTTGAGTTACCAATACCGTATGTTCAAACTGAGCCGACAGGGAATCATCAGCCGTTATCACCGTCCATCCATCCGGTAACAAGCGCGTTTCCTTAGAACCGGCACAGAGAATCGGTTCAATGGTTAATGTCATTCCAGATCGCAGCTTAACATTGGGTAATTCACGGGTGCGGAAGAAGAAAACACAAGGTTCTTCATGTAGAGTCCGTCCCACACCGTGACCGGTGAAATCTTCCACGATGCTATAGCCATAGCTTGTCACATGGTCTTGCACAGCACCAGCAATATCCATTAAATAATTTCCAGCTTTAACTTGCTCAACACCCTTGTAAAGCGCTTCCTGTGCGACACGAATGAATTTTGCCGCCTCCGCAGAGACTTCATCGATCGCAATTGTGATGCAAGAGTCACCATGAAAGCCTTGGTAGTAGGCGCAGGTATCCACCTTGAGAACATCACCACTGCGAATCACTCGCTTATGGCTAGGAATGCCATGTACAGCCTCGTTGTTAATACTGGTACACAAGGTTGCCGGAAAGCCACGATATCCCTTGAGGCTGGGAATTGCGTCCATTTCCCGGATACGCTTCTCCGCATACCTATCCAAATCCAGCGTTGTCATTCCTGGCTGAACCATCTCTGAAATCTCTTTCAATACGGTTGCCACAATCTTCCCCGCTTGACGCATAATGCTAATTTCACGCTGTGATTTGATTTCGATGCTACGACGTTGCTTTTTGGCTGGGGAGGGTTGAACAGGCTGGGATAGGAGGTCGTTGAGAATATTCATGGATGAGGGATGCTATTGAATTGGGTTGCTGCTATAGCATAGCCTAGCATGGCCTAGCCTCTTGTACTAAACGAAAAAAGGTCACTATACTTAATAAGGAGACACAATACAGAAATCTCTAATGGGCGGTAAAACTTCACTGGCGGGTGTGACAACTTACATTCCACCAGAGTGGAAAAAAGAGCTAGAAGAGTGGGCACAGGACGAAGAGCGCTCTGTGTCTTGGCTCCTGTTAAAGCTAATCGGAAATGCACTGGAACAGAGGCGACAGGAAGCGCCGCCAGCAAAAAGTGCTGAGCCATTGAGCCTAGTCAGTAACGACAAAACAGCATCCAGCAAAAACTGACCAATGGGGAGAAGGCTTAGTGGGATGAAAAGTTAGCCCAGAAGACGAGTGCAGATCGGCAGAAATCACCATCCACTTGAAAAAGATTAAAAAGTTTACTGTACAAACTTTCTTGCCTTCTGCCTCCTGCCTCCTGCCTCCTGCCTTCTTGCACTAGAGCGATCGCGGATGGGTTCGCAGCATCCGGTGAAGCAACTGCAAAATCAGGATACCAACACTGGTACTGGCAACAACGGCTAGCCAAAAGCCCTGAGCCATGTAACGTGACTGATCTAAAGCCCACCCACCCAACGGAGGGCCAATAAAGTAGCCAATCGCCCAACATTGAGAGTTGAGTGAGAGGTAAACACCCCGCAGGGATTCGGGCGCGATATCCACAACCAGGGCAGAACCAGAAGGGGTATAGGCGACAGTGGCGATCGCTAAAATTCCCAAAGCGAAGATCGCCCAAATTAGGGCATGACTCCCAACCGTTCCCGTTACCCAAATTAAGACAAAGCCCACGCCAAACAGCAGCATGGCAATCATCAAGGCACGGGGACGGCTAAAACGATTGAGTATCCGAGCCACAGGCAACTGACACAATGCCGCAAATACCACATGCCAAGTAAACAAAGCACTAATAATCTGTGGAGAGAATCCCTTACCGGAGGTTGCCCCAGACACAAAATTAGTGAAATAGAGGGGCATCGTGCTTTGTAACTGAGAAATGTAAATGGTGAATAGGATATTAACCAGAAGGTAGACCATCAGGCGGCGATCGCTAAATGCCTCCGCCCAACCTCGACTCAGTTTTGTGGGAGAATGCTGATTAAACTTACGAGTTTCTGCGATCGCGGCATACACAATTGCAAAGAACACCACAAACGAGATGCCATCGATCGCAAATAGCACCCGATAATTACCCGTCGTTCCAATCAACAGCCCTCCGAGTATCACCCCCAACCCTAAGCCAGTACTATCTGCCAACCTCGTGATGGCAAAGGCCTCACTGCGCTGATCCATCGTCGTCAAATCGGCAACAGCCGCTTCTGTGGCAGGCCAATAAAGACCAATCCCCAAACCCATGAGCAGGTTACCGACAATAAAGCTGGGAAAGTCAAAGGTTAAGGCTAATACCACATCCGCCAAAGCAGAAACCGCCGCCGACAGCAACAGAGTCCGCCTGCGTCCCCAGAAATTCGAGTCAGCAAAAGTACCGCCCAAAAAGCGACCAATCACCCCAGAAATAGAGCCACTGCCCAAGCCAATGCCTACAGCCGTCGCCGATAACCCAACTTGATTGACAAAAAATATCGGCGCATAGAACAGAGTAAAGCCGGTGCCAATTTGGGAGAGCAATCGACCCGCAGCGAGAATCCAGACTTGGTGACTCAGTTGCGGGAGCCAGGATAGCAGCTTGTGCTTGGGCATGGGATGTTGGCGGAAAACTCACAACCTTATTAGGATAGAAGGAATTTTTATCATCGAACAAAGAAAGCTTTGCGACATCTGCACGCTGTATTAGTTGGGCTGACTCTGGTTTGGTTGCTCTCCGGATTACCCTGTTTTGCCCAAGGGCTACCAACACCTGTGCCTTCAGGGCCAACTGACCCACAAGAACTCGAAGCCTTTCTGGATCAATTTTTTGCCCAAAAGATGACGGAACAACACGTTCCTGGTGCTGTGTTCACTCTAGTCAAAGACGGCAAAATCTTCTTCAGCAAGGGTTACGGCTATGCCGATATAGAGCAGAAAATACCCGTTGTTCCAGACAAAACTCTTTTTCGGGTGGGTTCTATCTCCAAGCTGTTCACGACCACGGCAGTAATGCAACTCGCTGAACAAGGCAAACTTAAACTAGACGATGATGTCAACCAGTACCTCAAGCACTTCCAAATCCCGAACACCTACCCTAAGCCAGTCACCATTGCCAACCTGTTGACTCACACGGATGGGTTCGATTCTGGGTGGGGCATTAAAGCTTTCGCTCACACTAAATCTGAAATGACGCTGTTGGGGGATTATCTCGCCAAACGTCTACCTCGGCGCATCCTACCACCGGGTGAAGTGTTTCTCTACAGTGATGTGGGGATGACGCTGGCAGGCTACTTGGTACAGGCAATTTCTGGCATTCCCTTTGAGCAATACATCCAGCAAAACATCTTGCAACCGCTGGATATGCGTCGCAGTAGCTTTTTTCAGCCCCTGCCCTCTCAGCTAGCACCGGATTTAGCGGTAGGCTACAGGTATAACAATGGCACCTATCAGCGACGACCGTTTGCCTTCAACAATAATGTCCCCGGTAGTGCCTTGATGGCAACGGCTACGGATATAGCGCATTTTGCGATCGCCCATTTACAAGATGGTCGTTATGGTGAGTCGCGTATCCTGAACGAGGTGACAGCACAGGAAATGCATCGCCAGCAGTTTGCTCACCATCCCGGCATGGTAGGCTCGGCTTATGGTTTCTCGGAAAACTGGGAAAATAATCAAAAAGCACTGGAACATGGGGGTCGCTTAAACGGATATACGACGCGCCTGTATTTAATACCGGAACAGAATTTGGGCTTTGTCGTTTCGTGCAACAATAATCCGGTTGCTTTACCCAGAGAACTGGCAACTCAGTTTTTAAAGCATTACTATCCAGTGAAAGAGAAACCCGCTTCTCCCTCCCCCTCAACCAGGGATGAGCAAAAACCGGATCGACAGTTGTACGGCACTTATCGCTATACCAGCTACTCGCACCTGACCCTGGAAAAACTTGGGGCTGTGCTGGGGGATGCGCCGGAGGTTAAGGTGATGGCTGGCGCGGGTAACGACGGCACGTTAGCCCTTTACGTGCCAGAATTCAAGTGGGTACAAGTAGAACCGCTGTTATTTCGCTCGATTTACTCGGATACCCAGTTGTCGTTTCGACAAAACGAGCGAGGTCGGATTACTCACATGTTTATTGGCGATTCGGTCTTTGCCGCCCTGGAAAAGTTAGCTTGGTATGAAACTAATGCTTTTCAATTGACATTGGGATTGTTTTGTGCATTAAGTTTCGTCTCAGCTTGCTTGGTAGCATGGGTGAGTTGGCTGATGCACCGTAGCCGTAAACGGTTACCCCAAGATTCAAGAATCAATCTCTTACAAAAAGACAAAGCACCCCACCCCACTCCACCCCTTAATAAGGGGCGGGAGGTAAATTCGACCTTCGCAAGAGGTCGAATGGCTAGACGGGCGCAATTCTTGGCAGTTTTAGTCTGTAGCTTGAACCTGGTGTTTGCGATTGGTATGGGCTTGGCTATTTTTGGCAGCGACTACTGGCAGCTTTTCTTTGGACTACCGAAAATTGCGATCGCCTTACTGTTCATTCCACCGATCACCACGGGTTTGACACTGGCACTGGTTATTTTTACAGTTCTGGCCTGGAAAAACAAATACTATTCCCTGATCGGACGGCTACACTACTCGTTGACTACTGTAGCGGCGGTTGGATTCATTTTCTTCCTTAACTACTGGAACCTACTGGGATTTCGCATGTACTAGGAAAAACAGTAGTCGGGAGGTTGACACGCCAAGGCCGATCACCACTAATCTTCAACTATAGAGAAAGCTATTTCAGAAGCTCTTACAAAAAAACATTCTACCTTCCACCCACTATGAAACTGGCGATCGCTCAACTCAATCCCACTATTGGCGACCTTACAGGTAACGCTCAACAAATTTTAGACGCGGCAAGTCTTGCCGTCAATCAGGGTGCCCGTCTCTTATTGACGCCGGAACTCTCTTTATGTGGCTATCCGCCGAGAGACTTGCTGCTGAATCCCAGTTTTGTGGAGTCTATGGCAACCACTCTAAAACAGTTGGCAGAACAATTGCCTCCAGCCCTTGCCGTTCTGGTGGGGACGGTGGAACCCAATCCAAATGCCCATGTTGCCGGAGGTAAGCCTCTATACAACAGCATCAGCTTACTGGAGCAGGGTAAGGTGCAGCAGATTTTTCACAAACGACTGTTGCCTACTTACGATGTTTTTGATGAATACCGCTACTTTGAACCAGGACTTCAGAGTAATTTGTTCACACTGGAGGTGGAGGCGTCAGCCCCCCCCATCCGCATTGGTGTGACGATTTGCGAAGATTTATGGAATGATGAAGAATTTTGGGGTAGGCGGAATTATTCGGTTAATCCCATTGCTGACCTCGCTAAACACGGCGTCGATTTAATGGTGAACCTCTCTGCCTCTCCCTACAGAGTAGGGAAGCAAAAACTGCGGGAGGCCATGTTACGGCATAGTACGTTCCGCTACAAGCAACCCATCCTTTATGTCAATCAAGTGGGGGGCAATGATGACTTGTTGTTTGATGGCAGCAGTGTGGCGTTTAACGGTGCGGGTGAGATGGTGTGTCGCGCCCATTCTTTTGAGACGGATTTAATCATGTTGGAATTTAATCCGGAAGCACGAGATTTTTTACCTGGAGCGATCGCACCGCTGCCTACTAGCGCCGATGAGGAAATTTGGTCAGCGCTGGTTCTGGGTGTTCGGGACTATGCCCGCAAATGTGGATTTAGGAAAGTCGTGATTGGTTTGAGTGGGGGGATTGATTCGGCCTTAGTGGCGGCGATCGCTACAGAAGCTCTGGGTGCCGACAATGTCCTGGGTGTTCTCATGCCTTCTCCCTATAGTTCTGATCACTCGGTTCACGATGCTCAAGCCTTAGCGGCTAATTTGGGAATCAAGACTCAGCTTTTGTCGATTGGGGAGTTAATGCAGAATTATGACAAAACTTTAGAAGACATGTTTGCGGGGACAGAATTTGGCCTTGCCGAGGAGAATATCCAATCGCGGATTCGAGGCAACTTGTTAATGGCGATCGCCAATAAATTCGGTTATCTCCTCCTCTCCACCGGCAACAAGTCGGAGATGGCGGTGGGTTACTGCACCCTCTACGGTGATATGAATGGCGGATTAGCTGTGATTGCCGATGTACCTAAAACCCGTGTCTACAGCTTGTGCAAGTGGTTGAACTCCGATGTAAGATCGAGTTCGTTTTGCCATCTAGAATCCAAAAGCAAAAGCCCTAAATTCGAGATTATCCCAGCCCATATTATCGCCAAACCACCCAGCGCTGAACTCAAACCCGGTCAAGTGGATCAAGACTCTCTGCCGCCTTATCATGTCTTGGACGACATTTTGTATCGATGGATTGAACAGCACCAATCACTGGAGCAAATTGTTGTCGCCGGTCATGCGCCAGTGGTGGTTGATCAAGTGGTGCGGTTAGTGGCACGAGCCGAATTCAAGCGGCGACAGGCACCACCGGGATTGAAAATTACGGACAGAGCTTTTGGTACCGGCTGGCGGATGCCAATCGCTAGCCGCTGGGTAACCGGAAGCACTGAGTTACCTAAGCTCAGCTAAAGTGCATTTAACTTGTACGTTCTAAACACAGGATAAAAACGCTCAAATCCTCTCCCCAGCACCCCAGCACCCCAGCAGCCTCAATAGGCAAATTAAATGCATAACAGCTTAGGGTCTGAGCGAGCCTAATTTATCTGGGTGATGTGGGTAGCTTATTGAACGTGTTATCCAGCCCTACCGAATTAAGGAGTTTGTTCCAAGCCTGTGCGAGTTCATTATCATTAGGGCGATCGCGCCGTAGCTCAGCTAAACTGGCTACCGTCTCGTACCAAAACCCAGCATTGGCATAGAGAGCAACACGCTCCTGAGGCGTTGCCTGCTGAATTCTTTGAGCAAGAGTTGGGTCGGGTTTGACTCGCACGATCCCGCCCCCTACAACGATATCGTTTGAGCTATCGGAAGAATCCATTGGGCATCTAAGCCTTAACATCCAGTAATAGTCTTGACCGATCTCCAAGGGGGAGAGGTTAGCAAACGCAGGAAGAGATAGGCTCATTATGCCCGGTGAACCCACGACCCATCCATCAGATGACTTCGCCAACGTATACTTAGCCGAGTAAATGTCCTGATCGTTGGTATCCCGCACCAGCAACTCCACCTCGGATGCGGATGACTGGGGCATATTCCAAAAGAGAGTCGGATACGCAGATGCCGTTGCTGCCATACGAGAAGCTGGAACCAAGGCTGTGACTTTCGCCTCAGGATGCTGGATGCATGGGTTCCCTCTGGTGGCTCCACCCTGCCGATTGACCGGAATTCCTCGACGCGGTGGCGTGAAATTCCATTGACTGGGTAACTTGCCACTGAGGGAGGTGTTCGGTCTTAACTGCTTTGGCACCTGCGCGGAAAGATTGGCTCCAAACCCCATTGTTAAAGCCATCGCCAGAATTGCTGTCAGGATAATGATGCGTAATGAACGATTAAACCAAGCCATGGGCACAGGATTTCAAAACAAAGAGCAGGATGTTTCTACAAGATGGCAGAATCCAAGTCTAATGACAAAGTTTGATTTGATTTTGTTTCTCACTCGAAAGAGGTACAGCCATTAGGGGTCAAGCAACACAACGAGCATAAGTCTTACCCTAGGTAGATTAGGAATTTGCACAATACTAGATATGCTGCTGTCTCAAGTACTCTTGGCGCTTGGCTCGTTTGTGCCAGACTTTTCCTATGCATCAATCCGTAAAATTGCTTAGCTATGGGGCGGCGACCTTACTGTGTGCTGTAAGTTCTCCTTTGCCTCTTCTCGCCACCACCCTGAACAGAGCTGCCTCTGAAGATAGCATACAGCTATTAAAACACAGCCAATTGCCGGAAATTGCACAAAACGTTGAGCCAGCTCCAGATATTTCCCAGCCCTTGAGTGTTCCTTATACGACCAACGCCACGACTCACACGGAGAGAATTCACATTCTCCAGGAACTCCTGAATATTTCTACGTCCCTAGAAGACTCTCAACAAACGATTGAACTTTCCAATGCTATCTTGCCCATCGCCCAAGAATGGGGAGAGCGTGATACAGAATTAAAACTGCTACTTAGATTAGGAGAGGCTTACAATTCTACCGGCAACTATCAGCAAGCCATGAAGTCCGCTAACGCCAGCTTAGGACTCGCCCAAGCCTTGCAAGATTCGCAGGCTCAAGCGGTTGCTTTTTTGACGTTAGCTAGAGCCTCTCAGTCTTTAGCCTCGCCACCGAGTGACTATCGAAAAGCAACAATGGCAGGCATATCAAGCTTGACTACAACTTGGCAAATTAAAGATTATGACACCCAAGCCAATGCATTAGCAGTTCTGGGTGGCGTTTACCATTCCCGCCAAGATAATCAAAGTGCCGTTCTTTTTGCTCAGCAAGGTTTAAAGGTAGCCCAAGAAAACAATATTCCT
This sequence comes from Allocoleopsis franciscana PCC 7113, assembly GCF_000317515.1. Taxonomy (GTDB): domain Bacteria; phylum Cyanobacteriota; class Cyanobacteriia; order Cyanobacteriales; family Coleofasciculaceae; genus Allocoleopsis; species Allocoleopsis franciscana. Next base: position 5,597,202 of record NC_019738.1, on the reverse strand, counting down.
ACTGCTGCTGCCGCTTCACTCTTAACGTTAGCTGGTGTTTACCTCCAAGAAGGAAGATATCAGAACGTTATTGAGTCTACCCAAGAAGGCAGAGATATTTTACAAAAACTACAGAAAAAAGAAGAAGAAAGCGCCGCTACGGTGATGCAGGCTCTGGCTTATTTGGGACAGGGTAATGTTCAACAATCCCTTAACTTAGCCGAACAGGGATTAGCCAGTGCGCGAGACATAAAAAGCGCTCGAATTGAAGCTTTAGCACTCATTGTTTCGAGTTTAGGTTATTCCCGAAACGGAGATTATAAAAAAGCTCTAGAGTTAATTCACCAAAATCTTGCAATTGCCCAAGATATCAACCACAAGGACTTAGAAGCATTAGGTTTGGAAGTTCGGGGAGAGATTTACCGGGAAGCTGGACAGACCCAACAAGCGATTGACTCGTATCAAGAGGCTCTTTCTATTACTAATAGTTTTATAGCTCTGGCTGGACTCTCCCGCCTTTATCAAGAATCTAATCTATTAGCAACAGCCATCGCTTATTATAAACGAGCTATTAACAAAAATGAAGAACAAAATCCTAGAATCATTGCGGGGTTACCTGTTTGGTTACAATCATCATTTCCTCAAGCCATTCAAAACGTTCATGGGTTAGGAACAACTAACATTTATCGGTCATTTACCGAATTATTACTCACCCAAACGCGCCCATTAGAAGCTCAGCAAGTATTAGAACTGCTCAAAGGTCAAGAGTTACGAGAATACACGGGTAACCCCAGAATTAACAACACCCAGCAAAGTCAACCTGCTAGCTTAACTCTAACACCAACCGAGCAACAAATTTTTAAAGAATATGGTAGCTTGATCAGTTTTGGAAATCGCTTAGCCGATTGCCAGAAAACTCGCTGCTCAGAGTTAGCGCAGCTATTGCAACAGCGAGAAGCCTTGACTAAGCAATATTATCAAACTTTAGAACAACTAGAAACAGCAATTCGGAACAAGCGAGATTTAGATGAGGCATTTGTTGACCCTAACCAATTCGCTCAAAAAGCTCGAAAACTGGTAGAATCTCAACCCGGAACCTTATTGATTTATCCCTTGGTTTTGGATGATAAAATTTGGCTGATGTGGGCATCAAAAGGTGGCATTTTCACGAGTGTAGAGGTTACAGGGGTCACTCAAGCTCGGTTAGAAGAAACGGTGGCTAAATTTCGTGAGTTATTACAAAATCGTCTCTCCAATATGGATGAGTTGCACGCCACGGGTAAGCAATTGTATGACTGGTTGCTCAAACCGTTGGAAAGTGAACTAAAAGCTAATGATATTCATAACTTAGTGTTTGCTTTAGACCGTTCAACCCGCTACATTCCTATGGGTGCTCTCTTTGATGGCAAAAAGTATGTAATTCAAAACTATAGCGTTTCTACGGTGCTCTCTGCTCAGTTAACTGAGACTTCATACCTCACCAATAATCCCCGTGTCGTGAGCCGTTCATCGGATATTAAAGCGGCTCTAGATGACAAAGAAGACCAAGTTCTGGCGTTAGGTTTATCCAATGCTGTGAGTGGTTTCCCCCCCCTACCTTATGTCCCTGAAGAGTTAAAGGCAATCGTGCGTCAGGATACGCGTGAAACATCGGGAATTTATCCTGGTCAAGAGTTTCTCAATCAAGATTTTACCTTATTCACTTTACGAGATAACTTACCCGATCACCACTTCTTACATATCGCAACTCATAGCAAATTTGTGCCAGGACGAGCGAATCAGTCTTTTCTTCTGCTGGGTACGGGTGAGAGATTAGCAATTCCTGATATCGAAACTTGGCTTAATTTACGGAATATCAATCTGGTTGTACTATCCGCTTGCGAAACCGCATTGGGAGGTAAGGGACTTGATGGGAGGGAAATTGCAGGTGTTGGCTATTACTTTCTCAAAAGCGGAGCTAAAACGGTCATGGCATCTTTATGGAAAGTGGATGATTACAGTACTCGCCTATTAATGGAGAAATTTTACGACAATTTAGCCCAGGGAACGTCTACCTCACCAGTATCGAAAGCCGAGGCTCTGCGTCAAGCCCAATTGGCCCTTCTCCAAACCAAGATTACACCAGAGAGTTATCCTAAAAATGACCACTTGCCACTCACTGAGCAGAACATTGCCTTGAGTCATCCCTACTATTGGGCACCCTTTATTCTAATGGGAAGCGGACTTTAAGGAGTCCGAGCCAGATCATGCAAGAGCGGCACAATTAAATTAATCTTGGTTTTCCAATCTGAATAATAAACTAGTCGTTAAAGCATCCTGCGGTTGAGAGAATAAATATCCCTGACCATACTGGCAATTGAGGGCTTGGAGCTGGGATAATTGTTGAGCGGTTTCTACTCCTTCTGCAATCACTTCCATTTCTAAATTGTGGGCTAACATGACAATGGTTCGAGCAATTTGCAACGGAAAATTCTGAATATTTTTCAGGGTTAAATCTGAAGGAGAATCACTCTCAACGGCTCCAATACGACTGACAAAAGAACGGTCAATTTTGATAGTCTTGATGGGAAATTGGTGCAAATAACTTAACGAGGAATACCCGGTTCCAAAATCATCAATGCATAAACCAATCTGCTGAGTTCTCAGTTGTTGAGCCAACGCGGCAGAGGCTTCTGGATTTTCAAGTAAGCAGCTTTCGGTAATTTCCAGCCTCAAATAACATCCTTCTAAACCTGTTTCCTGAAGAATTTGCTTGATTTGATTGAAGGCATCAGGTTGCAAAAACTGTTTACTAGAAAAATTCACATGGATGATGAGAGGCTCTGCAAATTGCAGGTTGGTTTGGGTTGCCAGTTGCAGGTTAGACGGTTGAAGGTTAGAAAATGGGTTTGAAGGGTTAATCTGGGCGACGCTTCGGCTGGCTTCATTCGCACCCTGTTGGGCTGACAACAGCTCTTGAGTACCTTCAACCTTCAACCGACCTACTTGCAACGCCTCTTGCCACTGGCGTAACTGACGACAAGCCTCACGCAGCGTCCACCACCCTAGGGGAATAATCAGTCCAGTTTCTTCGGCAATTGAGATGAATTCCGCAGGGTAAAGCAGCCCTCGCGTGGGATGTTGCCAGCGCAAAAGTGCCTCAAAACCTGTAATTTTGTGGGTGAGTAAAGATACTATCGGCTGATAGTGAAGCTGAAATTCTTGATGTTCCACAGCTCGCCGCAAATCCGTTTCCAATTCAAGGAGAGCCACCGCTTTCTGGTGCATGGTGAGGTCAAACACTTCATAACGGGCTTTCCCTAACGCCTTTGCCCGGTATAGTGCCGTGTCAGCATCCCGCAGGAGGTCTTCGGGTCGGTCATAATCGGTGGGATAAGCATCCTGACTCACCTCTCGACTCAGAACAATACCGATACTCGCCGCGCTGAAAACCTCATGTCCGTCGAGATTGAGCGGTGCTTTTAACGCCTGCTGAATTCGCTCAGCAACATGGATAACTTGGTTAATGTCTTGGATATCCTCTAGCAGGATGGTGAACTCGTCCCCCCCTAACCGGGCAACGGTATCTTCTGCCCGTAAGCAATTGGTTAACCGATGGGCGATCGCAACGAGTAGCTGATCCCCAATCAGGTGCCCCAGGCTATCGTTAACGACTTTGAAGCGATCCAGGTCTAAAAACAAGACCGCAAATCGATAGTGAGGATGCCGTTTTGCCCGCTCCACTCGCTGGCTCAAGCGATCCATAAATAATGCACGATTTGGCAATCCTGTCAAGGGGTCATAAAACGCCCGTTCACGCAGTTGCTCTTTAGCTCGCTTGCGTTCCGAAATATCTTCCACCGTACCTTCGTAGTACAGCAGCTCCCCCGTGTTGGTATCCCTCACCGCACGGGCATTTTCAGCAATCCAAATCACACTGCCATCTTTACGATAAACCTGGGACTCAAACTCTAAAACCGCATCATTTTCTTGCAGCAGGCGAATAAACTCAGTGCGTTGGTTTGGCTCGACGTACAACTGATGCTCGATATCCGTCAGTCGTTCCATGAGTTCCGCCGGAGAGGAGTAGCCATATAACCGTGCTAAGGCTGGATTCGCCGAGAGATAGTGTCCCTTCGCCGTGGATTGGAAAATCCCTTCCGAGGCGTTCTCAAAAATGCTGCGATATTTCGCCTCGGCTTGTCGTAAAGCGTCTTCCGCACACTTGCGCTCCGTAATATCTGTAATAAAGCCTTCAATCCCCAAAAGCTCCCCGGTGTCATCAAATACCCCATGACCCTTCTCCCACAGCCACTTTTCCTGACCGGATTTTGTGCGGATGCGATACTCCACGACATACGGTTGTTTTTGAGCCACACCCGTGTCAATCGAGGCCAAAACTTGGGGCAAATCTTCTGGATGGGTAATCGCATCAAAGGAGACAGAGCGATTGCCAATTAATTCTTCACTGTTATACCCTGTTAGGCTCAGGCAACCTTCACTCAGGTAAGTCATCGACCACGCGGGATCACTGGCACAAGAAAAGACAATTCCAGGCAGAGCATCAATCAAACTCGCAAGGCGTCGCTGACTTTCCCGCAGTGCCGCTGCACTTTGTGCGGCTTGGCTCAAGATTTGCTTACGCTGAAGCACTAACCCCAATTGGGTTGCCACGGCGGAAACCAGTTCAACTAATTGCCGGTCTTCTGGGTGGGGTTCACACATGAAAAAGGCGAGCACAGCCAGGACTTGCTCATCCGCCAGAATGGGCACGCCAAACCCAGCCTTGAGTCCCCAAGCTTTTGCCAGAGGGGAACGGGCAAAAAAGCTCTCTGGCTCAATCGAAACATCTCGCATCCACAAAGGCTGGCGTGATGACCAAACTTGCCCCGGTAGTCCAATCCCAGGTGCAAAGCTATACGTCTGGCTGTGACGCCGAAATTCTTTTAGGGGGTGGATAATGGGGTCAATTTGTTCTTTGTCCTGAGTCTCGGTAGCCCCAACGTGCTTGCTGCACCAAGCACTTGAGCATTCTAAAACGGTACCGTCAGCACTCTTAATCCAGGCTTCACCAAAATCCCAATGGGTTGCCTCGCATACCTTACGTAAGGCGACTTCGATTGCCGTGTCAAAATCGGGCGCTTCACTAATAGATTGAGTCAGGGATTGCAACAACTGAAGTTCTTCAATTGCTCGCTTACGCCGCGTGATATCCGTAATAAAACCTTCTAAAGCCAGCCATTCTCCTGTGCCAGAGAGGATACCGTGGCCTTGTTCCCAGACCCATTTCTGTTCTCCGGTTGCTGTTGTAATCCGATATTCTATTTGATAATGTTGGTTCTGCTGGAGAGCGGATTGTACTTCATACCTGACGCGATCGCGATCATCTGGATGAATAATGGTATTCAAAGAAATCGTTCGGTTTTCGATTAAATCTATCGGGTGGTAACCGGTCAGACTCAAACATCCTTCGCTGACAAACTCCATCGTCCAATCCCAGTCATGGCGACAACGATAAGCCATTCCCGGCAAGTTTTTCATCAAGGTTGAGAGGGTACGCTGGCTTTCGGACAAAGCCTCCTCTGCTTGCTTGTGGCGGGTAATGTCAAAGGCACTGGCTAAGACTGCCGCTTTTCCTTGAAAATCAATGGTTCGCGTCGTCACATCCAGCCAACGCGCTTTACCCGTTTTTGTCAGAATCTTGATTTCGTAGCGACTCTTAACCAGAGAATGGGGGTTTGAAGGGACTAGAGCGAAGTTTTGGGGGTTTGGGGATGAGGGGGTGAACGCATGAAGGTTTGAGTGGAGGACTTCTTCCGTCCTCCCTGAGGCTCCAGTTTCCATCTCCCCCTCTCTCATCAGGGCGTGGTAGTCTGGATGCAGTAAATCCCAGACGTTCATCCCCAGTAACTCAGCCTGAGAGTAACCTGTAATTGTACACAGTGCTGAGTTGACATAGCACAGGTGAGAGTTCTGGTAAATGAACGTGGCAGCGAGCGTTTCTGCCAGTGTGCAAAACTTGACTTCACGTTCACACAGCAGTTGTGTTGCCAGTTGCGGCTGGTACGCGGTGACGTAGCCAAAGACTGCCAGCATGGCAGCTTCACCGTTCCAGTTTAGCCATTGCAGTGAGACAGAACTCCACAAAGGGGTACCATCTGCCTTCTGCATTCTGACTTTGTAATCGCGGAGGTATCTCTGACTGGTGAACACTTGCAGCAACGTCTGCCAGTCTGTTGGCTCATAGTAAAAGTCTAGGGTATGGCGATCGCCCCGGCTGGGGTGTCCTGGAATATCCCTAATCTCCTGAATGTCCAGACCAAAAGTTGAGCAAAAACATTCGTTGGCATAGAGAATTGCACCGTCTGAAAACCGAGAAATCACTAAGGGAACTGGGATCGCGGCATATAAAGCTTGCCAAACATCGTCTTGATGTTCACCAACCACCAGTTGTACTGGCTGGGACGGATCGGAAAGGATTCTTTGTGCGATCGTAGCTGGTTCCACTGCTATAGTTTGCTCAAATAAACGGCTGCTGTGTCTGACTGCTCAATACTCCACGCCTGTTTATGATTCCCATGAATCAAGGCTGCTATGGGCTGGAGGCAAGATCCAACTTCACGCTGTCAACTTGTACACAATTAGTGGGTGGGTTGACAATCGGTAGCACCGTGAAGGTAATAAAAGGGTTGACCTAAACAGAAAGCGCAAGATTTACAACGCTTACGCTTAAACATAAAACCTGCTAAAACCGCAAAAGAGCTAGCTTTGTAGTGCTCAGCTCTGCTGTTTGCCAAGATATGGACTTTAGAACTATAAGATTACACTAAGTTCTATACCTATAAACTGCTAAATAGGCTACACTTTCTTTTTATTATCATCAATGCTTTAATTTGATTAAGCTATCGATAATATGAATACGACAGCTTTCCTTCGTATCAATAAGCGTTTCATTGCATATTTTTGTTGTCCATTGATGTTGTGATATGTCCAAAAAATTACGATTTAATAAAAGGCACCTTACGCCCTACCTATTTTTATTCCCTGCCCTGCTTGCTTTGGGAATCACTGTCTTTTGGCCAGCATTGCAAGCCTTTTACCTGAGTTTTACCCGATATGAATATGACCTCACCCAAACACCTCAGTGGATCGGGCTAGCAAACTTTGAACGTTTATGGATCGAGTTGGGGGCACCCGCTTCTGTGTTTAGGAAGACAATGGTAAATACCCTGTTGTATCTGGTTTTTGTTGTACCTCTTTTAGTCGTCCTTCCCTTATGTCTGGCGCTTTTGGTCAACCAGAAGTTAAGAGGAATAAACTGGTTTCGAGCCTCTTTTTATACACCTGTGGTGATTTCAATGGTGGTTGCTGGGATTGCCTGGAAATGGCTTTATGCAGAAAACGGTTTGTTCAATCAATTCTTGGCACAACTGGGTTTCAAAGATGGCATTCCCTGGCTAACCAGTCCCCAATTGGCGATTTTTAGTGTGATGGCAGTAACGATTTGGAAAGGATTGGGTTATTACATGGTGATTTATTTGGCTGGTTTGCAATCTATTCCATCGGAACTCTACGAAGCGGCAGCGATGGATGGTTCAGATGGCTACTTGAAGCATTGGGATATTACTGTCCCGTTAATGCGACCTTATCTCATCTTAGTCGCTGTGATTTCTGCTATTTCGGCAACGAAGGTATTTGAAGAAATCTATATCATGACTCAAGGTGGGCCGCGAAATAGTTCCAAAACCATTGTTTATTATCTGTATGAGCAAGCCTTCTCAGAGCTGGAAATCAGCTATGCTTGTACGATTGGACTGGTATTGTTTTTAGTTATTTTGGCTTTATCACTTTTGAACCTGAAACTCTCCCAAGGGCGGATTAGCGATGCGATCGCTAAGTCTTAGCCGCCTGATTCTATCCTTCAGCATTGGTGCCAGAGAACGAGGTCAAGTAAAGAACCGTAAGCTTTTCCCTCCACGGACAGGAAACCCAGTTAAAATAAAGTATAGAGAGAAAATTCCGCTTAAAAAAAGCGATTATTTTTCACTTTTTCTTGAGGATAACTGTTGCTAAAAGGAGGAAAGGCTATGTCTATCTTCAAGTGGTTACAAGCAGCACTTCAGTATATTGGAGAAGGAGTAGTAAGGATTTTCCGCCCTAGCGATGACGAATATCCCAACATTGGTGTTCAGCCTTTTGCTGGCGACTCTTTTGAGGAGGACGCTTAGAAGACTTGTAGGGGCGTACCGCAGTACGCCCTTCTCGTTTCTCTTTATAGAGAGAGATAAAACAGACTGTTTAAGTCAGTAACGATGGGATTCGATTATCCTTCTTGATAGGCTTTTCAGTAAACTGTTTTCAACGTTCTTTTCGAGCAATATGAAGTCTATTTTCAAGCCTTCATGACAATTAAGCCGTGATGGGTGTTATGTTAAGAGATTGACTTTTAGGGTCTTCAAACCGAATTGGGTTAGCAGCCCAACTTTTGAAATCAGGCGCTAGTCGAATAAGTTGTTGCAAAAGCTCATCATTAATACATAATACTAGGGGAAAAGGAAAGTGTTTGGGAAACTCATTCCGAACTAAATTGGTGGCACTCAAAACTTGCTCGATTGCCACAACTGACTCTAGACCGAAGACCATCAAAGCTGGCGGTGGCGGTTCTTCAATGGCGGAGAGTATAGTGGTAAATAGGGTATTCACCGATGGATGCAGGATCAGTTCTTGGATTTGGATATAGCAACTTTTTGATAATTGTTTCACCACCTGCCGCCGCATCGATGAGCAGTTGCAGCACATCAAGATGAGTGAAAACTGACCTTGAGACATTTGGATGGCTCTTTCTAGCTTTTTGAATGAGCGCTTGTTATTGAGGAATATTTCTTCCAATTTTTCGTTTCCTGTAGTATGATCTTCTTCCGTCATGTTGTTCAACACTCAATCGCTGACTCAATTGATTTTGCCTAGAGAAATTTTGTTAATGTCCTGATATCCCATGATTAGCGGGGGTTTGCTACTTAATGACAACACTCAGCGACTTGAGAAATTCCCAAAATTGCAATAAAATTTAACAGATTTTTTCCAAAAGCACTATCTAATCGGTCTAATCGGTCTAATCGGTCTAATCGGTCTAATCGGTATTTTTTAGTTTTCAGTGACTGCACGAGTCCATACCCCTCAAGAACGCAAGTTAGATTGGCAACTTGAATACTTTGCCTTGCTGTCCTCAGCTTTTCTTGATAAACACCCTCTTGATCAGCCTGTTCGCTTTGAGTGAGATGAAAGTTTAAATCAATTAAAGGACGACTAAAGGACTACCAAAAATTTGACAGGTAACATTTTTTTTTGCTTCCACCAAAAGAGAGATGTAAAAATTGGCGAGCCGTCCTACTTTTAATAAGCAAGCTTTACCATTTCATCGCATCCCGTGAAAGACATGATTGATTTTGGCAACGTCGTACCAAACAAACCCAGGCATTGACGACCTCTATCAGTTAATTGGTGAACCCATAATCCTGAACTTGACTTATAAAACGAGTCACTCCGATGAGACAGCAATGAAACAAATGTTTTGATAAGTCACTCAAACTTCTCTTCTTCTTTTTGGCTCCTAAAGTTATCAGTACAGCTTATTGAGCATATTAGAATTTATTACCTCTAAAAACTTATTTATACCAGGAACTTTATCTAATTTTTATCTATATAAGTGTTGTAAAAACTGATAAATGTAACGGCTCATGAAATGTTAAGTACCCAATAAAGGTATATCGCTTTACAAGTTATCGATAGTGTTAACAATTTATAAAAATTTTATGTTCACATATTAACATAAATCCTCCTAATTCATAAGCTGGACTTATGTTACCTTCTAAATTTCGTTCAAGCCGTTCCTTCACAGAACCTTTATAATCTGGCTGCTCGAAGTCCCTACTGTATCTCATGGCTCACGGGAAAATCTGACCAAAAATAACGAGATTCAAGCCTCTCCTCACTAAAGCTCCGGCTTCTAAGGGGACTTTTTCATGATACAGTAGTTGCCGTAGGGGTTGTTCCACGTCAAATGATTGTCCTAGAGTTCAAAGCTAAAGGGAAAACAACTCAATATGCAGCAATAGATGAGGCGATTAGAACAGCTCAATTCGTCCGCAACAAGTGCGTCCGATATTGGATGGATAACCGAGGTGTAGGACAAAAAGAGTTGTATCGTCACAACACTGCACTGAGAGCTGAATTCCCCTTTGTGAACGCATTGAACTCTCATGCCTGCCAAGTCGCTGTTGAATGGGCATATTCTGCAATTGCTCGGTTCTACGATAATTGCAGGAAGTCTGTTCCCGGAAAGAAGGGCTACCCACGCTTTAAGAAAAACTGTCGTTCAGTTGAGTATAAAGTTTCGGGATGGAAACTTTCTCCTGATAGGCGCTCAATCAATTTTATCGACAAGAAAGGCATTGGTAGACTAAAGCTCAAAGGGACGTGGGACTTGCATTTCTATCAGTTAGACCAGATAAAACGAGTGAGGTTAGTGCGTCGCGCTGATGGCTACTACGTTCAGTTTCTAATTAGAGCTGAAGTTGAGAAGGTAGATGTTCAGCCGACAGGTAGAAATGTTGGTCTGGATGTGGGAATTAAAGAGTTTTACACAGACTCCAACGGTCATACCGAACCTAACCCCAAGTTTTATCGGACTGGTGAGAAACGACTGAAGTTTAGGCAAAGGCGCGTTTCTCGGAAGAAAAAAGGCTCTACTAACCGAAGAAAAGCCATTAATAGACTAGGGCGAGTACACCTCAAAATAAGTAGGCAACGTGAAGAACACGCCAAGAGAGTGGCACGTTGCGTAATCCAATCTAACGATTTGGTCGCCTACGAAGATTTGAGGATTAAGAACTTAGTAAAGAATCACTGTCTCGCTAAGTCTATTAATGATGCAGGTTGGTATCAATTCAGGAAGTGGTTAGAGTATTTCGGAGTGAAATTAGGCAAGATAACAGTTGCTGTAATCGGAGCCTATACATCCCAGGAATGCTCTAGCTGCGGCACTCTAGTTAAAAAATCCCTATCTATGAGAACTCACGCTTGCAAATGTGGGTTTGTACTAGACAGGGATTGGAATGCCGCCATTAATATTTTGAAATTAGCCTTGAGTACCGTGGGTCACACGGGAACTTGGGTCATAGACCCGAACGCTTCGGGAGATTTCGCCTCTACTCTGGTTGGAGTAATCCTGTCAGAGCAAGCTGAGTCTTTGAACGAAGAATCTTCGCCCTTCTAGGGCGGAGAGTGTCAAGAGTGACTCAGATGCAAGAAGTTCAGAATCCAGCCGTTCAACCGTTCAATCGCTTCAAAGGAGCCGCTGCCAATAGAGCGCGATCGCCGCTTGCATTCAATCGGGAATCCCTAATTGCTCACGGTACGGTTTTTTGCAATGCTATAGTCTTTGCTCTGCAACCTTTACCCCGCTAGTCAAGTCAATCCTGATTAGTCCAAGATGCTGGCGTGAATAGTTTTATATCTAGTGCGGTACCTATGAAGCGGTTTCTCAAAAACATATTAGAAGCTTGTGCAAACGGGCTTGTATCTTTTAGCCGCGCTTTTGGGCGTCAGGCTTGGTTGGTATTCTTATTTATCTTGGGCTTAACAATAACGGTATTGAAGCCAACGGCAGCGCTTTCTCAGACAAAGTTGAACGATATCCAAGGACATTGGGCACAACCTTGTATTGAACAGCTCACACAACGGCAAATTCTTAGGGGTTACCCAGATGGTACCTTTAAGCCGAATGCGCCCGTAACCAGAGCGGAATTTGCCGCCATGCTGGGGAGCGCTTTTCCGGATGCTCCTGCTGTCCGCACCGGGGGGAAGTTTGGCGATGTTCCCACCAACTTCTGGGCGAGTGAGGCGATTCGTAAGGCTTACCAAGCAGGATTTATCGCTGGCTATCCAGGGGGTGTCTTCCAACCGAATCAAAAGATTCCCCGCGTGCAGGCGTTGGTGTCCTTAGCTAGTGGATTAAAGTATGTAGCGACTCAGCCGACAGTTGAGACATTGAATGGCGCTTTCGCAGACGCCAGTGGAATTCCTGACTATGCCAAAGGTGCGATCGCTGCTGCCACAGAAAAACAATTGGTGGTTAATTACCCCAATGTACGCACCCTCAATCCCAATCAACTCGCGAGTCGAGGCGATGTGGCGGCTTTCTTGTGCCAAGCGACTGAAACAACAGCGCTTGTCCCTTCCCAGTACATTGCCAAAGTGGGAAGTTCCTCGTCTGATCAGGCAAAAACTGAGTTACGAGGGGTATGGCTCACCAATATAGATAGCAATGTCCTGTTTTCCAGCCAGAGTGTAACCGATGCAATCGGGCGCTTACAAGAGCTGAACTTCAATACCCTCTACCCTACCGTCTGGAATTGGGGATATACCCTCTACCCCAGCCAAGTAGCCGAAAAGGCGACAGGCAAAGCCGTGAGACTGGTAACCCCGTTAGATGCCAAGCTTAACCCAGACTTAGGCACCCAAGGGCGAGACATGCTCAAGGAGATGATTTCGCAGGGACATCAAGCAGGGATGAGAGTCATCCCCTGGTTTGAGTTTGGCTTGATGGCACCGGCTGATTCTGAGTTAGCTAAGCGCCACCCGGATTGGCTCACCAATCGCCGGGATGGTAGCAAGATTAAGAAAGATGACCCTAAAAATCCGATTCATGATCGCGTCCTGCTCAACCCCTTCAAACCAGAAGTACAGCAGTTCATCCAGGATTTAGTGGTTGAGGTGGTGAGTAACTATGATGTTGATGGCATCCAATTAGATGACCACTTCGGCTTGCCTTCTGAGTTTGGGTACGATGCTTACACCGTGCAATTGTACAAACAAGAACATCAAGGCAAAGCGCCTCCCACTGACCCTCAAGATGCGGAGTGGGTACGCTGGCGAGCTAACAAAATTACGGATTTCCTAGGAAAGTTATTCCGAGCTATTAAAGACCGCAAAAATGATGTGATTATTTCTGTTTCTCCTAATCCCCAGAAAGATTCTTATCAATTCTTTTTAGCCGATTGGGCGACTTGGGAGCGACGAGGTTTTGTGGAAGAATTGATTGTGCAGATTTATCGGGACAACTTCAACACTTTCATCAAAGAATTAGAGCAACCGGAACTTAAGGCAGCCAAAAGCCATATTCCGACCGGAATCGGTATTTTGAGCGGGTTAAAAAATAAACCCGTTTCTCTGTCACAAATCCAGCAGCAAGTTGAGGCAGTTAGACAGCGGGGATTTGCTGGGGTGTCGTTCTTCTTCTACGAAACGTTGTGGAATAATGCCTCAGAATCGTCCAACCAGCGTCAGCAGGTATTTCGTTTAATTTTCCCCATGCCAGCGAAATCACCAGAGATTTCCTTAGTAGAGGAAGAGGAATTAGCGAGTTAAGCACAATTATAAAGTCCCCCTTCAGGCAAGGGGGGCTGGGGAGCTGGGGAGCTGGGGAGCTAACTTGAAGGCTTTTATCCTGTTGTCAGAAGATGCAATTTATAGGTGTCGCCATAAAGGTTAGGACTTTCTTTAACGGACGAGAGCAACCACTTCCCAGTAATAAACATAAAAGCCTCCTGCCTCCTGTCTCCTGCCTTCTACTATAAATGCGCGTTAGTTTAACAAGAGCTTAATCGATCTCCTGATACTCTTCTAAAGCTGCTAATAACACATTAACTAAAGGATGATCGATTAGCTTTTTGAGCGCTTCAATACTAACGCCGTTTAATGCCTCCACAACTCGCACCTTTAGGATTGGATTACTTTCAATGTGCTTAATGACTTCTATCACCACAATTTGTTTTTCCAGTGGCGTACCCGTGGGATAAGTTTGCTCTAGTTGTTGGAGTAATTTTTGAATCTTTGCCGCTGCATCGGATACAGAGCGCTGATCCATTAGATGTTTGGTTTCAACATTAATCGTTTGGCTAGCCATTACCTTCACAATCTCAATTAAATCGATACTCTGACGACGATATGTAGCTATCTCTTCATAGGTCGCTTGGAGCTGATATCGATATATCTTGTCTATGGCTTTCAGTTGATGTTCGTACTCTCGCTGAAGAGACTGTTCGATTTCTGTTTTGTTGATATCATTGGGGACACTAAGTCGAATAACTAAAGTCCCGTCGTTCTTGTTTTCAATAGTCTGAAGTGATAACTCTAGAATTCCAGTTTTAACTTGAACTTTTTGAAAGGAAATAAGGAACGCTTGCCAATCAATTCCATTAGAAAAAATTAACTCTACAGTTTCTAAAGTCTTTTGAAACAAATTAGTAAATTCCCCTGGTGCAAAATTTCCCTGAATGGGACGACGCTCCTTTTGTTCGGCTTCTAGGTAGATATAATCACAAATTACATCTTCTAAATTTGTGGCACTATTCGTATGCCAATCTTGTAAACAAGCTCCTGTGAGTATTGCTTTGTAGAGGTTGGAATGCAGCGCTTTCGTTCTATGTAGGTTTGACCGACTGAGGTTGGCTCCAATCAAATTGGCATCAATCAAATTGGCTCCTTTGAGGTTAGCGCCCCGGAGGTAAGCGCCGCTGAGATTTGCCCCAATCAGTTTAGCTCCACTGAGGTTTGCGCCGCTGAGTTTGGCTCCAATTAGTTTAGCTCCAACCAAATCAGCCCCACTGAGGTTGGCTTTAGTCAGATCAGCGCCACTCAGATAGGCTTGATTCAGGTTTGCCCCAATCAAGTTTGCCCCAATTAAGTCAGCACTACTGAGGTCAGCACTTGTGAGGTCAGCACCGATTAAATCGGCCTCACTCAAATAAGCCTCACTCAGATTTGCCTCATTGAGTTTTGCCCCGATGAGATCCGCCTTGCTGAGGTCTGCCCTGCTCAGGTTGGTTCGACTGAGGTCTACACCACTGAGTTTTGCACCCCGAATGGTAATCCTTTTGCCATTGGCAAAACTGAGATTGGGTCTGATGTTGGGGTTGTTGGCTTTCCATGCATTCCAAGCTTCAACCCCTTGCCGGAGCACAGAGAGATGTTCCTCATTTGCCATCGACGGCAGGCCTGTCAGCTTGATTCGTTTACTGTAGCGTTAACTTAGCGCTGATCTGCCGACTAGAAGCGCAATGACTTTGGCGGTCTAATTACAAAATTAGTCCAGCTAAGTTTATCAGCCTCTTCTTCGGCAATACCTAAAACCACCTGATGACCAAGGTTTTAGACAATTAACCTAAATTGTAAATTATCTTCATAGGATTTCGACAATTCCCTGCTGACCATCAATTCGCACCCGTTGACCATCTCGTAAGAGTTGAGTGGCGTTGTGAATATCCATCACGGCTGGGATACCATACTCTCGCGCCACAATGGCACCATGAGAAAGCCGCCCACCCACTTCAGCAATCAGACCTCCAGCCCGTGCCAACAGGGGTGCCCAGCCAGAATCTGTATAAGGTACAACCAGAATGGTTTGTCGGTCAATCTCTGAAGCCGCTTGTAAGTTGCTCAGCACTCTCACCCAACCCTCAACTTGTCCTGAACTGGCACCAATGCCTTGTAGTCGCTGTTGAGAAGGGGCGGAATCTGTCGCCAGAGGAGCAGGAGGTGAATTGCCGTAGAACAATAAGGGGACGGTGGTGAGTTGACGATGCTGTTCGAGTTGCGATCGCCTCACCTGCACAACTTCACGAATAGGCTCTCTGTGTGCGAGGTCATCACTGTCAGCCCAACGGCGAATTTCCACAAGTTCCAAGAAAAAAATATCTCCAGGACTATCCAGCCAACCCGATCGCAGCCAGATAGACTCTAGCGCCACAAAACACCAGCGCAGATCCGCCAACAGTTGAGAGTAGATTTGTGTGACTCGACCTTTAACATTTAAACGGGCTTGAACGAACTGAGCTTGCCAACGTTGGGACTTAATGGGTTGAGAGGGCGGTAGGGGGTTCGAGAGAAACCGCGCGAACATCTGCCGCACTGATCGGGGGTCTTCTTTCCATGTGGGAACAGCAATATCAGTGCCCACCTCGCTGAGGTAGCCATATTCTTCCAGAAACTGGTCAAACTGTTCTAAAATGCTACGACCATCGGGGATTTCCGCTAAGGCTGCAAACAGGGAAGCCGCGCTATCCTCTACATTCAGCGATCGCCGCAACAAGGGACGCGCATCTTCTGCTAATCGAGCCAGCGCCCGCAAACTTGCCACCTCTGGCGTCTGGCTATTATCCAATTCTTCATCCTTAACCCGTATCACCGCTTGTCTGAAGGATGCACTTAGGGGTGCGAGAATGCTGTAATAAGTCGCCCGTTTCAACCTCTCCAAAATCAGGTCTACTCGCTCTAACAGTTCCGATGGGGATAACTCAGACGCTGGCTGAAGTTGTAATTGCTCCAGGGTAGGAGTAAAAAGCTGTTGATCATCGGAGTCAAAATCCTTATCTAAACGCCATTCCCGACCCAGCAAGCGCAGTAATCCTGGCAGGTTCCCCAGAGTGGAACGTAACGGTGGCTTAGAGAATTTCGCCCCCCTGGTGAGAAATTCCAGACTTTCCGGCGGCAACCCCATACGCCGAAAAATTTGTCCTAATAAGGTGGCATTGAAGTAGGCGCGGGAGTAATGCAGCGTTGCTGTTTCGGTGAAATCTAATCCCTGTGCCCGATCGCCTAAAACCACGGTAAAAATCTCTCCCCAAACACCGCAAGTCAGGGGTCGATTAATTGACCAAGTCAGGGGTCGAATCAATCCCGGAATCACTTCAGCCGCAATCTTGCGAGTCCAGATTGGTTGCAGCGTAGTAATGGGTCGTGATTGCAGTATCCACAATTCCTGACCGTCATAACTCCACTCAATATCTTGGGGGATACCGTGATAACGAGCTTCCAATTCTCGTGCTACAGTCGCCACTTGCTCAATTAAGCTCAGGGGTAGGTCGCCACTGCCTTCAATTTGAGCTGAAGGTTTGGATTCGACTTCCGGGGATGCGTCTGGTGAGAGATAGACTCGGTAAAGTTCTGGAGTAACTCGACCCGACACGATGCGTGTGGCATTTCCTGGCAACCCTTCAATGATGACGGCATCACCTTGTTGGGAGATAGGGTCACGACTAAAGGCAACACCGGAAAAAGCCCCCTGGATTTGTTGTTGAATGAGTACAGCCATGGATTGGTCTGGCAGTTCCCGTGAGGCGGAGCGATTCGCTTGAGCGAAATCCTGGCGATACTGGATAGCGGTTGGGTTATGGTAGGATGCCAAGACTTGAGTAATCGCCTCTTGCAAGGCGGGTCTACTGGTAACATTCAAGATGCTTTGATATTGTCCGGCAGCAGAGGCAAGTTCTGAGTCTTCGCCAATGGCTGAAGAACGCACGACTAAGGGTTCGGCTTCGGAAACGGTAAGGTATTTAATCAGAGGTTCTGGGTCATCACCCGGAGCAATTACCCAACCCGGAGGCACGGAGTAACCCCAGCGTTTGAGCTGGGATAGGGTTGCGGCTTTTTGTCCCACCTTTTGAGCTTCTAGTTCCTTGCTCAGAGAAATGATGGCGCGATCGCCTCGAAAAAAACGAAACATAGGTTCAGATTCTGCCTTGCTTTCCCCTGGGGGTAAGTCTAAATCATCGGGAATTTTTTGATAAATCCAAGCGACTAATCCACCTAACGCCGCCGCCGCAACGACTTGCGCCATGTCTTGAGGAGCTAACAAAGCCACAAGAAAGGGAAATAAGATTAAGACGCCGATACGTCCAGTGGTGCGATCGCGAAAAATGGTAAAGCTAATGCCCCCAATCACAAATACAAGTAGCGCCACTCTCCAGTCATGAGCGACAACGCCCCAAACGACATTCGTCGTCCCTGCGCCTTTACCCATCCAGTAACGACCAATGACCAGCATAATCAGAGCAATCAGCTCCCACGTCGCTTGCGTCGGCTGATTCCAAAAGAAATAACGCGCCAGTAAAACAGCAGCAATGCCCTTTGCCGCCTCGGATAGCACCGCCAGGATACCCACCCAGCGTCCCCCGTGGTAAAAAGCGGCGGAAACGGACACATTACCTGTACCGACCTGTGCGAGTTGACGCCCCGTCAATAGATAAGTAATCCAGGCAATCAGGGGAAGGCCACCCAGCAGAGGGCAGACTAGAAAAATGAGTAAAGCACCCCAAACCTGCATTAGCGTCATGGGACTGATCAAAGCACTAAAATTTCTTTAATCCTACAACTGTCAGTTAAATAAGTTGGGGATATCAGGGGGTTAAGGGCTGCTCTCTTCTTTGGTATTGACAAAATGCATAAAATGTGAAGTAAGCGGTGCGATCGCTCAGTAGGACGCGCTACCGTCTATTGCGTATATTCCCGGTAGTTTGAGCGTTAGTACTCTTGATACAACGGTATAGATAGCTTGAGTTCTTGCACCAGTCGCATTAACCACCAGGGATTTAAATCCCTGGCTCATACATAAAGTCCTCTGTTCGCGTTAGCGTTCCCGAAGGGTAGAGGACTAAAAACTGACAACACAAGGATTTTAGTCCACTTAAGTGGACTTCATCTATGAGCCAAGAGTTTAAACTCTTAGCGGATGATGAGCGTCCGAAGAGAATGGTGCAAGATTTGGCTAAAAATCATAGAGATAAGGCTTCTTTTGTACAACAAAAAAGCGCCCCCTTTTCGGAGAGCACTTTTGATTCAGCTAGAAGCTAATTCTTAGCCGTTGATTTGTGGTGCCACTAGAGCAATAGGAGTAGCCTCACCAGAAGCTAAATCCAGAGGGAAGTTGTGAGCATTGCGCTCGTGCATTACTTCAAAGCCCAAGTTAGCGCGGTTGAGTACATCCGCCCATGTGTTGACCACACGACCTTGAGAATCCAGAACGGACTGGTTAAAGTTGAAGCCGTTCAGGTTGAACGCCATGGTGCTAATACCCAGCGCCGTGAACCAGATACCAACGACCGGCCAAGCACCTAAGAAGAAGTGCAGAGAACGGCTGTTGTTGAAGCTGGCATATTGGAAGATGAGACGACCGAAGTAGCCGTGTGCTGCAACGATGTTGTAGGTTTCTTCTTCTTGACCGAACTTGTAACCGTAGTTTTGAGACTCGGTTTCGGTGGTTTCACGTACCAGAGAAGAAGTAACCAAAGAACCGTGCATTGCACTGAACAAAGAACCGCCAAACACACCCGCCACACCTAACATGTGGAAGGGGTGCATCAGAATGTTGTGCTCAGCTTGGAACACAAACATAAAGTTGAAGGTTCCAGAGATGCCCAGGGGCATACCATCAGAGAAAGAACCTTGTCCGATGGGGTAAATCAAGAACACAGCCGTAGCGGCGGAAACTGGAGCGCTATAAGCGACACAGATCCAAGGACGCATCCCTAAGCGGTAAGAGAGTTCCCACTGACGACCCATGTAGCAGAAAACGCCGATGAGGAAGTGGAATACAACAAGCTGGTAAGGACCACCGTTGTAAAGCCACTCATCAAGAGAAGCGGCTTCCCAAATTGGATAAAAGTGCAAGCCAATGGCGTTGGAAGAAGGAACAACAGCACCAGAGATGATGTTGTTGCCATAAATCAGAGAACCCGCAACAGGCTCACGGATACCATCGATGTCCACAGGAGGAGCAGCGATGAAGGCAATGATGAAGCAGGTGGTTGCCGTTAATAGGGTGGGAATCATCAGGACACCGAACCAACCTACATAAATACGGTTGTTGGTGTTGGTGACCCAATCGCAAAAGCGATCCCACAGATTGCCGCTTTCGCGACGCTGTATGGTGGTTGTCATGGTTTGAATGATTACGAGGATTTTTTTGTATGAAGTAAGGCAAACAATTTTTGCCTTATATGTCGATACATCTTATTGATATAAATTGGGAATTTCTACTGTTTTTTATATTTGTTTAGATATATTCAAGATAATACATGAATTTATTTTAAGATTTATTTAAATAATTTAAAAAAACGACTGGAACAGAGGGCAATTTGACCATCCAACACTAGCAGCAAGGTAAAGAAATGCCTTGTCCCTTGGCATAAGTCCTGTCTACCACTTGAAGTTAAGAGTGCAGGGAGCGCCACACAACAATCGGGGAGAAATTCATCCCCCCGAAGAAAGGTTCGCTTTGCTAACTGTCGTAGCAGTTTCTAGTCAAGGGGAAGGCTAGGCTAGTCCTTCATCGAAGTTAAGTATAGTCCTTAACTTACCAGCCATCTTCTTCCCGGTTAGATTCGCCCCAAATCTCTAAATCCATTTCATCGAGATAAGTCAAAGCGCTCTGGATTTGCCGACTACTGCCTCGCAATTCCAAATCAAACCAACCATCATCTCGCCCATTAGACCCCAACAGAGCCGCCGCAATATTCACTGTGACACCGTGATCAGAAACGAGGCGTGAAATGATGGGTTCCTGATTGTATTGTTTGGGAATGCGAAGGCGAATACGAGTTTGAGTCGGTCTATCCGCACCCAAAACCTCAGTATCGCTGATTAATTCCATGGGTTTCAGGGAATTATCTGGAAAGCCATTGGTGCTATGGGTGTTCATGGGTTGCCTCCTATTCAACTTCAACGTCTTTAATGTGGGTTTTACGCTCTAAAATTTCTTTGAGGATCAGAGTGACAAATGCCAAGCAGCCCAGCAAAACAGCGGCGGAAAAAGCCGCCTGAGTTTCATACTGTTTATAGGCTTCTTCGACAAACAGCGGCAGGGTCTGAGTTTTGCCAATCAGGTTGCCAGAAACAACGGCGACTGCACCAATCTCACCCATGACTCGCGCATTCGTCAGGAGAACGCCATACAGTAGACCCCATCGAATATTCGGAAGAGTAACGCGCCAGAAGATTTGCCAACTGTTCGCTCCCAAGATTCTGGCAGCTTCTTCTTGTTCAGTACCCACTTCTTCTAAAACGGGAATCACCTCGCGAGCAACAAACGGTAGGGTGATAAAAGCACTGGCTAGGACAATAGACGGTAAGGCAAAAATAATGTCTATATTGGTTGCTTCTAGGGCTGGGCCAAACCACCCATTTCGCCCATAAAGCAGCACAATCATCAGACCCGCGATAATTGGGGAGACGGCAAAGGGAAGGTCAATCAAGCTAATGAGAAAAGTGCGGCCCGGAAATTGATGCCGTGCGAGTACCCAAGCTGCACACAGTCCAAACAGAGTATTAATCGGTACAACAATTAGGGCGACTAAGAGGGTGAGCTTGATGGCAGAGATAAAATCGGGTTCCGTCAAGTTATGCAAAAAAGCACCTAATCCATCCTTAAAAGCTTGGATGAAAATGTTGAGGATGGGGATAAACAAAATTAACGATAAGTAGACCAGCGCTACCCCGATTAAAGTGGGCTTAACCCAACGGCGTTCCTTCGGGGGTAAGGATGAGCGGGACTCTGGTGAACTAGGATTGAAAGACGGCCCAATTAGATCAGAGTTCATAACGTCGTCCCCAAGCTTGGATCAGGTTAATGGCTAAAAGAATTAACAGCGAAATGCTTAACAAAACCGTGCCGATGACGGTTGCCCCACTATAGTCGTACTGCTCCAAACGTTGAAAAATCAGTACCGATGCAATTAAGTCTTTAAAGGGAATATTGGCAGCAACAATCACAATCGAACCATATTCACCTACAGCACGGGAAAAGCCGAGTGCTACACCTGTTAAAATCGCTGGCATTAAAGGGGGCAAAACCACTCGCCAAAACGTCTGCCATTGGGAAGCGCCTAAAGACCAAGCGGCTTGTTCAATATCTTTTTCCATTTCCTGCAATACGGGTTGTAATGTCCGCACCACGAAAGGCAAGGAAATAAATAGCATTGCCACACCGACCCCTAAGCGAGTGAACGCGACTTTAATCCCAAAAGGGGCAAGTAGGGAACCAATCCAGCCATTCTCGCTATAAACGGTTGCCAAGGTCAAACCCGCCACAGAGGTTGGTAAAGCAAAGGGTAAATCGATAAAACCATCCACTAACCGCCTAAAAGGAAAATCGTATCGAACTAACACCCAAGCAACTAAAAGTCCTAAAACAGCATTGATGAGTGCAGCAATTAAGGCTGTGACGAAGGTGACTTCATAGGTGGCAAGGGCGATGGGTTCAGTGGCAATTCGCCAGAAGTTAATCGGTTTTTCTGTACTTGCCTTGAGGATTAGGGCAGACACGGGTAGAAGTAGCATGATGGTGAGATACCCGATGGTGATTCCCCAAGGCCAAGAAAACCGACTTAGGTGATGAATTGGACTCTTCCACGCAGGAGTTCGCTGGGATGGAGAAGATACACTCATAAGAGAATAATTGGCAGAGTATGGGGATAGGTAGAGATTGGTTAAGGTTTAGAGGTTCTATTGAAGTGTCTCGTCAGTGTATTTTTAACGTAGACGCGTAGCGGCTTGCCGTAGGCTACCACTCCAGGCACAGAGAACATAGGGAAGAGAGAAGAGATACTGAGTTTTTACCTGCGTACAAGTTTCTAAATTGAGGGTTAGCTGGAATTTCGTTATTCCTACTTGAAGCTGGATTGAATTTTGTCAAAGACGGCACCGTCTTTAAAGAATTGCTTTTGGGCTTTGTTCCAACCTCCTAGTTCTTGAATAGTAAATAGGGTTTTGACAGGGGGATACTGGTTTGCTACTTCTTGAGCGACGGTGGCGTTTACAGGTCGAAATCCCACTTTAGCGAATTCTCGTTGGGCTTCTGGCGTATAGAGGTATTGAACGAAGGCTTCTGCTACTTCTCGATTGCCATGTTTATCAACATTTTTATCCACAATCGCGACAGGATTGTCGATTGAGATGTTGACCTCTGGTACGATGTAGGGAAGTTTTAAACCTTTCTGTGCGGCTAAAATAACTTCGTTTTCGTAGTTAATTAAGATATCTCCTTGACCTTGCTTGAAGAAGACATCGCTGGCTTCACGGGCATCTCTGGGCAGTACGGGTGCGTTTTTATAGACTTGACTCGTTAATGTCAGGGCTTGACGCTCATCTCCTCCGGTTTGGATCACAGAACCCCACAAAGCGAGGAAATTCCAGCGTGCACCACCAGAGGTTTTAGGATTAGCGGTAATCACGTTGACGTTCTTTTGTGCCAAATCCGCCCAGGTTTTGATGCCTTTAGGATTGCCTGGGCGGGTGATAATGGCTCCTACCGATCGCGTCACAATCCCATTATTGGGAAATTCTTGTTCCCAACCCGGTTGAATCAGTCCGACTTGCTCAATTTTATTGGTGTCAAGTGCTAAGGATAGGTGGACAATATCTGCCCCCAAGCGATCAACGACATAACGGGTTTGAGTGCCAGAACTGCCATAGCTGCGAACAAAGGTCACGTTCTGGTTTTTCTCCTGTTTCCACTTTTTAATGAACTGGGGGATAATATTTTCGTAAGCGGCTCTCGTGACCGAGAAGGAAACAACGGTTAACTCGACGTTACTGGTGTTGGCGTTACTCGCAGAGCAGGAGGCGATCGCTCCGCTCAAAATTATTCCCACCAGAGATAGGAGCGCAAATCTTTTCAGGAAGCCCGGTCGCTGCCAATGGAGTAGCTTTCGTCTCAACGGGGGTAGTATACTTAGCTGGAGCAGCCGTTGCCACAGTATCATTATCCTGATTCCTGAATAAAATACGGTTAATCTATGGGAATACCGTATTTAAAAATACTGACAATAAAAAATAGTAGCGCAGATACCAAGATTTGTCTGTAGTCAGCGATTAAAAAATAGAGCGACACGATGCGCTCTGAGATTTTGCAGGCAAGTATCATCTCACCGCCCGGATGTCACAAAAGCTGATGATTCTGGGACTTGGTAGTTTTCAAAGAATTTGCTAAAATAGCGAAGCGTTGGACATAGCAATGATATTCCTGCATAATTTGCTATGCTGATTTAAGATGCTGGTGTAGCTCAGGGGTAGAGCAGCGGTTTTGTAAACCGCCGGTCGCAAGTTCGAATCTTGTCACCAGCTTGTGGGTGAATTTAACGGTTAGGGCTGGACAAACGTCCACTCCAACACCTTGATCGGTGCTTTCTGAAGCGCTTGTGTGAGTTCATCGTTATCTTTGAACATCACTTGCTCCAGGGCAATAGCCTCAATATTGACGGTAAACGGTTCCGGTTCAAAAGGCCAGGGTTTTACTGTTACCTTACCATCGTTCATCTGCACCACATCATAGCGCTTGCCATCGGGTCCTTTAGCAATTTCTAGTGCTCGTTCGCCGACAGGTAAGTGACGTTGGCAAAGGATAAGTGAGAGACGATCGAACATTTGCATAAAGGCATAAGCGTCCTCCACGTCCTTTTTCGTCAGCTTTAACTGTTTGCGCCAATGCTCTTGATGTTCGAGTTGTTCGTCCAAAAAGCGATCCATTTGAGCTGACTCGCCACGTTTGCCCTCATTGAGAAAGCTCATGTGCTTCGAGATGAGCAATGCTACCCACCGTCCCCGGTATAGGGCATTCTTTGTCATCACCCTCAACTTGTCCAGGGACGTAGACGGGTCGAGGGTAAAATCTAGGGGTGTACCCGCTGGAGTGAGTTGGTTTTCTTCCCATTCTTTCTCTAAATCGTCGTGATGGGATATCGCCGCGATCGTCTCATACAAGCGCACGGGTGAATTTTCTTTCTTCCAATGTCCCGCCAGTTGTGCTGCCAGCAAAGCGTGGGCGCGATGATAAATCACTTCCCAACCCTTCTCATCTTGGTTAACAATCACAGAATCTTCATGCTCCTTAACACAATGCACTGGTATTGAAGTGTGACATTTCCCACCCTGAGTTACCCTCTCTCTACAGGTAGGGGAAGGGTATCCTATCCAGTTCGGGGATTGAATGAACTTCAGTTTATGCCAGTACGAGACGCCGTGTTTGGTTTTGTCGGTGCGCTATGGGCGATCGCATGTTCTAGGTGTCGTAAACGCTCCTCGGCAGCAACACCTGAAGTGAAGCTATTGCGAAGGCAATCGCTAACATCAATCGCGACTCCATCGACTATCACATCCCCATTATCCATCAGGGTATATCGAGCACTATTACGCACCCACTTCATCTCACCCGTTGCAGAGGCGATCGGGTATTCCTGAGTAATGGGCTTATGGGCCTGAGCGGCAGCTTTCAACGCTTCATAGAAGTCAGCTTGGCGATCGGCAGGAAGAGATTCCAAAGGCTCTTGTTGAGCCATTGCCTCTTGGGGGTGTAGTCCACTCAGTTCATATTCTCCCTGGCTCGCATAGAGGAGTTTCATCCTCCCATTGGTATGAACGACGCCCCGATACACGCAACCGGGAATGTTCGCCGTCATGGCTTCAAACTGTTGCTGAGTCTCATGCAAGGCTGACTCGGAACGCTTGCGCTCAATTAGTGAACTCAACTGGATGGCCAGGGAATTCACTAGGTCAAACAATTGCAGTTCAGGTTCGCTTGCTTCTTGTTTTAAGAACATCAAAACTGCAAGAACTTGGTTAGCGCAAAGAATCGGAACGCCCCAACAGGCTTTTAACCCAACCTCACCAGCAAGTTGATTTCTTTGAAAAACGTCACCAGGTTCAACGGAAACATCGGTGAGCCAACAAGACTGCTGTTTTAAGCAAATTTGCCTGAGAAATTCCCTGTTAGTCGCGAATGTCATGGGCTTACTCTTGTGTCTGAATTCCTCAAAACGTTGGTCACTGGCATACCAGCCTGTACCCAATTCAAAAACTGTCGCCTGGGAATTAGGTAGCCAACATTCCCCGAAATCCCAACCTATTTTTTCACAAACTTGCGTGAGAGTGACTTCCAATGCCGCATGAAAATCGCCCGCTTCACCGATCGCTTTTGTTGTTGTTAGTAAAAGTTGCAACCATGCATTTTGCTTAGTCAATTGTTTTTGTTGTAGAGAAATCGTCAGATGAGTTTTAATTCGGACTAATATTTCTTGCATTTTAAATGGCTTTGTGATATAGTCAATACCCCCAACCTCAAAGGCTTTTACCTTGTCTAAAACTTCATCTAAGGCGCTAATAAAAATTATTGGAATATCAGATGTTTGTTGGTCAGCCTTCAATCTTTGACAGACTTCATAGCCATTAATATTAGGCATATTGATATCGAGCAAAATTAAGTCTGGCTTAGCTATTTCTACAGCTCCTAAAGCCAGAGTACCGTTAATAGCTTTTCTGACTTTATATCCCGATTCACTCAACATTGTAGCTAAAAGCAGCAGATTTTCCCGCGTATCGTCAACCACCAAGATGTCGGATTTAGCATCAAGTATTGAAGGGTTATTCATGATATAGATATTTGAGTTAAATCAATGATTACATCAAGACTAAAGTTATTAACTAAATCTGCCAAAGCTGACTTCAAAGCTGCATGGCGTGCGGGGATTTGTTCGATAAGGGTGAGAAGCTCATCATCATTACAGGCTTTTGCGGCCCAGTAGAGAGCTTGTTGCCATTGGGTAGGCATCACAACAAGTGCCTCAGGTGTGAGTACCTCAACTTTTTCTTCTGGTTTTTGTGAAGTGGGTTGAGATGAATCTTCATAGAGGTAGCGCACTCCTAAGTAAGTGGCAATTTTTTCTAAAAGCACCTCTTCTCGAAAGGGCTTTCGCAAAAAGTCGTCGCAGCCGGCTGATAAAATCATAGTCCGGTCTGCTTCAAACGCGCTGGCGGTTAAGGCAATAATTGTAGTAGCCTGACCTTTCAAATGGGCTTTTATCTGTTGGGTTGCCTCATAGCCATCCATGACAGGCATTTGCATATCCATCAATATTAGGTGCGGCTGCCAACTCTCCCACAAAGCAACAGCTTCTTGACCATTTTCAGCTTCACGCACCTGGAAACCCAGTGGGGAGAGTAAATGGACTAGAAGTTTGCGGCTTTCCCAACGATCGTCCACAGCCAGGAGGCGATAGGTGGGTTGGTTCGGTGCTAGAGCGATCGCTCTTTGGCGGGATTCACCTGTTTGAATACTAGCGGCCTCAGCAGGTCTCACTTTGACATCAAATTTGAACGTTGTTCCTGCACCCAAAGTACTGCTGACAGTAATCGTCCCTCCCATCAATTGCACAAATTGTTTGCTAATCGGTAAACCCAAACCCGTGCCTTCTTGAGAAATCTTACCTGTTTTTGTTTGCACAAACGGGTCAAATAAACTATCAAGGTCGTCGGCTGCTATACCTGGGCCTGTGTCTTCTACTTCAAAATACAGGAAGAAGGACTTAGGAAGCGATTCCCGATTCTGAATTTTGACTTCTAATTTCTGACGCCTGCCAACTCGCAATGCCACGCCTCCTGATGAAGTAAATTTGATCGCGTTTCCGATCAAGTTAATCAAGACTTGACGCAATTTACTTTCATCGCTTTGCACATATTGAGGAAGGTCTGGAGCATAGTGAAAAATTAGCTGTAATCCCTTAGATTTAGCTTTGAGTTGTAGCATTTCTTCAAGACTACTAAGCAGACGCAAAAGGTCAAAAGTATTTTCATTGAGCGTTATCCGACCTGCCTCAATTTTGGACATTTCTAGCACATCATTAATCAGGCTCAGCAAATGTTCGCCACTACGCTTAATTACTGCTAAGTGTTCCTGATGAACTGGATTGAGAGCTTTGTCGCGGGTAATCACTTGAGTAAAACCTAGGATGGCATTCAGGGGAGTACGCAGTTCGTGGCTCATTTTGGATAGAAATTCGCTTTTAGCACGATTGGCGTGTTCAGCGGCTTCTTTTGCTTGTTGAAATTCGAGTGTGCGTTCTGCAATTTTCTGCTCAAGGGATGCGTTTAATTCTTCCAATTCATCATTAGCTCTTTGTAATGCTCGATATTGTTCGGCTAATTGTTTATCCTGGAAGTAACTCCGAATGGCTTCTGTAACGGTCAAACAGAGGTCTGTTTCATCCCAAGGTTTAGCAATGTAACGATAGAGGTTAGCCGAGTTAACAGCATTACCTAATGCTTCGGCACTCGCCTGTCCAGTTAACAGAATTTTTAAGGTTTTGGGATACTGAATCCGAATATTAGAAAGTAGTTCATCCCCTTTCATTCCCGGCATAATTTGGTCGGAGATAATCAGAGGAATTTCAATCTCTTCTTCTTGTAACTCAGCAAAAATCTCTAGAGCTTCATCACCACTTTCTGCTAATTCAATCTCGTACTCGTTTCCCAAGTGATGCGTTAGCTGATCTCTGAGACTAATCAGTACAACCCTTTCATCATCGACGCAAATAATCGTTCCTTTACTCATCAGTTACCTCCAATCCCGATTCGAGGACTTCGATTAAGGTGGATTCATCCCAAGGTTTAGGGATGTAGCGATGCAAGTTGGCGTACTGTCGGGCGCGTTCAATAGCGGACTCATCTGCTTGTCCCGTTAACATTACTGTCACAACGTCGGGGAATTGTTGATGAACTTTAATTAAAAATTCATCTCCTTTCATATTAGGCATGAGCCAATCGGAGACAATGGTGATAATTTTTACTCCTTCGTCGTTTAACTCCTCAATAATTTCCCAAGCTTCATCAGCACTCTCGGCAAATTCATAGTGGTAGCGATCGCCAAAATGACGAGTGAGCTGATCTCGCAAACTAAGCAAGATCATTCTTTCATCATCCACACATAAAATAGCTTTTTTAGGCATGACTACCGCTCCTCATTTAAGAATTATCGAATAGGTAGCCACACGCTGAATGTAGTTCGCCCTGGTTGGCTCTCTACCTCAATTTTTCCTTGATGCTTATCAATTATCTTATGGACAATATCTAACCCCAATCCACTTCCTTCTCCAGCGGGTTTGGTCGTGAAGAAGGGTTCAAAGATTCTGGATTTAATTTCTGACGGTATCCCACACCCAGAATCGGTAACTTGCACAACCAACTGATTATCTTGTTGAGAAACTGCTATTTCTAAGCCGCCTTTATAGTTCATCGCTTGGATGGCATTGTGAATCAGATTTGTCCACACTTGATTTAGTTCTTCCGGATAACACAAGATAGCGGGCACGTCTTCATATTTTTTAATCACTTCAATGCCCTGTTTCAACTGATTATGGTAGAGAGTCAACACAACATCAAGCCCTTGTATCAGTTGTGATCTGGTCATTTGACCGGATTGGTCTTGACGGGCGTAACTTTTGAGAGCAAAAACAATTTTTGAGGCTCGTTCCACCGCCAGTTTAATATTCTGAGTATTGTTGTGTTGCACTGAAAGATTGGAGGCCGCCTCTAAAATCAAGGTATTATTTGGAGATTGTAACAGTGGGATAAAGGGCGCAAGATTTTGGGTAATACCCATTTGCACTAAGTTGGTAGCTAGGGTTTCAGCTTTGGCGATCCCTTGAGCTTCTAACTCTTTTTTGATACTACGTTTGAACTGCCGTTCTTCTTTGAACGAGAGAAGTTGAGAGTTTTGTCGCGCCGCTGCTAATAATGCCAAAAAATCAATTTGTTGTTGGGGAGAAAGTTGCTGGAGAAGTTCAGGTAATTGACGAAGTGAGTTATCTAGGGCAGTAGAAATATTTCCAATGGATGCTTGGATAGCTCCCAGTGGGGTATTGATTTCGTGAGCGATTCCAGCCACCAGTTGACCCAAAGCTGCCATTTTTTCGGATTGGATCAGTTCTTGTTGGGTGGCTTGAAGATGTTCGAGAGTTTGTGAGAGTTCTTGGGTACGTTCTTCGACTTGAGCTTCTAAGGTACGATTATATTCCGCTAACAATTTCTCGGCTCGTTTGCGTTCAATGGCTAAGGCGATTGTATGGGCGATTAATGCCAGACCTTGCAATCTGACATCTGATAGGGGCTTGCGGGCAAACATTGCCATAACGCCAACTACTTTATTCCCAACTAATAGAGGATAGCCAGCAAACGCGACCAACCCTTCTTTCTTCGCCCATTCCTTATCCCTAATCCGAGGCTCGTTGAGGACATCATTGGTTAAGTAAGGCTGTTTTTCTTGGGCGATTAAACCAAGTTTCAATTGATCCAAAGGTATTCGACTATACTGCCCATCCAAACGGGTATATAATCCAGAACTCGCTTGCAATTCTAGAATGTTATCGACTTCATTGAGCAACCAAATTCGGGCAAAAGCCGCCTCAAGGCGCTCAACCATTGCATTGGTAAAACGGTGAAGAATAGTTTCTAAGGTCGTTTCTTGGGTCAATGCTAGTGCTACATCAGCACCCAATTCAGCTATCTTAGCCCGTTCTGCTAAATCCTCTTGAGCTTGTTTGCGTTCGGTGATGTCCGTAAACGCAGCGATCGCATAGGCAATATTGCCTGATTCATCATAGATTGGCTTTCCCAACGTTTCGATAGGGATAATCTTATCAGGTCGGTGGATTTCTAAATTGTCAACCCATACACTTTCCCCTTGCAATGCTTTCACAATCGGTAGGCGATCGCTAGGGTACAATTGCTCAGTTCCACAAAGATAGAGTTGATAAACTTCTTGCAACTGCTCTGTTGTCGCTGACTCGACGATTCCTTTACCTAAAATCTGCTGTCCGGTTTGATTAACGTAGTAGGGTTTGCCGCTAGCATCAGATACAAATATACCCACTGGTACGGCTTCTAGGAATTGAGCCAATCGGCTCTCACTTTCAGATAATGCCTGATTTAAGGCTTTCATCTGGACATTATTTGCTTCAAGAGTGGTAAAAGACTCTTGCAGTTGATAAGCCATGTTGTTGAATGACTTGGCTAACTCGCCCAATTCATCGAAACGTTCAATTTCTTCTGTCTTATCCCATTCACCTTTAGCAAGAGCCAAGGCTCTTGTGTTTAAGCCGCAAATGGGCTGCACTACCCACCGAGCGGTTAGGAGACCAACCGCTATAGCCACTATCAAAGCGGCTATACACAACAGGATGGTAATGTTAGTGTTGGTATTAATATGTCCCATGAAATCGGCTTCTGGGACGACTACCACAATTAGCCAATCCAAACCTTTGCCGTCTTGGAAGGGTAATACCTGTACTAATTGCCGCTTGCCATTGATTTTAAATTCCAGTTGTTGGGAATTCTTAATTTGAGTAAGGGAGCTAAAGTGGGACTCCAAATACTTAGATGTCGCTTGAGTTAAAGGGTCGCTACTGTCAGTATTTCGGAGCCTTTTCTTGAGATTATTAACGATACGAAATGGTTCTTCAGTCGTCGATGTTGCAACTAATATACCCTCCCGATCAATAATAAAACTTTGTCCATTTTTTCCAATTTTTAGACGGTGCAGAAATTCACTAATTTCTGAGAGGCTTAAAGAACTGTAGAGTACTCCCTCTACTTTTCCCTTATTGTCATAGACAGGTTGAACTGCACTGATCACTAAACTTGAAGTGTTAAAAAGGGTAAAAACTTTACTCCATTTTTGTGAATTATTGGCTACAGCAGCTTGATAAAAGGGTCGGATGCGTGGGTCATAATTTTTGATGACATTTAAGAGTTTGAGGCGCTGTCCTTGGCTATTAATCCCATAGAGATGGAAGTCATAACCAGTCAATTTGTTTGATTCTCCAATGGCTAGTGAACCATTATCTAGCTCTCCTATGCCGATACGTTCTTTTTGCTCATTGGAGAAGGCAATGGAACTAATATTCTTAAATCTTTGCTTCTGTTGCCAGAAATGACCCTGCAATTGTGAGAAGTCTTTTACATTCAATTCACCCAGACGAATGGCATCTGCGTTGCTCTGATTAATTTGATGAGGTATGTTCAAGTAAGTACTGAGATCCTGCTCAATGCGAATGCTGATTTCCCTTCCTAATTGGCGTGTTACCTCGTTGACGGCCTTCTGCCCCTGTCTGAATGAGAGATACCCTACCAGCCCCACTGCTGTGAAGAGTTGCAGGGTGAAGGGAACAATTAGAACAGTTCGCAGAGGAACTTTGCCGAACACTTTGGTCACTGAGCGGTCTAGATGTTGAATTATCATAGTTCGCACCCTACCTAGTATTTACATTACAGAAGGTCTCTGCGCTCACTGTGTCTGGAGTGGTTCGTTAAAAAATGAGTTTCGAGATGTGCCCTAGAAAAACAATCTGCCTATTCGATGATGCAACGCTCCCACCCTGTTAAATAGGATGATGAATTGAGTCGGTTAAATGATTGGTTTCATGATGCATAATTTAGCCTTGATCCAATCGTTGACGTGCTGCCTCTAAAAGCAGGCGTTGTTCAGCACGAGCGATCGCGCGATGAGTGCGTTCTACCTCATTAATATCCACGGAAATCGACGTAATACCCCACTGGACTAATGAATCAATTAAGTCAGGAAATTGCGCCGGTGCTTGACCACAAATAGAGCAAGGAATGCCGATCTTCTTGGCTGTCTCAATTAGTTGTTTCAAGGCACGCCGAACCGCGAGATGATTTCCATTCAAGGAAGAACCTAATTGCTCTTGATCGCGGTCAGTCGCTAGCAATAATTGAGTAAAATCATTACTCCCAATTGAGATGCCCTGAACACCAGCTTTAACGTAATCGGATAGGAGAAACAGCACCGAAGGCACCTCTGCCATAATCCAGAGTTGGAACTGGGGATTATCGGTTAATCCAGCTTGTTCGACACGGCGACGGCAAAAGCTAAACTCTTCCACAGTCCGAACAAAGGGCAGCATCAGATTGACGTTGGTATAGCCAGTCTCAAGAACGCCCTTGAGCGCTTCCAGTTCTAAATCAAAGCAGGTGGGGTCATCCACATAGCGAAGTGTGCCACGCCGTCCTACAATCGGATTCAGTTCCGGTTCCGAGGGTGAGGTGGTACCTGTCAGGAGTTGCAATTCATGCGATCGCCAATCCAGGGAGCGATAAAATACGGGTCGTGGTGTAAAGGCCGTGGCAAACTGAAGGATCAGATGGGTCAGACGTTTCACTAACTCCTTGGTACGTCCCTGTTTCAACCAAGTACTCAAGGAATGATTGTCTAAGGCATCCAGCATCATCAGTTCCGAACGCAACAATCCCACCCCATCCACAGGGAGAGCACCGATTCGTTCTAAAGAGCTCGGTTGGCTCAGATTGACGAACAATTGAGTGGCAATTGGATATTGGTGATAGGAAATGAGAGTTTGAGGATTGAGCATGGGAGATTTCCCGGTGCTATTATCCTGACGACCCAGTCGGTGGATTTCTCCCTGATCCCCATCCAGGAATAGAAACTCGTCGGTTTGAATCAGTTGAGTAATCTCGGTAGCACTGACAACAGCAGGGATACCTAATTCTCTAGCAATAATTGCCGCATGGCTGGTCATCCCTCCTCGTTCTGTGACGATACCTGCCGCTGATTTGAGCCAAGGCAGCCAGTCGGGAGAGATGTGAGGGGCAACCCAAATTTTTCCTGGGTTTAACTTTTCCAAATGGAGGTTCTCACCCTTAAGCACATGAGCGGGTGCTGTGACTCGTCCTGCCGCTGCTGGTAATCCTCGAATGATCTGAGGCGTGAGCCGGGGGGTTGGAGGCTGAGTAGACATAGCAATCTGAGAGCCAATGGCTCTGGGTTGAGGAACAAATTGCGTCAAATACAGCTGAGGTTCTGAGCTACCGGGGGGTTGACAAAGTGTCCATTCTAGAAAAAAGGTTTGAGTCAATTCAGCGGATAACCGTTGGCATAGCTCAATCAGCTGTTTGAGGTATTTCTCATTTAAAGCGTACTGTTTTTGTTGTTCTTCGCTGAGTAGATAAGCCTGTAATCCTGTTTCGCTGAGGGGTTCGGACTTTGGCTGATTCCTGAGACGATAGGCGCGGGTTTTGCTACCGAGGAGTGAGGAGAGGACGGTGCCACTGTCTACCTGCAATTGGTAGGTGTCTGGCAGCACTTCGCCCTTGGTTAAAACTTCTCCCATGCCCCAGGCGGCTTGAATTTTCCACTCATTCACGTCGGCTTCGATGGTTCCAGAGGCGATCGCCTCCCATAAAGGTTGTACCAATACAGCCAAATTCAATTGCTGGAACTTGATGCCGTTACGCTGCCAATAAAACAAGCTTCTGGCACGAAAGAGTTCTCCCCACACTCGTTTTAAGGAGAGAATGACAGCCTCTGGCACGAGAGGGCAACTGTGGGATTCTAAAATCTCCTGGGGGATAATACGGCTGGTACTGAGGCTACTGAGTCCGGTGGATAAGGACTGTGTCCGAGATTGAGGGTCTAAGGGGTAGCGAAAAATGCTACTGTTTGCTAATTGCATCGATACAGAAGGGTGCAAAATTGCGACCGATGCGCTTAGATTTTGAGTTGCCCTTAAGAATGATTGAGTCCAAGCGGGTGGCAAAGCCACATTGGCGATCGCTTGACGTATATGTTGAGCGACTTGCTGCAACTGGCGTGGATTGTCTACATCTACATGAAACGATGAATGGGGCAAGTCAGCGAGTAGAGGTTCCGATTCACCCAACAGTTGAATCAAGTCCCAAAACACACTTGTGGGAATCACAAAGCCTGGTATCACCGGGTAGCCACGCTGCAAAAGCTGGCTTAAGTGGAAAGCTTTCTTTCCCACAAGAGAGAATTCCGAGGATTGAATGTGATCGAGCCAGTAGAGATTATCCAAAATTAGACTTCAGTAGGTCATGAGTTAGGGGTGAGTCGTTAGTGGGAATGACGAAGCTAACAATCTTCCTAGAAAGTCGGTTTTAAGAGCCGAGATTTCCTGTAGATGGGCATCCTGTCCGTCCGAGTCATGCCAGTTTAATGGACAACCGCTGAGTAACAGTCCGACTCATAACTAACGACTAACTCTAATTACCAACAACTCGCCAACTCGCCTGCGCCAGCTCAACCTGTATTTCGCATCCCAGCCGCAATACCGTTGATGGTTAACAAAGCCCCACGCAGGAGCTCACCTTTACTGTACCGGGAGTGGATGATGGTTCCCGATGCCGTCTGGTTGCTGTGTTGGCGTAGACGTTTTAGCAAGGATACCTGTAAGAAACCCAGGGGAACAATTGTGCCGTTACGCAACTGCACCGAGCGTTGCAACTCTGGATCGCCATCGAGAAGTCGTTTGTGTCCTGCGATCGAGAGGATTAAGTCACGAGTCAGGTTGAATTCGCTGGCAATCTGATCAAACAATCGCTCAAAGCGTTCCAAATTTTCGGGACTTGACAATTCGCGCACATAGTGATGAGCAATTTGTAAATCGACCTTAGCCAACGTCATCTCGACTTTGGACACAACCATTTTGAAGAAGGGCCATTTGAAGTAGAAATAACGTAGTAGCTTTAAATTCTCCTCTGGGTCTTCATCCAGAAAAGCTTTCAGGGCCGTACCGACACCATACCAACTCGGAAGTAAAAAGCGGGTTTGAGTCCAGCTAAACACCCAAGGGATCGCCCGGAGACTGGAGAAATCTTTCTTACCCCCCCGACGCGAAGGACGAGAGCTAATTTGCAATTGGCTAATTTCTTGGATGGGGGTGACTTGGTGAAAGAAATCCAGGAGGTCGGGTTGCTCATAAATCAGGTCGCGGTAATGAGCGCGCGATCGCGTCGCTAACTCTTCCATGATTTGAGTCCAAGGCTCAATATCATCAAAGCCGGTTCGCAGCAAGCTGGCTTGAATCACCGCTGTTGTCACCGTTTCCAAGTGATAAAGAGCCAATTCGGGAAGAGAGTACTTAGAGGCTAATACCTCCCCTTGCTCTGTAATCTTAATTCGTCCATTGATACTGTGACCAGGTTGCGCGAGGATAGCTTCATAAGCTGGGCCACCTCCACGCCCGACAGACCCCCCACGTCCGTGAAAAATGCGTAAGGATATACCGTACTCCTCGGCAATTTTCTGAAGCGCTTTTTGAGCTTTATGAATTTCCCAGTTACTACTCAAGAAACCTGAATCTTTATTACTGTCCGAGTAGCCCAGCATCACCTCTTGCAGGTTAGGACTTAGGGTTGAAGGTTGTTCGCTGAGTGCTCCTCGCGACGGCATGTTGGTCGGTTGCGGGTGATCGGAACAAGGTTCAACGTTTAATGCTTCATAGCCTCCAGCTAGGCAGGCGCGATACAGCGGTAACTCAAACAGCGATTTCATCACCCCAGGCGCACGCTTCAAGTCTTCCACGGTTTCAAACAGGGGCACAACCTGTACGCTGCTTTTTCCCGTCGCCGGATCGTAGAGTCCTGCCTCTTTCGCCAGTAATAATACTTCCAACAAATCGCTGGCCTCGTGGCTCATGCTGATGATGTAGGTTTGGCAGACTTGGGCACCAAACTCCTGTTGCAACTGCCGCAACATGCGGAACGTCTCAATGGTTTCGCTCGTTTTCTCGGAAAAAGGCGCTTCCGCAGGAATGAGAGGGCGTCGGGTTTTTAATTCAGCCGTTAGCCATTGGGTTCGCTCTGCCTCGGATAGCTCATTGTAGGGCTTGGGCAAAATTTGCAGGTATTCCGCAATCTCATTGATCGTGTCACAGTGGCGGCTGCTTTCTTGTCGAATATCCAGGTGCGCCAAGTTAAAGCCATAAATTTCCACTTGACAAATCAGATTTTCCAACTCCTGGCAGCTTAACCCGGTTACGGCTAAACTGCGCTCGATCAACCGCAGTTCTGCGAGAAACTCAGCCCCTGAGCGATAAACGCCAGAATTGTTCGTTTCGTTCAGGTCTTGTTGCAGGGGCTTACCATCGTAAAGATTGTACAGTCGGCGGTTGCGATCGCGGGTATTTTCCAACCGTTGCTGCACATAGGAGAGTTTGAGTCGGTAAGGCTCTTGTCGGTAGCGAATCGCTAGCTGTTCGTAAAGCTCTGGCATTTGGGAGCGGTCTTGCTCTAGAGAATCTAATAACTCCGGTAAAACATCACTCCAGTGTAAAGAAAGACTCAACAAATTAATCAGAGTCCCGACCGACTGCATATATTTTTCGAGGACTAAGCCACGCTGGTAACAGGCTGTTTCCCAGGTCACTTGAGGGGTTACAGAAGGGTTACCATCCCGGTCTGATCCCACCCAAGAGCCAAATTTGCAGAAGTTGTGGACTGGCGGTGTAAGCCAAGGGAAAGACGAGTTTAAGGCTTGCTTCATCCGGTGATACAGTTGGGGAATCGCCTCAAACAGTACCTCCTGAAAATAGTGGAGTGTGTAATCGACCTCATCCAACACGCTGGGCTTGAATTGGTGTAACTCATCGGTGCGCCACCACAGGCGAATCTCTTCCATGAGTTGTTCGGTATAACCCTCAATTTCCCAAGACGAGGTTAACCCTAAAGAGCGAGTGGCTTCCTCTGCTTGGTCTAGCTGTTTTAAGATGCGAGCAATGCGTCGCTGCTTGGCTCGGATCGTATGACGGGTGATTTCTGTGGGATGAGCGGTGAACACTAACCGAATATCCAGATTTTCGATCATCCGCTGAATTTGCTGCGGTGGCACATTCAACTGTTGTAAGTGAGGAAATAGCCAATGAAACGTGCCTGATTCTCGTTTGGAGGCGGCGTTATCCTGCCAGCTTCTTTCCAGAAAATCCGCCATGGGGTCAGCATTGTGAGTTTCTGAATTCAGCATGTTGCTGGAACCCATTGCCAAATTCCCATTTGTTTTCGGGAAGGCTTGCTTAGGCGGCACAGCTTGATGGGAGGTAGAAGTCTTGGAAGTAGCGCGTCGTGAAAGCTGTTGATCGCGTTGTTCGTAATGCTGCTCGACAATGTTAATGAGTTGAAAGTAAAGAGCAAACGCTCGTGACGCCCGGATCGCCGCATTGAGGTCAAGCTTTTCGATTACCTTAGGCACAGAGGATTCTGGTAAGTCGGTGGCTTGTCCCTCTGGCGAACACAAGTCACGGAGTTGCTTGAGTAAATCAACTAGTTCCTGACCGCATTCGGATAGGAGAACAGACCCCCATAAATCTTCTACAACTTTGAGACGATGGCGCAGAAACAATTCGGAGGTAGAAGAGGCAGCAATTTCCTGATCAGACGAGTGAATGAGGGAGCTCATAAAAACCTCTTGGCAGTTCGGAAACCCACTCCCTTTTTGGGGGGTAGGAGGACGAAAACAAAAATGTGGCGAGAATTCGCCGTTTTGAACAAAGCCGTGCGCCTCACAGGGGCTATTCTGCTGCACTCTCCAGTCGCACTCTGGAGTAGAGGCTACCGATATTCAATTCGCCTCGGTAGGGCGATTCAATCTCCGCTAACGCTCAGGACAAAGTTACTAAGCGGTCGTTTTCGGCAGACACTGACTTAACCCCGTACATCATGCCGTCTCCGATTTCAGAGTTTGGAACTGGCTCGACACCATCCAGGGTCAGAATTTTAACCCGTTTTAGTAACGTAGCCTAGGCTGAAGAAGCCGAAGCTGAGTCCGTTCAGGTATGGGGCTTATGGCTTTAATTCATTAGCCTTCGGCACAGCCGAGGCGTGACGCTAGCGGTTAGGAGAGCGCAACGCCGCAAGAATTAACTCCTACAAGCCCTCGCCTCAAGGCGTGGGTTCCTGACGGCTAGATAAAGATGATCCATTGTAGGGTGTTCGCCCGTTCCTGCGTCGTTTCACAGGTAACTAAACGACTTATGTTTAAACTTTACAAGTCGTTTTGCCTATATCTCAATGGCGTGAGGGGTTTTCCTAGCCTCCTAGTCAAAAAGGGACAAGGATACCAGGAAATCTCTTTGACTCTCGCCAGAGACTTGCTTGATTTAACTGTTAATTTATCAAGATTTGGTTCCTCGTTTCTGAAACTCAAACACTCTTCAGAAGCGTTATGAGACTCATCCACGAGGTTAAAATCCTTAGCGATTAGGTTCTATAATGATTAGCTTCGCCTCTACTGACTTACTCCTGAGTGCCTGATTCGGGAAAGTGTAGAACGGGTAAACGCTCGCCTCGAAACACTTCTTCGCTGTTGATACCGGTTGTTTGCAGCCATGAGAAA
Source organism: Allocoleopsis franciscana PCC 7113 (assembly GCF_000317515.1). Classification (GTDB taxonomy): domain Bacteria; phylum Cyanobacteriota; class Cyanobacteriia; order Cyanobacteriales; family Coleofasciculaceae; genus Allocoleopsis; species Allocoleopsis franciscana. The sequence continues at coordinate 5,558,417 of NC_019738.1, read as the reverse complement.
ATAGCGTCAGTCGCGAGAACGCCAAGCAGCAGGGGGCCAACGGTTAAACTTAATAAGAATTCTGTTGGCTTTCGAGACCCAGAGAGGTTATTCACTGTCATTTTCGGGAGTTTGTTGGTATAAGAGGACATGAGTGAAGCCAAAAATAACCATCCTGAACTGAAGCCAGTAAGGAAGCTAACGTTGTTCCCTCGTGCAAATATCCTAGCGCTGCCTGACCAGAATTTGGTCAACCTTGAGGACTTACTTTTGTGTTAAGGCTATTTAGATGTATTTTGATGAAGTAATTGTGCTGGCCTGCTGGGTGATTACCCAGGGTAATGCTAAGTAGTGCAAAAAAGGCTATAAGTATGCTTAAACCGGGTGTGCAATTACTCCAGGAAAAATCATTCGATTCTTTATCAGTCCAGGTGACAGGTTTGTAATGTTGGATGTCGATCAGCATGTCCCAAAAGCTCGTTCGTCCTCTCTTGCCCATTGGGTATACGGTGCAATCGGGCAATCGGGGGTGCGCCTCCGAGTCCGTCTAGGAGGAAATAACCTGCACATTCTCTGCGAGAGCCGCCAGAGTTTAGATGCAAAGACGGTGGTGAATCGTTTGCTCAATGCGCTTGGCAGCCGAGAGGCGGGAGAGGCGTTTCCGATCGACCCGGAAAATCCTGTTTACCAAATTATTCTCTATGGGCGTATTGTCGGTCATGATCGCCCGGATTGGATTAAGCAAATTCGGCTCAAGCCGTCCATTACCCAGGGAAGCCCAACGCCTCAAGAAACAAGGGAGACGGCAGCCCAAACGGGAACCCCTGAGTCAGAGTTAAGGGTTTCCCACGAAAGTTTGGCTCGTTCAGGTTCACCTGAAGCCATTTCGCGTTATCTCAGCGAAACGTTGAATTCCCAAGGCGTCAGGGTTAAAGTCCTGATCCAAACTCTTCCCGAAGCAACGGCGCATAAAGACCATTCTTCTCACTCCATCGCAACTGAGTTTGCGGCGGAATCCTCCGAAACATTCCCATTCGATGCGGACGCCTCAGTTCCCAACCGCCGTCTTTGGGTGATTTGTAACTCTGACTACAGTCCCGATGCCTCCGTACTGGCAGAACCGGTGGTTCAACAGTTACGTTCCTTGGGACTCAAAGGCTTCCGAGATGCGGCGATTTGTAGCCAGGTGAGCGGGGAAGCCACTCCGGAATGGATGCTGCGGGTGGATTTGACCCCTCCCGAAGCTATGCTGAAAGAATGGGCACGCTGGGGTGATGTGCAGGCGATCGCTCGCTCCATCAACCAGGCCATCCTACACGTGGGTATGGAAGTGCGGGCGGTGCTCAAAGACGCGACCCTGCATTTATTCTGTAGCCCATTGGAGCGGCAGCCGACAACCGCGCCAGACAAACGTACAGCGATGAATGCGATCGCAAGAGTATTGGAATCAATCACCCCTCAAGGTATCCAAGCCGCGACGGTTTATGGGGTCGAATTCCAGGAGCGTAAACTTGCGCCTGAACAAGAAAAGCCTGTCTGGATCGAGTGGCTCAACTTATCCACCGCCAACAACCCCACCTTAGGAGAATCGGCCTTGTCCCTCGCTCAAAAGGGACATCAAGAAGCCTTGGCTTTCTTACTCGAACGCTTACTCAATCCTGACCTGGATCGGCGCTTAGCAACGGGCGGCATTCATCTGAAACTGCGCCGTAAGCAAGACTTGTTACACATTATGAGCGAGGCACCGATTTGTCCGTCCCAAGCTGAGATTGCTCCCCCCATTGCTCGCTTCCTGCGTCAGTTAGGGATTCCGGAAATGGCTGGCGTGCGGATTTATGGACGCCGTGCGGGTTCAACCTCTCCCTCGTGGAACTATGGTGTTGATTTCGTCCAACGACAGCGTTTGGTTCCAGAAGCTACCCCAGAGTTTGCCGCCTCAGATGCCTATGTGAATGAATTGGTTGCTCCCACGGAGGAACCGATTCTGCGTCCTGATTTAACCCCAGAAGACGTTCAAGACGGCCTGAAACAGACGGTACAATCAGCAGTACGTCTTCTGCAACGGGGCTTGTGTGCCACCCAACTGTTTGTTTTGAGCGAAGACGACCAAGAGACAACCCTGGTGCCTCAAGGCACCAATACTAAAAATTTCGCCTCGTTCCAAGGGTTTCGAGTCGCGGTGGTGTGGGGTTTATTGGGATTATTGCTCACGCTGCAAACGGATTGGCTCATGGGTCAAAAACTACAAAAGCCAGCACAGGCACCAATTATTCCCACAGATGGAGAGTCACCCACTACCGTCTCTCTCCCCCAACTTTCCTTGCAAAAAGGTGAGATTCCCAGGACGAGTGGCTTTAATTCCTCAGGGTTTACCAGAGATGGCAAGACAAGCGTCATTATTAATAAGACGGAAGCGGATGCTTCCTTCACGCCCGAAAAAGTTAACGCCGCCAAAGCGGCTATTTTAGCCGCCGCGCGATCGCCCAATCCTTCCTTCAACAATCGGCTGTTAGATGACAAGCTGGCTCTGTACCAACAGCGACTACTACAAAGTGGGCCTCCTGACATTCTGATTATCGGCAGTTCTAGAGCACTGCGAGGGGTTGATCCGATCGCCCTCCAAGATGCGTTAGCCGCTCAAGGTCATCCGAATTTAGAAGTGTTTAACTTCGCGATTAACGGCGCTACAGCTCAGGTTGTAGATTTAATGATCCGCCGCCTCTTAACCCCAGAACAACTCCCCAAATTGATTATCTGGGCCGATGGGGCACGGGCATTTAATAGTGGTCGAGAAGATGCGACCTATAGAGCGATCGCCACCTCTGAAGGCTATCAGCGTCTCCAAGCCGGAACCTTTCCCACATTGATGGGGACGAATCGCGATCGCCGCTTCGGGAAAACGGCACAACCCAACAACTCTCAAAATGAAAAGACGACCCAACCCTGGACTTCAGTAGGGGTGAGTTATCAATCTATCAGTGATTGGTTGAATCAGTCACTCGGTCAGGTTTCCTCGACTTATCCCCAGCGAGATAAGCTGAAATCTTTATTACGTGAACAATTTGTTGGCTTCCTTAAACATACCAATGTTTCTTCCAATCCAATTGACCCGAATTCAGAGAAATTATCTTCATTGGAAGAGGCTGTTGATTTAGATGGATTCTTGCCTCTATCTGTTCGTTTTAATCCTGCCACTTATTACAACAACCATCCGAGGGTAGCAGGGGATTATGATGGGGATTTTCAATCTTTTCAACTGAGTGGAGAGCAAGACACAGCTCTAGAAGCACTTTTGCAATTTACCCAAGCTAATAATATTGGGACGGTTTTTGTCAACCTCCCCCTCACCAAAGATTATTTAGATCCAGCACGTACTGAATATGAGGAGAAATTTCAGCGGTATATGCACTCCTCTGCTAGGAAAAAGGGATTAATTTTCCGTGATTTAAGTCAGTTATTACTCACCAAACCCGATTTCTTTTCTGACCCCAGTCACCTCAACCGTTATGGTGCTTATCGAGTGTCTAACCATCTGGCTAAAGACCCGATGATTCCTTGGCCTACTCCATGAAGGACGAAGGTAAAGCCTATTAGGCGTAGCAGTTTTTTGCCTAATAAATAAACCGTTAGGTGGCGTTTAATGCAGGATGAAAGCTAAAATTATTGTTCATCTTTTTCAAGGTTACAGAGTTTTTAAACGACCACCCCAAAGAAAAATTACCCTTTTCACTTCGGACAATAAAACCCCAAATTATTCATACTTTATCCTTGACACGCCCTTTCTTTGAACAATGACATTTATCTCAATTTTTTATGGTCTTTTCCTGCTGAGTTTTCTGGGCATTTATTGGTTTTTGGGAAGAACGCCAGCCGCTGAATTGAAGAGTGTCGGTCTGCGTCAATCTTCTAGCACCGCTTCGCGCAGGCGATCGCAAACTCTATCTCGGCTACTTTGGGTCTTACTGATTGCAAGTCTAATCTTTTATACATTACAGCAAGTTCATGAAAACTCATCTATCTCACTGCAAATTCAATTACTCTATATCCCCCTGCTATTAATCATTACTTTAATTAACTTTTCCTTAGGAAAAGCCCTTGGCAGCAACACAACACCAGGAGCACACGCCACGAATCAGCGGCTTTCTAACGCGGCTTGGCAACGTGCTCAAAAGGCTTGGAATCGACGAAGGTTCAAGCTGCTCTGGTTGGGGATTGTTGTAAATGTGATAGGGTTACTCAGTTTTAAATACTTACCTTTTCTCTTAACCAACCTAGCAACCCTCTTCGGCTTACCAGCTATTCAAGAAAGTGCTAGCTGGCTGGATAACCACTTAATGGCTCCCCTCGGTCTTTCCTTCTTCACCTTTGAATGCATTGCTTATTTAATTGATGTGTATCGGGGTGCACCAGCGAGTGATCAGCTTCTCCAATTTTCTGCTTATAAATTGTTTTTTCCTAAGCTGATTTCCGGTCCGATCACTCGCTACCATCAGTTTGCAGCGAGTCTGAAAAGCTTAAACTTTCCCAATGCTTCAGCGTTGACAGAAGGGCTGTGGCTGATTGCTTCGGGTGCGGTGAAAAAAGCCCTTTTAGCAGACCAATTGGCTATTTTTGTGGATTTGTGCTTTGGCAACTTGCAACGAGCCGGGAGTGGGGATTTATGGTTGGCTGTGATTGCCTATAGTCTTCAACTCTATCTCGATTTTAGTGGCTATGTGGATATTGCCCGTGGTAGTGCGATTTTAATGGGCTTTAATCTCCCAGAAAACTTTGACTTTCCCTACTTCAGCACCAGCATTGCCGACTTCTGGCGACGCTGGCATATTACGTTAGGAGATTGGATACGCAATTATCTTTATTTTCCCTTGGGTGGCTCACGTAAAGGTTTAGCTCGAACCTGTTTCAATCTACTAATTGTCATGCTGATTGCTGGAATTTGGCATGGAGCGGCTTGGGGATTTGTTGTCTGGGGAGGATTGCATGGTTTTGCCTTAGTGGCTCACCGTTTAACCCAATCGCTGGCTGACCGTTTCGAGGGGGTAAAACACTGGTGGGAAAGTGGATTAGGTTTATTGGTTGCCTGGTTATTGACCCAGTTGATGGTGTTCACATCCTGGATTTTTTTCCGGTTACCCAATCTCCAAGATGCGGGTTTAGTCTTGCGGAATCTATGGGGGCACTCGGCGGATATCCAATTTGCCCAAAAGGTTTATCTTGAGGCACTGGGTTTGGAGCGGTTTCAGATTGCCTTACTTTTAGCCCTCTTATTTGCATCTATGGGTTTTATGTTTTTGATCCAACGGGGGCTGAAGTTACAACTTAATTGGCCGTTGAAGTTATTGTTAGTACCCCTATGTCTGTTTAGTGTTTGGGTTTTGGCTCCGAACACAGGTCTACAACCTTATATTTACTTTGATTTTTAAGCCGTGTGGCTGTGGAATTGGGCGCTGGATTCTCTCTGTTTAGGCTAGAAGCCCCCAATGAGAAATTGGGGGTTGTTGACTCTGTTAACGTTTACTCGGCAGCAGTCTTGACACATCTGCGTGCATGAGTGCAATATTTGGATCGCGTTGAATCGCTTGAAAGTAACGCTGCTGTTGCAGGGTTCCCTCTTCTGCGGGAGAAATCAAGGAACGAACTTCGGTTAACAGTTCATTCGCTTTATCCAAGGTGATTGGCTCTTTTGCACTTAAGGCTTCATCAATCTGGACAATAAATTGAGAAAACGGACGTAGCCAGCTAAACCATTCATCTTGAATGACGAGCTGAAAAAATTCTCCCTTAGACTGAATGCGTCCGTGCAAACGCTCGTAACTATCTCGTTCTGAGTTGAGTAGTGCCTTATGGAGACGCAGCAGTGCAGCACGTACCTCACGTAGGCGTTGGAAGGGGAAGTCGAGAGGAGGATTGGCTGAAGACATGGATCAGGATTGCGATCGCTACTCTTTTGATCTTGCCATATTGACTCTACAAGGGTGCGATCGCTCCTTTCCCTCAAACCTCTGGCGGTTTCTGTCCTATGCGATTTTTCCAGTACTCAGGTTCTCGACTACAGTGCATCACAGCCACAATTAGAATGAAATCCGGCTCAATTGTATATAGGATTCCATAAGGAAACTTGCGCGTCAGGCATCGACGAATATCCTCATCAATTACGCGCCAACGAGTCGGTGACTCAACGATTTGAAAAATTGCATCCTCAACGGCATTGATAAAAGCTTGTGCTAGCTCAATTCGACTCTCTGTGTAGAACTGAACAGCTTCAGCATATTCATGCAATGCGTCAGGATGAAAGACGTACCTCATTGTTCTAAGAGTCGCCTAACCTGAGCCAATGCTTCTTCCCCTGGAATTGGCTGAACCGTACCGCTACGAACTTCGTCCCGACGTTTTTTCGCTGTAGTAGTCCAATGGGTTTGAATTGTTTCGTCTATGTCAAACTCAAGACTTTCAACAAGCTTATCTGCCAAGAGTGCTCTTGACGCACTTGGCAAAGATAAAGCTTCTTGTATCAGTTGCTCAATCGACAGCATAGCTATAGAGGAACTGGGATTGTCCCCAGTCTAGCAAGCCATCGCCTGCATCGGAAAAGGGCGAAGAGATACCTAAGACTAGGGTGGGCACTGCCCACCCCAATCATTACACCTTAAACTTCTCGGTAATTCGCTTCATCGCCTCCTCCACATTTTCCCGACTATTAAATGCCGAAATACGGAAATAGCCTTCACCCGCCGCACCAAAACCAGAACCGGGCGTTCCCACCACATTGCAAGTATTCAGCAACTTGTCGAAGAAATCCCAACTCGATAAATTATTGGGCGTTTGCAGCCAAACATAGGGCGCATTCACACCCCCATACACGGCAATTCCGGCTGCTGTTAGTTGCTCCCGAATAATCTTGGCATTTTCCAAATAGAAACTAATCAGTGCCTTGATTTGCGCCTGTCCCTCTTCCGAGTAAACCGCCTCAGCCCCTCGTTGGACTATATAAGACACCCCATTAAACTTGGTAGACTGGCGGCGGTTCCACAGTTTCCACAGTTCCACATCCGAACCATCGGCAGCTTTTGCTGTCAGCGTTTTTGGCACCACCGTCAGCGCACAACGGGTTCCGGTAAAGCCTGCATTCTTGGAAAACGAGCGAAACTCGATCGCACAATCCCTCGCGCCTTCAATCTCGTAAATCGAGTGAGGCAGTTCTGGATCGGTGATATAAGCTTCGTAAGCCGCATCAAAGAAAATGATGGAACCATGGGCTTTGGCATAATCTACCCATGCTTTCAGGTGTTCCTTTGTGGCAGTTGCTCCCGTCGGGTTATTGGGGAAACATAGATAAATTAAATCCACTTTCTCAGTGGGAATCTCAGCCGTGAAGTTGTTCTCGGCGGTAATCGGCAGATAAACTAAGCCCTCAAACTCTCCTTTATCGTTCGCCTCTCCGGTATGCCCCGCCATGACATTGGTGTCTACATACACGGGATAAACGGGGTCAGTAACGGCAATGGTGTTATTGTCACCAAAGATGTCGAGAATATTGCCCGTGTCGCACTTTGAGCCATCGGAGATAAAGATTTCAGACGCATCCACCTCGCAACCCCGCGAGTGGAAATCATGGGATGCAATTTTCTCGCGTAACCAAGCATAGCCTTGCTCTGGGCCATAGCCTTTAAATAAGGAGCGATCGCCCATATCGTCCACGGCTTTAATCATCGCCGTGCGGCAAGCTTCTGGTAAGGGTTCCGTAACATCGCCAATACCCAGCCGAATGATTTTTGCGTCAGGATTGGCTTCTGCAAAGGCATTAACCCTTCGACCAATTTCAGGAAACAGGTAGCCGGCTTTGAGCTTGAGGTAATTATCGTTGATGGTTGCCATGTTGAATCGCCATGAATGCCGTAAAATAGCTTACTGCCAATCGCTGCCTTACGACTCCAGGAAGCTGTTTTCACTTCAAGCGGTATCTCGTCGGGTCTTCTCCTGATTCTTTAACTGTGTATCAAATTTGTTGATCAAATCTTGTGCGAAAACTGCCGTATTTAATCCAATATTGTTTGAGGTTATGGTGGGGAGTGTGCAAACTAGCTCTGGCTTGATAAAGAATGACTTGGCGATGATCACCCATCCAAATTTTGCCAACTGAGCCGACGGAAATCACCGTTCCCCCCAACGCCATAGTGTATTCGGTAAATCGTTCCAGTGCTGAATAATCCACAGTCTCAAAAATAAAAAAGTTTCCTGAGCAAATAACATGACGACTGCGAATCCAGCATTGCAACTTTTTTTCAGCAATGGGTGGCAACATTTCAACGGAGGTAAGTGTAAGACTCATGTTTGAGCACAAGTAACGTCAGAAGTAGTTTAGGGTTTACCGAGCAACCCTAAACTGATCCAACGGCTAGGTCGGGCTGAAGCTTTGGAAATATCACACTGAGGCTTACTTTGAATCGCCAAGTGCCAACATTGAGCTACGATACTATTCATGCAAACTATTCGTTAAAATTTTTCAATTTCCTTAAAACAGGATTAACTTCATCACTAAGTAACCCTGAAACTAGAGGATCTCACATACGGGGTAAGGAAACTGGTTAGAAAACGGTAAAGAAATCGGAAAGAATAATTTTTTTTAATAAAACTTAATATTTTATTATATGTATTTGAACAAAATTGAATTAAATTATGATATAATTCTTCTCTTTAAATCAAAGGCGAGATTTGGGGGACAAATTTTCGTAAAATTATAATGGGTGTTCCATACTCACAGCCTTTAACAATTCAGCAGGTTCCAGGATTTGGCTCACTCTCAAACGCTGCTTGTTGTTCTCTCAAAACCTCTCTTCTATGAGAATTCTTCTGGTTGAAGACGATGTGCCCCTTGCAGAAATGTTGTCAGAAGCCCTGTCAAACCAGCGTTACGTAGTTGATGTTGTACATGATGGAGACGCTGGATGGCATCAATCTAATGTACTGGATTACGACTTGTTGATACTGGATGTAATGTTGCCAAAATTGGATGGAATCAGTCTTTGCCACCGCTTGCGATCGCACAGATATAACCAGCCGATTCTCATGCTCACTGCCTGTGACACGATTAGCGATGAAATTAACGGGCTAGATGTTGGGGCGGATGACTATGTGGTCAAACCCGTCGATTTACAGAAACTATTTGCACGCATTCGAGCCTTGTTGCGTCGAGGCAGTGTTACCTCATCACCCATTCTAGAATGGGGAGACTTGCGCCTCAACCCCAGCACCTATGAAGTCAGCTACGGACGGACATCCATCCACCTAACCCCTAAGGAGTATGCCCTATTAGAATTACTCTTGCGAAATGGTCGCCGTGTTCTCAGTCGTAGTGTGATGATCGAACATGTATGGTCGTTAGAGTCACCCCCAGAAGAACATGCGGTTAAGGTTCATATCCGGGGGTTGCGCCAGAAGCTGAAAGCAGCCGGAGCGTCTGAAGATTTGATTGAAACAGTTCATAGTAGGGGCTACCGTCTTCATCAGCCAATCGGGACTTCCTGAGCAAAACTTTCTCGTTTTTCAAACCGCAGCGGACCAAAGGTAGACCCCCAAACTTGCTGGTGTGTAGTGACATCCAGACCCTTGTCTAGACTCACCCAGGTTGTTTCTGTGAGTTCAACATAACTATCCAGGTAAGTTTGGCAACCATTCTTCTCGATTAAGCAACGGTTTCCAGGTTCTACACTTCCTCGAAATCGATCACCGTCGCGCTTAAAAATCATCGAGCAGTGATAGCGGCGCTCAATGCAATCGGGAGTGATAGTTTTAAGAATCGTTAAGTCCCGCGCCGCTCCGGCGTAGTAAAGAGCATTTTTTAAACCATAGTTTTCGATATAAATCTGATCGCCCTGATCAATCAAGCGATGCACGCCTTGGCGATAAGGTCGCCACAAATCGTAATCGTAAACTTGTTCTGAATAGAGTCCAATTCCAGAAAAAAAATCAAAGGGCAATGGACGAAAAAAAACATGAATATGGGCGTAATCTTTAGAATTTTCAAACGCCTGCTTATAGTTGCTGAAATCCCCAGCCATCCAACGAGCTAGGGTGACTAAATCATTAGATATCGCTTCAGAGGAATGAGGCAGATTGGGTGACATGGAGATGAAATCAAATCAATGAGTCAATCGATCAACTTAAAAAAGAGACAGCCTGGAATGCACAAAGACCTGAACGCTTGAATCTTTGCACCATTCTTAGCTGGTTTGACGAATCTCTGAAGAAAATGAGGCCGTTACAACCCCTGTCCCAGCACTAGTTTTGATTAGGGATACTCGGCAACGAACATTGGGGTTGACAAACCAGATTTTTTCTTCAGCCGCTGCTCGCTCATAAGCCGTAACGAGCACAAATGTACCGTCATCCGTTAGGTAATAATCACCCACCGCTGCGATCTCTTCAGCATAGCCTTGATCACGCAGAAGTTTGCCCCGATTACTCTGTGCCGGATCGGGAACGGGAACCAGGATGCAAGTGCCTTTGACCGCTTCATTCTCATCCCAGTCTGATTGCCCTTCCCAACTCATCCGAAAGGGTGAAACGGCTAACTCTGGATCAATGCTGTACATTTTGCACAGCTCAATCACTTCTGGGTCATCGATTGAGAGGGAAACAATATCGATTTCAGATTGTACCGCTTCAAAGTGACCGAAGGCTAAATGATGGGCGCTGCGTTGCGATCGCCAACGCCCAATCGAATGGGCAACAAACTCCTTAATGTCCATTAACTCTTCGGTTTCCGTTTTGATCGTTGTCCCTGAGTACCGTTCGTCGGTTTTGTCGCCTGACGAGTGTGGGTCGAGTTTTTCGGTTGCTGAGGCTGGGGCGGTGGCGAGATCAATTCAGTCTCCTTGGGTGAAGGTAGAACATCGCCGGAATGATGGGGGACAGTAACACGAGTAACTTTGCCACCGAGGCGATGAATACCCTGAATCGTTTGGGAGAAACAACTATAAGGAATTGTGATGGTATACGTTCCCATCCGCATCATCTCCGGATGACAGCCTCCCGCCACTTCAATCGTCACCCGGCGACTCGTGTAGTCACTGAGATCAGTGGTTCCAGGAGTAATGATTGTGCTTGCCATACAAATCACCTTAATTTTGAGGCTTCATTCATTAGTAATCCAAGCCAAAATACCCAATCGCGTTGAAATTGGGCACTTGCAGAATCAACAACTTAATTCTGCAAGTGCATCTACAAACCTCTCTGCCTAGTCATCCAACTTGCGATCGCCCTTTAAGGCAGTACCTCTTGAGCAATCACATTATCCTAAGCCACTTCAGTAACACGAAGGATTTTGCCACCCGTCTTCTGAATATTTTGGATTTTCTGGGATAGCTGGCTATATCCCACTTCAAAAGTAGTAACACTTTGGGTGACACGAGGCCCATAGCTAACTTGGGAAACCGCAACACGGAACCGCTTACCCGTATTGCTATAGACACCGGAAGCACCCGATGGGGCAACAATCTTGGTCGGCAAATTACCGCCAATGTCACTGATCAGCTTTGCCGATTTACCCACATCATTGGCGGCGAATCCTCGCATCAAGGTGAATGAGCGGTTAAAGCTAACGTTCTTAATGCCGGATTGGGTGCGATTGCCACGGGCAGAAGGCACTAAATGCTCACCAAAACTCCTGATATATTCGTCGCTGTCAATATAGGAGTTGATTTCAGCTTCGTAGCCATATTGATGATAAATTTGTACATGCTCCGCAATTTCTGCTTGGTCTTGGGGCGCACGACCGAGGAGATGCTTAAAGTTCAGTTCGATGAAACGGTAGGGGGAAGAAGTTTCAAAGCAACGGGAGCGGTATAAATCCGATTGAGCAACAGCTCGAACAAAATTTCTAACCGTAATATCGCCGTTTCGGAATTGAGACTCTACATTGGTAAGTCGTTGGCTATCGAGCACATGAGCATTACCCAAGACTTGTCGATAGACTGCCCGGATGATGGCTTGCAGATCATCTTCGGTGGCGTTGGAGCGCCGTTCAACGGATTCGGCTTCGATCCAAAGAGCCATATTCAATACCTCCTAAAACAGGTTTGTGGTCAAGGTTTATCAAAAAGCGGGAAATTCAAAAAGACAAATTTAATTGGGTGAGCAATGCTCACCCAATCACAGGGTTACGCAATTTCGGTAATACTGACGATTTTGCCGGAAGTGCGGTTAATTCGTTGGATTTGAGGGGTCATCTTGCTGGCGGGAACAATATATTCAGTGACACTGATCCGCCGAGGGCTGTCAAATTTTGACCCTGACACTAAAATTTTGAACCGTTTTTCGGTACCGGAGCCAATTACTGTTGCCGAGGAGGGTTTAATCTCATTGGCGCTGTTGGTGGCAACCGCATAGACAAGCTGCGACGCTTGAACAGCGCTATCAACTTGAGCCGGTCCGCGATCCAGTGCAAACATGCGGTTGTAACCTACTTGCTTCGGGTTTGCCTCGCTGCTTCTGCCCCGATAGTAAGGCACAATATTTTCGCCGAATGCGGCTTGATATTCACTGCTGTCGATGTAGGAATCGATTTCGGAGTCGTAGCCTTCGGCGACACAGCGCACAATATGCTCAGATAGTTCTCTTTGATCTTGAGGTGCCCGACCGAGTAAGTGTAGAAAGTTGAGTTCTACAAAGCGGTAAGGAGCACAGGATTCAAAGTAGCGGGTACGGTAAAACTCCGACTTGGCAACGGCACGGACAAATTCCCGCACGGTGATGGAGTGATCGCACAACTGGGACTCTGCTGTCACCAATCGCTCACTCTCCATGACATGGGGATTGCCTAGCACTTGCTTGTATACTGCCCGGATGATCGTTTGGATTTCCGCTCGATCACTAGTAGGCCATAATTCCAAAATTGTAGAAGATGCCATGAAAACCTCTTTCCTCAAAGTTTGTCAGCTTTAAGCTGAATTTACACAGATATGATGCTGGCAATCACACCACCCTGCTGGTGGATTCGTTGGTATTCCTGAGAGAGTTTGTCGTAAGGCACCAGAAACACTTGATTAGCGCGGCGGAACTTAGAAACACTATTAAAGGTTTTTGCCCGGTAGCCTGTGACTTCAATGCGATAAACTTTGCCACCAGAGCTGGCATCTACACCCTGACGACTGCGGGAAGCAATGGGGGGTGTTCGGAAGGTAGCACCACTTCCAGCAGGCGAAATTACTGCTGTGGGAGTGCGCTGAATGACCAGAGAATTGAGCTTGGGACTCTTACCCGCTAAATCGCCCTTCAAGCTGCTACTGGCAGCACCCCGCACCAACTGAAAAGTGTGGGTAAACTGCACCATGCTCTGGCAGGCATCTGTTTTATAGCCCCGGATGTAAGGAACAAAGTTCTCTCCAAAGGTGGTTTGATACTCATCGCTGTCGAGGTAAGAATCGATCTCTGCCTCGAAGCCTTGGGTATCCAGAATAGTACTGTGCATCCGCATTTCTTCCAGATCTAAGGGTGGACGACCGAGTAGATGCCGGAAGTTGAGTTCGATCGCCCGATAGCGAGCACAACTGGTGAAAAAGCGGGAACGATAAAGCTCGGACTTAGCGACGGCGCGAACAAACTCTCGCACGCTCAATTCACCCCGTTTGAACTGCGATTCGGGGACAGTTAGACGCTCACTTTCCATCACATAAGCATTCCCCAGTACTTGCCTATAGACTGCCTTAATAATGGTTTCGACTTCTTCTAGTGAGCGACCGGGTACCCACTCAAGGGGAGGGGTTTCATCAAACAGGCTGACCCCAAGGCGCGAAGCTGGTCCAAAAGGCATTACACGGTACTCCTAGTTAACGAAAGATTTTAAGAAGTTGTATCAAGATGTAAACAAATCTCAGGTTGCCTACCCAGATCCATCAACAACTGCATGAATCTGCTGAGTAGACTAATTGCCAGTCTTAATCAAGATAGTACTGACTTTACAGGCGTTCAAGCCATTGAGGCATTTTATACGCTTTGTTATGACTGATTTTCTTATAGGGGAGCAATTATGAATATCAAGATTTGTAAATCTTAACGGTATGGAGCAAGCGGTGAGCATAGCGAGTTAAGCATTGAAATGGGTCAGCCTCGCACTGTTTTATTCATAAATTTTAAAGTGTGCTAGTTGTCAAGCGACTGTAACTTTTGTTAACTTTAAGGGAACAGGCTAGACAACACAAATGTTGCAAAACACTAAAAGAGAGTAGAAGCTATGGAAATCCCGATGGAGCTTAGCATAGAACAAAAATTCAACCTCAAACTTTACGAGGAACAGATTAAGGCATTAAGTCCAGAGGAATCTCAGAAATTCCTGCTGGAGGTACTGCGCCAATTAATGGTCAAAGACAATATGCTCAAACATCTTCTCAAGCAAAGTTAGGTGGAGATCGAGAGTTTAAGGCAAAAAAGGGTAGATTATCCTCCGATTTCGTTCCTCAACCCTGTCCAGCAATCCTTAAAATCCATCATCCTCATCCCCAGTTAGCATGGCCTAACTGGGGATAATTTTTAGAGTGTTAAGGATTGTTACTTTGTTTCTCATAACTGAGACGGACGTATGCATCGTCTTTTATGGTCTTTATTGTCTTGTTCGACAAACAAGCCAAAAGTTTTTACAGATCAATCGTTTTTAAGGAGAGCGAAATGCTTGACGCTTTTTCTAGAGCTGTAGTTTCAGCCGATGCCAGCACCTCTGTTGTCAGTGACATTAATGCCCTCAAAGCATTTGTTGCTAGCGGTAACCGCCGTTTAGATGCTGTAAATGCGATCGCCAGCAATGCTAGCTGCATGGTTTCTGATGCAGTTGCTGGAATGATTTGCGAAAACCAAGGCTTGATTCAAGCCGGTGGGAACTGCTATCCCAACCGTCGTATGGCTGCTTGCCTGCGCGATGCTGAAATCATTCTGCGTTACGTCACCTACGCTCTGTTGGCTGGAGATGCTTCTGTTCTAGATGATCGCTGCCTGAACGGACTGAAAGAAACCTATGCCGCTCTGGGTGTACCCACCACCTCTACCGTGCGTGCTGTTCAGATCATGAAGGCTCAAGCTGCTGCTCACATCAAAGACACCCCCAGCGAAGAGTTTGCTGGTTCTAAACTACGCAAAATGGGAGCTCCTGTGGTAGAAGATCGCTGCGCCAGCTTAGTGGCTGAAGCTTCCAGCTACTTTGATCGTGTGATTTCCGCACTGAGCTAGTCACTGGCTAACAGCTCTTGAAAAAATTAAACCACAATCAACACCTAAATTATCGGAGATTTAAGAAATGAAATCAGTTGTTACCACCGTGATTGCGGCTGCTGATGCAGCGGGTCGTTTCCCCACTACCTCTGATCTGGAATCCGTTCAGGGTTCTATTCAGCGGGCGGCGGCGCGTCTGGAAGCGGCTGAAAAGCTGGCTAACAACCTCGACAACGTAGCTCGTGAAGCTTACGATGCTTGCATTAAAAAATATCCTTACCTAAACAATGCTGGTGAAGCCAACTCCACCGACACATTCAAAGCCAAGTGTGCTCGCGACATCAAGCACTACATGCGCCTGATTCAGTACTGCCTGGTTGTCGGTGGTACCGGTCCTCTGGATGAGTGGGGTATTGCGGGTCAGCGTGAAGTGTATCGCGCTCTGGGTCTGCCCACCGCTCCTTACGTTGAAGCTCTGAGCTTCGCTCGCAACCGTGGCTGTGCGCCTCGTGATATGTCAGCTCAGGCTCTGACCGAGTACAACGCACTGCTTGACTACGCAATCAATTCTCTGTCCTAGCCCAATGGGTGGATTGGTGGTTTTGTGACAGGGTAGATTCCTAGTATTTTCAGCCTGGAGGTTCTTGGCTCTTTGCTTTGCCTGTTAGGGTTAAGTAATGGCAAAGAATCTCCAGGTTTGTTTTGTTTGAATAGATCTGTCGATCCGTAACCACTTGTAAGCGTAATATCAAGTTTGGCTCCTTCACGCTATCTGTTGTCAGCTACTCGCAACGCGCAAGAATATTACTGGCTAAACGCTGACAGGTATCTGCTCCTAGGCTGATTTATGGATAAACGCTTTTTTAATTTCTTCAATCTGACGGAAGACCAGGCGATCTCTCTTTTAGATACACCCCAAGATCAGGTGAGTCAGGATGATTCGCGTTACATCGCGGCTTCCCATTTGGTGAACTTCCCGACGCAGCGATCAATTGATGCCTTAATGCGGGCAGTAGAGCAAACTGACCCAACATTAGAGAACCGAATCGTGCGCCGAAAGTCAGTAGAAACCTTGGGTAGACTCCAAGCCGCACAAGCCTTACCGCTGATTCACTCCTGCTTGAGTGATGGAGACTGCTATACAGTAGAAAATGCCGTCTGGGCGATTGGCGAAATTGGGACTCAGGATGCTGTCATTCTGGAAGATGTAGCTCAGTTGCTCAATCGGCCAGGGCAAACCTATCGGGTGATTATTCACACTCTAACCAAGTTAAATTATCAGCCAGCCCTAGACAGGATTCGCCGCTTTGTCGATGATGCTGACCCACCTACAGCAAGTGCGGCGATTGCTGCCGTTTGTCGCTTCACGAAAGACTATGAACAGATGGGACGGGTCGTGGCTATGTTGCAACACCGTAATGTATTAGCGCGACGGTTGTCCATTCAGGATTTGATCGATGCCCGGTATTATGACGCCATTCCCAATATTGCGCGATGCCCGGTATCCTTGGTGTTTCGGCTGCGGGGAATTCGGATGTTGGCAGAAGCTGGAATTTATGCCAGAGCCATCACCTTTGAAACGATTCAACCCTATTTAGAACAGACTTTACGCGATCATCCCAATGATCTGGGTTTAGTGCATCATTACGACCAACCGCCTGCACTACCATTTTTGGTGCAAGAGTTGTACGAAACTGACTTTGGGCGCTGCTATCTGGCAAGCAAAACGATACTTGAGCATCACGCTGAGGCTGCTCCTGCCGCTCTGTTTGCGACCTATGCAGAAGAAGCCAAAAATGACTATGGTGCCCATTTCCATGTGATCAAGCTGTTTGGCTGGCTGAAACATGCTCCAGCTTACGATTTACTGATTGCAGCCTTGCATAACAAGCAACCCCAGTTTCAGAAATCACGAGCCGCAGCAGCGATCGCCTTAACTGAATTGGATGATCGCCGAGCGATTTCAGATCTGCAAGCCTGTCTGGAAACCCACATCTGGGATCTAAAGTATGCAGCCTTGATGGCACTGGAACACTTTGGCGACGAGAGTGGCTACGAACGAGTCGCTCAGGATCAGGATTGGTTGATTCGGGAAAAAGCCAATTCAAAACTAAAGGTTAAACCTTAAAAAGGAAAGATGATTAGCCCCGCACACATTTTTCACATAACATTTTTTAGCTTGAAGACCTGAGTATGACAACGGAAGAACTTTTTCAACAACTAAAGCATCCCAATCCCCATCTGCGTGAACAGGCCATGTGGGAACTAGCCCAAAACCAGGATGAAACAACGATTTCCCGCCTAATGAGCATTCTGGATGAGGAAGATACGACCTATCGTCGGGCAGCCGTCAAAGCGCTGGGGGCGATCGGAATGGATACTGTACCTCCCTTGGTCGAGGCATTGCTCAAGAGTGAAAATGTTACGGTTCGGGGTAGTGCTGCCAAAGCCTTGGCGCAAGTTGCCATCAATTATCCAGAAATTCCCTTTCCTGAACAGGGAGTTCTGGGATTGAAAACGGCTTTGCAAGACGCCAATCCAGTTGTGCATATTGCCGCCGTGATGGCACTGGGCGAGATTGGTTCTCCAGTTGTTGATGTCTTGATTGAAGCCTTGCAAACGACAGATAATCCGGCACTGGGAATCTCAATTGTGAATGCCCTTGGCTCAATCGGAGATAGTCGGGGAGTGGATGTACTTAAACGCCTGCTGGAGGATGAGTCAACCGACTCCTATGTGCGGGAGTCTGCCAATAGCGCATTGTCTCGCCTGGAAATGACGATGAAGTTTCAGAGAAGAGAACAGTAGATAGGGGGGAGAATCTCCATCATTCCCCCATCACCAATCATCTTGTGTCTGTCGGCGCTCAATTTGAGCGATCGCCAGCTTTGCCAAAATCCGAATGACTTCTAATTCGTCATTTAGAACGGCTTGTAATGGTTCAAGGGCTTGGGGAGCGCCGATCTTGCCGAGGGAGTTGATAGCCGCCTTCCTCACGTCTAAATCAGTATCTTGAATGGCCCGAATTAAAGGCTCAACAGCAGGAGGATAAGTCACTTGCCCCAAGGCTGCTGCTGCCTCTGTGCGAATGAGCGGCTCTGGGTCAGCCAGAGATGAAACCAGGAGGTTGCAAGATTTTTCATCGGACTGTTCTTGTGCCACATGACCGAGTGCCCCAATAACAGCACAGCGCACATCCAGGGAAGCTGCATTCAAAGCATTATATAAATATTCGGCGGCTTCAGACCCGATAAACGCTAGTGCCCATGCGGCATGACCTTTGATATCTTCTGGCTGCTCTGTTGATGCCAGGATATCCAACAGAGCCGGGACAGCCGCCTCTCCTGTTCTTGCCAGTGCTCCAGCCGACGAACCTTTGACCACCGTATCTGGGTCATTGAGGAAAGCATGGATCAACGTTGGCACGGCTGCTGGATCAGCGATCAGGGTGAGCGTCTTCGCTGCTGCTCGTCGCGTGACCACATCCGGATGATGTGCCAGAGCTTCTCGCAAAAAAGGGGTCGCGGGTTCACCAATTTCCCCTAGAGTTTCTGCAAACCGCAAGCGAACCAATCCCCGTGAATCTCCCAACCCTTCCACCAATTGTCTCAAGAGTTGTTGATCGGTGGGGTCGAAGGTGCCCAGTGTAATCTCTTCATTGACCCTTTGGATCAGGGCATCGTTTTCAGCTTGGACTTGCAGCGCTGGGTCATCCACGGCTGAAGGTTCAAAATTGAGGGGGTAACTCATCACAAATTCTCTATCGCTGTTCGTGTTCTTAGGATTTAGTTACCATTGGTTTTAGCGACTTGCCGTTCGCGGAGTGCCTGAAGCGTCGAATCAATTTGAGCCAGGTTAGGCTCCAGATGAGCCAAAGCTTGCGCCTTCATGATTTTAGCTCGCTGTGCCATAGAGAGGGTGTCATTCACTAAGCGTTCCCGATATTTTTCCAACTCAGCAATGATTTCGGTCAGTTCTTGAGGGGTTGCCTGATCGAGTGAAGTGAGTTCTGGGATATCAGCCATATCCGTTATTTTTCCTAAAGGTAGATTACTTAAAGAGCGTATGATTGATTTTCTCAGATTCCGTCAATATTACAAACCCAAGTAATAGTCATGTTTTTGGCCTTTCAGACAACGATTGCCCTTTGAGGCAGATCAGCGCCATCCAAGAATGGCTACTCTGTGGTTGCCATTGCCAGTTTTCGCTCTAGGTCAAACAAAAAGCCGTGGATATATTCCTCCGTCCATTGCGAACCATAAAAGCGAGTAAACATTCCCCGTGCCGGGTCTTTTTCGGCTCGGTAGCGGAGATAACGGAGTTGAGCTTGTTCAATCGCCCTCAGTGAAGAGGAGTTCGTTACGGGTTCTGCTTGCTCCACAAAATTCAGGTATGCCTGAAGATAAGCTTGAAACGCGGTAAAGACGTGGGTTTCCACCACCTCGGTTTGCTGGGGTCGAGTCCACAAAAACGCCGGAGAAAAGAAAGGACGAGCTTCTTCTGGAAAGTCACCCCCCCAAGGTAGGTGTTGCTGATAAGTCTCAAAGATCGGCAGGATGGGCTGAGTATACTTGGCCTGATAGCTCAGATCGTCCCGAAACAGGGGTTGCATATCCAGAGCAATAAGATGCCCTCCCGGTAGCGTCACCAAATCCGCACCAAAAAAGGGTAAGTCGTAGTTCAAATGCGGAAAAATGACGAAGTTTAAAACCTGAAGAGAGTTTCCCCCCTGCACATGCGCGGCTCGAATTTGCCTGAGTTTTGTCGCCTGATAACCATAACTGGTTGTTAGGACTTCGTCTTGATGTTTGCCCTTGCCCACTATCGCCGATTTTGCCTCAAACCCCTCTGGAATGAGGTAAGGTTGCAAGTCTAAGCGTTGTTGTAACAGAGCGATCGCATAATCTAAAAAAGGCTGATAAAGAGTCATAGTCAATCTCAATCATTTTTTGGCTACCCCAGCCGTTAATGGCACGGCATCCTCAAACAAAAATTCATACAAAAACTTTTCCGCCCATTCATGTCCAAAGTAGCTACTGAACAGCCCCGATGCTGGGTCTCGGTCGGCACTATATTGATCGTAGTTCTTTTGGGCTTTAACAATCCGCCGAATATCTTCCGCCTCAGTCAGAGGTTTGGCGTCCTCTAGCATCTGCCAGTACAGATTCAAATAATCTTTGAATGCCTCGAAAACTCGTGTTTTCACGGTTTCCCTATCCGTTTTGGCAAACAATAAATATTTTGAGAAGTACTGATTGGCATCATAAAACTTCATTTCCAGATTCTGCGCCAGGTCTGGATACTGATCATGCAATACCTTCAGGGGATAAATATACTTCCTGAGGTACGCTTCGTCTTGAAATAACGGCTGAAAGTCCATGACAATCAGGTTTTTGACTTGCCCAAAGGAAAGAAAGTCAATCCCCAACAAAGGCAACTCGTACTGATGACTGGGATAAACCACACTATTCAGAATTTGGGCACTGGCACCCGCGTCTATATAGGTGTAGCGAATTTTCCGAAACTCCGAGCATTGATAGCACCAACTCTGGATGACGGCTGGGTTTCTCCCTCGTTCGCTCACCTGCGACTCTAACCCCGCAGGAATCGGGCGACTTTGTAAATCAAACCGTTGAAACAGCGATTGTTCTAGATGCTCAAGGAAGGATTTATACATAGATTCACCGTCTCATTTGCCTTGATCCCTGAGAATACGGGGTTCCTAGACAAGCCGTCTCAAATGAGTGAAACAAAGTAAAGATCCTTAACGTAATCTCATCTGGTCAAGAGGATGCTCTGGACAAGTTGTGCTGGATCATTGCAGCTAAGTCTGCTTCAGACACACAGCGCCGTTCCGAGCAATAGGTCATTAAATACACCCCATTCATCATTCGCACTGTGCTGACACGGACTCGAAAATCATCGGTAATGAACCAGCCACGTTCCTGTCCTTGATTACTTTCATAGTCAGTATCAATCGTCAAAATCCCATCTTTGCCAAACCAGTAGCGACTAACCACTGGAATCTTTTCCACATAGCCTTGATTGCGGAGCAGTTTACCGGATCGCCCCGTCTCATCATCCGGCACATCAATTAACACAGCCGCCTGATCTGGATTGGGTTCCTGATTATCCTGGTGTGCCTGCCACATAAAGCTGGCTCCCCCTGCGGCGATCGCCGGATCGATGCCTTGCAGCTCACAGATGGTTTGAATCCTGGGGTCATCCGGTTTAAGCACCTGCACATGGAGTTTGGATTCTCCTGATTCATCCGCCACCGTGTCAAAATGATGCACTGTGCGCTGAGTAAACCAGACTCCTTCGCTTTTATGAAAAAAGTCCATCATTGTTATGGGTTGCACAAACACCATCGGTTCTCCTTCACAAAACAGGGGCATCACAAAACTTTCCTAATGATTGTAAATGGGGTACGGTACAATACCGTTGAATAGCAATGTCAGAATTCCAATCCATGACAGGCAGAGAGATTCAGAAGACCCCTCAAGATGTTTTGGCGCTTCTCAACGCCGGGATAGCTCTGATCCAGGAAGATTTGTACCAATTCAACCTCAGGGGTCTTGATCTGCAAAAGGCTAACTTGTGTCGAGCTACGCTGATTCGCGCTGACATGAGTCATACAAACCTGAACGAAGCCGATCTGCGGGGAGCCGATCTGCGGGGAGCCGATCTTAGCCATGCGGTGCTTCGACAAGCCAACTTACAGGGAGCCTGTTTATATCGAGTGGATCTGAGTGGAGCGGATCTAAGTGGAGCGAATTTAACGGATACTAAGCTGCAAGGAGCGCGCTATGATAGCCAAACCTGTTTTCCGGAAGGCTTGGCTTACAAGTCATCCGGGGCAATTGGGCCAGGAGCGCATCTCAACGGTGCGCCTTTAAATACGGCTAATCTACGGTACGCCGATTTACAAGGAGCCAATCTTTTAGGTGCGTATTTGGGAGGAGCTGACCTGACTGGGGCCAACTTGAGAGGCGCACGTCTCGTGCAGGCAGACATGCGACGCTCCATTCTAACCGGCGCTTTTTTACGTCATGCCCGCTTGAATGGGGCGAATTTAGCTGGAGTAGACTTGCGGGCAGCGGATTTGACAGATGCAGAATTTGAACAATTTGAAAGCATTGCTGGAGCAGACTTCACTCAAGTTCAAGGGCTAAGTGAAGCCATGCGATCGCGCCTGCTCAATCAACCGGCACAAGAATTAGAAACCAGACATCCACTCACACTGAAGACAACATTACAAAGCCTGAATCACTCCTCTTAGATACGTGCCTTCAGGTATTGTCCAATCTTCGGCTCTATTGAGGGTTGTAACTAAGGATGCCTGGATAACTCAAATGTTAGCAGATGATTTTGTATCCATTTTCTAAGACTTAATGGCTATCCAATCCTTTTTGAGCAAGGCTAAAAAGGTAGCAATTCCTTTAGAAAAGCCATCAGGATCAGGCAGAACATACTGTGGAAACTCTTCGTAGGGACGCCACGGCTGTGATGGATCGTGCCGCAAGTGCAAGACTCGATCATCTCCCTCCAGTTTCCAGAGCATTTGACCGCCGTTCAGTATCTCCGCCATAGCTTTCTCCTATTGTGTATACAAACATCAGGAGCAAGGGTTTGCTTCTCCCTTATTGCGCTCCGCTAAACATTAAGTACTGTAAAATTTGGAACGTTTTTCTGGACATTTTTGCCCAATTGCTATACTTCATAGATACACTATAGGCTTCCCTTAATCCGGAAGACCTAACCCAGAGGGGTACTTTTTTCGGAATCTAGAGATAGAGTTAAGTCTGAGATTCATTCCAGTTGACTTTCAATAAATCTTCCATCGCCGCCCCAACAACTCGGTGGTCGGTATCCTTCCTCAATTGAGACAAGGCATCTCTGGCTTCCGGTGCATTAAAGCGCTTCAAGGCATAGGCAACCTGTACCCGGATATATTCAGCCCCGGAATTTTTGAGGGTCAGGAGTTGGCACAGAGCCGCCTCAGACTGACGAGAACCCGCCAACGCACCCAGAGCATCAATAGATGCTTCTTGCACGGCGGCATCATCTCCCGCCAGACCCTGACCGCACACCTCTAGGACTTCTTCTGAGCAATTCATTTCTACCAAAGCCGCCAGGATGCTACGGCGTACTAGCCAGTGATCATCTCGAAAAAATGTCTGTACCAAGTGCGAGGCGGAGACTTCACCGAACAAAGACAGAGAGTTTGCGGCTTCTGCACGCACATTAGGCGTGTTGTCAAACTTCATAATTTGAAGCAGGGAAGCAAAGGATTCAGACGTTTTTTGTCGCCCTAACTCTCTGGCAACAAACGTTCTTACCAGAAACTCTGGGTCTTGGATATGTCTGATGAGTAAAGGAACAGCGACATCTGGAGGATAATCCTTGAGGGCAGAGATTGCCTTGAGTCGATACTGAAAATCTGAGTTTTGCAGATTGGTTTCGATTTGGTTGAGATCCATGAGCGTGAACCATAAACATGTTCTCCACTTTAGACCTGAAGGCAATCCAGTGGGAGTCTGCTCATCAGAATAAAAGTTTGAGTCGTGATCAAGAGATAATGATGATTAGGTAAGAGGTGAATCAACAGATAAGCTGTTAGGCATCTAAACTGCCTATTCGATTGATTTACGGAGTTCTAAGTCTTTCACCATGACAAAGCCGCAACTGAGTGAAAAAGTTCGAGAACTAATTCAAAAAGCCAGAATTGTCAGTTTTGCGACCTGGGAAAGCACCCATTCGGCAGAGGCAATCCAGTGTTTCCAGGCTGCTGACGATGCAGGTCGTTATTTGACCGATGAGGATTTGCAGCACATTCAGGCGATCGCACCGAATCCATCAGAGTTAATTCCGGTTGCAAGACAACTGCGCGATCAAGTCAATGACATTGTCAATGAAGCCAGAGCTACGGTTCTGAACACCTTTCCCAACATTAGCCAACCCGGTGGTGGACTTTACCCAGCAGAACGAGCCGATGCCTGCTGGCGTGACTTCTGGCACTTTTTGCGTTGCATTACCTATGGTATTGCCGGACAGCACACCGACTACACCAGTACCGATGGGTTACACTACATGCAACTGCTCTATCAAGAATTGCAAGTACCATTAGATGCGATGGTGGTCGGTTTAGAGGGCATCAAAGCTGCCAGTTTAAAGCAGGTTGCACCAGAGCAGCAAGCCAACCTTGTACCCTATTTCGATCATCTAATTGAGCAATTAAAGCAGTTTCACTAAGCGTTGCAGTGATTGGGATATCTGCTTTTGCCACCTACGGATTGCCATCTTTCTATCGATAAAACTCAACGAATACAGAGAACAAAAAACTAACGCGATTGCTTTTCCAATGCATAGTTCAATAAATAAAAGCCGCCCTTTCCACTATCACGGAATCTACCCCTGTCCAGTCTGCCGCCTCAATCAACTCAAAGCCATGCCATTAATGGATGCTATGGCTTGTGACTGCTGTCGCCACATTTTTATTGCCGATTTGGAAAGACAACAGCTAAAAATGGCGGATCGAAACCCACCCCTAACTTGGCACTGGAATGGTAAGACTTGGAAAGGGGGACACTTGGAGGGAGTTGAATGGGGATGGAGTTCCTGGATTTTTGGTCTAGGACTTATCATCTTCCCCACAAGCCTGATTGGTGTTGCCGCCTACACGTTTCCCCCAGAACCGGGTAGTACCTTATCCTGGCTACCTGTGGCTTGGACTGGGTTAACTTTTTTGTCCCATCTGGCGATTGTCCTATGGCTGGTGACTGAGTTTTATCAATTTCCCATCGGGATGTACTTAAGAGTCAGGCGACAGCAGCTTTTTGGTCGTTAATGTTGAATGACCTGGCCAATTAAATTATAGAGCGGTTAATCTGTGCATGATTAATTCAACATCAGTGAGAACCTCAGCCATATTGTTTCGAGTCAAAATGGGAACATGGACAAATAAACCGTGCTTTTTCAGCTCATTTTTTTGGAGATAATTTAACACGGAATAATACAACCCTTCGCAAACAAATTTCCCGGCATTATGACTAATCGTTGTATCAATGGAACTATCTAATAATCGTTCTAAATCCACCGGAGTCTTCAATACGGTATCTCCTAGACTGGCATTGGACTCAACACTTAATTGACGGCGAGACTCTGCCATGCCACAACAGATAATAATATCCGGTTGCAGTTCGTTGATTTTAGCGATCGCACGTTGACTCGCTTGGGCAATATCAACGGGTAAGTGTCTCAAGAACGTCAAAGAGTGAGGGAAGGACTCAAGTTTGGCAACTTCTTCGAGTAAATCATCCGACGAATTAGATTGTTGATGAGGGAGCCAGGTTTGAAATGAGGTTAGTAAAATATGTGACATCACAGAACTGAAATTATGGGTTTTTGACAAGCCGTTGAGTCTACAGGAGACAGACGACGGCAACATAAAATAGATATAGATTTAATAATAGATGTGAGGGAAAGCAGGTTAATGCCAGTAATTGCTGTTATAGACTACGACATGGGAAACCTGCACTCGGCCTGTAAAGGTTTGGAGAAAGCCGGGGCAACAACTCAAGTAACCGATTTAGCCATAGATATTGAGCGGGCGGATGCTGTAGTACTCCCCGGAGTTGGTGCATTTGACCCAGCAGTGCAACATTTGCGGACGCGCGGACTCGAAGAACCGATCAAACAGGCGATTGCGAGTGGTAAACCGTTCTTGGGTATTTGTCTGGGGTTACAAATTTTGTTTGAAGGCAGCGAAGAAGGGACTGAACCCGGATTAGGCATTATTGCCGGTCAAGTGCGTCGCTTCCAGCCAGAACCCGGAATTACCATTCCCCACATGGGCTGGAACGAGTTAGAGTTTACTCAAAGCCATTGTCCACTTTGGCAGCAATTATCTGGCAGTCCACGGGTCTATTTTGTTCATTCCTACTATGTTGACCCTGTTGACCCCACGATTCGGGCAGCAACAGTGACACATGGTTCTCAGACGGTAACGGCTGCGATCGCTCGTGACAACTTGATGGCGGTTCAGTTCCATCCGGAAAAATCTTCGACGACAGGACTGCAAATTTTGTCTAACTTCGTGGCGCAAGTCAACCGATGCGCGGAGTCCTTAGTCGTTAGTCATTAAATTCAAACCAGAGTTGAATGTTGGCAGGTTGCAAGTTGGCAGGTTAAAAGTTGACAAATTTACGAATTAATGCCCCCAACCTTGAACATTAAAACTTTCAACCTTCAACCTTGAACATCAAAATCTTCAACCCGATACCATGAGAATTTACGGCAATCGCCAGCTCAAAACCTTATCTGGGCAAGCCACCCGACCGACAACGGCACGGGTACGAGAGGCGATATTTAACATCTGGCATGGTAACATTAGAGGCTGCCGATGGCTTGATTTATGTGCCGGTACAGGTTCAATGGGTGCCGAGGCACTGTGTCGGGGAGCATCTGTAGTGATCGGAATTGAAAAATGGGCGAAAGCTTGCGCCATCATTCAAGAGAACTGGGAGCAAGTGGCTCAACCTGAACAAACGTTTCAGGTGATACGGGGTGATGTAGTTGTGCGATTAAAATCGCTGGCGGGTCAATCGTTTGACCATATTTACTTCGATCCCCCTTATGCTAGTAACTTGTACCAGCCGGTGTTAGAAGCGATCGCTAATTACCAACTTCTGGATGACGCAGGTGAACTAGCTGTGGAACACAGTCCCAACAACTGGACTTGTCAACCGCTTTCTAACTTGGAACTCTATCGTCAGAAAGTCTATGGCAACACGGCTGTAACCTTCTATCGCCCCTGTTAAGCAAGCGGGAATGATGGAAGTCAATCGTGAGTCACAAAAGGTTTTGGATAATCGGAGTGGTCTGTCAGGGTGAATCGACTGGGTTGTAGGGGTAGTGCCTCCTCGTATGAGTTCCGGGTGCCTACCCCCAACCTGATGGGGCAACCAGGGGAGATTGGCTCTCCCAGTATCTTTACTTGTTGATACCTAACTGGTCGCCACGCTTGTACTGCATGTATGCGGCGACAAAGAGTCCAGCCAGAGTAACTGGGATCAGACCCAAAACAATCCCTGAAAGCAGCGGTTCTACCACGTTAGTCCTCCTGATTGATAAGTTTTTTTACCTGCTTCTCATCGTACTAGCTCTCATGCCAAAACTTCTACAGACCACTACCTGCGTTTTTAATGGCATTGCAGCTACCCATCCAAAACCCTCCCCCAGATTCCGGCTTGCTTACTCACGCTCAAAATTTTAAGCTATGTTTATTAATCGACATACTTTAGGACACTCCATTACAGCGTCACTTTTTTGAATAACAAATTTGGTTTGCGATTTCAGCTTCGATTAAAAACCTTTTCTAAATTCTTGATTTGATAGGAGATCGTTTGGAGAACAAGCTTGCCCAACCTGGAATCTTGATTCGGCGAATTACCTTAGTGGTACTCGCGGTGCTTCTGGCTATCAGCGCAAGCCTCTTAGGTTTCCACCTGATTCAGATTTCAGACCCTTATGTGAGTACGGTCTTATCCCTGACTGGCGACTCAAGCCGAGGTCATGACATGTTTCAAATTAACTGTGCAGGCTGTCATGGATTACAGGCCGATGGTAAGGTTGGACCTAGCTTACAGCATGTCTCTAAGCGAAAGTCGAAAATCAGTCTGATTCATCAAGTTACTAGCGGTCAAACCCCACCGATGCCCAAGTTCCAGCCTAGTCCCCAGGAAATGGCAGACTTATTGAGCTACTTGGAGAAACTCTAGAGCTGCTTTATGATCGTGTATTTTTACATTTTGGATCACCTCTCCCCCAGCCCCTCTCCTACTCTTGAGAGGGGAGTAAGAACCTCTTGTTCCCCCTTCCCTTGCTCCTTAAGGGGGTTAGGGGGTTAGGTTTCTGTGAAATGTGTTCTGCTTGGAGCGATCGCACGGATTGACCTCTCCCCGCAACGGGGAGGGGAGCAAGGATAAAATTCAGACTCCCCAAAACTCTATATTTACGTCGTCCCAGCCTCCGCAGGAGCCTTTGTCTCCTTCAATTTTTGCTAAGTTTGTGTAAGCTCTAACTACTGAATAGATTAAAAAAGCATGAGCAGACTTTTAGGAATTGCACTACTCATCCTGGGTATCTACTTTCTAGGTCAGAACATTATCTTCGCAACTCACTACTCTCCCTACCTCTGGCGCGACATCCCTGCTGCCGCTTCAGTTTTAGCAATTATGGTTGGTGTTATTAGTCTTCTATTTTTCTCCAGACAAACCGGCAATTTGGGTTGGATCTTGCTGGGGCTTGGTGCTGTTTTAGTCTTTTTGAGTGGCGGCGTTATGTTAAAACCAACCAGTCTGTGGAACTTTTTCATTTCCTTTGCTGCTTTAGCGGGGGGTTTTCAGTTGATAACGCAGGGTAGACTCAGATTTTAGGATAAAGTTAGTTTCAGCAGCTAGGGCTGTCACCTTGAAACCCTACTTAGACATGATTACCTCTTTTATAGAATTTAATCTCTAGTTGAAACTTGAGTAAGGTGGGCTTTGCCCACCCTACATTAATTACCTTGCCGCCGTAGGCATCCCCAAAATATCCTCAATCTTGGGCATTTCTTCCAACGGAATTACCCGTCCTTCATCCTCAAAATTAGCGATTTGATCGAAATTCAAATACCGATACAAATCACCTGCAAACGGATGAATCTTCTTCGCCACAATGTCCATATATTCCTGCACTGTGGGAATCCGTCCTAACATCGCACAAACTGCTGCTAATTCAGCAGAACCCAGATAAACTTGGGCATCCTTACCCATGCGATTATTAAAGTTGCGCGTTGAAGTCGAGAACACTGTCGTGCCATCTCCTACACGCGCCTGATTCCCCATACACAGAGAACATCCTGGCATTTCCGTTCTCGCACCCGCTGCACCAAAGGTACCGTAGATACCCTCTTCTTTCAGTTGCTTTTCATCCATCCGGGTTGGGGGACAAATCCACAGGCGCGTCTTAACTGGGGGTTCGCCTTCCAATACCTTTGCCGTGGCACGATAATGACCAATATTCGTCATGCAGGAACCAACAAACACCTCATGCACCGGGTCATTTGCAACCTCAGACAATAGCTTCACATTATCCGGGTCATTGGGAGCAGCGACAATCGGTTCCTTGATTTCATTCAAGTCAATCTCGATAATTTCCACGTACTCGGCATCGGCGTCAGCTTCCATCAGTACGGGATTTGCCAACCACTCTTCCATCTTGGCAACACGGCGCATAATGGTACGAGCATCTTGGTAACCTCGCGCTACCATGTTGGTTAATAGCGCGACATTCGATCGCAGATATTCCGAAACTGTCTCCACACTCAGCTTAATCGTGCAACCGGCACAAGAACGTTCAGCGCTGGCATCAGTGAGTTCAAAGGCTTGCTCGACTTTTAAATCCGGCAACCCTTCAATTTCCATAATCCGCCCGGAGAAGACATTCTTCTTATTCTTCTTCTCCACTGTCAGTAATCCTTTTTGAATTGCCACGTAAGGAATTGCATTCACAATATCCCGCAATGTGACACCCGGTTGCAACTCTCCTTTAAACCGGACTAAAACCGATTCTGGCATATCCAACGGCATCACACCCAATGCACCAGCAAACGCCACTAACCCAGAACCTGCCGGGAAGGAAATTCCCAAGGGGAAGCGAGTGTGAGAATCGCCGCCGGTTCCCACGGTATCCGGCAATAGCATCCGGTTCAGCCAAGAGTGAATAATGCCATCACCGGGACGTAAGGCTACACCACCGCGAGAGGAAAAGAAATCCGGTAAATCTTGGTGAGTTTTGACATCCACGGGTTTGGGATAAGCGGCGGTATGACAGAAACTCTGCATCACCAAGTCTGCACTAAACCCTAAACAAGCCAGTTCTTTCAATTCGTCGCGAGTCATCGGGCCGGTGGTATCCTGAGAACCAACGGTTGTCATCAGGGGTTCGCAAGAGGTACCGGGACGCACACCGGGTAAACCGCAAGCTTTCCCCACCATTTTTTGTGCCAGGGTAAAGCCTTTGCCTGTATCCGTTGGCATGGTGGGACGGGTGAACAGGGTACTCGGTTCTAATCCTAAAGCTTCGCGGGTTTTGTCGGTGAGACTGCGCCCAATTAATAAGGGAATTCGTCCACCCGCCCTAACTTCATCGAGAATGGTGTCAGGCTTGAGGGTAAAGGTGGAAATCACTTCTCCCGCTTCGTTGGTAATTTCTCCTTTATAAGGATGGATGGTAATTACCATGCCAGTTTCCATCTGGCTGACATCGCACTCAATGGGTAATGCCCCCGAATCTTCAGCAGTGTTGAAGAAGATAGGCGCGATCGCACTTCCTAAAATATATCCCCCAGACCGCTTATTCGGCACAAAGGGAATATCGTTGCCAATATGCCACAGCACGGAGTTAATCGCGGATTTGCGGGATGAACCTGTACCCACAACATCCCCAACATACGCCACAGGATACCCTTTGTCCTTGAGTTGGGCGATCGTTTCGATGCCTCCTGGCATCCTGGATTCCAACATTGCTAAGGCATGAAGGGGGATATCCGGGCGAGTGGTGGCGTGGGGTGCGGGGGATAAATCATCGGTATTCGTTTCTCCCGGCACTTTGAACACGGTAACGGTAATGGTTTCCGCGAGTTTAGGATGGGTGATAAACCATTCGGCATTCGCCCAAGAGTCAATTACCTGCTTGGCGTAGGGGTTGACATCCGACAAAGCGAGAACGTCGTGAAAGGCATCAAACACTAGCAGGGTTTTGCTTAAGGCTGCTGCCGCTGAGGCTGCCATTGACGGATGGTTGGATTTGAGTAAATCGATTAAGGAATGGACATTGTAACCCCCCATCATTGTGCCTAAAAGATTTACTGCCCACTGGGGAGTAATCAGGGGACAGGTGATTTCCTGTTTTGCGATCGCCGTTAAGAATGAAGCTTTGACGTAAGCCGCCGGATCGACACCCGGAGGAACGCGATCGCGCAATAATGCCATTAATGTCTCTTCTTCCCCCGCAGGCGGATTTTTCAGCAATTCGCACAGTTCGGCAGTTTGTTCGGCGTTCAGCGGCAGGGGGGGAATACCCAAAGCGGCTCGCTGGGCAACGTGTTGACGATAAGATTCAAGCATCAGAGTTATCTCCTGGAGGTAGCTACCTGCAAAATTTTGCCAGTTCCTGTGAAGTTTCTCAAAGCAAAAGCTTACTGCCACGCTAACGCTTTTGGCTGTTGACGGCGAACGCATTTTATACTGATACCCAATCCGCCGCTATCACCCCTTTATCTGTTTATTCTCCTGGAGTGAACTCTGTGCCTGGAGTGGTTCGTTTTAAACAGGGGATAGCCGACTCAGATTCAGCAGCCATGAAAAAAGGCGATCGCATAGGATCGCCCAACGTTTTACTTGAACCCGACATAATCTGCCGTTGTTGAGAAGATTATTGGAGAGGTAGCGTCATTCTCTCTTGCTCTAAAAGGCGCACTAGCTTCTCATCTCCTTTCGCTTTCGCCACTTGCATCCGACGTTCTAAGCTGTTGCGAATATTGCTCAGGTGAGTTCTCGTTAGCTGATTCAACTCTTTTTCTCGTTCCCGCTTGTGGAAACCAGGCAATGTGCAGCGTGCCGCTGTCGCCGAAGGTACAGCAACAACCGGTTTACCTGTGCGGTAAGCCACACCACGATATTTCAGATCGTGTACAGGTGCAGGTTCGGGAATGTGTCTAAGATAATGGGATCTCCAATTTTGACCCCGATAGGTACCACCGATATCCCCTTCAATGACTTCGATCATGGGGGATGAATTTTCGTAGTTAACGCCTCGGTAAGAGAGTTTCATATCCTGTGCCTCCAAATAGCTTTTTGATAGTGTTTTTTAGCGATTGATATCCGTCAATTCGAGAACTAGGTGCCGACTGGCTTGTGATTTTCCCTAGATTTCCGATTCACAGCAAAATCCAAAAAATTATTTCTGTATCCAATTTAACAATTTTTGGATTATTGGGGTGAAATGTTAAAAAATCAACACAAATTTCTCATCGGGTGAGTTCTAACTAGAACTCTTGCCAAATCTTTTCCCTTCTGCCTTGTGCCTTGTGCCTACTCCTGCCCAGAACGCTGCGCGAACTGCCTTGTGCCTTGTGCCTTCTGCCTTTTGCTATCGTTCACGATTGCCACAGAACCCAACCCGCGATTATCCTAAAAACGCTATTTCTTTGTTTAGGGCGGTTAAGAACCATTGTTTAATTTTTTCGATCTTCTGACGGCTCGTTACCGAAGACATGCTCAAGCCTCTGAGCATCTATATGATGGTTGGTCGCTCGATCAGCGCGATCCTGAGGTGATTAAAGCTTGGATGCCTGTGTGGGAATGGTTGTACCACTCTTACTTTCGAGTGCAAACCGAGGGCTGGCATCATATTCCCTCGGAGGGAAAGATGCTGATTGTCGGTACCCATAATGGCGGCTCGGCTTCACCGGATACTTCGATGTTTATGTACGACTGGTACCGCAGGTTCGGCTATGAACGCTTAACCTATGGATTGATGCACCGATTGGCTTGGAAAATTCCTACTGTGGGTCGCTTAGCGGCTCCGGTAGGGGCTATAATGGCTCACCCCAAAACAGCGATCGCCGCCCTGCAAAGAGATGCAGCCGTTCTCGTCTATCCCGGTGGGGCAGAAGATATGTTTCGTCCCCATCACCTGCGCGATCGCATTTACTTTGCAGGACGTAAGGGGTTTATTAAACTAGCCCTGAGGGAAGAGGCACCCATTGTACCTGCGATTTCTCACGGTGCCCACGATACTCTGATAATTTTGGGAGATTTTTACCAGCAGGCACTGCAACTGCATAAATGGGGTGTTCCTTTGTGGTTTGACCCCGATATGGGTGTGTTTCCCATTTATTTGGGGCTACCTTGGGGCGTCGGGATTGGCCCTTTGCCGAATATTCCTTTGCCTATACAGATCCACACTCGTGTTTGTGCGCCGATTGTGTTTGAGCGTTATGGGCGGGAAGCGGCGAGCGATCGCGATTATGTTGATGCCTGCTATGAGCAAGTTTGTACTCAGATGCAACGAGAACTGGAGGACTTAATTGAGCAAGTCAACAGCACTGAACCATCTTCATAGAGGTTCAATTCAATTTCTTCATCCATTCATGCTTCTCGCTTGTATCCTTTGCAACATTCTAGAATTTGCTGTGCATTATTCTAATGCAAATCCTACATTAATAAAAATATTTTTGTAGTGACTTATACAGCCTTGACCGATAATTTTTGATTCAAGTTAACGAGAATCAAACAGGCAAGCTAGAAAGATAAACTATCCATTTCGTGATAGGAATTTTTTTAATTTAATATTTCTTTAGATTCAATCGAGTAGTAACTGGTATTACGATAGATAATCGTGAATAATCATCGCAAATTTTTATTAAGAGACTTATAAAATTAGAAGAAAAAAGCTTACACCTGAGATTGGTAGTCGGTTCTCTCAGTCTGTCTTCTAATCGTTAATTGAACAGCGTATGTCTACAATTGGCTTTCTCAGAGACTTTCCCTTACCAGAGATATTTCAGTTTATCGATAAGGGTCGTAAAACTGGCGTGCTGAGACTTCGGGCTTTGCCAGATTATTCATCAACAATGCCATCAGTCCATTACATTTGGATTTATGAAGGTCGTATCGTAGCGGCAGCGAATCGATTAGACCAACAAGGTTTAATTTCGCTGATTAAGCAACGCAATTGGGTCAGCCCGCAGGTAGCGACTAAGCTGTTCCAGTTCTATCGAAACAATCAGCCTTTGGGTTTGTGCTTGAAAAATCAAGGTGTTTTGCAAGATGAACAGCTAAAACATCTATTTCAAGTGCAGGTCTTGCAGCAGGTGTGCGCCTTATTCCAACTCAAAGATGGTCAGTTTAAGTTGGATCAGAATGTGCCTATACCCATGCGAGAAATGACAGGCTTGAGCATACCATCAGCCGTTGTCAATCAATATGCTTTGATTCAAGTACTGTTAGAAAAAATTGAAACCCGTTGCTTGGATCGTTGTTTAGATTTGACAGCCTTGCCGGCTTATGCGCGTTAGCAGAAATCTCTCATCCTGAAATTTTGCGGCGAAGGTTGCTGTGTAAAATATCGGTACCTGTCAGAATGATTAGGTAGCTAGGGATACAAGAGGGAGTCATTTCTTCTGCCGGGGAAAATTTAGAATATTTGAAGCGAAAGCGATGAGCCATGCTAGATTGACGTGGCAACTCAATCCGTGATGGATAGAGATTTGCCGTTCAATCACGACTGAATCGCGCCTCCCATGCAACAACTGTCCCTCCCGTTGACTCTACCGAATACTGAGCTAGACAAAGTGGTCTGGTTTGGGGAAATGTTGCAAGCGCTGGATGATAGTCGTAACCCAGCATGGCCTGATTGCTTTGGCTTATCGCTTCAAAGATGGTTTTCCAGGCAGGGACATGCTCCCATTAGAACTCTAAGCTTATTTTCGGGTGGGGGTGGGCTGGATATTGCCTTCCATGACTGCGGTTTTCAGATTGTGCAGATGATTGAGTTGGAGGCGAAGTATGTACAGACGCTCATCCACAACTCACAACCAGGGAAACGGCTAGAAAATTCCAGTGCTGTTTGCATTGATATTCGAGAATATTCTCCCAATCCCGATTTAAAAGTCGATTTCATCATCGGTGGCCCCCCTTGTCAAACCTTCTCAGCCGCCGGGAGAAGAGCCTCTGGAGTGGCTGGAACCAGTGATGCTCGCGGTACTCTGTTTCAAGAATATGTCCGCATCCTCAAAACGCTTCAACCCAAAGGATTCTTGTTTGAGAACGTTTACGGAATCACGGGAGCACAAAACGGAGAAGCTTGGAAAGAAATCCAAGCCGCATTTCAAGAAGCGGGGTATACCATTCATTTTCGGGTATTGGATGCCGCTGATTATGGTGTACCCCAGCATCGGGAACGTTTATTTATTGTGGGATTGAGAGAAGGGAGTTATCAATTTCCTTATCCCACTCATGGGCCAGATTCTCCAGAGTGCGAACCCTTCTACACGGCAGGGGAAGCGGTGGCAGGAGCTGATATTTCTGAGGCGGATGAGGGGATTGGGGGTCGATACGGCTACCTTTTAACTAATATTCCACCAGGGTTAAACTATAGCTTTTATACCGAGGAAATGGGACATCCTCAGCCAGTGTTTAGTTGGCGTTCAAAGTTCTCTGATTTTCTATATAAAG
Organism: Allocoleopsis franciscana PCC 7113; assembly: GCF_000317515.1. Taxonomy (GTDB): domain Bacteria; phylum Cyanobacteriota; class Cyanobacteriia; order Cyanobacteriales; family Coleofasciculaceae; genus Allocoleopsis; species Allocoleopsis franciscana. Next base: position 5,522,955 of record NC_019738.1, on the reverse strand, counting down.
CTGACCCAGAAATGCCGGTGCGGACGATTAAAGCTCAAGGGGGACAATATACTGGCCCATTTAGTTGGGACAATCGTCGGTTTACCGTTGCCGAACTCAAGCGACTGCAAACTTTTCCTGATGATTATCAGATTGTGGGGAATCGTCAAGTTTGTATTGAACAGATTGGAAATTCGGTTCCGCCACAACTAGGGCGAATTTTAGCCCTGAGTATTTTAGAGCAAGTGATGGGGGTGAAGCTACCGTTTCCCATGCATTATTTGCCTACATCTAAGACGTTGGGATTTAGACAACGTAAGCGTCAGTTAACACAGAGATATGCTCAGAAGGCGAAAGATGCGATCGCACTTCTTGACAAGACTCAACAACCAACCGCAAAGTTATTACCAACCTATGCTATTCATGAGCAAACTGTAAGATTCTTAGCTCCTGATTTTGCTTGGAATGAAAATTACGTATCTAACAGTGTCAAGATTAACCTGAAATACGAATTGAACCCTTCTAGTTGGACGATTACAGTCCAGAAGAGTGATATTTGGACAGAAGAATATCAATATATTATTGAAATAACTCCAGCCGTTGGTTATGAACAGTGGGTTTTAGGCACTAACCAAGTCAAGTTAATTGCTAATCACCTAGAGCCGTGTGTATTTACAGCACTGTGGAAAGCGTTTGAGGAAAAATTAATTGAATTGACAGGAATGGCTGATTTAGTTCAGCTTTCTGGCTATTATCAGTACAGTCCTAGGTTTAGAGGTCGTTTGACATTTAATCCCAACTTAAAGGTTGAGCAATTTTGGCGTATTGTTCAATGTGTAGTGCGAGGAATAGGCGTCGCAACCCAAATATCCGCACAAGAATTAGGATTACTCTGGGCAGTTAATGCTGATGATGTATTTTCTTATCTCCAGTCTTTACGGCATCTGGGGTACGAAGTTAGAAATCATAATACAAATCCTCAAATCCCTAAGGGTGAGTATTTAATCCCATATTGCTTTCCTACACTGAATCCAAAAAGTGTGCAACTCCGAAAACAATTCAGTACATTTCAAGTAAGTGTACTATAAGATTCAGTACAGAAAGCATGTCATCTTTATCAGCCCTCACCCTAAATCCCTCTCCCCGTGGGAGAAGGAATTGGAAGTATTGTTCCCCTGCTCCTAAACAGAGAGGGGGCTGCACTATCCTTACTGTAAAAACTCTTGTGGAATGGGCATCTTGCCCGTCCCAACGGGAGCAATTTAAATATGAAATAGCTTAAAGACTACTATTATGATTTCGCGCAAAAGCTTTCTGCACAAGGCTTTGCTTCTACACAATCAATCTTTTTTAAAGAGTACCCTGGCGGGGTACTGCCAACCCTAGAGAAGCCCTGCCATGATACAGACATGACAAGCCAAGGACGGATGAACTGAAAGCGAAAAAGCTTGAAAGCGAATCTTCCAAAAGTTTGTTTAGTAGTCCAACAAGCTTACCAAACAAAAGGATAACGATCATGGCAAACTCAATCGCTCCTGCTACATCTCTTCAAGCTGCACAACGTAAGGATCAAATTACTGATACCGAAACCTACTCCAAAGGTGTTTTGGGTCCAGTCTACTTCACTCTGTCCAAGCTGGATGTTAAAGGTTCAAGCGTTGCTCCTGCTGATCAACATCAATCACAGTACATCGTTGCGTCGGATGAGAAGTTTACCATTAGCGTGCAGATTGACTTCAATGCCAGCCCGCTCGCTAAACTTCTAATGTGCTTGGGTACAACGATTAGCGTTGATTTTGGCTTCGAGGGTTTTGGTGCCGCACCTGAAGTAGATGTCAAAGCCAGCATCGTGACGGTGAAAGATCAATTGATTTACACTATCTCCAAGGAACTGACTCCAGAGCAAGCCAAGCTAACTCCTGGACTCTACGAAATTGGTGCTACAGTCACCGTTGGTCCTGGCACCCATGCTTGCGATCAGTACGTCTATGGGTATGGCTACATTGAAGAAATTCTGCTTCAAGTTTACCCCGCGATGTAAGTTTAGGATGAACTAAACCTCAGCGTTTATAAAGTGAGTGTTGTTACTTCTGAGGTACCCAGGAAACAACACTCTGACTGGCAGGTACGAGTAACCTGCCAGTTTTTTCAGCGAGAATCAATAGAGTGATTTCTCAATCCATTCAAAATAGAGAAACCTAGGGGTTGCAAGTATCTTGGCCATTTATGATGAGCAAATTCAAGGCACAACAGCTAATTAATCGGTTCGGTTTGCCTCTGCTAGCAAAGTGAGGAAAAGGCGATGACTACATCACTCAAGAGTAATAGCCTAGCCAATAGAAACAGTAAAAAAAGTGACGACTTGACTAGAATTAAAGGAATCGGAATCACCAAACAAAAATGGCTCAGAGAGTTGCTCAATATTCATACCTTTCAGGACTTGGCTAAGCTCTCAGTTGATGAAGTTGAGTCACGCCTAAAAACCCAAGGTCATACTGTCTCAAAAAGTGAGATTCAAGGATGGATTGCTCAGTCTCAAGTACTTGCTACTGCGGAGTTATCCTCACAGCAGTTTGTTGAGTCCTCCGATAGAGAAGAAGAGCGATTCTCGAATCTCCCAACTCAGGAAAATGAATTATCCCAGTACGTCATGGCATTAGCAGATGCAGAAGCAGATAACCCCTTAGATTGCTCAAATCAAAAAAATGAATCATCCCATGCAGCAGCTAAAGTAAACGTTTCTCCTTTAATGCCTCAAGATGAATGGCAGACATTTGCCTCATTTAGAGTCGAGTTTCATTCCCGCACAATTGAAGGACAGGGAGAGGAACAAAGAACGATCATTCACTACATAGAAGCGAATAAATGTCAAACTTGGTCCGAGATTGGAGCCGATCAACTCCAAGAGTGGATGCTGGAACAAATCAGTGAACAAATGTGCCAGTCAATTGCAGCCGAGAGTCCAGTGACGGCACTACCTATAACGCTAGAAATTACTCAAATACGAGCTGTTCAAGCCTACCCAACTCCAAGACCAATGGTTGTTGAAAAGGGTAATCGAGTGTTCCCACACCCTCTTAGTCATGAGACACCTTTTGCACTTGAAGTCGGGTTTAATCTGACTGGGTTTACGGCACTTCATTTGACGAATAAGCAGGTTGAGTACTACGCTCAATTTCATGTTCGTAATCGAATGACGGGTGAAGTCATCCATGTAGGTGATACAGAGTTGGCTACTCTCAAAAAAGGGCAACTTTCTTATACAGCGGTGCTAAATGAAATCACATTGGAACCAGGGGTCTACCGTTTACAAGCAATCGTGAAACTTCAATGTGTACCCGCGACTCTAGGCAGCTTCAAGGTGCCACTACTTCAAGTCGTCTAGCTCAGTCTTTTAACCATGAACTCTTTCAATTGGGAAAGTTTTTTAAGACAGTGGAGTCGAGAATTACTAGAATCAATTACGGATAACCCAGAAAAATTGCCATCAGAAGTCATTGAATCTAAATGGTTAGGTTATCCAGGTGCGACAGAGAAGCAAATTGCTCGTGCTGAAGCTCGTTTGGGAATGGCTCTACCTCCCTCTTATCGAGAATTTCTCAAAGTTACCAATGGTTGGCGTCAGACAACCCCGTTCATTTATCGACTCTGGTCTACTGAAGATATAGAATGGTTTTCGGTCAGGCATCAAGATTGGATTAATGCTTTTATTGAACGATATGGGAATACCTCACTCAATTTAGATTGCTCCGGTAATGGTCGCCTCGTCACCCCTTCGATTCCCGATGTAGACTATTTGATTTATGGTGATGATCAAGATTGCAGCAAGTTGCGAGTCGAGTATTTGCAGAAGGTTCTAGAAATCAGCGACATTGGAGAATCAACCGTCTATCTGCTCAATCCGCAGGTGATGACTGAGGATGGAGAGTGGGAGGCTTGGTTTTTTGGTGATTGGCTGCCAGGAGCAGATCGATACCGCTCTTTCCAAGAAATGATGTTGGCTGAGTATGAAAATTTCTTAGAATTAAGAGAAAATTCTTCACAGCCAATCGAAAAATCGACCGATATACAGACAACACAAAACCGCCAGTCTCTACCCAATACCTACTGTATAAATCAGCCATTAACTGACTATTACACTAGGGAAGCATCGACTGTAGAAAAAGCAGAAGTAGTCCTACCTTTGATTGCACCCAACTCTGAAAAAGGGGTATCCTCTCAGCCGATTGGAGAATCGATAGATATTACTCTTGAAGAACACCTCTCCACACCGGGAGGGAAACAACAATGGTCGTCACTTGCCTCATTTACTGTAGAGTTTCAAGTGAGACAGCTTCACTCTGGGGCAGAGCAACGGGCTATCGTTTGCCATATCGAAACCGACACTGTTAAAATCATTGGGTCTACTCTGGAAAGTAAGCAACTCTGTCAGTGGATGTTAGAGCAGCTTAATCCAGCGATGCGATCGCTCGATACAGGCGATTTCTCATCTAGGTGACACAATACTTCCCCGGTTGTGAATTAGGCTTCTTACACAACAAAGCGCTGGGACACGAGCTTAAAATCATCAGGGATGTACTAATTGCAGATACTTGTAGTACTTCAATGGGTACCATCTATTCCGACTGAAAATTTAAGCGAAAATTTCTCAATAATATTGATGAATATTGATGATGGTTTGAAGATTTCTAAAAACCTCTGGTTAGATAAAAAAAGAATTATGAAATTAGTAGAGTTTATTCAGGCAGTAAGAAATAATAGCAGTAATCAAATTGTTTGTAATATAGATAATTTGAAATTTTTTTGCTTAAATAAAGACGAGGATTGCTGAGCAGATCAGGGTCGGCTACACCATTACCTATTGGTACTCATCGAAGGCAGCGTTGACTACAACCAAACTCAGCGATCGTCTCTTTGGTTCTACAGAAATGGTGCCACAAGAGTTGATATTACTCTGGGCACTAAGGATTGTTCGTTACTTCTACCAACACAAGATGGTAGGTTAGCAATATAAACTTCGGAGTGTATCTATCAATTCGGATGCATGTAATGAAAGAGGTTTTTAATAGACATGGCAACTACCAATTTAAGCAATGTTATCCCTGTTACTGAAAGACCAACTTCTGGAACAAAATCGCTAAAATCTTCTTATTCTAAAAACCTTGAGCAACATTCTATATTACGCCCTGGAGCGATTGAAAACCTTATTGAGGGCATTTTGATTCTCAGCGATCAAAGAGAGCTAATTTATGCCAATGATACAGCCCGTCGAGTTTTGCGCCAATTAAACCAATATCGGTCACCAGCTAATTTAGTCCCCATCGAAATCTGGCATGTTTGTCAATCGTTGATTCAAAGCCGCAGTTTATTTCCGAATCAACGTTGGCAAATGGAGTCTGAAATTTTGACTGATGACTTTACCACCTTAAATATTCGAGCTAGATGGCTGAGGTTAGAAACGATCCAACATCCCTGTATCTTGATTACTGTGGATGATCGGTATCAAGTGATCGAGAATATAGCGATCGAAGAAGCCCAAAAATATGGCCTAACTTCCCGTGAACAAGAGGTGTGGTTACTGCATCGAGCAAACTACCCCTACAAAAAAATTGCCTCAGAATTGTGCATTACGCCGAATACCGTTAAGAAGCACATGAAAAGTATTTATGCCAAACAAAAGGACATTTGTGGTATTGATAACTAACAACTGTCTCTTGTCCAGTAACAGGCAACTTGACAGCTTAATCTGAAGATATACAACTTATCTGCCACCTATTGAGTGAATTCCTATCACTCAACCTATGGAACTGTAACTGTGTCAATCCGTTGAGTTCAAGGATATCCTATCAATTTGGCATTCAGCTCGTCAGCGAAGTTAAAACTCTAAGTTGCTCAACGGAGTCAAGAGCAATCAAATAAACGCGACTAGCAAGATTCTCCAAGTTGTCTAATTCTTCAGGAGTAAAGAAGTTTTGTGCTAGAGCATTCCATTTAATCCCCGTTGAGTCAACACTGAGAGAGAGTTCATTATCAAAGGAACTCAAATTAACAGTCAGTCTTTTTCCCTGTTCAGGGTTACTTGGCGTCAAGCCCAACAGCAGGGTACATTGTGGATGGTCAAAGCTGAAATACATGGTTTCGGCTTCCATCCAACCTCCTGCACCCTGAACCGGAAAATGCTGGCGGTACGCCCGTACTATACGACGGCAAAAGCGTCCAAGGGAATTAGCGCTCACTGCTTACCTCTGGCTAGATTTGAGGGATGATCTAAGTTTCGTTAAAAGAATGATAGTATTCATCAACCCTCAGTAGGACATAAAGGCATAAATCTGATTGATGGCAATTCAAGAGAATGTTTTTGCATCTAACAACTCATGAAGGGTTCTCACGTCCAGGTTGCCCCTATAAACTGCAATCTTTCTAACCTGATTGTGTTTACGACAGTTTCTAATGGAGAGCATCCAGAAACCATTCTTCATCAGCACGAATCATTTTCACTCCGAGTCACGGTTGAGTTTGGGGGATCGGGTGCGATCGCCTTAATGCCTTTGAGCCTATGTATCAAGGTCAGCTTTTATGCGGAACCTTGTGGTCTTGGTTCCAAAATTGAGCTCGGTGATACCTCAATTGATACATCTGCAAGGACATTTACCTATACTCCTACATTAACGATTGCCACGCCCACAGCCGTTGGGTTAGTTGCTGAAGAAATTTACCAAGTTACAGCCGTACTGCGTGTAGGTGCATTGAATTCACCAGCCTTAATCATGGGCTTTATTGATGGATTAATCATACAAATCTATGCTTAATTTACAATAAATAATGACAAAATTGGGCTTTTAATAGATCAGGATACAGAGTGTTGAGTATAACGCTTATAAAAAATCCAGGTAAGCAAAAATTAACCCCCTCTCCGTTAATGGGGAGGGGGTAGGGGGAGGCGTTCTACAAACTTTCTTTGCTGCAAGAACTCAGTTGTTTATAGTCCAGAAAGACGCGATCGCTTACGGCTACCGCAACGCTTAGCGCATCCATTTATTGGCTCCTAAAAATCACTCAGTCCACCACACCGCCTTACCTGGCGTGCCCTGTACTGAGATACCACTACATTATTTTCCGCCCGTTGAGTTTGGCGTAATGCTGGAGAGAATGATTCCTCGCTGTTGCTTGCCGTTGGCTTTCCTGATTCTTCTGTCAAGGTATATTTGTTCTCAATCTCAGATTCAGGAAATGACAGGACATGACCTTCGTTCAGGTTCTCGGTTTCAGTTGAGGATAGTTCAGTATAAAGCATCAAATTCTCAGTATATAGGGATTGCTCATCATTGGTGTTAATTGGTTGAGAGACTTGAATTTTTGCCATTTTTAACTAACCCCAAACTATTGCTTAAAAAAAGTGAATGGTTGGACTAAAAAGCTACTAGAACTCTCCGCCCGACTGGACTAAACTACGCCAACGCTCCTAACGTTGCGATCGCTAAAGTGCTGCTGCACAAACGCGATCACAGGGATTTACGTCAGTGGCGGGTAGCTGTAAATAGCTAATTCTTCTTGCTATCCCTCTCCTCTTTTCGGGACAACAAAAGCTATCAAAGTAATTGATTGATCAAGTACTCCGGAGCGGTTTTATTCAGATCCTAGAGGTATGGGACTGCTGTTCTGCTTGAGACTGTATCCGGTTTTTTCCTTGGGTAGTGTTTTATAGGTTTGTTTTATCCGGAATATTGATTTCTTTATTCCACTATAAAGGAATGTGCTAAAAATCCAAGATCTGGAAGGCTTTAATAATTGTTAAATTTTTAAACAAAACGCCGCTTAAGGGTTCTGACTAGTATCTCACTGAGCATTGGCTAAGGAAAAGAGCTGGTTGGCGAAGGATTCAATCAAATCGCGGTAGGCTAGCTGTTCTCGCCAGGATGGGGGTATCCCCTGCACCCCATAGAAAGCTCCGGCTAGCTGTCCATAAACGGCACCCGTGGTATCGGCATCATCGCCCAAGTTAACGGCTAAGAGACATCCTTCTTCAAAGGATTGGCTATGATAAAACGCCCACAAAGCGGCTTCTAAGGATTTGACCACATAGCCGCTTCCTTTAATCTCCGGAGGTTGACGATGTTTGAACGAGCCCGCCGCGATTTCGTCGATTTCGTCCACTAAAGGATTTTCCTGCCAATAATCGGGAATAGGACTGTAGTGGCTCGAAAGTAATTCTTCTCGACTGACTCCGTTTACCGCACCCACCAGTAACGCCGCCAAGTAGCGACAGGCATCGACAGCCGTAGCTGCGCCGTGAGTGGTGCGGGAGCTTGCGGCTGACTTGGCGATCGCTTCTTCAGGGTTTTGAGCAAAAAATAGAGGCACGGGAGCTAAACGCATGATAGACCCATTCCCGGCACGGCGGGGGTCTGTGGAACCGCAGTAAGGTTCTCCAGTCCTCTTAAACTGCATCAGCGCCCTTCCTACCGTGTTACCGATATCAAAGCAGCGTCCAGTACTGCTCAGATGCCCTTGTTCATACCATCGCAAATATCTTTGTAGCTGATCGATTGGGTTAAACTCATTGTGCTCAATCAGGCTTTGGGCTAAGCACAATGCCATTGAGGTATCGTCCGTCCACTGTCCGGGTTGCAGTCCAAAAGGGCCACCCCCGACCATATCATTAATAGGTGTAAAGGTTCCGGGTTGCTTGAACTCCAGAGTTGTTCCCACCGCATCACCAATAGCTAAGCCGAGAAGGCACCCCTGATAACGCTCGATTGGTTGCATAAAACTGGCTTCCTGATGATGATAATGGGTAAAATTGGGAAAATATCGCCTGATATTAAGCCAATTCTCGCTCAAGCTTTAATTCACGCAGGAAGTAAAAGCGATCGCTCTTCCAGTCTTTGCCTTTAATTCGTCCTAAGTAACCGGTTAACGGTGAGGAAAGCTCAATCAGAATGTCGTGCATCTCCTCAGGAGTCAAGAGGTGAGGCGGCAGTGAAGCCGTATACAGTCCATGGATCGCCTCAATGGTAGTATCTCTCAGCCCTGCATTGTGGAGATAATTTTTGACCAGTTCCACCAGACGCGATCGCACTTTGATGTCTTGTTGTACCTTGTCAATATAGTGGTTCACTTTAGCATCGGCCTGCTCACCAAAGGGCGCTTGCTGTAAACAGGGTTTGAGTTCTAGCAAGTTGATCGAACCTTGGTGCTGTGCTTTCAATTCAACTAACCTTTGCCAAGTTTCAGGACGAATAACATTCATGTTGTTCTCAACGGCAGCTTTTTGATCGGCTGGGGTTAAAGGGTCAGCCGCAAAAATTATCTTGACTGAATCGTCAAACTGTGATTTGCCGAGCTGTGTATAACCAAGATTCAGCAGTTGGTCAGAGACACGATTCGGCACGTTTTCCGGTTGACTGGCTTGACACTCTCCCACCACTGGATAGGGAGCATCACAATAAAAATCTAAACCCTCTACTTCGCCAATTGCCTCCGCATTAAGACTTGTTTTAGGATTCGGATTGGAGTTCGTAAAGCCCAGTTCAATTAAGCTTTTACGCACTAAGGTTTCAAACTGAACATGATCGCTGGAATGACCAACTTTGGCGATGGTTTGAATCCAGACTAATGTGGAGGGAATAGAGCCAGTGGACTTGTAACCACTCCAACCGAGAAAGGTTCTCGTCTCGTAATCGAGTTCTTTAGCGGCAAGATTATGATCGGATAGGGGCGCAATTGCCCCCTGTAACACCTCCAGTTCAGGATGTAATGAGGATTTGGGTTCGATCAGTTGGCGACAGCGCTGTTCAAAGAAAATATCACCTAAAACGGGCGTCGCGTCAGTCACCGTGAAGGATTGCGGCAGCGAGAAGAAGCGAGGATTGGGCTGAACAGGGATTTCTACGGGCTGAGGGAGTCGGTGAACTCTCAAGAAGGCGAGAAACAGATTCCCCCGTTGGGCACGAGTTTGCAGTAGGGCTTGCTTCGTCCATACAGATAGCTGGGACAAGAGATCCAGAGTTTCAGTGTCATCAATCACTTGACAAAATTCGCACCTTGCCCAAGCTTTAATCAAAACCGTCTCAGCATCGAGTTCAGCTAGAGATCTTTGAACGGTCGGTAAAAAATTTGATCGATAATACTGCTCCGTGGGTAGTACGTTAATCGAGGTATCCGTGGGGTAGAGAGCAAATTGCCGCCCTGGATTGATGAATATCCGAGGTAAGACAACGATCATTCGCCCTTCGATCAGGGCTTCGATGTCGGGGGCAGGGAGAGGGAATGCTGTATTAATAATAACTAGGGTACTCATAGCCAGTCAGTTAGATGTCTGCCAGTCAGTTAGATGTCTGCACTAGCTATTTTCTAGCTTAGTTAGTTTAAGTCGCGCAGAAAGCAAAAGCGATCGCTCCTGTTACATCCTTGGATTCATTCCAAGTAGCCCGTTGAGGCTTTACTGAGAATCGTCGCTAGTCGTACTATGTGCCTAGTGTGCCCAAAGCGACTTTCCCACTAACCACTATGGACATCGACTCTCTGCTCAATCCCTTGCAACGCTTTGGTGTTCATCTGGGCTTAGAGCGAATTCAGCGACTTTTGGCAGATTTAGGCAACCCCCACCAGCGTGTCCCCATCCTGCATGTGACGGGAACCAATGGCAAAGGTTCTGTCTGTGCCTATCTCTCTGCGGTACTCACAGAGGCAGGTTATCGCGTCGGACGCTACACATCGCCCCATTTAATCGATTGGAATGAGCGAATTTGTTTGAACGAACAGCCTATTTCCATTCCCGCGTTGGCAGAATTATTGTTGCAAGTGAAAGCGGCAATTCCTCAAGATATTCAAGATTCGCCCACTCAGTTTGAGGTGATTACGGCTGCCGCTTGGTTGTATTTTGCCCAGCAACGGGTTGATATTGCTGTCATCGAAGTGGGATTGGGAGGAAGGTTGGATGCCACGAATGTCTGCGACTCTCCATTAGTGAGTATCATCACCTCTCTGAGTCGGGAACATTGGCAAAATCTTGGCCCTACTTTAGCAGACATCGCCAGAGAGAAAGCGGGTATTCTCAAATCGGGATGTCCGGCGGTAATTGGACAACTTCCTCCAGAAGCCAAGGCAGTTGTAGAAGCGCGGGTAAAAGAGTTGGATTGCCCTACCGTTTGGGTAAAACCAGCGGTAATGTTGTTGGCGAATTCGGAAAACCTAACCCCCCAACCTCCTCACCAAGGCTCCGGTTCCCGATCAGGGAAGGGGGAGAGAGAAGGGGAGTTTCCAAAAAATTGGGCAGAATATGAGGGGATTAAATACCCCTTGCCCCTACTGGGGGACATTCAACTGAGTAATTCGGCAATTGCGATCGCAACTGTGCAAATCCTCCGTTCCCAGGGTTGGAAAATTACTGACGCAGCCATCCAAAACGGTATGGCTAAAACCCAATGGCTGGGACGCCTTCAGTGGACAACCTGGCACCATCATCGCCTCTTAATCGACGGTGCACACAATCCAGCCGCAGCCATTGCCCTCCGTCAGTATGTCGATACTCTCAACACCCCAGTCACTTGGGTGATGGGCATCCTCTCGACTAAAGATCACGCGGATATCTTCGAGGCTCTGCTGCGAGGGACAGACCGATTGTACCTCGTCCCCGTCCCTGACCATAGCTCAGCCGACCCCAATGCCCTAGCTGTTTTAGCTCGAAATATTTGTCCAGAACTGGCTGATTGCCGCACCTATCCCGATTTAGAGAAAGGGTTAGAAGCTGCAACCTCTAACCCCACGGAGACATCGAAACGTTTAATTGTGTTGTGCGGTTCTCTTTATCTAGTTGGGCACTTTTTGCAGAATTTGAGGGGATAGGAATTGACTAAAAAAAGCAAAGGGCACAGGGCAAAAGGCACAAGGAATTCTTTCGTTCTTTGCCCACGACTCAAAGGAGTAAGGGTATCAAGCGCCTATGTGAACAGTGTTTCACTGGCTCGAAGTTCAGGAGGGGTTTGAATACCCTTGTGAACGGAACATAAGAGCCTTCCTTTTTCTGCCTTCTGCCTTCCTTCTTCTGCCTTTTCAATTCCCTTCCCGATTCACTCATCTGCCTGCTATGTATGGCTTTGCGGAATTAGCGCAATAGCGATCGCTCACAATTTTAGATATAGAGTTCATCTGTACAACTTGCTCTTGGGAAGACCGGCGCTGTAATGAACGTTCTGGATGCATCACCACCTGCTTACAAACCAGTTGATTGCTATCTAAGGAGGCAAAACTCCATATATAAGTTTCTGAATTACTCGTAGCCGCGCCCGCTGGAGCTAGCGCTAATGTCGTTAGTATGACTAGCCCCAAACTTACCAAGGCTAGAACCACGCTTTTGAGCATAGAGATTCCCTCGGTTTAAAAATTCCTCTCTTAATATTTTATCTATTTTATTCGTTGAGTGGGGGGATTTGTAAAGCAGGAAAAACGTTTAGGATGGGGGCGCTGGAGGAGGCAGAAATTTGCGATCGCTAAGTTTCCGTTGTTTTTCCTTCAGCCGATACCTCGCTCATTCCTGTTGAGGATTCTCCTGGTAAATTTACAGCCTTTATCTGAACTGGCTGCGCTTGTACAGGCTCACCTTTTAGGAATCGTTTCGGCTGTAAAGACACGACGGCGGCTAAGACAGCAGGTACTTCAATAAGAGTTTTTAGCAGTAATGTTGTGAAAATTGGCTGAACAGCATTTTGTGGTTGGCTTTCAGGATGAATCAGTGAGCCTTTTTTTTCGTTGACTAAATTGGCCTGAGGGACTTGAAAAAGAATCTGTCCTGCTACTTTTCCCAGAATGACCAGCGGTAAACCCATTAACGCTACAGGTAAAATTACCAGCCAAACCAGTAGCCCAGAAATTAACCAAAATAAACTCGAATATACAGTTTCTGAAAGCTTACGCATTGCTTTAGCCGTCCCCTATATTGGTTGCCACTCAGCTAACTTGTTAAAAAACGTTAATTAATCTGGGATTGCCTTTTCGGTTCAGCTTTGACTTGAGTTATACCGCTACCGCAATCCACCTTGTTTTTTTAATTGTAGGGGTTCAATTGCACAGGAGAACATGAAGCGGCTGGGTTTAGCCCTAGGGCTAAAAACTTTATTTTTCCAGGGGTTAATTGATGAAGCCTGATTCTAAGATTGAAGTCCCCAAGACCACTCAATCCCGCCTGAAATTCTGAGATTGACCGACAATTGGGAGTATCCTGCAAAAGTTATATGAAAATAGTGTAAACTTTTGTTAAGGACGTAAGGGAGTAATCGTTGTGACAACCCAAACTGGATTCGGGAAAGTTCAGCCAAAGCAAAAGGCAGCCCAGAAAAGTAAGGCGAAACGGGTGGCGGCAGCCCGGAAATACGACGAGATGAAAAAGTCCGGGGTGCCAGAATTTAATATTTATGTACGAATTAAAGGTCAGCAACAGTGGTTGCCAGCGGGTTCAATAGCGGTGAACCGGAGTAGTCAAATCAACCAAGCGGTGTTTGAGCAAGAACAAGAGTTGCTCAAGGGCGTTTTCCGCCTATTCCCCAAACTGCGTAAGCACCAAAACAACTTGGAATATGGTCATCGACTCAAGGAATTCAAGGATGAGCCGATTCAGGTGGCGGTTCGTCCTCAACCGACGACGGCTAACATTATTCAAACAACGGTTACCAATATCAAAGAGCGCTTTTCGTCTCTACTTCAGCGTCGTTAAGCAGCCACACGCGATTTTATGGGGGTTAGTACACCTCAACGATTACGGTTACCCCCCCAGCCAGCTTATAATTTTTCCAGATAATTAAGTAGAAGCTTACTTGTATCGGCAGTCATTCAGACAACCGTGTAAGGGTTTAGGCTAAACCTCAACAGATACGTTTGTCTATAGCTCTAAGGGTAATCACACTCAATTTGTCATCATTTCTCAAGACAGGGATCACTGCTAGGTATAAACATAGCCCCAACAATTAAAGCAGTTCACTTCAAGAGTCCGAAACGAACCACTACTTATGATTGCGAATGCAACTGTTACGAATAACCCTTTGTTAATTGGCAAAGGGCTACCTCCGTTTGATGCAATTGAGCCAGAGCATGTTGTGCCTGCAATGACGCAACTGTTGGCAGAATTAGAGGAGGAACTAGCCAGCTTAGAGCAGCGAGTCACACCGACTTGGAGCGGATTGGTTGAACCCCTAGACCGTTTGACAGAACGCCTGACTTGGAGTTGGGGTATTGTCGGTCATTTGATGGGTGTCAAGAATAGCCCCAAACTACGGGAGGCTTATGAAGCTGTGCAGCCTCATGTTGTACAGTTTGTCAATAAGTTGAACCAAAGCCAATCTCTCTACAAAGCGTACAAAGCTTTGCGTGAAGGCGAGGCTTGGAGTAGCCTAGAGCCAGCTCAACAGCGGATTGTGGAAGCGGCAATCCGACAGGCAGAACTCTCCGGTGTGGGTTTGGAAGGAGACAAGCGAGCTCGCTTTAATGAGATTCAACTTGAACTCGCAGAACTTTCCACCAAATTCTCGAACCATGTACTGGATGCCACAAAAGCCTTTAGCTTGACTCTCACCCAAAAAGATGAAGTGGACGGGTTACCGCCTAGCTTATTAAGTTTGGCGGCTCAAACGGCGCGTGCAGCCGGAGAGGAGGGGGCGACAACGGAAAATGGCCCTTGGCGGATTACCCTGGATTACCCCAGTTATGTTCCCTTCATGGAACACAGCACCCGTCGCGACTTACGGGAAAAACTCTATAAAGCCTTTATCAGCCGTGCTTCGCAGGGTGAGTTGGATAATAACCCACTCATTGATCGGATTTTAGAACTGCGTCAGGAAAAAGCACAGTTAGTAGGTTTTAAGAGCTATGCCGAATTGAGCCTTGCCAGTAAGATGGCTCCTCATGTTGAAGCGGTTGAGAAACTGTTAGAGGAATTGCGTCGCGCCAGTTACGATGCGGCGGCTCAAGATTTAGACGAGTTGAAAGCGTTTGCCTCCTCCAAGGGTGCCCAAGACGCCAAAGACTTGAAGCACTGGGATCTCAGCTTCTGGGCAGAACGCCAACGGGAAGAAAAGTTTGCCTTTAGTGCCGAAGAATTACGCCCTTACTTCCCTTTGCCCCAAGTCCTCGATGGGTTATTTGCCCTCGTCAAGCGGTTGTTTGGGGTTACTGTCACGGCAGCGGATGGGCAGGCTCCTGTGTGGCATAAACATGTACGTTATTTTCAAATTGCGGACGAGACAAACACTCCTATTGCTTACTTTTACTTAGATCCCTACAGCCGTCCTGAGGAAAAACGGGGCGGTGCGTGGATGGATGAGTGCATTGGTCGCGCCAAAATCGCGGATAATAGCGTATCTACCACACGTTTACCTGTCGCCTATTTAATCTGTAATCAGACTCCCCCAGTCGATGGTAAGCCCAGTTTGATGACCTTTAATGAAGTGGAGACGCTGTTCCACGAGTTTGGTCATGGTTTGCAACACATGCTTACCCAGGTCGATTATCCAGGGGCTGCCGGTATTAATAATGTGGAATGGGATGCGGTGGAACTGCCCAGCCAGTTTATGGAAAATTGGTGTTATGACCGGCCTACGTTGATGGGAATGGCAAGGCACTATGAAACAGGTGAGCCACTGCCAGAGCATTATTATCAAAAATTACTGGCGGCACGGCATTACAGAAGTGGTACTGTGATGTTGCGACAACTGCACTTTGGTTTTGTCGATTTAGAGCTGCATCACCGCTATGTGCCTGGTGGCAAGGAAACTCCGGGAGATGTGCGTAGGCGGATTGCTCAGACAACCACCATTTTGCCCCCTCTACCAGAAGATGCCTTTTTGTGCGCGTTTAGCCATATCTTTGCTGGGGGCTATGCGGCGGGTTATTACAGCTATAAGTGGGCTGAAGTCCTGAGTGCGGATGCCTTTGCGGCGTTTGAGGAGGCGGGGTTAGATAATGAGGAGGCGATCGCCACGACTGGCAAGCGATACCGTGATACCGTGTTGGCTCTCGGCGGGAGTTTACATCCGATGGAAGTCTTTCAATCATTCCGGGGACGTGAACCCAGTACTGAGCCTCTACTCAAACACAGCGGCTTAGTGAAGGCGGCTTAACCCACCTCAGAACGAATTTTCTATCGTTGCACAGAATTCACATCGCTGTGTGTCGTCGCATTAACGCCTGTAACGTTTACAATGACGGCAACGCCTACAGCGGTGCTAGCAACGATAAAGCTCAACAATGTACCAGCGACAGTTACGGCGGCGAAGTTTTTGGCAATGTTGCTGGTCATTTTTTCTCCTTTAAAATGAATTGTAATTTTAATAATTTGACAATTAACTCGGTTTAGCAATGAGTTGTTGCCAGCCTTTCCCAAGACTTGTTGATTGAGCGTAATCTAAGCTATACACGGATGACAAGAGTTGCTCAGAAAACTTCACTTGTCCTAAATGATCGAGCGTCTTAGTGTGAAGATTTCTCTAAGCAGAGCAACCCGCTTGATTTTTAGCACTATGGGTATTAACCCCTGTTTGATATCGCAGGGAAGGAGGGTAATATCCTCGATAGGATGGGTAGAGGCTAAAATTCAATGACACTTTGACTGAAGCGATCGCTCCTGCATGGCTACTCCCGCTACTGCCTCCATTCAAATGCTCCAACGCCAAGCGGCGTCACTATTACTTTATCAATCTGTCCTTAGTGGAGAGGTTGGTCAAGCTTTCTCTAATTTATTGCAAGCCTTCCTGCACAGCGATGCGGATGGACTCAAGTGTCTCCAAGCTTACGGCAGATGGTTTAAAGCTTTAGCTGCGAGTCAACAAAGCTGGCAAGATTACCTTGTCACCCAAATTCTCAGAGACGATAATCCGTTTAGCCAGCAAGTTCAATTAATACCCGTTAAGAAATTACCTCCTGCCCTCATCGCCGCCACTCGACAGGATTTGCAGACATTGCACAGTCTTCACCAGTGTAGTAGCGAACAACTCAGCCGTTGGGTGCAAGTCGCCGCTAAACCAACGGTTGCCCCCATTGCATGGCATCATGACGGGGATGTGGGGACGGCAAGCGGGGTACACCACCGGAGTAGGACATTCCATGAGCAGTCTTTTCGAGAAAAGCTGTCACAGTTGGACGATTGGGCAGATGCAGTAGAGATTTTAGCGGCATATTACCAGCAATGTGGCACAGGGCTATTTGCCCAGTATCATGCCTTTCGCTGGCAGTCAGGGCAGTTAATCGGGATTGCTCACCCTGATCCGATCCAGCTTACGGAACTGGCGGGTTATGAGTCACAGAAAGCCGCCTTACTCAAGAATACAGAATGTTTACTGGCGGGTTACCCTGCCCTCCACATTTTGCTCTACGGCAGTCGCGGCACGGGCAAATCTTCGTTAGTCAAGGGATTGTTAAATCAGTGTAGCGATTCAGCGAATGGTGATAGTTTGGCTGTAAGAGGTTTGCGGTTGATTGAAGTCGCTAAATCTGAACTCAAAGATTTGTCAATTTTGCAAGAAAAATTGCGTCCGATTCCTCAGAAATTTATTATTTTTGTGGATGACCTTTCTTTTGAGGAAGATGACGATGCCTTTAAAGCCTTGAAAGTTGTTTTAGAAGGAAGTGTAACCACTCGTCCGCCCAATGTTGTAGTTTATGCTACCTCTAATCGACGACATCTGATTCGGGAGTTTTTTGAGGATCGACCCCGTCCCCATGATAGTGATGAAGTCCATGCTTGGGATACACTTCAGGAGAAGTTGTCGTTTAGCGATCGCTTTGGCTTAACCCTCACCTTTGAGCCAGCCAATCAAGACACTTATCTTAAGATAGTTCACCACCTAGCCGAACAATCCAAAATTCCTCTGAGCGATAATGAATTAGAGTATCGTGCCTTGCAATGGGCGACCCGTCATAATGGGCGTTCTGGACGCACGGCACGGCAGTTTATTGACTTCCTCAGGGGCGAATTAGCTCTTTCAAAGTCAAATCACTAAAACTAATGTGTTGGTAATGGGTAATGGGTAAAAAGACTCCAATTAATTACCACTTATCCATTACCTATTCCTCACTGTCGTCTATTGACTTGGTGCAAAACAAGCAAGATGCAATCAATAAGGGTAGTCAATCGAATTTTGATCGGTTCAGTTGCCTTCAGTGTCAGCTTTTTACTGGGACTGCTGGTGAATCGAGACATCAATAAAGCGCTACTGACGGGTGTTATTACAGTTCCTGGGACTTATGCAGGAGCGGCTATTGCTGAAAAACGGCGAATTTATCAGGAAAAGTTATTGAGAGGCTCCCTACAAAACCAGATTCAAGAACTTCTGGAAGAAGAAAATCAACTCTATCAATCACTTGCCTCAGCAACCGAAACCAGACAAGAGGTAGAAGCGAGCATTAATGCCTTGCAAGGGGAACGCAGTCAGCTCCTCAACCGAGTTTCCGACTTACATATCCAAAGAAACGAATTATATCGGGAACTTAGCGATTTCCAGAAACAAAAACAACAACAAGAAACTGAATTTTATCATTTACAGACTCAAATACAGCGGCTAGAAAGACAACAAGTTGAACTGGAACAATCCCTTTCGGCTAAAGCGTTTCAGCTTAATCAAACCGAATCTCGTGCCAATCAATTAAAGAAGGAAATTGAGCGACTGCACAAACAAATATCTTATAAAAAGCAGCAAAAAGAACAACTACACCCCGACTTAATTACCTTAGAAAATCAGAAACGGAACTTAGAAGGAGAAGCTTATGACTTACAAACCCAAATTCAGGTTCTTCAACAACGTCAAGAACAACTCAATCAAGTTTTAGCACCCTTACAAGAACAGCAACAGCAAGTTGAAGTGAGTTTAATGGCGGGTAAAGCTAAACTCGATCAGTTACTGAGCCAAATCTCCGAAAGACGTAAGCAACAAAAGAAGTTAAATCAAGATTTAGCTAATTTAGAAAGCCGCAAGCAGCAATTAGAAGCCGAGTTTCAGCATTGGCAAACTCAAATTCAAGTCCTTGAGCCACAGAGAACCGCCCGATCTCCAATTTATACCCTAGATTCTGATAGTGTAATCTCTCAAATCTTACCTGAAGAATGGCACGAATGGCTCGAATTTATCCAACAACTCAGTAATCAGGAGCAAAGGGCATTGAAGGCAATTTTAGAGCAAGACAGAGCTACCTTGAAAAGAATTGCTGATGAAAACTCAACCATGCCTGAAGTATTAATTGACTCTATTAATGAAAATGCTCTGAATATCTTTGGGGATACTCTGTTTGTAAGTGGTTCAATTTCCTTAATTCCAGAAATTCACGAAGATTATTCTCTTATATTGAAGGAGCCAATAATTCTGTATTTTAAAGACCTGTTGGCTCTTCAATCTGCGCCCTTTAAAATTAGCGACGCAATTACAGAAAACTCCGATACTTCATCTTCTTCTAGGGAAATTATTGTGCCACCTCAATCCAAAACTTAGTCCTGTTAGGGGCGAGTGTAATTCTCCGTGGAGGAACACCAAGGAGATAAAGATTCGACTTTCGCCTGCTGCATCAATTGGCGGATTATTTCGTCATTGCAACCGTAGTCTCTTACCAACAATTATTCGGCTTGGCGTTTGACTTCTTCAGCCGAGATACCAACAGTCATCAGTTCCTCATCCGGATTACCTGTAACACTCTCAATTGCAATGACGCAGCTATAAAGCAGTTTTTACTGTCTGGGTTGCTGTACCATAACTTGACTCCCTTTTGATCGAGTTTAAGGCAACATAGATAGATTGGGAGAGCCACTAGCTTGATGAGTGATCATGCAGAAAATTCCAAAACGAGTCTCAACTGCCCTAATTAACGCCTTGGCAGCAGGTGTTGTACCCAGAGTGGGTTTAGAACATATTGCGGTGGGGAGAGAGAAGGAAATTACCGCCCTTGCTCAAGATTTGGAAAATATCGGCGAAGGGGGTGCCGCCTTCCGGTTTATTGTCGGGCGTTATGGTTCAGGGAAAAGCTTTTTGCTCCAACTGATTCGCAACCAGGCAATGGAGCAAGGTTTTGTGGTTGCGGATGCAGATTTATCCCCAGAACGCCGTCTTGCCGGAAGCAAGAATCATGGGGTGGCAACCTATCGAGAATTGATGGGAAATATTGCCACTCGCACTAATCCGAATGGTGGGGCGATCGCATTAATTCTGGAAAAATGGATTAGCTCTATTCTTAGCCAAGTTGCTCAAGAAACTGGCAAACGTCCTCACGATGAAGGGTTTGATGACTCAGTTGAATTGAAAATTCGAGAAGTCGTCGATAACCTAGAAGGCTTAGTGCATGGCTTTGACTTTGCCAATGTGATCATTGCCTATTGGCAAGGCTACCGCGAGGACAACAACGATAAGAAGGATGCTGCACTGCGTTGGTTACGGGGAGAATTTGCTACCAAAACGGAAGCCAAATCAGCCTTAGGCGTGCGAGTCATTATTGATGACGATACCTGGTATGACTACATCAAGCTGTTTGCCCGGTTTGTTTCCGATATCGGCTACAAAGGATTATTAGTGCTGTTAGATGAAGCAATTCATTTGTACAAAATTACTCATACCGCTTCCCGCCAGAGCAATTATGACAAGCTGCTAGCTATGTTTAACGATGCAATGCAGGGTAAAGCAGAACATCTTGGCATCCTCATCGGGGGAACGCCTCAGTTTTTGGAAGATTCCCGCCGGGGACTGCACAGTGATGAAGCGTGGAGGACTCGCTTAGCCAAAAGCCGTTTCCTCAAGGAAGGTTTGCAAGATACTGCTGCACCTGTCATTCAACTAGAACCTTTGACTTCAGAAGAACTTTCCAAGCTTTTACAGCGCTTAGCTGAGGTTCATGCTATCCACTACAACATCAAGAAGCCTCTCTCGGCGCGTGAAATTGAGGAATTTAAACAAGAGGTTGTTAACCGTTTAGGGGCAGATAAACTCTCAACGCCGCGTGAAGTTGTACGGGACTTCATCAGTGTTCTGAATATTCTCCAACAAAACTCACAAATTACATTCAAAGAATTAATTCATGGTTCTAATTTCCAGCTCACTCGTGTCGGCAAAAATCCCGATGTGGATGAAAATAGTGAGTTTGCTGAATTTACGCTGTGAAATTAAGTTGGGTTAATTACCCCTTTTTCGTCCCTTCAATCCACTCAATCACTTGTTTCGCCAACTGCACGTTATTGAGGCGATCGATTTCTCGGATGCCCGTGGGACTAGTGACGTTAACCTCGGTGAGATACCCACCAATCACGTCAATGCCGACAAAATATAAACCATCCTCTCGTAACTTTGGCCCAACTGCCGCACAGATTTTCTCCTCTTGCGGCGTAATTTCCGTAACTGCAACTCTACCGCCGACTGCCATGTTGCCGCGAAATTCGTTGCCCGTAGGAATGCGATTGACGGCACCAATGGGTTCACCATTAAGCAGAATAATTCGTTTATCCCCCTCTTTGGCTTCTGGGAGGTAAGTTTGCACCATCACCGGTTCACGCCCCTGTTTGGTACTCACTTCGATTAGAGAGTTAAAATTGCGATCGCCCGGTTCTAGAAATAAAATTCCCTCACCCGCTTTGCCACCCAATGGCTTGAGAACTGCTGCCCCTTTGTCCTCAACAAATTTGCGAATCACTGCCTTATCTTGGCTGACGATAGTTTCTGGAATCACGTCCTTAAACTGAAGGGCGTACATTTTTTCATTCGCCGCCCGTATTCCCGACGGTGAATTAATCACCAGGGTTTTTTCAGGGTCGATATAGTCCAGAATGTAGGTAGCATACAGATAAGGAACCGTTACAGGTGGGTCTGTCCGCATGAATACCGCATCCATTTCCTGTAGCGATCGCCAAACCCCGCCTTCAGATCTGTACCAGTCTTCCCCAACCAGCCATCGCCCTTCCACCAGTTCAACGGGCGTCAGTTTCACCTCCTCCAACAGCGCCCATGCCTGACTATTCACCACACTCAACTTTTCAGCCTGAGTCGCCCAAACTTCGTGACCTAATTTTTGTGCGGCTTCCATCAGCGCCACACTGGTATCATGACCGGGGTCGAGCTTTGAGAGTGGGTCAATGATGAACGCAAATTTCACGCCAGAAATCCTTTAACTCGTCGGACAAATGCATCGGGTGTTTTTCCAGGGGCTGTCTCCTACTGTCAATCGCACTTGCCGTATTGACAGTAGCTTGTGGAATTTCAGCTCACCCTGCACAGGCTACCATGTTTTGGGAGGATTCCACTTCACGCCTTCCCTTGTTTTGAGTCATCACAATTAGCGCTCTTTTCATGGAAATGGAGAGCGAGTGAGAAGCTTAGAACAGCTAGCTTAACGACTTACCAGGAGAATTGCTCACTCGGATTGGGTTCGTCAGCTAGCGGCAGCGTCTCCCTTTAACAGGAGGTCTAATTTACCTTGAAATTCCAAATCGTAAATATCATCACAACCGCCGATGTGTTGGTCATTAATGAAAATTTGCGGCAACGAACGGCGTCCATTGGCTCGCACAGCCATTTTGGCGCGTGCCACCTCATCCCCATCAATGCAATATTCGGTGAAATTCACGCCTTTTTGCTTTAATAAAGCCTTAGCACGGATGCAGAAGGGGCAACGGCTCCAAGTGTAGATTTCCACGTTCGCTTCCATAACGGCCTCAAGTGTTAAGTAATATTTCGTGATATTTAAATTCTACCTCGGTGCCCGTCGCCGAAAATAACTCACAAGGTCATTCCCGTAGAGGTTGATTATGATAAATGTATAAGCATATACTCGGAACCCGTTTGATCGTTCCATCGGCAGTTGGCGGGTCGCATCTCCTCACAAAAGTTCTAAGGGTCGCCAATCTATCTGGCTTCTACGAGTTTACTAGAAGCTGTCATGGCTTAAGAGTACAAGGATGTTCCTAAATCAGAACACCATTCTTTGCCTGTTTGTAAGTCTGAACGATTGAGCAACTAAAATCCATTAAAGCCGATGGGTTGCTAACGAGACACTCTTTATGCAAGGTGATCATAATCACAAGTTTTTGTTGCATCAAAAGCGAGACAGGGTGGAGCCAAAACTGTTAATCTTTTGACAATGACAGGTATACCGGGAGTCCTACTTTTTAAGCAGTGTACTTCTCGAAAGAGATTGGCATTACGCGTGGAAATTGCGAGAAAATTGCGAGAGGAAACCTTCGTCGAATAGGATTGTAAGTATCCCCTGTAGGGTGATATTTCTGCTGATTGGCTCAGCTAATTTTGTATCTCCTGCGCTATGGGCAAATACGAAAAAAACTTAAAAGTAAGACGCTGGTTGTTCGATATTCGCAACTTAGAGATTAAGGAGTCTCGCTGGGTTAACACTACCGAGGGGGCGCGTTCTCGCTCCACTGACGCTTACTGCCGCTCATGAGAGCGATGCGCCACGAATTCAGTGATCAGGGTAAAAATTTCTCTTGGCTCAGTTGTTTTAAATGTTTGTTTAGATGTCAGATGGCGCTCCTCAGCCAAACAGTGCTTGTCAACTTCGCCAAACTTTACTAAAACCTAGATGGAGCTTTATCGGATAAACGAAAACAGACATTCACGCTCCGGCACAACCTAAATAACCTGGTAAAACTTACTGATGAACTGCCTGAAGAAGCCTGCAAGGAAAAATTATGTCTAGTACACAAAACTTATTCACAATTCAGTTTTGGGGCGTCAGAGGAAGTATCGCCTGTCCAGGGCCGGAGACTGTCCGCTATGGAGGCAACACGCCTTGCATCGAGATGCAAGTGGATGGTAAGCGTCTGATTTTTGATGGAGGCACAGGTTTGCGAGTGTTGGGGCAGTCAATGCTCTCGCAAATGCCTGTAGAAGCTCATCTGTTTTTCACCCACTCCCACTGGGATCATATTCAGGGAGTTCCTTTCTTTATACCTGCTTTTATCAAGGGTAATTGCTTTCATATCTATGGCGCACCGGCACCCAATGGAGCAACGATTGAGAAACGTCTCACGGATCAGATGCTTCACCCTAATTTTCCTGTTCCCATCCGAATCATGCAGGCCGACTTAAAGTTCAATGACTTAGAACTTGGGGAGAAAGTTGAGATTGGGGAAATTACGGTTGAGAATGCGCTATTAAACCATCCCGGTGAAGCTGTAGGCTACCGCGTTAACTGGCGAGGTTACTCAGCGGCTTACATTACAGACACGGAGCATTTCCCAGACACTCTAGATAAAAACGTCCTCCAGTTGGCGCACAATGCCGATGTGATGATTTACGATGCCACCTACACCGATGAAGAATACCACTCGAAGGCATCGAGTAAGGTCGGTTGGGGGCATTCAACTTGGCAGGAAGCCGTCAAAGTGGCTAAAGCTGCCAATGTGAAAAAACTGGTGATTTTTCACCATGACCCGCTGCATAATGATGATTTTCTGGATCATGTCGGGGAACAAGCCTGTGAGCAGTTTCCCAATACCCTGATGGCTCGCGAGGGTCAGATCATTCATTTAGGGGGTTCTGCCGCAGGACATCTGGTTGCGCCTGAAGAAGTGAAACTCACTGTTTAATCCCAATCTCAGGGAGAACCGTGATCATACGCTTTTGGATAGAGAAAAAGCCTTTGCAGGGATTGAGGCTCGTCAAGACCATTGAAGGGCTTTAGACCATTGCTTGAGTCAATTATCCAAAGTATAGTAGTCGGTTGCATTGCTGGTTAGCCGTTAGGCAATCATCCCGGCGCAGTCGTGCGCCATCTTGTAAACGACTAGCCATTAATCCCTTAATTGTGTCAAAATGTAAAGCGTGTGGGTTACTTCGTCTTTCGCTACTGTTTTAACTCCAACTGCTGTTGCCCTAGGAAACTTTGATGGCGTTCACCGAGGGCACAGTCAAGTTATTAAACCGATTTTGCAACAACCTGGGGCCGCTCAATCCATTGCCATGACTCCACCGTTCCCAGAGGGTCAAGGTGGGATTGAAGGTTTGAGATTGCCCAACTCTAAAGAGAATTTGGAACGCCCAATCAGGCTGGGGAAAGGTCATACTTACAGCACAGTAGCGACGTTTAATCCTCATCCCCGTGAATTTTTTTCAGGTCAAAGCTGGAACCTTTTGACCACAAGGTCAGAAAAAGTTCAGCAACTCAGTCTTCTGGGTGTGGAACAACTGGTTCTCTTGCCCTTTGATCGTGAACTGGCTTCCTTGAGTCCGCAAGAATTTGTGGAAAAAATCTTAATGCAGCAATTGCAAGCCACTCATGTGAGTGTGGGAGAAGATTTTCACTTCGGGCATCGTCGCGCGGGGACGGCAGATGAGTTGAAAGCGATCGCATCTTCCTATGGCGTTGAGGTGAGTATTGTGTCGCTACAAATGTGTCAGGGAGAACGCATTAGTAGTTCGAGTATTCGCCAATCTTTACTAGAGGGTGATATCTCCAAAGCCAACCTGCGACTGGGACGCCCCTACACCCTGACAGGCGTTGTCGTCAAAGGACAACAATTGGGCAGAAAGCTAGGATTTCCCACCGCAAATCTTCAACTCCCGCCGGAAAAGTTTTTGCCCAAGCATGGCGTCTATGGCGTGCGAGTTCATCACCCCACCCTGTCCTCTCTTGCCTCCTCTCCCTGCGCGGTCATGAATATTGGGCACCGCCCCACGGTCAGTGGCATTGGTGTAACCGTCGAGGTTCACCTGTTAGATTGGTCAGGAGATCTGTATGGTCAGACCTTGACGGTGAGTTTAGAGCAGTTTTTGCGACCCGAACAAAAATTTGCATCCCTAGAAGACCTCAAGCGGCAAATTCAGGTAGACTGTGAAGCCGCAAGAGCTGTGTTAGGGTGTCGGGATTAGAAGCTGAGGCTGTAAGAGAAAAAGGAAAATAGGGCTGTGGGGGGTATCTAACTGTCATGAGACAACAGATTGAACAGCTAACAGAAAATCTGGGTCATACCATTGTCGGCAAAGCCGAGGCGATTCGCCTGGTACTGGTGGCGCTGCTAGCGGGCGGTCATGCCTTGTTAGAAGATGTTCCTGGGGTTGGGAAAACACTTCTGGCTAAATCCCTGGCTCGTTCCATTGCGGGACGGTTTCAGCGGATTCAATGCACGCCCGACCTTCTGCCCACTGATATTACTGGAACCAATATTTGGAATCAGCGCAGTGGTGAGTTTGAATTTCTCCCAGGCCCCGTGTTTGCCAATGTGCTGCTGGCGGATGAAATTAATCGGGCAACCCCCCGCACCCAGTCCGCCTTGTTGGAGGTGATGGAGGAGCAACAGGTAACGGTGGATGGTGTCTCTCGTCCTGTACCTAAGCCGTTTTTTGTGATTGCCACCCAAAACCCGATTGAGTATCAAGGAACGTTCCCTTTGCCAGAAGCCCAAATGGATCGCTTCATGCTGTCTTTGAGCTTGGGCTATCCTACGGAAGATGAAGAACTTCAGATGCTGGAACGGCATCAAGAGGGGATGAAGGTTTCGGAACTGGGCACCTGTATCTCTGCGGAAGATGTTCTGAAGTTACGCAGCCTTTGCCATCAAATGAAAATGGATAAGTCGTTGCAACAATATATTGTTAACTTAGTCCGAGCGACCCGCTCCTCGGAAGAAGTGACATTGGGGGTGAGTCCTCGTGGTACTGTTGCTTTGCAGCGAACAGCTCAGGCATTGGCTTTCTTGGAAGGTCGAGATTATGTGATTCCAGATGATGTGAAGTTCCTCGCACCTTATGTGCTTGCTCATCGTCTGATTCCGGCAGGTGGGCGTCGAGCGAAGCCGATTGTGGAGCAGTTGCTGCGATCTGTGCCTATTCCTTAAATTTGTTTGTTTGATTATGTCCAAGCGTGTGAGGTCTAGAATTCGAGGACGTAATACCATTGGGGATTTTTTAAGCCATGCCAGTGTGGGGTTTCAGAAAATTAAATCGGTCAAGTCTAAACCCAAAGGGTATAAGCGAGGGCGTTCACCAGTAGTGTTGTTGTTTTTGCTGCTCGTGTGGAGTATCTCCTTGGGGTGGGGAATGGCGATCTCGTTTGGCAGCCCTCCAGGAGTGAGCGCCCAAATCGCGCCAGGAATCCCTGCCCAACCCGATCTCATTGCTCAGGGGACGGCTGAACAGACGGGTACAGTAGATCCCATTACCCCTCGCTATCAGCTTGGGAAAGAACTGTACTTAGAAAACTGTGCCAGTTGTCACGTTCCTCTCCCTCCCGAAGTTTTGCCTTCAGAAACTTGGCGTCGTCTGCTGTTAGAACCAGAGCAGCATTTTGGTCAGCAATTAAAGCCGTTGATTGGTCCGGTGCTAATCACGATGTGGGACTACATCCGAGCCTATTCACGTCCAGAAGAGGCGAAAAAGCCCCTTCCCTATCGGATTTCAGAATCTCCTTATTTTAAAGCCCTACATCCACGAGTGAAGTTCTCTCAAACGGTAAAACCTGCAAGCTGCGTGATTTGTCACCCTGGTGCGGCTCAATATAACTACCGTCGTCTTACTCCAGAATGGGAAAACTCACCTTAAAAGTTAAAATCTCCCGTTGTCTGTATTTGGCTAAGGGCAGTTTTTCTTGAGATTCAATCCGAATTTTGTCAAGGCACGATCAGATCGTGCCTCTATTGTTTGGTCGGTACAAATGAAGGAGAAAATTAGTTGTTATGCTGGCTCCGGGAGGACTAAAGCGGTCAAAAAGAGTCGTTCTTAATTAGCACTTGAGGACTGAGATTGCTAACTTTCTATTAGCACTTTAGGGTTCAGAGTGCTAACTATAAATTTACTTCTAATGGTTTACAAAAGACCTGAACTTGAGTTAGATGTTAAGGAAACATCCGCTGGACATAATAGGTTCAATCTTTTGTATAGCTGACAAAAAGAGAGGGATATAGTAGTGAAATATACATTTGAACTCTTAGGGATTTCTCCGATCCTCGATTTTTTCAATCATCAACAAAATTTTGTCCAAAAACCTCTAACCACAGGAATTGAATACTTGGGAAGCTATGAATGTAAGCTTGACGCTTTCCTGCAATCGATCGAGACTGTACCCCCCAAGCAAGGTTGGAACAGGGATGAAGTGGTGGACACGGTGATTCAATTCTGGGTAAACCACTCGGAACCCATTCGGTATTGGAAAGCACGGTTATGTGATGCAGGGCGTAATAATTTGTTAGTGGCAAGAGTGGCTGATATCGGCTCATTAAAGGCGGAGTTTGAGACTCTACTGGAGAAAAATATTTGAGACAAAAGTTAGAAGACGATTGTCATCAACGCTTAACCCCTAGTACAAAAGTCTTTAAATTCTTCCTTGTCCCCCTTTTCCCTATTCTTAGGGATAAAGGGGGTTATAAAATCGGATTCCGTATGAATGGGTATCAAAGGCATCGATCTGAAGCGATCGCTCGCCAGCGTCCTGTTCTTCCAGTTCTTACATCCTTAAAATGAGGGCATTTTCGGGCAATCGCGAAGAAAAATCACAGCGCCTTCCTGTTCCGACTCGAAAGCCGATGCAGATTGCATACTAGATGCATGGGCTAAGGAGTTTATTTATGAACACACAACCAGAAAGCGTTAAGCAGAGTGAGGTACTCAATCGACTGGTTTTAGATCGCCGCACAGCGGAAGAAGTAGGGCGTGTTGAGCAACTGTGGTTAAATCCTCAATCGCATCATGTTGTGGGTTTGACTTGCAAATCAGGATTCCTCGGCAATAAAAAACAATCGTTTACTTGGGCACAAATTGAGGCGATTGGCAAGGATAGCATTTTAGTGAATGTTGATTCAGAGGCGATCGCTCCCGAAAAGCCGGAGGGTGCGGTTGCTTTAATCGGTCATGAGGTTTGGACGGATGCAGGCAACAAAGCTGGTAAAATTGTTGACTATCTATTTTTGCCTCAAACTGGCGCTGTGGTCAGCTATCTATTTACGTCTAACGGCTGGCGTGGGGTTTTGGATGGGATTTACTTGCTCACTGCCACAGCGATCGCTAGCGTTGGGAGTAAGCGGGTGATTGTTCCCGATGCGATCGCTCAAGACTCTCAACAATATGCGGAAGGATTCAATCAAAGAATATCTCAGACGGCAGACTTTCTCATGGAAGACTATAAGAAAACCCATGAAGATTGGCAGGTGCTCAAGCGTGGTGTTCAAAATCTTCAAGAGCAAGTTAAAGACAAAGCGGAGAAGGTAACCAATATTGCTAAAGAAAAACTGGAAGAGGTGAAAGCCAAAGAGCAAGGCGGTATTCAAGCAGATGATACGGTGAAGACGATTGATACGACGGCTGAACCGATGCAGAGTATTCTTGAGTTACCGGAGAGTAATCCATAGCGTCATTTTAGGGGGATGGATGGCGACCACTCGTTCTGGATTTTGGGGAGCGATCGCCTAAATGTTAGTAATGATATCGAGCTTGGAGGAAATCAATTCGGTCATCACTGACCAAGTAAACAATGCGGTGTTCCTGTGTGAGTCGTCGTGACCATGCACCTGAGTCTAAGTATTTCAGCAGCTCAGGCTTGCCAATTCCCGTAAAAGGCTCACGCATGATCGCCTCAATTAGTTTAAAGGCTCTCAGGGCAGTCTTGCGGTCTGTCTCTATCCAGAAAACCAGATCTTCTCGAAACTCTGGATGAAAGACAGCATCTCGAACTGGAGTGTCTTCAGGTTGTTGTTTATTCTTATCCTTCTTCGCCAAGTCCTATCTCCTGGCGTAGGGCGCTGATGCTTTGAGGTTCTAGTGTTCTTGTTTTCGCTCGTTGCAGAGCAGTTAATAGACGAGCTGCATTTGTGGGCGATCGCAGTAAATAGGCTGTCTCCATCAAGCTGTCGAGTTCATCAGCCGCAATGAGAGCCACGCTTTCACCGTCCTGTCGGGTAATTATGACCACATCCCGATCGGCAACTACTTGGTCACAGAGTTGGGCAAGATTGGCGAAAGCCTCAGTGAAGGATGTTTGGTTGGGCATAGTCAAGGATTCCCTAATATCATAGGGATTTACTGTAGATTTTAGCTTGATTGGTTGGAGAGCGATCGCACCTTCAATCCCCCAGCCGTATTCCCATCAACTAGCATTGAGGATGCCTTCTATCCCATCCTGTACTTGCTGGAGTTGCTGACGTTGCTGGTCAATCCAAGCTTTTTCAGCTTCGCGCTGTTCTGGTGTCTCTTGCTGATATCGCTCTTGCCGCTCTAGGAAGTCATTGTAGAATGCGATCGCTTGTTCTAGAGCTTCCGTCGCTAATTTAACTCTATCGTCAAAGATAGCTGTAATAAACTTCTCAATTTTTGAATAAACATTTTCTTTGAACTCAACAACCTCTCCCCAGTAAATATCTCCCCATCCCTTGTCTACCAAAGCTTTCACATCTGGCTTTACAGCCGATTTAAATCCTATAAGATAGTTAGGTAAATGCTCTGTTGGCTCAGTGAATTTAGTTTCTAGTTCACTAATGATAAACTCCATTTGCTTAATATACTGGCCTTTACTCTGGTTATCTAGAAGACTTATACAGCGTTGAATTGACTCAATCTGAATACTAATGATTTCTTGATATACCAGACCCATACTTGTTTTTATAATCCGTTTCATTTCTTCATAATGATAATCAATTTTAGGATTTACCTGCTTAATAAATCCCTCTTTTTCACTAAATCCAATTCCTTTTTTTTTGTTGCCTTTTGAGTCAATAAAATATTTTTTCCTTAAAAAATCAACCCGCTCATCTAAAGATTTATTGGCTCGTTTTATTGCTTCGTCTTTACATTGATCTGCGAAATTACGAATTCTGATAGAACGTCCAGTAATTTGTCCGATTTGCTCCCATATTTCATCTTTAGCAGCTTCAGCAATCTTCGGCTTGCTATTCCAAACATCCTCGGCGTTATACAAATCATAGAAACATCCCTGGACTAATCCTTTAAGTTTCACAGCCGAATGCTTTAGTTCTTCAACGCACGGTTGAACTGACTTCCTTAGACTTGTGGCAGATTGCTTAAGCTCTAGAGAATTATGCTCATCCGTCAGCAGTTGATCGATGGATTCATCGAGATTGAGGAAGGTGTTGAAATACTCATTCATGATAGATCTCCAGTAATTAACAAAAAAGCTCAACTCCATCAGACAAAAGTATTTCCGTCTCCCTGAGAGGGTGAGCTAATTGGGTAACTTGTTATTTAGTATGCCTGGACTCAGACGAGCGGAAATCCGTATAAACACGGTTATCTTTGCCTACGGGATTTATTCTTCCGTAGAATCTCTGATGTTGTTTATAAGACTCCAACCTACAATATCGAGTAATTTCCCCTTCTAGGCACCAATCGAATAAAATTATGCTATTCGTATTTCGCCCCGAACATATGGTTGGACTTGCCACTGGTGTACTCAAGCAAGTTATCTCGTCCACAGGTGTACCGTTGAGCTTAGTCAGAGATGCTGCAACAGGTCAGATTGTTGGTCATGCGGTTGGTGTGGTAGGTCAACCATTTTTAGCTGTTCCACAGATGATATTGGGCGGCGCACAAATGATTCAAACTCACAGAGGATTTCAAGCAACCTACAAGAGACTAGACGCGGTTCAGGCTAGCGTACACGCTCTCCAGAACAGTGTGGGAGTTCTCCAAGCGACTACAGCCCTGATTGGTGTAGGAACTGTAGCTGGTGTAGTCTTGTCAGCGGTAAACCTTCAGCAAACCTTAAAACTGAGGGAAGACGTAAAACAACTGAGATTGGAAGTCAAAGACGGCTTTATTGACATGAAAAAAGCCCTGAAAGACCAAGGAGCAGAAATTATACAACGAATTGACCAGGTTGCCCAAGATGTTAAGTTTGAGATGCATCGCTTGGCTTTGAGGAAAGCCTATGGACAGTTTCAGGAAGCGCTACGTCTAATTAAATCGGCTTTGTTAATAGAAGACCTGAGTACTAGAAATATTACCCTTGGAAACGCACAGCTCCTCTTAGCTAATGCCCTTGCTGACTATAACGAGCCTCACCTGTTAGAAGCGACCTGTGCCGCTGGACATCTTCGTAGAGTGGAATGCGCTTGGGCTATCGAGCAAACAATGGCTTTGACCTTTCAATTGCAGAATGCGCCTGCTGCTGTGAGCGATCGCCTTTCTCACCTCCAAGACAAAATCCGGCAAGATTCCCTGACAGTGGTTGAGCGTTGCGAATCTCAGGAAGAGTTAGATTTTCTATTTCCAGAACTCGCACGAATTCATAGCCTCGATCTACCCGTAATAGAATCTTGGCAAAATCAAGTTGATTGGATACAAACTCTCTCCCCAGATGAACAGCAGTTATTAGCTAGTTCAGACATCCCAACAGTTGCAAGTTCAGATGATAATCAAACCCCAGCAGTTGCAGCAGAACCAGAGGAACAATTACTGTATGAGAATTTAAAACCAAAGTCTCATTACCTATCCCTGCGTGACCAACTTAAATTCATCGTCAAGCCTGACTTACGCCGAGAACATGAATCCTACATTAGTCAGCAAGCACCAGCCTCTGGCTTGAAAGCTTTAGCTCCCTCAAATTGGCAAGCCATACCAGATTTAACCGTTGCCAATCTCTACTGGTACTTCAAATGTAAACAAGAAGCACAAGCCTGAAAGGAGGTTGAGAGCGATAGCGAAGCGCTGCTGCGAAGCGCAGATCGCATCTTCGCTACAATAAGTGCGATCGCTTCTCAAAAAACCCTCCCGATTATTGTGGAGGAATAAGCATCTTGCCCGCCCTTACCCACAACGGTAAAAGAGCTTATTTTTAGCTGTTTTTAGCCGATTCAAATTTCCGCCTCAGAGCCTGGGTGAATCCCACTGAAGCCCCAGCCATTGTGGAAATTGTAATCAGTGAAGAAAACAGTAAGGAACTGGAAATATATTCGGTTAGCTTGCCTTGCCTACCACTAGATTCCCAGCTAATATAGGCCATCAAGACGCCAACCGCAATTCCCGAAACCACCCCATTAATCCAAGCACTATTAATTCGCTTCATCAGACTAATTTGCCCCTGCTGTACTTTTTGAACAGTGAAGTCTGAAACTTCTTTGCCCATTTGCTCAGAGGCACCGATGAGACGTTGTTCTGACTCTACAAAGCGCTGGGTAATCGGTCGAGAGGGGGCATCTTGGGCCTCGAATCGAAAGGGAGGGGTTCATACTCCTCCGTCGAAATGAATTCGGCATTCTCTATATTAGAATTCATGACAGAAAACAAGGCTGTCATATCATCAGTAAATTTACTAATATCGTTATTTAAATGGCTCGCATAAGTGCTTTGAAATTGTGTCCAAGATTTTGCTTCTAACAACTCCGCTTGTTTATGGCTGAGTTCCAACAACGTGCGAGCTAAGTTCTGCTGATTTTGCAGAATCTGTTCAATCTTTGAAGCCGGGTTAGTATGAGCTGGCTGGCCTGAATTTTGCCCATTTCCATTAATACTATGGTTTGAAGTCGTAAGCTTCGCCTGTTGTTCTGCTTCTTGAGGCGTCAAACCGGTTTCTAGTAAATGAAAGTAGCGGCGAATTTCATTTGCCTCTACTGGATTGAGAAAAGATTCTTCCAAATTAGAGTGGTTAAGCTGCTGTTGAGCTTTCGTCACCTCGTCAACCGATTCCAGATGCAATTCATTTTTCAATTCGGTCTTGGTGATATTCATGAACTTAAAGCTCCTCAATTTGAGCGGTTTTTATTTGAATTCAAACCAGTTTTTTGCTCGATTTTCGGGATAACTTATTGTCAAGAGTTGCTCAAAAACTCTATTGAGTTAAGGACAACACTTGGGTGACAGACGCTAACAAAACTTTACAGTTTTTTGGAGTCAGTTTTGATTGCCTCGATTTTTCTCTGGAGAGAGTTTAGCGAAATTTCAGTGATTTTGCAACTCCCAATGGAGCGTCTATCACTCTCGAAAGTTACACCCCACTCATGGGACGAGCGTGATATTATCCATTGGTGTCAAGATAAGACTGAAATCTCTGCTAAATAAGAATTTGAAGGGAGTAGGGTGGAGCGTGGCGTCGCTGTAACCCACCAAATAGCTATTTCCCCATCGACATTGATGCGTTACGCAAGAGCTAACACATCCTATATACTAAAAGCACTCCAGCTTACAAACGCCGGGTATTGTGTTCTATACGACTTAAAAGGTCGATGATCGCTATCAGTGCTTGGGTAAAAATGTAGACAATCACACAGCCAATTGCTGCTTGTAACAGAATATAAATAATATAAAAAAACCAAATATTGGCGACGGGTGTAAATGCAATTACATTCCCAGTCACCACGAAAAAAAAGAGACTTAAGACAACTACAATGAAGTAGCCGATATACTGACTTATTTTCAGTATTGAAATAAATCGGGTATAAAGTTTGACCTGATTAGAATTAGTTTGTGCCATTTCCATCACCAAACCCATCCCTACAGATTATTTATAAACACAAAAAAGAGCGTCCCCCAAAGGAAACACTCTTATGTAATTCTGTGGGTAAAGCGGATAAGTCAGTGTTAATTACGCACCCACAGCTTCCTTCGCCGCGTACATCACTTCGAGAGTAATTTCACTAAAGCCACGCTCACGAGCAAACTTCTCGGTATTACGCTTCACCTTACCGCGAACAAAACCAGGAACCTTGTTCAATTCGGCTTGCGCTTCCTTATTCCAACCGAGGTCAGAATCAGCAGAAATTCCTCTAGTAATTACTTCCTTGGTATCGTGACCGCCGAAGATTTCTAACAGGTGGTCTTCCATTCCTAGAGTAAAGGAATTGTAGACCAAATCAGCCATTTGATTGGTGCCTTCGTAACCCAGGAATGGCTTATAACCGATGGGGAAATCTTGAACATGAATCGGCGCGGCGATAACACCACAAGGGATGCTTAAGCGCTTACCGACGTGGCGTTCCATTTGGGTACCGAAGATAGCGGAGGGTTCAATGCGTGCGATCGCATCTCCAATTGCCCCATTATCATCACTAATGAGTACTTCATCGCAGTATTCGCTTACCTGTTCGCGGAACCACTCTTCATCGTACTTACAGTAAGTGCCAGCTAAGACAACGTGAATTCCCATCTCCCGTGCCAAAATTTTGGTCATGGCAGCCGCATGGGTATTATCACCAAAGACGACAGCTTTCTTACCCGTCAAATTCTGGCAGTCAATGGAACGAGAGAACCAAGCCGCTTGGGAAACATACAGGGTTTGGTTGTTGATGTACTCTTCGTAATCAACCTCAGCACCTTGGGCATTAATCACTTGTTGAATCTTGCGGATGCAACGCGCTGTTTCCACAACTCCCATGGGAGTAATGTCTACATAAGGCATCCCGAATTCTTGTTCCAGGTAACGCGCTGCCATCAAGCCGATTTCTCGATAAGGCACCAGGTTAAACCAAGCACGAGGCAAATTCTTCAAGTTGTGAACCGAAGCGCCTTCTGGAATCACCTCGTTGACCTCAATACCAAGGTCAGCCATTAACCGCTTCAGTTCGGTGCAATCGTGGTGATTGTGGAAGCCCAGGGAAGAAATGCCGATGATATTGACGGAAGGCTTTTCCGTTTTGCCTTCGGGCAGATGCCCTTGCTTGCGTGCCTTAGCAATGTAAAACTGGACAATTTGCTCTAGGGTACGGTCTGCGGCTTGTAGTTCATTGACGCGGTAGTGGTTTACGTCCGCTAGCATCACATCCCCTTTGGCATCCAACTGCGCCCGTTGGACAAAGTTTTCCAGGTCTTCTTGCAGGATGCTGGAGGTGCAGGTGGGTGTGAGAACAATCAAGTCTGGGGTTTCCTCGGTATCCTTGCGGGTGATGTTGTTCACCACTTTTTCCTGGGAACCGCGTGCCAAGACATTCCGGTCTACGGAACTGATCGTCACTGGGGTAAAATTGCGATCGCGTTCTAACATGGAGCGCATGACGTTGAAGTAGTCATCTCCAATCGGCGCGTGCATGATGGCATGGACGTTTTTAAAAGAACTGGAGACGCGCAAGGTACCAATGTGGGCGGGGCCTGCATACATCCAGTAAGCCAATTTCATACAGTGTTCTCCCTAGTGGTCAAAAAAAATCTCTATCTCTAATTGAGGAAACGTGGGGAATGATTGCTTTGTTTTTGAGATCGTTTCTGATTGTCTCAGACTTGAAGTCCTATGTGAGTCAGGACTTACGACGGTTCAACTTTCTTAGCAATGCCTCAACCCTCCTGCCTGCATGGCATTCAGCTCAGACTAAAACAATGTTGCTGTTGTTTTAGTGAAATGATTTTTAACCTTTCTCTACATTCTGTAGGAATTGGCGCTCAGGTTGGCAGGAAAGTCAGATTATACTTTCATGGCGCAAGCCATTTAAGAGACAATTTGTTGTAAGCTTCCCAAGACCTCAATCAATTCACTCGGTTGCTCAATCAAAAAATCGGGATTGTGTTTAGTTAATACTTCCCCTGAATTAAACCCCCAAGTGACAGCAATGACTTTAATTTGAATCTTTTTTGACGCTTCAATATCTCGTGTTTCATCTCCTACGTAAAGAAGATCGTCTGACCTAAGATTATTTTTTTTCATTAACTTTAAAAGTGACTTATCTTTACTAAAAAGTGAATTTTCTGAATAAATGAAGCTAAATAAATCTTGCATTCCATGTTTTTTTAAGAACAGCTTAACATTCTCTTCTGAGTTAGAAGTTAATATCCCTAAACAGTATCCTTCATGCTTTAACTGAATAAGGGCATCTTGAATCCCAGGAATTGTTTTAAGATTGAGAATTTCTTGATGTAAATATTCTCTAACTTTCTTCAAAAGAAAGGGCATCTTAAAAAGTGAAATTCCTGATTTTTTAATAATTTCCCTAGAACTTAAATTCCTAAGTTTAGGAATTTCCTCTGGAGTCGTTGGTGGATATCCAAACTCTAAAGCTAAGCGATTACTAATCATGACAAAGGCGTCGAAGGTATCAGCCAATGTGCCATCAAAATCAAAAATAATCACTTTTGTATTCATTATTGTGGCTGGATTTTTCAAAAACCAGGAATTCAGGTCGATGGAAAAGAGACAGGCTTTTTTTGATCTAAGCTTTGATGGCTAGAAGTTGAAATCTTTCAATATTTCCCTGCATAGAAAATCACTGGTTAGAGGCTTGAGCCGCCTTAAGATTTGCTTGAGCATTTCGTCGGAGCATCTCTGGTTTAATCCGCCGCAGCGCCGACGCAGGAAAGCGTCGGTTCCACTCATCATCGGAGAGAGTTGCTAATTCTGTAAGTGTAGGAGCCACATTCCAGGGATAGGGCTGAAATTCCGCAACATCGGTTTCTTGGGCAAAACGTTGGTTCCAAGGACAAACGTCCTGGCAGATGTCACAACCTGCAACCCAGCCTTCTAAATAGGGTGCAAGAGATTCCGGTAATTCTTGACGCCGATTCTCTATTGTATGGTAAGCAATGCATCGATTGGCATCGACCACAAACGGCTTGGTAATTGCACCTGTCGGACAAGCGTCAAGACAACGAGTACAGGTACCACAATGTTGGGTATGGGGCTGGTCTGGGGTTAAGGGCAGATTCGTCAAAACTTCCCCTAAAAACACCCAACTGCCATACTCTCGTGTAATTACATTAGCATTTTTGGCAATCCAACCCATTCCAGCTCGCTGTGCCCAGACTTTATCCTGAACCGGCCCTGTATCCGCATAATAACGAGCTAAAATTCCTTCACCTTGTGCTGAGAGCCAGTTCGTTAATGCTTTCAATTTTTTATGCATTACCTTGTGGTAATCTCGACCCCAACCGTAACGGGAGATTTTGGCATATTCGGAACCTTGTGGACGCTGGTGGGGGGTGTAGTAATTCAGCGCCACACAAATAACCGACTGAACCTCTGGCATACAGGCACGGATGTCAAACCGTTGGGGATTATCCATCCAAGCCATATCTGCCTGGTACCCTAAAGCCAGCCATGCTTCGAGATGTTCCCGTGTAGGTGAGGACGCCTGATCATCTACCGCCGCGATTCCACATAAATGAAAACCCAGTGAACGCGCTTCCTGTTTGACCTGACTGCTGCTGACAGATATTTCCTCTGACAGTGACATTGATCACAAATTTCCCAAACTATTAATAATAATTTCTTGGGAAGCCTATTGATAAATTTTATTAGTATTGTTAATAAAACGTTGCAATATGAAATCAGGAGACCCCAAGGAAGAATATCTAACCTGATATCGGCGAATAGTACTGCACACTCCTTCTAAAAGGGCAGGTCTAAACCTGCCTTTTTCCTTTAAAACTAATGTCGTAATTGAAAAATTTAGGATGTTGCGATGACCATTGCCGAAGATAAAAGTACGACGACTCCATCGGCTACAGGGGTTGACTGGACTATAGAAGGAATTGATGAATCCGTGGTGTGGCGTTATTTTCAAACGATGAACGCCGCTGATTATGAAGGAACGGCAGCTTTGTTTGCGCCAACCGGTGCGCTGCACCCACCGTTTGAGGAGCCAATAGAAGGGAAAGAAGCGATCGCAACTTACCTGAAAGCCGAAGCCAAGGGAATGCAGCTCTTCCCTAGAGAGGGAATTGCCGAAGCTTTAGAAGAAGACCAAATTCAAATCCAGGTGAAAGGCAAAGTCCAGACTTCTTTGTTCGGCGTCAACGTTGCCTGGATCTTTATCCTCAACCCCGAACGGG
Organism: Allocoleopsis franciscana PCC 7113; assembly: GCF_000317515.1. Classification (GTDB taxonomy): domain Bacteria; phylum Cyanobacteriota; class Cyanobacteriia; order Cyanobacteriales; family Coleofasciculaceae; genus Allocoleopsis; species Allocoleopsis franciscana. The sequence continues at coordinate 5,484,316 of NC_019738.1, read as the reverse complement.
AAATTCTTTACGCCCAGATTAAGTTATTAGCCTCTCCCCAAGAGCTACTCAACCTCCGACGCTGATCGAAATTCACCACTGACAACTATAGCCATAAAAAACCGTGGGACTGGTTGTTCCACGGTGTTTGGCATGAGGAGTCTTAACTTAACTACATTGGATTGTAGAACTAACTCACCAGCAACAAGGTTCTGGTAACGGTTTTGGTAACCGGACTCCTGTTGGTGAATAGAAGTGTTGTGGTTAAGCTAACAGTGTATCGAATTAACACAAGCTGTTCAGCTTGTTTAAGGAAAACTCAATGTAACGAATCGGGAAGGTTAACTGAGTTATTTTTTCTTGGTTGTCCAAACGGTTGTGAACATCATCAGCATTCCACCAATGAAAATGGCGATCGCTAGTCCACCGGCCACCCAATTGAGCCACTCAGTATTTTCCATCACTCTATACTCGCAAAGACACTAGTACAACAAAACTCTCATGCCTCATTATCGACGACTAAAGGCTTGTGAGGGTGGCTCACTCTTGAGAGCGGAGAGCGTTGAATACTGACTTTACGTTGTCATCAACGGCAGGAGAACGGAATCAGGCTCCGGCTTCTGCCGCTCTTATCGGTCAAGTCAGCGCCATTTAGCTCTTGGTGTACTTATCGATGATTTTGGCTAAGCTGGGTACTGCCGTCTCCACCTCATTCTTGGCTGACCCGCGAAGTTGCTTATAGGCGCTTCGCACCATGCCGTTGCTGGTTTTCTCGATTCTGGCATCGGTGATACCTAGCAATGCGTCAGCCGCACGAGAGCTGTTCTGGCTAAGGTGTTGAACTGGGTCACCTGCCTGTACGCCCTCACTCCACATGGGATCGAGCGCTACTAAGCATTCCGGCAGAAGCCGTTCTACAGCTCCTTCAATATAACCTGGCTTGACTCCCTTTACAGTTCCATAGGCGGCTTTCCATGCCATACCACCAAGCCCGCTCTTGGCATTGACATGTTCGTCCATCAAATTTACGGTGTCAGCCACTAAGCTATCTTTTTTATTTGAGTCATTCAGACCATCGGTAAGTCCCATGTCGATTCTCCTTAATGTCAAAATGCCTAAGTTCTAGGTACTGGCAAATTTGGGAAATGATATTTTTCACCATCACCCAAATATTTAAAGCCTTGCTCCATTATTTTCCGGGCTTTAGGCAGGATATCTGGACTATTTGAGAGATTTCTTCGCTTCGCTGCCTAACGGAACAGTCCTTAGCTTTCATTCATTATTTACACCGAGTATCAGGTTGGCTAGATCTGCAAAGAATAGTTCATAAAAGTTTTACATTTTCTCAAAATCTAAACAGGCGTAATTGGGCGGCGAATGCCAGTCTATCTTCCTAGACTTCATCGCGCAGCTAACACTTTTCAAAGACCAGCTTACCTATGAACAGGAAAAGAGTTCTTTGAGCATGAGGAGTGAGCCACCACTCCATTCTGATCAACTTGAAGAAAACAAGGGGTTTGTCGGCTCACTCTTTTCAGTTGTATGAGACTCTCTGCATTAAAGCGTTGTGATATCTTTTTCCTTCTCCGCTAGTAACTCATCAATTTTGGCAATGTGCTTATCCGTCAGTTTTTGAATCTTGTCCTGAAGATCTTTCGACTCATCCTCAGAGATTTCACTACTTTTTTCCTGTTTGCGGACAGAGTCAACAGCGTCGCGGCGAATATTGCGAATCGCAACTTTCCCTTCTTCCGCAAACTTGCTAGCCATTTTCACAAACTCCTTGCGGCGTTCGCTGGTTAATGGCGGAACATTCAACCGAATGACCTGACCATCGTTATTGGGAGTCAAGCCAATGTCTGATAGTTGAATGGCTTTCTCGACCACGTTCAGACTGGTCTTGTCATAGGGTTGGATGGTAATGGTACTTGCATCCGGCGTATTGATATTCGCCAGAGACTTCAGGGGTGTAGGGGAACCATAATAGTCCACCATTACCCGGTCGAGTAGGGTCGCATTGGCGCGACCTGTGCGAATGGTATTGAAAGCGCGTTGAGTCGCCTCTACCGCTTTCTGCATATTACTTTCAGCATCAGATAACTTCACAAAAACCTCCCACAATGGTTCCGACAGGTTCTCCCTTAACAGCGCGGTGGATATTACCCCGCACCGTAAGATCAAATACCATAATCGGGATATTATTCTCTTTACATAATGCGATCGCTGTACTGTCCATCACCCGCAAGTCATGAGTCAGGACATGACTGTAGGTAAGGCTCTGAAAGCGGCGGGCTGTTGGATTTTGATGAGGGTCGGAATCATAAATTCCATCGACTTTCGTCGCCTTAAAGATCACTTCAGCATCGATTTCTGCGGCGCGTAGAGCAGCCGTTGTGTCAGTCGTAAAGAAAGGATTCCCACTACCTGCGCCAAAAATTACAACACGCCCTTTTTCCAGATGGCGAATAGCTCGACGGCGGATATAGGGTTCTGCCACTTCTTGCATGGCGATCGCCGTTTGAACTCGTGTCGGTATTCCCATTCGCTCTAAGGCATCTTGCAAAGTCATAGCGTTCATCACCGTGGCAATCATCCCGATGTAGTCAGCCGTTGCCCGATCCATTCCTGCCGCTGAGGCTTTGATACCACGAAAGATGTTACCGCCGCCAACAACAATAGCCATTTGGACGCCTTCACCCACCACCTCGGCGACTTCAGTGGCAATTTCTTGAACGACACTCGGATCAATACCGTAGCCCAGTTCGCCCATCAAGGCTTCACCGCTCAACTTTAGTAAAACCCGTCGGTATTTTATCCCCATGCTACGACTCTTTTTTCTCCATTTCCTCCCCCATACGATAACAGTCTAGAGGTTTGTCTGTCTCTATTACCGATGTTGGTCTTATCCATTACCCATTACCCATTACTCATTACCCATTTTTAACTCGTTTCGCCACTTAATCGCGCAGCCAATTGCCTTTGTTGCATCTGGATGAACCTCTTGTCCTGAGAGTAAAGCCGCGATCGCATTTTGCAAATAAGGCACGGTGACGGCGTTTTCCTCTTGTGGATTATCGTCAATTCGACCGTTATAGCGGAGAATTCCTTTGTGATCGATCACAAACGCCTCCGGCGTTCTTTCCACTCCAAAGCTATGCGCCACATCCTGAGTAGAATCCCAAAGGTAAGGAAAATTGAGTTGCCGAGCCAGAGCAAATTGCTTCATAGTTTTGAAGCTTTCTTCCGAGTCTTGCTCAGCATCGTTAGCGTTAATACCAATTAAGGTAAAGCCTTGGTTCTGAAACTGAGCTTGAATTTGCTTGAGTCTGTCTAGATAAGACAAGACAACAGGACAGTGGTTGCTTAGGAAGATGACTCCTATGACTTGCCAATTTTGTAGGTAATAGGAGAGGTGATGAACCTTATCATCAATTCCTGGTAGTTCAAAATCCGGAGCATAACTGCCAACAGGAGTTCCAGTCTTTTCCATGAGATTCATATCGCTTAGTTGTTATCAACAAAATTTTTCCTTGACCCGAACTCATTAAATAGTGTTTTCATGAAAGATGAGGGCGTCAAAATTGGCCCTCATCTAGCTCTACTAACGTTTTACGTTAGCTTGATAGCCAATTAACTTATAGACTAATTTGGCGGCTGTAAATTGAGACACCACTGAATCAACAACAGGTGCTAATTCCATGACATCGCAACCAATCACTTGATGGGTTTCAAACACTCGCCTGAGGAAGTCAGTCAGCCCATACCAGCTCAATCCGCCCGGTTCGGGTGTACCAACTCCCGGCATTATAGAGGGATCGATGCCATCGACATCAATGGTGATAAATACCCGTGGTGTAGAAATTTTGGCGATCGCTTGTTCGATCCAATTGGGATTTTTGGCAATCTCCCGTGCCCACATCACGGGAATCGATTGGGCTTTAATCAAGTCAGCCTCTTCTTTACACAGACTGCGGATGCCAACCGGGAGAGTAGGTAACCCCATATCTATGATTCGGCGCATCACGCAGGCATGGCTGTGAATCGAACCTTCGTACTCATAGCGCATATCGCCATGGGCATCGATTTGAATCACTGTGAAGGGTTCGTTTAAGGCAATGCGGTAGGCATCCACAATACCGGTCGTAATGCTGTGTTCGCCGCCTAAGGCAATGACAAATTTGCCATCTTGAATCAGTTGAGACACAGTGTCACGAGTGACTTCCAGCATCTTCTCGGAGGAAATCGGTGGCAAAGAGCGCGTATCGGCGATATAGGAGTGGGTGTGGACGAGAGCATCTCTCCAGGTTTCGCGATCGAGCTCATCATCATAGTAATCGAGCTGCACAGAGGCTTCTAGGAGCGCTTCTGGCCCATTTTGGCAGCCTTTGCGGTAGCTGGTTGTCGCCTCAAAGGGTATGGGTAAAATGACCACTTGTGACGCTTCGTAAGATGCCTGAAATTCAGGCCCTAGAAATGGCTCAACGGTAGTAGATGTTTGCAGGAGCATCAAAGGAACACCAAAAACTTTGCAGAAAATGATCGTTACATAATTTCCGACGAAGCGGCAAAGACAACTTGTGTCAACGGCTGTGTTGAACTCTAGCCCTTCACTCAGACTAGAGGACAGACGCTGACTCAGTTGTCGTAACTTTGGTTAAGGGGGATGAATGGATTCAGCCCAGGGCTAGTTGTTCAAAACGTTCGGTAGCTTACCGGAGTTAAAGAACTAGCTTCTATTAACGATAGGGCAATTCGTCGGTTGAGAAAATCGGCAAGTTTATATATGACTCGCTGTTGGTCAGTTGCCAGTATCAATGGGTGTGCGATCGCATCCAAGTGCCTTTAGTCCAGAACTATATCGAACAAGTGATAAAAGAGAAGAGTGAGCGATCGCTTATGAACAACAACGCCTTGATGCTGATAGTAGGTTCCTACAAAGAACTGAGTAGGCTGATTGCCTCACCTGACTTGTCGTAACGTATTGTGTAGCTTGAAATGCCGACAATCAGTGTGCCGATGTATTTCCTACTGCTGTATTGTTGGCAAGGTATTTGAGACAGGAGGAGTACGATCACTGCAACAGTTTAGAAATCCCAAGTAACTCAAGAACACCGCTAGCCCAATTAGAGTAGTAATCTGAATCGATTTTTCAATCTTGATAAAGCAACACAACAACTTATCCATTGGGATTTGAAAGTAGAACTTTCTCTGATTTTAAGACAGTGAATCGTTAGGCAAGCCTCCCTAAGTATCCCAAAAGTCGCTATGTGAGGAAGAGTAAGTCATATTTGTTACAAAATATAAACAGGGAAAGCAATTTGACCAACTAAGAGTACGCCAACACACGTTTAACTTCCATGACTCTCTCTTCTTCCACCACCCCCATCAACCCGAACACCCAAACAAAAACCTGGACTTGGCGAAGTTTCCCCATTGCCTATCAATCCAAAGGCAACACAGGGCCAGCCGTTGTGTTAATTCATGGCTTTGGCGCATCTCTAGGACACTGGCGCAAGAACTTACCTGTACTAGGGGAACACTGCCGTTGTTATGCCATTGACTTAATAGGTTTTGGGGCATCAGCCAAGCCTACACCCAAGCTGGAAATTGAGTACACTTTTGAAACTTGGGGGCAGCAAGTTGCTGATTTCTGCCGGGAAGTTATTGGTGAACCGGCTTTTTTGGTTGGTAACTCGATTGGCTGTATTGTTGCCATGCAAGCTGCCGTGGATCATCCCGATATCGCTTTAGGAGTAGCAATGCTCAACTGTTCTCTGCGGCTGTTACATGACCGCAAACGCGCTGAACTACCTTGGTATCGAAGCATGGGAGCACCAATGGTTCAAGGCTTGCTCAGTATTAAGTGGATTGGTCAATTATTTTTTGGTCAACTGGCTAAGCCCAAGGTTGTGCGTAATATCCTTTTACAAGCCTATAAAAATCCTGAAGCCGTGTCCGACGAACTGGTCGATCTGCTCATGGCACCAGCGGCTGACATTGGGGCGGTAGATGTATTTGTGGCCTTCACTCGCTATTCTCAAGGCCCGTTACCTGAAGACCTTTTACCTCTGTTGCCTTGTCCTGCGATATTTTTATGGGGAACAGAAGACCCCTGGGAACCGATTAATTTGGGACAAGAGTTGGCAGAGTATCCTCAAGTCGAAAAGTTTATTCCCTTAGAAGGTGTGGGTCATTGTCCTCAAGATGAAGCACCAGAACTGGTTAATCCCATCTTGCAGGATTGGATCACGACGAAGGCTGAAGTCTATCAGGATGAAAGTGAGTCAATGAATCCCCAGACCTAGCTTTAGTCTTTTCTAGTAGATAGGCAACACTTAATAAGTAGAAAAACGCGGTTGGGAAGAAGCTTCTTTTTGCAGCCAGTCTTGACCCAACTGAATCGTGACATCTGAACCCAGATTACCTGTGCTTTCCACCCGTACCTCCCCCAATCCCAAATGACCCCGGATGGCAGTAGCGCTGTGGGGGTCTCCCTGCTGCGCGACAATCCGAGTAACTCGCAACGGTTCGTGCCAATTATTATCAATGGAAATATTTCGGTAGCCCGCTTCCTGAAGATTTTTGATCACAGAAGAAGCAGCCTCTGGCTGACCCGTGCTATCTTGAATCGCAATTCGCACATAGGCTGGGTTAACTTCACGAGTCTCGCTAAAGCCTTGGTCAAAGTATCGAGCTACCATGCGCTGGATACCGCGTTTGTCTGGTAGCCAGTAACTAACATCGTGCCGCCCATCGCCGTTAAACTGACCAGGCACCATCAGCATTTGCATGTTGGAGCGATTGGTTTGGACACCAAAACTCACCAATGCAACGAGTTCTTCTACGCTTAAATTAGTGTCAATGTGGGACTGAATAACGGAGAGAATTTTTGGTAGCCGGGACAAAGTGGTCGGATTGAGTGCTTGCTCCGTAAGTGCCCGCATTACGAGTTGCTGCCGCTGCACTCGACCAATATCGCCATTTTTGTCGTAGCGAAAGCGTAAAAGGTGTAGAGCTTTCTCCCCATCCAAATGCTGTTTGCCCTTCTTCAGGTTGATGTAAAGGTGCTGAGAGTCATCTTTATATTTCATGTCTTGAGGGACATAGACGGTGACGCCTCCTAACGCATCAACCAGGCTTTGAATCCCTTGAACATTCACTCGGATATAGCGATCAATGCCAACACCCCCTAATAGCTCACTTACTGTCTTCGCTGTCAGTGCCGGCCCGCCGTGAACATTGGCAGCATTGATTTTAGTCGTGCCATATCCCTCTATATAAGCGCGAGTATCGCGAGGAATGGAGAGGGCGGTTAACCTCTTTGCCTCTGGGTCAAACCGGAGCAAGAGCATCGTATCGGTATTCCCCTCAAAAGAGTTGATCAGCTCATACGCAGGCTTATCCGTCTCTTTCTCCCCTAAATCAGAGGCAAGAACTTTAGTTCCTAAAATTAAAATATTGACAGGTCGAGTCAATTCTGGTAAATGCATATTGCCTGTAGCCATACTTCCACCCTGAGTAAACATTGCTGCCTCATCAGGACGGAGAAGACTTTGCTGGAAGGGCTTACTAGAGAGTGATACGGCTACTAGCGCACCTGCTGTTGCCGACAACATAGCCACACCAGTAAAGCCCATCCAAAGCCAGAGCCAATGCCCTGACTTTCCTTTGAAAGACTTTTTCCGAACGGGGCGATTAGCTTCGCTGGCAAACTTGGCGTAATCGCTGTTCTGCCCCGAAGGAGATTTTTGATAAGTTTTTCGAGCAGACACTTAGCTTCCTCACACACACGCAATAGGGATGGGAATCTCTGAAGATAACTCACCGATGCACTATATAAACCTCTCCAAAAAAGAGCCTGGAACTCTTTTGCTGCCTAAACTGAAATCTAGTTTCTGGAAAGGTCTAATGCTTAACCCTGAGTCTAATATGAAGTCTTGAATAAGAACACTCATAGCAGCTTTTCTGACCGTTTGCAGCAAAACCCGGTAAATCCTAGAAGGAATTCCAGCAATTTGTCAAAAAAGACTATTAAACACTGGCTCATGCCGAAGAGGCAAGAGGCTCATACTGGGAGGTTGAATTATAAGTGTTTGCGTAAAGTTTTCTCAGCAATCTGGGTAATTCCAGGAAGACGCGGTGGCTTGCGTTGCCACAAACGTACCATTAATCCAATACTCACGACAAAATAGCCAGAAGTCAGCAGACTATTCATAAATAACAAGCGTAGCGTCCAAAATTCCGAGGTTGGCACTCCTGCTCCGACGGCTAATAAAAGGTAACCCAGCAGCCAAGCGAACGCCAAGGTAATAGACAAGCGACTCACGCTCTGTTGTTCCCGCGTCCCCTGACGGCGATACAGCGTCCACAGGGCAGGGAAAAAGCCAAAGACAGGAATCAGGTATACAAACATCTGTAAACGCTGAAGTTCTCGATTTTCTAGTGGATCAGGCTCTCTCATGTCCGTTAGGGGTTGGGATGGGGTGTGGTTGAAGTAGGGGCACAGCATTACCCATATTCTTGCTCATCCAAGATATGACTGAAGCCTCAGCCCCTACTGGAAATGGCGATGTTATTTTTACACAGACCCTAAGAATCAGCTCATGCGATGCCCAGAGCATTCCAGGTCTGCTTGCCTACCAGCCCATCTGCCTCCAGCTTATTGGCCTGCTGAAAGGCTCTGACAGCCGCTTTTGTGCCTAAACCAAAGACGCCATCGATTGTTCCAGGATTAAATCCTTTATCTTTTAAAGCTTGCTGTAGTTGCTTGACTAGCGGCCCACTTGAACCTTCCTTCAAAAGTTGCAACGATTCGGATAGCCCTCCAGTTTCCTTCATCAGATCCTGTCCGTAGATCACCGTCGTATAGAAGATGTAACGGCTATTGAGCTGGAAGCGTCGATCCTTTTTAATCAGGCTCATAAACTCCCGATGTCCCTGACGTAAGCGCCCAACTAAACAACCCGCACTGGCATAATAAACGTTGTTGCTGGGCAAGTCGTAACCCCAGTGCTGGTTAATCGCAAAGTACCCCGTATCTTCTTTGTCGCCAACTCTTTGGTAGTCTTTGTTGAAGTCTCGGTGTACGGTAACCGTTCCTCCTGTTTGTATGAGCGCTTCGTGACGGTCAGCGGTACCATGAATCCCGACCTGCCAAGCTTTATATTGACCAAATTTGATGCGGGCTGCGCCCTCAGGATTCATAGGACGTTCAGTATAACGGTATCCTGGCTCGGTTGTAGCTTGCCAGTTACCAACAATAGCCGGAACGCCATCGACAATCTGGATCACCATCCTGCGGTCATTAAAATAGTTGGGGGGATCGTTATTGAGGGTAGCGTCGGCGTTCATCCCCTCAATGTAAACGATGTTATACTCTCCAATTCCCTGAAAAATTTCGTATTTTTTAAGCTGCATATACTTGACAATACGACTCGCCAAGTCATTGCCGAGCTTGAGTGGAGGGGTTGGTAAATCTTCTGGTTTAGTTTCAATGAGTTGCTTTGCCGTTTCCGCTCCGAGCTGTTCTGGCTCGTTTATTTTCATCAGGGTTTGAAATTTTTGGAGCGCCCTTTGAGAAATGGGGCCAAACTTGCCGTCAGCAGGCGGTTCCAGGAGTCTCAAACCGATGAGCAAAACTTGAATCTGGGTGGCGAGTTCTTTGTCAGTGGCAATTCCCTCCATGCTGTATTTCAGGTCTTTCCCGATAAAATCTTGTAGCTTCATGATGTTAGAGTTGGAGTGCAGTTAACGTGAGTGATGACTTCAATCTTTCGATAGTTTAATCCGGAACCCCTCACTGGTAATGGGGGTGTCAGCGAGAGGAACGCACGAAAAGCGTTTGCAATCGGCGAAGTCTTTGCTGAATCATCCCATGGTTCGTAAGCAGCCAAATGCAGGGTATGACTCCATTGAATAGGAGAAGGAATCCTTGAAGCGATGACTTAGTGTTCTGTAACGTACTACGGTTATAACAGGTACCTTACACTTGTTGAGTACATCCTGCGGATTTTAAGATTTACTTTTTGAGTTTATGAGTACTCAAGCAAACTTTATTCTCAAAGTTTTCATCCTTTCCCTTGGAGTTTCTGTTCTGATTAAGTACGGGGGGCCTAGCTTACCCGTGGGCGCAACATCCGTGAACGCCTTGATTGCTGTACTCACACCCAGTTTAATTTTAGCGATCGCTTTTTTATGGCGAATCGGGAAATATCGATCGCTATAGCAGAAGGCAGAAGGCAGGAGGCAGAAGGCAGAAGATTTATGACTGATACGTGGTCGTAAAAGCCGTTAAAGAAAGTCCTAAACTTTATGGCGACAGCTATAAGATATAGCGGTTCTCAATTGAGTGAAATCCAAATCTTTGGTAGAGGTACGAAATGTTCCCGACCCTCTACTCTACGCAACTGAGAACGGCTATATCCTAAATCCCCAATCTCAACATTCCAGAGTTAAGCAGAAACGACATAAGGAGAGTTAATGGCACTCACCTTCTTGGCATCTACCAGCGCCTGATAGACGATTGCCGCTACTTCAGCGCGGGTTGCTTCCTTCGTCGGATCAAGTTGCTTGGTTTGTGGGTAATTCACCACAATCTTCTTCTTCGTGGCTGTCGTTACTTCATCTTTGGCGTAGTCAGGAATCTTGGTGCGGTCATCGTAAACGGTCAAAGCATTGGGATCAGACGCCGATAAACCCAACCCATTCACCACTGACACCAATACTTGCACCTTCTGTACATTCTCATTGGGTCGGAAGGTATTATTGGGGAAGCCGGACACGAATTCACCGCGATAAGCTTGTTGGATGACATCCTTTGCCCAATAATCATTCGCCACATCGGTAAATTTCGCCGTATCCCGTTTTACGGTTGGATTAAAAGCTTTAACCAGCAAGGCGGCATATTGAGCACGAGTCATCTTCTCATCCGGCTTAAAGCTGCCATCCTTAAAGCCACTGATTAAACCCTCTTTCGCTAAAGCACTAATAAAATCAGCCGCCCAGTGACCCTTAATATCGGTAAAAGCAAGGCCATCACCTCCCGCATCCGGCTGAACGGCGACAATATAAGGAGAGTTAACGGCACTGGCTTGCTTGGCATCCACCAACGCTTGATAAACAAAAGCCGCCACCTCCCCACGAGTCGCCTCTTTGTTGGGGTTGAGTTGCTTGGTTTGCGGATAATTCACCACAATCTGCTTCTTCGTTGCCGTCGCCACTTCATCCTTGGCATAGTCAGGAATGGTGTTGCGGTCGTCATAAGCGGTTAAAATCCCCGTATCCGAGGCACCCAAGCCCAAACCACTGATGAGTGAGACAATCACTTGAATGCGCTGGACATTATCATTCGGTCGGAAGGTATTATTGGGAAATCCTGAGATAAATTGGCTGCGGTAGGCTTGTTGAATCACATCCTTCGCCCAAAAGTCATTCGCCACATCGGTGAATTTCGTGGCGTCTCGTTTGGCGGTTGGGTTAAAGGCTTTGACCAACAAGGCGGCATATTGAGCACGGGTCATCTTATCATCGGGTCTAAAGGTGCCATTACTAAAGCCTGTAATGAGTCCTTTATCCAGCAATGCCTGAATGAACGGTTTTGCCCAATGGTTCTGAATATCTGCAAAAGTCGTGGGGGGCTTCCCATCGCCATCGCCACCGGACGAACCACCATCACCACCGGATGAACCACCATCGCCACCAGATGATCCCCCACCATTGGAGGCAATGCCATCAATACTAATTGACCCTTTCACTTTCGACGCACTCAAGGTATTGCCGAAGGAAATCAGTTGGCTGCCAGTGGCATTGTTCAAATCAAGCTGAGCGTTATTACGAATAGTGTTGTTACCGGGGTCTTTGCTACTGCCTAAATCGGGTACAGCCTTATTGGTAACAACTACACCTTCTTCTGTGTTGTTTTCAATCTGATTATTCCGCAAGACGGGGCGAGACTCACCCGAAATAATCAAGCCATATCGATTTCCAGAAATGGTGTTATTGACCAATTTGGGCGCAGAAGTTCCATCAATGCTAATGCCAGAACCTGCATCTTTGCAGATATTTCCTCGGTATTCACCTGTGCTATTGCGTGTAATCGAGATGCCATTGCCATCATTGTCCAGAAAATCATTATTCAGAACGACTGGATTAGCATCACCTGTGGCAAATAATCCCTCACGCTTACTCTTGGTAAAGGTGCAGTTGGCAACAGTGGGGGCTGTCGATTCAATCCAAACGGCAGTGCCTCGACTTGCCAAATTGGTAACGGTGACTCCTCGCAGTTCGGCATTACTTTCCATTAAAAACGTGATATTCTGACCCGCTTGGGTACGGCTGTTATACTGCCCACTACCCTCAATTAAAATGCCACTGCCTTTATTCCCTTCATTACCCACCACCTTCACCCCACTGGGAATATTCAGGGGAAAAGCTTCTCCGCTAGACGCTGTGTAATTCCCTGCTGCCAGTTGAATGGTGGTATCAGATTGGGCTTTTTCGAGTGCTTTCTTAATGGTTTTGAAGGGGGCAGACTGGCTACCATCAGCACTATCACTACCGCTTCCTGGATTGACGTAAAGAGTTTGAGGCATAATTAGAATTTCACAAAAGAAAAGATAGTAAACAAACAATGCAGCTTTGCCAGCAGTCCAAGATTTGAGCTGTGGTTAATCTACCGCTCCTGATGTTTCTCTGGTACAAAAATTGCAAACGGATAATTTAGTGATTCAACAACTTACGGCTTCGTTCCTGAAAAGGAAAAAGATTATCTGAGACAGTCTTCAAAATCCTGGCTAGCAAGCCAATCCAGCCTACCTACAAATTTAGGTATAGAGATAGGGGGTGCCACCCAACCCTAAGTGCATATTGCTACCGTTGATATTTACACGGTAGGCGCGTTTTTCAACGGATATCCATCACAACAAGGTCGTGAAGACCCATTTTTTATTTCAGCTTGGCATTGCCGAGTTCGCCTCCTGCTATTGGGTGAATCGATTGGAGCATAATTTAGAATGTTCGCCTCGCTCAACTGTTAAAGTACCCAATCGAAGGAGGGCATGTTCGGGTTGAGCACAATATGCTCCGATTAGGTAGAAAAGGATGGCCTAGCCCTCAGCCTCATCGTTCTCTAAGTTCAGGCACTTTCCTCAACCCCTAGTGCAAGAAGGCAGAAGTCAGGAGGCAGAAGGCAGAAGAGATATTGCTTTTACAGTAAGCTTTTTAACCTTTTTGAACTGGTGGGTTATTTCCGCCCCGCTGCACTAGGTTGCTCTAATTGAGAACTTCTGTGTTAATAGTAACGTCAATCCTTTTTGTAAAACTCGTGGCGTTGCAAAAAGCAGCGTTAGCAATCATCATGCATCGAATTGTTAGCATTCTATCTTTCATGTTTTTGCTGCAAACTGTTCCCGCTTTGGCTCAAGAATCAGCACCGAATGATCCAATTGATCAGGTAGTGGCGGCTCAATTGATGAGTCCCTACCCGGATGGAAATTTTCGTCCAGAACGAATTCTCAACCGTGCGGAACTCGCTTCGATTTTGGTTAAAACGTTTAAGCTGGATCAACGACAACCTCAGCAACAAGCGGCGATTCCCATTCAAGATGTTCCTGCTTCTCACTGGGCTTATAAAGATATTCAGCTAGTGCTGAAAAATAACATCATGACTGGCTATCGTTCAGGACAGTTTTTTCCCAATCAACGCGTTACTCGTGCCGAAGCTTTTTCCATCTTGGCTCAGGCTTATGGTGTGTTTCAGTTTCCTGATGATACTGTTGCAGAATTGCTTTCTAAGTATCCTGATTCAGATAGAATACCAAACTGGGCGAAAAAGTCAGTTGCCACAGCGTTATATGAGGGGTTTATTAATGTCGATGCCACCACAAAGCAGATTAAACCCTTAGAACCAATGACTCGTGGAGATATGGCTTATGCGCTGAGTAAGTATTTGGAACGCCAGGAAGATACAGCGCCAATTCCCTGGAAAGTCGAAGAACCCGTTCGCGGTTAGTTAAGTATTGGGTGTTGGGTGTAGAGTGGGTGCCATGATATATCGCTCATACCCAACATCTTTCACAGTCCTAAATTCGCACAGCTTTAAGGCATTGTCTCTAAAACAAAATTTCGCATCACAGCTAACACCTGTGGTGTAATTTCATGCCCTATGTCAAACAATTGATAATTCACATTCACCCCAAGATCAGATAGGGTATTTCTCACAAGTTCAGCCTCACTTAGAGGTATAATCTGATCTTGTCTACCATGCACGACCAAGACAGGGGGAAAACTGTTTTTTCCCATTAGGTTGGATGTTGAATTTGGATGCAGATAGCCACTCAAAGATACCAAACCCGCTAGTGGCAAAGTCAAGCCAACAGCCAGTGTCATCGCTCCACCTTGAGACAACCCACTCAAAATCGTGCGTGATAGAGGGAGGCGAAAGCTACCTTGCAGAGACTTCAGCCAGTTCGTCAACCGTTGCCGGCTTTCCGCTAAGCGCTGGTAGTTTTCAATTTGCGGCTTGGAGTTTTGAATTGTTAAGTCATACCACATCTTCCCGCCAGGAACAGTGGGATGAGAAAAGGGTGCCCTAGGAAATAGAAGGTGGTATTGGGGGAGGTTCAAGGCTGGTGCAAACGATGCCATAAACTCAGGTGTACTTCCATTACCATGTAGGCAAACAATTAACCCGGCAGGCATTCGTCCTTGAGCCGGTGGTACTGAGATAAATTGCAAATATTGAGAAGGATCTACTAAGCTAACAGGAGTTGGCTCTTGAGTAGACGAGGAATCTTTTTGACAAGCTTTTAATAGGAGGCTAGCAGAGAGAGTGCTAACCCCTTTTAACAAAAATTGACGCCGACTGGATTGCTTGATTTTCAACGCGCACAACCTCAAAATCTAAAGACGTGCTTCGAGCAGCATAATTGGCTCTAACTCATTTTTGATTAGGATGCTGAATCAATTAGAGCTTTGATTAATCCTACTTTGGCTTGAATGACACTTGACTTTGAACTCGTTTTAATTGATCCGATAAAATACTCTCCCGTGGGGAGATAATGTAAAGCTAATTCCGGATAAGTAATAATCTCCCAGTCTTTGTAAATTTCACTGATTTCTTTCTCATGCTGGGGCCGATTGCTTTCGTAGCACCAGCCGGCTTCCATTAATTTTTCTAGCAGGGACGACATGGAAAAAATTTCCTTTTCTGTGTCAAATACCAAGGAGAATTGTATTCGTCCATCCTATCAAGAGAGACTACTATTCCATTCCTGTGCAGCATCTGTAACTGCCTGATCTACCGTCTTTTCTCCCAACATTGCCGCCTGTAAATTTTCATAAATGGCCTTTTGCAATTTGTTGAGGTTTTTCATGGTTGGAATCAATACTTGTGCCTGTTCCATTTGACTGGCACTGATATCTCTAGCTTGTTCTACAGGCAATGCTTTGCCATCACTGGTTAGCGATCGCCGATACTGCTGCAATGCCTCTAGTGTGGAGGGCAAAACGTTCGCCGCTTTGGCAAAAGCCAACTGATTCTCAGTGTTGGTGACAAACAGCGCAAATTTTAGGGCGGCATCCGGATTATCTGTATCGCGAGGAATCACGATATTCATCACCGCCACATTCTTTTTACCCGTCTCACCGGTAATCTGAGGGGCGGTAGCTGAAGCTTTAGCAATGCTTGGGGCATTTTTAGCGATCGTATCCATAAACTCCGCACCACTAGAGAGCAGCGCCGTCTCACCCTCTTGATATAATTCGATCGCTCGTCGATGCCCTTGGGTGAGCGCTTCTTTGGGTATTAGCCCCTGTTGATAAAAATCTACCCAATACTGAAATGTGGCTTTGCCTTTGGGAGTATTAAACGCCGCTTTACCCTGAGCGTCCACTAACTCTACTCCCATCTGTACAAAGGATTCTAGTACCTCACCCGAATCTCCGGGAACCACTGTGACAAAGAAGGCATACTTCCCCGTCTTATCCTTAATTTGTTTGGCTACCTGTGCCAGTTCAGCGTAAGTAGCAGGGGGTTGGCTAATTCCCGCTTTTTGCAACAAATCTTTGTTATAAATTGTCACCCGACTGGTGAGATACCAAGGAATGCCAAAGCTTTTACCGTTGAGGGTACTGTCTTTCCAAATGTTGGGTAAATACTGCCGACGGACAGACTCTGGAACTCGGCTATCCAGTTCCAACCAAGCATTACGGGATGCTAGTTGGGAGGCAAAACCCGGATTCAAGTTCACCACATCGGGTGCGGTTTTTGCCGAAACCGCCGTAAGGATTTTATTTTCCATTGCCGCCCAAGGAATATCTACCCAGCGAACCTTGACACCTGGATTTTCGGCTTCAAATCGAGTGATGAGTTGATTGAAGTAATCGCTAAATTTCGGCTGCAATTGCATCGTCCAGAACTCAATCTCAGGATTTTTAGAGGAAGAGGCTGTTGGACGACAACTGATCACCAAGCCCAACAGTAGCCCCAACAAGGCCAAAATTCCTAAACGTTTCCAAGTTCTGATTCTGCTCATGTAACCTTATAATTTTAATTTTGATGCATCGCATTAGCCGTAAATGATCCTACTCTAAGCAGAGGACAACTGAAGGTGCGAGCGTCTCTGGAAGCGTTACCTTGGAGTCAAGTCCCTTGAGAGTTGCGTTTTGTACAATCGGCTGGACGGATACCTACTAGAGGCAGCGCTATCACTTTCCTCTGTGCAAACTAAAATTGAAAGAGTCGCCTGTTGCTTGCCGCCTCTCGCCCCACCTCCCTTTTAGGTTCATTTTGAATCAAGAGCAAGGATGGATGATTGAGGTTGAGTACCTGGCTCAATCAGCATATTGCCTCTCTCAAAAGACGTAGCGATCGCACAATCGTAATCGTCAAAGCTGAGTGCAGGCGCAAAGAATCGTTAGGGGTGCCAAAATAACAATATTAAGCCAAGCGACGAAAGGCTCTGGAATCGCTCTTGCACCAACCTTCCCTCCCGTTGGAGCTTGCCTGTTTATTCTTAGAGAAAATATCGCTTAAGCATGGTGTTTGTGAGCTAGATTGGGTACCATGCATCAGTATTAATCTTGTTAGATTAAATCTTTCAGCTCATCACGTCTCTTAATCTTAATTTTCGCTCCCGCTGAACCAGGATATGTTTAACCGTTTTCAAGGGCTGTTTTCCAAGGGCAAGAAAGGCGTCGGGATAGAATTGGCTCCAGAACGAATTAATATCGCTCAATTGCGAAAGCAGGGTCAGGGCTATAAGGTTGCCACCCTATACTCTCACGAGGTTCCGGATGGGATTTTCCAAGATGGGAAAATTGCCGACTCCCCAGCTTTAGCTGAACTGATTAGGGCAGCCTTAGCCGAGAGTAAACTCAAAGTTGATCGCGTCGCCACTGCCGTACCGATGCGGGAAGCCATTATCCGCATTATCCCTATTCCCGCCGAGCTAGATGATCAAGAACTTCGAGACATGGTACTCAACCATGAAGCGGGGCTGTATCTACCTTATCCCCGTGAAGAAGTAGACTTGGATTATCAGAAGCTGGGCTTCTTTCAAGATGAAGATGGCATTGAAAAGGTGCAAGTCCTCTTAGTCGCCACTCGTAAGGAAATCACAGATACCTATCTGGATACATTTGGGCAAGCTGGATTACAGGTGGATGTATTGGAGATTAATAGCTTTGCCCTGATTCGGACGATGAGAGAGCAACTGCGCCAGTTTTCTCCCCAAGAAGCCGCTGTCTTAGTGGATATTGAATTTGACAGCACTGAGATTGCGATCATTGTCGATGGTGTTCCTCAATTTTCTCGTACCGTTCCCATCGGGACGTTCCAACTCCAGAGCGCTCTTTCACGAGCTATGAATTTACCAACCTCAAGGAACACAGAGTTGCTACAGGGGATGACGATTCCACCAGTTCCCGCTGATGGGTTAGGAGGACGAACTGGAGCTACAGGGATTAACCCAGGGATGGCAGCTCTGCTGAGAGTCTTGGGAGAACTCGCCGATGAACTGCGTCGCTCCATCGATTTTTATTTAAATCAGAGCGACAATCTAGAAGTCGCTCAGCTATTACTAGCCGGTCCTGGAGGTGGAATTGGACAACTGGATGAATTTTTCACCCAACGCTTAAGCTTACCTACTACTCAGGTAGACCCAGTGATTGCTCTTTCGCTGGAGGTTGACCAAGAAATTCCCTCAGTGCAACGACCGGGCTTAGGCACTGTACTGGGATTAGGATTACGAGAGGTTTGAAGCCATGTATAGTCTAGATGTTAATTTTCTCAAAGATCGGCCTGATCTTGTCGGACAACGGGGAGGAGAGCGGGCTTCTGCTCCACCGACACCTGCGGGGTCGATGACACCACTGATTATAGGCGTCGCCGTAGGCCTCCTCCTGCCAGGGTTGGTGGGGGGCTTATGGTTGTTCCTGCAACAGCAAAATGCCCAAGTACAAGAAGAAATTAATCAGTTGAATGTGACACTGGGAGGCTTGAAGCAAGCAGAGCAACAAATTAAGCAGCTCACGGACGAAACCAATAGAGTCAAGAGCGAAACAGCCGCCCTGGCCAGTGTCTTTAATCAAATCAAGCCGTGGTCAGCGATGTTGGAGGATATTCAGGAACGTGTTCCCCCAAATGTACAAATTCTATCCATCGAGCAAAAACAAGTCGCGGCTCCAGCAGCTCCAGCAGCTACAGCGGCTCCAGCGGCAGGGGCAAAAAATCCTAAACCGGGAACTCAACCCGCTAGCCCATCCAATAACATGACGACCAAGCTGCAAATTACAGGTTCTGCTCGCTCGTTTGATGATGTGAATTATTTCCTCTTGACACTTCAGCGTTCTCCTTTCTTCAAGAGCGATGAAACTCAATTAATTGTTGCTAAGTTGCAGGAGAGTCCCAGCAAGTTGGAATTCAATGAGAGTCAAATCAAGGTGAAATACGAACTTCCGAAAGCGGTAGGATATACAATTCAAACGAGTTTAAATGATGTCCCAGCTTCGGAGTTAATTAGAGAGTTAGATCGTAAAGGTGCTGTTGGACTCGTAACCCGAATTAGAACCCTTCAGGACAAAGGAGTATTTCAAAAATGACATACGCTGATGAAGAATTTCTTCCTGAAGGTCAGGTAGAAACTCCTAACTATCCAACCGCTTTTGGTATTACCTTCACCCCTAAAATAGGGGGAATAATTTTTGCTGTCTTAGGTCTGTTGGGAGCTGCCTATCTCTTCGTCAATGTTGTACAGCCTGAGTGGGCCCGGAATCAGACATTACAAGAGGAAAAGGCTAAAATCCAAGACGACATTAAGAGGCTGGAGGAGACCAAAAAGAAAATTGCGCTGAAAAAGCAAGAGTTAGAAGCCGCAAAAGTACAAAATAAGCAGGTACTCAGTTTATTTGCCAATGAAAAAACTCTGGATACTTTGTTGCTGAATCTCAACAGCTCTATTAAAGAAAGAGCTGGTGCTTTACAAATCTATAATCCGGGAGAAAATCCACCACCGACAGATGGTGTCATTAAAGATGGTTCTTTGGGAGCAGAGGTCAATGACAAACTGAAGCGTAAAACCATCAACATAGAGCTTGTTGGTAGCTTCGACCAAATTCAGTCAATCATGCGGAGTCTTGAGCGGTTGCAGACGCTATTGCTCGTTAAAGACTTTAAACTCGAAACGAGTGATGAGCCGATCCTCGTATTAGTTGACCCCAGTGGCAAGTCAGTTCCCGGAGTCCGTAAAAAAGACACACCAGGCGAGGCAGGGGTGGTAGCGAATGCTAAGCCGAACCTCAAAGCCACCTTTAAGCTAGAGGTACTGATGCCGGTGCAGCCGGAGGAACCCAATGCCGCATTGACTAAGCTTGGGCAAAAACCTACGCCCTAAAACCAAAGAAAGCAACAAAAACGTAAAAAATAGTGTGATTAGCAGGTAAGCTATTAGCTTTAAGACCTTCTGAAGTGGAATGTACGAATAGGAATTCTACATCTTGTGACCTAGGTCGGGAGGTATTAGTTTTCCCATTGGGGTAAAGCCCATAAATTAGGAAGATTTCTTCCGAGTTTTGGGAATGATAATACCTAACTTTTACAAGTTAATTGCTATCAAGCTATTCGCAGAATAGCTCTTATAGGTGAGGAGTGAACCGTGAGACAGGCTCAAGCATTGAGTGGAATTGTGATTGGAGGAGCAGTAGCGCTGTTAGCAACACAGCCCTCTTTAGCAGTAACGACGCAGGTGACAGCTGTGCGACTCGAAAACAGTGGAGGTGAACTTCAACTTACTCTGGAGACAAAAGCAGGCGCTCAGCGTCCGCAGGTTTTCACGGTGAGCCGTGGTAATGATTTAGTGGCTGATTTAGTGAATACTCAGCTAAGTTTGAACAAAGGCGACAGCTTCAGCCAAGCCGATCCAATGCCCGGTATTAGCTCTGTTGTCGTGAGCCAGCCAGATGCTAACAGCGTTAGAGTTACTGTCAGCGGTACAAGCAACCCTCCCACGAGTCAAGTTCTTCAAAGTAATCAGGACTTAATCACGTTAGGGATTAGCACACAAGCCACGCCTCAGGCAGAAGATTCTAATCCTGTCACCTCGTCACCCAATGATAATGATCCTGTCTTACCTGGGACCTTAGATCTTCCATCCCTACAGGCGGCAAAGGCAGAGGCGAGTCCCGCCACAATTCCAACTCCTGTCAGCCAAACGCCGATATCTCAACCTCTTGAAGAAGCGCCAAATCAAGCCGCGCCAACTTCTGTTGCCCAGAAATCAATCGCTCGGCCGGTTGAGCAAGCGCCGACTCCCGCCACTCCAACTTCTATTGCTCAGACGACAGTACCTCAACCTGTTGTCCCGGTGCAAGCCCCAGTGGCTCCTGCACCAGCGCCACAAGCTCCAGTGCAGGCTCCCGCACCAGACGTACTGGTTCCCAACCCGCAAATAACGATTGATGGCTTTCCGGTTCAACCCGCAGGACCAGCCGGTACAGTACAACCCGTTGCCCCAGCGCCTCCACTTTTACCCAGAGCAATCGCACCACCCGTCGGTGATATTGCGATCTCGAATATTAGTGCGGCCGCTAGTGTGATTGACTTGGGGACAGGGGTACGTGTTCCCCGCCTGGTTTTACGAGAAGCTCCCGTTCGAGAAGTTTTGGCGCTCCTAGCTCGCTCGGCTGGCCTAAACCTTGCTTTTACTGATGGAGGGGGGACACCTCAATCGGGCGCTCCAGGTGGAGCCGCAGGCGGTGCACAGCAGACCATTTCTTTGGATCTGGAAAACGAACCGGTTCAAGATGTATTTAACTACGTCCTCCAGCTTTCGGGTCTCCAGGCAAACCGAGTCGGACGCACAATTTTTGTCGGTTCCAGACTACCCGATACGGCTCGCAATCTCGTCGCTCGTACCTTACGCCTCAATCAAGTCCCCGTTGGGCAGGCTGTGGGCTTTCTGATTTCTCAGGGGGCAGAGCAACAGCAAATTACAACCCAGACAACTCTAACCGTTGTTGGGGAAGGAGCAGCCGCTCAAAGAATTCAAAACACTCAGACGCAGGTCAGTAAAATCACTCCCCAAGAAACTGCCGCAGCCGGAGGGCCGGGAGGAGCAGGAGGAGCTGGACTGACAGGCCCCTTGGTACTACGAGGGCTAGCTGTGTCCCCTGATGAGCGTCTCGGAGCCATCACCTTGATTGGGGAACCGCGCAAAGTAGAAATCGCCACAGCCTTATTGACGCAGTTGGATCTGCGGCGTCGTCAAGTCGCGGTAAACGTCAAAATTGTGGACGTTAACCTCTCCGGAACCGATGTTTTTAACGCTAGCTTCTCCTTTGGGATTGGCGATAGCTTCTTTGTCAATGATGGGGGAGCGGCTTCCTTCAATTACGGTGGCATTAGACCACCGACTCAAGGACAGTTGTCTGGCAGTATTACCACTCCCCCCGTCATCAATAATCCTTTTGCCGGCAGTAGTGTTTTCCTAGATCCAAACTCTACTGTCACTCTTCCGAATGCATCTCGAACCGTAATTCTTAATCAACCCGGTCAGAACCCTGTTCAAATTGTCCAACAAGATGCAACTGTGATTGGAGGAGTAGGTTCCGTCACGCTAACTGATCCACTCCGACCAGGAATTACCGGTATTACACTCCCTACAGATACGATCATCACGTTTAACGCGGATGGTACGAGTACGGCAACAGCGGGTCAGACGGGTTCAATTACGACTGCTCTCCCCTCCCTGTTCCAATTCCCCAAACGGTTGTTATCAGCCTTACAGGCTCAGGTTACGAGTGGTAACGCCAAGATTCTGACTGACCCGACGCTCGTCGTCCAAGAGGGTCAGACAGCAACAGTTAACCTGACACAGGAGGTGTTTGGTGGATTCCGGTTACAGACCCAAACCGACCCCACGACCAACTTAACCACTCAGGTACAGGAACCCATCATTAAGAGGGCGGGCTTAATCCTACCGATTAATGTCCAAAAGATTGACGATAACGGCTTTATCACGCTAACTGTTAATCCAGTTGTGTCTGCGATCGGGGGTTCTCAAAGCACGCCGCAAGGCCAAATCACCTTGGTACAAGAGCGGCAACTGCAATCGGGTCAAATTCGCCTGCGAGACGGTCAAACACTCATCCTAAGTGGCATCATTCAGGAGTCAGACCGAACGGAAGTCAGAAAGGTGCCGATTTTAGGCGATATTCCGATTCTGGGTGCTTTGTTTAGAAGCACCAGCCGGGTAAATCAGCGGCAAGAGGTGATTGTTTTGCTCACACCGCAAATTATTGATGACGCGCAAGGCTCGTCGTTTGGCTATAGTTACACACCAGGTCGGGAGACACGTCAACTTCTGCAACGGCAAGGTGTTTCCCCTTAAGCCAACTCATAAATCACTCAGCGCCGTCTTAAACGACGGCGTGGACTGGGAAAGCTAAGTTAATCGTTGCTCAGTCCTACACTGGCAGACTTGAAACTCCCATAGCTAAAAGGGAGTTGATTTTTGGCTGGATTTCTTGTAATGATTCAACAGGCTCTGGTAGCGTTCTGCTCCGGTTCGTTTGGGTGATGGTTCAGGTGTTCCCAACCCTTAACTGAGGGGAAAAACCCCAAAAGAATAAGTATAAATTCCTAATTTCTCGGCTTAAATGGCTCAAAAATCCTGAAATCCACATAACTTAAAGCTTTCACCGATCCATATCTGCGGTAGAGACCTTAGAATAATGCAGTGAAACTTCGAGCCTGCGGGAGTTGCAGCGATTTCGAGTTGAAAAGCCCCGCAATTAGGGTCACGTATCTAGATCTCGAAGCTGAGATTTAGCGTAATAGTTGACCTGTGATGCAAATACAGAAGGAGAATCCGAATGAACAAAGGTGAATTAGTTGATAAGGTAGCGGAAAACGCAAAAGTGACCAAAAAGCAAGCCGATGCAGTCCTCTCGGCGGCACTGGAAGCGATTATGGAAGCCGTTTCCGAAGGTGACAAAGTCACTTTGGTGGGCTTTGGTTCTTTCGAGTCCCGAGAGCGCAAAGCCCGTGAGGGTCGCAATCCAAAAACCGGGGATAAAATGGAAATCCCGGCAACTAAAGTTCCTGCGTTTTCGGCTGGGAAACTGTTTAAGGAGAAAGTTGCACCCAGCGATAAGTAACGGCTGATGACATAAACGGAACGTATCTTTGAGACGACCGACTCACGGGGGAAATTTAGCCTGGGCAGCGGCACTGGCAGGCTGTTCCCCTTCTTTGATTCTTGATTTTTCGGCGAGTATCAACCCACTGGGACCGCCAAAAAGTGCTCTTGCGGCAATCGAGCAAGCCCTAGCAGACCTAACGGCCTATCCTGACCCTGATTATGCTCAACTGCGGGCGTCTCTGAGTCAGTTTCACCCAACTCTGACGCCTGACTGGATTTTGCCCGGTAACGGCTCCGCTGAGCTTCTGACTTGGGCTGCCAGGGAGCTATCTGAACTGGAGGGGACTTGCCTACTCACTCCAGCATTCAGCGATTACCAACGCGCCCTTGAGGCATTTGGGGCTAAGGTCAGGAAATACCCAATCGATTTGAGTGGTGAGGTTTTAGAGCGACCCTTACCCATCCCAAATCTCAAACCCGAAATTCAAAATCGATCGGGTCTGTTGCTGAATAACCCGCACAATCCCAGTGGGCAGTTATTTAATCGAGAGGCAATCTTACCTCTAATTTCGCAATTTGCTCTGGTTGTGGTAGATGAAGCCTTTATGGACTTTCTGCCTCCCAACCAGCAGCCAAGTCTAATCTCAGTGGTGCAGGACTATCCCAATTTGGTGATTTTGCGATCGCTCACCAAGTTTTACAGCCTCCCTGGATTACGCGTCGGCTATTGTATCGCTCACCCTGACCGACTGCGGCGCTGGCAGGAGTGGCGTGACCCCTGGCCTGTAAATATCTTAGCGGCTGCCGCAGCGACGGCTGTAGTAGCCGATACCCAATTTCAACAACAAACCTGGGACTGGCTCCCTAAAGCGCGATCGCAACTGTTTCAGGGTTTAGCATTATTACCAGGGTTGCAACCCTACCCCAGCGCCGCTAACTTTTTACTGGTGCAATCTGAACAACCCAGTTCACAGCTACTCTTAAAACTGCTCAAACACAGCCGGATTTTAATCCGCGACTGCCTGAGCTTTCCGGAATTAGGCGATCGCTTTTTCCGAGTTGCCGTCCGCACAGAAGCGGAAAACCAGCGCTTACTAGAGGGTCTAGAGGCTATCCTTTAAACACAGGAGTTGCAGAATGAAATTTCATTCTGAACTCCTTTCCTTGTGAATTTCCTTGAATATAGCCCCATGGCTGATCACAATGAAACCGTAGCAATCAACCCTCGAAAATCTAAAATCGAATGACCGTCGAATACGACCTCATCGTCATTGGTGGCAGCCCTGTCGGTGCTTATGCCGCCGTTGCTGCTGCCCGTTTAAATGCTCGTGTTGCCCTCATCGAGCCTCTGCGGCTACAGGCTAACAGTCTAGATGATGGAGCTATCTACACTCAAGCGTTGGCTCAGGTTGGGCATGTCCTCCAGCAGCTACGTGACGCCCCCCTATTGGGTATCCATTGTTCAACCACTGATTCAACAGAACAACAGCAAGTTCCATCTATCCAATTGGCTGAAGCGATGCAGTGGGCGCATTTAGTCGTTGATACC
This sequence comes from Allocoleopsis franciscana PCC 7113, assembly GCF_000317515.1. GTDB lineage: Bacteria > Cyanobacteriota > Cyanobacteriia > Cyanobacteriales > Coleofasciculaceae > Allocoleopsis > Allocoleopsis franciscana. The sequence goes on along the minus strand of NC_019738.1, from coordinate 5,459,152 downwards.
TGCTCCCAACAGAATTCTCCTGCTATCTTAGGCTCGTTAGGCGTTGATGTAATCACTGGTAAGGGTGAATTTTGCCGACGCCCTCACCTTGGCTTTGTCGTCAACAATCGACGCCTGCGGGCGCGTGCCTATCTCATCGCGACGGGTTCTCGCTTGGAGATTCCTAATATTGATGAGTTGCAGACGATTAGCTATTTCACCCCAGCAGATATTTGGCAAGAAAAGTTGCAGGCTGACAAGTTACAGATTGAAAGTTTAGAAAACAACCTTCAACCTTCAACCCGACTCTTGCAGGGAAGCTGGTTAATCATCGGTGGTACTCCCATGGGTACTGAACTTGCTCAGACGTTAGCGCGGCTCAACTGTGAGGTTACTCTCATTACTAGTACCTCTCAAATTTTGCCCCAAGAAGACTCAGAGGCGTCTCACCTCGTGCAAGCTCAGTTAGAGGCTGAGGGAATTCGCGTTCTCACCGAGAGTCCAGTAACCCAGGTAAGGCGTATTGAGGATAAAATTTGGGTTCAAGCCGGAAATCAAGCCATTGAAACGGATAAAATTTTGCTGGCTATGGGTCAACAGCCGAATGTCGAAGGCTTAAATTTAGAAGCTGTTGGAATTAAATACACTCGACAAGGGCTGAAACTGAACGAGAAACTACAAACCACCAATCCTCGTATCTATGCTTGTGGGGATGTGGCTGGGGGTTATCCATTCACTCATATTGCTCAGTATGAAGCCAGTATTGCTCTGAACAATGCTTTATTTGCGCCCTTATTTAAAGTTGATTATGGCTCAATTCCTTGGGCCATTTTGTGTGCTCCTCAATTAGCACGAGTGGGTTTGACGGAAGCGCAAGCCAGACGGCGCTATGGTAAGGATGTGTTTGTGGTGCGGCAATATTTCAAAACGCTGGATAAAGCACAGATATTAGGGCAAACAACTGGTTTTTGTAAAATCATTGGGCGTCATAGTGGGGAAATTTTAGGTGCATCCATTGTTGGTTCAGAGGCAAGTGAGTTAATTGGTGCGATCGCGCTTGCAATTCGCCAGAAGATTAAGATCAAAGCCAGTCCCTTTGGTCTAACTTCACTACATACTGACTTCCCTCATATTTCCCCAACGTTGTCAGAAATTTTTCATAAAACGGCTCTGGAGTGGCAACAACAACGCCTCAGACAAAACTCTATCCTACAAAATGTTCTAGAAGGGTTTTTTAATCTGCGCCGCTATTGGTCTTCTTGAGACTATCACTTTTACCAAGCTGCGATAAAACTACTCTTTGATAGAAATCTTCTAATGCAGTAACACAAGTTTTATCATTGTATAACCAATGATGACGTTCATAGATTTTTTGCACAATTTCCTGTCGCCAGTTTGTATCTATCCCTAAGCGTACAGCAATCTCAACATACTCAATTTCATCTTGAGCAATTGTTTCTGTAATTCCCATTCTTTTTAAAATTCCGTAAGAGTGACGACTACGCATAAACTCTCCCGGACAAGTCACAATGGGTAAACCACAAGCAATCGCTTCCAAGGTTGTATTTCCCCCTGACCAAGAGAAGGTATCAAGGAAAACATTGGACACTAAATTAAGATTGAAGTAATCCACTCGTTCTAGTCTGGGTAGAATCACACAATAGTCTTTATAGTTTAATTTTAAGTTAGCAAACGCACGACTGAGACGGGTTATAAATTGGGCAGTTACAACAGGGACAGGATGAGAAACGAAAGCAAATTGAGCTTGAGGTACACGTTGAGCAATTTTGGGAAAAATGGTATCAAATTGAGGAAGATATTTAAATAAAGATTGACAACAAAGATAAATAATAGTATCCTCGCGTAAATTCAATTCCGAACGACTTTTAGTCAGTTCAGAAACAACAGGCTTTTGATAACAAATGCCAATATTAGGTAAACGAACTAACTTTTCCCAATAGTGAGATTGAGCGTTTTGAGGTTCCATTAAATCACTCGATAAAAAGTAATCAATGGTTGGTAATCCCGAAGTGACTGGATGTCCCCAAGTCATACATTGGATGGGAGCAAGGCGTAATCCTGCGATGTAAGTCGTTAGCGAATCCATACCAATGTCTGTGAAAACTAGGATATGTAGCTTATCCGCTATTACCTGCTCACAAATGCTATTTAAATCACCATAAATGTGATAATACTTATCACTATTAGAATAAATTTCTGCCGTAGTTAAATCGGCTTTAGAGCCAATGTAGTAACTATAAATTTCCAATTTTTCTTTATCACAGTTTTTCAGCCAACCTAAAGTTAAAGACGCGACCGTATGTGTTCTGAAATAAGCGGAGAGATAACCGACGCGAATCTTTCTTTGATGGCTGAGCTGAGGCATGGACATAGGTTTCGTCCATTGAGGGTAGATAGTTGCCATCACCCGATGAACTAATGTTCCATACTTTCGTTGTATTCCTCGATCATTAAAACCCTGATAACTTAACAAGAAGGTAGTGGCAGATGCTGTTAATCCAGCCAAAATCTGCCTGATTCCTTCATTACTATTGAAGTCACTTTGTTGAATTAAGTGATTGAGTCCCCGACAGAAGCGCTGACGCCAGTGTTGAATCTGTTCCTGAGTATCATAAAGGATAGGTAAGAGGAGGTGACTTTGCCAATAAGCTTCAACAAAATTGGAGTTTAGATGTAAGGCTTTTTGGAAGGAAGTGATGGCTTCTTCCAGTTGATTCTGGCTGGCTAAAGCTAATGCCAGTTTTTGGTAGACTTCCGGATGTTCGGGGTTCAGAATTAAAGCTTGCTGGAAACAATGTGTAGCTTTTTCAAAGCGACTCAAATGCATGAGCGCCCAGCCTAATTTAAGGTAAGTATCGAGAACATTTGGCTCTAAAGTCAGCGCCTGTTGATAGCAGATAATCGCCTCTTCATACTTACCTAAAGAGTGTAGAGATGTACCTAACTGAAGATGGGCATCTATATAATTAGGGTTGAGAGCGAGCGCCCATTGATATTGAATCATCGCAGCATCCAGTTGGTTTTGCTGCTTCAAGAGATTGCCGAGGTTGTAGAAGATTTCGGGAACATCTGGTTTAATCGCGATCGCCTGCTGATAATGAGTGATAGCCGCCTCAATTTGGCCCTGATGTTGAAGAATATGAGCTAAGTTAGCGTGAGCCTCAGCCTGGTTAGGATTGAGAGCGATCGCCTGTTGATAGTGTTCAATAGCCGCAGGCAGATTTCCTTGTTGATGGAAAGCATAGCCCAGGTTGTAATGAGCTTCGGTATAATCTGGCTGGAGTTTGATCGCGTGTTGGTAGAAAGCGATCGCTTCTGCAAGCTGACCTTTTGACTGTAGAGCCGAACCTAGGCGATAGTAAGCTTCGGCATAGTCTGGCAGGAGCGCAATTAACTTTTGATAATAGGCGATCGCTTCTTCCAGTTTGCCGACTTGGTGAGCCATCCTACCGAGGAGATCCAACGCTTCTGTAGAATTAGGCTGCTGCTGAAGAATTTGCTGGCAGATCCATTCAGCGTGAGATAAGTTACCCGTCTGGTAAAACTGGAAGGCGCTGACGATGGCCTCAGAGATATTAATCATTCATTCACAAGGCGGCTCATCCTAACATTTTCTCACCCACTCGACTCAGCCCTTTGCGATCGCTGGCAGCACTTTCTCCCCAAAAACCTCGATGAACTGCTCCTGCTCTAAGTTCACATTATGCAAGACAAGTTCACTAAATCCGAGTTCTAAATCCTTCTGTAACCACTCAATGTGCTGCTGGGGTTCAGCAGAAATCCGCACGCAGCGATCCATGTCCTCCGGTCTGACAAACTGTGCGGCGGCATCAAATTGCTTAGGCGTCCACAGTTCCGCTAGGGCAACGCTCCTAAAAATGTTGGTACGCCACTGCTCGTAGGCTCCAAGTCGTGCCTCTGTCTCATCTTTGGCGTAGGAGAGTTGCACCTTAAGATACATCGGCTTACCCTCTCCCCCACCTCGATAAAACGCTTCTACCACCTTCTTGAGTTCTTCAGGAGGGCGGGAGGTTGTGTAGAGTCCATCTGCCCAAGAGCCTAACCACTCGGCTGTTTCAGCCGTAACAGCCGCTCCAATTACTGGCAGGGGAATCTCAGGTCGAGTGTAGAGCTTTGCCTCCTCAACCCGCACCCGCCCGTAGTGGGTTACCGTTTCTCCCGCCCACAAGGCACGGATAATATCTACACATTCCTTGAGGCGAGCATTCCGTTCGGATTTGGGAGGCCAGTGTTCTCCAGTAATTCGCTCATTAAGCGCTTCGCCACTTGCCAGCGACACCCACAAGCGATCGGGAAACATTTCCGCCAGCGTTGCCGCCGCCTGAGCAACAATGGCAGGGTGATACCGTTGCCCCGGAGCGCAAATGACGCCGAAGGGAAGAGATGTTGCCTGCATGGCTGCGCCTAACCATGCCCAAGAGAAGCCGCTTTCCCCTTGGCGATCGCTCCAGGGATGGAAGTGGTCAGAAGATGAGCCAGCCGTGAATCCAGCACGCTGGGCCATTTGAACGTATTTTAAAAGAGCGCTCGGCTTGAACTGTTCGTGGGAAGCGTGATAAGCAATCTTTACCATGATGATTCCTTGATGTGTGATGTCATACTAATTAATGAGGCTTAACGTATCTAAACAATTGGTTGATAGCGGGAGTAAGGGTCGTGTTCAAGAAACTGCGAGGTAGCTTTCTGTTAGGGATTGGCTATATGCTCTCTCCCCTCTCGTGGTGGAACGACTTGTTCTTTAATCTGCCGATTGCCCTACTGTTTGGCTATCTCGTCAGTTGGATGAATCCCGACTGGTTTTTGCCATTTACGATTGTTGGCTATTGGCTCTCCAATGTATTAGGGATTTTGATGATGCAGATGGGAGCGATGGATATGTTTCTGGGACAAGAGCAGCGAAACCCGAAACGGGATTTATGGATTGGCTTGGGTGGCTCAACGCTTTACACTTTGGTCGTGGCAGCTCTTGCTTACTTTCATCTACTGGAATTGCCTACTTTTCTGACAAATCCCTAGACCTCCTGCACGAATCAAAATATGACCCCCCTCTATCCCCCCTTGGCAAGGGGGGAAGTTAAGAAAAATCTTGCTCCCTCCCCTTGATAAGGGGAGGGTTGGGGAGGGGTGTAAGGTATTCATGTAGGAAATCTCCTGATTTTGAATGGTTTAAAGCACACTATCGGAGCGGAACCAGCGATACCCGTATGCGTCCACTTCGATAGAACTTGAATTGCCGTCAAAGGGTTCGTACTGCCGATTTGCAAACAGCTCCATTAGGTGCTTTGGCTTGAAGTCCTTCAATTTAAGGGTGACCGTACAAGGTTGCTTTGCCAGATTATGCACGGTCAGTACAGTGTTACCCTCCCACTCGCAACAGTGGGCAAATACACTTGGCTCATCCGTTTCCAAAATGCACCACTTCCCCCGACCCAACTCTGGGCATTGCTGGCGTATGCGAATCACCCGCTCCATCCAGTTGAGCAATGAGTTCGGGTCACGCTGCTCGGTAGTGGCATTGACCTGCTGATAGCCGTACTCCCCTTCTGAAATCACGGGTCGTGTGAGTGCATCTTGAGGCGCTGTGGAGAAGCCTCCATTTTGAGTGTTTGACCATTGCATAGGCGTGCGGACGCTGGTACGACCTTCAAGCGATAAATCATCGCCCATACCAATCTCATCGCCATAGCGCAGCAGGGGTGTACCGGGCAAGCTAAATAGCAGGCTATACGCCAACTCTAGGCGATGGCGATCGCCTCCGAGCATGGGTGCCAGACGACGGCGGATGCCATGCCCGTAAATTTGCATCGTCTCATCGGGTGCAAAAGCGGCGAAAATCTCTTGCTGTTCGTCCTTGGTGAGGCCATCAAGGGTAAGTTCATCGTGGTGACGCAGAAAGTTCACCCACTGTCCTGTATGTGGGGTATCGGGCAGTGTTTTCAATCCCTCAATGATGGGGGCTGCCTGCTCCCTAGCCAACGCGAGGAAGATATACTGGTTCAACAAAAAGTTGAATAGCATATTCATCCTGTCCCCATCTCCAAAGTAAAGGGGGATTTGGTCAGGCGAGACGTTCGCCTCTGCTAGCAACACGCCATCGCCACGTCGTTCCGAAACAAATTCTCGCATGTCAGACAGAAGGTTGTGGAGTTCCTCACGTTTGGCATTCTCCATACCCAGTGGCTCGATTAGGAATGGGGCAGCGTCTATGCGAAAGCCGGATACGCCAAGTTCCAGCCAGAAACCCATAATCTTGCGAATCTCCTCACGCACCTCTGGATTGGCAGTATTTAAGTCTGGCTGTTCCTTATAGAATCGGTGCAAATAGTATGCGCCAGCTTGTTCATCATATTCCCAGATACTCTCCTGCACACCGGGAAAAGCCACCTTGTCTTGAGCGTCTTTGGGGGGATTATCTGTCCATACGTAGTAGTCGCGATACTTCGAGTTTTTGTCAGAGCGGGCGGACTGGAACCACGGATGTTGATTTGAGGTGTGATTGACCACAAGGTCAATGATCAGACGAATGCCGCGATCGCGAGCCTGATGCATGAACTCCACAAAGTCTCCCAGAGTTCCCAGACGCGGGTCAACGTTGTAATAGTCCATGATGTCGTAGCCGTTGTCTCGGTTTGGGGAGGGGTAGAACGGCAATAGCCACAGGCAGGTAACTCCCAATCCAGCCAGGTGGTTCAGGCGTTTGGTGAGTCCGATAAAGTCACCGATGCCATTGCCGTTGACATCCATAAATGTCTCCACATCTAAGGAGTAGATAATTGCGTCTTTGTACCAGAGATTTTTCATCGGTTAAATTTATTAATGGGAAATTGGTAATGGGAGGTGATTATCTATTATCAAAAACGGGGATTTAATCGTTGCTGCCATAAGCGATGGTGCTGAGTAGTGCATTCTCAGACTGACGGGAATCGAGACGGGTATGCTGCACAACAATTGGCACATCCGACTCAAACACACTGCCATAATCTGTATCGCGAGGAATCGGTTCGGGATCGGTGAGGTCGTTGAAGCGCAGATGAAGAGTGCGCCTGGGTGGAACGGTTACTCGGTAAGGTCCAACAGGTTCTTTGTCGCTAAAGTAGATGGTAATTTCAACATGGGCATCCTGGTCTGAAGTATTGAGCATACAGGCAGTTTCATGACTCGTGAACTGCGGTTCTGGTCCATTACCCCAACTGGGAATGTAACCTTCTGCAATCGCCCATCGTGTTTGTCCAATCGGTTTGTTCATAAGGTATCTCCTTCGGTTTTGAATTTAATTCAATGACAAACTTAGTCATTTTTATGAAGAGACCGGTAAAACGGTCAATCATCCATCGCCAACTATTCACCAACACTGAGTTGCAAGAGGGCGATTTGTTTGCACATACTTTCGACAGCTAGTGTTAGCGATCGCATCAGTTCAGAATCCTCTCTATAGTCAGCCTCCGCTAGATTAGCAACGCGCTGACTGGTACTCAGTTGTACCTCACGGTTCCACTCTTGAACTGTACTCCCTTTATAAACACCAATTGCTACTCCGTTCTCTTCATTCATTAGAGAAAAGCAAGGGATATCCGAGGAGCCATCGCCAACGTAAATCACCTGACGAAGGGGAACGTGCAGTTCTTCCGGGGAGACATCGCGATAGACAAACATCTGTCCATCTTGATTTGTCTTATCGATTCCCTTGGCGAGTTGGAAGAGATAGCGTGTCTTTTCAGTGTGGCTAACTAGTTGTTTCACAAACTCAATTTCACCCTCTTCGTTGTAGCTGAATTCACATCCCCACATGGCTGTAAATTCAGAGGCGATGCAAGTATGGCGAGCGATTTCTACCATGCCGCAGGTAATTAGGTAGAACTCAACCTCGATATCTGGAACTATCGTTTTAGCACTCTGCCGCAGCCTTTTAAACATTTCAGGTACGCCTTCAAAGGGAGCTAATTCCTCACCAAATTTGGTGAGGTACTCTTTGGTAATTTTGTCCTGATCCCGTTGTTTTGATTCCTCAATCAGGCTGTAAAATCTAGCCAGAATTGGTTCCCAACCCTTATCGATTAATGGCTGAACTCGCTCTTTACGAAATGCGTGATGATCAAAGCCGCAGTTTTCAACCAAGTGGTCGAATGTATCCGGTACGAGGGTGTCGTCAAAGTCAAAGGCTAGGGCAATGCGGTTAGAGACTGGTTTGGTCGCTTTGGTCATTGTTATCACCTCACGTATTGATTAATCTTTACTGTAATCTGGCGCAACATTGGGTCATATCTGAGTCTTCATGTTTTGCTAACGGTGACGCTTGCTCTGTACTTTGATCAGTAATCCCACTAAGCCAACAACGATCGCAACCATCAGCAAGAACACCAGATTGAATTCGATGCCAGATCCACTCGCATCATTTTTCCAACGCAAAATCCATAAGTCCTTATTACCCACTGCGAATGATGGTACGCGCAAGATGAGGAAAAGTGCTGGCAATCCCAAATTAATGGCAATTAGCCCTAAGAATGTTCCCGCACTTAGGCTTAACCAGGTTTTTAAGTTTGATTTGGTACTTTTCATCTATCCAAAGCAAAGACAGCAATGAGAGCGCAGGCAAACAGAATCTCTCCAGTATTCCGACGTTGAACGCACCTTACAAACTTGGTAATTCTCTCTTCTAGTGATTGCACTTGTCGGTTCAACCTATTTATCTCCTTTCGGGATATTAGAGTTCTTTGCTGTCGAACGATTGCTCAGCCGCTAGAACCCATCACCCCTAGTAATTGGAGAAGATAGATAATTGCAAAACCAGCGAAAAACAGTCCTGCGATCGCAGTGCCTGCCCAGGTGATTTTTGACGGTTGTAATTTTTCAGGCAGCATTCGATGATTCAGGTAAAGCGTCAGCCCGGTAACAATCGGAATGTGGGCAGCTTCAATGCCTCCAGCTAACTGAAGTAAAGCAATCGGTTGACCAAAAATTAGGTAAATCCCAATCGGTAGAACTGCGAGTAATCCTACGATGTAAGCTTTCCGTAAAAACTTTTCATTTGTCCACCGACCCTGCACGCCAAACCCTTGGCAAAGAATATTTGTCCCATCAGCAAACATCCGTCCAAAGCCATCCTGAACTGACAGCGTGGTGCTACAAAAGGTAATAAAAACAATCGCAATCATAAACCAGAAACCAAAGGGTCCCCAAAGATTGCCAAGCAAACTACCTAACGTTTCCGCCACCTGATTTTCTTTAGGCACTAAACCTTGGGGATGCAGCAATTCTCCACCGAGAATCAGGAACGATAATGCTGCCAAAAGCGCACCGACTACCGCTAAGGTGTTGGATAGGGTCATTAGGGTAGTCCAACCCTTTAAGCGATCGCGTTCTTCTTCGTTAATTTGATGGGGATCGAGGGGTTCTTCTTGCTTAAGCGCCGCCGCACCATACCCTCTCGCTTCCACCCAGTAGGAATACCACATCAACCCTGCTGCCCCTGCCAGCATAAACCCTAGCCAAGGCAAGATTTCCTGATATTGCACATCGGAGGGAATTTGCGGCAATAACCCTGCGCCCAGGTTCTTCAGGTTGGGAAAAACAAAGATGGCAGCAGCGACTACAGCAATTGTGCGGGCAATCCCGACATAGGAGGAAATTTTTTCCACCGTTTTGTATTGTCCCAGGAAAACGATCGCAGCGGTCACAGCAATGATGATTACTGTCCAAAGCTGAACCGTTCCCCCCGTTACTAGAATCAGTGCAGTGGCAGCAGCACCTGAGAGTCCGGCAACCGTTGCGATCGCCACAACCACCTGCGGCACCAAAATCAGCCAGATTGCCCAGTTTTTCGGGCCAGGAAGTCGCCTAAAACCTTCGAGTATCGTTGCCCCCGTACAAACGGAGAAGCGCCCCACCTCGCGGTTGATAAACCATTTGAGAACGACAGCAGCAAGCAGCGCCCACAGGAGAGAATAGCCATAGAGGGCGGCAATTCGAGGCGTAAACAGCAACTCCCCAGAACCAGCGGCAGACAGCATCCACAAAAAGCTAGGTCCCAACCACTTTAAGCGCTTCCACCCCTCCGGTGGCTTGGGTACAGTTTGTTCTTGGTTTTCTTTCGGATTAGTTGTTGTCTTTGAGGTCGATGAATTGCTTTGGTTACTATTACTCATGTTTGTTTTATGACTTACTCTTTTCTACTTCGCCCAGAACAATTGCAATCCCTCGCGTTGAGTCAAACTCCTGACAAAGGAGAATAATTGCTACCGTCATCGGTACGCCCAAAATAGCACCCGGAATGCCCCATACCCATCCCCAAAACACGATGGAAATCAACGCAATAAACGGCGATAGCTGCAATGTTTTCCCTTGGAGGCGAGGATCGACAAAATTACCGATCGCCACCTGGAGCACCGCTAAACCAATTAATGTGGCAATCCCTCGACCGACCCCATTAAAAACAAGAGCCACTAGCGTAGGTGGAATGACGGCAATAATTGACCCTAATGTCGGAATATAGTTGAGAACAAAAGCGATTAACCCCCAAACAAATGCCAAATCAACTCCTAAAATAAAACACAAAATGCTGGTCAATACTCCTGTTAAAAAACTGGTCAGAGTCATGACGAAAAGGTAACGACGTAGCTTTTCACTCATACTACCGACAGCATTAATTAGGCGATCGCTTGTCCGAGAAGGAAATGCTCGCTGCGTTTTTTCTTTGTATTGATTGACTTCTAAGAGCAACAGAACCAGTAACGATACTACCAACACAAACAAACTTAGAGCAGACAGGAGTGATTTAATTCCACCAATTGCCTCCTGAGTGAGTTGATTTGAGTTTTGCCCAGAAGAAAACTGCGAAACTGGAAAACCTCGCGCCTGTGCCCAAGATTGCGCGGATTCTGCCATTTGTTGCAGGCGATTCAGATATTCGGGTGCCTTTGGTTCAATAATTTCAGCACTTATTTCCAATGCTCCCACGGCTAAACCCAACACTCCTGCTAAGAGCAATAGAACCAGAACCAAGCTTAACCAATGAGGTATATAACGATTGAACCAGCGTTGGAGTGGGTATACCAAAACGGCAATAAAAAACGCGAACGCTAAGGGCATGGAAATGGGTTGAGTTGCTCTTAGGGCAGCCACAATCAAGATTGTGGCAATAACTGCCATTAAGGTTTGCGTGGTTCGGTCAGATAGTTGCATGAGCAGGGGAAAGAGAAACGTTTTTACCAGTCGTTGGGAGTTGATTATTACGGCTGGCATTTCAATAGTCATGGGGTACCAGGGAGGTAGCACTATGGCTCCTCCAACCCCCACATTTAGGAAATTGTCCGCCCTCTATCCAAAAGGGCAACCTGCTAACTCTTTTAGGGTATTGAAGAATAGCAATCATCCCTCAAAAGGGGGGTGTTTGTTTGACTATTGCGTTATCTGCCTGATTGCGATTCTCTCCAATTACCCAAACAGCACCGCTAACTTCTGCTATTGCTGGCGTAGCGGTTTTCAGGCAAAATTAAGTTACTAACTCAGCTAGGGATTGACACAAACTTTCAACAAAATCACATATTCTAGTGCAGCGTGGCGAAAATAACCCACCAGTCCAAAAAGGTTAGAAAGCTTAGTGTAAAAGCGTTCTTATCTTCTGCCTTTAGCCTTGTTTCTACTCCTACGGAGAACGCTACGCGAACTGCCTTCTTGCACTAGTAATGTACTAGAACCCAAGACATTATCAACAACAGCACCATAGGCTGCATCATTTCGATAGCTTATTAGTTCATTGAGTGTTCCTTCAACAGTGTTTTCACCTGCTAAAATTTCTTCTATAAAGAATCTTGTACTTTTGTACTTCTCTACCCAATTCCCAAAAAAGATGATGAAGGAACTCAATATCTACATCATTGAATTCTAAACTTTTCATCATATAAAAATTAAGAAAATTTTCCATTCCACCTCGGAAATTGTCAATATGCCGTAGAGCAAAGAAGCGAAGCACTAATTCTGCATCCTCCATCCTCACGAACAGAATAATTGTTACAAGGATTAGAGATATTTCGGTAGAGTCATGCGTTGAATTAGAAAAGCTGCCAAAATTTTCTTGAAGGAATTTCAGGAGTAATGACCTCATGAGTCAGGGAGTGGTGATTTCTCTCGGCAGTATCAATGCTGATTTTCAAGTGCGAGTCGATCGCCAACCAGACTTGAGTAAGGGGGTACTACTAGCACACGATTTTGTGCGATTGGGGGGTGGAAAAGCAGCGAATGTTGCCTATCTGGCGAGTCGCCTGGGGATTTCTACGCGGTTAATCGGTCATGTGGGAGACGATGACTTGAAAGAACAGGCATTGCGATCGCTACGGGAAATAGATATCGATCTGCAATATGTGCAGGCTGTCGCGGGTCAAAGTACTGCTGTTTCCATGATTGCGGTGCCGCCAGATGGCAAGAAAGGTGTTCTCCTAGCTGGCAATGCGAATTACCAATGGTCAGAAGAAGATGTTGAAATGGTGAGTGCAGCCATTGAAAGCGCCCCCTCTGGGTCAGTTTTGGTTGTTGATTATGAAATTACTCCTTTTATTGCCAATCACGGCATTTCGGCAGCCCATGAACGTGGCATTCCTGTTATCCTTGACCCTTCTCCGGTAAAGTATGTGGATCAGTCGTTGTTTTCTCAAATCAGCTATATTGTCCCCGATGCCCAGGAAGCAAAGCAGTTAACAGGGATTGCGATCGATTCTGTTGACCATGCGGTTGAGGCGGGTCGCTATCTGGTAGAACAGGGAGTTAAGAATGCCTTTGTGAAGCTAAAAGATGGAGGTTGCGTTCTAGTGAACTCCGAACAGGTTGTGCATATTCCCCCGACTCCCGTGGATGTGGTTGATGCAACTGGGGCAGGTGATGCATTTGCAGGAGGTCTAGCCGTTGCCGTTGTTGAAGGAAAATCCCTTTTAGATGCGGCTTGTTTGGCGACGGCGGCTTCCCATGCGGCTGTTACCCAGTATGGTTCTCAACCGGCTTACCCGACGCGAACGCAACTTGATGCACTATTTGAGCAAATTGTCAATCATGCCCATGTTCTCTGATTACGATAGCGCAGACTCAGAACATACCTGGGTCATGGCGTTTGATGGCTACGACCCCCAGGATGAAGGACACCGGGAAGGGTTGTTTGCCGTCGGAAATGGCTATTTTGTCACCCGTGCAGCAGCGATTGAGGCGACGGCAGATGAGATTCACTATCCTGGCACTTATCGAGCCGGTCTTTACAATCGTTTGGTTAGCCAGGTCAATGGTGAGACGGTAGAGAATGAATCGCTGGTCAATTTGCCCAACTGGTTAGCATTAACGTTTCGCATTGATGGCGGAGACTGGTTTTCTATTGATCAAGTCGAAATCCTTTCTTATCAACAAAGTTTGCATCTGCGTTCCGGGGTGTTGCGGCGGGAGATTCAGTTTCGCGATCGCGACGGACGGCAAACAAAACTGCACGAACACCGATTTGTCAGTATGGCTCAACCGCACCTTGCGGGATTGCATTTAGAATTAATTGCCGAAAACTGGTCAGGGGAGCTAGAAATTCGCTCCGCGATCGATGGGCGGGTCATCAATAATAATGTTAAGCGCTACGAACCCTACAACAAGCAGCACCTTGAGCCAATAGCGACAGGAACCCTGGAACCAGCAGGGATTTGGCTAAATACGCGCACCAGTCAGTCCCGTGTTGAACTGGGATTGGCGGCACGTACTCAGGTGTTGGTGGATGGTGCTGCGGTCGAGTCAACGCGAACCATTGAGCAGGAAAAAGCCCAAATCGGGGAGTGTATTCGAGTCCATGTTAATCGGGGTGCGGTGATTGCGATCGAGAAAATAGCGGCTTTGTATACGTCGCGTGATCCTGCGATCGCCTGTTGTATTGAAGCGTCGCAGGAAGTCGTGCTAACTGCCCCTAGTTTTACAGATTTATTGAATGCCTCCAAACATGCTTGGGAAAGACTATGGATGCGCTGCGATCTTGAATTTGAGCCAGTCGAATACCTGCGAATTGCACGGCTGCACATTTTTCACATTCTCCAAACCTTTTCACCCCATACAGCAGATCTGGATGCAGGTTTACCAGCTCGTGGCTGGCATGGTGAAGGCTATCGCGGACATATTTTTTGGGATGAAGTTTTTGTGCTGCCATTTCTCATCTATCGCTTTCCGGCGATCGCTAGAGAAATATTGTTGTATCGCTATCGTCGTCTCAATGCCGCACGTGCTCTGGCTCATCAACAGGGTTATCGGGGTGCAATGTATCCCTGGCGCAGTGCCAGTACTGGAGGTGAAGAAACCCCCCGTTTTCAGTTTAATTTACTCTCTGGTCACTGGACACCCGATCACACCCAGTTGCAGCGCCATATCAGCGCGATCGTTGCCCATACTGTCTGGGAATACTACATCATCACCAATGATATTATGTTCCTTTGCGACTACGGGGCTGAGTTACTCATCGAAGTTGCTCGATTTTGGGTAAGTTTCGCCACCTACCATCCTGAATTTGAACGCTACGAAATTCTGGGAGTTATGGGGCCAGATGAGTACCACACTGGCTACCCCAACGCAACTACATCAGGCATTAACAACAACTCCTACACCAACTTGATGGCGGTTTGGACACTTTGCCGCGCTCAGGAAGTCTTAGATTTACTCCCCGCCTCTCGCAGAAGAGAGCTTTACCATTGGCTAAAGCTGAGTCAAGAGGAAATCGACTACTGGGATACAGTCAGCCGGAAAATGCGCGTGGTTTTTGATGAAAATGGGAGTCTGAGCCAGTACGAAGGGTTCGATCGCCTGCAAGAGTTAGATTGGCAGCAGTTTGATCATGAGCGGATTAACTGGGTATTGGAGGCGAAGGGTGATGATGTCAATCGCTATCAAGTTGCTAAACAGGCAGATTTGGCAATGCTATTCTTTCTGTTCTCCAAGGCAGAAATAGAAGCACTGCTGCAACGACTGGGGTATACATTTGATCTGAACCAGATGCAGCAAACGCTGGCATATCACCTTCAGCGCACATCCCATGAATCGAGCTTATCCCGTTTTGTCTATGCTGGGGCTTTGTCTCAACTTGAGCTGGAGAAATCCTGGCAGCTATTTACCCAGTCACTCATTACCGATGTATCGGGTGCTAGTAGTGATGAGGTGAAAAGTGGGATTCATCTGGGAGCAATGGCAGGGACACTATATGTTCTCCAGCACCATTACCTCGGTTTAAAAGTGAATAGAGGTCGGATCTACCTCAATCCATCTTTCCCCACTTCAATCAACCATTTGCGGGTAAGCTTGCAACTTCAGTCTAACGATTTCCAAATTGAGAAGATAGGCGATCGCCTGAATGTTGCCGCCGCAAGTACGAATCAATCCTCTGTCTCGATTATCTATCACGGAGAAATGGTGGACTTACAGCCAGGAATTTCCCTATCTTTTGCTTTAAACAACGTCTAGGACAGCATCCAAGCCCATTGAATTATCTCACCGTTCGCTCATTTGGATGAGCCAGTAGCCACATAACCAGGCTCAAGTTTAGTCTGACTAAGCAATTGCACGGATGAAAGCTGACTAGTTGAGTGTACTAAGTTCATCTGAACACCAGGCAATAGAGGCGATCGCGCTTTTGATACATGGAGTGGATTATGTAGCTAATTGAGAATGGTGCAAGTTATCAGACAAGGAAGTTGAGTCGCGATCGCGCTCATTAATTTGGTTCCGTATCCAATATTTTCGAGCTTATCTAGAGTGGCATCAATATCTATAGTTGAATGATCGAGCTGCAAAAGTTCTAAATCATCCATAACCAACTTAAGTTCCTGTAGTGGTCTATCGTGAATATCATCAGCCGTTCTTGTCAGAATTTTTTGGGCTTGAGAGAGTGCCGCTGCTTGCTCTGCGGCTAGATGTCGTTCAATTTCTAACTGTTGCTGGACAATTAAATGATGTTGTCGCCTTACCAGAGTGCAAAGAAAAGCTGTTACTCCACTTCCCATCCATGTTAACAGGGACAAAATCATAGGAAATGTGATATCTTGACACAAGAAAATAAAACTCAAGCTGCTGTATCCTAAAACCGTCGGTTATATTTCTTGACGGCAACGACAGCAAATCACCCATTTTTTGAGTTTGGTTTGAGATTATCTTATCTCATAAACTATATACCATATTATAAAAAATAATCTATTTAAGGCATTGAAAACAGATAAAATCTTAATAAATTTATATCGTTCCCACGACTCCCATACCCTTATAGGTGGCAGGGGAAAGTCTCAGGATAATTCGCTAGAAAAACACTGACTGTAAAACTCCACAGGATGAGAAAAAAAATCAACAAATCAACGTAGATTTTCAAAACCGAAAAGTACACCGAGTCGGACGCCTTGCATCGTTTACCATTCAACATCTGGAGCGATAACTCAACTCAATCCCATCAAGTATCATATTCGAGATAAGCCGCAGATACATAACCTTGCAAAGGATCTGAAATGGGTACCCAGCCATTTGCGCCTTTGTTCTCAATCGTGACATTTCTATTATTAGGTACAACTCCGACAACAGCACTGTTAATCGATGGCGATTGCCGGACATAAACCCCATTCCTGACTGCCACTTAGTGGCAGTTGCTCGAAATCCGAGCTAATTGATAGATCCCTTAATTTAACTAAAATGCTATTTTTCTATAATTTTCATATATGTATAATATATCAAGAACATTTACATCATTTTTTCTGCGGCAACTCCGCTACTTCAATATCAAAATTTTCAGCATCTTCATTGAATTGCCTTAAACTAAAACAGGGGTGAATCTAGGCTATAACTTCAAGTTATCCCTCATAAGTCGAAAAATCGGGTAGAAATCGGGTAGAAATCGGTGAGGAAGTCTCTGTCACTTAGAGCCTGTCTGCCATTGACACCGTTGGCAAGCTACTTATTGAGGCATTGCTAAAAATGTTGCAGCTTTGGGGGAATCAGCCTCTGCGTCACAAATCTAGAATTGTGCTAGCCTGTGCGTCAACGCATTAACTCTGCCTATGGTACAGAATCCTGTGATCATGCCAAAACCTTTAACCTAAGCCTTTTGAAGGATGCTATATCGAAAAGGTTCGTATTCCACTAGAAGGTATAATGCTTTTTTCGGTTAAACCTTCTGGGAAGGTTATCAAAATGATTGCACTCAATTAATAGTAATAGGGCAAATAAACAAGCTTTATTAAATCAGCTTTAACGATTGATTCGAGCTGTATCTATCCTCAAGAGACATGGAAAAATTTTCCGAAGAAATTCAACGGTTTATTATTCATAATGTTAAAACAATAGATTGTTTGAAAATCTTGCTGTTTTTTAAAGAAAATAGTAATGAGAAATGGACAATTTACAATATAGGCAAGAAACTTTATTTACACCATACAACTGTGAAAGAAATCCTAAAGTTTTTAAATAAACGTGGATTTTTAAAAATTGAACGTCAAGATAAAGAGCATTTTTATAGCTACAATCCAAAAAATGATGATGTAGATAACATGATTGAGCAATTAGCTCAGCTTGATCGATACTATCCTGTTAGTCTGATTAATTTTATCTATTCTTTATCTAAGAATCCGATTCAATCATTTGCAGATGCTTTTAAGTTGAAAAGTGAGGAAGAAGAATAATATGGCATGGATTGTTTATATGCTGTGTGCCGTCATTGCTTTTACTTGTTGCGTTTTACTTCTACGAGGTTATCGGAAAAGTAAAGCTCGATTACTGTTGTGGAGCGGACTATGTTTTGCCATGTTTACGCTAGATAATGTGATTCTTTTTATTGACAAAGTGATTATTCCTTCAATTGATCTATCACCTTGGCGGACTTCAGTCCCATTAATTGGTATAATTTTTCTTTTATATGGATTGGTGTGGGAAGCAAAGTAAGCTTATCCTACGGAAAGAAACTACTGAAAGAGAAAAGTAGGGGGAGTATGACAAGCTTTATCATGGGAACAATTGCGATGGGATGTGCAGTAGCAGGATTGTTTTTCCTGCGTTTCTGGAAGGAGACAAAAGACCGTTTATTTATTAGCTTTACCTTAGCCTTTTTCATGTTGGCAATTAATAGAACTTTACTAGGCTTTACTCCCTATGCTAATGAAACAACTCCTGACTTATACTTATTGCGCTTATCCGCTTTTCTCCTCATCTTGTTTGGCATTCTAGATAAAAACTTGCACAAGGGGCGATCGCTATAATTTTCTTAGTTCTTTTGAACAGAAGAGGCAATAAAATTAATTGGGTGTAGCCTTGCAAAAATAATTGAACTAGGAACTAGTCTGTCAAGATTTTTATGCTCCAACCCAACGCCTCTCAGAAAGAACTCAAAAACCTACACGAGTCTTTGACAGTTGATGCTGAACTCAGTCAGAACTATGTAGTTCTGATTGTTAGTTCTTGTCTGATTGCCAGCTTTGGACTCATCAGTAACAGTGCAGCCGTAATTATTGGGGCAATGATTATTGCTCCCTTGATGTTACCATTGCGATCGCTAGCATTTAGCGCTTTGGAGGGAGACTTGCATTTGTTCCGCCAAAGCCTAATTTCAGTAGGAGTTGGCACTGGAGTATCTATTTTCTTGGCTGGATTGTTGGGGAGTTTAGTTGCAATTCCAGAGTTTGGTTCGGAAGTCCTCTCACGCACTCAACCGAATTTAGTGGACTTAGGAATTGCTGTCGCGGCTGGGGGTATTAGCGGTTATGCTAAAGTTCGACCAAAAATTAGTGATGCATTAGCGGGAACTGCGATCGCGGTGGCTTTAATGCCGCCAATTTGTGTAGTAGGTTTATCCTTATCTCAGGGAATTTGGCAATTTAGCTGGGGAGCGTTTTTACTATACCTGACTAACCTCTTAGGGATTACCCTTGCTTGTATGCTCGTTTTCATCACGATGGGCTATGCCAAGATAAGCCATGCTTTAGGATGGATTTTGGGTTTAACTGGTATTTTACTTTTGCCTTTGGGAGCAAGTTTTTTCCAGTTGGTGAAACAATCCCAGCTACAAGCGACGTTGAGAAAAAATCTGGTCAACCGCACTATCACAATAGGACAACAGGTACGGCTAAGTAAAACTGAGGTCAATTGGACCAAAAATCCTCCAGAAGTTTACTTAAATGTTCAGGCAGATAAACCCATCACTCCTAAGCAAGTGCGATTGGTAGAAGAATTTCTTGAAAAAGAAATGAAGCAGCGGTTTACAATCATCGTTCGCTCTAGTCGAGTTCATGAAGTACGAGGTTCTGATTCACTTGAACGGGAAACATCATTACAAAAATGAGCCTTTGTTGCGACACAATTCTTTTATCGCCGCCGACTCTTATTGAGAATCTTATGACAATGGCGATTTCTTAAACAGCTTAGAAAGTATACCCCCTCAAATATTTACCACTAACTTCGGAGCGGAAAAAAGACGATTCCTTTTTCCTCGGAGGGTGACTTACTTACAACTGATTACAACTGAGGATGTAGCCAGATAAACAGTCCCCCAGAAGCCACTGTGCCGACATAGTGAGCAACAATCCCGTTCATACCTGCCATGGCAACGAAGATATCTAAAGAACGAATGACGCGATTTGGGTCATAAATTGCTACCCCTTGAGGTTGAGCAATTGATTTTGATAGTAGTACTCCCAAACCTGCTCCACTCCCTAAAATAGTTAACAGCATTCCCACAAAACCAGCAATTATAGCAATCCGCAACAACTGCATCACCTCTGCTTTTTTGGGGTGTAACTCTGGATTAGGATTGCGAAGTCGTTTTGCCAAGCGAGTTAAACGAAAAGCCAGATAAATAGTAAACAGCAACACCAAAATTCCACAAACTGCCCAAAAGACACTAAATCCAAGTCCAGGCGTTGTTGCTTGGGTGTAACCCGTTACTGGGACTCCAGGTGCAGGCGCGATAGATCGGCTAAAGCTACGTCCAGAGATAGCAAATAACAACATCAGAACAGAAACAGCCCCGAACCCTAGCTGTATCCACCAACTAGCCCAACCAACCAAACGTAACCTGTTGCCTATTCGGTCTAAGTTGGGATGAACCCTGTGTGTCTCCACTGTACTTTGCATAGTCATTTTATTGAAATTTTACTAGATTGAATCTTTCCTATCTCAACCCTAAGTAGGGTTCCAAGGAATTACGTCTTTCTAGAGTAAGATTAAAAAAATGACTTTCCAATCACTAATAGAATTCTAAATAGTGACAGGTGACTCAACATAAATCATCGGTTCTTGCATCGTAAAATTAATTTTATAAGCCAGTAACTTTTTAGATATTTTACTATTGGCTAGTTCCAGAAGCCGCTTTCTTAGCTGAATCGAACTTTCACTTGAACCCAAAATAAAGAATGTTACTCTAGCACGAGTGGTTCCTAATTCCTCATCAAGGGTCAGGGTAATATTTGTACTTCCTGGGTCAATTCCAAATACAGAATTGGTAGAATCGTTAATGACTTGTTGCACTAAGGCGTGTTCCCGTTCTTCGAGCGATCGCGCAAAATCCAAATACAGCAAAACCATCACCTTCTTCCCCCTGGTAATATTCTCAATTTCCAAATTTGCCAAGGTAGAATTGGGAACAATAAATAGCGTACTTTTAGCTGCCGTGCGAATCTTTGTGGAGCGCAAACCAATCGATTCTACTCGTCCAAACAGCCCCTCTGGTAATTGTTGGGAATGGGGTAAACGAATATATTCTCCTGGAACAAAAGGGCGATCTAAATACAATACAACCGTTCCTAAAAGCTGTTCTAGGGTTTTTTGAGCCGCAAACGCTATTGCTAATCCCCCAATGCCTAAACCAGCCATTAAACCCACTAAATCGAATCGCCCCTGAGCAAACGACAAGACAGCAATAAATCCAATCACCACATTAGCTAATGTCTCAAAAACCAGCAAAAGTTCATCAACTTCTCGACCCAACTTGCGGACTAAATTAATTCCATAGACCCGAACAAACTGCCGAAAGAATCGAGAAACTAACCAAGCAACGCTAATCGTTACTGCCAAATCGATGAAAAAACTGAGAAAGCTGTATATTCCCGGATAAGGCTTGAGCCAGTTCAATGAGACAGAAATGAGAATTAACGTTCCAGCAATCTTGAGCAAATGACTAATCGGATCTATGAGATTTTCATAAATTGCCGTTACTTTGTGGGGGAAAAAACGCCGAATCAGCAGTCTGAGAATTGAGGGGGTATAGCGTCCAACGATCCAAGAGAGGAGGAGAAATAAACCGAATATCCCTAATCTTAACAAAACTGGCTTAACGGTATCTATTTGACTATTTATTAGGTTCAGTATCTCCATCAAATTATTCAAATAGTAATTGGTGCATCCACATAAACAGTGGGTTCTTCAATAATAAAAGTAATTCCATAGTCTTTCAACTGATTCGTCAATTTATGACTAGCAATATCCAAAAGCTGACGGCGTAACTCCATCGAAACGTTACCGGAACCGAGAATAAAGAAGGTAATTTGTGCTTGCGTTTTCTTTAATTCAGAATCAGCAAAGTCTTGAAAATTTACACTAGTGCTGCGGGTGTCTATACCAAAAATATCATCAGTGCTTTTCATAATCACCTGTTGAATCAAGGCACGTTCTTCATTCGGAATATTTTGAGGAAAATTTAAGTTAAGTATAGCCATGACTTTTTTAGCACCTGTAAAGTTCTCAATATTCACCTGTGTTAGAGAACTGTTCGGCACAATCACCAGCGTACCTTTACCAGAGGTGCGAATTTTTGTAGAACGCAAGCCAATCGATTCAACTTTGCCAAAAACTCCATCCGGTAAGCCGATATAGTCATCAACAACAAAAGGGCGATCAATATAAAGGACAATTCCTCCTAATAATTGCTCCAAAATTTTTTGAGCGGCAAAAGCTACAGCTAGTCCACCAATTCCCAAGCTAGCTAATAAACCGAAAATATTAATTTTATGGGTTTCGGAAAAGACAATAACCGCTATTAATAAAATTATAAAATTAGCTAGGACTTTAGCTAAAACAAAAAACTCACTATTAAGTTTACGACCCCTCTTAAAAGCAACATCTAAGAGGTAAACATCAAAAAACTGTCGGAAGAGACGGGAACTAAACCAGCTAATACAAATTGTTAAAGATAAACTAACTGGTACTTCAATTAATGGATAATTTCTAAGGGCGGGGATGAGGAGAATAATCAGTTCGACCGTAGCCAAAGCGACGACGATTCCCAGCAACCCCCGGTAAGGCTCAACCACCTTTTGATAGACTTCTTTGACCTGTGGAGATATCAAACGTTCGCTTGCCCAATTCAGTAGTTGTAGCACTTGAAAGCCACCTATTAACATTAGTATCCCAGCTAATCCAAAAAGCGGTAGAGGGACTTCTCCTGTCTGGATGTTCAATCCCTCTATTAAGAAAATAAGGAAAAAATCCATTGGTTCAGGCATTATTTCTCTTACCTCCTTACTCTCGATGGGTTAGTACTCACCATCACTTTTGACTTTTGACTTTTGACTTTTGACTTCTGAACGCTCTAAGGCTTTAACGACTGCCCAGTATCGCTCCTCAACACAAGCGCGATCACACTCCTCCGCCACTTCCTCACGGCTACCTCGCTCGATCATCTGGGCATGACGTAGCAACGCGGCTTGATCTTTCTTGTTGCTGGTGTAAGGAGCAATGCGTGCGATCGCTTCTAGCAAACGAATCGTTACCGCCACGTCTCTTTTCCCATACCGTCGAATCTGGTTAAAGGCTGTGTTAGTGAGTTGGGGGAACGTGACTGGGTTGGCAATCACGCGCAGATGGTCGTCCTCATCGTAGCGGTAGGGAGAGGGGAAATCCCTTTGAGCGAGGCGGGATAGTCCGGCACTGAGTCGGTCAATACACCGAATTGCGGTGAACGGGTCGTTTATTCCAGGAGAGAGGGCACGCAGAGCAATTTCCACCAACTGATCGATCGGAAACTCAATATCCTGCTGCTCAGTCCGTTCCTTGCCTAGAATAAAAGCCTTTTCGATCTGCTCGGCGAGTTTCCGATCGACCCGTTCTTCAGGCAACACCCTGACCAAATCGGTGCCCTGTATCACAAACTTTCCGGGTCGAGGCTTGACGTATAACAAGAGATCGTGCTTGCAGGCAAGCTTCATCAATTCTTCTTCATTAATGGCTTGAAGATAACCCCTGCCAGTTGCTTGAATGAGGCAAGCTTCCGAGTCAAACGACGCTGGGATGTCTCCCACCTGATGCTTGGCTTGGGACACGCTATGCCCAATTTTTTCTGGAAACAGCCGCTCGATCGCACGGTGTAAATCGGTACTCACTTCAGAAATGATGTGCGATGCCTGAATGATAGTGGATGCGTGATCGATAAAGTAAATCAGTACGCCGATACTAATCAGCGCCAGCAAGATACCCACCGTAATCGAGATCTCCGGCACAAATATGTCGTAGTCCTCTCCCCGGACAGTCCGCAAGACAAGCAAGCCGTAGATGAAGGTGGAAATAAAGGTGCCAAGGACGATTTGATTGCCGGTATCCTGCATAAAATTACGCAGCAGTCGCGGACCAAAATTTGAAGAGGCAAGCTGGAGTGCAACGATCGCAATTGAGAAGGATGTAGCGGTAACACTCACCATCGAACCCACAACGGCTGAAAGCACCGCTCGCGCCCCGTCTGGGCCACCCGTGTAAATCCAGCCCCACTTCTCTAGCGGCCCAATCTTGCCCATTCGGTCCAGCGTCAGCATCGTAAACGCCAACGCAACCGCTACGGCTGCCATTAGTGTGGGTACGAACCAGTAGCTAGAGTGGAGTGAATCCCACAATCTTTGCAGCTTGACTTTTTTCATGGGATATTGGGTGCCTCAAGGACGCTGACATCAACTAAAGGTGTGACGTTAAAACCTTGTTGGAGTAAGTGAGTTTGAATATCCTTGGTTAAGCGATCGCGGATTTGTTGATCTGGCTCGGTAACACCTGCTTTGCGCTGGACGTAAACAGTACCCAGCAGCGTGTTCTGACCTTTAATATTAGGGCTGGGAAAACGAACATCAGCTTCTACCAGTTGTGCGAGATTACTACTGTTCACCACCTTCTGGATTTCAGCATTGGCTCGTTGCGAACGGCTGCTACGCTGAAGTTCTGGAGAGCTAGAAAACTGCCAAGTCAGTAAGCCTCCCAGCGCCAAGATCGTGACGGCAAGGGCGGCGGGAAAAACCGATTTTTTTCCGCGATCGTAACGCGCTCCACGCGCAGATAGACCGTACATACGGAACACAATAGAAGCAGACAAATTGATGCCGACCAGTTGCAGCAACAGCACGAACAAGCCGTTCACAGCCATGTCCCATCGACCCATTGCACTTGCCATGCCCACCACTCCCGCAGGCGGTGCCAGCGAAGCGGCAACTAGCATCCCCACGGCGGCACCCGACACCAGGCTACTTCTTTCCGATTGCACGAGGTTCAAAGCGCCTGCTGCTCCGGCAATGAGGGGAAGCAGCACTGCCACCGACGACACGTTACTCGTGGAACTCATGGAGGCGGTTACAACTTCTTGCTGTAAGATAAGCGAGAGCGCCCATGCCACTAGGATTGTCACTGCAAGGGCTGCGAAGTATCGTAAGAGAGTACGTTGGAGCAAGTGTGCGTCGCCCCGCGCTGTTGCGATCGCTGTGTTCATGGCAGGTCCGGCAAACGGTGCAATCAGCATAGCCGCGACCAAAAGATAGCTGGTATTCGTGAACAAGCCGCTCCAAACCACGATCCCCCCAGCCACTGCATATCCTAAAAAGCCTTTCCACGAACCGACACTTTGCAAACCAGCGAGGAATATCTCGATGGGGCTGCGAGGCTGCACGTTTTTGACCTGCTGGGGTGCCTCAGACGCTGGTGGCTCTAGAGCGATGACTCCACGCGGAATTAATGTAACGTGGAGTTCCGGAAGCGATTCTAACTCTCCCAGAAGTTTTTCAACTTTCTGGTTGGGGACGTGAACGATTACCACATCCAGGGGTTTTTCTCTGCCAGTCGCTTCAAAGTGGACGAGATTCTGCCCGTCACAAGCTTTGGCGATATCAAGGACATTTTTCCCACATCCCCGTGGAACTTGAACCAGTAGTTGGCGCATATCACATTACCTGCATTTTTGTCAATCCCACGATACCCATCTTAGAGACTGATTCATCCGTTCCCGTTCCCATCTCTTTGCGTCCGCATCTCAACCAGTTGTCTCAATGAACCGCTGATGCTGCGTGAGTTCGGTACTGCCTTGTTCCCAGCAGGCCATCCTTCACGCTGACGCGAACGGTTACCATCTGTCTCTTCGGTTTGGTCGTGGAACAAGATTTGCTGCGTCGGGAAGGGCAAATCAATGCCGTTAGCAGTCAGCTTGTTCTTGATAGCAGCGAGAACCTGATCCCGTGTATCGAGAGCATCAGCACGTCGCGGCGGACTAATCCACCAGCGCACGCGAATGTTCACTGTACTTTCAGCCAACTCCATCACCAACACATCTGGGGCAGGCTCCCTCAAAACCACCTCTAAATTGGCAACCGCTTCCATAATGAGTTGCTTGGCACGGTCAATGTCATCGCCATAACCGATGCCAACGTCATACTGTAGTCGGCGGTTGTCCCAAGCGGTGTTAACGGTTACCGAGTTTGTAAATAACTCAGCATTCGGGATCACAACACGACGACCATCGTATGTCCTAATGGTTGTGGCACGAGTCTGAATATCTTCAACCGTTCCCTCAAAGCTTTTGAAAACAATTTGGTCATCTATCTGGAACGGTTCGGTTAAGAGAATTAAGATACCCGCTAGAAAGTTTTGGAGAATGTCCCGAAAGGCGAAGCCAAAAGCTACACCACTAATGCCCAACAGTTGAACTAAATCCCCTACCTTGAATGACGGGATGACAATGGATAAGGCAACAAATAAACCGACTAAAATAACAACGCCTTGCGACAAACGTCCGAGTACCAGTCCCAG
Source organism: Allocoleopsis franciscana PCC 7113 (assembly GCF_000317515.1). Taxonomy (GTDB): domain Bacteria; phylum Cyanobacteriota; class Cyanobacteriia; order Cyanobacteriales; family Coleofasciculaceae; genus Allocoleopsis; species Allocoleopsis franciscana. Next base: position 5,433,121 of record NC_019738.1, on the reverse strand, counting down.
ATTCCTCGCCTGTCGATGCCTGCGGGTCAGGCGTCTGACTAGGGACTTGAATGCTCTAGCCGCAAACCAAAAGACGGCAAAGACGATTAAGGCGAGTACCAAATTTGGCAGTAGGAGAATCAGGCTGTTGGTCATCGCCTGTATTTTCCCCCACGCCGTTGATACTGGTTCAGAATTCATACGCCTTCGTTGCTCTCGTCAATTGAGTTGATAATAATAGAAAGTAAAAAACTGCACATCTGCCTAAAGTTAGCTGGCTAATCTTGGTTAGGCTTGTGAGTGTAAAACATGACTGATGCTGAAGAAGCTACTCTTCTATAAAAAAATTGAAAAATCGGGCAGAAATCGGGCAGAAATCGGAGAGGAAGTAGTGCTTGTCAGGCTCATGTAGCGGCAGATATAGAACCAGCTATAGATTGGTTTCCCAAACATTCAACTGACAACTCAGCACAACCCGTGCCTTTGCAACCCACCCTTCCAGTTGAGATGTGATCATCTTTAGGGGCGCAAGGCCTTGCGCCCCTACCCCTACGAAACCCTCTGCAATCTCATCAACGCCATCCAAAAACAGCCACTCCTTATTGAACAACTCCACTAGGGCGTTTTCCTGTTCTGAAGTAACGCGCACCACCTCCAAAGCGTTCTTCAGCCACCTTTGCGGCAAATACTCCTCTAGCGTCTTCTCCTGCAAATCTGCCAAAGAAATCCAAAACTGCTTCTAGTAGTTTGAGGGTTGCTTGCTGGAGTAACATCTCCTTTTTGCCATAATTCCTCAACTGAGTTTTTCATGAAATGGTCACTCGAAGGAAAATTGAATGCAGTCGGGTTGAGTCTGGCATTACTACTGATGGGTTTTGTCAACTTCGTTTCCTACCGCAATGCAACTCAATTAACGGAGAGCGCCGAGAAGTTAGAACATACCCATAAAGTAGTCAATAACCTGATCAATGTCTTCGCAACATTAACCGATGCTGAATCCGGACGACGGGGTTACGTTCTATATGGAAGTGAGCCAGAGCTAGAGCGTTATCACAGAGCGATTCAAAGTATTGAACCCAAACTCACTCAACTGCGGCAACGGCTTGCCAATAGCCCTAGCCAACAACAACGACTCTCAATTCTCGAATCTCTAATTGCTCAAAGATTAGCTCTATTCGAGCAATCTATTAACCTTTACCAACAAGGAAAATAAACAATATCGGCTCAAACTTCACTAGTCGATAAAAACAATAAACTTCAGTATGAGATTCGCCACATTATTACTCAAATGCAACGCGAAGAAGAACAATTACTGGAACAAAGAGTCAGCAAGTCTCAAACTAGTATTAGCCACAGAATGCTGATAGAATAAATTGGCACATTCTTGAGTTTTGCAATTCTTTTTGGGGTGTATGTATTACTCTATCAACAAATGGTTAAACGTCAAAATGCCGAAGCTCATCGGGAGCATCCCAATTGTGCAAAAATAAAGGGACAGCCATTATTCGCGAGTAATAATCGCGAATACTTCGGGAGATTCAATCCTGCGGTTTTTCTTCCTCCTGCTCGGCTCCAGAAGTAATATCCAGCAAGCAATCATCTAGGGAACGGATGAGCTTCTGTATCTCATCGATAACAGAACGCCTAAAAACAGACATGACAGCATCTATATGGTCAGTAGTACCAGCTTTCCCCAGATGCTTGTATTTACTCAACTCTTCGGAGGTCGCGCATGGGAAGTATGGAGTCGGCACTTGTAATTTGTAGTACCAATATTTCTTATTATTTTGCCGAACTTGATAACGCGCTACCCAAGCCCCGGATGGAGCCAGCTCACCCTGTTTTAATATTTGTCTTTGTTGTTTTTCTAACGCTGCTATCGCCTTTTTAATACGCTCAAATCGAGCGAGTTTATCTCGCTCAATATCCTTGGAAGTCTTTCGAGGCATAAAGATAAATCCTAATTATTCGCGATTGTAACTCGCGAAAAAAAGCAGCGTGCTTCTTTTCATACTGTTTTTGGGTTTTTTAAGCGCTTGGAGCAAGCTGTCGATTCAGATAAGCGCACCGCAGTTGCAGCATTTGCGGTAAATTTTGGGACTTCCATTGAGCGCCGACTATTTGTAGCCGCTTGTCTATCTGTTTGACCGCAGACTCTACAGCTCCCGAAGCAATCGAACTTAATTGTTCGGCTTGAAAGTACATATAATTGACTAAGCGATGCCTATGTTTACGTAGATAACTTATAAAGTTAGTAGCCCCGACATAGTTAGTTTTCCGGAGTTTACTAATCGCTTCTTCGACCACTCCTTGCCACAAATCTGCTTCGATTTGTTCTAAAAACTTTTTCGATGCCTGAATTTTATAGAGGTTCTCTTTCAAATGATACCAGTCAAGAATTTCTTGTCGGGTCTGGTCGTCGGCTATTTGTGCAAATAGGTTCCACACCCCATCGTGTCCATCACCCAAGCAATAAATGGTTCGAGCCAGGTTTTGGCTGTTCACCCAATTAATTAGAGAAAAATTATCTTGAAAGAAGGCTCCGTAATATATTCCTTGTAGTCGTCCGGTTTTATACTCCTTCCAGTAGGCGGGTTTACCTTTTTCCTGTGAGCGTAAACGCACTTTCCCACCATCGAGACAAACTTCTGTCAGTTTTTGTTTAATATTAGGTGGCGATAGCTCTACTTTCTGGGCTTGGCGATGATGAGTGCTGTGACCTACTTCTACCCCGGTCAAGACTTTCAGGTCATTCTCTGCATCTTGAAATGATTCATTTGCTGCAAGTAATAAACAGCATTTTTCCAGAAGAGGACTTAACCGTCGATACGGCTCAATTCCTAAACGTGACGCTTGTTTTTGAGTGATTTTTATCCGACCCACACAACTTCTTATCGTTCGGATGCGTCCCGATTCTGTTCCCGTCTTTTCTCCGATAAAAAAAAGGTTATTTGGGGGCTGACATGTTCTAGCACTTGGTCGCGCACCGCTGTTTCAATACCCCTCTAACGTCTCAATTTTCTCTTGTGGAGTATTTTTATAGAGAATTTTAGCTATCGCCTTGATATGGTCGGCTAAAAGTTTTTTGTCTTCTGGTGTCATTGTCATAAAGAGGCTCCCTAACTAATTAAATTGTCGCAGTTAGGGCAACATCCGCCTAGTCGGCCTTTATTCGCGAGTAAAAATCGCGAATAAACTTCCCGTTCTCTTGCCTTCTTGCAAAATTGGGATGCTCCCAGCTCATCAGCATAAGTTAGCGCAAGAAAAAGAACTCAGTGACCTCAAACTGCGCTTTTTTTCAATGGTTTCTCACGAATTTCGCACGCCTTTAAGCTTGATTTTGGGTTCATCACAAATATTAGCAGAAAGCCAGCAACCCTGGAGTGAATATAAAAAACAGAAGAACCTGCACCGCATTCAATCATCAGCTAGGTTAATGACCCAATTATTGACAGATATCTTAACCTTAACTAGAGCCGAGGCCGGAAAGCTGGAGTGTCGTCCAGAGCTTTTGGATTTAGAATCATTCTGTCTAAATTTAGTAGAGGATATCAACTTAGATAGCGAACCACGACATTCGATTAAATTTGTCAGCAAAGGTGACTGTGCCCATGCCTTACTAGATGAAAAGTTACTGTATTCGATTCTGGGAAATTTGCTCTCGAATGCCATCAAGTATTCGCCAGAAGGAGGCAATATTCATCTCATTTTAAGTGGCGACCCCCAAGCCGTAATTTTTCAGGTCAAAGATGAAGGCATTGGAATTCCCAAAGAAGACATACAGGCGCTGTATGAGCCTTTCTATCGCAGCAAAAATGTTGGCAATATTGTTGGCACGGGGCTGGGACTGGCTGTCGTTAAAAAGTGTTTGGAACTTCACAGAGGGCAAATTTCTGTGGAGAGCAAAGTGGGAAGTGGTACGACATTTATAGTGAAGATTTCCCAAGGGGATTCGTGACAAGTTTAGGCAAGTTATGGGACGGCTGCAAGATTTGACGTAGACCAAAGGTGGAAGAATTTATGGGGCGATCGCACGAACCATTGCTCATCGTCATGGGGGAAAAATCATTGTTAGCAGCCAGCTCCAGCCCGGAAATGTTGACACTCTAGCGGGTACACCCGTAGGATTCAACCGGATAAAGACGGTACAGTTACTATCAACAATGCCAAAGTAACGCAAGCCGACATTCAAGCCCGTAACGGTGTCATTCATGCGATCGACAACGTGATTTTACCCCAAGAAACTGTGTCTCAATTGGAAACAACACCTAGACCCGTAAGTCAGAATTAAGCGCCGATTTTCCTGAGTAGAGCAACGAGTTCCAGCAGCCCAGTCACAGGACTGGGCTTTTTTGCATTTTCCTGATTAAGGAGATAATTTAGCTCTTTGGGCACGGTTTTCTTTATACCATTGTGCCACAGCGGGTGCCCATTTTTCAAAATGAACAAAGAGCAGTTCACAAAATTTTTGAGCTTCTAGTTGGGCATCTTTTTTCCATCTCAGGTCGAGAAGATGCATCAGCGATCGCATATTGCAACTAAGGACAAAATGCTGTCTCGCGTCGAAAGGAATTAAGCCTCTGGCGTGTTCTTCTGATAACCCTTCCTCAATTCGTTTTTTGTAGTGCTGACATGCTTCTAGGCACCATTTCATATCTTCTGCACGTTGTTCTTCTGAATAAAAATAACGCTTACCTTGGCGATTTGTGTAATTTCCAACAGGACGGAGGTAGAAAACTTCTTCTACATTTTGCTTCCCTTCGGCAACATTAACAATTCTTTGTCCTGTATAACGAAATGACTGTACATCGAAACTAACACCAACACGATGAGTACGAACTTGTTGCATCATTGAGTGGGGAAAATAGCCAACGTTAAAAGTAATTTGTGGATGTTCTATGGGGCCATAGTGTCCCCTTTCCCCCGCTAGTAGATGCTTAACAATCAGTTCACCACAACGTGACTCATCAGGCCATTTTTCGTGGCTATCCCAAACATACTGTTCTGAATAATCCTGATGCATTGCTGCCCAAACTACTTGTTGGGGATTTGACGTTGCAGCAATTACATCGACACAAAACTTTTCCATATTGCCTCTAACTCATTTCCGCTAAGCTAATTTAATTGAGTATGTTAAGTTAAGATTCACCAACAACAAAATTACCTTTTCAGGTCATATATCTGCACCTACTTACTTATCAACCAAGCTACAAAAAATTAGGTTTTTATAACATTCCATTCAAGTTTTGTCTATGACTCAAATCAACAACGAACAATCCAAAAGAAATATTGTAAAAATATAAAATCCTGGGCGGTAACTTCTTTAGTACTGAAAAAAGTAGTTTTTTATGGCATAATCTCTGTCCTGGAGAAAGGTTTTAAAGTAATTAATTTTATCATGCTTAGTTTATCATGCTTAGTAAATATTTAAGGCAAGGTCTTGACATCGTCAAGTATTTTATATTATAAAGTGTAAATTTGCTGTCTAAACTAGAGTGTAGTTACATGATCGTAGAAATCCTCCAAAGAATGACGGAGGAAAAAGTAGTACCGCCTTCTTTAGGAGATCAATTGACAAATGCCTGGCGGCAACAAGAGGAACTCATTAGGCAACAACAGGAGAGCATAGAACTCCTAAAAGAACTCCTCAGGCAAGAAGGAAAACTAGAGAATAAAATATTAAAAGTTAAGTTTCTCAGTGAAAAAGCCCAACTACCACGATATGCTCATCAAGGTGACAGTGGCTTAGACTTATTTTCAACTTCAGAAACTGTTATTCAACCTGGTGAAAGTGCCTTGCTCCCTACTGGTATTAGTATTCAGTTACCTCCAGAAACAGAGGCTCAGATTAGGCCACGTAGTGGTCTTGCTCTTAAACATCAAGTCACAATACTAAATACTCCTGGGACAATAGATCAAGGCTATCGAGGAGAAATTGGAGTAATTTTGATTAATCACGGTAAATTACCTTTTCGTGTTGAAGTTGGAATGAAAATAGCACAAATGGTTATTACAACAATTTTATCGGTGGAAATAAAAAATGTAGAAGAATTAGATGAAACTCACCGAGGAAAGGGAGGATTCGGCTCAACAGGAATATGACAGAAGAATCATTTCAAAGACCAACATGGAATGAATACTTTCTCATGTTGGCAAAGCTAGCAGCAACTCGCTCAACCTGCCTAGCTTTCCCTGTAGGTGCAGTAATTGTTAAAAATAAGCAGATTTTGGCAACTGGTTACAACGGTTCACCTGCTGGCTCAGCTCATTGTACGGAACAAGGATACTGTTACCCTGGCTTAAGCAGTTGTGACGCTAGCAAAACCCTACCATCCCGTGCTGTTCATGCTGAAGCCAATGCGATCGCGCAAGCTGCTAAACATGGCATATCTACTGAAGGGGCTAGTATTTATGTCACGTTAGAGCCTTGCCTTTCCTGTTTAAAGCTAGTTATTTCAGCAGGAATTCGTGAAGTTTTTTATGAAACTCCGTTCAACAGTGGAGAAAGCCTACTTGTTAGAGATTCTTTTATCAAGGAAAGTTTAGTTGATTTGAAACAGATTCATTTGTCTGAAGAAACAGCAAACAGAGCAGCTTCTTTTTTATCGAACTCTTTATCGGGGATAAGATCTACTCCCACCCCATGAACTATTAAGACAAACATTATGAACTTGATAGGCTTAGTGATGTAGATATGGAAAAACAACTCCTTGCAACCCGACAGTTTCCAAAAAACTAAACATTTGAGCCAACAACTCATCAACCGCCACGTTCCTAGTGGTCTGTCAAGAACTAATTGACGGATAGAGCCGCTTCAATTTAATCCGAGCCTTAGTACATACACACTTCTACTGTTCGTCAAAATTGCCTTGACAGACCACTAGAGAAGTACGTTATCTCAATTCTTGTACAAGTGCCAACTTTACCCGCCAATCCGCTGAAATCTTGCATCTTTGTCAGTAAGCCCAAAAATCAGCCGTGGAATTAATTCCACGGCTCATAGAGCAAGTCCATTGAAATGGACTGAAAGTTTTATCTAGTCGTATGAAGACGAATGCGAGCTATGAGACAGTGGTTTTAACCACTGGCGGTTGTTGCAACTGATGCAAGATGTCAGTTTTAACGGGTTTAAGCTGTCAGCCGGTTCGCGAAGCGTTCACGGCGAGGCGGAAGATCTGAGTTAGCCAAGCTTGTCGAAGGCATCACCGACAGCATAGCTGCGCTTACCGCCCTCCCACCCCTAAACCTTTAAGATAGAAAGAAAGAGTGTTTAGATTTGTGTAGCCTATCCAGGCAGAGGAATACTTATGGCTGCCGTTGTTTTAGTCCAAAATCTACAAAAGCGCTACGGCGATGTCGAAGCCGTCAAGGACATCTCCTTTAAAGTAGAACCCGGTGAATTGTTTGGGTTACTTGGCCCCAATGGTTCAGGGAAAACCACCACCATTCGCTGCCTGTGTACCCTGAGTACACCCGACGCGGGTAAAATTGAAGTTTCTGGCATCTCCGCCATTGACAACCCTAGGGCAGCACGACGACGCCTCGGTTATGTCGCTCAGGAAGTCGCCCTTGATAAAATGCTCACGGGACGGGAACTTTTGCAACTCCAAGCGGCACTGTATCACCTCCCCGGTAGTGTGTCTAAAAAGCGGATTGCGGAAGTGATAACGCTGTTGGGTTTAGAGGAATATGCCGATAAAAAGACAGGCACTTACTCTGGAGGACTGAAAAGACGCCTCGATTTAGCAGCGGGTTTATTGCATCAACCGGAAGTTTTGGTGTTAGATGAACCAACCGTCGGGTTAGATATTGAAAGCCGCTATGTGGTTTGGGATTTATTGCGGAAACTGCGGGAAGCGGGAACCACGGTTGTCATTACCAGCCACTATTTAGATGAAATTGACGCCTTGGCAGATCGAGTCGCCATTATCGATCGCGGTATTGTGATTGCCGAGGGAACCCCTTCCCAGTTGAAAGATCGAGTCGGAGGCGATCGCATTACCCTGCGTATTCGCGAGTTCTCCCCGATTGAAGAAGCCGAAAAAGCCAAAGATATGCTGCAAACTCTACCCTTTGTGCAAGAGATTATTATCAACAGTGCTCAGGGTAACTCCCTCAACTTGGTCGTCAAATCTCAAAGTGATGCTTTAATGAGCATTCAGCAATCCTTGAAGGGCGTGGGTTTACCCACATTTGGCATTGCTCAATCCCGACCCAGTTTAGATGATGTTTACCTGGCTGCCACGGGTAGAACCTTAATGGATGCAGAACTCGCCGCTGCCGGGACACGCGACCCCAAAGTGGAGAAAAAACAAAATATGCGGTAGTAGAACCGAGGCATTCTGTCGATTTAGCTCAAAATAGCCGATAAAATGCCTGCTGTACAAAAGACAATTGAAATCTCTTGGAAAGATAAAAAATAAAATGAGCGGAACCATTACTCCTTCTAAATCCGAGATTAGCTTACAACCCGACCTATCCAATCAAACTTTAATTAGCGATAAGCCAGGGTTGGGTGAATTTATCCAAGAAACTTTAGCGCTGACCAAGCGTCTATTCATTCAATTACAGCGGCGTCCTTCTACCTTAATTGCCGGAATTGTTCAGCCTTTAATGTGGCTCATTCTATTTGGAGCATTGTTTCAAAACGCGCCGCAAAACTTATTTGGTGAGGGTCTTTCTTATGGAAAGTTCCTGGGTGCGGGTGTATTGGTATTCACCGTCTTCGCCGGTGCACTGAATGCTGGATTGCCAGTGATGTTTGACCGAGAATTTGGTTTCTTAAATCGCTTACTGGTGGCACCTCTAGCTTCTCGGTTCTCCATTGTTGCCGCCAATGCGATCTATATTATTGCTCTGAGTTTGATTCAAGCGGCGGCAATTATTATTACTTGCGCCTTTTTAGGGGCGGGTTTCCCTAGTCCAGTCGGATTGGCAGTAATTACCCTGATTGTTCTGTTGTTAGTGGTCGGGGTAACAGCGTTGAGTTTGGGATTAGCATTTGCCCTACCCGGACACATTGAATTAATTGCAGTAATTTTTGTCACCAACTTGCCCTTGCTGTTTGCCAGTACCGCGCTTGCCCCTCTATCCTTTATGCCGGGATGGTTGCAAATTGTGGCAAGCCTCAATCCTCTGAGTTATGCAATCGAACCGATTCGTTATCTCTATAACCACAGCGATTGGTCACTTGGTAGTATTGTGATGCAAGCGCCTTGGGCGTCCATTTCCTTTGGGGGAGCGCTGCTCGTGTTGTTAGTTTTTGATGCTGTAATATTAGTGGCAATTCAGCCTTTGCTGCGCCGCCGCATTTCTTAAATGTCATGATTGAGTTAGCATAATTTGCCCTAAACCGCCATGAAGATCACTAACCCGTTCGTTTCAGCATTCGCCTCAACGCGCTTCGCTCGATTAGCTCTTGGCGTAGGCGTTTCAACCTTAGCCATCGCCTCAATGATTCTCCCTCAAGCGGCTTCGGCTCAAACCGCACCAGGCAATATTCAAAGTTTCCCAGATTCGTCTCGACAAAATGAGAGAGATTCATTTGGTGGAAACTTGGGGGGTGGCGACTTCAACATCTTTCAAATGATTCATCAGTCTCAATTGGGAGGTACGCGCGATATGGGCGAGTATTCCCAAGAGCAAAATCGAAATCTGAATAATGCGGCGGAAGCATTCAAGCGCCAACAACGCGCACTCATTGGCAATCCAGAACCGCAACTTTTAGAAAATCCAGCCACTAACAATCAGCCGGAAAACCCACAGGGCAATTAATCAATCGGATTGTCCAAATGAATGATTAAAAAGTAGGGGTACGTTCAACCGTACCCCTCAACATATGTATAGCTTTTCTCGATTGGATCAGGTAAACCCTAACCTCTCTCCAAACCTCTCTCCTACTCTTGAGAGAGGCTTTGATTCTTACTCCCGCAACCCTAGTAGGGAACCGGAGCTTTAGTGAGGAGTGGGGGGTTAGGTTATTCGGATGTACACGGACGTAACTTGAGAACTGCTAGAAATTCGGGTCAATTAGCCCATTGCCGCTAAGATATCTTGGGCGTGGCTTGCTGTATTGACTTTCTCATCGACATGAGCAATTTTGCCATTACTGTCGATGATGTAGGTAACGCGCTTGGCATAACCACCTCCATCAACATCGTAAGCCTTGGTAATGGTTCCATCTGTATCAGCTAGAAGCTGGAAAGGTAGACCATATTTTTCTTGAAATTGCTTATGGGAGGCTTCATTATCCCGGCTGACACCCAGTACAACCATATCCTTGCCTTGGTATTCGGTGTAGTTGTCCCGGAAGCTTTGTGCTTGTTTAGTGCAGCCTGGGGTGTCGTCTTTGGGGTAAAAATACAACACAACAGTTTTACCCGCTAAATCGGACAGAGAAATGGTATTGCCATCACTGTCTTTGGCGGTAAAGGCCGGAGCATCCATACCAACTTGTAAAGCCATCGTTTTTGTATCCTGTTGGTCTAAAGTAAACTTCCAACTCTAGATATTACAATAGATTACAATTTTCCCAGAAATGAACCGTACTGGTTAGAAACGATGGGGCGGGATCTGATAGAAACCGCTTAAGATAGAAAAACCGAACCAGCGGTCAGTAGGGTGTTCATTTACCAACCGTTGCGATGACTTCACTTCAACCTTTGGATACTCAATCAATTCAATATTCTGCCAGCACGCTCAAACGTGCAGAACGAGCCATTCGGTGTTTACCCTTCCAGTTACCTTTATTGGCAGCGATGCGATCGCAAAGTGTTTCCTTGCAAGCGATTGCAGGACAAAAAGGTGTTGAACACGATTACACAAAACGCCCCCTGTCGGAATTGGCGATCGACAGTGGGTTAATGTGGTTAATTCAAGTCGGTATTTTACGCCGTGAAGTCGATGGACAGGGCATTACGGATAGTTTTCGTTTAACACCTTTAGGGCGTCATTTGGTTGAAAAATGGGAAAACCAAGGAGGAACCCTCCCTCCCCCGTCCTTTTTAGATCGGCTTTATAATGCGGTGAGTCGATGGTTCAGACTGCCTTTTTAATTAACCCTGCAACCGGTGGCGTCTACATTTTCGCGACAGCCTAGTACAACCAGCTACTAACCCAAAGTATGAAAGCCATTATGGTCGTGGGTACAACCTCCCACGCAGGAAAATCTTTAGTTGCCACAGCTTTATGTCGTATTCTCTCGCGGCGCGGCTGGCGTGTCACTCCCTTTAAAGGGCAGAATATGGCGCTGAATGCCTATGTAACGCCGAATGGTGGAGAAATCGGTCATGCACAGGCGGTACAAGCTTGGGCTGCCGGGGTAATGCCTTGTGTGGAAATGAACCCCATCTTACTCAAGCCCCAAGGGGACATGACATCCCAAGTCATTCTCATGGGCAAAGCCGTCGGCAAAGTCAGTGCAGCCGATTACTATGAGCAGTATTTTACTCAAGGTTGGCAGGCGATTGAAGAATCCCTGCGGCGTCTGACGAATGACTTTGATTTAGTGGTATGCGAAGGTGCGGGTAGCCCTGCGGAGATTAATCTTAAGCACCGCGACTTGACGAATATGCGAGTGGCGATGCATTTAAATGCGCCTACCTTGCTGGTGGTGGATATTGATAGAGGTGGAGCTTTTGCTCATGTCGTCGGCACTCTGGAACTGTTGGAACCCGAAGAACGCGCTTTAATTAAGGGTGTGGTGATTAATAAGTTTAGGGGCCAGCGATCGCTTTTGGACTCCGGTATCACTTGGCTGGAAGAACGCACGGGTATTCCCGTCGTGGGTGTGATTCCCTGGATGGAGCAGATATTCCCCGCCGAAGATTCCCTTGATTTGCTAGAACGAAACTTTCAAAAAAAGGCGAATAGCGAAATCACGATTGCCGTGATTCGACTGCCCCGAATTTCCAATTTTACGGATTTTGACCCCCTCGAATCCGAACCCAGCGTCACTGTAAAATATGTCCTGCCATCTCAACCCTTGGGACATCCAGATGCCGTGATTCTCCCAGGTACTAAAACTACCATTGCTGATTTATTAGTCCTACAAAAAACGGGTATGGCAGCAGCTATCCAAGAGTACGCCGCTGCCGGAGGGACAGTGTTAGGAATTTGTGGGGGTTTCCAAATGTTGGGCAAAATGCTCGCTGATCCAGAGGGAATTGAAGGGCAAGAAGGACGTTATCAAGGGTTAAGTTTGTTACCCTTAAAAACAGTGATTGCGGGTAATAAAGTCGCACGTCAGCGGATTGTAACCTCCAATTATCCTCAAGTGGGTTTACCGGTTACAGGTTACGAAATTCATCAAGGGCGATCGCGCTTAGTGGAGTCTGAAGAAGGAAATACACAGTCATCTTGTAAACCTCTATTTGATGACCCTGGTTTAGGCATTGTTGACATTAATCAATCCGTTTGGGGCAGTTACCTGCACGGACTGTTTGATAATGGGCCTTGGCGACGTGCCTGGTTAAATTTTCTGCGACAGCAACGAGGACTCCCCTCGCTTCCTACAGGGGTTGCGAATTACCGCGAACAACGAGAAACGATGTTAAACTTGCTGGCGGATACGGTAGAAGAAAATTTAGATTTAAGCCCGTTTTTACCGTCTCAAAAAGCTAAAAAAGAAGGATGAAGGGTGAAGTTATGCTTCAGATTATCTTGGGGGGAGCGATACCCCTGACATCATTGAATACTCCATCCTTTTTTTGATAAAAACTAGTAATTAATCACTAACAACCCATGACTGTTAGCATTCAATTTTTACCCGATAACGTGATAGTTGATGCCGAAGTGGGAGAGCCAATGTTGCAAGTGGCTGAACGCGCTGGTGTGTTTATTCCTACTGGCTGTTTGATGGGAACTTGTCATGCTTGTGAGGTAGAACTCAATGATGGCGAAGCGATTTGTGCCTGCATTACAGCCGTACCACCGGGTCGTAAAGAGTTAACCATTAATCTCTATGTTGACCCAAATTGGTAGGTTTTGAGCTGGAGTTAGGGGAGGAATGAGAAATTGGATGCGATCGCTTTTTCATCTCCTCTATGTACACTCCAGCTCAAAACATTTTCTGTTCTACTTTAAAGTCTCAAGTAAACCATTATACAAACTCATAAAACGCACCTCATCCAAAGACTCGTCGTTATTCCAAGTAGCGGCAACACAATAGCGTTTTCCAGTCTTCCCTAAAAGCCAAGTTGTCAAGTTCAAAACTCCAGGCTCAGAACCTCCCTTAAAGGCTAAACGTTGCCAATCTTTTGCTCTGGCAACACCAGGATTAATACTCATCAGTGGTAAGTCAGCCACTTTCTCAATCAGACTGCATAGTTCTTGAGCCGTAAAAAACCATTCTACATCGAGAGCTTTTGGGCTTGACCCAATAGCCGTTAACTCTGGTGGAGGAAGCTGATTTACCTCATTTAACACAGTTCTACGCTGTGCTTCATCACCAGCACGGTAACGCTGAAGCAAAGCTTCGTTCTGGTCAGTTTTGAGCAAGAATAACTCACGAGTCGTTAGAAATGGGCGATTGCGCGATGTAACCGCTTCAATTGCCTCTTTACCTACCCAGTAAATAAGGCTATCTGTGGCTGTGTTATCGCTCTGGGAAATCATCAATGCGGCTAACGTTTCTACTGTCAGCCGTGAACCATCGGGCCAGTTCTGCAAAATCCCAGAGGGTAGGCTCTTCCAATTGGGTTGAAGTTCAACTACATCAGACCAGGATCGCTTACCAGAAGCAATCTGTCCTTTGAGAGCCTCTAGAACGGCCAGTTTGAAGGCTGAACCAACGGCTAGGGATGTTGTGGCATTCAAAGCGGCTCGTTCTTTATTGTCCTCTAGAACAAGCAGGCTCACCTTGCCGGGTAGCGTTTTGAACTGTGCGATCGCCTCATTGAGACTGCTGAGTTTAGCACGAGGAGCCTCGAAAAGCAGCCCAGTAATCCGACCGCTAGCATCGAGAACAATCTTCGTGGGAACAGAGCCGCGATCAAAGATAATCAGGTAATCTTCGCCGATTTCTTGCACACCTTGATAAGCTCCCAACGCAGTTTTGAGGCTCTCGATCACCTGTTGGGGAGAAACAGGAATTTGAGATAAAAATGAGGGAGTAAACCAATCCGTTTGAATCTGTTTGCTAGTAAATAATCGCTCGATCGCAGCTTTAGGTGTCATGGGTTGAGTTGAGGGCTGAACTTGAGCCAATCGTAATTCTGCTGCTTGCACTATCGGAATGCCTTTAGTACACACAATTACTAATATCGCTATTAAAAATATACTTATGAAAAACCTTATTAAACTACGCATATATTATTCATCTTTTTGAAAAGATGGATTAGTGAAGCCCTAAGAATATAAGTTTACGTTTCTGCAAATTCCACCTCTGGATAATTCTTAACCAGAATTGCTTCTATCATGGCATCCTAAACAAAGAGACTCAAGAGGTAAAGGATGTCAGCAGCGTCAAAACAAAAACGGGTAGTCGTCGTCGGTGCCGGTTGGGCTGGATTAGGAGCAACCTACCACTTAGCGAAACAGGGTTACGACGTTACACTCCTAGAAGCGAGTCCTTATCCTGGTGGTTTAGTGGCAGGCTGGAAAACGCCTGGAGGACGTTCCGTTGAGGGCGGAATTCATGGCTTCTGGTACCCCTACAGCAATATCTTTTCCCTGGTTCGAGAATTGGGACTAAATCCGTTTACCCCCTTTACCCGTTCCTCCCAATATTCCCCTGCCGGGTTGGAAGTGGAATCACCGATTTTTCAAAACGAACCGCGACTCCCCACGCCACTCGGAACCTTTCTTTATACTCAGTTCCAGCGCTTGCCACTCATTGATCGGCTTTCTGCTTTACCTTTACTTTATGCCATCATTGATTTTGATAACTCCGATGAAGCATGGCAACGCTATGACAAAGTAACGGCCCGTGAACTATTTAAACAGTTTGGTGTCTCCGCCCGACTGTATAAAGATTCCTTTGAACCCATGTTATTAGTCGGCTTATTTGCACCTGGGGAACAGTGTTCTGCCGCCGCTGCCTTGGGGATGCTTTACTACTTTATCCTCGCTCATCAACCCGATTTTGATGTTGTTTGGTGTCGGGGAACGGTTGGGGAAATGATATTTAACCCTTGGGTGGAACGCATCCAGCAAGCTGGCGGTAGGGTACTCACAAATAAACGAGTAACAGATATCCTTCTCGACAACATGGGTAAGGCGAACGGGGTTGTCTGCGGCGATGAAGTTTTTGAGGCAGACGCGGTGATTTTTAGTGTTAGCGTCAGTGGCATGAAAAAGATAGTTAGCGGTAGCCCCACGCTACAAAATTATCGGGAATTTCGAGACTTGAAGAATTTAGGGGCAATTGATGTTTTGGCAACTCGGTTGTGGTTCGATCGCAAAATAAACATCCGTCATCCCTCGAATGCCTGCTTTGGATTTGACCCCACAACAGGATGGACATTTTTTGACCTCAATGCCTTGCAAGACGAATATCGTGATGAACCCGGTAGCGTCATTGAAGCGGACTTTTACCATGCCAATCAGTTGCTACCTCTAAGTGATGAGCAAATTGTAGAAAAAGTTCAGCGTGATTTAGCAACTTGTATCCCAGCATTTGGACAGGCAAAAATTATCGATAGCTGTGTAATCCGGGTACCGCAAGGCGTGACTCATTTTGCACCAGGTAGCTATCAGTATTTGATGCCATCCGTAACGACCATCGAAAATGTTTTTATGAGTGGGGATTGGATTGTCACTCGTCATGGTTCTTGGTCACAAGAGAAGGCTTATGTTACAGGTTTGGAAGCTGCCAATATTGCGATTGCGTATTTGGGTCATGGACGTTATGCAAACATTATCCCTGTTGAACCGGATGAACCCCATATTCAGTTAGGTCGGATGATGAATAAGACAGTGCGCGATTTGGGTAAGAATTTATTGCCCGATTTTTGGTTGCCTTAGATGAAACAATATATTAATGAATAGGTATAAAAGCATCTCAGCTTTACTTAATGAATCCGGATTGGCGGAACTGCACTGAGTAAATTAGTCTGTACATGCAAAATTTGAGATGTTCATATATGTCCAATCTTACATTAAAGCTTGAGCAGGTCTGGCGCGATGTATGCGAAGTTTTTCGCTTAAATGAAATCAATGCTTGCAGTCAAACTAAATGTACAAACATACATCAAAGGCTGTTGTACTTCAATAAAAGTCACTTGGACGACTCCGACTATATTGATGATGTTGTCCAATCTTTATCTAGGGGATTTTATCTTACTAAATCGGCTGTGCAATGGCACGAACCTGCGATTGGTCACAGCCTAGATGAAAATCTTAATCATACACATAAGGCGCGTGGCGCTCAGTGGCGACTTGTAATGGCTTACGGTGGATTTGAGACTACTACAAAGACATTGCTAAAGATGGGAAGAGGCGGTCTCGGACCAGTAGAACTACGTGACTTCACCAACAAATGCAGTCTTCCAACCTACACTTCATTACCTTCGCCAAAAATAGCACGAACAAATCTTGATAAATGGCTCAATAAACCACCAGCAACACGAACAGGTCAAACAGCACTTATTGACTTTCTCAGCCTTGATCGTGGGGACGCGCAAATAGTTGAAGCGTGGATTGTCGAGTCTGCCGATGTGTCTAGTTGGACGGAGGCTGTAAGACTTGCTAAGGCTCTAAGGAATGCCACCGCTCATGGTGCACTTTCAGCGACTAAAGTTAAGCAATGGGGGCTTGAAAATGCAATGCTTACTTTAAGCGATAATCTTGGTGAACTCGTAGTTGCTGGACTGCGAAAATTAATATAAATTTTGCAATTAACTGTGGACACAGCTTCGCCCAATATCTTGTTCACCTATTTTTTATTTCAAACTGATGTTCCGATTAGTCACATTTAACAGCTTACCTCATCTGTGACTAATTGGAACGTTTACTCCGTCATAACCCTCTGACACAATCAGATGCATGGGAAGAGCAGGTAAAGCCATTAAACAGGCACTAACAACTTATGGCATTAGCCAAAATCAGTTAGCAGCGGCGATGGGAGTGGGACACGCCAATGTCAGCCGTTGGGTGAATGAGGTGAGAGATCCAGGGGGTGAAACGATACTTGAAATTCGGGAAGCGCTTGGGCAGATTAATCCAGCAGCCGCAGAAGAGTTCATTGGGCTATATCTAGAGCAACCGAGAAACGAAGAATACTAACAGTAGCGATCTTTATAAGGATTTCAGTACGCCTCGTTGTGATTGTTCGTTGCAAACTGGCTATTCATCCTCGATAACCATTATTCTGACTACAAGACTTCTGACTTCTGAATCCTGCTCTAGTCAACTATGCCCACCACCATCGCCCTCATTGCCCACGATCGCAAAAAAGACGATATTGTTGCCTTTGTCCGTGCCCATACACCCATCCTTTCCCGCTACAAATTAATCGCAACCGGAACCACCGGACAGCGCATCCAAGAAGGAACAGGTTTACCCGTCGAACGCATGTTGTCTGGGCCGATGGGAGGCGATGCTCAAATTGCGGCTCAAGTTGCCACGGGTAACGTTATTGCCGTAATTTTCCTGCTTGACTCCCTCTACGCTCAACCTCACGAACCGGATATCCAAGCCCTGTTACGCATCTGCGAGGTACATAACATCCCTCTTGCCACAAACCTAGCTACAGCCGAAGCGATCGTGGCAATGCTGCGTCAGACTCGTATAGGCTACCTCATCTTTAATCCCGTTTCCGGTCAAGGGAATGCACAACAAGATCTAGCCCTAATCCAACAGCTTCTAGAACCCCAAATTCGGTTAAATGTTCACTTGACAACCCCGGAACTGAGTGCCGAACAATTGGCACAGGATGCGATCGCCCAAGGAGCAGAACTGATTCTTGCTTCAGGTGGTGATGGTACGATATCCGCCGTAGCTGGTGCAGTGATTGGCACAGGCATACCTTTGGGCATCATTGCTAGGGGAACCGCCAATGCCTTTGCCGTTGCCTTGGGAATTCCTACCAATATTCGAGGAGCTTGCGAAACGATTTTAGCAGGGACTACCTGTATTGTGGATGCGGCTCGCTGCAATGGGTTCCCGATGATTTTGCTGGCGGGTATTGGCTTTGAGGCAGAAATGGTGGAACGAGCCAACCGGGAGGCGAAAAGCCGATTCGGAGCCTTAGCTTATATCGTAGCTGGCATCCAACAACTTAACGAACATGAACTGTTTGCCACTCAGATTGAGATTGAGGGCATTGTCAAGGAGTTCCAAGCCGGAGCTGTCACCGTTGCCAACGCCGCACCACCGACTTCAGTTCTGGCTCAGGGATTAGGACAGGTGATTGCGACAGATGGTCTGTTGGATGTGACAATTGCTATGCCCAGCACTAAGCTTCAAGCCGTTAATGCCATGCTTAACCTGTTTGGCTCAGCTTTAATCCAGACTGCGCCCAACCGACCCGATATTATCCACCTACGCACTAAGCAGCTCAAAGTCACAACCGATCCACCTCAAAAAATAGTCGTGGATGGTGAAATTATCGGCACGACTCCTGCCGAGATTGAATGTATTCCTAATGGACTAACCGTTTTTGCCTCACCCATCATTGAACAGACTGTGTAAAAAAATCCCTGGCGATGGTATTCTCAGATACTCAGGTGTTCAGGAGTTCACGGTACCTCTCCTTTTTATTGAGAGGAATTGCGAACACGAGGCTTCTCGTCTGGACAGCCCTTTGTTGCGTTTTGTAACAATTTTTGCTCTCTAACCATGAGGTGTAAACGCTGTGCTAGACTAGCCGATGAGAATAAATTCGGTTGTAGCGTTTGTTTCTAGCATTGACAGGCTTTACTCCTTGTGGTCTTAACAGGCTTCTCTCCGAAATCTATCTCTCTACACCCTCTGATTTTGGAGATAATCTATGTCCATTTATGTAGGCAACCTATCCTACGAGGTCACTCAAGAAGACCTCAGCGCTGTTTTTGCAGAATATGGTTCTGTAAAGCGGATTCAGCTACCCACAGACCGTGAAACAGGTCGCTTACGCGGTTTTGCTTTTGTGGAAATGGGTACAGAAGCTGAAGAAACAGCAGCGATTGAGGCTCTTGATGGAGCTGAGTGGATGGGTCGTGATATGAAAGTCAATAAGGCGAAGCCTCGCGAAGATAGAGGTCCTGGTGGTGGCGGTAACCGGAGAAACAACAACTTCTCTCGTCGCTACTAAAGCATTAAACCTCAATTGACTTCAAAAAGGCTCAGGCATTACAGCTTGAGCCTTTTTTGCTATGGTTGTTCAAAACGTTGACAATACTTGGACAATTTTTGAGTCGATAGACAGTTGAACAAAGTGTAAACAGCAATAAGCCAACAGTTCCATCTAGAGTCATGATGGGGTTGAGTAAAAGGGATTGCTGCTTATGTCATCGCCACGCGATAGCGAAGTGCCACTGCCAAGCGCAGATCGTTCCATCACAATTGAAGTAACGACTAGTACGGCTCAGCCTGCACTGTTAAAAGGTTTAGGTATATGGCGGCGTTTGGGTTTACTATCTCAGACTCAACTCAAAGTTGAACTCACAACTCAAGCCTCTAATCCTGAACTGTTACAAGGTTTAGATGCGTTCTTACGCTTAGGTTTGCTTTCAGACAATCTCGTGCAAAAGCTGTGCCGAGAAAATCTCACTTGTCCACTGCCGCAGACAATTGTCACGCCAACCGTCTCCACAGCGTCAGCGCCAGTATCATCCCGAACACCAACAGCCAAGCCGTTGCCAGAGTTCGCTACAGATTTTGCTCCAGAGGAACGGACTGTACCCGTACCGAAACAACCCAGCCCTTCCCCCACTTGGCTCACAGAAATGTTGCAGTCGTTTCAGGCAGAGCTCAGCGTCAGGTGGCTGCTGTTTCTAGGCGTGTTCATGGTGGTGGTGTCCTCTGGGGTGCTAGCCGCCAGTCAATGGCAGAATTTCCCCGCCTCTGGGCAGTATGGCGTTTTACTGGGATATACCCTAACGTTTTGGGCTGTCTGTGCCTGGGCGAATCGGCAGAGTAATTTACGCTTAACCGCTCAGACATTGCAGATTGTGACGCTGCTACTGGTGCCGGTCAACTTTTGGGCGATGGACGGCTTTGGGTTGTGGCGTAATCCCGTCGATTGGATTGTGGTGGCTTGTGCTACTCCTATCCTCAGTGTCATCGCTTTCTTCATCTGGAAGCGAGAGCAACAACCGCGTTTACCCATCCTCAACTATTTAGGGCTAAGTTACCTGCACTGGGGTTGGAGTTTGCCCGGATTTCCTCTGGTGGCGGTTTATGTGGGCACAAGTACTACCTTAGCCACCTTCTATCAGGAATGCAGAAGACGGAAGCCTCAAGACAGGATTAATTCATCCCAGTCAGGGGGAAGGGCTTCGCCCGATATCCTACATCCTGCCACATTCCAAATCGCAGTGTATGGTATCGGCATTCTTCTATTTAGAGCCATTTTTGTCGCGGGTGTGGATATCCAGCAGCTCGGTTTAGCGATTGGTGCCTACGGCGGGTTCCTCTCTTGGCTATCCCAGCAACAACGGAAGTTGTCAGCAGAGGAGTCCGAATTACCCCAGTTGAGTTGGGAGTGGCTGGGGGGTGGATTGCTGTTTGTGGGCTGGCTGGTTTCGGTGGGAGTCGAGTTTCCCTGGCAAGCGATCGCAGTAAGTGGATTAGGCTTGTGGTTCTTTGGCAGTCGCTTACAACGATTTTGGCAGCGACTTGACTTTTCGGCTATTTTGTGCATTAAATTACAGTCTTTATGGCTGTTTTGGCGGTTAATTCCTTCAGATATCCAAACACAGCTAGTAGTAACCGCCACTCAACTCACAAGTTCCCAGGATACCCCCTTTGCGCTGTTGAGCTTGGTGCTGTTTCCCTACCTGATCATGATCGTTGGATTGATAGATTGGCTGGAGCGGCGAGAGAAAACGCATTTGGCTGAGTTTGGAGAAGCGATCGCACTCTCGTTTGGCACCCTCCTAACTGTCCTCAGTTCCGTTAATCCCCTGCTGCGGACGCTCAATTTACTCAATTCCACCATCACTTTGGGGATTGTCAGCCAGCGACGTGGAATTTTAGGTAGTAGCCGTAATCTCGAACTGCTGGTTTACCTGACTCACATTACGGGTATAACGACCATTTTGTGTGCGATTGACTACCTATTGCCACACCTGAGTCGAGGGGAATGGGCAGCAATTTTGTTAGCCCTCATGGTGGGTGAATGGGCATTGTCGCTGGGAAATCAGGAGTCACGAGTAGGGGCGGTGCCTACGTTCCCACCCGCAAGTAGGGGCGGTGCCCCCGTACCCGCCCAAGCGCCAGCCGTAGGGGCGATGCCTCCAAGCACACCCAGAATTGCTCAATCCCCAATATGGCGTCGCAGTGCTTGGCATGTGGGCTTAGCCTTAGCTGGGTTGAGCTATGTCTTGCTGTGGGTGAATTATCAGACTGCCTGGGAAAACCCAACCGTTAACGTGACTTACTGGGGTTTGTTGTGGCTGGTTACACCCCTATCTCTGACTGGGGTAGCGACTTGGACATCCGGCTCCCGAAGGCAATTCGCTAGCGCGTTAAGTATAGCTGCCTTGGTTTTGCTGCAATTCTTGACGCTGGGTATACCGAGTTTGCGGTTAGTCAGCCTGGGGGTTGCCACCATCCTGATGTTCGTGAATACCCGTTATTTGCGAGTCGTCAGTGCCGCAGGAATTACAGTCGGGTTTGGTTTGAGTTTTGTGGGGATGTGCTTATGGGAGGGTATCCCTGGATTACCGCCCCTATCCCCAGAGGGTTGGTTGGTAGCTGGTGCGATCGCACTCACCATTTTATGGCTGATGCGTAGTTGGCTGATTCGCCGTTCCACTGAATTGGCATCCCTTTATGTTCCAGCGACAGATAGTTGGGCGATCGCATTATGTAGCTTGGAACTTATCTTACTCACACTTCACTCCCTCGCTGTATATTGGGCGTTTTTCTCCCCAGAGGTGACGGTGCTGGTGGCTGGCATTGTGACAATGGGAGCGATCGTTTATCGGAGCTGGCACCACCCGTCGAACTGGAGCATTTACGCCCTAGGTTGGTGCCTGGAATTGTTGACAGCCGAGGGATTGGGCTTTTTTGGGCGCTCAGCCCTGAATTTAGCGATCGCGAACCTTGCGTTAGGACTCATCGCCCAGCTAGCCGGGGATTGGTGGCAGCGTCGCACGGGTAGGAGTCATCTACGTAGTAGCTGGCATGTTATCCCGTTACTTTATGGGATTTTGGGCAGCGTCCTGCGTTGGGGCACTTTCGCCAACTGGACGGGTTTCTCCACCCTTACTCTGGCTGTCATTGCCATTGGCGTGGGGCGTCGGCGTCAGGCATTTAAACCCTTGCTCTACCTTGCCCTGTTGGGGGTGTCGGTTTCTGCTTATGAAATCTTACTTTATCAACTCTCACAACTATCGGGAGGCTCGACCGGCGACGGATTGATTGTGATGGCAGGGCTAGGGACGAGTATCATGTATGCCTACCGGGTGCTATCTCCCTGGTTGATCCAGTACCTGCACCTGACGAAAGAAGAACTCAAAACGATCGCTCATCTGCACTGGGCTTGGAGTAGCCTTCTGTTGATAGGCGCGACTACCTATCAGCCCCAATCTTTGATGCTGGGGTTTGGGGTGGGTGCGTTTTTAGTGCAATATGCCATCTTTCAGGGACGCAACACCTCTGCCAGGGAGGAGGAAGACGACGATCCAGTGGTTAGGGGGAGTGGAGAAATCTGGGTTTACCTGGGCTTTTTAGAAGCCTTTGGGATGCGGCTATATTGGCTCAATTTACCCATCGCCCGTCTATTATCGGGGCCATTGGGGCCTTGGAAAGGTGCGATCGCTTCTATCTTTGCCTACTTTTTGTTCATCCTGCCTTGGGAACGTTGGGGCTGGCAAAAACGCCCTTGGACAGTTGCCGCGATCGCCATTCCCCTGATTGCCGTTGCCGAAAGTCCGATGGGGAATTCCCTCGTCAGCTTATTGATTATTGCAGGGTACTATGTTTTCTTTGCCATCCTAAATCAGCAAATTCGCTTTACCTATCTCAGTGCCTTCTTAATTGACTGGGTACTCTATCGCTGGTTTTGGCATCTAAAACTGAGCGATTCCTTGTGGTATGTCACGCCACTGGCACTGTCTTTGCTCTACATGGCTCAAGTCGATCCAAATCTGAAAAAACCTGAAGAAAAACCAATGCGTCACTTCCTACGCTTGCTGGGTAGTGGTGCCATTTGTGTTGTGGCTTTATGGAGCAATCAATGGAGCGGTTTAGTCCCTGGAATCATTAGTTTGTTGGTAATTTTTGTGGGGTTGGGTTTAAGGATTCGAGCTTACCTTTATGTAGGTACAGCAACTTTTTTAATCAATGCTTTCTATCAGCTAGGAATTCTGATTTTTGATTACCCCTTCTCCAAATGGGTGGTTGGCCTTCTCGTGGGCATTGCGTTTATTTGGATAGCGGCTAATTTTGAAACACGCCGCGAACAAATTACCGCTTTGCTTCGGAATTGGATTACTGAGTTGCACAATTGGGAGTAATACCAAATCTGGGTTAATTACCCCCTTTTTGGTGGAGACAAGGCAGCTAGAAAAAGGAAAAAATATTTAAACTGAAAAGGAGCTTATCAAAGCGGATTTGGTATAAATCATTGATGAACAATCAGAACAACCGAAATCCAGTCGTGCTGGTTCACGGCATTATTAGAACTTCTTCTGTTTTCCGTACCCTAGCTCCTTACCTGATTCAACAAGGTTGGTCGGTTTATCTGATCGACCTAAAACCGAATAATGCCACCTTACCTTTAGAAGAGATGGCAGCTCAAGTTAGGGACTTTATCAACAAAACATTTCCACCCGAACAGCCCATCGATTTAGTCGGCTTGAGCATGGGGGGATTGGTGACACGCTACTACGTGCAACGATTAGGAGGGATGAATCGAGTACAGCGATTTATTACAATCTCTGCGCCCAACCAAGGCACTTGGCTAGCCTATTTTTGGCATAGTCATGCCTGTGTTCAGATGCGTCCCGGTAGTGTGTTTCTTGAAGATTTGAATCAAGATGTCCAGATACTGGAACACATTAACTTCACGTCTCTCTGGACAGCTTGGGATTTTATTATTATCCCTGCCCGAAACTCCCAGATGCCTGTAGGGCGGGATGTCAAATTATCCATTTTTGCTCATGCTTTCATGGTTGTCCATCCTCGCAGTCTAGCAGCCGTAGTCGCCGCACTTTCCGAACCTATAAAATGCGAGCACGTTAAACACGATCGCCAACCTCTGCCAACTCCCGCCCCCCAAAAATCGCTTCATGATGGCGGTAAAACTTAAACTCTAGTAAGTTATAAAACGGGTCTTGTAAAAAGAACGTGCGATGCTCGGTGATTTGACCCTTAAAACGGAGTTTGGGCTGTTCGTAAAAGGTTAAATTGTGCTGTTGCACACGCTCTAGCAAGGCTTCCCAATCCGATTCTTCGGTGAAAATCAAGCCAAAGTGTCGGGGATAAATGCCCTTTTGTGGCGTTGGGGGTTCTTGGGTAACATGAGCTACAAGCTGATTACCGTACAAATTAAAAATCAAGGCATGGCGGGATTCTCGCCCCATTTCGCAGCCCAGCCCATTTCCATAAAACGCTTTGGTCTGCTCAATGTCGGTAACGGGAAACGCGAGATGAAACAGAACTGTGTTCATATACTAATTTTAGATTTAGATTTTGCCTGAGTGTTCTTAACTCTAAAATCACAATAAGATGTTCCTCACAAAGTTGTGATGCTTTTTACTACTTCTTTCACTCCTTGGCTGATTGCGGTTGGATTGAACACAGTTTTACTGGCGATTGTCTGGATTGCCCCGAAGAAGTTACTCACGCCAGCAGGGATATTTCACGCTTGGTTGCTGGGTGTTCTGATCTGGGGCACCCTAGGTTGGCAGGGCTATGTGGTTGTGGTGTTCTACTTCCTCGTCGGTTCTGCCGTTACCCGGATCGGGATGGAGCAAAAGGAAGCCGCAGGCATTGCGGAAAAGCGATCGGGTGCTAGAGGGCCGGAAAATGTCTGGGGTTCTGCTCTTACTGGCGCACTCTGTGCTTTAGGAACCCTATTGGTTGCGTCGCCTTATCGGAGTTTGTTGCTTTTAGGCTATGTTGCCAGTTTTGCCACTAAGCTCTCAGATACTTGTGGCAGTGAGGTGGGCAAAGCCTACGGCAAACGAACGTTTCTCATCACCACCTTACAGCCTGTAGCGCGGGGGACTGAGGGGGCAATTAGCTTGGAAGGAACGATCGCCGGTGTCGTGGGATCAATTGCGATCGCCTTAATCGGTTGGGGTGTAAATCTGATTTCCTTGACAGATGTCTTATTCTGTGTATTGGCTGCCTTCATCGCCACCAACGTAGAGAGCTTAATTGGTGCAACCCTTCAATCCAAATTTGACTGGATGACGAATGAAGTCGTGAATTTTATCAATACCCTGATTGGTGCGATCATAGCAGTGCTGCTGGTTTTAGCATGGCGCTGGTACGGCTTGGGTTGAAGGTTGTTCGCGTAGCGTTCCCCGAAGGGGTAGGTTTGAATGTTGTTATGGATGTTGCACTTTTGAGGAGATTACAGATTATCTGCCCAACTTTAAACTTGACAACTTTCAACATTCAACCCTTCTTTTCACCCCTAGTACAGCGTGGCGGAAATAACCCACCCGTTAAAAAAGGTTAAAAAGCTTACATTACAAGCTTTCTTCCCTTGTGCCTTGTGCCTTGTGCCTCCTGCCTTCTGCCTTCTTGCACTAGTCCACTTTCGGACCAAAAACCATCTGTAGCACCATTGGCTCACCATCGGCGCGGTGATGCCTATCGGCCCAAGCGCGAATCACTTCATCAAGTTCTTCCATCGCTTGGTCAAGGTTCTCTGGCGGAATATCCAATTCTTCCAGCACTCGCATTACTTTGGGCTGACGCTCTGCCCAATCTCTCATTAACCGGAAGTACCGCGCCGTGTCCTCGACCATAGTGTAAGTGCGTTCTTTGCCATCGGTTGGCGAGTAAGATGCACCGGTTAAGGCATAGTACGGTAATCCCCAAGGGCAATCAATGCGCGTGACTGTACCGGAGTAAAGAAGACGGCGCTTGATGTGTTCTGCCATCGCTTCACTTAAAGGCACGCGCCGCTCTTTTTCAAATTCTTCCTGAGAGCGACTGTGCAGAAATTCAATCAACTCCAAAAACTGAAGGGAGTTGATCACCTGAGCATCTGGCAGATTATCCGGCAGTTTTTCCGAAATGTATCGCTTTTCCTCAGCGTTGAGGCTGGTACCAGAGATGCGCGATCGCCCTGGTTGCCAGGGATAGTGTTCCATCCAAACGTAAGGAAATTGAATCAGATAGCGAGGTTCCTGAGAACCCAGCATCTTCAACAGCTTCCCCTCTGATAAGGCTTGCCGGACTTCCTCAACGATCACTTTGACCCGCTTTGGCTCAATGTGGTGTAAATGACCCGTCATCCGGGTATTTTCACCTTGCTCCAAATAGGTTGTATAGATCGCGCATTTCGCAGCGGTTGCTGCGGCATCTAGAAAAGCCCCGTGTCGGTGTCCGCTGGTTCTCATCGCGCTGAAAGCCAGATATAGCATAATCTGATCCATGGCGCTGGGGCTAAGGCTTTTGATCAGATCGACTTGGTTCATCATCTTAGGGGCGGTCATATCGCATGGATAAAAAATTTTTGTTCCTGAGTGATTTGTCTCACCATTTCACCTGAGCAGTGAGTTCAACTCACGACTGTAGAACATGCGCTTAGTCAAAGCACCCTAATGTTATGTTAAAAGCTAATTTCTCTCTAATTATAGAAAACTCAAGAGAAATCGGGTAAGTAGAAGAATTTCTTCACCATCAGAGGGAATCCGAGGGATCAAGCTCTGGTGTGAAACTTTATAATAACCGAAGAATCTCGGTTTCCTGTCATTGGTAGAAGCTCCGACGTTTGCTACCCGGCTCAGGGCGTGGGTTTCCGTGAGTTTGGGTTTGAGCCGCTAGTAGTTGAGTGACACTGGCTGATTCGAGGAGAGCCGATGAGCCGGAGGCTATCCGCCCAGAATCAAAAGAGAGTGAAGCTATTAAAAAACTTAACAAAAAAAAGAACAAAGAGGAGCTACGCATAGGGCAAGTCCGTATCAGAGCGTCTACTTACTGATACGGACTTAAAACTATAGGCTCAGGAAAAACTCCCATTGAGGCGTGTGGTGACGGTTGGCTAGCCTCCAGATTGGTGACCGATTGGCGTCTGTTGGTGATTTAGGGCTACATCAAACGACTTCCAAAAGCTGGAGAACGGCATTCCTCCCACACTTAACACGGCACGTGTAAGCAAGGAATCCTGCCGCCTATTGAAGAACGAGAATATTTTTGCTAAATTTTAGGCTGGTGGAATAATAAAGACTAAAGTGTCTCGACTTTCCGTCAAGACAAGCTGCTAGAATCTTTGCGTGGCTACCAGACAGTAACATGACGCAAAAGTCCAGCATCTCGTCTCAAACGTTTGCAGTTGGCATCATTTTTCCCAAAACCAGCCGAATGCCATTTAGACATTAGCGCCCACTCCCACGATGTGGAGACTTGTTGTTGTCTTTATGGGTGTCAACTGAGATGAGTTGGTAAGAAATACAGGTGTAAATGCTCATAGCAGATGTCCGTATCGGGATTTCTATTACCTGATACGGAGTTCTTATGAGGGCGTCAGGAAAAACTTTCGTCGCAATTTATTGGATATTCACAGGATTGGTGGTAAAATTCGTAAGTTTACGCACGTATTACACGGACTCAATCTTTTCCACCACTAGCCAGCCACCTGAGTAATTAAGACGCCCCCAAACCTTGAGCTGTTGCTGGTCTTTACAAGCCTGAAGTTGCTTATCAACCTCTGGTTCTAGAGTAATCAGTATCCAAGTCTGTCCCGTGTGAACCACTGGTGCCGTCAGAGTCAGGCTGTAATCCTGCTGTTCATGGCGTTGGAAACAGCCAGTAAAGGTAGAAGCTGGTAGTTGATCCTCCTGACTTTTAACATTTAACCTTTCAACCTTCAACGTTTGAATGCTGACATTCCCCGTTACCGGATACTCTTCTGGGTGATCCAGGTAGTAGCGCTGCCAATACAGCCAGTCTGGATGGTTAGCTGGCAAATTGAACAGAGGAATCATCGCCACAGGAGCAACAGAGTCCTGTAATAAGGCTTCTTGGAGACACCTGACGGGTAAATCTCTAGGCTGACATCCCCGTTCAATGCACAATGAGGCTGCCATGCCTGCGGCTTGTCCCAGGTTCATCACTACGGGTTGTAACCGGGTTGCTCCATTGGCAATGTGAGATGCCGAAATATTTTTATCACAAGCTAAAAGACCATCTGTTGATAGTGGAACTAATGATCTATATGGAATCGTAAACGGTGTGCCTGTCCAGCGTCCCCCCCAGCGGATTGATTTTGGTTTTAAGGGAAAATTGACGCCGGGGTAATGGTGGTCATTGGGGTAGTTTCCCACAGCGATGGAAGTGATTTCACTGCCTGTTTCATCGAGTGGTAAAGCTGCCACTTGCCCCCCAGCAATGGGTAAGATATCTTGTTCAAGCACTGTAGCAAGCCCCTGAAGGCGTCGGCTTTCGCGGTAGTAGGGATGTAACGCATAAGCCCCCCCGCCCATTAGAGAGGGAGAAAAAATGTTGTCGGCTAAGCCGTAACGATGCCCCAATTGGGTTTGAATAAAATGGGCAAAACCTTGCGTGTGCCAAAGCGCTTCCTGAAGAAATTGCTGTCGCTGTTCTGGAGATTCAACTAAACGCCCCACACCTTCACCATAATCATTCCCGTGGATAGGCCAGTTGATCATAAATAGCCCTCCAGGTAAGCGCCCATAATTCATAAACAGTTCTGCGCCGTAGTTATCCCAGGCACCTGCAAACAACTCAGGATTGTAATGAGGTGGGATAGGAATTTCTGGGGCATCCTCGGCATTGCCAAAATCTTTGAGGATAACCACCCAAGTTGGAGCCTGCACTGGATATCGTTGAGTTAGCTCATTAGGAGAGATGGGGGCACTGGGTTCTGCAACATGCGATAGCGTTGCGCTGCCGCCTTGGGCAGATCGCGTTGCGCTGCCGCCTTGGGTAGAGAGCAAGTCCCAACCCCAACGATGGGGCACATCTGCCAATGCCAACAAGTCTCCCAGTTCCGTTCCGTCCAGTGTAATCTTGGCGTGGACGGTGAAATCGGCAAAGCGAACACCCGTAATACAGTTACTTTGTTGCAAAACTTCTATTGGGGTCTGTCCCGCCATCCATTTCAGGTTAGGGAGTTGCTGCACCCAATCTGCGAATATCTTTGCTCCGATGCGGGGATCGTAAGAAAACATACTGACCCAACTATTATCTAACCCCCCTGTTTGTTGATGTCGCAGTTCTTGCAGGAAGGCACCCCAAAGGCCGGTTTGAAAGGCGGCTAATTCATTACCATCCGGTGCTGCAACGCCCGCAGAGGTGAGCATTCCCCCTAACCAAGAGAATTCACTTACGAGGATGGTGCGGACACCTCTACGCGCCGCTTGGATGGCGGCAGCGGTACCGCCAGTACCACCTCCAACGACTAAGACATCGGTAAATAACTTTTGCATGTAATCAGATTCACCGATGTAGATGGTGAGTTGTTTTCATATACTTATTTTCCTAAGTGGGCGAGGATAACGCCCAACTGAACGCTAATAATTCCGAGTATGGCACTACCTCCCCAGTAAAAACTGAAAGCCACAAAGTTGCGCTCACGCAGTAAAGTAAGACTTTCTAATCCATAAGTTGAGAACGTCGTGTAAGCGCCCAAAAATCCAGTTGTAACCATTAGACGAATTTCTGGCGGAATTATTGCTACGTGTTCTAAAGCAAAGGTGACGAAGAACCCCATCGCAAAACAGCCAGTAAGATTAATGAAAAAGGTGCCATAGGGAAACGCTGTGCCGAAGCGTTGGACAAACCATAAAGTAAGATAGTAACGCGAGAGAGCACCTGCGATCGCGCCTAAACTAATGGCTATGGGAGTACGAACAGATGGCTGTTGCATTATATCCTGCGCTAAAAATGGCGCTGTAGTTAAAAGTTGCAGGCTGCGATTAATAAAAGGTTTCAGAGCCATTAATTTTTTCTACAATTGAAGCCGTTATGGACGAAACCTTCGTAGAGTAATAAATTTAGTGAAATTGAACTTATTGACAGCGTTTAATAATGGATAAAGGTACGCTTAGGCGTGTCACCTGATGAACGATTGGACACTCTGGTAACTTACTTTGAGCATCCCACCGAGGCCACGCTAAATAATAAAAGGGTTTGGGTATTTCTGCTGCCGTCGATTCGTTGTAGCCCATCACCTTCATACTTGGATTAGCAAATAATTGAGCAGAATAGATGAAACCACCCACTAACACAGTGGATCCAGGTTTAGCATTTTCGTTAATCCACTCCATACCTTCACGTAAACTCAACCCCCAGTATTCAGTATCGTAGCGATCGCGAACTTTTTCCAACCCACCTGATAGGCGATTCACATAGATATATTGGTACGGATGTAGAGCTACCATATCAAATGCGATCGCAGCATAAACGACGGCGATAAATGTAGCCGCCATAATCTTAAAACTCGGCTGAGATAGCTTTTGATAAATCCAAATAAAAGCCGTTGCAGAAATCACGGCAATTCCGGGCAATGTAAATAAAAAATGCCGCATTCCATCATACATGGGGGAGTGCTTAACAATGGCAACTAACGGCATGAATAAAATTTGGAATAAGATTAATAAGAAGCAAGCTTTTTGAAGATTTGATAACTGGGTGTATCGAGTGATAATTAAACTGACTCCGACCCAAAATCCCACTTGAAAAATTAAGGGGATGGACATAAAGAGCCAGGTCGGCAAGTAATTCCATGGAAGATGCTGAATGGGAATAAATTTACCATCAAATAAGACTTGGATTTGTAGCCGATGTTGAGATAAATAGCCAATTGTTTCTAAAAAGCCACCAATGGGATTCGACCAAAAGGCAGGATAGCAGATTGTATTAACAACAAACCAAGTTATACATAACAGTAAGTAAAAACCACCAAAATTTAGAATTGCTCTCCGATTGAATCCTTTGCTAATTTGGAGGATTAAATAGGTGGCTAAAATAAAGAATAAAACTAGAAATCCCCCAATTCGTATCCCAGAGAGCAGACCGATTAAGGTGCCATATAAAACCGTGTATAAAGTGACTCTATTTTTCCCTACTCTGAGTGGGTTCGGACTCGTTAGATAAACATTAATTAAGTAAGTTCCCGCAAGAGTAGTCAGCGTAAACAAGGCGGCAAAAGGAGGGTCTTTAGGATTAAAGAAGCTATGACCCCAAAATAGGGGAAAAAACACTAATGTTAATGCGCCAAACCAAGCATACTCTGCACCACATAAAATTCCCACTAATCCGGCTACTGCACCATAGGTAATTAGGGATACTAAAAACGTCATATAATGCTTGAATCTGGCTCGATCAGCTAAAGCTTTGAGCCTTGACTGCTCACTATCAAGCTCTTTTCCATAGTCAAGGGGATTATAGGAAAATCCTTTAACCAAAAACTGTTGAATTTGAAAAGCTATCTCTGAGGTGACATTAAAGACGGGGCCAAAATACTTTAAATCACCAGGAATTGGCGTACCTTTCGTGATGAGTTCTAAGTTCCTCCTCACCATTGCTATTTCTGTTCCCTCATCGGCAGAAATTCCATAATGATGAACAGTAGGAAAGCCAATGAGGGCAATTACAAGAATGACAGCAATGACTTTTAAGTAAGCTGTATTAAAAGCCGTTTTTACTGTCTGGGGAAGACTATTCATCATAAATTTATCAAGGTAGAAGCCCCACTTTGAATCCTTGAGGGCAGTAACTAAGTAACTAGAGTAAGAAGGCAGGAGGCAGGAGGCAGGAGGCAAGAAAGCTTGTAAAGTAACTTTTTTCAGCAGGTGGATTATTTCCGCCTGGGTGTACTAGAGTAAGGATTGATTCTGAGCTATGAGCAGTTCTTTAATGCCCTTTTCTGCAAAGTCTAGAAGTTGATTGAGTTGATGGCGACTAAAGGTACCGGATTCGGCTGTCCCTTGTGCCTCAATAATACCCAGCTTGTCGTTCATCACGACATTGAAGTCTACTTCAGCCGCGACATCTTCAAGGTAGTTGAGGTCCAAAAATGGTTCTCCCTCCAAGAGTCCTACAGAAACGGCTGCCACTTGATTACTCAGAGGCGATCGCTCCAATACTCCTTTTTTGAGTAACTTATCCAAGGCGTCGGCTAGGGCAACATATCCACCAGTGATCGAGGTTGTACGGGTACCTGCATCAGCCTGGAGAACATCTGCATCAACAATTAGGGTACGTTCTCCTAATACTTTCATATCCAGACATGCCCGTAAACTGCGTCCAATCAATCGCTGAATTTCCTGAGTTCGCCCCGATAGTTTGAAAAGTTCCCGTTCTTGACGCTTGGGGGTGGCTCCTGGGAGCATTCTATACTCAGCCGTTAGCCAGCCGCCTCCCGTACCTTCCAAAAACTTGGGGACTCCCTCCTGTAGGGTTACGTTACACAGTACCTGAGTGTTTCCGCACTTGGTTAAGACGGAACTGAGGGCAAAGCGAGTAAAGTCTCGCTCAAAGCTAATGGGACGTAACTCGTCGGGTTGCCGATTGTCAGGACGCTGCCAAGGCATGTTTCTTCTCCGGTTGGTGTTGAGGTTTGGAAAGGTTGAAAGTTGAAGGTTGAAGGTTAAAGGTTGAGGGATTCAAAGCAGTCTTTTAATCTACAAATTTTTAACCTGTAAGTTGTTAGCGGCTAACATTCATCCTTAAATTAATCAGCCCCCTTTCCTAGCCTTTAAATTTGGAGTTTTTGCAAAATATCCTGCTCTACCTGCTCTGGCAATTGGTCTCCGTTGATGGTCAACAGCCGCTTGCGATACCCATAGTATTCTAGGATGGGAATAGTTCGTTCATAGAATAAATTGAGGCGACGCTGTATGATTTCAGGCTGATCGTCTGGGCGCGAATCTTTGACGAAGTTATTGCCTTTGGGATTGCCTTGGAAGCTGTGGGTTCGCCCAAGGCAGCGATCCATCATCACGGATTGGGGCACCTCTATGTAAATCGCCCAGTCTAACTGCTGCTCTAAATCATCCAGTAAAAAATCCAACTCCTCTGCCTGAAAAGCCGTGCGGGGATAGCCTTCTAACAACCAGCCTTTACCCTTAGCGTCGTCTTGTAACAGACGATTTCGCATAAATTCAATCAGGATGGGATCAGGGACGAGTTCTCCTTTGTCCACATACACTTGTGCCTGACGCCCCAATTCACTTTGGGATGCGATCGCCTGTCGCAAAATATCACTGGTGGAAATCTCAGAGATAGCCAGTTGGCGGCACAACTTTCGAGCCTGTGTTCCCTTTCCTGCTCCTGGGCCTCCCAGAATCACCAGTCTCACAATAAAATGCTCCTACTTCACTACGATTAGAAATTTTAGAGATAATTCATTTTGCACAACGTCTCCAGGGGGGCGTGTATTCAAGCTCACGAAAACCATTGTCCCATCAATCCCAGACCCATGAAAGCGCTACAATTGGAATCTTGACGGACTCACAGATTTGGTGTTTGACTAGGTAGTCTACCCTAAAAATACACTACATCTTGCTCACGGCATCGGCTCTTTAACTACGCTCTGATGAACTTTAGAGGTTCGTTGCCCCTTAAGTGTTGACTATGGTTTCCCAGTTAGAAGCGACCAAAATTGATTCACCTTGTCCCCTTCCCTACCACATTGAGGGACTGGTACAAGTGTTTACCACCTCCCACCGCAGCTTTTTTACCAATGTTATCGCCCAAGCCCTAAGAATTGCGGGTCAAGGTACTCCTGTTCTGGTGGTTCAGTTCCTCAAAGGCGGAATTGGGCAAGGGTATGAGCACCCTGTGCGTTTAGGGCAGCATCTCGATTGGATTCGTTGCGATCTTCCCCGCTACATTGACACACCGGAGTTAGACGAGTCAGAGCATCGCGCTTTGATGGAGTTATGGCAGTACACTCAGAGCGTAGTATTGGCAGGAAAATACTCGTTAGTTGTGCTTGATGAACTTAGCTTAGCCATCAACTTTGGCTTAATTCCCCAAGATGAGGTGCTAGCGTTTCTCAAAAAACGCCCCAGTCACGTTGATATTATTTTAACGGGGCCACAAATGCCCAAAGCGATTCTCGATGTCGCTGACCAAATCACAGAAATTCGCCGCAGTCAACACTTGTAAGTAGGCATCAAAAGTTGAGTGTGAGCGAGCAATTATGCAGTGTAAGAACCGTTAACCCGACTTGCCGTAATTTGTCAGAGTAAAACGGAGACGATAGTGGTTGCGTTGGGCGTTCAACGCACCACTGCTCTAAAATTCTCCTAAGCCGACTGACGAGCGTCCATGTGTTCGTCTTAACCCCAATAAAACACCCATCTCATCCACAAAAACTAGGTTTTCTGGATTGATGTTTTTCACCTTCTCCCAATACTCACACCTGAGATTTTGCACTCGTTCCGTGGCGCACTGATATCATGTCCGGTTAAACACCCATCGTTAGGATTGACGCGGGGACACGGAGACATGGGGACGCGGAGAGTTTTTATTATGGGTAATTAGACGGACATGATATGACTACTCCGTATCATCTTTTTTTCGCGTCAGATGTTGTTTTTTTAGTTTACGACACAATACTGTTGTGCTAATTCTTGGAAAAGGCGCGATCGCACTCTCATCTGCCCTTCACAACCTAGAACACCGATTCAGTAATCGCCGAAACGACAATTTTTCGTAGGGGCAGTGTCTCCGGAAAAAGCCCCCAAACCCTGACGGGGCAACCACGACCGGAGCTTTAGTGAGGAGGTTCCCCCTACCATTAATGAATTGATGTTCATAGAAAGTAATGACAATTACTCTGATTCTTCCCGGAGAAATTCTCTCCTCCCTGTAAAAAGGAGGATGACAAAACACGCTTTTTATCATCAATGGACTCCGCAGAGCCTAGCATCTCTGCAACAATGTTTTCACCCACCTCAATTCGCATCATAAAACTACTGCGATGGAAAAACCCTTCAGACTTACCTTCTCGAATGGACGTGAAGCCCCTGCCATTCGACCCTCTGTGCCCACAGAGTTATCCGTTGCACTCAATCAAATGGGGCTTCAGCCGTCGCGTCCCATTTTAGTCGTTGTGGGAGGTGCAAGTCAGATTAGTGAAGCTGAATTCTTACGCATCCAACAGTTGTTTATCAAAGTGTTAGCCCCTATTGCTGAAAAGTTAGGCGCTTATGTGGTGGATGGGGGTACGGATGCGGGTGTTATGCAATTGATGGGTATGGCACGTAGCCAAATCGCAGGGACGTTTCCCCTCATTGGTGTTGCTCCAGAGGGAAAAGTCGCGCTTCCCAATCAGCTTACCTCTTTTGAAGATTCCACACCCTTAGAGCCTCACCATACCCATTTTGTCTTGATTCCTGGGAACGAGTGGGGAGATGAATCACCTTGGATTGTTCACGTTGCTACAGTACTCGCGAATGGTTCACCCTCTGTTACCGTGCTGCTTAACGGTGGGGAAGTTACATTCAAAGATGCTTTTCAAAGTGTCATTGCAGGGCGATTGGTAATCGTCATTGCCGGTAGTGGTAGAACGGCAGATAAAATAGCAGATGCCTTGGATGGCAGAGGAACTGATGATCGAGCGATAGAATTAGCGGACTCTGGCTTGGTACGAGACATTAACTTAGAAGATGGTTTCGCTCATCTGGCTCAAGCCATTGAGGAGCTGCTTTCTGCTGAAAATTAATTCCCTCCCAAGGCGATCGCATCCATCCATCAGCAAGTGCGATCGCCCCTGCTTTGAGGAATAAGGGGGTTATCGAAACGGATTGGCTATCACTACCATTAAATTGCACTGTAGCTGATGAAAAACAACGATGCGAATCCATCATGTAGCCATAATTTGCTCAGACTACGAAAAATCCAAACACTTCTATGTTGATATTTTAGGATTTCCGATTATCGAAGAAACCTATAGAAAAGAACGACAGTCTTACAAACTCGATCTCCAAGTCGGTGAAAGCGATTGCGCGGAGCGCAGCGCCAAAGGCGATCGCATCGAATTGTTTTCCTTCCCCAACCCCCCTCAAAGAAGCAGTACCCCTGAAGCCTGCGGATTGCGGCACTTGGCTTTTGAAGTTAACGATATCCATGCATCAGTAGAGCAACTGCAAGCCAAGGGTATAGAAGTGGAAGAGATTAGGGTTGATGAGATTACAGGGAAGAAATATACCTTCTTTAAAGACCCCGATAACTTACCGCTAGAACTTTATCAGAAATAGGTGAAAGGCAGGGTATGGACGCACACTAGCCATGCATGATGCGAAGGGGCTTCAGTTATGGAATTGGCGATTGCCGAAAAAAATCCGCACCATTGAGGCTAGTTCTAACTTCGCCTTCACCCCAGATGGACAAACCTTGCTGACTTGGCATAACTACAGCCAACAGGTTTGGCGGTAGAGGAGACTTCTGGAGTGCTAACGGTTCATACCCATTGGGTTTAATCTTGACACCTATTCTCTAATCGCTCCCCCTTTGATCAGGAGGGCTAGGGGGTGTGGAATGTGACATAAAAAAGCCACTTGGTATCAGATCCCCGACTTCTTATAAAAGTCGGAGATCTCATCTTTCACCTCAACCGACTTAAGCGCTTAAGTATTGCTCAAGGGCTTCAGAACCGCCAATGAGTTTTCCGTCAATAAATACTTGTGGAACCGTTGTTGCACCAGTAGCGGCACGTAAAGAGCGCATGGTGGCATCTTTGCCCACAACGATTTCTTCATAATCAATTCCCCGATCCTTGAGAGCCTGCTTCGCACGGGCGCAGAACGGACAGCCCACTTTAGTAAATAGTGAAACACACTTGGGCTTAGCGGCATCTGGGTTGATGTAGTTGAGCATTGTTTCGGCGTCAGACACCTCAAACGGATCGCCCTCAACTTCCGGCTCAATAAACATCTTTTTGATCACGCCATCGGTCACTAACATAGAATAGCGCCATGACCGCTTCCCAAAACCCAGATTTTCTTTGTCAACGAGCATTCCCATTTGTTCGCTGAATTCACCGTTACCATCGGGAATGAAGGTGATGTTGTCTGCCTCTTGCGTTTTCTTCCACTCATTCATCACAAAGGCGTCGTTGACTGACACACAGATAATGTCATCAACACCGTTTTCTTTAAATGTCTTCGCCAACTCGTTGTAGCCTGGTACATGGGTGGATGAACAAGTAGGCGTAAACGCTCCAGGTAGAGAAAAGACAACTACAGTCTTACCCTTAAACAGCTCATCGCTTGTGACATCAACCCATTGGCTATCATTGCGGGTTCTGAATGTGACATTAGGCACTCTTTCCCCTTCGCGGTTCTTCAGCATTTATTTTGCTCCTGTGTGATATTAACTTGTAGTCGTTATGAATTTACTTTCTACAGTGTACTCATAACGACT
The DNA here is from genome assembly GCF_000317515.1 of Allocoleopsis franciscana PCC 7113. Classification (GTDB taxonomy): domain Bacteria; phylum Cyanobacteriota; class Cyanobacteriia; order Cyanobacteriales; family Coleofasciculaceae; genus Allocoleopsis; species Allocoleopsis franciscana. Next base: position 5,395,477 of record NC_019738.1, on the reverse strand, counting down.
ATGATTTGCCAAGAAAATTCCACCAAAAACGGAACTCTTTTTTCAGAGTCCGAAATCCCTCCCCCTTAGATTAATTATCATTATCAAGAATGAGGGCATACAGGTAATCAAAAACAGCCCAGAATCGGTCTGTAAGTTACTTTAAACTGTGTTATGTCTTCTTCTGTGCACAGTCCAATTGATTTATGAAACCCAAATTTAAAAATATGGTCGCGTGGCACCAGGCTGAACTGGTTATGCAACCGGCTTTAATCCGCATCATCGATCAGATTCGCAAACAGCTAGAAAGTACAACTTGGAAAGCAACTTACAGGGATGTTCAGGCTCCAATCCCAGGCTATGAGATGTGTCTAGAAGGCAATGGCAAGGAAGTGTGTGTCAATATTTGGGAGCTTTGTTATCAAGTCTGTTTTCTCGACTACACAGCAACACACACTGAACTCGAAAGCCAGGAAGTGGAGATTGATACCAACCTAATTGATGAAGCCGGTGAGGTGGATTGGCAATATCTAGACACAAAGGCACAACGTTTGGTGGCACAACTTTTTGCCAGCTTACCCCTGGCATAGCTTTTGGCTTAGCGATGCGCTTCCATAAGAAGATGGCTAATGGAGGCGAAAAGCAGGAAGAACATGATTCAAGAATTATATGATGTTCAGCAAAAGGCTGGGGCGACGTTTGAGTCAGTTGCTGATGTCACGATTCCCGTGAGTTTCGGTAACGATACAACCGCGATTCAAGCCGCACGCCAAGGTGTTGCCTTGGTGGACTTATCTCATTGGGGATTGCTGAAAATCTCCGGTGATGACAGACTGCGCTACTTACACAACCAAAGTACGAATGACTTCCAAAAACTCAAACCAGGACAGGGCTGTGATACGGTTTTTGTCACCTCTACCGCCCGCACGATTGACTTGGCAACGGCTTATGTTACAGAGGATTCCGTGTTCCTCCTCGTCTCTCCCAATCGGCGTCAGCAACTAATCGAGTGGTTGGATCGGTATATTTTTCCGATGGATCAGGTGGAATTAAAGGATGTGTCCCACGAGAGTGCCACCTTCAGCTTACTTGGGCCAGGGAGTGAAGCCTTGTTGCAACAATTAAGTGATGAAGTCCTGATCGAGGATGCCTATGCGAGTCACCAAGAACTCATGCTTAATGGACTTAAAGTACGTGTGGCAGTGGGCAATGGCTTGGCATTACCTGGATATACGCTGATCGTTTCTGCAAGTCATGCCGCGAGACTCTGGCAGGTGCTGACAGAAGCGGGAGGGATGCCGATGGGCGATCGCATCTGGGAACAACTGCGAATTCAGCAAGGGCGTCCCGTGCCCGATCGCGAACTCACCGAAGATTATAATCCGCTCGAAGTGGGTTTATGGCAGACCATTTCTTTTGATAAAGGTTGCTACATTGGTCAGGAAACAATTGCCCGATTAAATACTTATAAAGGCGTCAAGCAACAACTCTGGGGCGTCCGCCTGAAAGCCCCGGTTGAACCGGGAACAGTTGTCATGGTAGGAGAAGAAAAAGTCGGTAAGCTAACCAGTTTGACAGAAACGGATCAAGGGTTGTTTGGTTTAGCTTATATCCGCACTAAAGCCGGTGGCAAGGGATTAAACGTGCAAATTGCAGATGTAGAGGGTGAAATCGTGGATGTTCCGTTCTTAACCCATGATTATCCAGCTTGAGGGATAGCTGGGATGCTCACGAACGCCACACCAACATAATTTAAAATCCCCAATTAGGAATGGTGGATGGGAAGCTCAATCATAAACTCAGTGCCCTGCCCCGGTACCGAAATGCACTGTAAGTGTCCACCGTGTTTTTCAACGACAATTTGGTAGCTAATCGACAACCCTAAACCCGTACCTTTGCCCGCTGGTTTCGTGGTAAAAAAGGGGTTAAACAGCTTTTGTTTAACCTCTTCCGTCATGCCTGGGCCATTATCCTTGATGCGAATGATCACCCAATGGTTATCTCTTGTCTCGGTGCAAATCTTGATTTTCGGTGTTGTTTCATAGTTAGGTGGGGAAATTCTTTCGATCTCCCCCTCACCACCTGTGTGAATCACCAGCGCATCGTGATCGTGAGCAAAACGGGACACGATCGCGTCTATCGCGTTGCTAATCAAATTCATAAATACTTGGTTCAACTGCCCTGCATAACACACCACCTGTGGCAGCTTTCCATAGTTTTTACTGACCTCAATTTCTGGACTTCCTCCCTTGGCTTTTAAGCGATGCCGCAAAATCATGAGAGTGTGATCAATCCCTTCATGAATATCGACCGAACTCATTTCATCTTCATCCTGCCTGGAGAAGTTTCGCAGCGATAGGACGATTTGGTTAATGCGCTCAGCACCCACTTTCATTGAATTCAGTAATTTGGGTAGGTCTTTGATAATAAAATCTAGGTCAATTTCTTGAAGTTCATATTTAATTTCTTCAAAGGGTTGAGGATAGTAATCTTGGTAAAGATGCACGATTCTCAGCAAATCTTGAATATAGTCACATGCATAGTTGATATTGACGGTAATGAAGCTGACAGGATTGTTAATTTCGTGAGCTACACCTGCCAACAATTGCCCTAAGCTGGACATTTTTTCAGTCTGTACCAACTGAGCTTGAGTTTCCTGCAAATTTTGTAGCGCTTGTTCTAATTCTGCGGCTTTAGTATTGGCTCGCGAGTTGGAAATTTGCAGATCTAAGTTTTGTTGAGCAAGTTGGGCGGCTGTGCATTGTTCCTTCTCCAACAGGCGGGCGTGAGCGAGAGCAATGCCGACTTGAGCGGCGACGGCTTCTAACAGTTCAATGTCACTACTCGTCCAATAGCGGTAGGCATCACATTGATGTAAACCGAGGACACCATTGGGTTGACCTTGATAAGACGTGCGAATTGCCAACATTGATTGGATATCCATCGCACGGCACAGAGGCAGGGTGTCTGCGAATAGGGGTTCAGCGTACACATTGGTCGAGGCGATCGCCCGATCGGTGGCTAACACTTGCTGGATGTGAGCATTACCCTCCACCGGAACTTCAAACGCCCCGATTGAGGAATACCCGGTTTCTAAATACTCCGCTACTAAAGATAACGTGGATTGTGGTGCAGATTGATAGAGAAAAATCATGCAGCGATTCACCAACAAGGCTTCTCCCAGTTGCGTCACGGTGGTTTGGAAGATGTGCTGCGGATCAAGGGAGGAGCGAATCTCGCTGGTGATTTGTTTAAGTAATTCAGCACGTTCGTAAGAACGCCGGAGTGCCGCTTCTGCCTGCTTGCGTTCTGTAATATCCGTATGAATGGCGATCGTGCCGACTACCTCACCGGTGACATCTTTAATGGCATCGATTCGCAAGGCAATTTGCCTTCTGGAATGGTTACGAGACACCATTTCGACTTCGCCCTGCCAGGATTGGCCACTCACTGCGCTTGCCAACACGTCGGGCATAATCTTGGCATCTGGAAACAGCATGGTAAATCCCCCAGCCTCATTGAGCTGCTCCAGTGTATAGCCGAACATTTGATAAAAGGCAGGATTGAGGTAGTTAAACCGAACCAAGAGCGTGTCAGCAATGGCGATCGCATCACTGGCATTTTCAACGGCTTTGCTAATGTGTAGGAGTGCCGCTTCTGTGCGTTTGGCGGCGGTGATGTCTTCGACCATACTCACCACAAACAATAAACTCCCGGATGGATCGCGAACCAGAGAAACACTCAGGCGTCCCCAAACCAAGTAACCTTGTTTGTGGAAGTAGCGCTTCTCCATCTGGTAGGAGGGGATAGAACCGGCAAGGAGTTCCTGGTAGAGGGTAAAATCAGCGGCTGTATCATCGGGATGAGTAATCGTGACCTGCCGCAGTTCCTGTTCGCTGTAACCGAACATTTGGTGTAAGGCTTGATTGCTGGCAATAATCTCTCCAGAGGGGTCACTCAGCGCAATTCCTAGGGCTGCATTTTCAAAGATAGCTCGGAAATGCGCTTCACTGGGCTGTCGTAACTCCTGAAGTCGGAAGCGTTCTGTTACATCACGAGCGCTGACGGCAATGCCTTCTACCGCCTCATCCGCTAAAAGATTGGTCGCCGTGACTTCTAACCTGCACCAAGAGCCGTCTTTACGCAAAGCACGGAAGGTGGTCGGTGATAATGTGGAGCCATGAGCCGCAATCCGCAATTGCTTCCAGGCCACCTTTAAGGCGGCGACATCTTCGGGGGCAATGTACCTCAAGCCATGCTGCCCCACTAATTCTTCGGGGGAGTAACCCAGGATACGTTCCAGGGCAGGGCTGTTGTACAGGATGGTACCACTGGCAGAGACAACAGTAATCAGGTCACAAGAGTATTGAATCAGCGATCGCCATTTGGCTTTACTTCGTTCTATCACGGCTTCGGCTTGCTTGGTCAGCGCGAGGTTACGGGCAACAGTGACGTACTCCATCTCTCCATTTTCCGGATTGTGGGGCATACTGCCTGACGAGAGATGGGGTGAATTGGCGCTGAGAGAGTGGAGCTGTTCTAGAATCGGTTCTAGAGCCGCCGTTCGTTCTTTGAGTCGGACTTCCAGAGCCTCATTGGTCTGTTGTAGGGCGGCAATCACTCGTTCTTGACGGGTGATATCTGTAGCGACACCATCCAAGCGAGTGGGTTGGCCTGCGCGATCATAAATCACTTGCAGGCGATCGCGCAACCAGCGGATTTCGCCACTAGGGCGGACAATGCGATATTCCATATCTCCACCGCCGAGTTCCAGAACTTTCTGTCGTTGAGTCCAGACGTGAGGACGGTCTTCTGGATGAATAATTTCTAACCAAAGGCTGATGTTCTGAAAAAACTCGTGACTGGGACGCCCATAGATAGACTCAGCGGCGGGATTAAGATAAATCAACTCAAAGCGATCCAGGGTCGCTGACCAGGCCACATCTTCCAAGGAATTAAGAATGTGGTTGAGTCGTTGTTCACAAGTATTCAGCGAAGTTTCGATTTCCTGGTTTTCCGGTTGATCAGCTTGCGGCTGACGCTCTACTCCCTCTGCCTGCTTGTCTGAGGTAATGTCCTGACACAGTCCAGAAACCTTAATAGGATGCCCGTCACTATATACTTCTCCTTCGCTTCTTAACCAACGCCTACTGCCGTCCGGGCAGTTGATGGAAAATTCAATCCTGTAATTCGTTTTTTTTCGGATGGCGCGGGTGAGTACTCTCCTAACAAACCGACGATCTTGTACACAAATCTGCTTAAGTAAGCTTTTATAAGTCCCCTTTAACGTACCTGGGGCTAAACCCCATAGGGCTTCAAAATTCTCAGACCAAGTAACTTGACCCGTCAGGAGATTCCACTCCCACATCCCACTCTTCGTGGCCTGTAACGCTAACTTCAGACGGGTGTCACTCTTGTCCAAATATTGCATAAAGCGTAACGATGATGAGTGATAGCTTAGTGGACATCACAAGAATTTATACTCAGCCGACTACCTCAGGGGTTTAGCAGAGTCTAACCCTGACCTCGTTTTTTCTTGCTTTTGCACCCGATAAAGTTGTGTCGATAGGATAACTTCCCTTCTAGTATCCTCAAGACTGTTTCCCAGGCGAATGATACTTAGGGTAGAGCATAGACACAACAGGATGGCCTCCTTGGAGGTGCCGCTCAACCACCACGGGTACTTCTTTGGGGTGGACGGAACTGTACCAAAGTTGATCAGGCGTTATCAGTACCATTGGCCCGTTGCCGCATTGTCCCAGACAACCACTACCTATTACTGTGATACCCGTCACTGGCGAGTGTTGAAAAGCGGCTAGTACTTTGGCAGCACCTTGCTTACGGCAGGTACGACCTTGGCAGATCAGTACCTGTCTTGAAGATTCTGAACTATGATTACCCACTCAGTAACTCAACTTAGTTTGCAATTATTTTTAGACTGACTTAGAGCATAAAAATAATTGTAAATTTTGATGTACTTTACTACCCAATAATAACGTTTTAATATACAAATCAGCTCTCCCGATCTTGGATTGATCAGGCAACTTGATATCTTTAAAAGCTGGATCAAGGGGGAATGTGAGTTCCAGAGTAGGGAAAACAATCCGCAAGATCAAGATTTTCCCCACCCAGTACGGGAGAGCTACTCGTTTTAATCCGGTAACAATCCTTTCGACGCCAACCATTCGCGATTAAATAGCCGAGACTGGTAACGCGCCCCACCATCACAAAGGATCGTAACAATCGTATGACCAGGTCCCATTTGTTTAGCAAGGGCTACGGCAGCTCCCACATTGATACCTGAAGAACCCCCCAAAAAAAGTCCGTCTTTTTCGAGCAATTGATACACAACTCGAACACACTCATGGTCATCGACTCGAATCGCATCATCAGCCGGTGCACCTTGCATATTTGACGTGATACGACTGCTACCAATCCCCTCCGTAATCGAATTCCCTTCCGTCTTCGGTTCGCCCGTTTTAACATAGCTGTACAACCCACTACCCATCGGGTCGGCAACAACCGTTTTAACGTTGGGGTTTTGATCTTTCAAGTACATGGCAACACCTGCATAAGTCCCACCAGTCCCGGTAGCCGTCACCCAGGCATCAATTTTGCCATCGGTTTGCTGCCAAATTTCTGGCCCTGTGGTTTCGTAGTGTGCTTGCCGATTGGCTAAATTATCAAATTGATTGGCCCAGATGGCATTTTCCATCTCGGATGCCACAGTTCCAGAAAGCCTAACGTAATTATTGGGGTCTGAATAGGGTACAGCCGGAACAGGGCGAACTTCAGCACCCAATGTTCTAAGGGCATCCATTTTCTCTTGGGATTGAGTATCTGGAATAATAATCAAGCACTTATAGCCTCTGGCATTACAAATATGAGCCAGACCAATGCCAGTATTCCCGGCTGTACCTTCAACCACCGTTCCCCCAGGCTTGAGTAAGCCTTTTTCTTCAGCCTCTTTGATAATGTACAGCGCTGCTCGGTCTTTGACGGAACCACCAGGATTGAGGAACTCCGCTTTCCCCAAGATTTCGCAACCGGTTTGTTCACTGAAACTTTCTAACCGAATCAGGGGTGTGTTGCCAATTGTTCCGACGAACCCTGCTTTGATATCCATTGTGTATTTCTACCCCTTGTAAAAAAATTACCATAAATAGGCGAGTGGCCTATAGCGTTTCTCAATTGAGTGTGATACACAGGATTATAGGGGCGCACGGTCGTGCGCTCCTACGGATGTACTGCATCCAATCGAGAAGGGCTATATTTCACTAATTATGATAGGTTCGTAGTTAAGCTAAAACGCTTTAGCGCAACTACAAACAAGAGTTTAACCGAATGTAAGGTTCGCATTTTTTGATAAGTATTCCCCTACAAAATACCTATATGACACCTAATTTTTTAGGTAAATTAAGCTCTAATTGCTGACGCTGATTATTGACCCCTAGCAGAAGGAGCATTGCAGCTAGCTTCGGGAAGCCACTTCCCCGGAGAAGTTATTGTCGGCGCAGAAGCGGTGAGGACAACTTCTCCTTTTGGATTGAAGTACCATCCTTGAGCTTCTACAAGTTGTTTTGGAGCGGAATTCTGGGGCGTTGAAGTCGCTGGAGGAGTTTTATTTTCAACATTAGAATCAAGGGTAACCCAATTCGTAATTATTGACTCACCTTGTAGAGTGTCGTTAGGGCTAGGTGGCAATCCCCCACGACCTGTAATGGTAAAGCTGCTGCGCTCTTGCCCTGTTTTTGGGGGAGTACAGCGGCGGTCAATTAATTGAGTGCCATCAACAAAATTGGTCGGCAATTGGTCTTCAAGCTTATCTTGCGTGTTGAGTTCCACTGAACCATCGAGACCAACAGCAGAATTGGCCGAAAAGTCGCTTTCGGGAGTGCGGCGGTCTATAAATTTCCGGAAACCAAAGATTCCTGGCGCTTTAGCTGTAATCCTTCCTCCTTGTCCTCTGTCGGCATCGGCAACAATATCGCTATTTTCTTTTAGAATGCCAACAATATAGCTACCTGCCTCTACATTGATATTGCCGCCATTAGCCGTCCCAGTTGCTGAAGCAACAATCTCACTGTTGTTACGCAGAATGAGTGAATCGGCTACCTTTAATCGGATGTTACCTCCCTCAACAGCAGCCGTTGTTGCTCTCAGGCCTCCTTGATTACTCAGAAAGATGGAATCCGCTGTTATATCTAGGTTGCCAGCAATTCCCGCTCCAGTTCCACTGGCACTCACTTGTCCCCCGTTTTCCACAACCAAACGTCCTGTGTTAATTGTCAAGTTTCCCCCCTTTCCTGTAGAGTCCCTTTCAGCTTGAGCAAATAAACCGCTAGGAACTTCACCATCGGCGGAGCGACCACTTACTTGCACTCTAGAAGAGGCGTTGATGGTCAAATCCCCCCCATCGCCTGAGCCAAAGGTGGTTGCTGAAATCTGTGCCCCCTCTGAAACAAGTAATACAGGAGTGGTAATCGTCAAGTTCCCTGCCTTTCCTGTAGAGTTCCTCTGAGATCGAGCAACTATACGGCTGGAAGCTTGACCCTCGACGGAGCGACCAATGAGTTGCACTAAGGAAGAGGCATTTATGAGCAGATTCCCCCCATCCCCCGCGCCGAAGGTGGTCGCTGAAACTTCTGCCCCCTCAGAAAGGAGTAATACAGGAGTAGTAATTGTCAAGTCTCCCGCCTTTCCTGTAGAGTCCCTCTCAGCTTGAGCATATATGGCACTAGCAAACTGACTGTCGGCAGAGCGACCAATCAGTTGCACCAAAGAAGAGGCATTTACGGTCAGATTCCCCCCATCTCCCCTACTCAAGGTGCCAGCTGAAACCTGTGCTCCATCAGAGACTAGTAATACAGGAGTGGTAATCGTCAAATTTCCTCCCTTGCCCGTTCCTTGAGTATCAACAGATAATCGGCTGACGGACTGACCATCGGCAGAGGTGCCTACTAGTTGCACGGATTCAGTGGCATTGACTAGCAAATTTCCCCCATCGCCCGAGCCAAAGGTATTAGTTGAAACCTCTGCTCCATCTGTAACGAGTAATTGAGGAGTATTAATTGTCAAGTTTCCCGCCTTTCCTGTCGAGTCCTCGCTAGCTAGAGCAAATAAAGCGCTAGGAGATTCATCATTGGCGGAGCGCCCAACCACTTGCACCGATCCAGTAGCATTGACGGTCAAATTCCCCCCATTTCCACTACTGAAGGTACTAACCGAGACCCATCCCCCACCTGATACGAGTAATTGAGGAGTATTAATTGTCAAGTTTCCCGCCTTTCCTGTCGAGTCCCCGCTAGCTAGAGCAAATAAACCGCTAGGAGATTCATCATCGGCGGTGCGACCCAGCACTTGCACCGATTCAGTAGCATTAATGGTCAAATTTCCCCCATCTCCACTACTGAAGGTACTAGCCGAGACTCGTGCCCCACCCAATATGAGTAATACAGGAGTGTTAATCGTCACATTTCCCGCGTTTCCTGTTGAGTCTTCAACAGTTTGAGCCAATAAGCCGCTACGAGTCTGACCATTGACAGAAGTGCCAATCACTTGCACGGATTCAGTAGCATTGACGGTCAAACTTCCCCCGTCCCCTTCACCAAAGGTGCTAACTATAATACTTGCCCCATCTGAGACGAGTAATTGCCTCGCCTTGATATCAATGTCACCCCCTTTGCCCAGTCCGGACGTGTCGCTAGTGACTACGCTATTGACTAGCGAGATAACATCACTGGTAATCAGCCTGATATCGCCAGCATTGCCAGTAGCAGAGGAGGAATCAATACGGTTGTTGACAGTAAGACCCCTGCGCGAGTCGATAATGACAGAACCACTGTTACCGACAAAACCCCCAAATGTGTCATCTGTACGAATTGTGCCTACTGCGATCGCACCACCTGTCAACAAGGTATTAGGTGCGTACTGATTCGTTAAAAAAACAACCCCATCGGGCGCTCTCATCGTAATACTGCCGATGGAAATATCTGCACTCGTTGGAGTTCCAGGAGTCGGAATGCTAGAGAACCCCGTTGTTCCAGCACGAATATCGAGAGTCGGTCTAGTCGTACCGTTCAGCGCCACAGTCGTTCCATCTGATAGCGTTACAGAACTGTCGTTAAACGCTCCGCCAAAACCGTTAATCGTTACATTACCGCTAATATTGACACTACCCCCTGCCAAAATTTGCAGTGAGGCTCCTGTGTAGTTCGCCAGACTAAAATCTCCCGCCACCTCAAACACTGGATCTTTGGGGCTTGACAAATTCCCAAAACTTCCATCCAACTGCTCAATCCGAAAATTCCTACCTGCCCTGACTCGCGCATCTCCCCCAATGGTATTTGCAGAACGCCACACTATATCCCCACCCGACGAGAAAACACTGGTAGGATGATTCAGAGCGAAAATATCTACGATGCGATCGCCCTGAACGAGCAACTGACCTCCAGCAGAAGCAATGAACGGATTTGCGACACTATCCTGTACTCGCACCGTATCTGTTGCTTTTAAGGTCAAATCTCCCCCAGCAGAAAGTTGACCTTGTAAATCGAGAGTATCAGCCGCTAGAGTTAGATTGTGGCCTACTGCTAACTTCCCAACATTAGTAATCTTTGAGCCTGGTTGATTCGACCCATACTGCACGCCGGGAGTAATACTGATAGTCAGCAAAGGTGGTGCCTGTGGATTGGTTGCACTCAATTCAACACCATTCTCAAATACCAAACTCTTTGCTGTACTTGCCACAAACGAACCTGGAATATCCAGTTTGGCATTCGGGCCAAAAATCATTCCGTTGGGATTGAGCAAAAACAAATTTGCTCCCCCATCAACTCCTAACGTTCCCCGAATATTCGAGAGGGTATTGCCCGTTACCCGTGTCAGAATATTCTCAATCCCAACTGGATTAGCAAAATAAACTTGCTGTCCGTCTCCAACATTAAATTCCTGAAAACTGTGGAAGAGGTTAGCACCTCGTGCGGCACCGCCTTCAATCAAATCCGCTGTTTGTCCTCGGATATTGGCATTGGCTCTAACCACCGAACGTTCCACACCTAAAGTAGCATCGGGTGTAATCTGGGCAGTTGCGCGATTTCCAGAGAATGAGTACACCCAACCCACCACTAAACATCCTACTAACCCTCGCTGCCAGCCCCGTCCACTAGCGAAACGAAGGGAGCATCTGTTTAAGGCTTGTCTTATTTCAGGCATGGGGAGTCGTTCCGAAAGCACCAAAAAAATATTATGACTGACACTGACATCTGCACTGAGAGGGTACACCAGTCTCAAGCAAGCCTTTCAATGGGTAAGTACTTCTGTCTATCCCGCCGAACACTAGTTGTGGGATGGGCATCTTGCCAGTCCGAGTCTAGGAGACAAGAGGTAGGGGCAATCTCCCTGTGGTTGCCCGAAATTCTACGAAAAAAAGAGGGGTGGGCAATGCCCACCCTTCCACACGACAATCCCCAAACGGTTTACTTGTTGGGTTGGGGGGTCATCCGCAGGTAAGGCTTAACCACCTCATACCCTTTGGGGAATTTCTCCTTAAGTACTTCTGGGTCTTTGAGGGTCGGGACAATCACACAGTCGCCGCCATCTGTCCAGTTAGCTGGAGTCGCCACACTGTAATTATCTGTTAGCTGTAAAGAGTCAATCACTCGTAGGATTTCGTCAAAGTTACGACCTGTGCTCGCGGGGTAGGTGAATGTCAGCCGCAGTTTCTTCTGATCGTCAATGATGAAAACAGAACGGACTGTTAAATTATTCAAGGAGTTGGGATGGATCATGTCGTAGAGGTCAGAGACCTTTTTATCCGGGTCTGCCAAGATCGGATAATTGACTGTGGTATTCTGAGTCTCGTTGATGTCTCCAATCCAGCCTTTGTGGGACTCAACATCGTCAACACTTAAAGCGATTACCTTAACATTGCGCTTATCAAATTCCGGCTTGAGCTTGGCAACAGCACCTAATTCAGTGGTGCAAACAGGAGTAAAATCGGCGGGATGGGAAAACAGTACGACCCAACTGTCGCCTGCCCAATCGTAAAAGTTAATCTCGCCTTCACTAGAAGCTTGAGTAAAGTTGGGTACTGTATCACCGAGTCGCAGAGCCATAGCAGAGTTTCCTTATCCTTGTGGCTTAAGATGAACAATCTTAGATCTTGCCACAAAAGACCTATTTTCCGGTCGGGCTTTAGATCTATTTAGGATTTGGGCAAGGTGATGACTCCATGTGTCGCGCCCAAATCGCAATTGCCCAGGCAGGGATGAGGAATTGGCTTCGGGAAAGCAACTGAGAGACACGCTTTACTGATATAAAATGAGATGATAGAAAACAAAAATTAAACTAATTGAGGAAAGGCGTTAATCTTTTCTCATTCTGTGTTGTGTAAGGAAGGAGTTAAGTGGATGAAGAAATTAGTTCGCATCGTAGCACTCATGAGCTTGCTAGTAGCCTGCTTAGGGTGTTTCGGGCTACCTCAAAAGGTCGTGGCTGCGCCACTGTCTTCAGGTTATGAGGCTGTGTTAAGTAATTTTAACGGGCAAACACCTGTATTGCTCGCTGAAGGTTCACTGCGAAATTTGGCTGATGACAAGCTTTCCACTGAGTTTGGCAAAAAAATTGATTTGAACAATACTCATGTGCGAGCTTTTCGGAAGTATCCAGGGATGTACCCCACTCTGGCTGGCAAAATCATTCAGAATGCTCCCTATGAAAAGATAGAGGATGTTTTGGATATTCCAGGGCTGACTGATACCCAAAAAGAGCTACTGCAAGCTTATTTTGACGAGTTTACAGTCACTGATCCGTCAGATGTCTTCGTAGAGGGTGGAGACCGCTACAATCCTGGCGTTTACTAAACACAGCACAAATCATTATCATTTTGTGTTCAACCCACTCCATTCAGGGGTGGGTAATTTATTAAAATTTATTAAATTTCTTCAGGAACTGACCGAACTTGAATTCGCTTTCCTCCAATTCTGATCTTGAGCCGAACATTCCTGCTCACTTTGATGTTCTAGTTGTTGGTGCTGGTGCGGCTGGACTGTATGCCGCGCTTTGCCTGCCAGCTACCATGAATGTTGGCTTAATTACAAAAGACACTTTATCGACAGGTGCTAGTGACTGGGCACAAGGGGGTATTGCTGCCGCCATTGACCCAACCGACTCGTCAGTACTCCATATAGAGGATACGATGCGGGCTGGTGCGGGTCTTTGTGACCTGGATGCCGTGGAATTTTTGGTAGAGCAGGCACCAGAGTGCATTCAGTCGTTGGTCGATTTGGGCGTTGCCTTCGATCGCAAGGAGAATCACTTAGCTTTAACCTTGGAAGCGGCTCATTCCCGTCCCCGCGTACTTCATGCCGCTGACACCACAGGTCGAGCCGTAGTTAGTACGCTCACCGCTCAAGTGCTAACTCGAAGCAATATTACCGTTTTACAACAAGCGTTCGCTTTGTCCTTATGGCTGAATCCCCAATCCGGGCATTGTCAGGGAATTAGTCTGATTTACAACGGTCAGCTCAATTGGGTCAGGGCGGGGGCGGTGGTGCTGGCAACTGGCGGTGGCGGTCAGGTTTTTGCTCAGACGACCAATCCAGCCGTGAGTACAGGGGATGGGGTGGCGATCGCTTGGCGTGCTGGAGCCATCTTGCGAGACTTAGAATTTGTACAATTTCACCCGACTGCCCTCACCAAAGCCGGTGCTCCCCACTTTCTAATCAGTGAAGCCGTCCGAGGAGAAGGTGCTCACCTCGTAGATATCCAAGGGCGGCGATTTACCTTTGATTACCACCCTGATGGAGAACTTGCGCCCAGAGATGTTGTCAGTCGCGCCATTTTTAGTCACTTAAAGCAATTTCCAAATCAAGGGGAAGAAGAGGGGAACAAAGGGGGAGTGGGTCATGTCTATTTAGACTTACGACCGATTCCCACGGAGCAAATTCGCTACCGATTTCCTAACATTATCCAGGTCTGTCAACATTGGGGAATTGATGTGTTTCATGAACCCATTCCTGTGGCACCGGCTGCTCATTACTGGATGGGTGGAATCGCGACGGATTTGAGCAACCGTACTTCAATTCCCGGTTTATATGCCATTGGAGAAACCGCCAGTACGGGTGTCCACGGGGCAAATCGTCTTGCTAGCAATTCACTGTTGGAATGTATCGTTTTTGGTGCCCAATTGCGGCGAATCACGCCTAATGAATTACAACTGACAATAGATGAACTTGCCGTATCTCAACCCCCATCCCCCATCCTCCCTTTAGCTGTGACAGACTGGGAAACTCAAAAAGACAAGATAGCCGAAATCCGCCTCAATCTACAACTTTTAGTGTGGCAAAGTGCGGGAATTTGCCGCCAACAGGACGTTTTGGAGAATGCGATCGCAACCTTAGATCGTTGGCGTTCCGAATTTGCAGCGCTTCCGTTGAGCCAACAGTTGTTGAATTTACCTCCCCTTCAGGCTGTCAGGTTAGATTTACCGGATGCGGATCGACAGTTACGGGATTGGGGAGAAACTTACAATCTACTCGATGTGGCTTATTTAATTCTTAAAAGCGCTATCTTTCGCACAGAAAGCCGGGGTGGACATTACCGACTCGACTACTCAACCGCTAATCCTGACTGGCAAGTTCATACCTTAGTGCAAAATAATCGATGGTGGAAATCCCCACCGATTGGGGACAGATAAGGGTGAATTGGTAATAGGTTCGGTAAAAGGCAAAGGGCAAAAATCACTACTGAGGAATTTTCTATTCACTCATAGCCCATTCTTAACGAGTTCCGGAGCCTCGTGTACTATCGGGTCCTTGATGATCGGGTGGGTTGAAAGAATCCTGTGACGGCTTCGTGTGAGCAAGTGTTGAATGAATTTTGCTAGAAGAAGCAATCCATGCTGAATTTGAGGCGGCTTTATTAGATAGACTGAAGTCCCAATTTACACCGATGAGCATAGGATTGAATAGCTGCAAACCGATTATCAAAGTTGCAATGCTAGTGAATCGGTGACAAAGGCACATGGCTATAAATCAGCGGTTTTAAGAGTTCATACGTTCAGTATATTCAGGGAAATTAACCGTATAAGACTATTCATCAAAGCTTTACAGCCTTTTTACCTAATGTTTATCCCCATCCGATTAAAAATGATTTTCATCAATATTTTAATAATTTTATTGTTGGGAAAATAACCGTAATTTTACTCAGTTTTTTCAGGCTCTTTACCTAAGCTCCTCTCAATTGTCCGTGAATTTACGGCAAGATTTTCCGAAAGCGTGAGCGTCCTCAGGGATAGATTCTTACAGGATAAAATAAACTTCGCAATGTAATACTTTCTTTGTCAAGTTTCCCTAGCTTTGTAATACAAAAGTGCGATTTTTTGACTGCCGTAATACAAGGTTGGACAGATTCCTCAGAGCAGCTGCGATCGCATCTAATCGCCATGGCTGAATCAGTTATCCGGATTGAGCCTTTCCACTTCAGAAATCAAAGATAGCGAATCGTTTTAGGCCATGAATTAGTGCATGGAACGCACTCTCGTGACTCGGATTCAGCGAGATGCCAATCTATGTGATAGGTTAAAACAAGAGATGGAATTGCGGTAAAAACTCTTTCATCAAGAATCAATGACAAAGATTCTAAAAGGCCAAATTTTGGTGTGATATATTTGAAGAAGCTAACAACAAAACTTCGATGGCTTGACCCTTCCCTAATTGACTTGAAACAGCCATAAAAATAATCTAGTTTCCAGGGAAATCACAGACGCAAACCAAACAATTCTTCTTTTCTTCGCTGACTCATGCATTATTAATGCTTGGTTAACGTCCTATTGCTCTGCACTGGACTCACCTCAAGTCTCACTTGTACATTGACCCGCTCAATGGATTAGTGATATTTCTTACGTCAGAACGCTGTACAAAAACTCATGAGAAGCCGCTTTTTTAGGGGATCACTGAGTTAAAGGTGCAAGTTAGCTGGAGTTAACCCGGAAAAAGGATGATGTAATTTCATAGCTCAATCAATATACTGAAAAACAATGACATTCAATTTACAAAATCTTTATATAAAGATAAGTGTTAATAGTATTATTTTTAATACAACTAATTTAAAATTTTGATAACTTGTTCTAATGGACTTGATTGAAAGGGAAAAAAAATGGCTACTAAGGTAGTGACCTTCAGGTTACCAGACGACCTAATGGAGGCGATTACCTCTCAAGCTCAGGCAACTGGCAGACCCAGAACAGCCGTAGTTGTTGATGCACTTAAACAAGTGTTTGACGTGCCCTCTCCCAAAACTGTGCCAACTTCAAATGCAAGACTTCACCAACAACAAGGGGTAATCGGTCAAGAAGTTGCCAGCTTGAAGCAGCAGCCAGTTGAGCTAAGACGAGGCACGACACTATACAGTAACTCAGGTCGCCAGAAGGAGTTTGAGTCGTCTTTATCGTCTAGTCAAACATTATTGGATGAAGTCTCTTCAGGTCAACCGCATACTCCGCACTCTCAGGAGCGTGGTATGGGAGTCGATGTGACACAGACTCGTGAGGGAGTTAGCCCCGATTTAGAATCTCCGGGCAGTATTCCAAAGGAATATGAAGAGACTCTGGAGCAATTGTCAGCGAAGGTTGAGCAGAGAGCGAGGATGCTAGAGCAGGTTCTCTCAGCTTCTGTCGATCATATCTGCATGTATGACCGATTGGGACGATATACTTACGCCAACCGCGCCTTTTTGCAATCCTTCCAACTGGAGCGGACAGAGCTTTATGGTCAAACTTGGCAACAGGTTGGTTTACCCGCCGAAGCGATGAAGGGTTTTGACCCCAAATTGCAAATTACCTTGGCTACGGGACAATCTATTGCTGAGGAAATTAGCCTGCCCACGGTTAATGGAGTTAGAGACTACGAGTACATTCTTAGCCCGATCCATAGCACGGACGGCAGCATTGAGGCCGTCGTGTATACCGCTAGAGATATTACAGAGCGCAAGCAGGCAGAAGAATTACTGCGAGAATCGGAAAAAAATTACCGCAACCTATTTGAGTGGGCGCATGATTCCATCTTCATCACCGACTCTTCTACCAATATCCTCTGGGATGTCAATGAACATGCCGCCCGTCGGTTAGGCTATACCCGCAAACAGATTCTGGCTTTACCACCGGAAAAATACAGTCCACCCATGGAACCGAAGCATCGGGAAGCTGTTTTGCGGCAGTTGTGGCAAACGGGTCATGTCGTGTTCGAGCATGTGCATAACTGCAAGAATGGCAGACAGATGCCCATTGAAGTCAGTAGTCGAGTGATTGAATATGGGGGTCAACTCGCGATTCAAAGCTTTGTCCGTGATATTACAGTACGCAAGCAAGCTGAGGAAAGGCTGAGTCTATATCGAGAGATTGTGGCTCAATCGAAGGAAGCGATCGCCATTCTCGATTTACAGGGTCGTTATGTTGAACAGAATCCAGCACATCGCTCACTTTTGGGATACTCGGATGAGGAACTTCGGGGTCGAATCGCTAACTTCCACCTAGAGGAAGATGGATACACTCGCCTGATTCAGGAACTCATCAAGAAAGGTAGCTATCGTGGCGAAGTGACTAGTCATACCAATAAGGGAGAGTTACTGACATTAGAACTCAATGCGGTGGTTCTGCGAAACGAGGCGGGTAAACCTGTTTGGTATTTGATACTTCCCCGCGTTAAGCAAGCCTCGAAGTCCGTGGACTCAGCTCCCGTGGCTCCAAATACCTAATCTCAACCGTGTGAGGGATGAAGTATAAAGTATGAAAATGGAAGGGAGAGAGAACTTAACTTTAACCTTCAAACTTTATCCTTCATCCTTTATGTCCCTCGCCTCTCCAAAAAATAGATAATATGGGCAATGTTAGATCGGGAGACAGGCGTTGACTATTGCATCTAAACTTGCCTTACGTTCTGGCCTGCTAGCCCTCAGCCTCGGTGCTGTCGTCCTGGTAACAAGGGTGGGACTGACCCAAAATAGTCCTCAACCAGAGCCTGGGAGCGATCGCATCGAGCGCGAAGCCGTCCGTACACAGACGTATATGGCGGTGTCAGCTAACCCGATAGCCTCAGCCGTGGGTCGTGACATACTCCGTCGTGGGGGTAATGCCATTGATGCCGCGATCGCAGTCAAATTAGTACTGGGATTAGTGGAGCCACAGTCCTCCGGACTGGGGGGCGGTGCGTTCCTCGTTTACTACGACCGTCAAACAAAACAAGTTCATACCTATGATGGTCGAGAAACAGCTCCTGCGGCGGCTAAACCTGATCGCTTTTTAGGGTCGGACGGCAAACCGCTACAATTCTACGAGGCCGTCGTTGGGGGTAAATCAGTAGGGGTGCCAGGGACCGTTAGGATGCTAGAACTGGCACACCAGAAACATGGCAAGTTACCCTGGGCGCAACTGTTTAAACCCGCTATCCGACTCGCGGAACAAGGCTTTCCCCTCTCGCCACGCTTGCACACTCTGCTGAGCAAAGAACCGTTTCTACCCCGCTTCGAGCCAGCGAGAAGTTACTTCTACCAACCTGATGGTCAACCCAAGCCCGTCGGCACCCAACTGATCAATCAGCCCTATGCCGAAGTATTGGGTCAGATTGCCAAACGGGGTGCGGACGCCTTTTACAAGGGCGAGATTGCTGATGATATTGTGGCTAGGGTGAGAAATGCAACTGTACCGGGAGACTTAACAACCGCTGAACTGGCAGGATATCAGGCAAAAGAACGGAAGCCGGTCTGTGGAGTTTACCGAGTTTATCAGATTTGCAGCATGGGTTCTCCGAGTTCAGGGGGTCTAACGGTGCTGCAAATTCTGGGAATACTCGAACGGTTTAATCTGGCTAGGGTGAAGCCGAACTCTGTTGAAGCCATCCACCTCTTCTCAGAAGCTGGACGACTGGCTTATGCGGATCGGGGACTTTATATGGCTGATGCGGATTTCGTGCCAGTACCAACAGAAGAATTAATCGATCCAGAATACCTTCAGCGTCGCGCCCAACTGATTAATCCCAAGCGGGCGATGAGTGAAGCCAAACCCGGTCAGTTATCGTCACAGAAGGTGCACAATTGGGGGCAAGATGATTCGAGAGAGTATCCTTCCACCAGCCACCTCAGCATTGTCGATCGCTTCGGTAATGCGGTAGCCATGACAAGCAGCATTGAAGATGCCTTTGGTTCGAGGTTGATGGTGCGAGGCTTCTTACTCAACAACGAACTCACCGATTTTGCATTTTCCCCCACAGTAGACGGCAAGCCCGTGGCGAATCGTGTAGAACCGGGGAAGCGCCCTAGAAGTTCCATGGCTCCTACGATGGTATTGGACCGTAATGGCAAGCTAGTGATGGTGGTTGGTTCTGCTGGCGGCAGTCGCATTATCAACTATGTTGCCAAGGCACTGGTTGGGGTGCTGGACTGGAAACTCAATAGTCAGCAAGCCATATCACTCGCTAATTTTGGTAACCGGAATGGGCCAACGGAACTGGAAAAGGGTACGCCGATTGAGCAACTCCAGCCTGCGTTAGAAGCAATGGGGCATACGGTGCAAATTGTAGAACAAACCAGTGGTTCCCATGCGATCGTATTGACCAATCAAGGACTGATTGGTGGTGCCGATCCTCGTCGGGAGGGAGTCGCTTTAGGGGATTAAGAGCATTGCGCTGGTAGTAACCGCTTTAGCGGTTATATAAAGAAACTCTATGTATGAACATCGTCGCCTAAGTGCAAAACTTTCATGTCTACTTTAAGCTCACCCTCAACCGCCAACCCAACAGAAACCCTGTCTGAACAATCTCCTGAGAAAAAAACCTGGACAGATGCCGAATTCATGGCGCTGCCAAAAGATGGGCATCGATACGAACTGGTTAATGGAGAACTGATCGATATGGGAAATTCGGGTGCAAAGCATGGCTATGTTGCAGTGATCTTGAGTGCGGCTTTGTTTAATCACGTCTTTTCCAGAAAACTTGGGGCTGTTATGGATTCCAGCACCGCCTTCAAAATGAAATCCGGTAATAAACGCTCTCCCGATATTTCCTTTATTGATAAACAGCGACTACAAGGAATGGAAGAACTGCCTGATAGTTTTTTAGAAGGTGCCCCCGATTTAGCCGTAGAAATCCTTTCTCCCGGCAATACTGTTGAAGAAATGCACAACAAAATTGTGGAATATTTTGAGAACGCTGCCCGTCTGGTGTGGGTGATTCACCCTAATGAATATTACGTTCTAGTCTATTGTTCGCCTCAACCCGATCGCCTGCTCAAATCCACTGACTTGCTTGATGGAGAAGAAGTTATTCCTGGTTTTACCTTTGCTGTATCAGAGTTATTCCAAAAACTTTCCTTTTAATCTAATGAACTAGGTGTTATGGACAACACCAACACGCAGGGCAATCCGCTGATATTTCTCGGCATCGTAAGGCATACCTGTGTGCATGACTTGAGAGTTATCCCAAAACACAATATCTCCAGGTTGCCAAACATGGGCGTAAACTGGCGTACAGTCCAAAATTGCCCCAAACAAATTCTGCCAATACTGTTTAGCTTCTTCAAGTTTTTCTTCTAGCCCCAAAAGAATCGAAGTATCGGAACCCAAATATAACCCTTTGCGCCCAGTGACTTTGTGAGTGGAGACAATGGGATGTAATTTTCGGGGAATCTCTTCTCCTGGCTGTGGAGAGATAGGAGACAGATGATACATCGAAAGTTGCTCTAATTGCTGCTTTAGCTGACTATCGAGATTGTGGTAAGCTTCCACCAAGTCAAGAAAGTTAGTGGTGTGAGGCTGTCCATCCGTTCCTTCCAGAGGGATTTCCACACCATAAAGCATCACGACATAAAGGCTATTCATATCCAGTCCCTCTGTTTTGGGGAGATGGTCTTTGTCGTGATGCCACACCCAAGTAAACTTACCCACGACCTCCTGAGAAATCCCTTTGGGATTCCCTAAAATAGAGACTCCAGGACTTTGTAAGTCTGGATCAATTTCAGGGTCTAGGGGCTTGGGACGACGACCGAGGGTTGAGTCACCGAATGTCTGTATGGCAAAATCCTTCAACTGGGTTGCTGTCAGTTTTTGCTTTCTGACAACAATCACCCCATGTTCCCAAAGAGATTGCTTCAAATGCTGGCCTTGTTGGGTTGTCAACTGTGCAAGATTACAATCTTGTAGGATTTCTTTGCCCAGTCTTGAATGCTGCTGTACCGTCAACAATTTATTTACCCTAGAAAGATTTTTACTCGATATTAGATATAGTCGAGTCTGTTAAATCAATTGTTTAAAAGTTTTTTTACTATTTTTCATCTATACAGATGAGTCAAGATTTGTCAATCATGATTAGAAGAGGTTTTGTCGATCTACCGTGGGGTCAGGTGCATTACCGAATGGCAGGAAGCGGTCCTGTGCTGGTGCTAATATGACAACATCCTTTTTATTCCAATTGTTGTTTTGAATCACAAAGAAAAATTTTTCTCGCCGTTCTTCCCTTGAATAATTTTTAAAAAACTGTCTTGTTTTTTTACCTTTGATAAACTCCATTAGTCGTTTCTGCTCAGAGGCATATCTCATAATACTAATGGCTCTATGAGTCTCTAACAAAAAATGCTTTGCTCTTACCAAATATCTGGATTAGATATAAAAAAACGCAACAGGAAACCGCTGAAGCGGTTACTACCAGCAATCCCTACGTGACAAAATAAACCGTATATCCTATAAAGAATCAGCAAATTGATATTGATTCCGACCGAGTTGTTTAGACCGATACATCGCAGTGTCAGCATTCTTAATTAAACTTTCCTCCTCTTCCCCATCATGAGGATAAATACTAATTCCAATACTGCCCGTTACAAAAATATTATGCCCATCTAATACAAAAACCTGAGACAAATTTTCTAAAATCTTTCCGGCAATTTGGGCGGCATACTCCACTTTTGCAATATTGCAGAGAATCACAGTAAACTCATCACCCCCCAAACGCGAGACAATATCACTACTGCGTACAGTATGTGTGAGTCGTTGAGCCACAATTTTCAACAGTTGGTCACCGATATCATGCCCCAAAGTATCATTGACCTGTTTAAAACCATCTAAATCAATAAACATGAGTGCGACCAACTGATTATTGCTTTGCGCCCAAGTTAAAGAATGACTCAGGCGTTCGTGGAACTGTTTGCGATTGGCAAGACCAGTGAGGGGGTCATGATAAGCCAGATAACGCAATCGGTCTTCTGAAAGTTTGAGTTCCTGGTTAGAACGAGTCAATTCTTCAGCCGTTTGTCTGAGGGCTTCTTCCGCTCGTTTCCGCTCTGTGATGTCTCGAATAATACCAACCAAGAAAAGATTGCCTGCTGCATCTTTGTGGAGAGATTTTTTGGTAGAAATTAGATGAGTTGTGCCAAAAGCATCCGTAAATTTTTCTTCAGATTCCTGGGGTTGACTGGTTTGAAAGACAAGTTCATCTTGAGTCCAAAAACTTTCGGCTTCATGCTGGGGAAAAATATCATAATCTGACTTTTCCATTAAAGTTTCTAAAGGATAGCCGATGAACTTACAATATGCCTGATTTAAAATAATCCAACGATGGTCTTTATCTTTAACAAAAACTGGATCAGGAATAGTATTAATAACGGTCTGCAAAAATTCTTTGGAGCGCTTTAATTCTTCCTGAATGTGAGCCAGATGGTTAGTAATAAACACCGCCGAACCGATGAGTCCAAGCAGAGCAGGGACGAATGGCAACCACCAACCCACCCAAAAAGCTAGGTAACAGATGCCACCCAGTACCATACTGGCTAACAGGAGACGCACAGAGGCACGTCGAGGTAATGTTCTTTGGCTTCGTCGGAACTGATGTCCTTGAGCGAAACGACTTCGCCAGCGCATGTGCCAAATCAGTTCAGCACCCAAAAACGTCCAACTAAAAATCCATAACATCTCCACCGGATTCGACCAAACCTTGATTAAGGGTCGTTTTTCAAGAACACTACTCAGGATTTGACTGATAAAATTAGCATTGATTTCAACCCCAGACATCGGTTGTGCTGAACCGATCAAACTATTGCTATAGGGGACGTAAAAGAAATCTTGTAAACTCGGTGCGGTTGAACCAATCAAAACAATGCGATCGCGCATCCAACTCGGATCAACTCGATTTTCCAGCACATCTGCCATGGAAAGGATGCGAAAGCTACCGGGGTGTCGAAAGTTAACTAACACTTGATACCCTTTACTATCCGTTCGTGCATAACCCCCATCATTGGCTTGGAAGGCAGGAAAAACACTCTCACCCAGTTGCAAATAGTTAGGATTGCTCTTAGCCGCTTTGGGAGTAATGCCTTCTGCCTCTAAATAGATTAAAGCCAACTTGAGCGCGAAACTTTGGCGGGGTTTGCCAGCCACATGCCAATAGAGTAAACTCCGACGCACTTTACCATCGTTGTCTACTACAACATTATTGAACCCAATTTGTTGGCGTTGATGTAATACCTTTGGGGGGGCAACGCCCAAACTCGCGCCAAAGCTTGTTTGATCTGCAAGTTTCTCAATCCCAATCAAATTGGGAATAGTATTAGAAGCTTTAATAAATTCTTCATGCCCCGGTGGAACGGGTAAATCTCGGTAAATATCCAGACCAATTGTGCGGGGTTGATAGCTGTTTAACTTCATCAGCAGCTCAGCCATTAAGCGGTCAGAAATCGGCCATTGCCCTGCCTGCTTTAGGTCTTGTTCCCTAATTTCAACAATAACAATCCGAGGATCAATGGGTTCTTTTGGACGCAGGGAGAACAGTTGGTCGAAAGCGGCAAGCTCCGATGACTGTAGTAACCCCATGAGACGGAGAAGAATAATAGCGGCTGTAACGCCAGCAGCAGCTTTTAAAACTGGACGTTCGCCGTCAAACCACTGCTTTAGTCTGCAACCTAGACTTGCTTTTAACATCTACCTGACTGCATGATTGTTGCAAAATGCAGCTATACACAGCATATCGATACAATTTGTTATCAATTAACTGGTTGTATAGTTGTTTTTTATAGCATTAGAAATTGTGGCGTGTTTGCGTTCCCTGAGTAATCAGAAGATCGGTTTGATAGCAGGACTGACAGCCTACTTGAAGAAGTGCTGTGTACCTGAAAAAAAGTTCAGCCTAGATTTCCCTGACGCATCTGCAAGGTTGAGAGATCCTGTTGCAGAAGTTATACTTTTTCCCTGCGACTTGCTACATTTTAAGATCCACCCCAACCTCCTCATCCTCATCCTTACCTTCGGTTCCGAACACACCACTTGCCCAGGCGTAAAAAGAGGGGAGTAAAATGAGAGCTGTTGCCAATAATCAGAGAAATGGTATTATTCGCCAATTATACTCAAGCCAAATTAGTCTTACAAAAATTTGATAAGAAAGCTTACCGTTATACTTTCACGTTCAGGTAGAAGGGAAATTTCCCAAAAGTTGGGGCAGCAAGAATAAAAATCCCAACCTTTGAAAGGAAAGGTGGGGATTCTCAACGGAAGAACTTCCAAAAATCGGTATAACTAGTCGTTGCTCCGACATGCTCCTAGGGAGGATAAAGCTTTGTGAAATCAATCTCCTCTCGAATTCTTCACCTCCCTAGAGCTTGGCCTTGAGATGGGGGAATGTCATTGGGCTGACTGTCCTGGCAACGTGTATTTGAAGTTTCGTGGACCTTGATAGTTGGTCAAATCAGCAAGTTCATCGAGAGTTTTCACGCCAGAGGTCAATTCACCGTTAATTTGCCAGCTAGGGAAATATTTAACGCCAGCTTCTTTACAGACTTCTGGCTTGGCGTTTTTGCCATCAGCGGAACATTCAACATAGTTGAGTTCCTTGTAGGCTGGTTTTCCAAAAAGTTGCTTTTGTTCATAGCAGTGAGGACACCAGTAGGCACCGTATTCCTTGGCTCCTACTTTTGCCAAATGACGCGCTAGAGCGATTTCAGCTTCACCAGAGGTTGTGGTTACTTCCCAACCAATGACGGGTTGTGGCTGGGTAGTGGCAACGGGAATTGGAGTGCGAGAACCGATGGTCTTGGCTGGCGCACCACCTCCTTGGGCGTAAGCTCCCAAAGTACCAATAATGGCTACCATGCCAACTAAAATACCCGTGAAAAAGAGTTGCCCAATATCCTCCCACACACGACCTAGGATTGCCAGCACAAATAGGGTGATGGAGAACAGAGCCGAGGCTAAGCAGTAAATACAAAATGCCTTGATTTTAAAGGACATCAGGTATACCAAGTAGCCGCTGAAAATCACCATAGCGATGCTGCCGGCAAAGATCAGCAGCCAAGTCCAGTTCTCCACATCAGCGCGGAGGTCTTTTCGTTCGGAGGATTTCAGCAGTAGAGGCGCGAAAGCAAACAGGGCAATGCCTGCATAGGCCACAAGACCAAACAAGCTCAAAGGCACACCGAACACCTTGGCATAGGTGCTATCCAGAACAGCTTGGCAGTTGATCGGGCCAGTAGTCGGGCACCCCGCTACTTCTTGGAAAACCCCAAACTCGATTAGCGTGAGATAGGCAGTGTCTAGAACACCGAGAAGTGCGATCGCGCCGATTAGCTGACGAGACCAGCGGTGAATCCAGGGAGCAGAACGTCGGCGACTCATGATTAGTTGTGGGTTGTTCTTTGTGAGTGGGTAGACAGGCAGCACGCCTGTCATGAGTTGCTTAATCTATTTACGAATGTAGCTTGACGGAAGCCAGGGGTTGTGGTTCAACTTTAGCCGCAACGCTGCGCCGCGCCGCTTCCACAAATTGACTGACGCGAATCGGGTCAATAGCTTGCTCAATTTTCCCCCGCCGCTTCAGGGAACTGGAAACAATCACGCCGTTAGCCGCTTGCATCAGGGTGGAGATGTTTTCCCAGTTGGCTCCACTGCCAATAAAAACGGGAGTACCGTTAGCGGCAGCAGAGGCCAATTCCAAGTCCTCTAAAGAGGGAGGGCTACCCGTCGCCCAACCTGAAAGAATCACGCCATCGGCTAAGCCCCGTTCAATCGTCTCCTGCACCGCTGTCGTGAGATTGGGAGAACCCAAGGGTCGTGCATGTTTGACCAAAACATCTGCCAAAATTTTGACATCACTGCCCAGTTCTCGGCGGTAGCGAAGCAATTGATGCGCCTGTCCTTCAATGAATCCTTGGTCTGTTGCCATGACTCCCGTGAGGACGTTAACCCGAATAAATTGGCAAGGGACGCAAGTGGCGATCGCTAAAGCACTGTGGGCATCGTTCCGTAATACATTGATCCCCACTGGCAGCGTGACCAGATTCATCAGTTGCTGCACAATCAGTGTCATAGCACTAACCACAGCGGGATCAACCTGGTTTTTCGTAAATGGGGCGTCAAAAAAGTTCTCGACGATTACACCATCGACTCCCCCAGAAGCCAGTGCTGTCACCTCCTGCTCTGCGCGATCAATGACCGCTTTCAAGCTCCCTCCCCAGCGGGGCGATGTGGGGAGCGGCAGTAGATGAACCACGCCAATAATTGGATTCGGTGTCTTGAAAATTTGAAGTAAGTCCACGTATCTACCTAAAAACACCGGCTACTTTCTGCCCTACCTGTCAATGCTCTCCGATTGGGAGCCAACAAGGGTAACTAAGTCCTGGGTTGAGGGTTGAAGGTTAAGGGTTGAAGGTTAAAGGTTACAGGTTAGCATGTGCCAACCGACAATCCTCGCCTACCGACCCACTTGCCCTATTGCTCACGCCGCGTTAGCCGTAGCGATCGCCAGAGCGTCACTTTCAACTGTTTTTCCCAAGCTCCAATCACCTCGGTCAGGGGATGTTGGCATAAATAGCTCTTTTTTTACTATTCGTTTGGATATCTCAATAAAATTTTATCTACAATAAGTAACGGGGGTTAAGAAAGAATAAGGAACATCCGGACTAGTGGAGTGTGGGTGGGCCGAACGCTTAATGATGTAAAATGCACCTCTACAAGGTCGCGACCCCACTCACTCAAGCCGTAGTAAACACAACCGCATGACCGCATGGGTAACAAGCCAACCATCGCAATTTCTCATTTGGGCTGCGAAAAAAATCGCATCGACTCAGAACACATGCTGGGTCTATTGGTCCAAGCCGGTTACCCGGTCGATTCTAATGAAGAATTAGCGGATTATGTTATTGTAAACACCTGTAGTTTTATTGGAGCAGCTCGTGAAGAGTCTGTCCGCACCCTGGTCGAATTAGCAGAAGCTGATAAAAAAATTGTCGTTACTGGCTGTATGGCGCAACACTTCCAGGCCGAACTCTTGGATGAGTTGCCTGAAGCTGTGGCAGTAGTTGGGACAGGCGATTATAACAAAATCGTAGATGTGATTCAACGAGTAGAAGCGGGCGAACGCGTTAAGCAAGTTTCGGCACAACCGACTTATATTGCTGACGAGACAACTCCGCGCTACCGAACGACCTCTGAGGGTGTTGCTTACCTACGGGTAGCCGAAGGGTGTGACTACCGATGCGCGTTTTGTATCATTCCCCATCTTCGGGGAAAACAGCGATCGCGCACGATTGAATCCATCGTCGCAGAAGCCAAACAACTGGCTTTTGAAGGCGTACAGGAAATCATTCTGATTTCTCAAATTACGACCAACTACGGTTTAGACCTTTATGGCGAACCGAAGTTAGCAGAACTCTTACGGGCGTTAGGTCAAGTGAACATCCCCTGGATTCGGATGCACTACGCCTATCCAACGGGTTTGACCCCAGCCGTAATTCAGGCCATTCAGGAAACTCCGAATGTCCTTCCTTACCTGGATTTACCCCTACAACACTCCCATCCAGAAATCCTGCGCGCCATGAACCGCCCTTGGCAGGGACAGGTGAATGACAGGATTATTGAGCGCCTCAAAACAGCACTGCCCGATGCAGTGCTGCGGACAACCTTTATCGTCGGGTTTCCTGGTGAAACAGACGAACACTTCGAGCACTTACTCCAGTTTGTCCAGCGCCATGAGTTTGACCATGTAGGTGTCTTTACCTTTTCTCCGGAAGAGGGTACCACGGCCTACAACTTGCCAAACCAACTACCCCAAGACGTAATGGATGCCCGTCGGGATGCCCTGATGGCAGCTCAGCAGCCCATCTCCTGGAAAAGGAATCAAGCGTGTGTCGGTAAGGTGGTTGATGTCTTGATTGAGCAAGAACACCCTGAAACAGGTGAATTAATTGGTCGCTCTACTCGATTTGCCCCTGAGGTAGATGGATTGGTTTACGTCCAAGGAAATGCTCCCTTGGGCACAATCGTGGGAGTGGAAATTACTGATGCGGATGCCTACGACCTGTATGGTTCTGTAGTTCCTCATTTTTCGTCAGTTGTTAAAGGGTTACAGGTGGCTCTTTAGAGGTTTGCAGGGCGAGCAAGTGTTCAGGATAAGTCGGTTAGAAGACCAGTTTCAACTTCCAACCTTCCCACCTGAAACGTGCCCCCCTTAAACTTTTCAACCTTGCCCCCCTTAACGCTTTGGCAACAGACTCTCGATCTCTAAAAACTAAAAACCTAACAGCAAACACTAACCTATGACCCTTTCCTTTAAAAGCCTGGGCCTGTCTGAAGCTCGTGTCAATCAACTGGAAAAATTGGGCTTTACAGCACCAACCACCATTCAAACCCAAGCGATTCCTGAAATCCTAGCGGGGCGTGATGTCGTCGGTCAATCCCAAACGGGTACTGGCAAAACAGCGGCATTTTCGCTGCCCATCCTCGAGCAGATTGACCTAGACAACCGAGTCGTACAAGGCTTAATTCTGACGCCAACACGAGAGTTGGCCTCTCAAGTCGCTGATGCGATTCGTGACTTCTCTGGCAACCGCCGATTGTCAGTCCTGACCGTTTGTGGCGGTCAATCCATTGAACGGCAAATCAAAAGCCTGCAACGTGGCGCTCAACTCGTCGTGGGCACACCCGGACGGGTGATCGATTTACTCGACCGGGGTGACTTGAGATTGGATCAAGTGCGTTGGGTCGTGCTAGATGAAGCCGATGAAATGTTGAGCATGGGCTTTATCGATGATGTCAAGAAAATCCTCCAACAATCACCGAAAGAGCGTCAGACGGCTTGTTTCTCAGCCACCATGCCTCGTCCCATCCGGGATTTAATCAACAACTTCCTGAAATCACCCATTACCGTAACCGTTGAGCAGCCCAAAGCAACGCCGTCACGGATTGAACAACGTGTCTACATGGTGCCCCGTGGTTGGACGAAGGCCAAAGCACTCCAGCCGATTATGGAACTGGAAGACCCGGAAGCCGCATTAATTTTTGTGCGGACACGCAAAGCAGCAGCCGAGCTAACCAGCCAATTGCAAGCCGCCGGCCACAGTGTCGATGAGTATCACGGCGACCTGAGTCAGTCCCAACGGGAGCGCTTGTTGTACCGCTTTAAAGGCGGTCAGGTGCGCTGGGTTGTGGCAACCGATATTGCCGCACGGGGCTTAGATGTGGATCATCTCACCCATGTGATTAATTACGACCTGCCTGATCAGGTGGAAAGTTATATTCACCGCATTGGTCGTACCGGTCGTGCAGGCAAGACAGGAACAGCCATTACCCTGATTCAGCCGTTTGACCGCCGCAAGCTGAACCTGATTGAGCGAAAAGTGCGGCAAGCCTTGGTCGTTTCTCGCATTCCGACCCGCTCCCAAATTGAAGCGCAGCGTTTGGAAAAACTGCAAAATCAGTTGCGTGAAGCCCTTTCGGGAGAACGGATGGCCTCCTTCCTGCCCGTGGTGCGCGATTTAAGTGAGGAGTACGATCCCCATGCGATCGCCGCTGCCGCCTTGCAAATGGTTTATGACCAAACACAACCCGCTTGGATGGCAGGTGATTATGATGATGGAGCGATTGTAGAACGGCCAAAAATCATTAAGCGTCAGAGCGACAAGCCCCAACCCTCTGTGACACCGAACCGTTCACGATAAACTGAAAAAAAGGAGGAAGTAGGAAAAAAAGAGGAAGTAGGAAGGATGAAGGCTAAAAAAAGTTAGATGACTCGGCAATCACCCAAGTAATTTGACTTTGACACTTCATACTTCATACCTCTTCATTTTTTTCCCCCTTCCTTCTGCCCACTCCCTACTTCAAAACTTTTGCAACGATTGTGGCTTCAACTCTGTCTGCTGCCGATTCCTCTGCCTTTGAGGGCACCGCTCCCCGGCGTCTGAACTGGTCGGGTTTAATTGAGGCATACCGTCCCTATTTACCAGTAACCGATTCGACTCCAGTGGTTACATTGCTGGAGGGCAACACGCCGCTGATTCCTGTCCCAATGATCGCCAAAATCATTGGCAAAGGGGTACGGGTACTGGTGAAATTTGACGGACTCAATCCCACTGGGAGCTTCAAAGACCGGGGGATGACCCTGGCGATTTCTAAGGCAAAGGAAGCCGGAGCTAAGGCAGTCATCTGCGCGAGTACGGGTAACACCTCGGCATCAGCCGCCGCCTACGCCCGTCGGGGTGGGATGCGGGCATTTGTCTTGATTCCCGATGGGTATGTGGCTCTAGGGAAGTTGGCGCAGGCGTTGCTTTATGGGGCAGAGGTGCTAGCGATTAAGGGAAATTTTGACCAAGCCTTGAACATTGTCCGGGAGATGGCAGAAAGTTATCCTGTCACCCTGGTTAACTCGGTTAATCCCTATCGCTTAGAAGGTCAGAAGACAGGCGCGTTTGAGGTAGTAGACAATTTAGGCGATGCTCCGGATTGGCTGTGTATCCCAGTTGGAAATGCGGGGAATATCACAGCATATTGGATGGGCTTTTGTCAATACCATCAGCAGGGAAAGTGTAACCGATTGCCTCGGATGATGGGATTTCAAGCCTCTGGAGCCTCTCCATTAGTGACCGGTCAAGTATTTACGCATCCGGAAACTGTAGCGACAGCGATTCGGATTGGCAACCCCGCGAGTTGGGAAAAAGCGCTCGCCGCACAACAAGCGAGTCAGGGACAATTTAATAGCGTTACCGATGCCGAAATTCTCGAAGCGTATCGGTTACTCGCCTCTCAAGAAGGAATTTTCTGTGAACCCGCCAGTGCCGCATCAGTTGCTGGCTTATTAAAAGTCAAAGACCAAGTTCCCGCAGGGGCAACAATAGTGTGTGTGCTGACGGGTAATGGTCTAAAAGACCCGGATACCGCAATCAACCATAGCAATAACCAGTTCAAACCAGGAATTGAGCCAACTACGGCAGCCGTGGCTCAGGCAATGGGACTGTAAAGATTAGTCAATATTAATGTTAGATAGGGCTTGCTGAATAAGTCGGCGAAAAACAACCGATGGATTAATCAGTTATTTAATCCTGGAATAATAATGAGCTTTTGTTGTTGTTAATTCCCACAAGCATAAGCCGAATTAATAGTTATCGAGAAAAAAGGCGTGATGTTGTGTATTGCACAAAAAAAGACAAAAAAACTGCCGTAGCAGGGTGGAAAGATTCATGACTAAAAAAGTGATAGCAATAGCCGTTTGAGAAGTATGAGGCAGTTTAGCCATGACGCGATTCAAGCTAAATCTTCGCTTTGAGATGCCAAATTTTCCTTCAATAGCATTGCGAACCTTCTCGTCGTCTAAGGCTTGTTTCTTTTTGTCTGAGCTGACATTAGCTGGAGGTCTGCCTAAGGGGGGGCCACTTATTCTAATCCCTCTTTCTTTACAGAATGCTCGATTCTCGCGATTTCGATAAATTCTATCTACATGTACTGATTCGGGATAGACTCCTGTGTGCTGTTTAAATGCTTCTATTTGGGCTTTTAAGTCTCCGGCTTCATTAAAGTTATCCCAGCTTATACGGTCTAAAAAGACATATCCATCTCTGACGCTTGCTGCTAGTTTAGCTCCAAATTCTACAGGTTTTCCGGCTTTTCCTCTCACAATTGGACGGATATGGGGCTGACTTAAACTGACTATTCTGTCGTCAATTCTCTGGGCTTTATTCTCATACATCCATTGCTGTTGACGGTAAACTTCCGCCACCACCAGCAAGCTCTTATATTGAGAGATGCTCAAACCCTCAAGTGCTTCTCCTGTCTGAAGGAGCTGGTCAATGTGTGATAAATTTCTTTTTATATATTTCAGTTGTTTTTTTATAGCTTTTCTTCTCTCTTTTCTTGACGATCTCCGTTTTTTGGCGACTTTCAAGTAATCTTTCCGAGCGAGGTTTCTATAAGTTTTTGGCTTTTTCTTTAGTCTCCCTTTTAGGGGCTTATAGAGAGTATCTATTATCTTTTCCGTTTTGACTCTGGCTTGATTTAATAGACCCAAGTCATTGGGATAGCTGATATCTCCTGGCGCACAGGTAGCATCCAGAATTAATTTCCCTTGATTCGGGCTTTCTCTTGTTTCTTGCCTTTCTGAGAGTGAGCTTTTTTTTTAGATTCCTCCTCTGTTTCTTCCTGAATCTTCTTTACCATTCTTTGATTTATTTGATTTACTAAATCAACATTTATCCTTTCTCTAAATCTTACCAAAAGTGAGGCATCATAAGGGGCTTCGTTGCTGTAATGCTTTCTCCCTATAAAGTATTGTAAGTAAGGGTTTTCTTTTATTTGTTCTACTGTTTCCCGATCGCTTATTCCTAATCTTTCTTTGATTATTAATGAACCCAATGCCATCCGAAATGGCAGCGCAGGTGCCCCCATATCAATAGAAAAAATTTTGGCGTATTCCTCTTCAAATTCATCCCAGGGTATCAGATTTGCCATGATTACCCAACGGTTATCTTGTGATAACTTTCCCTCAAAGGGCAGCTCAAAGTTTTCCGGTGGGGTCGGGCTTGAGGAAGCTTTTCTGTACATTTTCCCTGCTCTTGGTACAAGGATTTTGTGGGATTCTACCAGATTTCCTGGGAGCTGAACAACTTTCAAGACCGCTCAAACTATTTATAGCTAAGGGTTTCCGGTTTTTACAGCAAACCCTAGATACTTTTAGGGGCATGAGAAAAATCGTGCCCCTATGCTGATGCTATGGATACCCAACCGAGCCGGTAGGGGACACATGAACATTAGGCACATTGAGACAGACTGGCTGACAAAGCGACCTGACGAACGGGAAGATAAATCACGAACTCGGCTCCCTTTCCAGGTTCAGAGACACAAGTCAATTGACCACCATGGTGGTCTACGACAATTTGATAACTAATCGATAAACCCAAACCCGTACCTTTACCCGGTGGTTTTGTGGTAAAAAATGGCTCAAACAGTCGGCAACTAATATCCTCACTCATCCCTGGACCATTGTCAGAAATCCGAATCACAGCATGAGGAATTTTCTCTGGAGTCTTCCCTTCTAGGAGTGCTGCCTTCATGTCCTGAACGCCAGTGGTAATTGTGATTTGGTAATTCGGTTTTCCTGGCTCAACGGATGCCTGCAAAACATCAATTGCATTCGTGATCAAATGCATAAACACCTGATTCATTTGCCCTGCAAAACATTCCACGAAAGGCAGAGTCCCATACTCTTTGTTCACCGTAATCTCTGGATACTCTTCAGAGGCTTTCAATCGGTGTCGCAAAATCATCAGGGTGCTATCGAGACCTTCATGAAGGTCTACCGGCTTCATTTCGGTTTGCTCAGTCCTCAAGAAATTCTGAAGAGATAAAACAAGCTGGCGAAGACGGGTAGCTCCTACCTTCATGGAGGATAGCAGTTTTGGCATATCGGCCATCAAGAAATTCAGGTCGATAGCGTCCAGTTCTGCCTCAATGGCTGGGGCTGGTTGGGGATAGTGTTGGAAATAAAGCTCCACCAAGCGCATTAAGTCGTTGATATAACAACTGGCATAATCCAGGTTGCCGTAAATAAAACCGACTGGGTTGTTGATTTCATGGGCAATACCCGAAATCACCTGTCCCAGCGTTGTCATTTTTTCGGTGTGAATGAGTTGAGCTTGGGTACGTTGGAGTTTGCCCAACAGAGAGGTGGCATGTTGTTTTTCTGCCTCCAATTGCTGAGCTTGCTGTTTCAA
The DNA here is from genome assembly GCF_000317515.1 of Allocoleopsis franciscana PCC 7113. Classification (GTDB taxonomy): domain Bacteria; phylum Cyanobacteriota; class Cyanobacteriia; order Cyanobacteriales; family Coleofasciculaceae; genus Allocoleopsis; species Allocoleopsis franciscana. Next base: position 5,361,496 of record NC_019738.1, on the reverse strand, counting down.
ACGAGCCTTCGATTGTCGTAAAGCCGCCTCTGTGCGCTCATGCTCTGCAATCTCTTGTTTCAGGAGTTCATTCGTCCGGGTTAATTCTGCTGTTCGTTGTGCAACTCGTTTTTCCAACTCGTCATGGGCTTGTTGTAGCTCTTGTTCAGCCAGCTTGCGCTCCGTAATATCCCGTGTTACCCGCACAAAGCCGCTAAGTCGTCCGTCTTCATCTCGTAAGGCGGTAATCACAACATTAGCCCAAAATTTTGACCCATCCTTGCGGATTCGCCACCCTTCATCCTCAAAACGACCTTGAAGCGCCGCTATTTCTAACCCGTGCAAGGGTCTGCCGAGTTCAATATCCTTTTCGGTATAAAAACAGGAAATATGTTTACCGAGAATCTCGGACGCTTGATATTGTTGGATGCGTTCTGCCCCCGTGTTCCAGCTCACAATGCGACCCGCTGGGTTCAGCATGATAATCGCATAGTCTTTGACACCCTCAACCAGTAAGCGGAAATGTTCTTCGCTTTCTCGTTGTGCGGCTTCTGCGCGTCTACACTCGGTATTATCACGAGCCACTGCGTAAATTAATTGCTCGTCTTGGCAGGCCGCCACATTCCACAACAGCCATTTGTATGAACCGTCTTGGCAACGGTAGCGATTTTCAAACTGTACTGTTCTTGCCTCTGTAGTAAGCTCCTGTAATCGTTCCAGCATTGCTGGTTGGTCTTCTGGATGAATCAACTCAATCCATCGTTGGCTCAAGAATTCTTCGGTGGTATAACCCAAAGTTTTCTCACAAATAGAGTTGAGTTGCTTGAAATAGCCGTCAAACCCCACGATGAAAAACATATCCAACGTGAGAGTGAACAGTTTATCCAGAGAGCCACAAACGAAATGCTTCGGCTCTGCTTCCCTGCCGTTACTCTGGGTACATAGGGTTAGTGCAGTTTGGGTTGCCATTGCTTACTCACATGATTAATTAAACTCAACTCCTCTCGGATTTTCCGAGAGCGATTCAGCAGCATCGAGAGCAGCAGTCCATCGCCTGCTCTACATCGCCTAGTCACTACACGGTTTGCAAAACGCTCGCACAACGATTTGCTTGATTTTACGCCCCTGCTCCTGAAGCAGTGGTTGAGAGGTAAGCAGATACACCCAAAGTAATGAAACTTTCAATTCTTTATCACTAGTTTAAAGCCTAGAACTAGCTTTTCCGATAAATTAATAGTAATACATATTCCTTAAATGATTGTTTAACATTGCTTAAATCATTGATGTTTTCTATAGCTAGTAAAGTGATCCCGCGTTTTTAAAGTGTTGAGAATGTGTTTTCCCTGCCACTTTTTTTCTTTATTCACTAAATAAATTTCCAGGGCTACAATTCTTGTTCTCTAATCCCCTTATAGATCACAGGCGATTGCATCAAGTGAACCGTCCCTATAAGTAATCGCCTTAGAAGTTAATACACCGTAATGTAAAGTGAGTAATCACTCTCCTCTTTCGTAAGACACTTATGCAATAAGCCAGGGTAGCCAAATCGCTAAACTCAGTAAACTGATGAACAAAACAGGGATGGTGAGAATGAAAGCGAGGGGAATATATTGATCCCAAGCGATTGGTCGTCCTTTACGGGCTAGAATATTCAGCCAGAGGAGGGTGGATAGGCTGCCAATCGGCGTAATTTTGGCTCCCAGATCACAACCGATCACATTGGCATACACCATCACTTCTCGAACGGATGGCTCGATCCCCAAGACATCTTGAATCGCTAGAGAATTAATCAGTACGGCTGGGAGATTATTGCTCACACCAGATAGCAGAGTCGCCAAGAAACCCGTACCCACCGCGACTTGAGTAAGTCCCCAACCCGATAGCTGCTGCAACGACTGGCTCAGCAGAGTGGTTAACTCTGTATGACGCCAACTGAAAGCAAGAATTGACATCCCCAGACTGAACCCAATGATTGACCAGGGAATTTCACGCCCAATCTTCCTGATAGAAAAGATGGCGGTATTATCCTGGTGAAACCAACGTCCGGAGATGGCTAGCATCACCAAAGCACCGCTCACGGCAAGAGAAGAAATGGGGACACCCAAGGGTTGAGCCAAGACGTAGCCTACAAGGAGTGAACCAAGGACAGCAAAGCTCCACTGGCAAACGAGAGGGTCACGAATAAGGCTATCCGGTGGGGGCATAGGGTCAAGGTTGTAGGTAAAAGGGATATAACGATCAAAGTAGAACCAAATGACGCCCGTGCCGGTAGCGATTGCAACAAAATGCACCGGTATCATCACTAAGAGGTAGCGAAAAAAGGAAATATTAAAATAGTCGGTGGAAATCAGATTGACCAGATTGCTCACGGGTAAGGGCAAGCTCGCCGCATCAGCGATAAAACCCGTAGCAAAGACAAAAGCAAACGTGGCTTGGGAGTTAAAACCCAGTATTAGCAGCATTTCCATCAGAGTAGGTGTCCAAATTAAGGCTGTCCCGTAGTTGGTCAAGCTAGCCGTTAGTAAGGCTCCCAACACGATGGATACCAGAAACAAGAGACGCCCACGGCCCAATACGGCGTGAGCTAGCCACAGTGCCAACCCTCGAAAAAAACCTGCCTCATCGAGAATGCGGGAAATGATGATGAGAGCGATCGCAGTCAATGTAGCATTCCATACCATTCCCCAAACTATCACCACGTCCTGCCAGGTCACGATACCAGTAATGAGGGCAAGCATCGCTCCACCTAAAGCCGTAAATCCCATACTGAGTCCTCGTGGCTGCCAGATTACGAGGATGAGAGTGAGAATAAAAATTGCAATTTGCAATGGGTGAGCTCCGCTTTAGGTCATCGGGATTTTACACGGCTTTTCGGTTACGGCTAAATTAAAATTAAATAAAATTTTTAGATATTCCGAATTTATTGTTCTTGATGGAAATTAATCATTGATTTTTATTAAGTATGCATTTTTCTATAAAATCTTAATTAAAATTTGTTAGTTAAAAGGATATATAAGCAAAAAAGGAGAAACCAAGTGTCAATTAATAGCCGAGCAAAAAATGAGGAAAACGGCTCGGCAAATCTTACCGATTATTTATCTATATTTATTCTAAATAGAGCTATTTTTCTCTTAATAAATTTTTTGCTCGGTGGAGCGATCGCTTCTTTGGGAAATCCTACCCTGGCTCAAATTATTCCCGATGCTACTTTAGGGGCTGAACCTTCTGTTGTTACACCCCTTGATGACCTGGGATTGCCGATTGACGAAATCGATGGTGGAGCAACTAGAGGTACAAATCTATTCCACAGCTTTTTAGCATTTAATGTTGAGGCTGATCGAGGAGCCTACTTCTATAGTCCAGCGGGTATTCAGAACATTCTGGCACGGGTGACGGGTGGTAATCCATCCAGAATTTTGGGTCTAGTCGGTACTTTTGGTGATTCGACAGCTAACTTATTTTTGATTAATCCCAATGGGATTATCTTTGGACCCAATGCCCAGTTGGATGTGGAGAGTTCATTTGTCGCGACAACAGCCAACAGTTTGGTGTTTGAAAATGGCTTGGCGTTTAGTGCTACTGCGCCCCAATCTCCTCCCCTGCTTACCATTAATGTTCCTCTGGGATTGCAATATGGAGGTAATGCCAGAAGTATCGAAACGCAGGGGTCTAGACTCCAAGTGCTTGAGGGTAAAACCTTAGCTCTTGTCGGTGGTAATTTGCAGCTCAATCGCACGCTGTTGGAGGCTCCGGAGGGTCGAGTCGAGTTGGCGGGGGTAAGTGATTCGGGAACCATTGGATTGGAGGTTAATAACAGCAGTCTACGTTTAAACGTTCCTGAAGCTATAGCACGGACAGATGTCTCAGTTAATGGCAGCGTAATTAGGAGCCTCGGTGATGGTGGTAGCATTACCATTTATGCCGATAATCTAACCATTGACCGCAGTAGTGTTAGGGCTGGATTCGATGCCGATTTTGGGTTTAATGGCACTCAGGCAGGAGATATCACACTTGATGCCATAGGAGAGGTAAACATAGGACAGGGAAGTATCGTGGCCAACTCTGTACTTCCGGATTCTACTGGGAATAGCGGCAACGTAAATATCAAAGCTACATTTGTTTCTTTAACCGATAACGCTCAAATAGGCGCTATTACTTTCGGGCAGGGAAACGCTGGAAAAATATTAATTGAGGCCAAGGACTCTGTCTCATTGACAGGAAACACTAGTATCAGGAGCAATGTGGGTTCTGATGCTGAAGGTAACGGTGGCGACATCAATATCCAGACTCCGTTGCTTTCCTTAACTGATGGTGCTGACCTGAGTACGAGTACCTTTGGTCAAGGAGATTCTGGCAATATCACCGTGCAGGCTAACGAATCTATTTTGCTAGTAAATGGTCGAATCTACAGCGCTGTAAGAGAAGGCTCTATCGGGAAAGGGGGCAAAATCAATATACAAACTAACTCACTCTCCTTAAGTGAAGGTTCTGCTTTAGATTCCAGCGTAGAAGAAGGAGGTATCGGCTCAGGGGGTGACATTAACCTCAGCGTTGGTTCACTTTCCTTGACTGATAACTCTGTCTTGTTTGCTGATACGGCTGGGCAGGGAAATGCCGGAACTATAACCGTTCGAGCCAATGATTTTATTTCCCTTACCAGTAGCAAAATCTACTCTAATGTAGACTTTGGAGCTAACGGTCAGGCCGGAAACATTGATATCCAGACAGGTTACCTATCTCTAGTAGATGGGAGCCGTATCTCTAACAGCACCTTCGGCACAGGAAATGCTGGCAGCATTTTTGTACAGGCGAATGATTCTATCTCGCTCATCGGTGATACCAGCGCTATTATCAGTGGCGTGGCATGGGAAGCACAGGGCAATGGTGGCGACATCCAGCTTGCAGCTAAATCCCTCTGGTTAACCAACGGCGCTCAACTCTTTGCCGCCACCTTTGGAGCAGGAAACTCAGGAAATATTGCAATCAACATTTCAGATACTGTTAACCTCTCTGGCGTGGGTTCAACCACAGGCTTCTCTAGTGGGTTATTGACTAACACGGAAGAAGGTGCTGGGGGTCAGGGTGGTGATATCCGAGTTACTACCAGTACCTTGCGAGTATCGGATGGCGCAGTATTGAGTGCCGTAAGCCGGAGTTCCTTTAAGGGCGGTAATATCAATGTCGATGCCAATACGCTTGAGGTTACCAATGGTGGACAACTCCTCACCACGGCCTTCAGTAGCGGAGATGCAGGTAACATTACAGTTAATACCAGCGATCGCGTCATCCTAGCTGGCAATGATTCCACTTTTACTGCACGCCTCGCCCAATTTGATCAAGTTGATACGGATGGCTCTGCCAGTGGTTTATTTGCTAGGACTGAAGGTACTGGGGCTGCTGGAAATGTGATAGTTAATACCCCACTGTTGACTGTCCAGGATACAGCACAGGTTTCTGCTTCTACCTCCGGTGGCACTGGTGGTAGTATCGCTGTGACGGCAAATCGTTTTGAGGCTATCAATGGCGGACAACTCCGCACCACTACAGCCGGCAGCAATCAGGCTGGAAACATCACCCTAAGAGTACATGAGGATGTTACCCTAGCCGGATCTGACAGTGGTCTGTTTGCCAACACAGAGCGCGGTTCTATCGGCAACGGCGGCAGCATTCTCATTAGTAACCCCAAGACGATGGTGATTCGAGAGGGCGCAAGTGTCGCAGTGGATAGCCAGGGCGCGGGGGAAGGCGGTAACATCCAGATTCAGGCTGGTGCTATAACCCTGAACAATAATGCTTCAATCTCTGCTGAAACAGCGAGTAACGCAGGTGGCGGTATTACCCTACAGGTGCAGGATTTATTACTGATGCGTCATGGTAGCCGTATATCCACAACCGCAGGCACGGCTCAAGCTGGGGGAGATGGTGGCAATATCGCGATTGATGCTCAGTTTATCCTTGCTGTCCCTAAAGAGAATAGCGACATTACCGCCAATGCCTTCACAGGTCGAGGCGGCAATATCAATATTACAACTCAAGGTATTTATGGCCTTCAATTCCGCCCCCTCCTGACTCCGTTGAGTGATATTACCGCCAGTTCTGAGTTTGGGGTAAACGGCACTGTGCAGATTATCACGCCCGATGTTGACCCCAGCCAGGGATTAGTGAACTTACCCATTGAGCCAGTCAACGTAGAGGTTGCACAAGGCTGCCAAGCCGCTGAACAGCAGGGAGCTGTTGAGTTTTTCGATACTGGCAGAGGGGGTTTAGCACCTAATCCTTACGAACCGATAAGCAGCAGTGACATTTGGGAAGATGTACCCTCTGCCACACAGGGAACTGAACTTGAGGCTCGTGCTGTTCCTGTCTCTGCCGCACTCGCAACCCCACCTGACCAAATTGTCGAGGCTCAAGGGTGGCGGATTAACCAAAAAGGGGAAGTTGTCCTCGTGGCTGAGGTGCCTATCACTGGCACCCAACGTCGCTGTCGCCTACGCTAGCTATCCTGATTCTTCGTTTTTCAGTGTTAGAGAACCAGCCCATGAGCAGCAAATCGCCTCTATTTTGCCATCCCATTCGACTTTTGAGAAAGTCCGCGCCACGCAGGGCGTACCAACAGATAGTCAGACTAAGCCTTATAGCACTGTTGGCACTTATAACAACCTTATCTGTTCCGGCTCTGTCAGCTCAACCGATTGAAGGCACTGCTCAAGGCATTTCTCAGAGTTCCAATGCCAACTTGTTATTGCAACAGGGTATAGAACTCTATGAGACTGGACAGTTTTCGCAGGCGATAGAGGTTTGGCAGCAGGCAGTTTCTGCTTTTGTAACTCAAGGAGATAGCCTGAACCAAGCGCTGCTCTTACGCTATCTTTCATTGGCTTATCAACACTTGGGACAGTGGCAGGAAGCAGAAGGAGCGATTGCAAACAGCCTGAACCTTCTAAATAACCAGGTACAAACAGCTAACACCCAGGCATACTTAGATGTTTTCGCCAAAGTATTAAATACTCAAGGTCGCCTGCAATGGGCACAAGGACAGTGGTCAGAAGCTCTTTTAACCTGGAACAAAGCAGCCGCTACCTACGAAAAAGCAGGGAATAAAACAGGTGTTATTGGTAGTTTGATTAACCACGCCCAAGCTCTACAATCCTTAGGCTTAACCAGTCAAGCTGAGGCGGAACTACAAAAAATTGAGCTAATTCTAAATCAACAATCAAACTCTGAACTCAAGGCAACTGGATTGCAGAATCTGGGTAAAGCTCTCAGACAAGTTGGCAAACTAAGACAGTCTCAAGCGGTTTTGCTCAAAAGTCGGACAGTGGCTAAAGATTTTCAACTCTCCAAAGCGCTGGGTTCGGCTTTGCTGGAGTTGGGAAATACCGAACGCGCCTTGGGTAATAGAGCGAGCGCGATTGGTCAGGAAGAAGATGAAAAGAAGCATACTCAAGCTGCGATCGCATTTTATCAACAGGCCGCTGATTCACCTCCCCTCAAACTTCATGCTCAGTTAAATTTGCTCAGTCTTTTGGTAGAAACTGGACAATGGTCAGAAGCCGCCAAACTACAATCCACAATCCAGGGGTTGATGGTTAGTTTACCGGTGAGTCAAACAACGATTTATGCCCGACTTAACTTTGCTCGCAGTCTGACTTGTCTCCAGCCCAATCTTGACACGAGCGCGTTTTCATGCATGAGCCGCGCTCGCCAAGAAAAGCGAAGGGAACAGCTTCCCCAGCAAACCCTTGTTCCAGTTTCCTCGCCAGAAATTGCCCAAATTCTAGCCGATACTGTCCAACAGGCTCGCACTCTGAAAGACCGAAGGGCTGAGTCCTATGCTTTGGGACAGCTAGGTGGGCTGTATGAACTGACTGAACAGTGGTCAGCAGCCCAAGAACTTACCCAGAAAGCGCTCCTCCTAGCTGAGGAGAGTCAAGCTCCCGATATTCGCTACCGTTGGGAATGGCAACTGGGACGTTTATGGGAAAAACAGGGAAATCGAAAAAGAGCGATTCTTGCCTATAAAGAAGCCGTTAAAACTCTCAAATCCGTCAAGAGCGATTTACTCACCATTGACTCAGAGGTACAGTTTTCTTTTCGGGACAATGTAGAACCGATTCACCGTAAACTCGTTGATTTGCTATTAAGAACTGAGGAAAGTTCGGAACCGAGCCAATCCGATCTGCAAGAGGCGATTGAGGTTATTGATTCCCTTCAGTTAGCTGAATTGGAAAATTTTTTGAGCTGTAACCTTTCTGAGAGAGTACAGCTTAACCAAGAGGGTGACAAGGTAGACCAGAAAGCAGCATTTATTTATCCAATTATTCTGGAAAACCGCTTAGAAGTGATTGCTAAACTTCCAGGACAACCTCTAAAACACCATGTCAATTCTGTCAAACGGAGTGAGGTCGAAAAAACAGCAATTGATTTGCGATCATACCTATTAAGACGTAACCGTCCAGAAGAAGTCATCAAAAATGCCACACAAGTTTACGAATGGCTAATCAAACCTCTAGAGCCAGACCTAGAAAACACTAAAGAAGTTAAAACATTAGTGTTTGTGCTCGATGGGGTTCTGCGAAATATTCCCATGTCAGTGCTTTATGATGGCAAGCGGAAGGAGTATCTGATGCAGAAACCGTATGCGCTTGCTTTGGTTCCAGGCTTACAGCTTTTCGACCTCCGACCCCTGCAACGAGAACGGTTAGAGGTTTTGATAGCGGGAGTGAGTGAACAGCGACAAGTTGAGCAGCGAACGTTTAGCGCACTCCCCAGCGTGCCAGAGGAATTGCAAGAAGTGGGAAATATAGTACCTTCAGAATCACTGCTGAATCCCAAATTTACGGAAGCAAATCTGCAACAAAAGATTAACTCAGGAGCGTTTTCTGCCGTTCATATTGCAACTCATGGTAAGTTCAGTTCTGACCCTGAAGAAACCTATATTTTGGCTTACGATCAGCTCCTCAAAAGCAGCGACTTGAATAACTTGCTTCGGATTAACAACCAAAGTCCATCTAGGAGTGTTGAGTTACTCGTCCTGAGTGCTTGTGAGACAGCGCAAGGAGATAACCGAGCAACATTGGGGTTAGCTGGGATAGCGGTGAGAGCGGGCGCGCGGAGTGTACTCTCAACCCTGTGGCAAGTGAGCGATCGCTCTACGGCTGAATTGATGGGGCAATTCTACAAGGAGTTAACTAAGCCTGAAGTGACAAAGGCTGAGGCACTGCATCAGGCTCAGTTAGAACTCTTTAAGCAATATAAAGCTCCCTACTATTGGGCACCTTATGTTCTAGTGGGAAATTGGCTTTAGTTTGATCGATTGCCAATGACTCAGTAGATGACTTTGCTATTCAGGATCTTTCAACCTCAACCGGAGTGGATTCGATTACTTGCAGGTGATCGCCAATTGTATAAGTTATGACCGCCTTAACCTGGTTGTGTTTAGAATAGCCAGTTTTATTGGTTAAATGGAAAACTACCTCAGAATTTTCTAAGGGGCGCAAACGAATCTGTTGAGGAGAGGAATCCGACAGTTGAACATTCCCATCAACTGTATTGCGAATTTCAACACGTTGAACAGTTAGGCTAACATCTTCCTCCTTAGCATTTTCAAGGCGGAGAAACACAGAAGCAAATCCAATATCCCGATTTTGTTTATTGGGTACTCCATCCGGAGGTGTTTTTTCTTCTCTGGCTTGGAGAGTGATGTTTTTAATGGAAATATTTGTTGTATAAGACATGGTGGTTTCTTTCATTGGAGATATTTGTAAATCTTTCGTTTGCGTCACAGGAAGACTGCTACAGCCTGCGTTAATAGCTAGAGCCAATAAAACAACTATTCTGACCATATCAGTTCAATAATTAACAGAATACTAATCTTTTAGAAGAGGGGGAGTAAGAGTTCTTCACCCCGTCTCCCCGTCTCTATTTTCAGAATAGTATTGATGGAGTTCTTTAGGTGGTTGAGTAACCCCAGCGGACAAACTTGTTGTCCAATGCTGTCCAAGTCATGTCTTGCGTTGAGCCATATGGATTGTAGACTTTAAACATCTGGGTAGTGGCATTGTAGCCGACTAGCGTGTAAGCATGACCTCCATCACTGAGATAGATAATGCGATCTGCATTGAAGGCGTTCACAACTGAATTGAAGTCACCTGCTTCTAAGTCCTTATACCCAGTGTTATTAAGCCCTGTGATGTGGCTAATTGCCTTGAGAGTACCATAAGCAATGCCTTGGTAAGAATTCGTGTTATCTTGACCAATCCATGCTGACTCGTTGATTTGAGCGTAGGCTTTTTCCGCTAATGCAACCCACAATTCATTGTTAGATTCGTTATAGGAACCACCGCCCCAACCAGCGAACACAGCATTTCCTCCAGCGGTAGTTGGTAAATATTTGTCTACTGTGACGTAGTCAGCCTTATCTCCGTTAAAGAAGCGAACTGTAAATGTGCCATCATTGTTGTCGATGAACATATCCCGAATTGTATCGGGCGAACGGAAAGCTGTTCCCGCTAGAGACGCGACGAAGTAGCAATCACCAACACCACCCTGGTCTATATCTTGATAGCTGATGCCGTTTTGGAAGAGCGATCCACTAGCCTGCTTGTAGCTGTAGGTTGTGTTACCACTTGAAGATTTGGCAACTGGATGATCGCCTCCTAGGAACCACTTATCCACTAAGCTTTCCATATGGGTGGCACTACTACCTGCAAACAAGTTACCCAGAGCTGCACCTTTGTACTTCTGGTTGGCAACATTACCATTAACCACTTTGTTAGCCAGATTTTGCACGTAGCCATCAAGACCGAAAGCCTTAGCATCATTCAAAATATCTCGAAGGTCGTTAATTTCCTCGGCAATGACGCTGCCATCTTTAGTACTACGCAAAATGGCAATCATATCATTGCGGTCAATCTGACCATCTCCAATCCTTGATGATACAGCTTGGTGGACGGTGTAGTCAGTGATGAGACTACTTAACTGTGTACCTGCTTGGAGGCCAAGATTGTAGTTCGTGCTGCCACCCCAGTTACCCTCACTATAAACCAAAGCGTAGTAGTCCCCTTTACCCAGCCAATGGCTGATGGATTCGGAGTTAGCGCCTCCATGGTTAGACCAAGTGAGTAATTTACCGGCACTGTTATATAAGGCTAAACCAGCATTTCCACTCAAGCCAGACAGCGATAAATTAACCTTGAAATCACTGTTAACACTAAACTTCCAATAGTCGCGTGTATCCTTCCCATAGGACTCATTGCCACCAATTTGACCCGTCTGAGTGATACTGGTTGTCAAGGTACCTACGGAATCGGCGGTCGCGATCGTGCCGTTGGGATCTGTAGCTAATACAGCGACATCAGAAATGATTTGGCTATTGATTGTGGTAAGGTTGAAGGAATTTAATGAAGTATTATTGAGCTGGGTCACGCCGATATCAGAAAGCGGCTGACCCGTTATTTTATCGTTGCTTCCTGTAGATGTACTGGTAGAGATATTTGTCCCAACTTCGCTCTTGTTCGGAATCAGTGTCAATGCCTCAACATTCGAGGAGAGGAAATCAATGGGTTCAATAAAGCTCTCATCGATGCTCAATGCCAAGCCACCCAGTGAACTATTAATGATGGCTGACTCAGGAGTAATTAAGTCGATCACTCCTACGGTCTCACCTAAATTAGCAGAATGAGGAGCAACAGATGCTTCCAGAAAGCTCTTAGAATTTGTAGTTAAATCCAGCATACCAGGAAAGTAAATTGAATTGTTCTACTTACCTATCTGCTCCCTTTCAAAGATTTACGTGTACCGAACTAAGATAGTCATATAAAGTTACAATATACACCCAGAGAAATAAAATAAATTCAATCTTTTTTAGCATTCCCGACTGAACTCACCAAAGGTGCTTGAACCAGTTCTTCCAAGCCCACAGATTTCAACAATTCTGTCCAAGCCTTCTTCACTTCAGGATTTTGTGGTTCAGATAGGTAGCGTCTAGCTCGATTGGTCAATTCATCGTACCAAATGACACCAACAAGATTAGAGCTTTGCTCAACTCGTGTCACCAAACCCTCTAAAACAATGGCATCCTCTGGCTTTGTTTGTGCCGTACAATTAACAGTTAATTGCCAACGGTAGCTCTGATTCTCTTTTAGAGAAGATTTGGCGCTAGGTGGCAAGGGAATACCAATCACGCCTGGTGTTTTAGTGAGCTGGATGGGAGCTATGTAAACAGTCTTTGTCTCATCTTGATTGTGCAGCGAAAACTCGATGGAGTGTATGTCCTCAGAAGCATGAGGAATATAAAACCAAAACACCGGATACTCAGCCGTTGTTAAACTTTCATCAGCATTTTTAGGAACCAAGGCCGTAAATGGCTGATCTGTCTGCTGGCAGGCTCCAACTCCACTACCATCACGGGTTCCTGCCGGTTTCTGCGGATCTTCAGGTGAGCCGGTTCCGGGTGGTAGCGGCACCTTAGCCAGTGACAAATCTGCCATGACTTGGGCATTGGATTGTGTCCATCCGGGTGCCAAATTGAGGGTGAAGCCAGCGATCGCAAAAACAGTAACAAAGCCAAGTTTCAGTTTCGGTACGTAGATCATCGATTAAATTGATCAAGAAACGATGAGTACTGCGGTATGTCTACTGCGGCTGACGGCTGGGAAATGGAATGTAGGCGATGGCACCACCTGTAATTACTAAAGCGACTGCTGCCGGAATCAGGGGTAGCCAACCCCCTTGGAGCAAGATTACCCAACAGAGTCCATACAAAACACTAACAGAGATGCCAACCGCTAGAACCAATCGTCGTGGTGATTCTGCCTTGCCCACACAACGCGATCGCATCTGCCACACAAGTATTCCACCCGTCAGTGACCAAGCCCAAATCCACAAAGCATCACCCCATAGAGGCAGCCACCAAATCAGCGGGCGTCCATCCTGAACAGCACTGAGCATCTGACTCACTAAGTGTGCATGAACTTCCAGTCCTCGTCTTCTGCCATAAGGGGTATTGTGATCATCTTGAATGCTGGCGGCGGTGACACCGATCAGAACGACCCGATCCTTCACCCATTCCGGCTCCAACTTCCCGGCGAAGACCTGTTTGAGAGTAACGAATTGAGCAATCTGAGGAGTGTTACGGTAATTGATTAACACCTGGTTTCCCCGTGCATCCAGCTTTTGGTATCCTCCGCTATGAGGCTCTAAACGTTTAAAGATGACATGACCCAACTGCCAGTTTTTATCAGGAGTTGTGTTTACTGGGATACCTTTAGCTTCTAAATATCGGTAGGCTAGTTGCAGGCTGAAGGAATAAGGTGTCTTGCAAACTGAAAGGGGAGCGATCGGATTTGGGGTACGGGATTGGAGATAGCGGCGAACAGTATAGTCATTGTCATGTTGTAAGTCATTAAAGCCTAATTGGTCTGCCGGACTGTGGGGCGGAGGGGCAGCCGCATGTTCTGGATCGGTGCCGAAGCATACGGTAACCAGACGTTGATTGTGCTTTAATTGGGTGACGAGTGCATTATGACCGGGCGGTACAGCTTGGTCGCGAAAAATATCCAGTCCGATCGCAACGGGTCGATATTGCTCCAGTTTTTCAATCAGCTTCGCCAGAACGGCATCGGGTAGCGGATGCTTGTATTCACGAATATCCTCTTCATCGGCTCCCACTAGCAGGATACGAGCATCGGCTAATTCTGAAGGACGTTGACGGAGGAGCTGATCGTAGCTTTTTAACTCCCAACGTTGCAGGAGTCCCAGCGATCGCACCCCCAGCACTAAGCTGGTAACCACCCAACTGGTAACCAAGACGGTTCGCCAGCGATGCCAGGGGGGCAAGGTTGGGGGAACCGGTTGTACAGAGGGAAGTTCTGTGGCAGGTTCGGGCGATTGTAACCATGTCAAAGGCACAGCCGCAGGATTCTGATAAATCACGGGCAACCAGCTAGCACAGGGAAAGTCATCTTCTAAACCTTGCAATTGCTGCCGCGCTTCCTGCACGGCTCGATAGAGAGACTCACCCCTGGCAAAGCTATCAAGAAAATACTTTAAAAATTCCTGTGCCACAAGGTCTGGCACTGGTTCCCGCATCACAATCATTTGGGGGATGTGCAATTTGTCTAACTCCCTAGCTAATCCCAATCCATCACAGGAGTTGAAAATCGCTAGTTGCAACCCGCCTGCCACTGCTTTTTGTAGGGAATACTTGAGTTCGTCCAGGGTTAAGCTATCGGTTTGGTTGAGATAAATCCGCCCTCTTTCACCTTCGGTCTGACTATGACCTGCAAAGAATAAAATATCCCAATGCTGCTGCCAAAGTTGATCATTGAGTTCTTGGCGTTGCGGTTCCACCAAAAATGTTGTGGCGGCGTTGGGTAAATTCTCTAGCCGTTGTCGGTCTTGTTCTACTTGAATGTCTTGGCTATTGCCCAAAATCGCGAGAATTTTAACCTGTGAGCGATCAGGAGGCTTCTCTCTTCTCGGAGGTGCTTCACACTCCAGAGAACTGATTCCAATTTCTGCAAAGGTGTAGCGTTCCAATAAATCCCACTGGTGCCAGGGGAGTTGCCAGAGTTGCGGGTTGTTGGCACGAATGAGCACCCGCACCTGATCAGAGGTGCTGACTTTTGAGAGCCACTTTTCTCGGATTGAGAGAAAGGACTCAGCCTTGAGCCAGGTATTGAGGCGATCGCAAAACTCAAAGGATTGGGTGCGGCATTCTTGTTTCCTGGTTTTGAGGGAACCATCAATCTTCGCTCCTTTGGCTTTAAGGATACGGGTAGCCTTGCCCAAACGGCGATAGCTTGACTGCCAGCCGCTATACTGTGCAACCAGTTCCGGCGCGGGGGGCAAGTTGCCCAAAACCTCCACTTCTGGGCGATCGCCATAGTCGCCAATCTCCAGGGTTACCCGAAAACCTTGATTGAAATCACCATCTACTTTGAGAACGATTAACTTCCCCATCGCCAACTCCTAGCGATTGCTGCGGCTATTTAAATGATGAAATTCTCTGTTACGCTAACCTCACCCAAAACCACCTTAACGCCGAAACGGTCTCCGGCTTCCCCACCAAACTCTAATTGAATGGTCTTATTATTGCTACCCGCACGGATATCCATCACCGCTTCTCCATCCTCATTGAGTACCATTAGCTGTAGATTGGCAGGTAGATAGAATTGACCGTTTGTGGGCTGCACCTCTACGCTAATATCCATGTCCTGCTCTGATTCTCCGATGAGTGCGACAATCAGCGCCACTGAGCGATCTGCCGTTGCCAGTTCAATCTGCTTGCACCGCCTCACCTCAAGGGAAGCGCTTCTGTAGTTAAACGCTAACTCGGCAGGTTCCGCTAAAAGGGCTTCCACAGCTTGCCAACCCGCTTCAAAGATATCCTCAAACCATTGACTCAGGTTGATCACGGGTTTAATTTGATGCAGATAGCCTGGTAACTCTCCTAGCGATCGCAATTGGCTCAGGGGTACCTCTGACTTTGCCACCTTCTGCACAAATCCCAGCAGCGTTGCTTCTCTCAAGGATTCAGAAAGCTGGACTGCAACATAGCCCATCCGTTCTTCCCAGACTTCTGGGGGAACGCCGACAACCTCTGCTTCTGGCAACACGGGTCTACATTCCAACTTGCCGTGATCTTTGACCAACAAATCAGCCGTATCCATCAGCATCTGCATCATCGGGTTCCAACTATCGCTTCTCTCCAAGTCCGTCTCAAATCCCCGGCACTGTAAGTAAACATGCACGGCATACACAGCGAGGGTATTCAGATAAATTTGTTTGGCTTTGCCAGGATTCGATTGGTAACGTCGAAACTCTTCTGCTCGCCCATGAGCCTCCAAGGCTAAGGG
Source organism: Allocoleopsis franciscana PCC 7113 (assembly GCF_000317515.1). Taxonomy (GTDB): domain Bacteria; phylum Cyanobacteriota; class Cyanobacteriia; order Cyanobacteriales; family Coleofasciculaceae; genus Allocoleopsis; species Allocoleopsis franciscana. The sequence continues at coordinate 5,345,657 of NC_019738.1, read as the reverse complement.
AACGGTGAAAGTCCAAGGTTCAAGAACAGGGTTAATGATGGATTGATTCGGGTTCATGGATGTTGCCTCATTGAGGGGGAGAATAAGTTTGAAGCTGGGGTAACTATTGACTAAAATGGGAGCGAAATTTTTCGCAAGAACGTTGAAAGAAACTGCTTAATGTTGGTAAGGGTATTCTGAATTGGGTTGAAATTTCTTCCCAGCTTTGACCCGAAAATCTGGCTAAGGCTATCGCTTGAAAATTAGCATCACAACGATTTCGGATATGTGTCTTTTTAAACAGATTTTTGGCATCTTCCTCTATAGATTCACGAAGTTGCTCAAACAATGAAGGTGATTCATCGGAGGGTAATCTCTCTTCTAAATCACTCATTGAAGGTAAGTCTACGATTTTGGGGTCTTTGAATTCTCTGCTGGTCTCTAGAATGACCCGATCTAGTCGGAAATTGACCCAAGTCATAAATTTTTTGTCCTGACCACGTTCGGGGTCATATTTGTCAATCTTCCGACAGACATAAATCAAAGTTTTATTCACCGCTTCTTCATAAAGCAGGTCATAAAACTGGGGGGAAAATCTTGTGCGATGTGGGTGGCTCAGCTTGCCTGATAGCCGAATGGCTTCCACTAATTCTTCTAAAGCATGTTGTCGTAAGTCGCTATGGGGTGGGTGCCGTTGAGCTTCTAAGGCTAGTTTCTTGAGTTGCACATCATCCAAGACTGTTCTAAAAGCAAGATTTCGCAGGGTATTGACCCATGTTCTTACAGGGATACGTTTTGGGTTGTAGTTGCTAAGTTCTTCACCTACCTTATGTATAAGTTGCTGTTGTGCTTGCTCGTAAATTTCTTGGTAAACACCAGATAGAGATTGACCGATAGGCGGACGACCAATTTTTCGCGATCGGAGAATTTCTTTGACCAGTTGAGTTAACGCCAACTGCCACTCCTCAGATTGGGGAGCGTGTTGTTGTACCTCTGTGATTAGCTTTTCGAGTCGCTCATCCATAGTCTTGAAAATACCACTGGAGGTGCAACTCTTGAATAGAGCGTTCACTATTGTTTTCGTTTCTTCAAATAAGCGGGTGAAGCATCAGCTTGATACTCCAGTTGTGTCTGGTTAACGAGTCGTGTTGAGTATTTATTCATGATGTATTGAATCAGGAACCTCTGATTGTTACTCAACCTAAAGAAGCAGAATTTTATGCAATTCGTTACATAAATTAATTTTTCAATTTTGCATAAAACACCGGGTGTTTGAGTTGAGTAATAGACAGAAGGAGGGCAAGGAAGCTTAACCCTCAGTTTAAAGACCAACTTGATAATTACGTTCTTTCAATCTTAATAAGCAGGTTAGACCGCTTGCTAAGAATTGCTCAACTTCTAAGGCACAACAATCAAGCTCCCCTTGAAATTTAGGAACAACTGACATGACTTACAACTACAATGGCACTTCTGGAAACGATTACTTCAATTACCTGGGTTCTGATATCCTTCTGGCACGGGGTTATGGGGGCAATGATTTTATCTGGGGAAATACTAATAATGACACCGTATATGGAGGGGACGGTCAAGACACGTTGAAGGGCTGGAATGGCAATGATTTTCTCTATGGTGAAAATGGTAATGATTTTCTCTATGGTGAAAATGGCAGCGACAATCTCATAGGAGGGGCTGGCGCAGATCAACTCTACGGTGGAGCAGATAACGACGCTCTCTATGGCGATAACATTCTTGGAGGGGGGTCAGCCCCAGTAGGTAATGACACCCTCTATGGTGAAGATGGTAATGATTTTCTATACGGGGGTGGTGGCAACGACTTGATAGTTGGTGGTAACGGCAATGATTATCTTGATGGGGCCTTTGGCGGTTCTACCACCGATCAGGACATCCTCACGGGTGGTGCTGGGGCTGACACATTCGGTTTGGGCTACAACGGCTCCTATACCGAGATCAAGTATCTAGGCTCTGGATACGCTACTATAACTGACTTTAAGTATTGGGAAGGTGACAAGATTCGGGTCGGCGGTAGCATTGGCGACTATACATTGGATAAGTCTCAGAATTTTGGTGGCAGTTCAGCTTTGGATACGGCTATCTACCGATATGGTGATCTGATTGCTATTGTCCAGGATACAACCAACGTTTATGCCTCCTTAGACTTCATTGTTTAAGCTTAGGTGTAAGAGGCTGCGCCGCTAGAATTAGGGGTAATGAGTCTTTACCCCCAATGAAATCCAATTATTTCAAGCTGATTTTTGTTTAAGTCTCGTTAGAAAAAACTGGACGGCGCTCAAATCACTTTCCTCAGAGAGTTTAGAAAGTGGCAGTCTGTTTGCATTTGTCTTGCTCTCAATCCCTAACTCCCAAAAAAACAAGCCACTCTATATAGATATAGAGTGGCTTACTGCAAGAAAATCGATCGCAAAACGTTCAACCGTTAACCAGCAACCGCTAAAGCACCGGCAATGGCTGACGCGATCGCAGAAACCGACGCCGTACCAAACAACCACCAAGCCGCCGATGCCGCCGCTTTGCGCGTTTCTTCAGCCTGACGCTGAGCTTGATACTTGACCTGCTCAATACGTCGTTGAGCTTCCTGCTGCATACGTTCTGCTCGATGCAACACGCTGTTACGGGTACGCTCAATCTGGTCAATGATGCGGTTGACGTCAGCCTCAGAAATATCCTCGCGGGAACTCATGACTGCCACCAGGGTATCCCGGTCAAACTGACTCAAGCGATCGCGCATCGCTTCAAACCCCGCTTGTGGGTCATCAAACAACTTACGCAGGTCAGCCTTGATGCCATCGTAGTTGAGTTCCGGACGGTCGAGGCTGTTGAGATAATTGCGGATTTTGGCAAAAATCCGATCAACTGCTGCCTGAATGCTGAGTTGTAAATCCCGCATTTGTGCCATCATTTGGTCGCGCACGCCCAGAATTTGATCGGCAATCCGGTTCACATCGGCTTCCGAGATATCCTCCCGTTGGGACAACAGCTTCACAAGAGTATCTCGGTCAAAGTGAGACAAACGATCACTCAAACTGGATACTCCTGCGCGGGGATCATGCAGCAGTAGCTGAACATCACGCTTAATCCCGTCGGGATTGAGTTCGTCCTTCCCGGTAGAGCGTAGGTAATCGGCGATCGCACCTTGGAAATCTTGCACCTGACGCTGAGTCCGTCTGGCAAGGCGTCGGGGAGCCTTGACAATGTTGCGAATCGTTAACTCTACATCGTCAATAATCTGATTGACTTGTGCCTCACTCAAATCCTGCCGTTGAGAGAGCAACTTCACCAAGGTATCCCGATCAATACGTGCCAAACGCGATCTCAAAGCAGATGTACCCGCTCTCGGATTGTCCAGCAGTCTGGTTAAGTCTCGCTGAATTCCTTCGGGATTGAGTTCAGCTTTCCCCGTCGATCGCAGGTAATCGGCAAGGGACGACATGACTTGGTCGTATTGCTCTTTTGCTTTTCCAGCGATTTGTTGGGGTGTGTGAGTGATGCGAGTCCACGATCTTTCTACTCGATCCAACGTTTGATTGATTTGCTCTTCACTCAAATCTTGACGCTGGTTCAATAGCTGCACCAACGTATCCCGGTCAAAACGAGCAGCTCTCGCCCGAAGGGCTGCTAATCCGGCTTGTGGGCTATGCAAAACCATTTTCAACTCCCGCTCAACGTGATCGGGATTCAGTTCTGCTCTGCCTGTATCGCGCAGTAAGGACTGAACTTTGAGCCACTGAGCCTCAATTTGTGCCTTAGCCGCTTCTTGCACTTCTTGAGATTCAACTAGAGCGCGATCGCGTGCTTGTTCTAAGTGAGGAATAATCGCGTCTACTTCCTCGATCGTTAAGTCTTGTCGCTGGCTGAGAATCCTAGCAAATGTAGAGCGGTCAAACTGGGCTAAACGATTGTTCAGGAGTCCATGATCCGCATCTGAGTCTTCCAGAATCGGTTTAAAGTTGAGCTGAATTTTTTCTGGAGTCAGGTCTTGTTGGGGAGTGGTGAGCAGATATTGTTCCACTTCATGATATAAAGCCAGGGTTTGCCCTCGCTCTTGAGCCGCCTCCGCTTCAGTCAAAACCTCCAAGCGAATCGCTTCTAAGGAGTTGGAAATTTCCCTAATTTGCTTTTGAGTCAACAGACCCTTCTGTTGCAGTAAGTCAGCAAAATCTGACCGATGCAAAGGCTCCAACTCAGCAGCAATGGTTCCTGGGTCAGCGGCTGGGTCATAAAGTACATCCCTAAACTCCCGCTCAAGAAGTTGTTGATTCGTGAGCTTCCAGACGGGAGTATCGAGTAGATAGTTTTCTACATCCGCTCGAACCGTACTGTATGGCAACGCGGCTTGATCCCGGCTCACCTGAGCGGTAATTTTACCCGCTTGGTCACCCACTTGGTCTTTGACTTTTTTGAGCTGACCGACCACTTTTTCTACATCCAAATCAGAAAGATCGGTTCGTCCCATCACCAACCCAATCAGGCTATTCACTCCCAGCGTCATCGCCTGAGCCATGGGGCTAGCTGGCTGTTGCTCTTTCTCGTGGGACTGGCGGCGTTGGCGCAATTCTCCAACCAGTTCATCTAGTTTCTGAGAAAACTCCCTTCCCAATAGTTGCTGTGCCGTGGAATTTTTCAGGTAATCGACCAATTCCCCCATGGCATCTCTTGGCTGAGGTAACTGGCTCACCGTTTTTTTCCAAGCGGCTTCGAGTTGATCAGCCAGCCGATTGACATCCCGTTTTGATAGATCACTACGGCTGCTGACCAAATCCACAAATGTCTGTCGGTCAACATCCCGGAGGTTACCACTCTTAGCAACTTCCTTCAAATTTGGGTCATTAAGTAAGTTTTCAAACTCAGAGCGAATCGCTTGCACATTGAGTTCTGGGGGACGCAACGATTGTAAGTAATCCTCCACGTTCTCCCGGATACTCACCGGGTCTATCCCGGCGGTCAATTCACGGCGGAAAGCACCGGCAGCGGCTTCAGCCGTAGCCACCATTTGCCGACTGGCAACGCCACCGCCAATCGCAGCGGTGGCGGTTCCCACAATCGCTTGAAAGCCGGAAGTGGCGGCATGGACGACTGACCCAACGAGAGAACCCACGGCGGTCGAACTGACCCAAACCAGCAGCGAGAAGTAGGTGGCCCAAATCACTAGACCAACAATCGCCCCAAACCACCACGCATTGAATAAGCTCAGTTTCACTGCTAAGAAACAAGCAATGAATAGGGCAATGGTCACAGTCACCACTGTCCAAATTCCTACACCCGTACTAATTTTGCGAATCGTACTGCCTACGCTCTCGTCATCATCTTTATCTGAATCTGAATCGGATGAACGCCCCAAGTAAGAGATCCCGGCGGCAACGGAGAGGTTGGTTAACAATAACTGAAAACCAAACGCCAACAATACCCCAGAAAGCAAAGCTGTAAAAAATTTGGGTCCGCTAAAGACCAAAGCGGCTTGCTCTGCCGTGTCGATATCGGTAGCGGCTGGAGCTAGCTGCGCCAACCAAGCGACCCAGCTATGGCTTGCCAGTACTATTCCCCCACTGTCAAACATGATTTTTCCCTCATCAAAATTTTTATGTTGCGTAAGTCTAAAGATTCTTGAATCAAGAGTCCCTGATTTTGACCTAATTCCTCTATAACGTTCAGAATCGTTGGCTATGAGGGTCAAAGTCATCTCCCCACGGTGTGAAACAGTCGAGTCTGCAACTCTGCCACACTGGTGTAATTAAACCATCGACAAGAAAGAATCTCGTTGATCCCTTTCCCACCAGTCTTCTGGAGAAACGTTGTGGAAACACTCTCGTCTGCTATCTACCCTGAATTTTTCCGTGCTATACAAGCATCTGGGTTGACTCCTGTTGCGTTCTTACCGGGTCCGATTACCGACCCTGTAGCGGTCTTTCTGATTATTTTGGCGATTATGCTGGTCGCACCATTACTGTTTGAGCGGTTGCGACTTCCTGGGATTGTGGGTTTAATCCTGGCGGGTGTGGTGGTCGGTCCAAATGGACTTGGTCTTTTGGCACGGAATGAGACAATTGTCCTACTCGGTACGGTGGGTCTGCTGTTTTTGATGTTTATGGCGGGGTTGGAAACTAGCCTCGATGACCTGAAATACAATGCCAACAAAGCGGTTATTTTTGGGTTAGCGACTTTTTCGATTCCGATGGTGCTGGGAACGGGGTCTATGTTGCTATTAGGATATAGCTGGCTGGCTTCAATCTTGGTAGCATCTTGTTTTGCGACTCACACGCTGTTGGCATTACCCATCCTCACCAAGTTGGGGATTATGCGATCGCAACCTGTAACCGCTACCTTGGGGGGGACACTCATTACCAATGTGCTAGGACTTTTGGTTCTCGCCGTTGTCGTTAAAGCTCACGGCGGAAATCTCACCCTCAATTTTTGGTTATTCCTAATTCCAGCATTGGCCATTTATACCTTTGCCACTTTATGGGGCGTTCCTAAATTAGGTCGCTGGTTCTTCCGCCAATTTGGGCATGACGAAAGTGCAGAATTTATCTTCGTCCTAGCCACTTTGTTTGTCGTGTCTTTTGTGGCGGGTCGGATTGAAATTGAGCCGATTATTGGAGCATTCTTAGCAGGAATTGCGATTACTGAACTCATCCCTCAGTTCAGTCCATTGATGAATCGGATTCAGTTCATTGGCAATACCTTATTTGTGCCCTTTTTTCTGATTTCGGTAGGAATGTTAATTGACCCACTGATCTTAATCAAGGAGCCAAAATCTCTGTTGATTGCAGTCGTCATGATTGCAGCTGAGTTACTGAGTAAGTTCTTAGCCGCTTGGGGACCGGGGAAATTTTTTGGATTTCAGTTTCCTAGCATTATGGTGATGTTTGGCCTTTCTGTGGCTCAGGCGGCATCGACTTTAGCCGCTATTACGGTAGCCTACAATATCAAACTGGTCGATCAGTTAACCGTCAATGGCATTATTGCCATGATTCTTGTCACCTGTGTTGCTTCGCCTTGGATTACGGAACGCTGGGGTAAGGATGTGAATCCACAAGCATCCAGTTCAATTGATGAATCTGAAAGCGTTCAGCCATTAGCCCAGCGAGTTTTGGTTCCTGTTGCCAACCCTAATACGGAAGATAACCTGCTCAACTTGGCTTTAATTTTAGCGAAAACGGCTGATGGCACCTTGCTACCTCTTCATGTTCTATCTGATAATGCTGGACGTGTTGCACCGGAAGCGAGGATGCTGCAAACTCAGCTATTGGCGGCGGCTGAAACCATTGCTCATGCTGCTGCATGTGATGTTGAGACGATTGGTCGAGTTGATGATGCCATTGATAGAGGGATTACCCGCACCGCATCGGAGCGTAATGCCACTTTAATTATTTGTGGTTGGAAGGGTTATTCAACCACCCGCGATAACTTTTTCGGCAATGTGATTGACAATGTACTCAGGCGCTCTGATGTACCTGTCTTAATTAGCCGTTTTCCTCAGCCGATTAAGAATACAGGACGAGTCCTTTTTGCGGCGGCAGATCAGCAAACTTCATTGGTGGCATTCCAGCAAACTGTAACCCTAGCGAAGAATATTGCCACAGAACTTAAAGCGACTCTTGAGTTAGTCATGCTTGTAACTAGCCCTGGAAGTTCACCCTTTAATCCAGAATCTGTCGGCTTAAGTTCTGATACTCCCGTGTCGTTAATACGAGGAAATTTTGTCAGAAAAGTCTCACAAATGCTGCAAATGGATGATTTATTAATTTTAACGGCACATACTCAACCGAATAGTTTGTTGGGTCTGCCAGGACAACTGGTACAGCCTGAAGCGATCGCACGAATTCATCCCGATACGTCGATGATTGTGGTTCACTTTCCCACCCATCTCTGAAGCGTGATAGCCATCCATCTTTAAACTCTCAATACATCCAAGCTGCCTTTGCACCCAAACCTCACATCATCTTTGATGATGGCGGTAACATTACCGCCAGATTTATGCAGCAATGGCAACACCAGCAAGCCTGAGCTAATAGGTACTACCGACGAGACTACTTCCGGTATTACCCGTTTAGGAGCTATGTTTAAGGATGGATTGCTCACCTTTCCTGCAATCAATGTCAACCCTAACGAGTATCTTGCTCAAAATTACCGCTAATTTCCTTTCTAAATAGAGGATAAAAAATGTTGATTCAAAAACTTAGGATGTGCGAAGAATTCATCGCCGGAGATGGCACCCTTTTGCGAGAGCTGTTGCATCCTGATAAGCAACCTTTAGAATTACGATATAGCCTAGCTCATGCAATAGTTCCCATTGGAAAAACATCAACCCCCCACTCTTTGACAACTTCCGAAGTCTATTACATTCTTAGTGGCAAAGGAGAGATGCATATAGATGGTGAACTTCAGATCGTAGAACCTGGAGATGCGGTGTACATTCCACCGAATGCTAGGCAATTTATTCGTAATTGTGGGGAAGAGATGCTGGTATTTATTTGCATCGTTGATCCTGCATGGCGTAAGGAAGATGAGACGATCTATCCTGTTTAGCTCGACCTGAATCCTTACCTCCAGATTTGAAGAGGCTATGGGTCAATAGCTCAACTCGTCAAGTAGTCCTCTTCTAGAACGTTTAACGCGCAGGGCAAGAAGCCCCTGCGGATGAAGAATTAGAACTAAATTGCCTTAAGATTAGATTCGTTGCGTCAGCGAAAAACATAGATACTCTTCCCGTGAAACTAGCATTTGCTGACTCTTCATTCCCCCCAAAAGAAGTCGTATAGCTGGTTTGATTGGGTAGAAAAGTTATGTTTGAACTAGTAAACGGTGGAATGAGAAAATCACTATTATTTAAAGAGTCTAATCCACTCGAAATAATGAAGAAAGCTAGCGGGTTATTCAAGTTATTGCTATCGAACAACTGAAACGCTAGATTGCCAACAGCATTAGCTGTCTCATCCTCAGAATCCACACGGGTGTTGAGCTTTAACGAACCCGTAAAGTCCAAGGAAAAGGTTTCGCCTGCTGTAACTTGGAAATTGTAACCGACTAATCTTGCAGAGCTTTGTGCTGCCCCCGAATACTCATCACCATCTCCATGAACAGTACTCATCGATGAAATAATAGCTGTTGTTGCAGAGGGACGAGTGGAATCAACGTTAAAATTCGCATTGGCTATGGATTCGGTTATCACTCGACCGTCATTTGTAATTTGCGGAAAATTAGGATTTATCTCTGTCTCAATGGTGAGAGGATTATGACTAAAATTGCTAAAATTCAGGGTTGCTTCAGAAGTAGCTAGAGTCGCAGCAAAGCCCGGTAAAGTGGCGAATATAGAGCCTGTGACGAAAGGCGTTAGGCATAAAAATAAGCGTTGAGCTAGTTTCTGATTAAATTTCATCGATGCCTCTTTTGATTTCAATATGTTTCAGACAGTAGCCCTCTATTTAACCTAAGTCCCTGATAAATTTGTGTTTTTAAAGCACCCTTATATGGAAATTTTTTTTATGGGTTATACTGAACATATTAGAATTAATATTTCAGTTTTTTAAGGTTCGATGCTTGGCTTAAACTTCGGGCGATAAAACTTCGGATAACAAGCTTCCTTGCTCCAGCGGTTAACTCTCCACAACATTATCCTAATGTGAGACGATTAACTTAGCTGTAAAGTTGCCATGAGTATGTGTAACTTATATTTAAAGATTTGTAGAAGTTCAATTTTTTCTGAAAATCACCGTTATCCCAAGGCAAGCGGACATAGCTAAAACCCTTATAAAGACTCGTTTTTTTAGTTTCGGTCACAGCTAGTATTGATTTAGATCACAGCTACTAACGATCTCAATCACTGTAATTTGAATAGGCTATAAATCCGCTCTTTTTTACCTCCACCTTTGGCAAGATCTAGCTTTCCAAAAGGGAAATTTACCCTATCTAGTGCACCACTCCTGTCAGCCTTAAGATAGATGATATTTTGTCAAAACAAGAAAGTAAAGTTCCATCGACTCTAACTATGCCGGCTCGTTCCCCCAGAATTCTCGCTCTCGATTTTGACGGTGTCCTCTGTGACGGATTGCTTGAGTATTTCCAGACTTCCTGGCGTACTTATACTCAAATCTGGCAACCCGATAGCCAAACACCACCGATTGATTTAGCCTCCCAATTCTACCGCTTACGACCCGTAGTCGAAATTGGCTGGGAAATGCCTATTTTACTCCGGGCACTCGTACTCAACATCTCAGAAGAAAAGATTTTGCAAGATTGGTCAAAAGTAGCCCAATCCCTGATTGAAACCGAAAACTTGGATTCAGCCGATATCGGTAAGCGAGTCGATGCGGTTCGGGATGAATGGATTGCCACTGATTTAGAGAGCTGGTTAGGTTTGCATCGATTCTATCCGGGTGTAATCGAGCGGCTTTCTAAAACGCTGTGTGCTGGACAAACATCATCCCCAGAAATCGTAACACAACTGTTCATCGTGACGACTAAAGAAGGGCGTTTCGTCAAGCAGCTTTTACAGCAACAAGGAATTGAACTCTCCGAAGAGAGAATTATCGGCAAAGAATGCAAGCGCCCTAAACACCAAACACTGCGACAACTGTTGGAGATATTTCCCGGTGACGCGACGACGCTCTGGTTTGTGGAAGACCGACTAAAAACCTTACAATCTGTGCAACAGCAACCTGACCTCACAGAGGTAAGACTCTACTTAGCCGATTGGGGTTATAACACCACCGCACATCAGGAAGTGGCTCGAAATGACCCCAAAATTCAGCTATTGTCATTGGCAGAGTTTGCACAGGATTTTTCAGTTTGGCCTGTTTAGGTTGTAAGGTTATCAGGAAATTTGGGTTTAAAACTCCTCACTAAAGCTCCTGGTGCTTCTAGCACGGCTTTACTTACACAAAAAAGGCACAATGTAAGGCATGACTCAAAAAGCCTACCGATACCGCTTTTACCCAACACAGGAGCAAGAACAACTCTTGCGCCGAACGCTGGGTTGCGTGAGGTTGGTCTACAACAGAGCTTTGCATACCAGAACCGAAGCCTGGTACGAAAAACAGGAGCGAGTTGACTACAAGCATACCTCTGGGATGCTGACCGAATGGAAGAAACAAGAGGATTTGCAGTTCCTCAACGAAGTTAGCAGCGTCCCGTTGCAGCAAGGATTGAGAAACTTGCAAAAAGCCTTTACTAACTTCTGGGCAGGTCGCACCAAGTATCCCAACTTTAAGAAAAAGCGGAATGGAGGCAGTGCTGAGTTTACCCGTGCAGCATTTAAGTGGAAAGACGGACAACTGTTTCTCGCCAAGTGTTCTGAGCCTCTGGGTATTCGCTGGAGCCGCACTATCCCGGCAGGCTGCGAACCCTCCACTGTTACCGTCAGACTAAACGCATCGGGACGCTGGTTTGTCTCGCTCCTGGTTGACCACACAATTGAATTGCTGCCGACTATTGATAGGGCGATAGGGATTGATGCGGGAATCACCTCCTTGATTGCCACCAGCGACGGAGAAAAGATTGTCAATCCCAAGCATTTTAAGCGCCTTAGATATAAGTTGAGACAAGCTCAAAAAGCGTTGTCTCGCAAACTCAAAGGCTCCAATAACAGAGAGAAGGCAAGGATTGAAGTAGCGCGAATTCATGCCGCTATTGCCGACTCCAGGACAGATTTCCTTCACAAGCTCACGACTCGACTGGTACGTGAAAACCAAACGATTGCTGTTGAAGACTTGGCTGTGAAGAATATGATGAAGAACCACAAGCTGGCTCAAGCCATTGCTGATGCTTCTAGGTCCCAATTGGTTCGTCAGTTGGAATACAAGTGCCAGTGGTACGGTCGGACACTGGTTAAGATTGACCGTTGGTTCCCAAGCTCGAAACGCTGCGGAAACTGCGGTCACATTGTTGATAAATTGCCGCTTGATGTTCGAGAGTGGGATTGTCCCGAATGCGGAACTCACCACGACCGAGACATCAATGCCGCACAGAATATTCTCGCCGCAGGGCTTGCGGTGAAAGTCTGTGGAGCGAACGTAAGACCTGATGGGCATAAGTCCAAAGGGCAGTTGCGAAAAACCAGTAATGGAAAGAAGCAGAAACCTAAATCGTGAGGTTTGGGAATCTCCGTGCGTTCACGCCGGAGAGGATGTCAAAAGCTTGTAGTGCACAGCAGCAGTCAAAGCGTTGGTGAGTCAGTTGAATGTTAGCGGTTTATCTGAGAAATTTTCTAATATTAAACCTTTCAACGTTCGACGGCTCTCCCAAACATCCAACATTCAACCTTGCAACTTTTAACTCTCTTGACCAATGCTAGATTTAACAAAACTTGCAGGGCAAATTCCTGGGATTAGTCAGCACTTGAGATTAGAGGCAGCGGCAAGTCGCCAACGCTTGGAACTCGGTCAACAACTACTATTACAAGCTCTGCTTCAACAGGAAGAATTGGTGAAACGGCAACAACAATGGCGAGAGCGCATGACGTTCACCGCCGCCACACCGATTGAACCTCTGGATACTCGAATTGACCTTAATTCTCCCCCAGAAAGCCACACCATCTTCGCCACCGATGGGTCACAAATTGCGCCCTCTCATCATGAAATTGCCTACTGTTATCTGATTAATGTCGGTCGGGTGATGTTGCACTATGGACAGAGTTTGCATCCTTTGTTAGATAGCTTACCTGAAGTATTTTACCGACCTGAAGACTTATATGTTTCCCGGCAATGGGGTATTCGTACCGAAGAATGGATGGGGCATCGGCGGACGGTTTCAGAGGTAATCATGTTAGCAGAAATGGCCTGCCGTTGGGTCAATCCACCAGGCTCCCATTTTGATATTCCTAATTTAGCAATGGTGGATGGTTCGCTGATTTACTGGTTTTTGGAAGGGATGCCAGGGGAGGCACGCGATCGCATTTTGCCCCCCATTTTAGACGCCTGGAATCAACTGCGTTCTGTCAACGTTCCCCTGTTAGGATATTTGAGCGCCTCTCGTAGCCTGGAAGCATTGAATTTCCTCCGACTACAAGCTTGTCCTCACGAGATGCCTGACTGCGCGACTCACTGCGCTAGCATCATCGATAAGTTTCCCTGCCAAATTGTTGACCCCTTGCGAGATGCCGCGTTTTGGACTACTTTGTTGCAACCAGGACAGCGCAGCCCCTTGTTTCGCAGTTCTGCCCGAATTTTGGACTTATACGGCGATCATCGCATTTACTTCTGCTATGTCCACGTTGGCACAGAAGTGGCTCGGATTGAAATGCCCCAATGGGTTGCAGAGAATTCCTCGTTACTTAATCAAGCTCTCAGCTTGACCCTAGCACAGGTTCACAAAGGATTTGGCTATCCGGTGGCATTGGCAGAGGCGCATAATCAAGCCGTTGTCCGAGGTGGCGATCGCGCCCGTTTCTTCGCCTTGCTAGAACAACAAATGATTCGCGTCGGATTAAGAAATGTCGGAACCTCTTATAAGGAAGCGCGGAAGCGGGGCAGTATCAGTTAAATCACGCTTTTGAAAGGGTGAAGGATGCGATCGCACTCCTTTGTTTCTCCTTGTCGAAACAACAAATCATTCGTGCAGGCTTAAGAAATATATAAATATCTAACAAGTAAGTCTGGAAACGTGGCAGTATCAGTTGAAGAATACATTGTCAAACTTATCTAATGTTCAGGATAAAATATGGCAAGCTTAACCCGAATTCTCTTTAAACGAGATACAATTCTGAAACGAGAAGTTATTCAAGCCTCAGACCTGCCAAGTAATAAGCGTCAGTCGGTTCCTGTGGGTACGTTACTTGTGATCCAGTCCTATGGGCCACCCTCCAGCAACCAAGACCACTATAGATTAACCTTTGAAAAACTTCAATTCAAGGGCTTTAATAGTGATTGGTATGCTTATTCAAGGGATGCCGAAATTACTCAGAAAGTACTCAGCTCTGTAACAACGATCGATGCAATGGTTTCCAAGCAAACCGAAAAAAATATCGTAAAAATTCCCGTGGATAAAACAACCATCGGGAATCAACAAGGTTTCCTGAAAATGGTCTTCAACGTAGACACCGTCATCAAGCGAGAACCCGTTGACGATAGTAGCGTACTCAACGATCAATCAAAACAAGTTATACCCGCAGGCACTGAACTGGTGCTTTTAACCGACAAGCCAGATGCCAATAACGTTGTTAAATTACCCCTTGATCGGAATCATGTAAAATTTACCCTAAAAGACCTTGAATTTAAGGGTTTTAATACAGATTGGTATGCCTTTATCAAACATGTGGGAATTCAAAGACTGGGCTAGATAATCGGTCAAAATCAAAGTCAAATTTAGGGTTGCAACCCCTAAAAATCTGACTCTTCTTCGAGTGTCTCAATCACCAAATCCATTTGTTGCTGCCGCTGTTGTAGGAAAGCCTCACACTGACGTAGGTACCTCACAGCGGCGGCAAATTGTTCAAAAACGTCTGCGAGTTCTAATTCACCCGTTTCAATCTGGTGAATAATCGTTTCCACTTGAGCAACAGTTGTCTCGTAGTTCCAATTTTCCGGAAGTGAGGCATCAACTTGAGGGGAATTAGAGGCACGAGCAGGTTTAATCATAACAGCAGTAATAGAGTTGACTCTCTCACTGTGACAAAGAACTCAATCTCCCTGCAAGGGCTTAACCCATCTCAGCCCCTCGCGGACTCAAATATCACTGGTTAGGATAAAGCGCCAATCACTCTTGTCCATCCCATAACTAACCACACTGGCAGTTGCCGTTGGATAAATACTTCGGGTAGCCATACCCACTCCTAGGAGGATTAAAGGAGTGGACGAACCGGATTGATGATTACTCGGTGTCTCTATCTCTGTCGAACTTGAAACCCTCTCGGATATCAGCAGGTTCATCGAGGGTTTGAGGAACTACTGCCGGGTTACTGCGAAGTTCATCTGGATTTGAGACAGAGCCACTCGTATAAGCTAAATCTTGTGGATCGACAGTATCTTTGAGCACAGAGTCCTCTTGATGCCGCTCCTTTTCTGGGTTGATAGACGAATTGGGTTGTTCAGAACTCATACAATTTTGCTTCAAAACAGCTAACTGACAAGTTCCAGCTTAAATTTGCATCTGATCAGGCACACACTATCAAAGGGCAGACATTGACAGGTTTTGCGGGATTTTGGAGGATAGAGGCAGGAAAAAATCTAACTCCTCCTTTACCTTTAAAAAGTTCACACAAGTATCAAAGCTCACAGCGCTGCAAGTCAGGAGTCGGAACGTTAATTCAGCTTTAAATCCTTGAGGTGAAGGGCTGAGGATGGAAGCAAGAACTCAATGCGCCAGTCTTTTCCCTTGAAAAATCCGGTTCTTTCATGAGTTTTCTTGCATAAGTGGTCACACCCACGAGATAGGTACTACCGTTACAGTGCAAGATTCTATTCCAGGCTACTCCCTTGAGCAACGGTTGGATGAGAGTCAGCGCTTTTCAGAAGAGCAGGTAAAAGCCATTGCCACCCAAGTCCTGGAGATTATGATTTACCTTCATGGATTGAATCCATGACAGAACCCGATTTAGAACGGCGATTTGTCAGCGCCACTCAGGCCCTAGAGGCTCTTAAAACGGGTCGTTCACTGCCCTTTTCCGAACCAACAATCCGTAAGCCTGCAACACGGCACATTCAAGCTCAAGCCGATCAAAATCAATTATGGATTCAAGTTCATGTCGGTCAACTCTCCCTTCATAACCTGATTCGGTTTGGCGGGAAATTACTTCTCAGTTTAGCATCCTTGCTCTTGCTGATTTCACCGATGGTGATAGGACTATTAGGGGGTTTTTCGGTAGTCTTTGCCATACTAACGGGGAATTTAAAGCTATCTGCGTTGTTGCTAGTTATTCCGTTAACTCTCTTTCTATCATGGTCAGCTAAAAAGACCGTAAAAGAACTGAAAATAGTTCGAGATGATATCAATCAAGCCCGATTGGCTTGCTTTGGCATTCAGAGCCTCTATATCTATAAAAAAGGAAACCATATAATCTTTGATCGACCTTTTGACAATAGGATCATTAATAAATTTTTATTGAGTTTTAATAATGAACGCTACAGCTCTTGCCGAATCTCAGACATTAAAAGCATTGAAGCGATACCGTTTGAAGGAATAGTGATCCACTCTGGCAATCAGAGATATGTGTTAGGCGAGGAACTATGGGAAGCGGAGTGCGAATGGTTGGCCCAAAAAATTAAAAATTGGCTGTCAGCCGGATAAATGAGGAAAGAGATGAAAGTTAAAGTTGCTCTATTTGATGGTTTAGATAGTGGATTGATCTCTCCCCTAGGGTATTTGACAAGTCAGTTTAGGTTGTCTCGCTGGGCTAACACAGGATAGTGACGAAGCCAGACTATGAGGTCTAGCGGGGTGAAGTCCAGACTTGAGATCAACGCACAACAAACAACAAGAAATTATGCTGCAAGCCGAACAGATTTTACAGGGACGTTATCAACTCTCTCAAAAATTGAGCAACAATCCCAGTCGTCAAACTTGGCTGGCTTTTGATTTAGCAGCAGAACCCAAACAGCCAGTCATTGTTAAACTGTTGCCTTTTAGCCCTCAGACTCAGTGGGACGACCTGAAGTTATTTGAACGAGAGGCGCAAGTTTTAAAACATCTTAACCATCCCCAAATTCCTCGGTATCGCGATTATTTTTCGGTGGACAAGGAGACAGGCGGAGGTCTACCTTGGTTTGGATTAGTGCAGGACTACATCAAAGGCCTATCCTTACAACAACTTTTCAACAGTCGCCAGCGCTTTAGTGAAGCTGAGGCCAAAGAGATAGCCACCCAGTTGCTCAATATCTTGATTTATTTACATGAATTAAGTCCGCCAGTTCTACATCGCGACATCAAGCCCAGCAATATTATTTGGGCAGAAAATGAGCAAGTTTACTTGGTGGATTTCGGGGCGGTGCAAGAAAAAGCCAAGGCAGAGAAAGTTACTTTCACAGTAGTAGGAACTGGCGGTTATGCTCCACCGGAACAACTGTGGGGACGTGCCGTGAGTGCCAGTGATCTGTATGCTTTGGGAGCAACCCTGATTCATTTGTTAACAGGCACATCTCCAGCGAACTTACCCCAGCAGCGGATGCGTCTGCAATTTCAGGATAAAGTCACCCTTACCCCTAGTTTCGCTCACTGGATTGAGAAACTCACAGACCCCGCTCCCGAACGACGCTTTTCCCAGGCACGTCAAGCCCTGATGGCATTGCAAGCCGCCAGTCATAAGAGTGAAGGAACTGTCCAGAAAGCACGCTATGGTCGGATTGGGGGCTTAGCGTTACTCCAATCTGCGGCTGTCTTGGTTTTTGCGGTTGCTGTGCCCAATTTTATGGTTTACCGAGGGGGCTGCAAGTCGTGCCAAGGCAAAAGCGGTCTTGGTATCATCAACCGTGCCCAGCAATCGTATTTCTTAAAGCATCAGAAGTTTGCCGATTCCGTCCAAACCTTGGCAATTGGCATGAAAAATCCGACCGAAAACTATGAATATTCCACTCATGCTACACCTTTAGCTGTATTTAACTATGCAACGTCCCGCAACAAGGAGGTGACAAGCTATGTGGGGGGTGTGTTCCTGGAATCGGGTAACGAGGGAAAGGATGAGCTTGTAACGATCGCGATCGCTTGTGAGCCTATTGTGCTAGAGGAACAAAGTGACCTCACTGAGCCAATTGTGCAGGGTAACGTCCTAGAGTGTGGCTCCAATACCCAATACCTCAATCGCACCACCGACAATCCAACAGGACGGATTATGTTAGGCAAAGATTCGGCTTTGGCCTATAACTCTGTTAATTATGCCGTCACGGGACAGTACAACCAAGCCCTGGTAGTAGCCCAAGCCATCGATTCGAGTCCTCTCAAAGAGAAGGCGTTAAAGGCAATTACTCGTGCCAACACTCATCAAAGGGTGCAATCCACTCCCAGCCTCTCCCAAGCCCTTGAGGTCGCCAAAACCATCCCCGATGATGACATCAAAGCTTGGGTGTTAACAGATATTGCCCAACAGTATGCCGTCGCAGGGCAACAATCCCAAGCGATGGAAATTCTGTCCCAAGCTCTTGAAATCGCCAACACCCTCAAAGAGGCTGATACTAAAGCCATGATTTGGGCAGATATTTCCCAGCAGTATGCCGTAGCCGAACCAAAATCCCAAGCAGTAGGGATTCTGTCCCAAAGGGCTGAAGAGACTGAAGGCGATCGCTAAACTTTTTAGCGGCTATCATATCAATTAGCTAAATGTTTGCTACATATAGTGAAAGAGCCGTTGTTGAAGAGTCTTCAATATATTATTGTCGCCTTGCTTTTTGTCATAGTCATCCCTTCTATGTTTCGCCAAAGTCGGAAGGATAAGGAAAGGGAAGCAATAAACAATCTCGGCAGCATGAACCGTGCCCAGAGTGCTTACTTTCTAGAGCAGCAAAAGTTTTCCGATTCCATGGCATCTCTGGGTATTAGCATTAAACCTCAGACAAAAAACTACGACTATTCAATTCGTGCCACGCCCTTAGCGGTATTTAACTATGCAACCCCTCGCAAAAACGGACTCAGAGGCTATGTTTCGACTGTCTACCTATTAGTTCCTAATGAACAGACAGGTGAAATTTTGACAACAGTACTCATCTGTAAAACCAAAGATGATGGGCGATCCAACTGGTCTAAAATCCCACGTCCTGCCGAGCCTCCAATCATACGAGAGAACGGCATAGAATGCGGCCCCAACACAGAAGCATACGGTTTGCTCGGTGGCCGAGGTCCAGGACATACGTTGTTAGATACGGATTCGGCGTTGGCTTATAATTCCCTCAGTTATGCCACTGCTGGTCAGTACGACAAAGCTCTTGAGGCAGTTCAAAGTATCAACCACGCCGATTTCAAAGCGAGGGCATTAGCAACGATCGCAATAATCTTAGCAGAGAAAGGTCAGGACGACAAAGCCCTTGAGGTTGCCAAAACTGTCAAAGATGCCTCTTACAAACAGATGGCATTGGATGCGAGCGCTCGCTACAGAAATTCATACTAAGGCAGCATCCGCAAACAAATTTATCGCTTTTTTTATTGTTGTCTAATTAACGATTAGACTCAAGGCCGCTGCGGAAAATTCCTAATATTTTCCCCACATTACTCAGGAAATACTCATTTAAGTCAATTTCAATCACTTGCCCTTCTAGTCTCATGAATTTCCAGATACTTCCTGTGGTCACAGCACCATAGATTGTTTTAATTTCATTTCCTTTACGCTCGTTAAATAACTGAGCCGCTAACATTTCTGCCATACATTGCCCCAACCCGGATTGAATGTTATCATTTTTTGCCTCCACTAAAGTGATCACTGGTGCCTTAATCAATAACTGTTCTGGTGAACGGCTGATTAAAAAATCACAAAAACCACTTAAGCCTCTTTCAGGGGCAACATTAAATTCTTTCCCTGAAAATAAACTTACCTGATAATTTAATTGCTTTTTGAGTTCAACTAAAATTGGTGCTATTATTAATTCTGAACGAGATTTTTCTGTATCAATAGCCAGAGCTAAAGGTATATATTCTTGCAAAAGTTCTGCAAGAAAATCACTGTACGTAACCTCAGATATATCAGCAAAAATCCCGACTCTTTCAGAGATAGTTATTCCAAAATTTGTCTCGATTTGGTCTATGCTAAATTGACTGTATGGCATCTCAGGTATGTCCTCCAAGTAGGGTTTTTTGTTGAGACAGAAGCAAAATAAATCTATTACTAGTCCAGAATTTCTGTCACGTTAACTTTAACTTGACCCTCTCCTAGCTGAATCTGTAATTCCTGTCCGGTAACTAAATTCGCAGTTGAACGAGCAATCATTCCATTTTCCGTTCGCACCACCGCATAGCCTCGTTTCAAGACATTCTCTGGGTCAAGAGTTGCTAATCTTTGCCGCAAGAACTCACAGTGCTGGCTATCTTGACTAAGACGGCGTGATGTGTATTGAATTAATTGCTGACGTTTGGATGCGATCGCTTTTTGTTCATCCCGCAATTGTCGCTTGATTGGTAAGCGTTGCAATCGCTCTTTGAACTGTTGCAGTTGCTGGTTGGAGGCATTCAAAACTTGATGCACGGCGTTATTAAGAGCCTGTTGCCGCTGTTGGTGTTCCGCATAAAACGTCGCCAATTCAGGCACCGCTAATTCTGCGGCTGCCGTAGGAGTGTGAGCGCAGACATCCGCCACCAAATCAGCCAAAGATTCATCCCGTTGATGACCAATTCCAGTGAGTACGGGAATCGAACATTGTGCGATCGCCCTCACCACCCGTTCATCATTAAAGCAAGCCAAATCCTCAGAGGCTCCACCCCCTCGCGATAAAATCAGCAGTTGTGCTCTGCCATCCTGCTCAACTCGCTCAATCGCTTCCACAATGGAGGCGGGAGCCAATTCTCCCTGTACCTGCGCGGGTGACAACAATACCTGCAACCCCGGATACCGATGCCAAAGTGTGCGTTGAATATCCCCCCAGGCCGCAGCTTGTGGCGAAGTAACGACGGCAATAATTTGAGGATGAGTGGGGAGCGGACGCTTCCGTGATTGAGCCAATAACCCTTCTGCCTCCAGTCGATTTCGCAACTGGCGATAACGCAACGCCTGCAATCCCTCACCGGCTGGCAATGCCTGCCAAATTGTTAGTTGGTACTGTCCCCGCTGTGGATAAACTCGGATACTACCCAAAATAATCAACTGCTCCCCTGCCACCGGTAACTGCACCAGCTTACCGAGTTGGCTCGTCCAAACGACACACTGAATCGACGCCTTAGAATCCGGGTCTTGGAGTGTGAAAAATATTCCACTCCGATGTGGGTTCGCACTAGAAACTTCCCCGATCACCCAAACCTGCCGAAGTTGGTCATCCTGCTCTAACAAGTCCTGGATGTAGTCGGTTAATCCTGTAACCGAGAGAGCCGCCTCTGGTATCAGTGAATCATGGACATTTAAAGTCATATTTTTTACTTTAATTTTGCGGAAATTACGTAATTGATGGAGAGCAGAAAGTCAACTTAGCGATGAACCCGGTTTAACCCGCACCAACGATAGGCCGTTGGTGCGGGAATCTCTCAAGTGGCTCAAATAGTAAGCAAGAGACTCAAGGAACCAAGGAAATTGGCAACCTGTATTACAGCGCTGTTGCTTGCCAAGAGATATTATATTGACCAGGTATAAAAAACCCTGATGTTGGGCAGATAAATGTGCCAAAATGGCTGTAAATACAGGTTTTGAGCATCTTATAGAATGATAAACTCGCCTTCAACTCTTCCTGGCTGAGCGTTAAAATATGAGAACACTTGAACTGTAATTTACAACACATCCTAGTCCCCCGTTGTTGAGGCATTAATGGCTACCCAAATCACAAACAGTCCCGACAAGGAAAAAGCCCTGAACTTGGTGCTAAACCAGATCGAGCGCACCTTTGGCAAAGGCTCCATTATGCGTTTGGGAGATGCCACTCGCATGAAGGTGGAGACGATCTCCACGGGCGCAATTACGTTGGATTTAGCCCTAGGCGGTGGCTTGCCGAAAGGGCGCGTTATTGAAATTTATGGACCAGAAAGTTCCGGTAAGACCACTTTAGCCTTACATGCGGTGGCGGAAGTGCAGAAAGCTGGAGGCGTTGCCGCGTTTGTTGATGCGGAACACGCCCTAGACCCCACCTACTCAGCAGCTTTAGGCGTTGACATCGCCAACCTGTTGGTTTCTCAGCCGGACAACGGCGAAGCCGCACTGGAAATTGTCGATCAGCTCGTGCGTTCTTCGGCAGTGGATATCGTGATTATCGACTCTGTTGCTGCTTTAGTGCCGCGTGCAGAAATCGAAGGCGAAATGGGCGATAACCAGGTGGGTTTACAGGCGCGATTGATGAGCAAAGCGCTGCGTAAAGTCGCTGGTAACATTGGAAAATCAGGCTGTACAGTGATTTTCCTCAACCAGCTTCGCCAAAAAATTGGCGTTACCTATGGTAGTCCAGAAGTGACAACCGGTGGTAATGCCCTTAAATTCTATGCTTCGGTTCGGCTAGATATTCGTCGGATTCAAACCCTGAAGAAGGGGAGTGAAGGCGAATACGGCATCCGTGCCAAAGTCAAGGTGGCGAAGAATAAAGTTGCACCTCCTTTCCGCATTGCCGAGTTCGACATTATCTTTGGCAGTGGGATTTCTCGGTTGGGATGTTTGGTTGACTTAGCTGAGCAAACCGGCGTTATTACTCGTAAAGGAGCTTGGTACAGCTACAACGGTGACAATATTGCCCAAGGTCGCGATAACACTGTCAAGTATCTGGAAGAAAATGCTGAGTTTGCCGCGAATGTTGACAAACAAGTGCGCGAGAAACTGGATATGGGAGCCGTTGTTCAAGCGAATTCCGTCTCTCCTGTAGAGGTTGAGGAGGAAGACGAGCTGTTTGAGGAAATTTAATTGGATGGGTTAAAGGGTTAAAGGGTTGAAGGTTAGGAAGTTGCTGGTTCTAGGTTAGAACGAATCAATCTGCTAACTTACCAACTGACTCAGTGTCCAGCCTCATAACTTTCAACCTTCAACCTTGGTTTAATTTTGATCCGTCACTTTCTGAATCTGCCGACTGAAAAAACGATCTAAGATTTCTGACTGTTGAGTCTGGCTTAACTGGGGTATAGCAACGTCAGAGGCTAAATCTTCCAGGTTAAAGTCATCTTGCAAAAATTCTGACGTTTGCTCTTTGTGCTCAACGGGTGGGGTCTTTAAGTTTTGTTCTGACACGGGTACCGCTGATTGTTGTGCCGTTACCGGAGTAGGTATGACGGTTGCAGCGTTCAGTTTCGTCAGGATATCCGCAGGTGTTTCGTCTAAGGTGTGCATGTCGTTACACAAAAAAAAGGAGAAGGCTAGGTTACTCAGTCGAATGCGATCGCCATCTTTTAGGGGCATACGACCATGTACCGGCTCACCATTGATGAAAGAGCCATTGGTGCTGTCGAGGTCAACCAGGTAAAAACCCTCGTCCTTAATATACTGAATCACAGCATGTCGCCGAGACAACCGCCGATCCGCAATCGGGATGGAAAGTTGGCGATCGCGTCCGATCGTCCAGATTCCTTGAGACTGTAGTAAGGTCTGAGTTTTCCCATCTGCCAGGTTTGTTACTACATAGACTTGCTCACCCTGAATAATACCCGTGATACATCGGGTTGGGACGCTGGAAAGACTTTTACTACTGGTTTTTTCAAGCTGGAGAATTTCGTCGAGCAGAGTGCGATGATGCTCGTAGAGCTTGAGAAAAACTTGATATAGACCTAGTCGCTGTTCGATTTCCATAGTTTCGGATGAACTCGACTCCAGGCAGAGTATCTGTAGAGCCTGAAAGGGGAGAGAGAGGACGGTAGTCGTTAAGTTGTGTAACGATCAACTCTAATCAGTCAGTCATACCATATCACTGGCTGACTCACACCGTCACATAGCCATGGGTGATTTAATCCCAGTGAAACTGATCGGTTTTAGCTCAAAGCGCCTCCACCCTTAAAAGTATGGACTTGATGACGAAAGTTAATCTGTGTTAGGGTTTACGTTCTGCCTGCCGATCCACCCGAAACAGCCAAACCATCAGAGCGACTACACCTATTTGTAGGGCAAAGTTGGGGAGGGCTGTAGCAACTTCATGACCCGCTGCTAATTGTCCCAGGAAGACAAAGGCACCGATAAAGCCGGACGCCCCAAAAGCTAAGTAAATAAATTGCCTTAAGACCCGGTAAGGCGCTTTTGCCTCTGCTCTTAATTTTGCATATTTTTCTGGACTTAGCTGTCGTGGGTTAATTTTGCGATTGAGATTCTGATTTTTAGGTGTTGAGTTGGTCATCAGTTGTAAAGTTTTCCTTCTTTACCTTAATGGTGACATGACTTCGGGGAATTGTTCTGCTAAGGACAAGAAGTAGCTGTGCCGAACGCTGCCGAGTGAAATCAGCGAAAAATTTTAGCTAAAATTTGAATTTCTTGGAAAAAGCTTGCTATATTAGTCTATCGGTGCCGGTGTAGCTCAGTGGTAGAGCATTCGATTCGTAATCGAACGGTCGGCGGTTCAAATCCGCCCATCGGCTTTTTATGTACAGTGACTATTTATATGTCATCGGTAACGCATTGCTGTCACCAAGATGAAATTAGCGATAAATTATGAAGTTCTTGCAAAGAACTATAAGAAAATACTGTAAAGCAAGAGATTTGCATTAGACATTACACTTTGCCTCATCTATCCTTGGGATCTATATTCGCCGAGAAAGAATTATTAGTTCATTTAATCCAGACTGACGGTGAGAGCATTAGTTGGTCTGATTACTGAAATTAGGTTGTCAATCGCTCTGGCTGTTGTTGCAGCCTCTGCTAGACCAAGCATTTGGTTTTAACCAGTTCCCATGAGCTAACAGATTCTTGCTGCCGTTGAGCAGAGAATGCGCGGTAATTGCCATCACCGCTCGAATTCGGCTGTCGTTCCCTTGTGTATCAGTTTGAGGCCAACCCATGACAGCTACTTTGCACAGAACCCAATTCGCTTCTCAAAGCCTCAGTATTTCAGCCTCCGCTACCCGCGAAATTGTCTTTATTGATTCAGCCGTAACGGATTATCCAGATTTGGTGGCGGGGGTGCGATCGCGTGTTGAGGTAATCGTGCTAGATGCGATGCGAGATGGCGTTGAGCAAATCAGCGAAGTCTTGGCACAGCGTAAGGATTTGACGGCTGTTCACCTGGTTTCGCATGGCTCACCAGGACGGGTGCAATTAGGTGCGATCGAGTTAAGCCTGGAGACAATAAATCGCGATGCTTGGCAACTTCAGGCTTGGGCAGAGGCACTGACGGATGCAGCCGAGTTGCTGATTTATGGATGTGAGGTAGCAAAGGGCGACAGAGGGCGGGTCTTTGTCAATATGCTGCACACCATAATTGGCGCGAATGTAGCAGCATCGGCAGTGATAACAGGTTGCGCCGCTCAAGGTGGAAACTGGGCATTAGAAACGACTACTGCGCTTAGCGCGGCTAGTTTAGCATTCACATCTACGGTGCTTGAGCAATATGCTGCAACATTAAGCAATGAGCCAATTCAGTACAACATTAACTTAGCAACCGATAGTTCTAATCCAAGCAATTTTACGGATGTCAACGGCACGCTATACTTCAGTGCCTACAACGATAGCAATGGCTACGAACTGTGGAAGATTGACCCGGCAACGGGCAATCCGGTGCGCTTGGAAATCGAACCAGGCAGTGGCAGTTCCAATCCGTACAATCTGACCAACGTCAACGGCACGCTGTACTTCAGTGCCTACAACACCAGCAATGGCTCTGAACTGTGGAAGATTGACCCGGCAACGGGCAATCCGGTGCGCTTGGAAATCGAAGCAGGCAGTGGCAGTTCCACTCCGTACAATCTGACGAACGTCAACGGTACACTGTACTTCAGTGCCACCAACAGCAGCAATGGCAGAGAATTATGGAAGATTGACCCCGCCACAGGCAATCCGGTGCGCCTGGAAATTGAACCAGGCACTGGCAGTTCCACTCCGTACAATCTGACCAACATCAACGGTACGCTGTACTTTATTGCCACCAACAGTAGCAATGGCTACCAACTGTGGAAGATTGACCCGGCAAGCGGCAATCCGGTGCCGTTGGAAATCGAAGCAGGCAGTGGCAATTCCTCTCCGGACTATCTGACGAACGTCAACGGCACGCTGTACTTCCGTTTCGGCAACTTCGCCTTTGGCTACCAACTGTGGAAGATTGACCCCGCCACAGGCAATCCGGTGCGCGTCACTGATATCGAACCAGGCAACGGCAGTTTCTTTCCGGATAATCTGACGAACGTCAACGGCACACTGTACTTCCGTGCCACCAACAGTAGCAATGGGTCTGAAGTGTGGAAGATTGACCCCTCCACAGGCAATCCGGTGCGCCTCACCGATATCGAACCAGGCAGTGGCAGTTCCTTTGCGAACAATCTGACGAACGTCAACGGCACACTGTACTTCAGTGCCACCAACACCAGCAATGGCACTGAACTGTGGAAAATTGACCCAATCACAGGCAATCCGGTGCGCCTGGAAATTGAACCAGGCAGTGGTAGTTCCAATCCGTTCGAGCTGACGAACGTCAACGGCACACTGTACTTCCGTGCCTCCAACACCAGCAATGGCAATGAACTGTGGAAGATTGACCCCGCCACAGGCAATCCGGTGCGTGTAACCGATATCGAACCAGGCAGCGGCAGTTCCTTTCCGCAAGATCTGATGAACGTCAACGGCACGCTGTACTTCCGTGCCACCAACACCAGCAATGGTGAAGAACTGTGGAAGATTGACCCAATCACGGGCAATCCGGTGCGCCTGGAAATTGAACCAGGCAGTGGCAGTTCCTCTCCATTCAAACTGACGAACGTCAACGGCACACTGTACTTCCGTGCCTACAACACCAGCATTGGTTTTGAAGTGTGGAAGATTGACCCGGCAACTGGCAATTTATCAAGCATAGATGTTAATACACAGGATTTTGGCTCCAATCCTAGTAATCTAACTAATGTCAACGGCACGTTGTACTTGAGTGCTACCAACGGCAGCAATGGCACTGAACTGTGGATGATTGACCCGACAACGGGCAATCCGGTGCGTGTCACCAATATCGAACCAGGCAGTGGCAGTTCTTCTCCGTCCAATCTGACGAACGTCAACGGCACGCTGTACTTTAGTGCCTACAACCAGAGCAATGGTGACGAACTGTGGAAGATTGACCCAGCCACAGACAATCCGGTGCGCGTCACCGATATCGAACCGGGCAGTGGCAGTTCTTCTCCGTACAAACTGACGAACGTCAACGGCACGCTGTACTTCCGTGCCTACAACCAGAGTAATGGTGACGAACTGTGGAAGATTGACCAGGCAACCGACGAGCCGGTGCGCTTGGAAATTGAACCAGGCAGTGGCAGTTCCAATCCGTTCTATCTGACGAACGTCAATGGCACCCTGTACTTTCTTGCCTACAACACCAGCAATGGTGGCGAACTGTGGAAAATTGACCCGGCAACCGGCAATCCGGTGCGCGTCACCGATATCGAACCAGGCAGTGGCAGTTCCTCTCCGGACAATCTGACGAACGTCAACGGCACGCTGTACTTCCGTACTGGCAACTTCGTCTTTGGCTACCAAGTGTGGAAGATTGACCCGGCAACCGACAATCCGGTGCGCGTCATCGATGTCGGAGCAAGCAGTGGCATTTTCTCTCCGGACAAGCTGACGAACGTCAACGGTACGCTGTACTTCACTGCCGACAACGGCAGCAATGGCAATGAACTGTGGAAGATTGACCCGGCAACTGGCAATCCAGTGCGCCTCACCGATATCGAACCAGGCAGTGGCGGTTCCTTTCCGGAGAAGCTGACGAACGTCAACGGCACGCTGTACTTCAGTGCCGCCGACGGCAGCAATGGCAGACAATTATGGAAGATTGACTCGGCAACGGGCAATGCGGTGCGCCTCACCGATATGGAACCAGGCAGTGGCGGCGGTTCCTTTCCGGAATATCTGACGAACGCCAACGGCACGCTGTACTTCACTGCCTACAACAGCAGCAATGGCAGAGAATTATGGAGAATCAATCCTAATACCAACACGCCAGAACTCGTTGCTGACTTTAACCCCGGTACAGCCAGTTCTAACGTAGCAATCCTGGGTTACGAAAATGGCAAGCTCTATCTTCGTGCTGACAACGGCATAAATGGTGCTGAACTTTGGACTCTAGATGTAAGCAATAATGCTCCAGTCGTCACGAATGCGATCGCTGATCAATCTGCCACAGAAGACACTGCATTTATCTTCACCATTCCTGCTAATACCTTCAGTGACGTCGATGGGGACACCCTGACCTACAGTGCAACACTCGCAGATGGTTCTGCTCTACCATCCTGGCTGTCTTTTGATGCAACAACTAAAACCTTCAGTGGCACTCCTGAAAATGGTGATGTCGCTAGCCTAAATATCAAGGTAATTGCAGCAAATAGTTCAGGTGCAACAGCAGAAGATATCTTTATCCTCGCGATCGCTAACACCAACGATAATCCCGATGCTGTCGATGACATCCTAACCGCTCGACAATGTACACCCAAAACTATCCTGGCTGCTGAGCTGCTGGCTAACGATACTGACGTTGAGGGTAACACGCTCAGCCTCACCCATGTTAGTAATGCTCAAAATGGCACTGTTGCCCTCGATAGTAACGGCAATGTAGTCTTTACTGCCAATGCCAATGTCAGCACC
Source organism: Allocoleopsis franciscana PCC 7113 (assembly GCF_000317515.1). Taxonomy (GTDB): domain Bacteria; phylum Cyanobacteriota; class Cyanobacteriia; order Cyanobacteriales; family Coleofasciculaceae; genus Allocoleopsis; species Allocoleopsis franciscana. The sequence continues at coordinate 5,317,351 of NC_019738.1, read as the reverse complement.
GCCAGCTTTGAGTACACTCTCAGCGATGGTAACGGGGGAACCGACTCTGCGATCGTGACGCTGCTAGTAGGTACGACCCTAAATGGCGGTAACGGCAAAGATACCCTCACCGGCACCGCAGGGGATGACGTACTCAATGGCGGTAACAGGAATGATATCTTACTCGGCTTAGCAGGAGACGATATCTTGTTGGGTGGCAATGGGATGGATAAGTTGCAAGGTGGAGAGGGCAAAGATCGGCTGTATGGTGGTCGCGGCAACGATTTATTAACGGGTGGGTTGGGGAGTAACATCTTTGTGCTAATGACCCAAAGTGGTCGAGACACCATTCAGGATTTCACCGATGGTGAAGACAAGATCGGTAAGATAGGAGGACTCACCTTTGAGCAACTGACGATTGGTTCTAGCAACGACAACACCCTGATCAGCAAGAATTGTGGTGAGGTGCTGGCAATCCTGGCGGATGTCAATTCTAGTCTAATTACCCAAGCCGACTTTATCAGCGTAATGTAATGCCTAAGCCGCGATCGCTTTGGCTTTATCTAGGAGCGATCGCGGCTTATCTATGCGGTAGTCGGGATAATTAAGCGTTTGGCAGTTGCTGAGGCTGCATAGGCTCAATTTGTGCTTGCGAAGTTCTTCTTACCCAAGGGGTAAACCGATTAGGATGAACACATTCAGCACCATCCAGTTGGTTTTTAAGGTTACGGGCGAAGAGTTCAAACATCTCAACCAGAGCTTGGCGATCGGTTAAGCAACCTTGAAGGGCAATAAGTTGTTCGAGAGTCCAATTATAAAGTTGGGTATCACCCTGCTCAATACGAAAATATAACTGACTCTCAAACTGTCCTAAACGGGCGTAGAAGTTCTCCACCTCAGCTTTGATTGATTGCATATCAATATCGCACTTAAATTTGTCAATATATAAAAATTGATAAAAATTGATCACTTTTTCACAAGTTAACCTGACCCACTCCGCCTAACCCATATAATATTTAATCTGTCAATATATATATATATAAAAGTTCAAGAGTTGGAGGACGCGATCACCTGCTTCCGTCCCCTTTACATTTCTTTAGAGACAGCAAAGTTAGGGGAAGGGGCGAAGCATTTGGTGAGAAAATCCTCTTAATTAATTTATAGCTGATCGCCCAAATGCTGACGCTCGTTCCTCGCTACCGCTACGCTAACGCCCCTACAGATGTACTCTATTTACCTGCAATCTGCTGTAATTAGTGAGTCGAGGTGTACCACTCTAAAGGCAATGTCACAGTAAAGGTTGTACCCATACCTTCAACACTATCGACAGTAATCTCACCCTGATGTAAATCCACGCACTGTTTGACAATCGCTAATCCTAATCCTGTTCCCTGAATCGTACCGATATTGCTGGCACGAAAGAAGGACTCAAACAAATGGCATTGGTCTGCCGTGGGAATACCAATCCCTTGGTCTTGAATTCGGAATACAGCTTTGTGATCAAGGTAGATTAGGTCAAACTGGACAGTACTATCAGCCGCAGAATATTTGAGTGCATTTAACAAGAGGTTGGTCAGGATTTGGAGAAGCAGTTTTGCATCCATTAAAGCTAAGCCGTCGTGAGTCGGAAGTGCGCCTCGTAACTTGAAAGCGATACGCCCTACTCCTAGAAAGAATGCTGAAGCGTGTTCCAAGGTTTGTACTTGCTCTGAAGGTGCCCCTTCGTTAGCGTTCAGATGATGCACAGGCAAGTTCGCTGTAAGCGAAGCATCGGGAATAGATGATTTACGATGGCAAACGGATATAGGGTTGCTTCGGGCAGGTTGGCGTTGGTCATTGTGTCCCAACTCTTCTACAACACGCTGACAAAATTTCACCAAATCTATGGGAGTTGGGTTAAATTTCAGTTGACCGGCTTCCGATTCCGAGATGAGCAAAATGTCATTCAACATCTCAACCATACGTTCAACCGATCTCGATATGCGGTGGAGATGAATCTGTTGTTTTTCTTCGGATAAATTATGGCTGTAATGTTCTAGCAACTCAACCGATGATTGAATTGTGGTGAGAGGGGTGCGAAATTCATGGCTTGTCATAGCGACAAAGCTGGTTTTGAGTTCCGAAAGTTCCCTTTCTCGTTGCAGCGCCTTACAAATTTCCTCTTCCGCAAGCTTGCGAACAGTGATATCTTCGGAAAGACCGACTAGTCGATACACTTGACCCATCTCGTTTTTTACAGGAAAAGCCCGATCGCGTATCCAATAAATTGACCTATCCGGTCCCATAATCCGATATTCCTGCTCGTACTCTTCTCCCTGACGTGTCTCGATTGTGGTACATACGCGCTCTCGATCTTCTGGATGAACGGCGTCTACCCAAGACATTGGCTGCTCATACAATTGCTTGCTGCTGGAGTGCCAGACGAGTTCATATCCTGGACTAACGTAAATGACCTGAGTTCTATCGACAGAAGTGACCCAAAAAACCTCTTTAATGTTTTCTGCCAGTTGGCGAAAGCGCTGTTCACTTTCCCTCAGTGCCTGATTGCTCTGAAGGAGTTGGTTTTGAGCTTGTTGTAACTTTTGTTGTTTTTCTTTAATTTCTCGTACATGCTCTAAGCTTTTATTAATGGTGATTTCTAAGTCATTAAAATCTATCGGTTTAGTAATAAAATCAAAAGCCCCCCGATTCATCGCAGACCTAATATTGGTCACATCATCATAGGCTGATACGACTACGGCTTTAATGTTTGGTTCTAAGTCTTTTAGTCGCTCTATAAACGTTAGACCATCCATTTCTGGCATATTAATATCGACTAAAACTACATCTACTGATTGATCAGATTGCAGTTTTTCTAGGGCTTCTCTGCCGTTATAGGCAAATATAAAATCTAAGTTTTTATCTCTAATTTGGCGTCTAAATTTCTGCCTAATGAGGCTTTCCATGGCGGACTCATCATCGACAACGAGAATCTTGGCTGACATCGTTTTACGTTTACCGCTTTTGGATTCACAATAATTATCGCTGTGAGTTTTATGGTTCGCTTTTGAGACTTTGTTAGCTACATCTCTCCAGTCTTTCAGTATATTGAGGAGTAGCTCAGTTAGTTTTTATACATAGGGATACAACCTTCTAGACAGGTTCACTCTCAGTCTCCTGAGTTCCCAATTCAGTTCAACAGCGACTTTATTATAGCGGTTTTCATCCGCGTGGAATGCGCCCTCTGTACAGACGCAGGGTCGGAAAGGCTCTACATCTATAAGTTTGCTCCATTGAGAATCGCTATCATGTGACCGGAAATGTTGCGTATCCAGCCGTAGTGAATCAATCCATCGCTCATAAGTAATGGGTAATTGGCTCGTTGTCTTTCCAATTACCCATTACCTTTTAATCGATGGCAAAGTTAAAAGAAACTCGGCTGATGACGGATTAGGTTAAGGAATTCTTCACGGGTTTTTTGGTCGTCCTGAAAAACACCCACCATCGCGCTCGTGGCTGTCCAAGAACCGGGCTTTTGCACACCGCGCATCGCCATACACATGTGAGTGCCTTCCATGACGACCGCTACGCCCTGAGGTTCCAAGATGGTTTGAACGGCTTCAGCAATCTGGCGGGTCAGGCGTTCTTGCACTTGCAGCCGCCGTGCATACATCTCAACCACACGAGCTAACTTACTCAAACCCACGACTTTTTGATTTGGGATGTAGGCAACGTGAGCCTTACCCATAAAGGGCAGCATGTGGTGTTCGCACAAGCTGAAAAAATTGATATCCCGGACAAGAACCATTTCATTATGGCCTTCATCAAAGATGGCTCCATTGACTAATTCTTCCAGAGACTGATTGTAGCCACTCGTCAGGAAGCGCATCGCCTCTGCCACCCGCTTAGGAGTTTTCAGCAGTCCCTCGCGCTCTGGGTCTTCGCCAACGCCCAACAGCATCGTCCGCACAGCCTTCATCATGTCCTCGTTCAGTTCTTCCGAGGGCGGTTTTAAATTGGGTTCCCGACCATTGTGGGTGTTGCGATCGGGTCGTGTCTCGACCTGGGGGATGGGATTTGAGCTGTTGGAACTTGAAGCCGAGTTAGAGCTATTGAATGCGTTGGAAGAAGCAATAGTCATAATGAGCCTGATTGATTTTTTCTAGAAAAATAGGTGTGCTTTTTGTTGTTTGTTGTCACGGGAAGGTTAGAGAGTGGAGATTGAAGGTTAGACCTTTCAACTGGCCAAATCTTTTGATCCATCACCAACAACCCAACAACCCGACAGTGACTTTAAAGTGCCCCCGCACTAGGCATCAAAGTTACTGAATCGATGACGGCTTGTTCTGGCATCATGACGGCGTGCAGAATTGACTGTGCCACAATTTCAGGTGTCAGCATGGCTGACCGATTTAAGTCAATTTGAACGGTATCTGTATCCCAGATGGGAGTATTCACAGCACCAGGAGAGAAGGTGACAACGCGAATGCCATGAGGACGTTCTTCTGCTGCCAGAGTTTTGGATAGAGCAATAAGACCTGCTTTACTGACGCTATAGGCACCCCAATCGGGAAAGGGTTGCTGACCTGCGATTGAGGCAACATTGATAATGGTGCCCCGTTGCTGCTGGCGCATCGCCGGTAAAACACCCTGAATACACTGAAATACGCTAGTCAGATTGAGGTCAATGACTCGCTGCCAGTCTGATAAAGGGGTCTCTAGTAGGGGGTTGGTGTAACCCATCCCAGCGTTATTAACCAGGATATCAATGGGAGCAAAATCGGTGGCGATTGCACTAATCTCTGATTTAACCTGCTCTATCTTGGCTAAATCGAGAGGATACGCCTTCGCTTCCACCCCGGCTTCACGAGCCTTTGTCGCGATCGCTTCTAACTTATCCTGAGAACGGCTGACTAGGGCAACATCAATCCCTGCCTGGGCAAACGCCAAAGCCGTTGCCTTGCCAATACCACTGCTTGCCCCAGTAATCAGGGCACGTCGTTGATTTTGAGAAGTCATGAAATCTTCCAGTACTCTCTACCTCAATGCTCCCGCTAGATCCTGCCAGCACTTTCTGTTTAATAACTGAATTTTGGCAGAGGAGCTGCTAACATGCATTAACCTGCTAATTCTTGTAACTCTTGCCTTTAAGTTAAGTCTGCTGCCATCCCTAAACGAGATTCAACTCTACAAAATTTCTCCTGGCTTTTGGATAGCACAGATTCTTTTTTTATCTATTCGGCAGTCACTCCCCAAAGACACAACTAATGGTTTAGGCTGCTGACCCTGGGGGGGAAATAGACTAAATCCCTCGAATGAAGCCAATGTAAAAAAATGTTACTTAAAAATTATATCACTAGGAAAGGTTAACGAGGCCAAACCCACCAGAACTGATGTCATCCCTCAAAAGTAGGCTGTGTTAATCCCAGAGCCTACTTTCTTTAAAGTCTAATCAGCAATAAGGTCAAAGTTTTGACCCATTGGATTTTTCAATGTCACCTCGAAGACCTAATCTATGGCTTTTCCACTCTCCCTCAGGAATAACCCTCGCCTCTAGAAATTTTCACTCTATTTAGGCCGAAAGTTCTGTAAAAACGCCAATGCTGCGGAATTTTTGATAGCGTAACTCCCGGCGCTGCCCTGGGGTCATCTGGTTCAGAGTTTCTAGGTTTTGGAGTAGGGCTTCTTTCAGGATAGAAGCGGCTGTTAAGGGGTCTGAATGGGCACCTCCAACGGGTTCTAGCAGGATTTGGTCAATAATACCCAACTCTTTGAGATCTAAAGCGGTCATCTTCAACGCGGCGGCGGCTTCTGGGGCTTTGGCAGCGTCTCGCCAAAGAATAGCGGCACACGCTTCAGGTGTCGCGACGGTATAAACCGAGTGTTCAAACATTAATAATCGCTCACCCACGCCAATACCCAAAGCCCCGCCCGAACCCCCTTCTCCGATCACGGTACAGATAATCGGGACATCGAATTTAAACATTTCTCGGAGATTGTAAGCGATCGCTTCTCCCTGACCCAATTGTTCCGCTTTGACACCGGCCCAAGCCCCTGGGGTATCGATAAACGTCAAAATCGGCATCCCAAAGCGATCGGCATGTTCCATCAACCGCAGCGCCTTACGGTAACCACCAGGGGACGCTTGCCCAAAATTGCGGGCAATATTATCTTTAGTATCTCGACCTTTTTGATGACCTAGCATCACCACGGAACACCCACCCAGACGCCCGACGCCACCCACTAACGCTGGGTCATCCGAACCGCCCCGATCTCCATGCAGTTCCATCCATTCATCACTAATGGCCTGAATGTAATCCAGGGTACTTGGACGCCTAGGATGACGGGCTAGTTGTAACCGTTGTCCGGGCGATAAGCCACTGAAAATTTCCTGACGCAATTGCACAGCCCGTGCCTCCAGTTGGCGGATTTGCTCAGAAACATCGACGTTATTTTCCTCAGCAAGTTCACGAATCTGGTTAATTCGTGCCTCCAACTCAAAGAGTGGCTTTTCAAAATCGAGAAGCAAGGTTCTGTTTTCGGGGGTCATGAGTGATGCGTTAAAGAGTTGAAGGTTCAAGAGTTAAAGACTACAAGGTTGAAGGGTTGAAGATGGAGTGTTCCAATCTTCAACCCGTTAGCCTTGCTAACCTGTAACCCTTTGCTAAAAGCTCAGTAAGGGTCTAAATCCGTGTTTAACGGAAATCTGTCCAATTTTGTCCATGTTTTCTACCGTAATCTGATTGCGTCCCCAAGAAAAGTTGGTGTACCACTTTTCAAACTCTAGGAGCATTGACTCGGCAAAACAGGCAAATAGCTGACGCCCTGGAACCTGCATATTGACGATTTGCATGATTTTCCAGTCAATATCGAGGGAATGCTCGACAATGCCACCATTTAGAACGTAGACACCCGGATGCTGAATCTGATTCCCCATGTTTTTCGGGTAGCCACCATCAATTAGCAAACAAGGCTCCTTCAACACCGAGAAGTCGATTTCGATTCCCTTGGGCATACTCGCCACCCAAACGACAATATCCGCCTGGGGTAGGGCTTCTTCCAATCCCATGATTTTGCCGCGACCCAGTTCGTCCTGCAAGGCTTGTAAACGCTCTTGATTGCGGGCAATTAACAACAACTCCGCGACATCCGTTCTGGCATCCAGCCAACGGCAGACGGCACTCCCAATATCTCCCGTTGCCCCACATACCGCAACTGTGGCTTTGGACAGTTCAATCCCTAACTTTTGCGAGGCTTGTTCCACTTGGCGACAGAGGATGTAAGCCGTGTGGGTGTTACCAGTGGTGAAGCGATCAAACTCTAGCTTGATATTGCGAACCTGCTTGCTTTCGTGCAATTTGAATTCTTCAAAAATAATCGAGGAAAAGCCTCCTAATGCGGTAATATTGATGCCATACTTTTGGGCGTGAGCCATCGCGTTCAGAATTTTCCGGATGGCTGCCTTGATTCGGCGATTGGCGAGCATCTCAGGGAGAAAGCAAGATTCTACGTACCGACCTTCAATGACTTGCCCAGTGATGCTCGTGACCTTGATGGTATCAACGATTTGAGGCGGCGCACTGCACCAAAAATCTAACCCTTGGTCGGCATATTCTGGGTAGCCTAGCTCTTTAGCAACGGCTTGAGCGTGTTCCAAACTGGTAAGGTGACCGATAAGACCAAACATGTATTGCTCGCTTGTAAACCTGTCAATCAGGCAGACGTGGGGTTAAGGGAAAGAAATCGTTAAGGACTTTACAAAATATTACAAAAAATTGCCGCATCCAAGAGCGGCAAGCTGAAAAAAGAGTATAGATTCTCTCGGCTCGATTTTAAAGGAGTGGCGCTCAAAGCTAGGATTAACCTCCTACAAGTGCGGGTTCTCATTCTGGTATTACAGTCTGTGTCAACGGGTCGAACCCTAGCTGCTGAGTCATTCGTTCTCTGGCTAAAACCCGGTACTCCCAGAAAGGCTCGCCAGCAGCACACAGTCCTAAATACATATTAAGAAATTGTGGCTTGGTACGGAGAATAATCCTAAATTTTTGCCAAAATTGGGCACGAATTGCAAGATGCCTCGATCTTCTTCTTTGACGATTGCTTCTAGAACTTTTGGAAAGAAGGTTTGGGGAAAGCGAGGGTAAAGTAATAAAGCTTTCATGGGTTTTTTCCTAAAAACTAGGATTTTCTTAAATTACCCCCCCTTATCCCACCGCCCTTTCTTAACCGATTAGGCCATAGGTTAAGTTGTGTTAAGCCGCTGTTAGACCGTAGGCTGACATCCGCATAATGTCACGAGTGGTAAAACCAATGTTGCTCAAGGCTTCCCCGTAGGCAATCATAAAGTCTTCAACCAGAGCATCTTTTTCCATGCCCAGGATATGAGCATCATCTTCAACTTGGTTAAGCATCCGCCAAACTAAGGGAAGGTTTTGACGATTGGCTTGTTCGAGTTCGGCTTTAGATTCTTCAAAGTGGTCTTTCAGCCAAACTTCACCGAAATTGAGGTGCATGTACTCGTCTTTAACAACCCCTTCGGTAATTTTTCTAGCGAAGTCGTCAGCGACGGGAATATAGATGTTGTAAGCCGCGATCGCGAAACACTCGATAATCAGTGATTGAATCAACAAACACGTCACCACATTGCCCGTTGCGGCTGCCGTCTGAAAGTTGCCGTGCAACTGGCTAAAGTACTGCTTAGCAAACTCCATATCGGGCGTCACACTGAGATTCCGACCACAGGCTTGAAAACCCTTCATGTGGCGGCTTTCCATCTTCGAGAGGCGCTGGAGTTCATCTTTGTGGTCTGGCAGCAGTTGGGCCAGTGTGATGTAATTATCGTGAGCCTCTTGTTCACCTTCAATCACGATCGCATTGATGCGGCTGTAGGCGTCCTTGTAGGATTCACTAGTGAAATCAAACTCTGGACTGACTGCAAGCTGCTGCATAGGTCGATTGTCTCCTGTTTGCATGAGATAGGATGCTAGAACGTTGCTTAACCCGGTACCTGGTACCTTGAGGTAGGGTCAAAACCCTTTATTTGTACTTAACCTGTCAATGTTATACGTTGCTTGTCCTCAGGCAATAGCCCTCCAGACAGAATATTCCATTAAACATTTCAAGCATAAAATTAAACCGGTAGAAATGCCTAAAATCCTCCCTAAAAAACCCTCCCCGTCGTTTGGGAAATGGCTAATTGTGGCTTTGCTACTTATCGGGGCAGCTCTTGTTCTACTTCCCTTAGCCATTGTTTTGTTAATGTCTTTGGCACCTACTGGGACAAGTGCTACCAGTGGCAACCTCGCACCAAAGGGACTCAGCCTCGATCACTATCGACAAGCTTGGGCTAGTGGGAACTTTCTGTTGGCATTTGCGAATTCCACCGTTGTCGCCCTTACCGTAACAGGGTTTCAGGTGATTACCTCTGCCCTAGCAGGCTATGCCTTGGCACGGCTCAAATTTCGGGGGCGTCAAGCGCTGCTGCTGCTGATTTTGGCAACTCTGGTGATTCCTTTTCAGATTTTAGTGGTGCCCATTTTTCTCGTTCTGAAGTGGGGGCATCTGATCAATACTTACGGGGCGCTGATTCTGCCCACAGCCGCGAGTGGCTTTGGTATTTTTCTTTTACGGCAGTTTTTCCTCACCGTGCCTGTGGAGTTGGAAGAAGCGGCGGCACTAGATGGGGCAAACCGGCTCCAAATTCTTGGGCGAGTCATGCTACCTTTGTCTCGCCCTGCGTTGGTGACGCTATTTTTGTTTACCTTTATCGGCGAGTGGAATGATTTGTTCAAGCCCCTTGTTTTCACCACACGACCGGAATTAAGAACAGTTCAACTCGCTTTGGCAGAGTTTCAGGAACAATTTACCAATAACTGGTCATTACTGATGGCGGCTGTAGTGATAGCGACTTTACCAGTAGTCGTGGTGTTTCTTTTCGGTCAGCGGCAGTTTATCCAAGGCATTGCTACAACCGGAATTAAGAATTGAGCTGAGATCAATGAGTCTTAGAATACTCTGACTAACATTTAGTTTGATAAAAAGAATTTTTCTTAAAACTGTTCTTCTGTCACAATTTCATAAAAACTTTACAAACTCTTCATCATTGCTAAACCTAAATCCCCTGGCAGGATTTCAGACTGTTTAAAGAAGGAGTTTGAAACGAAATAAATCTTGTCGTTATCCTCCTGTAGAAGTGGTTGGAAAATCCCCTTGGCTGTGTGTTGGATGCTCACCAAGGGACTTTTCTTGGCTCAAGTCAGGAATTTTCCTCAATTCCTAGACAAGTAAATTTATCAAATTTTACTGGAAAAGAGGTTTCCTTAGACAGAAGTCTAACTAACAGTTGAGAGCGTTCTCGCTTTATCGAACTCGACAATCTGGCAAAGTACATGGCTGAAAAAGACATCAAAATTAAATTTCCCCTCTGGTCGTTTCTCAACCAGCCCGTCTTTAGTTCCAAAACTAAACTCATCCTGAATCCCAGAGAGTTTGCCTATCTCTATAGAGTTCAGCTTTTAGAAGCATGTTGGGCTAAAGAGTGTAACTCTAAAGGTCGCCCTTGTAACTAATTATTTATGGAGCAGAGGGCAAGCAACATCCTTCTCTCCTGACCAATTTGTAAAAGTATTTTCATTTTTGTAATGCCGAGGAGTTTGCCGCAGTAAGCGCCAAGCTTCCCCAGCATCTATTAAGTTCATACGCTCAGGATAGTGAGTTTCTAATAACTCTTGAACCATTGGATAATAATCAGAATTCATGCCTGGAAAAATATGATGCTCGGTATGGTAAGAAAAATTTAAATGCAACTTATCAAAGAGTTTATAAACTCGTAGAGAAACACTATTCAATAGTGGATCGTTAACGAGTGTCATGGGGCAAATCATGTGATTTGTATAAATATAAAAAAACATTCCAGCATAGCCAATCCCCAAGGGTATAAAGTAGCTAAAAACGAGTTTTATTAAGTCAAATTGCAGATAAGCCATGATACTTAGATGAATCATTAAGATCAGAAAAAATTCTCCTGCGATCGCCAGACGGTCTTTAGCACTGACCCTAACGACGGCAGGAACATAATCAACAGATTCATCATTAAAGAACAGCACGGAAGTCAGATTGCGAAACGTATAAAGTAACCATGAAGTCGGCATTCCCAATGCCAACCCTATGAAATTGACTTCACTAGAAGGTTCTATAAGATGCTGAAACCATTTCCCCCAGGTATTAGGCTGCTCGTATAAGTAATTACGATCAGGATCATCGAAGGAATTTGTTTTACTGTGATGCACTCGGTTATGAACAGATTTCCAGAAGGTTGGTGGCATCCATCCTATCGCGAACCCCAGGAAGCCAATCATACGAATCAGCTTGGGGTTCCTAATTACGCTGCCATGCATGACTTCATGAGAGCTAAATAGCAAGACAGTGATGCTATTGCCCATCACCACAGCTAGGGGTAAATATAGCCATAAAAGGTATGGAGACCAACGATCCAGATGAGACGCGATCACCCAGCCGAGTATTAAAATTGCCAGATTAATAAACAATATGACTAATTTACTTGGATCGGGGATAAAAGCTATATCCGGCAGTAGGGGACGTATTTTTTTTGCATATTCTACTTGAGTAATCAGTGTTTCTTCTCTATCAATAGTCATAGATTTTGATTGATTTTTCAGAAGGCAGTAAGAAAAAAATAACTAAATTCAAAAACTTCTTTAGTGTGATATAGTTGCAGCAATTTTGGGGAGCCTAAGGAGTATACTCATGAACTCTATCACGAGTCTAGAAGATATCCAGTGTTTACACTCATAAATACATTTTCCCCCACAGTCGCTACTGGAATAACGATGCAGTCCCTAGCCATAACAAAGACCTCAAAACCATTAAAAGATGGTATATTAATGGCTCTAATTACTCTAAAACACTAGCCAATTGGTTACGTAATTTTGACGAGAACCAGGCAAGCATCAAAGATTTAAATTATGGCATGGATTATGCCAAGTTTCGCCGGATATGGCGGTTCTATTTGATATGGTTTGTTGCCAATTTCGCCTGTTGTGATGGTGAATATAATGGTAACGGGCAATATTTGATGGTTCATGCTTAATCATTGAGCAAGTCGACATAGGAGTTTGCTAGCCGTTATGCGTCTGCGCTTGCCCAGAAAAAGCGGGGATTAGGAATTGGAATCGGTCAGGATTTTCAGCCGAACAATCTGCTCACCCGTATCATCTAACGGCACTTCGATCACTTCATTAACAAGGCTCTCTAGGCAACTGAGGAGTGATCGCAAATGCGGTGTACTCGCACCCGTATCAACATATAATCGGTCAGACAAACTGCCGAGACGTTTCCAGGTGGTGTAGAGTTTACCAACCGTTTGTTCAAGCGTAGATGCTTGTTTCACTAAATCAGCAGCAGTATTCAAACAATCGAGTCGCAGGGCTTCTTCGAGTGCCATTTCCATATCCAAAGATGATGCCTGAATCGCCTGAACTTGGGCAGCGGAATCAAGATACTTCGCTAAATAACGGGCGTCGGATGTCACCTGTTTAATGGTATCGACATCGGGATTTGAGGCGACTTCCTCTTGTAAGGGTTTGAGGTGGATTTCGGGCAACTTCTCCATCTCTTTCACCAGCGGTGCCAGGTAACGCGCTGGCATTGTACCCGCAGAGGCTTTTTCCTTCACTTCATCGGGTAGCAATTCTGAAGACATCGCCGTCCATTCATCCGAGAGTTGCTTCACCTCACGGCGGGTAATGCGATCGCCTTTTTCCGCTGCCTCGGTTACCAGTTGCTGCACTTCTGGGGCAGATTTGGCTGTTTCCACAAAGGCTCGTTTGCTAAAGTTGCGGATGGCATCAGTGCTGAGTTTGCCTTCGGCTAATAGGGTATCTGCACTATTGGCGAGTTCAATTAAGGAGTAGGCTTGACTTTTGCTGATTTCTCGACTTTTGAGCCAGTTTAAAAATCCTGTTCCCCGTCCGTCGCCGCCTTTTTTCTCCCTGTCACGGACGACACGCAAAATTCGCCCCCGCCAGATTTCGGTTTGCAAGTCGAAGCGATCGCAGACTAGCCAAGCATTATCAACCAGTTGCTGAAAGTCATACTCCAGAATCCCTTCATCTTCTGGATCGGGGAGGTCAAAATTGAGATCGACGGGTTCTTGCAGGACAGCAGCTAGTTCAGCGGTAGATTGGGGGACTTGAGCCATAGGGAAGCGATCGCCAAGTGATAGACGGATTATTATTGCACGCTTCCCAAATTATAGGAGGTACCCCACGGATAGGGGTTTTAACCATTTTGTCAAGAATACAACACAAGATGTAATGCAGGGATAGGCATAATTTCCTTCCAGCAACTAACGCCTCAACTTGGGTAAGCTAGCGTGCATTTAAATTACATCTTCTGAAAACAGGATAAAAGCGCACCCCTGCTCCCCCGCTCCCCTGCTTATTGTGGGAACCATCCCTCCATGCAGACAGCTCAATCTTTGAGCGCAACGGGGTAGGAGTAGTGATTAGGCGCTACTAAGCTAATGTTGATTAGGCAGGACTTATACCTTATTGAAGGTTTAAACTCTACCCCCGTAGAGTAAGTCTTTCTACTCTGCTAGTAAAGGCTGTGCATAAGTCCTGTTTGCTCATGTACTGATGATCGCAGGCACCTAGACACAATGACTACCCATGAAAATTTATTCGAGCATCCTCATCGTAGACCTGTACAGCCCGACATTGCTCCCCCAGAGGATGTACGGATTCAGATTGAAGATGATCGCACTGGCTTGACGGTTGAGACACTCAAACGAGCCTTTGCCGATAACCTGTACTATATTCAGGGAAAAAATGAGTCTTTAGCGACACCCTTCGACTATTACATGGCGCTCGCCTATACCGTGCGCGATCGCCTACTCCATCGCTGGATTAATACAACCACTACATATCTTGAGCAAGATGTCAAGAGTGTACATTACCTGTCGGCAGAATTTTTAATGGGGCGGCAGTTGAGCAATAACCTGCTTAACTTAGGTCTGTACCAACGAGTTCTGCAAGCGCTGCACGAATCGGGTCTCAACCTGAATGACCTAACTGTACTCGAAGCAGAACCCGGACTGGGCAATGGAGGGTTGGGGCGTCTGGCAGCTTGCTTCCTCGACTCCCTAGCAACCTTAGAAATTCCGGCGGTTGGCTACGGGATACGTTACGAATTTGGCATCTTTGACCAACGGATTCAGGATGGTGCTCAAGTCGAATACCCGGACAAGTGGCTCCGCTTCGGCAACCCCTGGGAACTCCGACGCCCAGAATTAACCGCTGAGGTACTCTTCGGAGGGTACACCGAAGCTTATCAGGACGCAGAAGGCAATTATCGAGTGCGTTGGATTCCAGAGCGGAAAGTTTTAGGCACGCCCTACGATACACCCGTGCCTGGGTACAACAACCATACGGTGAACGTCCTACGTCTGTGGCGTGCGGGTGCTTCTGAAGAGTTCGATTTTCGCGTGTTCGATAGTGGTGACTATGTCGGTTCTGTCACCAGTAAGATATTCTCCGAGAATATCTCCAAAGTTCTCTATCCCAACGACAATACAGAGCAGGGTAAGCAACTACGCCTAGAGCAGCAGTATTTCTTCGTGAGCTGTTCTTTACAGGACATAATCAAGACCTATCGCCGAAATCACCAGAATTTCGACCAATTCCATGAGAAAGTAGCCATCCAACTCAATGACACTCACCCTTCTATTGGTGTGGCTGAGTTAATGCGGCTGTTGGTGGATCGGTATCACTTGGGTTGGAACCGAGCTTGGTACATCACCAAAAACACCTTTGCCTATACCAACCATACCCTGCTGGCAGAAGCTCTGGAACGCTGGCCTGTGAGCCTGTTTGAACGCCTGCTGCCTAGGCATCTGGAGATTATCTATGAAATCAACCGCCGCTTCCTGGATGAAGTACGTGCCAAGTATCCCGATGATACGGGACGACTTGCTCGCATGTCCCTGATTGAGGAAGGGGGTGAAAAGTACGTCCGCATGGCACACTTAGCTTGTGTCGGTAGCCATTCGATTAATGGAGTGGCGGCGCTACATACAGAATTGCTTCAGCAGGATGTCCTTCGAGACTTTTATGCCTTGTGGCCTGAGCGGTTTAATAATAAGACGAATGGGGTGACACCACGTCGCTGGCTGTTGTCGAGCAATCCCAAATTATCTGAACTGATTACCGAGAAGATTGGCTTGGGTTGGGTGACTCAGCTAGAACAATTCAAGCAACTAGAACCCTTGGTGGATGATGCTGAGTTTTGCCAGCGCTGGCGTCAGATTAAGCAAGAACGTAAGCAAGAATTAGCGGAATACATTCTGCTCTACAACGATATTGTCATCGATCCCAATTCTTTGTTTGATGTTCAAGTCAAGCGGCTTCATGAATACAAACGTCAGTTGCTCAATGTGTTGTATATCATTACGCTGTACAACCGGATTAAGAAGAATCCGAATATTGATATCCTGCCCCGAACCTTTATCTTCGCCGGGAAAGCTGCTCCGGGCTACTTCATCGCCAAGCTGATTATTAAGTTAATCAATTCGGTGGCGAAAGTGGTGAACAACGACCCCGATGTGCGCGATCGCCTCAAGGTTGTGTTCCTAGAGGGCTTCTCTGTGTCTCTGGGTGAGCGAGTTTACCCGGCGGCTGAACTTTCGGAGCAAATCTCCACTGCCGGGAAGGAAGCGTCCGGCACGGGTAATATGAAGTTTGCGATGAATGGGGCGCTGACGATTGGTACCCTGGATGGTGCCAATATTGAGATTCGAGAAGCTGTGGGGGCAGAAAATTTCTTCCTGTTTGGTCTCACCACTGAGGAAGTTTACGCCCTGAAAGCCAAGGGATACAATCCAATGGACTACTACAATACCAATGGGGAACTGCGGGAAGTGATGGAGCGGATTGCTTCGGGATACTTCTGTCCAGAGAATCCCCATTTGTTCCAGCCGATTGTCGATTCGCTGATGCACAAAGACGAATATCTGCTGTTTGCAGACTACCAGTCTTATATCCAGTGTCAGGAGCAAGTCAGTCAAGCTTATCGCCATCAGGAGAACTGGACTCGGATGTCGATTCTCAACTCGGCGCGTATGGGTTTCTTTTCCAGCGATCGCACCATTCGGGAATATTGCCAGGATATCTGGAAAGTGGAGCCAGTTAAGATTGACTTAAAAGAGTACAGCCAAGAAACGGCTGGCTTGAAGATCCCTCAGCCACCGACTCTTGCGTGACCTCATACCTAAGAGAATCGCACGACACGTAAGGTGGGCATTGCCCACCTGATAGCATTTAACGATGAAGAGGTTGCACCTCGATCCCCCCAACCTCCTCATCCTTACTCTCATCTCCGGCAGTCGCTTTGGCTTAAAAAGGGGTGAACAGAACAGGGGGAGGGAGCCAGATTTCTTTCTGTCCTACTAAGTTGGCTGATTCTTCTCAAGAAGGTATAGAATGATTGGCACAGATTTGATGGCTGCGTTCACGTCAGATTCACGTACCGCACCCTTGAGCTGCTAACTGATTTAGCGGCAAAATTACCGAAGGCTTTACCATTAACAACTGAGTTGCTATCACTCAATTTCCAAACGGCTTTGGAGTCCGCTTGACGGCTCATGACGAAACTCCTATCCTGTGGCGTTAGCGTACTATTTTCTGGAGGAAGATGAAACCTATTCTCGTTAGATTACTCCGGTTTTTCACCTAATCCGCACAGGCTAATCAAGCTGTCTGTATCCAGGACTCTCCGCTTAGGGATAATGCGGTTGATTGCTTGTGTTTCAGTTCTGCTTCTTATGCTCAAAATTCAAGGATTGTTTCAATCAACTTTGGCGAAAAATGAAGTTCTTTGAATTTAATTTTCTGAATATTTCTTGTTCAATTCTTAAGAGTAATGGATAAACCCATCTCTCCAGAGGTAACGAAAGCTACACTAAAGAGGGATGTTAGTTGTTTTTAAGTGCTACAAATTAGAGAATGAGTGTAAAAATCTCATGAGTTCTAATACAGTTAAATTATCATTGGGTGATGGAATGTGTGCCATTGCTAGAGAAAGTAAATCAAACTCTTTAACTCCCTCTAAATCAAAAGACTTAGCGATAACTAATCTTTTGGGACAGTTTCCTCAACAAATCATCGAAAAGTATCTTAAAAAATTTCATATTAATAAAGAACTCAATGATTTTGTTTTAAGAGACTATGTTAAACAGTTCTACGTCCATTTAGCTCAAGATTTAAGAACCCATAGTGATGCACACTATGAATTATCTTTACGCTTAGTCTCTAATCAAAAAGAAACTAATCATATTTTTTATTATATTTTGGGTTTTGAAATCCTACAAATGATTTTTCAGATGAGTTGGTTACAGCATGAACGCTTATATGGACTCCAGAAAAATCAAGATAGTTTTATCAATAATTATATAAAACCCATTCAAAATACGCATCGAATCAATGGGATTATTGTTCCTAGACATGAAAATATTTTTTTTGCCAAACGGAACTATTTCGTCAAAAAACCTTGCATCAAAGAAAAAAAACTGACTGAATTAGTAATGGCTACTTTTACAACAGACACAGTAAAGCATTTAGGTTTCTTGATGATTCGTCATCTGAATTTCTTAGTTTTCGACTATGCCTATATTTTTAATGAGGAACCAGAAACCTTATTTTGCTGTAATTTTTGACGCACTCTGACTCTGCCACTTATCGTGACTATCGGCAAAATAGGGTGTAGGAAATAGATGGGCACCATCTTCGTTGTGAGTGTTCACTCAGAGTGCTTATACCGAGTTGCGTTCAAACGTAGTATTTTCTCTCCCCCTTGTCCCCCTTCCCTTGTCTCCCTTGTCTCCCTATCTACTATCTTTGACTGCAACTTGGTATTACCTTAGAGAGTTTGATGCCTGATTTCTCTACATTGAATATTGCCTGTTCAAAGTGCGATTGCCTTTGGCACTGCCCTTTGGGCAATCGCTTAACCTGTGATTGCACTAAAAAGCCACCTCAACAGCATAACGCTGATGGCGGCTACACCCACCACAACCAAAAGTAGTACCCCAAATAGCAACGCCAGAAATAACCAATCTACCTTTTTCCTAGAGGAGGAAGGAGGAATTTTTAAGTGTTCTTCCAGTAGAACAATATTTTTCGTGTTAGCCTTCCAAGTTACATCGACCAAGTCTCCCAATACAGGCACAGTTCCACTGAGTGTATCAACAATAATATTCCAGACCATTTGCACCAAAGTCTCTCGCGTTACACCCATGCGTGCGGCTTCCAGCACAATATAAGCGGAGACAGCAGTTCCTAAGAAATCGCCACCCCCCGGTAACAAACCGATGATCGGGTCAATCCCAATCCGATAAGATGTCCCTGGTATGGGAATCGCGTTATCCAGGATATGGCTCAACCGACGCAAACGCCGAAAGGTAGATATCCTAGCATCGCCGGATGGAGGGGAAGATTGAGGAGAGATTTGGGACATTGTTTGATTTATTTAGCGTTGAACGTTTGAACAATAAAGCGGGTCATTTTTTCATTCTTTAACCTTTGTAATTTTTCTGAGACTGTTTAATAATCTGCCTTTTTGCATCGCCTCTCCTACTGTGACGTTAAGCTGGTCACCTAATAAAAGTACCAAAGAAGTCATATAGAGCCAAAGCAATAACACAATGACGGCACCAACAGCTCCGTAGACTTTATTGTAATTGCCAAAATTCGTGACATAAAGCCGAAACAGCGCTGAGACAATTGCCCAGAAAATTGCCGCCAAAACAGCTCCTGGCATAATCGGTGTGCCTTTAGCCCAACGGCTTGGACCATAGCGATAGATAAAGGCACAACCTGTAGCAATAATGCCTAACGCTAAAGGCCAACTTAAAAGCCGCCAGAGGCTTAATAGAACCGACGCTCCACTGTGATCAACAATTCTATTGACTAGCCAGTCACTGACGAAGACCAAGAAAGAAGCCAGAACTGAGAATAAAATACTGCCAATCGTCAAACCTAAGGATACTAACTTCGCTTTCCAAAAGGGTCGTGTTTCTTCGGGAGGAATTTTATGCATTTGATCGAAGGCGTTCATCGCCGCACTCAGCACCCCAGAAGAAGCCCAAATGGCGAAGACAAAGCTAAGAGAGAAGAGACCACTACTTTTTGTTCGACTAATTTCTATCTTGAACTGACGAATCAGTTCCACAACCTCGTAGGGAGCTACTTCGCTGATCTGGCGTACTAGGTTACGGAAGGTGGATTGTAAAGATTCTTCAAACAGTCCAATTGCCGTGAGAATCGCTAAAATTGCTGGAAACAGGGCTAATATGGCGTTGTAGGCCATTTCAGCAGATAGACCCATCAACCGACGTTCTATGGCACGGGCGAACGTTTTCTTGAGGGTTGCCCAATTAAGGTGGCGAAAAAAACGGAAAAAACGCGCAGAAAGCATAGAGATTAAGTTTGGCAGCAGGGTATGTTAATGATTAATCTGCCAAATTTATAGGCGATTTACTGCTCACAAGAGGTCGGTCATGTGACCGACACAAGAGACTGTTAACCAGAAAGCTATTACAGGAGCGGTTGTCAATGAACAACGATGTCAAGCAGTGGTTAAACGAAATTAAGCAGCTCAAGCAGCAACTGGCAGATACTATTAGCGATCGCGATGCCGCTTATGAGAGTGCGGATAACTGGCGTAAACTATACACCAATGAAGCACAGCAACGTCGTACAGAGGCAAAGTTAGCACAACAACAAGTCGAATCCCTCAAAGTTCAAATTCAGCAACTCCAAGGAGAAAGTTCTCCCCTGAGTGCGGATAATCCTGAAGGGGAGTCAGCACTTGAACAGGAAGTAACAGGACTGCTAACGGCTGAAGAATTGAAGGCAAAGCTGAAAGAAGTATTAGTAGAACGCGATCGCCTAATTGATGCCTTAAAAACCGAGCAATCTAATCATGCTCAAACCCGCAAAAGCTTAACTGCCGTGATTGGCGACACCATCGAACAGTTAAATAAGGAACGCGGCAATCAACAAGTTAGACCTGAGTCTAAGGAAATTATAAATTAATAACGATAGGGTAGAGACGCCATCCCCAGCACTGACATGGGAAGAGTTTCTGACACTCCCAGAAAGTCTTCCCCATGCTCAAACCCGCAAAAAGTTAATGGATGCTGTTGACATTTCAACGTCACCAGAGCAAGGCGCAGACAAAGCCAAGAAAACTCCAATCAATCCGCGCTGCTGGTCGAAACGGCTTTAATGGGTTGAATCTTGTTTAAACACCCACTTCCACAAGGGGTGACTCGCTCCTTGTTGAGCAATGCGGCGTACCTGTTGCTCTAGGTGCAGTTGTTCCTGGTGTGGTAGTCCAAATAAAATATTACGACTGTGCCAAACTAAGACAGCAGTCGTCATAGAAACACACAAACCTAAACCCAAGGCGGGCCAAGGATTAAAGATGATGCCATATCGCAGTGCTGACCAAGTAAAGTGCGATCGCATCAGCGAAATCTCGTAGCGCCAACCCCACAGAAATAAGGGGGTCAGCGTCACCCAAAGCAAGCTGACGACAAACCAGCGACCATAAACCGTCAGCCGATGTAACCGCATTATCGGTATTTTCAGAGTGGGGTCAAGGTCGGAAGGTTCTCTTCTAGATATTCGAGGCATCTGGACGTCTGGCGGCTCCATGGTTTCTAGCGTTCAATAGACATCTTTGATCATTAACCTGCAATCCTTCACGGTCGCTGAAGCTTAATCTCCTCAAGATGTCTATTGTGAGCTGAAAGCCTCCCCATCCTCTCGATTTTGCCGGAACTTTTACTTTTGCGATTATGCGGCTTTGCTCTGGCGCTCTCGCCACCAGGCAAGCATCGTACTCGCAACAAAAATACTGGAATAAGCACCTGCAATAAAGCCCACAATCAAGGCTAAGGCAAAATACTTGAGGGTTTCTCCTCCAAACAGGAAGATCGAAACCAATGTCAGCAACGTTGTTAAGGTGGTATTAATCGAGCGACTTAGGGTTTGATTCACGGCATCATCCACCACTTGGTTAATGTGCATGTCTGGATGCTCCTTGATTACCTCCCGCACTCGGTCGTAAATCACCACCGTATCGTTGACTGAGAAACCAATAATCGTCAGGATGGCAACGACGAAGAGGCTATCAATTTCCACACCTAACACCAAACCCAGGATAGAGAAGATGCCAACGGTGATTAAGACATCGTGGAATAAGGCAACGAAGGCGAAGAAAGCGTAGTCGAATTGGAACCGGAAGGTCAGGTAGATAAGGATGCCTGCAAAAGAGAGAATAATCGCTATTAGACCTGAAATAAATAGCTGACGACCCAAGGTTGGCCCTACCGTGTCAATTTGCAGAGTTTTAGGGTCAAAAGCGCCAATTTTTTCGCTCAAATTATTTTGTAGCTGGGTACGCTTCGCGTAATCTAATGACTTGGTGCGAATCGTCACCCCTGGTTCTCTGTCCCCTTGTTGATCTAAAACTTGGATGCTGCTGTTGCCCAACCCCTCAGCATCTAAGACTTGCCGAACCGCTTGAACGTCGATGGGTTTGTTGCAGTTATCGGATTTCGAGCAATCTAACTCAAATTGCAGCCGCGTACCACCGACAAAATCCAAACCCAGGCGTAAAGGAGAACCCAGATTTGCGGTGGAAATCACCATACTGATGATGCCAGCAAGAATCATCGTGGCAGAGATCGACCACCAGAGCGATCGCTGTTTGATTATATTAAGTTTCATGGTCACCCCTCCGCCTATGAGTTCACTGATACTGGTGGGTTGGGAACAAAGAGTTCAGGCTTTTGGCGCAACCCAGGAAATCCCAAAACCAGCAGCAGCATAAAGGTGCGGCTACAGGTGAGCGCCGTAAACATACTCACCGCCACCCCTAAACCAAGTGTCAGTGCAAAACCCTTCACTAAACCAGACCCTTGCCAAAATAAGGCGGCACAAGCAATCACTGTAGTCACGTTACCGTCCAAAATGCTAGAGAATGCCCGGTAAAATCCTGATTCAACCGAGCGATACAAAGTCTTACCCGCTCTTATTTCTTCTCGTGTCCGTTCAAAAATCAGCACGTTCGCATCAACCGCCATGCCAATACTCAGGATAAAACCAGCAATTCCCGGCAGGGTTAAAGTAACACCCAACAGAGCAAAAACCGCCATCGTCAACAGGGCGTAGATGATTAAGGAAACGTCAGCAATTAAACCGGGCAGGCGGTAATAGACGCCCATAAACACTAATACTAAAACCAGACCGCCAATCCCGGCATAGAGACTTCGTTGGATACTATCTCGTCCTAACGTTGCACCCACCGTGCGGTTCTCTACAATTTCCACCGGTACAGGTAAGGCACCCCCCCGTAGCTGCACGGCAAATTCGTTGGCTGATTGGGCTGTATAGCGACCACTAATCTCAGCACCGCCACCCGTGATACCCGCTTGGGCATATTCGGGTCCGACGGTGGGGGCGCTAATCAGAGCCTGATCGAGGAAAATACCAATACTGCGACCGGTTCCCGCCAGTTCCTTGGTTAGCTGAGCAAATTTTTCGGCTCCTTCGGCGTCAAAACGGATGGCAACTTTCCAGTTATCACCGGTTTGAGTCGGTTCAGGCAGAGCATCTCTAAGATTTTTCCCCGTCAGATCAGCCGGTTCAAACAATTCTGCGATCGCTTGGTTGCTGCGCTCCAGAGCCGCTTTATTCTCTGCGATCGCTTTTTCGTCCCCGGTCTTACTCAACTGAGCCTGTTGCTGCACCAAGGCGTCTCGCGCCTGCATTTCAGCCATTAGCTGATAATAATCGGCTCCGGGTTTCTGCTGGCGGAATTCCAATTGTGCGGTGCCACCCAGCACCCGTTCGGCCTGTTGCGGGTCACTCACCCCAGGTAGCTGTACCAAGATTTGATCGGAACCAACACTCTGCACCACTGGTTCTGAAACCCCAAGGCCGTTCACCCGATTTTCAACGACAGCTAGAACGTCTTCTAGTTGCCTAGGCGTGATTTGCTTAATTTCTTTTGTGGTCTTGACCTGAATGGTCAACTGTGCGCCCCCCCGCAAGTCTAATCCTAAGGGAATTTTCACCTGCACAAGCACCCAGATCGCCCCAATCACCAGGGCTAAAATCAGGGCTAATATCCAACGCTGTTTTTGCATCACTACGAACCGCCGCAACAAGTGATATGATAATCCTTTTTAGCAACGACCCAGTCTCTTCGGTGATGTCGTTACTTGGTGGCAAGCGAGGAAAGTTTTCACTTTCACCAGCCAGAGGCTGGAAAGTTGCTCGGTTGAACGTTTCCGGAGACGAATCCCTACTTTGAAAGGCAAGGTAGGTTAGAAAGTTGAAAGTTGAAGGTTAAAGTTTGGTATCCTAACTGGCAACCTGCAACCTATTAACCTACTATTTTCTCACCTTAAACCCGCGATGCCACCATCTTTTGTACAGCTTCCACAATTTGCTGGGGTTGCACAATCGTTAGATTTTCCAGAATACCGTTGTAAGGGGTTGGGATATCCTGAGAAGACAGCCGCAGCACTGGCGCATCGAGTTCATCAAACAATCGATCATTAATCGACGCAATTAATTCGGCTCCAATACCCCCAGTTTTCATGCATTCTTCCACCACAATCACCCGGTGGGTTTTGCGAATGGAAGCCCCGATGGTGTCAAAATCTAATGGCTTCAAGGAAATCAAGTCAATCACCTCTGGATCAAACCCTTCTTTTTCCAGCGGCTTCACGGCTTGCATGACGTGATGACGCATCCGAGAGTAGGTGAGAATGGTGACATCTTTCCCCTTGCGGACGACCTCTGCTTTATCGAGAGGAACCAAGTACTCCTCATCAGGCAGGTCTTCTTTGAGGTTGTAAAGCAGGACATGCTCAAAGAATAAAACGGGATTGTCGTCCCGAATTGCCGATTTAAGCAGTCCTTTGGCATTGTAAGGGGTTGAGCAGGCGACGATTTTTAAGCCCGGAACCGCCTGAAAGTAAGCTTCTAGTCGCTGGGAGTGTTCAGCCCCCAACTGACGACCAACCCCACCTGGGCCACGAATCACCATGGGAATTTTGAAGTTCCCACCGGATGTATAACGCAGCATCCCCGCGTTGTTGGAAATTTGGTTGAAGGCAAGGAGCAAAAAGCCCATATTCATACCTTCAATAATGGGTCGTAAACCCGTCATGGCTGCACCAACGGCTAGACCAGTAAAGCTGTTTTCCGCAATCGGGGTATCCAGAACCCGAAGATCACCGTATTTTTTATACAGATCTTTGGTGACTTTGTAGGAACCACCGTAGTGACCGACATCTTCACCGAGTACAAATACAGCTTCATCGCGTGCCATTTCTTCATCAATGGCGGCGCGTAGGGCGTTAAAGAAAAGTGTTTCTGCCATCAGTACCTCACCAAATTCGGCAAATGCCATCCTAGCATTGCCTAAGCCCCGTAAGGGAAACTGCGGATACGCAACATCAAATACGAGTCATCTGTCAAGAGAATGTCACTACGCTGCGAATCGATTCCCCTTGGTGCATCAAATCAAACGCCTGATTAATCTTCTCCAATGGCATTACGTGGGTAATTAAATCATCAATGTTAATCTTCCCTTCCATATACCAATCTACAAGCGTGGGAACATCCGTGCGACCCCTTGCCCCCCCGAAAGCTGAGCCTTTCCAAACACGTCCAGTCACGAGTTGAAACGGACGAGTCCGAATTTCCTCGCCGGCACCCGCCACGCCGATAATCACACTTACCCCCCAACCTTTGTGGCAGCATTCCAAAGCTTGGCGCATCACATTGACATTGCCAATACACTCAAAACTGTAATCCGCGCCGCCTTTGGTTAAATCCACCAAATAGGGAACTAAATCCCCCTCCACTTCCTTGGGATTCACAAAATCCGTCATGCCAAATTTTTCCGCCATGGCTCGCTTATCGGGATTAATATCAACGCCGACAATTTGGCTAGCACCGACCATCCGCGCCCCTTGGATCACGTTGAGGCCAATCCCTCCTAGCCCAAACACTACAACTCTTGCTCCGGGTTCAACTTTTGCCGTATAAATCACGGCTCCAATTCCCGTAGTCACCCCGCAGCCGATGTAACATACTTTATCAAACGGAGCATCTTCCCGAATTTTCGCCACCGCGATTTCCGGCAGTACCGTGTAATTGGCAAACGTGGATGTCCCCATATAGTGATACAGGGGAGTTCCATTAATCGAGAATCGACTGCTGCCATCGGGCATAACACCGCGCCCTTGAGTAGTACGAATCGCTTGGCAGAGATTGGTTTTACGACTCAGGCAATATTCACACTGACGGCATTCGGGGGTGTATAGGGGGATAACATGGTCGCCCGGTTTCACACTGGTGACGCCTTGACCGACCTCCACCACCACACCGGCCCCTTCATGTCCCAGAATGGCGGGGAATAGCCCTTCTGAATCTTTGCCGGAGAGGGTATAAGCATCGGTATGGCAAACTCCCGTTGCCTTAATTTCAACCAATACCTCACCCGCTCTGGGGCCATCCAACTGAACCGTTTCGATGGTTAATGGCTTCCCAGCCTCATAGGCAACTGCTGCTTTGACCTGCACGGATTCCCTCCTATTTGCTTGTATCAACAGCTTAGCGATTGGGTGGGGGATGCTGAAGCGATCGAGGTAAAGTTAATTAATAGAGGACTGACACAAAATTCTGTGCTAAATACTAATAGTCGTAGTAGGGTACGTCGCGATGCACCCTAGATGTAGAGTTTCGGAGTCAGTTCAGTTACTTAGATGTTAGATGGACGTCCCCACGAATTGGGGAGATCAGGTTAAGGAAGATTCATGGGAAACGAAACAATCGTTCTCTTATCCAGCAGAGAAATTGAAAAAATGCGTCGCGCAGGGCGCTTGGCGGCTGAACTTTTAGATCACCTAGCACCGATGGTTAAGCCAGGGGTGAGTACCTTAGAACTGAATGACGAAGCAGAGCGCTGGACAATAGCACATGGGGCAAAAAGTGCGCCTCTGGGCTATCATGGCTTTCCCAAGTCCATCTGCACCAGTGTCAATGAGGTGGTCTGTCATGGAATTCCCAATGCTAAACAAATCCTCAAGGAAGGCGACATTATCAATATTGATGTGACGCCGACGGTAGAGGGCTACCACGGTGATACCTCCAAAACTTTTTTTGTGGGTACTCCTTCCCCAACGGCGAAAAAGTTGGTGGAGGTGACACAGGAGTGTTTAAGAAGAGGGATTGCTACCGTTAGATCCGGTTCACGGATTGGAGACATTGGTGCGGCGATTCAAGAGTATGCCGAGGCTCAGGGTTTTTCTGTTGTGCGAGACTTCGTCGGACATGGGGTGAGTAATATTTTCCATACCGCGCCTCAGATTCCTCACTATGGCACTAGGGGGAAAGGAAAGCGTCTTCGCCCTGGTATGGTTTTTACCATTGAGCCAATGATTAATGAAGGCACTTGGGAAGTTGAGGTTCTCGCGGACAAATGGACAGCCGTGACCAAAGATCGCAAACTTTCTGCTCAATTTGAGCATACATTAGCGGTTACGGAAGAAGGTGTTGAAATCCTTACATTAAGCGAAGCGGATGCACAGAGGAAATCGGCTTAGGGGTGTGTTAACAAGAGCGGTGTGTTGATGCATCGTACTCGGTTAAGGGTGCGCTCAATCCCCTGTTCTCAAAACCTTAACGTGATTCCTAACAAACTCTTTGTAAAAATTTTTAGTTCTCTCCTTGAGCTATCACCTTTATGCGCTATCTTAAGGAAGAGAATTAATTCGGTTGCAGATTTTGTTTTCATCGGTAGGCTTCTCGCTTCTGGTCGTTAACAGATTTCTCTCCGCAATTCCAATCTCTACACTCCCCTGTTTTTGGAGAAGATCAATGTCAATCTATGTAGGTAATCTGTCCTACCAAGTTACCCAAGACGACCTCAATGCGGTTTTTGCAGAATACGGTACAGTCAAACGAGTTCAACTTCCCACGGATCGAGAAACGGGTCGCATCCGTGGATTTGGCTTTGTGGAGATGAGTTCAGACGCTGAAGAAGAAGCCGCCATTGAAGCTTTAGATGGTGCCGAATGGATGGGTCGCGACCTGAAAGTGAATAAGGCTAAGCCCCGCGAAAATAAAAGCTCTTCGGGTGGGCCTCGGAAAAGCAACAGTTTCTCTCGTCGCTACTAAGTTTTAAAAACACTACTTTTCACCCTTTTGGGCTAACCGATATCGTTCGGTTCATAATTTTTGACTCTTATATTCCAGCCGATTTTTATCGGCTCATTTTCTTTTTTAATTCTACTATTTTTAGTCATTCAAGTAAATGACAAGAGGCTCAAGCTTTTCTGCCTGAGCCTTTTTGCTCTTAATTTGATACTTTTAAACTTTGCTGAATGACCTAAGTTTCGAGCCTTTTGACAATTTATAGAATGTCACTTGTGGGTGCGATAGCTGAACAAATTTGATTCCATCCCGTTCAATGCCCATACCTTACGGCAGTTTTTTTGAATTAATAATGGGTTAGTTGTCAAGAGCTTTCTGGTCAAAAAATTAGAGAGCTTCCTCGTACTTTGAAGTAGATACAGATTGATGACCCATCGATTACAGTAAAGCTATGTCTATTGTTGTCGTTGAGAACCTAAGCAAAGTCTACCCGGTTGCCGTGAAAGAACCGGGCATAAAAGGTACGTTGGCTCACTTTCTGCGCCGCACCTACCGCTCAGTAAACGCGGTTCAAGACGTTACTTTTGAGATTGAGATGGGCGAAGTGGTTGGATTCCTCGGCCCCAATGGTGCAGGAAAAACCACCATACTCAAGATGCTGACCGGACTGATTCACCCTTCCAGCGGTCGAGTGAGAGTGGCAAGTCATGTCCCCTTTCGCAGGCAAGCTGACTTTTTGAAGAAAATTACCCTGGTGATGGGTCAAAAGCAGCAGTTGCTTTGGGACTTGCCTGCACTAGATTCGCTGAAAATTAATGCGGCTGTCTATGGTATCTCTGACAGAGACTTTCAGTATCGCGTCGGAGAACTCACCGAGATGCTTTCTCTAGAAGGCAAACTTACCCAACCCGTGCGGAAGCTTTCTTTAGGGGAACGCATGAAAGCCGAACTGCTGGCAGCCTTGCTCCATCAACCCCAAGTCCTCTTCCTCGATGAGCCAACCTTGGGATTAGATGTCAACGCCCAAGTGGGAGTTCGCGACTTCCTGCGGGAGTATAATCAACGCACCGGTGCGACCATTCTTCTGACCAGTCACTATATGGCAGATATCACCGCTCTATGCCAACGGGTACTGTTAATTTATGCAGGTCAACTGATTTATGATGGCTCTTTAGAAGGGTTAGTTGACCGCTTCGCACCTTATCGCGAGGTTCAAGTGGAACTGGCTAAGCCGTTGCCCAAAGACAAGCTCTCTACTTATGCTGAAGTCGAAGCCATTGACGGTCGGGAGGTTCGTTTTTTGGTCAAGCGCGATGTCCTGACAAGTACCGTGTCTAAAATTTTGGCTGAGCTGGAAGTCATTGATTTAACTGTAACTGAACCACCCATTGAAGAAGTGATTGGTCGGGTCTTTCGTGCTGGGGTCGTTTCATGAAGCAGGGGATGAGGATAGCTCAAACGTTCCTCTCGGTTTACTATGCCTACATGGTAGAGTACCGGGCGGAGTTATTGTTATGGGCGCTTTCGGGAACGCTACCGCTGATTTTGATGGGTATCTGGATCAAAGCCTCCCAAAGTGGACAATTTGGTCTGGCTCCTAACGATTTTGCCCGCTATTTTCTCACTGTTTTTCTCGTCCGTCAGTTTAACGTCGTTTGGGTCGTTTGGGAGTTTGAAAAGGAAGTGGTGGAAGGCAAGCTTTCTCCCCGACTTTTACAGCCAATTGATCCGGCGTGGCATCATGTCGCCTCGCATTTATCTGAACGGCTGGCTCGTCTGCCTTTGGCGTTAATGTTAGTCGGTTTGTTTTTCTGGCTTTATCCGGAGGCGATTTGGCTACCGCATCTGGGCAATATATTGCTGTTTATACCTGTGGTGGCACTGGCTTTTGCTGTGCGCTTCTTGATGCAGTATACTTTTGCTCTGTTTGCCTTCTGGACAGAACGAGCCAGTGCGATCGAGCAATTCTGGGTTTTATTCTACTTGTTTTTGTCTGGGGTGATTGCCCCGCTAGAAGTTTTTCCACCCGCTGTGCGTGAGGTAGCGCTGTGGACTCCCTTTCCTTACCTGATTCACTTCCCGGCAGCAATTTTAATTGGGCTACCTGTGGATATTGGGCGAAGTGTTTTGGTCATGCTGGGTTGGAGTCTACTTTTTTTCATCTTGAACCGCTGGCTGTGGCGCAAGGGGTTAAAGCAGTACTCTGGAATGGGGGCTTAGTTTAACTTAAATCTGTTCAAATGAGTTGGAGAAGAAACTGTGCTTAAACTTAAGTTATCTCTGCTAGCTATCCTATCCACCACGGCGATCGCAAGTGGCATGGTGTTGGGTTCAGTGAGTTCGGTTCAATCCTGTTCGCACAGCAAATCTGAAGCTTATCAACAGGAAAGATACGAGCAACCCGCTTGGTTCCGCTCGCCTTGGGCAGCCGTTATAGCTTTGCCAGGAATCGCTTTAGCAGCGGTTCTGTCTGCCGGCAATCGCTGGTATCAGAAAAACTAGGATTATTTTGTGGTGCAATCCCTACATCCAGGGAGCTCATCAGAACTCCCTGGCACATTCATCTAAGAGGGAATCACCTGAACAATCAGTGACCGTTTATCTAAGGACTGGACTTTTCCGGCTTGACCGAGGTCAACTACAATACGGTCTAGCAATTCTGCGGCGCGATCGCGATGTTGATGTTCCCGACCCCGTAAACGAACTTGAAATTTCACGGAATCGCCTTTACCCAACCACTCAACAGCTCTATTGATGCGTAAGCTGTAATCCGACTCGCCGACGTTCGGGCGGAGCTGAACCTCCTTCATCGAAGGTTTAGCACTCTGGCGTTGACGTTTTTTCTGTTGGTACTGATGCTTGCCATAGTCCAAGATCTTAGCCACCGGAGCCTCTTTACTTTCAGAGACTACGACAAGGTCAAGCCCTACACTTTCAGCGAGTTGCAGTGCCTCACGGGTATCCGTCAAACCACGATTGTTGTTTTCTTGATCAATCAACAGGACTTGAGGAGTCTTGATTTGATGGTTAATCAGTTGTTTAGAAGCGATAGTAATATCCTCTTAAACTCAATATTGTATTTAGCCGATAATACTAGCGTAGCGCAGTGTACACGAACTGAGAGTAAAGTGATAGAGAATTTAAACAAAGGTCTTAAGGACATCTACACCGAGTAAAGATGCAGACGACGCAAAAACTCTCCCTTCCCCTCATGGGCTGCGGAACTTGGGCTTGGGGAAACCGACTGCTCTGGGGATATGACGAAAGCATGGATGACCAGTTGCAAGCCGTCTTTAACCTTTGTGTGAGCCAGGGTGTGACTTTATTTGATACAGGTGATTCCTACGGAACGGGGAAATTGAATGGGCGAAGTGAGCAACTCCTCGGACGGTTCTCTCAGGAATATTTGGGTTCAAATTCAGACAAGATTTGCCTTGCCACCAAGCTGGCGGCTTATCCGTGGCGGTTGACACGTCAGTCCATGGTGTCGGCTGGCAAGGCATCTGCCCAGCGATTGGGCAGAAACGTAGATTTAGTACAAATGCACTGGTCTACGGCTAACTATGCTCCCTGGCAGGAGGGGATACTCTTAGAGGGTTTGGCGGATCTTTACGAGCAAGGATTGGTTAAGGGAGTCGGCTTATCCAATTACGGCCCCAAACGGCTCAAATGGGTGCATCAAAAGCTTGCCGATCGCGGCGTTCCCATTTCTACCCTACAAGTTCAGTATTCCCTTTTATCCACCTATCCGGTCACCCAACTTGGACTCAAAGAGGTTTGTGATGAGCTGGGGATAAAGCTGATTGCCTATAGCCCTCTGGGATTGGGACTGTTAACTGGAAAATACTCACACAAAGGCTCTTTACCAAAAGGCATCCGAGGTGTGCTGTTTAGGCAGTTATTACCTGGAATCCAGCCAATCGTGGACGGCTTACGAGCGATCGCCCAATCCAGAAACAAAACTCTATCACAGGTTGCCCTCAACTGGTGCATCTGTAAAGGAACCATTCCCATCCCTGGTGCCAAAAGTGTGGAACAAGCTACAGAGAATATTGGCGCTTTGGGTTGGCAACTTGATTCCAACGAAGTTGCAGAACTTGATCGCGCGGCTGCTCGTGTAGACAAACCTATGGTTCAAAATATCTTTCAGACTCGATGATCAAAAAGGCAGAGGGTAGAAGGGATGTGATCGATCTTTGGGATGGGAAGACTGGAGTTTTTAACGCAGAGGTCGCAAAGGGTGACGCAGAGGAACGCAGAGTTTTTGTATCCCAATCTTGGTTAATTCCGCTGCCAATGGAAATAATATAACCTCTGTATAAGTTATTCTCCTTGGATTTGATGGATTGCTCTAGGCTCACTAATCTTGCTACAATTCCTCGATGTCTAAAAAATCTGACCTTGTAGCCCGACCGGGCTGGTCTTTAGATCAACGAAATCCTCAAGTTATTCAACTGTTCATGCCGCTGTGGGAGTGGCTATATCGTTACTATTTTCGAGTGCAAACGAGCGGCTGGCACCATATTCCGCCTCAGGGGCAAGTCTTGCTCGTCGGTTCCCATAATGGAGGGCTAGTCGCCCCTGATATGGTGATGATGATGTATGACTGGTTTCGACGATTTGGTACAGAACGCCCTGTTTATGGCTTGATGCATCCCTGTGTCTGGAAAGCTGCTCCCAGAGTCGCCCACCTCGCGGCTGAAACGGGTGCGGTGGTGGCGCATCCCAAAATGGCGATCGCGGCTTTGCGAAAAGGTGCCAGTGTTCTTGTCTACCCTGGTGGCGCTAAAGATGTATTTCGCCTCCATGCCTTGCGTCACAAAATCTGCTTGGCTGGGAATCAAGCTTTTATCAAGCTGGCACTAGGGCACAATGTCCCGATTGTGCCGCTGATTTCCTACGGTGCTCACGATACACTCATTGTCTTGGCTAACTTGTATCAGCAAGTGCGGCAACTCCATGAATGGGGAATGCCTTGGTTTTTGGATATCGATCCAGAGGTTTTTCCGATTTATTTGGGATTACCCTGGGGATTGGCGATCGGCCCTTTGCCTAATATTCCATTACCTGTAACCATTCACACCAGGGTTTGCCCACCGATTATTTTTGAGCGTTATGGTCGAGAAGCTGCCCATGATGGGGATTATGTGGAAGATTGCTATAACCTCGTGTGCGAAAAGATGCAGCAAGAGTTAGACAATTTAGTCCAAGCGGTTGAAGCGTAAAAACCTGTTCAGTTCATCCCCTCAGAGGAGACGCTAGGTGATTGCATTTCGGCACTCACCACTGAGTCATCCTTCCGCTTAAAGACCACCAAAGTAATATCATCGAACACCTTCTGTTTGCCAATAAATCGACGCACATCCTCAATCACAGATTGCTTGACTTGTTCAGCATCTTTGTGCCAATTTTGACTCACCGCCGCACAAAGTCTTTCCATCTCATAAAACTTGCCATGGATATCTCTAGCTTCTGGAATGCCATCGGTATATAGCACCACCCCATCCCCTGGTTCCAACTTCACCGTTGTATGACTGATAAAATCAGCAATCTCTTCATCCAAACCAATTGGTAACCCTAAATCCATCGTGTCAATCCGCTCGATTTGACCCCCTTTTCTCACTACAATAGTCTCCTCGTGCTGACCGCTGATACTGATAGCCCCCGCCACATAATTCAAAATCGCCAGGGTCAAATTCTTGCCTGAGTTCATGCGAGAGACATTTTTGTAAATCGTGCGGTTGAGCGTATCTAAAAAACGCACAGGGTCTTGTTCTTTAATTTCTTTGAGTGTGCGAACTGCTGTTTGAGCCATCACCATCAAAATGCCACTCTCTAATCCATGATCGGTGACATCTCCAATGCCAATGGTAACAATCCCATCCGTGTGCAAGACATCGTAATAATCTCCACCGACTTCGTCAGCAGGTTCCATGTATCCAGCGATATCCAGTTCTTCAATGTCTTCCAACTCTTGCTGTTTAGGTAAAATCATCTGCTGCATTTGACGCAGGATATCGAGTTCAGCTCCCATACGGAGATTGTCAGCTTTAAGCCGTTTGTTGAGCGCTGCAATAGCATCGTTGGCAGTCCCTAAGTCAGTAGTCCGCTCTTTTACCATCGCTTCTAAGATTTCTTTTTGGCGTTTGCGATCAGTAATATCTCGCAAAATACCAACATATTCACGAAACTCTTCATGGAACCGACTGGAAATGGAAATTTCAATGATGCGGTGATCGTGGCTCGAATTTCTATCGGGATTGATGCTCGAAGTGCGATTTAAATTGAACATATGCTCGCTGCGATTTTCCCAAAGATCGGGTCGAGCCTCCAAGTCTGGAAAAAACTCGCTGAGATGATACTGGAGAATATTGAATGCTGAGGTTCTAAATAATAGTTCGGTGGCTGGATTTACCTGAACCACAACCCCTTTTTCATTCACCACGACAATCGAATCAATCGCAATTTTAAACAGGTGTTCGGCTTGTTCTTTTGCTTCCCCCAAACTAGTGACTTGGGGTAAACTCGTCCATCCGGCGATCGCAACTTCCACAAACGTAATCAGCAGCAACAACAGCACAAAGAAATTTTTGAGAGTCGTACTATCGACAGCAAACTGTTGTAGGGAACCTTTCACCATCCAAGTGGTGATCGTCGCGCAAGTGACTAGGGCAATTAAAACGAGCACCTGAATCAGCATGAAATCCGGCGCAAGGCGGCGACTCGACTTGCTGTACAGTTTCTGCCACCAGGTCGGATGGAACGGCGCAAAGGAGATCCGGCGCATCAGCGCATTTCCTGCGAGAATCACCAGAGGTAACAATAACCCGATCAGCAAATCCTGCCAATTCCACGCCAATCCCCCCCCAATCAAGGCAATGGACTCGAAAATGGCAAATCCCAGCGAGAGTCTTGGCCAAAGCACCCCCGGTTCCCCCCGCTTCAACCACAACCCCCAGTGCAGGGCAATAAAGGAGAACAGCCAGCCAATCCCCGTCACGAAGACGATCCGCGCCAAATCGCCCCACATCAGCCAAACCAGACTCAGAAAGAGCGTAAGCACCAAACTTGGACAAAGAACCCCCTGACGGGAGGTTACGGCAAAAACGGGCGAAATATGACCATCTAGTGCCAATTGATACAACATGCGGGGACTATTAGAAGCTGCTGTGGCACAACTGAGGAGACTGCCAGACAGAACAAGAAACGTGACGAGTAGAGGCGCTAAATCCCCCCAAAAGGGTTTAGAGGCGGCTAACAGATTGAGATAAGTGTTATCGCCAAGTCCAGGTTGTGTTGCCAGCCGCATGAGTACCCAGGAACCGCCTAAATAGACGATCGGAATCAACCAGGCAGCAAGGACGAGGATGTGTAGTGTTTTTCGGGGTTTCTGGCTGTCGGCAATGAAAGCCGAGGCAGTTTCGCAGGCGTAAACGGCGTAGGTAGCGATGACATACCATTGTGCCCATCCCCCGAAATCGAATGTTGACCAATTGGGGGGAAGTAGACCTGGACTATCGGGAGACAACGCCAACCAGCCCATTCCCTGAACGCAAAAGACCGTCAGAAACCCCACCGCAGGTACGACAAAAAAGAGATGCAGAATGCCGAGGGAACGGGTTCCACTAAACGAAACGATAAAGGCGAGGGCGGTTAAGGCGATACGCAACAAAGTTTCGGGTGCGGTAATCCCCAACGGTTCGAGATTAGCCGCAATAAAGTCGGTGATGATGATGGCGTTGGCGGGCAGCACGGCAACCCAACTGATGTAATAGCCGATTGCGGCGTAAGTCCCCAATAGGGGAAATTTGTCTAAGA
Organism: Allocoleopsis franciscana PCC 7113; assembly: GCF_000317515.1. GTDB lineage: Bacteria > Cyanobacteriota > Cyanobacteriia > Cyanobacteriales > Coleofasciculaceae > Allocoleopsis > Allocoleopsis franciscana. The sequence goes on along the minus strand of NC_019738.1, from coordinate 5,282,318 downwards.
GTCGCGTGATATAACTGGGCGTTCCCCCCGATAAATCTTGCCAGCGCTCGCCAAGATGCTTAACTTAAAAGTTGATCATTACGCCAATAATGGCTCCCGGCAGCCAGACGAAAATGGCTTGGGGTCCAAGTTGCAAGTGAGCACCCGGTGCCGAACTAATCCAGAGGAGCAAACCCGTCAGACCAAATCCCCAGGCTTCCAGCGGAAGTTCCCCTTTGACAAAAAACTACAACCTATGCTGTGAGAGAGGGAGAGACTCAACTCCTCGGCTGTTACTGGGTACAAATTAAGGAAACTTCTAACAAATCTAACGCTTTTTGTTGGAGTGGAGTCGGTTGAGTAATTTTCTCAAACATTAGAGAAGTCTCCAGACCACTAGACTGGAATTTATTTTTGACAATCGTTGCTAAATCAGTCATTAAAGTCCGAAAACTATGGACAGGAAGCTTTTCAGGTGTCTTTTTAGTCGCTGCCTTAGCGCGGGCTTTCTTTGAACGCTTAGATGGAGCAACAATTGAACTTTTTCCCTCCGGTTCAACTGTGACTTTTTCATCGTCAAACAGCAGTGGAGCTAAAGCTTTCCTCATGTGCCACTCCACATAATAAGCCAGCATACACAAGAAGACGTGAGCTTTGACGCGCTGTTCTAAACGGTGATAAATTGGACGTACTTTCAAATCGATAGTTTTATAACTGCGGAAAGCTTGTTCGACAGTAGAAAGGCTTTTATAGGTTCTCACCGTTTGAGCCGCATCTAAAGTCTCCGGTTTGACTGAAGTCCGAATAATATAGACTCCATCCAAAGCCGAATCATTGGCGATAGCCGCTTCATTCAATGAGTAAGAAAAACTTGTCTCAGTGATGGCAATATTAAAGTATTTCCCCACACATGTAGCATTGAGAACTCGCCCCACTCTCAGTCCAATCTGGTCGGCTCCTTTGAGGGCGCGTTTATCTCGTGAAGTGGCGATAACAATCTTATTGAGTTCCTGCTGTGTCGCCTGTAATAAAGCAATTCTAGTCAAAGACTTTTCTTGAGCAAGCATCGGGTTGCGACAAGCAATTAGCCGCTCACTGGGGTAATCAGAACAAGAAAATTCTACTAAGTCAGTTTCATCAAATAATGAGAGTTGAACAGCTTCTTGTTCAAGAAGTTTCCGAAGCTCCTTCGGATAGATGTCTTAGGGCTAACTCATTTTCGATTAATTCTTGTTTGGATACCAGCCAATCCATTGCTTCATACAATTCATCCTCATCGGCTTTTTCTAAGCCCAACAGTTCACTTAACGATGAATTGCACGTTTCGCTGTGCAATCCTCTCGCTGTGGCTAACTTGGAACGAGGGTCAAGGAGACGCGCCACGATCATCGCCAAAACTAGAGCTCGTTTTCTCGAATTTGAGGGTGAGATTAGATGGTGCAAAGACAGTTTTTTGATTGTTCCTAAAACCGCAGCTACATGACCATGAGGTAGACTTCTTTCTACAGAGAATGATTCGGAGAGATTTTCAATAGCTGCGCCGCCTTTGAGCACTATTCTCAAGTTATCAATGACAGTATCCGGTAATTTTGACAGGTTAGCTAAAGTTCTTTTACGGATTTTACCCCCTTCACGATAGGACTCTCGTAGGAGGACAGCGGGGGGTGAATTTCTGTTAGGGACTCGTTCAATATACATGGCTACTATTGTCCCAGAAATCTCCCCGCCAAAATCTTAAAAAATTCTTAAAAACATGGGTACGGCTTTCTGGGAGTAAATGGCTCTAGTTCCCGTCACTCAAGCTTTTTCTCCCTTTGTAGTTCATCTGTACGGGGGAACTTCCGTTCCAGAAGGCTGAGGTGACGGGGAAGGCGCTGAAAGTTGGCAAAAGCGTTGGAGGGGGAAGAAGACTGAAGCATATTCTTTCCTATCTTTTATTAGTACAATCCCTTAGCAAGGTTTATGAGCCTTAATGGAGGAGCTGTACTTCTTCGCCTAAATCCTTAGTTTCTTGACTGTGCTGGAGATATTGCACAACGCTCTGATAGATCTGGCTGCTAACGCGATCGCCTCGTTTTCCATTTTCTAGCTTGATATCATCCACAAAGAAATTGAGTTGAAATTTAATGTAGCAATTCGCTTCATCATGCTCAATTTCTTTGACTAAAACTTGGGGTTCTTGCCACTTCTGCCTGGGCTGTTTAAATCGCTCTTGCAGCCATTGCTTTAATTCCATTACATAATCATCCAAGCGAGTTTCTTCCCGTTGCGGATTGGAAATTTTTTGATATAAGCGTTGTGTGCGTCGCTTCAGTAAAGTAATTTTGCGCTCCCACTCGTCAGGAATCATATAGCTGTCGTTGTCCAGCAAATTGGGATCGCGCATACACGCCCGGTACCATTCTCGGACTAAGCCAATTAAGTTGTCTTTGGATCGAGTTTCCTGGAGCGTAACCACTGAACGGTTATTTTGGATTTCTGTGGTGATCTCCAAGCCAATCACCGCGAGAACATCGCGATATTCTTGCTGCACATTCTCAATTTCATCCTGAGTCAAGCCACCTTTTTCGGCAAATTGAAGGGTGACCACCAGTGCTTCTAGAGCTGGGGCAATTTCTTCTAGCTTGTAGTTAACATCCTGCTCAGCCAGTAAGCGCAGTCTACCAAATTTTCGCTGCTCTTCAAGCTCCTCTATTTGAGAATAGCGATCAATCAATTCTAATTTCCGTTCGATATCACCCAGTGTATCTGGATGTGCTAGGATAGTTTCTCTAATAACCTGCTTGACTTCACGAGCATCATGCACAAATGGGATGCTCACCTCAGTCGAATAGTGATAGTAAGCAGTTGGGCGGCTGAGGTTAACAATGTTTTGCTCTTGTAACTTACTGTTGGGGATATAGATGTCACAATGTTGGCTAGGGAGATAGAGTTGCGTAACCCGCACTCCAATCTTTCGTAGCATCGCAATCGAGCCATCCTCAAGCCGCAAAACATCACCAAACTGAAAGGGTGTATCAATCAACAGTACCACCCCACTGAAAAAGTTTGCCAAGATGCCTTGAGCTGCAAAGCCGATGACAAAGGTTGCTCCACCTAACGCCACCCAAATTCCTGTCAAATCAACTCCCAGCGATCGCAAAACGAAGACGCTGGCAATCAGAACAATCACCACGGGAACTACGGCTTCCAGCAACGGGAGGAGAACATCATCCCACATCGCTTCCGTTTGCTGGGTGAAGTCTTTCAAGTAATAGATAAAGACCTGGATAAAGAGCTGCACTAACCAGTAACTCGCCGCGATGATCAGACCGGCAGCTAAGATATTTTCAAAGCCGTCGATTAATACAACAGAAGGCAATTGATGAAACGTCAGCTTCAGGACGGCTAAAATAAAAACGGTTAGTGCTGGATAGGCAGAAACATTAAGGGTGACGAGCGCAATGTCTCGCTCAAACTTGCGGAAGATTGAGCGTAGGATATAGAACATCACGATGTAGAGCAGCACTGCACCACCAACGGCGAGAAGTAGACTGCTCAAAACGAACGCCCAAGTATCAGCCTCAAATGGTAAGAGTTTGTTCAGCATTTTGGTAAAGAGAATGCCTTATAGTGGTTCTCAATTGAATGAGGTACAAGGTTCTAGGTTTTCGGGAGTTGAGAATAGGCAAAAAAGCTAGATGTACCTCACTGATATAAGAATCGCTATAAGTGTCATTAACAAATAACCAAGTTCTTCTATTCCTGCATTCCGGCATACAGCAGCCGAGCAAATAATCTCGCCCCATCGTCTATTTTGAGTTGAGCATAGGAAGGCGGTTGTCGATGACCAACCACTCGCAAATTTGCTAGCAACTCAGGATGAAATTGACTAGTAAATGAGCGCCGAATCACCTTACTTTCAAAATCTTTATAGTTAATGCAGGTGGCAGAACACTCCGTCAGTACATCGCCATCATGGGCGGTTGAGCAAAGAATTTCTAGGGCATAGGGAAGTTGCATCAGCCATGCGAGGGAACTTCCTGCCAAAAGATGACGATGGGGAATAATGGTATCGTGTAGCAGCCGATAAGCCCAGTTGGCAAAAAGAATGGCTTCCTCATTCACCTCGTCTGAATGGAACATGGCAATATTCAGTTCATGTTCGTATTCAATGGATGTATCAATCACTCCTTCAAATTCATCGGCTGTCACCTCATGGGCTGTAATTAACTCTTGCGGGATGCCTGATTTCTCACTATCGGGAGAGCAATAGTGCAGTAGTTGGCGACCACCCACTTCTTTAGACTCATTGGGGCCAACAGCAAACTCTGGATCGTTCCAACTTTGGGCAACCAGATGACCATTCTTTTTCTGAACCTGAAGCGAATTACCAACCTCAGCAATGCGCTGGCAAACCGTTTGTAATGCTTTCAACGCCCTGCCTTGAGAATCACGGGGTAATGCAGCTAAGCTACACACCTGCTGCACAGCTTTTTGGATCAGACGAATATGGGCTTGGGCGGCTAGTTGGTGTCCTAAACAGATAAAAATTGCAGGGGCACTCGTAGGAGATCGCGACAGCAGCAGTGCTTCTACAAACTGATGTAATTCAGCTAGGGAACAGTTACCTCCAGCAAATGAACTCGCATCACGCACTGAGGGATCGCCTCCTTCAACGACGACCGCCAAACTAGAGGAGATAATCGGTATAATTAATTCTGGATCAAGCAGCCCGGAAGACCACAACGGAAACAGAATAGAGTCACAATCCGCAATTTTCTGGGCAATGTAGGCCACATTGATAGAAGCGCGAACATGCTCGCCGAGGGGGTTATAACCAACGTGTTCCCAAGGTTCGATAACCGCGATCGCATTGCGAAATAGACGTGGATGTTTCATCAAAAATTCAAAGTCTGCCTGGGAGTCAATCACCTTTTCCAAAGGCTTTCCTTTGCCCCATTCAAACGTTGAGTTCTCCTCCAAAAGAGAGCGATCGGCTAGTGGATCTGCGGAATGGCGATCGGCTAAGAATCGACCTAATAAAATATGCACCGATTCAAAGTTGGAGCCACCTTCACTTAAGTAACCGGGATGCAGCCGCCAAGGGGTAGACGTTAAGCTTGTGGGAGACAAATTGAGGTTAACCATGGGGTAGATATTTATATCCTTGAGAAAGAGTGAATAATCTTGAGGTATTTAATCAATTTCTAGCTTTAATCCAGGTAATAATTTCTCCAAATTTTTCAACGATTTTCCTTGCCAAGGCATATCGTTAGAACCTAGAACGATTAACTGAATTCCTTTCTTTTTTCGCAAACTCAAGACAAATTTTGACAACATACTGATACCAGAGCTGTTGAGAAATCCTAAGTCTTTTAAGTTGATGCTCATCGTGGCAGGATTAGTTTCAGCGTGGCAAGCAAAAGGTATTTGATGACATCACATTGCTGGTACTTAAGCGGCAGGAAGATGCTTCATCAGACCAGCAAAACCATGAAGTGATTCAACTTCAGGCTAAATAATATATATATTGTCGCCCCCTGAAGTTCATCCCCTCAGTACAATCAAACAGTACTTCATCCTCAATTTCAGCGGTGCTGGGCTTCCTGATTGTTCTGCTATCTTCTGTCTTTTTCTGCTTTCATAATGTAATTGTTCGAGTTCTCTTCAACGAGCACGCGATTCTGGGACTCTTCCAGACGGGGGGTTTTGTGACGCCAACCTTGCAGAACTCTTTCTTATTAATGTTTATGCGGATGCTGTTAGTTGTTCCGTTGATGGCATCTCTGGTACCGAAACTCTATCCTGCAACCTGGCAAGATATTAAACAGTTAGGAAATATAGAACAACGAACTCTGCTGCTGCAATCGTTGGGATGTGGGGTTCTTATGTTTCTTTACTTGGCAATGATCTATATTTCCATCGGACTGATTCCGACGGGAATTGCCCTAACTCTCTTCTTTACTTATCCCGTTTTTACGGCGCTATTTTCCTGGCGGTGGTTTGGGAATCGTCCGACGCTGTTTCGCTGGAGTGTGATGGGATTGGTGTTACTGGGCAGTTTCCTGACCATGCCCTATAGTGATACGGCGGCGAATAACCAAACCTTAATTGGTATCATTACCGGGATTGCCTCCGGTGTTGTGTATGCTCTTTATACGGTTGTGGCTCAAAAGAGTTTTGAAACCCTGCATCCTTTTCCCTTTACTTGGATTAGTTTTGTCACCACCTTAGGATTATCAGCCGCGAGTCTTGTAATCTGGAATGTACAGGATACTCAGCTAATCTGGATTCCCCTGTGGATTGGTGCTCTTTTGTCTGCGATCGCCACTTTTGCCGGTCACTTGCTGAACAATTTCGGGATTCGCCTCATCGGTGCTACATCTGCCTCGATGATTGGCGCGAGTAATCCAGCACTTACGGTAATTCTGGCTTGGTTAACGATTCAGGAAACACTACAGGGTTTGCAAGTGGTGGGAGTGGTGATTGTGACGTTGAGTGTTGCACTGCTGAGTCGAGAGCATAGTTTATACAAGTAATTTCGGTTAATAGTTAAGTATTGAGTATTGCCTTGAATATGGAAGAATCCCCGGCGCAGCGATTAATTTTAGTTGTGGAAGATAACCCCGAACATACCCACCTGATCAAAGATGCACTCACTGAAAATTCAGGACGGCATCAAATTATCGCGATCGCAGATGGGATGGAAGCGATGGACTTTCTACATCGCCGGGGAAACTATAAGGAGGCTACCCGTCCCGATTTGATTTTGCTGGACTTGAACATATCCGGAAAGGATGGCAGAGAACTCTTAGCTGAAATTAAGGCTGATCCACAGCTTAAGCGGATTCCCATTGTGATTTTAACCATTTCCGACCATGAAGAAGACATTTTCCAAAGTTATGCCCTTCAGGGAAATTGCTATGTGATCAAATCCTCGGATTTAGAACAACTGTTTCAGCTTGTTAAACGGATTGAAGAATTTTGGTTAGGCATTGTTACTTTACCTATAGAGTAGTTACTTATCAATTCTATGATTTTTATTTAAAGAAATATAGTTTTGTAAATAGAGTTCAAATAACTGACTTGAGTCGGTTAACTGCCTATAGACTCTTTTATTCTTTATTTGAGAAAACTTTTAGTTTATTTAATGTTTTGTTGAATTTTCCAGGAACTTTCTGCGATATCCTGCAAACTAGAGACAAGTAAAAATTTTTAAAGCCATAACCCAGGATAAAACACTAAAATTGAGCAATGAGTGTATCAACGGCTGCATAGACTTCATGTGATATCGCAACCGTCTAGAGTCTGAATCGATCCAAATAGTATTGAAAACTCAACCCAAGAGATGAACTCCTCGTAGAAGCTATATCGTGATGGGTTGTTGATTTTCTATTCCATTCTATGGAGGGCAATCATGACAGGAATAAATTTAGAAACCCAAGAGGTTAACTTAAACAGATTAAAACAGCCACCGATTCATCTCTTGACTCAAGTCCAACCCCATGGCGTTTTACTGGTCTTGCAAGAGCCTGAATTAACCGTTTTGCAGGTCAGCCGAAATACATTTCAGGCATTAGGGTTGGCTCCTGAAGCGATTCTGGGTAAGACACTGGATGATATTCTTGATTCCTTTCAGGTGGATCGAGTCAGGATGGGATTATCCCATGAAAATCTAGACTTAATCAATCCCACTAAAGTTTGGGTCAGGCGGAAAGGAGATGATTACCAAGTATTTGATGCGGTTTTTCATCGCAGTGCGGATGGATTTTTAGTGCTGGAATTGGAACCCGCCCTAACTCAAGAGACAATTCCCTTTTTAAGTTTTTATCATCTAGCTAGAGCGTCAATTAACCAACTCGAAACCACCTCCAACCTCCAAGATTTTTGTCAAATCATTGTCCGGGAAGTGCGTAAGGTTACCGGGTTTGATCGCGTCATGCTCTACAAATTTGATGAAGATGGGCATGGCGAAGTGGTTGCCGAAGCAAAATTGGACGAGATGGAGCCTTATTTGGGGTTGCACTATCCAGAATCGGATATTCCCCAACCCGCCCGGAAAATGTTCCTATCCAACTGGATTCGGGTGATTCCCAACGCCCACGCGGAACCTGTAGAGCTTTATCCGGGCGACAATCCCATAACCAATCAACCCGTCGATCTGACGCTCTCAATCCTGCGGAGTGCCTATCCCTGCCACCTTGAGTACCTGCACAACATGGGGGTTGGGGCGTCGCTCACGATTTCCTTAATGAAGGATGAGAAGCTTTGGGGACTGATTGCCTGTCACCATCGCACCCCCAAACATGTTCCTTACGAATTGCGGAAAGCTTGCGAATTCTTGGGACGGGTGATTTTTGCAGAAATCTTTACCCGCGAGGAAGAAGCCGACTACAACTATCGCATGAAGCTGGCACAAGTCCAATCGGCGTTGATAGAGTACATGTCCCAGGCGGACAACTTTATTGATGGATTGATTCAGCAAGAGCCGAACTTGCTGGACTTGGCGGATGCGAAGGGCGCGGCTATTTGTTTTAATGGGCACTGGACAACAATCGGTCGGACGCCACCGGAAGAGGAACTCAATTACCTGGCGCAATGGCTGACGAAAACCGTGGATGAAGAGGTGTTTTATACCGATTCTCTGCCCCTGATTTACTCCGATGCCGAACGGTTTAAGGATGTTGCCAGTGGAATGCTGGCGATTCCGATTTCCAAACGCAGTTATGTATTGTGGTTCCGTCCTGAGGTGATTCAGACGGTGAACTGGGGGGGCGATCCCAATCATGCCTACGAACTCAAAGAGTCGAGTGACACTTTGCAGCTATGTCCTCGTAAATCCTTTGATTTGTGGAAGGAAACCGTCCGCCTGAAGTCGTTGCCTTGGAAGCCGATAGAAGTTAAGGCAACGTTAGAGTTAAGAAAGGCGATCGTCAACATCGTACTGCGGCAGGCGGAAGAACTGGCCTTACTGGCTCAAGATTTGGAACGCTCTAATGCCGAACTGAAGAAGTTTGCCTATGTGGCATCTCATGACTTGCAAGAACCCCTGAATCAGGTGGCGAATTTCGTGCAGTTACTAGAGATGCGCTATAACGATGAACTGGACGAGGATGGCAAAGAATTCATTGGCTTTGCCGTGGATGGCGTTAGCCTGATGCAGACGCTGATTGATGATGTGCTGGTGTACTCCAAGGTAGACCTGAAAGGGATTGAATGGGAACTCACTGAGGTAGAAACCTCTTTAAATCGGGCATTCAGCCATCTGCGAGGGCGGATTACCGAAACCCAGGCGGAAATTACCTACGATTCGATGCCAATCATCGTGGCGGATAGTACCCAGCTCATGCAATTGTTCCAAAACTTGTTGGGGAACGCCATTAAGTTTAAAAAGAAGGACGAAGCACCTCGGATTCATGTGGGAGTGCAACGACAGGAGGATTCTTGGTTGTTCTCGGTTCAGGACAACGGGATTGGCATCGATCCGCAGTTTGCCGATCGCATCTTTGTGATTTTCCAACGCTTGCATACCCGCGATGAGTATCCCGGTTCCGGCATGGGACTGGCTATCTGTAAGAAAATTGTGGAATGCCACCGAGGACGGATCTGGGTTGAATCCGAACTGGGCAAAGGTGCAACCTTCTTTTTCACGATTCCAGTAGGAGGACGCGATCGCCATCATGCCAGTGGACACAAGAAACAAAACTATCCTTTTGGTCGAAGATAACCGAGGTGATATCCGGCTAATCCAGGAAGCACTCAGAAGCACTGCCGCCCAGTGTAAAGTGGTGATTGCGCGGGATGGCATGGAAGCGATGGCTTATCTGCGGCAAGATGGAGAGTATGCAGATGCGGTTCGTCCAGACATCATTCTGCTTGACCTGAATCTGCCCAAAAAGGATGGACGGGAAGTACTGGCAGAAATTAAAGCGGACCCGTCCCTCAAGCACATTCCGATTATTGTCCTATCCACGTCTCGCAACGAGGAGGATATATCCAAAAGCTATGATTTACACGTCAACTGCTACATTTCAAAATCACGTAATTTGACACAATTGTTCAAAATTGTTCAGGGGATTGAGGAATTTTGGTTGGAGACGGCAACGCTGCCACCGGAAAGCCGGTAGGCAGACCTTTTGTTAACATCCTGCTCGTTGAGGACAACCTGGCAGAAGCTCGCTTACTTCAGGAAGTCCTCAAGGGTAGTTTGCTCAGCCGCTTTAACTTGGCTCATGTGAAGCGGCTGAAGGATGCGATTGCCCAGATCGAAGTCGATCACTTCGATGTGATTTTGCTCGATCTCACTCTGCCCGACAGTTATGGGTTAGCCTCCCTGGATTCCCTGATCGAGCACGCCCCCAAGTTGCCGATTGTGGTGTTGACTAATACCAATGATGATGAGCTCGCGGTGGAAGCGGTTCGGCATGGGGCACAGGATTACATCGTAAAGCGACAGCTCAACCAAGATATTTTAGTGCGCTCTCTACGTTATGCGATCGAGCGCAAACAAGCCGCCGAAGCCCTACGAGAGGCTAACGAAATCTTGGAACTGCGGGTACAAGAGCGCACCGCTGAACTCGAAACAGCCAATGAATTACTCAGACGAGAAATTGAGTGGTGTCAGAGAATTCAGGAACGGTTGGAATTGGCGCAAAAAGCCGGTAAGATTGGCACCTTTGAATGGAGTATCCCATCGAATGAGATTACCTGGACGGCTGAGCTAGAAGCTCTGTATGGGCTGGCTCCAGGGAGCTTTAACGGTCGATACGATGATTGGATTCAAACCCTTCATCCCGACGATCGCCGCAACACCGAGCAGGAACTCTGGCAAGCGGTTAGGGTTGGGCAGGGATTGGATACCGAGTTTCGCATCATCTTACCGAATGGAGAAATTCGCTGGATTGCTGTTAAGAGCAGCCTCTTTCACGACCTCGCCGGCAAACCCATGCGGATGATTGGTATCCACATGGATATTACCGAAAAAAAACAACTCGAAGCACAATTTTTACGAGCGCAACGATTGGAAAGTCTGGGAACCCTTGCCAGCGGAATTGCTCATGACCTCAACAATATTCTGAGTCCAATTCTGATGGGCGCTCAATTATTACCGCTCAAGTTTCCCGATGTCAATGACCAAACCCGGCAAATGATTAAAACGATAGAAACCAGCGCCCAAAGGGGCGCAGGACTGGTTAAACAAATTTTATCGTTTGCACGGGGGGTAGAAGGAAAGCGAGTGAGTCTGCAAATGAGTCACTTGCTGTTAGAAATCAGGAAGATTATACAGCAAACTCTGCCTAAATCAATCGACATTAATACTGACATTTCACCTGATTTATGGATGATATTAGGTGATGTCACCCAAATGCATCAGGTGTTTATGAATCTATGTGTAAATGCCCGTGATGCCATGCCGGAGGGTGGTGTTTTACAGATTGAGGCTGAGAATTTACTGCTCGATGAACAGTATGCCAGGATGCATTTGGATGCTAATATTGGCTCCTACGTTGTTGTGACCGTTACCGATACGGGAACGGGCATTCCACCCGATATTTTGCACCGAATTTTTGACCCATTTTTTACTACTAAAGAGATTGGCAAAGGAACTGGATTAGGACTCTCTGCCGTATTGGGTATTGTGAAGAGTCATGGAGGCTTTGTGGATGTACAAAGTGAAGTGAACAAAGGGAGCACATTTAAGGTTTATTTACCTGCCAATCCATCCACAGTAGTGCCAACAGGCGAGCATTTAGAGTTGCTTTTGGGTCATCAGGAATTGATTTTAGTAGTCGATGATGAACCAGCGATTCGTGAAAGTACTAAAACCACCCTAGAAACTTATAACTATCGAGTGTTAACTGCCAGTGATGGAATTGAGGCAGTCTCGGTGTTTGCGGAGCACAAAGATAAAATTCAAGCTGTCTTAATCGATATGATGATGCCCTCAGTCGGTGGTTTGGCAATCATTCCCCTACTCCGTCAATTCAATCCCGGCATTTATGTGGTGATCATGAGTGGGCTAAACTCTACAGAAGCTGTACTTCAAGCTGAATGTGTTGGTTGCCAGGGTTTCTTGCCTAAGCCGTTTACAACTAGGGAACTGCTGCAAATTTTGCCCAGAGATCGCTGTACATCTTCCCCCTAGGAACAGGAACCAATAAAAAACCCCCAGAGAAGCGAACCATCTGGGGTGAAACTGTTAAGCCTTATTCTTTTCAAGCCGAAGGCTGATTGCTCCGGGTAAGTTCACAATCCGATTACAAGGAAAATCTAAGGAGTTCTACAACCATTCTAATGACTATTTCCATCGCCGAATAGCCCATTCAGTTTGCACTCTTAAGCCCATTATTTTTCTCTCTTCAGAGCAAGAAAAGAAGTTGATAGCTGGGTTCAGATGAAAGTCAAATAAGCCCTAATCACTCCTACTATAGCACCTAAAAGCAGGACAAGAATAGACAAAGAATTGATACCAAAACCGAGCGCCCGTTTTTCTGCCGCTTGATAGTAACCCCAAGCATATAAAATACGTCCAATTACCCAAATTAATCCAATCCCAGTACCCCAAATGGGGCTGACAAATAGAGAGAATAACCATAAACTTGGCAACAAAAGAATGAGTTGCTCCAAAGTATTTTGCTGGACTCGAAATACTCTCTCAAAATCTGGATTGCCCGAAATTTGGGGTACAGGTACTTTATATTTAAATCTTGCTCTGCCAACATTGGCAGTTAGAACGAAGTAGAGAATTAGAGTTAAAACCGTCACCAAACTCGGAAAAATAAGTGTTTTTATTTCAATCATGGCAACACATCCTGAAAATGATTTGAGGTAGGGTATGATAGTAAGTCACAATAGCCCTCTACTAGCTCCATACCACTTTCATTTTACTGGGGTTTTATGATAGAACCCATGAATAATATTGTTTTAGTCTGATTATCACGAATGACACAAAAGAAAGGCCGATCCGCAATCAACTGAGGAGGTGCGGCTCTTGTCCCCATCTGCACCGATGTTGCTCCAGCCGCTTCACTTCCTTCTTCGTTCACTTCAAAAAATGTGTTGTGTTTGACTCTACTAATGTAAGCTGAGCGAGGAGTCATCCCTGTAAAATCAGCTCGGTTCACATCAAAGGCGATCGCCATCCCCAGGGATTTCAATGTGTCATTCAGTTCAAGCCCATAGTTTAATCTGAAGCGAGGTAACCCAACGAAGACTTGCTTCGTTTCAAACTGGTTCATCCATTGCTCCCAGTTTTCAGCATTCAGGTTTTTGTAGAATGTTTGGAGACTGACGTTCTCTTGAGGTAAAAAGATATACAAACTTAATCGTTCCTGTCCATAGGGCAACGTTACAGCCTGAAATAAGTGATTAGCATAGTAACCATATTGCGCCTGTTGAAACATGATCGGTTGCAGTTTCTGCGTCCCGTTCAATAAGGTAAAGGGTAACTCTTGCGTTTTAGTTTTATCGAATGGTGTTGTCCAGAGTCCTTTAAAATAGATGGCGTTGATTAGAAAAAGAATGGTATCGGGTTCAATCTCCTTACCATCGATAATGGCATCAATCTTTCCATTCGTACTCTGCTTAACCCAAGTATTAATAATAGATGGAGTGCTAGGGTCATTAAAATCTAAATCGGTTATCTTTGCTCCATAGAAATCCTGATTTTTTTGCAGAAATTCTGGAACAAACGGTTCACCTTTTCTCGCCCACAGGGAGTTAGCGACCGAAAGCTGCACTTTGGGATCGAGATGAGTGATTGTGGCTCTCAGGGAGGCATACCCTTGATTGATATCTTCAAGGCTCATCCCTTGTAACTCTAAAGTTTGAGCGATCGCCTGTTGCGTTTCTCCCTTGGCTCCGTTATAGGTCATGGATAAAGCGATCGCTACACTCGCCGGAGAGATAAAAATGTTTTGCTCCGGCTGTTGTTTGAGAATCGCTGAAAACAGCTTGAAGCTCAAACGGGTGTTGGCTGCAATCAGTTTGGCATTCATAGTCGGCTCAGAAACTTGGGCTTTCGGACTTGATTCTCCTTTAGCAAGCGCTATACTAACAGGTTGCTTGACACCCACAACCGCCGCTAAACTCCATACAGTTAAGTAGAGGCAGACTGTAAGGATTCTCCGATATCTTAGATTCATAACAGCCTTGGCACAAGCCAGTTTTTGCGATGTAACTGTAGTACTTATCGCTGTGAGCTGTGCTACTTATGCAAAGAGTTTATCCTTCAGCCTTCAGCAGTGCTTCCGACTGATAGTAGATTCCGGATTGCTTAAATCGGCGCAAAACTTCAGCTAAGCGATCGCACTCGGCAATCAAACTAATCCGCACATACCCCTCACCCGCCACACCAAAGGCATTCCCCGGTGTGACAACAACACCCGTTTGCTGCAACACGTTGAGGGCAAAATCGGTTGAACTCATCCCTTGGGTACAAGGCACCCACAAATACATCGTTGCTTTCGTTTTGGGAATCGTCCACCCCAACTCTCCTAACCCTTCAATCAGAAAATCGCGGCGGCGGCGGTAACGCGTTTGGACTTCACTGACATAAACATCAGGTAACTGTAATGCGGTTTCGGCAGCGGTTTGCAACGCCGCAAAAATCCCATAGTCCAAATTGGTTTTTAAGGTTCGCAAGCCTTGAATAATATGGCGATTACCTACCACAAAACCAACGCGCCAGCCCGCCATATTGTAGGTTTTGGATAAGGTATGAAACTCGACACCAATTTCCTTGGCACCGGGAATTTCGAGCAAGCTAGTGGGCTGATAGCCATCAAAGGCGAGTTCGGCGTAGCACAAATCATGAACCAGTAGGATTTCGTGCTTACGGGCAAAGGCGACAATATCTTTAAAAAATTCACGCGGAGCTGTAGCAGCGGTGGGATTACTGGGATAGTTGAAATAGAGAATTTTGGCGCGTTGAGCCACCTCGTCGGGAATGGCTCCTAAATCAATTATCCAGTCGTTTTCGGGTTTGAGAATCAAGCTGTGCAGAGTACCGCCAGCAATCAACGGCCCCCGGAAGTGAGCTGGATAAGCGGGACTGGGGACTAAAACCAAGTCACCTGGATTAACGTAAGCTAGGGCAAGGTGAGTCAGCCCTTCTTTGGAACCCAACAGGGGTAAGGCTTCGCTATCGGGATCGAGTTCAACATCATAGCGACGGCGGTACCAATTGGCGATCGCACGGCGGAAACTGGCAGTACCCTCAAAGGGAGGATAGCCGTGATTGGCGGGATTTTGCAGGGCTGCGATCGCCGCTTCAATCACCGGTTGAGGTGCTGGGCCATCGGGATTCCCCATCCCTAAGTCAATCAAATCAAGTCCCTGCTCACGGGCACGCGCTTTCAGTTCATCTAAGCGGGCAAACACGTAAGGAGGCAGGGCACTTACACGCTGGGCGGGGGTAATCCAATCTAACTTCATCAGAAAACCAGGCTTTTCCTAAACTTAAAAATTATAAAGGTATCCGCCAGTGGTTTTAACCACTGGCGGATGTGAAGGCTTATTGAGAGTCAGTGACGGCTACCGTTAAACCCAGGGGGCTGCGACTTTTCTCCACTGGTGTTGTCGTAGAAACCATCGCCGCCATGAGTTGATCGGGTACGACTTCAAACGGTAGGCGATGAATGTCGGAATTAGGATTACAGGCAATTTCCGCCGCTTTCCGTAACTCTGCCAAGGTGATGTTTCCTAACCCCAAATCTTCCAGCGTTTGAGGTAAACCAATTTCGCTGTAAAATTTCAGCAGTTGTTGCCGTGCAGATGCCGCTAATTGATTTCCCTGAAGCATTTCTTCTAAACGCAACTGCACCAGAATCCCATAGGCAACTTTCTCACCATGTAGGGCATCGTGGGCCGATGGAAGATGGGTTAAGCCATTGTGAACAGCATGGGCGGCAACAGTCCGACACTGGGCACCCCCCAAACCGCCAATCACACCCGCGAGTAAAACCGTAGCATCCACCACTTCCCGCCAAGCTTCACTGCCCGGTTCTTTCAGGGCATCTGCTGATTTTTGAAACAGGATATCACGCAAAACTCTGGCCTGTTGGACAGCGGCAATAATTAGGGTAACGGGTGAACTGCCGCTACTGACAGATGCTTCATACCACTTGGCTAAGGCATCACCAATCCCGGCAATTAAGGTGCGTTGTGGTGCTGTCTGAATTAGGTTGTAATCAAGGATTAATAAGTCTGGGCAGTGGTTAAGGGACACATCATAGAGGAATGCGCCTTCATCGGAATAGATATTGGATAAAGCCGTCCAAGCCGCACAGGTGGCACCTGATGTCGGAATGGTTACAATCGGCAACTGGCACTGATAGGCTAAGAGTTTGGCGGTGTCTAAGGCTTTTCCGCCACCAATCCCAATAATCAAATCTGCTTGATGGGAGGCGGCAGCTTCTTTGAGGGCGGATAAAGAAGCTTCAGAGCAATCAGGAGTGTAGGAGGCTGAAGAATAGCTGAGTTGCTGTTGTTCTAGAACCGGTTTTAGTTTTGAGGTGAGGGAAGCTAGGGTGCGATCGCCTCCTACGACTAAGGGACGTTTCCCCAGACGTGCGATCGCATCGACCGATTGTTCCAGTGCTTGATTACCCCGCAACACTTGAGCAGGTGCAACCGATAAGGACAGTAATGAAGTTGGGGCTTGGTTCATGCCTGTAGCAGAAAAGTCAGTTGAGGATTGATCAGGTATATCATCCCGTTGCTGGGAGATTGTCATTGAGATCTTGACGAGTTGACCATAATACTATCAAAACAGTCGATTGCTCAACTTGGTAGGTTTAGACTGACACTCGCTGAGGGCTAGGTGAACCCGCCCCTATCAGGACCTGTTCTATCAATAAATCCTTTAAGCGCTGGGTTTTGGCAGTTGGGCAAAGCTTTCGGGATAGATATCAATCGCCATTTGTTCATCATCGCGGGTAGCCAGCGATCGCTTCACCTGCCCTAAGAACAGTGGCTTAGAAACACCCGGTTTTGGGTGAATAATAGTACGCGCCCGAACTGTCAACTGGTTATCTGCCCCGCCTCCTAAGCGTCCGTAAGAAAATAAGTCACTCGCCGCTTGGCGGAGAGTCGCTTCCAATTCAGTTTCGGTGATTTGCGAAGGGACAGTAATCACCGTTTGATTCCCACCATTGTCATACACCCTCGTAAAATGGACAGCACCGGGAATGGCAGTACGGGTAAAAGGGACCAGTGCCAAGGCAAATAAACTCCCGGTGAGAACCCCCATAAAACCGGTAATTCCCACGAGGCGGAACCGGATGCCCCATTTGAAAATAAAAGCCAGTGTCGCCAGGGCACCGCAGACTACGGTCAGAATAGCTGACCATTGGGTAAAAATATTAAAATCAGCGTTGTTGACCATAACGGAGTTGATATTTACCTGTTCATTTTCCCTGAATGATATTGAACCGTCAAAGCGCTGGGCAAACCTTCATAGCCGCAGAGGATTCAGTTGTTTCGCCTACGTATGTGCCGGATCTGGTGCATACGACGCTCGATTTGTTAATGGATGGCAAGTGCGGAATGTGGGATTTAGCGAATAACAGCGCGATCGCTTGAGTCCAGTTGGCACGGTTAGCTGCTTCTATAGCTGGTGTTGATGCCTCTCGTGTTGAAGCTTGTCCCACGTGAGAACTTGGTCTTACCACTCCCCGCCCAACCTACAGCGTTTTCGGCAGTGAGCGCGGTATGCTACTCCCTAACCTTGACAATGCCATGTCCCGGTACTTCGATGAGCGGCAACGATTTTAAAGTTTCGATGAGGAACAAGTAAACATGTCTCAGGGTAAAGCTACCATTTTAGTCACAGGGGGGGCAGGATACATTGGCTCCCATGCTGTATTCGCTCTAAAACAGGCAGGCTACGACGTAATCATTTTGGATAACCTGTCTTATGGACATCGAGAACTTGTAGAACAGGTCTTGAAGGTCGAGTTGATTGTCGGTGATATTAGCGATCGCGCCCTCCTCGACCAACTATTCACAACCCACAATATTACGGCGGTAATGCATTTTGCGGCTTTTATTGCTGTGGGTGAATCGGTCACCGATCCCGCTAAATATTACCGTAATAATGTCGCAGGGACTTTGACGCTTTTAGAAGCGATGGTGGCAGCTTCTATTAATAAGTTTGTATTTTCTTCTACTTGCGCTCTCTATGGCGTACCGAAGACTGTTCCCCTTGTAGAAGACCATCCTCAAGACCCGATCAGTCCCTATGCAACATCAAAGTGGATGGTAGAGCGAATGTTGTCTGATTTTGACCAAGCCTACGGTTTAAAGTCTGTCTGTTTCCGTTACTTTAACGCCGCTGGTGCTGAATCAACCGGGTTGCTGGGTGAAGATCACGTACCCGAAACTCACCTGATTCCACTGGTACTTTTCGCGGCTTTGGGCAAACGAGAGTCTGTCTCAATTTTTGGTACAGATTATCCTACCAGAGACGGCACTTGTATTCGCGATTATATTCACGTCACTGACTTGGCACAAGCCCATGTTTTGGGTCTAGAGTACCTACTTAAAGAGGGAGATAGTGAGGTATTTAATCTAGGGAATGGTAGCGGATTTTCGGTCAGAGAAGTGATAGAAAGTGCCAAGGAAGTAACAAGAAAAGAAATCAAAATAGTGGAACGCGATCGCCGACCGGGCGACCCACCTGTTTTAGTGGGCAGTAGCGACAAAGCCAAAAACGTTTTGGGTTGGAATCCTCAATACCCAGACGTAAAAGATATCTTGGCTCACGCATGGCAGTGGCATCAGCAGCGGCATGGAGCTTACTTTTCACGGGAAGTTCCGGCACTTCTAGAGGAGGAAACAAGGGAGACAAGGCAGAATATAGAGGCCACAAGGCCACAGGAACTAAAGACTTAGACCAAAAAAGGGGGTTATCAATGGGGATTTTGTATCAGTGGCTCTCCCTTAGGAACAAATTAGCGAATGCCGCCTAAAGTTGTTTTTGGAAACGCCAGTGTTGAAGCGGCGAATCTATGGGGTTGGTTTCTGGGTCACTTCATAACCCCGACGGATGACCCTCTTTCCACCCCTGTTTTAGACCAGACGTAGCCTAACTAACCTCCGGAACCAGAACACGTCCGGTATAACCTGATCGCATATACCGTTCCATCACATCTCGACTAATCGCCTCCCCCTTACCCGTAGCAACCAAAGCCACGCAAGCCCCACCAAACCCAGCGCCTGTAAGACGTGCCCCAAATACTCCAGACGTTTCCTGTAGCATCTCTACCAGTGTATCCAGAGCAGGCACGGAAACTTCGTAATCATCGCGTAAGCTAGCGTGGGAAGCATTCATCAACTCACCAAAACGCTCAGCTGATACTCCCTGTAGAGCCTCCAGTACTCGGTTATCCTCAGTGATGACATGACGAGCACGACGGCGTTGCGGTTCAGGTAAGTCTTCCACAGCTTGCGGATCGGTAATATCTCTGAGCGCCTTCACCCGTAGCAAGTGCGCCGCCTCTTCACACTCCGCTCGTCGCTGGTTATAGACACTCCCTGCCAGAGTGCGAGGCACACCACTATCTATTACTACAACTTCTGCCCCAGATGGAAAAGGTATTACCTGGCGATCGAGCGATCGCGTGTCGAGAAATAGCAGATGTTCCGTGTCCGCTAGGCTCGATGCCATCTGATCCATAATGCCGCATTGCACACCCGAATATTGGATTTCTGCCTGCTGTGCCAACTGAGCGATCCGTACATCATCGATATCTAAATTTAAGAGCGATCGCAACCCCCTAAGAGTCGCCACCTCCAAAGCGGCACTGCTAGACAAACCTGAACCAATGGGAACCGAGGAAGTGACGTGCAGATTAACAGAGGGTACGGTGTACTCTTCCTGTTCTAAAAGCCGAACACACCCCAAGATATAACTAGCAAATCCAGAGGGTGTATGATGACCTTCTGAAATACTCACCCGTTCGTCAAGTTCCACCGAGTAAAAGTGGTGCTGTCCATCTTTGCTCAAACCCAGTTGCACCGTAGTGCGTTGGGGAATAGCCGTTGGCAGTACAAATCCATCGTTGTAGTCAGTGTGTTCCCCAAGTAGATTCACCCGTCCCGGCGCACTAGCTTCGGCTTCAGGTAATGCACCAAATATCTGCTGAAAGTTCGTCATGGCTTATGAGAACAAAAAGTATTGATTTAATCATGTATTTTCAACGTTTTATTGGTATTAAAGCTAGCAATCTGACTTATGAAAAATTTTCCTGAAAAGCTGTATTCTCTCAGCAGCACTTTGAGTTTATTGGTGTCGTCATTGTGAATCAACGTTCAACTAATCAACTGCAATCCCTTCTCCTTTAAGTTCTGCTCAATATGCTGCATTCCCTCAAGCGTCTCTCCACTAACAATTCCGTAAATCTCGGTGTAAATTTTTCCGTATTTAACTTTTTCTAAAGCCGATAAAATTATAAATTCCTTACGTTTCAGTTCGAGCTTGAGAGTTTTTAAAATAGAATCCAATGTCCCATCCATGCGGTAGTCACTGGAATATTTAGCCACCTCTTTTCCCAATTCCAATAAAGTAGGGCGCTGTAAGCATAGTGGAGTTGAGCCATTGACTCGGAAATTGGCATCGATCGCATAAAGCTGTCCGTCCTGATCTTCCAATACATCAAAACCAATCACACCGAAATACCCACAGGAGTGAGCATATTGACCAATGGCAGTAATCATTTCATAAAACTTACTCATATCGGTTTCGCGGTAGTGAATGAGTCCCCCCAAATAATTACCTTCTGGGGTGACGAGTTGGCTTGTCGTACCGATCAGTGTAATTTCTCCAGTTTTGTTGATGTAGAACTGTACACAGTAGTTTTGTACTTCATTCTTGACAAACTGTGAGACAATAATTGTATCGAGTAACTGAATTTGGAGATATTTTCTCAGTTCTTCCAAACAATAGTTTAGATCGCTAGCATTTCTGATAATGTAAGTTCCTTCTCCTGAGAGTCCGTGAGACGTTTTGATCAAGTAGGGAAATTGTTCGGGTAATTTAATCTCTTCGAGACTAATTTTGTGCAGATTGTAGCTCTTATAGTTTGGACATTGCACCCCCAGTTCGTTTAGCGTCACTTTGCTGAGTAAGTGGTAGTGGGTATCTGGATTAACGGCGTGTTTTTCAGGTTGCAGATGATCAAATGGAAATAAAGTGATTATGTTCTCAAAGCGATCGCTTTGGCTCAGTTCCTCTAGATAAGTTGAGCAATCTATCAGCTCTATATTGCTATAACTATAGTTAAAATGATCGCGCCAGTAATCAACCAGCAACTTTTGCGGCTCAATAATCACGATTCCTGGAAGAGTATCACCTAACACCGCCAAATTTTTCCAAGCTTCCTTCTGACAAATCTTATCAAAAGAGGTTTTGGTGGCTTCACTACTACCATCTTGAAGAAAGTATTTTTTTCTGTTAGGGTAAGCGGCCCAACTGGCAGTTGCAGGATAATTTAGGATGAATCCATAACGTGCAGAAGTGATGTCTTGTGCAAATAAATCGGAGAAAGAATTCCCCTGAAAATATTGGAAATTGGATGTTAAGTTCATAGAAAACGGCTCCATTTATCAAAAGTTTCAGTTAGGGCATTCCGGATTAACTCTCGTTTGCGGGAGACTTCTTCATTTACTTCATTGAATTGATTCATACCCGCACCCCCGCTTCAAGAATGATCGATACCGCCTGCAACTCCTTCGCTTTCTCCTCTGGCAGCGCATCATTGGCAAACATTCCTGCTGCAAGTTCGGTTCCAGCTAAGTACTTCAGCTTGTCCGAGGTACGATATGGGGGGTAGAACTCGGCGTGCAGATGTGATTCCGGATGAGGTTGCCCGTCAGTCTGGGCTTGAAACCAAGCCATCAAGTAAGGGAAGGGGCGCTTCCACAAGCCGTCGTACTTGAGGGTGACAGTTTTTAAGGCTTTGGCAAGTCCTCTACGCTGCTTTGCCGTCAGGTCGATAAATGTTGCAACTGGCTCAATCGTTGCAATCCAAACTTCGTAGGGATAACGGGCGCAGGCAGGGACAAATGCGATCGCCTGTTCATCCAAATAAATAATCCGCTGCTTGTCCTCAATTTCCTTTTGAATCAAATCTTGCAGCAAACTCCGCTGATTTTCCTGGTAATAGGCCTGCTGGCGTTCCTGCATTCTTGCTGGAACAGGAGGGACAAACGGGTAGGCGTAAATCTGACCGTGAGGATGAAGCAACGTTACCCCCATCTCTACTCCCCGATTCTCGAAGGGCAGTACATACTGAATCTGCGGGTGTTCTCCAAGTATGCGAGTCCGGTCAGCCCACACCTGTAACAGTAAATCTAGGTGATCCAGTTCCAGGGAACCGAGAGGAGATTCGGGGTCTTGGGTAAAGACTACAACCTCACACGCACCATTCGCGGGTAGAGTTTCCACAATACTGCTAGGCGGGTCGTGTGCCACCCGCGTCATTGAAGCAAAGCGGTTGTCGAAAACCGCGATATCATATTGCCCCTGAGGCAGTTCGGTGGGAAAGTGAGGATCGATAAGGGGTGCCAGTGGGTTGTACTCAGGGGGCGGCAGAAAAGTCCGCCCTTGACGATGACTGGCGTAGGCAATCCATTCACCTCGCAAGGGATGCCAGCGCAGATGTGGATTGGCTCGAATCGGCTCATTACCAGGACTAGGAGCCTGGATGCCTTCCGCAATGGGGTATCTGCTGTATAGAGTCAGGGGACGCCCATCCGGCTTTAGCAGCTCCTGAGAATACATTTTCCTCTGGCGACCATTTACGTTTTAACTCCTGAGAGCATAGCGTCCTCCTCTTCTTCTGCGCCCCTGCCTAGAGTTGCATGTACGATCGCTTCAATGGGGAACTTCGGCGTGCAGTCTGCATACAACAGACCGTATTGCTTCCTAAAACGTATCGGTTAACTGGGTGTAACAAAATCCACTGAACAGTTTGACTTTGTTAACCACACTCAGTTATTGGGTGATTCAGTCACTCCATGTCCCACACATCGATTATTATTCCAACGTCCTCACCGTCAAAACTTGGGGCGGTGAAGCATCTGGAGGATAAAGAAAGTCTACTTGCACTAAACGTTGGGCAGAAGGGGGCATTTTGAGGGTAACTAAGGGTTCTCCTTGTTGACCCCGTCGTTGTACTAAATGTACATAACGACTCTGGGGTATTCCAGCATCATCGGTGTAGCGGACTTGAACCGTACCCCGGAAAAAGACTTGTTTGCTGGGTGGTTCCAAAAAGCGCAGTCCCCCCTGGAGTTCATCTTGCTTAATCGGTGTCTGAAGCGCCAAAGTGACGGTTTGAGTATTGCGGGTGGGATTAACCAAGGGTAACGTCAGGCTATATTGCACCCCATAGTTCCCATGAGCAAAGTAAGCGGTGTCTGGATAGCGCACCCGCATTCTCGCACTCTGACTTTGAGCTGTGCCCAATTTGCCGCCAGGGAGGGTACTCAGTCCATAGGAAAAGGCTTGTCCGGACGCAGGGATACTTAAAAATCGGGCATTAGGACGATCCACCAACTTCGCCTGCCATTGAGAACCTTGAGCCACACCGGCAACACGACCATAGATTATTCGTTCTGTGGTGGCATTAGGAGGCGTGGGAATGCGATCGCGTGGCCCTGATAGTTCACCTTTATCTAGTAAGGTCTGCCATTCTGCCAAGGTAGGAGGGCGTTCGTTACCCTGTGCATCAACAGGTGCATAGCGGGCAAGACTGGCAACGTAGACTGACCCACTACTTTGCAACCGCATCAAGGTGGAACGACCATTCAATGGAGGTTCCAACGTCCGCACGGGAATGGGTAGATTCAGCAACATTCGGCTTTGCTTGGGGGGAATCACCAACTGGGAAGGAAACTCAACTTGCCGCTGTCCCCGCAGAATATCATTCATCACACGACTGCCAGGGCCGGCATAAACAGTACCCGTTGGATTCTCCACAAAAGACGGCAACTCAATAAACGGCGCATCTGGTTGACTCAAGTAACTTGCCGCTTGCAAGATATCGACCTTGACTGACCTAAGCCCCGGATTGTAAACCATAACCCCTAGATAAAGAGTCCGCAAATCTTCGGGTGTTGCGGGTTTAGCAATATGGTGAGCAAAGATATCAAAGCGTCCCTTAAACGGAAAATTTAAGTGTGCACTGGGGGTGCTTTTGCCATTTGGGGGAAAGGTGGAGAGTAAAATGCCTTCTGTTTGTACGACCTCAGGACTGTTGCTATTGAATACCGGGACAGAATCAAGTTTTCCTGGGAGTATTCGCACGGGTTGCGGTTGGACAATTTCCACCTGGGGTGCGGGTGTAGGGATTGGCGTTGGGGTCGCTTGAGCCAGGGTAAAAATGGGCAAAAACGGCAGCATAGATGGATAGCTGTGGGTGACTTGCAAAGACACTACGATACAACACCGTACAATCTTTACACTTCCGGCTGGAACTAAGCCATACTTGCCTCAATCGCCCAGCGTGCCAATTCCGTGCGATTATGGAGACCTGTCTTACCCAGCATGTTAGAAACATGACTTTCAATGGTGCGCTGACTCACATTCATCTGCTCCGCAATTTCTCGATTCGCCATCCCCCTGGCTACGAACTGCACCACTTTTAATTCTGTGGGCGTTAACTCCACATCAAAGGGAACCTGAATTTTCGGTCCCGCCTCTGTTCCTGTACCGGAGTGATGAATTAAACGATTAGCTTGCTTCAGCGAGGATTCTACCTGCGCGACCAATTCTTCCGGTTCAAAGGGCTTCACCATGTAGACATCCGCCCCTTGGTTCAGACCCTTGACCTTGTCTTGACTTTGACCCTTGGCGGAGAGAAATAGGACTGGAATCCAGCTAGTGCGAGGGTCTTGCCTGACATGCTCGACCAGGGCGTAGCCGTCCATCTCCGGCATCATCACATCACAAATAATCAAATCAGGCACGTCTTGGTCTAAAACCTCTAGCGCTTCTCGACCATTTTCAGCGGTGATGACTTCATAGCCCCGGAATTCCAGGTAGTCCTTGACTAACAAGATGAGATTGGGGTCGTCATCAATCAGCAATAGTCGCTTGTTGTCTCTGACACCGTTATCTTTCATGTTGTGACACTCGTCATGCCGGATTGCTGAGATGGGTAATAACGTCTTCTGTATTATCCGCAGATTGGTCTAGACGCTACAACCTACTACGACCAACTTGTACCGGGAGAATTCGGTTCTCACACTGGCTTAGGCACAGAAGTTGCCTGTAATGCGATGCATTTGAGTTTTGTGCCATTGCTGTTCAAGCCGCACCAAAGGTACTAAAAAGCTTTGCTAATCATTATGCTACACCAATGCGAAATTCCGTGGGTATCAAATTGTTTTAGGCTATTCGGTCAATTTACTCAATACTTAACTCCTGACTCTGGGCAGCCGTCATCACATCAACTGTGGTAATGTGATCTCTCGATGGGGCGTTTTCCTCGGCATTGCTTGTAGCGGGTGGGGTAGGTTCTGGCAAGGGATGAGTCGCAATGGCATATTCTTCTACAACTTTGTTGCCGATGAAATGCTCCTGAATAATTTGTTCGATGACTTCTGGGGTAGCGTTGCGATACCACACACCGTCCGGATAGACCACCATAATCGGGCCGACGGCACAGACTCGCAAACAGTTTGCTTTGGTGCGGAAGATACAGTTCGGTTGAGTCTCGGTTACTTGGTCGAGGTTGAGTTCCTTGAGGCGATTTTTCAGGTAATCCCAGGATTCTAGACTGATTTGTTTGGGACAGCATTTTGGTTTAGTCTGGTCGGCACACAGAAAAACGTGTCGCTGAATTTGATGGATGCCTAAGCTTTGGATATTAGCGGCTAAAGCGTTTTTGGCTAAGACCTCATTGGAGATTGAGGGTTCAGGATGAGATAATTCTGCTGGATTGTGATTGGTTGGATTCGCTGGCATTTCCACGGAGTTGTTTGATCGACGGATTTCACTTAAAGACGCCCAAGCGCCGCGATTAATACTCTATCTATCTTCATCTATAGCGTGATTCGCTAGCTTCAGGCCGACGCTGCTAACGTGGCTACCACTGAATCTTGTCGGCAATCACAATAGATTTGGCTCACAATTAGTTCTGAACCATTCATAAGCTGAGTATTTTTACTTATTTCTTGTCGGAATTGAGCGTTCAGGCTTCAATCCATAGCTTTTTTATAGATTTCTTTCTAAAGCTTTCCAGGTAAGGATTTGAGCCAACATGAATCGATAAGTTCGGGAACCCGTACAGGAAAGTTTGTTGCGATCGCATCCCTTAGTTGAGTAAATTAGCACTCAGGAGCTGAGAGTGCTAACTCAGTTCAGAAGAATCTAAATCGGGAGAGATTTATATATATGGCAGCTGTATCTCTAAGTGTTTCCACTGTTAAGCCGTTAGGCGATCGCGTTTTCGTCAAGGTTAGCGCCGCTGAAGAAAAAACCGCTGGGGGCATCTTGTTACCCGATAACGCGAAAGAAAAGCCTCAAGTGGGTGAAATTGTGGCTGTCGGTCCTGGAAAGCGTAACGATGATGGAACTCGCTCTGAAGTCGAAGTGAAAGTCGGCGACAAGGTTCTCTATTCTAAGTACGCGGGTACCGACATCAAACTGGGTACAGAAGAGTACGTCTTGCTGTCGGAAAAGGACATCCTTGCCGTCGTTAGTTAATAACGAGAGCAAGTTGTAAAGTTGGCAAGTTGTAAGTGTCAACCTTCAATCTTAAACCTTCAACCTTTAAACCTTCAAACTCTTTACTGACTGAACTCGACATATTATGGCTAAGCGCATCATTTACAACGAAAATGCTCGTCGTGCTCTAGAAAAGGGCATGGATATCCTAGCTGAAGCTGTGGCTGTGACCCTGGGTCCCAAAGGCCGCAACGTTGTGCTAGAGAAGAAATTTGGTGCACCTCAAATCGTGAATGATGGTGTCACCATTGCTAAAGAAATTGAACTAGAAGACCACATTGAGAACACAGGGGTGTCTCTGATTCGCCAAGCGGCTTCTAAGACCAATGATGCCGCAGGTGATGGCACCACAACAGCAACTGTGCTGGCTCACGCCATGGTCAAAGAAGGCTTGCGTAACGTGGCTGCTGGTGCAAATGCAATTTCTCTCAAGCGTGGGATTGACAAAGCAACGGGTTTCCTCGTTGACAAAATTGCCGAACATGCCCGTCAGGTTGAAGATTCCAAAGCCATTGCTCAAGTGGGTTCAATCTCTGCGGGTAACGACGATGAAGTCGGCAACATGATTGCCGAAGCCATGGATAAAGTGGGCAAAGAAGGCGTGATTTCCTTAGAAGAAGGGAAGTCGATGACCACCGAACTGGAAATCACCGAAGGGATGCGCTTTGACAAAGGCTACATCTCGCCTTACTTCGCCACCGACATGGAGCGGATGGAGGCCATTTTCGATGAGCCATTCATCCTGATCACCGATAAGAAAATCACCTTGGTACAAGACTTGGTACCTGTGCTAGAGCAAGTGGCTCGTGCCGGTCGTCCTCTGGTGATTATCGCTGAAGATATTGAGAAAGAAGCCCTGGCTACCCTGGTGGTCAACCGCCTGCGGGGTGTGCTGAATGTAGCGGCTGTTAAAGCTCCTGGTTTTGGCGATCGCCGCAAGGCTATGCTAGAAGACATCGCCATTCTCACTGGTGGTCAACTGATTACCGAAGATGCGGGTCTGAAGCTGGACAGCACCAAGTTGGATATGCTGGGTAAGGCTCGTCGCATCACCCTCACCAAAGACAACACCACAATTGTGGCTGAGGGGAACGATAAGGAAGTTAAGGCTCGTTGTGAGCAAATCCGCCGTCAAATGGAAGAAACCGATTCTTCCTACGACAAAGAGAAGCTGCAAGAGCGCTTAGCCAAGCTAGCTGGTGGCGTTGCGGTGGTGAAAGTGGGTGCTGCCACGGAAACCGAAATGAAAGACCGTAAACTGCGCCTGGAAGACGCCATCAACGCGACTAAAGCGGCTGTGGAAGAAGGAATTGTTCCCGGTGGTGGTACAACCTTGGCTCACCTCTCTCCTCATCTGGAAACTTGGGCGAATGACAGCCTGAAAGATGAAGAACTGACCGGTGCTCTGATTGTGGCTCGTTCTCTGGCTGCACCACTGAAGCGGATTGCTGAAAACGCCGGTCAAAATGGCGCGGTCATTGCTGAGCGCGTTAAGGAGAAGGAATTCAACGTTGGCTTTAATGCCGCAACGAATGAATTCGTTGACATGTTTGAAGCGGGTATCGTTGACCCTGCTAAGGTGACTCGTTCCGCACTGCAAAACGCAGCTTCCATCGCAGGTATGGTGTTGACCACCGAGTGTATTGTGGTTGACAAGCCTGAGCCGAAGGAAGGCGCTGGTGCTGGCGCTGGCGGCGGCATGGGCGGCGGCGACTTCGACTACTAATATCTAGTTGGGTGGGCATTGCCCACCTGCGGGTTAAAACGGCTACTTCCTGATGGAGGTGGCTGTTTTTTTGTTTTTATAGGGGAAATCTGCTGGCGAGTGATACCATCTCCCCATTGATAGCCCCCCTTTCCAAATGAGCGTATTTTTTTCCCTAGCTCCCCAGCTTCTCCGCCTCCTGTTTAGTTTATTCAGTTTCTTTTAGTTCCTCTGCTCGTCTGCGTTCTGCACGACGCTCAACGCTGTTCAATCCAAGGAGTTGTACAGTTGTTCTTCCTTCCGGAGTTAAGCCACTAATTTCGTCGTCTCTTAAGGAGAAATGTTCGCTCCATTGTTGAGTGCGGGGATTGTACAAAAAACTAAATTGGTTGGTTTGTGGATCGAAGGAGCCAAGATCGGTTCCTTTGTAACGGTTACACCGCCAGCAGGCATAGGCTAAATTTTCAGCAATGGTTTCACCGCCATGCTTGAGGGCAATCACATGATCTACCTCATGAGCATAGAATGTGACATCTGCTGAAATTTGGCAGTATTCGCAGCAATATCCAGATCGCTCTTGAACCAAACGACGTAGGGATTCAGAGATATATGTCACGAGTTAGAGGTAGAGGGGCGCGTCAGGTAGGGGAGGTTGCCAAGCTTGAGCATGATTGCGAGATGTTCTATTCGCTCATATTCGTTGAGTTCTTCAATCTCAGTTGGTGTGATATTGCCACTTTGATTTTTGGCAAGTAACGTACTGAGCCGCTCTTGCATCTCAGGTGTGGGGCGAAAGGCGGCTATTTGTTCTGGGGTTGGCTGACTCGTGAGGAAGTCCAGAATGTAGCGGTAAACATGAGCCGGAAGGATAGACTGCTGAACGCACTGCCTTAATAATTCTGGCAAGCGATCGCCTAATTGAGTCAATTGTTCTGAGAGGTCGTCTGGAATTTCAATCGTGATAGTTGCCACAGCAAGAGCCACGCAATAACTACACTATTTGCTATTCTATGCCGGGTTGAGAGGTTCTCTGTACGATGATAACCTTACTCCGTTTTCCATTCGTTCTCTGGAATATCTGCACCAACCATAATGTTTCGGAGTGTGCCGATGGGCAAATCACGTCCCTTGTGGTAGGGCACAATCACCTGAAGCTGACGATCAAGATTGCGCCACTTGCGATGACTACCCTTTTGAGAAATGAGTGCAAACCCATAACGCTCCAGAATTCGTTCCACTTCATCTGCATTCATGCGACGGGTGCGGGTCATCCAACCGAAACCTCGCGCAAAATGGCTCCTGATTTTAACTCGATTGGGTCTGGTTCGAGATAAAGTGCGATCGCTTCACGAATATTTTCTAATGCTTCTTCTTCGGTTTCTCCAGCCGAAACACAACCGGGTAATTCTGGACACCAAACAGACCAATCTCCCGTTTCAGCATCGGCTTCAAGCACAACACGCCATTTCATCATGGTTTCCCCTTCGGATGTTGGGTCATCAAGTTTTACTCAATTGTTCTGAGAGGTCGTCTGGAATTTCAATCGTGATAGTTGCCACAGCAAGAGCCACGCAATAACTACACTATTCGCTATTCTATGAGGAAATCAGTTTGTAAGTACGGAGTGAGAACCATGCAGAGCATCACACTAAAATCCCATATCGGTAGCGATGGTCTTTTAAAGGTTCATTTACCTGACATAAGAGATACGGATATCGAGGTTGTGATTGTCTATCAAACGACGCTGTCCAAAAGTGTTGAAACTGCTTTTCTTTCACAGTTTTATGGATGCATTCAGGATGACTCCTTTATTAGACATCCTCAAAATGAACAACCTGAGCGCGAATCTCTGGAATGAAATATCTCCTTGATACAAATGTTTGCATAATTTATCTAAAAGGCAGGAACTTGAACTTAAAATAGAGGCTTGAGTCAGTTCCTATGCAATAAGAAAATTAATAATTTTTATAATAAATGCTCAATTAGGCTAACAGATAAGTAAATAAGTATTAATGCCAAGGAGTACCCGTCGTGACCGAGCTGAAGAACCGAGACAGAGAACTACTTGACGAAGACACTTTAGACGAAGAAGACATTGATGAACAAGGATATGAGGCTAGTGATTTCCGGTACGATCCTGAAAAAATTAACATTGTTACCAGAGAACCAACAATTGAGCAACTACTTAGACGCATCAATGAGGACGCGCTTAACTTAGCACCTGAATTTCAGCGTCAAGCAAATATATGGAAGCCTGATGTTAAAAGTCGGCTAATTGAATCTATTCTAATCCGTATTCCACTACCAGCATTCTACATAGATGCTACTAATGAAGAGCAGTGGTTGGTTGTAGATGGATTACAACGGCTTTCTGCCCTCAAACAATTTGTCAGCGATAAGAGTGATAAGAAGCTCAAGTTATGCGGGCTAGAATATCTTAAAGAACTTGATGGCAAAACATACGATCAGCTGGAGCGTAGATACCAGCGTCGCATTGAAGAGACTCAAGTAACAGTCTATTTGATTGAAAAAGGTACACCTCCTGAAGTTAAAAATAATATTTTTAAACGCATTAACACAGGAGGTATGCCTCTTTCACCACAAGAGTTACGCCATGCTCTTAACCCTGGCAAGGCAACTCAACTCTTGGCTAAACTTGCACAATCTAGAGAATTTAAGCAGTCAACAGATATTACCGATCGTAGTAAGAGCCGAATGGTAGATCGTGAGTTAGTACTTCGTTTTTTGGCTTTTACAATTAATTGTTACAAAGATTATGATGCTAAAATATTAGATGATTTTTTAAATGATACAATGGTAAGAATAAACCACATGTCTCAGCAAGAGGTAGATACTCTTGAGCAGAAGTTTATTCAGGCGATGAATACAGCCTTTGATATCTTTGCAAAATATGCTTTTCGTAAGCGTTCTAAAGAAAGCATCCAAAAAAAATATCGGCTCAACAAAGCATTGTTTGAAGTGTGGTCTGTAATTTTGGGACAGCTTAGTGAGCGAGAAATCCAAATTTTAAAAGAGAAAAAGCAAGATTTAGTTGATAATTTTATCAACTTACTAGAAGATGATGAAGATTTTCAAATATCTATTTCTCAGAGTACCAGCAAAGTGAGTCAAGTCAATTATCGTTTTAGCACTATTGAAAGACTAGTCGAGAAAGTACTGGCATGATTCATTCTTTATGCTTGAAAAACTTCAAACCTTTTGAGTCCGAGTTCCTTGAGTTTAGAGCGCTAAACCTGCTTTCTGGTCTTAACAGCACAGGCAAATCTTCAGTACTTCAAGCACTCCTGCTGCTACGTCAATCTTACCAGCAAGGCTTATTACCGAAGATAGGTTTGGCACTGAATGGGGAATGGGTTCATATTGGTACAGCTCAAGATGCTTTTTGCGAGAGGGCAAAAGAAAACTATGTCGGATTTGAGATTGTTTGGAAAGATAACAATAAAGGGATATGGCGTTTCAACTACGACTCAAAAAAGAAAGAGGCTGATGTTTTGAATCTTGCTTTAGAACCAACTGATTCTGAAGTCTATCAATCAAGTCTTTTTAGCAAAAAATTCCACTATCTTCAGGCAGAGCGTATAGGGCCGCGTCCTTTTAATGACATATCAGATTATCAAGTGCAGCGACTGGGGCAACTTGGAACTAGAGGTGAATACACTGCTCACTTCCTCTCACTTAATGAAGATAAAGATATTCCTAACAATCAACTGAGTCATCCGATGGCAAAGTCCAACGATCTGAGTAACCAGGTCGAGGCATGGATGAGGGAAGTCAGCCCTGGTACACGTATCAAAATTAATTCCAACCCAGATATGGGTCTGATAAACTTACAATACTTTTACGGAGATAGTAACCCCTATCGTGCTACCAATGTGGGGTTTGGAATTAGCTACACCCTACCAATTATTGTGGCGGCGCTTGCATCTCCTCCAAGCACACTGATTCTGATTGAAAACCCAGAAGCCCATCTGCATCCTAAAGGGCAAGCAAAAATGGGCGAGTTGTTAGCGCTTGCTGCTAGTTGTGGTGTTCAGGTTGTGATAGAAACTCATAGTGACCATGTTTTAAATGGGATTCGTCTTGCCGTTCATGACGGAAAGCTTAATCCCAAAGATGTTCAGTTGCACTACTTCCAGCGACAAGAGAAACAAGGGCAAGCTTTTACTGAAGTAGTTTCACCACACATCGATCGCAACGGACGAATTGATCAATGGCCAGAAGGCTTCTTTGATGAGTGGGATAAGAGTTTGGAGGCTTTATTAGAACCAGCAGGAGAATAAGACATGGATTTAGAGATGGTACTCAATGAACTGTCTCTGCGAACTCCTGCTGCTGATATTCCAACAGCACAGCAATTAATGTCAGAGCTGATTGGCACTGTACGACAAGCAACTACCAGTGGTGTGAAGCGAGTACTTCGCACTTCGGATGAAATTAACACTATTGAACTCGCACCTGGTTATCCTGTAGCTCGTTGGCGCAACGATTCGACGGTAAATCGGGAAGAGCGTACTTTCTTCAGAACTCTCACATCAAAAGCTCCCTTCTGGACTGATGTTGCTGAAGAAATTAAAGGCAACTTTGATTTGTCTCAGGTTTGGCATCAAGGAGAGGAAGCAAAAGGACTTGGCTTTGCTGTAGTGATTGATGCACTTGCGGTGAGCTTGATTTCAGAAGCACGATGGGATTGTAGCCGTTTAGAGTTGGAAGTTAGACGGTTTGATGAAAATGAAGATTTAATTGATGAACGGCTAGAAATTATCCACGCCAGTCGTAGCAACCATGTACAAGAACACTCTGATTGGATTAACAACCGTATCCGCTCAAGAGTGGTTAACGGGTTAGAACTCTGGAATCGTAAAGATGAGTTATTCCCCAACCTGATATTCTGCGAGGCAGTGAGTGAGCAATTGCAGAGCCTTGGCGCTGAAAACCCTATATTACAGCTTGTTAAAAATAGATTGTCAGAGCTTGAAGACTACTGCAAGGGTTGGACAGATGAGATTTTTGAGCCAAAGATCCTTAGGAATGTTTCTCCAGAAAGCCAGGTCACACTTCAGAATCCCAAGTATAACAAAGAACGAACATTTCTTTGCCCCGATGGTAAGGAGCGAGTCTTCAGTTGGCACGCTAAGCTGTCGTTTGGCTGGCGCATTTATTTCTTTCCAAATGAGCAAAGAAAGATGATTGTCGGTTATGTTGGTTGTCACCTTAAAACTGTGAAATACTCTAATTAATCTCAAAATTCAAGAGTTTTTCTAAATATTTTGAATAATCAGCGATCGCACTTTCCCCACAATCCTATTTCGACTTTCGTTTCGACTTGGGTGGCGTTCGATGTGCCCCAAAATATTTTTCACTCCGATATCGAAGCCACACCCGCAACTGCTGCGGAATCTGGTCTTTTTGTTCTTTCGTCAACATATTGTAAAGCGCTAAAGCCCGATTTCCTTCGGAATAGACCTCTCCAGAAATTAGATTTCAGCGCAGGTAAAACAAGGGTTTCAGGTTCTTTTTTGGAGATGTCTAATAGCTTCGCTTAACGCGTTCTCCCCGACAAGCCGCATTATTGTGAGCATCCCAGTAGCTACGGGCAACCCGAATCCGCCGACAGACTTCCTTAATTAGCGCTTCTCCCGTGAGGGGATGTTCCTGCTTTGCCATACTTCCATCAGAACGCCCTACCCTAAAATCCTAACCCCTAGAATGAAGGCGTTTGCCCTTTCTGCGGTCTAGTGTTTGAACATAAGGATTGTGCAAACAGGGGCAGTCATGTTGTACCGCACCATCGGTGAAAATCGGATTTGTATTACTCAACCCACCCATGCCTGGGTTTCTGGACAAATGGCTCAGGTTTGGGGCAATGAGATGTTTGGCTCGGTTGCTCCTTATGAAGCCGTTTGCTTGGGGGCTGAACAACATGACATCGGTTGGCTACCGTGGGAATCCGCTCCCACCCTTAATCCTGACACGGGCTACCCTCACAGTTTCCTGGAAGTTGCACCCCAAGTCCATACAAAACTATGGGCAGGGGCAAAACACCTGGTAATGCCGATGGGACGGTATGCCGCACTGCTCGTTTCGCTGCATGGAACAGGATTGTATGAACGCTTTACCCACTGGAAAAACTCACCGGAATCGACAAGAGTTGTCGAAGCTTTTTTGCAGCAGGAAAAAGAATTCCAACGGCATTTGATTAACCAGTTAGAGCAAGATTCGGCTTATCAACCGTATGTTACGCCAGAAGCGATCGCACGCAATCAACGACTCGTCGCTACCCTGGATGCCTTATCTCTGGCAATTTGTATGGGCGTAACCGCACAAAAGCAGATTGAGCAAGTTCCATCGGCAACGGGAGAAACGACTTTAACCTTGATACCTATTAATGATGACTTAACTCAGTTGTCGGTAGAGCCTTGGTGTTTCCAGTCTGATGAGGTAACGGTGGTATTTGAGGGACGGATCTTAACGCAGAAAGCCAACGACGAGCCAACCATGCGCGAGCAACTTGCCAATGCTCCTTGGGTAACACTCACAGCAACACTTCGCCCCAGATAGAGGAATAATGTTTTGAACTGGAAGGGGAGTAAAAATCAAAGCCTCTCTCTTTGTAGGAGAGAGGTCAAAGTGCACCTCATCCCATCGAGAAAGGTTATATATTGTCTTTCCAGAGAATTAATTAACCAGTACAAATCCACCAAGACCATTGAATTTTCGGAGTCATTGAATAGGCTTGCTATCCTCGAAATAGAATAATAATTTTGCTGTCATCGGACGCCATGATGGGAAACAATACCCGCTAAATGTTGTCAAAGTTAAGAAGGGTGGCAGACAGCAAAAGCTAAAAACATTTAGCCAGTCATGCGTTGAGTTAACTTCTGTTCTCTCGTTTTGACCCAGTCAACTGCTTCACTTTTCACGAAAAAATGTCTAAATTTTCTCTGTACCCAATCTCGCGTGTTGCCCATGCTGCATTAGCGAGTCTACTCACCGTATTCCGCCGCTTGGGGGGCCAACGCCAACGCCCTAGCGCGTCGCGGCGAACAACTCGTTATCGGGCGACAGCCGTCAACCCGCCCAACCGTCAACGTCCTAGAAATGGCTCACCCTATCCCCCTAGACCAAGAGGGAACGGCATGAGAACCTATCCAGGACTGATTGGACTGGGGTTAGCCGTTGTGTTAATGTCCCTGATTGGATTGGGTTGGTCTTCTCCCAATCGTGTGGATGCGGCCTCTGGGATGACCATTCAGCTACCCCTCTCGACACAAGGCTCTAAAATCGTCGATGCTTCCGGAAAGTCTGTTTTACTCAGAGGTGTGAACTGGTTTGGCATTGAAACCGAGTTACATGCGCCTGACGGTTTGTCGAGCCGAGACTATAAGGATATGCTGGCGCAGATTAAAAGCTTAGGCTATAACCTAATCCGCCTTCCTTACTCCGTGCAATCTCTGCGATCGCAGAATGTACAAGGCATTAACTACCAATTGGGCAGCAATCAAGAACTTCAAGGGAAATCGCCCCTAGAAGTGATGGATGCTGTGATTCAAGAGTCCAATCGGCTAGGACTATTAGTTCTGTTAGACTCTCACCGACTCAACGACCAACGCATTCCGGAGTTGTGGTACGGTGATGGGTTCACAGAAACCGACTGGATCGACACCTGGAAGATGTTGGCGACCCGTTACAAAAACTACCCCAACATCATCGGGGCAGACCTGAAAAATGAACCTCATGGTCGCGCTAGCTGGGGTACCAACAACTCAGAAACAGACTGGCGACTGGCAGCCGAACGCGCTGGAAATGCGATTCTCGCCATCAACCCCAATTGGTTGATTGTTGTCGAAGGCGTCGAGAAGAATGTCCCCGGTCAAAAATTAGCCGCTCATTGGATGGGTGCCAATTTAGAGGGTGTGGAAAAATTCCCCGTGCGCTTGTCTAAATCGAATAAGCTGGTTTATTCTCCCCACGAGTATGGCGCTGGTGTCTACAATCAGCCTTGGTTTAACGAACCCAGTTTTCCCAATAATTTAGAAAGTCGTTGGGAAACGGGATGGAACTATATTGCCACCAAAGGCATTGCACCCATTTTGGTTGGAGAGTTTGGCGGGCGGCAGGTTGATACGAGTTCCAAAGAGGGGATTTGGCAACGCAAATTCGTTGATTACATCCGTCAAAAAGACTTGAGCTTCGCTTACTGGAGTTGGAATCCCAACAGTGCGGATACGGGGGGAATCCTGCAAGATGACTGGCAATCTGTTCAGGCTGCCAAGCAAGAACTACTTCAAGGATTGGTGCTGGCAAACGGTTTTGGCCCATCTACAACCAGTAATCCCATCATTACCCAAACTCCGACAGCTCAACCGAGTTCTAGTCCGGTTGTGACCAATCCTTCTCCCAGCCCTCAACCCACTCAGCCTGTTGTAACAACAGGTCAAGGGGCGCTAAAAGTGTCCTCTAACCTGCAAGCAGATTGGCAAACTGGATTTTGTATGGGCATGATGGTGACCAATACGGGCAGTACACCAGTTCAGAATTGGCAACTGACATTTGAAATGAATCAGGCTTCAATTAATAATAGTTGGAATGGTAATTTCCAACCTCAAGGCACTCAGTATGTCGTCACTCCCTTGGATTGGGGTCGGGTGATTGAACCTGGACAAAGCCGAGATTTAGGATTTTGTGCCAACAAGATTGGGTCTGACTATCAACCCCGGCAATTCTCAGTTTCGCAGCGATAACTTCATTGCTCGAAAGTTTAGATGGGGTGAGGGGGAAGTGAAGCCATTGACTCTTTTCCTATCACCTGATCAAATATAAAAAACTAATCTGCATTCTCTTCTTTAGGGGGTGCAGATTAGTTTTAGTAGCGAACTCAGAAAGAATAATTCTGAATAGCAGAGGCTTAACCCTGAATTACAGGAGCTGCAAAGGCAACAGGTTGTGCTTCAGCTGCGGCTAAGTCTAAGGGGAAGTTGTGTGCATTGCGTTCATGCATGACTTCAATCCCCAAGTTGGCGCGGTTGATAATATCCGCCCAGGTATCGATGCCATGCCCTTGAGAGTCAAGGATTGATTGGTTGAAGTTAAACCCATTCAGGTTAAACGCCATTGTACTAATACCCAGGGCAGCGAACCAAATGCCGACCACAGGCCAAGCGGCAAGAAAGAAGTGGAGCGATCGCGAATTATTAAAGCTGGCATATTGGAAGATTAAGCGTCCAAAGTAACCGTGAGCGGCTACGATGTTGTACGTTTCTTCCTCTTGACCAAACTTGTAGCCATAATTTGCCGATTCGCTTTCGGTCGTTTCTTGCAGCAAACTAGAGGTAACCAAAGAACCGTGCATGGCAGCAAACAGCGCACCTCCGAACACACCCGCGACACCTAACTGATGGAATGGATGCATCAGGATGTTGTGTTCAGCCTGAAACACAATCATGAAGTTGAACGTGCCGCTAATTCCCAGCATCAACCCATCAGAGAAACTACCTTGCCCGATGGAATAAATTAACAGCACAGCCGTTGCTGCTGCAACAGGAGCAGAGAACGCGACTGCAATCCAAGGACGCATCCCCAGACGATAGCTGAGTTCCCATTCCCGACCCATGTAAGCATAAATGGCAATCAGGAAATGAAACACGATTAATTGATAAGGCCCGCCATTATAAAGCCATTCATCCAGGGAAGCGGCTTCCCACATCGGGTAAAAGTGCAAACCAATCGCCGCAGAAGTTGGGACAACGGTAGCTGTAATGATGTTGTTGCCGTAGAGCAAAGAACCAGAAACGGGTTCACGAATTCCGTCGATATCAACGGGGGGTGCGGCAATAAATGCCAAAACAAAGACGACAGTTGCCGTTAGGGCGGTGGGAATCAGTAATACGCCAAACCAGCCGATGTATAGCCGATTTTCGGTACTCGTAACCCAATTGCAAAATCGCGTCCACAGGTCATTGCCTGGGCGTTGAGTTAAAGCGGTTGTCATTGAATAAACCACTCCTTATGAAGTTCGATAAATAGAATGATGTTCAGCGCTCCAGCCAAGGGTTGCTTTTTGCGCCTAAAACTATATAACCAAATAGCTATTAAATTGTCAATAAAATTGTAGTTTGGCTAATGGGTTTGAAATTACAAGCCTATCAGCCAGAATTAGTTTGAACACTCATGAGTGATACTTGATTCGTTCTCAATGGGTTTAACGAGGGACAGACCGAGAGATCGCAATCCCCAACGCTCGAACCAGGGTACAGATAGACCGCAACGCATCTTGGCGAGGAAAAATTGCTCAAAAGCCTTTTTACTCCAACTCACCCAACGTCCTTGAAGTGCGATCGCACGTCGTCGCTGTCCGGTAACTGGATCGGGCAAGACTGGATTGGCAATCCCCCAATTCCTGCACCAATTACAACAATATGAGCCATTAATCGTAGAGACCTCGTTAATGCCCATCTTAACCCCAGATGCTTTGCAGTAATTTAACTTACACTTCAAGAGTTGCCAGAGTTTGCCACTCTTGAATGGCATTGGGTGGAACTAGTAATTTAACCACTGAGCCACTGGTTGTGATTAAGGTGAGTTGGAGTGGAATCTCCGCTTTTAACTGGGATAAGACAGGCATGACATCATACTGTCCTATGTTGGTCGCTGATAGAGTGTCCGTCAGGACGTTGCGAGAAATGTTCTTTGCCGTCAGACGTTGTCCCAAAGAGGTGGTTAAGATCAAGGGTTGAGTATGATCGAGTTCCACCACACCCGGAAAGCCAACCAGTCGCAAGTTAAGAGAGATTGTACCATCAGGTTTGATGCGCTTAAATGCGATCGCTTGCCAACGATTGCCCGTCTGATCCCGCAGGGTTTGCCTGGATTGGTAGAGCATCTGCCCTGGCGCTTCTTCTGTTTCCAAGACAGCCGCCGTTGCGGTTTTCGGATTGAAGCTACCGAAGCTCATCAGCAGTAATAAGCTGAGCAAGAGTAGACAGGAGACGATTGACCGATGGAAT
Source organism: Allocoleopsis franciscana PCC 7113 (assembly GCF_000317515.1). Taxonomy (GTDB): domain Bacteria; phylum Cyanobacteriota; class Cyanobacteriia; order Cyanobacteriales; family Coleofasciculaceae; genus Allocoleopsis; species Allocoleopsis franciscana. The sequence goes on along the minus strand of NC_019738.1, from coordinate 5,242,894 downwards.
GGGTGTATCATGAGTCACTTACCTGATAATATAGCTATGTAGCTATATTGACACAATGCTTTTATCGGTCAAACGACTGAGATTAAGCAAATGGAGCCGTGGTATCAAAGTTGGTACCCATAAAAACAACCTTGGCGTAGGGTGCAGTATGACCTTCAGTTAGAGGGCTTTTGAGCGAAGAGGTGAATCTGCGTCAAGATAGAGTTTTCACTCGCACAAGCCCTTCAAAGATGAATATTTTAGCTCAATACCAAATCATCTCCACTCTGCACGAAGGGGTGGAAACAATTATCTATCGAGGACAGATACCCTCTCACCCAGAGTCAAGAATCCTCAAACTCCTCAAAGCCAAGTATCCTAGCCTAGAAGCCATTACCCACCTCAAGCACGAGTATCAAATTCGGCAAAATTTAGAGCATTCTAATATTGTCAAAGCCCTAAGTCTCGAAACTTTTAACCATCGTCTAGCGCTACTCCTAGAAGACTTTGGGGGTCATTCCCTTGATCAACATTTACAAACTGAAAAACTCTCTATTACGACTTGTTTGAGGATTGCCATTCAACTCACTCAGGCTTTAGATTACCTGCATCAGAACCAGATTATTCACAAAGACATTAAACCCAGTAATATCATCATCAATTTTCCGAGTGAAATTGTTAAATTAAATGACTTTGGTATTGCCTCACGCCTGTCTAAAGAAAACCCTATTTTCAATAATCCTAATTCGTTTGAAGGGACTCTCGCTTACATGTCTCCTGAACAAACCGGGAGGATGAATCGCACCCTTGACTATCGGACAGATTTCTACTCTCTAGGTGTTACCTTATATGAAATGCTCACGGGTCAATTGCCGTTTCAGAGCCATGACCTATTAGAGATTGTTTATAGCCATATTGCCCAATCTCCCACACCTGTACAGCAATTAAATCCAGAAATTCCTTCAGCTATTTCAGCAATTGTCATGAAATTGATGGCAAAAAATGCGGAAGACAGATATCAAAGTGCAGCGGGACTATTAGCTGATTTAGAATTTTGTCTCAATTCGTTCAACAACCCAATAGAAATTACTAATTTTAGTCCAGGACGCTTAGATATTTTAAGTCAATTATTAATTCCACAAAAATTATATGGTCGAGAAACCCAAGTCACTCAACTCTTAGCTGCTTTTGAGCGAGTTTCTGGGGGAGAAACACAGGATAAAAAGCCTTTTCAAACTGAGTTGATGCTCGTTAGGGGTTACTCTGGTATTGGAAAATCGGCTGTTGTCAATGAAGTGAATAAACCCATTACACGCCAACGGGGTTACTTTATTGCTGGAAAATTTGACCAATTTAAGCGAAATATTCCCTATGCATCCCTAACTCAAGCGATTGGGTCATTGATGCGTCAATTATTGACGGAAAATAATGCCAAATTACAAGATTGGCGCAACAAGATTTTAACGGCTATTGGGTCAAATGGACAAGTAATTATCGACGTGATTCCAGAAGTAGAATTAATTATTGGTAAACAGCCAGAAGTTCCACAACTGGAGCCAATAGCCTCACAAAATCGTTTCAATCGAGTCTTTAAAAGATTTATTCAGGTTTTTACTCAAAAGCAACATCCTTTAGTGATATTTTTAGATGATTTACAATGGGCTGATTCGGCGACTTTAAAATTAATGCAATTATTAGCCACTGATTCAGACCATAAATATTTACTATTGATCGGTGCTTATCGAGATAATGAAGTCAGTCCTACCCATCCTTTAATTCAGATAGTAGAAGAAATTCAACAGGCAGGGGCAGTGGTTAATAATATTGTTCTGCAACCTCTTGAATTAGCTGATGTTACTCAATTAATTACCGATACATGTAATAATTGTATTGAAGAAAATGCCGAATTAAACGGTCTTTTTCATCCTCAGAATGAAAAAACTAAGGAGTTAGCAGAATTAATCTGTAATATAACAAAAGGTAATCCTTTTTTCTTAACTCAATTACTCCAAACCATTTATCAAGAAAATTTATTAAGGTTTGATTTTAGCACCGCTTCTTGGCAATGGAATTTAGAGGAAATCCAGGCTATTTGCATTGCTGATCAGACGGTGGTGGAACTGGTCACCAGAAGAATACAAAAGCTGCCAGAAGCAACTGTCAAAGTTTTAAAATTAGCGGCTTGTGTCGGGGATAAATTTACTTTAGATGTGTTGTCAATTGTCAGCGAACAGTCTCCTATTACAACGGCTATTGCACTCTATCCCGCTTTACAAGCAGGGTTAATTCTACCGTTGAGCGAAGCCTATAAAATCCCCCTTGTGTTTGAAGAAATTGAAGTAGAACCTAATGAAACTGGAAGCGAATTTTTGAGTGAAAGAGAGGATGATAAGCTATCCAAAATCCAAAATCTAAAATCTACAATTGCTGGAGTTGGTTACAAGTTTTTACATGATCGCGTACAGCAAGCCGCTTATTCACTGATTCCCGAATCTTCAAAACGAGAAACCCACCTAAAAATCGGTAAATTGCTACTTGAATCTATTCCGGAATCAGAAATTGAAGAAAATATCTTTGAAGTTGTCAATCAACTAAACATTGGTATTGAGTTGATTGCCGAACCCACAGAAAAAGTCAAGCTAGCTCAACTTAATTTAATAGCTGCTGTCAAAGCCAAGGCAGCAACGGCATATGAACCCTCCCTTAAGTATTTAAAAATAGGGCTTGGACTGATTTCCGCAGATAGTTGGATTCATCAGTATGATTTAACACTAAATCTCTATATCGAAGCGGTGGAAGTAGAATACTTAAACACCAACTATCAACAGTCAAAAGCGTTAATTGATATTGCCCTAAAACAGGCAAAAACAGTCCTTGATCAAGTAAAAATTTACGAAAAGAAGATTAAATTTTATACCAGCCAAGGCAATTTTATCGCAGCCATTGATACAGGATTAGAAATTCTGGATCTATTAGGAAATCCGCTGCCAAAAGACTCAGCGGGCATTGAACAAATCTCGGAGCATTTGCGGTCACAATTGAGGTTTGAAGTCAATCAAATCGCTAAATTGGCAGATTTACCCAAGATGAATGATGCTGTCAAACTGGCAGCCACTCATATCTTAGCGACTCTTATCCCTCCAGTTTACTTTGCTCAGCCTGCATTGTTATTTCCAGTGATTTTGTCACTGGTTCATTTATCCGTTCAGTATGGTAATGCCGCCTCTTCCGCTTACGGATATTGCCTCTACGGTTTGCTTCTATGTGGTGCATTGGATGATATTGAGGCAGGGTATGAATTTGGACGATTGTCCTTAAATGTGTTAGAGCAATTTGCCAGTGATCCGATTAAATGTCAAGTACACAAAGTCTTTGCCAGCCATATCCAACCCTGGAAAGAACCCCTTCGGGAAGCCATGAAAAATTTCATAACCGCAATTCAAACGGGGTTAGAAACAGGGAATGCTGAATATATGGGATATGGCAGTGCGGAGTATTGTATGTACTTGTTTTTTAGCGGAGAAAACCTAGCGGTTGTTGCTCAAAAGACCGAGCCTTATGAAGAATTACTAGAAAAATTAAAGCAAGAATTTGGAATTTTTTACCTTAAAGTGGGTCGGCAAGTGGCATTAAACTTAGCTGGTAAAGCTGAATCTCCTTGCTTGTTAACAGGAGCCGATTTTCAAGAAGAAACGATGTTTTTACGGCTAGAAGAAGCAAATTATAGAATGATTATATTTTGCTTCCACCTGTTTAAGTTAATCTTGCTTTATAATTTTAAAGATTACACTAATGCCCTAATTCATGCCGAACACGCTGTAAGTTACTTAGATGCAGTTGTCGGTACAATTTATGTAGCTGAACATAATTTTTACCATTCTCTCATCCTCCTAAAAATTAGTTCATCGCTCTCACCCCGCAAACGAAAAAAATATTTGCTCCAAGTTCAATTTAATCAAGAAAAGATGAAGCAATGGGCATTCTATGCGCCCATGAATTTTCAGCATAAATATGACTTGGTAGAGGCAGAAAAAGCCCATGTTTTAAAACGCCCTTTGGCAGCAATGGATTACTACGATTGTGCTATTCAAGGTGCCAAAAAACAGGGGTACATTCAGGAAGAAGCGCTAGCGAATGAACTAGCAGCAGAATTTTATCTCGCTTGTGGTCGAGAAAAAGTTACCCAAACCTATATGCTCGAAGCCTACTATGGTTATTTTACCTGGGGAGCGATCGCGAAAGTTAAAGATTTAGAATCCCGATATCCTTTTCTCAAAACGCAAACTTACAAGCCGGAAATCCCACAACTCAAAGTTACTCACACCACGACGGAAAGCACATCCACGGGTCATTTTAGCAATTTCTTAGACTTAGCGAGTTTTATCAAACTTTCTCAAGTGATTACGAGTGAAATTGTCCTGGAAAAGTTGTTGAATAAATTAATCAAAATTTTGTTGGAAAACGCGGCGGCTCAAAAAGCTGTACTGCTGCTGCTCAAAGATGAACAACTCTACATTGAAGCGACGGGTAAGACAACTGATGAAGTCGTGACGATTTTACAATCGATTCCGGTGGAGACAAGCCAGGATTTGCCTCTCTCCGTTGTCAACTATGTCTTGAGGAGCCAAAAAAATCTTGTCTTAAACGACGCAACGATTGCCGAGCCGTTTAATGCAGATTCCTATATTCAAAACTCTCAACCCAAATCAATCCTTTGTTTACCGATTGTTTATCAATCCAAGCTGCAAGGTATTATTTACCTAGAGAATAATCTGGCAGTGGCGGCTTTTACCCAAGAGAGGGTAAAAGTATTAGAAGTTTTAGTTTCACAAGTTGCGATCGCAATTGTTAATGCCCAACTCTACGCTCAAGTGCGCGAAAGTGAGAGCCGAATGAGGCAATTTCTCAATGCAATGCCAGCGGGAGTGTTTGTCACCAATAGGCAAGGTCAGCCCTACTATACCAATCAAATTGGACAACAGATTCTCGGTCAAGGCGTTGTTGATACACTCACCGCCGAGCAATTACCAGAAGTTTATCAAGCCTATCTCGCTGGAACTAATCAATTTTACCCCAGTACTCGCGAGCCAATTGCTCAAGCCTTGCAAGGGAAAACGGTGAAAATTGATGATATGGAAATACGCCACTCTGATAAAAGTATTCCCATAGAAGTGTTGGGAACGCCTATCTATGACGAAGAGGGCAATATTGCTTACGCGATCGCGGCTTTTACAGATATCACAGAACGCAAACAGGCAGAAGCAGAACGAGAAAAGTTTCTGAATGAACTGTCCCATCTCAATCACGATTTAGAACAAGCCAACCAGCAACTTGAAGAATATTCCCACACCCTAGAAGCAAAAGTCGAACAGAGAACCGCCGCCTTAAAAGCCGCCCAAAAGCAGATTATTGCCAAAGAAAAACTTTCCTCCTTGGGTGCTTTAACCGCTGGGGTGGCGCATGAAATTAGGAATCCGCTCAATTTTGTCAACAATTATGCCGAGGGTTCTGTGGAGTTGACCGAGGAACTTCTAGCAGAAATGGATAATCAAACTGAACATCTTGATGCAGACACTTTAGATTACATGAAACAGATGTTAATCGACATTCGAGATAATGCTGCCGCCATTCATCAACATGGTCAACGGGCTGAGGGTATTATTCACAGTATGATGCAGCACGCACGCATGGATAGCGGTCAACACCAACCCACTGACCTCAACAGTTTGCTTGACCAAGCCGTGCAGTTAGCGTATCACAGTAAACGTGCGATCAATAGTCAATTTAATGTGGTGATTTGCAAGGACTATGACGACTCTATCGGTCAATGGGAGGTAGTATCCGGCGACCTTAACCGCGCTTTTATCAACATGATCGATAATGCTTGTTATGCTGTCCAGGCAAAGCAGAAACACTATCAACAACAGCAGGAGAACAACCAACAGGGACATCTGTCTCACGAGGAGGAAGTCTTTACCCCCACGATTTGGGTGAAAACCCAACATTTAGGGGAAGCTGTAGAAATCCGCATCCGTGATAATGGTATGGGGATTCCACCCGAACTTACCGAAAAAATCTTCAATCCCTTCTTTACCACCAAACCGACGGGAGAAGGTACAGGATTGGGGTTGTCACTGACTCATGAGATTATTGTGGGGCAGCATGGCGGCACCTTGAAAGTGGAAACCGAACCGGGAGCTTATACGGAGTTTATTATCACTTTGCCCAGGTGTTTATCCGTTTGATACGGAGAGAATTGCTCAAGCGATCGCGATGATATCTGGTTTATAACATACAGTGGTAGGTCGTTTTTCCTCCTACCCCTTCTATAAAGTGAGCTTCCAGAATGCGCGGAGGTTTATGTGACTTTTGATGTAGAGCCAAGCGACGTGACACCAGCCAAAATCCTAATTGTTGATGATGAATTAGAGTTAGAGCGCCTAATTAAACAGCGATTAAGGAAGAAAATTATCGCTAAAGAAATTGAGTTAATATTTGTCCATAATGGTAAAGAAGCGTTAGATAAACTGAAAAGCGGACACCAAATAGACATGGTGTTGACCGATATTAATATGCCAGAAATGGATGGTCTCACCTTGCTCAATAAATTACGCGAAATCGATGAGACGCTTAAAGCTGTGGTGATTTCTGCCTATGGCGATATGAAAAATATTAGAACAGCTATGAATTGTGGTGCTTTTGATTTCATCACCAAGCCGATCAATTTTGAAGATTTAGCCATTACCATCAACAAAACGCTGAAGGATGTCAAAGAAGTTAGAGAGACCATGAAGCAGTTGCAACAAGCCCAACTTCAACTGCTTCAGCAGGAAAAAATGGCGGTTCTCGGTCAGTTAGTCGCCGGTGTTGCCCATGAAATGAATAATCCCCTGACCTGTATTGCGGGCTATACTGAGCTATCCAGTGAGGGGGTCAGAAATTTAATTAATCATATCCGACTCTATCAAGAACAATTTACTGAGCCAGGATTAGAGATTGAGCAACATGCAAAAAATATAAAGTTAGATTATTTCTTAGAACGGTTACCTAGGATGCTTTCTGTCATGACAGAAAGTACCAGTCGCCTTGTTCATATTAGTAACTCCCTGCGGACTTTTTCGCGTGGAGATATAGATTCTCAAGTATCAACCAATATTCATGAGGGAATTGATAGTACCTTGATGATATTACAACATCGATTAAAAGGTAACAATACCCGTCCAGAAATTCAAGTCATTAAAGACTATGGAGAAATTCCTTTAGTTAAATGCTATTTGGGTCAACTGAATCAGGTATTTATGAATATTTTAGCAAATGCGATCGATGCTTGTGAAGACTTGAATGAGAGTCGTAGCTTGGCTGATATCACTGAGCAGCCTAATACCATCACAATTCAAACTCAATTGAGTGAGAATCATCAAAGTGTCGTGATTAAAATTAAAGACAATGGCACCGGGATGACAGAAGACGTTGAGTCGAGAATCTTTGACCAATTATTTACGACAAAACCCGTCGGTCAAGGAACAGGATTAGGGTTATCTATTAGCCGTCAGATTGTGGAAGAAACTCATGGTGGTAGTCTGACTTGTTATTCGGTATTGGGAGAGGGAACGGAGTTTGCGATCTCTATTCCCATTGCTTAAAGACTGAACTTTTTATCCTTGAGCTTTTACTCTTTAGCTACAAGTGGAGGTCGGTAAACGCGAATAGATTGAATCGGCAAAATCCCCTTTTCGTTGGGGATAATTTCCAGCGTATGTTTGGCATTACTCAAGTTCTGTGCCAACGTTGTTAGATACTCTTGACTTGAGTCTTCAACCTTCGGTACAACATATTCATCTACAAACATTGGTAAAACTTGCCACTTAACCTCAAAACCTTTCGGAATCGGCTGGCGAGAGTATTCATAGGAATTTTTCAACCACCAATTATCTGGTTCAATCACAACTCGACCGGAATTAGACACAAACTTGCGATCGCTAACCTCACTGCCATCAAACCCTGTCTTAGAACCTCTAACTTCAAATTTAAATTGGCTGGCATCTTCGTTAATTTCAGTAATTCGTGCCGTCCAATCTTCAATAATCAGTGGTTTTTCCCAAGAGACTTGTATGATAGCGGGCCAATCCACACCAATCGCTTGACTTGGTCGTGTAATGGTATAAAGTTCAGGAAATTGAGAAGGGGGTTTGCCATCAATTAAAATCCGCCCTTGGTGGGATTTGCTATCAGTACTTTTGGCAGCAATAACATCTACCCGATTCCCCTCAAACTCTAGAACCAGCTTGCCATTTTTCCACTTCACATCCTTTCCCACAACATAAGTTTTCACCAAATCTTTCCAGGAATCGGTGGGAAATTTTGGGTTGTAGCGAAGTTGTCGCTTGACGAGACTTCCTAGCAGAAAATTGCCGCGATCGTTTAAGTGAGCATCGTCGGACAGCAAATCTTTGGGTTTCAACCAATTATCTTTTAAGTATTGCTTCCAGGGTTCACGAATTTCGATCAATTCACTTCCATACTTTTGGGCTATTTGGGGCAACCATTCAGTGGAATGAGAGTCGTGCCACTGGTAGCCATTAACCTTTTCTTTATCATCCAAGAAAGTGCCTGTGGGTAGCCAAGTGATGTGGTCGGAGTGAAATGCGATTTCGCTGGTGGTGCGGCGGCGCACGTTGGCGATAATTGACTCATATTCCGGTTCTGGCCCATAGACATGGAAGATCAAAAGATCGGGATAGAAGGGGTATAAGTCATGTTCAGCGGTACGGATGAGCACAGGAGAGGCGAATCCCCCAATCGCACGATTCTCGATTTGCAAATCCGCATTAGGAAAGCGTTGCCTCAAGTCCTTCTCTACCTCAAGCCACCATTCCTGCTTCGTAATGGATTGACCGTAGAACAGAATCCGTACCCGATGGCGATGCTTGGGAGTACTGGTTGCCAACAGCGTCATCGTTCGCTGAATGTTCGCACCAAAATAGGAGTCATCTTTCGCTGGCGCAGGTGGTGGATAGTCTGCCGTTTTATCAGAGGCTCTCAACATCGGAACGGACAGCACAACCAAGATCAGGACAACAAAAGATAGGCATAGCTTCAACCAATGCCGACGGCTGAATTGACGGATGGTAGATGTCATAGATGGGTAATACTTCCTAGAGAATTGGCATTATTAACCTTCAAACCTTCAAGCCTTCCACCTTCAATTTATTTCGATTTAGCCGGTTAGGATGTCACTTCGGCTGAGGTTGTAGAAGTTGAGGACTAACAACATTGGGAGACAGTATCCCTAACCAGGCCAAATTCTGGGTATAGTAAGCCGATTCATCATCCCAAATCCCCTGTTTATATTGAGGTAACAGTTTATCTTTAAGTAACTCCTGGGCTAAATCGGGGTTGGTTATCCGAAAGGCGGGTATGAGCATCGCATATTGAGATGTCGCCTCGTAGTTCACGGTCGGTTTTCCCTGGAGGTCAATCCGAGCACTCAGGCGCTTTTGCTCACGCCATTGCTTCTCTAAATGTTTGGTCGCTGTGCTGAGATATTTTTTAGCTTCGGGAGCGTTAAACCAAGCCGCATCCCAAGCCACTCGCCACCAAACTCGATAGGCATCAAAACTATAAACGCTCTGAAGCTTGCTCTGAGGTGGTACCGGCTGGTACTTTCCGGTTTGAGTGTCTAGGGCAATCCAGTCACTGGGTAAGCCAGCCGCCGAAACCTTGGACGACTGTTCGAGGGATTCATAGCTACTTTTAACCAGGCTCATCCAATCGTGCTCTTTGTCAACCTGGGCAAACAGGCGAAAAGCATAAGGGGCATAATAAGAGGGATTGAGATAGATAGTCGTGGGCGTGGGTGCAAAGGCTTCGGCCGGCCCGGGTAAGAGATAGCGTTTACCTCCCGGCACCTCAATGGTGGAGAAATACCACAAATCTCGCAGCTTGCGGCGTGCTAAATTCAGGTATTCTGGCTGATTCCAGCGGCGCGAAGCCAGGATGAGAGCGGTAATTGCATCAATGTCCGCATCACTGGCAAAATTTTTGTCAATCGGCCCCCATTTTCCCGGTTGAGCTTGTCCCCACTTCCACGCCCAAAGTTGGTCGCGATGAGTGCCGGTTTCCGAAAGTCGGTGGAGATTTTTTTCGGCCCAATCTAAGGAGAGAGCAAACGTGGTTGGGTCATCAATTAGAACCGCTCGCAGCATCGCATAAGCTTGCCCTTCAGAGGTGGAGCGATCGCTATCTTCATAGTCGATGACTCGCCCATCAACTTGAATGAATTGCTGCCGATAAATGTCCCAGCTTTCTTCGAGTAGCTCCCGGTTGGCCGTTGATTTGGGTAAAGAAGGCGCATTTCTCAACCCAGGCAGCGTGGGTGTTGGTAACTTGGGCGTTGGTGTTGGCTCTGGTGACTCCCAGGAATCGGATGAAGTCGGTTGTGGCGTTTCCGGTTGTCCCTGAGAAGAGCCGGAAGTACAGCCCGCTAAGCTCAGCAAAAGCGCGACGGCTGTAACCGCCCTCAAACACCGCTGACCCGGATTGAGAGAGACAATTTCAGTAAATTGAGGGAGCATTGGGTTCATTGCCCATGTGGTATAATTTGTTACTGTTTTCCCTGCACCCTGTCGCCACTTTAACAAAGGGATGGGTGTTTGGCGACTTAACAACAACCTGATATACTTAAGACGCTCTATTTTTTATGTAATCCGGATTTTTTCAAATTTAATTGCCCATTTGCTTTATTGCTCCATCGCCACACGTACACAACTATCGAGCAATAGGGTGAAGGATTTGCTCAAAGGTGAGTTTGTAGCGGCTACTAAGCCGATGAAATTCAGATAATAATAAGGAGTTAGAGAACTGCTCTAAATTGGAGTGAATAACACCAATGGAAAAGGCAACATTTGGAGCGGGTTGTTTTTGGGGCGTAGAGGCAGCCTTTCGGAAAGTTAAGGGAATAACATCCACTTCTGTGGGGTACATGGGAGGGCATTTCCCAAACCCTTGTTATCTCGATGTTTTGTCGAGAATCACAGGTCATGCAGAAGTGGCACAGGTCGAATATGACCCCAATCAAGTCAGCTATGATCAGCTTCTTGATGTGTTTTGGCATATCCACGACCCCACATCCCTAAACCGTCAAGGCCCAGACAGAGGGGAACAATATCGATCCGTCATCTTTTTCCACAATGCCCAGCAGGAGGAAGCTGCGAAACGCTCAAAACAGAAGCTGCAAAGGTCTGGCAAGTTTGACAAAGATATTGTGACGGAGATTAAGGCGGCGCAGGAATATTATTTAGCTACCGAGGAGCATCAGCAGTATTTCGAGAAAAAAGAGAAAGCCCAAGCGGGGCTTAGCCCCGCTTAGAAGGTTACCACTTGAAGGTTTGTAAGCTCAAGTTATCACCGATAAACCTGAAACCTAGCACCTTAGGCGAATCATGGTTCTTTGAGTACTAGGATATCTGGCTTGGTTAACGCGAACGGCAACCGATAAGCTCACAAATTTCAACGTTCAACTCTTCTATCGACCAATTCCTCGGAAGTGGAAACCGGCACGTTCTAGCATTTCCCGGTCTAGGAAGTTGCGACCATCAATCATCACGGGATTGTTCATCAACTGTGCCATCTTGGCATAGTCCAGCTTACGGAATTGTTCCCAGTCGGTGACGAGGACTAAAGCATCGCAACTGTCTGCGAGTCGTTCTGGATCGGTTTCCACAAGCACGCCCGATAGTCCGTGACGCATTCCAGTTTGGGAAATAATGGGGTCGTAAGCTTTAACTTTTGCGCCCAATCGGTTGAGTTGCTCAATCAAATTGAGTGCCGGGGCATCGCGCAAATCATCAGTATCGGGCTTAAACGTTAAGCCGAGTAGTCCAATGGTTTTCCCCTTGAGAATTTTCAGTTCTTGCTGAAGTTTTTCCAGGGAAATCAAGCGCTGGCGATCATTAACACTAACCGCCGCTTTGAGCAGTTGAGCTTCATAGCCATAATCATCGGCGGTATGAATCAGCGCAGAGACATCTTTGGGGAAACAAGAACCACCCCAGCCAATGCCAGCTTGCAAAAATTTACTCCCAATCCGGGAGTCTAAGCCAATGCCTTTGGCAACTTGAGTGACATCAGCACCGACGCGATCGCAAATATTGGCAACTTCGTTGATAAAGCTAATTTTAGTGGCTAAAAACGCATTTGCCGCGTATTTAACCATCTCAGCCGAGCTAATGTCTGTCACCAGCACCGGCACTGGAGGCAATGATTTATCTTCTGCAAACTGGCGCTCGGTGATGGGAGTATAGAGTTCCTTCATCATGGCGATCGCCCGATCACTGGTACTCCCCAGAACAATTCGGTCTGGGTTAAATGTGTCGTAAATGGCTGACCCTTCCCGCAAAAACTCTGGATTACTCACTACGTCAAACTGGGTGCCACTTTGTGATATTGCTTCTTCTCCAGGAACGCCACCCGCCGTCACCAACGCCGCCTGACGTTCTGCCACACCATCAAGCACAATCATCCGCACCCAATCACCAGAGCCAATCGGTACGGTAGACTTATTCACAATCACCTTATAGCCGCCATCCAGATGGGAACCAATGCCGCGTGCTACAGCTTCAACGTAACGTGTATCGCTTTCACCGTTCGCTAGGGCAGGTGTTCCTACGGCAATAAACAAAATTTCGCCATGAGCCACGCCCGCTGCGAGATCTGATGTAAACTCCAGATTCCCAGCATGACTGGCTGCCTGCATAATTTCTGACAGTCCAGGCTCGTAGATGGGGGAGTGTCCCGACTTCATTAACTTGACTTTTTCTTCATTATTGTCCACGCAGATGACGTGATGCCCAATGTGCGCTAAGCAAGCACCCGTCACCAAACCGACATATCCAGTCCCAATCACACAAACACGCATACTCTTGCTCCTGGCTAATACAAATAGGAGTTAGGGAAGCTCAGCTCTTTGAAGCTCTCAAGACTTATACACGAGGTCTAGAGGCATCGCAACCCCTTCTTCTCTAGCCTCTACTCATAGTATTTGGCACAGGATTGCTCACTCTAGGTTAAGTCTTGTATCCTTTTTGGGCACCCTGAGTTTCAATGGATTCCTTAAATGGAAGCTAAGCGATATTCTTCAGCAGAGGCTATACGATTTTGAAAATCCTCCACTGTCAGTTTTAACCCTTCTTGTAAGGGTACAGTAGGTTGCCAATTGAGCAAAGTCTGGGCTTTTGTAATGTCGGGACGGCGGCGGCGCGGGTCATCCTGCGGAAGAGTTTTAAAGATAATTTCAGCATCCGGATTCACCATCTTCTGCACCGCCTGAGCGAGTTCCAGAATTGTGTATTCACCAGGATTCCCTAAATTAATCGGTCCGGTATGCTCACCATTCATCAACCGCATTAGTCCATCGACTAAGTCAGAGACATAGCAGAAGCTACGGGTTTGAGAACCATCCCCATAGACGGTTAAAGGTTGACCTCTCAGGGATTGCACCACGAAGTTGCTGACAACCCGACCATCATTTTCGAGCATACGAGGTCCATAAGTGTTAAAAATTCGAGCTACGCGAATTTCTACATTATTTTGCCGATGGTAGTCAAAGGCTAGGGTCTCTGCGACTCGCTTACCCTCGTCGTAACAGCTACGAATACCAATGGTATTAACGTTTCCCCTGTAATCTTCTGATTGAGGATGAACTTCCGGATCGCCGTACACTTCTGACGTAGATGCTAATAAGAATCTTGCTTTTACCCGTTTGGCTAACCCTAGCATGTGCAGAGTGCCCATGACATTGGTTTTGATGGTCTTAACGGGATTGTATTGGTAGTGAACTGGCGAAGCTGGACAAGCGAGATGGTAAATTTGGTCTACTTCTAACCGAATCGGTTCGGTGATGTCGTGGCGAATCAGTTCAAAGTAGGGGTTGCCTAGCCATTTCAGAACGTTACGCTTGTGGCCGGTATAGAAGTTATCTAAGCAAATAACATCATGCCCCTCTGCCATTAGGCGATCAATCAAGTGGGAGCCGATGAAACCGGCACCGCCTGTAACCAGAATTCTCATAGTTTTACGTACAGATCTACCAATCTTGCAGCACTATGCTAATCGCTTTCAACTCTAAGTGCCACAAATTCTGAAATTCGTCCTGAAGAATGAACTGGAGCCAAGTAAAAGGTTACATGGCACAGCCATATCTAGGCATAGGCATGAAGTAGCCTCCTCAGTCGTCATTTTTCTCTTCTGCAATTAAAGATTGCATCAATTTTAGATGAGGATGAAGAGTTCATAGTAAGCCACTCGAATCTATCAGGTCTCATCTTTACGATCGCTGAAACTTCGGAAAGCGATTACGAAATTAAGGATAACCAAGTCCTCATCGATAAAAAAGTCGTACCCGTGCTGCATCAGTACGACCGAGTGCCAAAGCTCCAATCGATGGTTCATAGTTTGTATCCATCCGCCTTGGGCTACCCCCTTTCAATAGATTGAGCTTAGAGCGTCGATCAAGTCATCAAGATTTGCTGAAGATTGTTAGTAGGGGAGTAGAAGGGGCATATTGCAATAGTCCCTTCTAACACTCACCCCATTTCCGGATTGAAGTCCTACTGCGGATCGAGGCGCAACACTGCCATAAACGCTTCCTGCGGGACATCCACAGTACCAACGGATTTCATCCGCTTCTTCCCTTTTGCCTGTTTCTGAAGCAGTTTCTTCTTCCGGCTGATGTCGCCGCCATAACATTTGGCGAGTACGTCTTTGCGTAAAGCTGGGATATGTTCACTGGCGATCACGCGACTGCCAATGGATGCTTGGAGGGGAATCTTGAATTGATGACGGGGAATCAGTTCTTTCAATTTTTCCACCAAGGAACGACCCACATTGTAAGCTTTATCTCGGTGAACAATCATTGCCAAAGAATCAACAGGGTCACCATTAATCAGAACATCTAACTTGACGAGTGTGTTTTCTCGGTAGCCAATCAGATGGTACTCCATGCTAGCGTAGCCGCGAGAACGGGACTTCAACTGGTCAAAAAAATCCGTTACGACTTCTGCCAATGGCAATTCATAAACTAACGTCGTTCGCCCTTGGGTGAGATATTTCATGTCCTTAAACACCCCACGTCGATTTTGACACAGTTCCATCAGGGTGCCAACGTAGCTTTCAGGAGTAATCATCTCCACTTGGACATAGGGTTCAGCAATACTTTCCCGTTCGTTGGGTGCCGGGAGTTTGCTAGGATTGTCAATCTCGAAGACTTCGCCTTTATTCGTTGTGACTTGATACACCACAGACGGCGCGGTAATGATTAAATCTAGATTGTATTCTCGCTCCAGCCGCTCCTGAACGATCTCCATGTGCAACAAGCCCAAGAAGCCACAACGGAAGCCAAAACCCATAGCGCTGGATGTTTCCGGCTCATAATGCAGTGCAGCATCATTCAGCTTCAGCTTCTCTAAGGCATCCCGCAAATCTTCATACTGATCCGCATCGATGGGGAATAAGCCGCAAAAGACCATCGGTTTGGCTTCCGCATAACCAGGCAAGGGAGCCTCGGCAGGTTTCGCTGCCTGGGTAATCGTATCACCAACACGGGCGTCTTCTACAGCTTTGATGGCGGCGGCTAGGTAACCCACCTCACCAGCATGGAGTTCATCGACTTGGATTTGGGTGGGGGAAAGAATACCAAGCTCATCAATCTCGTACTCTTTGTGGGATGCCATTAAGCGGACTTTGTCGCCTTTTTTAACCGTTCCATCCACAACTCGGAAATAAACAATCACACCCCGGTAAGGGTCATAGTAGCTGTCAAAAATTAATGCACGCAGGGGTTGGTTTACCGTATCCTGGGGAGGAGGGATTAAATGGACGATGGATTCTAAGATTTCATGAATTCCGATGCCTTCCTTTGCCGAAGCCTTGATTGCCCCGCTACAATCAAGACCAATGATCTCTTCGATTTCGCTCTTAACTCGTTCAGGATCGGCTCCGGGTAAGTCGATTTTATTCAGAACCGGGATAATTTCTAGGTCATGCTCCAGTGCTAAGTAAACATTAGCCAGAGTTTGTGCCTCAACGCCCTGAGATGCATCTACAACCAACAAAGCTCCTTCACAGGCAACGAGAGATCGCGATACCTCATAAGAAAAATCGACGTGACCGGGTGTATCAATGAGATTGAGGACGTATTGCTCACCATCGCTGGCGGTATAGTTCATCCGTGCAGCTTGCAGCTTAATTGTAATGCCCCGTTCCCGTTCCAAATCCATATTGTCCAGGAACTGTTCCTTCATCTGCCGCGCCTCGACTGTGCCCGTCGTCTGTAGCAAGCGATCGGCTAAAGTGGATTTCCCATGATCGATATGGGCGATGATTGAAAAGTTACGAATGCGAGAGACAGGAACGTCAGTCATATCAGGGTGACAACAAGAAAGGGCTGTAAAATTCAATAGCGCTTAACTTATTTTAATGTTTTTGCCTACAAAATCGGGAGATCCCCCTCTTAGGGAATGGCTTCGAGGCTTCATTAAAGATACCCTTTGGGCGTGTGCAGAATCGAAAGACGGCGAATTGATAGTTATCGTAAAATGTTTATTAGGGAACCTAACACTGGGCTTATGAACGATCATGCCGTACATAGAGAGCCTTCAACTGACAAAGAAGAAATCTCTATTCATTTGGATTCAGAACTATTAGAGCAAATCCAGCACCTAACCAATGATCCGAGTCGGGTTATTGAAACAGCAATTCGTCAGTGGCTAAGAGGTGAACGGGAACGGGATGACGAACTGACCCGTGCCTTAGACCGCAATCCCCCCGTGCCTCCACGAGGCGAATGGAATGATTGAGGTCAAACAAACAAGTATCGGCTGTTGCTTTAAAGCCAAATCTTTAAAGTTTGAGCTACGCCCCGTTCCCTTTCGGTCGCATCGCTCCAGCCAATCATTTTTTTTGTCAACTCGCAGTTTCCAGGTCTTGTCTGATGACTGCTCCTGTTAATTTACAACATCCTCTTTCTGGGTATACCGATATGGAATCTGCTACTGCACCAAGCAAATCGAGCTTTTTGCAGGGGTTAGGGTCCGAACTTGTGTTTACTCAGGATGCATCTGGTCAGTACCACTCATTTTACTGGCAAGGCGCTGAGCGCTATGGTCTGACAAACGAACAAGTGCTTGGGCTTCCCCTACGTGAAACATTTCATCCGATCGCGGCTGACGCCTATCTAGAACAAATTCAGCGAATTCTGGAGCAACGAACTCCTGAACGTTGCATCCACTCGTTGGCCTACAAGGATCAACTTTTACCGTTTGAGTTGGTGATCAGCCCCATTTTACAAGCCGATGGCAAAGCAACAAGGGTGCTGGTCATGGGTCATTTGTTGCCGGAAGCCTCGGTACAACAAGTTATTGACTCTTTTGTCCCTCTAAGCTTAGACCCCAACTCTAAGCTTCTAACTCAAATTGCTCGTAAAATCCGTCGTACCCTCGATTTGGATACAATTTGGCAAGAAACGGTCAAAAGTCTAGGGAAGGCGCTTCAAGTCAGCCACTGCATGATTTGCTCGTACAAACCAGACGATCCAGAAGTCCGAATCAAGGCAGAATACTCCCAAGACTCGCGTCGCTCCAACGTGGGGAAAAAGCTGGATCTGGCAGAGGAACCCTCCCTGAGACAAGCGCTGTTTAGTCGCGAACCCGTCGTGGTTGAGCAAGCCACAACCTCAGAATGCCAAAAGCAATCCGTGCTAGTGGTTTCTACTACCTATACAGACCAACCCAATGGTTTGATTAAACTACAACAGTGCGATCGCCACCGGCTCTGGAGTGAGGCAGAAATCGAATTGGTGAGGGAACTGGCTGAACAAGTGGGAACTGCGATCGCCCATGCCACCCTCTATAAAGAGTTAGAAGAAGCTCGCGAACAAGCTGAAGCGGTTTCTCGGCTGAAAAGCCAATTTCTCGCCAACACAACCCACGAGTTACGAACCCCTCTCAATGGCATTATCTGTAGCCTTAAGCTGATCATTGACGGCATGGTAGATACGCCTGAAGAACAGGCGGAATTTATGGATGATGCCCATAAATCAGCGCTGCATCTATTGGACATCATCAACGATATCTTAGATATCGCCAAAATTGAAGCCGGTAAAATGGAGCTGGAATTAGGCCAAGTTCAGCTCAATGAACTGCTGGATGATGTTCGAGATTTTACTCAGAATCAAGCTCAACAAAAGAACCTCAGTTTCAATGTTGAGCTACCCAATACTCGTGATGAAATCATTGTATACGGGAACTATCAGCGGCTCCTGCAAATTCTCTTAAATCTGACTGGCAATGCGATCAAATTTACCCACGAAGGTGGGGTAACCATTAGTGCTGAAGTCCTCAGGAAAAAAGTACCGTTTAAGGATCAGGAATTCCCCGGTATGGTTAAAATCCGAGTTGCTGATACAGGGATTGGTGTTTCTCTGGATAAGCAAGACAAGCTATTTCAGGCTTTCAGTCAGGTGGATGGTGAACGCACTCGTCAATATGGCGGCACAGGTTTAGGTCTGACTATCTCTCAACGACTCGTGGAAACGATGGGAGGTGTTGTCAACTTTTATAGTATGGGTGAAGGATTAGGCTCAACCGTTACGTTTACGGTGCCACTTTATCAGGAACCCATCCAGCCGAGTGCGTCCTGATGGACTGAAGAATGACATAATAAGTCAAAAGTCAACTG
Organism: Allocoleopsis franciscana PCC 7113; assembly: GCF_000317515.1. Taxonomy (GTDB): domain Bacteria; phylum Cyanobacteriota; class Cyanobacteriia; order Cyanobacteriales; family Coleofasciculaceae; genus Allocoleopsis; species Allocoleopsis franciscana. The sequence continues at coordinate 5,224,183 of NC_019738.1, read as the reverse complement.
TCAAAAGTCCAATTTTCAATCCATTTTTGGTTCGGCAATTTTTGGCTGAGAAGTTCAATACTCAGTAAAGATTCTTAAACTAGAGAGTGTTGATTGATATTAAGGATTTATGACAGAGCAAACCAGCGCTCGTGAGTTGTTTCAAGCTGCCTACGAAAACCGCTACACCTGGGACGCCAACTTCCCAGGTTACCGTGCGGATATCGAAATTAAGCAGGGTGATGAAGTCTACAAGGGGGAAGTTCGGATTAATGGTGACCTTACAGTAGAAGTTGCTGGCATTGAAGACGAAAAAGTTCAAGAAAGCGTTTATAACCAAATGCGGGATATTGTTACCCACCGTAAGCGCTCATCCTTTGAAAAGGCTCATGGCAAGAATGAATTTAGCCTCGGTGAAACAGACGCTACTGGTGCTGTAGAAATTCGGGTCAAGGGCGATGCCATGGGGTCGAATTACAAAGTCCGAGGTACCGAAATTTGCCAGGTGAGCCGGGTGATGGGACCGATGGCGTTTACGATTAATACCAATGAAAGCTTAGATACCGGGGAAGGCTATGTTTCCACAGGCTACAACGCCATCTTCCGAGAGGCTAAGACGGGCAATCTCAAGACCAAACGAGAGTTTGAGGAAACCTATGAGAAAGTCGGCAATTATTATGTCATGACGCGCCAAGTCGTTCACGCGATCGATGGAGACAATCGACTCACTACCGAGTTCGGCTTTTCTAATATCAAACTCCTCGAACCCGTAGCGGTTTAATCCTGATCGATTCGCTATGATCTTTCAGTGATTAGCGAGCTGATTGAGCTGGTATAGAACACAACCAATCTAAACGATTCGTTCTTCCGATGTGCCAGACAACGAAGCTAATTGCTGAAAGCTAGTCTTTCTGCTCTACTCAAGGAAGCTAGGATGAAGATAGCTGCGATTCAATCAAAAAATCACAAAGCACAAAGGATGAACAATTATGTCCCAAGCAATGGCGCTAACTCCTGAGAACGTCGAAACAGTTTTGGATGACTTGCGTCCCTACTTGATGGCGGATGGTGGAAATGTCGAACTCGTCGAGTTAGATGGCCCGATTGTTAGACTTCGGCTTCAAGGTGCCTGCGGGTCTTGCCCCAGTTCAACCATGACCCTGAGAATGGGGATTGAGCGGCGCTTACGCGAATTCATCCCAGAAATTGCTGAAGTTGAGCAAGTCATGTAGCCGTTTTGAGTTAAAAGTTAAGAGTTAAGACGGGGAGGACTGTCATGATCTTCCCCAACTCTTGACTCACACGTCTCATCCGACTCAAAACGCATGTCTTATCCCTTATACGTCGCTTTTATCTGGCATCAGCACCAACCCTTGTACAAATGTCGCGATCGCGGATCGGGTACTCTAGGGCAATACCGTCTACCTTGGGTGCGGTTACATGGTACAAAAGACTACTTAGATTTAGTGCTACTTTTAGAGCGCTATCCCAAGCTGCATCAGACAGTGAACTTGGTTCCTTCGCTGATTTTGCAGCTCGAAGATTATGTCGCGGGTAAAGCGTTCGATCCCTATCTGGAAGTGGCTTTGACACCCAGCGAACAGCTCAACATCGAACAGAAGCAATTTATCATCGAGCATTTTTTTGATGGCAATCACCACACCCTGATTGACCCCCATCCTCGCTACCGGGAACTGTACGGGTTGCGACAGGACAAAGGAAGGGAATGGTGTCTGGATAATTGGACGCTCGAAGATTTTAGTGACTTGCTGGCGTGGCACAATCTAGCCTGGATTGACCCTCTGTTTTGGGATGACCCAGAGATTGAGGGATGGTTAAAGCAAGGGCGGAATTTTACCTTAAGCGATCGCCAACGCATTTATTCCAAGCAGAGAGAAATCATCGGTCGGATTATTCCCCAGCACCGGAAAATGCAGGATGCCGGTCAGCTAGAAGTGACCACAACACCCTACACCCACCCCATTTTGCCCCTACTGGCAGATACCAATGCAGGGCGTCGGGCTGTCCCTCACATGAACTTGCCCCAACATCGATTTCAGTGGGAAGAAGATATTCCCCGGCACCTGAAGAAATCGTGGACGATGTATCAAGACCGCTTTGGTCGAACTCCGCGTGGGTTGTGGCCTTCGGAGCAGTCCGTTAGCCCTGAGGTTTTACCTTACATTGCTCAACAAGGGTTTGAGTGGATTTGCTCCGATGAGGCGGTGTTGGGGTGTACGCTGAAGCACTTCTTCCACCGGGATGAGGCCGGGAATGTGGTAGATCCGGAGGTACTCTACCGTCCCTATCGCCTGGAAACCCCTTATGGCCCTCTGGCGATCGTATTCCGAGACCATCGCTTATCGGATTTAATTGGTTTTACTTATGGAACCATGGATGCGAAGCAGGCTTCTAGCAACTTGGTGGGACATTTAGAAGCAATTTCTCGTTCTTTAAAATCTCGGCAACATGAAGGTGGCACCTCCTTAGAAAACCCATGGTTGGTCACCATTGCTCTAGATGGGGAAAATTGCTGGGAGTATTATTACAAAGACGGCATCCCCTTCCTAGAATCGCTTTATCAGACCCTAAGCGACCATTCAGATATCAAGCTGGTAACGGTGAGTGAATTTATCGAACAGTTTCCAGCCACCGAAATTATTCCATCAGAACAACTCCACAGTGGTTCCTGGGTGGATGGTAGCTTCACCACTTGGATTGGAGACCCTGCCAAAAATCGAGCTTGGGACTTGCTGACAGAAGCACGGCAAGTCTTAGCGAATCATCCAGAAGCGACGGAAGAAAATAACCCAGAAGTTTGGGAAGCCTTGTATGCGGCGGAAGGTTCAGATTGGTTCTGGTGGTTTGGCGAGGGTCATTCCTCTAACCACGATGCCATATTCGACCAGTTATTCCGGGAACATCTCAGCGCCATTTACACCAGCTTGAATGAGCCGATTCCTCGCAATCTTAAAAAAGAGGTAGAAATCCACGAAATTCGGGGAGACCATCAACCCGAAAGTTTCATTCACCCTGTGATCAATGGCAAGGGAGATGAGCAGGATTGGGATAAGGCGGGTCGTCTGGAGATTGGGGGCGCACGAGGTACAATGCACCGCAGCAGTGCAGTTCAGCGCCTATGGTACGGGGTCGATCACCTCAACTTTTACCTGCGCGTTGACTTCAAGAGTGGGATGCAACCGGGTAAGGACATTCCCTCAGAATTGCACCTGTTGTGGTTTTACCCCGATCAAATTATGCACAACAGTCCTGCACCGATCGCAGAATTGCCGGAAGAGGCACCGTTGAACTATCTGTTCCACCACCATCTAGGGATTAATTTGCAAACGGCCTCAACTTGGTTTGAGGAAGCTGGGGAGCATCTACTTTGGCATCCCAGAGCCAGTCGTGCTCAAGCTGCATTTGAGCAGTGCTTGGAGGTGGCAGTGCCTTGGGCCGATTTACAAATTAGCCCCGATTATCCGATACGGCTGACTTTAGTTTTTGCTGATAATGGGATTTACCGTACTTATGTACCGGAGAATGCTTTGGTTCCCATTACGGTACCGTAGCAGCAGAGTCTAATTTTTGCGCCAAGGTGAATCAATAATACTTGAAGTATGAAGGTTGAATTATAAACATAACGACTTGTTTACCAGGGGTTACCTGAGAAAGTAAAAATTCATCTTTCATACTTCATCTTCACTATTTTGTTAAAAGGTATGACTTCATCAAAATCAAACCGGAAATCGTCTAATTCTCAATCCTCTAGCGATAGCCAAAAAGGGGATGCCACAGGCAATCGTGTTGTTTACCAAGAGTTTGGTTCGGGCAGTAAGCCGGCTGCCACTGAACGAGCTGTTCAAGAACTACCTGCCAATCAACAAGATTTGAGGGTACAAGCTTCCCGTAAGGGACGTAAGGGAAAAACGGTAACCGTCATTAGTGGATTTCAAGCCACGCCCGAAACTTTAGCGAAGTTATTAAAGCAACTCAAAACCCAGTGTGGTAGTGGGGGTGCGGTAAAGGATAATACCCTAGAAATTCAGGGTGACCATACTCAAAAACTTGTTCCACTGCTGATTCAGATGGGTTATAAAGCCAAGATTAGTGGTGGTTAATGGGTTGAAAAGTTGCGAACAATGATAATAGGATTATTCTGCCTCAGTAGGTGACTTTATCGCCTTTTCTTTTAATTTTTTAGAGGTAAGCTTTTGTCAACGATTAGAAAAGGTAGGATTTTTACGATTAAACTTCCAACCCCAAATTCAGAACATTTGATACAAAATCCGTCTTGATAACCCCCTTTTCAGCTTAGGTTTTTTGTTCCATCTGCCATCTACCTTATCCCCACTAAAAAAGGGGTAGTTAACCCATCCTTTTTTGCAACAGCTTCTTCGCCTTCATCACTTCTGATTCAGTTGGGGCATAGTAGTGTTGATAATGATAGTAAGATTGGGTGGTATACCCCTTGACACCGTTGGCAACCACACCTAAAACAGTAGCGTTAGAAATTCTCAGCCGATCTAAGGATTGCATCATCATTGACCGATCCGTTTTACCCAATCCTCCTACCATGACAACCCCATTGGTATGAGCGGCCAAAAGTTGACCATCCGCCAGTCCTAGGACAGGGGGTGTATCGTAAATCACCAGGTCAAAAACGGCATGAAATTGCTCCATCAGATACAGCATTTTCTTAGAAGATAGGAGCCGAGTGGGGTCAGGTGGAAGCTGACCAGCGGTTAAGACATACAAGTGATCCCACATCGGTAATCGCTGGATGGCTTGTTTCGCCGTACATCCAGTGGCAATTACGTTACTCAGACCAATTTGGTTTTCCAAGCCCAAAACTTTATGCACCTGTGGTAAGCGCAAGTCAGCATCGACTAGCAGTACCCGTTGCCCCATTGCTGCCGCCGCTTGAGCGAGGTGAACGGAAACGGTCGATTTGCCATCGCCTGGTGTTGCCGAGCTAATCACAATGGAGTGAATAGGTGTATCACTACCCAGAAAGCGAATATTGGTATGCAGAGAACGGAAGGATTCTAAAAAGGGCGATGCTTTATACCATTGGGGCTGGCGGCGATTGCCCTTTTTGGGTGTGGCATCTTCTGGCTCTGGCATTTTATCAGCCAAAGTAGCCGCAGGCATGATTTCTTTCAGTTGTTTGCTGTAGGGAATGACACCCAGCAGTGGCAGTTTAGTGCGGTCTTTGAGTTCATCGGGAGAGTGGAAAACATTGTCTAAACGTTCGACCATTAAGGCAACAACCGTGCCCAATAATAAACCCGCGATCGCACCTAAAATAAGGTTCCGCTCATTATTAGGAGAAACCGGAAATTTAGGCACTTCAGGTTTTAAAATGATTTCCCAAGGCAGAGATTTCTGGGCAACTTCAATTTGCAATCCCTCCCGAACCCCCAGAAAGCGATTTAAGCTCTCCGTCGCCACATTCAGTTCTCGTTGTAAATCGGTGTATTGGCGAGCAACCACCGGCATTTGTCTAACTTGCTGGTTTAACAGGCGTTCAGCTTGAGCGATCGCCTTTTGTCGCATTTGCAAAACTTGAATTTGGTTAGCGGCATCTACCAGTTGCTGTGACAGTTGGTTACGAATCGAACTCGGTGAATCATTGGTGACACCGGCCTGTTGCAGATTCGTCCCGATCACTTTTTGGGATTCTTGTTCCAGCAGAGGTAGGAGATTGCGCTGTTGGTTGCGTAGGGCAACAATGGTCGGGCTGTCTTCCGTAAAACGTGCTGACTCCTTAGCAATTTTGGCTTCAATTTCTTGTAGCTGGTTGAGGAGTTGTTGGTAGCGAGGAGCTTCACTGAGGCTAGTTGTCGCGATCGCCTGCTCCGGTTGCAACCCCAGTTGTGACGTAAGGGTAGCATACAGAGATTGGTTTTCTCTGATCTTGACTTGTGTGTCTACCTGCTGTTGCTCAATTGTATTCACCCGCATCGCGAGCTGTTGGGATTGGCTTTCCGGGTCGAGGAGTTCGTTGCGCTGCCGAAATGCTTGCAGATCAGCTTGGAGTTTGTCTACCCGCAGGCGTAGTTGAGGTAATTGACTATCCACAAACTCAATACCCTTCTTCAGGTTCATCTGCCGCTCTTGCAGTGAATAGCGCAAATAACCCCTGGCAACCTGGTGTAAGATTTCCCGAACTTTTTTGGCGTCTGTGTCCCGATAGCGGACTTCTAGAATTTTTGTTTCTTCCAATCGACCAATTTTGAGCTTAGTACTGGTAATTAGGGAATCGTAGCTAACGTCGGGATAGCGCTTTTGGATTTCTTTAAGAATGGGACTCATTAAATTCGGGCTACGCAGCACCTGAATTTGCGTGTCGTAATCCAGAACCGAATAGGGAACATCAGTGACACCGGGCACTTGTGCCAATTTGTTCAGCTTTCCCCCCTCGGCTGTGACCGGTTCGACCAAAAGCTGGAAGCGACTTTCGTATTTTGGCTCCTGACGAAAACTCCAAAAACCAATTCCCGAAGTTACAGCGATCGCGACCCCAGCAATGACAAGGGCACGACGCTTGAATACGGTCAATAGCTGCCGAAGATTGAGGTCATCATCATCAGGATTCTCTGGCGGTTTAGTGGGATAGATGAGCGGCATTGACGGCAAGCGCTTACCATTGCCATTCGGTAGTAATGGATCTTGAATATTGCCCATCTCCATACTTGCCCCCGCCCTTCTTGATAAATGGAAAGAATGTGGAAAAAATTTACTGGTTTATCTAATTCTGTATCTAGTATGCCTAGGATACTACACAGAATCTAGGCAGGGTGGGAATTGATGCTCCCTCGCCCTGCGGATCAAGGCTGAAGATTGCGAATCTGGTTAACCGCCTCCTTCCCCCTCATGCCATTCCCAATACTTGAGGCTCCCGAAAAGGTTAAGTCGGTTGTCGTCGGCACCAACGCTTGAACCCGAAAGACAACCGAAAAAACCGCTCATGATTAATTGCCAAGCCATCTAAACAGTTTAAAAACCAAACAGGTTTAAGAAGCCGAAGAAGTTAGTAATCGGTGACAAAACCGTACCCAGAGTATCCCCAATGCTAGCGACGGTAGAGCGTCTGACAACCACAACATCATTGTTGCGTAAAGTAGGATTACCTTCTTCATTAATGCCCTGAGCCAAATCGACCTCAACTTCTCGTTTGGAAACCGAGCCATTGGGATTGAGGCGAATTAGGTCAACCTTACTCTTCTTGGCGCGAGTGTTAAATCCACCTGCTGCCAGTATGGCTTGATTCAAGGGGGTGTTGGGGGGCACGGGGATAGCACCGGCTCGGGTCACTTCCCCAACCACGTTCACCACAATGGTATTGGGAGAAATACTCGCTCCAGCCAGTATGGTTGCCTCGGCGGGGTCAATCGCCGTGGCGGTAGGAATTGTAATGGTGTCGCCATTTTGTAAGATTACGTCTTGAGAGATGTCACCGGTACGCAACATCTCCCATAAATTGACCTCAATGACTTTGGATTGGCCTGAGCGAGTTGGACGCCGGATAGTGACAGAGCGTACATCCGCCTGGGAGGTAATCCCTCCAGCCACTTGAATCGCCTTGGTGATCGTTGGTGGGCCGCCCGCCGTGCCTCCGCCTGCCGCTACACCCGTCGTGGCACCGGTGACTGCGCCTGTAGCACCGCCCGTCCCGGCTCCTCCACCTGTGATTTCATAAGGGCCAGGACGAGCAACTTCGCCCACGATCGCAATATTAATCGGTTGAGCTTGTCGGTTGGCGAAACTAGCATCCGCCAGTGTCCGAGTGTCGGTGGGATTGACATCCGTAACCGTGGGGATAAACAGGGTGTCTCCATCTCTTAACGCTACATCTTGGGAGATGTCGCCCTGGTTTAATAAAGCCCAGAGGTTAATGGTGTAGGTTGTGGGTGAATTACGACGCCGGAGTTTGACCTCCCCTACAGCAGCCGCTTGAGTAATGCCACCCGCCAGAGTAATCGCCTGGGTGACGGTGGGAAATTGTCCTGCGACTGTACCAGCACCAGCGCCACCTTGAGCACCTGCGGTGTAAGTTCCCGGACGATTGACTTCACCCGCGACGGCAATCGTGACGGGGCGGGGAGCTAGGAGTCCTACGGTGACAAGGGGACGCCTCACGTAGCGAGCATAGAGTTGAGAAATGGTTTCACTGGCTTGTTGCAGTGTCCGCCCTCGCACGGTAACGGCACCAATCACCGGTAGGTTCAGGGTACCATCCACTAAAACCGCAAACTCGCCACTGTATTCAGGAACATCAAAGACATCAACTCTGACGCGATCGCCAGCGCCGAGGGTGTAAGGGGTTTCCGGTGGTAAGTTACTAAATCCAGAGGGGCGACTCCCAGCCGGAGGAGGGGGTGCCTCCGGGGATGAGGGAGGCGTGGAAAATGAGGGAATTGGGGAACCCTCAAGCGCAGATGCTGGAGGAAATGGAACATTGTTCGGATTAGGGGAAGGGGAAGTTTGTGAATCCCTAGGAGCTGGTAAGGTGGGAAGTTGGGCATGGCTAGGAGCGGGTACAGCCGTCGCCATCAATGTGATCAAGGTTAAACCCGCGATGGGTGGATTCAGGCGTTTCCTCATACCACTACCTGTCATACCGATTCGACAAAACATCTCAAAGGGTCTTTTTGGGCTCACTTTCAAACCGTCTCGATTAATCAAATGTTGACTCTCTTTACACCAAGTCACTCTATTTTTGGGGAAAGTTCCGGAAGATATAGTGATGACATAAAATAGACTAACCTCGTGTACCTTTGAGGTATTAACTCAACTGCACGCATAGTAGGAAATGGTGATGAGGAAAGCCAGATGCACGGGTCGTTTCTATCAAGTCAGCAAAAATCTACGCCTTTGGGCGCATATCTTAATCAGCTCTATCTTAAGCAGTACTATGCTATCCGCTGTGGCGGGTGTTGCCAATCCCACACCGCCCTCTCCTCCTAAAACGACAGCTAAGGCTTCTTCTGGTGGTTCTTTGGGTCAATCTCTCCTGAAAAATATGCTGGGAGCCGAGGCTCTTCGTCCCCAAGCTCCAGATCAGGGGAGCACTGTGCCCAACCAGAGCCAGCCCACCACCGTCAGTGTAGGGCAACAACAACCGGCAAGAGCAACCGCCATGCAACTGGCTCAGTACAGAACCTTTCCTGATGTTCAAGGTCACTGGGCACAGACATTTATTGAAACCCTAGCAGAACGGGGTGTGATTCTGGGTTTTCCCGATGGAACATTCCGACCCGATGACCCAGTAACCCGCGCTCAGTTTGCGGCAATGATTCGTAAGGCGTTTCCCCGAGCGGCTGAACGCCCAGGCACTCAGTTTGTGGATGTCCCTAGCAATTACTGGGGATTCGAGGCAATTCAAACGGCTTATCGCACAGGATTTCTGGAAGGATACCCCAACAGTATCTTCCTGCCTGAACAAAATATTCCTCGCGTTCAGGTGTTAGTCTCTCTGGTGACTGGACTGGATCTGTCTCCACCTACCCAAGTCGCCTCCGTCTTAAACAGTAGCTTTCAAGACGCTGCACAAATTCCTGATTTTGCCCGTCCTAAGGTGGCGGCGGCAACATTGAATCAACTGGTGGTTAACTACCCAAATGTTGCTCTCTTAAATCCCAACATCAACGCCACTCGCGCCGACGTAGCGGCCTTTATCTATCAGGCTTTAGTGAAAGAGGGTACTCTGCCACCCGTTAATCCTTCGGATATGGCATCACGCTATATCATTGGCTACCAACCCCCCGTTGCAACACAGCCTTCTCCCCCGCCCCAAAATGATCTGGCGGCTTTGAGACAACAGTATCGCCTTCCAGAACCGCCTGTTTCGACCATCACTCGGCGACTATTTGGCGGCGGCACCAGTATTAGTACACCCACAGGGTTTGGCGCTCAATGGCGTGATGCTTTTGTGGGCTTTGGCTATCAAGAACGAACCCGCTTTACGAATACTGATGATGGTGCCGTTACCGCAGGTTTTGGTTTAGGGGATGCCAGAAAGCTAGTGGCGGCTGAAGTCGCGGTCACCTCTTATTCTACCCTCCGGCAAGGTTTTGGGGAAAATGGTGGCGTGAGTTTTAAGGTACACCGCACCTTTACCAATGAGACGGGCGGTGACTTAGCCGTTGCCGTTGGTGTTGAGAATGCGATTGATTGGGGGAATAACGATGCAGGCAAGAGTGTTTACGGGGTTGTCACTAAAGTCCTTCCCCTAACTCAAGACCCCACTGATCCCTTAAGCGCGCTCACGGTTTCCCTCGGCTTAGGTGGGGGTCGTTTCCGTTCAGAAGAGAAGGTTAACAATCGAGAAGGCGGGACCAATGTGTTTGGTAGTGTAGCTCTAAAAGTGGCTGAACCCGTTAACCTGATTGCCGAATGGACGGGTCAAGATTTGAATTTGGGAGCCTCGATTTATCCCATTCGTGGTGTGCCCCTCGTGATTACCCCGGCGGCGGCTGATGTGACAGGTAATGCTGGAGATGGTGTCCGGTTCATTCTCGGTGTTGGTTACGGCATCCGGTTTTAAGTCATCCTTATCAAGGTAAAGTTATGAACATTAAACATCTTCCTTTACAGTTGAGCTTGGGTTTTGCCCTAGCGATTTCAGGTGTTGTTGCTCAAACCCCACAAGCTCAAGCGCAGTCAGGCAACCAGTCCGATATCACGGGTGTGATTATCACAACGAGTGATGTGGCGGGTGGTTTTAACTTTAGTGGTGGCGGTGGTGGTCGCCGCAGACTCATCGCTTTCGCCAACCCAGGAATTCAAAGTTCTGTCAACAGTGCCGCTATTTCAATTAATCAGCAGCTACAGCAGCAAAGCTTAGCGATTGTTGCGACAGATGCTTCTCAAGCGGCAGTCGCTCCAACCGTGCAGCAAACCTTGTTTATTATCCTGAATAACACGACCAATGTGGATGCCAGAGTGACGCAGTTTGTGAACGGTTTGGTCAATGCCGGAGCTGATGTGCAACTCTCCCGGAACTTGGTGCTTAGCATGGTGGGATTGACCGCCAATGGTAACGTTGAGGCCGCTCAGTGCCAGAACGTGATTCGTTCCTACAATGTGTTTATTGAAAGCAGTACGCTTGCTCTACTCACCAATAACCCTGATGAACTTCGGGCGATTCGCTCTGTGTTGGCCCAATTGTTGAATGCGGCTTATGCTAGCCGATAACGATGTAATTCATCCTCTCAGTTAGACTGGCCTCCACAGTGGTCGGTGAGCCAAAAGCTGACTTAATCAGGGAACTTAAGCATCGAAGGCAGGTCAAAGGAATAAGACTAATGGGCTTGCCGACTGGGAGCGCCTTTTAGGTATTAAAGTCGAGCCTGTACTCTTCAAACAGGCTGGACTTATTGGGTTTGCCACTCCATAGAGCAATGTGCAACGCTTTTTGGGTTTGCTCGCGTTGATATAGCTTAGCGCTGCTCAAATTTTTCTTTTAGAGAAAATTTATGCACAACTTTGCATCTTTGTCAATATATAAAGTTTAATTTATCCTGATTATTAACAGAGTTTCTGTAAAAGTGGACAGCATCTTTAATTAGGAGCTGTTTGTGTCAAAAGAGACTTTCACTCAATGTTCTCACCGAGATTTACTTTTTGAGCATCGACCTGATAAGAATCCAGTCAAGTTAGAGCTGAAAGATTTACCGAACCTATCCAAAAATGGGTTGGCTTCCCCTCTAAGGCAGGCTTCCAGTGTTGCCATTTATACCTTAGCTGCCCTTGCCGCTCAGGATTTTGCCCATCAAGCCTTTGCGGCTCCCGTAGTAGACCTTGCTCAACAATCACAAATTAAACAGGCAGGCGATGGGCTTCCCACGGCAGCAGAAGAAGCGAGGCTGGCTTCTAGCCAGAGTGCCGTTGCCTCGCCGGAATCCCTAAACGTACAAGAATTTGCACCGGAATTTGCTCAAGCTTCAGCACCTCTTGTCACTCCATCGAGCCTCGGCGAATCAGAAGCCGTTGCACCAACTCTGAAGACGGCAGCTTCTGAATCCATTCGTGCGAACATGGCACCGCCAGGAACAGAGGTGAGACTGGCGCGGACATCGGTTCAAAATGAGCCATCAATCCGGGGAGTGGAGACTGAGCCAAGTCAACAATTTCTGGAGCGGGAGGAAAATTTTTCCTCCACGGCTTCTGCCTCCCCTGCCTCCAATTCCCCATCCCCAAGCCGTAACCCGCAACTTGTTGCCGCGAAAAACCTTGCGGCTTTACAGAGCAACAGTGCGCGGGATTTACAGGGAGTTCCGACGTTGGAGTGGAGTGCAACGTCCCTCTCTAATCGTGAGATTCCCACTCTCCCAGGAACGGTCAATCCTGAGCAGACTAGGGACATTGTGGCACAGGCCACACCAACATCTTCCTGTCTTGCCTACGCTCCCGCCTCGCAGGAGGCTGTCAATTCTCAGCAGACAGGGAAGGTTGTCGCACAGGCTGTACAAACAAGATTCTGTCCTCCGGTTGAAACTTTGCGGCAGGCTGAAGGGTTGCAAAATGAGCTGCGGGATTTGGAGAACGTCAAAGTTGATCAAGGATTTGAGGCTTCACCCGCTCTGAGTATTTATATTCCTACTGGGTTTGGTGCGGATAACAATACCGGTTTTATCGGTGCAACGTTTCAGGAGCGAACCCGGTACAGTAACGTCAGTGATGGCGGTGCGGTGATTGGTGTTGGGTTGGGCGATGCACAAAAAGCGGTTGGTGTTGAGCTATCTTATACGACTGCTAGCTTTGGGGGTAGTCGAGACTTTGGGGGTGGCGGTTTTAATGCCAAAGTACACCGCCAAATTGGTGATGGCTTAGCCGTTGCCGCTGGCTGGAATGGCTTTGCTAATCTAGGCGGTCGTAATGACTTTGAAAATTCCATTTATGGTGTGGTTAGCAAAGTGTTCCGGACGCGAGACGACATCAACTCGCTCTTTAGCCGAGTTGCGGTTACGGCGGGTGTCGGTAACGGACAGTTCCGCACGGAAGATGCTGTAGCCAAGGATGATGGTGGAATCGGTGTTTTTGGTAATGTTGCGGTTCGTGTTGCTCGACCGGTTAGTTTAATCGCGGAGTGGAGTGGGCAAGACTTGGGAGTTGGGCTTTCACTCGCGCCCTTTAAAAACATCCCCTTGGTGATTACGCCTGCGGTGCGGGACATTGTGGGTGCTGGAGATGGGCCTCGATTTGTCTTAGGTACTGGCTTGGCATTCAAGTTTTAAATTACTCAAAACTCACATTAGGAGAAAGAATCATGCTTAGAACAAAATGGATGAGTCGGGTTCTATTCACGGCACTGTTGAGCAGTGGATTGTTCGCCATTCCTGCGAACGCTGGCAACCCAGCCGCCGGGAACCAATCCGATATTACGGGAGGCAACATCTGGAACAGCGTCTCACCCATCTTTAAGATGAATGGCAAGCTGTCTCCGGAAATTCTCAGTACGGCTCGACGCCTTGCTCAAGAACTGGATGAAGTCTCTCGTCGTTGCGGTAATGCTTCTGCACCCATGGGACCGCGCCGATTCGCTAGACGTCCAAGTCAAGTAGCCCTCAGCCCAGATTGCCAACGGCTGGATCAATTGGTGCAGGAAACCAGAACCTTTTTAGCGGATGTGAAGCGTTCTCAGTCCCAACAACAAAGTGCTACTCGTAACCGTATCTGGTAGATTGGTACGTTAGACTTCTTGCAAAAATAATTGGACAATTGGATGGGCAATGCGCCTCATCCCGCACGCCGTGAGCAAAATTATTGTGGGGTAGGCATCCTGCCTGCCCCAAACTTAGAGCTAAAATAACTTTTGCAAGAGGTCTATTGTCCAAGCACTTACCCCAAAATGCAGCTAAGTTCTTTGAAATTGCTAATTAAAGATTTCATAAAAGAATTTTTGTCTTTTTTAGGCTTAAAAATAAGCCGACGTAGTTCTGGATTATTTGGTGTAAAAAATAATTTTGTATATCAATTTGAGCCTACGAAAGGGGATAAATTTAACTGGCTTAAAACGATGAATATTAACACGGTTATTGATGTAGGAGCGCACCAAGGAGAATGGGCTTTAGAACTTTGTAAAATTCTAGGATATCCTAATTTTTATTGTTTTGAACCTGTAAGAAGTAATTTTCTAGAACTAAGTCATAACTTGAATTTACCAAATTTCAAATTATTCAACTTAGCTGTGGGCGATCGCCAAGGTAAGTTACAAATGTATCGTAACAATTTTTTACCAGGTTCTTCAATTTTAAAGTGTTCAGAGTTCCATCTACAAACTTTTCCATTTTCAGCTAATGAAGAAGTAGAAACTATTGATATTAATACCCTTGACGAAATTTTCAAACTCATAGATTTAAAAGATAATATCTTATTAAAAATAGATGTACAAGGATATGAAGATAAAGTTATTTTTGGAGCTAAAAATATATTGGAGCGTATCAAGGTAGTTATTGTAGAAACTTCGTTTTGTGAGCTATACGAAGGCCAAGCTTTGTTTACAGATATCTATCAACTATTATCTAAACAGGGTTTTATCTACTCAGGTAGCTTGGAAGAGCTGAAAAGTCCAAGGGACGGTATCCCTCTTCAACAAGATAGCCTATTTATAAAGAAGTGATCTTCTTATTGCCTCCGCTATCTCTACAAGGATTTATTAAGGTAGACGCATACGGGCTTGTCGTAATGCCCGACTCCCGGCACAGAGAATGTATACAAGAGGCAAAATAAGTCGATTTACTATCTCCATAAAAGCTTGCAGACGAGTCTTAGGTTTTGGTTAAATTTAAAAAAAGCTTGAGTCCCATCAGACGACGAACTAGCATTGGTAATCTAGGTTTTTTGACTACTCCAAAATACTCTCTTAACCATTGAGATGCGATGGATAGTGCTTGCTGCTCTACGATTACTGAATTTTTTTTTCGTGCCACAAGATACATTTGTGAGTAAGCCGTCATCAAATGTTCACATTGCGCTGGTGTGTAAGAGCGGTTCTTTTCTTGTAGGTACTGGCAATTCAATTCAATGGCTGCGTTGACTCCTTCAAACAACTTTTCAGGATTAGATACCTGGTTACGGCACTGAGGAGTGTGCAATCGATAGACAGCTCCTTGACTGTGTCCATAGGCAACTTTACATTTGTTGACTAACTTAAACCAAAAGGCAATATCTTCTGCTAAATACCGATCAAGTTGTTCAGGCCAATAGCAATCAGCCGACAAAACAGAGCGCTTAATTATAGCAGCATGGGGTGCCCAAGGAGTAAATGCGATCGCAAAATCCCGTAGTACCTGAATCGGTTGTCTTAAACCTGTTGGTTGTCTCAGTGTTTTCTGGGTAGGATTATCATCTGTAAATTCCTGCCAAGAGCAAGCAATAATCTCAGCCTCTGGATTTTTTTCGGCGGCTATTAACTGTTGCTCTAAATGATTGGGTTCTAGCAAATCATCGGCATCTAGAAACTGAATCCAGTCTCCTTGAGCTAAGTTTAGCCCGTAATTACGAGCAGCCCCTGGCCCCTGTTTTGGTGATTCCAAAAAATGAAGGCGTGAATCTTGAATTTCTTGAGCTTTTAAGAAGCTACCATCTGTTGAGCCATTTTCTACGATAAACATTTCCCAGTCCGAATAGGTTTGGGATAGTACGGACTGAATGGTTTCGGTAATGTAGGCCACTTTGTTATGTAGGGGAGTAATGATCGAGAAAGTTGGCATTTCAGAATTCTATTATCATTTTTTACGGAGCCATAAACCGGCACAATGGTGATAAGGGTCTTTTTCCCAGTTAACAACTCCGGGCCAAATATTAGCAACTTCCTGCGGGTAATCTACAGAGAGCCAATGATTGGCTAGCACAACTTCAAAGTGAGAATTGTAGGCCAAAAATGCCTCTAGCATATATTGCTCGTTCCAGGCCAAACGCTTCTCAATTAACCATTGCGGGGGGTAATCGTAGGGGAAAAATATATCATGAAAGTGAATCCAAACGCCACTAGCAAGAGCTGGTAAGATTTCCAGAATTTCTCGACATACATCACTGCCAAATTTTACGGTATGGGTGGAATCAATAAAAAGAACATCGCCAGAACTTAATTGCTCAAAAATTTTCAAATCGATATTTTCCACTCGTTCAATCAGTAGTTCAACATCAAGATTGGCTTCAACGAGTTGGGGTTCAGGATAAGGTTCAATACAAATGATTTTACCCGTCTTTCCCTCTTGTTGATTCTGAGCGATCGCCAAGGCCGCAATTTGAGTAGAATATCCACACCCAATCTCGATAATTTTCCTCGGTTTTATCTCTCTGATGAGCGTATAGTAGATTGCTGCATCGACTTCTGAGTAGAAATTATTAAAGAAATTAAATTTTAAATTAAAATCTTTGTCATCCTTAATATGAAAAATTTCTGATTGGTACAAACTTAATTTTTTAATCAGGTTGATTTGAGCTTCTAAATTCCAATCTATAGCCTTTGGAATTCGTCTTTTAAGAACCTGTTCTTGAGTAATATCTGAAAAGTTAGGTAGAGGGTCATAGTAGTGAAATTTTCGGATGTAGTAACCCCACTTATCGCCTAAAGTGGGATTTCGATGAAATAACCATAAGAATCTATTGATGAGGCGAAAAGGAGCCTTTTTGAAAATAGATAATAACAATCCATCTATGGCTTCATTCAAAATTTTAGGTAGCATCTCAAAATTCCTGAATCTATTGACCCGTTTTATAATTAATATTTGAAGAGGTAAACTGATAAAGACTATTAACAAACTGCTTTTGAATTTTTTCAGGATTAAACATTCCCTGAGCCATTTCTAAAGCCTTTTCCCCCAGACGTATTTGTTCCTCCGGTTGACTTGCCAGTTCTTTAATCGCTTTTACTAAGTCCTGTGCTACAGGAGAGGTTACCACTAATGCTGACTGATGTTTGCGTCCCCAGTGAACAGCCGAACTATAGTCTGGCCCCCAAATGATAATAGGCTTTCCAAACTGGCAATATTCTGGAATTTTAGAAGGAAAGCTTGTTTGCATCCGCATCTGGTCTGGCGGATTGAAAGACATAGCAACAAGTAGAGCACTCGCATCCCTAAGCACAGGCGCTATCAAGTCACTGGTCATAAACCCTCTGTAGATTTGAGCCGCTTTAACCTGCTTTACCAATAAATCTGGCCAATCTAGTGGTGGACCGAATAACTTTAACTTAAATTCAGGATACTCCTGAACTAAAGTAGACAAGTCTTGCATCATAGGGCCGTAAATGCCGGAAAGAGTTCCTGCATAAATTACTGTGAATGCATCTTCTATCGCCAACGGTGTTGGGGATTTTGCTTTTATGGATGGATTGGGAATAGGGTACAAAATATGTACGTTAGGATGGGTTCCTAATGCTTGTTGTATTTCTTCATCGACACAAAATACCATCTGGCTTTGCTGATAAAGTCTCTTGAATCGATTAGTTAAAAATTTTCGTGCAAATGTATGAACATAAGCCATATCAGGCCACCAATCATGAAAAATTGTCACTAGGGGAATATTAAATTCTTGAGAAATCTGTTGAGCTAGCCAACATAACTCATTGTGAGCTACGGTGAGAATGATATCAGGTTTATTATTTTTGATATAAGTGCGAATTTTTTGGCTGTTATGGAAGGTATTGAAACACTGAAATACATCGTGAAACCACTTTGCGAATCTTGTTCTTGCAAGTCGATTTAATAATCGATTGGCTTTAATCTCGATTATTTCTGCGGTTAGTAAACCTTGGCAATCATCGGTAGCCATTGCCAGACTCAATCCGGGAAAGTTTAAAAAATGTCTGTAAAGAAGTAACTCACCACCGGTGGTATTTCGTGGTAGCACTGAAGAGATGAGTAAAATTCTCAAGCTATTCATTGACTGTATTTCCAGAAGGTATTCCTTACGGGCGCTCGTCTGACATCTTAAACTCAGACAAGGGTTGGATAAAGGCAGAGAGTCTGCTAGTGTTTTAGTATCTAAGCTCAAGTATTGTAACTTGGTTTACAGTGTGGCGAGCAAGCGATAGGGCAAGCCATGGGGATGCCAATCCTCAGTCTTAGCTAGGCCAGCAGCAATCATTAAAAAGTGTTGTTCGCAATTGTAGCCTATGAGAGAGTTGTGAGATCGCAATCCAAGGAAGATGTTGTGTCCACCACAGCTTGACAATGATTACTACTCCCTTACCTAGCCAATTAAGTGAGTTGCAAACAAAAAATATCGAGTTGACTGCAACTAGAATAAAACATCTGCATGATCGTCTTTGTTCAACCCTTTGGCCTGAATTCACCTGGTGGTGGTTCGCGTATTTTACGTGCACTCCTGAAGGATACCCCTGTAACTTTTCTAAGCATTTGTACCTCACCTCAAGCCCCACCACCAACAACTGTAGGGCAAGAATTATATTTACCAATAAGACCTTATTTCGGACGGATTGAAAGAACCCGTTTTAAGGAGTTGGTAAATATCTTTTATTTCCCTCTGGCAGAAATATTTAGATATCGACTTACAGGAATCTGCCGTCAGTTCAAAGCAACGGCTATTCATGCAATTGCTCATGATTTGACTTTCTGGTATGCCTATCAGGTAGCGAAAAAGTTAGAGTTGCCTTACTATCTGAGTGTACATGATGATTTAAGATATGCTCTCCAAGGTAGTGTATTGTTCAAAGAGGGCATGAGCAAAATTGCTGAGGTCTGGAAGGGAGCAGAGGGACGCTTTGTTATTTCAGATGAACTCGGAAAAGAATATGCTCAAAGGTATGGGCAAAAAGCCTTCACTATTGTTACAGATGGTCTTGAGCAAGTAGCAGCTAAACCCCTGATTCGAGCAATAAATAGTTGCAGAGTCTACTTTATGGGTTTATTCCATATTAGTTATAAAGTCAACTTCGATGCATTTTTGCAAGCGCTGGAAATATTACAGAAACTCCGCCCTGATTGGCATGTTACTTTAACCTGTCGCTGTGGCAATATTAGTCCAAAACTATTAGCTGCTCAATTCCCGGTTACTCAGCTACCTTTTGCTTCAGAACAGGAAGTCATTCGCGATATGGAACAAGCAGATATGGTATATTTCCCGCTTCCTTTTGGGCAAGAGTATGAGTCTTTTGTCCGTTATAGTCTTTCTACTAAAATGATTACTTATTTGGGAAGCGGGCTACCAATTATCTATCATGGTCCTATAAAAGCAGCAGCAAGTCAGCTATTAGGGCAACATCAAGCTGCAATCCTAATAAATTCCCTCGATCCTCACTGTATCGCAGAAGCTTTGATTAAGGAGCGAGTAAAAACAGTAGACATCGTACAAAATGCTTTAAATTTGGGCGTAGAGCAATTTATTCTGAGAGAACAAAAAAATAAATTTTGGAATTCAGTTAACAAAATTTAGTGATATTGTCAATGAATAATCTTATAAATAGAATTCATTTTGATGGAATTTTATACTTAACTAATCGTGTAGTTTCTCGAATTCCTTCCCACATGATACGATTATTTTTTTATCGTTATTGCCTTGGCTTAACAATTGGGACAAATAGTAGTATTTTCATGGATGCCTGGTTTGATTCAAAAAAAAATTTTAACCTGGGCAAGAACAGTGTAATTAATCAAAATTGCCGATTGGACAATCGAGGCAGTATTACGATTGGAGAAAATGTCTCTATTTCCTCAGAAGTATGTATCTTAACAGCCGATCATGATTTGCAAAGTTGTGATTTTACAGGCCGTCTTCGTCCAGTAAATATTGAAGATTACGTCTTTATTGGCACACGCGCCATGATTTTACCGGGAGTCACCTTAGGGAAAGGCTGCGCTGTGGCAGCAGGTGCTGTTGTGACTAAAAGTGTTCCCCCCTTCACCATTGTTGCTGGGGTTCCGGCTAAACCGATAGGAATGCGACAAACTAATCTTCAATATCGCCTGAGTTACCGCAGATTGTTTTACTAATCTCTAATTTTAGGATTGATTATATAAAAAAAATCAACATTTTGAGGTAGATTTTCTTAAAACCGTTATATTTTAAGAGTAAATCTATCTTTTGGGAGAAGTAACGCTAAGTTGAACTTGGCGGTTTTAATCTAAACTAAGCATGAAAGTAAAATATTGCATCGTTCTGGGATGCCCTCGTTCAGGAACGACATTTTTAATGACGGCACTCAGAGCTTTAGCGAATTCAGAATGTATTTCTGGTCTCCTGATTCCCGTTTCGATTCCTCATCTGGTCAACTATTCCTTACCAGACTATATTTATAATGTCCTAGCTTTTGAACTTGAAGCTTCCCTTCAGAACTATCTTGATTCAGGCATTCCCTCTTCACGATTTTCCGCCTTGCATAAATGGCTCAAAGGCTATATGAGTAGCCAAGAGTTTTTTCAAGCTTTGCAACGTAAACGAGTTGTTGAACGCATCATTTATAAAGAACCTTTTCTCAGCTTTGCCCCAGAATTTACATATCGTGCGCTACCCGATTGTCGTATTCTTCACCTCTACCGAGATGGTCGAGATTGTGCCGATTCCCTGATTAGAACCTATGATGTACTTACTGATGAAAAGTTAATGGCTCTCAATACCTCCGAAATGCCCATCGGACGTAAATATGATGAGCGTTATGTTCCTTGGTGGGTTGAGGAAGGGAGAGAAGAAGAATTTTTGGGCAGCACCCCCTATGTCAGAGCGATTTGGATGTGGAAGGAGATGGTGGGACGATGTCACACCTTTTTTTCTCAGCCTGAGGTTGCACAGACAGGTCGAGTACTACTCATAAAATACGAAGATTTAGTCAGCGATAGCCTTAAATGTGGAGAGCTGATTGCTAGCCACTTTGGAGCCAAAATGAATCGACAACTGCAAAAACAAATCAAAAAGGCTCATCCCCAGTCAATAGGCATCCATAAAAGACGTAATCCTAAAGAAATTGAAGAAGCTGAAAGAATTGCCCAAGCCGAACTTAAGCTTTATGGCTATTTATAGAAAGCTATAAAAAATGGAACTTTAATATTCAAGACAATATAGGATTTTGAGTGACATAGGAATGTCCTGATGTTGTAAGCACGTGACGGATTTGGGTCACCCGATCGGTATAGGTTGTATCATCCAAAACAGACACAATTCCCTCTAAATTAATCGCTTCAGTTAGGTCAATCCATGAGCGACAACCTCCATATTCTGGACGATAAGGAATCAATTGGGGTTGGGGGAGTCGGTAAGTCCGTAACAAAAGGATAAACAGGGACTGACGGGGTTTCCAACGGAGGCGCTCGCTGACAAATTGCTCATTCCAAATGTGATAGAGTAACAGCGCGACAACCGCTTTTTCATCACTCACCAGCAAAATATCAGTAATTTCAGCCCAACTACTAATCCGAACAGTTTCCGGATGCCAACCTGACATTACAGGTGTGACTTGATCCGCGTACTCTGGTTTCAGCAAGTTAGGCTGTTGATGCTCATAGGTAGGGTAGAGCAAAATCTGATTGTGAGTGACAATGAAGCAGTTCCCCTCTTCCTTGATGCCGCCTTTGCGTAGCAGCATGATCATGTTGCCTTGTTCTAAGGCATCAACGGCAACAGCCCATTCTTTCAGCGCGTGTGTGGTAGTAGATTCCATTGCTATCTTGTCAAATCTTAATTTAAATTTAATCCTGCATTCCCCTCGTGTTTCTTCCCTCGCTCATCAGTGTTCGATGATTGAATTTCCAGATTGACGTGACGTATATTTTCCCTTATAAATTAGGTGATTTAACCGAATCTTTGCAAAATTTATTGCTTTTTTAAAAAACCCTAAAACTATCCGGATTTTAGAGATAACTCTAGAAAAATTTAATAAATTGAATGATTTCGCTGGAACTTAAAATTCAGCAACCTAATCTTTACACAATATTCACAGGAGATAATGATGGCTTTAGATGCTCATGAATTTATGCAAAAGATGCAAAGTAGAATTAATTTTACTGATAAAGACAAAAATCTTCTCCAATCCGAAGCCAATTGGGGGAGAGAAATTGCGCCAAAAATGGCAGAGCATTTCTATGCTTACTTAAACGATGATCCAGAAATGAATAGTATTCTGCACGCCAAAGAAGGGCGTCTCCATCGTCTTCATGAAACTTTTATTCAATGGTTTCACGAAATGTTTACAGGTATGGATAATTGGGGGGAGGCATACGCGGATCGTCGTTGGCGAATTGGTTTAGTCCATGTACAAGTGGGTATTCTTCCTCAACACGTTGTCCCAGCGATGGCTAATGTGGTTCATGAGGTCGGATCATCCATCAAAAGGGATGGCAAGGATGAAGTTCTGCGAGATGCTTTGGGTCGGATTTGTATGATCGACTTAGCCTTTATTGAGCAAGCTTATGTAGAAGTAACGGCGGCGGCTGTTTTACAAGAAACCGGTTGGACAGAAACTTTATTTCGGCGTTTGATTGCTTCAGGTGCAGGTTCTATCACTCACTAATCCTTCAATCTCGATTGGAAGGTTGACAAAAAACCTGAATAGCCTGCCAAACTTGCGGCATGACATTCCATAATCCGTGGTCGCTGTCTAGTTCCCTCAGTTGTACCCAAGGACGCACATTAGCATAAGCTTGACTTGCCGCTAAGGGTATCACCTCATCCTGCCGCCCATGCAAAATCAGGGTGGGTACCGATCGCGAAAGTTGCGTTTCTGGGTACTGGCTGGCGTTTTCGACAAACCGGTAATGGAGGGGAAGCGATCGCTGTTCTCCGTAGTGATAAATCGGCAAATATCCCGATGTCTGCCACTGAAAAAGCTGTTCTTCTGTCAGTTGCGGCAACCAATGATCGAGAAATCCAAAGGCTGGAGCCAGTAAAACAAGTCGCTGAACTTGGGAGTGCTTTTCGGCTAACCAAGCGGATGTTAGACCCCCCAAACTAGACCCGATTAACGTCACAGGTGTCCCATCACAGGGAAAGAGAGACTCAACTTGAGTGATCTGGCGGGCGATGGTCAAGTGGGAAAAGTCACCTTGGTTGAGGTCAGGCACTTCCAAGGAAATCTTACAGGCCGCGAAGGCTTCGCGCAGATACAAGGCTTTTGCTGACTCAGGCGTTGAAGCAAAACCGTGAAGGTAGACGAACTTCATTCCTTAATACCCTCTGGGCGGAACCATCCGATTGTCGGCTAATTTCCCTTGTTGTTCCATCAGTTGAGCAAACTGGCTGCGTTGAGTGGGCGTTAACACCTCTCGCATGGCGAGCATACTTTCAAAGCTGGCGGCTTCTAGCTGGTGGCGCACCAATTCCACTTGCTGATATTTAGCCCGAACTTCGTCAGTTGAAGCCGTACTGACCATGAGTTGACGCAATTCTTGGGTCGATTGACGTACAGCCTGTTTGTGTTGGGATATTCGATCTTTGTACTGGGAGTAAATTGCTTTTAGCTTTTGCTTTTGCACCGAAGTCAGGTTGAGTTGTTCCATCAATTTGAACTCGCCCTGCCCCCCACCCTTTTTTCCTCCTAAGTTTTGTCCGACGAGATGAGGGAATGGGGTGTTGGGTTTGCTCAAGGCGATCGCACTTCCCAGCGCAAGCAGCAGCACGGACGACACAGATACACGATGTAACCACATGTTAATGACGTATCAACTATGAAGTATGTTAGCGAAGCAGTGCGTTAGCGCCGTGTGAAGGATGAAGTGTAGAGTTTCATGCTTCCTGGTGTTCTATCTCTAGAACGTTCACCGTGCCCCATTCGTCTCTAACCGCCAATCGACCTGTACAATATCGTGACTCTGTAACTGGGGGGATGTATCGCCCACCACCTCATTCCAGTTGTCTTGTAAGAATGTTTCCACATTGGCGCGAGACGACTCTGGTGCGGCAATCAACAGGCGATAACTACTTAACAGCATCAGTAAACCGGCAATTAGCGCTGGCGGACAAGGCAGAAGCCGCTGATTAATACTGGGCTGGGGAGACTTTTCCACCGCCTTCATCAGTTGATCTTCCAAGTCAAATTGGGCAGGTGGGGGTATGGGACGATGTTTATGCAGAAACTCTTGCCATTCTCGATCTTCGGGCGGCAACGGGGTCATAGAATCTCTCCTTGTTGCTGGATATATTTCCTCAGGGATGTTCGGGCATGAAAAAGACGAGACTTCACGGTTCCCACAGCGATGCCCAAAATTTGCGCCACCTCCTTTTGTGGCAAATCCTCTAAGTCATGCAACACCAGTACAGCACGATGCTCAAAACTCAACTGTTGCAGTCCCCTCTGTATGATGTCTTGATAGTGCAGTTCCATCAAGTCAGGCGATTGAGAGTGTTTCGAGTCGCTAGGAGACAAGACATCTCGAGCAGTTTTGAGTTTGGAGTTAAAAGAACGCTCTTGAGCAAATTGCCGCCGTTGATCAGATGCCACATTCCAGCAGATCCGATAAAGCCAGGTCGAAAATTGGGACGCCTGCCGTAGCTGGGGTAAGCCTTTCCAGGCGCGGAGGAAAACCTCTTGGACTAAATCATCGAGAGCCTCACCACCACAGAGTTGGTAGAGGGTTGACCGCACTCGCGCACAATAGCGCCGATACAGTTGGCGGAAACTTTGTTGGTTTCCCTGTTGGCACTGTAGCACCAAGTCGATGTCGGTTTCAGCTTCTTGAGCAGTAGGGTCATTGCTTGACGCCCCGGCAGGTATTACTGACACCTGTGGTTCTTCCTCACCAGTTGGTTTTCTGATTCCTTTAGACTGAAGAAGTCAGACAAAGGTTCAATAAAGAGTAACCCATCTTCCCTGATTCAGGGAGGAAGAGCCGGAAAAAACTATATGCTTGGAAGTTAAGATCAGTTGTTTTTGCCACTAACGACTAAGCATTGACCACTGATGAGCGCTGAGGGAGATGAGAGCGTGCCGTACTTAATCCAAAATCCAGAGAATCCTGACCAAAAAGTTCATGAATTACAGTTTGGTTTAAACACGATCGGGCGTGAGATCAGTAACACCATCATCTTGCTTCATAAAAGTCTTTCCCGTCACCATGCTCAGCTCATCATTAATGATCAGGGTGTGATGATGAAGGATTTGGGCAGCTTGAATAAAACGTATGTGAATGAGCGGGAAATTGACCAATGTCAACTCAGGCATGGAGATTTAGTTCGCTGTGGGAGTGTATTGTTTAAATTTGTCCATTCCATTGAGCAGCATCAGGCACCAATTCCCTTAAAGGATGAAACCGCAAACCTATCGATTTTGAGACGGTTTTCACCGGAGCAAACTCGTGTAGAAATGCAGGAATTACTCCAGCAAGAGAGTTCAAACTATCAGCGCTCAGTCCTCAAGTTACGACAAGAAGATGTTACTCAACGGGCAGTAGACAAGCTGAAAATTTTATTGGAAGTGAGCAAACAACTTTCTTCTCCGGAAGAGAATGAAAGGCTGTTTGAGAAAATTCTCGACTTATTATTCGAGATTATGAATGTTGACCGAGCTGTGATTTTACTGGTGAATGAGGAAACCGGACAGCTTGAGCAAAAAGCGGTTAAGTTCCGAATTGGAGTGCCAACGGATGACCAGTTTTATAGCACAACAATTACCAATTTTGTTCAGCAAAATGGGGATTCGGTTTTAATTTCGGATGCCCGTCAAGATCAGCGGTTTAGTGAGTCGTTGTCGGTACTCAACCAAGCTATCCAAGCCTCGATGTGTGTCCCCTTGAAACCGCGAGATACGGTGATTGGGGTACTCTATACGGACAATCTTTCCATGGCGGATATTTATTCCCAGGAAGATTTGGAGTTCCTGACAGCGCTGGCGAACCAAGCGGCGATCGCGATTGAAAATACAGAACTCAACAAGAAGATGCAATCAGAAGCGATCGTGCGGACAAAACTAGAGCGTTTCTTCCCTCAAGCGGTAAGTAAAAAGCTCAAGGAAGAAGGGAACTTGGAGATTGTGGATACGGAGGTAACCGCGCTGTTTGCAGACATCAGCGGCTTTACAGCCATGTCCTCCACCATGGAGCCGCGCCAAATTATTGAAATGCTCAATGAATACTTCGAGGTGATGGTCGAGGACATTGTATTTCAATACGAAGGCACCTTGGAGAAATATATTGGCGATGCTCTACTGGCTGTTTGGGGCGCTCCCTATCGACAACCGGATGATGCACGGCGTGCGGTTCATGCGGCGATCGCCATGCAAAGAGCGGTTTTGCGCCTGCGCGAGCAATGGCGACAGCGACACGGGATCGATATTCAAATCCATATTGGACTCAATACCGGCAAAGTCGCAGCCGGAAATATCGGTTCCCAGAATTTAATTCAATACGCCACCATTGGCGATACCACCAATGTCACCAGCCGCATCTGTAGCGCGGCGCAGGAAGGGGAGATTATGATTTCCCAAACCACCCTAGATCAGCTCAATGACCCCAATGTAGCGATTGAAAAAATGCCCCCTGTATGGGTCAAGGGCAAAGACCATCCGCTTCAGCTCTATCGTGTCCAGTGGAATGTTTAGGAAGTCAAAACATTCTAATCTAGACCGATCAACTCCCTGATGACAATCCACTACCATAGGATTGGAAGACGTGAGTTTTTCCTTTCCCCAGGTTTAGGGAAAGAGATTGTGCTTATCCCGAACCAGCGCTTGCTCTTAGTACAAAGAGTTGGAGAGGCAAAGCCATAGAAGAAGACAGCCAAATCCCCCAGTTCACTACTCGCTAACCCGGATGAGCCTTTGCATTAATCCTAGCTGCTCAAATACCGACAATCGCGACACCCAACTGTTCTGTCAGAGTTGTAGCTCTGAATTATTGTTGGAAGGTCGCTATCGGGTGACGCGCCAGCTAGGAAGTGGCGGCTTCGGGAAAACCTATGAAGTGAGCGATCGCTCTGGCCCTCTTCAAGTCTTGAAAGTCCTGAGTAATAATCATCCCAAGTATGTCGAACTCTTCCAACGAGAAGCTCAAGTCTTAGCGCGACTCAATCATCATGGCATTCCCAAAGTAGAACCCAATGCCTACTTCGTCTTCTTGCCTCGAAACAGACCAGAGCCATTGCACTGTCTGGTCATGGAAAAGATTGAGGGGTTGAATTTAGAGCAATATATCCGACAGCGGGGCAGTCCGATTGATCATAAATTAGCCCGTCAATGGCTGATCCAACTGGTCACAATCTTACAGGAGGTACACAGCCAAAACTTTTTCCATCGGGATATCAAGCCATCCAACATTATGCTCCGATCCGATGGACACCTTGTATTAATTGATTTTGGTACGGCACGGGAAGTGACGGAGACCTATGTCACGAAACAAGCCACGGGTGAGGTGACGGGGGTGATTTCTGCCGGTTATACACCTCCAGAGCAATTCAATGGTCAAGCAGTACCCCAATCCGATTTCTTTGCTTTGGCACGCACATTTATTTATCTGCTCAGTAGCAAAGACCCTAGTAAACTGTATGACTCCTATGCCGACGAGCTGCGCTGGCGTGAAGCGGCTCCCTTGGCTTCTCCCCAACTGGCAGACCTGTTGGATCACATGATGGCACGTTTTCCCCATCAGCGTCCTCAAACAGCCGCCGACATTTTGCAACAACTCGAACAGATTAGCAGTGATACCTATATACCCCAAAATTCTTTGCCAAAGCCTGTACCTCAGATTTACTTCCAACAGACGCTGCCTATACAGGCATTGGCAGAGCAGACCGAAGAACTGAGACCCTACAAACCTTCCTCCTCTCCCCCAAAGACACCCCTCACCCCACCACCCCAAATCCCCCCAGTATCCCCGCCGCGTGCCAATCCGAGTCACTCATCAATTCCTACGACAGCGCCCGCACTCGATCCTAATTTTATCCGTCATTGTCAACAAGAACTCGCGGAATATATTGGCCCCATGGCTGCAATTATCTGTCAGCGCACACTGGCTCAAAATCCCGGAATGTCCGCCAATCAATTTATAGAAGCGTTAGCTAAGAAAATTCCCAACTCGAAGCATTCCCAAGAATTTCAGCGTCGGTTACTCACCTGAAACTGAAAGTGAGGGCGAGTGGTTCACAAGAGCATATCCCCTCACTCTTGTATGTCTGTATTCAACATATTCATGGCCATTTCTAAACTGACTTTCATCCGATTCAGAGAGGCGGCTAGTATACCAATTTCATCATGAGCTGGGTGTTCAAATTCTCCCTTCATGTCGCCAGTACTGACTTGTTTCGACAAGTGAGCCATCCGCTTCAGGGGGTTAGTAACCGCAAATTTGAGAAATAGATTAATAATAATCATGGCTAGCAGAAAGAAAACACTGAGGCTGCCAATAACCAAGACTTGTAAACGCCGAGCTTCATTAAAAACAGCACTAGCGGGTACTGATATCACTTTGGCTCCAATAATTTCATTAAGTTTCCAACCAAAACCATTATCACGACCGTAAGTCGCAATTTGACTTTTAGGAGCCTGTTCGGGAGTGCTATGGCAACGTAGGCAGCTTTGCTCAGAAATCACCAGCGGACGAGCAACATAAAAGATTTCTCCACTCGGAAGAGAACGAAATCCCGTTACTTCTTTCAGTTCTGATTGCTTGCGAAATTTCTCAACGACAGTGGTTTCAAAAGGGTCAGCTTTATCTCTTGGGTTCGTCGGATTTAAAGTCGCTTCTTTATAGAAAAAGTTACTGTATTGCTCACGTTTACGCAACTTTTCAAAAACTTCACGGGCTGAATAGGCGGGTACCGTTTGTGGTAAAAACCAATCTTCTTTTTCTAAGCGAGGCGCTAATTCAGGATTAATTTGATCCGCTGTATAGTCACGGACAGAACTCATGGTTTCGAGCAAGAGAAAAGCCTGTGAAGCCACTTTTTCTTTCGCATTATCCCCTAAAATTTTAGACAACGCTAAACCACTGATGCCAACCACACCTAAGAAAATGAGTAGCAAGAGTAAATTGAGTTTAGTCCCTAACTTGAGGTTTTTGAACATCGGAAGCCTCCTTATAGCGAAAACTGGAGATTTTTTGGAACAAATATTTTACCTAAACAATAGTAAAATAACTACCTGATGACTCTGTTATACAGTAAAAGCTTAAGAGTTAAATTTCCTGATTCTTTAACTATGTTTTCACGCCGTCTCTTCCTGTGGCAGATAGTACTCCTCCTGACAGCTTGTAAAACAGCAGAAACGTCTAAACTAGGGAAATTAAGCATGGGGGTAGTGAGTTACGGTGAAGATGATCGCTCCATTGAGCAATACTCACCGCTTGTTGACTACTTACAAGCTCAACTCAAGACGATTATAGAGTTGGAACCGGCGTACAACGAAATCAAGGCACTTGAACAAATTAAACGAAAAAATTGGTCGTTAGTCTTCGCGCCTCCCGGTTTAGCCGCCATCGCGATTTTTGAGGAACAGTATTCGCCACTTTTTCCTCTAGAAGGAGTGGAAAAGATGCGATCGCTAATTGTGGTACGCGAGGAAAGCCCTTTTAAAAAATTAACAGACCTTAAGAACCAAACGATGGCATTAGGTCAACCGGGTTCGGCTACGGGCTATTCTTTACCCCTCTACAATCTCTATGGTCTCACTTTAGCCGGGGTACGGATTGCTCCCACACCCAAAACCATTCTGGAATGGATTGATAAGAAAGAGGTAGCCGCAGGGGCTTTATCTTTAGCTGATTTGGAACGTTACCGCCAAAACTTCAAGCAGACGAATTATCGAGTGATTCATTCCAGTTCGGTTCCTCCGGGTGCGATTATTGTCGGACCGATGGTAGAACTCTACCAACAAGAGCGAATTCGTAAGACGCTAGCCTCTGCCTCTCAAAACACCATCCAAGCAGCCGGCTACTTAACCAACAGCAGGGTTCCTGAGTATAAAGCGTTAATGGAAATAATAGCAAAAGTTAGGCCGCTGGCAGGCAAAATTAAAGACAAACCTGTCTATCTACATAAATAACTATCAACTATCTATAATTTCGCGAATGAATAAAATCTGAAAAAGTCATAAATTTTCCCTGTTTTTGGAGCCAGCTCAAATACTTTCTTAGTCGGTCAATCATGCCCTGACCAGAGCGTCTTTTAATAAAATTGGGGAGGTGAAAATCCTGAATATCCGTAAACTCCCATGGATGAAAATAGATACACAGGTAAGAATCATGCTGAAGAGTTCTCTGAGTAGCAATTTGCATCCATAATAAAGGGAAGTTTTTAAAGCTCAACCAAAACAGCGGAAATCGAATCTTGGGGGTTACAGAAACTGGAATATTCCATATCTCATGGGAGTAATAAGCTGTCCTCTGTTTGAAAAAATTATTATATCTTCCTGGAATATAGGTGGGATTCATAGACGAGTTATATTGATAACCTGCTGTGTGCAGGGCTTGCTCATCAATCTCCATCAGCCGAGGCATTCTAAATCCTGTAACACGACTATTCGTAATTTGTTCTAAAGTTCTTCGAGATTTTTCTAAATCTTCCAAGCTGAAGGACGAATGGTAGAATCCATGAGAAGCAATTTCATGTTTTTGGGAAATTTCTCGTATTATCGCTTCATGATGAATTGCAAAATTCGCTGTCACAAAGAACGTCGCTTTTATCTCTAAGGCATCAATCAACGACAGCACAGCTTTTAATCCTTGCAAAGAAACATCAAACTGCTTCTTCTCATCAACTTTTTCTCCATATTCTTCCGGAATATCAAATTCTTCGATATCAAAACTCAACAATATAGGCTTTGTCATATAAACCCAAAATATCATTCATTTTAATTTTAATGAGGCTCTGGAGCATTCTACCGGAATCTCTAATTAGATTCACTTTTGATATTTTGTTTAAATGAGCAACAGAAACAAGCGCCGGAATCTCACCAATGGTATATCCAATCTTTTGAGCTAAGTAAATTAACTCAACATCAAAGCAAAATCTTTTTATAGTTTGTTTCTCGAATAAAGCCTGTGCCACATCTCTTCTAAACCCTTTTAAGCCAGCCTGAACATCACTAAATTTGAGTGATAGTATGCTTTGAGTCATTAAATTAAATAACTTACCTGCCAAAAATCTTATGGGTTTGACTCGTTTCAAATTCTCATTGTTCAGGCTTCTACAACCAATCACAACATCAAATAATTCTAATTGATTAACCAATAAATCTAAATGAGATAAAGAATAAGCTAAATCACTATCTATAAAGCAGACATAATTTCCAACACTCGATTCCACTCCTTTTTTTATGGCATATCCTTTACCTTGATTTTGCTCATAAGAAATTAAAGATATATGATGATTTTTTGCTTTTTCAGATATGTTTTCCTCTAAAATATTTTGGGTATCATCTGTAGAACCATCATTTACAAAAATAAACTGATAAAAGGGGTGACTTTTAGAGTATCTTAAAACGGACTCAAAAGTTGTATTGATGCAGTCTGCTTCATTGTAAATCGGTAAAATGACTGATATGTTAAGCATAGTTTTGAGTTCACCCGTCTGAGAAGATAGCCATAAAGACGTAACTTTAAATATTTTTTTCGCATTAAAGTACACTGTACTGACAATATAATCAATCCCCGATCGGAGATGCATTAAAAAAAGTAATCAATTGAGTGAAATAAAAATTCATAATGCCTGAGCAAAAAAATGAATAGAATCTCAAGAGTAGCGAGTGACAGATTATTTGATGGTTCACCTGCACCTACAGGGAAAATCATCAGTAGACCACCCAACTGGCCTCCATACTCATGAGCGATGATCATTGGAACTTACGAGACTGGCTCAGCGATCGCCTAAAATAATTCGCGCAAAGACTATCCTAAATAGGCATGAAAGATTTAGACTTATAGTGAATGCGTAAATATACCCAGTCTATGGAAACAGGCAACTCCCGCCGGATTTGGGACAAAAGAGAGAGGTTATGAGCCGTGTTTAAGAACAACATGAACTTATACTCAGTACTTCGTCTTTGAGATTTACACATGCTTGGAATTTTTCACAGCCGTCTGTTCTCCCAGTTACTTCCTCTTGTGATTTGTGCCGTTGTGGGTGTTGCTTTCATCCTTCTGGCCTACTCTTTTGCCGCACCTGTTACCTAGTCCTTATCAGTTTTGAGCTAGTTTCTTCATGCGCCAAGAACACAATAAGCTTGTGCGAGACGGCATTCCAGAAATTATTCGCCAAGCAGGGAACCACTGCGAAGTGGTATTGATGTCTGAGGTGGAGTTTAGTCAAGCACTGCGAGAAAAGCTGCTGGAAGAAGCCCAAGAAGCAGTAGCGGCGAGTTCGGAAAATTTAGTTAGTGAGTTAGCAGATTTACAAGAAGTGATTGATGCACTTTTAAGAGTGTATGGGATTGAGCGTAAATCCTTGATTAAGGAACAAACACGCAAACGAACGGAACGGGGTGGCTTTGAGAAACGCCTGCGGTTGTTGTGGACTGAGTCTTCATAAACAAAACAATAGAGGCGGAGAAGGTACGACAATGTCGTGTTCTCAGATATAGGGATTAGATCAAAACGGTATCTCAGATGTCATCGACAACCGTGAATCAGGGTGTTGCTCATCAGATTGAACAGGAAGATCAGCAAGCGTTATTAAATCTTGCTGAGACTTATCTTCGGGAGTCTGTTGCACCCGTGGCGTCAGAGATTGATGACAATCCACAGGTGTTGAAAGAGGCACTTCGGGGAATGGGCGATCGCTCCTTACTCGCGCTACGGGTTCCCAAAGTTTGGGGCGGTGCACAAGTGAGTGAAATCACCTATCGCCACTTCCAACAACTCGTTCCTCGCTATTCGGGCGCTTTAAATTTTCTCCAAACTCAACACCAAAGTGCAGCAGGATTCTTCACTAACAGCGAAAATGAAGCGTTAAAACAGCAATATCTACCCTATATGAGCAAGGGTGAGATATTAGTTGGGATTGGCTTTTCCCACCTCCGACGTTCAGGTGAGCCAATCATGAAAGCCGTGGTTGTAGAAGGCGGGTATCAGCTTGCAGGAAAGGTGCCTTGGGTGACCGGTTTTGGCTTCTTTCAAGATTTTATTGTAGGTGCAGCCCTTCCGGATGGTCGGGCGATTTATGGGGTTGTGCCCTTTGTGGACACAGTCCAAGAAACGGGGGGTGCGATTGCGTTTAGCGAACCCATGCAATTGGGAGCCATGTCCTCAACCAATACCGTTACGGCAACACTCACCCATTGGTTTTTACCCCAAGAGCGTGTCATCTTTATCAAACCTATAGGAGCCATTCACGAGAACGATCAAAAGAATGTTCTGCATCACGGTTTTTATTCCTTGGGCTGTGCCAGAGCAGGACTTGATATTGTTGAAGCGGCTTACCAGACGAAACAACTTCCCTTGATCAAGCAAGCGTTTGATGCTCTCGATGCAGAACTTACCCGCTGTCAGTCTGCAATGATGCAGACGTTACCACCCGATTCCCAGACGTGGGAAGAGCGCCTGCAACTGCGAGCATGGGCGATTAATCTAGCGCAACGCTGTGCGAGTGCGGCGGTTACGGTTTCTAGCGGTGCAGCGAATTACCGATATCATGCAGCACAGCGAGTCTATCTTGAGGCATTGGTTTTTACTGTTTCGGGTCAAACCACTGCCGTCATGGAAGCGACTCTCGCTCAGTTAGTTGTTTCAAATAGGTTTGAGTAATTGTATTTAACCTTTGATTTTTGAGAGTTGAAGCAGTACATCAAAAATCAAAGCCGTTCTCGGATGGGCAGCAAAGCAATAGTTACGGAGCTTGAATCTCAGTCATTTCGGTCAAAGTCGCCGCAGTAAATTCATTCCGTGAGTATCCGTACCGCAAGTATTCAGCAGATTGTAAGCCTCACTCAACTGTTTTACTTGCTGCGTTTGCATGGGGCTGGTTTGCCAGGGGTTTGGGTTGGCGTAGGCGTAATATGTTTCGACGCCATCTATGCCTAAATGCACTACGGCGGAAATTAACTCTGTCGCTGGGCGTCGGTAGCGTGCTGGATGAGCCAAAACAGCTAAACCGCCAGCCTGCTGAATTGCAGCAATCACCACTGCCGCCTGAGCTTCGCGATGTCGAGGTGCTTCGCCTTGGAGATAAGACTCTATAGCGGGATGTTTGGGATCGAAGGCATAGCCGAGGATATGAACATCAGTGCCGAGTAGGCTCGCTGTAATTTCAACACCCGTCCAAAGGTAAGGATAGGGTGTGACAGGAGGGGATTGTTTATGCAAGTATTCCAGCCAGCCTTGAGCGACGAGGTAGCCCCCAATCGTGTGGTGGTCGGTAATTGCCAGTCCTTTGATACCAATAGCGATCGCCTGCTTGATCAAATCTTCTGGCTTGAGTTGACCATCGGAATAGATAGTGTGCATGTGAAAGTTGTAGGAACAAGGACAACTATCTGGCCCAATGGTTTCCCAGACTTGCCTGAGCGCTGGTACATCTTGTCCTGTTAGTTGGGGTGAAGCTAAAGCTTGATCAATGTTGACCACCATAACTGCCTGCTGGTTGTTGGATAGATTGAATAATTGACGAGATACTACCTTCAATCGAGAGAGATTGTCAGCCTAGATCAGGTAAGCGATAAATATTTTTAATTGTTAACCTAACCTTAGCAAAACTTAGTCATAATTGACTTTCGGCGTTGATGAGCAGTAGAAACCCTAGATGTGTTGCCAAATCGTCATTTTTTTACTGCCATAGATATTGCCAAAGGCTCTCTAAGTTAGGGCTTGAAGCTTTAAATGACTGAGACTTAATAATTGTGGAAGTGGCTTGAGCAGAAATTCTGTTATGAAGGTAATGCTTTTCGTTTCACTGGATACCAGAGTAAGCAAGAGTTAAGAGCTGAAAGTCTAACCCCTTTAATTGATCAGCGTCAACTCTTAACCAGGAACTGATTCTTGCTCACTCGTTATTCCTCACTCTTACCAGATGAATTCCGAGTCTTCCAAGCGACTTCCAGCAAAGCTGTCCAACGTTTTTGTACCTGCTTGGGTGTACAACCTAGAACTTTGGCAATCTCTTTATCGGTTTTTTGCCCCTGTTTGAGTGACAACAACTGCTGCTGTTGCTCGTCGAGTTGCCCGACAAAAGCGTCCCAACGCTCAGAGGACATGCCCAGCTTTTGGTCAAGGTCTGCCCCTAACCATTGGTGTACCAGCTTCCAATGGGAGGAGCGAGAGAATTTCTCGACATGGTACTTAAATCGCTGTTGCAGGTAGTCCCGCTCTCTGGGCGTTAAACCCAGAATTTCGTCGATATCTGGTGCTGCCAAGTCTTGCAATTTTAAGACTAAGTAATCCGCACAGTCGGAGTGACCCTGAGCTTCGAGATATTGCACCAGTTCGGCAACAACGCGATCGCGCAATACGGCTTCACTGGGGTCAACGGTTTCAGACACGAGGCGCAATCTGACCTGCTGCATGGCAGGAGAGCGGCTGTGCTCCTGTGCTTCCTCTCCCTTGGCAAACTCCACCGCCTGTTCGATATCCAGGGGCGTTTCGCTCGGTTGCCGTTTAGCAAAACTCTGCGCTCTGAGTACAATCAGTTGCTGGTTATTGCGGTTAGGCAATTGGATGCGCCGCTTGGCGTACTGTTCGGTAAACGCCATGTACTCGGCAAGTTCCATCTGGGTGCGAGGGGTGTAGTCAGCCTCTACCTCATTTTCCCGCCGGAAAGCTTTGAGGGACTCTGCATAAAAGTCTTGCAAGAAGTCCTCAATTAAGGTGTACCGAGCGGAAAAACTGAGCTGGGCTTGAGAGGATGCGACATGGCGATAAATCATCACACTCAAGTGGCTATGTAATTCGACACGACCTTGCTTTGAACCGAGTTTGTAGTATGATAGACACTTCTGTAGCCGATGACGTGCCAGTGTCAGCTGCCAGGAACGGATTTCACCGGAAGATTGAATGCGATCGCTCTTGCGGCAAATCCGTTCCACCTCTTGCACAATCCGGTTGACCACGGAGTGAGTGCGGCGAGAGTCTAATCCAGTGTGCGATACCAAATCACGGCTCTTGAGGCTTGAGCGCATTTCCTCCAGTAACATCTCCTGGAGAGCTTGAGATTCAGTTCCTTGGAGAATTTCCGGAGCGTGGAAGTGGCTTTGGGAAGATTGATGGATAGAATTAGCTGTTTTGACGTTCATGGTATTGCCCCTAGAGACTTTAATTGATGAACTGCGGCGAGACTCAACAGAGGGAGGGTTTGGCGAGGTGGTTGCTGCGATGCTCCCTTTGTGTGGCTCTTCACACTTTGAATGTAGGCTGCTACCCTGAACTCGAATTGTGTATTAGTGCCAGAACTCCCACAGCACTATATTTTGCCTGCTACTAAGAGCGTGGCTGAATGACATGGAAAACGCTGTAACCTTTTGATGTCAATGCATTGAACCGATTTCATCCGAAAACCCCTAGCTGTTTGTCCCAGTGACACCTCAACAAGTGGATCAATTGAGTTCTTCGCCTTCGTAATCCCCTACCCCCCGATTGAAGTCTACGTTTCGGCGAACAGAGGAAGAGTGTGAAAACGAGAACTTCTGACTTTGTTTCGGGCACTCAGAGTGACCAATTTTAGGTTTTGGATTCCAGAGAGTACTGCTTTCAACCGTGGACGGGGCTTAAAGATTGACCCGTTTTAGGGTTTGCGCCAGTTCTAATCAGAAGAATCGACGCGCTTGTCGCCGCATCCGGTTCTTCATCCTCCAAAATCCAAAATCTCAAATTGTGAATTCAGTGCCCTTACACCCTCGATTAGCTAACCAGAGATGCCCAACTTGTTGCAGCTTCCCATCCCAGACCTTTCCGCACGATGACGGGTTCCTCACCGATCATGTCCACAATGGTAGACACTTGAAACCCTGGCTTGTTGCCATCATCTACGATGATATCCACCAAAGTATCAAACTCGTCGAATAGTCTTGCTTGTTCCAAATTGACGGCTGGGGTTTTGCCATTCTCATCCGCTAGATGCGCCGAGGTGGAAATAATCGGATTTCCTAACGCCCTCAGTAGTGCTTGGCAGACTGGATGATCAGGGACACGGATACCGCTGGTTCTTCGTTTGGGATTCATCACCAACCGGGGCACTAACTTCGTTGCCGGGAGCAAGAAAGTATAGGGCCCAGGAATTAGACTTTTCATAATACGGTAAGATGAGTCACTTACCCAGGCATACTGGGCAATATCTGAGAGAGAAGAACACAGAAACGTCAGGGGCTTATCATTAGATAATTGCTTCAGACGCCTCACACGTTCTACTGCTGACTTGACATTCAGGTCGCAACCAATCGCATAAACGGTGTCCGTGGGGTACAGCATCACAGCACCATTTTGCAGAGCCTCCTTAATTTCCTCTATTCGTCGTATTTGGGGATTTTCCGGATGGACAGTATAGATAGTAGCCATTAAAAATTTTTCTCTCAACCGTCAAATCATAAAAGTTACGAGACATGAATAAAAGTTACGATTCATGAATGACGAGCTAATTGACCATTCCATAAGCAAAACTCTATGAGCAAACTAGCGTACCTAGATTGTCCGACTGGAATTTCTGGCGATATGTGCCTAGGAGCTGTTGTGGCAGCAGGTGTGCCGTTGGAATATTTGACGGAAAAGCTCAAAGGTCTGGGGATTGAATCGGAGTATCGGTTACGAGCAGAAAGGGTTCACCGCAATGGACAGTTAGCAACAAAAGTTCATGTAGATTTGCTAACGTCAGTAGACAATCATCACGACCCTGATCAGGAACACCAGCACCCCCATGAACACGAACATGGGCATAACCATGGCTCAAGTTGCACCTCAGGATTAGAGCCTCACCTTCCTCATCTTCATTACCCCCCTCAGTATGCCCCAACACGGCATCTGCCGGAAATTGAGCAATTAATCTTAGCGGCCCAGTTACCGCCACGAGTCTCAGAATGGAGTCTGGCTGTCTTCCGCAACCTAGCAGAGGCCGAAGGCGCGGTACATGGCATTGCACCCGATCAAATCCACTTCCATGAAGTGGGAGCCACTGATGCCATTGTAGACATTGTGGGTAGCTGCTTGGGGTTAGATTGGTTAGGAATTGACCAACTTTACTGTTCGGCTCTCCCCACTGGAGGCGGTACAGTTCAGGCCGCTCATGGTCGCTTACCCGTGCCGGTACCCGCCGTACTGAAGTTGTGGGAATCCGGTCAGGTGCCTGTTTACAGTAATGGTATCAATCGCGAGTTGGTAACGCCAACGGGAGCCGCCCTTACCGTTACCCTCGCCACTGGCTTTGGTTCTGTGCCTGCAATGACCATCCAAAAAGTTGGCCTTGGTGCGGGTTCCATCCAGTTACCGATTCCCAATATTTTGCGCCTGTGGATTGGGGAATCATCACAAGCATTAACAGTTGGAACGTTGAAAGCTGAATCTCAGAATCATCAAATTTCAACTCCACAAAACCAGCAACTTTCAATCCCCAAAAACATTCAAGCTTCTAACTTAGAAACTATCTCAGTGTTAGAAACTCAAATTGATGACCTTAGCCCTCAAGCCATTGGTTATGTATTTGAGACGCTATTTAAGGCGGGTGCTGTGGATGTTTTTACTCAGGCCATTGGCATGAAAAAATCTCGTCCTGGGATTTTGCTCACAGTCATTTGCCATCCTCAAGATATCGAGGCTTGTGAAGCGGTCTTATTCCACGAAACCACAACCTTGGGAATCCGACGCCTCACCCAACAACGAACAATTTTATCCAGAGAAATCCAACAGGTGCAGACGAAGTATGGAGAAATACGAGTCAAAGTGGCTTGGAGCAATAGCTCTCCTGAAAAAAGAATTACTAACGTACAACCGGAATACGAAGATTGTGCTAGGGTCGCCCGATTCAATCATTGCTCATGGCGAGAGATTCATCAGTTAGCCCTTCAAGCTTGGTATCGCCAGTATGGGGAGCCGTTTCAGTCCCCGGAACTTTGCCATTAGGACTTAGTTTTTGCTGAACCGTACTCAATTTTATAAAAACTATTGATTAAATTTTATGCCAGCATTTCAAGAACTTCAGCGCTTTGGACATCACCTGATTTTAGGTCTTTCGGGTACTACTTTAAATGATGACGATAAGCGTGTACTCAGCGAATTGAAACCCGTTGGAGTGATTTTCTTTGGCAAGAACTTTCAAATGGGCAAACCCTATGAAGTTTGGTTGCAAACCTTTAAGGAACTCAGCGATCAAGTCCGACAATATAGCGAACGCGAATCCATGTTTATGACTCTCGATCATGAGGGGGGTACTGTGGTTCGCACACCTCTACCGATTACCCGATTTCCACATGCTTATTTGTTGGGAGAACTCGCTCGTGAGGTTGCACAGGCAACGGGATTAGAATTGAAGTCACTGGGAATTAATGTATCTTGGTCACCAGTCGCCGATATTTTTTCTAACCCCCTTAACCCCATTATTGGGCCTCGTGCCTTTGGGATTACTCCGCAAACTGCTACACAAGGTGCCCGCGACTACTACCTTGGACTCCGGGAATCTGGAATTCTAGGATGTGGTAAGCATTTTCCCGGACATGGAGACACTAGCCAGGACTCTCACCTAGAGTTGCCAATCCTGAATTTAACTGTAGAAGAATTGCGATCGCGTGAACTTATTCCCTTCCAATCACTCATCAACGAGCAGATTCCCTTCATAATGACGGCACACATTCTGTTTCCCCAAATCGATCCAGATGTACCAGCGACACTCTCACCGACGATCTTACAAACCTTACTCCGCAAAGAGCTTGGTTTTGAGGGAGTTGTGGTATCTGATGACTTGGATATGAAGGCTATCTCAGAGCGGTTGACCCAAAGTGGCACCGTGGCACAGGCATTTCAGGCAGGTTGCGATCTGTTGATTGTATCCCGCAACCTGCCCTCCTCATCGATTGAACGCACTTATGCGATCGCGCAAGATTTTGCTGATTCTCTGAGCAATGGTAGCCTTGATGAATCTGTAATCGAAGCGGCTAAGACGCGAATAGAAAAGCTCTTAAATGGAACGCCTCAGTATTCCGTTCATGCTCTCGACCAAGATACCCTTGTACAACATGCGAAACTCGCGATCGCTTGTTCTTTTCAGCCTGCTGTGTTGCCAGAAACAATGGGGTAAGGAGGTGTTATAAGGAGCGCACTGGCACAGCTACCCGCTCTAACGAGTCGCCTCATCCTGAATATTACCGACGTTGAATAGGAATGGGACACTACTCTTAGAATCACTACCCATCACCAGAACTTTGGGCATCTGAGCACCTCCCTGCCTCCAAGCTTCAATGGCTTCTTTCTGAAGGACGAGTTGTCCTCCTTGTGCTCTGAGGGTTTCAGCCAACAATCTTTGCGCTTCCGCTCTACCCTTGGCGCGATTAATGTCTGCCTGCGCTTCTTGCTCAGCTTCCTGCGCTACATAGACAGCTCTTTGCGCTCGTTGTTCAGCGATTTGTTTCTCCTCAACCGCCTTGGAGAACTCCGGGGAGAACGCGAGGTCAACGACACTGGTATCCAGTATGATAATTCCGTACTTGTCTAAGCGTTCACCTAAAGCCAGATCAAAGTCTCGCTTTAATTCATCCCGTTTGGTAATCGCTTCTTCAACGGTTCTCCTAGCGGCTGCAATTTTGAAGGATTCCTGAGTTTGGGGTGCAATAATTTTTGACACGATATTCTGTAACGTGCCTTGTTTTCTTCTCACCTCAACCACTTGGGTTGGATCGAGGCGGAAGTTGATAGCGAAGCTAGCGGATAAATCCTGAAGATCCTTGGTGGAGCTTTGCGCCGGAACTTCAAACTTTTGCACCGTTACATCATAAATATCTACCGCTGAAATCAGGGGTGGTTTCAGATGAATGCCCTCTAGTAACGCTCCATCTCTCGCTTTCCCCAAGATACTCAAGACTCCTGCCTGTCCTGGGTTGATAATGACAAAGGAACTAAAACTGAGGAGAATCAAGGCTGCGGCTAAAATCCCCCCCAATAAAGCTTGCCAATTTTGTGAATTCTGATACTTCAAGTCCTACTCTCCTGAATCATATAAAGCCCCTGAGGACTATTTCCAGCCTACCAATCTCGGAGCCAAGTTGACCACTTTTAAATTCAAAGTTAAAAATTAAAAATGATGTTAAGAAGAAATTCAGAAATAGGCTTGTCATGAACCGTATTTCTCGCCGTCAGTTTTTTCAATTTGCTGGGTCTACGCTAGCAAGCTTAGGATTAAGTCAGCTTAACATTCAACGACAAGGCGATCGCTATGGAAAGGTTTTAGCACAAAGTACTCCTCGCAAACTTGCCTTACTCGTTGGCATCAATCAGTATTCATTTTCTCCCTTAGATGGATGTTTGAATGATGTCGAATTGCAGCGAAATCTGCTGATTTACCGTTTTGGGTTTAATCCCAAAGATATTTATCTTTGACTGATGTTTAGATAGTTGTTATTCAGGTGCTGCTACTAGAAAGTTTACAGTTCGTGCGCGAGAGGGTGGGGAAAAAGTAGAGATTTCTCCGGAAGAAAAAGCGTACCAAGACAAGTAGTTGTCACGTCTGAATCTGTCTCGTGAAGAGTATATTAGGCGGTATCGGGAGGGAGTTGCTAAAGGCGTTGTCTTGGCAGCAACCAATCCTAATCAAACGGCAGCAGATGCGCGTTTTAATGGTTTCTATGCAGGGGCTTTTACCTACAACTTGACGCGGTATCTCTGGCAGCAAACAAGTACGCCAGAAAGTGCGATCGCCTACGTGGTGCCTAAGATACCGAAGATCTTTGACCAAACTCCCCGTTATGAAATTAAGGTGGGAAGTGGGTATGAAAAGCAACCGATGTATTTCATCAATACCTCCAATCCGGCAGCAGATGCAGTGGTGACGGAGGTGAAAGGGAATGAAGCGAAGTTGTGGTTCGGTGGGGTAGAGATGGGCGCGATTGCACCGGGTACAGTGTTTAATGCGATCGCACTTAAGGGGAAGGTAACTTTGCGATCGCGTGAGGGTTTAGTGGGAGTGGCAACAGTGGAGGGTGCGATTCAAGCCGGAGCATTGTTGCGGAAGGCAGGTTAATCTTCAGGCCGTTCATTATTATGGGATAACAAGCATTGGGTGGGTTAGACGAAAGGGTAACCCATCCTAAAACTTAATTTCCAGCATTGCTCAACAACCCGCAGGTAGTGAGCAAGACGCCACCCGCGCCGCAGCAGAACAAGCCTTTCAGGAGGGAGAACAACTAATCAATCAAGGAACAGCAGAATCTCTACGACAAGCAATTACCAAATTTGAAGAAGCGCTACCCCTGTATCGTGCTGTCGGGGATAGGCAATCAGAATCCCTTATTCTCAACGAGATTGGTTATATCTACTCCGATTTAGGAGAAAAGCAAAAAGCGCTGGAATACTACAACCAATCCTTACCCTTGAGACGGGCGGCTGGGGACAAGCGTGGGGAAGCCG
The DNA here is from genome assembly GCF_000317515.1 of Allocoleopsis franciscana PCC 7113. Lineage (GTDB taxonomy): Bacteria > Cyanobacteriota > Cyanobacteriia > Cyanobacteriales > Coleofasciculaceae > Allocoleopsis > Allocoleopsis franciscana. The sequence continues at coordinate 5,181,791 of NC_019738.1, read as the reverse complement.
TTACCCTCAATAACATTGGTCGAGTCTACTCCGATTTAGGAGAAAAGCAAAAAGCGCTGGAATACTACAACCAATCCTTACCTTTGAGACGGGCGGCTGGGGACAAGCGTGGGGAAGCCGTTACCCTCAATAACATCGGTCGAGCCTACGACGCATTAGGAGAAAAGCAAAAAGCACTGGAATACTACAACCAATCCTTGCCCTTGAGTCGGGCAACTGCGAACAAGGCACAGGAAGCGGTTACCCTCAATAACATCGGTGTAGTCTACGACACATTAGGAGAAAAGCAAAAAGCGCTGGAATACTACAACCAATCCTTGCCTTTGAGTCGGGCAACTGCGAACAAGGCACAGGAAGCGCGTACCCTCAGTAACATTGGTGTAGTCTACCACGCATTAGGAGAAAAGCAAAAAGCGCTGGAATACTACAACCAATCCTTGCCCTTGAGTCGGGCAACTGCGAACAAGGCACAGGAAGCGGTTACCCTCTACAATTTCGCTTACCTCGATCGCAGCCAAGGCAATCTCAACGATGCCTTAACTCAGATTGAAGCTGCCATCAATATTATCGAAGACCTCCGCACTAAAATTGGTAGCCAGGAACTCCGTGCCTCATACTTCGCCTCAAAGCAGGATTATTACCAGTTCTACATCGACCTGCTGATGCAGTTGCACAAAACCAACCCTTCCAAAGGATACGACGCCTTAGCCCTCCACGCCTCAGAACGCGCCCGTGCTCGCTCTTTGTTAGAACTCCTCACCGAAGCTAACGCCAACATCCGCCAAGGCGTCAACCCCGAACTTTTAGAACGAGAACAAACCTTACAGCAGCAACTCAGCGCCGCCGAATACAACCGAGAACAACTGCTCAAAGGTCAATACACTGATAAACAATTAAACGAAATCAAACAACAAATTGCCACCCTCCTCACCCAGTTGCAGCAAGTCGAAGGAGAAATCCGAATCAACAGCCCCCATTATGCTGCCTTAAAGTATCCCCAACCCCTCACCCTGCCACAGATTCAACAACAAGTCCTCGATGACAACACCATTCTGTTGGAATACTCACTCGGCGAAGAACGCAGCTACCTCTGGGCAGTCACTAAAACAAGTATCACCAGCTACGAACTCCCCAAACGCACAGAAATTGAAACCGCCGCCCAGAAATTTTACCAGCAACTCAAATCTGAAGCCGGGAATATCGAGGAAGGGATGAAATTGAGCCAGATGATACTGGCACCGGTGATGAATCAATTGGGGAATAAGCGCTTACTCATCGTTGGTGATGGTGCATTGCAATCTATTCCCTTCGCTGCATTGCCCATTCCTCAGAATACACAGGCGTCGGTTCTCCCGGCACCCCGCCGGGAAATTAATCTCCCGGCTAATAGCTCAAGTCGTCTAAAGACGACTCAAACCCCTATAAACAGTCCTCTTCAGAGGACTTTAGCTATGAGCCAGGGGTTTAAACCCCTGGCGGACGTGAACTCCTACACCCCCCTCCTCGTCAATCACGAAATCGTCTCCCTCCCCTCCGCCTCAACCATCGCCGTACTCCGAAACGAACTCAAAGACCGAAAACCAGCCCCTAAAACCCTTGTAGCCGTCGCTGATCCCGTTTTTGAACCCAATGACCCCCGCTTGAAGAAAGCAGGGGAGAATTCTTCATCCTCCAGTTCCACGTCAACTGAGGCAACCCGTTCAGCCATAGAGATGGGTGTCAACCTGCAACGCCTAGAATACACCCGAAAAGAAGCCGACGCTATTCTCGCCCTTGTCCCAGACAATCAACAGTTCTCAGCCTTTGACTTTGCCGCCAATCGTACCACCGCCACGAAACCCGACCTCTCCCAATACCGCATCATCCACCTCGCCACTCACGGACTCCTCAATACCATCAATCCCGAATTATCCGGAGTTGTGCTGTCCTTACTCGATGAAAACGGCGCAGATACCAATGGTTTCCTGCGTCTCAACGACATCTTCAACCTCAACCTCCCTGCCGAACTCGTCGTCCTCAGTGCCTGCGAAACCGGACTCGGTAAGGATGTGAAAGGAGAAGGGTTGGTAGGCTTGACAAGAGGCTTCATGTATGCAGGGGCGAAGAGCGTCACCGTCAGTTTGTGGAGCGTCAGCGATACAGCCACATCCATCTTAATGACAAAATACTACCAACAAATGCTCGACAAAGGCGTCAATCCCGTAGCAGCACTAAGAGCCGCACAACTAGAAATGATGAAAACCGAGCAATGGAAAGCCCCCTATTACTGGGCTGCATTTTTGGTGCAAGGCGAATGGCGGTAAGACTACGCCATCCAAAGCTGCTGAGAAAATCGAATCGCGAAGGTGACTAATAAAAGCGCAAAAAAGCTCATGAAGATTTTTGTTATCCAATACCCACAACTTGAGGTTGTTCAAATTGAGAAATTGCCGCATCCCGATGCTTGAGTAACGTTCCCTGAGGTAGTGGCCCCTGTAAGTGATTCCAAGGTAATACTTTATCCGTTGACCAGTTAGTATGAACGTAAAAATCCAGTTCCGGTAATTGTCCTCTCAGTTCTTTGAAAGCACGGCGATAACTGCCTACAGAGTCTCCATAATGTCGCGTAAGTTCTAATAAATGGGATAATCGGCGATCTCCTCTGGATATCAAGGCTTGAATCACCGACCAGTTATAGCTTTCCGGTCGGAAATCGATTCCTTGGGGTTTCAGGTGTTTCTGCAAAAACTTCAGCCGCTTCTCTGCCTGAGAATTCACCCCAAACCATTGAAATGGGGTATGGGCTTTCGGAACAAAGGTACTGCAACCAAAAGTCAAACGTAAACCGGGAGCAGCTTTTTTGATCTGTTTCATCATCGCCACGGTTTGTTCCACGTCGGACATTTCTTCGCCTGGAACACCCACCATTCCATAGAGTTTGAGGCTCTTTAATCCACCCGCTTTGGCATTAAGGGCAGCTTGAATAATTTCCTCGTTGGTTAGCTTCTTATTAATAATTTGCCGCAGCCGTTCTGAACCACTTTCCACCGCGATGGTAATGGAGTTTGTCCCTCGTTGAGTCAGAGTTTCTGCTAACTTTGGTGTGACTGTATTGGTTCGCACGGAAGCAATACTCAGCCGCACATCCTCATACCTCGGTTGAGACAGGTAATCGAGTAATACTTCAAACTCAGGATGCTGTGTTACCGATGCTCCTAATAAGCCAATCCGTTTAGTTACCTCTAATCCCCTGTCAATAGCTGGAATCAAAGAATCCGTCGCACTTGGCGTCCGAAAGGGCAGCGTCAGATAACTCGCCAAACAGAAGCGGCACATCTCTGGGCAACTGCGTACCACTTCTACCATATAGATATTTTCCCAAGCGGCTTTTTCCGTTACCACAGTTGAAGCCGATAGCGTATTACCTCGATAAGTCTGTTTTTCCACCCTTGGGGGAATCTCAGCTTCTACGGGTTGAATGGATTGAATTTCGCCTGTCGAGTGGTGGTAAGTTACCTCATACAAGCTGGGAACATAGATTCCCGGTACCTGCGCTAGACGCCTTAGTTGTGTTTCTCTTTCAGCGGAGCGAACTTCTTTGTAAGCTTCGAGGAACTCACCCAGCAGAATTTCTCCATCCCCTAGCAAAATTAGATCAAAGAAATCTGCAAAGGGTTCTGGGTTGGCTGTCAATACGGGACCTCCCCCAAAAACGAGGGGATGGTGAGACTCTCGCTCAACCGACCTCAACGGGATTCCTAAACCTTCTAGGGAGTTCAATAGATTGACATAATCTAATTCCCATGATATAGAGTAACCTAGTAATTCCGGCTGTCCCGGCAGGGGTTCATGAACATCCGTGAACCAGCGGCTGACTTGCAAGTCGGAGCGCGAGGCTAAAGTTGCCCACACCACTTGATAACCCAGGCTGGTAATGCCCACGCTGTATTCATTCGGAAAAGCAAAGATGGTAGGAATAGCGTCCGCTTGAGGGGTAGCGGGCGTAAACAGAAGGCGTTCAGATGCGAAAACAGCAGAGGTCACAGGCGTTGCATGAAGGTTATCAATGAATTGTTTCACCTATATCTAATTTTAAGAACCAAAATCATTAGCGCCAAAACCAGGGTGACGGCGTTAGTCACAATAATGGGCATCGCTCCAATCGCAATTCCATATATGATCCATAGAAAAATACCGACAGAGAAGGTAATCATCATGACTAAAGAAACATCTTTAGCTGACTTGGATTTCCAGGTTTTGAACAGTTGAGGCAAAAAAGCGATTGTTGTCAGCGTTCCGGCAATTAGCCCCAAAATATTGATGAATTGTGTGTCCATTTATCGGGTGTCTCTCCCACTGTCTAGAATAATATGATGGTATTTTTGAGATAATTCCGATAAAATCTCACCTGACATGTATCATCGACCACGATATTTTGTTGACGACGGTTAGGAAGAGTTGTACCGGAGAGATAGTCCCCCATGAAAAAAAAGGAGCTTCTTGTTTATCTGCTGTACAGGGGAATAGAAAATAGTGCTGAGCGACCCAAGGGGATCAGAAGTTAAGGCACAGCCAAACTAGGGGAACCCAAGCGTGTGGAAAGCCTTGCTCCCTCATTAGATAGAGGCTTCTGGGGCATCGGATTTAACATTACATCAAAAAGACAATCGCGACTTTTCGCAAATCTTGATCCCAAGCCCTAAAATAAGCAAGAAGTTGTGGCGGCTTGTGGTGTAACTGAGGAGTTAAAGTGTCAAAGTTCATCCCAAAGCATAAAGACTTATCAAGTCAGATTAATTCATCGGCGTCAACAGAATCCGAGCCGGAATCGCTGTCTCCTGATCAGCAACAAGAAAAGACAGGGCAACCGAAATCGAGTCATGGGCTATTGACGCGATGCCAACAGGGTGTAACGGTTACGATCAACGGCATCAAGCGTGTTTCGACGCCAGTCATTGAGCAGTTCACAGGACCGAGAAAGCTACATCGTCGCCCTTGGTTTTGGTTGGGAATCAGTGCTGGAGGTGGTGCGATCGCGTTGGGTGTCGGGTGGGTAGTTCTAGAGAACAGTCTTCCGGATTCCACTGCCGATCTCTTGACCTATGTCCGAGATGACACGATTACGATCAAAGCAGAAAAGGGTGAAATTCTCCAGCAAATTGGGCCAGCCACCCGCGAAACCATCAAAATTGACGACGTTCCTAAAACCTTAACTCAAGCCTTTCTAGCGACTGAAGACCAGCGCTTTGAAAAACATCACGGGGTCGATTACCAAGGAATTCTCCGCGCTCTACTGTCTAACATTCAAGCTGGGGATGTCGTAGAAGGTGGAAGCACCATCACCCAGCAGCTTGCCCGAATTGTCTACTTCAATCAGGAGCGAACCATCGCGCGCAAGCTCAAAGAAATGCTGATGGCGCAAAGAATTGAGAAGAATGTTGACAAAAACACTATCCTTGAGCGGTATTTAAACCTAGTTTATCTGGGTTCAGGTGCTTATGGAGTTGCGGATGCGGCTTGGGTCTACTTTAGTAAATCGGTAAAAGATTTGACCCTGCCCGAAATGGCGATGATTGCCGGATTGCCTGCTGCTCCTAATGACTACTCACCTTTGAGCAACCCCAAAATCGCCAAAGAGCGCCGTGATACTGTCCTAAAAAGGATGCAAAACAACGGATTTATCACAAAAGCGCAAGCGGATGAGGCGATTGCAACGCCTGTGGTGACTAAACCGAGCAATCCCAAGCGACTGGAGCGAAAAGCCAATTACTTTACTGACTACATTCAACAGGAACTCCCCAAGTACATTTCCAAAGAGAAATTAGCTCAGCAGGGATTGACGATTGAAACCACTTTAAATGTGGACTGGCAAAACGCCGCTGAAGAAGCCGTTCAAGAAACCGTCAAACGAGAGGGACGCTGGCAAGGGTTTAAGCAAGCATCTTTGGTTGCCATTGACCCACGCACCGGTCAGATTAAGGCCATGGTGGGAGGCAAGGATTTCTATAATCAACAATTTAACCGTGTCACTCAGGCCAAGCGTCAGCCTGGTTCTACCTTTAAGACATTTGTTTACGCCACAGCCGTCGCCGCTGGCATTTCTCCCAATCGCGGCTACCTAGATGCGCCCTATACCGTCGATGGCTACACACCGAAAAACTATGGGGATAAATTCCGGGGTTGGGTCAATATCCGAGATGCTTTCACCCATTCGATTAATGTTGTCGCATTGAAAACGCTGATTGATGTAGGTTGGGAGCCTACGATTGATGTGGCAAAAAAAATGGGGATTGAATCAACACTCCACCCCACCTACTCCCTTGCCTTAGGAGCCTCTGAGGTGAATCTGTTAGAGATCACCAGTGCTTATGGCACTCTGGCAACCCAAGGATTGCATACCAATCCTTATGGTATTCACCGCATTCTCGATCAGCACGGTAAGGTCATTTACGAGGGGAAAAGTAAGAGTGAGCGGGCGATTGACCAAGATACGGCTGCAATCATGACTTGGATGCTGCGAAACGTCGTCAAGGATGGTACCGGCCGTTCGGCTCAGCTCGATAATCGCCCGGTTGCTGGAAAGACGGGCACCTCAGATGAGGCTCGCGACCTCTGGTTTATTGGTTACATTCCCCAGATGGTAGCCGGTGTCTGGCTCGGCAATGATGACAACAAACCCACCTCTGGCGCGAGTAGTACAGCCGCTTCTACCTGGCATCAGTTCATGGAAAAGGTGGTCAAAGACATGGAAGTTGAAAAATTTCCTGACCGCCCGACACAATTAGAAAACCGCAAGCCCACGATTAAAGCCCAACCCATTAGACCTAAACGAGCGATAACCAAAGCGATTCCTAATTCTGATTCTGATTCTGATAGCGCTTCCGAAAGGAATTCAGAACGCACTTCTAGAAGGCGCTCTAGAACAGAAAACAGTTATAGCGGGAGTTCGCGCTCTAATACTTCCGAGAATACTTCTTTAGACGACAGTTCTTCAAGGCGGCGGCGACGGCGGCGCAGATCCAGTGAGAGTCAATCGGCCTCTCAAAGCTCCAGTGAGAGTCAATCAGAAACGCCAAGACGTTCCCGGCGTCGGCGAAGCTCTGGGGAAAATACTAGCTCCACTGAGTCAAGTTCTCGGCGTCGGCGAAGCTCTGGGGAAAATACTAGCTCCAACGAGTCAAGTTCTCGGCGCTCAAGTTCTCGGCGCTCAAGTTCTCGGCGCTCAAGTTCTCGGCGCTCAAGCTCTAGAAGCTCAGATTCCAACGCCACAGAGTCCAGCAACTCGACTTCGACCCGCTCATCCTCCAAAAGGCGGCGCTCTTCCCAGAGGAGTGAGCCATCAACTTCATCACCAGCTCCCGCGCCTAGACGCCGCCGCGCCCGGTATGAATCCGCACCAGCAGCGGCTCCTCCAGCTCCTCCAGCGTCTAGAAAAGTATCAGAACCTGCTCGGTCGAGAGCTCCTGTTGCACCAGCGCCCCCCCCAGAGCCACCGGCACCAGCCGCCGAGTAATCAAGCTAGACCCGGCTGGCAAAAGTTTGTCACCCCCTCCCTAAAAAGGGGGAGAGTCTGTCTGAGTCTAGATAGGGATGTGAGTTAAGCCTCTTGGGCAGAGCCTTGAAGCATTCTTTTTCTTTCCCTCTCTTCTTCAATCAGGCAGATCCAACTCAGGAGTGATAGAAGCTTCTCTATGTTTTGGTAGGATAACCAAAATACCATAAGGAGTTTACAAACGATGCATTTATTAATGGGAGTAGGAGTCGAGGCGGCTCCCCATTTTCCAGTTTCTTTTACCCTGGTGTACGTTGTAGGTTTTATTGCGGCTGTAACCATTGGCTCAATTGCCTGGTACAACTCGAAGCGTCCTCCCGGTTGGGAAAACAAAGAGCGTCCTGATATTGTGCCCAAGGTAGAAAAGAAAGATAATCCGGGCTTATAAAAACCCCGTTAGGACTAGTTAACATACTAAATCTGGTAAGGATAACTAGCATCCTTAATTCCTGCCTCTTGACACAGATTGGAGGCAGTATTTCATTAAAAAACCTTCAATCGGTCTTGACTCACTCGTCGTTGTCATGACCAAAATTACTTATTCTGCAAAAAATTGTCATTTTATTGACACAAGAGCCAAACTATGGTATGGAAATTGTTAACTAATTAACCATCCTGAAACAAGTCTATAGTCGGGCTTAGATTTTATTCCGGGAGGGCGGCATAATCCGTATTTCTCAAGCGCCTGAGCAGCCAGTCAAATCGAGCCTTAGCCAGGGGAACATTATCGAGCATTTCGGGAGAGAGGTCATCGGCTGAGGTGTTATCGTCTTGCAACAGTTGACCTTTGGCATAACCCAAATATCTGACTGTACCCCGTAGTCGGGTGGACATGAAAATGGCGATCGCCCGATAAAAACGAGACGCAAAGCCTTCATCCTCTCTCAATTTTTCGACCAAACTCGCTCTGGGAATCGCTAAAATCAAGGAGTTTTCTACCGCCTGAACCGTCGCTGACGGGGGACGGGCATCAGCGAAGGACATTTCGCCCACAACCGCACCACTGGTTAAGCGAGCGATCGTCTTGCCTTCTAGGGCGGCAACAGACACAGACAGCGTTCCCTCTAGCAGAATCAGGAGTGTATCGATGGGCCGACCTTCTTGGATGAGAACGGTTCCCGCAGGCACTTCCTCGCGACGACCCGTTGAGATCATCCAATCGATGTCCTCGTCCACTAGTTCACCCAGTAAAAAAAAGACCTTTTTCATAACGTTGGCTCTGTTTCTAGTTGTGGTAGCAGGAGCAGTGTGGCAACTTCCTGACACACCCTGAATACGCTGTTTCCCTATCTTAGATTTGAAGTCTTTAGATAACTATTATGGTTGAACACAAGTCTTCAGGTTGCCAAAAACCAGAAAAATCTTTAACATTTGTTAAAAATCGAGGAAAGTACTGATCTAAGTTTGGGGAACCTAGGACTATCTTTCCTATACCTAGGGCAATACTTGAGAGGCGAGAGATGATAGGTTAAAGACAACCCCACAAACAAAGAAGATTGTTAAGTACTGGGGCGATTCCTGGGTATTTTCAGCCCTCACATCTAGGGGGAGTCTTTGCCGAAACAGTGACCATCAAACCAACTTTTCGATCATCTGCCTTGCCTAACGGATCGCAAGAGTGTCAATCTGAGGTTCGCCCTAACACGCTAGCTACGCTAACGTAACTGGCAACTGCTAGGCGATCGCTATGCACAGAGTTAACGCCCAAATGCCCAATTGAGGCATGGAGGGTTAGACCCCTTATTAATTGACCAACAGTATCATAAATTTGAGAGATTGAGAAGCAGACCAGAGAGTGGGGAGAGCATTCTGCCTTCTTTCGAGGAATTTTTTTGAAGTTATGAAACAATCTACTAAAGCCTTAGACCGAGACAAACTCAGACAGTTCCTTAACCTGGCAGCTATCCTTGCCGCCTTTGGCATTAATGTTTGGGCAAATATTGCCCCACTCAACGGACTCACAATTGGCGCAATTTCCAATACCTTCTTCAGAGAGGTTTTGATTGTTCCGGCGAACTATGCCTTTGCCATTTGGGGACTGATTTATCTAGGTTTGCTCAGCTTCGGTGTTTATCAGGTACTGCCTGCCCAAGCACAAAACCCTAGTCTGCGGCGAATGGGGTATCTTTTGGTAGTGGCTTGCTTGGCTCAAATTGCCTGGGTGTTCGTCTTCCAGTACCAATGGTTCACTCTCTCACTGCTGGCGATGCTAGGAATTTTGCTGCCGTTGCTTGGGGTTTATCGGCGGCTGGGGATTGGCACAAACCGAGTTTCAAGATTAGAGAAGTGGTTGATTCACATTCCTTTGAGTATTTATCTGGCTTGGATTAGTGTGGCGACTATCGTCAATGTGGCATTAACACTCTACAGCCTAGGGTGGAACGGTTGGGGAATTGACTCGCAACTGTGGACAGCGATCGCATTAGTTGCCGGTGGAGCGATCGCCGCTATCGTTACAATGGGGCACAGAGATATCGCTTTTGTCTTGGTTTTTGTTTGGGCTTTCGTAGCGATTGCCGTGCGTCAGGCTAACATCTTTCTGATTGCCACAACAGCCGCAGGATTAGCGATCGCCCTAATCTTATTTCTGGTGTTCAGCATACTCCGTCGTCAAAATTCCCGCCTACCATCCCCATGACTAGTCATGTTTTCCACAACAAGCAAAAATTCTTTGATCGCTGGGCACCCAACTACGACTGCCTGTTCACGACGATATTTTACCAGGCTGTCCACAAACGAATGTTAGAATACGTTGAATTACCCCATCAACCCCATGTCCTCGATCTCGGTTGTGGTACAGGTCGTCTGCTGCATCGCCTCGCCACCCAATTTCCCAGCCTTCAAGGTACGGGGTTAGACTTATCAACAGAAATGCTGCGTCAAGCCCAACAGCGCAACCCGTATGGAACTCGACTCACTTATCGACAGGGTAATGCGGAATCAATGCCCTTTGCAGAAGGTGAATTTGATGCTGTGTTTAATACCATCAGCTTTCTGCATTACCCCAATCCTCAACAAGTTGTTTTGGAAGTGAATCGGGTGCTGCGTCCCGGTGGACGTTTCTACCTAGCTGACCATACTGTTAGAGAAGAAATGGGCGATCGCTTATTCGGGTTTTCTCCCGGCGGTATTCGCTGTTACAGCCCTCAGCGGCGAGAGCAATTGGGTGCACAGGCAGGTTTCGAGTGTTTGGGGCATTACTATCTTCTCGGTTCAGTTCTGCTGACGATTTTTGGTAAGCCCATTTAGTTGGCGAGAAAATCTACTTCATGACTAAAATATGGCGTTTAATATTAACATGTTCTGATGCTGAATCATCGCTCTAACGCTCTATTGAAGATGGGTTAGGAATGTGTGGCTGTAGCTGAGGTATACGCTTCAATTCTTCCTGTATATCGACATTATTCTGGAAAGATGCTTCAGTTTTGCAGAACGATTCTCTCGAAACTCTATTTCTTTCCAGAAGGCATAAAATTTCTTGGTTCATCCTCTGTTGCCATGGGTTTTGTGGAAGAGAGGGAGCTAAGTCACGACCCAGTTGATTAGCATCAGAAGGACTGAAACCAAATCTATCATTCGCGGCTACTTTCGTCGGTTCACGCACAAACCAAGCTGTATTCAGCCCTAAAGCGATCGCTAGTGTTATCGGGGTAAAATTTAGTTTCATTACCCATATGCCCCTGTATCTGTGTCCTATTACCTACTATTGTGAAACAGCCAGACTTGAGGAGACTCACCCAATTGGATGACCAGACAGTATGATGTTACAAGGACGTATGAGTGGTTTAACAAAGATTTATAACGATCACTTTTTGTTGCTCAACTGAATCTCGACTATCATGGCAGAAAAGCTCTACGATATGCGAACTGCAAGACTGTTGATCGGAATATCCGAGCTGATTAAAACTAAGGAAGATTAGAATGAAAACACTCAAAATCATGCCGCTGATTATGGGAGTGATTGTCGCAGCGGCTATTGCTGCCACTCCACTGGCGGCTATGGCTCAAGGACAATCACAGTCGAGTAGTGGCGAAATCGTTTTAACTCAAGAACAGCAAGCTAAGTTTAAAGACATACGAGAGCAAACTATCTTGAAAATTTCCCAGGTGCTCTCACCCGCGCAAATGGAGGAGTTCAAAAAGAAGGGGCCACAGGGGCTGACAAATGTCTCAGACCCGCAGAAAATGCAACTTGAGGAGATTTTTCAATCTTATCTCAAAGAGATTCGAGCTATCTTAACCAAGGAGCAACTTCAGCAGATCGAGCAAGCTCAACCTAAGCAGTAGACCCATTGAGCGGCAAGAACGAATTTTGTGGGAGCGTTCAGGGTTAGGTGTACGAATAGAGTCCCTAAACTCACCTCTACAAAATAGGAAAATAATTTAAGAGCAAAGCGATCGCTTTTTTACATCATTCTAAAGGCGATCGCTTCTGCCTTTGGAATGGGTAATCATCACAACCTCGCTATCCAGTTGCAATGCTTCTAGATCAGTTTGAGCATGGGGTAGATGGCAAATGAACTCAGTGGGGGATTGAATTGCATCTGTTCCAGAAATCGCTCAGCTATATCAGAATCTGACTCTTTTGTCTGAAACCACTTCGTTGTAAATGTCTTAATTTGCTTTTAATTAAAGTCGGCAACTTCCACTCCCGTGAAATTCTCCAACATATATTCATGAGCGGAAATTCGGCAAGTAATGACAAACTAATTCGTATAATTTGGGTTAAAAAATTTAAATTACATTAATAATTTGATTAGCAAAAATTTTTCTAACTTCATCCAATCCATCGAGGAGAATCAATGACATTCCTTGTTTAAGAATCTTATGGATTTGACGAGATTAAATGCTATGCACAGAGAAAAATTGAGTGATAAATTCAAAGCAACTAGGTTGATTGTTCGACTCCGATAAATCTCTGATGGTAATAAAAATCGGGACAAAATTCCCCAGCAAATCTCCAGAGCTGCATCGGATAGCCAGATACTTCAAAAACGTCGTCTTTCCGGAACCTGGTTTTCTTAATACCATGAGTTTAGGGTATTGCTTCACAGCTTCTACCCCTAGGATGGGTTTCTCAGTAATTCTACTCAGTCCAATCCGGTCAAAGTTGTGTACTTCGGGGTCGAAATCTTTGAGCAGTTGAGTAATTTTTAGCCGTCTATCCCCAGTTAGCTGATCTAAGAGATTAACATTAGTGTAGATATCTATTAAACCCATGGGCTGGGTCATATCGAGTACCCGGATAGTGCCGCAGCGCTGTTGAATGCTAGGGCGTACCTTCTCTCGCAGAGCTTGCACGAGGGGGTCAATATCGTAAGTGGTTGTGTCTTCTTGATCAATGATCACAGGTGCCGCAATCTCTTCCCAGTCCAGTTCAAGCCGGGAGCAGATAGCCTTAAAGATAAAAAGCTCAATGGACTGTCCCTTGAAAAATTTCCCAATTGAAGAGCGAGTCTTGAGACCGATTTCATCAACGACCAGTGCCTGAGTTAATTTAATCCGCCTGAACGCTTGCTTAGCTTTTCTAATTCCTTGTTCAGAGGCTGAGAGGGATTGCCTTGCCATCGTTCACTCACAAAGCTTTTGGAACTTGTGTGAAGAGGTTGTAAAGTTTAAAGATTATGTAAACTTTATTGATAAATAACCAAAATCAAACATTACCTAAACATTACTCGAACATAGCGCTACTGTACGATTGTCATGCTGGAATTATCTGAATTTGAAATGAATTATAGGAATAAAAATCTGATGAACACTGTTTTGATTGTAGAAGATGAGCCGTCCAACGTTATCGTGTTTTCTAAGATTTTGAGCAAGCGAGGCGGCTTAACGGTGAAGCATACTGAAAATGTGGAGGAAGTAATGCAAATTGCCGATTCTGGAGAAGTGGACATTATTCTGATGGATGTGGATCTGCGTAACAGTCGCTACAAAGGCAAGGCGATGGATGGTCTAAAAATTACTCAAATGCTCAAAGCCAATCCTCAAACAGCAAAAGTACCAGTCATTCTGGTGACAGCAAGCGTGATGGAAGGCGATCGCGAAAACTTTCTCAAACTGAGTGGCGCGGATGGATTCATCCCCAAACCCGTGATCGATCAGCAAGAATTTGTAGATCAGATTCGGGCTATGCTGCCCAAAGACTAATCATGAATACTGGGCTAGGGTGCCAAGAACTGGGCGAATAGAATGAGGTTATTGACTTTATGGGTGGAGGGTTCAATCCCTCCTCATCTATATCGTCAACATCGCTAATTCAAAATCCTGGCATTCCCATGAGCTATATCCTAAAAAATCCTGGGATGATGTTTGGGTTAATCCTAGAACATCTCCAGATGACTGGCATCGCCGTACTTATTGCGATCGCGATCGCTCTCCCTTTAGCCTTACTGGTGACTCACTACCACTGGCTGAGTGTCCCCGTGTTGGGATTTCTCGGAACGCTCTACACCATACCGAGTTTGGCGCTGATTATCCTGCTAGTCCCGATTTTTGGACTCAATCGTCAGTCAGTGGTGATTGCCATGATTATCTATACCCAAGTGATTTTAGTACGCCATTTCTCGGTAGGACTGCAAGCGATCGAGCCTACGATGCTGGAAGCTGCTAGGGGTATGGGAATGAATGTATGGCAACGCTGGTGGCAGGTACAAGTGCCGTTGATTTTACCGATTTGTTTAGCCGGTGTGCGTTTGGCGACCATTGTGGCTGTGGCGATCGCAACTATCGGTGCAAAGTTCGGTGCTGGGGGATTGGGAGTACTACTATTTGATGGCATTGCCCAAAGTCGCGACGATAAAATTTTGGCTGGGGCGATTGTCGTAGCACTCTTAGCCTTTGTACTCAATGGAATTCTGCTGGGATTAGAGTCGAGCTCTAGTCCGCTACGGAAAATCCGGCAAGTTTCTCCTCCCCGTGCCGTGTAGCGCCTAAAGCAATGCAGCAAAACTTTTCCACCACTTCAACCCGATTAAAGTAAAAGCTGACTCCTCAGCACCTCAGCACCTCAGCACCCCCGCTCCCAAACCTGTCAAAAGGCAGCCAAGAATACTACCCTTAGTTAAAGATAACCCTTAAAAAAATTGATTTATGTTTGATGCCCTAGCCGAACGCTTAGAAGACGCCTGGAAGAAATTACGGGGCCAGGACAAAATTTCTCAGTCCAATATCCAAGAGGCGCTCAAAGAAGTCCGTCGCGCTCTGTTATCGGCAGATGTTAACCTGCAAGTCGTTAAAGATTTCGTTGCAGATGTAGAAACCAAGGCACAAGGAGCCGAGGTACTTTCGGGTGTTCGTCCCGATCAGCAGTTCATCAAAATCGTTTACGACGAACTGGTACAGGTGATGGGGGAAACCAATATTCCCTTAGCCCAAGTCGATACAGCACCGACAATTGTGCTGATGGCAGGGTTACAGGGAACCGGAAAAACCACCGCCACCGCCAAGCTGGCGTTACATCTGCAAAAGCAAAACCGCACCTGTCTGTTGGTTGCCACAGACGTTTATCGACCTGCCGCCATTGACCAGTTAGTTACCCTAGGACAACAAATTAATGTCCCAGTCTTTGAACTGGGTGCGGATGCTGACCCGGTTGAGATTGCGCGTCAAGGCGTAGCGCGGGCGAAGGAAACGGGTGTTGATACCGTGATTATCGATACGGCGGGACGCTTGCAAATCGACCAAGACATGATGGGGGAACTCGCCCGGATTAAGCAAACCGTCCAACCCCACGAAACCCTCTTAGTGGTGGACTCGATGACGGGTCAAGAGGCGGCAAACCTCACCCGTACCTTCCACGACCAAATCGGGATTACGGGAGCCATCCTCACTAAACTAGATGGTGACACACGCGGTGGTGCGGCCCTTTCAGTACGCCGGGTTTCGGGTCAGCCGATTAAATTTGTCGGGGTTGGGGAAAAGGTAGAAGCGCTGCAACCCTTTTATCCTGACCGGATGGCATCCCGCATTCTCGGTATGGGAGATGTCCTGACGCTGGTCGAAAAAGCCCAAGAGGAAATCGACCTCGCGGACGCCGAGAAGATGCAGGAGAAAATGCTGACGGCAAAGTTTGACTTCAGCGATTTCTTAAAGCAAATGCGCCTATTAAAGAATATGGGTTCTTTGGGCGGCTTGATGAAGATGATTCCAGGGATGGGCAAGCTGAGTGCGGATCAACTGCAACAAGGAGAAACAAAACTCAAGCAATCGGAAGCGCTGATTAACTCCATGACCGCTGAAGAGCGCCGCAATCCCGATTTGTTAGCGAGTTCTCCATCACGCCGACGCCGGATTGCACGGGGTGCTGGCTATACCGAGAGAGATGTTACCAATTTGGTGAGTGAATTTACTAAAATGAGAAATCTCATGCAGCAAATGAGCCGGGGTCAAATGCCAGGAATGGCAGGCATGGGTGGCATGTTTGGCGGCATGGGCGGAAATCCCCCCTCCCAACCCGGTTGGCGCGGTTACTCTGGAGGTGCTTCTTCCAAGAAAAAGAAAAAGGAGAAGAAGAAAAAGGGATTTGGTCAGCTCTGAACAGTTGAATTTTAACTGATTAGAACGGTCAAACTTCCAACGTTCCAACCTTGAAGCCAGAGATCGCTTAAAATCAAACAGGTGAATTATTCCTAAATATGGTCAAACTGAGATTAAAACGATACGGCAAAAAGCGTGAGGTCAGCTACCGAATTGTCGCAATTCAAAGTAATGCACGTCGCGATGGACGCCCCTTAGAAGAATTGGGCTTCTACAATCCCAGAACAGATGAAACACGGCTCAAAGTTCCAGAGATTGTTCAATGGCTCCAAAATGGTGCTCAGCCCACTGATACAGTGCGTGATATTCTGAGGAAAGCCAATGTTCTCGAACAAGTCCACGCCTGAAACACCGCCCGCCTCCTCTCAAAATGCTAGCCCGGACTATATCGGTCTTGTGCGATTTTTGATCGAGCCGTTTTTAGAGTCACCGACTTCGCTAAAGGTAGACTGCGAGAAATCCAATGCCAATGAGCGGGTATGGATTCGGTTGGCGTTCGACGGGTCGGAGAAGGGACGCGTGTTTGGTCGAGGAGGACGCAACATTCAAGCGATTCGGACGGTCATTCAATCAGCCGCTCAGGCGGCTGGTCAATTTGTCCATCTGGATATTTATGAAGGCCCGAATGAAGGTTCCCGGCGAGAAAGTTCCTCAAGTAGTAAACCGGCTGCCAAAAGAGGTACACCTCGCCGCCCACCAACGTCTAAACCCGCTCCTAGATCTCGCTCTTAATCAAAAGTTGAAGGTTGAAGGTTAAAAGGTTAAAGGTTAGAAAGTCGTTTACTAGGCGGTATTGCCGAAAGATGCGCTCAAGCGGAACCGTTTTCCAAGAGTAGACGCTCTCGTACTGCTCTCTATGAAGCAAGAGACTGAGGTTGGTTAGAGAATTTCAAGTTGTCTGCCAAACTTGCAACATTCAACTGACCTACTTTCCACACCTAATACCTAAAAACTTTCAACTTTTAGAGCCATTGTGGGCATGAGTGAAGTACAAAAGACTATTCAGCTACCAAGTAACGAAAGCGCGATCGCACTAGCTGGTGAGCGGGAAGAAAACCTGAAAACGCTCTCGCGGCTAACTGGAACGAATCTGGTGCTGCGAGGGCAAGAACTTTTAATTTCTGGAACCCAAAAACAAGTTGAACGGGTTTCCTCCTTGATGCGATCGCTAAAATCCTTCTGGAATGAGGGTAAAGCCGTCACGGAGGTGGATATCCAAACCGCCCTTCAGGCTTTAGATACTAATCGCTCAGATGAGTTACAGGATTTACAGCAAGATATTCTTGCCCGTACCCGCAAAGGCGATATTGTCCGTGCTAAAACCTTTGGGCAACGAAAGTACATCAAATCCGTATTAACCCACGACTTGACCTTTTGTGTTGGACCGGCTGGCACAGGGAAGACTTATCTTGCTGTTGTTCTCGCGGCTCAAGCCCTCCTTGCTAATCAGTACGAGCGCTTAATTTTAACCCGACCGGCTGTAGAAGCAGGAGAAAAGTTGGGTTTCTTACCCGGAGATTTGCAGCAAAAGATTAATCCTTATCTGCGACCCCTTTACGACGCACTCTATGAGTTAATTGATCCAGAAAAGGTTCCGAGTTTGATGGAACGAGGTGTAATTGAAGTTGCCCCCCTAGCCTATATGCGAGGACGAACCCTCAGCAATGCCTTTGTGATTGTTGATGAGGCACAAAATACAACGCCGGCTCAAATGAAAATGGTGCTGACACGCCTCGGTTTTCGCTCTCGTATGGTGGTGACAGGTGACATTACTCAGACGGATTTACCATCAAATCAACAGTCTGGATTGGCTGTGGCTCAAAAAATCCTTCATTCCATTGAAGGCATCGCCTTTTGCAAACTGACGACTAAAGATGTTGTCCGGAATCCTCTCGTTCAGCGCATCGTCGCCGCTTACGAACAGCATGAGCAATAGGGAATGGGAGAATGGGGAATGATGTTTAACTTTCTGCCCATCTCTTTAATCATATTTCTTTCAATCTTTAACTAAACCTAATTTTATGACAACTACTCTGAAAGAATTTTTAGAAGCTTGTGAAACCCTCGGAACATTACGTCTCATTGTTACCAGTAGTGCAGCCGTGTTAGAGGTCAAGACGACCATTGAAAAGATATTTTATGCCGATTTACCCAAGGGAAAGTATGCCAATATGCATAAAGAAACCTTGGAGTTTCACCTGAATATGGATGCAATTAAACAGGTCAAATTTGAAACAGGTGAAGCCAAACGCGGCAATTTCACGACCTATGCAATTCGCTTTTTGGATGAAAAACAAGAACCCGCGCTCAGTGCATTTTTGCAATGGGGTAAGCCTGGAGAATACGAACCGGGACAGGTAGAAGCATGGCAATCTTTGCGAGAGAAATACGGAGAATTTTGGCAACCCGCACCCTTAACAGAAGAGTAAGAAAAGTTTAAACAATAGACCCGATTGTGGTAGCTATTATCAGAAGATTTTTAGGATTATGCCTGACTCTCATCTTACTGCTCTGGAGTGGTGAAGCACGAGCCGGTCAGTTAGCTGACCGTTTGGCGCAGTTTCCGAATTGGGAGAATAAACCTCCCGTTACTACACCCCAGGAAGATTTGATTTATCCTGATTGGATGCAAGGTACCTGGAACGTGACGAGTACCTTAGTTGAGCAGGTTGCCCCCCTAGCACCCGATATCGTAACTCCAGGGTTTGAAAGCAATCGCCGCTATCTTAATCAGCCAGTCAATTTTCGGGTACGGTTTCAAGCCGTTACGGCTCAAGCCTCTGTCATCGCCACTCGCTTTCCTCGCTTCACGGTGCAAAGTTCAGGAAAATCTCAGTTATCCCGCCCTGAAGAAACTCCTAAAGTAGTCGCAGACCGAGCATTTAATGGATTGAATATTGCTAAAGCTTATTTAGGCGACGCCAGAATTCAATCGGTAAAAGTCGATCCCAATTCTCCCAATCGCCAAATTACATTTCTGAAAACAGGCTTGCAACTGATTTCGATGGTTACGGGTCGAGCCTCTGAAACTCCTGCCCTCGATCAGTTTATTAGTACTGAAGTTTCCAACCAATTCTTTCGGGGAACACCTCAACCTTATTTCAATCAGGTGGAAACGACAACCGCCTATCAGCTCAAGCCGTCGCCTAATTTAGTGGTTGAGGCTGACCAAATCACTGCCATTTATCTCTCTCCCCAAGATGTCAATTATTTCAAAGCTTTAGAGCAACCGGTGGCTCTCTACCGCTATCGATTAGAGCTTAAACCCGTAGAACAATCAACCGGTTTGCCGAACAACTTGCCGACGTTCAACTCTTGTGATCCGTAACTACACAAGTTGTAACACTTTTTTAATCAATTGGATTCACCGTACTCAATAGCAAGAAGGGCTGCTCAACGGCTTGGTATTACAAGGTTTTCAGCAAATCCCGCCTGCGTCCAAGGTTGTCGCGGCTGAGTCGGCTTTACTCCCTTGACAGCGTATGACATTTATGCATTTAAGGGAAAAGCGTAAAAATTTATTAAAATCATCGTTTCGTATATTTTGCTACAGAATTTTTTGTTATAGTTGAGGAGTCAAGAGAAAAACATTCAATCAAACCTTACTAAAGCAATCGGAGAATCCCAACTATGTCTACTCAAGAACAAGCTCGTGCCCTGATGATGCGTCACCATCACCTCATCAAAAATCGTCAGCAATCTATGCTTGGTCGTGCGGCTGCTGAAGTGGGTATGGATATCGATGCGACAGAGTACTGGAATCATATTCAAGGTAAAGCGCATCCTAGCTTCCGCTCTAGCTACGATCGCAGTGGCGCTTCACTCAGCTAGACTGATGCACAAGGGGAGAATGGACGACGAGTTTCACGGCACTTTCAGGTGCCTGTCACTCCCAAAATTAGAAACATTATTTTCTTGAATCAGTTATGACTACGAAGCAAGGCGTTCTTTTTAGGAAAGAATGCCTTGAATTTTTTTAGGAAGGATGAAGAGGAAGTGTAAAAATTCTTTCATCCTTTAGAAGACTTCATTCCCAATATGAAACGTTTGTCCTTGGCTTCACTCTCGTTTGTCGCGATCGCCTTTCTGGTTAGTTCAGAGGGATTAGCCAGCGCTTTGAGAGCCTCTAGACGAATGTCTGGCTTCTCTCCAGATAGCCGTTACTATCTTTATCTGGAAAGCTTTAGCAACACTGTAACAGAAGTGCCAACGGCACAAATTCAAATGGTCGATTTGGAAACCAACTCCTGCGTGAGGAATGGTTGCCTGAAAACGGAGTATGATCTGTCTGCCTCAAATTTAACCACAAAAGCGGCTGGAGATGACATCCTCAAACGAACTGCACAGCTTAGGTATGATTTGGAGCTGACTCTACTGAAAGTCGGAATCAGACTACCCATGATTGCTCGTCAACCCAATCCCGATGGCAGCGAGACGTATAAATTTCTGATTAAAGACCCAAAAGAGCCATTGCAGATTACGTTAGAGCAAAAGTATATTCCTGCCGTTGAGGCTGGAGGCACCTTTGGTACAGAGCGGGCTTCCATGCGACTGGTGGTTAATTACAATTATCGTCAACTCACCATTGGAGACTTAAGCAATTACCGCGAAGCCGTGCAGAAATATGCGATTAGAGAAGTACGTTTATCGCCCAATCGCCGTAACGCTGTGGTTTTGATTGACATGACGCAACCGACTTATCAGGGAGTGGTGCAGACAACGTTTGTACAGAGTTTCCCAATTGAGAAGCTGCGTGCTGGATGAGCGGAACTCTGTTACAGATTTGCCATATCTTTGTCACCTTCATGTCACTTCAACTTGGTAGGCTGGCCTAAAGCAGGCAATCAGCCCGCTCAGCAGTTCAAATTACGAATGCACAAATGCTCTCTTGAGTGAATGCAAGAGGGCATTTTTTTGCTATATCTTGGCTTCAATAACAGAGCGCGATGGTGAACGATGCCGCTGCCGCTAGTGCTGCTGTTGTCCGAATGTGGTTCCATATCGTCCAGTTGGTGAGGTAGTTAGCCCATAGGCTTGCGCCCTCCGTGCTGTCTGGCTTGACGAGCGCCAGCGCATCGTTCAGTGGTACATTGAACACGATTGTCACGCCTAATGTACCGATGAGATAGAGTAGGCTGCCGATCAGCAAGTAGGGGGCACCGGGTTGATGCCACTTTAACAATGAGGAGACAGTCAGATACATACAAGCCGCAGCCGTTCCCAAGAATGCGGTCATGAACAACGGATTGATCACTGTAATATTAATTAATTGCATGGCGGCAATACCTTGCGCTGGCTGAAGCCGAGCCAGGGCGCTCATCACGAAGGTGGAGAAGGCGAAGAAAACTCCGGCTATCAGTCCACAGCCCAATACCGCCAACAGCTTTAATGCAAAAGGCAAGTGGTTAGTCATTCCCAAAAAATCTACTGTAGACGGCTGCATTTCCATGGCTCAACTAGAAGATTGCCAGGGCAGTCAAAGCAACTAAGCAGGCTAGCTGAATTACCAAGCTTGAGAGTCGAAACAGCGGATTGATGCCAGCGATGTGAATCACTGAATGGACAAGCCGAAATACGATGTATACAATAACCAGCCCATCTATGGCTGTTCCAGATACGCCCCGAACTGTGAGGAGAAACACAACTCCTATATATAAAGGCAGGTTTTCTACTAAGTTGGACTGCGTCCGAAAGAGTCGCCAAAGCAGGCTTTCTTCATTGGGGGTGCCAAAATCTTTGGGAGAGCCACCCGTGGATAAATGCCGAATTCTGACCGTGAGCAGAAAAATAACAACGGTAATTGTCCACAGGATGAAAATTACTAGCCCCCAAAGCGGGAGAGTCATATCGATACTAGGCATGACTTTATCTTTAAATAACTCACTGACAACTTTCAAGCTACTGCTATAACGGTAACGTTAGCCGGCTAATTATGTTGTTGAGCGATTAGATATTGCTGTGTCGTCTTATCTTCTCATCTCATCTGTTGAGCTACTTGGGTACGAGTTGCCGCGATCGCATAGATTAGCGTGTCGTTGTTGCCAGATGGCTTCGAGTCGAGCGATCGCATCTTCTGTATATCGTTGCGCTTCTTGCAGGATGAGTGCCCAAAGGGCGTTGAGAGTTTCCAGGTTTGGACAGAAGCGGATTAGGGTACGGCAAGCGGCAATCCACTGTTCGAGTTTGCGGTAACTGATGAAGTAACCTCCTAAGCCTTGAATATGTACCCAGAGGACGTTATGCCATTTTTCCCAGTTGAGGATGCGTTCAGGGTTGATTTTCAGGTGTTTGGCGATTTGCCGGAGGGTAATCACAAAGGTCTGGGGGTTGATGCGGTGGCGTAGCGGTTGCATGGCAATTTTGGGATTTGGGTGGAATTTAGAAGAACCTCTCCCCCTGCCCCTCTCCTGCAAGGAGAGGGGAGTAAGATTGTTCCCCCTTCCCTACTAGGGAACCGGAGCTTTAGTGAGGAGGTTAGGGGGTTAGGTCTGCAATTAATCAATACGGATGCGGCGGCTGAGGACGCTCATGACTTCGCCGGGATTTTGGGTAGGTTGTGGCTTGCTCCATTCGCTGACTTCGGCGTAGCCCAGGCGATAGAAGGTGTGAATGGTGCTGTTGACGACTTTGGGAGAACTAATAACCAGGATTTTGAGGGGGACTCGGTTGGGTTCTGATGGGGTGTTGGCTGGGTGAGGTGTTCCAGGGTCGGGGGTTTGGTCGGGAATGAAGTCTTCTGTCATTGGGATTTACCTGCTTTTCTAGTGACAGCAATGTTGACAAAATGCGACATCTTTAGTTTTATCCAGATGTCGATCTTTGTCAACATTTACGAGGTCATAAGCCTTTGACACAATCAGAGGCATGGGAAAAGCGGGTACAGTACTAAAGCGGGTTTTGGATGTCTACGGCATTAGCCAAAATAAATTGGCGGTGGCGATGGGAACTGGGCGTTCCAGTATTAACCGTTGGGTCAATGAAAATAGAGACCCATCCGGTGATGCAATCCTGGAAATTAGGAGGGGGCTTCAAAAGATTAATCCCGCAGCGGCAGAGGAGTTTATTCAGCTATACCTGGATGATTCGTTTGAAGATGAGGCGCAGTCGTAGGGGATGAGGAGTGATTTTAGAGCTGTTTACCGTCCTCAAATGTTTGGTAGGTTTTGAGGCACAGCAGATGATCCTGAAAAATACTTAGATTGATTCTGGTATTTCGTTGTTTTTGCTAAATTAGTTTTCTTAGCGCTGCTATTCCTATCTCTGCAAGATATTGTGTTAAATAATTTATTGTATTTTCAATTTTCCATTCTTTGACTTTATTGGCAGATAGAGAACCATGTGCAGTACAGTTTCTTAAAGCTTTTGCAAGTTTTACTGATTCTGCTGATTTTATATATACAGTTTCTTCCTCGGAATTATCTATCCATTTTTTGATTGATTTTGCGTCATCATATTTATATTCTCCATTTTCTTTTATTTGATGTTTAATCTTAAGAAAATGCAACAGGTTTTCTTCATTTTCAATCCACTTTTTTATGTTTACTCTTGACGTGTTTAATCTTTCAAAAGGATAGGAATTATTTTCTTGGTCGCATAACCTTATAAAATTATCTAAAAACCCATGATCACACCCGTTACTATGCATCATTAATGTTTTTACAATTATTTCAAACCCACTATAAGTCATAACAAGTCTCCACTGAAGCCCACGCGCTGTACTATTGCTATTTGAGTTTTCAGGATCTTTACCAGCAAAAGGACTTTCCCATTCCAGTGCAGCTTTAATAAGAGCGTGACCTCTTGATAAACTACTTGCTACGTACTCGATATCTTTACTGTCCGGAGAATGTCGAGGGTTAAAATGTTTAAGCTTAGAAGTAAAACTTTGTCTTAGTATCAGATTTGCATCGGTATTATTTAATTCTCTGAAAAATATATAGACTTGCAGTTCTCTCCAAACGCTATCAAGGTCTTCAATGATTTGTTGTGTGCTTCGTTCTGATATATGAATATTGCTCATCACAAAAAATAAAGCTATAGATAGATCTATACCATAGCCTTTCTTATGCTTCAGTGTTATCCGTATAATTTACTAAAATGACTTCTAGCATCCTCCGCAAACTTAACCAACGGCAAACCCTGTATACTGCCTAACAAAAGGCTCATGAAACGCTAACACAATATCCTCTTTCGGCATCCCCAACCCGCTTAGTATAGAGGGAGCATAGCCAATCCAAGCTGACTACTAATTTACAGCTCTCTAGACAACGAACAAACAACAATGGCTGAACTTACCATCCAAGTACCAGATGAACTGGCTCAACGTTTAGAACCATTTCGCGATCGCCTTCCTGAACTGCTAACCCACGCAGTAGGAACCATCCTCCCCACTACCTCTTCAGCAGAATTGCTCTCATCTATTGCTAACCCCACAGATGCTCCTGCTGCCTATGCTGAAGTGCTAGACTTTCTCATCACCGGCCCTACCCCTCAAGCAATCGTTGCCTTCAAAGTTTCCGCAGAAGCTCAAGAACGTATCCACACTCTGCTGGATAAAAACCGAGAAGGAACGCTGACGGAAACTGAAGCAGCAGAACTCGATCTGTACGAGCAGCTAGAGCATATGATGATTTTGCTCAAAGCCAAAGCTCATGCCTTAATCAGATAAATGAGTGTTCCCTCAATTCCTTCTTCCCTACGTCAGTTAGTAATTGAGCGATCGCAGGGAAAATGTGAATATTGTCTCATCCACCAAGATGATTCGATTTATAGTCACGAAGTGGATCACATCATTGCCAAAAAACACGGCGGTCAAACCGTAGCCGAAAATCTTGCCCTATCTTGCTTATCGTGTAACCGTCACAAAGGCTCCGACTTAGCGACCTTTGACCCACTTAGTAAAGAAATTGTTCCTTTATTTCACCCACGTCGTCAAACTTGGTCTGAGCATTTCAGCTTAGACGGAACTCTCATTCTTGGTATCACACCAACAGGTAGGGCTACAGTTTTTTTACTGAAGCTAAATGCCCCGACTCGTTTGGTCTATCGTCAAGTATTGATTGCTCAAGGACGGTATCCGTAAGGGAGTCTACTCTTTATATTTATATTCTGCAAATTTAACCGACTGCAAACCCTGTATACGGTCTAACAAACGGTTCATGAAACGCTAAAACAATATCTTCTTTCGGAACACCCAACTTAACTAACTCATTGGCTATCCCAATCTCTGTTCCATCATGCTGTATCCAGATTTTCCCATCCTTGATATCTAGATGCAAAACACACCCATACCTCCGGCGTCGATTCTTCCAACCCGCGTAAACTAACTGGTAATGATCGCCTTCAGTATCAAAAATGAGTTGAGTCTCAACCTCATCATCCGGTGAACCCAGACTCGCATAGTCTTTTAACGCTTGCTGAATATAACCTCTGTAAGTCTCTAATTTGTTTGCCATTGCCAAATCACCTCATTGGCTGGATCGTAAACAATAACCTTAACTTCAAAGCGTTGAATCACAGTTTGGATAAACTGAAGAGAAAAAAAGGTTTGATAAGTTCCTAGAGGAACAGCTAAATATAAAGTGCGATCGGGATATTGTTCTTCTAAAGCTACGCGATAATTGATAAACTGCCCGATAGCTGTATGAAATTCAGAAATGTTGGACGGCCCAATAAAACTCTTAATTTCAACGGCTATTTTTTCCCCATCTTTCTCAGCCGCAATAATCTTTTCTGCCCCTAAGTCAACATACATCTCAACCCCACCCACCTGAAGCTTTAAGGGGTCATTAGTAATTACCCAACCCTCTTTTTCAAGACCTTTCCTAACAGCCTCATGAAAAATATCTTTAGCAGCCATTGCGGTAGCTAGACTAAGCGCGTGAGTAGAGTGAGCAATGCCCACCCTACCAAGATAACAAGATTCTACAGTTTCTTTTTATCCCAAAATGCTACCGAAAAAGTCCATCGTCTCCTTCATCCCATTAATAAAAGCGTCAATGTCCTCACGAGTATTGTAGAAATACAAACTTGCTCGTGCTGTACCTGCAACCCCTAAAATGCGATGTAAGGGTTGCGTACAATGATGTCCGGAACGAATCGCTACGCCTTCTTGATCCAACAGTGCAGACACATCGCTAGAGTCGAGTCCTTCAACTGTAAATGATGCCAGTGCTGCCCTACCTTTTCCGTTGGCAGTAGGTTGGGGGCCGTATACTTTTAGATCGGGAATGCCGCGTAATTTCTCGAAGAGATAAGCGGTTAACTCTTCCTCATAAGCATGGATTTTGTCCATACCGATTCCCATGAGATAGTCTACCGCCGCACCCAGCGCGATCGCTTCCCCAATCGCGGGTGTTCCGGCTTCAAACTTATGGGGTAACTCCGCATACGTCGAGTGATCGAGGTAAACTTCCGAAATCATCTCGCCGCCACCCATAAACGGAGGCATGGCTTCTAGCAAATCTAGTTTGCCATACAAAAAGCCAATGCCTGTGGGCGCACACATTTTGTGTCCCGATGCGACTAACCAATCACAGTCCATTGCCTGGACATCAATTGGCATGTGGGGCACACTCTGACAAGCGTCGATCAGTACCTTTGCGCCGTAACGATGCGCGATCGCAATTATCTCTTCCACTGGGTTAATACAACCCAAGGTATTCGAGACATGAACCACACTCACCAGTTGGGTTTTATCCGAAATTAGCTGCTGGAACTGCTCTAAGTCAAACTCTTGTGTCTTTGTCAATCCCACATACTTAATTACCGCACCCGTCCGCTGAGCCATCAACTGCCAGGGAATGATGTTGCTGTGGTGTTCCATCACCGAGAGGATAATCTCATCTCCCGGTTTCAAGGTATTCAATCCCCAGCTATACGCCACTAAATTAATCGCTTCACTGGCATTGCGGGTGAACACAATTTCTTGCCGCGAAGCCGCATTCACAAAGCTAGCGACTTTATCCCTAGCGCCCTCATACGCCTCTGTGGCTCTGACACTCAGGCTATGAGCACCTCGATGGACATTTGCATTATCCCGTTCGTAGTAGTGGCGTAGGGCATCCAATACGGCGAGTGGCTTTTGCGAAGTCGCCGCATTATCAAGATACACAAGGGGCTTTTCGTTGACTTCCTGATGCAAAATGGGGAAGTCAGAACGGACTGCATCGGCAATAGTTCTTTGTTTGGTGAACGTCATTTTGGGCACTGGGGATTGGAAGTGGGTAAGTCTGGCAAACGACGAATGATTTATACTAATTTTCTTTAATGATGCTACATATTAGATCCCCCCTAACCCCCCTTAATAAGGGGGGAAAATCTTGAGGATTTAAAGTCTCCTTTTCCAAGGAGGATTTAGGCGGATCTTATACGTGTTGCATTGCATTATTTTCTGAAATTGGTATTAAAACGTATTTGAAAAGTTAAGCTTATTTGTCCTAACCCCCTTCTCAAGAGTAGGAGAGGGGTTGGGGGAGAGGTTAAAACAGGATTGAATAAGCATAAGGGCAACTTTTCAAACACTTTTTCGGACGACTAAAATGTTCGACAGGCAACACATCGAGTCAGCTTTTGACGCATTGAAGCCACAGGAATGCCCTTGATAATCTCAGCCGCAAATGCATCTAACAACAGTTCACGAGCATTGACTGCATTGATGCCACGGCTTTGCAGGTAGAAAATATCATCGGCTTCTAACTGGCTAACGGTAGCACCGTGGGCACATTTAACTTGATCCGCCGTGATTTCCAGTTGGGGTTTAGTATCAACGCGAGCTTTGGACGATAGTAGTAAGTTGCGGTTCAACTGGCTGGCGTTGGTAAATTGAGCCGTTTGTGGCACAAAAACCTTACCGTTGAATATCGCCTGAGCGCGGTCATCGATAATACATTTGTGCAATTGGTTAGCGGTACCGTTGGGATGATTGAGCACGATCGCACTATGGGTATCCGCCACCTGTTCACCCCCAATCAAGGCTAAACCATTTAAGGTGGTTTCTGTCCCCTCTCCAGTCTGGAAGACTTCTAAATGATGGCGAGAGAGTTTTGAGCCGAAGGTGATGGCATTGCCGATGTAGCGACTATACCGAGATTGTGCGATCGCACTTTTCCCAATATGAAACGCGCCTTTGCTCTCTTGATCAATCCGCGTATGGTTAATTTGTGCATTCTCCTCTAACACGATTTCCGTCACCGCATTAGTGAAGTACACTTTTTGTACGTCGTTACCGCATTTGTAGTTGCGATACTCTTCAACTAAGGTTAAATTACTGCCCGACTCTGCCACCACCAAACACCGGGGGAGAGAAACCGTTGGCGTCTTACTAACCGTTGAGATAAATAGTAGATGAATCGGCGTTTCTACCTGCTGATTCTTCCCTACCCAAACAACTGCCGCATCTTTCAAACTCGCCGTATTCAGAGCGGTAAATACCTCTGCCGAACCCGGTTGCTGCGCGAGATAGTTGCCAACTTTTGAGCGATAAGCGACTGGTAACTGAGCCAAATTACTAACAACCAATCCCTCTGGCAAATCAGTCACCGCTGATAGGTGAGGCGCATAAACCCCATTCACGAAGACTAATCGAATAGAGGCTTCAGGTAGGGCAAAATCAGTCGCCACAGACTCGGTTATTTCTGCCTGACTTTCGGGTGTCTGAAAATTCACCTGTAATAAAGGTGATAAGTCCGTAAACCGCCAGTCCTCATCCCGCTTAGCAGGGAGGCTGAGAGTCTTCACCCAACGCGCCGCGCGATCGCGTAATTGCTTCAATAAAGCCGTTGTATCCGGCTCAATCGCTTGGATTGCTAGGGTTTGGCACTGATTTAATAAGCTCAGTAGATGGGCATCTTGACCCTCCAAGGTCGAGATTACCGCCAAATCCTCTAAATTAGGAATCGTACTGGGAGAAACTTGTACCGTCATCGCGCTCCCACCTCAGCTACGTTTTCCTCCACAACCCAATCATAACCTCGCTCTTCCAGTTCCAGCGCCAGTTCTTTACCTCCCGTCATCAGGATACGACCGGCTGCCATTACATGCACAAAATCCGGCTCAATATAATTCAGAAGACGCTGATAGTGAGTAATTAAAATAGTCGCGTTATCTGGACTGGCGAGTTGGTTAACCCCATCAGCCACAATCTTCAACGCATCGATATCCAAGCCAGAATCCGTCTCATCTAAAATGGCTAATTTTGGTTCCAAGAGTGCCATTTGCAGAATCTCATTCCGCTTCTTCTCGCCCCCAGAGAAACCCTCATTTAGACTACGTTCTAGGAAGCTGGGATTCATCTTGACAACTTCCAGCTTTTCTTGGATTAAATCTTCAAAATCAAAAGTATCAATTTCCTCTAATCCTTGATGTTTGAGGCGGGCGTTGTAAGCCACACGCAAGAAATCTAAATTACTCACCCCTGGAATTTCCAAAGGGTATTGAAACGCGAGAAAAACCCCAGCCAGTGACCGTTCCTCCGGTTCCATTTCCAGCAGACTTTGCCCTAAAAATGTCACCTCACCCCCCGTAATCTCATACGCAGGATGACCGGCTAAAACCTTAGAAAAAGTACTCTTGCCAGAGCCATTCGGCCCCATAATCGCGTGAACTTCTCCCGCCTTAACTTCCAGATTTAACCCCTTGAGAATCGAATTCCCATCAACAGTCGCCGTTAAATCCCGAACCGACAAAATTATCTGACTATTTTCCTTAATCATCCTTACCTCAAAACTCCTCCGCGTTCCTCTGCGCTCCACTTCGCGCTCCTCTGCGTTAAAAAAACACAGAGGTACACAACATCCAATTAACCCACCGCACCTTCTAACTTCAGGCTCAACAACTTATCCGCTTCAGCGGCAAACTCCATCGGCAGATTGTTGAAAACATCCTTACAGAAGCCACTCACCATCATGGAAATAGCATCTTCTTCGGAAATTCCCCGTTGAGCAAAGTAGAATAATTGGTCTTCTCCAATCTTGGCGGTAGAGGCTTCATGTTCTACTTTTGCCGTATTATTTTCCACTTGAATGTAGGGGAACGTATTCGCTTCGGCAGTACTCCCAATCAGCATCGAATCACACTGGGAATAATTCCGTGCACCTTGGGCTTTGGGGCCAATTTTCACCTGTCCCCGATAACTATTTTTAGAGTTACCAGCAGAAATTCCCTTAGAAATAATGGTGCTACGGGTGTTTTTGCCGATATGTACCATCTTAGTGCCGGTATCAGCTTGCTGCTTGTTATTCGTCAGCGCTACGGAGTAAAACTCACCAACGGAATTATCACCCACTAACACACAACTAGGGTACTTCCAAGTAATAGCAGAACCCGTTTCCACCTGCGTCCAGGAAATCTTAGAGTTGACGCCCTTACACAAACCTCGCTTGGTGACAAAGTTGTAAATGCCACCTTTGCCGTTTTCATCCCCGGCGTACCAGTTCTGTACGGTAGAGTATTTGATGTCCGCGTTGTCGAGGGCGACGAGTTCGACGACAGCGGCGTGGAGTTGGTTGCTGTCGTACATCGGCGCGGTGCAGCCTTCTAAGTAACTGACCGAGCTGCCTTCTTCGGCAACAATTAGAGTACGCTCAAACTGTCCGGTGTCACCGCTATTAATCCGGAAGTAGGTAGATAGTTCCATCGGGCATTTGACGCCTTTGGGAACAAAGACAAAGGAACCATCACTGAACACAGCGGCATTAAGTGCGGCGAAGTAGTTGTCTGCTACAGGGACAACACTACCAAGGTACTTCTTGACGAGTTCCGGGTGTTCTTGCAGCGCTTCCGAGATGGAGCAGAAAATTACGCCTTCTTTGGCGAGTTTTTCTTTGAAGGTAGTACCAATGGAGACACTATCAAAAATCGCATCTACCGCCACGTTAGACAACCGTTTTTGCTCAGATAAGGGAATCCCTAACTTCTCGAAGGTTTCGAGCAATGCGGGGTCAACGTCTTCTAGGCTATCGAGCTTTTTCTTGGCCTGTTTCGGTGCCGAGTAATAGATGATGTCCTGGTAGTTAATCGGCGGATAGGTGACGTGAGGCCAAGTTGGTTCGGTCATCTTCAGCCATTGCCGATAAGCTTTGAGGCGAAACTCCAGCATGAACTCTGGTTCGTTCTTTTTGCCAGAGATTAGGCGGATTACGTCCTCATTAAGACCACGAGGAATCGTATCGGCCTCAATATCTGTGACAAAGCCGTACTTATAAGGCTGGTTGACTAATTTTTTGACGGTGGCAGTCATTAGATTTAAGTGTTCTCTCGTGTTCTAAATAAATCGCTTAGGATCGGAGGTGGGTGGCGACAAGCACCCAGCTTTTGATGATGCCGTTTTAATACACAGGAGCAGTAAAACAACACCTTTGTTGTTTAAGTCTATTGTACGATATATTAACAACAAGGATGTTGTCAAAGTCAAGCTGTATTTTTTCCCTAGCCCTCTTAGACAGATCGCCCTGAAACCCGATGACCACTACTCACCAGCCTTCTACAAAGCAGGACATCTTGCAGTATTTACTGAAGCAGGATCAGACGACGGCACAGGATTTAGCCGACGCTTTAGAAATTAGTCCGCAAGCGATTCGGCGTCATCTTAAGGATTTAGAGGCAGAAGGATTAATTGAGTATAAATCGGTTCAGGTCGGAATGGGGCGTCCCCAGCATGTCTATCACTTGAGTCGGAAAGGGCGCGATCGCTTCCCCAATCGCTATGATGAATTTGCGGTTTCTTTGCTGGACACCCTGACGGAAACAGTGGGGCATGACCAAGTTAGCTCGATTTTACGGAAGCAGTGGGAGCGCAAAGGCAAGGAATATCGAGACAAGGTGGGCATGGGTTCTGTGCAAGAGCGAGTTGCCAAGCTTGTAGAAATCCGCAAAAGTGAAGGCTACATGGCAGAGTGGCATGTTCTAGAACCGAACAAGTTAAATAACAGTGCTGAGCCTCAGGTTATTTTAACCGAACACAACTGTGCGATTTCCAACGTTGCCGAATCATTTCCCAGTGTATGTGGGCATGAATTGGAAATGTTTGCAGCCGTGTTGCCCGATTGCACCGTAGAGCGAACGCACTGGCTCAATCAGGGGGAGCATCAATGTGGTTATTTAATTAAATCAAGGAGTCAGGAGTAGTAAAGAAGGGGCTGGAGCGTTTTTTTAGGTTAACTGTCAGTTTGGCTTTTAGGGTTTCTTCTGTTGCCAAAACGCCAGCGTTTATAATTCTGTAAAGTTGAGACTATTTAATATTCGTATTCATGGTGGAATCACAACAACCAACCACACAATTTTTAACCCCAGAAGAGTCAGCGGATGTAGACAAAGCGCTGTTGTCTTCTCCTGAGAAGTTTTTAACTCGATTAACGATTTCATCTTTGCGGTTGTTGCAGCAAATTGCTAAAGATACTGGTGTTGCTATTGAAGAATTGACGCATCAGCAGGTGATTGACTGGTTTGAGAATGATGGGAAAATTCGGCGAGAGCAAGGAATAGAGGCGGCATTCTTGAAGTGGTGAGATTGATGATGTGGGCATCGCGTTTGGTTTGGAATTTTGAAGTGCGATCGCAGATTCTATTGTGTCGAGAGTCGAACCTTTCGGCTTGGCAGATCGGGCATCACTCCAGCGAATTCCCATTCTTGGAATGCGATCGCTCCTTGAACCACCTGGGAGTTATCGCTTCCCTGTTTTGCCTTGGCTACTCACGAGAATTTTAAATCGACCCACTGGTACAGTTAGCAGCCAACCTTTTCAAGCATAGTAGCAAGTAGTTTTTCTCGGTCAAGAGATGAACCATCAAGCCCTGTCACCTGTCCAAAAGTATCATCTAAAACCTTCTTTTCACCTTTGTAAATGTGGACGTGAATGCCTGTAACCTGTGGTAGTGGACTAGTCCATAACACAGCCGGGGTGGATGCCCAGATTTTGACTTGACAGCCATCATAATCCCCTAGGTTTAAGGTGCGATCACTTGTTAAAAAATCAGGATTTAATGTCAGGCTATCTGACAGTAGTTTCAACGGATTGCTGACAATAGGTTCTTTAGACCAATTGGTGTCGTAACCGCAGTTATATACTATCTGGGTCTTCTCCCAATTCCCTTAATCGAGCCGCTAAACGCTCCGCTCGCGCATTTGCTGCTTCCTCAGGTAACAAAACCAGATTGCCAGCCTGATCATAAAACCGCAACCACACCGCCGTTTCTCGATCAATCGTCCCCTCCCAAGTTGCCAACCATAAGCCTAATCGCTGACACCACAGCCATCCTTGCTCATTAGGTATAAGGGGCTGATACTGTTGATTTGCATCCAAATGCCACCCCTGCAAAGAATCGGGGTTAAAGGGATTGAAGACATAGTAATCCGGAGTGCGGAAAATCTGCTCGTAAATATTTTTCTTAACTCCCATATCTGCCTCTGCTGTAGAAGGTGACATCAGTTCTACTATTACATTGGGGTAACGACCATTTTCTTCCCATACTACCCAGCCTTGACGCTCCCTTGTGCCATCCACATCTAGTACTACAAAAAAATCAGGCCCTTTGAAGTCCCGGTTACGAGCCTGAGTACTGCTGTAATAAATAAACATATTGCCTCCCGTAAAAAAGTCATCACGGTTAGCAAAAGCCTGATTGATTGACCGAATCAGGACATTCATCGCAATGCGGTGGCGGTTACTCTCCATCGGTTCCCCGTCATCGAAAATTAAATCAGTGGGTGGCATCGGAGGTTCCCACCAATCCTCGATTATCATGGATTTTTGTTCTGTTCTCGCCTCAGTTGACATCGCACTGGCTCCCTAGCATGGGTTTTAATTACCTTCAGATTAGCTAAATTTACATGTTGCACTAGTTACCGACAGAGGGCGATGGCTTGTTTCGAGCATCTTGAGAGGACACGATCGCTTTCTCATCTGTTCAGACAACCAACTCTAAGAGATACCCCATAATGAGTTGGCGAAGGGGAAAGATTCAGGTAAAGTGCGGATTGTGGAGGAGTGAGAGGAAACGCCAGGATTGAATTACGACAACGCTTGTAAATATTTAGCGGAACAATATCCAGCCGAGTTTGTGAGTTGGTTGCTTTCGGTTCAGTCACAAGACATCCGGGTACTCAAAACTGAACTGACTCTAGAACCCATTCGAGCTGACGCAGTTACCTTCCTACAAACAGCTAACCAAATCTTACACATAGAATTTCAAACTCTACCTACATCTAATCCGTCCATTCCCTTCCGGATGCTCGATTACTCAGTAAGATTAAAGCGGCAATATCGGCGTGATGTAGAGCAGGTAGTGATATTTTTGCAAGCCACTAACGATGAGATAGTCTTTACTGAGGAATATCAAGACCGGACTACATCCCATCGATATCGAGTTGTCCGTTTGTGGGAGCAAGACTCTGCACCATTTCTCGCTAATCCAGGGCTATTACCCCTCGCTACTTTAACCCAAACCGACTCCCCTCAAGCCTTGCTGGCACAGGTAGCCGAACAAGTCGATAGAATTTCTGAAAGGGAGCAGCGACAGAATATTGCGGGTTGTGCTGAAATTCTTGCTGGATTGCGGTTTGAAAAAGATTTAATTCGCCAGTTTTTTCGGGAGGAAATTATGCGCGAGTCTGTTATTTATCAAGACATCTTGCAACAGGGATTACAACAAGGAAGACAAGAAGGAAGGAGGGAAGGAAAACAGGAAGGAGAGGCGGATTTGATTACACGCCAGCTAACACGACGGCTGGGTGAGGTTGATTCATTGCTGATTGAGCGGATTCGAGAGTTATCCCTCGATTGCTTGGAAGAGTTGGGAGTAGCACTGTTGGATTTTTCCAGCGTGGCTGATTTAATGGCTTGGTTCGTACAGCAGGAGAGGCGGGAAGGAGAGGCGACTTTGATTTTACGCCAGCTTACTCAACGACTAGGCGAGATTGATTCATCCCTGATTGAGCAGATTCGCAGGTTATCCACTGAACAGTTGGAAACGTTGGGAATAGCGCTGTTGGATTTTTCTGAAGTCGCTGATTTAGTAGCTTGGTTGGAGCAACAAGCTGTAAGCGATTAGTGATTAGGATATGCGAAGATAGATAACTTCAATCAGAACACTGGGTTGTGTTAGCCGCTTGAAGTGCTTGGGATAAAAGTGCGATCGCTTTCTCCTGTTGTCCCGCTTTCGCACAATAATTGGCGATCTGAGCTAAGGCTGAGGCTTTGGGAGAGTCCTTCTCAGTTGCATCGAGAGTTTGGGCAATGGCGATCGCGCGATCATACTGAGCAAGTCTGCCCAATTGGACTGCAATTTCCGCCAACTTTTGGGATTTACCTTGAGTAGTTTCTATCGTTTGAGCAATCTGAAACGCTTGATCTAAAGCCTGAACGCCTTGCTCTTTATCTCCGGCTTTTTCGTAATCCCTAGCTATTTTACTCAGTGCGTAAGCCTGAGTCTTGGCATTACCGATAGTTTGGGTTAGCTGAAGCACTTGATTGTAAGGATTAACTTTTGCATAATTAATCGAAATTTCAGCTAAAGTTTGAGTTTTTTTGTCTTCATTGTTGAGGGTTCGAGCCACCTTAATTGCTTGAGCAAACACCGAATCCGCCAATTCTTTCTTTCCGGCTTTCCCATACACAACAGCAATATTAGCTAACAATACCGCTTTTTTATAAATATCCTGAATTTGATTAACTACTTGCAGTGTTTGGGATGCTAATTTAATCGCTTGCTCTTGTTTTTCCATTTCTATATATAAGAAACCGATTCGAGTTAATTGATTAAGTTGAGCATCAGTCCCTTCGATATTTTGGGCAGCTTTAATTGCCTGCGATAAGGTTTCATCCGCTTGTTTATTTTGCCCAGCTTTTGAATATAGTAGCGTAATTTTACCTAAGATAATACTTTTCCATAATGCCCTCTCTTCCTCATCAATTTCTTTTGCAACGGTGAGTGCTTGTTGGTATTCTCCGGTTTTTTCAGCAATTTCTATTAGCGCATTCGCTTGAGAAGTTTGAACTTCTATCGTGTTAGCTATCTGTCGTGCTTGATCGTATTCTCCTGCGGCTACATAGTAAGCAACGATTCGAGCTAATGCTCGGCTTTTAGGGATATCCTCAACAATTTTATTAGTAACCTGAATCCCTTGAGTATAATCACCTAATTGTGCATAATTAACGGCAATTTTCTCTAATACTGTATCTTTAACGAATGAGGTACCCCAAATGGCCTTAGTATCCTGTAAAGCTTGAGCTAAAACCTCAGCCGCTTTGTCTTTTTGCCCAATTCTTCCATATCTAGACGCGATTGCTTCTAACGCCATCACCTTATCAGGGGAGGGTTCAATTTTATTCGCAGCTTGAAGGGCTTGATTAAACAGATTTGCAGACTGTTTTTCCTGCCCTGCTTTCGCCGCCTGGAGAGCTATCAGACTTAAGACGTCAGCTTTACGAGTTAACAGAGTGATTCTCTGGGCAGCTTGTAACGCTTGGTCATTTTGTCCAGCCATTGAATAGGAAACGGCAATGTTAGCAAATGTGCTATTAAGACAATTTTTACTTCCGGAACAAGCTGAACACAGCGCACTAATTAATACAACAGTAGTCAATAAGATTTGAAGTCTCATTTTGTTTAGCAGCTTAGGAGACCTGAAAGATGCAAGTTTAGCGACTTAACACCTCAGGATAGAATTTTGAATAATACTCTTCATTCTATCTTCTTTAGTTAGATAAATTACATCCTATTTATCCATATCGTTGTAACCTTAAATAAGATGTTGGAGACAGATTACCATGAGCCTAAAGCTTTATTTGTTGCGTCATGGGCAAACGGATTGTAGCCGATTGAATGCCTTCTGTGGTTCTAGCGATCCCGAACTTACACCAGAAGGAGTGAAGATGGCAGAAGCTTTTGCCAATGCCTATCGTTCTACCCCTTGGGAAGCCATTTTTTGTAGTCCCATGGGACGAACCCAAGCAACAGCTAAACCCCTGTGTGAGGCGATTAGTTTAAAACCCGAATTGCGGGAGGGGTTGAAAGAGATTAACTATGGTGAATGGGAAGGTAAGACACCAGAAGCAGTGAGTCACGAATTTCACGATGACTACATTCTTTGGACAGCCGATCCGGCGTGGTATCCACCCACGGGTGGGGAATTAGCAGTGGCAATTGCCCATCGTGCGTTACAAGTAATTGAGGAAATTAAACATCGATTCCCAACGGGTAATGTTTTAATTGTTTCCCACAAAGCAACCATCCGCATTATGCTGTGTAGTCTGTTAGGAATTGATGTCGGACGTTTCCGCTTTCGTTTAGGATGTCCAGTCGGATCAGTTAGCATTGTTGAATTTGGTACTCATGGCCCCTTACTTCACGCCTTGGCTGAGCGAATTCATCTGGAGCAACATTTGCGTTCATTACCGGGAACTTAAATCATTAGAGAGATTAGAGTGGGGAAGTAGCGAATCCTTTATCATTTTTCCTGTCAGTAAATTTTAGTTCAATACGGCTTATTTGGTTCATGATTCCAAGTATCTCTACAATTCCGATTCAGCAATTGGCTTCAGGCGATCGCCTTTATATCCAAGTTTATAAGTTCATTGGTGCTAAACCTGGGAAAAAGGCATATTTACAATCCAATTTACACGGCGCTGAAATTGTCGGGAATGCTGTCATTCATCAGTTAATTGAGTTCTTGATGACATTGGATGATAGTCAGATTGCCGGAGAAATTTGGCTTGTCCCTGTCTGTAATCCATTAAGTACCAATCAGCGCACTCATGTCTTTTCGACGGGACGTTTTAATGTCCACGATGGTAAAGACTGGAACCGGATTTTTTGGGACTATGAAAAAGAGTGTGAGGATTTAGAAGCTTTTGCCAAATCTCAAGTTGATTTTGAGCCGGATGTTATCCGAAAAAATTACCTAGAAAAAATCCAGTTAGGTTTCAAGAAACAATTGGAAAAAATCCAAGCTCCAAGTGGCTTGCCTTTCAGTGAACGTTACCGATATCAGTTGCAGTCTTTATGTTTAGATGCTAACTATCTAATTGATATCCATAGTTCCAGTAACCAAGCCATTGATTATCTATATTGCTTCGACAGTCGCGAAGAAAGTGCTAACGCTTTTCTCCTAGATTATGGCATTTTAATGAATGAGTATGATGGAGATGCTTTTGATGAGGCATTTATGAAACCTTGGCTGGCGTTGGAAAAAAACTTAGCAGCGTTAGGCAATAAAATTAAATTTGATATTGAGTCATGGACATTGGAATTGGGTTCTGGAATGCAAATGAATCCGGAATCTGTGAAAAAGGGTGTTCTTGGTATCAAAAATTATCTAGCCCAAAAAGGGGTTTTAGAACTACCAAATTTACCCGTGGCAGGTAGAGACTCTCATCCCATCAAGCTGACGAAAAAAAATCAAATTAAAAAGTACTATGCTCCGACTGGAGGCATGATTCAAACCAGAGTTTCTTTAGGGAGTTCAATTAAAGCGGGGCAATTGTTGTATCAATTAATTTGTTTTAACAAAAAAGGAGAATTACCTCTCTTGATAGATGTTTGTGCTGAGGCAGAAGGTTTGATTTTTGATGTTTCTACTAATTATGGAGTGAATGAGGGAGAATATGTACTTTCGGTGATGTAGACTCGCCTCTGTTCGTTAGTCAAGGCTTCTGACAAAAGCAAAAGTGTGATTAGCACAAACGGGG
The DNA here is from genome assembly GCF_000317515.1 of Allocoleopsis franciscana PCC 7113. Lineage (GTDB taxonomy): Bacteria > Cyanobacteriota > Cyanobacteriia > Cyanobacteriales > Coleofasciculaceae > Allocoleopsis > Allocoleopsis franciscana. Next base: position 5,143,037 of record NC_019738.1, on the reverse strand, counting down.
GTGGGAACATTCCGAACCATTAGGAGTCTATGCCTGACAAATGCTTATACTTTGGGGTGTAGTTTCCATGTTTATCTCTTCTGGCTGGCAGTCTAAAACGGCCTTAATCATGGCATTTGGCATGACTTCGTTGGCGGCTATTCCAGCTCTGATTGCGGCTCCTGCAACGGCTGTTGTAGAACCCTACATTGTCGGACAAACTTTTCCCTCAGAGCGAGTTACAATTCCCGCTGGGACTGTAATTCCTGTGGAGCTTGAGAAGGCTGAGAAAATCGTTGTAACTCCTGATGAAACAGCGCCAGTGACGCTGCTGGTCGCCACCGACATTCGCACGGATACAGGAACAATCCTTATCCCTGAGGGCAGTAAAATCGAGGGAGAGTTGCGACCGGTGAGCACTGGAACCCAGTTTGTTGCCAAAGCCCTAACACTTAACAATAGTAATCGACGATTACCTATAGGTGCGACTTCTCAGGTGATTACGGAGAGGGAAATCATTAAGAAAGGAACTGATGTCGGTCAAATTCTCAAGGGAGCAGCCATTGGTGCCGCTGCTTCAGCCGTACTGGCAGAAATATTTGGTAGCATCAACGTGCCAGAAGTTTTAGGCGGTGCGGGACTCGGTGCGATCGCCGGATTACTCCTAGGAGGAAACCGACAAGCTGAAGTGATTGTGGTTAACCCAGAAGAAGATTTAAGCCTGACTTTACAGTCGGATTTAGTTCTGTAAATGAGTTGTCTCATGTCCAGGCTCTAAATTCCCTGGAGGGATTTAGTTGCGATCGCGTCTGGAAACGCTAGGGGTACAAGATTATCGTGATTATTGTACCTCTAGCCTAGGGGATATTCAGCTCTTGTAATAAGTAAAAATACTCAGTTTTCACGAACAGAATTAATTGGAAAAGTCACCTTCGAGGCGCAATCTCATTAAATTAATAATTCGAGTTTGGTGAAACTCAAATTAAGTACACATTTTGAAGCTATAACGTTAGGTTGTTGGCAATAAAATACGCTACATCCCAGAGCTGATAACCCTTAGTTGCTTTATGAATATCATGTTGATTTTATTGAAGTTTGTGTTTAGTTTGATAACCGCCCACTTTTTTTCTCTGCAAATCTGATATTGTACTCCCTGAAGTCCAGAATGATCGGTCAAGACGGCATAGGGGAAACGTAAAGACCAGACTTTTTGAGTGCTGTACCTTGATCAACTTGTTGAGTAGCGAGCCAGAAGACTAAGTCATGAACAGCGTTGATAGCATAACCAGGGTTGACAGAAAAGCAGAGTTTGAGACTCAGGGATACACGATTTGCCGTAACTTCTTCTCGAAAGAAGAGGTCGCAGAACTCTACGAAGTGCTGCGGCAAACTCCAGATGATGGAGATGGGACTTTGAGTAAAACTAATATGAAGTTTCATAGTAATACCTTTTATGATAGTCCCTATCTGCAAGCCTTCATTTCTCAAAAAAAGATTGTCGATTTCATCAAAGAATTCATTGGCTCTAACATCTGGGTGAGGTGGGATCAAGCTGTTGAGAAAAGAGCAGGAGGCGAGGAATTTCCCTGGCACCAAGACAATGGATATAGCTCCACGAAAGAGGTTTACTACCAGTTTTGGGTCGCCATCACAGACATGACGCAGGAGAATGGCGGGTTATGGATACAACCCGGTAGCCATAAACACGGAGTCCTACCTCATGAAATGATTGATGCCCATCTCGTTTGTGATACCAAGATTTCAGAACCTGTCTTTATTGAGGCAAAGCCAGGGGATGTGGTTTTGTTCTCTTCGATGACCCTACACCGCACACTTCCGAATATCTCAAACGCTAGTCGTTGGGCTTATGTAATTGAGTATATGTCACTCGACTACTACGATCCGTTTATCGAACCGCCTTACTTTATCGCCGCTAGAAACGGAGAACCAGCACCAACGTTTACCCGCTTTGATCGAGGCTGGTGGAGTCCGAAGAACCAGATCAAGTATTCAATTCCCGTCATTAAGTCCTTCATTCGCAAGTCCAAGTTCCGGGAACCGCTGAAGAAGCTGGTGGGAATGTTGCAAAAGTAAACGTTGAGGTCAAAACTCTAAAGGCACTCTTCTTAGGAAACGTTAGGGGCACGGCATTGCCGTGCCCTTTTGACTTAAGCGTCGTCCAGTGCAGTAATTCCTGGCAGTTCCTTACCTTCGAGCAACTCTAAGCTAGCGCCGCCGCCTGTGGAAATGTGGCTCATTTGCTCAGCCACGCCGACTTTTTCTACAGCTGCTACTGAGTCGCCACCGCCAATGATTGTGGTTGCACCTTGTTTGGTGAGGTCAGCCATCGTATGGGCGATCGCTTCCGTTCCTACAGCAAATTTATCAAACTCAAACACACCCATTGGGCCATTCCAGATCACTGTCTTACAATCCGACAACGCATCCTGGAACACTTTCACCGAGTCAGGACCAATATCCAATCCCATCCATCCATCGGGGATTGAGTCAATGCTGACGGTTTGGGAATTCGCATCCGGCGCAAAATTATCGGCAACGACAACATCAGTGGGCAATAGAAGAGCAACGCCGCGTTCTTTGGCCTTGGCTTCCAAGGATTTTGCCAATTCTAGCTTGTCCTCTTCCACCAGTGACTTACCCACACTCAAGCCACGAGCTTTGTAGAAGGTAAAAATCATACCGCCACCAATCAGCAGCTTATCTACCTTATCCAGCAGGGTTTCAATCACGCCAATCTTACTCGACACCTTAGAACCGCCGATAATGGCGGCTAAGGGCTTTTGGGGATTTTCGATCGCGCTTTGCAAATACTGGAGTTCTTTCTCAATCAAATATCCCGCTACAGAAGGCTTCAGGTAATGAGTTACACCCTCCGTAGAAGCATGAGCACGGTGGGCTGTGCCAAAGGCATCATTGACATAGACATCAGCCAACGAGGCTAACTGTTTGGTAAATTCTGGGTCATTCTTCTCTTCTCCCACATGAAAGCGGAGATTTTCCAGTAACGCCACCTGACCATTTTCCATGCCAGCAATCTGAGCGGCAACCGCATCCCCGATGCAGTCGTCACATTTGACTACAGTCTGACCCAGTAGTTCAGAGAGACGGTTAGCAACAGGCGTCAGCCGTAAACTGTCTTTCACCTGTCCTTTGGGACGCCCTAAGTGGCTGCACAGAATCACCTTGGCATTCTTTTTGATTAAATCTTGAATCGTCGGTAACGCCGCACGGATACGAGTATCATCCGTGATGGTGCCACCTTCATCGAGGGGCACGTTCAGATCGGCTCGCACCAATACCCGTTTTCCGGCTAAATCTGACTCGCTTAAAACTGCTACGGATTTTTTAGACACAGTAAATCTCCTAAATTGCCTCTACCTGATGTTCTGTGCTCTTTCTTATTCAGTGTCTTAGGAATGAGCTGTTGAGGGCTGCCTTGTGGATTCAGATAGACACTACCTGAATCTCAAGCTAAAACGTGCTTATTCTCAAACCGTTCTCAATTTTACAAAAATTAAGGACGAAAACCTAAGGAGTTTTGAGTGCGCGATTAATCCAAGGCAAATGCGAGTCACGGTCAGCTCGGTGATAAGATTGGGGTAAGGCGAGTTGTTTTATTCCCTAGACCGCAAGATTCTATGCACTAGGTAGTACCTCGCAACCTTAACGACCTGTGGTAGTGTGAACAGTGTTCGCGTCCCGGAGATGCGTTGTAATGTTCAAAACTGTTTTATTTCCCGTTGACCAAAGCCGAGAAGCCCGCGAAGCGGCTGAAGTTGTTTCCCATGTGGTGAAAACCTATAGCAGTCGATTAGTGCTGCTGTCGGTACTTGAAGAATCCGACTCGGAAGAAGCGCCCAATCCAGAGGCGATGATGTCCCCTGATGCAATTGCAGAACTGCTCAAAGGTGCTCAGGCTCTCTTTGCCCAGCAAGGAATCACAGCCGACACCATGAGTCGTTCAGGAATGCCCGCTTTCACGATCTGCGATGTCGCTGACGAAATTGGGGCAGATTTAATTGTTATGGGTTGTCGAGGGTTGGGTCTAACTGACGAAGGTGCTGCGGAGAGTGTCACAAACCGAGTGATTAATTTATCTCCTTGCCCGGTTTTGGTTGTTCCTTAAGCACTTTTACGAGTATACGATTGATTACATCCCGCCCAGGCATATTAGACACAGTCAATGCCATCCGGCGGGTTAATCTTTTATTGACTCAACTTTTCTGAGCCAGGAGTTTCTCTGAGATTGTATTGAGTCTGCTCATGAGAGTCTGCCATTTCATTCAATAAAGATAGGAGAGCTTTCGCTGCAAAACTTCCCTTTCTTGTTCTTGTTTCCAGCCCATTGCGCCGAGTCCCTAAATCATGACTACACCCTCTATCCAATGGTATCCCGGTCATATTGCCAAAGCTGAACGGGAACTGAAAGAACAGCTTAAACGAGTGGATGTGGTACTAGAGGTTCGGGATGCTCGGATTCCCCTCTCAACTCATCATCCACAAATTCCTCAATGGGTGGGGAGTAAAGCTAAGGTATTGGTGCTGAACCGACTTGATATGATTACTCCTGCTGTGCGGCAACTCTGGATATCCTGGTTTCAACAGCAGGGAGAGACAGCCTATTTCACCAATGCCCAACAGGGTAAAGGCATTCGAGAGGTGTCACAGGCTACTCAGTCTGCTGGGGTACAAATGAATCAGCGTCGGCGCGATCGCGGAATGCAACCCCGCCCCGTTCGAGCGGTTGTGATCGGGTTCCCGAATGTCGGTAAGTCAGCCCTAATCAACCGATTGTTAGGGCGTCGCGTTGTAGACAGTGCCCGTCGCCCTGGGGTAACGCGCCAGCTTCGTTGGGTACGCATCTCTGACCAACTTGAACTCCTTGATGCTCCCGGTGTGATCCCAGCCAATTTAAAAAATCAGCAAAAGGCGATCAAACTAGCGATTTGTGATGACATCGGTGACGCTTCTTACGATAATCAACGAATTGCGGCGGATCTGGTAGAGTTACTCCAAGATTTAGAGGCGATGGCTTATGGCGGCTTAATCCCTGCCTCTCCCTTAAAGACTCGCTACGAACTCGATCCCACTCCTTTTAGCGGTGAAGACTACCTCAGAGCATTAGCCGACTATCGTCATCAAGGCGACATAGAACGTACCGCACGGCAACTATTACATGATTTTCGTAAAGGAGTACTAGGACCGATTCCCCTAGAATTGCCACCTGATAAATCTTAATTTTTGTCAATTTATCAATGTGTTGAGTTTTGTGACTGGAATGGGGGGTGTGACCCCTCATCGAGATACACTGATGTTTCGTCAATGCACCCAGTTCAAAGGCTCTTGCGGGCGTTTTTTATGAAATCAGTAAATATTAATTTTTATTAAAATTGACGGATGAATTTTAGTATGATAAGGATTGAGGTGTGTACCCAATTTAATATGTATTAGCTCACTGAATCCCCGAACAAAAGGTGGTTAACCGAACTGGCGATCGCAAAACGTGTTAATTAAAGGCATCTTAATGATTTCTTAGTGAACCTGTGATTGTACGGATGCATTGAGCGGTTAAATTTGCGACAATAAGATCTCATCAGTCCTAATGGTGAGAGAGTCCAGTGTCAGTAGCCCTAAGACTTTAACGCCAAAAAACATATGATTCGCTCATGGCAAAGAGTCTCCTTCAAGGAGTACCCAATGCTATGGACTAGAGAATGCAGCTCAACAAAGCAACGTATGTGATGGGGTGTTTGTAAAGAAACGCTGAAAAATCAACCCTCTTTACCACCCCTCTGGGTAAGCACTATCGCTATTCTCCAGAGTAGGATTATGAAAGCTGCGCTTGGCGGGGATGCACCTAGGCGTCCAAGGGTTAGAACGCTTCGCTTGAAACAGAAACACATTACAAACAAACTCTTAAACGATGGCAAGTAAGATAGCGACTTTTAGACTTCCAGAGAACCTAATTCAGGAGATTCGGTCTCGGGCTGAGGCGACAGGTCGTGATCGAACAGCGGTAGTGATTGAAGCTTTAAAGCAAGCCTTTGGTATGCCGGCAAGCGCTTCACGTCCAGCGACAGTTGAAGAACTGCAACAACAGCTCAATGAGTTAGAACATAAATTCCTAACCCTAACCCAACAACTGAATCAAGTTAGCTCGAAATCTCCTGCACTGAGCAACATCAGTCCGGTTAGTCCAGGACTGATGCAAACTATCGCCTCTGGCAACTCCATACCCATCCCTAACTCATTCGTCGCTGAGGACGCTGTTTCTACACAGACTCTTCGTGTAGGCGAAGGCTCAGGACGCAATGGACACCAGGGAGGTGGTGGTGGTGGGTCTCGCAAAGAACAGGAACTCGGTTTTGCCGAGGGCAAGCCAGACGAAGCTGAGCTGCAAGAATTAGCAGCCAGAATTGAGCAACAAGCGAGAATCTTCGACTTAGTCCTTTCAGCCTCTCCTGACCCCATTTGCGTTGTAGACCGAGTAGGACGGTTTACTTATGCCAACTTGGCACTGGCTCAATTGTTTGGACTACCCCAGGGACACATCTTGGGTAAGACTTGGCGGCAGCTTGAGCTACCGACCGAGTTTATCGACAGCGAACCCATCGACGGGCAACGGGAAGTTGTATTCGCAACACGGCGACCCTTAACCAAAGAAATTAGCTACCGGACGAACAATGGAGTACGGGATTACGAATGTATTCTCAGCCCCATTTTAGGTGATAGTAATACGGTTGAAGCCGTAATTTGTACGGCTAGAGACGTTACGGAGCGAAACCTCGTCGAAGAGTCGCTCAGGGAATCAGAATCCAATTACCGTCACTTATTTGAATACGCCAACGACTCAATCTTCATCATTGACTTATCAACCAGTCGGATTTTGGACGCCAACCAAAATGCGGCAAGGCGACTTGGTTATACCCGTAAAGAACTCCTGAAGTTAAAAACCAAGGACATCGATGGCCCAGTCCCGCTCGAACGTCAAAAGACGATTAACCAGCAGCTCCAGGCAACGGGTAGTTTCATCTTTGAACACGCTCTGCGGCGTAAAGACGGCACAAAAATACAGGTTGAAATTAGCTCTCGGATTATTGAGTACCGTGACCAGTTAGTCTCTCTAAGTTTCGTGCGCGATGTCACAGCACGGAAACAGGCAGAGGAGCGGATGCGTTTGTTGGAGTCAGCGGTTGAGAATACCCAAGACGGGATTTTAATCACCGAGGCCAAGCACATAGACGCTCCAGGGCCGGAATTGCTGTATGTCAACCAAGCCTTTACCCGTATTACGGGCTACGACCTAACCGAAGTTTTGGGTCGGACACCGCGCTTGTTACAAGGGCCAAAAACGGATCGCTCTCAGTTAGATAAAATTCGCACAGCGCTTCAAGAACAGAAACCCGTTCAAGTTGAGTTGCTCAACTACCGTAAAGACGGTTCGGAGTTCTGGGTCGAACTCAATATTGTGCCCATTGCCAGCAAAGAGGGTAAGGTCACCCATTGGGTCGCGCTACAGCGGGAGATTACAGAGCGTAAACAGGCAGAAGCGGCGCTGGTCGCTTCTAAGCAGCAGATTAGTAAGATTCTGGAAAGCATTACAGATGGCTTCTTTACGGTAGATGAGCAGTGGCATTTTACCTATGTCAATCAGAAAGCCGAACAGATTTTACAGAAAAATCGAGCTGAACTCCTCGGTCAAAATCTGTGGGATGTGTTTCCAGGAACCGTAGGATCAACCTTTGAGCGCGAGTTTCACAGAGCCATTAACCAAGACGTTGCCGTGACGTTTGAAGATTTTCATCCAGCTTTAGGCAAATGGTTTGAAATCCACGCCTATCCTTCTGGGGATGGACTTTCGGTTGTCTGCAACGACATTACTAAATGTAAACAGGCCGAAGTGAACAGTTAGGGTTCAAGGTACAGGGCTACGGAAAACCCCGTCTAATTCCTGAGAGTTAGGCGGGGTTTTTTATCACCTCCTAGAGTCCGTCAACTTTGAAGGCACCCACTGATGCCTGCAATTCCTGAGCAATCTCTACTGTCTCTTTGAGAGAACCAGACACTTTGCGTGTGGAATTAGAGGTACGTTCCGAGACTAGGGCAATCTCTTTCATCAACTCAGTAACAGCTTGTGAGGTCTCCGCTTGAGTCACCGTCGCCGTTGAAATCGATTGCACCAAATCATCAATTTCGCGAGACACATCCAGAATCTTATGCAAGCTTTGCTTGGCATCCTCTACCAGATTGGTTCCTTCTACCACCTGACTGGTACCCAATTCCATCGCTTCGACCACTTCCGTCGTTTCTTTTTGGATGTTGTGAACAATCTCTTCAATTTCTCGCGTTGCTGCCGCACTTCGCGCTGCCAGTTCCCCGACTTCTTCCGCAACCACCGCAAAGCCCTGACCTTCTTCACCGGCCCGTGCCGCTTCAATCCCGGCGTTGATCGCGAGTAAGTTCGTTTGCAGGGCGATTTGGTCAATCAGTGAAGCAACCTTAGAAATCTTTTGAGAAGATTCACCCAGTCGCTTGACTTTTTTGGCGGTTTCTGCTACTGTCTCTCGCAGGGTAAAGATATTTCGGACAGATCGATCAATCGCTATCCCCCCCGCTTCAGCCGTCGTAGAAGCGGTGCGGGCGACAACGGCGGCCTGACGAGCATTTTTGGCGACCTGTTGAATGGAAAGGGTCATTTCTTGAACCGAGTCCAGAGTACGGGTCGTTTCCTCAGCCTGTTTCAGGGCTTCCTCCGAAAGCTGACGGATTGCCCCTTCGTTTTCTCCCAATGAAGTGTTGACCTGACCCGCCGCTGTTTTCACTTTGGTGACGATTTCCCGCAGGCTTTCAATGACGGCATTGAAAAAGTCTGCTACCGTGCCAATTTCCCCAGTGGTCACATCTGCACGCACCGTGAGGTCACCTTGAGCGGCTCCTTCCACATCACTGAGCAGTTCTAAAAGTTGCTGTTGCAGCGTTTCTTTTTGTTGCCGTTGTACGTCTGCTAAGGTTTCAGCCTTGTGGCGTGATTGTTCAATTTGTGCTAAGAAATCCACGCGGTCTAAAGCCAGACCGACTTGAGTCGCCACCTGCTTAAAGAAGGTAATTTCTGACTCCTGCCAAGCGCGTGTGTTGGAACATTGATGGGTGACCAGTAAGCCGTGCAGTTTATTATAAGCCAAAAGGGGAGCGACTAAATTCGCCCGAACCTTAAACGGTTCCAGTTGACCCATATAACAGTTACTTAAACCCGCCTCGTAAATATCCTCAACGGCTTTAACTCGACCCTGTAGATACTTTTCAACATATTTATCCGCAAAACAAGGGTCAGTAATGTTGGCTCCCAGGGCTTTTGGCCAGCCCATTCCGACTGATTCTGCCACGATGGTGCCTTGCCACTTGTCATCAAATAGATAGACAACCGCTCGATCCGTTTGCAATGCTTCGCGCACACCTGCAATTGCCGTTTGATAGATGTCTTCAGGGCTAAAGGCATCCCGGATAGTCGAGGTGATTTCATGGAGTTGCTGTGCTCGCAATGTTTCGACTTCTTTCTGCTCCAGGAAACTCACCCGATCCAAACAAAGTCCAACTCGAATGGCTAACTCTTTGAGGAAATTGATTTCGGATTGTTGCCAGATATGGAGGTTACTGCAATGATGAGCAATCAGCAAGCCAAACAGGTGACCATCTTTGAGAATAGGAGTCACTAAATTGGCCTTGATTTGCAGCCGATCCATTAACCTCAGGTGATCAGGGTGAAAACCCGCTTCATAAACATTATTGGTCGGCACCACACGCCCTTGTCTGTACTCTTCTAGGAGTTCCTTGCCGATGCAAGGGTCTTCTATTTTTGCACCGAGTGCTCTGGGCCACACGGGAACAACCGCTTCTGCGGAAATGTATCCACGCCCGTCCGGATGGAGGCGATAGATCACAACCCGATCCGCTTCTAGGATGCGTAGCGCTCCTTGAACACCCTTTTCAAAGACATCTTCTAAATCTTTCTCGGTACGAGCATTGGAGACAGCAATATCTCCAAATAAACCGGCTTGCTCGGTTTCAGCGGCTTGTGCCCACAATAAAGTCTCCAGTCGGCTGGCCATCAGGTTAATATTAGAACCCAGTTCAGCCAGTTCATCCTGCCCTTCCACGGCAACACGGGTGTACAGTTCCCCTTGCCCCAGTTTTTCCACGGCATCACTGACAGCGAGTACAGGACGGGTCGCTAGTTTAGCTAGATAAACGGCAAGAGCACTCACCAACAAGGCTGTCAAGCCTGTTCCCAAGGACAAAATCAGAAGCAATTGTCGCTGTGAGGCAAAGGCGATGTCTGTCGGTATAGCAATAACGGCTTCCCAATCCAGGGTGGGTAATCCTTCGACTTGTCCGAATTTGGTATAGGCGATCAATTCGCGATCATTGGTAGGTTTATGGTGAACGATCAAACTATTGGGCTTTTCTGTCGCGGGTCGTTTATCCCATTCGGAAAAGACAGCCGAAGGTTCTTTAGTTTCAAGATTCTTGTCCTTGGCTAGAAAAATGTTCTTGGTTGAGGAATCAATCAAAAGAAATTCATCGCCATTTGCCCCAAAGGTTTGAAGCTGCTCTTCTAAGGCGGTGACCGGCATACGCGCTCGAATCACAGCGATGGTTTTGCCAGTGGCGCTATCTTTAACGGGTGCAGCGAAGTGAAGGGTCAGTCGTTCAGGATTCTTGGATACTTTGGGGATGATAGCATCACTGATAACAGGCTGATTGGTTTTGAGGACTTCCTGAAAATACTCGCGCTCGCGTTGGTTGGGAATCGGTTCTAGACCTTTGGTTTGGACAATCACATTACCGTTGAGATCGACCACGGAAATCAGGTCATAGACTTTGTGAGCCGCGATAAAGCGATCCAGTTGCGATTGCTTTTCCCCCAACGGTGTGGTGTCCCTCTGGGACGGATTCGTTAACACGGGAAGATTGGCTAGGATTTGAATATCCCCATAACGGTCACGCATAAAGCGATTGACCTTGTCTTGCATACTGGCAACGCTGGAGATTTTAGACTGGGTAATTTGCTCGGTAATGGATCGGTTGGCAAATTGATAGGCGGTGACTCCAGTCAGTAATACGGGAAGGGTGCCTAAAGCGATCGCTAAAGCTGTAGCTTTTTGGGTTAAGCGCAGGTTCCGCCACTGGAAACCGCCAGATTTTGCCGGGTTCGCCGCCGTAACAAACCCACCAAGTTGTTGATGCTCAACAGCATTGAGTACGGACTGGGGTGAAACCAACTGAAGATCGGGTTGGTTGTTGCCATACATATTGAAACTATTTTGATTAACAGCCTTCTGGGACTCTTTCCCTAGTCCATTGAACTCTTGCTTATAAGCTTTTGGATCTGGATCAAATTGAGTAGCCATGAAGCAGTCTCCTCGAAGGGATAGTAAAGGGGTAAGATCTGAAAAATTGCAGCGCAAAAGCCGATTGGTCACGCACAACGGATCAATAGACGAAGCAGGCTAGTACATAATCGTGTTGCAGGAAGCATGAGTGCTTCAAACAAGGGCGACGACAGGTCGATCACCCTAGGCGGCAATGCACTAGACTAGCGGCTCCATCAGGAGCAAGAGCGCGATGCGACGATTGCCTTTGGTAGTGCTTTAAGCCCCTGCTGTCGTGAGCTGACTCATCCTGCACCAGCTCCGATTGCTCGAAGATGAGAGAGTACACCCGGTATAATTCGAGAACTAGACCTGACACAACTTGTGTTTCAGATTGTGTTTCAGAAATTTGGGTCTCCGGCAGACATCAAACGTGTCAAACCTTCTACAACCTGCACAGCCAACCCCACAAAAACTTGGTCAACGTGGGCATCCTCCACTGTAGAAGTCAAGTCTGGGTTACCTCAGGAATTTTTTTTGGAAAAAGTCTTTTAGAGCACTCGCCTACAAGCCACACTCGCTGCGGCGACGCCACCACCAGCCGCAATCAGAGCACCCATCGGGCCTCCGACTGCTTCGCCAGCTACAGCCATTTCAATCGCTACAGTTAATACACATTCGTCCAAATCTTCTTCGGAACCGGGTTGAGCATTGGGATGATTGTCTCTCCACGCCTGGGCTAGAGGAAGTGCCAATTTGGCGAGTTGGTTATTGAGGTCGAATTCTCGCAATTCCTCGCGAGTTACGTAATTAGAATGCTCAGGCTTCAGGTTGCTGGACTGTTGTTCTGACTTGGAGAGACTCATAGTAGTACTACCTAAAAAAAACACCACATTCAGGAAGGAACAGTGAAATTGGAGCGGAAACGATAGATAACCCTGGTGGTGTACAACCTAGGCCAGAGCTGAATCCAAGAGCTGAGATGGCTAGTCTCTTGCTTTCAGTCCCTGAAATGGTCGAATTTGTAAGACAGACGTATAACATGTATTACACTATAGCATCATAAGACACTTGCGGGACGCTTCGCAACTACATCCTCTAGGATTTATGGAGTCTTCATAAATGACTAGCTACTCAGGGGATCATAGATTAGGGATGAGTGATGGGGGAGAAGACACCAAGACGGCTAGAACGGAAGCGTGAGTGAGACAAGAGGCAGAAAATTCTTCATCAAAAATTTATTCCCAGTTTCTCTATATCCTTAGAGTCTTGAGTTCCTTTGCTCATTGAGCCGCGATCGCATCAAAATCAGAACATTTGTCAGCCGTGTTCTGAACTTCTCACTTGTGACTCCTAAACGAGCAACTCCGCATATTCCACAATGCTTATATTCAGATCGTAAAAACACGTTGGGAAAATGAACACCATGAACACTCTACAAGGCTAGGTGTGAAGCCTCTAAAGGTTAAACCATCAAAATCAACCGTGGTATCTCATCCGAATGAAGGCGGTTTTTTCATTAAAAATGAGCGTTTTTTTGGGGGTAAAATGATGGTGTTCCTACCGTTAAGTGTATACAAAACCACCAACTCCTATCGGTCTACTCAAATAGAACAGTGACATCCGTTGATTGGGTAAAGTAATCCCAGATGGCAAGTGCTAAATCGCTCTCGAACTCTAGCTTTTCTACACACTGGCAATTTTCACAATCTTTAAGAGAACATTCTGATGATCCATCTAATGAACCCTCAGGAATCGTCAAACAAATATTAACAATTGGGATATCTTTCCCATCCCCCAATCCGTTATATGTGCTGAATCTAACTGCGGCAATACAGTCAAGGTTAATGATTAGATCTGCGAGTCGAATGAACGCCACAAATAATTCCTCGCAAAGATAATTTAGTAACGTTTTCGCTAACAAAAATCCCAACAAGTTATGCAGTATACTAACCTGGCTATGTGAACGGCTTCCATCTTCAGCCTCGTCCCAAACTTGCAGATGTACCGAGAAGCAACGGTGGAATTATCCTTATATCCCCTTTTGCTCCATCTTGTGTCCCAGCAACAAGTACTCTCAGGAACTGAGAGATGAGAGAGACTCAGCCAGTGAGGAGTCGTTGCGCTCTCGATGCTTTCAGTCCGAGAACTCACCAAAGTTGTAAGATACCTGTACAACTTGTAATACGTCATTTGTATGATAGGTCAATCACTGACGATGAGCAACAGAGTCAAACCGGCTTCATCTAGTCTTTAAAAAATTCCAGATGAATCGATTGCTATCATCAATTACAGAATATTTCTTCACAAATAGAGCCTTATCATATTTTTTGACACTTCATACCAAATCTAGTATTTTTCTCCCCAGTCCTCACTAAAGCTCCGGCCCAACTCCCCTGTATTACATCCTGACTCTACCTCAATGGATATCGCTTTTTCACAAAAAAATGGAATATTATAATTCAATGTTGTATCCCTAATCCCAAAACGTTTTAAAAATTAGCCTTAGTAGAGAAAGCCGAGTTTCTGACACCGCCAGTATTTTGTCCCAAGGATAACGAGCTGATGTTTCGGGCTAAGCTAGTTTGAAAAAAATAAAATGGGCTGAGTAAATAACCCCAATAGAAGGCCAGTTCGCAAGCCTCCACTAAATTATTGAACGACGATTGTGCCTTTGCCGCTTCCAGCAATGTAGTCCGATATCGTAACAGGTGTACAACTAACCGACGCAGACTGCCAAAAAATATTCTACTCAAAACATTTAGCCGTTGCCAAAACGGCGTATTCATCATTCGCAGGCAACAACTGTTCAAACCTACACCCCGCGACAGGCTAATTAAATAACCTCTCTCCAAGCGCCAACGAGGGATTTGGTGATAGGTTTCCATGGCTGGGTTATACCAAATTTCCCAACCCGCTTTGTGCAGGTGTAGTAGTGGTTCCAAATCTTCACCCCCAACCAACGACTGACCCAATCGACCCTTAAGTATCGGTTGTGGAGGAACGGCTTGGCACCAAGCTAGTTTACGAACCACCAACCCCGCCCCAGGCGGTAATTTAAGCTGATTGGGTTCATACCGATGCGGTTGTTGCCCCCGTTCCGTAATCCCCAAAAATGGCGCAATTCGCTCAAAGTTGGGGGGCGGTTCCACTTCAAAGTCACCGTGAATTTGACTTGCGTAGGCACCCGCCTGAGGGTAAGTTTGACCAAAGGCATAAGCCGCAGCCACCCAATCCAAGGCGGGCAAGTTATCATCATCCAGCAAACCCACCCACTCACTGCGGGCTTCTTGTACGGCGCGGATGCGAGCAAAAGCGGCTCCTTGTCGCGGTTCTAGACAATATCTCAATCGCCCAGAACCCAACCACATTCCTTGATAGTCAGAAACCACCTTGGCTGTAGCATCTTGACTATTGTTATCAACGACGATGATTTCCCACTTGAGGTGAGCGACACCCATTTGCGATCGCAGTCGCTCTAAAATCTTAGGTAATCGGTTTTCCCCGTTATACGTTGGTATTGCAACCGTAAAGTCAACTGACATAATTTGTTACCACTGGTAGGATGTCACCGAATGCTGGAATCTGGGTTAATCTTTCTGATTCAAATACCCCTGACTCCAAAGGTAAAAAGGACTGATAAAACTACTCACAAACAACTGCATTTCGCAAGCTGCAATCAAATCAGAGCGCACCCGGAAGCCATATTTCAGCAAATGAAAAGCCATCTTTCGCAGATCGTTTGCCAGATAAGCTAAAGTGGCGAAAGGTCGCTGCCCAGGTTTCACACTCAGCATCCGCGTCACATAACGACTCAACCCAATTCCCCGGAAAAACGGAATTAAATACTCTCGCTTCAGACGCCAGTGGGGAATTTTGTGGTCAATTTGCATCGCGGGATTGTACCAGATTTCCCACCCCTTCGCTTGAATATGAGCCAGCATCTCCAAATCCTCGCCGGTCAACATACTGCTTGGAGTTCGTCCCGTCAAAACCAGTTGTAGAGGAACACTCTCCAACCAAGCTTGCTTACGTACCACCAACCCTGCTGATGGGGGCAGAACCTTGTTTTGCGGTTCATATCGTTGTGCCTGTGAACCCCGTTCGGTAATCGCTAAAAAAGGAGCCAATCGATGAAAATTTTCTGGGGGTGTAACCTCAAAATCCCCATGAATTCGGCTGCCATAAGCACCTGCCGCCGGATGTTCTTGAGCGAAGGCGTAAGCCGCCGCTACCCAGTCCGGTGCCGGGATATTGTCATCATCCAGGAAACCCACCAGCACACCGTTTGCTTCTTGAAAGGCGCGGCGTCGTGCAAAGGCGGCTCCTTGTTGCGGCTCAAAGCAATATCTTAAAGGACAGGATTGAGGCCAATTGGCTTGATAGGATTGAACGACTTGGGCGGTGTCGTCGGTACTATTATTGTCCACAACCAAGACTTCCCAACTGAATGTTTGGCTGTGATTCGTTTGGGGCGTTTGCCCAGAATCAGGCGTGACGCACGCCGCGTCTTGGTAAGCGAGTTGCAATCGATCTAAAACTTCTGGTAGACGCCTAGCCCCGTTATAGGTGGGGATGGCGACAGTCAAATCAACGACCATCGGTTTACCAAGGATGGGAATGCACACGACTGGGTCAAGTGAGTATGCCCAGTTTTGGGTCGAAAATTTCTAATGTATCAATTGTAACTTCTGGTTTGTTCGTGGCTCTATCTTTACGCGATTGTGATGTTTGAACCAGGAAGTGGCTTCCTAGTGTTTCCGTGCGCGATCGCCCTTTACGATCAATTAACAAGCCATTAACAAGCGCTATGCAGCCAATTAGCACGCTGAGCCTATCTACGTCCATAATTTAGATAGATTGACTAATTTCCCCCAAATTTATTAAGAAATCATAATTTTTGTGATGTTTTTTAAAGTAATTTTGGGGGAAGGAAAAAATTTTGAATTATAACCAAAGAAAGGTCTGCGTCTATCACATCTCACACAATTAAACCTCTCTATGCAGACTGAGACTGCTCAAACCACCTTGCCTACCCTAGAGCATCTAATAGACCCTCATCCCCTGACCACGCCTCCTGAGACACCCTTAATCAACATCATTGCTTTAATGGGTCAGGGGCGAAGAACCCATTCTTTGCCCGGTATTGCGACTATCGCACCCGCTACCAGTGTCTTAGTCATAGAAGGCGATCGCACCTTAACCTCAGTGGCTCCCTTGGGCAGCAAGCCCATCGGTAAAGCCAATCGCCTAGTGGGGATACTTACAGCACAGGACTTGGTTCGCCTCACCGCTTCACAGGTGAACTTAAGAGAAATCAAGATTGCTGACGTGATGACTCCGTCGGTTGTCACCCTAACGCTTTCCGATTCGTGCAATTTGTTCACGGTGATCTCGCTGTTCCATCAACATCAAATCAGTCATCTACCCGTTTTAGACCCTCAAGGTCAACTGATGGGGATGATTACGGTTGACAGCCTTTGTCGAGGACTGCCAGATCTGAATCTCCTGAAATGGCAACGTGTCTCAGCTGCCATGACTTCTACTGTGATTCAGGCACCCTTGAGTACCTCGGTTCTCAGCCTCGCTCACCTGATGAGCCAAGAGCGAGAAAGTTATGTGGTGCTGACAGAACAAGGGTTAAATGTGAGCTCTTTGCCAGTTGGGATCGTTACAGAACGTGATATTGTCCAGCTTGTTCAGTTATCTCTCATGGGACTGGACTTATCCCAAACTCAGGCGCATCTGGTGATGAAGACGCCTTTGTTGGGCTTGAGTCCAGAGGATTCCCTGTGGACGGCTCATCAACAAATGCAGCAGTGGCAGCTCCAACACGGACTGGTGTATGGAGAACGAGAAGACTGGCGGGGAGTTTTTACCCAAAAAGAGCTATTGCGATCGCTTGATCCAATGCAAATGCTGGGCGTGATTGACACCTTACACCAAACCGTTGAGCAGCAAGCCGAGGAACTTCAACGCGCTCATGAGCGATTATCGGCTCCGAGGTTTTACCCTCCATCGGTTGAACAGAATCAAGCAGAAAGTAGCAACAATCAAACACATTCTCCTAAGCCATTCGAGGGGAATCCGAACCCAAGCAACAGTGAACTTCCTCTTTCATCCCCCACACCTGAAGCTTCTGCTCCAGAGGCACCGCCCAATCAGGAAACCTGCTGTCATGGCAGCTTAGACGAACTCAAAAAAACGCAAGAACGCCTGGAATTAGTCACTTACGCTGCCAATGATGGTCTTTGGGACTGGAATCTTCAAACCGGAGAAATTTACTACTCCCCACGCTGGAAGGAGATGCTGGGCGACCTCGACTATGAGCAGCCCAGTGACTTGCTTGCCTGGGAACAAGTCATCGTTGACGTAGATCCCATCAGCAGCTTGAAATTGATGAAGGATTTCCAGGGTGGTCACGCATCTCGCTTCATTGTGACACAACGCTTCCGCCATAAAGACGGCTCTTTACTGTACATTCTGTCGCAAGCCACTCACCTGAAAGATGACCAGGGGCGGGTTGTCCGCATGGTAGGTACCCATACGGATGTTAGCGAACTAATTACGGCTCAGGAAGCCCTGCGCCAAGGCGAAGAGCGTCTCCGGGCGCTGTTGAATGCGATTCCGGATCTGATGTTCCGCCAACGGGTGGATGGGACTTATTTGGATTTCAAGTTAAAAGATGGCAATTTGCTCGTTCCCTCCGAAACGCCGAGCCAATGTCACTTTTGGGATGTGGCGATACCGGAAGCGGTCAAACAGCGTCATCTCAAACTGCTGCAAGTGGCTGTGGCAACAGGGGAATTACAGACCTATGAGCTGGAATTAGACAAACCGGATCGGGTCAGGAATTATGAGGTGCGGATTGTAAAAAGCGGTACGGATGAAGCCGTTTGTATCGTGCGCGACATTACCGATCGCAAGCGAACAGAGGAGGGACTGCGCGAGAACGAACAGTTTTTACGTAGTATCTACGATGGGGTGGAAAAGTCCATTTTTGTGGTCGATGTTTTGGAGAATGGGGAATTTCGTTATGTCGGCTTGAACCCAGCTCACGAATATCTGACAGGCATTCCCTCAGAGCAACTTTGCGGCAAGACCCCTGAACAGGTGTTGCCATTAGAATCTGCTATGGCTGTGCGCGATCGCTATCAATCTTGTGTTGAGGAGGGAACGACGATTTCTTATGAAGAATGTCTGCCCTTCAACGGTATAGAGACGTGGTGGATCACCAGCCTCACCCCACTGCTGGATACTCACTCGCGCATCTATCGTCTGATTGGGACGAGTACCGACATTACCGAACGCAAGCGAGCGGAAATTGCTCTACAACAGCAGGCGGAACGAGAACGGTTAGTCAGTGAGATTGCACGGCGGATTCGTCAGTCTCTGGAATTAGAGGAAATTCTCCATACCACCGCGACACAAGTCCGGCAGTTCCTTCAAACGGATCGGGTTATCGTTTATCGATTTAATCCGGACTGGAGTGGTGTGGTGGCTGTGGAGTCTGTGGGACAGGGGTGGAAAGCGGTTTTGGGTAGCACGATTTATGACCCCTGCTTTAGCAAAGATTATACCCATCTCTACCAGCAAGGCCGTATTGGGATTGTCGAGGATGTTTACAATGCGGGTTTAACACCGTGTTACGTTGATTTCTTAGCTCAGCTTCAGGTTTCAGCTTCTCTGACGGTACCGATTTTACAAGGAGACAGGCTGTGGGGATTGTTGATTGCTCATCACTGTCATGGCATTCGGAAATGGCAATCTCTGGAAGTTGAGCTGTTGCAGCAACTGGCAACTCAAGTCGCGATCGCGGTTCAGCAATCGGAACTGTATCAACAGGTGCAAGCCGAACTGGCTGAACGCAAGCGGGTAGAAGAGGGACTGCGTGAGCATAAAGCCGCCCTTCAAAGACAAGTGCATCGAGCCTTGTTGCTCAAGCAAATTACCCAAGAAATTCGCCAGAGCTTAGATACCCATCGGATTTTTAATACCACAGTGGCGCAAATTGGTCAAGCCTTTCGCGTCAACCGCTGTGTGATTCATACTTACATTGCCAAGCCAACGCCCCAAGTTCCTTTCGTGACCGAATATTTAGAACCGGGATATGAGTCAATTCTGGATTTGACCGTCCCTGTCAGGGGCAATCCTCACATGCAAAGACTGCTCGTTCAAGATTCGGCGATCGCTTCCCCTAACATCTACACCGACCCCTTGCTGCAAGCTGCCATCCCGCTATGCCAGCAAATCGGCCTGAAATCCATGCTGGCGATTCGCACCTCATATCAGGGAGAACCGAACGGAGTCATTTGCTTACATCAGTGTGACTCTTTGCGCGACTGGACAAGCGATGAAATTGAACTGTTAGAAGCCGTTGCCGATCAAGTCGGCATTGCCTTGGCTCAAGCTCGACTCCTAGAGCAAGAAAAGCGTCAACGAGAGCAACTGGCAGAGCAAAACATCGCCTTGGAAACATCAAAACAAGCCGCCGAGGCTGCTAACCGCGCCAAAAGTGAATTTTTGGCGACGATGAGCCACGAAATCCGTACTCCGATGAATGCCGTAATTGGCATGACTGGATTGCTGCTAGACACAGAAGTCACACCCCAACAGCATCAGTTTGTAGAAACTATTCGCAATAGTGGTGAGGCACTGCTCACGATTATTAACGACATTCTCGACTTCTCCAAAATTGAGTCAGGCAAGCTGGAACTGGAGGAACAACCCTTCAAACTACGGATGTGTATTGAGGAATCCCTCGACCTTTTAGCCCCTAAAGCCGCAGAAAAAGAGCTGGAGTTGGCTTATCTGATTGACTCCCAAACTCCCGTCACTATTGCCGGAGATGTGACTCGACTGCGTCAAATTTTGGTCAATCTGCTCAGTAATGCGGTTAAGTTCACTCGAAGTGGAGAAGTCACCGTTTCAGTAACTGCCAAGGGGGTACCTGTAAAGCATGAAGTGGGTAGGGAGTCGGTTGGCAACAACCCAGGATTTTCAATCTCTCCATCCCCAAACACGCAGCCTCAGCTCGATAAACCCTGTGATCCTGGGACGCGCCAGGATACGCTAAGCTCTGTTAGCGTTCATCCTGTCCCATACCCGTACTACGAAATTCAATTCGCGGTCAAGGATACCGGTATCGGTATTCCTACTGAACGCTTAGATCGCCTGTTTCAACCCTTTAGCCAGGTCGATTCCTCTACCAGTCGCCACTATGGGGGCACAGGTCTAGGTTTGGTAATCTCTAAACGGTTATGCGAAATGATGGGGGGTCGGATCTGGGTGGAAAGCGAAGTGGGTAAAGGCTCGATTTTTTACTTCACTGTAATCGCTCATGCCGTGTATAGCAGTACTCCCACGGATCTGGATGTGGCTCAACCTCAGCTTGAAGGAAAGCGGCTGCTAATTGTCGATGACAATGCCACGAATCGCAAAATTTTGACCTTACAAGGAAAATCTTGGGGCATGTTGACCCGTGCGGCTCACTCTGGCAGGGAAGCTTTGGACTGGCTGTCTCAGGGAGAGTTGTTCGACTTGGCGATTCTGGATATGCAAATGCCGGGGATGGATGGATTGACTCTAGCGACCGAAATTCGCAAGAAGCCCGGTTACCAGGAGTTACCTCTGGTAATGCTGACCTCAATCGGCAAGCCCGAAAGCAGCGATCCCAGCCAAATGAGTCACTTTGCGGCATTTCTCAATAAGCCGATTAAACAATCCCAGCTTTACGAGAGTTTGAATCAAGTTCTGCTCGGACAGCCGATTAAAGTGCGTCCTCTGTGTTCCCTGTATCCAGAGATTGACTCTAACTTAGCTCACAAATTGCCTCTCAAGATTCTGTTGGCAGAGGACAATGTGGTAAATCAGCAGGTTGCCTTACACTTGTTGCAACGACTGGGGTATCGCGCCGATGTGGTCGGCAATGGTTTAGAAGTGCTGGAAGCTGTGCATCGTCAATCTTATGATGTGGTGTTAATGGATGTCCAGATGCCGGAGATGGATGGATTAACGGCTGCACATCGTATTTCTCAAGAGTCCTCTTTTGCTTGGGAATTAGAGGCGGCGGGCGAGAATTTAATCACCGCATTTCCTGGGGTTTCCCTAACAGAAACTCATCAACAATCTAACTCTCCAACATCCACAAACCGCCCACCGGAGAAAGTCCCAGGACAGCCAAATTCAAAATCCAACAAGCGTCCTCGGATTATTGCTATGACAGCCAATGCCATGCAGGGCGATCGCGAGATGTGTTTGGAGGCTGGTATGGATGATTACATCAGTAAACCGATCCGCATGAAGGAACTTGTTCGTGCCTTAAGCAAGTGCCAAGAAGAGTTGAAGGTTAGTCCGTTGAATGTTGAACATTCTGAAGGCAAAATTCAACCTTCTAACCGGAAATCTATCCCTACAGAGAACGCGACGCGAGCAAACTTAATTCAACCTGCAACTGCCCATTCCTCTGAGGCACTAATAGATGTCGCCGCTTTTCAAGAATTACGGGAAATGGTCAACCATGATGGCATTTTAGAAAGCGTGATTGATAGCTATATAGAAGAAACACCCAAGCTGTTGCAAGCGATGCAAACAGCACTAGCTCACCTTCACCGTGTAGAGGCTGATCAAAATGAGGCGCTCGTGTTACAGAGAGCCGCTCATACTCTCAAGTCAACCAGTGCTACTTTAGGTGCGATCTACCTAGCTCAAATTTGTGGGGTTCTGGAAGCGCTTAAGCCTATGGGAAAATTGGTAGAAGCCACAGCCCTAGTATCACAAATAGAAACAGAATATGAAAAAGTGAAGGCAGCTTTGTTGGAAAAAATTCGGCATTTGAATTCTATTGGATAAGCTGCCTGTGCTTGTATTGGCAAGAGAAAGTAAAGCGCTCAAGGAGAAACGTTATTCTTCTATTTTTTCTCCTTTTTTAGGGCTTGAAATTAGCGTCTTTCTTTGCTAAAAATGCTCTTGAAAATATCTGAAAGGTTCTCTTCCTTATAATCCTTAAACTCGCCCGCATCAAACCAAACACCATAGCAAACAGGACACTTTTCGTACCGGATATGAGACTGATTGAGGTCAACCATTTTCGTCATTTGAGTCTTACATTTTGGGCAATTAATAGTCCCAATTGCATCAAATTTTTTACCTGTTGAAGGGTCGCCAACATCTATAATTTCAGCGCCTTTCATTTTCTTAAGTTCCTGAGCCTCTTGGGAATCAAACCAAATCCCTTGACAGTTCGTGCAGCGGTCTACTTCTATATCGGAATACACTACGGATTCCAGGCTTCCTTGACATTTAGGGCATTGCAGTTGACTCATCTGGGTCACACCATTTTAGTTCTATGAAGATGGCGATAGTTTAGCAGTTCTTAGAAGGTAACAGGCAGATGGGTTGCTGCTTCCGGGGGAGTATCCCAAATGTACAAATTTAAAGAAAGAGGAGGAAACTTTATATCTAAATGCTCCCCCGCTCCCCCGCTCCCCAGCTCCCCCGCTACGCAACACCATGCTCTTTGAACCAAGCCTTGAGGCGTTTCCAACCATCTTGTGCTTGTTCTTGGCGATAGGAAGGACGATAGTCAGCAAAGAAGGCATGGGGTGTATCGGGATAAACGATAATTTCCGAACCACTGTTTCCTGCTTTGAGCGCCTCGCGCATTTGCTCCACAGTTGCAACCGGAATTCCATTATCACTGCCACCGTAGAGTCCTAATACAGGCACTTTCAACTTAGCTGCAATATCAACAGGGTACTGAGGAGTTAGGGAATTAGACTCACCCACTAAGCGTCCGTACCAGGCGACTCCTGCTTTTACTTTTGGGTTATGAACACTATAGAGCCAAGTCACTCGCCCGCCCCAGCAAAAACCTGTAATTCCGAGTTTATTAATGTTTCCTTTACTCGACTTTTGCGCCCAAGCGACGGTTGCATCCAAATCGGACATCACTTGAGCATCAGGAACTTTAGAGACGACTTTGGAGATAATTTCTTGAACATCCGTGAGTTTGGATACATCGCCTTGACGGACAAACATTTCCGGTGCGATCGCCAAATACCCCAGTTTGGCAAAGCGGCGACAGACATCTTGGATATGTTCGTGCACGCCAAAGATTTCTTGAATCACCAGCACTATCGGAAACTTGTTGCCTTTGGCAGGCATCGCTCGATAAGCCGGAATCTCCCCATCCTTGACAGGAATCTTCACTTCACCCGCCACTAAGCCTTTGGTATCAGTGGTGATCACTTCGGCAAGAATCGGGTGTGCTGCCAGTGCAAACCCTGCCGCCAGCGTAGAGGCAATGATAAATTGTCGGCGCGTTAAATCAGCCATCAGCAGTTTTCTCCGAACACTCCACCACAGGATTTTAACCTTTAGGACGTGATCAGGTTCAGTGAAGGCTTCGAGCCTCCTCGTGCAAGCAACTGCATAAGTGACATTGCCTCTAGAGATATAAAAAGACAGCACTACAGACAACTTGCAGCCTTCCCCACCCGCGCCAAAGCGCAGGTGGGGTTTTCTTTATTCAAGGCGAACTGCAATGGTATAAGAAGGTCGCTGTTTAGCTTCTCTTTGAGTTTTAACCACACGAAAGTCATGGTCAATATAGAGATGCTCAAACTGGGGAACCATCAAAAAGGCAGTTTTTAATGTTTTAGCTGTACTTTTATCAAGATTTTCCAGTGAAGGTACTTGGGGAGAATCTATGGTTTGGGATGATTTATTTTTTCTAGATGCGACGACTTTCGTAAACCATTCCTCTGCTTTTTCAATACTCAGGGGCATGGCTCCGAATCGAAAGCTTTGTTCTATCTCAATATTCTGAATTTGCCACTGACTTTCTCTGACTTCATACCTTTGCAGCACCATTAAATCATAAGCGAAGAGAATGGATGATAATTTCTGCAAAAAAGGTATTTTGTGACCCGGAGCGTAACGAGCCATATTGGCATAGTAACCATTGTCATGAAAAATTTGGTAAGACTGCTCTCGTAGCCGTCCTGGCACAATGTCTTGATAAGGTATGGTAGACCAAACAGATGACCATACTCCCTGTACTAGCGGTACTTGATCTTCGGCTCTGGGATAAGGATTTCGCCGATTTAACTCTTCAACAATTGGTGCTAATTCATTCTTATAAAACAGCACTTTTTGCTTTATTGGTTCTGCGTCTCGGCTTGCTGTAAGCTGCAAAATTTTTTGTTTAAGTTCTTCTGTACTCTGATGACTCAGTTCATCAGTACTTAGTATTTTATCCGCGAGCACTGTATACACTCCGAGCAATACAAGACAAAATAAATGATGACTAATACCCAATTGTGTTCTTAACTTCGCTTTTTAGATAAGTTAAGTTTTACCTCTGGGAACGCGGTGCGATCGCATAGTGAGGCAGGATATTTTTAAAGTGGGTAACTGGGTATGAAGCGCACTTTTTCAAGGGCTTCTAAATTAAATAATGTAACTTTTTCTGACAAATAACGTCTTTCTTCAGGTATAAGGACTCTGTCTCTTGCGTCAACCCACGGAAGTAAGAGAACCTCTCGTTAACGGGGGGAGTCGTCTAGTGGTTCATGTCTTTAATTTTGAGGAGTTAACTTGGTGTGTAGTTGACCTTAAGCGCTGAAGCGCTTACTACGAAACCATCAGAACTAATAATAGAAACCACTAGTAAACTCAGATAGAAATAAATAATTGACTGACAAAAATTTCTCCAATTCCCCGCCTCACTTATGGGGCAACCACGGGGGATTGCCCCTACCATGAATGAACCGACACACTAGAACATCAAAGTTGTGATACCTTGCCTCTAAATACGCGCTCGGCTGGCCCAGTCATGTAAACTCGTTGGTCTTGCTGTGCCCATTCAATTTCCAAACAGCCACCGGGGAGTTCTACCGTCGCCTTGCGATCGCTCTTGCCGGTTAACACACCTGCCACTACCGCAGCACAGGCACCTGTGCCACAAGCTAGTGTTACTCCGGCACCACGTTCCCACACCCGCATCTTCAGATAATCGGGACGCACGACTTGAATAAATTCCGTATTGGTTCGCTGGGGAAACGCTGGGTGATGCTCGAATTGGGGGCCGATGGCTTCTAGGGGGATAGCGGCGACATCCTCAACAAACGTGATGCAGTGAGGATTACCCATACTCACACAGGTAACCTCCCAGGATTGCCCAGCCACTTGCAGGGGTACAGCGATCGCTTTTTGCTCCGCATCCGCTAACGTAGTGGGAATTTGAGCTGCCAAAAGCTGAGGCATTCCCATATCTACCTTGACTTTGCCCTCACCTTCTATTTTGGGGATAATCACACCGGCTAAGGTATGTATCCGATACTCTGATTTAGCATCTGCCCCTTCCAGATCGGCGATAAACTGGGCGAAGCAGCGAATCCCATTGCCACACATCTCTGGCTCAGAGCCATCGGAGTTAAAAATTCGCATGGTATAGTCACCTGCCTCTTCTCCGGGCAAAGCGAAGATCACACCATCCGCACCAATCCCAAAATGGCGATCGCATAGCTGCACCGCTTGCTCTGATGTAATAATCGGTTGCGTGTCAGCGCGATTATCAATCAAGATGAAGTCATTCCCCAGACCGTGATACTTTGTAAATTCGATTTCCATATTGAGCTCCGGCTTTAAAAATTGATTATGGCTGAATTCGATACAGGTCTACCAAGCGTTCGTCAAATTCAAGGATTGATTAAAGAGGGAAAAGAAGTTGAAGTAAAACTTTTGACCCAAGATGTACTAGTTGGTCAACTGCTTTGGCAAGATTCAGATTGCTTCTGTCTGGCTACTCAGGAAGGAATACGCACGATTATTTGGCGTCATGCCATGGCTTACATCAAGCCCCAAGAGGTAGAAATGGGGAGTCGTTCTCTTCAAGTGCGGCAATGAAAGCAGTTGCAGGTTAACCTTCAATCTTTAACGTTCTAACTTTCAACGGATTTCAGTTTAATCTCCGTTACGCTGACTATCGAGGGGTAGATACTCTTGCAAGGCTTCACTCACGGGAGCCTTGATAATAGGAATCGCCACGACAGATTGCTGAGGTTCGGGTGCTAGCCACTGTTGTAATTGACGCAGAGGATAGCTACCACCGCACAGCAGCAGGTGATCGCCCACTCGAATTTCAGCACGACCATCGGGAAAGCGGATAAACTTTCCTTCACGGCGAATGGCTTGCACCTGTACTCCGTACTGACGGCGTAAATGCAGCTCTGCAAGCGTTTTCCCGTGTGCTGGGCTGTCTTCAGGCACCAGCAACCATTGACAGGGGGTATTAATGCCAGGAATCGCCACTTCACCCTTCGCCAGTTCATTAAAAGCGGCAAGTTCATCGGGTTCGCCGACAGCCAAGATGCGATCGCCTTCTTGCAGTTGCGCTTGAGCTCCAGGATAGTCAATTTCCTCCCCTTCGGCACGACGAATCGCCACTAAGCTCACACCGGTCAAGCGGCGAATGTTGGCTTCTTCCAATGTCATACCCTTAAGCGGCGAACTCTCCGGTAGAGCATACCACTTGCTGTTCATCGCCTCGGTTGCTGTACGTAAATCCCGTGCAATCTGAGCCGGCCCTTGCTCCGGGCGCAAATCGAGATAATGGGAACTACGAATTTGCTCCATTTCTCGTTCAATCACCGAAGCCGGTAAACCTATCCCCGTGAGTAAGTGGGTAGCCAATTCCAAACTGGCTTCAAACTCTGGCTGCACCACCTCTTTCGCCCCCAGTTGATACAAAAGTTCAATATCCCGCTCCGTGTTGGCTCGAACCACAATATCCAGGTCGGGATTAAGTTCTAGCGCTCGCTTGAGACATAGGCGCGTACTCATCGGATCGGATACCGCAATCACCAGCGACTGCGCCTTCTCAACTCCTGCTTTTTCTAACACATGCAAACTGGCGGCATTGCCATACACATAGGGGATTTTCGCCTCTCGCAATTGCTGAATCGCCCGCTCTGATTGATCGATCACCAATACAGGATAATTATGCTCTTGCATCAAGCGCACCAAATTACGCCCGCCCCGTCCGTAACCACAAATCACCACAGGTTCTAAAAGCTGCGCGACTTCAGGAGACACTTCTTTCGGAGCCTCCATGGGTTCAAAAAACCGCTTCAGGGACGGGAGTGATTCGAGCCAGTTAAATGCCAGAGGGACTACACGTAGGACAAAGGGGGTAACGACCAGTGTCACTGCCGTTGTACCTAAAATCAACAAGTAAACGCGACGGGATACTAATCCTAAGAACTGTCCCTCACTTGCGAGGACAAAGGAGAATTCCCCAATCTGAGTTAGCCCCAAACCGACAATGATTGCCGTCTTTAACGGATAACCAAACGCCTTCACCAATGGCGTGATAATCAAAAACTTACCCACTAACACCAGACAGACTAATCCCAAAATCAACTCTAGATTGTTCCAGAGGAAAAGGGGGTCGATCAGCATCCCGATCGCGGCAAAGAATAAAGCCGCAAACACATCCCGGAGCGGCTCTACATAAGTCAGTGTTTGATCGGAATATTCCACCTCACTAATCATTAAACCGGCAACAAACGCCCCCATTTCAATCGAAAGACCTAAATGCTCCGTCAGCAGGGCAATGCCCAAACACAGGGCAACCACCCCCAGCAAAAACAGTTCTCGGCTTTCTGTTTTAGCGAGGAGTCGCAACAGATAGGGGATGAGCCAAATGCCGGCGGCTACGGCTCCAGCGGCAAATAAACCAATTTTTAACAGCGCTAAGCCGATGGCTACACCAATCGCTTCTGGTGGTTGATCGAGGGCGGGTAATACGGCTAGCATCAAGCCCAATGCCAAGTCTTGTACTACCAAAATCCCCAGCATAATCTGTCCGTGGGGCGTCTCTGTTTCGTTGCGCTCCATCAAACATTTGAGGACGACAGCGGTGGACGACAAGGACAAAATTGCTCCCAGGAAGACCCCTTTAGCGGGAGTACTCACCCAGCCCATACCCAGGGATAATAACGTGGTGACGAGAATTGTTAAGGTAATTTGTAGCCCGCCCCCGCCTAAGGCGATCGCCTGGACTTTTTTCAGTTCTGCCAGGGAAAACTCAACGCCCAGGGCAAACAACAAAAATGCCACTCCAAACTGAGCCAATGTCTCGATCTGAACTAATTCTTTAATCAGACCCAAACCCGCTGGACCAACAATGATTCCCCCCAGAATATAGCCCAGTAGAGCAGGTTGACGCAAAAGCGCTGCAAATAGACCACCAGCCGCTGCGGCGGCGAGGACGGACACGAAGTCAAGGATTAGTCTGAAGTCTTCTTGCACCGGTTCCTTTTCTGAGAAAATTATTAAGCTATATAAACTTTAGAATACAAATTTTTCCAGCTCCTGTTACTTTTGGTACACGAAAGGGCAAGTCTTGGGTTTTACTAAAGTCCCCTTAGTGCAATTGTAGAAATTGGCCTCGAACAAGAGCTACCTTCACCTCACTCTCCTCTTCTACAGGGAGTTAGCGGGAGTATCAGTCTGGTTGGAATCAAGTGGTTTTGAGTCAAGCGGTTGGAAACTCTTCCTTGCAGGTGCTAGTCTATCGGCTATGAGTGGCTATCGATATATTGAGCCGCTAAACTATTGTCAACAACTCGATAGGGAAGAATGACCTGTGCCGTCGAAGACTACTTTGTCTCAATCGCGCCCCCGCCGCAACTGGTTGGCTGTTGCTGTTTTGTGGGTACAACGTCAACGCGCTAACTGGGTACGAATCAGTCTCGCTCTGGGCATAGTTGCCGCTTTAGTTACCCTAGCTGTTCCAGTACGAGCGGTGCAAGTCCGCTTGTCACCGTCCAATCCTCAATTAGGCGATACCTTATCTGTAATAGTCCAGCAAGACCCTACCCTAAGCCGAACGCCAACGGTTAAGATGGGGCAAAAGACCTACCCAACTTTTGTCACGAGTTCAGGAGCGTTTCGAGCATTGTTGCCAACATCGCCTCTGGATCAGCCTGGAACTGTACAGATTCAGGTTCAAGGAGGGAGTGAGAGCAAAACCTTAAGTGTGCCGTTGCGAAGTCGTTCGTTTCCCACCCAACGGATTCGGCTTTCAGGCGCAGCTGGGGCGAAAGCGACGCAGCATGAATTGGATCGCGTTGCCGCTTTCAAAAATTTAGAAACGCCAGAAAAATATTGGAATGGGCCGTTCGTCAAGCCTAATAGTGGTCGAATTTCAGCGGGTTATGGAATTCGCCGCTATTACAATGGTGTCTTTGCTAAAGATTACTACCATCGCGGTGTTGACTATGCAGGTGGCATGGGTTCGCCAGTTGTGGCACCGGCTGCCGGCCGAGTCGCTTTAGTTGGAAGAGTATCGGAAGGATTCCGGGTACATGGTAACGTAGTGGGAATTGACCACGGTCAAGGCGTCACCAGTATCATGATGCACCTCTCGCGCATTGATGTTCGGGAAGGACAGCTTGTGAAACCCGGTCAAAGAATTGGTGCGGTAGGTTCAACGGGTGCCTCTACCGGGCCACATCTACATTGGGGCCTCTACGTCCACGGTATTTCTGTTGACCCAGTGCCTTGGCGAGAGCGAGGCTTTGAGTAAAGCTTTCTCAAGTTTTGCCGAAGTTTTCTCCAGTTAGTTGGATTTTGTATTGTTTAAATTAAAAATTGTGGCAAGTTTTCCACTTCAAACGCAGCTACCGGGAAACACTCCAACGTCATGAGTATTGAAAAAATCGTAGAACAAGCTCTGCAAGATGGCTACTTGACCCCAGTCATGGAAACCGAGGTGGGTCGTATCTGTGATACAGCCTCGGAGCTTTCGATCGAAGAATATATGGCCTTGGATCGCCTAATGGGGGCGCTGTTGACCGGCGAAGTGGTTGCCGTTCCGCGTAAGCAGTTCATCAATGTGATGGAGGAGTTGGTACTCACGGAGGCGGTGGCTCAAATTGCCGAAATCGAAGCGAAAAGCGATCGCATCCTCGATGTCGGAGATATTGCCGCCTACGCCCTGAATCGACTCCCTCCTTTATATGCCACCACCGAAGAAGGTGCAAGATACCAGCGGCAGCGTGCCAAGGAGGAACTTCACGACTTGATCACCCAGCAAGTGAGTGCCGCCCTCACCCGCAACCTAGATCGACCGGATTTTGGCTGTGAACGTCAAGCATTGGGCAAAACTGGCGGAAATGATGTTCTCAGACAGGTGAATAGCTTGTTGCAGGTTTACGCCCCTGACTTTGAAGCCAAACCCTCTAGCAATTATTTTGAGGTGGAGGAGTCAGAAGTCATCAGTCAGGAGTTTTGAGCCAAACAACGATTGAATGTTGACCCGTTATGGGCGAACAATCACGGGTGTCCCTAGGCTGACTTGGTTATACAACGCCCGAATATCCTTGTTTCGCATCCGCAAGCAGCCGTGAGAAATTGCTTTTCCCACCAGTTTCTCGTCATCGGTGCCATGAAACCCGATGTGATGGCGTTCGTCAACCCAAAAACCAATCCACCGATCGCCTAATGGATTGTCAGGGCCGGCGGGGATAATCTCACCCGTAATCGGTTGCTTCCAAACGGGGTTGAGTTGCTTGTGTAACACTTTAAAGGTGCCCGTGGGGGTTTCCCACCCGGGTTGACCGACGGCAACGGGATAAGTAGCAATCCGTTGTTTTCCCCAGTAACTGTAAACGCGGGCTTCACTCAAATCCACCACAATTCGAGAACTCATCCCTGCGATCGCCATTTTTAGAGAATCGGTGGCAGGTAAAACCTGCGCCATTTTGGGTTTAGGTTTGACTTTAGGAATGACGGACAAGGGTTTCAGCCTAGGTTGTACCGCTGAAAACCAGAGGATCGCTGATCCGAAGCACACTACCATCCAGCTTGTCTTAAGGGAGTAATTGATAGCCATTGTTACGCATTACCGTTAGCAGGCGGCAGTTCTACGATATGAAACCAGTATTCTCCTAATGTATTAACGGCTTCAACGAGTGCGTCAAAGGTCATGGGTTTGATGAAATAAGAACTGGCTCCTAGTTCATAGCTACGACGGATATCTTGCTCAGAACTTGAGGAAGTCAGCACCACAATCGGGATACGCCGTAAGTTTGAGTCAGCCTTAATCGCTTGTAACACCTCTGGCCCGTCTATTTTCGGGAGGTGCCAATCCAGCAAGATTAAATCGGGCCGGGGAGAACTGGCTATGTCGCTGTACTGGTGCCGACGGTGTAGATAGTCCAGCAGTTCCTCCCCATCATTGACAATATACAAATTGTTGAGTATTCGACTTATTTTTAGGGCTTGTTTCATCAAGCTTTGGTCTGCAATCGTATCTTCTGCTAAGAGAATTGTGATTCGCTTTCTGGGATTAGTCACTTTCGCCCTAACTCCACAGGGATATTTGGTCGGCATACTTTCTCAACGATACTCAACAATACTCCTCTGCCTCAACGACCTATAGCTGTCGCCATAAAGCTTAGGACAGATTGAACGGCTGTAAATGACCACGTACCAGTAAAAAACCTTCTGCCTACTCCTGCCTCCTGCCTCCTGCCTCCTGCCTCCTGCCTCCTGCCTTCTGCCTTCTGCCTTCTGCCTTCTGCCATATATGGGGGATGTAGAAAGTCGGCACTCACTGTTTTTTCCGAAACCGACCTCAAAAATTTCTAATACTATCCTTTTGGGGGATGCGGCTAACTTCTCTAAAAGTCATAATGAGTAGTTTACTAGTTACACTTTGAGCAATTCCTTGTAAAATAAAAGATTTACTTGTTGATGCGGGAACTCTTGCTGAAAGTCGGGCGTCTTGGGGAAGAAGAAGGATGTTCTAGCACCCATTCCATCCATGAGCCAATCGATTTCTTTATCCTGGTCAACCGGTGAGGTAACGCTTCCTCAATTAGGTGAAGTCACACCTCCTCAAGTATCGGTGCAACCTGACAAACTCTCTAACTATGACTTAATTTTGCGCTGTCAGGACGGACTAAGCCCTGATCGGACTGCCTTTGCTGAGCTTTTACGACGGTACCAATCTCATGTTGATAAGATTTTGTACCATCTGGCTCCAGACTGGCAGGACAGAGCTGACTTGGCGCAAGAAGTCTGGATTCGAGTTTACCGGAACATCAAGCGGTTAAATGAGCCTGTGAAGTTCCGGGGATGGTTGAGTCGAATTGCCACCAATCTCTTCTACGATGAACTGCGTAAACGCAAACGAGTGGCGAATCCTCTGTCGTTAGATGCTCCACGTCGCCTAGATGACGGTGAAATGGATTGGGAAATTGCCTCGGAAACACCCAATCCAGAAGAAGACATGACGACACGGGAGTTTTATGAACAGCTCCGCGAGGCAATCTCAGACTTGCCAGAAGTGTTCCGCACCACCATCGTCCTAAGAGAAATTGAAGGCATGGCTTATGAAGAGATTGCCGAAATCACGGGTGTCTCTTTGGGGACTGTAAAGTCGAGAATTGCCAGAGCCAGATCGAGACTACAATCTCAGCTCCAAACCTATTTGGAAGCCTGAGCATCCATCTGATTCCTAATAGCGCTTACCCCTAGGGGGTTGTTGGTTTATGACGGAATCTATAAAATATCAGTACAATAGGCGCTTGCTATGACTCGGTGGTGATACGAAAATGACCTCCAATTTTGAAGCTGGTAAACAGTCTAAACAGGAAGCTGTCACACAAATGGATAGCTTGCAGCGCGATCGCTTTGAATTGCTCAGCGCTTACATTGATGGTGAGGTAACCGCACAAGAGCGTAAACAAGTGCAAGAGTTGCTGTCTACGGACTCAACGATGCAGCACTTGTACACTCGACTCCTAAAGCTGCGTCAGGGAATGCATCAGCTTCCCGTACCAACCCCTGCCGTAACAGCGCAACAGACAGCCGAGCAAGTATTCTCACGCATTGATAGACGCCGGAACCGAAGAACAGTACTCTGGGGTGGAGCTGCGATCGCTGCTCTGTTTGTCAGTGCTGTATCAGGAATTTTACCCGGTGGTCGCTCATTAGTGCCCCAATTGGCTCAAAATCCCGATGCTACGGCTGAAACCCTAGAGATTGCACTCAATCAACCCGTGATCGAGATTCCTAAAGCGGCGGTCGTCGATCCAGAGAAGGGAGTGCAGCCATTGAGACTACCCGACCTTAACTAATCGAGTTGAACCTTGAGCTTGGTGTTTGGTGAACAGAACCAACGTCTTGTTGATTTGACAAGAACTCGACTAAATTGTTACAGAGACAGGTTGAGACCTAAATCGATGGGTACACGGACAAAAATAACTTAAAACCCGTCCTTTCTCCAGAAGTCAGGGCGGGTTTTGTTTGGGTATTGTCGGATAGAGGAACAAACTGAGTCCATGAATCTGTACCCAAACATTCAGTTAATGTTTGACATCAAAAACTTTTATTCTTCTATCTGATAACCAAATTCTGCCAGTTGAAGGCGAGATTGTCGCCATTTAGGTACGACTTTGACAAATAATTCTAGATAAACTTTACCCGCAATTAATTTTTGCATTTGTTCACGAGCCGCGCTGCCAATTTGTTTGAGCATACTGCCACCTTTGCCGATGACAATTCCTTTTTGGGAATCACGTTCAACATGAATCGTCGCAAGAATACGGGTAATTTTTGGGTCTTCCTCGACGATATCAATCGTAACAGCTACGGAGTGGGGTACTTCTTCACGAGTAAGCAGTAAAATTTGCTCTCGAATTAATTCCCCCATAATGAATCGTTCCGGTTGATCGGTCACTAAATCAGGGGGATAATAATAAGGCCCCAATTCGAGATGATCGATTAAACGTTGTTGTAAAGCTTCAATCCCGTTACCCGTAAGAGCCGAGAATTTCGTAACGTTCCAGTTATGAGGTGCCGCGAGTTGATTGTAACTTTCATCGATTGATTTCCCCTGAATTGATGGCTGGGAAGGCTGTAAATCAGATTTGTTGATGCCCAGAATCACAGGGGTTTGGGTATGGGTGAGGAGTTCGACGATAAAGCGATCGCCGCCTCCCGCTTCTACCGTTCCATCCACCACAAACAGCACCACATCCACGGAGTCAATCGCAATTTGGGCATTTTGGACTAATACTTTACCCAGTTGGTGATGTGGCTTGTGAATTCCTGGAGTATCCACAAAAATCATCTGCGCTTCTGGCGTCGTCAGGATACCCCGCAGACGGTTGCGCGTTGTTTGGGCGACAGGCGAAGTGATAGCGATTTTTTGCCCCACCAATTCATTCATCAAAGTTGATTTGCCCACATTAGGGCGTCCAATGATGCCGATAAAACCGGATTTAAATCCTTCTGGGGCTTGGGGAATAATCGACCCGTGTAGGATGTCCTCTAAGTTAGTGTCTAACAATGGGTTTGTTGTGTTATCGTCTTCCATGCTGTGCGCGTTTTTTATTTCAAATTAATCATTTATCCCTGGCGGTTGAAACGATTTTGTTGGTCAATTAATTCAGCTATTTAACCCTTATCGCTCCCCCTTCCCTGTTCCTTTGTGAAGAAGCCAGGGTGTTAGGAAGGCGTTGAGGGGTTAAGTTTTCTGAAGTTGCCAACGGCATCATTCTATACGCCCAGACACCAGTTGTCCGTCTCCTTCAATTTACTGCTGTTGCTGGCGCAGTGAGCAGGAAATTTCTCCTAAATCCTCAAACAGTAGAGAGACAACAACTATGATCATCCTATCTTGCTAGAAATGATTAACTTAAACTCTAATGATTGTGATTGAAACTCCTCGGCTAATCCTTCGGCACTTAACCTGGAACGACTTAGATAATTTAGCTGCGCTTTATGCCGATCCACAGGTGATGAGATTCTTAGGCAGTACGCGAACCGATGAAGACACCAAACAACAGTTGGATGGGATATTGGATAGCTACAAAAAACATGGCTTTGGTCTGTGGGCAACCATTCACAAAGCGGATAATCAGTTTATAGGCCGATGTGGGTTAATTGCTCTAGAAATTGATGATCAGCCAGAAATTGAGATTGGCTACGCCCTCCATCAGAGATATTGGGGGCAAGGTTTAGCAACAGAAGCGGCACGCGCCATACGGGATTATGGTTGCTTGGAACTTGGCTATAATCGCCTTATTTCCCTGGTTGATCACGACAACATTGCCTCTCAAAAGGTTGCGATGAAAAACGGCCTGACTTACGAAAAAAATATAACGAAGTGGGACAAGAATCTCCGCGTCTATGTTATCTACAAAACCGATCTTCTCACTCACGATTCCAAGAAAGCTAAAGATGAATTATGAATTATAAAGTATGAAATTAAACCGCTTTCCTTGGCTAGCTCCGATTAGAGATACTCAGGAATCCTGAAAGAATCAGTCTTTGTCACTCAATGAGTGGGTGGGGCATGTACTGATCATTTATCTTGAATTCCTCACAGCTAGGCAAAATTGGCGATTGACATCTATCTAGCGAAAGAGATAAGACTGAGAAATCTATTCAATCTCCTCTCTTCACACAAAGCCATTAATCATGTGGAAATTTTCTACCTATCCTGGCAGCCTGCTGATTATGTCCGGTATTTTGGCATTGAGTAGTGTGGGCTGCTCAGGTGATTCCTCTGAGAGCTCAGCCAATCCATCAACGAGTCAGTCAGTCAGTCAGTCAGCCAGTCCATCAGGCAGTCCGGTAGCCAGTCCATCAGCCAGTCCATCAGCCAGTCCGGTAGCCAGTCCGGTAGCCAGTCCGGTAGCCAGTACATCAGCTAGTCCGGCAGCCAATCCATCAGCCAATCCATCAGCTAGTCCGGCAGCCAATCCATCAGCCAGTCCATCAGCTAAGCTAGCTCCCGTACTCAAACCCAAGCTTGCGCTTGCCTCAAAGGTAGCTCCCTCTCCGACAGTATCACCCTCTGCCAATCCCGAAGCCTATAATCGCGCCATCGATATTGCGATGGGTGCGTCTACCATCAGTAAATCTGCTGTGTCTCGCGATGACTGGAAACTGGTGGCAAACTCCTGGCAACAGGCGATTGACTTCTTAAAACAAGTGCCGGCTTCTAGTCCTCAGCACGCCGTCGCTAAGACAAAACTGTCCCAATATCAGCGTTTTTTAGCAGATGCGAAGCAAAAATCGGCACCACTACCGAAAAAGAACACTGTGGGTGATGTCAATCCATCATTTTTCTCCATACCGATCAAAGGACGAAGAAACGGAACACCGATTATAGAAGTTAGCTTTAATAATCAACGTAAATTTGACATGCTGTTTGATACAGGGGCTACTATTACTCTCATTCCCGAAAGTATTGCCCTTTCGTTGCAATTGAAACCGCAAGGCTCAACAATAGTGACTGTAGCCGATGGTGCAGCTATTGTAGTCTCGAAAACCATTCTCAAATCGATGGAAATTGATGGTCGTGTCAAAAGAAATATGTCAGTCGTTGTCGCGCCACCTGCAATGGAAGAAGGTCTATTAGGACAAGATTTCTACGAAGGCTACGATATTGCCATTAAAGAAAATATCATTGAATTTCGCCGATATGGACAATAGGTGATTTGTCAAAGTTTAATCTTGGAGATGAGTATTGCCCGATGGATGACTGGCCTTTTCTGGACTTCTCGCTGGAATTGGCTAGACGATCATCGTAATGAGGTTATGCGTTAATTAGGTATGTAGAAATAAACGCCAGTATGTAAATAAATGTTAAGAGGCTAAAACCTTTATGGGTGAAGAATTTTAGCTAACTGTGTTTCTTATATTCGTTGCGGAGGCAATGGGTCTGTTAGAGGCTGACAGCTTGCACCAGTACAGTCTGTAGGCTGGCGCTCGACCATTACAGCACAACCTTCGCTAGGATTTATTGATGAGAAAAATACAATTCCACCCAATTCTGTATAGAGTAATATCCTTAGTTTTGACAAAATAGCCAAATTAACAGGAATTTAGGAACCAAATTTACGGATGCCAGCTCTAGGTGGTTGTAATAAATTTCTCAAGAACTTGCGTCCGTCCAAGGTATAGCATCTTGTTAGGATTGCATGATAATTTGTTGAAGCTAAGAGAGATTAGGAGTGTTCATGACGGTTCAACAGTCTGCTGCTACCCCGATGAATTCGGCTTCTACGCCGATGAATTCGGCTTCTACGCCGATGAATTCGGCAGCTACCCCAATGAATAACCCGAAGTCGGCGACGACTCCGGCGAATCCCAGACAACCGA
This sequence comes from Allocoleopsis franciscana PCC 7113, assembly GCF_000317515.1. Classification (GTDB taxonomy): domain Bacteria; phylum Cyanobacteriota; class Cyanobacteriia; order Cyanobacteriales; family Coleofasciculaceae; genus Allocoleopsis; species Allocoleopsis franciscana. Next base: position 5,105,478 of record NC_019738.1, on the reverse strand, counting down.
CCAACATGGGGAAATCGATTCTCAGCGTGGACTTAGGTCGAACATCCACAAAGACTTGTGTGTCACGCGAACCCAACAATGTAGTCTTCATTCCTGCCAACGTGAAGCAATTATCGATGGAACAGGCTCGTGGGGGTATTTTTGAAGCTCGCACCACTGATCCACTATTAGATATGTGGCTGGAGTATCAAGGAAAGGGCTATGCTGTTGGTCAACTGGCAGCAGACTTTGGGGCAAATCTTGGCGTAGGTCAATCGAAAGTTGAGGATGCACTCGCAAAAGTATTGGCCTGTATCGGGTACTTCAATTTTAAAGATGAGGTATCCGTTATACTCGGTCTGCCTTATCTTTCCCAGGATCAGTTTGAACGGGAAAAGGCTCAGTTGGTTAGCCTTCTGAGTGGGCCTCATATTATGACTTATCGGGGCGAGTCGGTGTCGATTAACATTAACAAAGTTTGGGTCATGCCAGAAGGATATGGCAGTCTCTTGTGGTGTGAATCTCAACCCAAGAAAGGGCCAGGACCAGACTTTACGAGACTCTCCGTGGCAATTGTAGACATTGGGCATCAAACCACAGATTGTTTGATGGTGGATAGCTTCCGGTTTGCGCGAGGAGCTTCTAAGAGCGAAGCCTTTGCCATGAGTCAGTTTTATGAGCAAGTTGCCGCCGAGATTGAGGGCGCAGACAGTCAATCTCTATCTCTGATTACGGCAGTGAACCGACCCAAAGGCGATCGCTTTTACCGTCCCAGAGGTGCAACCAAGCCGACCAATTTAGACGATTTTCTGCCTAACCTGAAAGAGAGTTTCTCTCGCGAAATGTGTAGCCGCGTGCTAGCATGGCTGCCGGAGCGCGTCACGGATGTGATTCTCACCGGAGGGGGTGGTGAGTTCTTCTGGGATGACATCCAACGTTTACTGAAAGAGGCTAAGATTAATGCCCACTTAGCTGCACCCTCGCGGCAAGCCAATGCCTTAGGGCAGTATATTTATGGTGAAGCTCAGTTGGCAGCATCGGCTACTCGCTCTGCTAAGGTTTGAAACTAATGTTCCCTTGGTCGAAAAAGATCACTAAACCGGTTACGTTCAATTCAGAGGTGGCTGACGAAACATTGTTAGCGGTTGTGGAAACGGAGTTAATGAAACAACCGCACAAAACGTTTAGCGACCTTTGTAAAGAAGCGTTATGGCAATTTTTGTGCGTACCCGAATCTGTAAGACCGACAACGCCCAAAGCGGGGCAGATGGAACAACCCGTGGCTGAACTCAAGCGCCAATTGGCTGAGTTTGAGCAGCGTTTTTTGCGTCAGGAATCTGGTCGATGGGAGGCGATAGAACCCAAGCTGAATCAACTTTTGAACAGAGAATCTAGTCGATTGGAGGCAATAGAACCCCAACTCCATCAACTTTTGAACAGAGAATCCAGCCGATTAGATGCAATTGAACGTCAGCTCAATCAACTCTCTGGGCAATTGGCGCAGTTGAGCCAAATCGTCAATCAGCAGCCGAAATCTGAGTCTTCTCGCCCGTTCGTACCAGAAGTAAAACAGGCAGAAGTTGTGACTCCGACTGCTCCCCCAGCAGAAATTGACGACCCCTTGCTAAACCGCCTTAGTGCATTCTTAGATGATTTTTAAGGCAAAAACCAGGGTAGTGTATCTATTCCCTCTTCAGTGTCCAAAATAGCGATCGCATCCAAGTGAGTAGAACTGGGTTTTTATCGGGATGCGATCGCTTTTAATTCTTCATCCCTTCAACACATCACTTTGTACGCTCAGAACTTATAACAGAAGGCAGAAGGCTCCAAGGCAGAAGTTTGACTGGTAAAGGTTTCAGTATTTTGCTTTGTCCTCATCGCCTTGGGGACTGCTATATCTTTGTGAACGGAGCAATAATTGAGCGCTGCCATCCGGCAAGCGCTTTATTCGTAATGGCTCTTGTTCTTCGAGTTCCATTGCCATTTCGCGTTGGATGAGCTGGATAGCTTGTATCCCTGATGCACGAATTGATAATTTTTGTACTTTAAAGTAATAGGCTTTCTTCAATCAAGTTACTCTCATCCAAAAGCTGAAATTTGCGATCGCTCTCCAACGGAGCGCTTCACGTTTAAGACTATCCATTACACAATTTTATCCGTTATCCACTTCTACCCCGTTTAATCAGCTTTGAAATCAGGGATTTTACCTGCGTTCCTCCTATCGAGGAATGGGGTATAAAGCGAAAAGGATAAGAATTCTCTATGAAAAGAACTCAACATTTACTGATAGTTCTATCTCTGGTAGGATGTATTCCTTTCACAGCCACTACTTTAACATTGAAAGCCGCTAAATCGGTATCTGCTCAACCGATTATTCCTGCTGCCGATGGCACTGACACCCAGGTTACTCCTGATGGCAACCGCATTGATATCACGGGGGGTCGTTTATCAGGAGATGGAGCGAATCTCTTTCATAGTTTCTCTCAGTTTGGTCTTAACGCCAATCAGACTGCAAATTTTCTCTCGAACCCGAATATCCAGAATATCCTGGGACGTGTAACTGGTGGTGACCCTTCAGTTATTAATGGTTTAATTCAGGTAACAGGGGGCAATTCCAACTTATTTTTGATGAATCCAGCCGGAATTGTCTTTGGCACAAATGCTAGCTTAAATGTACCTGCTGCCTTTACCGCAACGACCGCTGATGGAATTGGTTTTAAGGATAATTGGTTTAATGCTACAGGTGTTAATAATTACACGGCATTAGTCGGAACACCGAGTACATTTGCCTTCACCACAAATCAGCCAGGAAGTATTATCAATGCTGGCAATTTGGCAGTTAGTCAGGGACAGAATTTAACCTTATTGGGTGGCACTGTTGTCAATACCGGGCAACTTTCGGCACCAGGGGGACAAATTATGATGGCGGCTGTGCCTGGGTCGAATTTAGTTCGCCTGAGTCAAGCGGGACATCTACTCAGTTTGGAGATTGACCCAACAGCAACTGCGGCTACTTCCGGAATTACACCGCTTTCTTTGCCCCAGTTGCTGACTGGAAGCGGTGGGACTGTGGCATCGGGTGTTGCAGTTAATTCTTCAGGACAGGTAGTACTAACTAATTCTGGACAAGTAATTTCCACTGAAGCGGGAACCGCTACTGCCTCTGGTACTTTGGATGCTGCGGGTGAAACTGGCGGTGTCGTGAATGTCTTGGGCAACCAAGTGGAAGTTTTGGGTGCCCATATTAGCGCCAATGGTTCTAATGGCGGTGGCACGGTGCGAATGGGCGGGGATTATCGGGGTACAGGCACTGTTCCGAATGCGTCCCAAACCCTTGTCAGTCATGACTCGATGATTACTGCCGACGCCCTGAATAGCGGTGATGGTGGGAGAGTGATCGTGTTTGCCACGGATACTGCCAGCATCCACGGAACCTTAACTGCACGGGGAGGAGTATTTTCTGGGAATGGCGGATTGATTGAAACCTCTGGTAAGCAGTTTCTCAATCTCACCAGTACTCCCGATGCTTCTGCTTTTAATGGTACAGGTGGCACTTGGTTGATTGACCCAACGGATATCACGATTGTCAATGGCGGGGGCGGTGCGATTGGCACCAATCAGGTGGATGTCGCCAACATCAATACCGCACTTAACACTGGCACTAACGTTACGATTACAACGGATATTGGAGGCACTGACCAAGGCAACATCACTCAAAATACCGATGCACCGATCAACAAGACAGTCGGTGGAGAGGCGACTCTTACATTGGATGCTGACAATGACATTATTCTGAATGCGGGAATCAGTTCTACGAGTGGCAAGCTGAATTTGAATCTAAATGCCAACAGAGATAATAGCGGTGCAGGCAGAGTTCAAATCAATGATGCCATCTCCACGTTAGGTGGAAATATCACTATCAATGGAACCAGCAACGGCACCGATATACATGGCATCTTCGTCAACAGTTCGATCAACTCCGGAGGTGGGAACATCACCTTTAACGGGACGAGTATCGGATCTGGCCTATCTGCTGGCATCTTCGTTAATGAGAATGAGAGTATCACCTCGGAGGGTGGGAATATCGTCTTCACTGGCAGTAGCAGCAGTTATGTTGGCATTTTGAACAAAGACGCCAGCACAATCGACTCCGGAGGGGGAACAATCACCTTTGATGGGACGAGTACGGGCATGGGTATGGGTATGGGTGAACCCGGTAGGGGAATTAGTTCGGAAGGAGTTGTTCTCTCACAGGGTGGAGATATCAATTTTACAGGGAATAGCCTTACTGAAATTGGCATCTTTAACAATAATGAGATCGATTCCAAAGGAGGAGACATTACCTTCAACAGCACGACGCAGGGAACTAACGACTCTGCCATAGGCATCTTTGTTAATGGGAATATTACTTCAGAAAACGGCAACGTTGAGTTCACAGGAAATAGCAGCAATACGGGTATTTATGTAACCAATGCAAATATCGCTTCAGGAAGCGGCAATCTTACCCTGTCTGCTGACAAAATGATTTTTGACGGTACTTCTGCTGGGACTGGTACGGGCAATTTACGGTTGCAGCCGGTTACCCCCAATCTGAATCTGGACATCGGCGGAACCTTCCTGAGTGCCGCCGCCCTGGCACAATTCAATGGCTTTTCTTCTATGGCTATTGGAGGCAATGACAGCAGTGGTGATATTACCCTGAGCGATAATGTCACATTTAATACCCCAGTCACGCTGCAATCAGCCAATGGCTCGATTAACACCAACGGTTTTACGATAACTGGAGCGGGTGACATTACGCTAATCGCCAATCAAGGGATTACCACTAGCTCTATCATCAATCCAGGTCGGCAGATTACGATAACTAGCAATAGTGGCAATATTGATACTCGTGCCGGAACGCTAAATACTAGCTCCACGACTGGCAATGGAGGAGATATTACCCTGAAGAGTACTGAGGGAGCAATTACTACAGGTAACCTCAACGCTTCAGGAGTCACTGGAGGAGGCGCGATCGCAATTTCAGCTCGGACTCAGATGACGACTGGGGCGATCGATTCCAGCGCCAGTTCTGGCAATGGGGGTAATGTTTTCCTTGACCCTCTCAATGATATCCAAGTGGTTTCGATTAATGCCCAAGGGGGAACAGGGGGCACCGGGGGCACCGTTGATATTACGACTGACCAGTTTTTCCGGGCAACGGGCAGTTTCACGGCTCAAAATGGCATAACCGCCAGCATTTCTACGGCTGGGGGTGTGGGAGGCGGTTCAATTACAATCCGGCATGGCGGTGGTAGCTTGAACACTCCCTTTGATGTGGGAAATGCAGGATTGAATGGTACATCTAGCGCAATTACCAATGGAATTGATACCCTTTCTCCCTTTCGGACATTCCCCGGCCCATTCAAGTTGGGCGATATTAGTCTGGTTACTCCGTCATTTTTCCTAGACCAAAACGTCTTGTTCAATCGTGACTACCAGGGTAATATCCCGGATAATGACAAAACCTTAGCGCTACTCGAACTACCACCAAGTATCGGCTGGCTGGAGATTGATGCCGCTTTTGCGGAAATGGAGGAGTTCTTCACCTACCAATTCGAGCAGTATCTAGGACTCCCGTTGAGTGAAACTGTCTCTTTAGAACAAGCTCGTGCGACACTGCGGAAAAATCAGGCCGCCACAGGTGTAAAATCAGCTCTAGTTTATGCCGTATTTGTACCCGATACCCAAGTCCCGGAGGCAACAGAGGATACAGCTAATTCAGGACTAGAGACTCAAACTCAACGCCTCCTCCAGCGCATTCCCAAAGATACTGATCAATTACAACTGCTCGTGGTGACGGCAGATGGGAAAGCGATTGGGCGGCGCGTGCCCAATACGACACGAGCTCAGGTGGTGGCAATGGCAAGCCTTTTGCGAAGTCGCATTACTGATCCCAGGCAACCGCGCCATCGCTACATTCCTATGGCAGAGCAACTGGATCAATGGCTGGTGGCACCGATTAAGAAAGATTTACAAACTGAGGGCATCCAAAATCTCGTCTATATCATGGATGTGGGTTTGCGTTCGCTGCCGATGGCGGCTCTTTACGACGGTCGGAAATTTTTAGTGGAACGGTATAGTATCGGGATGATGCCCAGTTTGGGCTTAACCAATACCCAATACCAAGACATCAAAAATTCTCAAGTGCTGGCGATGGGGGCGTCCCAATTCACGGATGAAAACCCCTTACCGGCGGTACCCGTGGAGTTGTCCTTGATTACTTCACGGTTGTGGCAGGGTAAGTCTTACCTCAATCAAGGCTTTACGTTGAATAATCTGAAAGCCCAACGCCGCCAGAAGCCGTTTGGTATTGTTCACCTAGCGACTCATGCCCGCTTTAGACCGGGGACACGGGATAATACTTACATTCGTCTGTGGAACAGTAAGCTATCCCTGGGTGAGTTGCCGCAGTTAGGCTGGAATAACCCACCGGTGGAGTTATTAGTATTGAGTGCTTGTCGCACGGCATTGGGCGATCGCGAAGCCGAGTTGGGCTTTGCTGGGTTAGCGGCACAAGCGGGGGTTAAGTCGGTTTTGGGGAGTGTGTGGAACATCAGCGATGAAGGGACGTTGGCGCTGATGACGGAATTTTATCAACAGTTGAAGCAGGCACCGATCAAAGCGCAGGCGCTACAACAGGCGCAACTGGCAATGCTGAGGGGAGAGGTTCGCTTGCAGGGTGGGGAGTTACGCACTACGACGGGGGAGAAGCTGCCTCTGCCGCCGGAACTGGCAAAGCTGGGAGATCGGGATTTCTCACATCCCAATTACTGGTCTGGATTTACGATGATTGGTAGTCCTTGGTAAGCCCATAATACGGGATATGGCTAAAACTCTCTCCTCAGCGGTCTTACTGCAACTGCTCGATTAAGCGATCGCAGTAAGTTCCTAGAGGAAGTCCTCATGGACTGCTTGTAGGAAGGGATTTTAGGTAGCTCAAGAACTGAGTCATTTCAGTAGCAGTCAACTGCTTGCGTAATTGCTTATTGTAAGTTCGCTGCAAATATTCCCGTCCTTGATCAATACTCCAGCCAAGTCGCCTCATTTCAACTAAGATCAAGTCAGATTCTGACAATTCGATGACCCCCGCAACCAATTTCCAGCAGGATAATTCTTCTGAATTACTCCTGCGCCAAGGTTGTCCTAGGCTGATAGTAACTAAGCATTCATTTCCAATAGTTATACCTTGGTTAAGTTTGTCAATAAGAGTCAAGTCTGTAATTTTAGACCTCATCCGTTGTCCATTAACTGTTGGCAAGGAAGCTTCCCACTTTCGAGTGTCTGGATACTGACGTACATTAAGTCCAGTTGTTCTAATAAGTTGTAAGGTGCGTCTCTGATCGGGTGGCAGTGATTGTAGGAAGGAAAAAGGAACAGCATTTAGCCATTGACTATGAATAATTTCTTGTTCACAGTACAGAACTATATCTGTCAGTGAAGCGCGTCCTACTCGCTGCCATCTTCCAGGCAAGAGCGAGCGATTTTCACACTCGTAGCCAGAACCAGTAGTTGCTAGAGGAATTTCTAGAATGTCTAGCAATTTTGGCTCTTCACCATCAACTAAACACATACTCCTAGGAATCCGACCATCATCCAAATTGGACACAGGGCGAATCCATGTACCTGTAGAAATTTCAATACCTGCAATACATCGTTCACCATGTTTCTTGGAATTTGCAAAGCAGATAATTTGAGCCATAAATTTGATTCATCAATTTTTAGAGATGATATATATTTATGTTTGACCACTTATCCTTCAAATACTCTGCAACTAGACGACGGTGGCAATGGTGAGGTTTTGATTCACTACAGAGTAGACAACTACCAGTAATCACTTCTGGGGGAATTTTTTTTTCAATTTTGCGTTCGCTCATTAAATTCAAAAATTTCTTTTCATAAGTCTCCCAATTCCCATTATTTTTTTTATAATCATCCAAAATATCTTTAGTCGGTGCCAGCTCTAGCATATGAACGTATTCTATATCACCAATTTTGCGTAAAAAATACTCTAAATCGCTGCGTTTAGTAAATCCTGCTAATTGGGATATATTATTAAGGCGCGTGTCTATAACTCTTTTTACTCCAGCGTTAACAAGAGTATCAAAGAATTGCTGAGCCGTCTTTTTAGTAAAACCAATTGTAAATAAATTAACTGAGTTACTCATCCTGAATTACCGCTTTTTCTACATAGGCAATCTGATTACCCTGTCGCTTGTATGCTTCTTTTAGAGAATCTTTGGTTGAATATTGAATAGAAGAGTGAGCAGGAAGTGATAAATCATTAAATAGCGACAGTTGAACTGGCTCAAGCAATTCTGGTTGCTTTAGCCCATGTAGCTCTAAAAGTCTTTCTTCAAGATGTTGATGAGTCTCTAAATTACCGTTCCTCAAGATGTGGTTTATATCTAAGTCAAACTCGCGTAAGTGTTGACATACTAAAACAGCCCGATGACAGGTGATGGGATCTTTTTCAGCACACATCAGTGCAATTTTGTAGGTTGCTGCACCTTTCAATATCCGCTGAATACCCTGTGAAAATAAGTCAGTCGAGGCAATTCTTTCGTACAAAGCTTTGCCGTCAACATAGCAGCTTGGATCGCTGGGTCTTGCTCCTAATTCACGACCTAGGAAAACATAGCGAATTCCTACATCAAATAGTGCTGTTTTAAGTTGTGTCTGGTTAAAGTGGGGCAAATAGCGGCTGTAGGGGTGCGATCGCACATCTACCAAAGCCGTTACATCATGTTGTTGTAGTAGGGCAATAAACGCTTCAATGCTGTGATTGGAGTGCCCAATCGTAAAAAGTTCCATCGTAAAGAATCCAGTCCACTAGCTGCCATTATGCCACTGGTGCTGAATCCAGGAGCAATCATCATCTTGTCTTACTTAGTTAAGATACAAGCAGTAAGTCACTCCTAGGGAATTGTCATGGTACAGTACAACCCGTTGCAGTATCTTCCCAGTGCTGAAGAACTGCCCGAACGATACCCCTGTGGATAATGAACTGCAAATCCTCCAGCAACGCCTACTTCAACTGCTCGATTAAGCGATCGCCAACTCGCAAAGCATTGGCAATCACTGTTAAACCAGGACTCACACTGGCATGAGAGGGGAAAAAACTGCTGTCTACCACATAGAGATTATGCACGTCGTGGGCACGACAGTCCAGATTCAACACCGAAGTCGCTGGGTCTTCTCCAAACCGACAGGTGCCGCACTGATTAGCAACAACCTGTACAGGCATATCACTGCGAGGATGAGTTGTGCGGTTAAATACATTGGGCTGAGACTGCTCAACGCTTTTCAATACATCAACCCAACGATACACCAAGCGATCGTGCGCCTCTACATTATTCGGCGTGTAATCAATTCGCAGTTTGTCTCCCACATAGCGAACGCGATTGTCGGGATGGGGCAAGTCTTCCGTTTTCAGCCACCAACCGATGGAATGGGTTGCCAACTGCCGCAAGCCAAAATTGGGCATAAGCCTAGACAATGCCGATAAAACAGGGGGTGCTTCTGCAAAAATGACATCTTGAAAAATGCCACCAGAGTTTTGCACATGACCCATCGGATAGGGAAAATCCTTGTTTCCCCAATAAAAATCATTTAGCCCTAATGTGCGGGAAAATGACCCAGAATTAGCCGTCGAGGTTAACTGCACCACAACCGACAGCAGTTGTTTCATTAAATTTCGCCCGACCTGATTAGAGCCATTCGCAAGCCCGTTGGGGTGTTTTTCGTTAGCCGATCGCAGCAGCAATGCCGCCGAATTCACGGCACCACAGGCAAGCACTACGATATCGCCTAAAAATAAATAGGACTGCTCCCCAATTTTTGCCTCAACTGCTTTAATCTCTGAGCCTGATGGGTTGGTATGCAGACAAACGACTTTGGCAGACGTTTTCAGCGTCACGTTCTCATTGTTGAGGATTGGGGTCACTCCCGTGTCTTCAGCATCGGTTCTACCGTGTTCGCCCAACCCTAGCGGCAAATGTACAGGATGCAACCCCTGCTGAGAAAGAGTCTCCCCAATGCGTTGCACCATTGGCTCATGAGCTACTTCTGAAAACGGATAGGCTTCACTATGGGGCGGCTCAGTGGGGTCATCTTCGAGTTTACCGTGTACTTGATACAGCTTCTCAGCTTCTGTGTAGTAAGGCTCAAAGTCCTGATATTTTAGTGGCCATGCAGGAGAAACCCCACTCTGATGCTGCACTTGCTCGAAGTCACGTTCGCGCATTCGCTGCAAAACGCCACTCCAGATTTTTGTATTGCCACCAACGGCATAATAGGTTTGCGGATAAAACGGTTCCCCGGAATTGTCGTACCAGGGTTCAGGTGCATGAAATTGCTCTTTCTTAAAAACTTCTGTATCGACCAATTCTGAGCTTTCGCGATAGATTAGTTCTCCTCTATCTAGAAGCAAAATCTTTTTGCCAGTCGGTGCCAACTTTCGCGCCAGCGTTCCGCCGCCTGCACCCGTGCCAACAATAATTACGTCATAGTATTGGTCGTCAATGATCATATAGGCCTCCTGTTATGGGATGCTCATGTGCATTCTCTGTCTTAATTTAGAGAATTGGTATTACTTACATAGACTTTTTGCCTTGAGTAATGGGCAGCGCGATCGCAAACTCTGTTATTTGCTCCGGAGTTGAATGACACGTCAGTTCGCCCCCATGTCTTTCTACCACAATTTGGTAACTGATAGATAACCCCAAACCCGTACCGCTACCGACAGGTTTCGTGGTGAAAAATGGGTCAAATATTTTAGAGTGCAATGCAGGGTCGATCGCAGAACCATTGTTAGCAATGCGGATGACTACTCTGTTTTGTTCGACTACTTCAGTACTAATCCAAATTGTTGGAGATTGTTCGTAGTTCATTGTTGATTGTTCATTGCTTCGACCAAGTTCAGCAACTTTGCTATGAACGATGTAGCTTGCTTCTTGTGCTAGCGAGTACGATGAACTACGAACATTTTCTAAAGCGTCTATTGCATTGTTCAAAATATTCATAAAAACTTGATTGAGTTGAGCGGCATAACACTCAACATTGGGCAGTTCGCTATACTCTTTAATCACTTGAATTTCCGGGCGATTGGGCTGTTGTTTTAGGCGATGTTGTAAGATGACCAGGGTGTTATCGATGCCTTGATGAATATCGACTCGCTTGCACTCCCTTTCATCAAGGCGGGAAAAGTTTCGTAAAGACAGGACGATCTGCATAATCCGTTCGGCACCTTGTCGTATTGATGCCAGCAGTTTAGGGAAGTCTTCTGCAATAAAATTGGGTTCGATCGCGTCGATTTGTGCAGCAATCTCTGCAACAGGTTCGGGGTAGTACTGCTGATAGAGTGCAATGAGGTGGAGCAAGTCCTGTGCGTATCCCGTTGCGGGACTGATATTGCCGTAGATGAAGCTCGTGGGATTGTTGATTTCGTGGGCAATACCCGCTACCATTTGCCCCAGACTCGACATTTTTTCGGCTTGAATCAGTTGGCTTTGGGTGCGTTGCAAGCGTTCTAGGGTCAGTTTTAGCTCTTGTGCTTGCTGGTGCAATGCTTCTGTCCGTTCGGCAACTTGAGCTTCTAGGATGTGATTGTAATCCGTTAAAAGTTTTTGTGCTTGTTTGCGATCGGTGATGTCTTGAAAAGCGCCGATGGCATAAGCAACGTTCCCCTTTTCGTCAAAGATGGGTGTTCCCCGACTCTCTATCGGAATAACCCGATCCGGATGGTGGATTTCTACATCATCTATGGTAGCGCATTCCCCCCTCAACGCTCGCACGATTGACATTTGTTCGCTGGGGTACTGTTGATCGGTTCCCGCGATATAGACTTGATACACCTCTCCCAATTGCTCGGCGGTAGCTGATGGCACAACTCCCTTACCCAGTAACTCTATAGCCGTGCGATTGGCGTAGTAAGGTTTACCGCTAGCATCCAGCACTCCGATGCCTACAGGTATGGCTTCTAGGAATTGAGTCAGCCTTCTTTCACTTGCGTGTACTTCGGCGTAAAGTTTGGCATTGGTAATTGCGATCGCCGCTTGCCCGGATAATAGTTGTAGAATTTCCAACCGCTCAGGCGTAAAAGCACCGATGGTGAGATTGTTCTCTAAATAAACAATACCCCTTAATTGACCTTGGTTAATCAGCGGTGTACACAAGAGAGATTTAGTTTGATGCGCTTTGATATAAGGATCGTTTAGATTTGGTATTTTGGTTCCCCCCTTACCAAGGGGGGAGTTGGGGGGTGGATTTTGGATTTCACTGGCAGCATCGTTGAAAACAACTATTTCCTTCATTCGGACAACGTAGTTGATGATGGATGTAGGTAGGTGGTTGTCAATAGAGAGTGACTGAAACACGGGGACATTATCTGAATTAACAGTACCCGAAGCTTCAATAACCCATTGTCCTGCTTTCTCTAAAAGGAGAAAGCCCGTTTGCGCCCCAGTATTTTCGATGAGAATCTTCATCAAGGAACTGAGTAATTTATCCAGCACAATCTCACCGGAAATTGCTTGGGACGCTTTCATCACGGTGGCTAAATCCAATGTTTCGCCAGATTGACTGCCAGTGGTGGTTGTCGGATGTGTCGTGCGTGTGGAAGTAATGCTTTTCGCTGTCGATGATTTTGTGAGTAACTGCGGGTATTTTGCTTCTAAATCGTTGACCTTTGCCTTTGCCCCCCAGATTGTGTAGGTGTAGTGTGCCTCTTTCATATAGGTTCGGGCAAACCTCAATCTACCACGCTCTAAATAAAACTTGGCTGCTAACTCATACGCTAAGGCTTCTTCTTGAAGATATCCATTCTCCTTTGCTCCGTCTATCGCCCGTTCATAAAACTCTTCAGCTTCAAGAAATTGCCCTAAGACTCGTGCTTTCTCTGCCTTGACTAGATAAAATTTATGTAAATAATTCATTGGGGCGTGTTCTGCCCATTTCTGCATTTTTTCTTGGTTGGTGTTAACACAGTTTAGCCAAGCTGCTTTTTCAGAGTTTGAAGCATCGAGCGATAGGCTCAAAAGCGCTAGAGAATAATAGAAACAGAATACAGGTAGAATCATTATTGCTGACACCTGTTCAAAATGTTTCCTTGCCAAAATAGCAGTCTGTACAGCTTGATGGTGTTCTTCAAATAGATAACACAACATGACTTTGTGTAAATAGAGTATTTGAATTACAGTTCCATCTTTAACTGCAATAGCGTGTGATAACGCCTCCTCTTCATTACACACCCGACCAACTAAGCGACTGGGATTCTCAGACCTATCTAACAAATTAAGAATTGTCTGCCACACTATTGCAAGCCAATTCGAGGGGCTTTCCCGTCTGATTTGATTGGTCGCTTTGCTATAGGTTGCTGTTTTTTGTTCCAGTTGGGTGAGTTCCTCTCCAGCAGAAAACGAGTTATAGCATAGGTTATAGGCAGCATAACCAGCACATTCAAAGTCTCCAGTTTCCACTCCACTTTGATAGGCATCAGCCAGCATTGGTATTGTGTTGCTAAGATGCACCTTCCATTGCATGATATGGGTACCCGAAAACCTTAGGGTTCTAGCCTTGCCTCTTTTGTTATTCAATCGTTCTGCCGAGGTAATAGCCAATTGACCAAATTTATAGCCGAGTTCAATGTCTTGAACAACTCCACATAGAACAAATCCGTAGGCAGCATAATACATCGGTGACCAGATAGTATTACCGTAGGTGATTGATAAATTTACTGTTTTGCATATAATCAGTATCCACAGTGCTGGTAACGTTATAAATGCAGCAGACCCCATATTCGATAGGATTGTTATAGCTGCCAGTGGTTCTGGTGCAGCAATCTCTGGTAAATTAATCAAGTCTTCGATTTCTCGTTCAGCGAGTAATGCAGCCGTTGACTCCAATTCCCTCTGAGTATCTGCCTGACTTGGATTTTCTATTAAATCTATTCCCAGGAGCTTTAACGCTTCCAATCCAGTTTTGAGTGCTTCTTTCAGATTGCCCTGTGACAAATATCTTTGAATGCTGCTATCGTAAACCTGCACTTTGTCAACCACTGTCTTAGCGTGAACGAGTACCACTTCTATCAACTGTTCCATCTCATCAAAGCAACCCTGGAGATACGCCGCTTCTGCTGCTTCTGAGTACAGCGCTAAGGTGAGATCATACTCACTCTGCCAACTCTCTGAATTGAGGCGTTGAATCCCTGTCGTGAAATACTTAAAAGCTGCGTCATAAGCCGTTGCTGCCTTTGCTTTCTGACCTGCCATTAAATTCAATCTGGCAATTTCAGTTCGTTCTGATCGAGCCGTGACTAGCTCAAGTCCTTGATTGAGATGATCGATGATTTCAAACAACCGCTCGGAGCGTTGCTCTGGTGAAGTTTTTTCGAGCAAATTGCGACCGATTTGGAGATGAACAACCTGTTTTTGCGATTCATCAATCAAAGCATAAGCCGCTTGTTGCACTCGGTCGTGCAGGAATCTATAATCTTGGATTAACAGTTCTGTATTAAACTCAGATACAGGCAAGATTAACCCTGACTCAATTGCTATCAATAAGTCTTGGAAAATTACCGCTTCCGATTTTTGGCAAATAATGGAGAGGGTGTTTAAGTCAAAATTAGCACCAATACAAGCCGCCAAGCGTAAAACTTCCTGAGTGGATTGGGGCAGTTTTTTCAACTTAGCGATGGTTAATTCCACTACGTTATCAGTAATGTTTTGTGCCTCGATTTGAGCAATATCCCACTGCCAAAGACTCCTACCCCCCCTAACCCCCCCTTGGTAAGAGGGGGAATTGATTAATTTCTCTTGTACTCCTCCCGAAGTAAGTGAATGCTCTCTTTCTTCCCCCTTAAAAAGGGAGTCCTCTCTTACTCCCCCATTAACAAGGGGGGTTGGGGGGGTAAACACTAGTAAATTCTCAGCATAGAGAGTTTTCAGAAATTCGTTAACAAAGAAAGGATTCCCTTCAGTTTTCCCCTTCACCAATTCTGCCAAAGGTTTTACCGAATCAGTATCGCTGTGTAATGTATCGGCAATGAGATGACTAATATGCTCTAGTTTTAAAGGTGCTAAGGTAATCTGATTAATCGTTGCTTCTTGACGGCGCAATTCATCAAGCACCATCATCAAGGGATGGGTTGAGTTGACTTCGTTATCCCGATACGCCCCAATTAACAAGAGGTATTGCGTATCTATATCCGTCATCATCAGTTCAATTAACTTGAGAGTTGCCGAGTCTACCCACTGCAAGTCATCCAGAAAGATGACTAAGGGATACTCTTTTGTGCAAAAGACCCTGATGAAGTTTTGAAAGACCAAATTAAAGCGATTTTGAGACTCAGCACCGCCTAACTCTGGCACGGGCGGTTGTTTGCCAATAATCAGTTCCACTTCGGGAATCACATCAATAATGACCTGTGCGTTTGGCCCCAAAGCCGCTAAAATTTTTTCTTGCCATTGTCGCAATTGTGCTTCACTTTCACTCAAGAGTTGCCGCATCAATCCACCAAAGGCATGAACAACGGCAGAGTAGGGAATATTGCGCTGCAACTGGTCAAATTTACCGGAGATGAAATAGCCGCGTTTTTCGGTAATCGGCTTATAAATTTCTTGTACCAGTGCTGATTTACCAATACCGGAATAACCAGCGACGAGCATCATTTCGACGCAACCTAACCCCCCTCGCCCTTCCAACCCCCCTCTATCCATCCGACGCGGGGGGAGGACAGAGGAAGAAACCTTTTCTTTATGGAAGGGGGAAGTTGGACTCCCCTCTTCTGGTAGGAGAGGGATAGGAGGAGAGGTTAACTCGCCTCCAGCTACTCGTTTAAATGCCGCCAGCAAAGTTTCAATTTCCGCTTCACGTCCATACAGTTTTTGCGGGATTTGAAACTTGTTGGAAATATCCTGAGAACCAAGACGAAAATTTTCTACTCTACCCGTTGCCTTTACCTGTCGCAGGCATTCCTCTAAATCCGCTTGAATTCCCCAAGCACTTTGATATCGATCCTCGGCATTTTTCGCCAACAATTTTATGACAATATCTGAAACAGATTGAGGAACTTCTTCCCTTCTGCCTCCTGTCCTCACTAAAGCTCCGGTCTGCCTTCTGCCTTCTTTGGGTGGAACGGGTTGTTTGGCGATATGACAATGCACCAGTTCCAAAACATCATCCGTAGTAAAAGGCAACTTCCCGGTAAGCAATTCGTAGAACGTAACACCAAGGGAGTAAAAATCTGTGCGATAGTCCAGAGTGCGATTCATCCGTCCGGTTTGCTCCGGCGACATATAGGCTAAAGTCCCTTCTAATCCATGAGGATGAACTAGAGGAGGACTATTGGACGGTAAGCGAGTGGAAATACCGAAGTCGATGATTTTAACTTGCCCCGTTTCTGGATTGAGGACAATATTACCTGGGTTAATATCTTTGTGTATGACGTTGCTGCTGTGAATATTGCCCAAAATTTTGGTAATTTTAATCGCGAGGCTTAAGAATTCGGGTAAGGGCATCGGGTAATACCCCTGTGGCGAGAGCTTCATCCATTTCTTTAAGGATTCCCCGCCAAAATCCTCAAGAACGATCACTAAACTTCTCTGATATTCCTGTTGACTATAAGCCTTAATCACTCCTTCTAGATTTAAAGAGTGAGTAATGGCATATTCCTTTTTGTAGCGAACAATTTCCTGGGGACTTGGATAGTCTTCTTTAAGAACCTTGAGGATTACAGGTGTGTTATCATAGTTTTTTATGCCTCGATAAACTAGGGAATTGGCACTTTCATAAATTGTTGCTTTAACGGTGATATTATTGAGTAAAAGCATGAATTGCAATAATTTATGTATACCTCAATAATTACATAGGATAAGTCAGTACGAAAGGACAGACAGGATTGTTGCTTGAATTGAACCCAGGACAGATTTTAGTGTCTAAAACTCAGCACTGCTGTAGCTTTTTGTTAATGCGTTGCCAAGTTCCATCCATGCGTTATTGCCGAAAGCGTTGATAAGCTAATCAGCATTCTAGTTGCAAAGTGGAAGACAGGGGGAGAAGATGATAGAGTTTAAATGCACATCACCTTCTGCCTTCTGCCTTCACTCATTGCCAAACATAAATCAATGTGTACAACACGATCCAAATGACATCGACAAAGTGCCAGAATAAAGACGTTGCTTCAACACCAAAAAAACCGTTTTCGTAGTTACCAGGGATAAACGATCGCCCCAACATCAAGGTTTGCAGCAGAATACCGGTGAGAACGTGCAAGCCATGAAATCCGGTGAGTAAATAAAAAGTGCCGCCAAACAATCCTGACTGAATGCTGAAGGATAAACTGCGCCATTCCACCGCTTGCCCCCATAGGAAATAGCTACCCATCGCCATCGTGGCTAACAGAAATAGGCGAAAGCCCCACAGCTTTTTATCGTGTAAATAACGTTCAGCCACGTAGATTACAAAACTACTGGATACCAGCACGATTGTATTAATCAGTGGCTCTCTGGTTTCTAAGCCAGTAACACCAGGCGGATACCAGTCAGGACTAGTGGTTTTGTAGACGATGTAACCCGCAAAGAAGCTCAGGAAGATGACACTTTCCGACAGCAGAAACACGATAAAGCCAAATTTACTGTTTCCTGCTTCGTCATGCTCCTGGTGCTGTCGAACGTTAGCTTCAACGTCTTGTGCAATCGCTTTTTCTACTGTCATGATGTTTGCTCCTGAGTAAACGATTCAGGAAATTCAGTTAAGCCTGGGTTAGGAACGTTCCCGACCAATGGTTCGTTGCTACCGTAGCCGTAGGGACGCGAAACCACAATCGGTGTTTCTTCAAAGTTTTCGACTGTGGGTGGTGAAGAGGTGAGCCACTCTAAGCCATAAGCCCGCCAGGGATTGTTGCCCACTTTATCGCCCCGAATCCAGGAACTCACCATGTTGAGAATAAACGGTAGCGTAGACAGCCCCAAGAGAAACCCGCCCAGACTCGCTAAGACATTCCAGTAGGCAAATTCTAGGTCATAAGATGCGACACGACGGGGCATTCCCATCAACCCAGCGGGGTGCATGGGCAGGAAGGTTAACGCCGTTCCCAGGTAAGTCAAGGCAAAGTGCAGTTTGCCCAACCCTTCGTAATACATGCGTCCGGTCATTTTGGGGAACCAGTGATAGATTCCGGCATAGATGCCCATAACGATCGCACCATACAACACGTAATGGAAATGTCCAACCACAAAGTAGGTGTTGTTAACGTGAATATCGATCGGCACAGAAGCCAGAAAAATTCCAGTAATGCCAGCAAATAGCCAGTTACTAATGCCACCTAGCGCAAATAGCATTGGCGTGGTGAAGCGAATCTTGCCACCCCATATCGTTGCCACCCAACCAAACACCTTAATACCAGAGGGAACGCCTACCAGCATCGTAGTCACCATGAAAAACATCCGCATCCAACCTGGAGTGGCACTGGCAAACATATGATGTACCCACACGAAAGCGCTGATAATCGTGATGAGGATGGATGATGCCGCAATCACCCGATAGCCAAATAGAGGTTTACGGGCATGAACAGGTAAAACTTCAGAAAATATCCCAAACACGGGCAGAACCATCACATAGACTGCTGGATGGGAGTAAAACCAGAAAAAGTGTTGATAGAGTATAGGGTTGCCGCCTCGGTCTGGTGCAAAAAAGCTCGTACCAATCGTGATATCGAGCAACAGCATTACCGCACCCCCAGTTAGCGCAGGTAGCCCATATAGTTGAATTAACTGCGCCGCCAGCACTGACCAGACAAAGGCAGGTGTTTTAAACCAGGTCATTCCTGGTGCTCGCATCCGGAAGATGGTAGTGACAAAATTCACCGCGCCCATGATCGAAGACACGCCCGAAATTGCCACTGCCAAAATCCACAACACTTGCCCGTTAATCAGATTTCCGGTTGGGTTTTGCAAACTCACAGGCGGATATGCCCACCATCCTGACTGCGACGGGCCTCCCGGCACCAGAAAACTGGCCAGCATGAGAATTCCCACCACGGGAACCATCCAGAAAGAAACCGCATTGAGTCGGGGAAATGCCATATCTCGTGCCCCAATCATTAGCGGAACTAGATAATTTCCCAGTCCTACTAAAACGGGGAATGTCCACATAAACAGCATGATCGAGCCATGCATCGTGAACAGGGCATTATAAACGGTGCGATCGACCAGATCGGCGTCGGGGGTAATGAGTTCACCCCGCATCACCATCGACAACAAGCCTCCAATCAAGAAAAAGAAGAACGATGTGACGATGTATTGAATGCCGATGACTTTGTGATCGGTGCTAAAGGTGAAGAATCGCTTCCAGTTGTCGGGCGCACCGGGATACGGCTGTCCGCGAACGCCTTTGATCGGTTCAAGAGAAATGTTGGTCATAGTTTGCTTGTTTTGAGGGGGAAGGTAGAAGGCAGGAGGCAGAGGGCAGAAGGGGAAGAAGAGAAGATGAATTGAGGAAAAGGCGATGAAGGTAAGAGAACGAACTAGTACAAGAAGGCAGAAGGCAGGAGGCAGAAGGCAGAAGGTTGAAAGGCTTATACCTTCTACTTTTGGCTCTTTCATTAACTGGTCACTTATTTCCGCCATGCTGCACTAGGAAGATGACAGGGAACACTATCTGAGGAATATCTCGAAAACTTAAAACTTCTATCTTTTGCCCTCTTCCTCCTCCCTTCCTTCTGCCTTCTGCCCTTTGCCCTCTGCCTTATTTACGCTGGTGGGCTATCCGGTTCAGGCTTGGGCGCATAATTCACTACAGGTGGCGGTGCAGGTGGGATGCTGTTCCAACCACGAATGGCTACCTTGCCTTTTGTTGCACCCTCCCGATCGCTTTCTTGGCTGTACTCAAAAGCAGCCTGATTAAAGGCAGGGGTGGGCGATTGAGCAGCAGCATCGGCAAGCCATTGTTGATACTCGTCGAATGGCTGAACGACGACATCTGCTTGATTTGCCGCAAAGTAAGTGCCACTAAACATGGAATCGCGCAGGCGATAGGTTCCTTCTTTTACGGGAGTCAGTTCAAAATCGATTTCGCGATTGGGAACGACATCTTGCTTCAGCCGAAATGCCGGAATGTAAAACCCATGCAATACATCCTCCGATCGCAACGTGAACCGCACCCGGCGACCGACCGGTAAATGTAACTCAGTGCTAGTGATATTCTGTTGTGGATAATGGAAAACCCATGCCCATTGCTTAGCCGTCACGTCAATTTGCTCAATGGGAGCCGTTTGGGCTGCATTCTGAATTTGCTGTTGAGGGCTGCTATCAAAGGGTTCGGCGTAAGCAGACTGCATCACCTGAGGCATGTGCAAATGCACCAGTTCCATCGGCCCTCGTACCGCCATTTTTTCGTAAGTCCGATAGCTCACAAAGGAAAGCGTTAACACCAAAACCAATGGTATTCCCGTCCAGACAATCTCCAGCCAGAGGTTGCCTTCAATCGGGGGGCCATCGCTCATGTCATACTTACTGGCGCGATGAAAGACCAACGAGTAGAGGAAAGGGCCGATCACCCCTAAGTAAATGAATGTACCTAACCCAGTGAAGAGACTGAATAAATCATCCTGCAACTTTGCTTCTGCTGCCGCTTCTGGCGGAAACCAGGAATAGGATTGTTTCGCCATCCAAAAGCTAGCCAAGGCAGCCAGGATGGCATAGACCGTCATTATTAGAATTGCGCGGAGTTTGAGCATGAGAGCGATCGCATCATAGTTAGAACAGTGAACTGAGAGGATAAGGCAGGAGGCAGGAGGTAGGAGGCAGAAGGAGGAGAAAGGTAAGGGTTCTTCTGCCTTTTGCCTTTTGCCCTTTGCCTTTAATTAAAAGGAGAAAGCAGGAAAAACGAAGGGTTACTTCTGCCTTCTGCCCTTTGCCTTCTGCCTTCCCTATAGTTGATTAGGATTTTCGCCTAAGTGCAGCATTTGATCGGCTGTAACGTGAATGCCGAACTCAGCACCTAGATGTGCACCCAGTGTTCCCTGCACAAACATCAAAGCAAAAACAAATAAACCAGCAGCGAGATAACTCCACTGCACCTGTCTTGCCATGTCTTTACGCCAGCTATAGCGTTGAAAGCCCCGCCAAACGGTCATTCCCACAATCAAGGTCAAAATCAGTACCCCGCCTACGCCGTGTAGAATCATCGTTTCCAGGGCATGAAGCCCCCAGGCGCTGGTGACATCGGTAAGCGGTACGGCTAAAGAAACTTCAAACAAACCCGCCATGACTGTAAAAAAGGTAATGATTGCTGATGCCAGTAGGTTATACCAACCAACATCAAACAGCGAGGAGCGGGTAACGGGAATCGCCAGAAACTTAAACGCCGCTTTGTCGAGGGGATACAGCACCCCTACAATGTCAAAGGCGATCGCTACGATAAATAACCCTAGCGTTAGATGTACCAGGTTGGGATGGATGGGAATTAGGTAGGGCAATCCATTCACGCCCAAACTACTCCACTCTTTCAGCAGGTCTGGATTCATGACAAGCCCTCTCTGATTGCATCTACAACAGGAATTGTATGCAAGCCATAGACCCACACGAGTAAGCTGCCCAGGTATGTCTGAATACAAACGACGCCAACTAGGAGTACACTTGCTGCCAGATAAGGAATGGGTAACTGCGGTCTTTCCTGCAACCGAATCACATAGCGCCATGCGGTGACGATTGCCAGAATTCCCGAAAGCGACCAGCCCAAAATTGTATGGATATTCAGCGTTGAAACCGATGCCGCGTAAGGTTCTGCCAGACCAGCTTCAATCTGTCCAAAAATAATTGAAATGAAGATCGAAACGGTTGCGAAGGCCAGATTCCACCAACTGACTTCATACAATTTGGAATTTTTTGTGAAATACCCCAGGAGATCGCAAAACACTGCAAACAGCACCATCGCAATCACGAAATGCACCACGATTGGGTGAATGGTATCGGGATAAGGAAGGTTATGCTCGTTGAGAGGCGGAAGATACTTAAACACAGGTTTTCAGAAAAATCCAGTGACAGTGAAATGAGGGTAGTCCTGAGAAATTATCTGGGCAATTCAACTGCCGAACGGGATATTTAATAAAGATCTAATAGACATAGAGCAATAACTCCTGAGTTTCAAGAGTCCCTGTTTGGAGGTTAGCCTCATTTTTTGTGTGACAAAATCAATCTAAAGACAGAGAAGCCTCCTCCTTCCTCCATAGGGGCGAAGCATTTGGGGAGCAATTTATCGCGATCGTCTACAATTTTCAGTCGGAAGGCTTCACCTTCAACAAGGGGTTTATGAATAATCACAGTATGTCGCTTTTGTCAATATTCAGTAATGGATTGACGCTCTAGCGTTCAACTGCAATGACTTTGTCCTTACACTTCATCCTTCAGGTGAATGTCTACTTTAACTTCTCGTATGCAGGCGGTGCAGTCGCCACTGATCCCGATTATTGGCGAACTGATTCGCAACAACCCCGGAACGATTTCTTTGGGGCAAGGTGTTGTTTATTATGGCCCACCCCCAGAAGCGATCGCACGTTTGCCGGAGTTCCTCGCCGATCCCGAAAATCATAAATACAAACTCATCCAAGGGATTCCACCTTTAGTGTCTGCCATTGCCGCCAAACTGCAAACGGATAACGCTATCGAGGTGGATGAGCAAAACTCCATCGTTGTTACAGCCGGCAGCAATATGGGGTTTATGAATGCCGTTCTCGCCATTACTTCCCCCGGTGATGAAATTATTCTCCAAACGCCTTATTATTTCAACCACGAAATGGCGATTGTGATGGCAAGTTGTCGTCCAGTATTAGTAGCAACGGATGAAAATTACCAGCTACGTCCGGATGCGATCGCTCAAGCTATTACAGAACGAACACGAGCTGTTGTCACCATTTCTCCTAATAATCCCACGGGTGTCGTGTATCCGGCAGAAGCCTTGCAAGAAGTTAATGATATTTGTCGCAATCGCGGCATTTACCACATCAGTGATGAAGCCTACGAATACTTTACCTACAACGGGGTGAAACACACTTCGCCGGGAGCATTTCCCCACAGTCAGGAACATACCATTTCCCTCTACTCCCTCTCCAAAGCTTATGGTTTTGCCAGTTGGCGCATCGGGTATATGGTGATTCCAGAACACTTACTCGTCCCAGTGAAGAAAATTCAGGATACGATTGTGATTTGTCCTCCAGTCATCTCCCAGTACGCGGCGTTAGGGGCGTTGCAGGTGGGGGCTAACTACTGTCGAGAGAAGATTTGTGCGATCGCATCTGTCCGACCATTAGCACTAGACTCGTTAAAACGCTTAGAAGGTTTATGTACCATTGCCCCTGCGGATGGTGCGTTTTATTTCCTGCTGAAGGTTCACACCCAGTTAGGTGCGTTTGAGTTGGCACAACGACTTATCCAGGAACATCGCGTGGCAGTGATGCCCGGTACAACCTTTGGTATGAATAAGGGGTGTTATCTGCGAATTGCCTATGGTGCCTTACAAAAAGAGACGGCGGTAGAAGGAATTGAGCGATTAGTTAGGGGAATCCAAAGCATTTTAGCTGCGGAAAAATGAGATGATAACCTGGCTTCTATGTGCACAAAAACAACAGCGAAAACCCACCGAAATCTAAAATCAGCACCCACCGAGGCAACCCGTTATTGTTGTTCACGCTCTTCTGGGGTTGGGTTCGTGACAATATAAAAACAGTTGGTATAAGTCCAGCCCTGATTCATACTCCAAGTGCCTTTAAAAGGACGGACTAATTTATCACCCCTGGACTTGACTACCACATCATATTCACCCGGTTTGAGGGTGTAATCTCCAGTCGGCCCTTGATTAGGACAAGATTTGGGGCCTTGACCCACATATTTTTGGCAAGTACTACAGGCTTCCAACTCTTCAATCCGACCTTCTGGCCCACTGAAAACAATCCGCAT
Source organism: Allocoleopsis franciscana PCC 7113 (assembly GCF_000317515.1). Lineage (GTDB taxonomy): Bacteria > Cyanobacteriota > Cyanobacteriia > Cyanobacteriales > Coleofasciculaceae > Allocoleopsis > Allocoleopsis franciscana. The sequence continues at coordinate 5,081,509 of NC_019738.1, read as the reverse complement.
GGGTTCTGGTGAATCATTGCGAATGGTAACAACGGATGACCCATTACCTGTAGTGCCACTTCGTTGGGGGGCCGGCAAGTTTCCTGCACCTTCTGCTTTGGCTTGAGCAACCAGTGTTTTTGCCCATGCCGTTTTTACCTGGGATAATAAAGAGTGATTGGGATATTCATCGACAAACGTTTCATACATCAGTGTTGCCTTTGGATAGTCTTTCAGGCTGGTGTATGTCTCACCACAGGCAAAGTGGAGGAGTGGTAAGTTTGTATCACTCTGAGGAATCAGATCTGGTTGAAATTGCCTCAAATTATTGCAGAATTCTTTTGTGGCTAACTTTTCAGGTTTGTTTTTTTCAAATAAAGATTTGACGCGATCGCGAGCAGCATTCACGAGATAACTACCTGAAGTATGCTCGTTCATGAAGCCATTGTAAGCAACAATCGCTTGAGCTACATTTCCCTTCTTTTCTTGCTCCAGCACGGCTTTAAAGGCAAGACATTCAGATTGTTCCTGCTGAGCACGGGATACGAAGTCACCGAAGTCGATGATACGCCAGCCATTTTTCACGCGATCAAAATGAGCAGATGCCACTGAACAATTGACTTGGCGGTAAGCTTCATATCCTTTGTTATAGTTGCTCCGGTCTCGAAAAAATTGAGCGGCACTATAAACAACTGCCATAACAAGAAGGGTGAGTGCAATCTTCATCTGTAGGTTTTGCGAAGATTGGGAGTTGGGTAAAGATGCTCTTAAGGACATAGGATTTCGCCTTCGTGTCAGGTGAGAGTCGTGACGTTAAAGATTTCTAGCCATGTCAGCCGCCAAGGATGGCTCTAGTTCAGCCATTCGGCTTGACTAGTATCTTCTATCTCTGACTCAATGACACTTATGCAGTTTTTATCCTCGCTGTTGAAACTGAGGAGGAGGTTAGGGACATTCAGCAGAACAGGCACATCCCCTTTTTGCTTCTAAAGCAAACCCCACCTTAATGCCTTCCCAGAAAATAGTATGGCTCTTTTATTGGGGTTCCTGATAAACGGGTTTTAAGCCTTTTTCAAGTTGGAGGATAAGCTGAGCTGCCGTGAGATTCCCTAATTTTGGAATTTGAGTTTCAGGCGGTAATTGTTTAAGAAGATTAAGCGCAACTTGTTGCATTTTTATATTATTTTTTTCTAAAGCATTTCCAAGGTCTTCCTTATTTAATTGCAACAATGATTGTTTTTCAGGTATATGATTTTGTTCAGCGGGGGACAATAGTTTAGGCGTATCAATCAAATGATCAGTTATTTTTTGATACACTACTGATTCTGGAAATACCTTTGTTTGAAACTGACTTAAATTCTGTCCTGAGAGTTCAGCATGACCTGTAATCAGATACCCTAAAGGCTGGAGAGCCTTGTAGAATTTTTCTAAGACTTTAGCTATAGCTGAAGGTTCAAAATAGATAAAAACATTACGGCAAAGAATTAAGTCAAGGTCTTGTAGCTCAGAGTTAGAACAAGGAAATACCTCTTTGAATAAATTGAGATTTTGAAACTTTACCATCTGCTTAATTGAGGTATTGATGTGATATTGATGGTTAATTAGTTGGAAGTACTGCTGCATGATTTCTTTCTCAACCCGTCTAAATGACCAAGGTCTATAAATTCCTAATTCAGCTTTGTGTAGTGCTTCTTGATTGATATCTATTCCTAAAATTGTGAGATTCCATTCTTCGGGATTAGGAAGAAGCTCTTCAAGAAGAATAGCTAGAGAATAGGGTTCTTCTCCAGACGAGCATCCTGCACTACAAACACGAAGTGTTTTGCTATTTTCTTTGCATTTTATTAATTCAGGTAAAAGGTGATTTCGCAATAAATCAAATTGGTCTTTATCTCTAAAAAAATAACTCTCACTATTAGTTAATAAATTAACAAGTTTTTTCCATTCTTGATAGCTTTCAGAAGTTGATGATTTTAACAGTTGATAGTAACTTTCGGGGACATCTAATTTGATGTCTTTCATTCTTAAGGCAATTTTTTCGCTTAAGGTCGCTTTGTCTCGTTCTCGAATTTCCAGCCCCGTATGCTTGGCGATTAATTGGATAAAAGCTTCTATTAACTCTTTGCTTAAAGACTTTGAATTTAACACTTTAATTTCCGATAATATTTGATTTACACAATGACTGGATTTTTGGAAAAAGATAACCTTTAAGGGCGGGTATTTTATAAGCTAATTTAGCAATTTAACAAATCTTATAAATCCCAATCTGCTTTCCAGATAAGAGGGACTGTTGATGTAAAATATCTAGTAATTTTGGCGCGATCGCATGAATTGGTAAAACGAGTTGAGCGGCTCCCAAATCGATTGCTTCTTTCGGCATTCCAAAAATTACAGAAGTGGCTTCATCTTGGGCAATGGTTAAACCGCCAGCTTTGGCGATAGAATGCATTCCTTCGGCTCCATCTTTACCCATACCTGTTAATAATATTCCCACTGTTGCCCTGCCATAGAACTTAGATACCGACTTAAAGGTAACCGTTACAGAAGGGCGATGTCCGTCTAATGGCTGTGAATTAGAGCAAATAAAGCGTCCTTGTTTATCTAATTCTAAATGCTGCTGTTCTGGGGGGAAATAAATCGTTCCTGGCTTGGGTATAGTTCCAGGTTTAGCAATTTGAATAGGCAACCGACAACTGCTGGATAACCAATCCAGAAATCCCTGTAAAAAACCTACACAAATATGTTGTACGCAAATCACTGGCACGGATAAATTTGAGGGGAGCTGAGTGAACAGTTCGTTGATGGCTTGTGGGCCACCTGTAGAGGCACCAATGACTACGATTTCTGGTTTTACATAAGGCTGAAAAGAAAAATTATCTAAGCTTTTTACTGGAGAGGGAGACTTTCGCTTTTTCTTAAAGACTTTGACTCCCGATAAAATTTGAATCTTATTAATTAACTCTTGATTGATTAATTGATTCTCCGTTGATAGTCCAGCGGCTGGCTTGGGGAAAATATCCAATGCTCCTGCTTCTAAAAGCTGAAAAACATGAAGAGCATCTTCTTCCTGCACCCAGGAACTAATCACTAAAATCGGTCGAGGATAGAGTGCCATAACTTCAGAGGTAAACTCTAAACCATCCATGTGAGGCATGTGCAGATCTGTGCAAATGACATCGGGTTGAACTTGGGGAATCAGTTGCAAAGCTTCTAAGCCAGTACGAGCTTCTCCCACCACTTCAATCTCTGGTGATGAATTAAGAATTCTTTTTAAAATGACTAGGGTAATGGGTGAATCTTCAACTAATAGAACTCGTATAGACATTAGCTGTAGTTTATATTTTACAAAAGTCAAAAATAAAGCTTGAACAAAATTATTTAAACAAATTTTTCTAATGTTTCTAAAAGAAACTCTTGATTAAACTTACCTTTGATAACGTAAGCATTGGCTCCTGCATCTGCTCCCCTTCTTTTGTCTTCATCTGAATTAAGTGTAGTTACCAGAATAATGGGCAAATCCTGATATTCTGGATGTTGCCGAATTTTGGTAGTGAGCGAAAGTCCATCTAAATTGGGCATTTCCACGTCAGAAATTACCGCATCAAAATTACGTTTTTTGAGTTGGCGATAACCATCTAATCCATCAACAGCTATCACTACTTCATAGCCCGCTTTCTCTAATAGCCGTTGTTCTTGAGTACGAACATAAATAGAGTCTTCTACGAGGAGAATGCTAGGCTTTCGGGGAATGATTTTATTGGGTTTAATTTGAACAGTGGATGGAGATTGTTTTTGCAATGACTTAAGCAAATCTGGAGGATGCAGAATCATACATACTTCCCCAGAAGGAAGAATTGTTGCGCCAAGGATGTTATGCATTCGCTTCAATAATTGGCTCTGAGGTTTGATGACCACCTCTTGTGTATCCAACAGGCGATCAACAAAAAATCCCGCTTGTTCTTCTCCAACTTTGAGTATAATACAAGTACGTAACTCGCTCGTTTGTTGTTCAACCTTGGGTCTGGATATATAACCAGGGGAGTTGGAGAGTTGTAGCAAATCGCCTAAATCAACAACCGGAACTTTTTCACCATCCCAAGTAATCATTTCTCGACCTTTAATGATAGAAATCTCATCTTGGGAAACTAATAAACTCCCCGGCACATACTCCATTGGTAGAGCATAGATAATGCCTTGTACCTTCAATAACAATGTATTAAGGGTTGCCAGTGACTTGCCTAACTGTAGGCGGAATGTACATTTTTGACCGGGGGTTGATTCAATTTGAATGCTACCTTTTAGCCGCTCAACATTAGTGCGGACTACATCTAATCCAATGCCTCTACCAGAAATTTCTGTAATAAAGGTTCGGGTTGAAAACCCAGGAGCAAAGATTAGAGAGTAGACTTGACTGGAAGTCATATTTTCCAGTTGTTCTGGATGGTAAAGCTTGCGTTTAACGGCAGTTTGTTTAATTTTTTTGATGTCTAATCCTCGCCCATCATCTGCTATTTCAATAACGATATGGTGAGTACTTTGGTAACCTCTTAACCAAATCGTAGCGATGGGAGGTTTACCCAATTTTTCGCGTTCGGCGGGAGTCTCGATACCATGGTCGATCGCATTACGGATCAGGTGCATCAAGGAGTCTTTCATTTCTTCGAGAATGCGCTTGTCGGCTGTTGTTTCTCCTCCTTCAATGATTAATTCCACTTCTTTGCCTTGCTGTTTGGCTAAATCCCGCACGGTACGGGTAAAAAACTGAAATAAGGTAGATAGAGGAAGAAGTCGTAAATTACCAATTTTTTCTTTTAAGTCCTCAGCAATTAAGTTTAGTTTGGTGCTATTATCCTGAGCCAATAGACTCAAGCTGTCGATTGCTTTTTGTATACTCTCTTGATAAGGATTAGTTGCCAAAGAGGAAGACTGACGATGTTGCTTTTTATTAAAGGCTTTCCACTTATTCCACAGGCGTGCTAATTCTTCAATTTCAGCGGTAGCGTGAGCAATTTGGATTTTGGTGACGGTTAATTCCTCCGCTTGTGTCATTAAGGCATCGAGTTCGCGAGTGGGAACGCGAATGGTATCGATGCGATAGGGTTCACTTGCTCCGATAGAGGGAGTGGGTATATCTTGAGTTGCAATTGTGGGAATGGCAGCAGGGGTTTCAGGAGGAACCGATAGGGACTCTGGAAGGGGAAGTGCCGCAACGACTGCCATCAACTGTTTTAATACCGCTGGAGTATCAACATTACTGTGTTGACCTGTTACGGCTTCGTGTACCAAAAAAGCGATCGCATCCAATCCTTGATAAAGGCGATCGCTGACTTCTGACGTTAAGATAATTTGTTGTTTTTTGATGCATAAAAGAACGTCTTCGACAGCATGAGTCAGGGTTTCTACCGATTCCAAGTCTGCACTTCTTGAATCACCTTTAAGGCTGTGCGCTTCCCGCAGCAATTCTTCTAACGTGGTTTCGTCATCGGGATGTTTTTCTAAATGTAGCAACCCAGCTTCGAGTTTCTGTAAGCGTTCTTCGCTTGTCGTTCTATAAATGTCTCGAAACTCTTCATCTTCGATAAAGGTGGAAGGAATTTGGGTAACGTTACCCTTGAACTCTGATTTTAATAGGGGTGTAATAAATGGATGGGTATGGTCATCAATCGTGGGTTGAAAGTGAAAATCTTCCTGATCTTCTTTTTCCTCTTCATCGCTGGGAACAGCATCCGGTTGTAGCTGTTGTAACTCCAAAACTACTTCCATCAAGTAATCAAAAACTTCAGTGACATCAACTCCACTGGGTTGACCGGTAACGGATTCTTCTACCAAACGATGAATAGCTGTTAATCCTTGCTCAAGGCAATCGATCAATTTTTGGGTTAAAACAATCTGTTGATGTTTGAGGTTTAAGAGAATCTCTTCCAGAGAACGGGCGAGGATTTCTACTGTTTCTACCCCAGCACTTTTCGAGTCTCCGGTAAGGCTGTGGGCTTCCCGTTGTAATGTTTCTAAAATCGTTTCATCTGCCGGATACAATGTTAAATTGCGTAAGCCAGCTTCCAAATTCTGCAAACGCTCTAGGCTGGTAATGTGGTATAACTCCCGGAGTGTTTCGTCTTCTATCAGAGCGGATACAGATTGAGCAGTTTCGTTGTTAATGTTTGCGATTTCGCTAAGCGCAGCGTCTCCAGGGGCGATCGCAAAAGGTACAGCTCCTTGATGCAAAGTTAGCTCCCATTTTTGATCTACTTTGGCGTCTAAAGAAGCATCTGACGGTGGTTTTTGTGCCTCCGAAATAATCCCAGTCAATCCTTCAATCACTCCATCTATATCCACCCCACTTGGTTGCTCAGTGACGGCTTCCTGTACCAAACGATTAATTGCCGCTAATCCTTGTTCGAGTCGATTGTTCAATTGTGGAGTGAAAACGATTTGTTGACGGATGAGGTGTCCAAAAATTTTCTCAACCCAATAAACAAGAGTTTCTACAGATTCTACCCCGACACCTCTAGAATCTCCTCTCAGACTATGAGCTTCTCGCCGCAATTCTTTTAAGGTTGTTTCATCATCCGGGTATTTTTGTAAATACTGCAATCCAGATTTCAATTGCTGCAAACGTTCTTCACTTGAAATCTGATACAGATTCCGGAGTTCTTCGTCTTCTATCATCACGATCAGTCCTGATTAAGACTAATTTGTAATTCCCCGGCATAATTTTTCTTCCACTGCATCCCCTCTGCTACACCACTCTATCTTCTTGCTTCCTTCCTGGCTAAGGGCACATTGAGCCGGAACTCATAAAAAGAGGTGAGCTTTTCACGTTTCAAACAATCCGTTTAAGAACCAACGCCGCTTCATTCAGTTGTGCGGTACCTGATTTGGTTTGACTAATGCCAGTCGCGGTTTCTTTTGCTCCCTTGTTAATTGTCTCCATCGCTTCGACAATTTGTTGCATGGCATCAACCTGTTGCTTGAGATTGAGTGAAATTTGTTGATTGTTCAAAACCACTTTATTGACGGCATCTGCTACCCCAGTGAAGGCTTGATTGGTTTTTCTAGCACTTTGTACTCCCGTCGCGACTGTCTTCGTCCCTTCATCCGTAACCATCACCGTTGAATTAATGGCGCTCTGAATTTCTGATACCAAGTCACTAATTTTCTCAGCCGATTTTTCACTTTGATCAGCTAATTTACGAATTTCATTAGCTACTACAGAAAAACCTTTGCCATGTTCTCCAGCGCGAACCGCTTCTACAGATGAATTAAATGCCAACATGTTTGTTTTGTTGGCTAAGTCAGAAACAAGTTGGGAAATACTGCCAATTTGATCGGCTTGTTCGCTCAGATACACAATTTGTTCTGCGATCGCTCCTACTTTGCTTTCTAAAGTAAACATCCCTTCCAATGTTTCCTCTACCGCTTGGGTACCTCCCTGTGCGAGTCCCAGTGCTTGTTGTGCAGCGGTAACAGCCGCTTTGGCTTGCTCTGCCGCCTGTCGGCAAGAGGCTTCTAATTCATCCATCGTGGTTGTGGTTTCATTCACTGAAGCCGCCTGCTGACTCGCAATGCGTTCTTGTTCCTCGATGGTGGCAGAAATCTGAGTTGAAGAACTAGCCAGGGTATTGATCGTCCTCGTCAGCCTCGATTTAATATATTGAGAAATATTCCAAATGACGACCAGGATTACAAGGTTGGCAATGAACAAAATAATCGCCAAGTTTTTAGAAAGTTGTACATGATGTTTGGCAAAAGATTCGGCTGATGATACGGCGGCATTCGTTAAATCCCAGTAATCCTCACTTGCTTTGAGAAGACGCCCTCTTTCTGAAGTATTAGGATTATTTTTATAGTCTCTTAGGGTGTTCTTAAGTTGAGTCCAAGACTGTTCGATTTGGGACATTTTGGCCTGAAAGTCTGGGGATTCAACCTTAACTAAATTAAGTTCTTTATCTCCTTTTATAAGCCCTTGAATTATTTTATCTAACTTAGAAACTACGCTATCTGTATTTTGTTCTAAGAGAGTTAATTTGATTAATCTTTGACTATTTCCTCGAACGATACCGGCATAATTCACAATTCTACCGTCAATCGTCATACTGTCAATTTGACGATAAATGGTTACCAAATTAAACAGAGCGAATACAAGCAGAACTAAAACTGTAATCCGTAGTTGATTGATGATTCGTAATTGATTGATAGCTTTATTCATTGACAAGTCTTCCTCTCCATTAGGTGCAAAACGTCGGAATCTGCTCTCTCCGCAAATACTTGATTACTGGCTTGATCAATTGGCACCCTGGATTTTACGGGTTTCCTGGTGTTTTTACCTTGATATAGCAATCCATAATAAAATGAGATATGAGTTCTCTCTTCTGCTCCTGCGGCAATCCAATATCCGTATAGGTGATTGTTCACCAATCGAATAGAAATGCTATATTTAGCATCAAGAATTTGGTCAATTAATTACACCCCGTCCTAGCTTGATTTTTATCTTCTCTGAAGACTTAGAGAAGAATTAGGCGGAATTGAAAATTCATCTAATTGAAGCTTTTAAAATAGATAGCCCTGGCGTATCTAACTCGTAATATAGCTGAAGTAAGATAATTGTAAGAACTAGCTTACTACGAGTATATGCTACCCAATCTCTGAAGTCGTACTACGGTGTATGACGCTTTATATTAATAGTATTTCAGTTCGCTAATATCCGCAACAGATTGAGGTGATATTCATTAATTATTTATAATTCGATGTAGAAAAGTAGCATGATTGAATTAACTTTTGAGAATTGATTCAACATTCTCCGGAATAACCCATTAATATAGACAAATATAGAGAAGGTAGATGCTTTCGTTCGCAAAAATGTATCATAAGATACTAAAAAATAACTCGAATGTGAGATAGGTTCTTCACAGACAGCAACGATAGTTGCCTAACTTTATCTACACGCTGAGCAACTCGAAGGCATCTACTGTTTTAGGCTTGATTCCCAGTTAACAACAACGACAACAAGACGGATACGCTTTGATCTCCCGTCTCTATAAACTCACAAGCATTGATTTTTTCACCGGAAATTCATCTTTTCTGCTGTACGGACGGATTTGGCCTTGATCATGGGGTGTGAATTCAACAAAAAGCCACTCCATAGGAGTAAATTGCATCGCCTTTAAGTTTGAGGGGAATGCATCATCCTCATCTCAATCCCTAAAAATATTCTGGAATTTTGTTAGAAATGATACCAACAAACCTGATTCAAGAATTCAAAAACTTCAGTAAACTGAGTGACGGAGAACTCATCCTACACAACGATACAATTGTTTGGCATCTTCATCTTGTTCGGGGTAAGTTGCTCTATGCTATAGATAAAATCCATCCTGTAAGACGGTGGCATAGAGCGTTAAAACATCAGTGCCCTAACTGGAACTGGAGTGTTGATTGCTCCGAGTTATTGGATAATCAATCTTGGCAAAGTCAGCTCCTCACTCAAGGATTCAGCCAAAAGCAATTGAGTCTGATTCAAGCCAAATTAGTGATTCGTAATATTGTTCAAGAATGTTTGTTTGAACTCAGTAACTGCACAGACTGGAACAGTGATTGGAAACCGAGCCAAAAAACGACATCGGTGTTCTACCAGACTGTCGCCTTGTCTAGCAAAGAAATACAAACACTCCTCAATAACACAGTACAGATGGAGCAAAAATGGCAAGCGACGGGTTTAGATCACCTCAGTCCAACCCTCGCGCCAACGTTGCGGCAGGGGGCAGACCCTCAACTCCTCCCCGTTTCAGACAGCTATCTCAACGGTCAGTTCACCCTATGGGATATTGCCTTACAACTGCACCAATCAGTCGCTGAGGTCACTCGCTCCTTAATCCCTTTTGTTGAGAAGGGCATACTGCAATTCCAAGAAGTTTCTGATTTACCCGTACCCACGGTTAAACAGGCGACTGCCACCAATCCCCCCCCATTAGAAACTACAGCGATCAAATCGACCGAGAAACAGCCTGTAATCGCTTGTATTGAAGATAGTCCTGTGTTGGCTCACACTTTAAAAAAAATCTTGATGCCTGCTGGATATCAAGTGTTAATTATTCCAGAACCCATGCACGGATTCTCCCAACTCATAGAACACAAACCAGATCTCATTTTGCTAGACTTACACTTGCCCAATGCGGATGGTTATAGCATCTGTAAATTTTTGCGGGAAACTCCCGTGTTTAAGAAAACACCCATTATTATTCTGACTGCTCGAAATACTCAATTGGATCGGTTTCGTGCCATTCAATCTGGCGCAACTGAGTTTTTAGCTAAGCCCCCACAGCCTCAAGAATTACTGCAAATGGTTCAGAAATACCTCACTTGTTTAGTCAAGGTTTAAAGTAAAGGAATCGTCTGCATCTACTCGCACTCGATAGCTCAACGTTCTGTATTTATCTCTCGCCTGAATTAGCTATATCAACAACATACCGATACTTTAGCCGCTGCGGTTTGTGCAATCCTTGTATTTCTGGGTTGGTTATCACTTCAGCTCAATTGGATGGGATTCGGCTTGCTTATTTTACCAGCGGCTTACGTGATTGGTGGCTATCCAAGTGCGCGTGAGGGACTCACTACCCTATTTAAAGACAAACAGCTTGATGTTGACCTATTGATGATTGTTGCGGCATTGGGTGCCGCTGGTTTGGGATTATGGCGTCAGGTTTAGTAACATTGAATGGTTTGCGATTACTGAGAAATTAATAGTTATGAATTTAGGGAATAAATTATGAATTAGCAATTGAAATTTTAATTTTATACAGCTTGTATTTCCTCGGCATAACCACTCAATTCAGGATTTTACCGGAATCTCTACAATCATCTTTGTTCCTTTTCCAGGCAAAGAAAAACAAGTCAGTTTACCCTGATGTTTTTCAACTACAATCTGATAGCTGATTGCTAATCCCAAACCTGTACCACTTCCCACAGGTTTTGTTGTGTAAAATGGGTCGAATATTTGATTACGTACCTCCTCACTCATCCCAGAACCATTGTCAGTAATGCGAATCACTACCACTGGGGAATTGGGCTGTTTTCCTTTCCCTAGTTCCTGGAGGGTATTGGCTGCCCGCTTTTGTGCTAACTTGCTTCGCTTCACTAAGGCTGATGAAGCCGCCAATACGAAGGGGTAACTTCGCTTCAGGCTAACCCTTAAGGGCTTACTTTTTACCATTGATTTTTGACCACGTTGGATGCTGTAATTCACAGGTTGTAAAGGAAATTCGAGTGTTTTGCGATACTTGGTTTCCTGTTCAAGTCCACGATTTTTCAGTGAAGTATGGATGGTAATTCGACGTGGACTAGATTGACAGTCTAAAGCATCAATGGCATTACTTAATAGATTCATAAATACCTGATTCAATTGACTGGCATAACAGGTAACTTTTGGCAGTTTATCGTAATTTTTAATAACTTCAATTTCAGGGCGATCGCCTACTGCTCTGAGTCGGTGCTGCAAAATGATTAAAGTATTGTCAATTCCTTCATGAATATCAACTGGTTTGAGTTCAGATTCATTAAGCCTAGAGAAGCTTCGTAGTGAGAGAACAATTTCTTGGATACGCTCAGTGCCTATCTGCATGGAATGCATGAGTTTCTGCCAATCTTCCACCAGAAAATCTAAGTCGATTTCCTCAATGAATGCCTGAATTTCGGGAGTAGGAGCGGGGTAAGTTTTTTGGTAAAGTTGAGTCAGTCGAATCAAATTTTGGGCATATTCATTGGCTGGAGCCAGATTGCCATAAATAAAACTAACAGGGTTGTTAATTTCATGAGCAACTCCTGCAACCATCTGTCCCAAACTGGACATTTTTTCGGTTTGAATGAGTTGGACTTGGGTTCGTTTTAATTGAGACAGAGTCAGTTCTAGCTGTTGCGCCTTTTCTCGTTCTCTTGCTGAGGCTTGTCGCACAGCTTCTTCTACCTGTTTACGCTGAGTAATATCCATCGCTGTCCCGAAGAGTTTCTGGACTTGTCCAAACTCATCAAAAATAGCCTCTCCTCTGCCCACAACATACCGGATTTGACCATCGAGTCGCACAATCCGATAGTCTATTTCGTCTGATGTCCCAGTGGCGAGCATTTGCTTAAAGGCTTTTTGCAAAAGTGGACGATCATCGGGATAAATTAATCGAAGAAAGGTGACAAAACTTGGTTCTGGTTGCATCCAGTCAAGACCAAAAATATCAAATAGCTCTTCTGACCAAATAAACTTTTGAGTGAGTACATCAAATTCCCAATTACCGAGATGAGCAAGTCTCTGAGCGGCGGCTAATTTGGCTTCTGCCAGGAAAGCAGTATGAAGTGTAGTACGGAGTGTTTCCTCCATGCGTTTGCGCTCAGTGATGTCCATAACGGTAGTCACAACAAAATACTTTCCGTCATTCTGTTGGAAGCCGTTTCGCCTAATATCAACCATTAACTCCGTACCATCTTTCCTCCATACGGTGAACTCTCCTTTATCATTATTCTGGACATCTTGAATAAAATCTCGATACTGTTGCATGAGTTCGAGTTTATGTTCAGCCGGTGCATGGGGAAAATGTACCGTAAAGGATTGTCCGATGAGTTCTTCTGGAGTAAATCCATAAAGTTTACAATAGGCGGGATTAACTTCCACAAAACATCCATTCTCATCAGTCAGGCAAATTCCGACCGGGGCGGAATTAAGGATGGATTGCCTGAGTTTATTTTGGTTGTTTAACTCAACTTGAAGTTTTTGACACATGACAATTTTCTGTGAAAGCTGTGTATTTTTTTCAATGAGTTGTTTAGAGAGCAACTGAATTTTTAGTTGATTTTCAATCCGCGCTAAAACCTCTTCCACTTGGAACGGTTTTGTGATGTAGTCTGCACCCCCAAGCGCAAAGGCTTTAACCTTATCTAACGCTTCATTCAAGGCACTGATAAAAATTACAGGGATATGGGATGTCTGTTCATCGGCTTTTAACTGTTTGCAGACTTCATAGCCATCCAGATCAGGCATTTTTATGTCCAACAAAATTAGGTCTGGCTTTGCTAAGCGGGCTGTAGAAAGAGCTTTTTGACCCTTAAGGATTCCACGGACTTTATAGCCTTGCCCGGTTAACAAATTAGATAATAGCTGCAAGCTAGGTAAAGTGTCATCGACAATTAAAATATTGGCGTTCATTGAACAATAGCCTAACAGTTAATAGTTCATTATTTAACAAGTTATTGATTTAAAATTTGAGCTATCCAACCCTCAATTCTGTCGAATTCAAAATCGCTAACTAGCTTCGATAGAACCTTTGCTAAAGTTGTATCCTTGGCTTCTAGTTGTTCAATCAGACTGAAAGCCAATTCAGAATCTGCCGCAGCGACTGCCTGGTGTAACTCGGCTATCCAACTGGCAGGCAAAGCATTAAGAGTAGTTGGAGTGAGGGCGTCAAAGTCAAGTGGGGTTGAATGGAGTTCGTTAGCAGGTTCATCGTAGATATAGCGCACCCCAATATGTTTGTTCATCGCGTCCCAGATATCGGCTTCGCGGAAAGGTTTACGCACAAAACCATCGCAACCTGCTGAAAGAACTATAGCGCGATCTTCCTCTAACGTACTAGCGGTTAGGGCAATAATTGCGGTAGCTTGACCTTTGCTTATCCCTTTAATTTGTTTGGTTGCTTCATAGCCATCAAGAATCGGCATCCGCATATCCATCCAGATTAAATGCGGTTCCCAGGTGTCCCATACCTCAATCGCTTCTTTCCCGTTGCTTGCTTCCTTCAGTTCAAAACCCAAAGGAGAAAGCAATTTCATTAATAGGTGCCGATTACTCCATTTGTCATCGACAATCAAAATCCGATATCGGGGTTGATTGGGTTCTAGGGCAATGACTTGGCGCGTTGCCAATTTAGGTTCGGGGTTGGCAGTATCAGCAGGGCTGATGGAAATATCAAAATTGAAAATTGTCCCATGTCCCACTTCACTACTAACAGTGATTTCACCGTCCATTAATTGGACAAATTTACGGGCTATGGGTAAGCCTAACCCTGTCCCTTCTTGGGCTTGTTTACCCGTTTGGCTTTGGACAAAGGCTTCAAAAATAGCTTCTAAATCATCTTGACAAATACCATAACCCGTATCTTCAATCTCGAAATTTAATTTGAATTGAGAAATATTCTCTTCTGTTTCGTCGTTGGATGTTTGCCGTTTAACCCTTAAGCAAACTCCCCCTTCTTGGGTAAACTTAATTGCATTGTTCAGCAGGTTAATCAAAATTTGCCGTAATTTGACTTCATCGGTTCTCACATATTGAGGAATGTCAGAATTTCGTTCAAACACTAACTGCAAATGCCGCTCATCAGCCTTGAGTTGAAACATATCTTCCAAATCATCCAGTAGGCGATGGAGATCGAAGTTTGTTTCGTTGAGGGTAGTACGTCCAGCTTCAATTTTGGATAAATCTAAGACTTGGTTGATTAGGGTTAGTAAATGTTCACCACTACGAGCAATAATACTAAGATTTTCTCGTTGTTCTGGAGCTAGTGTTGAACTCTTCGTCATCAATTGAGTAAACCCAAGAATTACATTGAGGGGCGAACGCAATTCGTGGCTCATGTTGGCGATAAACGTACTCTTGGCAACGTTTGCCACTTCGGCAGCTTCTTTGGCTTTGGCTAATTCAATATTTAACTGATCCACTTTCTTTGCACCCAGTCGCAACTCAATTTCATCCATAATCACGGCGGCTAAGTCCGTTAAGATTGACATTTCTTCAGAGGAAATGGAGCGTGATTTTTGGTCAATTACGCACAAAGTTCCTAAGTTATGACCATCATGAGTTCGTAACGGAGCGGCGGCATAAAAACGTAAACCCATCTCGCCCACCACAAGCGGATTTGTTAAGGAACGCAAATCTTTGCTCGCATCCGTAATCGCATAGATTTCATCAGAAAGAATTGCTGATGCACACAATCCTGGTGTTCGTTCAATTTGCTCAACATCGAGTCCATGATGAGACTTAAACCAAATGCGATCGCTATCCACCAAACTGACAATTGCAATGGGCACTTTAAACAGTCTAGCTGCAATTGAAGTTATGCGGTCAAAAGCACCATCAGGAGGTGTATCCAGAATTTCATAACGGCGCAAGGCATTAAGACGTTCCGTTTCTTTCTGTGAAATCAATTGTTGATTAGCCATCGTTGTGCTTTTTGATTGACTCGTCCAAAAGTAATGTACCTACTACTGTGTTCATCTGATTGAGTAGGCTTTGATCTAACAGCCCTAGAGAAATTTTGTAGCGCTATCTACAGAAAAAGTAAATCAAAATTTGTGCTTCCTGAAATTGAGTGGCTGACTAAAAGGATTTTGGTTGGTGCTTGGCTGGTTAGCACTCAACTTTTGAGGAAAAAATAATATATAGCCAACTTGGGCTTTTCTAATCTATCTCGTGATAGAGCCAGTGTGCTAAATCAAGTATCTGCCCCTAAAACAAAAATATACAAAGACTAAGGGCGCACAACCGTGCGCCCCTACTGCTTCAAGCTTATCAATTATTAGGAATAAATGAGCGATCGCTAATCGGTTAGCTTAATTTTAATGAACACCAGAACGACGACTCGTTCTACGCTCTAAAATCTCTTTAGCGATAAGCGTGACAACTGCTAGCAGAGTCAGCAATACAGCAGCCGAGTAAGCCGCTTGAGTTTCATATTGCTTGTAAGCCTCTTCCACAAACAGCGGCAGAGGTTGGGTTTTACCTGTAATGTTACCCGATACAACCGCGATCGCACCAAATTCACCCATGGCTCTAGCATTGGTCAAAATCACACCATAGAGCAAGCCCCAGCGTATATTGGGCAGGGTGACGCGCCAGAAGATTTGCCAATCATTTGCCCCCAGTGTTTTGGCACATTCTTCTTGGTCAAATCCAGCCTCCTCCAAAACAGGAATTACTTCACGAGCCACAAAGGGCATACAGATAAAGGCTGTTGCCAATACCATTCCAGGAAAGGCAAAGATAATCTTGATATCATGAGCCTCTAAAAACGGCCCAAACCAACCGTTCCGTCCATAGAGCAAGACAAGCATCAACCCTGCCACCACCGGTGAGATGGAAAAGGGCAAGTCTATAATACTCAGGATTAAAGCGCGTCCAGGAAACCTTTTACGAGCAAGTGCCCAAGCGGCACAAAGACCAAAAATCGTGTTTAAGGGGACGGTAATCAGTGCCAAAAACAATGTTAACTTTGCTGCATGAAGAAAGCTGGGTTTAGTCAGTTGTTCTAAAAAGACCCCAGCTCCCTTGCTAAACGCTTGCACAAACACGTTTAAAGCTGGGATGAGCAGGAATAAGCTGAGGTAGACAATGGTTACTCCAATCAGGACGACTGGAACCCAATTAATTGACTTTTTGGAGGAAGCATGGGTTGTGGAAGATGTAGGGTGGTGCAAAGAGGGTTCTAAATTATGCATAACGTTTTCCCCAAGCTTGCAGAAGATTAATAGCCAGCAGGATTAATAACGAAATCACTAACAACACGGTGCCAATCACAGTAGCTCCCGAATAGTCGTACTGTTCCAATCGTTGAAAAACTAATACGGGTGCAATTAAATCTTTATAGGGAATGTTAGATGCCACAATTACCGTCGAACCATACTCCCCAACCGCTCGTGCAAATCCCAGAGCAACACCCGTTAAAACGGCTGGCATTAAAGGGGGTAAAATCACTCGCCAAAACGTCTGCCATTGAGAAGCACCCAAAGCCCAAGCGGCTTCCTCCACTTCTTTTTCCAGTTCTGATAGAACCGGCTGCACTGTTCTGACTACAAATGGCAGCGAAATAAACACCATCGCCACCCATACTCCCAAGCGAGTAAAGGACACTTTAATCCCAAAGGGAGCCAGCAAAGCACCAATCCAACCGTTATTGCTGTAAACCGTTGCTAGTGTTAAACCCGCAACCGCCGTAGGCAACGCAAAGGGGAAATCGATTACGGCATCAAGAATTTTTTTGAACGGAAAGTTATAGCGAACCAAAACCCAAGCAATCAACGTGCCAAACACGCCATTGACGGCTCCCGCTAGCAAGGCGGTGACAAAGGTTACATCATAAGTGGATAGGGCAACCTCACTGGTCGCAATTCTCCAAAAATTAACCGGCCCTTCAGTACTGGCTTTGAGTAACATAGCCAACGTTGGCACAAAGAGCATCAGGGTAAGATACCCAATGGTGATTCCCCAAGGCCAAGAAAATTTGCTCAGTGGAGCGATTGAATTTTTCCCAGCCGGATTGGGCTGGAAGGGAGAAGATATAGCCATTGTTTGTTATTTGTTATTGGTTATTGGTTGTCAGTTGTTGATTATTAGCAGACTAACAACCAACAACTAACCCGTAAAAATTAGTAACCAAACATGAAGATGATTTCTATTTGCCCGCTTGAATTTTGTCGAAGACAGCACCGTCATCAAAGAATTCCTTCTGGACTTTGTCCCATCCCCCTAAATCATTAACTGTAAAGAGGGTTTTAATTTTGGGGAATTGGCTTTCCACTTCTTTCTCGACAGTGGGGTCAACCGGACGAAATCCTACCTTGGCAAATTCTCGTTGTGCTTCGGGTGTATAGAGGAATTTGACAAAAGCTTCGGCAACTTCACGAGTCCCGTGCTTATCCACGTTTTTGTCTACAACGGCAATGGGATTGTCGATGGAAATATTGACATCAGGAATCACGTAAGGAAGATTTTCACCTTGCTGTTTCGCCAGAATCATCTCGTTTTCGTAGTTGATTAAGGCATCACCTTGACCTTGCTTAAAGAATACGTCGGTGGCTTCCCGTGCATCTTTGGGCATGACTGGAACGTTCTTTAAGACTTTTTTCGTAAAGTCCAACGCTTTAGCCTCATCCCCGCCTGTTTTTGTCACCGCACCCCAGAAAGCCAAAAAGTTCCAGCGTGCACCTCCAGAGGTTTTGGGGTTAGCGGTAATCACCTTGACATCTGGCTTGGTCAGGTCTGCCCAAGTAGTAATGTTTTTGGGATTTCCTTCGCGGGTGACGATAGCGCCTACAGATTTGCTAACAATGGCTTCGTTCGGGGCTTCTTGTTCCCAACCCGGTTGAATCAGGCCAGCTTTCTCTATTTTCTTGGTGTCGAGGGCGAGGGCGAGGTGTACCACATCGGCTTCTAAACCATCAATCACAGCACGGGTTTGGGAACCTGAACCCCCGTAACTTTGCTTGAAGGTGACGTTTTGGTTATGTTCTTTCTTCCACTGTTCAACAAATTTGGGAATGATTTCGTCGTGGGCGGCTTTGGTGACAGCGAAAGAAACAAGGGTTACCTCCACGTCTTTTTTCTGACTCGCCCCGCTATTAGCAGAATTGCTGGGTGCAGTTGTGCTGTTGTTCCCTCCTCCAGAACAAGCTGAGATTGCCACACTCAAGCTGACTCCAACCAGAAACAGAGACAGAAACCCCCGCCGAGAACTGTAGTTTAGCTGACTTCTTTGCTGCCCACCCAACTTATTCCCTGGCACAGCTTTAACAACACTATTAATAATTTGCACTATCAAGTACCTCCCCTCTTGGGGAAGGCGTTGCCACTTGCTCATGAAAATACTCCTATTAATCTACGGTAAGTGCGTGGATTTACCGGACTTAATGAATACTGACATGTTTCTCTAATTTTGGAAAGTAGTTTTCCAAAAAATTCATCTAAAACCCGACTACTTTACCGTAGATTATGGGGGTTAATGGCGTATGGGCATCCTCGGAAATTGCTCTAGTCGAAAAATAAAAGCCTTGGCTTACCACAAGGTAGACTCTCAGCCTGTCTAACCCTAGGCAAGAGCACCTCTACCCAACTTTTTTGTCACGATAGCAAATTATCCCGATGGGGACGCACCACCGAAGAAAAAAGAATTCAGCTAGGTTGTAATGCTGAGGTAGTCATTTCATGAAGAATGGGCAATGTCCTAAGTGTGGTTCCCCTGAAGTCTTTAGCAACACGAATCGAAAATTTCCGGCACTCAATACAATGACGATAGGTTCAGGTAACTTCGGCAATCGTTACGCCTATCTCGATACCTATGTTTGTGTTGGTTGTGGTTATGTAGAAAACTATGTGGCTAAACAAGCCGATTTGAACTATATCAAAGAAGAATGGACTTCTGTTAGAGAAGGTAACAATCAAGTCCATGATTCCTCTAGCGAAGATTCCGTGAGTCTAGGCTTTGCCTCCCTGTAATGACAAGCTCTTTTCATCAATTGTTCATTTCGCCTACTCGTGCAATAGAGTGGGGCAATATGATGGCCTTATCGCCTTTTCTCTTGAGAGGAATTCAAGGGCAGCCCTTATGGCTGCCCTTCCTGATTTCAGGGTACCCGCAAAGGGTTGGCGTAGACAATAGCAGATTGACGAAAAAATAAATCGGCTAATAAGCGTAAATCATTTGAGACACATGGCTGAAGCAACAGCTCTTAGGGAAAGAAGACAATTTAACAATGAAGACTAAAATTATCTCCTAAGACTTAGGGCAAAACTCTACAGCCATGCAAAAATAGTCCAATTTATAAGGTTTGGTCAGAGTAAATCAACGGCCTTCGTGCTATTTTTTGAACCTTGCACATGTCTGTAAGGTAATCAACTCTCAAACACAAGCGCTTGTTAGTAAAAATTGAAGTTAAATCAATGCAGATTCTTCACGCCATTACTCAAACTGACTCAGGCTACACACTTAAAGTTTGGGAACCCGCCGCCATCACAAAAGATAGAGTTCGTCCGTTTCTGTGGGAAATGAACCTCAGCGCTGCAACCACTGACGAATTTGAATTTATCTTGGAACAAATTAACCTTTTACATACATACCACACTGAGACATCAGGAATAATTCCGTTGTCAAGTCATGATGTAAATAGAATTGACATTGGCAACCCGTTGAGTGAATCCATGGAAAGCGCCGAATGTACAACTTCTTGTTTATGCACTTAGAGCCTAATCATAATTAAATGAAATCTTGAAACTGCGCCTTGAGTGTGGAAGCGGGGATGCCTGTTGTTGAGTAGAAAGAGGCTGATATTGAATCGATGTTCGCCTAGGCGGGTGATTTAGGTCAAAATTAATGGCATCAGACTAACCTCCCTTCGATTCCTTCCTTCAAACTCGTGATGCAGATTACCCAGTGTCTTCATGTCGCTGTTCTTGTTTCTGACTTGGAAAAGGCAGAGCATTTTTATGGCAATATTTTAGGATTATCTAAAGTAGAGCGCATACTCAAATATCCAGGCGTTTGGTATCAGGTGGGGGACTTTCAGATTCACCTGATGGTAGACTCATCCATTCAACCAAAACTGCAAAATCCCGAAAAATGGGGACGTAACCCCCACCTCGCCCTATCCGTTGCTGACTTGGATGCCGCCAAAAGCCAGCTATTAGAACATGGCTGTGCTCTACAAATGAGCGCATCGGGTCGCGCTGCGCTGTTTACTCAAGACCCAGATGGTAACATCATCGAATTAGGTCAGGCTTAGGGTATAAAGGATTACACCCCTACGGGATGCGATCGCGATTGCATGAAAATTGTTGCCTACCTTTACAGTGACCCCCTCCTTGAATCCCCAGCGAACCCAACGATTTGGGGATTTGAGGTGGATCAAATTTATCAAGATTTGGGAGGACGTCAGCAATTGCAGCAGTTGTTGGCGGATTGCCATGTCGAACCAGCCAATTACTTATTACTCCAGCGCTTAGATGCACTAGGGGACACCATAGAAGAAGTTAGCGATCGCCTCACTCAACTCGAATCTCTGGGTATCGAAGTCATTGCTACAGAGCAATCCTACAACTCTTCTCAACTCGCCACTACCAATAGTCCGAATATTCGGGCAAATTTATTTCAACTCATTAATGAAATTCAAAAAGACCAATCTAGCCGTCGTATTCGTCAAGGACACGCCCGGAATCGCCTGAAAGCTCTCCCTCCACCTGGAAAAGCACCCTACGGCTATCGACGCGGTAAAGATCGCTACATCATTGATCGTTCGACAGCCCCTGTCGTCAAAGACTTTTTTGAACAGTTTCTCCTGTATGGCTCCTTACGGGGAGCCGTGCGATATCTAGAAAAAAAGTACAATAAAAAAATTTCCGTGTCCACTGGGTGGCGTTGGCTAACCAACCCCATCTATCGGGGTGATTTAGGCTATCACAATGGTGAGGTGATTTCTGATACCCATAACCCCATTCTCAACCGAGAAGAAGCCGCCCAGATAGACCGCCTGCTGCGTCGCAACCGCCGACTTCCTCCCCGTACCGCCAGCGCCCCTCGCTCTTTGGCGGGTTTAGTGGTCTGCGGGGAGTGCCAGTCTCACATGACGGTGACCAGTGTCACAAGACCCCGCACCAGCAAAGAATACCTCTACCTACGTCCGATTCGCTGCCCCAAGCGTCCCAAATGCCGTGCGATCGCTTACGAAAAAATACTTTTATACACAATTGAGGCAATATGTCAAGATTTACCTCGTGCCGTCGCGAGTATGAATACCCCTAGCTTGGATGGGGTAAAACAATCGCTCGACCTTCAAATTGCCCAAAATGAGGGAATATTAGCCCAACTCCCGGCCTTAACCGCAACAGGTGTCCTCGATACAGAAACGGCTGATTTACGTGCCTACAAACTCCGGGCAGAAATTTCCCAACTGCGCTCCCGACTCGCGGCACTACCCCCTGTCAATTTACAAGCGATCGCCCAAGCCGTTTCCATTCCCCAATTTTGGAATGATTTATCGGAATCTGAACGCCGATTCTACTTTCGAGAATTTATTCGACACATTGAAATCATGCGTCAAGACCAGGAGTGGTGGCTGAAACTCATTTTTATTTTTTGAGCAGCAAGTAATAAAGTTCTCCTGTGCCGTTAATCGCCCCGGCGCGATCGCCGGCTTTTGGCCCTGTTCCCATAAAGATATCGACGCGACCGGCTCCCTGAATCGCACTACCCGTATCCTGATCGAGTACGTAGCGATTCACCATCCGAGTTTCGAGTTGATTGGTGGCGTTGGAGTAAGGGATAGGGGCATTAATCAGCGCTAATGCTCCTGGTGGCATCAGGGATTTATCTGTGGCAATTGATCGCTCTGCGGTTACAGGTACATTAATGCTACCCGTCGGAGGTGCCCCGTAGGTTTCCTTAAAGAAAACAAAGCTTTGATTGCGGGGTAAATATTGACTCAGTTCGCTCGGATTGGCGCGGAAGTAATCGATCAGAACCTGTAATGTCAATCCCTCCAAGGGCAATTTGCCATCTTTAACCAATTCTCGCCCGATGCTGATGTAGGGGTAATTTGTCTTGCCGGCATAACCGACAGTCATCTGCTTGCCGTCGGGGAGTTGAAGACGGGCGGAACCCTGAACTTGAACAAGAAATGCCTCTAAGCGATCGCGCAGCCAGACCAGTTCGCCCCCTCTAAGTTGGCTCTTTGTCCCTAAACCATCTTCCCCTTCTAACTCAGCACGGGTTGGATGAGGTGTCTTCCACCTGGAGAAGTTAGCAGGCAGTGTGTAGAGGGGATAGCGATACTCGGCACTTTGCCTGCGACTCGCCGCATAAATCGGTTCAAAGTATCCCGTAAATAGGACTGTTCCCTGTTCGTCCTTCCCGACAGACTTGTAAAAAACAAACTCGCGCTGGACTGCCGCTTGTAACTCGGCAGGAGAACGGGAATTGCGAACGAGTTGGCGGAAACGCACGAGGGAACGACGGACGCGATCGCGTGTTATCCCTGGTACTGGATACTTCCGATAAACCTCAGCCGCCTTGGGTGAAGCCAGAAAACGTAAGCTGTTGTCGATCGACTTCAACAGCGCTTGCCGATCTCCCGGTTGACCCGGATTCCCCCACAACTGCTCGTCTAAACCCAATGCATTTAGATTGACCTGACTTTCATCTAGGTTTAGGGGTCGCAGTGGCACACTGACCTGACCCGCTGCTGGATTAACAGGTTGCTGCGCTAAATTCCTCTGACCCGCCTTCAGGTTAACGGGTTGCTGCGGCGCATCAGCAAGGGCTAAACCATTCGCACTCAAGAAAGCCATCCCTACAGTTAGGGAGAGCCAAGTTATTGTTTTTCGCATACTCACCAAGAATTTTCCAACCTTTAGCCATTGCTCGTGGGTCATGGGTCATGACGCCTTGGTCAACCGATCCCTGACTTCTGACCCTTGACCCCTGACTAAAAGCGATCGACGCTTCCAGCGTAAACGGGTTCCACCCGAATCGCGGTGACGCTAGAGGGACGCAGCACCATGTACTCCCCTTGGATATTTTTGATCGGCACGTTAATGAAGTCCTGAGAAGTGGCTTTTGGCATCAGTTCACCACTGTACCACTTTTGAAATTCTTGAATGGTGGCAAAACGTACTTCTTCCCGGTGGCCACTTGACAAAAAGATGTATACGGCGTACTCATCTGGGGTTCTGGGCATGGAAAACAATCCTTAATCCGTAACCCAATTATTATCAGCGACTAGGCGGCGGAAATCACACCTTCACGACAATAAGCTATACCGTTGCAGCAAAGTTTCCAGCACCGAAGGCAGAGTTTGTTGTAAATCTTTTGGCTGTTGAAACCGCAATTGCTGGTAACTGGGCAAATCAAAGGGAAATTGTCCCGGTAAGTCTGGTCGTTCCATCTGTACCAGCAAAATTTGTTCGGTGCGCTTGGCTGTTAAGGCATAGCCCATCTCCACACAAACATGAGGGCTGGGAATTAATAGAGGCGTTTTGTCTCCATCGATTCGAGCGACTGATGTCCCATCGGCAACAAACAGCAGACTTTTGCGGATTTTACGCATTTGGGTGCTGCTTAAGCGCATGGGTTCACCAACAGGGCGTCGGGATTCTTCCAGTGTGAGGGGTACGCGAGAGCGCGGGTTAAAGGTTTCCAGAGTCTTCGAGAGGGCGTTACGCAGCGCCTCACTAGAACCGTTGTACTCATTTTGGTAGCTCAAAAAAATGATGGGTTCTAGTTGCGCCATCACTTCAAGCTTTGTGAAATAAATCTCGTGAGAAATCAAGTCAATGTTGGAAATCGCATAACCACCACTGCCTTCGATGTAGAACTCGACGGTTTCCCCTTCCAGGTAGCGCCCAAACCAAACGGAGTGTTTCACATCCTGGCTATCGTCTAAAAAGTCAGCTCTTAAACCTGACTTGAGCAAGCTATTTTTGCTCAGACGCAAATCATGAGGGCGTTTCTCCAGTTCTTTAATCGGTTCATATTGCTGGAGATACCAGGCTTTCAGGGCAATGATGGCCATGATGTCTTACAGATGCACGGTTTCCCGACGCCCTCCACTAAAATCCTTGAATTGGAATTTTAGCAGTAAGCGGAGATATCTTCACCACATTCATCAGCGAGGTAACACAAAGCCCGAAAGCGCAATGCGACGACTTCCTCATACAACGGATTCAGCTTGCACATGGGCGGAATATGAAACAGAGTACGACCAAAGAGTTTGATCTCACGTTCAAAGGGACACTGCGCTGGGATGAGTTGGCAGAGTCGATGCGCCATTTCAGGGCTGTTGACATCAACACTATCAAGCCACTGCCTTACAGGATGAAGTAGGTCAAAGGTTTTCTTGGCTTTGGGGAAATTGGTCGAGGGGGTTGATTGAGAAGAATTTTTAGCTGGCTGCGTCCAAACCCAACTTGTAATGGTCAGATTCTTTGCTGTATGCTCGGATACATTCATAGTTCCTTTCCTGTGCTTGGGAAAAGCGAACTGGATCGCCTGTCATTTACCTACAACCGCTCAGCATTCAATACCGGATAAATTCCGGTACCCTTTTGGGTGAATTGCCATACTCTAGTAGGGACGGACATGTCGGCTAAAAGAGTCAAACGCTTGTTTGTAACTATTACAGGTGTCGCGGTTCTGGGTGGTCTGACCCTCGGTCTAGGTAGCTGGGGTCAATATCGCTACTGAATCAGCAGCTTATCTTAAAGCCAAATTGATTGAGATGCACGCTCGCGAATAACAGGGGT
This sequence comes from Allocoleopsis franciscana PCC 7113, assembly GCF_000317515.1. Classification (GTDB taxonomy): domain Bacteria; phylum Cyanobacteriota; class Cyanobacteriia; order Cyanobacteriales; family Coleofasciculaceae; genus Allocoleopsis; species Allocoleopsis franciscana. The sequence continues at coordinate 5,056,494 of NC_019738.1, read as the reverse complement.
TCGGGTAAGTAAAAAAACCTAAATGATCCGGGCGAAAATGAATGACGTATCTATCTAAACTTTTAAACTGATATCGCTGGTTATTGATATGGTTACTGAAACACAAGGCAATTACCTTAGTAATTTCACTGAACTTTTGTGAAGTTAGATTGAGAGTCTCAGTAACATCACTTAACAGGATAACCGATCTGTGTAGTGAACATCATAAAACAAAAGACTGACTTTGCCAGAGAATAATTCTTCCTGGACAAAATCAGTCTGATCAAACGTGTCCTGTAGTAGACCGGGCTGTAGGAGGGAGGAAGAGAGGGAACTGACTCAACCCGGTTTTCTAGATTCTTTACAAACCTTCATCTTTTCCCGCCAACCTCGGTCGCCTCTTGCGGTTGGGCAGGGGTCAATCCTTTGTACCCAGCGAGACTAGGAAGCCACCCTTGCTGTTGACCGTCGGCGTCGCCCCGTGACCTTGACCGGGGGTTCCTCCGGAGCTTGGAGCAAGAAGACCACGAGGGGATGACTCTGAAGTTCACGTCGGGCTAAACGGCGCAAGTCATTCTCAATTTGCACTTGCAAGCCCGCCCAGTCGATCTCCAACTCACTACCCTCGAAGGACTTGGCAAAGTCTGTCCAGCGCTCCGTTAATGTCCTTTCAATGGCCTTAATCACCAACTGTTCCAACAGGGATTTCTCAACCAGGGAGACAACCCCTCGTAGGTGGATTTCTGGCTTGGCGAGCAGCTTGCCCTCCCAGTCTACGGCTGCCGCGACGGTAACAACACCATCTTCTGCCAGTTGCTGCCGTTCTTTGAGAACGTTGTCATGGACAATGCCGCATCGATCAACCAGTTCAATCCCTGATGGCACCTTGCCCGCGACTCCAATGCTATTTTCCGTGACTTCTACGATATCCCCGTTGTCGATCACCACCGTATTTTCCGGGGGGATGCCCATCGCCTGAGCCATCTTGGCATGTTGCACCAGCATCCGATGCTCACCGTGAACCGGCACAAAGAATTTCGGTCGAGTTAGGGATAACATCAACTTCTGGTCTTCCTGTGCGCCATGACCGGAAACATGGATTCCCTTGTCGCGACCATAGATGACATTAGCTCCCTGGATCATCAGCTTATCGATGGTATTGACCACAGCAATAGTATTGCCAGGAATTGGGTTAGCGGAGAATACCACCGTATCGCCCTGTTTGATTTTAATTTGTCGGTGTTCGCCATTAGCAATTCGTGTCATTGCCGCCATCGGTTCACCCTGAGAACCGGTCGTCAGAATCACGACCTTTTCGGGAGGTAAGTTGCTAACGGCATGTAATGGCTCAAACAAGTTATCCGGGCACTTGATGTAACCAAGATTACGCGCGTGGGCGATGACATTGAGCATTGAGCGCCCGACCACTGAAACAACCCGTTTGTGTTTTTGCGCGAGTTGCAAAATGATATTCACCCGGTGCACTGACGAGGCAAAGGTTGTGATCAGTACCCGTCCAGGTGCTTGAGCGAAAACGCGGTCTAGATTGGGATAAACTGCACTTTCTGAAGGGGTGTGTCCTGGGACTTCTGCATTGGTCGAATCACTGAGTAAGCAGAGTACTCCTTTCTCTCCATGTTCTGCCAATCGTTGGAAATCGAAGAATTCGCCATCCACGGGTGTATGGTCAATTTTGAAATCTCCCGTATGAATCACGACACCGAGTGGAGTGTGGATGGCAATGGTGAAACTATCCGCCATGGAGTGGGTATTGCGAATAAATTCAACCACGAATGAAGTGCCAACTCGTACCATGTCACGAGGACTCACTGTCTTCAATACCGTGCGATTGGCGACTCCCGCTTCTTCCAGTTTGCCTTGCAGCAACGCCATGGCTAGACGTGGCCCATGAATGACGGGAATATCAAATTGCTTGAGGTGATAGGGAATGCCGCCGATATGGTCTTCGTGACCGTGGGTGACAATCATCCCTTTAATTTTGTGGCGATTTTCCCGCAGATAGGTCATATCTGGGAGAACAATATTCACCCCGTGCATTTCATCGTTGGGAAAAGCAATTCCTGCATCTACAAGGATAATTTCGTCGTTGATCTCTAAAATACAGGTGTTTTTTCCAATTTCATGCAATCCGCCTAGGGGAATAATTTTTAAGGCTGATGCAGATTTTTTGTTGTTAGTCATTTGCCTCCTTTGAGGTTGAGGTATGGGTTTATCTTTGTTTACGGAATTCAAAATCGTTCAAACCTAAAAGAACAGTGAGTGGGTAGATAACAATTTATGGTTACGTCAAGCCGTCGGCATCATGCAAAGCTTTTCCATTCCTCGTCTTTGAGCACTAATCTGTTTAGTGTCACTACGAACAGAAGAGATGATGCCTAAGCCATCTGTTTTCTTTTTTTATCTATCCCCTACCCTTTCATCTTTGAATAGGGTAGGAAAGGGACTATTAAGACTATTAAGAGCCATTCATAGGTAATATCTATTCCATTTATGAGGTTATGGTGAAAATTTTGTAGATAGTAATATCCGAGCTTTTTAAAGCAAAGCAAGTTCAATCAGAACTTTTTCTAACTCTTCTTTAAACTCCGTTGCCAGGTCACATAGGGGAGGACGTGAAGAACCTACGTCCCAGCCTTGCAGTTTCAGCGCTGCTTTTAGAGGGATCGGGTTGGTCGTGCAGAACAAAACTTTAAATAAAGGGAAAAGTTTTAGATGAATTTCCCTTGCTCTAACGATTTTTCCCGCTTCAAACGCTTGGATCATCTGTTGCAGATCTTGACCCACTAAATGACTGGCAACACTGACAACTCCAGTGCCTCCAATTGCCAGCATGGCTAGGGTAAAGGAATCATCTCCAGAGTAAAGGGCAAAATCAGGTGGTGTCAAACGCCGAATTTGACTGGCCTGGTCGAAATTACCACTGGCTTCTTTGAGTGCCACAATGTTGGGGATTTCGGCTAAGCGGGCAACGGTCTCCGGTTGGAGATTTTGACCGGTGCGGCTCGGAACATTGTAAAGCATCAAGGGAAGGTCAGGACAGGCTTGCGCGATCGCCTGGAAATGATGATACAGTCCTGACTGGGGTGGTTTGTTGTAGTAAGGAACGACTTGTAACGATCCATCTAGCCCTATTTTAGCGGCTTTTTGCGTCGCTGCAATGGCTTCTTGAGTCGAATTTGACCCGGTTCCTGCTATAACCTTAGCTTTTCCGGCTATGGCTTTCTGTATCACTTGAAATAACTGGTACTCTTCATCCCAAGTCAGGGTTGGAGATTCCCCTGTAGTCCCGCAAACGACAAGCGTATCTGTGCCATTGTTCACTAAATGAGTGGCTAATTGCTCAGCAACTTCATAATTGACGCTGCCATCTTCCTTGAAGGGCGTGAGCATCGCCGTTAGTACACGTCCAAAATTGACCACCCTTTTTTTATTCCTCCTCGGTCAAAGGTTTGCTCGGCGTAGCCGTTGCCATAAGTGTCGGTTATCAGGTTGAAGGTTATCAGGTTGAAGGTTATTAGGTTAAACAGAGCAACCTTCAACTTTCAACTTGCCAACGTTCAACCCTTCATCTTGCCAGTTTGTTAATGAGCCATTGTTGTGGTTGCTGGTCGCAGTAAATTGCGCGCAACCAACAATTCCGCAATTTGCACCGCGTTCAGGGCAGCACCCTTACGAATTTGGTCTCCACACAGCCAAAGTTCCAAACCGCATGGATGAGACAGGTCTTGACGAATTCGACCCACGAGAACTTCGTCACGACCTGAGGCATCAATCGGCATGGGGAAGTAATTGGCTTGCCAGTCTTCCACCAGTCGCACTCCAGGGGCATTGGCAAGCACCTCTCTTGCCGTGGCTACTGACATGGGTTGTGCAAACTCTAGATTAATCGCTTCTGAGTGGGCACGAAGTACAGGAACCCGTACACAGGTCGCGCTAACTCTAAGCTGGGGCACATTAAAAATCTTGCGCGTTTCGTTGACCATCTTCATCTCTTCCTCACAGTACCCCTGCTCATTCAGCGGCGTGTTGTGCGGGAACAGATTAAAAGCTAATGGGTAAGGAAAGCTTTCTGTGATCGGAGTTTCACCGTGCAAAATAGCTTGCGCCTGGGTTTTGAGTTCTTCCATCGCTCTCATCCCAGCCCCACTCGCCGATTGATACGTGGCAGCAACAATTCGTTGGACAGGCTGTACTTGATGCAGGGGCCAAACCGCCACAGCCATCAAAATCGTCGTGCAGTTGGGATTGGCGATAATTCCTTGATGCATCGCTGCCGCATCAGGATTAACCTCTGGAATGACCAGGGGTACCTCTGGATTCATGCGAAAGGCACTGGAGTTGTCAATCACGGCCGCGCCGCTCTCAACAGCTTTGGCAGCCCAAGCTTTCGACGTTGACCCTCCGGCAGAGGCCAAGACTACATCGATATTCTCAAACGATTTTTCGGATACAGGCTCTACTAACAGTTCTTCTCCCTGGAAGGAAAGGGTACGCCCAGCCGAGCGGGGTGAGGCTAAAAGCTTTAACTCAGCGAGTGGGAAGTTTCGGCTTTGCAGTAATTCCAGTAACTCTGTGCCTACTGCACCGGTCGCGCCTAAAATAGCAACGCGAATTGGATTAGACAAATGAATTTCCTCCACCTTGAATAACGAGCTTAATAACTTAATAAAGAGATACTTTCTACAGGATCGGGATTGAGGGTTTATAGGTCGTTAATTTTTTTTAAGTTTACTGGATACTCTTACATTAGTAACTTTGTTTCGTTCTAGCGCACCATCGTTTTAAAAATGGCATGAAATTTAATAAATTGCTATTTCCTGTCTTAACACGCTTGAGCCTGGTTTCTCACTCTACCATTTGAGGGATAGTCAGAGCTATTGGCTACAACAGAGGTTTCATCCTGGAATGGGTTAAACCTCAAGACCCCTTCGCCTGCCGTGAAAGGAATAGCTTTGATTCCTTCTAGTCTAGGCTGATGCTACGCGATCGGCTAGACTTGGCTTAATCGTTCGACTTATGCTCTAAACCCCGATTGAGTAGCTACTTAAGTCGCTTTGGCGCTCAAAGTAAAGTTCGCTACGTTCGGTTGAATCGATGCGTCATGCTAACCCTAATACCCGCTCCGATGTACTATCATCAGATACGGAAACTACAAGCACTGCCTAGAGCGTTGTCTTAAAGACGATCACCCGTGGCGGTGTCCCAAAGGGGCAAACGCAAAGGAAAAACGGTTGATGCTTATACTTAACGGGTTGCAACTAGAATACCACGAGAGACCCGCCTTCACCCTTAAAGGACTTGGTTGCTTAAGCATCTATTGAAATATCCGCCCTAAATCCTTACAAAATCTATATAACAGTTGTCTGAAACGAAAGCGTCCATGAAAGTTACTCAGGAACCGCTCCCCAAGAGCCAGATCGGTCTGGAGATTGAAATTCCCGCCGAAACGACCAAACAAGCCTACGAAAAGGTCGTGCAAAACCTCTCACGTTCTGCCAACATTCCTGGGTTTCGCAAAGGTAAGGTACCCCGTCAAATTTTGCTACAACGGCTGGGACACCAACGAATTAAAGAAGCCGCACTCGAAGATTTGGTTCAAGATGGTCTAAAACAAGCGATTGAGCAAGAATCGATCGAGGCTCTAGGAAACTACAAGCTCACCTCCACTTATGAGGAATTAATTAGTCGATTTCAGCCGGGACAACCTCTAACGTTTTCAGCATCTGTTGATGTCCCACCCCAAATTAACTTAGGAGATTACAGTGGCTTGAGTATTAAAGCCGAGGAGACTCAGCCTGAGCCGGAGGCGGTGGATCAGTTCTTAGAACAGCGTCGTGTCGAGCAAGCCACTCTTATCCCTGTGGAATCACGCCCCGCTCAAATGGGAGATGTTGCGGTGGTGGATTACAGCGGTCGATATACGGGTGAGGGAGAAGAAGCCACAGAAATCTCAGGGGCACAAGCCACAGACTTTCAAATTGAACTCGAAGAAGGACGGTTTTTGGAGGGCATCGTTCACGGGATAGTGGGCATGAACCCTGGGGAAACCAAAGACGTTGAACTCACTTTTCCGGAAGATTATCCGCGAGAAGATTTAGCCGGCAAGGCAGCTCTTTTTACCATCACCCTGAAAGAACTCAAGGAAAAAGAGTTACCAGAGTTAGATGATGACTTTGCTCAAGAAGTCAGTGAAAAGGAAACGCTGGCTGAGTTACGGGAATCCTTAGAAAAGCAATTTCAGGAAAAAGCGGATCGAGAAACGGCGGCGAGTAAGGAGCAAGCCTTGTTAGAGGCACTCCTAGAGAAAGTGGAGATTGATCTGCCTGAGACGATGATTGAGCAGGAAGTCCAAACTCTTTTGACCCAAACGGCGATCCAGATGGAAAGCTATGGGATGGATGTACGCAAGCTGTTTAATGCCGAAACCCTACCACAGATGAAAGAGCGATCGCGCCCCGATGCCGTTGTCCGCCTCAAGCAATCCCTGGCTCTTCAGGAAATTGCGAAACGTGAATCTCTCACCGTTGGGCCAGAGGAGATTGAAGCCAAATCCCAAGAAGTGTTGGAGCAGCTTTCTGGACAAGATGTCGATCCCAAGCGCCTGCGAGAGGTCGTTGAATCCGATTTAATTAAAGAGAAAGCGATTAAGTGGCTCGAAGAACACGCCACCATTGAATTGGTACCCAAAGGTTCCTTGACACCAGAAGAGACACAAGGAGAAGAAACTCAACCAGAATCTCCAACCGCAACCGTCCCTCAAGAGCCGGAAATTGAGGCTGCGTCCCAGACAATTGACGTACAAGCCGAACCCGCTGAATAGCCCAAAGATGGGGATGGGAGGGCTATCTCTCTCGATCCCCAAACTCAAATCCAATGCCTCAGACCGTCAGTCCTCTGGCAATTGAGGCATAATGAACACTAGAAGAATAGTTGTGATATTCCCCCTTTTATGCAGGGGTGAGATAGCACCACGGCTAACTAAAATGCTTTAACGTCTGTTCTATGCTGCAATCTCAGTCCAACGGCTACCAGTTCACGAGCTTAAGTTCCTTTGACATTGGCTCCCTTAGCCCTAGCAACGTCGTCCCGATGGTGGTAGAGCAGTCCGGTATCGGGGAACGGGCTTTTGACATCTACTCACGGCTCTTAAGAGAGCGCATCATATTTTTGGGGACGCAGGTAGACGATACTGTCGCTGACTCCATTATTGCCCAACTCCTGTTTTTAGATGCCGAAGACCCCGAAAAGGACATTCAACTGTACATCAACTCTCCTGGTGGTTCGGTAACAGCAGGGATGGCGATGTATGACACCATGCAGCAAATTCGTCCAGATGTTGTTACTATATGCTTCGGCTTAGCTGCCAGCATGGGAGCATTTCTCCTGACCGCCGGAGCGCCCGGAAAACGGATGGCTCTGCCCAATTCCAGAATCATGATTCACCAACCTTTGGGGGGTGCCCAGGGACAGGCGATCGACATTGAAATCCAAGCGAGAGAAATTCTTTACCATAAGCGGACGCTGAACCAGTTACTGGCTCATCATACGGGTCAGTCGCTCGAAAAAATCGAAGCAGATACCGAGCGCGACTTCTTTATGTCAGCGGCTGAGGCGAAAGACTATGGCTTGATCGATCAGGTCATCACCAGGCAGAATCTTCCCAAGTCGGAAGCGGCTGTCACTCCTATCAAGTAAGAGGCTTCATATGTCTAAATACGACTCCCATCTAAAATGTTCGTTTTGCGGCAAGTCTCAGGAGCAGGTGCGTAAGCTAATTGCAGGGCCAGGAGTCTACATCTGCGATGAATGCGTTGACCTGTGTAACGAAATTCTAGATGAGGAGTTGCTCGACTCCAGTGGGCCAGCTCCCCAACCTGTACCTCCCAAAGAACCCCCGCAGAAGCGTCGTGCTCGTGCTTCGGGTCTCTCGTTGAATCAAATTCCCAAACCCAGAGAACTGAAAAAGTACCTAGATGAGCATGTCATTGGTCAAGACGACGCTAAGAAAGTACTCTCGGTTGCCGTCTATAACCACTACAAGCGCCTGAGCTTTATTCAGTCCAAGGGCAATGGCAAGGCAGGGTTGGAGGATGTGGTAGAGCTGCAAAAGTCCAACATTCTCCTGATGGGGCCAACCGGTTGCGGGAAAACCCTTCTGGCTCAGACGTTAGCGAGTGTATTGGATGTGCCTTTTGCCGTCGCCGATGCCACGACGCTGACAGAAGCCGGCTATGTCGGGGAAGATGTCGAGAATATCTTACTGCGGCTGCTGCAAGTGGCAGACCTCGATGTCGAGGAAGCTCAGCGCGGAATTATCTATATCGATGAAATAGACAAGATTGCTCGCAAGAGTGAAAACCCTTCCATTACCAGAGATGTTTCTGGGGAAGGCGTCCAGCAAGCTTTGCTCAAAATGTTAGAAGGGACGGTTGCCAATGTCCCGCCCCAGGGGGGTCGTAAGCATCCCTATCAAGATTGCATTCAGATTGACACGAGCAACATCCTGTTTATTTGCGGGGGAGCTTTTGTCGGTCTTGAAAAGGTGGTTGAGCAGCGGATTGGCAAGCGATCCATCGGGTTTATTCAACCTGGAGAAGGTCAGTCCAAAGAAAAACGTACAGCCGATGTGCTACGGCATTTAGAGCCGGATGATTTGGTGAAGTTTGGCATGATTCCAGAGTTCATTGGGCGCGTACCCGTGGTGGCTGTCGTTGACCCACTCGATGAAGAAGCGTTGATGGAAATTTTGACCGAACCCCGCAATGCGCTGGTGAAGCAGTATCAAAAACTGCTGAAGATGGACAGTGTGCAATTGGAGTTTAAACCCGATGCGATTCGGGCGATCGCGCAAGAAGCTTACCGCCGGAAAACGGGGGCTAGGGCACTGCGCGGCATTGTGGAAGAATTGATGCTAGACGTAATGTACGAGTTGCCTTCTCGTAAAGATGTCACTCGCTGCATGATTACGCGGGAAATGGTGGAAAAACGTTCCACAGCAGAACTATTGGTACATCCCTCTTCCCTACCAAAACCAGAATCCGCCTAAAAAAAGAGGAGGTTAGGGTAGGAGATTCGAGCCAGAGCGTAGGAAAATTTTTAATAGCAGATATTGATAGGGGCGTATCAGTCATACGTCCCTATGACTTGTTTTACTCAAATTGTTTAATATGCCAGTAATTAACGTTCGTGGCGTCGAGCATTACTACGAGTGGATACGCCAACCGACAGCCTCTCGAACCAAGCCAGTCATCGTTTTCATTCATGGATGGGGCGGTTCGGCGCGGTACTGGGAAAGTACCGCGCGTAGCCTGTCCGAGCAATTTGACTGCCTGCTCTACGATTTAAGGGGATTTGGTCGCTCAAAGTTACCCCAAGAGCCAATCGAGGAGTTGCTCTATGAAATGGAGGATTACGCTGAAGATTTAGCGGCATTGCTAGATACTCTAGAGCTACGTCGCGTCTACATCATGGCTCACTCCATGGGGGCGTCTTCTGCTGTGTTCTTTCTCAACCGTTATCCAGAGCGAGTGGAACGGGCGGTTTTAACCTGTAGCGGCATCTTTGAATACGACGAGAAATCCTTCTCTGCCTTCCATAAATTTGGCAAGTACGTTGTTCAGTTCCGTCCCCGTTGGTTCTTGCGAATTCCTTTTGCCAGCGCGATGTTCATGGCGCGATTTTTGCACCGTCCGTTGCCTGTGACGGTGAGCCGTGCTTTTTTAGAGGATTTCTTAGAGGCGGATTACAAAGCGGCGTTGGGCACAATGTTGACATCTGTGAGCAAATATGCATCTGAGGTGATGCCCCAAGAGTTTGCTCAACTCAGCGTGCCAACGCTCTTGGTTGCGGGTACATTTGACAAGATTATCCCCCCAGAGCTGGGGCGTCGGGCGGCTCAGCTCAATGAAAAAGTTGAGTATTTTGAAATTCCTGACACGGCTCACTTCCCCATGCTGGAGAAGCCGGACGTTTATTTAGAGCGGGTGCAGGAATTTCTGGCTGTTGGCTCCCCAGCAAACGCTTGAGCAAAGAGACAAAAATAAGGAAACCCCCAGCCCTGTTAAGAGCTGGGGATATTAATCAGGGTGCATCTACCATTCCTTTATTCCAAAACGAGCCACCACCTCCGGATCGATTTTGAGCAATTTGGCGACAAAATGCGAATATCGAGAACCTCGATGCTGGTTCTGAGTGAGGTTTTAGTCAGGAGTTGCAAAACATCTGGACGTCCGATCACACTAAACTTTTTGAAGTTGTCGATCAACGTCGTTGTTCAGAATATCGGGCTTAAACAAGACCTGTTGCTGTTAGTTAACTCAAACTCTCAAAACAACCTAGACCAGGCTGGCAGAAATAACTATCCCGTTGAAAAAGGTTAAAAAGCTTACTGTACAAACTTTCTTGCCTTATGCCTCCAGCCTCCTGCCTTTTTGCACTAAGTAAAATTCTCTCTTTTGTTTTCCTCCGCGCTCTCTGCGCCTTGAGTGGTTCTTTTTTTTCCAATCAGACGAGGCGGCTACCTCAGATGAGTGCGACAAAACTCCAAGGCTAAAGAAAAATCGCTGGTTTGCTGAGGATAATCAACCACAGGACGGGTAATAACTACCAGTGGAATACCCAACTCAGCGGCAACGGTTCGCTTAATCTCTTCTCCTCCAGCCACACCAGAAGCCTTGGTTACAACCAATGAAATTTCCCAGTGACGCCAGAGGGACTTTTCTATCTCAGCGGACACAGGAGGACGAATGGCAATAATCCGATCCGATGTAAATCCAGCCGCAATCGCCGCTTCCAGGGACGTGACAGCCGGTAGAATCCGGGCAAATAGGGTAGACCTATCTTGCCAGCCTTGAAACAGAGGTAAGGCTTTATAACCAACAGTGAGCAGTACTCGCTGCTGGAGAAGGTAGTCCCTAGCTAAAAGAGCCTCGAAGCTGTCTAGCATGATGACCCTTGAATGGTCCTTTTGAGGATTAACGACTGGCCGTTCAAAGCGCAGATAGGGGATTTTCCGCTGAGCCGCTAGCCTTGTCGCCATTTGGGAAATTTCTACGGCATACGGATGAGAGGCGTCGAGAATAGCCGCAATTTGTTGCTGTTGTAAAAAATCATCTAACTGCTCAATCTGCAAACGCCCTACTTGAACCTTGAGCAGTGGGGTTTTAGGATAAAGGCTCTGAGCTGCCTCTGTTGTCACAGATACAAGACAGGGCAGACCCAGAGAGGCGATCGCGCCTGCTAAAGCCACACTTTCACTCGTACCGCCAATCAGCCAGAGGCGATTACCCAAAAAATAGCCTCCCAAGGCGCGATCGGTAGGGTCTAGCAATATCGAGCCAGCTCAACGAGTCACTGCACCAATTAACCTTTTAAGGCTTTGGTAAAGTTCCTGCGATAAGACTTATTGGCAATAATCAAGGCCGGCCACAACAGTGACAGGGTAATCCGGTTAGGCAAACTACGGGAGAAGTTGGTCCGTTCAAACCCCTTCCAG